>CAXXNN010000004.1:1402500-2849118 GCA_963667915.2 Vicinamibacterales bacterium | reverse complement strand
TTGCTCGAGCGCGTGCAGCACTGGCAGCGACGGACGGCCGGGGCGTTCGACCCGGCTATCGGCGCCCTGATCGCCGCCTGGGATCTGCGGGGTGCGGGCCGCATCCCGACCGAGGCCGAGCTGGCCGTGGCCCGAGCGCGCGCCGGCTGGACGTACGTCGCAATGGACGGGCGGGCGTGCCTGCTCAGGCGACGCCGTGACGTCACGCTGGATGCCGGCGCCTTCGGCAAAGGTGAGGCGCTCGACCGGATCCTGGCTACCGGGGAGGATGTCGGTCCGTGGCTGGTCGATCTCGGCGGGCAGGTCGCGGTCTCGGGACCGCGCCCGGACGGGTCGGGATGGCCGGTGGCGCTGGCGCACGCCGGGCGGCGGCACCTCGGCCTGATCGACCTCGAGTTGCGCGGGGGCTCGCTCGCCACCAGTGGCGGCGCGGAGCGCGACCTCGTCGTCGGGGACCGGAGGGTCGGGCACGTGATCGATCCCCGGAGCGGACGTCCCGCGCCATTCAACGGCTCGGTCACCGTCTGGCACGAGCGCGCGCTGGCGGCCGACATCCTCTCGACCGCGCTCTTCGTGATGGGACCAACGGCCGGACTTCGATGGGCCGAGCGGCACGACGTGGCCGCGCTGTTTCAAGTGCCGGATGGCGCCAGCGCCATAGGCCCGCTGGCGCTCCGGCCGAGCCGCGCCTTCGTCAGGAAATTTCTGCTAGGCGACCGGCGTGTCGACCGGCAGCGCGTAGCTGGCGATCGACACCTGCGCGGCCAGCCTGGCCGCGGCATCGATCAGCGCCCGAGCGGCCGGTGACTCCGGCTCCCCTATCACGATCGGCGTTCCCTCATCCCCTCCGATACGGATCGGCTCGTAGAGCGGGATCTGCCCGAGATAGGGCACACTCATCTCGGCGGCCAACGATTCGCCGCCGCCCTTCCCGAAGATGTCACTCTCGTGCTGGCAACTCGGGCAGATGAAGTGGCTCATGTTCTCCAGGAGGCCCAGGACGGGAATGTTCAGCTTCTGATACATCCGTACGGCGCGACGCGTGTCGGCCAGTGACACCGTCTGCGGTGTCGTCACGACCACGGAGCCCGCGACGGGCACCGTCTGGCTCAACGACAGCGCGACGTCGCCCGTCCCGGGCGGCATGTCGATCACGAGATAGTCGAGATCATCCCAGCGCACCTCGCGAAAGAACTGCTGGATCACTCCGTGGAGCATCGGTCCACGCCAGACGATGGGCGCGTCGTCCTGGGTCAGAAACCCCATCGACACCACCCGGATCCCGTACCGCTCGGCTGGGACGATCTTCTTGCCGTCCGTCTCGAGCTGCTTGTGGACGCCCAACATGATCGGAACGTTGGGTCCGTAGATGTCGCCGTCGAGCAGACCGACCCGGCTGCCGTGGCCCGCCAAGGCGCAGGCCAGATTGACCGAGACGGTCGTCTTCCCCACACCGCCTTTGCCCGCGCCCACGGCGATGACGTTCTTCACCCCCGGTACGGCGGTGCGCCCCTTGTCGGGCGACGATGCCGACCGGACGTTGGCCGTCATCTCGACGTGCACCGTCCGGACCCCCGGCAGCCGGCGGAGCGCGGCTTCGGCCTGATCCCGCATCTGATCCTTAACCGGACACGCGGGCGTCGTCAGCTCAATCACGACGGAGACGGTCTCCCCGTCGATGCCGACCTGTTTCACGAACCCGAGACTCACGATGTCCCGGTGCAGGTCGGGATCCTGGACGACCTTGAGCGCCTCCAGGACCGCCGACTCCACAATTCCAGGCTCAGACATATCCATCCTTCATCGACAACCGAACCCGCGGCCATCGCGACGACGACCGTGCCTGCGAGTGGAATGCGAGCGATACCCACTCAAATCGTAGCTTATCGAGTTCGCCGGTAGGCTGACAAGCGCGAGCGGCAGGAGGAAACACTCGGCGGGCTGCTAACCGTGTTCAAGAATTGCGCGAGTGTTCACCGGCCGGGCGCGTCAGGCGATCGTGATGCGGACCTCCACGGACGTTTCCGGCGCGTACGGCGGATTCACCGTGAACTGGAAGCGCGCGCCGGGACGAACACCCGGGGGAATCGACAAGCGCACGAGGTGCCGGTGGGGCGCCGAGCCGGTGCCGCGGCACATCGAGCACCTTTCCGCCCACACTTCCCCGCGTCCACCACACACGAGGCACGTGCAGCGCACCGGCACTTCCAGGGCCACCTGCGCCCCTTCCCGCGCCTGATGCCACGAGAGGCGGACGTGCGCCACACACGGGTCCTCCTGCGCGTCCATCAGCCCACGGCCGATCCGTTCGACGATTCTCGACACCGACGGAAAGTCGATGGCCACATCCTGGTAGACGGGCTCTGCCCGCCGCGGCACGACCCAACGCGCGTCAGGCTGATCCGCCCCACCCGCGGCCATCATCTCGTAGGCGCGGCGCACCTCGCAGACGCGCTCGAGGGCCGGACCGTCGTGCGCGACCGCCGCCTGCCCGCGGCGTTGGACTTCACGATGCACGCGGCGAAGCTCGTTGGCTCGAGCCGCTCTTGGCACGCCGACCACCCAGGAATATTCACGCATGAAGCTGCCGGCAACGATAGGAGCGTGTCGCGCGCCTTGTCAAGGGGACGAGCCGATGCTAGCAGCCCGTGGTGAAAGCCCCGCGTCGCACCGAGATCGTCGAGGCGCCCGCCTCGCAAGGCGCGAGGAGTGAAAATACCGGTAGTATTTGACCCATGGTGGACAACGCCCAACGCTGCCGAAGTCGGGATGCATCGGCGGTCGAATGCAGCGGGACTTTCACCACGGGCTGCTAGGGTCCGAATCGAAGCGCTCGCACGCCCTGGGGTGGTCGCGAAACCGAACCATGAAGAATGAGTGTCCGATGTGCGGCGAGGCCATGCGACTCGTCGCGCGCGAACGGATCGACCACATTCCCGGAACCGGACAGACGTCCCGCCAGCAGGTTCGTGAATGGGTCTGTCCCGAGTGCGACTATTTCGAGGAGGTGGACGACCGATCGGAAGGATGAAGCACGCGAAACCGGCCGCAGCGAGGCGGTTACCGGGACGCCACGGTGAGGAGCATTTCGCGGCGAAGCGGCTCCTCGACATCCGCCAGATTCAGCTCGACCTCACACTCGTCACAGAGCACCTCCAGGATCGCTGGTCGGCTCTCCTCGGACACTTCGACCCGCGCATCCTCGACGTGCACGACGTGTATCTGTAACGTCTTGACGAGGAAATCCTTTTCATTCCCACAACTGGAACAGCTCAGCGTCATCATCTCCTCAACCTCTAGGTCCGGCGGTCGCCTGCCCCTCCCTGGAATTGTACGGCCTGCCTCCGCGCGACGCAACGACGTTTTTCCCGGATGGCCTCGAGACCGACAGGCGATCGGCTACAATCGATTGTCGGAGAAAGCAAGACTCTGGGAGCGATGTCCATGTCAGGCACGTTCGAAGTTCGCAGTGAAGCAAAAGGGGCGCACTGGATCGCCTGGGTCTGCCGTGACGGACAGAGCACCCCGGACGGCGCCGTGGTGCTGGTCGGTCAGACGCAGACGGAAGCCGAGGAGCGGGCTCGCGCGTGGGGTGAGCGAACCGTGAGCCATCCTGCGGAGGGCGCATAGCCGGATGTTCACCGCGGGCTGCTAGCAGAGTCGAAATCGATGGGCCGCGGACCGCTCGTCAGCCCGCCAGTCCGCGACACCCGCTCCCCTGGGCACCGACTCGAGCCATCGTACGAAGCCAACGGGCAGCACATCCGCCAGACTCGAGCGGCCAGCCACGACGCGATCACCCGAGCGCAGTAGGCTCAGATAGAGCGCATCGCGTGCCCTGGTGACAGCGACATACAGCAACCGTTTCGTTTCTTCGAGCGCCCGCGCCCGCTCCTCATCCTCGATCTCCCCAGCGACCTCCTCAGCGGAGCCTCCCACGGTCACCGAGGGCAAGCCATCCCCGCGATCGGCCAACACCTGAATCGGCGCGCGCGCACCGCCGACCCCGCGCGAGAGGCCGACCACGAACACGATCGGAAACTCCAGTCCCTTGGCCGCATGAATGGTCATCAAGTGCACGGCGCCGGCGGCATCGATTGTTGCGTTGGATTCGTCGCCGGTGGACAGATGCTCGACGTGGTCCGCGATTCGCGCCAGGGTGGCGTATCCACGGTTCTGGATGCGCCGCAACAAGCTGCGCATCTTCTTCACGTTCTCCCGAGCCTGCCGGACGCGCGGCCCTCGAAGCTCGTACAGATAGGCCGATTCGCGGATCGCGCGATCGACCAGCTCGGCTGGCGGAAGCCGATCGACGAGGCCGAGCCACCGCCGGGCCCCCACACGTGCCAGTTCGAGACGGCGGCGATCGAGGGCCGGCAGCGACGCCAGGGAGGCCGGCGCCCCGGCCCCCGCGATCGCCTGCGCCAGGCCAGGCGCCAGGTGCCGTAGCGCCTCGTCGGACAGTCGGACGAATCCCGACCGGAGAAAGGCCGCAGCCCAGAGATCGGAGGACGGGTGGGCCAAGAATCGCATCAGCGCCCGGAGGTCCTGGATCTCGTCGGCCCCGAAGAACCCGAGGCCTCTGTAGACGTAGACCCGAACGCCTCGCGCGGACAGGGCGCGCTCGTACTCCGGGTGGCTGGCGCGGACGCGGAACAGGACGGCGATGTCATCGGGGCGGACCCTCCGGCGCACACCCGTGCGTGGATCCCGCACCGTGACGCCGGACAGCAGTCGCTCGATTTCCGATGCCACCGCGTCCGCACAGCCGGCCTCGTCCTCGGCCAGGGCCAGGCCGAGCAACGCGTGTTCCGCTGGCGCCGGCGATGTCGAGGCGTCGTCCTCGTCCGTCAGGGGGAAGCGGTCGTGTTCGTCGTATCGGAAGGCGTCCGACCGGCCGGGGACCTTCTCGATCGCGCTGGAGAGATCGTTCACGAACCGGAGGAGTCCCGGGACGGCGCGAAAGCTCCGAGTGATCGCTGTTCGGACCGGCACTCCGGGGCGCAGGCACCCGATGTAGTCACCCGCTTCGGCAAACAGCGACACGTCGGCGTCGCGGAAGCGATATATCGACTGCTTGCGATCGCCGACAACGAAAATGGACGGCGGCAGGGGCGCATCCTGCACGAGACCGACGCCTTCCCCCCATGACTGCACGAGCAGCGACACCAGCTCCCATTGCGCCCGGCTCGTGTCTTGGAACTCGTCGACGAGCACGTGATGGTATCGCGACTCGAGGCGATATCGGCTCTGCGCGAACTCGTCCATCTGGCGCAGGAGCCCCAGGGCCAGGCGCTGGACGTCGACGAAGTCCAGGACGGCGTGTTGCCGCAACGTTCGACGATACTCTCGCTCGGCGATCCGGTAGACGCGCCAGACCGCACGTGCCAGCACCTCGCCGACGCCACGGCGGTAGCGGGTCGCGATCGCCGCGAAGGCCGATGCCAGCTGCCGGACGGCCTCGATGTGCCGCGTCCGCGACGCGCGCGAGGGAAAGTCGGCGTGCGCGTACGCCGTACGCTGCCGCGGCTTCCCGGCCCGGGTCAGGACGTGCTCGGACAGACGATCGAGCAGGCTGCGCACGTCCGCAGGGTCGCAACCGAAGGTGTCCAGTCGCTGCAGGTCGGCAGCCAGCATGCGAAATCGCGCATGCCCGGTCGGCCCGTCGGCGAGAAACGCCCGGAGGCCGCCCGGGGCGCGCTCGAGCGCACCCCGCAGGCGCGTCATGGTGGCGCGCGCGGTCTGCTCCAGGGTCAGGCGGGGGGGGGCGGTGGCGAGAAGCCGTCTCAGCGCACGTGGCGCCACGAGGCGATGGCGCAGCAGCCACACGAGCCCCGTCCGAAGGTTCGTCGCCCCGAGGCGGGTCAGGAGCAGCGCCACGCCTTCATCTCGGGGCACCAGCGCGCCGACGATTTGCTGCGCCCGATCGAGCGCCTGCGCCATCAGGCGAGGCGCCTCCGTCTCGTCGGCAATGCCGAAGCCGGGGTCGAGATCCGCCTCGAGCGGAAATTCACGCAGGAGCGACAGACAGAAGGCGTCGATCGTGGTGATGTGCACATCGCTCAATCGGTCGCGCAGCGCCCTCCACTGGCGGCGCGCCGTCTCGGACGTCGCGGCCGCCCGACGGAGCTGCCCCAGAATCCGCTCGCGCATCTCCGCGGCCGCTTTGCGCGTGAACGTCATGGCGAGAATGTTCGCCGGATCGACGCCAGCGCCCAGCAGATTCAGGTACCGCGAGACCAGCACCGAGGTCTTCCCGGTGCCCGCCGACGCCTCCAGCACGACGTGGCGGTTCGGATCGACGGCCAACCGGCGCGCCTCGGGGTGTTCGCGCCCGGCGTGACGTTGTGCGTTGTCGCGGGGTCCGGATCTCACGACGCCCGCCCTTTCCGGCAGACCGCGATGAAGCCACACGACGCACACAGGCGATCTTCTGCCGGGGCCGGCGGGAACGCTCCCCGCTCGATGCCGTCAATCGCCTCCAGGAAGCGCGCCTGGCCGGCACCGAGATTCGCCGGCGTCCCGTCACCCCGGACCAGGACGGGCACCTCGAGCCGGGACCCGCCAAACGCCACATAGGACGCCTCCGCCACGCTCCAGGTCCGGCGGCGATACCCGGCCAGGGCCTGCTCGGCGCAGGCCGCATAGACCGGAAGCTGCACGGCCCGGGCGGCGTTCGGTGCGCGACCCAGCTTGTAGTCCAGCAGACGCAAGGTGCCGTCGGCGAGCAGATCGACGCGATCGGCCACGCCGCGAAGCCTGACCTGCCGCGAAACACCGGACGCCCCTGTCATCGAGAACGTCCCGTCGAACGTCCGCTCGAGCAATGATTCGACGGCGTCTCCCGATCGCTCGCTCTCGAGCCGGACGAATCGCTCGACCAGGCCGGCGCCCGACGCCGACCCCAGTAGGCGAGCCCGCTCGAGCTGGCGGTCCACGGCCGGGAGATCGTCCGTCGCCTCCTCGACGACGTCGCGCGCACACGCCAGCGCCGCGTCAATCTGGCCTTCATCGAAGCCATGGTGACCGGCGGCGCGCCACCGCTCGACCAGCGTCCGGAGCACCCGGTGCAGCAGTTCGCCGCGTCCGCGCCGATCGAGCGTGGGCTCGTCCACCGCCTCCTCGTCGAGGCGCAGCATCACCGCGCTGAAGTACTTGAACGGGCAGTCCAGGTAGCGTTCGACCCGGCTCACGGCGTACCGTCGCGGCTCGACCGCACCGATCGTCCCGGGTCGCTCGTCTCCGGCGGAGCCCTCGACGCGCACCGCCACCCAGCTGGCCGTCTCACCCGACACCGCTGACGGCAGGACCGCGTCGTTCACGAGCATCTCGTCGAGGCTGATTCGGAAGGTCGGGTCGGACGTCTCTTCCCGCGTCGGCAGCCCGGCGTCCCCCACGTCCTCCAGCAGCCCGGTCGGCGTCACGACCGTGTCGTCCTCGAGTTGAAAGGTCGACAACACGATCTGCGTAGTCGGCAACCGGAGGAGGTCGGCGAACTCGGCACGCGCCGTCCGCGCGCGGCCGCCGTCAGCCGGCCACCCCAGCTGCCGCAGCAGGGATGCCGGATAAAAAATGTTCCGGCGCGCACCGGGCGGCCAGTCCCCGTCGATCAGCCCGACGACATGCACGTGGGCAAACCGGCCGTACCGAGCCGCGGAGGCGTCCACCAGCTGCACCCCGCCAGTCCCCGGGCGACGCGCGAACAGCTCCGGCTCGAGTCGTCGCCTCAGTCGGGCTCTCAGCTCGGACACCGGGACGGCGGCCGTCGAAAACTCGGCCGCCGCCGATCGCAGCTCTCGAACAGCGCCTAGGACGGTCTCACGAGCGCGGACTTGCCGGTCACGATCGAGACCCTCCCCGGTCACCGGGGCGTCCCATCGCTCCAGAAACTCGAGCAGCCGCCCCCACTGCGTGGCGGCGGCGCCCGCCTCCTCGATCGGCGAGAGCGCGGCCACGATCGCCAGCACCACGGACGCCAACCGATCGTCGTCGGGCTCGGCGCCGTCCCACCCACCGGCAAGCACCCGCGCCAAGTGATCCGGGCCACCGGCATAGCGTGACGCCTGGAGCCGGCGGGCGAGGCGCTCGACCCCTCGCCCGGGCAGCGGCTCGTCGATGCCGGTGCGCAGATGCGGTGAGCGCAGCACGGCCAGCAGCGCGCCACGGGTGAAGCGCGACGCCACCGCTTCGAGGAGGAGGTCGACCAGGGCGGCATACGGTTCGGCGGCCAGGGGCACCCCATGAAACGTCTCGAACGCGATGCGGGACCCGTCGAACACCTGCTCGGCCAGGTAGACGTAGGGCAGCGGCCGTTGAAACACCACCGCGACGCTGGCGGTGCCCGAGCCACCCGCCTGCGCCACTTCCTCGCGCGACGCCTGGACCCGTCGCGCCACCGACCACAGTTCCTCCTCGCGGTCGCGGCTCGTGAAATGGAGCGCGCCATCCTGATCCGCCGGTACGAGGAGGCTCGGGGTTGTCCCCACGGCCTCGATCCGTACTTCATCGATGCCCGGCAAGAAATCGTGCAGACGCTCGTGGTACCCACTGGCCAGCACGGCCTCCGTCGCGACGATGTCGATCTGGGCCACCGCGGGCATTCGCGCGAGCAGATCGAAATCTGCCAGCCACAGCCCGTCGCCCGACACCGCCTGATCGGCCACGGTCACGATGAGGTGCGTGAACGCCGGTCGCCCCGCCTCGGCGAGCAGGCGCCGGCGCAGTCCATGCTCGTCCAGGCGGCCGGTTGCCTCGATGCGCCGTTCGAACCGGGCGAACGTCTCGGTCAGAAACCGCGTCTGCTCCAGCATCCGCGCGGCACCATGGTCGATGCCGGCGATCGGCTCCAGCTCGCCGATCGCCAATCGCTGGAAGTCGCCCAGGCTTCGCTGTTGACGACGCAGGACGTCGTAAAACGCGAGCATCTCGGCAATCAGGCCAGGTCTCGTCGCGAACGGCGCGCGGACGCCGTCGGCTTCCGCGGTTCGAGCCGCCTCGGTCAGGAGCAGCTCACGATCTGCCGCCGACAGCATCGGCGGTGCGGCCGGCAACCGCTCGTGCAGGCGGTGGTACCAGTCTGGGCGGGTCAGGAGGAGAGGGACGATCCCGGCGCGGCGCGGCAGGAGGCGCAGCGTACGGTGCAATTGCTCCGCCGCCGCGCGCGACGGCACCAGGACCGCACACCCGGCGGCGGCCGCCGAGCTGGCGCCGATCGCCTCCGCGATGCCATGCTGGAACGACTGAAGATCCCGAGCTCTGAGAAGACGCGTCTGCCGCGGTGTGATCACCGCAGTGCCGGAGCGCGGAGTTGCCGCCCCAGATCGGCCTGGGCCTTGGTGAACAGCATCAGTGCGCCGGACGCGGCGGCGGAGGCGTCCCAGGCGGTGGCGATGTCATTGGAGTGGATGGCGTCCTGACGAAATCGCACCGACGTGTAGGCCAGTTGCACGGCCCGCACCATCAGATCGTGTATCGACCGAAACTCCACCGGCGGCGTCGAGCCCTGGAGCGACCGCTCGGCGGTCTCGAGGTCGTAACCGAGCCGCTCCAGGACCTCGGCGTCAGGACCGGCGAGTGCCCGGATCTCCTCCAGGCCGGCCTTCGAGCGGATGAACCCGTCGACCGGTGCGGTCAACGCGCGCTGATAGGCCCGGAACGTCTGAACGCGCAAGTTCCAGCGGTCGCGCTCGAGCCGAAGCTGCCTGGCCGCTGCGAGCCGGTCATCCACCACCAAGACCAAGGCTCTGAACTGATTGGGTCGCTTGCGGCCCAGCGCGGCATCGCGAGCCTGGATGTGACGCCGCAGACGCTCCAGCCCGCGCACGTCAGCCTCCGCGGCGCGGCGCGCCGAGTCGTCGAGCAGCGTCCGCGTCAGATCCGCATAGGCGCGTTCGATCGATACCTCCGCATCGATCTCCGCCCTCACGAGAGCGCGCGTGGTGTTCACCCAAGCCGCTGGCAGCGCCGCCGCACTATCGTGGAGCAGCCCCATCGTGGCCCGCAGCAGCGACACCCGCTCGGCCGGCACGCGCGTCAGCCTGGCCGCGCCGAGCGCCTGCGCAATCGTCTCCTGCAGGCTGGGTGGCGGCAGCAACGGCATCGGCGGCGGACTCGACGAGATCGCCACGAAGTCGAGATCGAAGCGCTGCGCCCCCGTGGCCACGCGAATCTCCGAAATCACCTCGTCGAGCCACCCGACGATCTGCTGCACGTCACTCGCCCGGTAGCCGTAGTGGTCGCCAGGCCACGCGTGGAGCGTGGTGCGGGCCCGCATGGCAATCTCGAGCCGGAGGAACGGATCGGCCGTCCGGGCGACGTCGTTGAGGGCGTAGGCGACCTCCGAGCTCATGAGCGCAAAGTCGGCGTCGCCTTGCGTCGCCGCGTAATGCGCCGATCGGGCCGATTCCGAGTACCGCTCGGTAGTGTGCCAGTCGATGGTCGCCGATGGAATGCTGACCAGATGGAGGCGCGGGTTCTTGAAATCGGCTCGAATGGGCAGAGAAAAGACGATGTCGTCACCAACCCGCGAGTATTCGCCGTAGCTGACGAGGCTGGAGCCGTCCGCCAGAAAGATGCGGTACAGCACCGCGTCGAGCACTTCGGCGCGCCCGTCCCGGGCGCACGCCAACAGCAGCGCCAGCACCACGCACGCCACGTGGGCTCGAGACGTCACGCGCCGACTTTTCACGCGCATGGGAACTGCACCCAGCCTAGTGCGGCCTCTGGACGCGGTCAAGCAGCGCACCCATGCGGACGGGTCGCCGACCGCGGCATCCCAGCCGGCCGTGGTAAAAGTCGCGCTGTGGAAACCCTGTGGACCGTCGGTGCATGCCTTGTGGACGATCTGCTGATGTCATGTTTTTTTGATCGTGCTTCCCCAACAAAGTGATCGAATCTGCCGTCGACCGGCGTCCTTCGTCGTTTCTTCCGCTTGACGACGATCGATGAATCAATAGAATCGCATCTTCGCTGGCCTATCACACGTCGACCTCTGACAACGCCGTGAGCGTCCATCGTTTCGAAGAAATCATCAACGGCCGGCAGTACGAGATCGAAGTGTCGTCGGTCGATGCGACCACCTGGCGCGCGCGGCTGGCCCGCATGCCCGGCGCCGCGTCGGCCCTGATGCCGTTCTACGGTGCCACACCGGACGATGCGGCGCGACAGTTGACGAACTGGCTCGCGCTTGCGCACCGCGGCTCGACGAAGTCAGTATAGAGCAATCCTCTGCAAGAGCCGGAGCCGACTCGGCCTCGGCCCGCGCTCGAAGAAGGAGAGCCATGACTCGTCTCGCCTTAGCAGCCACCCTGGCTGCGCTCGTCCTCCTGCCGCCGACCGGTCAGGTGTCGGCCCAGACCCTTGAGCCGCCGCGCGTGCGGCTGGTCGCCACCGGTGGAACCATCTCCGCCAAATCCGGCGGGCGTCTGACGGCCGAGGAGCTCGTCGATCTCATCCCGAACCTCACGGAATATGCGCGCGTCGAGTCCGAGCAATTCGCCAATGTTTCCAGCTCACGGTTGACGCTGGACCAGTGGCTCCAGCTCTCCCGCCGGCTGAACGAGCTGTTCACCCAGGACCCCGGCCTGGCCGGCATCGTCGTCACGAGCGGCACCGATACGCTCGAGGAAACAGCTTACTTTCTGCACCTGACGGTCCGGAGCGAGCGTCCGGTCGTGGTCGTGGGGGCCATGCGGAACCCGAGCCGGCTCGGCTATGAGGGCGCGGCCAACCTCCATGCGTCGCGGCCGCGCCCACATCGCGCGGCGCGCTCGTCGTCCTCAACGACGAAATCAACTCGGCCCGAGAGGTGACCAAGACGGACGCCCGGCGTCTGCCGTTTCAGTCGCGTGGTTACGGGCCGGTTTCAAGGGGTCGTCGCAACACGTCCTCACTGGTGTGAGAGTAGCAGTTCGTTGAAGGCTTCGGACTCCAACCGAGCGTCTTCCGCGGGCGGCGGTTGAGTGTGACGCGACAGCAGCAATGGCTAGCGCTGTGCCTAGAGGTCAGTACCTTTGGGGAAGTACTGACGCAGCTCTCATTCGTGCCGCCTGCCACGGACTGCGAACTTGAGCCCAGTGTCGATACGCAGTTGGGCGTGCTGGGCCATCTCCGCGCCTTGGTCCCACAGTGACCGACGGCCAGGGAGCGTCGTGATCGTCGGTGATCGCATCCCGTACGGCGTCACCATGAAGAGCCGGACCGTTCTTGACCCGGAGTCGGCCAGGTTCGGCTGCGGGGCAGGTGGAGCAACATCGTAAATCGGGTGGTGCGTTCGACCAATGTGCCGATCGCAGAGCTGCCAAGTCCGATGACAGGTCGCCTTCCCAGTGTCCAGGAACGGCTCGGTCCTCGGCCTCGGCGGGCCGCTACTGATGTCGGGACCTACAAACTCCTTGCACCACGGCCTCGGCACGCGCAGCGCCCGCCCGGTGCGCAGGCATGCCGGCTCGCGGCGCAGTGCCCCCCGCCCCTGGATATACAGCGCTGGTAGATGGCCTCGTGCGAGTGATGTCGTCGGGATACTCTATCCGGCCGATGGGCGATCTGCTGCGGGCTCCACGACGTCGCCCAATGTCGGTCCTGGCGGCGGCCATGACGTCGACCACTCCAGGAGCCCACGTTGGGGCCAGGCACGGGCGTCCCGTTCTCAGCCATGACCGTGCCTGCGAGGCGGTCCTGCACGTAGCTCCTCAGCCGATCGTTCGCGGCCAGCTTGGCTATCTTCGGGCGCTTGGCACGTCGCTCGCTGTGCCACTGCGCAGTCGACGCCCGATACGCCAGACCGCCGCTGCGAGTCGCGGCATTGCGACGCAGTTCTCGCGAGACAGTCGACGGGGCTCTACGGAGCCGCCGGGCCATGTGGCGCACCCCGGCGCCCTGCGCGCTCAGGATCGCGATCTCTTCCCGCTCCGCAAAGGACAGGTAGCGAGCCGATCGGGGCGCCAAGCTGACCGGCGGCATACCCCCGCCCCCACGGAACCAACGACCACCCACGGGCGGCGACACGCCACATGGCGGCATCCTCACTCGACAGCCCCCGGGCGATCGCCTTCCAGAACCGTTGCTGCTCCTCACGCCCCGCTACTGGCGGGCGACCAGGCGAACGCATCGCAGGCCGACCCGCCCGGTCTGACGTCTCCGTTTCTGCATCGCAGCACCTCATCATCGAGGTGTTGCGACGACCAGTTGAATTCACCCGGGGTG
The DNA here is from genome assembly GCA_963667915.2 of Vicinamibacterales bacterium. Taxonomy (GTDB): domain Bacteria; phylum Acidobacteriota; class Vicinamibacteria; order Vicinamibacterales; family UBA823. The sequence goes on along the minus strand of CAXXNN010000004.1, from coordinate 2,835,915 downwards.
CTGGGCGTCGTCGACCGCGATGGCCCGGTCTACTACCGCAGCCTGCTTCGGCGCCATACGCTGCGCAGTGAGTTCGACCTGGCGGGCGTGACCGCCCTGCCCCGCGTCGACATCATCATGGTGTATCAAGGGGCCCCCGGTGATCTGATCGAAGCGGCCGTCGATGCGGGGGCGAGAGGTCTCGTCATAGCGTCGGCGGGCGCGGGCGCGATGAGCCGCCTTCAGTCGTCCGCGATCACGTATGCCCATGCGCGCGGCGTGTTCACCGTCGTGAGCACCCGGACCGGGAGCGGACGCATCGTCCCGAACCGCCCACCGTCTGCCGACGAGGAACTGACGGAGGCGCAGCAGTTGCGCACGCGGTATCGGATCGCCGGACAGGACTTGACGCCGATCAAGGCACGCATCCTCCTCATGCTGGCCCTGACCCGCACCGACGACGCAGAGGAGATCAGACGGATGTTCGCGGAGTACTGACCTCGCGACCGGTGGGAAGCGGATCGCCTCAGGACCCCACCGGAGCGGCTGCTGCCGTATGTTCCAGGGCGTGCGGAGGTCACGCCGCACTCCCGTTACTCCCAGTGGCCGCCGCTGTCATCGTCATCGTGGGGGAGTTGGCCGCGTCGAGGTCCGACAGTTCCGGTTGGAGCGCCTTGGCCAACCCGCTCCAGGCGCGGGTGCCGACGGGACAGGGGCAAGGCACCCAGCGATGATCACACGCACACGTGCGCTGGCCGGGGTGGTCCTGGGTCTTGCGATCCTTGCCGCCTGTGGCGGCGAGGCCGTACCCGATGCGGGCCCCGTCGGGGAGGTCTCTGACGAAGCGATCGCTCCCGACTGGTGCAGTCGGCTTCCGCGCGCCCTCTACGCCGAACTCGATCGCGTCGACGTCGAGTCCGACTGGTTCGAGGTGTGGGAGGCGGGCGACGGCGTCCTCGCCCTCTACGAGCCGAAGCAGTGGCAGGAAGTGATTTCCTATCTCGTGCTCGGCGCTGACCGCGCGCTGCTCTTCGACACGGGCATGGGCATCGCTCGGATCTCCGACGTGGTGGCCCAGCTCACGGAGCTACCGGTGATCGTCGTGAACTCCCACTCGCACCTCGATCACGTCGGCGGGAACGCGGAGTTTTCGTCGGTGGTGGGCATGGACACCGAGTTCACCCGTGAGCGCGCCACCGGTCTCGCGAACGAACGAGTCCGCGGGGAGGTGGTCCCCGACGCGCTCTGCGGCCCGTTGCCCGAGGGCGTCACGCAGGACAATTACATCAGTCGATCATGGACGGTCACCGAGGTCGCCACCGACGGACACACCATCGACCTGGGTGGCCGCGTCCTCGAGATCCTGCACATCCCCGGCCACACCCCCGATGCAATCGCCCTCCTCGACGCCGCGGCCGGGTATCTCTGGACGGGCGACACCTTCTACGAGGGGCCTATCTGGCTGTTCGCCCCGGAGACGGACCTGGACGCGTACGAGGCGTCTATCGCTCGGCTGGCGGGGCTGGTCCCGGACCTCACACGCCTTCTCCCGGCACACAACACCCCGGTCGCCGACCCAATTCGGTTGATCGAACTACGGGATGCGTTTTCGGCGGTAAGGGACGGGACGCTCGAAGGGACCCGCAGCGGGCCCGGTGCCGAGACGGTCGAGTACGAAGCGGGGGCGTTCTCGATTCTGATGGCCGCGGACGCCGGACCCGGCGACTGAGTCGAGCTGCCCTCGCCCCGTAGCGGACCACCCACGAAAAAAGGCGCACCTGGCTTGGCCGGGTGCGCCTCGAGGATACCGAACTGGCCGGGCTGCTAGCTAGGTTTCCAGAATCTTCTTGAAGACCTCGACCGCCCGCTGCATCTCCTCCATCGTGCCGAGCGAGATGCGTGTGTGGGTCTGCTCCATCGGCGGGAAGTCGCGCCCCACCAGGACGCCCTGCTCGCGGGCGGCGTCGCGGAACTCGCCCGCCGGCCGGCGGATGTTCACGAACAGGAAGTTGGTCTGCGAGTCGGACGCCTCATAGCCCATCTCCGTGAAGGCGTTGATCGTGAACTCGCGAATCCGGCGGTTCTCCTCGCGTTCGGCCACCATGTGGTCCCGGTCGTCCAGCGACGCCAGGGCTCCCGCGGCGGTCATGACGTTGATGTCGCCCAGTCCCCAGGCCGCCTGGAGTTTCGCGACCGTGTCGGGGCGGCCGGCGGCGTAGCCGAGGCGCATGCCGGCCATCCCGTAGGCCTTCGAGAACGTCCGGGTGACGAAGACGTCGTCGTGCTGCAGCGCTTCCGCCACGGCCGTCTCGACGGCGGCGTCGGTCGCGTACTCGATGTACGCCTCGTCCACCAGAATGGCCGTGTTGGGCGAGCTCGACTTGACCCGCGCGATGAACGCCGCCACATCCGCCTGCGAATGTGCCGTCGCCGTTGGGTTGTTCGGGTTGCACAGGAAGACCATGCCGGCGCCGCTGGCTGCTTCAGCCATCCCGTCCAGATCGAGCTTCAAATCGGGGAGGACCGGGACCAACCGAATCTCGGCGCCCAGGCGCTGCGCGGTCCGGTTCGTGCTGAGGAACGATGGCGTGCCGTTGACGAGCGGCCGGCTCGGCGAGACGTAGGCGCGCGTCCCTGCCGCTAGGAGGGCACCCGAGCCGGTCGAGACCACGACGTTTTCGGCAGTCAGGCCGTGGCCGACCCGTCGGGCGATCGCCTCGGCCAGCTTGCTCGCCGCCGCAAATCCGTACCGACCGACGTTGCCGTCGAGCACCTCCTGCATCGCTTCGACCGCCACGTCTCCGGGGCCTCGCGCGTTCTCGTTGCCGTTGATCTTGATGATGTCCTGCGAGGCCGTCACCTGCAGGGCAGCCTCGAGCGGGTCTGGACTCCAGGCCAGCGCCTCGCGCCCCCGACCGATGCTCCACGCCGCCGACAATGCGCCGGCGGAACCGATCCCGAACGAACGGACGAACGCGCGGCGTGACAGTGACATGGAGTGCCTCCTCATCGGCTTGCCGGAGTTGTGATCGAAGGAGAAATTGGTGGACCAGACGGGGTTCGAACCCGTGACCTCGTGAATGCCATTCACGCGCGCTCCCAGCTGCGCCACTGGCCCACGGTGATGAATCATACCCGAGGGGTTGGAACCCGATCAACGAACGGCCACGGGCCCACGATGCGCTCGTAGTCCTCCCGCGTATCCACGTCGGTGAACGCACCCTGGTCGTCGACCGGTACGTTGACGATGTCGGCAGCGTGGGCCCGGACGACGGTCTTCGCGCCCGCGGCGTTGCTTGCCTGTCGCAGTTCGTCGAACAGCGGCCGCCCGAACAGCACGGGATGGCCGTGGGTGTCGCCCAACGCCGGGCGCACGATGGACCCGCCGGTTCTCAGGAACGTCTGCAAGACGATCCGGACTGTCGACGGGCTCACGAATGGGACATCCACGAGCGCGAGCAGCATGCCGGACACCCCGGGCTTGTCGATAGCCGCGAGGGCCACCCGCACGGACGATAGCTGGCCCCGTTCGGGGTGGAGATTGTCCACGACCCTCGGGGCGCGGGAGACCCCGGCCAGCGCGCGCTCGAGGTCACCGGACTGCGTGGAGGCGACGACGACGACGTCGTCGACCCCGCCGGCCCAGAGCGTCTCGACCAGGCGGGAGAGAAACGTCTCCCCTTCGATTCCCGTGGGCAAGAGCGCCTTCGGCCGACCGATGCGCGAGGAGGCGCCGGCGGCCAGAATGACCCCGGGGATCACCCTTCCTCCACGCGGTCAGTAGCGTAGGGCATCGGCCCAGTCTAGCAGTCCGCGGTGCGCGTCCCCGCTGCATTCGACCGGCGGACCAAATGCTCGTGCTAGAATCCACCCATGTCCGACGTCGCCGTCCAGATCAGGTGTCAGCGCTGCGGCACCCAGATGGATATGACCGACCCGGCCCCCGGCGGCGTGTGGAAGCCGCAGCAGTTTTGGGTGTGCGCCAGGTGCGGCCGACATTTCTGGACCACCTATTCGGCGTCGAAGCCTGCGGCACCGAAACCTGCTTCAACTCCAAGTTAGAGAAGAAGTTACGGGTGCTGTCGTAGCGGAAAGCCCTTACAGCCAGCAGCCAAACCATCCCAACGCTAACGTCTGCAGTTGGGCTTGTTGACTTCCATAGGAGGATCCACCTACACTTGGCGCGTTTCGCGCTGCCTTTTGTGTCAGGTGAAGTTTGCCTGACTCGGCGCCAGTTTCGTGCCGGAGGTGTCTGATGTGCCGGCCTCGGCGTCGCTCGTCGTCGGCAGCGCGAATCCGGTCCGCCAGTCGGGGGCGGATCGGAAAGCGAGGCTCGGCTGCGGGAAGACCCGGGAAGATTGTCGGTGTCGCGTTCCAGCCTGAAAGACGGTCCGCGGACATCTCGCCGCGGGCTTCCCACGACACGGGGTCTCGTTCAATCCCAGGGTGGTCCTGGGGCTTCGCCGATCGGAGGACTAGGGTTATGCCAAGCGGTACGATTGCACGGCTCCTCATCGATAAGGGGTTCGGGTTCATTCGCGATGAGGGCGGAATCGAGCACTTCTTCCACCGCAGCTCGGTGCGGGGTGCCGTCTTCGAGTTGCTCCGAGAAGGGCAGCGCGTCGAGTTCACGCAGGAAGAGTCTGCCAAGGGGCCTCGCGCTGGCGAGGTGACCCTCATCGAAAACTAATCCGCCCTACGCGGGTCGTGCGTATCGTCGTGGGGTCGCTGGCGCGGCTCGCGTAGGCTCCGAAGAATGCCGGCTCCGTCGCCGGCCTCACCCGGGGTACGCTCCGTCCTGCGCGTCGATCCCGCGATTTCGCGCTTCCCGCTCGTCGGATTTCCGAGTGCGGTTCCCGGCGTCGCTCGATCGTCCGCCACTCGCGCTGACGGACACGGCCCGTCAGTACGTCGATGGAAGCGAACGGGGCCCGGTGGCCCTCCCGGTCTTCAAAATCGGTCGCTCCCCGCTCTGCGGGGGGGCTGGGTTCGACTCCCAGGCGCTTCCGCCATTAACTCCTTTTCTCCGAAACACTTACTGATCTCGGAGACTCCGTTTCCCCTATCTCTCCCCGCACTGGCTCGTCCAGGAGCCGGATCGCCCCCTCGATCGCCGCCGGACTCAGGTGCATGTAGCGCTGGGTCGTCGTGATGTTGACGTGCCCCGCCAGTTCCTGAATGGCTCGTGCGGGCGCGCCGCGCATCGCCAAGTGGGAGCAGAACGTGTGCCGGAGCACATGCACTCCACTTTTCTGGACCTGCGCCCGCCGAGCGGCTCGCCGGACCCACCCCAGCACGGTTCTCCGATGCAGAGCTTCCCCGTCCCCGTCGCACAGCACCAGCGAACTCCTGAGATGCCGATGCTCACGAAGCGCCTGGGCAAGTCGGAGGGTCAGCGGGATGTACCGTAGCCGTCCCCCTTTCGGTGCCGTTACGTGTCCATCCCAGCTTGATCGCTGGACGAGATATAACCGAAAGTTGTGTTTGAGGTTTTGAACAGGCGGCGTACCCTGGGTGTTGCTAACGCACCCCCCTCACCCGAAGGGCAAGGAGGTACGCCACCATGCCGGAGCCTAACGAAAAGCTGGTCCAGTTCCCACAAGAATCGTCCCGAGATGTCCTGACCGAGGTGCTGCACCGCGGAGCGCAACAGATGTTGCTGACGGCGATCGAGGCCGAGGTGGACGACTACCTTGCGGCCCGGGCGGCGACGATGGACGCGGCCGGGCGCCGGCGCGTCGTTCGCAACGGCCACTTGCCCACTCGGGCGATTCAAACGCCGCTCGGGGACGTGCGCGTGCAGCAGCCCCGGGTCCGGGACCGTCGGCCCGTAGGCGAACGGGAGACGTTCCGGTCGGCGATCCTGCCGCCCTACCTGCGAAAGACGACCAGCTTGGAAGAACTGTACCCGTGGCTCTATCTCAAGGGCATCAGCACGGGAGACTTCAGCGAGGCCTTGCAGGCGCTGTTGGGGCCCGACGCGCGGGGGTTGTCGGCGACGACGATCACGCGGCTCAAGGCGGTGTGGGAGCAGGACTACCGCGGGTGGTCGCAGCGGTCCCTCGCCGGCCGGCGCTATGCCTATGTTTGGGCGGACGGGGTGTACTTCAACGTCCGCCTCGAGGACACGGACAACAAGCGGCAGTGCATTTTGGTGCTGATGGGCGCCACGCGGGAGGGGCAGAAGGAGCTGATCGCGATCACCGATGGCTACCGCGAGAGCGAGCAGTCGTGGCGCGAGCTGCTGCTGGACGTCCGGGCGCGCGGGCTCGCGATCGACCCGGAACTCGCCGTCGGCGACGGGGGCCTCGGATTCTGGGGCGCCGTGCGGAAAGTGTTCCCGAAGACCCGCGAACAGCGGTGTTGGGTGCACAAGACGATGAACGTGCTGAACAAGCTGCCGAAGGGCGTGCAGCCCAAGGCGAAGGCGATGCTGCACGACATCTGGATGGCGGAGACGACGTCCAGCGCCAACCAGGCGTTCGACTTGTTCGTGGCCACGTTTCACGCGAAGTTTCCGGCGGCGACCGCCTGCCTGGCGAAAGACCGGGACGTGCTGCTGACCTTTTACGAGTTCCCCGCCGAGCACTGGATTCACATCCGGACCACCAATCCGGTCGAGTCGACGTTCGCCACCGTCCGGCTCCGCACGCGCAAGACGAAGGGCGCGGGCAGCCGCCTGGCGTGCTTGACGATGGTGTTCAAGCTGGCGATGGCCGCACAGAAGACCTGGAGAGCGTTGAATGGGTGTCAACTGATCGCCGATGTCATCGACGGTGTGCCCTTCGTCGATGGCGTCCGAAAGGAAGCCGCCTGATCATGCCGCATACACAACATTTGGCAATATCCCTCGCTGGACGCACAGTTGGCGCTCTGCCAGGTCGATGTCGGTCCACTCAAGCGCGATCATCTCCCCGCACCGCAGGCCCGCCTCTCCGCCCAGGAGGACGATAAGTGCGGCGGGAGGGCCGGTGGCGCGAGCGGCCTTCACCAACCGCTCGTAGATGTCGAAGTCGTGAAACGCCGCTGCCGACTTGGACACTGTGCGGGTTCAAACGATTGTGGACCAATTGAGGCTATGAGATAAGAGAGACTTTGCCACCCGGGGAGGAGGTCCCCATGACGAAGGCGAAGTCTGCGGAGCAGGTTGTTCAGAACATCCGGCGGAAGACCCGGCGTCGCTTTTCGGCGGAGGAGAAGATTCGGATGGTGCTCGAGGGGTTGCGGGGGGAAGAGAGCATCGCGGCGCTGTGCCGCCGCGAGGGGCTCAATCCGAATCTGTATTACCGGTGGAGCAAAGAGTTTCTCGAGGCGGGCAAGAAGCGGCTGGTGGGCGATACGACCCGGGAAGCGACGTCGACTGAAGTCACCGATCTCCGCACCGAGAACGGCCGCTTGAAACAGGTGGTGGCCGAGATGGTGCTCGAGAATCGGTTGCTAAAAAAAAGCGTGACGGCCTCCGACTCGGAGGACGGTACGTGAGACACACCGCCGCCGAGAAATACGAACTGATCCGGCTGGTCGAGGGCTCGGATCTGCCGGTGCGGCAGACGTTGCGGGAGCTACGCGTCCAGCGGTCCACGTTCTACACGTGGTATCGCCGCTACCTCCAACGGGGTCGAGCCGGACTCGAGCCCGCGCCCACGGCGGTCCGACGCTACTGGAACCGGATTCCGCCGCGGGTGCGCCAGCAGGTGGTCGAGGCCGCGCTGGCCGATCCCGAGCGGTCGCCCCGGGAACTGGCCTGGCAGCTGACGGATCGGCACGGGCATTTTCTGTCGGAATCGAGCGTCTATCGCATCCTCAAGGCGTATGACTTGATTCCGAGCCCGGCTTACATCGTGCTGTCGGCGGCCAAGACCTTCCGGCATCCGACGCATCGGCCGAACGAGCTGTGGCAGACCGACTTCACCTACCTGCAGGTGGTGGGATGGGGATGGTACTACCTGTCGACCGTGCTGGACGACTACTCCCGCTACATCGTCGCCTGGTTGCTCCGGACGTCGATGCAGACCTCCGACGTGCTGGAGACGCTCGACCTGGCCCGCGCGACGACGGGCCTCGACCGCATCCGAGTGGTCCATCGGCCCCGGCTACTGAGCGATAACGGGCCGTGCTATGTCTCGCGGGAGCTCGCGGCCTACCTGGAGACGCACCAGCTCACACACACGCGCGGGGCGCCGTATCATCCGATGACCCAGGGGAAGATCGAACGCTACCACCGGTCGATGAAGAACGTGGTCAAGCTCGAGAAGTACTACAGTCCGTGGGAGCTCGAGCGTGCCATCGCCCGCTTCGTCGCCCATGACAACCACCGTCGACTCCACGAAGCCTTGGACAACGTCACACCCGCCGACGTTTACGAGGGGCGGCGACCGGCCATCCTGGCCCGGCGGGCTCAGATCAAATGGAGGACACTGGCAGAACGAAAACGTGAGAACCTACACACGCCGCCCAAGGCGGCACACCGGCGGGAAGTCTCTCTTACGAAACAGGGGTCTTGGTCCGGATTGGTTTGACGACGTACATGCGACGCCCCGGTCGTGGGACGCGGCGCCGCGTGGGGGCCAGACAATACGATCATCTATCAGCCTGGCCCGGGGTCTTCTGGACTGCTCCGGGTGTCGGCCAACGGAAGTGAGCCGCAGGCCCTGACGACGGCCGACGCCGAGATGGACAACAGCGTGCTTGCCTGGCCGTCGTTTCTGCCGGACGGCAGTGCGCTTCTCACGACCCTGAACTACGGGGCTCTCGACTCGAACGCCGCGCAGATCGTGGCGCTCTCACTCGAAAGTGGCGAGTGGAACGTGATTGCCAACGGCAACCACGCGCGCTACGTGCCACCAGACTACCTGGTCTATTACGAGTCCAGAGGTGGGCTGCAGGCCGTCCGCTTCGACCCGGAGCGGCTCGAAGTGGAGGGATCTCCCGCCTCGGTCGTTGACAGCGTCTACCGGGCGCCCGCGGTGGGTGCGCCCTTCTTTGCGGTGTCGCGTACCGGATCGCTCGTGTACCTCAGCGGCGGTCTCGAACGCTCGCTCATGTGGGTGGACCGCGAAGGGCGTGGATCGCCGGCGATCGAAGAACGACGGGGCTTTCGGTTTCCGGGGCTCTCGCCTGATGGCACAAGGGTGGCGGTCATCGTCGATCCGAGACCGTCCGAAGTATGGATTTATGACCTCGAACGCGACACCCGCTCCCTGCTCTATAGTTCGACAATCACGAGGGCACCGACTTCCTGGTCATGGAGTACCTGGAGGGCGAGACGCTGGCCGACCAGCTCGGTAAGGGTGCGTTGCCGCTGGACCAGGCGCTCCGCTACGCCATCGAGGTCGCCGACGCGCTGGACAAGGCGCACCGCCAGGGGGTGACGCACCGGGATCTGAAGCCCGCCAACATCATGCTGACGAAGGCGAGGGCGAAGCTCCTGGACTTCGGGTTGGCGAAGCTCAAGCCGACCGGCCCGCAGAGCGACGCCTCCACCAAGCTGGCCGATGCGCTCACCGAGCAAGGGACGATCCTCGGCACCTTCCAGTACATGGCCCCCGAGCAGTTGGAGGGCCGGGATGCCGACCATCGGAGTGACATCTGGGCGTTCGGGTGTGTCGTCTACGAGATGGTCACGGGGCACAAGGCGTTCGAGGGGAAGAGCCAGGCCAGTTTGATCGGCTCGATCATGACGGCAGACCCTCGCCCTATCTCGACGCTCCAGCCGATGTCCCCACCGATGCTGGATCAGGTCATCCGGATCTGCTTGGCGAAGGACCCGGACGAACGGTGGCAAGGTGCTGGCGGCATCGGGCGACAGTTGAAGTTGGCAACGGACGGGACGGCCACACAAGTTGGGGTGGCCCTGCCCCCAGCGGTCGCCCTTCGGTCATCAGGTGGGCGCCCGGCATGGCCATTCGCACTGGGGATGTCGCTTGCGGTGGGCGTCATCAGCGGCCTCGCCGTCTGGGTGCTCAAACCCTTGCCACTCCCGGCGGATCCCGGCGTCATGCGTTTTGCGATTACGCCGCCCACGACGGCCCCACTCCTGGTTCCCTCCATCAGTCATGCGGTCGCGGTGTCCCCAGACGGTTCGCACATCGTCTACTGGTCCGGCTTCCTGGGTGGGCCGCAACTCATGGTGCGAGCAATTGATGCGCTGTCGGCCGCTGTCCTGGACGGAGACATCGGCGGCACCGCGTGGGAGGGTCCGTTCATCTCCGCCGACAGCGCCTGGGTCGGGTACTACACGGCCGGTACCCTGAAGAAGATCTCGATTCTCGGTGGGCCCCCGGTCACTATTGCGGCTACGCCTTGGCCTCGCGGGGCCAGTTGGGGTGAAGATGACACGATCATCTTCGGCACCGCCTCACCCGGCGGTCTCCTCCGGGTCCCTGCCGGTGGAGGTGAGCCAGAGGTGCTGACCACTCCTGACGCCGAACAGAACGAAGGCAGCCATGGCTGGTCAGACATCCTGCCGGACGGCAGGGCCGTCCTGTTTACGATCCTGGCAGCGAGTGGCCGGGTCGAGACAGCGCAGATCGCACTACTAGACCTGGACACTGGTGACCAACGGGTCCTCATTCCCGGCGGGAGCCATCCTCGCTACGTGTCCAGCGGGCATATCGTCTACGGCATCGATGGCACACTGCGGGCGGTCGGCTTCGATCTCGACCGGTTGGAGGTGACCACCAATCCCGTTCCCGTGCTCGACGGTGTCGTTACAAGGAACAGTGGGGCCGCTGACTTCGGCCTGTCGCGGGACGGATCGTTGATTTACGTGCCGGGCGCTGACGCTGGAGCCGCCGCCGCAGGGCTAGTGTGGGTGGACCGGGACGGCACCGAAGAAGCCTTGCCCGCGCCATCTCGCGCCTACCGCACGCCGCGCATCTCCCCAGACGGCACGCGAGTCGCTCTTGGTGTCCGCGACGAGGAAGACGATGTCTGGGTTTTGGATCTCTCACGAGAGACGCTCACACGCTTAACCTTCGCGGCGAACGCCGACCGGAATCCGGTGTGGACGCCGGATGACCAGAGAGTCATGTTCAACTCGAACCGCGACGGCGTCTCGAACCTCTACTGGCGCGCGGCCGACGGAACCGGCACGGTCGAACGGTTGACGGAAAGTCCGAACATCCAGACCCCGTCGAGCATCTCCCCCGACGGGACGGGGCTGGTCTTCGAGGAAATTGGACCTAGCGCCGGCCGAGATCTTCACACCCTTACCCTCGACGACAACCGACAGGTCGAACCGCTCGTGACGACCGCGTTTGGGGAACGGAATGCCGAGATCTCGCCTGACGGCGAGTGGTTAGCGTATCAGTCGGACGCTTCCGGGCGAGACGAGGTTTACGTGCAGCCGTTTCCAGATGTGGATGCGGGGCGGTGGCAGGTTTCCACCACGGGCGGCACGCGGCCGCTGTGGGGACCGGATGGGCGGGAGTTGTTCTACCGCGTCGGGACTGGCGTTGTGATGGCCGTGACAGTAGAGACGACCCCCAGCTTCAGTGCAGGGAACCCTGGCGTCGTATTCGAGGGACCGTACGTCATCCAGGGACCGGGCCGCGACTATGACATCTCCATCGATGGTCAGCAGTTCCTGATGATCAAGCAAGGGAACCAGGCCAACGTGACCGTAGACGAGCGGCAGATCATTTTCATCCTGAACTGGTTCACCGAACTCGAACGCCTCGTCCCGACGCCCTGACCCATGCCCATCGCCCCCGGCACCAAGATCGGCCCCTACGAGATCCTTTCACCGCTGGGCGAAGGCGGCATGGGCGCGGTCTGGAAAGCCCACGACCCGACGCTCCAGCGCACGGTCGCCATTAAAGTGCTGGCGAAGCAAGACGAAGACGCCTCGGCCCGACTCCTCCAGGAAGCCCGCGCCGCCTCGGCCTTGAACCACCCCCACATCTGCACGATCCACGAGGTCGGCGAGCACGAAGGCCAGGCGTTCATCGTCATGGAGCATGTCGAGGGGAAGGCACTCAGCCAGCTCATCCCCTCGGACGGCCTGGCCCCCGAGAGTGTGATCCGCTACGGGACGCAGATCGCCGACGCTCTGGCCCACGCGCACGAGCGCGGCATCGTCCATCGGGACTTGAAGAGCCAGAACGTCGTCATCACGCCCGAGGGACGGGCGAAGGTCTTGGACTTCGGGCTGGCCGCACGGATGCCCTCTGCCGATGCCGAGGCGGTCACCAAGACGCAGGAGGCTATCCCCCATGCCGGGATGCTGGTGGGCACCCTGGCCTACATGGCCCCGGAAGTACTGAGAGGTGAGGTCGCGACGGCCCGGAGCGACATCTGGGCGCTGGGGGTGCTGCTGTACGAGATGGGGCGTGGCCAGCTGCCGTTCGGCGGTGACACCGTGTTCGATGTCACCGCGTCGATCGCGAAGGACACACCCGAGGTCCTGCCGCGCCGACTGTCGCCCGGACTGCGCGGTGTCATCCAGCGCTGCCTCGAGAAAGAGCCGGGGCAACGGTACTCGAGCGGCGCCGGCGTGCAGGGCGCGCTCGAGGCGGCGCAGTCCGACTTCGTTCATCCGTTTCGAATCGGCATCCCGGCGTCGATCATCGCAAGGCCCTGGCGTGTTGTCGCGACCCTTGCCGTGCTCGCGGCCGCGGGCCTCGGTTATCGGTGGCTCCCGAACGCCCCCGACACCCCGGCCCTCTTGCGGCCGCGCAATCCGATCCAACTCACCAGCGCTATCGGCGTCGAGAAGTACGTGACCTGGTCGCCCGACGAGCAGCGCGTGGCCTACGAGTCCGACCAAAGCGGCAACTGGGATATCTGGGTGGCGCAGGTCGGTGGCCAGCCTCCCGTCAACCTGACAGCCGATCATCTCGGCAGCGACGGGGCGCCGGCCTGGTCCCCCGACGGCACCCAGATCGCCTTTCGTTCGACCCGGGATGGAGGCGGCTATTACACGATGTCGGCGCTCGGCGGGTCCGCGCAACGAATCTTCGGCACGAGCATCAGCCTCGGCCACCCAGGGTGGTCTCCGGATGGAACGGAGCTGGCGGGCATCATCGACAACGAGGATGGCACCAACGCGATCGAGATCGTCTCCCTGCGCGGCCGGGAGTCCCGCCGCATCGGACTTCCCGGGCCGGCCTATGGATACGACCTGAGCTGGTCACCCGGCGGGAACTACTTCGCGTTCGTCGAGGCCGTGTCTGACGACGCCCCAGTCAGTCGACTCTGGACGGCGCGTACCTCCGACGGTGAACTGATCCCGCTCACCGACGGGAGCGCGGCTGTGTGGAGCCCGACATGGTCGCCAGACGAACGCAGCCTGTACTTCGTCTCGAATCGCGAAGGCAGCATGGACCTGTGGCGACTGCCGATGGCCGAAGACGGCACGGCCGACGGGTCGCCGCAGGCCGTGACGACCGGCATCGGTCTCTGGAACGCGACGATAGGCCCGAGCGGGTCGAGGCTGGCGTACTCCCAGGGCGGCCGGGTGGCCAACGTCTGGCGCGTGCCGATTCTGCCTGACCGCGAGGCGACGTGGGACGACGCCGAGCAGATCACCTTCGACCTGGCGTTCATCGAGTTTCTCGATCTCTCCACGAACGGTGAGCAACTGTTCGTCAGTTCCGATCGCATGGGCAACCAGGATCTCTGGGAACTCCCGGCCGCTGGGGGAGCGATGCGCCAGTTGACCGAGGAGCCGTCGGCTGACTGGGGCCCCCGCGTCTCGCCGGACGGCTCTGCTGTGGCCTTCTATTCGTATCGTTCCGGCAACCGCGATGTCTGGATCATGCCGACCGAGGGCGGGCCGATGCGAAGGATGACGGACGACGCCGCGGTCGACATGCTTCCTGCGTGGTCACCCGATGGCGGCACCCTCGCCTTCACGTCGGGGCGGACGGGCAACCTGGACATCTGGATGGTCGCCGCGACCGGCGGCGAGCCGCGCCAGTTGACCACCCATCCGGCGCCCGACGTTCTTCCGCTCTGGTCGCCCGATGGTGAGTGGATCGGATTCACCTCGTTTCAGACGAGTTCGCGCGGTGGTGCCTGGCGGGTACGGCCCGAGGGCGGCACCCCCGAGCCGATCCACGATGACGGCAGCATCTTTCTGGACTGGTCACCCGATGGACAGGCGATCTACGTTGCGCGCGCCACCGGGTTCTGGGAGGTGGCGGTCGACGGCGGTCGCGAGCGCCGCGTGATGAATCTGGCGGGCAAGCGCGGGACGTCGAGAACGACCGGCTTGCCGAAAGCGGTGTCGGATGGCCGCTATCTCTATTTCACCTGGCGTGAAGACCAGGGCAACCTCTGGCTGGTCGACCTCGTTGCCGCCGACGGCGACGACTGAGGCCGTTCGCCGCCCAACCTCACGCGCCGGCCCCGGTCGCCGCCCTCCCGCGGTGCTTGTCGAGGAACTCCAAGAGGCGAGGGAAGATGTCGTTCGCGACGTTCTTGCCCATGAACACATCCTGGTGTCCGTAGCCTGGGAAGACGTGCAGTTCGTGCCGGCCGGGCACGATCTTCTCCAGGCGTTCGTAGCAGACGATATTCGAGTCCCGAAACACGTTGTTCACCTCACCGGTCATGAAGAGGACCGGCGTCTCGATCGCCTTCGCGTGCGCGAGGTAGTTATCAGGCAGCGACCGGTACTTCGGATTCGCGGGTTCGTACTTCACCGCCGTGCTGTCCGAGTTCACCATCTTGAGGACATGGCGGTAGTAGTTGAGGCTCACCCCTCCGTAGAGGTCCGCCCCGCGCCGGTGCGTCACGTCGTGCAAGTTCTCGTGGAAGTACAGGGCCGGACATCCCGAGCCCCACATGAAGCTGAGCATGTGGCACGCGGGCACGTTGCACTCCCGATGGAAGAACGACACCCCTCGTGACATGAGCTGCCCCACCGACCAGCCCGGCTCGCGGTGCCACCACGGATTGATGTACTCGATGCCGAGGAGGTAGTCGCAGACGAATGGCGCCACCGTCAGTTTCACCTTTGACCACTTGGGGATGCGGGGCGTGAGCGCGATGCTGTTCGCGATGACGCTCGTGATGCCGTCCACGGTTCTACCGAAGAGGCTCATCATGAACGCGACCGAGCCGAGACAGTGGCAGATCACGTGGATCCGACGGCGTGAGCCGACTTCCTGGCGCACCTTCGCGAGCGCGGCCGGCATGTCGTACATCGCACAGTCGTCCATGTTGTACCGGTTGCGGTGCAGGTTGTAGCCGAACCGGTTACTCATCCGAAAATCGAGCGTCCAGACGTCGGTGAAGCCGTGGTCGAGCAGGTACGACACGAGGTTGTCGTGCTCCGGCATGATGTACATATCACTCGACGTCGTCAGTCCGTGGATGATGACGACGATGTCGTCGCACGGTTCGCGCTCCCAGCGCAGGAAGCTCAAGCCGAGCTTGTCGCTGGTCGAGAAAGGGATCGTCGAGAGCTTCGCGTCGGTGACGCCCTCCGTCGTGTAGAGCGGAATCTCTCGCTCAAACCGATCGATCTTCGGCACGAGTGACGGCCCGTACACCTCCCAGAGGCTGCCCAGGAACAGCTTGCCGAACGTCGCGAGCGCCTGGGCGCGCGCGAGCGCCGAGGGCCCACTCGCCCGGAACGTCGTGAGCTGGTGCATGAAGTCGAGCAGCAGGATCTTGAGGATGCCCGCGGCCAGTACACTCGTCGAGGGCTCTTCGTCCGCTGTGACATGGCCGAGCAGGATGTTGACGTACAGGGTCGTCGTGTCACCCCAGATGTCGAGTCCGACGCTGTCCTGGACGTTCTTGTGGCCGCTCAGCGTGATGGCGCGCCCCTCACCGTCGTGCAGGAAGAGCCGGTACCGCATCTCCTTCTTGTTGAGATCAGCTGTGTCCACGAACAGCTTGAAGGTCCCTTTCTCCACCGGCAGCCGTCCACCCAACGCCGCGCACTCCACGTAACCGGCAGCGTCCGCCTCGTGTGTCGGCGACGCTACGAACGCGTCGACGTCGTCCGTCTTGATGGTGAGGCGGAACATCATGTAGGTGTCGGACGCTCGGCCGGCCTTGTGGCCGTCATCGTAGTTCGTGGATCCGAAGGTGACGTAGCCCTTCATCTCCTCGGTGAACTGAACGCCGGCAACGGGGCGTGGCCCGCTCATGACGACGAGCCTTCCCTATCGACATGGGCCCACGTCAGGGCCAGGCCGATGCCCCACAGAATCACCACCATCCAGGCGAGCGTGGTGAAGATCCCGGGATGCCCTAACGACTCACCGCCGCCACTGAGGCCGCCGTGTGACAGGACGTTCCCGATGAGCAAACCGCCGAACAGCGAGAGCCCGATCAGCCCGAGCGCCCACCATGACCAGCGGCGGCCGGCCCGCAGCCACGTCCAGGAGACGATGAGCGTCGCCAGACAGAGGGTCAGTTCGTCGAAGAGCCCCGTGACGGCGTGAAACTTCGCATGATCCGGCCACGCCGGATTCCGGAGGTGCTCAGTGACGCCGTAGATCTCGAGACCGCCGAATGCAAGCGCCGCCACGGAAAAGATCCACAGACCGATTAGCGTGCTCTTTGAAGGCGCCACGGTTCTTGACTCCAAATCTAGGTGAGCGTTTCCTGGTAGATCGGCCTGTCGGGTGCTCCCTCGACATAGTAGCTTGCTTGTGCGGTCCGATTCGTGTCGTCCACTTGCACCACGACGTAGCCGTGAAGGTAGACGCCTTCAGCGTTCACCTGTAGCTGCACCGGATCGCCGGTCTTCGCGTTTGTCACCAGTCGCGGGTAGTTCGGAATCTGGTCGTCCACCGAGTACGGCTGCTTAGCTCGAAAGACCGGAATCGCCCCGTGGCCGACGCATCGGCCCTTGGCGAGTGGGCCGTACGGTTCGTAGATGCACAGGTTGTGTTCGTGTCCCCAGAACCAGGCCGACACCTTGTCGGCCTCGAGCACATCCCGGAACGTCGCCAGCAGCTTAGGATTGAAGGCTTCTTGGCCCGCTGGCTTGTCGCCGACCTTCCCGATCATGTCGTAGGCGGTGAAGAGCTGATGGTGGGAAAGCAAGATCGTCTTTCCGCCGGCGTCGTGAAAGCGGTTGATCTTGTCGAGATGCCAGGCGGCTTCGGTCGGCTCGAGGTAGGTGATGTCGACGGTCACGTCGAACGGGTCGTGGTCGTGCAGGCCCGTGTCCATCGCCACAAACTGGAACGCACCGCCGGGGCTGCGCAAGCAGAAGAAGCTCGCCCGTTGGGTATGTTCCGGAGCGAACGGCGGCGACGGGTTCAGGTGCGGCAGCAGGCCGTAGTACCCGACGCCCCCGCCGTACATGTCGTGGTTGCCCGTCAGGGTGTACACGGGCACCTCCCCGTTGGTCCGCCGAAGCACCTGGTTGGCCATGTCCAGGAAGTTCAGGCGGCTTTCTCGCGCCGTGCCTGAATAGTAGATGTCGCCGAGGTGAATGAGGACGTCCGGATCGTGCGTGGCGACCTGCTCGAGCAAGCTCCTGGCGGCGTCGGTGCCCGTGCCCCAGTCGCCCAGGAGCACCAGCGTCACGTTTCGCGGGAGCGCCCGGTCCATCACGAACTGGTCCATGTGCTCGTAGGTCACGTACGGGATCTTCCGCTTCTCCCCCCCGATGCCGAAATACTCCGCATACTCGACCGCCGCCTCGATCCAGCCCGGATCGCACGGACTGTCCTTGAGCGCGTCTTCGAGCGCGTCTACCTGCTCCGCGTCGCCGCGGAGCTTCGCCTCCACGAGTTCGAATGCCCGCTTGGCGCACTCCCAGGCCATGTCTCCGCCTGCAAGCTTCCGCACCTCGACCGGTGCCTCGTGCGGCAGCTCGGCCGCCGCGTGTACCAGTTCGCTCAGATGCGTAGCCGCACTCACCAAGGGGTTGTCGAGCGTCGGCCGCGCGTAGGGCGCACTTTCGTCTCGGCCGCGGAGCACGACGTCTTCCACGAGGGACTGGAAGATCGAGAGCTTGCTGTTCCGAACGGTCCGTATGTGTGACATGGGACGTTGCGCTCAGGTCGGTCTACAGGTTGCCGCTGGCATCCGGCACCACTCCCGTGATGCTCTCGGACACCATCTCCGACAGCGCTGAAATCGTCGCGGTCGGGTTCGCGCCCACGGCGGTTGGTACGATGGCTCCGTCCGCCACGCGCAAGTTCTTGTAGCCGAAGCACTCGCCGAAGTTCTCGCGGTGCGCGCTCGTGACGCCAGACTCGGCTCTGTCACCCAGCACGCACCCCCCCAGGGTGTGGACGCTGACGTTCTTTCGGAAGGGCCAGAGCCAGTTGGGCAGCGGGACGAACGACTTCGCCTGGACCGCGCTCTTGAACCGCTTCCCAGCGTCGAGAATCGCTTCGTAGAGCGGCAGGCTGTCCTTGTAGGGCCAGTCGAGATCGACTCGGCCGTTTCCGTCCAGCGACATCGTGCCATTCGATCGGTCGATCCCCATGCAGAGCAGCACGCTCGTGGTGTAGGAGATGTCGCCC
Source organism: Vicinamibacterales bacterium (assembly GCA_963667915.2). Lineage (GTDB taxonomy): Bacteria > Acidobacteriota > Vicinamibacteria > Vicinamibacterales > UBA823. Next base: position 2,817,490 of record CAXXNN010000004.1, on the reverse strand, counting down.
TTCAACAGGTCCCCCAGCGCGTAGCCGATGCTACCGGTCTGCCTGCCGGTCAGCCAGCGTCGCACGACCGCCATGGCGGTCAGCCCGAAGGCCCCGAGGCGCAGATACCCTGGCTTGATGCCTTCGGTGTACCAGGCGGCGAAAGCCGGATAGCTTGCATCCTCGAGGATGAACGCCCGGTTCGGGTCCCACTTGTCAAACAGGTTGAAGTCGGTGCGCTGCGTGATGACCGGCCCGTAGTTGGGATCGGCCGGACCCTGTCCGCCGATGACGAACGACAGGAAATCGCCATTCCCCGAGAAGTGGTGGCCCAGTCTGTCGCTGAGCTTCGGGAGCGTCTTGAACCGCGTCTTGCACCGCAAGAGAAGCTCGCTCGAGCCCAGGGTCCCCGCGGACACGACAACGCGGTTGGTCACCACGGCGCGCTCAGCCCCACCCGGGGCGGTGAGGTCCCGATAGTACACGCGGAATCCGTGCGATCCATCCGCCGTCGGATCGTCATCGCCCTTCGGGTTCAGCGGCACGATTCGGTCCGCCAGATGCTCGGTCCGCACGTCGGCACCGTGGGTGCGCTCGGCCACGAAGAGGTAGTTCAGGTCGAGTGTGTTCTTCGAGTGCGTGTTGCAGCCGACATCACACTCGGCGCAGTAGACGCACGAGGTCTGGATCGCGCCGTACCGGTTCCGGTCCTGGACGCCAATCTCGAGCGGGTGGTCGAAGTCGTTGCCGAAGAAGACGTTCAAGTCCAGGAGCCGCGACTCCCGGCCCATCTCCTTTGCGACTCGCTCGTACAGCTCGGTCCGGATGATCCGCCGGCGCGCGTCCCCGTTCCGAGGGATCGGTCGCGAACCCAACACCTGTTTCGCCACCGCGTAGTAGGGGTCCAGGTGCGGCTTCTTGCAGCTCGCCGGCCAGCGATCGTCGAACACGTGCTCGGGAGGTTCGAGAAAGACGTTAGCGTAGATCAGCGATCCGCCACCCAGGCCCGCCCCGAGCACGACGTCCATGTGCCCGTAGTTGCGGATGTCCCACAAGCCGTGTTCTTCCTGGTCGCTGGGGATGCTCCTGGGCCGGCGACGCGCTTCGATCGGGTAGTTCCAGAAATTGCGGGCGGTGTCGTGCGGTGACCGGGGAAACGAGCCCATGGGGTAGCGCTTCCCGCGCTCGAGCACGAGGACCCGTCCCGGCCACCGCCGGCTGAGGCGGGCCGCACTGATGGCTCCGCCGAAGCCGGTGCCGATCACGATCGCTTCATAGCGCTCTGGCATGTCGATCCCGCGTGCCGGTTGAGCACGGTGGTCCGGAGTCTAACCGACTTGTTGCGGCATTCCTAGAACGGTCGGTTGTGCGAGCCGGCCCTCAGCCGCCTTGATATACTCGCCGCCTCATGTTCGATGTTGCCACGGTGTCGTTGCCCTTCAACTAGAGGAGGACCGATGATCCCCGAACGCCAAACCTCGACCACTCTCCCCGTGGTGCTGTCACTCCTGACCGCGCTGGTGCTCGTCTTGCCAGTCGCGCTCTTGGCTCAGTCGCATCAGCCGCCGCCCGAGCCGCCCGCTGCATGGGGACCGATCTCGATCAACATGGAGGAGATCGCGTACCCGCATCCGGTCGAGTTCATGAACTTCAGCGTTTATGGCCAGGACGTGCGGATTGCCTACATGGACGTCGCGCCGGTGGGACCCGCCAACGGCCGCGCCGTAGTCTTTCACCACGGCGGCAGCTACTACGGTTGGTATTGGAAGGCGCAGATCGAGGCCCTTGCCAACGAAGGCTACCGCGTCGTCGTGAAGGACCGGCTGGGCTGGGGCAAGTCGTCCAAGCCGATCCTCCCGTACAGCATGAGCCTGCACGCCTCCAATACGGCCCGGCTCATGGAACACCTTGGCATCGCCGAGGCCGCCATCGTCGGCCACTCGATCGGTGGCCAAATGGCCACACGATTCGCGTTTCTCTACCCGGAGATGACGACGCATCTGGTCACCGTCAATCAGATCGGCCTGACAGATCGTCGAGCGGGACGAGGGTTCAGTCCGTTCGACGGTGAGATCGACGCCGATCCGGACCTGCAGCGCGGGTACGAGGCCGACGTACGGACGGATACACGCCGGTACGTGGAGTGGAAGCCGCAATTTCTGGAGCACCTCCGCATCCGGCACGGGCAACGGTTAAGTGGCGACTGGCCGCGACTCGCGTATGTGCGACGGCTGGGAGGCAACCTGCGCTCGATCGACACCGTGGTGGACGACTGGCCTCACATCCGGACGAAGACAATGATTCTCGGCGGCGAGATCGACGGGCCAGACTTTCCCGACAACGCGCGGCGGGCAGCGAAGATCTTCCCCAACGCGGAGGTGTTTCTCATCCCGAACGTTGGGCACAACCCGCACGAGGAAGTGCCTGACATCGTCAACGCCGAACTGATCCGCTTCCTCGGCAGCGATCCGGGCGAGCCGGCGGGAGCGGGCGGACGCTAGTGCCACTTGAACCCGGCACCACCCTCGGCCCGTACGAAGTCCTCTCCGCCATCGGCGCGGGCGGGATGGGCGTGCGCTTTAGCTCGGAAGGATTACCTGATCTCCGGTGACGGTCATGCGACAGTTACGTCTGGCGATCATCGTCCTGTTCACGTTCCTGACCGCAGCGGTAGGCGCCCAGAACGACCCACGCCTGACGGGCGGCAACGGCACGCTTTACATAGGCGGTTTCGCCCGCACGATCCACGTCATAGACGAAGCTACCGAGCAGGTCGTGGACGACATCCAGGTGAGCACTGGTATCCCAGCAGCCTTGACGCTGTCGGCCAACCGCGAGCGCTTCTACGTGAACGACACGATGATGGAGCATATCGAGATCATCGATATTGCGACACGTTCGACACTCGACACGTTCACGTTGAGCGAGGGAAGTACGAAGGTCCGCATCCGCGGCTTCGAGGTAGACCCGCAGGAGCGCTATCTCCTCATTCTGACCCGTGCGACAACGAAGCTCATCGACCGCTTTGAAATTGGCCCGATGCGGCTCGTCCAGTACGACCTCGCGACCCATGAGATCGTGCGGGACATTCCGTGGCCCGAGGGCCAACGGCGAGAGCAGGGCAACATGGTCCTGTCGCCGGATGGATCGCTGCTGTATTTCTTCCTCGACGAGATCATCGTCTACGAAACGACCGATTTCACCGAAGTGGATCGGTGGGACCTCTCGCAGCCGTTGGAACCTGGGCTCGGCCCCATGCGATTCGGCTTTCGTGATCTGCTCAACGAGGAACCGGGGTTCTACACTGGCCTGTTCACCATCCCATCGCCGGTTCGGGACGGACGGCAAATGGGCGTGGCGCGAGTGAACCTCACCGCGAAGGCGGTCGAGTACTTTTATACCCTTGGCCCGGCAATCGGAGTCAGTTTCCACCTGACACCAGACCGGACGATGGCCTACGGCCTGCGGAAGGAGATCGGCCTCACTGAATTCTGGTCCTTCGACTTGGAGAACCGGCGCTTGGGTCCGCGGCACCAATTCCAAGGCCGACCGCGCCTGTTGCTGAAGCCAAGTTCGAACGGTCAGCTGCTGTACCTGTATTACGCCGGCCAAACGATCGACATCTACGAAGCCGCGACCTACCGTTACCTGCGAACACTCAACCTCGAAGCGGACATAAGGACACGTCTGTTCGTCATTCCGCCGAATTGACCGACTACCGATCCCGCTACGGCTGTTGCCCGGCGGCCTGCCCTCCGATAGCCCCCGCAGTGACCGCCGAGTATACTTTTCCCTCTACATGGCATTAGAGGTTGGCAGTCGTCTCGGCGTCTTCGAGGTCACGGGCCGCCTCGGGGAAGGCGGTATGGGTGTCGTCTATCGGGCGACCGATACGACGCTCAATCGAGACGTGGCCCTGAAAGTCCTCCCGGATGCCTTCGCCACTGACCCGGAGCGGTTAGCCCGCTTCGAGCGAGAAGCCAAAGTCCTCGCTTCCCTGAACCACCCCAACATCGCCGCCATCTACGGGCTGGAGAGGTCCGAGGACACACAGGCGCTGATCCTTGAACTCGTTGAGGGACCAACGCTCCAGGACCGCATCGCCAAAGGCCCGATTCCGCTCGACGAAGCCCTCCCCATCGCCCGTCAGATCGCCGAGGCGCTCGAAGCCGCGCACGAGCAGGGGATCATCCACCGCGATCTGAAGCCAGCCAACGTGAAAGTCAAGGACGACGGGACGGTGAAGGTGCTGGACTTTGGATTGGCGAAGGCGCTGCAACCTGATCTCTCCGACCTCGACGCGGCCAACTCCCCCACGATGACCATGACCGCTGCCGCCACGAAGATGGGCGTGATCATGGGGACGGCGGCCTACATGAGCCCCGAGCAGGCCCGTGGCAAGCAGGTGGACAAGCGGGCGGACATCTGGGCGTTCGGCGTCGTCCTCTACGAGATGCTCACCGGGGCAACCCCGTTCAAGGGCGAAGACCTCACACTGACATTGGCGGCGGTGGTCAGAGCCGAACCGAACTGGCAGGCGCTTCCGGCCGACCTCTCCCCAGTCCTCGACTCGTATCTGCGTCGCTGCCTGGACAAGGACCCGACGCAACGAGTGCAAGCCATCGGCGACGTGCGCCTCGTGATGCAGGGCGCGTTCGAGTTGCCTCACCGTATGCCTTTAGTAGGAGCGCTTCGCGTCTGGCAGCGACCGGCTCCCCTGGCCATCGCAGCAGTGATGCTGATAGCGATAACCAGCGTTGTCGGAAACCTTGTGAGTCCCGATCCTGCAACTCGGGGACCGGTTACGCACTTCACGGTTCCGGTGGAAGGCGGGCATGAAATGCTGGAAGGTGAGTGCCCGCGGCTAGCCCTTTCCCCAGACGGCCGAACGCTGGCGTACGTCACATCGGGCCTACTCCATCTCAGGCGGCTGGATAGCCTGGAGACCATCCCACTGGCTGGGACGGAAGGCGCTGAAACTCCCTTCTTCTCACCCAACGGGAGACGGATCGGCTTCGGCCAGGGTGATGGCCTCCAGACAATCTCCGTCGACGGAGGGCCGATCACGCAAGTGTCTGGCGTGAGGCTCGATAACGCCTACCCTTGTGTCCAGGCAAGCTGGAGTCCAGACGGCACCATCGTGTACAAAATCGACGGATCACGTGTCCTATGGCGGGTTCCAGTCGTCGGAGGCGTGCCCGAACCGATCACCGCGATCCGCGATCGAACGGTCGAGACATTCCACACGTCGCCGCAGGTGATCGACGGGGGGAGGCAGGTGCTCTTCACGATCATGGGCCCCAGTGGCGTCTGGGGCGACGCGCAGATTGTCGTGCAGAATCTCGACACCGGCGAACGCACGACCGTCGTGGAACGAGGAACGTATGGGCGATACCTCCCCTCCGGACACGTGGTCTACGCGGACGAGACGGGCACGATCCTCGCACTGCCCTTCGATCTGTCCCGCGGTGTATGGGTTGGCGACCCCTTGGCGATTGAGTCCGGGGTTCGTGTTGCCGGTTGGGGCGGAGCTGCTTCGTTTGCGGTATCCGATGCCGGAACGGCCGCGTTCGTCCATGGCTCTACTCAGAGGAGACAATTCTTGTGGTGGGTCGATCGCGACGGCCAGCGGGTCCAGCAATTGGGCTCGCCGCGGAACGCTTCGTATCTGGATATTTCTCCGGATGGGGGCCGGCTGGCCGTAGACGACCAGCAGCCCACCAATGGCGACATCTGGTTGGTCGACACTGAGACTGGTGCGGAGCGTCGCCTGACCTTCGACGAGGCGTCCGACTGGACCCCAGTGTGGTCGCCAGACGGTCGGCGCTTGGCCTATATGTCGTACGGGCCAGCCGGGTACACGTTGATCAAGGTCCGCAACGTGGATGCGGGAGGCGAGCCTTCCACGCTGTACACCAGCGAGACCGACACCACCGATCTGTGGGTCCATTCGTGGTCGCCTGACGGAGACTGGCTCGCGATTGTCGAATCCGATGAAGGCCAGACAAATGTCTATGCTGTGTCCATCCAGGGCGATGGGGATCGAATCCCTGTGGCGGTGACCCCTGCCGTAGAGAGCTTCCCGCAGTTTTCGCCCGATGGTCGTTGGCTCGCCTACGACTCGAACGAGACGGGGCGCAGCGAGGTGTTCGTCGTTTCGTTTCCTACCGTCGACATCAAGGAGCAGGTCTCGACGGGCGGAGGGGCAAACCCTCGGTGGTCGGCGGCCGGCGACGAGCTGTTCTTCTGGCAAGACACGACGCTCATGACCTCGAAGGTCACGTTCGGCGAGTCATTCACCAGCGAGACGCCTCAACGACTCTTCGAGCAGCCCGGCCGACTAGAAAGCTATGCCGTATCTCCCGACGGGACGCAGTTTCTCGTGAGCGTGGCGGACCCCGACGCTATGGCGAGAGAGATCCACGTCGTCCTCAACTGGTTCGAGGAACTGCTCGAGCGGGTGCCGGTCCCCTGAGGCCGCTGGTTCTCCGACCTCCAGGCGCGGGTGCCGACGGGACGGTAGGGCCTGCGGCGACCGAGAGCGACCATCCCCCTTAACCCGCGTCTCGATTGGCCCGTTAAACCCGAACGTCGGGTTTCTAGCGGCACTCTGCGGGCCGACCGTGCCCCCTGACGCCCCCGTCCCCCGTGCGGTAGACTTGGCCGTTCCCAGCAATGGCCTTAACCCGCGGCACCCGCCTCGGCCCGTATCAGATCGAGTCCCCCATCGGGGCCGGGGGCATGGGGGAGGTCTACAAAGCCACCGACACCCGGCTGGAGCGGACCGTCGCCATCAAGGTCTTGCCCGCCCATGTCGCCTCGGACCCGGAGCGCAAGTCGCGATTCGAGCGCGAGGCGAAGACGGTCGCGGGACAGCCCGCCGCCGAGCAAGCTGACGCCCAGGCATCGCGGAAGTATTTGACCCGCTTTCCATTGCGGTGAAACACCCAGCGAGCGGACGGAGGGGCGATCGGGATATCACTCCGGGTACTACAGCCGGGGCCTGATGACGCGGATGGGAAGCTGGACTTGCGGGTGCCGCGCGACCGCGAGGGCCAGATGGCGGGCAGTTCGGCGCACCCCTGGGTTGACCCGCCTCGTACGACCTGACTACGATGGCCGTCCACCTTGTCATGACTAGGAGGGGCTAACATGCTGCGTTTCTGGAAAGTCGTCGTCCTCGTCGTGCTCGTGGGTGTGATCGCTGCGGTGACTGCTGGACTTGGTGGGGCCCAGGTGGGTAGTGAGGAACCGTTTGTCGACGTGACGAGGGCTTTGCCGCGCAGCACTGACACGAACTATGTGTGTAGAAGCGGCCTGATACCCCCGGGCGCGATCCCCTCTCGTGGGGACCACGGGTATGTTTTTGTCGAGTTCCGCACAGGCAAGGTCTGTACGGGTGCGTTTGTCGGCAATGGCTTCATCTTCTCGGAAGGTGCCACTAGCACATTGAGTGATCCACGCTATCTGTACAGTGAAGCCGGACTCATGGCCATGGCTCAAAATTTGCAGTTCGCCAGCGCTTACAACGTTCAGCACATGGCAGCGCAATGGTTTCGATGCAGCTCCACTAAGCAGTCCTGCATCAAGTACATCTATTTTCTATCCCAATAATTGACCTGACCTCCTGCGTGGGATGATAGGAAGCATTAGCGACGTTGCAACGCGTCGTGTCTCCTGCAGGCTCCTCCTGCAGAATATCGGGTCATGACGAACACCAGTACCAAGCGGGAGGCTTCCTTTCTGAGCGGGGCACCACTGTCTTTTTCGATCGCTGGATCCTGTGCGTTGCTGGCGGTCGCGATCGGTATCTTCAATTCGGTCAGCGCCCAGGCCCAACCGGTCCCCCGGTACGAAGTCGACCCGCGGTGGCCGAAGCTGCCGCTGTCCGACCGATGGATCACGGGCGGTCTGGGCGGGATGTGCATCGACGGCCGGGATCACGTGTTCATCCTCAATCGGCAGAATGTGGTGCCCGAAGACCTGGATGCGGCACGCCTGGCGCCTCCCGTGATCGAGCTCGATCCCGATGGGCAGGTCGTCCGTGGCTGGGGAGATCCCAGCCTGCTGGGGGACCGGCTTCACGATTGCCACGTCGACGACGACGGGAACGTGTGGCTCGTCGCTTCCGGTACGGGCGTTGTCCAGAAATACTCGAGCGATGGCCGCGAGCTTCTGCTCCAGATCGGAGAGTCGGGCCTGTATGACTCCTCGGATGGCACTCGCGACGGTCGCCCCTTGAATTCCAGCCGTGCCCAGTTCTTCCTGCCCGCCAGCATCGATGTGGACGGCGAGACTGGCGACATCTACGTCGCCGACGGCGAATTGCCAGGAGGCAACCGGCGGATCGCGGTACTGGACCGTACCGGACGGTTTCTGCGCCAGTGGCCGCTTCACCGGACCGCGGCCGAACGGGACCTCACCCCGTTGCCTCACTGTCTGCGGCTAGCCGACGACGGCCTGGTGTATGTGTGCGACCGTCAGGCGGATCGCATCCAGGTGTTCGACCGGATGGGCACCTTCATCCGGAACATCGACGTACCGTGGCAGCCCTACACCCCGCGCGAGGGCCGTCGCAGCGGAACGCGCGGGACGGCTGTCGTGCTGGCGTTCTCCCCCGATCCGGAACAGCGGCTGATGTTCGTCGTGAATCAGAACCGTGTCGCGGTCGACGTCCTGGACCGCCAGACCGGGCAGGTCCTGTCGAGTCTTGGTGGAGGCCCGGGGCGCTATCTCGGGCAGTTCACGCTGCCGCACGGCATCGCGGTCGATTCGGCGGGGAACGTCTACGTCGCAGAACAGGAAGGCCGGCGTGTCCAGAAGTTCAGGATCGTCGCCCCGTAGCCGGCTGAAGGTCGCTCTTCGACGCCGTGCACCGCTGTGGGCAGTCCACGCAGCCCCCACACACGAAAGGAGTCAGCCTATGGCATCCCGTAATGGCCTCAGTCGCAGGGCGTTCCTGAGGAGCGCCGGCATGGCCACGCTCGTCGGCGCCGCCGGATTCAGCTGCGGCCCGGATCGACGTTCGGCACGGGCGGGGCGGGCGGCATGCGCATGAACCTGGCGACGTCGCGCGAGCTGATCGAGCTGGCCCTCGGCAACATCGCCCGCGCGTTGAGCGACCTGTGAGGCCGGGGCGCCGCCTTGGGCTCGCCCGCACGGGGTCATCGCCCTGCGGTGGTGCGGTGTGTCCACGGGGCGGGATGCATCGGCGGTCGAATACAGCGAAACTTTCGCCACGGGCTGTTAAGATAGCCTTCGAACGATGCCCCCCGCACGCCGCCGCTACCCCCGCACAGAGGTCCAGATCGTCACGAACGTTTCCATCACCGGTACCGATCCGCCGACGAAGAACAAAGGTCTTTTCTCGGTGCTCGGCGGAGGCGGCGCGCTTATCGAGTCCGAGACGAACTATTCGATCGGCAGCCTGTTGATCTTCAGGTTTCGGTTGCCCGACGATCCGGAGGATTTTTGCTGTCAGGGCGTGGTCTGCAACGAAGTTGACGGGCGCGGTTCGGGTGTGGAATTCCTGGGGCTCGATCCGCACGATCGGGATCGCCTCACGACCTTCGTCGCGCGCCACGTCCGAACAGATCGCCGCCCAGTCTGAGAACGGTCGCGCAGCCTCAGGTCGAAGCAGCCGGCAGTATATGTGACCGGCCCAGGCCGCAGCCATCATTCATGGATACCGCACATCAGGAACGGATCCAGATCACCTGCCTCGTGACGCTCACGGCGCTCGGCGTGGCGGCGGCGCTCTACTGGCTCGCGCCGGTGATGGTGCCGTTCGTCCTGGCCGTGTTCATCACCATCGTGCTCTCGCATCTGGTCGATCTGGTCGGCCTGCATGTGCGTCTGCCGCGCGGGGTGGCGATCGGGGTCGTCGCGATCGTCTCCTTGGGGGCGGTCGGTCTACTGGGCGGCCTGGTGGCGGCGTCAATCGCCGAGTTGGGCCAAGACGCCGGCGCCTACCGCGCGCGGCTGACCGAACTCCAGCAGGACGCGCTCGCGCTGCTCGGGCGCTTCGGAATCGGCGCCGAGGCGCTCCTGCCGTCGACCGAAACGGTCGGCGGCTGGCTCACCGCGGTCACCAGCGCGCTCGGTGGCGTTCTGTCGCAGAGTGTCCTCGTCTTCATCTTCGTCCTGTTCCTGCTGGGCGGACGGAGCCAGACCGCGCCGGCGGTCGGGGTCTGGCGCGAGATCGAGTCCAGCGTGCAGGGCTACGTGGCGGCCAAGCTGTTCACGTCGCTGATGACGGGGGTGCTGGTGGGAACCGTGCTCTGGCTGCTGGGAGTGGACCTGGCGTTCCTGTTCGGGCTGTTTGCCTTCCTGCTGAACTTCATCCCGAACGTCGGCTCGGTCATCGCCACGCTGCTCCCGCTGCCGGTGGTCCTGATGGCGCCGGACGCCACGACCGGGGTCGCCGTGCTGGCCATCGCGCTGCCCGGCGTGATCCAGTTCAGCGTCGGGAGCGTGGTCGAACCGCGGCTGATGGGCAGCTCGCTCGACCTGCACCCGGCCGTCATCCTGATGGCGCTCATCTTCTGGGGGATGCTGTGGGGCTTCGTCGGGATGCTCCTGGCGACGCCGCTCACCGCGGTGCTACGGATCGTCCTGGAGCGAAGCGAGGTGACGGCGCCGGTCGCGGAGGTTCTCGCGGGCCGTCTCCGCAGCCGTGCGGCATCCTGAGACGCCAGCGGCGCGGACTCGCCCGAATGGTGGGGGCGGCCCGCCGACCTACGCCGCTGGGGCCTCGTCCGCGTCCGGCTCGTTGCGCCCGACCCAAAAGTTGTCGATTGCCCAACCCGGAGCTCCAACCCCACCCGTCACCGTCCGTTTCGTGGTTCACTGTAGCCACGAGACCGACGGATTGGAAGATACAAGGCGTGTTCCTCACCGCCCCGAGTCGGATGCGTATAGGATGCGCCTCCCTGCCGCGCTTTGCCGCATCCTGCAACCCTCATCGTGAAAAACGCTCAATACATTGGGCTATTTGGACTTCCGTTTACGACTCTTAATCTGGAGGTTCCCGGTTCGATTCCGGGGCGGCTCACCATTTTTTCTTCTTTTTGTTCCGTTTGACCACAATTCTGACCACAATCGCTTAGCACCGAGTCGAGTCGCTCGACGGCCCGCTCCTTGAGGCCGAGACTCGGGATGAGGTGACTGTAGGTGTCCAGGGTCAGACTGACCTGGGAATGCCCGAGCATCTCCTGCACGACCTTCGGATGCTCACCCAGCGCGAGTAGCAGCGTGGCGAAGCTGTGGCGGAGGTCATGAACCCGCATCCGGGGCAACTCGGCCTTTTCCAGAATCCGGTGGAAGTCCTTCCGCACGTTGGCCGCATCGAGGGGCGTCCCAATGGTCGAAGTGAAGACAAAGTCGGTGCTCGCCCAGCGTGAACCAGCGACGAGCCGTTCCCGATTCTGGGTCGCACGATGCCGAACGAGCGCCTGCATGACCACCCCCGAGAGTGGCAGCTGGCGACGGCTCCTCTCGCTCTTCGGCTCGACGAGCTGAACTCCACCGTCCAGCCGCTGGAGTGCTCGCAGGATGCTGAGGAACTGCCGGTCGAGGTCAACGTCCTTCCATTGCAATCCGAGCACCTCACCCAACCGCAAGCCCAACGCGAGCGACACCGTGAAGAGCGCCCCCAGCCGATGTTCGACACATGACGCAATGAATCTCTGTGCTTGCTCTTTATCGAATACCTGAATGTCGTGACGTTCAGCGCGAGGCGGGTCAGTGAGCGCCGCCACATTCCATGGCACGAGCTGCCACTTCATCGCCTGACTGAGCGCCGAACGGAGCACAGCGCGGATGTTGAGGACCGTGCGAGCCTTGAGCGTCTTGAGTTTGTCGGCGAGAAGTTTCTGGACATGTTCAGTGGGGACCTCCTCCCCGTGTGGCCAAGTCTCTCTTATTTCACCGCCTCATGTGGTCCCCATTAGTCTGACCCCAAACACCATCCATCGCGCGCGCACCACGGGGCTCGCCGCCACACGGACCGCCACTGAACCCGGCGGTGACCTTGACTTGAGGATCGATGTGCCAGCCATAATGCGGCGTTTGACTGGTCTGGGACTTCCCTTCCCGGCACCACGCGGCCCGTCGTTTTCACGAAGGAGAGTGACGTAATGAATAACCGATCGACGCAATATCGGCTCGCCGCCCTGGCGCTTCCCGCGCTGTGGCTGATCGCGTGCGGCGGGGGCGGTGCGCCCGAGGAGACGTCCCAGGAGGTGCCCGAGGAGGCAGCCCAGGCGGTGGCCCCCCCGAATCTGCTCATCGGCACGTGGGATGCCGACGTCGAGGCGATGGTGGTGGCATCGATGCCGGAAGACGCAGAGATGCCTCCCGGAATGGAAGAGATGCTGAAGGACGCCTACATGACCGTGGAGTTCAACGCCGATGGCACGAACGTCATGACCGCGAATATGGAAGGTGAGGACAAGGAAGACACGGGCAGCTGGGAGCTCGTGTCGCAGGAGGGCAGCACGTACGAGCTCAGGCTCACGAGCACCACGGGGGCCGGCGAGGAGAAGACGCAGAACGCCACGGCGGTCTTCACGGACGACGACAACGTCCGGATCACGCTCGAGGGTGAGGACGCGGGGCCGCCGATGATTCTCACGCGGAGGGAGTGATCGCCGCGGCGAGGATCGCCTGTTTCGAGCGCGACCACCTTCAACCCTCCCGCGAACGCTCCACGGCCCAGAGCGACGGCCGCGCCCCGACAGATCCGGGCTCGGATCCCAGGGGTTGTTCGTGCGCCCGCCGAACCACTGGTCGCCACCAGCCAGCTCGCCGGTCGCTAGCTTGGCGACCAGCACCGCACCGGCCTCCCGGAGCAGCCGGACGACCGTGGCCTCACGATCGACCACCTGGTCCTTGAATGCGTTCGATCCCCACGTCGTGGTGTATCCCGGCACCGCGATGATGTCCTTGCAACCCCAGGGGATCCCGTGCAACGGTCCGCGATACTGGCCGGCACCGATCTCTCGGTCCGCGGCCGCCGCCTGCTCGCGTGCCAGGTCGTCGGTAAACGTCACGACACAGTTCAGCAGGTCGTTGTACCGCCTGAGCCGGTACAGATACATCTCGGTCAGCTCGGCCGATGTGACCTGCCGTGTCTCGATGAGCCGCGCCAGATGGGTGACCGGCCAGAAGGCCACATCCTCGAGATCCGCCGGCCGGGTCACCTCGGGCGCGGGACTTGGCCGGAACGGGCGGCGGACGCGGTCCAGCTGGGTACCGGGGACGAGCGGGCTGTAGTACATCGGCGGCGCGATGTGATCGGGAATCTCAATCTCCCGGAGCGCCTCGTACCGCTCGAGACTCCGGTTGAGCCCCTCGACCATCTCGTCGACCTGCTCGTCCGTGAACTCGAGCCCGGTGATTGCGAGGGCCTGTGTGATCATGGCGGCCGTGATCCGAAGTTCCTCGTCGCCCTCAGCCTGGTCCTGGACCGTGGTCCAGAGCACGCCGGGCAGCAGCGTGGGCGCGAGACCGGCGCTCGAGAAGTACGCGAGAAAGCGCCGCCGGGTGGTGGTGAGGTCGGGTGTGGCCATCGGTCGTCTCCCGGAAGGCTCTAAGCTGTCGTGTGAACCGGGTTCATTCTGGCCGATCGTGAGGCACCGGATCTACGGTCTTGACGCGACAACCGCTGGAAGCCGCCCGACAACGGCGGCATCCCCACGATCTAGAACCTCACGAGCTTGGTGAACTTGATGACGATGCCGCGGTTGGCAAGCAACGGGAAGCCGCGGTGGTCCGTCTCACGGCCCTCGCTGTAGACCACGAACAGGTCGCTGCCCGGCTCGTACTCCCAGCGTAGGCGGACGTTGGTGGAAATCGAGTCACTGCTCGAGTTGTACTGAATCAGCGCGCCGGCGAACAGCCGGGGGGTCATCGTGTAGGTGACGCGCGAGCTGACGAGCCGCGTGGTGAACTCGCCTTCCGGCAGATCGATCCAGTTCAGCTGAATGCGCGGCTCGAGCGACAGCTTCGGCGAGACCTCGACACGGCCCTGATAGCTCAGCTGGGTACGGTCGCCGCTGAAGAACCCACCGGTGCCATAGGTGATGCGTCCCGCCACTCGGCGCTGGGGTCCAAAGTTGTACGTGGCGGTGAAGTTACGGAAGTCGTAGCCACCGATCGGCAGGATGACGTCATCGGCAATCTCGAAGTCGTCGGGCAGGAATTCGTACGTGTCCCTGAAGTTCAGGAAGAAGCGGTCGGTGTTCTCAAACTCGATCTGAAACCGGCCCTGCAGCTCGCGAGTCTCGAGGATACCGGACGAGACGCCTGTGATGTGTTCGATGTTGCCCTCGAACTCGAATCGCCGGACCGCTTGTAGTGACGTCGGCCGCGGCGAGAACTTCAGCTCGCCACGATGTTTGCGGAAGTCGTCTCGGCGCACGAAGCCGACCTCCGGATTGAAGTTCCTGCCTACCTTGAGGTGCGCGTAGGTGAATCCGTAGCGGTCGCCTTCGTTCCGAATACTGGCCTGATAGCTCTCGTCCTCTCCGGTGAGGCCGGGCGAGTCGGTCTTTGCGTAGAAGCTGTTGATGCTCAGGTTCTGAAAGAAACGGAAGTTGGCGTCGACGCCGTACGCACGGTTCGCGCCGTCGCCGTCCAGTGAGACCGAGCGGTTCGTGGCCATCATGCCGATCGTGCTGCGCCGGAAGAGATCACGGCGAACGCGCACGACAGAGAAATTGGTCCTCACGGCCACAAGGTCCTGATCTTCGCCGGTCTGAATGCTGAGCAAGCCGATCGTGTAGGCACCGGCACGGCCCGTCAGCCTGGTGCCGGCTCGAATCGGGACGACCTCGCCGCTGCTGAGGCCGATGCTTCGGCTGAAAAACAGGATGGGCGTTTCACCACCACCGCCTCCGCCGCCAAACCCGCCTCGGCGACCGCTGGCCGCGCCGCCGAACCCGAAGATCCCCTGCCCTTCGAGAAAGAACTCACGCTTCTCCGGAAAGAACAGGCTGAAGCGCGTCAAATTGACTTGTTGCTCATCGTCTTCAACCTGCGCAAAGTCGGTATTGACCGTGAAGTCGGCGGTCAGGCCGTGGGTCACGCCGTACTTCGCATCGAAGCCGATGTCGCCCGCCCAGTCGTTCTGGAGGGCGTCGGCATCACCGCGCAGGCCGGTGGCGGCCGAGATCGCGTACGGCTTGAACTCGAGATTGCGCGAGCTGCCCGGCACCTCGATGCCGACGAGGGTGGCGGCGTCCGACATTCGCCACAAGGCCTGGAACCCCACGGACCGCGGGATCGGCGACAAGAACGAGTCTTCGTTCTTCCACTGCGAGCCCCGACGAATGTTGATGCCCCAAACCTGGGCCTGGCCCGGCTGATAGCGTAGCGACTTGAAGGGGATCGCCATTTCCACGTCCCAGTACTGCTCGGACCGATGAACGCGCACGTCCCACACGGTGTTCCAGTCGGTGTTGGCATTGCGCTCGTCGGTAATGAGCCCGTCGCGGATCGCGCCCAGCGGATTGGTCTGAAAGAAAAATCCGTTGCGCCGGTCATAGAACGTGTCGAGCACGAGCGAGAAGTTCTCGTTTTGCTGAATCATCCGATTGTCGCGCCGGAGCTCGTTGGCGACCATCCGATCCGGCCGGCTCTCCCAGTTGCGGCCCGACACATAGAAATTTCGGTCGTCGAAAAAGATCCACACCTCGGTTTTCTCCGTGGCGACCGCGCCCTCCATCGGTTCCTGCTGGATGAAGTCGGTGATCCCCGGGACCGCTGAGTAGATCGGATCGTCGAGCCGACCGTCGACGACGAGACCCTCGGGTAGACGCACGGCTCGGACCGTGGTTCGCCCATCGCCGGCGCGGGAGATGACCTGCGGCGGTACGGGCGGTGGTGGGCCGTCGATCGTGACCGTCCGATCGCCGTTGGGCTCCGCGGCCTCCATCGGTGGAGCTTGGACCTGGCCGGCCACCTGCCCGGATACCCGCTCGATGGCCTGGGCGGCAACTTGCGCCACAGCCTGGTTCGGCGCCATGACCCAGACCGCCAACCAGACAGTGACGAAACACGTCGGCCATCGGATGCCGCAGGATGCCGAGTTCGGCTCTAGCATCAGTTCGTCCCAGAACACCTCTGCATAGTATGCACGGCACGCGCCAAACGAACCGCACTCCGCTCTCAACCCCCTGGTTCGGCTTCGTGGGTCGTCCAGTGTAAAGACGACGCCGGCGGCCCTCGGTCAGAGACAGAGCTTGTGGAGCCGGTCATCCGGCATGGGCAGGGGCTCCAGCTTCCCGATGACCGCCGATCGTCGATCTCGCAGGGCATGCCACAAGTCCCAGTCCTGCTGGAGACCCAACCAGAAATCCGCGCTCATGCCTGTCACGCGGGCGAGTCGTAGCGCCGTGTCGGGCGTGACCGATCGCTTGCCCCGAACGACTTCGTTCAGCCGAGGGAACGACACGCCCAGTCGGATGGCAAAAGCCGACTGCGAAATCCCCAGCGGCTTCAAGAACTCCTCGAGCAGCATTTCGCCGGGATGCGTCGGCGGCCGGTGGGTCGGCAGCCTCCGCTCCACCAGACGGTCGACACGGCGCCGCCCTCTAGTGGTAGTCCGTGATTTCGACCTCGTCGGCATACCCATTCTCCCAGCGGAAGCACACCCGGTACTGATCGTTGATACGGATGCTGTGCTGCCCCGTGGGATTTCCGGTGAGCCGCTCGAGCCGATTGCCCGGCGGGATCCCCAGGTCCCTCAGTTCCCTCACCCGATTGAGTTGCGTCAGCTTCCGACGAGCCACACGCCACAGCGAGGACGGACAGGTCGCTCGTGCCCTCCGGCTGCTGATCCCATTGAAGATGTCTTCGGTCGCCTGCCCCGCAAACGACCGTATCACGGATGCTATTATAACGGATCGCGTGCTAGTCCGTCGAGTTCGTTCTGCCCCTGCGTTCCGAGGCTAGTGGGTCGCGGCCTCCAGAGGACGTCGATCGCCCAGACCTCGTCCAGGCGTTCGCCGTGCCAGTGGGGGCGCCCGGTCTCGGCGCCGATCGTGATGCCGGATGCGTCCAGGCGGGCCAGTGTCTGCTCGCCATCGGCGATGCCGCGCACGTCATGTCGCCGATCGGTGGCGTGGGCATCAACTATGCGATTCAGGACGCGGTGGCCGCCGCCAATCTCCTCGCCGAGCCGCTCTTGGCCGGGAACCTGACCGACCGGAACCTGGCGGCGGTGCAGCGCCGCCGGGAGCTCCCGACCCGGTTCATCCAGGGCTTTCAGGCCGTCGTGCAACGTCAGCTGGTGGCGCGCGCCCTGGAGAACCAGCCCTTCCGGTTGCCGGTGCCGGCCCGAATCCTGCTGTCCCTGCCGCTGCTACGAAACATCCCCGCACGACTGATCGGCTGGGGCATCCGCCCCGAGCGCGTTCTATAATCAGCTCGTTCTCATGTCTCTCGAACCCGGCACCGCGCTCGGCCCGTATCAGATCGCGTCCCCCATCGGCGCCGGGGGGATGGGTGAGACGTGATGGCTCGGGCTGAGTCCCGCATCGACGAGATCAACACCTTTATCCGGAAGCTGGCAGCGGGTGACTTGCAAACGCCCCTCGAACCCTCCGAAGCGCATGATGACCTGGACGCGATTGCCGAGGGACTCAACATGCTCGCTGAGGAGATCGAGGCATCGACCATCTCGATCGACCGCTACCGTGCACTGGTGTCGGAGCTGCAGACCACGCTCGACGACGTCAAGACTCTGAGCGGTCTGCTACCAATCTGCGCCTGGTGTAGACAGGTTCGTAGCGATGAGGGGTACTGGACCCAGTTGGAGCACTATGTTTCGGAGCACTCCGACGCTCGCTTCACTCACGGAATCTGTCCCAAGTGCGCGGCGGGGATCGGCGAAAGCACGGGCGAATGACGCCGCGCCCAAACGGCCATGGTGGTCCGCCGATGTCGAGGACGGGCAATGAAAAAACTCATGGAGCAGACGTCGACCCAGAAGCTCTTCTGGGATTCTGACGAGAACATCGTCTGGGGCGAGTTGGATTCGACCCCGCAAACCCTGCAGACAGCTCAGGAGAACATCGACGCACAGGAGCGGGTCAGAGACGCCCTGGGCAGGGAGATGACACGCGTGCTCATCGACATGAGACAGACCACTCGAGTCACCCGAGAAGCCCGGGAGTACTACGCTAGCGAGCGAACGGCCTCGATTCAGCGAGCCTCGGCGCTCCTGGTGTCCTCGCCGCTGTCCACCATGATCGCCAACTTCTTCATGGGGCTGAACAAGCCTCTGAGCCCCACGCGGATGTTCACGAAGCCTGACGAAGCTATCACCTGGCTCAGGGGTTACTCCGACACGTAGAGGCGCGCGGCCCGAACCAGCTGTGGTCCTGGGACATCATCAAGCCAAGGGATCCAGTCAAGGGACGGCTCGCAACGGTTCAGTAGTCACATCACCGCTCGATCTTCACCCGACGGACCGGAACCGCGACCTGGCGCTCGTGACCGGCGACCATTTCGGCGTCTACGAAGTCCTGTCCGCCGTAGGTGCGGGCGGGATGGGCGAATGTACAAAGCCCGCGACACCAAGTCTGGACCGCGACGTCGCCCTGGCTACAAGACCTGTGCCTGGCGCATCACGGCTTCACACTTCCGGCGGATCTCGGTGGCGACCTGGAACGGGTCCCCCCTCACCAGCTCCGCTCGGAACAACTCGACCGACAGCGCTCCGGTGTACTGCTTCTCGTTCAGCTTCTGGAGGATCCGCACCACCGGCGCGATACCGTCGCCAGGAATCAGCCGGGCATCGTTATCGATCAACTCGCGGGGCGTATCGAGCAGATCCTGGAAATGCGCATGGGCCAGCTCGCCCGGCTGGAGCAAGTCCAGATCTTCGAACTTGCTCAGTCCTGACCAGAAGTGAAAAAAGTCGAGCATGGGTCGGACATTGGGATGTGCCGCCTCGCGGATCACCTGGAGCGAGGATGTCAGCGTCGCGAGGTGGGTTGACGTGCGGAGGAACTCGACCATCGCCGTGAGGCCGTACTCCCCGGCGATCGCTCCGGCTTCGCGGATGCAGTCCGGGGTGGCCGCGAAGTCCTCGGTGGTGACGGTCCGCCTCGTGATCGACGGAGCGTAGATCTTCCGCAGCCCAAGGCTGGCAAACTGATCGCACCGCCGTCTCCACGTCTCGAGCGATGCCGCCCGATCCGGCCCCGGGATCCAGATATCCGGCAGGACCGCGGCGGCCGACACCGGTGTCAATTCCAGATCGGTCAACACGCGCCGCGCGGCAGGCAACGTATCGTTCTCGAGGAAGCTCTCGAGCAGGCTGTCGCTTAGCTCGACGTACTGGATTCCGGCTCTCGCCCAACCCTCGAGGGATCCGCGGTACCCGGCCGCCCGGGATGTGTTCTGGTGGATGCTGAGCAGCATCTTGCCGGGCGCCGCGGACTGCGCGTCGACCACCCGCGTCAGGGGCGCCGCCAACGACGCCAGGAGGAACGTTCGTCGAGTAAGCACGAGCCCTACTGTATCGTCGATCGCGGGCGGCCGCCACGCGTCCCTCGATCGGCCGCGGTCAGAGACCCTTCAATAGTAGAATCCGACCAGCGTCGGCGTGCTCCGGGCATCACCATGAAACGTTGCATCGTGCTCTTGGCCGTGACGTGCTTGCCGGGATCCGCTTGTCCACGGTGCACGTCCTCGATGACGCTGGACAGGAAGTGACGGCAGGCTTCTCCGCCTGGACCGTGACGCGCTCGTCATCCTGGTCGAGGAACAGGAGCTGCGCTCTGAAGCCGAACAAGTGAAGCGCCTGGCACCAGTTCAGCCCGGCAGGTTCGCATCGGCGGGCAGGAACACTCAGAGATCATCGCCCTCAGCGCGACGTTCAGCTGGTAGCGATCACCACGCATCCCGACAAATGCTGTGAGGCGCACGCCCGTGGCGCCTGTCTTATCCGGGCAGGTATCATGAAGCGGTGCTAGGACGGTTGCACATCGCGTTTCTCGGTTGCGGCTTCATCACCGGTGTCCACAGTCGTCACCTGAAGGCCCTGCGGGACGACATCGTCAGCAGCTACGCCAGTCGTGACGGTGCCAAGTCGGACGCCTGCTGCCGGCGTCATCGCGGGGTGGGAAGCTACGACAGCTACACCGCGGCCATCGAGGACCCGGCCGTGGATGCGGTGGTCATCGCCGTGCCGCCGCGGTTCCATCTCGAGCTCACCCTGCAGGCGCTCTCAGCCGGCAAGCACGTGCTGGTGGAGAAGCCGGCCTACCCGCGGATGACGGATTACCTGCGGGCGAAAGCGGCGCGCGCCCGGGCTGGACGGGTGGTGCTGGTCGGCGAGAACGACCACTACAAGCCGCTGGCGGTCTGTCTGCGGCGGCTGCTGCGGGAGGGTGCGATTGGCGAGATGGTGTTCGCGCAGTTCACGACGCTCGTCACGCGTTTCAAGCGCGCCGACGACTGGCGGAACGACGAGACGATGGCCGGTGGCGATGCCTTCTTCGAGGAGGGGATCCACTGGCTGCATCTGGCCAACAGCCTCGGCCCCGTGATGACCGAGGCGCGCGGGTTTCGACCCGCCGCCTCGCGCGCCGGCCCCGATACCCGCGACAAGAGTATGATGGTGGCCTTCCGGTACGACAACGGCGCGGTGGGGGCGCTCTTCTACTCGCGCGAGGTCCCCTCGCTGCTGCGTGGCCTGCGCGTGTCGAAGCTGGTTGGACGCGCCGGGATCATCTCGTTCGAGTCCAACGGGACGCTGGTGCTGGTGAGAGGGATCGGCGTGCCGCGGGTGATCCTGCCGGGGTTCCGTGACATGCGCGGCTACCAGGCGATGTACCGGGACTTCCTCGGGGCGATCCGCACGAACCGGGCACCCGACATGAGTCTCGAGACCGCGATCGCCGACCAGCGGCTCATGGAGCAGATCTCCGCCACGGCCGATCCGGCCAGGCCGGCCGCCATCGCGACCTAGCGGTCTCCCTGCAGATGCCGACCGGGCGTTACGACATCATCATCATCGGCACCGGCGCCGGGGGCGGGACCCTGGCGCACGCGCTGGCCGACACGTCGGCACAGATCCTCATCATCGAGCGTGGCGACTTCGTCCCGCAGGAGGAGGAGAACTGGGATCCCGAGGCGGTGTGGAAGCATCTGCGCTACCGCACGCGCGAGACCTGGCGCGACGCCGCCGGGAAGGCGTTTCTGCCGTACACCCACTACTGCGTCGGCGGGAACACGAAGTTTTGGGGCAGCGTGCTCTACCGGCTGCGCCGGGAGGATTTCGGCGAGATCGAGCAGTTGGATGGCGTGTCGCCGGCCTGGCCGATCGACTACGAGACGCTGGCGCCGTTCTACGAGCGGGCCGAGCGGCTGTATCAGGTGCATGGTCAGAGCGGCGTGGACCCGACGGAAGCGCCGCGGGGGCCGTTTCCCCATGCGGCGGTGCCGCATGCCGACGGAATGGCCGCGTGCACAGATCAGTTGCGGCAGCAGGGGTTGCATCCATCGCCCCTCCCGCTCGGACTGCGGAACCCGGGCGCACAGGACGGGTGCATCTTGTGCGACACGTGCAACTCGTTTCCGTGCCGGCGTCACGCGAAGAGCGAGTCGGACATCAGCTGCGTGCGACCGGCGCTCGAGCAGCCGAACGTCACGCTGTGGACCGGTGCCTACGCCCGGCGTCTGCTGACCGACCCGTCCGGCCGGCGAGTGGAGGCGGTGGAGGTGGTCCGCCAGGGTGAGACACGGCGCGTGGAGGCTCCACTCGTCGTCGTCGCCTGCGGGGCCGTCAACTCGGCGGCACTGCTCCTGCGGTCAACCAGCGACCGGCACCCCGACGGGCTGGCGAACTCGTCGGGGTTGGTTGGGCGGCGGTACATGGCGCATCTGGCCACCATGCTACAAGGGTTTCATCCGTTCCGGATTAATCACACGGTGTTTCAGAAGACGGTCGGGATCAACGACTTCTATCTGCGCGGCCCGGATGACTGGTACCCGCTCGGGCAGATCCAGTCGCAAGGGCGGACGCATGGCGTGATGGCCCAGACCGTGGTGCCCTGGATGCCGCTGTGGGCCTACAACCTGTGGGTCGCGCGCGGGGTCGACTGGCTGGCCATGTCGGAAGATCTGCCGCGGCCGGACAACCGCGTGACGATCGACGCGGATGGGCAGATCCGGCTCTACTACCGTCCCAACAACATGACCGCGCACCAGCGGCTGGTCCGGGAGACCAAGCGGATACTGCGGCGACTCGGGTACTGGATCGTGATGACCCACACCGAGAAGGCGAAGAACACGACGCATCAGTGTGGGACCGTCTGTTTCGGGACCGACCCACACGCGTCGGTGCTCGACCCCTACTGCCGGTCCCACGACGTCGAGAACCTGTTCGTGGTCGACGCGTCGTTCTTTCCGTCGTCGGCCGCCGTCAATCCCGGGCTGACCATCGCGGCGCAGGCGCTCAGAGTGGCGGATCACATCAAGGCCACGGAGCTGGGTGGGCGCTCGGAGCCGGCCGGCAGACCTTGACAGAATCAGGAGACCCCTCGTGCGTGCGAGATCCTTCAGTCACTGCGGTATCACCGTCTCGGATTTCAACACCGCGGTCCGCTTCTACTGGGACGTGTTCCGGTGTCCGCTCGTGGGCGTCGCCGACACGCCACCCGATCGGGTCCGGACCTTTTTCGGGGTGGACGCCGAGCAGCCGAGCTGCAAGATTGGCTGGATTCGCGTGCCGGGCGGCGCCGTGCTCGAGATCTTCGAGTTTCGACCGGCCCAGCCGCCCGCCGAGATTCCGTGGAACCGGGTCGGGCTGACGCATATCTCGTTCAACGTCCGGAACACCCAGAAGTGGTACGACTACCTGGTGCGCAAGGGGGTGGAGTGCGTCAGCAAGCCGGAGCGCTCGCCGCGCGGCCACACCTTCTTCTTCGCCAAAGACTTCGACGGCAACCTCATCGAGCTCATGGACCTGGGGCACATGTATCACGTGCTGGGCTGGTTCGGGCGCTTGGGCGGGTGGGTGTTCCGGCGGGGGATGTATCGACGCTACTACGAACCGCCGACAACGGATGGACCGGACTGAACGGATTCAGAAGCCACCCGCTAGGACTCCTCCGAGAGCGCCGCCAGGGCCTGCGTGGCCCCTGCGTGGGACGGCCAGCGCTGCAGGATCCGGCGAAGCTCCTGCGCGGCCTCGGCCCGCCGCCCGGCCTGCCGCAGAATGGTCGCCAGCGAGTAGTGGAAGCTGACGGTATTGGGCGAGAGCGCCTGCGCGCGACGGACGTGCTCGAGCGCTTCCGGGAATCTGCCGGCGGCGGCCACCGCGAGGCCGAGGTTCTTGTGTGCGACGGCCAGGTCGGCCTCGAGCGCGATCGCTTTCCGAAGGATGACCTCGGCATCCCGCGGGCGGTTCTCCCGCAACAGCATCTCGCCTAGCGAGACATGCGCGGCGGCATGGTCGGGCGCCAGGGACACGGCGGTCTCGAGCGCCGCACGCGCTTGCGTCAGGTCGGAGGCGTACCGGCCGAAGGCCACGTAGACCTCGGGATTGTCCGGATCGAGCCGCCGGGCGCGCTCGAGGATCCGCTGCGCCATCGGGGCCTGCCCCGCCGACGCATACCGCGAGACGTTCAGCAGGAGCCACGGCACGTCGTGGCTCTGCTCGAGCAGTGCGTCGAACCAGGGATCGGGGGCGGGCAAGAACCGACGCGCGTCCTCGGCGCGCGCCAGCGCCGCCTGCTGCTGAGGCGATTGCCCGAACTGCTCGTACACCGAGGCGAGGAGACGATAGACGGCATCGAACGACTCGCCGGCTGCCGCGCGCTCGAGATGACGCTGGGCCACCTCCCACTCCGACCGGCCCACCGCCAGGCGCGCCAGTCCGAACCGGGCATACGGATCGTCCGGCGACAGCGCCAGCCGACGGTCGTAGCTCGCACGCGCGCGGTCGTCCAGCCCCCGCTTGAACTGGTTGTCGGCCAGCTTGAGCCAGGCGGGGGAATACTCCGGGGCCAGCTGGACCGTCCGCTCCAGGAGCGCGGTGACCGATGCGCTTTCGCCGCGCGCCTGTCGCACGAGGGCCAGGAGGTAGGTCCAGCGCGGATTCTCCGCGTCCCGCGTCAGGGCCAGCTCGTAGCATTGCTCCGCGCGGACCCCGTCGAGGTTCGCCTGGTAGAGCTGTCCCAGACGACCGGCCGCCTGGCCGACCACGGCCGCGTCGGCCCCATCGGCGATGGCGCGGCGCAGCGCCTGGTCGGCCCGGGTGAGCACCCGGACGAGCGACGCCGGCATCCGGTCCGGCAGGTTGGGCGGCGCTAGCGCCACGCTGGGCGACCGCGCGACCGGCACGGCGGGCGACATCAGTCGGGAGGTGCCCCACGCCGCGGCCACCGCCAGGACCACCAGCGCGCCCCCGGTGAGGGCGGCTCGGAGGCCTGTCGGCCAGCGGCCCGGACCGCGCATGTGTCGCTGTGTCATGGCTCTCGATGGCGGAGTATAGCGCGCTCGGGGGTGCGCCGGCTCGACGCCAACCCCCGTGACGCGTTCGCTATACTGGCCGGGCGCATGGCGACGACAGGGAGCTCCACGACGCCGACCGTCCCGTTCGACGACGCGTGCGCACTCGTCCAGACGGCGCTCGACGGCCCGTTTCGGCGGACCCTCGCCGCGGACTTCGCCGACGCCCCCACGCTGGGCAAGGCCCTGGAACGGCTGCGCGACGCTATGCGGCGTCACGCCTGGCGCGCGGCCGAACGCCGAGTCGACCTGTCGTTCGTCGCACCGTACGACACCAAGACCCGCCGTGACGGCTTTCACGCGCTGCACGACTGGGACGGCGTCCGGGGCGTCGTCAACACCGACATGATTCCGGTCGACGTCGTCACGCACCTGATCGATGAAAGAGGCCGCCAGCCAGCGGATGCGACGGTGGTGGCCATCCTCCTCGACTACTACTTCATCTATCTCCTCGGGCTGCTGGCGCTCAGGGCGTGGGACGAAGACGACGCCGACGCGAACCTCGAGCGGATCGACGGGCTGCTCGGCGCAGTGCAGGGCGAGTACGGGAGCGGCCAACGGTTTGCTGACGACGTGGAGACGCTCATCCTGATCGCCACGTCGCACTACGAACCGAACGAGGACGGCTACGCCACCCTCCTCCACCGGTCCCGCGCGCTCGCGCGATCGCATCAGGCGAAGCTCTCGCGGGTGCACGCCCAGAGCATGGGCGCGCATCTGCGATTCGGGTTCGAGGCCACCTACGGCCGGGACACGGTGCTCATGCGCCACGACAACGTGACCGACTACCCGTGGGTCTGCTACGCCTTGGCGGGCGTTATGCGCGAGTACCTGCGGCTTCGTGACACGGGGACCGCGGACGCCGCGCGCGAAACGATCGTCGAGGCGATGGTGAACGCCCTGTCCTGCGACGCGACGGCGTTCGTGGGCGACCGCCCGCCGGCGTCGCTGTCGACCACGGCCGCCGAGCGGAAGGTGTTCGTCGACGGCTTCCAGGCGTGTCGCGGCGATCTCATCGAGGAGTTCGAGCCGCTCCGGCCGACCGACCACGCCTACTCGCCGTTGTCGTTCTTTTTTAACTTCGCGCAGAACGTGCTGAAAGGGGCGGTCGTCGACGCGCTGCTCTGGGGCGAAGCGAACGCCCTGTCGCTGAACGACCTGCTCACCGGCGTGCCCCGTGACGACCCCAAGGGGCCCGCCAAGGAAAAGCTGGCGACGACGCTGATGGGCTACGCCCGCGCCAACCCGGACACAATCCGCGGCCGGCTGATGCCGGTCATCGTCTACGACCCCCAGGCCGGACGTCGGGCGTTCAACGCAATGATGCGTCAGATCAAGGACTGACAGGAGCCTCGGGAAGAACTCCCGCAGACACTCCCCGCTGGTCTTCCGGTAGGCTGTACGCCTGAGTGTTCATCCCTGAGTGTTCATCGAGGAGTTGGTCATGCGACATATCCGCGTTCTAGCCGCACTGGTGCTCTGGGCCGGCGTGCTGGCCGGCGGGTCGGTCTACGGCCAGGCCGCCCGCGGCGCGAGCCTGCGCGGACTGGCCGGCTTCGAGCTGGTCGTCGAGGATCTGATCCCGGAAGCTTCGCTCGACGGCCTGACCGAGGCCAACCTTCTCTCGACGGTCGAGGCTCGGCTCCGGGAGGCCGGGTTCAGCCTGCGCCCGGACGGCAGCGGCGACGCCTACCTCTACGTCAACGTCAACATGACGGTCGGCAGCGGCATCTACATCTACTGCGCCGAGGTGCAGTTGCGCCAGGCGAGCCGCCTGGTGCGCGATCCCGAGCGGGCGGTGCCCGACGCGGTCACGTGGCACGCCGGCGTCGTCGGGGCGGTGCCCGCCGCGGATCTGCGGGTCGGCATCACGAGCGTGGTGCTCGACCAGGTCGACACATTCATTCGGGAGTACGACGCGGAGAACCCCGGAACCATCACCGTGCCGCCGGCCCGTCAGCCACCGGTGCTTTGACTCGGCTGTCGGCTGTCGGCTCTCGGGTCCGGTCACCGACGCCGGGGCGCCGCCTCAGCTCACGTCTTTTCTGAAGGCCTTGATGACGTCGCGCTTGTCGGAATAGGCGGCCCGGGCCTTGACGAACGCGGCGTGGTCGATGCTGAGCTCGCTGGCAATCTGGCGGATGCGGCTCTCCTCGACGCCGGAGATCGAATCGTCGGCCGCCGAGACCGCAAAGAGGCAGTCGAGCAACTCCATCCGCTGCTCGGGTGTGGACATCTCCTTGAACTGGCGGGTCACGAGAAAGTCCTCGGTGCCGCCGAACAGCGCGTTCTGACTTTGGGCGATCTGCACGACGAGCACTGCCTGCGCCTCGGGCAGGTGGCCCAACTCGCGCACGAACGTCCGCATCACGGCGACCTCTTCGGCGCTCACGTGCTGGTCGGCGTGCGCCACACGGCCGAGCACGTAGGCGAACGCGGCGAGATACCGGGCGCGATCCGGGTCGAGCCGCTCGAGTTCGTCGATGATCCGCTGCACCGTTTGCGTGTCGCGCTCGACATCGGCCGGCTCCGCCTGCCCGAATCCAAGAAACATCAGCAAAGACATCGTCGCGACTCCGTGCAACCCTTAGTACGAGCCCAGCACGCTAGCGCCGTAGCGGATTGGCGTCGAGCAGGGTCGCCACCCACCGGAAATCCTCGGTGTTCTCGAGGGCAATCTTGACGATCACGGTCAGCGGCACCGACAGCAGCATCCCGACCGGGCCCCACACCCAGCCCCAGAAGATCAAGGACAGGATGATGACCAGCGTCGACAGCCCCAGCCGCCGGCCCATGAGATACGGCTCGAGAAAATTGGCCAGGCCGATGTTGATCACGAGATAGCCCGCCACCACCACCGCCGCCCGCCCCGGGCCGAACTGCACGAGCGCCAGCAGCACGGGCGGGACGGCGGCGAGGATCGACCCCAGGTTCGGAATGTAATTGAAGATGAACGCGACCAGTCCCCAGAGCAGCGGGAAGCCGAGGCCCAGCACCGACACCCACAGCCCGACCAGGATGCCCGTGCCCAGGCTGATGAGCGTTTTGATCGCGAGATAGCGCTGAATCTGGCGGGCCATGACGCCGAAGCGCTCCAGATGATCGGATCGCTCGCCGAAGGCGGCACGGAGCTTTCCTGAGAAACCTGCCGCCTCCGCGAGGATGAAGACCATCGTCAGGATGACGAGAAAGGTGTTCTGGGCCACGGCCGCGACGGCGCGCAAGGTGCCACCCACCAGATCCATGAGCGCGCCCGGGTTCAGGAACTCCGGCGCACCCCAGCCCTGGGTCTCGATGCCCCGGGCGTCGAGCCACGTCAGGGTCGACCCGGCCAGTTCCTGGAAGCGCGCCTGATACCCGGGGGCGGCCACCGTGAACTCGTTGAGCGACCGACCCACGACGATGACGACGCCCGCCAGGATGGCCACCGCCGTCAGGACGGTCGCCAGCACGGCCAGGCCAGTCGGGGCCCCGCGCCGCTGCAGCCAGACCATGAGCGGCAGGGCGATGATGGCGAGAAACACGGAAACGAGGAACGGCAACAGGAGCTGCCCGGCGGCGCGCAGACCGGCCACGACGATGACGAGGCTCGCCGCGATGATGAGAAAACGCGCGCCGCGGTCGCGGGTCTGACTATCGGCAATCATGCGAGATGATGCCCACCGGTGCCCTGGTCGAATCGCAATCTCCGCATGGTACCAGATGCGACAGAGGCCGACGATCGGCCGGCGATGCATCCCCCCTGGCAGCGTTGCTCCTCGTTCAAATATTCCCGATATTCTCATTCGTCGCGCCTCGCCAGGGGGGCGCCTCGCCGCCCTCGGTGTGTCGCCGGACTTTAACCACGAGCTGCTAGCAGCGCGCCGTACGCACGGCGCGTTATACTAGGAATTTGGTGTGTCTCCCGCGCGCCTGCGGACCGGCGCCGTGCTCGACCGGTGCATGCGAAAGTGGCGGAACTGGCAGACGCGCCGGATTTAGGATCCGGTAGCCGCAGGGCTATGGGGGTTCGAATCCCCCCTTTCGCACCAGCCTGCGCTGGCAAGTCAGCCAACTTCGGCTGGGCAGGCCGCCGCGCACGCGCAGGCTGTCCGAATTAGTTAGATGAAGACCGAGTTCACCGACGTCAACGACACGCAAAAGAGCCTCGTCGTCGAAATTCCGTCCGATGTCGTGGATGCCGAGATCGACCGGCTGGCGCGTGACTACAGCCGTGCGGCCCGCATTCCCGGCTTCCGTCCCGGTAAGGTGCCGGCGAAGCACGTGCGGCAGCGTTTCCGCGATCAGATCCTGCACGACACCGCGCACGGCCTGATTCCAAAAGCGGTGGACGACGCGCTGCGCGAGCGCGGACTCGAGCCGGTCGACACTCCCAGCATCAAGGACGTCGTCATCGAGGAGGGGCGCCCGTTGACCTTCACCGCCTCGTTCGAGACGGTGCCACCGGTGGATCCGGGTGACTACACGACGCTGACACTCCGGCGGCCGCCCGCCACGGTGGGTGATGACGCGGTCGACCAGGCGCTCCACGGCCTGCGTGAGCGTGCCGCTCGCGTCGACCCGGTGGAGGGCCGGCCGGCCGAGCCTGGCGACTCGATCGTGCTCGATCTGACCCGTCGGGTCGTCGCTGGCCCGAACGCCGCCGAGCCGCCCCGCGACCGGACGGCGCCCGATACCCACGAGGGGATCACCATCGAAATTGGCGCCTCGGCGAACCCGCCCGGCTTCGACGACGAGGTGACCGGGCTGGAGGTCGGTGAGACGAAGGAGTTTTCGCTCTCGTATCCGGAAGACCACGCCGCGACGGAGCTGGCCGGCACGACGGTGCACTACACCGTGTCGGTCAAGGCGCTCAAGCGGCGTGTGGTGCCCGAGCTGGACGACGAGTTCGCGAAGGACATGGGCGACTTCGACACGCTGGCGGCGCTGCGGCTGCGAGTCACCGAGGATCTGCAGAACGAAGCGGAGCAGGATGCGGATCGACAGATGCGCGCCGACCTGGTCAAGCAACTGGCCGCCCGGGTGACCTTCGATGTGCCCGACGCCCTGGTCAACCGCGAGGTGGACCGCCGAGTCGAAGAATTCGTGCGGCGGCTCCTCGAGCAGCAGGTCGATCCGATGAAGACCAATGTCAACTGGGAGGAGTTCCGTGACCGGCAGCAGGACCCGGCCCGGGAAGCGGTGCGCAGCGCGCTCGTCCTCGACGAGATCGCGCGCCGCGAGTCGCTCGTCCCATCGGCCGAGGATATCGATCGGGAGGTCGCCCGCTACGCCGAGCGCACCGGACGGACGGCCGCGGCGGTGCGTGCGAAGCTGGAACAGGAGGGCGGGCTGGCCCGTGTCGAAACCGGCTTGCGGCGCGAGAAGGCGGTCGAGTTACTCATGGCGCGTGCTAAGATCGTGACACTGTGAGCCGCGGCTCCGTCATTGCGGATTCCCGTTCAATTGCCGATATCGTAGTAGTGCACCCGTAACGCCTCCGCGAGTGGCGGTGGCCGGGTGATTGGTGCGCATGCGCCGAGCACTTCACCGCAGTTGTGTGCAGGGACGTGCCGAGAACGACCATGACCGACGAGCGGGCTCAGCTGATTCCGATGGTGGTCGAGCAGACCAACCGCGGGGAGCGAGCCTACGACATCTTCTCCCGCCTACTCAAAGACAGCATCGTTTTCATCGGATCACCGGTCGACGACGCCATCGCCAACGTGGTCATCGCGCAGATGCTCTTCCTGGAAGCGGAAGACCCGGACCGTGACATCCTGCTCTATATCAACAGCCCGGGCGGCTCGATCACGGCCGGCCTGGCCGTCTACGACACCATGCAGTTCATCAAGCCGGACGTGCAGACCTATTGCATCGGCCAAGCCGCCTCGATGGCGGCCGTGCTGCTCGCCGCCGGCGCCAAGGGGAAGCGATTTTCGCTGCCGAACTCGCGCATCGTCATCCATCAGCCGCTGATATCCGGGCTGGGCGGCCAGGCCACGGATATCGATATCGCGGCGCGCGAGATCATCCGTATTCGCGAGCGGCTCAACAAGATTCTGGTGCGCCACACGGGCCAGACGCTCAAGCGGATCCAGGAGGACACCGAGCGCGATTACATCATGTCCGCCGAGCAGAGCCAAGAATACGGTATCATTGATGACGTGATTAGGCAGCGCGCCTGAACCGAGGCGGGCCGCCTGGACGCCTGAGTGTGACGCATGGTCAAGAAACAGGGTGATTCCGAGATCCTCCGCTGCTCGTTCTGCAACAAGGATCAAAACGACGTCCGGAAGCTCATCGCCGGACCCACCGTGTTCATCTGCGACGAGTGCGTCGAGGTCTGCAACGACATCATCTCCGACGACAACCGGCTCGAGAGCCGGCCGGGCGTCAAGTCGTCGCTCCCCATCCCGCAGGAAATCAAGAAATTTCTGGACGAGTACGTCATCGGGCAGGAGCAAACGAAGAAGAAGCTCGCCGTCGCCGTCTACAACCATTACAAGCGAATCGAGATTCAACGGCAGGCGCGCACCAACAACGACATCGAGCTGACCAAGTCCAACATCCTGCTGATCGGACCCACCGGGACCGGCAAGACGCTGCTGGCTCAGACGCTGGCCAAGCTGCTCTCGGTCCCGTTCACGATTGTCGACGCCACGACGCTCACCGAGGCGGGCTACGTGGGCGAAGACGTCGAGAACATCATCCTCAAACTGCTGCAGGCGGCCGGCGGTGATATTGAGAAGTGCCAGCAGGGGATCATCTACGTCGACGAGGTGGACAAGATCTGCCGCAAGGACGAGAACCCGTCCATCACGCGCGACGTCTCGGGCGAGGGCGTTCAGCAAGCGCTCCTGAAGATCCTGGAGGGCACGGTCGCCAACGTGCCCCCGCAGGGCGGCCGGAAGCACCCCCACCAGGAGTTCTTCCAGGTCGATACGACCAACATCCTCTTCATCTGCGGCGGCGCGTTCGTGGGGCTCGACAAGGTCATCCGCCGACGGATCGGCAAGCGGGGACTGGGCTTCGGTGCCGAGATCAAGTCGATGCGCGACCGCGACATCGGCGCGACGCTGGAATTGGCCGAGCCCGGCGATCTCATCCGCTACGGCCTGATTCCAGAGTTCGTGGGCCGCATGCCGGTCATGGGCACGCTGTACGAACTCGACCAAGCGGCCCTGGTGCAGATCCTGACGCAACCGCGGAACGCCATCACGCGCCAGTACCAGAAACTGCTCGAATACGAGAACGTCAAGCTGCGCTTCACGGATGACGCGCTCGAGGCGATCGCCGAATCGACCCTGGACCGGAAGATCGGCGCGCGCGGACTCCGAATGATCATCGAGGAGCTCATGCTCGACATCATGTACAAGCTGCCGGGCCAGAAAAAAATTCGGGAGTGCGTTATCACGCGCGACGTAGTGCTGGCCAAGGACAAGCCGGTAACCGTGCTAGAAAAGGCAGGCTGATTGAACACCGGTCCGCCCGGCGCCAACCGCCGTTTCGGAGACGTGACACATACCATGGACGCTTACGAGACCATACCGATTGTTCCACTCCGCGACGTGGTCGTCTTCCCGCACATGATGATGCCGTTCGTCATTGGACGGCCGTCCTCGACGCGGGCGCTCGAGCACGCGCTCATGAAGGACAAGCGGATCTTCCTGGCGGCCCAGCACGACGCCGCGAAGGACGACCCCACGCCAAGCGAGATCTACACGATGGGCTGCGTCGCCAACATCGTTCAGAGCCTGAAGCTGCCCGACGGCAACATCAAGGTCCTGGTCGAGGGCGTGGACCGCGCCCGGGCGATGGAGTGGAAGCAAGACAAGGGCTTCTACCGGGTGGTGGTGAAGGTTGTCGAGAAGCAGAAGGACACGGGCTCCGCCGTCGAGGAGACGATGAGCCGCGTCGTGACGCTGTTCGAGCAGCACGTCAAGCTGTCGAACAATCTTCACTACGACGCCATGGTGGCCGCCGTGCGCGTGGACGACGCGGGCAAGCTCGCCGACACGATCGCTGCGCATCTGCTGGTCGACGTCGATGAGAAACAGAACCTGCTGGAAATCATCTCGCCGCTCGAGCGGTTGAACCGAATCGCCGGTATCCTCGAGGCCGAGGTGGACAAGCTTCAGGTGGACCGCCGCATCCAATCTCGCGTCAAGAAGCAGATGGAGAAGGCGCAGAAGGAGTACTACCTGAACGAGAAGATGAGGGCGATCCAGAAAGAGCTGGGACGCAAGGAGGACAAGGGCAACGAGATCGACGAGCTCAAAACGAAGATCGAAGAGTCGAGGATGCCCAAGGAGGTCGAGGAGAAGGCCGTCCAGGAGCTGAAGCGTCTCGAATCGATGCCCCCGATGTCGGCCGAGGCCACCGTCTCGCGGAATTACATCGACTGGCTGATCGCCGTCCCCTGGTTCAAGAAGTCGCGCGAGAACCGCGATCTCACGCGCGCCGAACGGATTCTCAACGAAGACCACCACGGGCTGGACAAGATCAAGGATCGCATCCTGGAGTTCCTGGCCGTCCGGACGCTGGTCAAGAAGCCGAAAGGCACCATCCTGACGCTGCAGGGACCGCCGGGCGTGGGCAAGACCTCGCTCGCCAAGTCGATCGCCCGCGCCACGAACCGGAAGTTCGTGCGGCTGTCGCTCGGCGGCGTGCGCGACGAGGCCGAGGTCCGCGGCCACCGGCGCACCTACATCGGCGCCTTCCCCGGCCAGATCATCCAGATGATGAAGAAGGCCGGCACGGTCAATCCGGTCTTCCTGCTGGACGAGGTGGACAAGATGTCGATGGACTTCCGCGGCGACCCGTCGGCGGCGCTGCTGGAGGTGCTCGATCCGGAGCAGAACAACACGTTCCTCGATCACTATCTGGACGCGGAGTATGACCTGTCGAACGTCATGTTCATCTGCACGGCCAACGTGCTGCACACGGTGCCGCAGGCGCTGCGCGACCGGATGGAGGTGCTGCAACTGGCCGGCTACACCGAGCAGGAGAAGATCGAGATCGCCAGGAAGTTTCTATCCCCCAAGGCCGTGAAGGCGACCGGGCTCACCGACAAGAACGTGCAGTTCACCACCGAGGCCTTCCAGACGATCATCCAGCGCTACACGCGCGAGGCGGGCGTCCGGAACCTCGAACGGGAAATCTCGTCGGTCTGCCGCAAGATCGCGCGGAAGGTAGTGCGGGACGGCAAGCAGTTCGGCGAGAAGATCGCGTCGGAGAAGATCACCGAGTATCTGGGAGTGCCCCGGTTCCGGCCGTCGATGGCCGAAGAGCGGGACGAAGTGGGCGTCGCCACGGGCCTGGCCTGGACCGAGGCGGGTGGCGAACTGCTCGTCACGGAAGCGACCCTCATGCCCGGCCGCGGCCGGCTGACACTGACCGGGCAGCTCGGCGAGGTGATGCAGGAGTCGGCGCAGGCGGCGATGAGCTACGTGCGCACCCGGGCGGAGGAACTGGGCATCCCGCGCGACTTCCACCGGAAGACGGACGTGCACCTGCACGTGCCGGAGGGCGCGATCCCGAAGGACGGTCCGTCGGCCGGCATCACCCTGGCGACCGCGCTCGTCTCGGCGCTGTCGAACGTGGAGACGAGACGCGACGTGGCCATGACCGGCGAAATCACGCTGCGCGGCAAGGTGCTCCCGATCGGTGGCCTGAAGGAAAAGATCCTGGCCGCACACCGGGCCGGTCTGAAGAACATCATCCTGCCGAAGGACAACGAGAAGGATCTGGCCGACATCCCGAAGGAAGTGCTCGACGGCGTGAACCTGTACACGGTCGAGACGATGGACGAAGTGCTCAAGATCGCGATGACCCGTTCGCTGCGGGCCGATCTGCCGGTCGAGTCCGAGCCCACGCCCGTAACAGACGACGCGGTCACGCACTGACCCGGTGCCGAGGATGCCGGTCGCCGGACAGTCTCCGTGAAGATTCTGTCAGCCGAACTGGCGTCCAGCGCCGTGAGCGCCGACGACGTCGCGCGCGTGACCGACTTGCAGATCGCGCTGGTCGGGCGGTCCAACGTCGGGAAATCCAGCCTCATCAACGCGCTCATCCGTCGCACGCTCGCCCGCACGAGCCGCGCGCCTGGCAAGACCGATCTCATCAATCTCTACCGCGTCCGTGTCGGAATCACGGCCACTCGCACACAGACGCTCTGTCTGGTGGATTTGCCGGGATACGGCTACGCCCGCGGCGGGACGGCGCGGGCCGAAGTCTTCGCCGCGCGCGCCGGCGAGTACTTCGACGCGCTCGAGGGCAAGCGGGCCGCCCACGGACTGCCGCCTCTGCCGATCCTCTTGCTCGTGGACGCGCGCCATCCTGGCCTGGACGCCGACCGCAGGGCGCTCGAGTGGCTGGTGAGCCGAGGACTCCGTGTGCTGGCTGTGGGCACCAAGGCGGACACGCTGTCGCGGGCAGAGCGACAGCGGGCGCAGCGGGCGCTCGACCGGCAGACCGGCGGTCCCGTCCTGCTCGTCTCGGCCAAGAACGGGGACGGGCTGAAGGCGTTGTGGCGGTTGATCCTGGACGTGGCCGTCTGACGAGAAGGCGAGAGCCGAGAGCCGAGAGCCGAGCCTAACCCGACACGCGCGGGAGCGTGGCCGACTTGCGGCCCCTGGGTTTCGACTTCCGCCGCTCGCGCTGTTCCTTTTGCCCCGCCACCGTCTGGGCCCCGTATTTCTTCATGAACCGCTCGACGCGGCCCTCGGTGTCGATCAGTTTCTGCTTGCCCGTGAAGAACGGGTGGCAGTTCGAGCAGATCTCGAGGCGCAGCTCTTTCTTGGTCGACCGGGTCTTCCAGGTGGCGCCGCAGGCACAGCGGGCGTCGACATCGAAGTACTCCGGGTGAATCCCTTCCCTCACGGTAAGCTCCTTCCAGCCGGCCGGAAGCGGTCAGTATACCACCTCTTCACGTCGGGGCTTCGCCCCGAACCCCCGCGGGGGCCTGCGCGGGGACCCCGAGTGCCCCGCTCCGGACCCCGCGAGCCGCGCCGTGCGCGGCCAGCGCCACATGCCACGGTCAGCCTCGGAGCGGCAGCGGCGCACCC
Source organism: Vicinamibacterales bacterium (assembly GCA_963667915.2). Lineage (GTDB taxonomy): Bacteria > Acidobacteriota > Vicinamibacteria > Vicinamibacterales > UBA823. The sequence continues at coordinate 2,781,935 of CAXXNN010000004.1, read as the reverse complement.
CGCTTCCGATCCAGCCGCGCCAGGCGGTGCCGCACGGCGTCACGCCGCTTCGGATCGGCTTCGCCCTGCAGGGCCTGTCGGGCGAAGTCGGTCGCGCGCGTCAGGTCTCGCAGCCGATGTTCGTGATGGATCGCCAGGGCTTCGACCGCTTCTCGGACGATCCGCGCCGGCGCCGCCGGCAGCTCCAGAATGCGCGCCCAGTCGCGGGCTGCCGCCCCGTACTGCCGCGTCCGCCGTGACCGCCGCGCGAGCCGACTGAGCGCGTCGGCCCGGATGTCGTCGTCGTCGTCGTCGTCGGAAGCACGACCATCCGCCGCGTGGCGATAGCACTCCAGCGCGTCGTTGATCCGCCCCGCCCGCTCGTACAGCCCGCCCAGCGCCAGACACTGGGCAGCCCCCGACGCCCTGGCCACGCCCTCGGCCACCAGCCGGCAGCCCCGTGCGGTGAGCGCGGCCAGGCTCAGGAGATCCAGGCGGTTATGCTCCAGCACCGGGACCAGCGGCGCGGGGTCGCCTCGGCGCAAGTAGCCGACATACCGCGACGGAATCTCCGCGCCCGGCACGTCGCCGGCCCGGGCCAGGCCGAGGACATCTCCCTCGAGGGCCGTCAGCCGGCACTCCCGCCGGCGCCACAAGCGCCGCGCCGGGGGCAGCAGGTCCACATGGGGCAGATTCGCCCACGGCAGCGACATTCGGTGCATCGCCCACCGCGTTTCCATGACCGGCACGTCGAACGACTTGCCGTTGAAGGTCACGAGCGTGCGCGCCGCGCGGATCACCTCCCCCGCCGCCATGAGCTGGGCCCGCTCGGCGCCGAGGCTGGGCAGCACATACTGGTGGACATGAAAATCGCCGTCGTCGAAGAATCCGACGCCGATCAGAAACGCGACCGTGCCAGCGCCGCCGCTCAGCCCCGTGGTTTCGAGGTCGACGAAGAGCACCGGCCCCTCGGCCACCGGCGCCTGCGCGATGTTGCCCAGGACACGGAGCCCTTCGCCATCGAGCGCGGCGTAGTCGGCAATCGGCGACCCGCCATAGACCTGTCGTCCGTCGTAGCGGGAGCGAACCAGCACGTACCGCCCGCCTTCGTTCTCGCACAGTTCGCCGCCGAGCCGCTCTGCCACCTCACGCACCGCGACCGGCCGTCCGCCGGGCACCGGCCCCGCCGGCGCGGTGCCGCGGGCACGGCCGCTCTTCAGAATCTCGCGAACGCGCGACAAATCCGGCATGTCCGGCGGCTAGCCCAGGAGCGCGGCGAGCAGGGACGACGCGACCTGCTTGGCCTGCTCGCTGGCATCGCCGGCCGGGCCGACGCAGGACGGACACCCGGCCTCACACGCGCAATCGGCGATCAGGTCCCGCGTCCTAGCCAGCAGCTCGCCGTGCAGGCCGAACAACGGCTCGCTGAAACCGATGCCGCCCGGGTAGTTGTCGTAGAGGAATATCTGCGGCTCCGGCGGCAGCCGTGAGGGTGTCCCCGAGGGCCCGCCGAGCACCGGCGTCTCCGAACCATCGCCGTCGATTGACACGCCGACATCGTGGCGATCGCACATGAGCAGCAACTGGGCCACACTGCGCATCGCATGGGCCAGGCCGACGAGGCCGTCCCGTTTGGCATCGGCCGGAAACGGCAGTCCCGCCATCACCCGAGCCGGCACGGTCAGCCAGTAGGCCGACGTGTGCATCTGCTGCTCCGGCAAGTCGAGCTCGCCCGCGCCCACGTTCTCGTTCGTGTAGAACTTGATCTTCTTGAAGCCGACGACCCTGGAGACGACGTGCACTTCACCGTGCGATCGGCGGGCCGCGCCCGCTCGTGCGACCGACGTCTCCCCCACCCCCGCATCGAACAGATCCAGAATCGCCACCTTCGTGTAGGTGATCGCGTCGGTGTAGTAATCGCAATCGACCGCCTCGACGTAAGCCTTCCGGTTATCGAAGTCGAGCCGCTCGACCTGGAACAGCCGGCCCTCGACCAGGTAGATCGCCTTCTCGTGGAGCGTCGCGGCCGCGCTCGTGAAGTCGACCTCGCCGATGACCTTCGCCCCGTCGGTCGTGTCCACGACGACGAAGTTGTCGGACGAGACCGAGCGCAGGCTGACCGCATCGGCCGGATACGACTCGTGCGTCCAGTGCCACCGCCCGTCCGACCGATGCACGAAACCTTCCTCGGCCAGCAGCCCGAGGATGCCCGGCAAGCCGTCGGGGCCGAAGGCCTCGTCCTCGTCGAACGGCAGCTCGAACGCGGCACACTTGATGTGGTCGAGCAGCACGTGCAGGTTGTCCGGATCGATCAGCGCGTGTTCCGGCGAGGCTTCGAAGAAATAGTCCGGATGCCGCACCATGAACTGGTCGAGCGGCGCGCTGCTGGCCACGAGCACCGCCGCCGAGCGGCCCGACCGCCGCCCGGCGCGTCCGGCGCGCTGCCAGGTGGCCGCGATGGTACCTGGATAGCCCGCCATGACGCAGGCGTCGAGCGCGCCGATGTCCACGCCCAGTTCGAGCGCGCTCGTCGAGACGACGCCACGCACCCGACCCTCCCGCAAGCCGCGCTCGATCTCGCGGCGTCTGAGCGGCAGGTAGCCGCCCCGATAGCCGCGAATCGGCTCCGGCTCGCCCGGCTGGGCCGGACACGCGTCCTTCAGATAGGTCGTCAGGATTTCGGTGGCCAGACGGCTTTGCGCGAAGACGATGACCTGGAGCTTCCGGCGCAGGAACTCGAGCGCGATGCGGCGCGTCTCGGCCAGATACGAGCGTCGGATCCCCAGCGCCTGGTTGACGACCGGCGGATTGGCGAAGACGAAGACCTTCTCGCCGTTCGGCGCGCCGTTGTCGTCCACCAGCTCGAACGGTCGCTCGGTCAACCGCTCCGCCAGCTCGCGCGGGTTCGCGATGGTCGCCGACGAGCAGATGAAGACCGGATCCGATCCGTAGTGCCGGCAGATGCGGCGGAGTCGCCGCAGAATGTTCGCCAGATGGCTCCCGAACACGCCGCGGTACGCGTGGATCTCGTCGATCACCACGTAGCGCAGGTTTTCGAACAGCTTCGCCCAGCGCGGATGGTGCGGCAGGATGCCGGAGTGCAGCATGTCGGGGTTGCTGAGCACGACGTGCGCGCGGCCCCGAATGGCGCGGCGGGCATCCTGCGGCGTGTCGCCGTCGTAGGTGAACACGCCGATTGCCTGCGCCGAGTGCGCCTCGATCTGCTCGGTCAGCTCGTGCAGCTCGGCGAGCTGATCCTGCGCAAGCGCCTTCGTCGGGAACAGATACAGCGCGCGGCTCGACGGATCGTCGAGGATGCGGCTGATGACCGGCACGTTGTAGCACAGCGTCTTGCCCGACGCCGTCGGCGTCACGACGACGATGTTTCGTCCCTCCCACACGTGGGTGAAGGCGTCCGCCTGGTGTGTGTAGAGCTGCTGGACGCCGCGGGAGGCCAGCGCCAACCGGAGACAGGCAGCCACGTCGCCCGGAAACGGCACCGTGCGGGCGGCGCGGGCCGGCACGTGGTGGACGGCGGTGACCAGGGCCCCGGCCCGACCCCGTGCCGCCGGAGCCGGCCGGGCCTCCCCGCCAGACTCCCCGGGCGGCGAGCCCACGTGCGACAGCGCCTCCTGAATCGACCGGTCCTTGGCGGTCGTCACGAGTTCAGACGACTGGATCGCTGGCATGGGACAGGACACTAGCAGGCGCCAGACTTTCGATCAAGAGGCGAAAGTGCCTCCAGCCGCGTCAAGCTGTGGGGGCGCAGCGTGAGGCTGCCACTCCCTGGGGTATGGGTGGGGGGGTCATCCGCCGTCCGGGAACGTCTGGAAACCGGCCTCCAGGAGGCTCCTAGCTAGATCAGCGAGCGTGACTGGCAGCCATCGACCGTCACGCAGGCGCCGCTGACCCAGCTCGCCCGCTGGGAGGCCAGGAAGGCCACGACCTCACCCACTTCCCGCGCCCGTCCGAACCTGCCGAACGGCAGCTCGCGCTCGACGAACTTCGCCATGCCCTCCGGATCCTCCTGCTGGCGCGTGTGCCAGGAACTGCCCGGAAACGAGATCGAGCCCGGCGCCACGCTCACGACGCGGATGCCCTCTGGCGCCAGCTGCTGCGCCATCGACTTGCCCAGACTGATCTCTGCGGCCTTGACGGCGTTATAGGTCATCCGGCCACCCGACTCGCGACCCCAGATCGACGCGATGATGAGAATGACGCTTCCCTCCCGCTTGCGGAGGTGCGGAATCGCGGCGCGCGATGCGCGAATGGCCGGATAGAGCGTCCGGTCGAAGGCCGCGCCCCATTCGTCGTCGGTCGTCCCGACGATGTCGCCTCCGCCCGCCTTTCCGACGCTGTTGACCAGGATGTCGAGACCACCGAACGTCTCGACCGTTCTGTCGATGACGGCAGCGACGCCCTCGGGCGTCGTGAGGTCGGCCTGCACGGCGAGCACGGCATCGGCCCGGCCCGTCTCCGTCTTCAACTCCGCCTCGGCGTCGGCCAATCGACCGGCCGTGCGCGCGCAGATCGTCACGCGGCACCCTTCCGCCGCCAGTGCCTTGGCGCTCGCGAAGCCCAAGCCCTTGCTCGAGCCAGTGATGATCGCCACTTTGTCGGTCAATTGAAGATCCATCTGCTCACCTGTCGATGTCGACGAGTCGGGTGTGGCTGACAGCTGGCTGTCGGTCGAAGGCCGCGCCGGCGACTGCCGTCGCGACGATGACGGCGCGCGCGAAGCGCCTCCAGCGACGTTGCATGCGGGACGCATGATACAACACTGGATCACTATGTTGACGGCGGCGACGCTCGGCCTGGCGGGCTACGGACTCTACTCGGCGATCTACGGCGCGGTCGATCTGTTCCGGCCGGAGTCCTTGGACTTCTGGGCCGACCTCGCGCTCATCATCTTCGGCCTGCTGCTGACCGTCTCGGCCGCCTTCGTTCGGGTCCTCATCCCGGGCGGCCTGATCTTGGCCATCGGCGCACTGCTCGGCCTCGAGGCCACGGCCCTCTACAACTCGGCGCACGTCCACGGCCGCGTGCTCCCGCTGCCGCTCATCGTCCAGGCCGGGTTCTCGGCGTTGCTCGTCCTGCTGGCGTACGTGGGGGAACGGCGGGAGCTAGAAGGCAGAAGTTAGGAGTTAGAAGTTAGGAGACGCCTTGTTCACGCGCAGCCGCTCGTCGTCCCGCAGTTGTTGCACTTGTAGCAGCTGCCGCTGCGTACCATGATCTCGCCGCAGTTCGAGCACGGCGGCGCGTCCTCTTGGTTCTGGATGGCGGCGAACGACGCCGACGTCGCCCCACCCGAACCATTGCCACCCGTCTGGTCCAACGGCAGCTTCGGCTCCTCGACGCTGGGCTCTTCCGGCGAAATCGGCTGATTGACGCCCGCCGCGAACTGCGCTTCGCGCGAGAGGAACTTCGTCGCCATCCATCGGAAAATATAATCGACGATCGACTTCGCGATCCGCACCTTCGGATTCTTGGTCACGCCCGACGGCTCGAACCGCACGTGGCTGAACTTGTCGACCAGGACCTGTAGCGGGACGCCGTACTGCAGCGCGTAGGAGACCGCCTGCGCGAACGCATCGGCGAACCCGGAGATCGTCGAGCCCTCCTTGGCCATGACCAGGAAGATCTCGCCGGGCGAGCCGTCCTCGAACAACCCGACGGTGATGTAGCCCTCGTGCCCGGCGATCTCGAACTTGTGGGTGATCGCGTGACGCTCGTCGGGCAGGCGCCGCCGGATCGGCTGCGCCACGAGTCCCTCGACCTCGGCCACCAGGCCGGTCTTCGCGTCGCGCGACGTATTCAGTGGCTGTGTCCGCTTGCTGCCGTCGCGGTAGATCGACACCGCCTTGGTGCCGAGCCGCCACGCGTCGATGTAGGCCTGCTGGATCTCGTCGACCGTCGCCTCCTTCGGCACGTTGACCGTCTTCGAGATCGCGCCGGAGATGAACGGTTGGGTCGCACCGATCATCCGGATGTGGCCCATGTAGTGAATCGACCGCTCGCCCTGCGCCGGCTTGAAGGCGCAATCAAAGACCGGAAGGTCCTTGTCTTTCAGGTGCGGCGCGCCCTCGATGGTCTGGTGTTCGTCGACGTAGGCGACGATCTCGCCGACCTGCGACGGCTCGTAGCCCAGGCGTTCCAGCGCCGTCGGGATGGTCTGGTTGACGATTTCCATCATGCCGCCGCCGACGAGCTTCTTGTACTTGACCAGCGCAATGTCTGGCTCGACGCCGGTCGTGTCACAGTCCATCATGAACCCGATCGTACCGGTCGGCGCGAGCACTGTGGCCTGCGCGTTTCGGTAGCCGTACTCCTCACCCAGATCGACCGCGTCGTTCCAGGCCTGCTTGGCCGCGGCGTAGAGATCACGCGGCACGTTGGTCCGGTCCACGTCCTTGAGCGCGGTGCGGTGCCTGCGCATGACGCGGAGGAACGGTTCCTCGTTCGTCTCGTAGCCAACGAACGGGCCGCCGTGGTCGCGGGCAATCCGGGCTGACTGGGCGTAGGCCTCACCCGTCATCAGCGCCGTGATGACGGCCGCGTAATCGCGGCCGGCCTCGGAGTCGTACGGCAGTCCGCGCGACATGAGCAACGCGCCCAGGTTCGCGTAGCCCAGGCCGAGCGGCCGGTAGTCGCGGCTGTTCCGATCGATCGCCTTGGTCGGATAGCTGGCGCTGTCGACGATGATCTCCTGAGCGGTAATCAGCGTCCGGACAGCCGCGGTGAAGGTCGTAGGGTCGAAATCGCCTGCCTCGTCCGTGAATCTCATCAGGTTCAACGACGCGAGGTTGCAGGCCGAGTCGTCCAGGAACATGTACTCCGAGCACGGGTTCGACGCGTTAATCGGCGCCGTGTTCGGGCACGTGTGCCAATCGTTGATCGTCGTGTCGAACTGCATGCCCGGATCGCCGCAGACGTGCGTCGCATCGGCGATCTGGTGCATCAGGTCGCGCGCCTGACAGGTATCCATGACCCGGCCGTCGCGAACGGCGTGGGTCTGCCACTCGCGGTCATCCAGCACGGCCCGCATGAACTCGTCGGACACCCGGACGCTGTTGTTCGAGTTCTGGAAGAAGACCGACGCATAGGCCGACCCCGTGAACGAACCGTCGTAGCCCGCGTCGATGAGCGCCCACGCCTTGCGCTCCTCATCGACCTTGCAGTTGATGAACGCCTCGATGTCGGGATGATCCACATTGAGAATCACCATCTTCGCCGCACGCCTGGTCTTGCCACCAGACTTGATCACACCGGCGAACGCATCGTAGCCCTTCATGAACGAGACCGGCCCCGACGCCGTGCCGCCGCCGGACAGCACTTCGCGCGACGACCGGATGCTCGAGAGATTTGAGCCGGTGCCCGACCCGAACTTGAACAGCATCCCCTCGGTCTTGGCCAGGGTCAGGATGGATTCCATCGTGTCCTGCACGGAGTTGATGAAGCAGGCCGAGCACTGCGGAGCCTTCTCGAACCCGCAGTTGAACCAGACGGGACTGTTGAACGCCGCGCGTTGATGTACCAGCAGGTACTTCAGGTCGCCGCTGAACGCCTGCAGGTCATCCTCGCTCGCGAAATACTTCTTGTCGCTGGCCCACTGCGTGATCGCGTCGACCACGCGGCCGATGAGCTGCTTGATGCTATGTTCGCGCTCCGGCGTGCCGAGCTGCCCGCGAAAATACTTGGAGACAACGATGTTGGTCGCCTGCTGCGACCAGGCCTTGGGAATCTCGACGTCCCGCTGTTCGAAGACGATTTCGCCGCGCTCAGTGCCGATGACGGCCGAGCGCAGCTCCCATTCAATCTCATCGAACGGATCGATCCCGGCTCGAGTAAATACGCGCGGAAATCGCAGACCGGACGCCACCGAAACGGAGCGCCGTGTTGATTCCTGCGCACCAACACTCGTCGTGTGTGGATGCTGGGCTGCGCCTCTGTCCATGCTCACCCTCCGAAGACAATCGAGCCCGAGACCTTGCCCCAAAGTCTCGGGCCTTCGCATCTTCGCATCATCGCATCATCGCATCATGCGACAAAATCGTTACTGTAGGCCTCGGTCGCGCCGCTGCCAGAGCCGGGTCGAAATCGCTGGGAACGATTCTCGGCGGGACTCCGCTCACTCCTACGGCGGACAACTATGCGTCCTGTCTATCGGTTTGTCAAGCGGCAAACTACAAGATATGGTGGGCCCTGTTAGGGCAAACGCAAGATGTTGGCTAAACCGGCCTGATCTCCCGATATTGCATTCACGGAGCACAAGCGCAGCCGGGGCCCTTCCAGATCAACGGCACGGCTGGTACAGTCCGGCGCGTGAGGGTGAGGGTGAGGGTGAGAGTGACCGTGACCGTGACCATGACCGATGACCGATGACCGATGACCGATGACGAGCGCGCCTCGCCCTCCGCCCCCCCGACATCGCCGGCCCCAGGGACGACGGTGCCGCAGCCCGGCGCTGCGTCGCCGCCCGCCAGTTGGCCGGTCCGTGTTGCGGCATTCGCCGAAGTCGTCGCCTGCTCCGACGTCCCGACACAGCTCCTGCTCATCCAGGTGCTGGCCTGGCTCGGTCTCCGCCCGCTGCTGAGCGACGGCCGGCTCTCGATGGCCTATGTCGCGACGCTCTCCCTCATCGACACGGCGGCGCTCATCTTCCTGATGCTCTGGTTCCTCAGGCGACACCGGGAGGCGCCGGGCCGGATCTTTCTCGGAACTCGCCCGGTCGCGCGAGAAGCGCGGCTCGGGGTGCTTCTCGCACCCGCGATCGTGCTGCTCGTCCTGGTGGCCTTCGTCCTGATTCAGCAGTTCGCGCCGTGGCTCCACAACGTGACCGACAATCCCTTGGAGTCGCTTGTGCAGACGCCGCGTGACGCGGTGACCTTCGGCCTCGTGGCCATCGTCGCCGGCGGCATCCGTGAAGAAATGCAGCGGGCATTCATCCTTCGTCGGTTCGAACGCCATCTGGGCGGCCGGATGGTCGGGCTGGTGGTCTTCAGCGCGGCGTTCGGCGCAGGCCACCTCTTGCAAGGGTGGGACGCAGCGGTCATCACGGCGGGACTCGGCCTGGTGTGGGGCGCCGTGTATCTGACCCGCGGGAGCATCGTGGCGCCGATGGTCAGCCACGCCTGCTTCAACACGATCGAGATCCTGCGCCATCTGGCGCAATGAGCCCGCTGGCTTGTGTCGGCGAGCCGTGGTGGATAGTGTAAGCACACGAGTCGACCTCGGGGGAGACGCATCCATGCCTCGCGACGACGACCTCTCTTCGGACCGGCTCTATGCCAAGACGCAGCGTGGCGTCGAGGACTTCACGTTCGATGCCCAGACCGCCACGGTCTTCGACGACATGCTCAACCGCTCCGTGCCGCTCTACGGGGAAATCCAGCGGTTGATCGGCGAACTCGCGGGTGATTTTGCCGTGGACGGAACGACGGTCTACGACCTCGGGTGCTCGACGGGTACCACGTTGGTGGCAATCGCCCATCACCTGCCGTCTGGCCTGAACGTGCGGTTCGTCGGCATCGATTCGTCCGAGGAAATGCTCGATAAAGCGCGGGCCAAGCTGACGGCGGCGAAGTTTCCGTACGCGTATGAGCTCCGCGTGGGCGACCTGGATCACGGACTCATGATCGAAGAGGCGTCGGTCGTCGTCATGAGCCTGACCCTGCAGTTCGTCCGCCCGCTGCTGCGTGATCGCCTGCTCGAAACGGTGTATCGGGGGCTGAACCACAACGGCTGCTTCATCTTGATCGAGAAGATCCTGGCCCGACACTCGCTCTTCAACCGGCTCTTCATCAAGCACTACTACGAGATGAAGAAGCGATCCGGCTACAGCGACCTCGAGATCGCGCAAAAGCGCGAGGCGCTCGAGAACATCCTGGTCCCGTATCGACGCCAGGAGAACGAGCGCCTCCTGGAGCAGGTGGGGTTCTCGCAGGTCGAGACGTTCTTCCAGTGGTACAACTTTTCGGGCATGATCGCCCTCAAATCGGCTGGTCGCACCGACGCCCACACCCTGTCGTGACCTCCGTCGCCACGCCAGCGGGAAGCTCGTTCGCTAGGCTGGGCCGCTTTTTCTTCAGGTATCGCGACGCGTTGTTTCCGATCGTCCTGCTCGGACTGACAGCGCTCTGGCGCCCGTCGGAGTCGGCCGACGCTCGCCGCACGGCCCTACTTTATCTGGGCGCCGGTGCGGCCCTGGCACTGATTGGCCAGGCCTGCCGCGTGCTCGTGATCGGACTCAGCTACATCACCCGCGGCGGGCAGAACCGGGCGGCCTACGCCGAGCACCTCGTCCAGGACGGCATGTTCGGGCACTGCCGCAACCCGCTGTACGTCGGCAACGCGTGTATTCAGGTCGGCGTGCTGTTGGCTGTCAACGAGTACTGGGCCTACCTGATCGGACTGCCGTTCATCGCGTTCGTCTACGGATCGATCGTCAGCTCCGAGGAACAGTTCCTGGTGGGACGGTTCGGCGACGACTACCGACAGTACTGCGCCCGTGTGCCGCGGTTCACCTTCCGACTGGCCGGTGTTCGTGCAACGCTGAGCCGAGCACCGTTCGACTGGCTGCGCGTCGTCCGGAAGGATTACGGGACGCCGTTCGCCTGGATCAGCACGATGATCGCAATCGGGATCTACAAGGAGGCTCGCACCGTGGGCTTCGACGTCGCGCGACCGGTCATCCCATCGCTCCTCGTCATCTGGACCGTCAGCCTCGTCGGATACCTGACGGCGCGCGCGCTGAAAAAGGCCGGCCGCCTCGGCTCGGACTAGGGACCCCACGGGCGCCGTGGTCACTCGAGGCGAGTCACCGTCACGCGGAGACGTAGACGGCCGACCCAGTCGGCGATGAGCGCCTGCCGGCGCTCCTCCTGCAGATCGCTTCGAACCTGCTCGCGGACCTCCTGGAATGGCTGCGGCTCCTCGCCCACGGTATACCGATCGTCGTGATCGCGATAGAACCGCGCCAGCTCGGCCTCGGTGGGCTGCACCGCCGACCCGAACCGTTGCGCGAGGTAGCTGTCGATGCGCCGGTCGTCGCGCACGAGGCGCGCCACACCCGTGTCGGTGAGGCCGACCGCCTCGACCGCTTCGCGGAAGCGGTCGGGGTTCGCGAACCGCGCTCGCAGCGCCGCGACCCCGCGCTCGACCTCGGCGGCGTCGGGCTCGGGCACGACGAAGCGATTGACCTCGGCCAGGATCAGCGTGCGATCGATGAGGCGTGTGAGCACGTCGGGATCGCCGCTTGTGTCCGGCATCAGCCCGAGCGTCGTGACCGCTCGCACATCGGACAGCATGATGACGTCGCCGCCGACCACCGCCAGCACCCGGTCGATGATGTCGCCGCGCGCCGGCAGCGCCAGCATGAGGCTGGCCGCCGTGAGCGCGCCCAGCCGGCGCCGCGCGCGAGTCCGCCGACGCCCGTCACCAGTCATATGCAGCTTCAGAACGCCTGGCCGATGCTCACGTGCAAGGCGGTCAGGCCCTCCCGAGTTCCGCTGCCGAAGTCACGCCGATCGAGCTTGAACCCGAGGTCCACACGAATCGGGCCGATGGGCGATCGGTAGCGCACGCCGAAGCCGGCGGCGCCGCGCAAGCGGCCGAGGCCCATAGCGCCAACCGTCCTGAACACGTTGCCGACGTCGAGGAACGCGACGGCGCCCACACCGCCCCAGATCGGCAGGCGGAGCTCGTTGTTGATGATGATCAGGCCGTTGCCGCCCCGCGGAAACCCGTCTTGGTCAATCGTCGATTCATCGCCCAACCGGTCGAGGGCAAAGCCCCGGACCGTCGTGGAGCCGCCGGCGAAGAACCGCTCGCTCGCCGGCAGGTCCTGCACGATCGTCTCCACCGGCTGGCCGTCTGGGGTCAGAATCGGATTCCCGTCGTCGTCGGTCACCACGACCGCCCGGGGAAAACCGGTGGCCAACCCGACGCGCAGCCCCGTCGCGAAGATCACGTCGGACCAGCCGGGAAGCGGCCGGTAGAGAAATCCCTGCATCAGCGTCTTCGCGAATCCGACCTCGGAGCCGATGGTACGTCCCGCGATGTCGGCGTTTACGCTCATCAGCTCGCCGCGGGTCGGCTCGAACGGATCGTCCCGGCTGTCACGAATGAGCGTCCCCGATACGATCGACAGGGCGACGCCGGGAAACAACCGGTCGATGAGCGGCTGTTCCTCTGGATTGAACTGCTCGTCGAACAATCGATCCTGATTGAACGAGTACCCGCCGCTGACGCTCAGCATGGGCGCCAGCACCCGGCGCCACTCGGCACGCACCCCGCGCTGTGCAAGATTGAAGCTCGACCGGATCGACTGGTCGATGAACGCCGACACGATCAAATCGGCTGCCGAGCCGAAGAGGCGCGGCTCCTGGAAGGTCAGCAGCGCCCGGTACTCGTTGAAGCCGAACCCGTCCGCATCCTCCTCGGCGTTGCTCGGCCGAAGGCTGACCCGCGTGAACAGGTTGATCGAGCGGTTCTTGCCCCACAGGTTGCGGCGCCCGACCTCGAAGAACCCGCGCGGCGCGACCTCGAAGCGCTCGACCGCGCTGCCGTCCCCGTCGCTCCCGCGCCGCAACCTGGTGCCCGCCTCGAACCCGCCGCCGTAGCCGAGGGTGGTCGCCGGCGCCTCCTCCACCGCCACGAGCACGTCGCGACGGATATCGCTGCCATGCCTGACCTCGGTGAGACGGATCCGTCGGAACAGCCCCAACGCACCCAGACGGCGCTGGCTCTCGGCGAAGCGGTCCGGGCTGAGTGGCTGGCCGGGTACCAGCGTCACCTCGCGGCGGATGGTCGCGGTGCTGACGTTGAACTGCCCCGTGATCAGCACGTGACCGACGAGAATCTGCGGACCGGCGTCGACCACGTAGATGAGATCGGCCCGACGGGTGTCGGGGTCGAAGGTGGCGTCGACGCGGACGCCCGCGGCCTCGTAGCCCAGGCCGAACAGCTGCTGCAGGATCGCGTCGCGGTCAGCCAGCGCGATGGCGCGCACGTAGGCGTCGCCGGCCCGCGCCGCGATCGTCGCCTCGAGCTCGGCGAAGGCCGAGTCGGGCGCGCCTTCGATGGTGATCGAGCCGATGAGCATCCGAGGTCCCTCGGTCACCGTGAGGCGGAGGCGCACGGCCGGACCGGAGCCGGATGGACCGGGTTCCTCGACGGCCTGCGTCGCCACGCGCGCGTTCGAGTAACCCGCTTCCCGGTAGGCGTTGACCACGGCGGCGACACCCGCGGCGAACGTCGCCTCCACGAACGGGTCGCCGGGCGCGACCCCGAGCCGCTCCTCGAGCACCGCGCGCGGGAGCGCCGCGTCGCCTTCAATCTCGATGCTGCCGATCCGCATGAGTGGCCCGCGTTCGACGTGGTAGACGATCCGGAGCTCTTGGTCGTCGGTCACGCGCGTGTAGGCCACCAGGGCCCGACGGAAGCCGAGCTGCCGCAGGTAATCCTCGAGCCGACGGCTGGAGTCCTCGAGCAGATCCTCATCGGCCGAGCCCTCGCGCGCGACCGGGACGAGGGTCTCGCGAATCTCCGCCGGGAGCGGGTCACCCTCGAACTCGACCGACACCCGGGGTCCCGGGTCCACCCGCAGGGTCAAATCGATCTGGCGTCCGGAGGGCCGAACCGCGACGGCGTGGCTGACCACCGCTTCGAAGTAGCCCTCCTCCCGGAGATTGTCGGCGTAGTCGGCCAACCGCTGTTCGAGCGGCTCGCGCTCGTAGTACCCGCCGATCCGGAGGCCGACCCGGCGGAAGACCTCGGCCTCGGGCCGGAGCACCCGGCCGTCGATGGCGAGGGTCGCGAGGCGAGCGCGATCCCCGGCGGTGACCTCGATGTCCAGCGTCGTCAGGCCGCCACCTCGGTCGACCGGTGCGATCGCGATGCGCACGTTCGGGTATCCGTGGTCGCCATAGAGCCCGCGCAGCAGCGCGGCGACATCGCCCATCTGATCGAGTTGGGGCCGGTCACCATGGCGTTCGGCGATCGCATCACGCAGGCGGCCTCGAGACAGCCCCACGTCGCCGCGGAACTCGATCCGGTCGACGACTCGCACCGGCGCCAGCTCGTAGCGCAGCGCCACGCCTCCCTCCCGCGGGCTCGCATCCACACGGATGTCGCTGAACCGAGCCAGGCTGAAGAGATGCCAGATGCTGTCGCGCACGTCGGCCATCGACAGCGGCGCGCCGACGCGCGTCACAATCAGCTCCTCGACCCCCGGGGGTGGCACGGCGTCGCCGAAGTCGAGGTGTACCTCGACGATCGGGAGCCCCAGATAGTCGTCGACCGCGGCCGCCGCCCCCGAGGCGCAGCTGGCCCAGCCTGCAAGCACGACGACAGCCAGGCGCGCCGCAGCCCACGGAGCCCGAGCCGCGGTACCTGGTGATCGATCGAACAGGACCATTTAGAAGGCGTGCCGCACGCGGAAGTCGATCGCGTAGGTGCGATCCTCGTTTTGCGAGAGGACCCACGAGAGGCGATCACTCTGATCGTACTCGAGCAGGATGAGCAGATCCTGCTGGGTCCCGGTCAAGGCCCGCGACAGCGTCAGGTAGGCCCGGCCGGAGACGCGCTTGCCAATCGTCAACCGCGCGGTCGGCGTCAGCTCCGCCGTCTCGCGCGATGTCGAATCACTCAGCGACGGGGTGATCTGGAACGTGTCGACACCGAGGGACTCCTGGACGACCTGCCCGACGCCAGACGCGATCGGGCTCGTCAGCAGCTGCGCGGCACGAGCCTGGAGGAGCTGCTGCTCGGTCTCATCGGCCGTCCGAATGGCGCGCAACTCGCCTTCGGCCGGATCGCGGACGTCGCCGAACAGCAACGAGAGGATGTCGATCTCCGGTAGCGGCGGATCGGAGCTCAGGTCCGGCACGAACCGCTCGGCCGTACCGGCCGCGTGGAAGATCACGCGGTAGATCTGACCGGGAACCCGTACGCTGGTCTCGGCCTCGACGTCGAAAAATGGATCGATCTTCACCGGGTCGGTGAAATCGATGCTGCCCCGGGTCACGACGTATCGATTCCCCTCGAAGAACAGCTCGCCGCGCTCGATTTCGACGTGACCGAACAGCTGCGGCTGCTGGACCGTGCCCTGGACCGTCAGCTCGGCGCTCGCGACAACGCGCGTGTTCCTATCCTCGATCCGCAGCGTGCCCGGAGCGCTGATCCGCACGTCGTATCGCATCGGGAACACCGGCTCGGCGTCGCTCCCCGGATCGGCCGTGTCGGCCTCACCGCCAAAACTCAGAAACCCCGTGTCGGCCTCGAACGGCTGGACCCAGGTCGCGTCGGTCACCTCCACGCTTCCGGCGAGGACCGGATCGCCGACCGGCCCCTGCAAGGAGAGATCGACGTCGATGACCGAGCGGAACCCTTCCGGATAGCGCAGCTGCAGGTCCTGACCGGTGAGGGTCACGTTCATTTCACCGGGCCGGTACCCGTCGAGGCCGATCCGGCCACCGAATTGGATCGGTCCGCCGCCCAGCGACGCCGCGAGGTCATCGAGGTGAATGCCGTCGGCATCGAAGAGAATGCGGCCGTTGATCGTCTCGAGCGAGTGGGGCAGCGAGAAATGCCGGATCCGGCCGTCCCTCACCGCCGCGAACCCCGTGAGGGCCGGTGCCTCGATCGACCCGCGGACCTCGGCCACGAGCTCCGCGCTACCCGAGCTGCGGATGTCGCCGATGAACCCTTGGAGCATCCCCAGGTTGGCGTCGCCGGTCACCCGCAACTCCACCTCGTTCAGCCGGAGGCGGATTTCGCCGGTGAGATCGAGCGCCGTGCCGTCACCCACCAACTGCATGCGCTCGATGCGGACGACCTCCTGATCCAGCGCCATCCGGATCGGTCCTTCGTTCCGAACCTCGTAGTCGAACAGCGTCAGGTGGATCTGCTCGACGGTGGCGCTGACCAGCAGATGCTCCAGGTCGCCGAGCTCGCCGACAACGCGGAGCACGCCGCTGGCCACCGCCGTGGTGACCGGCTGGAGGCGCGGCTCGAAGATCCGCACGTACGGATCGAGCGACGTGTCCGTGA
Organism: Vicinamibacterales bacterium; assembly: GCA_963667915.2. Taxonomy (GTDB): domain Bacteria; phylum Acidobacteriota; class Vicinamibacteria; order Vicinamibacterales; family UBA823. Next base: position 2,765,906 of record CAXXNN010000004.1, on the reverse strand, counting down.
ACCGGACCGTCAGCTCGGCGTCGGCGGCGGGCGTCAGCGCTACCCGGCCGATCGCCGACACCGCCAGACGCGGAGACGCCGCCTCGATCTCCAACGTCGCATCCTCGTTCCGCACGCCGATGCGCCCGGTGATCTGCCCGACTAACTCGTTGCTGATGAACAGATCGTCGATCCGTCCGCGCACGTCGTACTGCGGCGCCTCGAACTCCCCGACGCCGGACGCGGTGAACTCCAAGGTGCCAGACAGCGGCGCGCGCGGGTTCTGCACGGTCGTCAGGTCCGCGATCGGAATCCGGCGGCCGTCGGCGCTGAACGTGTAGGTCCCATCCCACTCGACGAATGCGGCGCCCGTGATGAGCCCGCCACCTTTCACCAGCTCGACACCGTCGAGCCGGACACCGCCGCCTTCGAAGCGCAGACCCGCTGACCCAGAGCTGATCGGCTCGCCGTAGGCCGTCGCCTCACGTACCGACATCCGGCCGAAGCCGACCGGCGCGGTGTACGGGCCCTGCAGGTGAAACTCTCCCGACAGGAGTCCGTCGACCCGATAGGCCTCCTGACCGAAGGCTTTCAGCAGGTCGACGACGGGCCGGTCGGTCACCTGGAACGTCGCGTTCATCTCCTCGCCGCCGTCGGCCCGCGGGTAGGTGAAGGCGAACCGGCCGGCGAGCCGGATTTCCGAGTTGCCGTCCTGGACGAACCCGTCGGCGACGTCGACGTAGCCGTTCTCGACGACGACGTCACCGACCCAGCGTCCCCAGCGCACGTCCCAGAGCCGCAGGTCCTGGGCCCTGAACGTGCCTTCGACGCGCGGATTCGAAAACGGCCCCCGCATGATGCCGTCGAACGTACCGACGCCCCCGATGGTGACGGCGCGCGTGGGCCGCCCGAACGCGGTGAGCAGGCCGGCGAGCAACCGATCGCTCTCCTGCCAGTCGCCGCTCGACACGTGGAAGGGGATCTCCGACTCGCCGCCGTACTGCGTGCGCCCCTCGAACGCGATGTGCGTCCCCGGGGTCGCGACCCAGCTGCCGGCGGTAATGTCGATCCGCTCCGGCCCCAGCCGGTAGTCCACGGATCCGCCGACCGGAAATCGCGTGTAGCCGGCAGCCGGGCTGGGCGCGGGCCGCGGGCTGCGGGCCGCGACGAACCGGTCGAGCGCCGCCGCCTGCAGCCGCACGTTCCCGGGCGGAGCGGCCTCCAGATGTCCCTCGCCGAGGCGATCCCGGAAACGGCCGCGTGGCCACGACACGCGGTTCCAGCCCGCGCCGCGGCCGTCGAGGCGAACGCCCTCCAGTTCGAGGAAATCGGTGAGCGCCGCCAGATCGACGTCCTGGTAGCTCGCGTCGAAGCGCGCCGTGTTGCCGCCCGGCAGGTCCGGCGACGTCAGCGCGTACTCGAACTCCAGGGCCCCGCCGTGAAGCGCCGCGGCGGCGTCGAACACGTCGAGCCCGTCAGGGCGCCAGTGCACCGACCCGGAGAGCGCCGGGAACGGATGATCGTTGATCGTCGTCAAGCCGCTCTGAAATTCTCCCTGCAGATCGTAGCCGCCCTTGAAGACGTGGTAGACCCCCTCGAACTGGCCGGTGCCGCCGACCGTGAAGTCGTCCCCGGCAAAGAAGATGTCGCGCAGCACGGGAAGGTCCAGATCCGACCGGACGTCGTACTGCTGCTCCGGCCAGTTGCCGAAGTCCAACCCGCCGATCAGGTGCGAATCGGCGCCGTCGGTCTGCAGGTCCAGCCGGTCGAACACGACGTGGCCGCCCTCGATTCTGAAGTCGGCCTGCATGTGGGCCGTCATCGGTTCGAACGATTTGACCTGGACCGTGCTGTCCGAGAATGTGGCGTGCCCGCGATAGTCGAGAATCTTCGTGACGGTGACGTCGAGATTCCGCGTGACGATGCTCCACGGCGATCCGTGGTCTTCGTAGGTGACCGTCCCGCGATGCGCCCGTACGTAGCTGAGCGTGGTCACGAACCGGCGTCGGTCCTCGCGCCCGACCGTCTCGGCGGCATCGGCGTCCAACGGATCACCGTCCAGGTCGGGGAAGGTATGTCGGCCACCGGCGAACGTCTCGACGACCATGTGCCAGTCGGTCATCTCGATTGAATCGAAGAGCACCTCACGGCGGAACAGCGACGACCAGGGCATGGACACGACGATACGGTCCGCGCGCAGGAACGGACGATCGGCGGGCGTCGGCCCCTCGATGACGAGATCCTCGATCAGAAACCGGCCGAGGAAGAGGTAGACGGAGAGCTTCCCGATGTGCATCGGCCGGCGGACCATGGCGGACCCGCCCCGCTCCGCCTGGGCCCGCAAGGCCGGGCCCAGATCCACGGTGACCGTCGTCACGATGAACGCGGCCACCGCGGCGACGACCAACGCGAGGGTCAGCCGCGCGTACTTCCACCGTCCGCGCACCGGCGCGCCGGACGCGTTCGCCTCGACCGGAAGGTCACGCGGCGTGTCGGTCATCGAATCTTTGGCGCCTCACCGTCCCCACCGTCACGCCGGACATCGGACATCCCGCGCGGGCGGTTACTCAATAGCCACCAACATCTGGCCGGCGTCGACCGTCATGCCTTCACGAACGGCCACCTCGACGACCCGGCCGGCCTTGGGCGACCCCAGCGCGTTCTCCATCTTCATCGCCTCGACGACGACCAGTTCCTGGCGCTGGTCGACCTCGTCTCCCGGCGCCACGAGAACGCGGACGACCCGGCCCGGCATGGGGGCCGTGACGACCTGCCGGCCTGTCCGCAGGCGCTCCGCCGGGGGTCCCAATCGCAGTCGGCCGTCGACCGCCGTCCGAAACACCCCCTCACGCAGTTGGACGTCGTATCGCCCGCGCAGGCCGGTTTCGACGATCGTCAGCTCGTGGCTCGTCCGCGCCGGCGAGCCATCGAGACGGATGACCGAGAGCGTCGCGCGGTCGAGCCGGCGCACATCCAGGTCGTGCCGGGATCCATCCACCGTGACGACGAACCGGTCAGACGCGGCACTCGGCCGTTCGACCGCCACCGTTCGTACTCGCCCACCGATCTCGATCTTCAGCCGCATCGCGCGTCAACTCAGGCGCGCAGGCTGTCGGCGCGCGCCGCCTGCCGCCAGGCCGAAACCGAGGCCGACGACGTGCCCTCGCCAGGCCCCGCCTCGAAGAACGCATACAGCGCCGCCCCGATCGCGGCCAGTTCCTCGGCCTCTGGTGACGGCTCGACGAACGGACGCCCGCCGCGGGCAGCGAGCGTGGCGTCGATGAAGGTCGTGTCCACCGGTCCGCTGGCGAACGCCTCGTTGCGCAGCAGCCACCGGAAGAACGGAATCGTCGTTTTGATGCCGTGAATCTCGTACTCGTCCACGGCCCGCCGCATCCGCGCCATGGCCTGCGCGCGGTCTATGCCCCAAGCGACCACCTTCGAAATCAGCGGGTCGTAGAAGACCGGTACCTCGCTGCCAGCCACCGCTCCGCTGTCGTCGCGCACGCCCGGCCCCGACGGCGCGCGCAGTTCGTGAATTCGCCCGGGTGAGGGCAGGAACGACGCATCGGGATCTTCGGCGTAGACGCGACACTCGATGGCATGGCCGTTCGGCGTCAGGGCCCGCACTGGATCGATGTCGAGCGGCACACCCCGCGCGATAGTGAACTGCGCCTGGACGAGGTCGATTCCGGTGACGGCTTCCGTCACCCCGTGCTCGACCTGCAACCGTGTGTTCATCTCGAGAAAGTAGAAGGCGCCTGTCTCGTCGACGAGGAACTCGATCGTGCCGGCGTTCGTGTAGCCCACCGCGCGGGCAATCGATGCCGCCGCTTCGGCCATGGCCCGACGGCGCTCGAGCGGCATCTCGGCGGCCGGCGACTCCTCGACGACTTTCTGGTGGCGGCGCTGGATCGAGCACTCCCGCTCGACAAACGGCACGACTGTCCCGTGCGCGTCGCCGAGCACTTGGATCTCGATGTGTCTGGTGGCTGCCAGCCGCCGCTCCAGGTAGACCGTCTGGTCACCGAACGCCGAACCGGCCTCGGAGCGCACGGCCGCAACCGCGGCGACCAGCGCTGACGGCTCGTGCACCACCCGCATCCCTTTTCCCCCACCGCCGGCGACCGCCTTGACGAAGAGCGGGTAGCCGATCGCGCCCGCGCTGGCCGACAGCGCCTCGTCCGACAGGCCGGGGTCGAGCGGCGCGTCGGTGCCCGGCACGACGGGAACGCCGGCCGCTCGTGCGACGGCACGCGCCGTCACCTTGCCGCCCATCAGCTCGATCGCCTCGGCCGACGGGCCGACAAAGGTCCGTCCCGCCGCCCGTACGGCACGGGCGAACTCGGCGTTCTCCGCCAGAAACCCGTAGCCGGGATGCACGGCCCAGACGTCGGCCCGCTCGGCCACATCGAGCAGCCGGTCGATCCGAAGGTAGCTGTCACGCGGCTCGCTCGGGCCGATCGGATAGGCCTCGTCGGCATACCTGACGTGCGGCGCTGACCGGTCGCACTCCGAGTACACGGCGACGGCGCGGAACCCGAGCTCCCGACAGGCCCGCATGATGCGGACGGCGATCTCGCCGCGATTGGCCACCAGGACCTTCATGTCAACACCCGCGCCCAACGTCCGCCGGATGTCTGCTAGGAAGGACCGGAGCGGGCGCGATCTGCCCTCAATTCTAGCACTTGGGGGGAACGCGCGCGGGTCCGCCGCGGCTCGGTTGGGCCCCCGCGAGAGCGACCGAGCCGGGGTCTGGGCGGAGCCCCACCTACGTACTAAGTTCAGAGCGGGATGTTGCCGTGCTTCTTGGGAGGATTCTTGTCGCGCTTGCCCGCCAGGCTGGCAAACGCCGTCGCGAGCGTGTGGCGGGTGTGGCGGGGCTGGATCACGGCATCCAGGTAGCCGCGGGCGGCGGCCGCGTAGGGATTCGCGAATTTCTCCCGGAACTCCACGACTTTCTGGGCCCGTAGCGCGTCCGGATCGGACGCCATCGCGAGTTCGCGCTTGAAGAGCACGTTCACGGCCCCTTCCGGGCCCATCACGGCGATCTCCGCGGTGGGCCACGCGTAGTTCAGATCGGTGCGGAGGTGCTTGCTCGCCATCACGCAGTAGGCGCCGCCGTAGGCCTTGCGCGTGATGAGCGTCACCTTCGGCACGGTCGCCTCCGCATAGGCGAACAGCAGCTTCGCGCCGTGGCGGATGATGCCACCCCACTCCTGCTGGGTACCCGGCAAGAAGCCCGGCACGTCCTCGAAGGTAAGCAGCGGAATGTTGAACGCGTCGCAGAACCGTACGAACCGCGCCGCCTTGACCGACGCGTCGATGTCGAGCGCCCCCGCCAGATGGGCCGGCTGATTGGCCACGACGCCGATGGTGCGGCCGGCCAGCCGCAGGAAGCCGACGACGATGTTCCGGGCGAACTGCCGGTGCACCTCCAGAAACCGCCCGTCGTCCGCCACCGTCCGCACGAGATCGAGCATGTCGTATGGCTGGGTCGGGGTCTCCGGCACCAGCCGGTCGAGCGCCTCGTCGCTGCGATCAATCGGGTCGGCGGTCGCCACGACTGGCGGATCGTCGAGGTTGTTGCTGGGCAGGAAGCCGAGTAGCTCGCGCAGCAGCGACAGACAGGCGCGATCGTCCTCGACGCTGAAGTGCGCCACACCGCTCGTGGCGTTGTGGGAGGTCGCACCGCCCAACGCTTCCATCGTCACCGTTTCATGCGTGACCGTTCGGATGACGTCCGGTCCGGTGATGAACATGTAGCTCGTGCCATCCACCATCACGGTGAAATCGGTAATGGCCGGGGAGTAGACCGCGCCACCGGCGCACGGCCCCATGATCGCCGAGATCTGCGGCACGACGCCGGACGCCAGCGTGTTGCGCAGGAAGATGTCGGCATAACCGCCGAGGGCCAGCACGCCTTCCTGAATGCGGGCACCGCCCGAGTCGTTGAGGCCGACGATTGGCGCCCCCATCTTGACCGCCTGATCCATCACCTTGACGATCTTTGCGGCGTTGGTTTCCGAGAGCGACCCGCCGAACACCGTGAAATCCTGGGCGAACGCGAAGACTGTACGGCCATCGACGCGGCCGAAGCCCGCCACGACGCCGTCCCCCGGCACGACCTGCGCCTCCATGCCGAAGTCCCGGCACCGATGGGTCACGAAGCGGTCGATTTCCTGGAAGGTGACCGGATCGAACAGGAGGTCGATCCGTTCGCGCACGGTCAGCTTGCCGGCGTCGTGCTGCCGGGCGCGGCGCGCCTCGCCACCCGCCTCGTCGGCGCGCCGATCGAGGTCGGCAAGGGTCTTCTGGCGTGAGTCCATGACGCCCGTCGCCTCGGGGATCAGACCTTGGCGGCCTGGGCCTTCGCCCAGTCGGCGAGGAACTTCTCGAGGCCGATGTCGGTCAGCGGGTGCTTGAACAGCCCGTCGATCACGGCGGGCGGACAGGTGCAGATGTCGGCCCCGAGCCGACCGGCCTGGACGATATGAATCGGACCGCGCACACTCGCCACCAGCACCTCGGTTCCAAATTCGTAGTTCTCGTAGATGTCGATGATCTGGCCGATCAGGTCCATGCCCGGCGTCGCGATGTCATCCAACCGGCCCACGAACGGGCTGACGAACGTGGCGCCGACCTTGGCGGCCAACAACGCCTGGGTGGCCGAAAAGACGAGGGTCACGTTGACGCGGATGCCCTCAGACGCCAGCGTCCCGCACGCCTCGACGCCCGGCTTGCCGAACGGAACCTTGACGACGATGTGCTCGTCGATTCCCGCCAACTCGCGGCCTTCCCGAACCATGCCCGCGACGTCGGTCGCCACGACCTCGGCGCTGACCGGCCCCTTGACCAACCCGCAGATCTCCTTGAGCCGGGCCCTCAGGTCGCCGCCGGCCGCGGCCAGCAGCGAGGGATTCGTCGTGACACCATCCACGATTCCCAGCGGCATGAGGCCAGCAATGTCGCTGATATTGCCGGAATCGACGAACAACTTCATCGGCGCGCTCCTTCCTGCACTACGCGGTCTCGAATCGGCTACTGCGGCGACTCGGTCACGCGGTTCGACAACTCGCTGACGTTCGGCGGCGTGGCGGTGTCCACCGCGACCACCGCATAGAAATAGGCGACGCCCGGCGACCCGGTCGTGTCCCGGTAGGTCGTCTCGGTCAACAGCTCCGTCATCAAGGGCTGGAGTGTGTCACCAGGCGCCGTGCCGCGCAAGACCAGATAGCCCGCCAGGTCAGCCTCCGTGTTCGGCTCCCAGATGAGGCTGACGGTCCCGCCGGCGCCGACCGCCGCCAGACTCCCGGGTGCCGCCGGCGGGAACGTATCCTGAAACTCGACACAGGTCTGCAGCGACGCCTCGCTCTCCACCGAATCGCCGTCGGCGACGGCGATCGTCCGGACGACGTAGCAGCGTTCGGTGCCGAACTCGACCCGGGCGTCCGCGAATTCAAAATCCGTGAGGGGGGTCGCATTGAGGGGTGTCGGCATCACCTCGGCCGCCCCGGGTTCAGCCAGCGCCGGCGCATACGCGTAGATGTTGTAGGTCGTCGCCTCCGCCGACGCGATTGCCGGCGTGGACGCCAGGGGCGGCGGGGGCGCGGGGGGCGCTGCCGGATCCGGTGCGGGCGCGGGGGGCGGAACGACGACCTCCTGGACGGGCCGGGTGGCGCCACGTGCCGCCAGCCAACGGATCGTCACGAGGGTCGCCGTGTAGCTCACGTTGGGTACCGGCGCCGGCACTGGCGCGGCGTCCAGGCGCACGGTCAATCGCGGCGACAGCACCCCGAGGTCCCCGTCTCGCGTGCGGCCGACTGCCACATAGGTCCGACGCGGCGGCGGGTTCACAAACGGGAAGGCCAGGGGAGGCGGGACCCATCGCAGACCCACAATCGTCGGCCGCTCAGCCTCGACCTCATCCTCGTCGTCATCGTCGCGCTCGAACCTCCGGTCGATCTCAGTGAGGTCGACCGGGGCGAGCGCATCCTCCGCCAGCACCTCGCGAACGGTCAGGAGCGCCCCCTGCACGGGAACGTCTCGCAACGGGTCCTCTGGCTCGGGAGGCCTCGGCGCATCCGGATCGACCGGCGCGGGTGGGGGGGGCGGCGGCCGGACGTCGATCACCGCGAGCAGGGTTCCCGCCTCGACCAGTTCTTCATCGGTGAGGGGACTGACGCCGGGCGGCAGCGGATCGAGGGTCACCCCGTACACCTCGACCACCGACAGATCGGCGGGTGTGCTGCCATCGCTGTTCACCGTGGGCACGACGAACTGGAGGTACACCTGGCTCCCGAGGCGGCGCACGGCGAATTGGTCCGGACGCTGCGGCACGATGCGGATCGGTGGAAGCGGCGGCCCTTTCTTGCCGCAAGCCACCAGCAGCAGCAGGACGACAACGAAGGACGCCGCACAGCGCCGCCGGCAGGCCATCACAGGATGTAACGCGTCAGATCCTCGTTCTCGACGATCTCGGCCAGCATGCGATCGACGTAGGCGGCATCGATGGTCAGCGAGGTCTCGCTCATGTCCGGCGCTTCAAACGAGATCTCTTCGAGCAGCTTTTCCATGACGGTGTGCAGCCGACGTGCCCCGATGTTCTCGGCCCGCCCGTTGACGAGGGTCGCCAGTTCGGCCACCCGGTCCACCGCGTCGGGGGTGAACCGCAACTCGAGGCCCTCGGTCGCCAGCAGCGCCGTGTACTGCTTGACCAGCGCGCCGCGGGGCTCGGTGAGAATCCGGACGAACTCTTCGGTGCCCAGCGCGTGCAGCTCGACGCGGATGGGAAACCGGCCCTGCAGCTCCGGAATGAGATCGGACGGCTTGGCGACATGGAACGCACCGGCAGCAATGAAGAGGATGTGGTCGGTCCGCACGATGCCATGCTTGGTGTTGACGGTCGTCCCCTCGACGATCGGCAAGATGTCACGCTGCACGCCTTCGCGGCTCACGTCCGGACCGTGGCCCGCCTCGCGCCCGGCCACCTTGTCGATTTCGTCGATGAAGATGATGCCGGCCTGTTCGACGCGCTCTACCGCGGCGCGGCCGACCGACTCCATGTCCACGAGCTTCTGCTCCTCCTCCTGCACCAGGTGGTCGAGTGCCTCGGGGACCAACATGTTTCGTGTCCGGCGACGCCCCTGAAACAGTCCGGGCAACATGTCCTTCACGTTGATGTCGATTTCCTCCATCGACGAGCCGGCGACGATCTCCAGCGTCGGGAACGCCTTGTCCCGGACATCGACGTCCACCCGCCGCGTGTCGAGGCTGCCGTGGCGCAACTGCTCGCGAAACTTCTCTCGCGTGCGCTGGGCGTACTCACCCGTAGCTTTCGCCTCGTCGCTCGTCCCCGCGGGCTGCACCGGCGGCAGCAGCAGATCGAGCATGCGCTCCTCGGCGTTCAGCGCCGCCTTCTCCCGCACCTCGACGACCCGTTCATCCCGCACCATGCCCACCGCGAGCTCGACCAGATCGCGCACCATCGACTCGACGTCGCGCCCGACGTAGCCCACCTCAGTGAACTTCGAGGCTTCCACTTTGATGAACGGCGACTGCGCGAGCCGGGCCAGCCGGCGTGCGATTTCGGTCTTGCCGACGCCGGTCGGCCCGATCATCAGGATGTTCTTGGGCGCGACCTCCTCGGCCAGCTCGGGCGGCAGTTTCTGGCGCCGCATCCGGTTGCGTAACGCCACGGCGACGGCGCGTTTGGCTTTCGCCTGGCCGATGACGAACTTGTCGAGCTCGGCAACGATTTGACGGGGGGTCAGCGAGTCGGTAGTCGACGCCGCCGTCTCGGGCAGGTAGATCGGCATTAGCAGGTCCGCAGCCGCTCGGCCATGAAATCGGCTACAGCTCCTCGATGGAAATGGAGTCGTTCGTATAGATGCAAATGCCGGCGGCGATCCGCATCGCCGCCTCGGCAATCCGGCGCGCATCGAGCTCGGTGTGATCGACCAGCGCCGTGGCCGCAGCCCGCGCGTAGGCGCCGCCCGACCCGATGGCGACGATGCCGTCGTCGGGCTCGATCAGGTCGCCCGTACCCGAGAGCAAAAACGTGGACTGCCGGTCGACGACAACCAGCGTCGCTTCGAGCCGGCGCAGCACGCGGTCGGTGCGCCAATCCTTGGCTAGCTCGACGGCCGACCGCTTGAGGTTGCCGCGAAACTGCTCGAGCTTCGCCTCGAACCGCTCGAACAGCGCGAACGAATCGGCCGCCCCGCCCGCGAAGCCGGCCAGGATCTGATCGTGGTACATGCGGCGAATCTTGCGCGCCCCTTGCTTGACGACCGTCTGTCCAAACGTCACCTGACCGTCACCGGCCATGACGGTCCGGCCTTCATGTCGGACGGCAAGAACGGTCGTGCTGTGATGCATCGGGTGGCCGAAGGCGAATCGTACCGCGCGTCGGTGGCTAGCAGCCCGAGGTCAAAGTCCCGCTGCTGGGAGGGGATCAGTTCGTCAGCAACTGCCGGTCGATGACGTATTCCCCGACCTTGACCCACTGGGCGCCATGGTGCTTCGCGAAGAGCTCGACCTTCGCATCGACGAACAGACTGTGCTGCAGCATCTGGAGCCTGGGCTCGGTGCTCGTGTAGCCGAGCGACGACCGCATGACGATGGGGCCCGTCGAGTCGCCGGCCGCGAGCCCCTCGCTGCCAATCGCCCGCACGAAGGCATTCCCCCACTCCTCTTCCTCTTCGAGCCGGCGGAACACGCCGTTGATCTGGACGGTCGTGATCGTCGAGTTCGCGCCGTTCTTGAGCTGAAACAAGATAGTGGGGACCAACTTATTCTTGCCGTCCGCGAGCACGCCGGCGTCGAACCAGCCGGTCGTGACACCGGACACCAGGAGCTCGCCTTTGACGTCGAGTGACTCGCCGCAGCCGGCCACCACGCCCGCCGCCACGACGAGCACGGCGAAGCCAGCCGCTCGTGGCGCACGGCGCGCACGGGTCAGGGCCTGCATCAAGAGGGATTGTAGATCAAAACTCGATCGCGTGAATCCGGTTTTGCGCTTCGGACCTGCTGATCTCCCCGGCTCGCAACGCCGCCAGGTCGCGGCCTCGAATTCGCAGCATCATCGCGGCGGCTGCCGACGCAGCTGAGCCGGCCGCACCTATCCAGGACGACGCGGCGCCGGTCGCGGCCACGGTCAACCAGTCGTCCGGCCCGAGCACCAGCGAGCCGCTGTGATCGAGCATCACGCCGACGAGCTCGTCCTGAATCTGCGCGGCATAGACCTCGGCCGGATCGATGTCGATGACCGTCGCCCGAGCCGGAGCCGGAGCCGGCCGATCCGCGTCCCCGCCCCCAATCCGCGTCGCCCGCGCGCCGTCCCAACGCGTGGCCGCCAGCGGGCCGACCCGCACCTCGAGGCTGCGGAGCGCCTGTTCGAGTGTGTCGCGCGCACCCGGGTCGCCCAGCGACTGGACGTGCTGTCGCAGTGCCGTGAGCGCGTCGTCGAGCGACAGACCGTTGCGGTTCAAGGTGCGCAACGTCCACGTGAGGCTCCGGCGCAGCGAGGGCACCTGGACATCGAAGAACACGCCGTACTCGTCGAGTACGAAGCCTCGCGCCAGCGTCGCCCCGACGAAGAGCACGGCACTCGGCGCGAACGTGCGAAATTGCATCGCCACGACCTGGGTCCCGTGCTGCACGGCCTGCTCAAGCACGCGCTCCAGCATACGAATCTGATACCGCGCGCGCTGCGCGTCGGACGGCGCCGTGCTCCGCGTCCCCTCGCGCGCTGCGGGCGTCTGCGCCGCCGCACCGGTCGCCAGGCAGATCGCCGCGGCGAGTACCCCTACCCCCACCACACCGATCCTGCCGCCTCGCCGGGGTCCGAGCCTCATCGTCCAGCCACTCGTACCAGATAATCCATGATCTCGTTGTGCTGCACCACTTCGGCCTCGCTCAGACCTTCGAGTTGCCCCACCTGCTGTTCGATGCGCAGCAGGTCGGCCTGTCGCTGCGCTTCGGACTCCCCCATCAACTGCGCGAATCGCAGCGCCAGATCCCGCTGTTGCCGCCGCTCGCTCTCTTCAATCAGCCGATGGACGCGGGCCAACATCTCGGACTCGCCCGTGCCGGCCGACACGGCGCCTGGCCCTCGGGGCGTCGCGCCGGCCATTTCCTCTCGCAGCGCCGATTCGAGCGCCGCCAGGTCGGTACGCCAGGGCCTCGGGTCGACCGAGGCGGCCACCTCGGCCATCGCGCCGGCTGCGTCCACGCCGTCCGCCGCCACCCCCCCGGTGCGCACGACCAGTCCATCCGGGCCGTATCGGATCTCCACATTTGCCACGCCCAGGCCAATCGCCAGCAGGAGCATCGCGGCGGCGGCCAAGGCCCAGCCGCGCGCCGCGGGCCACACGCGCGGCGTCATCGCGGCGGCGGCCGGCACGATGCGGAAGTCCGGTGCCGGCTCGGGCGCCGCCCACCCGGCCAGACGACCCCGCAGGCTGGACAGCGCCTCGACCTCCGCCCGACAGGCGGCACACACCGCCAGGTGCGCTTCGACTCGCTGGCGCTCACCCGTGTCACATTCGCCGTAGAGGAAGGCGACGAGCCACAACTTGTCGTCGCACATGTCCGATGTCGAATTCCGCATCATGAAGTCTTCCTGCTCGTCCCGTCCGCCCCGCCCGCGCGCGCCACCTCGGACGGATACGCGGCGGCGCGATCGATACCCCGGTGCTCGAGCTCGAGTCGAAGGTGGTTCAGTCCCTGGTACACCCGTGTCTTCACCGTGCTCAGCGGACACCCCTGGAGCTCGGCGATTTCCTGGAAGGTCAGCCCCTGGTACTCCTTCAGCACGATCGCCGTCCGCTGTTCGCGCGGCAAGACGGCCATGGCCCGAGCCACCTCGCCGCTCAGTTCACGCCGCCCGACGAGATCCTCGACCGAGTCACCCTGGTCTTCCACGGGCGCCAGGTCGACCAGGTCGACGCCCTCGGGCACAGGCGTCAGGAGCGACCGGCGCTCGCGGCGGATCCAGTCACGGCACAGGTTGAGCGCGATTCGATACAGCCAGGACGAGAATTTCGCCTGCCCCTTGAAGCCCTTGATGCCGCGGAACGCCCGGAGGAACGTCTCCTGGCAGACGTCGCGGGCGTCGTCCTCTCGACCGATGACCCGATAGGCCAACGCGTAGATCGGCCGCTGCCAGCGCACCACGAGCTGGTTGAAGCTGTCGCGGTCCCCTCTCGCCGAGCGGGCCACGAGCTCCTCGTCCGTCCACGTCATCGCCGCGCTGGACACTCCAGTCAACTCGATCTGAGGCCGCGGAGCCAGCCGAGACGCTCCGGGTCGGACGCGGCCGCTCCTCCTATCTTAGACGGCCTGAGGGGCCGTATAGTCGGCGCAAGACGCGGGGCCAGACTCCACCCGCCAGGGTCGCACGCAGATGTTACGTAATCTGGTCTGGTTCAACAAGTTAGCTGCAGCAACCCGACCTCGCCATAGGGGCCCTGCGGACTGCCCTGCCGGCCGGCTCCGGGTGTGCCGAGTGATGGTAAAGTGTTTCGGACACCGAGTGGATCGCGACGATGATAGAGGGTGAGGTCTTTCTGACGACGGAGGAGGTGCTCACCTATCTGAAGGTGAACCTTCGGACCATCTATCGTCTGATCAAGGCCGGCAAAATTCCCGCAGTCCGCGTGGGCCGGCAGTGGCGGTTTCGCAAGACCGATATCGACGCTTGGCTCAACAGTCAGCGGTCGGGTGCCGAATCGGCGCCGCCGGCCGCGAAACAGACCCGGCCGCGCATCCTGGTCGTCGACGACGAGGACTCCATGCGGGCGCTGCTGACGAAAGCCCTGTCGCTGGCCGACTACGACGTCGACGTCGTCGCGGACGGTCAGGCCGCACTCGACCGGCTTCGTGTGACGTCGTACGACCTCCTGATCACCGATCTGAAGATGCCCGGCATCGACGGCTTGACCGTCGTTCGAGAGGCGAAGCAGCTCAAGGCGAACATTCCGGTCATCATCATCACGGGCCACTCCTCTGAGGCGAACGCCATCGCGGCCGCCAACCTGGGCGTGTCGGGCTACCTCACGAAACCGTTCGAGCTTCTGCACATCCTGACGGCCGCCGCCAAGAGCCTCGGCCAGTAGCCGGCTCCGGGCTCTGGGCTCTCGATAGCCTGGGATCAACCCACGACAGCCGAGAGCCTAGCGCCGAACGCCCAGAGCCCAGTGGTGGCCTCTCGATGATCCAACTTTCGGCGCTCACGAAACGATTCGGCAATCGCACCCTGCTGAATGACGTGACGTGGCAGCTGGGGCCGGGTGACCGTGTCGGCCTGTGCGGCCCGAACGGCGCGGGGAAGACCACGCTGCTCAGGATGATGGTGGGCGAGGAGGAGCCCGACGCCGGCCGGGTCATCACACCAACCGGCCTGACGATCGGCTATCTGCCGCAGGATGGGCTCACCCACGCCGGGCGCACCGTCTTCGATGAGGTGAGCCGAGGCCTGCAGCCACTGCTCGATCTGAAAGCCGACATGCACGCGCTCGAGCACCAGCTCGGGGACCGGTCGGTGCCGCCCGCCGAGCACGAGCGCCTGCTCGAGCGCTACAGCGAGACCCAGGACGCCTTCCAGCGACACGACGGATATACGCTCGAGCAGCGGGTCGCCACGCTCCTGGCCGGGCTGGGATTTACGGACGGCGACGCCCAGCGACCGGTGGAGACGTTCTCCGGCGGCTGGCAGATGCGCATCGCGCTCGGGACGCTGCTGCTCAAGCGGCCCGGCCTCTTGCTGCTAGACGAACCGACGAACCACCTCGATCTCGAGGCGCGCAACTGGCTCGAGGCCTATCTCGTGAGCTATCCGCATGCCGTGATGCTGGTCTCGCACGATCGGTTCTTTCTCGACGCGGTGGTCACCCGCATCACCGAGGTCGGCCTCAAGACCTTGACGGATTATCCGGGCAACTACAGCGCGTACGTGATCGAGCGCGACGCGCGGCTGGTGCGGCTGCGGGAGGCCAAGCGTCGGCAAGACGAGGAGATTGCCCGCGTCCGGCAGTTCGTCGATCGTTTTCGTTATCAAGCCACCAAGGCTTCGCAGGTGCAGAGCCGCCTGAAGATGCTCGACAAGATTGTCCCGATCGAAGCCCCTCCCGAACGCAAGAAGGCGCACTTCAGCTTCCCGGACTGCCAGAAGAGTGGCTGGAATGTCCTCACCCTCCGGGGCGTCAGCAAAGCCTACGGCACGAACGAGGTCTTCCGTGCGGTCGATCTCACCATCGGGCGGGGCAGCCGGATCGCCCTCGTCGGACCGAACGGCGCCGGCAAGTCCACGCTCATGCGTCTGCTGGCTGGTGTCGAACCGCCGGATACCGGCACGCGGGTCGAGGGTCACCAGGTGCACATGCAGTACTTCGCCCAGGACGAGGCGGCGCGTCTCAATCCGGCGGACACCGTCCACGACACCCTGGCGGCCGGCGCACGGCTCGACACCGTGCCGGCGATCCGCAACGTGCTCGGCGGGTTCCTCTTCTCGGGCGACGACATCTACAAGCGGGTTGGCGTCCTGTCGGGCGGCGAGCGAACACGGCTGGCGGTGGCCCGGATGCTGCTCCGGCCGGCCAACGTCCTGCTGTTGGACGAGCCGACGAACCACCTGGACATCGACTCGACCGACGTGCTGCTGGAAGCGCTGGACGCGTTTGGCGGCACGCTGGTCTTCGTCTCGCATGATCGCTATTTCGTCGACCGCCTGGCCACGCAGGTCATCGACATCGGCCGCGGTGAGGCCGTCGTCTACCCTGGAACCTACGAGGCGTTCCGGTGGAGCCGGAATCACGCCGCGCCAGCGGCCGATCCGGCACCGTCGCCCGTCCGGCGAACGGCGGGACGGGCGAGACCGGCGGCAGCGCGCAAGCAGGCGGCCACCGAGGACAGGAAGCGTCAGCGGCGCCAGGACACGCGGCGGCGGCGCATCGCGAACCTGGAGGACGTGATCTCGGACCGAGAAACCGCGCTGAAAGCACTCGAGGCGTCGATGAGCGAGCCCGATTTTTATGGCGATCCGGACTCGGCGAACGCCCTGATCGCGCGCCACCAGGCGCTGATGTGGGAAATCGGCGAGCTGATGCACCAGTGGGAAGAACTGGAGACCCTTCCCGAGGACGAAACCGGATAGAGCCGGCCGGAAGGGCTCTTGAAATTACGATATTGTAATGTTTGTACATTTTTGTAACTCAATTTGGGTATCACACCGGCTAGACGATAGAGCATCGTCTTTATTTACAGTTAGTTAGACAGTAAGACCTGGGGCACGGGATTTGCGACACAGTCCCGACGGGCTCGGAGGGAGGTCTCTGGGTTCCGGACACCCGTGCAGACGATTACAGTATTGTAATCGCAGGTCTAGGGAATGGCACGCTCGAAATCCCAGCCGTCACGAACGACCCGGCCTCGCCGCCGGCGCTCGTCGAACCGTACCGCGGCGCCGCCGAGGCGTCGCGGCGCGCAGGGGCACACGAGCGATCGGTTCTTCCGGGAGCTCGTCTGGAGTCTTCGAAACGGCGTGCTCGCCATCACCCGGGACGGCCGGGTCGCGGTGTTCAACGACATCGCCTACCGGACGCTGGACCTGGAGCCCTCGCCGGACGATCTGGGCCGGCCCTACTCGGAGGTCTTGGCGCACAACCATGACGTGGCGCGGATTCTCGACGGGGCGTTCAAGCTGACGCATCTTCCGAATCGCGTCGAGCTGCGGCTGCCGTCCGCCAAGGTGATCGGGTACACGCTCTCACTCGTCCACGACGCCGAGCAGCGGACCGTCGGTGCCGTGCTGTTCTTCAAGGATCTGACCCGGGTCGAACAGCTCGAGGAACGAGAGCGGCTGCGCGATCGCCTGGCCGCCCTCGGCGAGATGGCCGCCACCATTGCACACGAGGTCAAGAACCCGCTGGCCGGCATCGAGGTCATGGCTGGCGTGCTCAAACGACAGCTGACGTCGGCGGATGAGCAGCAGATCCTGGCGGACATCATCACCGAAGCCAAGATCGCCAATGCCATCGTGCAGGAGGTGCTCGAGTTTGTCAGGCCCATTCAGTTACAGGTCGAACACATCTCGCTGGCCCAGGTGCTCCGAGATGCCGTCGGCATGGCGGAGAGCCAGATCGCCTTGGGCGGCACGCGAGTCGATCTGACCGTACCCGATGGCTTGCCGGACCTCCAAGGCGATCCGCACCAGCTCCGCCAGCTCTTCACGAATCTCCTCATCAACGCCTTCGAGGCGCTGGGCGGACGTGGCCGGGTGGACGTCAGGAGCTGGCTCGGCACCGCCGAAGACCTCTGCACGTCGGTCGGTGAGCCCTCGGAGCCCTCACGGCCGCTGATGGTGGAAGTCACTGTCGGACGTGGCCGGGTGGACGTCAGGAGCTGGCTCGGCACCGCCGAAGACCTCTGCACGTCGGTGGTGAGCCCTCGGAGTCACGGCCGCTGATGGTGGAAGTCACTGACGACGGTCCGGGTGTGCCTGCCGAGGTGACCGACAAATCTTCAGTCCGTTCTTCACGACGAAGCCACGGGGCAGCGGCCTGGGCCTGGCAATCGTCAGGAAGATCGTCGATGCGCACGACGGACGGATCGACATGGAAACGCCCCCGGCCGGCGGCACCTGTTTCCGCGTCGCGCTGCCGATCACCAGCGAACTCCGAACCGACCAGCCGCTTTTCGCCAGGCGAACGGCCGATTCCGCCGAGACCACCGCCAACCAAGACAGTGACAGAGGGTGACACTCATGGGACGCATTCTGGTAGCCGACGATCATGACGCACTGCGGCGCGGCATCGCGCGCGCGCTCACCGAGGCGGGCCACGAAGTCGAACAGGCTGCCAACGGCAACGCGGCCATCGAGCGGCTGCACGGCAGCCAGTTCGACGTCGTGCTCAGCGATCTCAAGATGGGCGGCAGCGACGGCCTGGACGTGCTGCGCACGGCCCGGACCCTGCAACCCGCCACGGCGGTCATCCTGATGACGGCGTTCGGCACGGTGCAGACCGCCGTCGAGGCGCTCAAGATCGGCGCCTTCGACTACGTCCAGAAACCGTTCGAAATCGAGGAAATGGAGGTCAAGATCGAAAAGGCGCTGGAGCTCAGGCGCCTGCGTCACGAGGTCGACTACCTCCGTCACACGCAGAACGATATCTACGAGTTCAGCCGTATTATCGGCGCCAGCGGCGCCCTGCAGCGCGTGCTCGACATCGTGCGCAAGGTGTCGAAGAGCAACACGACGGTGCTCATTCGCGGAGAAACGGGCACCGGCAAGGAACTCATTGCTGGAGCCGTTCATCACAACTCGCCCCGGAGCCCACGCAACTTCGTCAAGGTGAACTGCGCCGCGCTGCCGGAGAATCTGCTGGAATCGGAGCTGTTCGGCCATGAGAAGGGCGCGTTCACCGGCGCCGATCGTCAGCGGGTCGGCCGCTTCGAGCAAGCGGACGGCGGGAGTATCTTGCTCGACGAAGTCGGCGACATGAGTCCCAGCACGCAGGCGAAGATCCTGCGCGTGCTCCAGGAACACGAGTTCGAGCGGCTCGGCGGCACTCGCACGTTGAAGGTGGACGTCCGAGTGATCGCCGCCACCAACCGCAATCTGGCGAATATGGTGGCTGACCGGACGTTTCGGGAGGATCTGTACTACCGCCTCAACGTCGTCACGATCGAGGTGCCGCCGTTGCGCGAGCGAAAGGACGACATCGCCGAGCTGGCGCGGTTCTTCATCCAGCGGTCAGCCGGCGAACTGAAGAAGAAGATCGACGGCCTCGAGCCTGCGGCCGAGCGGCTGCTGGAACGGTACATGTGGCCCGGCAACATTCGCGAGCTGGAGAACACGATCGAACGGGCCGTCCTCCTGACCGACGGACCGTACTTGACGGTCGACGACCTTCGGCTCGGCGAGCTCGCGGTCGGTGGCGACCCGCAGGAAGCCGTGCCGGCGGTCACGATCCCGCCGACCGGCATCCCGCTGGGTGAGATCGAACGGCAGGCCCTCGTCGAAGCCCTGCGAATGTCGAATTGGGTGCAAAAGGACGCCGCGGAGCTGCTCTGCATCAGCCCGCGCGTGATGAACTACAAGATCAAGACGCTCGGGATCGAGCTGCCCCGCACGCGCCGTTCGGTTGGGACGACGGCTGGGACGATGGTCTCCGTCGGCGAGGTGGTCGCGGGATGAGAAGGCCGCGCCGCCATCAGTCTCTCCCTCGGGGTGGGGGCACAAGGCATCCTCACGCGCGCGGATGGGTCTTCTTATAGATCGCGAGGAGTTGCGCCGCGTTGACGTGCGTGTAGCGCTGCGTCGTGCTCAGGCGGACGTGCCCGAGCAGTTCCTGAATCGAGCGCAGGTCGGCACCCCGCTCCAGCAAGTGTGTGGCGAACGAGTGGCGCAGGGCGTGCGGGCTGATCCCGAGCCGCACCGAGCAGGCCGACACATATCGCCGGACCAAGCGATCGACGCTGCGCGTCGACAGCCGCCCCCCACGGTAGTTGACGAACAGCGGGTTGGTCCGAGTCCGCGCGCGTCGTGACGGCCGCGTCGGCGGTGGGCTCGATCGCGCGTTCGCGCGCAGCGCGTCACGGTCGCGCAGATAGCCTCGGATGGCCTTGGCCGCGCTCCGGTTGAACGGTACGATGCGTTGCCGCCCACCTTTGCCGTGCAGCACGCGGACCAGCCGCCCGTTGAGATCGGCGTCTTCGACATCCAGCGCGACCAGCTCACTCAGTCGTAACCCGGACGCGTAGAACAGCTCCAGAATGGCTCGATCGCGCCGGCCAAGCGGAGTGGCGAGGTCGGGCGTGGACAGAAGCTGCTCCATCTCGTTCACCTCGAGATGGGCCGGAATCTTCTGCTCGAGCTTCGGCGTGCCGACCAGCGCGCCCGGATCCCCCTCGATCTGCTGCTCGCGCCGCAGGTAGCGTCCGAACGATCGAATGGCGGCGAGTTTGCGCGCTGCTGACGCCCGCGAACTGCCTCGCTTGTACAGCTCGGCCAGAAAGCCACGCACCGCGAGCTGGTCGAACTCGGCCGCTCTCACACGCGCCGGCGCACATCCGAGCGCCTCCGCCATGGAGCTGATGAACTGGGTCAGATCGCTTTCGTAGGCGCGCGCCGTGTGCGCCGACACGTTACGATTCAACCGCAGATACTCAAGAAAGGCTTGCAGTTGGTCGAGCATCGTGTGCGAGTCCGGCCTCCACGCGCCAGGCCGCGAGATCGTGGAGCGCCCGCTCCGCCGTCGCGAGCCGACGTGCCGCGCGGCGCCGTGGCGCCTTGGGCGGCGGCGGGAGGAGTCCAAACGCGATATTCGTCGGCTGATAGTTCTGCGGGTCGGCGTGGGACACGTAGTGTGCCAGGGCCCCGAGCGCCGTGGTTCGAGGTGCCACGAGCGGCCGGCGGCCTTGCACGACCGCGGCCGCGTTCAGTCCGGCCATCAACCCGGAGGCCGCGCTCTCGACATAGCCTTCCACGCCGGATAGCTGCCCTGCAAAGAACAGGTCGTCGCGACCGCGCGTCTGCCAGGTGTCGCGCAGCACCGTCGGAGCGTTGATGTAGGTGTTACGGTGAATCATGCCGAAGCGGACGAACTCAGCTTCGGCCAGCCCTGGAATCAGGCGCAGCACGCGGTCCTGCTCGCCCCACTTCAACTGCGTCTGAAAGCCGACGAGGCTGAAATGATCTCCTGCCAGGTTATCCTGGCGCAACTGCACGACCGCGTAGGGCCGCCGGCCAGTTCGCGGATCGGTCAGCCCCACCGGCTTCATCGGCCCAAATCGGAGCGTGTCACGCCCGCGGCTGGCCATGACCTCGATCGGCAGACATCCCTCGAAGAACTTCGTTCGATCGAAGTCGTGCACCTTGGCCGGTTCGGCCTGGGTCAAGGCGTCGTAAAACCTCGCGTACTCTTCGGCGTTCATGGGGCAATTCAGGTAATCCCCGCCGTCCGGTGCCGCCTGCGCCGCATCCGGCGGCGTCTCGGCGGAGCGGTCCCAGCGGGACGCGCGAAACACGACGTCTCGATCAATCGTCTCCGCCAGTACGATCGGGCTGATCGCGTCGTAGAAGTAGAGATGATCCCGGCCGACGAACGCCGCGAGGTCGCGTGACAAGGCCTCGGAGGTCAAGGGCCCGGTCGCCACAATGACCGGCTCCGCCGGCGTCCGGGGTGCGGGGAGTGCCTCGAGCTCGGCGCGTCGGACGGTGACCCGCGGATGCGCGTCGATGGCGGCGGTCACATCGGCTGAAAACCGTTCGCGATCGACGGCCAGCGCGGTGCCGGCCGGCACGCGGTTGCGATCGGCCGCCTGCATGACGAGCGATCCCATGCGGCGCATCTCTTCCTTGAGCAACCCAACGGCGTGTTCCAGTTTGCCACCCCTGAAGGAATTACTGCAGACCAGCTCTGCGAGGCGATCGGTCTGGTGCACGGGGGTAGGGCGCCCGGGCCGCATCTCGTACAGCGTGACCGGCTCGTCGAGCGAGGCCGCTTGCCACGCCGCCTCGCTGCCGGCCAGGCCTCCTCCGATGATGTGGATCATGACCGGTGTCCGCTAGCCGCCCGTGGTGAGAGTCCCGCGTCGCACCGAGACCCCGCTGAACCAAGGCCGCGCTCGGCCCGGGGTTGACGCGAGGAGCGAGAATACCGGGAGTATTTGAACGACGAGCAACGCCGCGGGGCGGGATGCATCGGCGGTCGAATGCAGTGGGACTTTCACCACGGACTGCCAGGCCCGTCAGCGTCGCCAATGGCGATCAGACGGGCGCGAGCTCTTCAGCGCGGACATAGTCGCAGTCTTCGTTGTGGCACAGCAGTTGACGACCGTCGCGCTTGGTGATCTTCTCGACGAGGAACGGCGCCTTGCAGAGCGGGCACGGTTCGGCCAGCGGCTTGTTCCACAACGTGAAGTCGCAGTCAGGGTAATTGCCGCACCCGTAGAACGGGCGGCCGCGCCGGGACTTCCGTTCGACGATGTCGCCCCCGTCCTTCGGGCAGGTCACACCCGTGCTCTTCAGCTTGACGTATTTGCACTTCGGATAACTGCTACACGCCGTGAACTCGCCGAAGCGGCCGTGCTTGATCACGAGGTTGGACTCGCACCGCGGACACTTTTCATCCAGCATCTGGTCGGGCTGCGCCGCTTCGAGACCCTGCTGGGTCGAGATGAGCTTGCGGGTCGTCTTACACTCGGGATAGCCCGTACAGGCCAGGAACTGTCCGAAGCGCCCCCGCTTGACGGCCATCGGCTTGCCGCAGTTCTCGCACGTCTCGGCCGCGTCGTCCGGGCCGGTATCCGCGCGCTCGAGCTCCCGGGTATTCTTACACTCGGGATAACGGCTGCACGCGAGGAACAGTCCGAAGCGGCCGACCTTGATGACCATCTTCGAGTCGCACTTGTCGCACACTTCGTCGCTAGGCAACCCCTCGGCCTTGATGTTCGGCATCGATGCAACCGCCTGGGTCAAATCGGCGCTGAACTTGGAGTAGAAACTCTCAATCGTCTCGCGATACTCGGCCTCCCCGCTTTCGATCTTGTCAAGGCGCTCTTCGAAGTCCTTCGTGTACTCGACGTCGAGAATGTCGTTGAAGCTCTTCATCAGCAAGTCGGTCACCAAGACCCCGAGACGCGTCGGCTTGAACCGGCCTTCGAGCTTCTCGGCATACTCGCGCGTCTGCAGCACACCGATGATGGCCGCGTAGGTGCTGGGCCGGCCGATGCCGTTTTCTTCGAGCTCCTTGACCAGCGTTGCCTCGCTGAACCGGGACGGCGGCTGCGTAAATTTCTGCTCCGGCCGAATCTCATGGAGCGTCAACCGGTCGCCCTGTCGCATCGCCGGCAGGATGCCCGACACGGCCCCGACGTCGCCGTTCGCGTCCGCTGTCGGCTCGGGGGCCTTCTCGTCACTCAAGCCGTGCGCGGCCATCCATCCCTTGAACTTCAGCACCGAACCCTTGACGCGGAACGTGTACGCGCCTGCGGCGACGTCCACGGTGGTGTCGTCGAAGCGCGCCGGCGGCATCTGTGACGCGACGAACCGGTTCCAGATCAGGCGGTAGACCGAATACTGCTCGCGCGTCAAGTGGGGCTTGGCTGTCTCGGGATCGTATCGCATCGACGTGGGCCGGATCGCTTCGTGCGCGTCCTGCGCGCCGGCCTTGGTCCGGAACCGGTTCGGCTTGCTCGGCACGAACTCCTCACCAAACGCCTGTCCGATGTACTCGCGAACGTCGGCAACGGCCTGCTCCGAGACCCGGGTCGAATCCGTCCGCATGTAGGTGATGAGGCCGACGGATTCCTCACCGGGCAGCTCGATCCCCTCGTAGAGCTGCTGGGCAATCATCATCGTCCGTTTCACCGGCATCTTCGACGCCTGCTGAAGCTTGCTCGTGATGAACGGCGGCGCGGCCTGCCTTTTTCGTTCCTTGGTGGCGACGGCGCTCACGACGAACGGCTCGTCGGCCAGCGCGTCGAGGGCGGCTTTGGATTCGGCCTGGTTGCCGATCTTCAACGTCTCGCCGTCTCGCTTGACCAGCTTCGCTTCGAACTCCGGCGGCTGGTCCGCCGACAGCCGGGCGAAGATGTGCCAGTATTCCTGCGGCGTGAATCGCTCGATCTCGTGTTCTCGCTCACAGACCAAGCGCAGCGCCACGGATTGCACGCGCCCCGCGCTCAGGCCACGTCGCACCTTGTCCCACAGCAACGGGCTGAGCTTGTAGCCGACCAAGCGATCGAGCACGCGGCGCGCCTGCTGTGCATCGACCATGCGCTGGTTGATGTCGCCCGGGTGCGCGACCGCCTCCAGCACGGCTTGCTTGGTGATCTCGTGGAAGGTCAGCCGGTGAATCTTGCGCTTCTTCCCGCCGAGCTCGGCGGCCAGATGCCACCCGATGGCCTCACCCTCGCGGTCCGGGTCGGTCGCCACGTAAATGTCGCTCACGCCCTTGGCCGCCGCGCGCAGCTCCTTGATGACCTTCTTGCGCGCTGGAATCGGCTCATAGGCCGGCACAAACCCTTCGTCGATGTCGACACCCAGCTTGCTCTTCGGCAGGTCACGGATGTGGCCCATCGAGGCCACGACCTTGTAGTCCTTGCCGAGATATTTGTTGATGGTCTTCGCCTTCGCCGGCGATTCGACCACAACGAGCGACTTGGGCATGACGAAGTTCCTAGTGTTCCGTCTCAGAAGTTCGCCGACATATTCCGGGCGGGGCATCCCGCCTGGCGGCGTTGCTTCTCATTTACATATTCCCTAATTCACGTTACCACTTTCCCGCGACCCGAACGAACCGACCGCCCTCGATGCGGCGAACGACGCCTTGTAACTCGAGATCGATCAACCGCGTCAGCACCGTCGCGCTGTCGAGCCCGGATCGCTCGGTCAGGTCGTCCAGGTCGCACGCGTCACCAACGGTCAGGCACGCCAGCAGCGGGTCCCGCGAGACCGCCGACGCCCCGGCGCGTTCAGGCTCGCGCTGGACCCACCCGCCGATCTCCTCCAAGATATCGTCCGCATGCTCCACGACCTTTGCCCCATCCTTTAATAAGGCGTGGGATCCGCGATTTCTGGCTCCAAACACGCTGCCCGGCACCACCATGACCTCGCGCCCTTGGTCCAGCGCGCAACGGGCGGTGATCAGCGACCCGCTGCGGGCCGACGCCTCGACCACGACCACCGCCTGCACCAGCCCGCTGATGATCCGATTGCGCTGCGGAAAGTGCCCCGGGCGAGGCTCGGTCCCGGGTGGAAATTCCGACACCAGTGCGCCGTCGTGTATGACGGCCTCGGCCAGCTCCACGTGCTCGGGCGGATAGACGATCTCGACACTCGACCCCAGGACGGCCACGGTCCGACCGGTGGTCAGCGCCCCGCGGTGAGCTGCCGAGTCGACGCCACGCGCCAAGCCACTCACCACTGTGACGCCGCGACCCGCCAACTCGGATCCCAGCCAGGCCGCGACCTCCCGGGCGTAGGGCGACGCGGCCCGCGATCCGACGATGGCGACCGACACCGTCTCGAGGGCCCCGGGACGTCCCCGTAACCAGAGCACCGGCGGCGGATCCGAAATCGCCGCGAGGCAGGTGGGAAACCTCGGGTCGGTCCAGCCGATCACTTGGATTCCCAACCCGGCCGCCTGGGCCATCGACCGGTCCGCGCTTCGACGGGCCGCGGCGATGGCCGACGCGGGTGTCGCCAGTCCAAGGCGATGGAGGAGGCCTTCGAGCAATCGGCACGGCGCGGTCTCTCCACCGCCGGCCGCCAGTCGCCGCGCTTCGTGCAGCAACCTGCCTGGAAATCCCTTGAGCGCAGCCAGCGCCACGGCGTCTCTCAAATCCATCCGGACCTCCCTGACCAGCCCCATCGAGGCGGCGCCCCGCGGAGGACCGTTCGGCTCGTGCCGACTCTCCGGGAGCGACCCGCAAACAGCGTGCCGTTTTCACCGGGTGAAACCGCTTGCGCCCTTTGCGCGTCCATAGCTATAGTTGGGGTCTCGGAGACTTGCATGCGCAGAGCGATGCGGTGGGCGGTCCTGGCGCTGGCCCTGGGTGCGGTCCCCGCCCTCGCGGACGACCGCTCCGACGCCCGACGCCAGGTCGATTTCGGCATTCAGGTCGCCGAACGCGGGCTCTGGCGCGAAGCGGCGTATCGATGGCAGCGGGCGGTGGACATCGACCCGAGCTACGCCGCGGCCTGGAACAACCTCGCGGTCGCGCACGAGCACTCGGGAAACTTCGACGCGGCGCGTGAGGCCTACGATCGCGCGCTCGAGTTGGACCCCAACAATCGGACCATTCAACAAAATTACGACCTGTTCAGGGAAATCAATGACCGCACGAACAGCTAGCATGACCGCCGCCCTGGCTCTGGGGCTCGTCGGATGCGGCGGCGGAATTCACGAAGTGTCGATCGAGACGCCCTTACAGCCCAAGCTCGACATCTCGGCCTTCAGCCGCGTGCTGATCGCCGGCTTCGTCGCAGGCGGCACCGACGAGGTCGACGCGAACTTGGAAACCGCACGCTTGCTACGCAGCCAGCTGCGCAACCGATCGGACCTGCAGATCGTCGAAACCGACGTCTTGTCCCTGGCGGAAATGGTGGCCGACGGGAGTGTGGCCAGCGGTTTTGGGGATGTCATGCCGCTCGTGGACCCGGCCGACATCACCCAGGAGCAGGAACTCGAAGCCTATGAGCGCGTCTTCGCCGACATCGGGTTCTGGAAACAGCTGGGCGAGGAACACCAGGAACCGTTGATCGTGACCGGCACCGTGCTGTTCACGCCGCATTCGCGGGCCGGCTTCATCACCCAGGAGCAGGAATCGTACGACTCGTTTGGCCGGCGCCGTGTCGTGCCGGTGCGTGCCTACCGCGAGCGTAAAGGGTACGTGCTCAGTCCGAAGTTCATCTTCATCGACGGACGGACGGGCACCACGCTCTACACCGAGTCGCACCGCGAGGAAATTCTCTACGACGCCCGGCAGAATACGCCAGCCCTGTCGTCGTATTTTGAACTGATGGACCGGCTGATCCCGACGTTCCTCAGCGCCTTGAGCACCCAGACGATTCGCGGGACGCGTGTCCTGCTGCGCTGACACGGCCGGGTCCGCCCCTCACCTCCGCGCATCGCGGACCACGCCCGGCAGCCCGTCCCGGTGACCGGCCGGTCATACCGGCGTGGTGTCTTGACGCGTTGAGTGGTACTCTAGGAAATTGGCGCCGGGGGCCTGGCGCAGGAGTGGGTAAGGAGCGTTGACGGTGTACGCAATCATTCAGAGTGGGGGGCGGCAGCTGCGGGTCACACCCGGAGCGCTCGTCACGGTCGATCGGTTGTCGGAAGACGCAGGCGCGGAGGTCAACTTCGATCGCGTGCTGCTCGTCGGGAAGGATGGCGGTGAGGTGGTCGCCGGCTCACCGTACGTGGCCGACGCGTCGGTCGTCGGCGTCGTCGACAGCGTCGTGCGTGGCCCCAAGATCCGGGTGTTCAGGAAGAAGCGGCGGAAGGGCATGCGCCGCACACAGGGCCATCGCAGCGTGTTGACGCGGGTCCGCGTGAAAGAAATTCAGGTCAAATAACGCCATGGCACATAAAAAGGGACAAGGCAGCTCACGCAACGGCCGCGATAGCAACGCCCAGCGACTGGGCGTCAAGCGGTCCGACGGCAGTCTGGTCACGGGCGGCTCGATCTTGGTTCGTCAGCGCGGCCGACGGTTCCGGCCGGGCCTCAACGTGGGTCTCGGCAAAGACGACACCCTCTTCGCCAAGGCCAACGGACGAGTGCGTTTCGAGAACCACGGCGCGCGCGGCCGAGTCATCAGCGTCCTCCCACTCGAGGACTGATCTCGCACCTGCGTCGCACGGCTGAGATCCGGGCGAACGCGCGACCGCTTCCATGTTCGTCGACGAAGTCGACATTCACGTCACCGCCGGCCACGGCGGCCGAGGCTGTCTGAGCTTTCGTCGCGAGAAATTCGTTCCGCGCGGCGGGCCGGACGGCGGCGACGGCGGCCGCGGCGGCTCCATCTGGGTCGCCGTCAGCTCGCACGTCAATACCCTCATCAACTATCGATTTCACCCCGAGTTTCGCGCGCCGCGGGGCGGCCACGGCGAGGGATCCAACCGCACGGGCCGTAGCGGTCATGACCTCGAGCTGGACGTGCCGGCGGGCACGATTGTGTACGTACTGGACGACGGGAAGCCGAGCGAGATCGCTGACTTGACCGCCGTGGGACAACGGGCCTGCGTGGCTCGCGGCGGGCGCGGCGGATGGGGCAACGCACGGTTCGCCACCTCGACCAACCAGGCCCCTCGCCGGACCGAACCTGGACTGGACGGCGAGGTCAGGAACCTCCGACTGCAGCTCAAGCTGCTGGCCGACGTCGGACTGGTCGGCTTTCCGAACGTCGGCAAGTCCACGCTCATCGCTCGCGTGTCGGCGGCGCGACCGAAAATCGCCAACTACCCCTTCACGACGCTCTCGCCGAACCTGGGCGTCGTCAGCCTGTCCGATGGTCGCAGCTTCGTGGTGGCGGACGTGCCTGGCCTGATCGAGGGCGCACATCGCGGTCACGGATTGGGACACCGATTTCTCAGCCACCTCGAACGGACGAAGATCCTGGTGCACATCGTGGACGTGTCGTCGTCGACCGGACGCGATCCGCTGGATGATTACGAGACGATCCGGCGGGAGCTCGCACTGTTCCCGGTGGGCGCGGAACACGAGGCCGGGCCGCTCGATCGTCGACCGCAGCTCATCGCGGCCAACAAGGTCGATGTGATGGACGACCCGAACCGCCTGGAGCGGCTGCAAGCGGCGCTGCAGGCCAGTGAGATCCCGATCTTTCCGATTTCGGCCGTCACCGGTGAGGGCGTGCGGGAACTGCTCGAAGCGCTCTGGCAGGCCGTGTCGCGTCCGAGCGACACGAGCGTCCCGGCGGCACACGAATGACCGATCCCGGGCGCATCGGCCTGCTCGGCGGCACCTTCGATCCGATTCATCGCGGCCACGTGGCCATCGCAGAGGCCGCCCGGCGCGCGCTCGACCTGGATAGGGTGCTGCTGCTCCCGTCGCACGTCCCGCCACACCGGGAGTCACTTCCGGTCGCCTCGGCGTTTCATCGGTTTGCGATGGTGGCATTCGCCACCGACGAACGGGAAGGACTGCTGGCATCCGACCTGGAACTGCGCCGCCCGGCCCCGTCGTACACGACGGTCACCCTCCAGCATCTGATCGAGGCTGGCCATGCGCCGACGCAGTTATTCTTCATCGCCGGCGCGGATGCGTTTGCAGAAATTGCCACGTGGCGAGGCTATCCGACGCTCCTTGATCAGGCCCATTTCGTCGTCGTGTCCCGTCCGGGCCACGCGCTCGAGACGCACGCCACCGCCCTGCCGCCGATCGAACCGCGCCTCAGGAGAATCGGGCTGGCCGGTGCGGATCGGCCGCCAACCACCGACGTCCACGTGTTTCTGATGCAGGCAGACACGCCGGATGTGGCGTCCAGTACGGTGCGCAGCCGGATCGCGGCCGGAGCCCCGCTCGACGGCCTGCTGCCGGACGCGGTGGCCCGCTACATCCGCGCGCATCGACTCTACGAGCCGGCACCGTCCGGCAAAGTCCTTGCATGAGCAGCTACCATGACGGCCGCGATCGGCTGAAGTCGCTCCCGGCGCAGCTGAGGGAGAGTATTTTAGCTGCCCACGACAAGAAGGCGTCAGAGGTCCTCGTGTTGGACCTGCGGGACTGCGCCGCGTTCACCGATTTCTTCCTGATTTGCTCTGGCCAGCACTCGCGGCAGGTCACAGCGATCGCCGACGCCATCATGGACCGGCTCGGCCACAGCGGCGTGAAGCCAGCGGTGGTCGAGGGTAGGGAGCGCGCCGATTGGATTCTGCTCGACTTCTTCGACTTCGTGGTGCACGTGTTCACGCCGGAGACGCGCAGCTTCTATGCACTCGAACGGCTCTGGGGGAGCGCCGAACGCTTGGAGGTAGACGCCAACCCGGCGTAGGGACGACGGACTGAGGCGATGCGACCGTCCGCCCTCATCGCCCG
This sequence comes from Vicinamibacterales bacterium, assembly GCA_963667915.2. Taxonomy (GTDB): domain Bacteria; phylum Acidobacteriota; class Vicinamibacteria; order Vicinamibacterales; family UBA823. Next base: position 2,736,359 of record CAXXNN010000004.1, on the reverse strand, counting down.
AAGTCAGCCCATGCAGCGGCTGGCTGAGGAGGTTCGGCGCTTCGCCGGCATCGACGCCAACGTGCTCGTCTCCGGCGAGACCGGCGTCGGCAAGAGCGTCATCGCGCTTGCGCTCCATGCGGGCGGGCCGAGGCGACGGCGGCCGTTCGTCACGATCGACTGCCGCAGCCTACCCACGACGCTGATTGAAGCCGAGTTGTTCGGGGTCGAGCGTGGCGCGTTCACCGGCGCTACTCGCGACAAGCCCGGCAAATTCGAGGCAGCCGGCACCGGAACGATCTATCTCGACGGCGTGGATGAGCTGCCACTTGACGCGCAGGGCAAGCTGCTACGGCTCGTCGAGACGAAACGGGTCGAACGGATCGGTTCGCTGGTCTCGATCGAGCTGCGAGCCCGCCTGGTGGCCTCGACCGGGCCCGATCCGGAGCAGGCCGTGCGAGACGGCTTGCTGCGCAGCGACCTGTATCATCGACTCCGGGTGCTCCCGATCGTCGTGCCGCCACTGCGAGACCGCCGTCCCGATATCCTCCCGCTGGCCCGAGTATTCGTTCGCGACGCCGCGACGCGTTTCGGGCGCTCGGCGAGGGGGCTGACCAAACGGGCCAGCCAGGCCATCGAGGCGTATCCGTGGCCGGGCAACGTTCGCGAGCTGCGACATGTCATCGAACGGTCGATGATCGATTTGGAGGACACGACGCGTGAGCGTCTCGACACGAACGACCTTCCGCTCGAGATCTTCGATGACCAGACGGCCTACTTTGACACGGCATCTTCGCGTCGATCCACGCTCGAGGAGGTCGAGCGACGCTACATCGAACTGACGCTCCGGAGCGTACGCGGCAATCAGACCCTGGCCTCGCGGATCCTCGGCATCAGCCGCAAGTCCCTGTGGGAAAAGCGGAAGAAGTTCGGGCTGCCCTAACCGCCGGCCGACCGGCGGCGCCGTGGCGACGGGTTTCCGACGCGCTGCTGGCGGCGCTGATCGCCCCGCGCTGCGCCGCCTGCGACCACCTGCTCGACGAGCCGACCCGCGGCGCCGTCTGCGCCGACTGCTGGCGAGCCGTTCGGGTCTTCACCCCACCGCTGTGCCCCAGATGCGGCGTCCCGCTGCCGCCACGGCGCGGCGCGCAGCTGGCTCTAGCAGTACCACAAGACGCGGACGGCTGCCCGGCGTGCCTGAAGCCGGGCGGGACGGTGGACGAGGCCAGAGCCGCGGGACCGTACGACGGAACGCTTCGGCTCATCATTCATGCCTTCAAGTACGGCGGCCGACGGTCGCTGGCGGCACCACTGGCCTCGCTGCTTCGGCGCCAGGCGGGCGACCTGCTTGAGCGCACCGACCTGCTGGTGCCGGTGCCGCTGCACTGGTCTCGCCACCATGCGCGAGGCTTCAACCAGGCCGCCGATCTGGCGGTCCACCTCGGTGAACCGGTGGCCCACGCGTTGCGCCGGACGGTCCGCACCGCGACGCAAGTCACGCTGCCGTCGGCCCGCCGCCATGCCAACGTTCGCGCAGCCTTTGCGTTGCGGTCACAGCGGTGGTGCGCCAGCGGCGACCGTCGCGACCTGGTGGCGGGGGCGTCGGTCACGCTCGTCGACGACGTCTGCACGACCGGGGCAACGCTGCGGGCCTGCGGACAGGTGCTCAGGCAGGCGGGAGCCCGTCGCATCGGAGCGCTCACGCTGGCGAAAGTCTGGACGTAACCGCCTCGACGACCGCCGCGGTGACCACGGTCTCGGACTGCTCGCCGTCGACAGTCACCCAGCGGTCGTCGGACGCCAGCCGCAGGTAGCTCTGGCGGACCTTGCCGAGCAGGGTGAGATCGCGCTCGTACCGGTCACGGTCGGTCGTCTTACGGCGGGCGGCCGTCTCCGGCGACACATCGAGCAACACCGTCAGGTCCGGTTGGGGCAAGGATCGCTGGAGGTCGGTCAACCAGGCCGGGTCGAGTTCCTGCGCTTCGCCGTAGGCGATGCTGGACGCCAGGTACCGATCACACAGGACGATGAGGTCACCTGCCAGCCACCGCTCCAGGTCGGCCCGTCGTTCGAACCGATTGGCCACGTAGAGCAGTTGCATGACTTCCGGCGAATACTCCCGCTCGCCCTGCAGCGCACGGGCGATCTCCTCGCCAATCGACGTGCCGTAGTCGGGAAAGGACTCGACCCGAGACTTGCGGCCCTGCTCCCGTAGATGGTCGCGCAAATGCCGCGCCTGGGTCTCCTTCCCGCTTTGATCGAGTCCCTCGAATGCGATGAGCAATCCAGCCATGAGTGATGCGTCCGCCCTCTTTCGACCAACCTACGCTTCGTGCGCCAGCATGGCGTCCACGCTCTGTCGCCGGCGGATCACGGTCCACGCCCCGTCTTCGATGAGCACTTCGGCCGGCGTGGGACGTCGATTGTAGTTCGACGCCATGGCCGCGCCATAGGCGCCCGTGTCGCGAATCGCGATCAGGTCGGCCACCTGCAGCGGCGGCATGCAATAGTCGGCCCCGAACGAGTCGCTGCTCTCGCACACCGGGCCGACGACATCGTACGCGGCGGGCGACCCCGCGCGGGGTGAGACCGATTGGATCCGGTGACGCGCGCCGTACAGCGCAGGCCGCAAGCACTCGGTCATCCCGGCGTCGAGCACGGCGAACGTGCGCCCGTCCGGATGCGACTTCAAGTCGACGACACGGGCCAGCAGCACACCCGCCGGACCGACGATGAAGCGACCGGGCTCGAGCAACAGCGAGAACCCCGACCCGGCGACCTCGCCGACGAGCGCCGCGGCGTAGGCGGAGAGGTCGAGCCCCGGGGTGCCGTCGTAGGAAATACCCGCGCCACCGCCAAGGTCCACGTACTCGATCGGTACGCCGTCTGCCCGAAGCGCGCGCGCCAGCCCGACGACCGCCGCGGCAGCTCGCTGGAGCGGCCCCAGCTGGACGATCTGCGAGCCCACGTGCACGTGGACACCCACGAATCGCAGACCAGGCCGGGCCGCGGCTTCGCGGCACACCGCGGCCGCGTCGGCGAGCGCAACGCCGAACTTGTTGCGCCGGCTCCCGGTGGAAATGTGCGGATGCGTCATCGCCTCGATGTCCGGATTGACCCTGAGCGCAACCGCCGCAGTCCGGCCGTGGCCCCGCGCAATCGCATCGAGGCGCTCTAGCTCTCCAGCCGACTCCGCGTTGATCGCCCGGACGCCGAGCGTGACGGCCCGGGCAAGCTCGTCGGGCCGCTTACCGACACCGGTGAGGACGATCTGCGGCGGCGTGAATCCCGCGCGAAGCGCCACCTCGATCTCGCCGCCAGAATTGGCGTCGACAGACGCACCGAGGCTGAGCAGCACGCGCAGCAGCCCGAGCGTGGAATTGGCCTTGAGCGCATAGTGCACGGTGTGCGGGTGCGGCGCGAACGCTCGGTCGAACGCCTCGAAGCGATCGCGGATCATGGCCGCGCTGTACACGTAGAGGGGTGTCCCCTCGGCCTCAGCCACCCGGCTGAGCGGCACGCCATCACACGCCAGGCCGCGTACCGACTCGTGAAATCCCGTCTCAGGCACGTTCTCACCGTCATGCGAGACGCGGCGAAGGAACCGGCGGCGTCTCGCCGTCGGCCTGCATTGTAGTCGCAAACGTGGGGCGACGTCCGTCGCTCACGATCGCCCGCGCCTTCGTTGACACCCCAAAAAATGCTCTGCTATGATGCACGTGTTCCCGCCCCCAGACGATCCGAGGCGCATGCCGGCCAACCCAGCCCCCGCTCACTCGGCGCCTTCGGACGAGCTCATCGAGCAGTGCCTGCGCGGCGATCAGAGCGCCTGGGAGGCCATCGTTCGTCAATACTGGCGCAGGGTCTTCAACATTGCGTACAAGTTCGTCGGGCGACACGACGAGGCCGAGGATCTCACGCAGGATGTGTTCTTGAAGATCTTCAAGGCCCTCAAGACCTTCGATCGACGTGCGAACTTCCAAACGTGGCTCATCAGCATCAGCCGTAATCTGTGCATCGATCACTACCGCAGCGTGCGCAGAGAACGCGAAAGCGTCGACCGCAGCGTCGATGCTGGAGATCTGTCGCTGGCCTCCGGCGATATCGATCCCCTGACCGCATTGGAGCGAAGCGATCGCCGCGCCTTCCTGCAACGGGCCATGAACCAGTTGCCGCCAACCCTGCGGACGGCGGTGTTGCTGCGCGACATTCGCGAGTTCTCATACCAGGAAATCGCGGAGCAATTGTCACTGCCTGAGGGCACGGTCAAGTCACGAATCAACCGGGGCCGGCACGAGCTCACCCATCAAATCCTGCGCCTGCAGGCCGAGGCCACAGCCGTGGTCGAGCGCGCTGTCGCCGCATCCCAGAAACCGGAGCCAGAGAAGACATGAAGCTGACAACCGAACACCAACAGGGCATTGCCATCGTGCGCGTGGGCGAGTCCCGCCTGATGTACCCGCTGTTGTCGGACTTTGCCTCGACGCTGACAGCCCTCATCAAGGGCGGAGAGCGAAAGCTCATCGTCGATCTCTCCAGCGTGTCCTACGTCGACAGCGCCTCGATCGGTTGCTTGATGGACATGTACCGCCAATCGGCTGCCGCGGGCGGCACGCTCAAGTTAGCCGGCGTGCAGAAACGCGTCGAAACCATGCTGACGATGACGGGGGCGCAGAACTTCATCGAAGTGCATGCAGACGAGGCTAGCGCCCTGAAGAGCTTCGGAGCCTGACATGCGCACCATCAAGATGTCCACCGGGACGATTCTCCCGCTCGACGGCGATTTGCTGGCGGTCCTGGAGACCTTGTACAAGGAACTGACGGCCCGGCACGGGTTGGACCGCTCGTTCGAGCAGATGATGCAGGAGATCCGGCATCTCGTCGATCAGATGGACGAGGCGGACCGATGTGCCTATTTAGTGGAAAGCCTCTTCTTGAACACGGTGACGTACGAAAACGAGAAGCTGGGCGCCTACATGCGCAAGCTGACCAAAGGATAGTCCACCGGCGCGTCCAGGCCGCTGTCGCTCGATCACAGCCGAACTGTCGGAGGCTGACGGCGGACGCCGTCAGTGCATGACGGACGCGGGTCGCTTCAGCGGCACGCCGATCGGCGCCCCAGTAGCCGCATGGTCCCGCGATTCCACGATCTGCCACGCGTCTGTATCTTCGACGACCTTCGCCACGAACTCTGTGTGGAGCGCATGGCCGCCTCGATGCGCGACGAGGTGTCCGATCACCGGGTAGCCAATCAGCGACAGATCCCCGATCGCATCGAGAATCTTGTGACGCACGAACTCGTCGTCGAAGCGGAGGCTGTTGTTCAGCACGCCCGCCTCGCTCAGCACGATCGCATTATCAAGCGACCCGCCAAGCGCGAGACCCTGCCGTCTGAGCATCTCGACTTCCTTGAGGAAGCCGAAGGTGCGCGCCGGTGCGATGTCATCGACGAAGGTTTCTTCCGTCAAGCGGACCATCCGCGTCTGATGGCGCAACAGCGGATGATCGAAACTGATGCTGTACGTGACCTTGAAGTGATCCGACGGATAGAGCGCAATCTGCTTGTCGCCGCGGGTCAATGAAACCGGCCGCGTGATTTTCAGGAACCGGCGCGGCGCCATCTGGCGCTTGATGCCCGCCTCCTGTACCAGATAGACAAACGGCGCGGCGCTGCCGTCCATGATCGGCACTTCGGATTGGTTCAGCTCGATCGTGACGTTGTCCACGTTCATGGCGACGAGCGTTGCCAGCAGGTGCTCGACGGTCTCCACCGACGCGTTATCGCGCGCCAGACCGGTGGCGTAACGGATCCCGGCCAGATTGGCGACGCTGGCCTGAATCTCGCAGCCACCGAGGTCGGCCCGGCGGAACCGAATGCCACTATCGGAGGGCGCCGGCTTCAAGGACAGGGAGACTTTGCGGCCGGAATGCAGGCCGATCCCAGTGCAGGAAACGGTGCGGCGAAGCGTGCGCTGAACGTGCATCTGTTGCTCGCGAGCAGCGGTCATGCGTAGGCCATCTTTAGCAAAACTGATGCCCGGCGAGAGCCAAGGCCGAATCTTACCCTTAACACACTCACTCTGCAACGGTTATGCGATTCACCAGACACTTGATCCAACGTGCATTATCGCATAATGTGGCTTTCTGACTACATATAATTCCGCCTAAAGTGTGGCCATGTTACCACATATGGACGGTACACAGGCTCGCCAACGCCAGTCGATCGATCGTGTTCTGCCCCGCGTTATCGGCCGCCCTACCCGGCGCGCTCGCAGCCGCCTTGGCCGTTGAGAATCCGCGACAGGAACCCGGCCGTGAACGACCGATCGTTGCCTACGAGTTCTTCCGGGGTCCCCTGCGCGATCACTTCACCACCAGCCTCGCCGCCCTCGGGGCCGAGATCGACAATGTAGTCGGCGGACTTGATCACATCGAGATTGTGCTCGATCAGCACGACCGTGTTGCCCTGATCGACCAACTTATTCAACACGTCGAGCAGCTTTCGTGTGTCCTCGAAGTGCAGGCCGGTCGTCGGCTCATCCAGGATATACAGCGTGCGGCCCGTGCTCCGGCGTGACAACTCCTTGGCGAGCTTCACGCGCTGCGCTTCTCCACCGCTCAGGGTCGTCGCGGACTGCCCAAGCTTGATGTAGCCCAACCCGACGTCTTGCAGCGTCCTCAACTTGCCGGCAATCGGCGGGAAGTTCTCGAGGAGCGGCAGTGCTTGATCGACCGTGAGGTCGAGCACCTCGGCGATCGACCTGCCGCGGTACTTGATTTCCAGCGTCTCACGGTTGTAGCGCTGGCTCCTGCACTGCTCGCACGTGACATACACGTTCGGCAGGAAGTGCATCTCGATGGCGATCACGCCGTCGCCTTGACACGTTTCACACCTCCCGCCCTTGACATTGAATGAAAACCGACCCGGCCGGAAGCCACGCGCTTTGGCCTCTGGGATCATCGCGAACAGCTCTCGAATGAACGTGAAGACTCCAGTGTAGGTGGCCGGATTCGATCGGGGGGTCCTCCCGATGGGCGACTGATCGATTTGAATGACCTTGTCGATGAGCTCCGCGTCGTCGATCCCGTCGTGCGCACCCGGTTCCTCACTGGCCCGGTACAACACCCTGGCCAGCGCCCGGTAGAGAATGTCGTTGACCAGCGTCGACTTGCCCGATCCGCTCACCCCGGTGATCACGGTGAAGAGACCCAGCGGAATCGTGACATCGATCTTTTTCAAGTTATTGGCGCGCGCACCACGGATTTTCAGTGTCCCGTGCTGCCACGGGCGCCGCGACGCGGGCGTTGGAATGGCGCGTTCGCCGCGCAGATACATCCCGGTCAACGACTCCTCCGCCCCGTGCTGAATCAGGTCGGTGGCCGACCCTTGAAAGATGACGCGTCCGCCGTGCTCACCCGCCCCGGGGCCCAAGTCGATGACGTAGTCGGCCGCCCGAATCGTTTCCTCGTCGTGCTCCACAACAATCACCGTGTTGCCGAGATCGCGGAGCCGGGCCAGAGTCGACAAGAGCAGCCGGTTGTCCCGCTGGTGGAGTCCGATGGAGGGCTCGTCCAGCACGTAGAGCACGCCGGTGAGGTTGGCACCAATCTGCGTGGCCAACCGAATGCGCTGCCCTTCTCCGCCGGACAGCGTCGCGGCGCTGCGCCCCAACGTGAGGTAGCCCACCCCCACGTCGTTCAGAAAGCGCAACCGGTCACGAATTTCGCGAATGACCCGACCGGCGATCAGCGCTTCCCGTTCGGTCAGCTCCATTGACTCGAAGAGCAACAGCGCATCGCTGATCGGCAACCCGACGTACTCGGAAATCGCCCGTTCCTTGACGGTCACCGCCAAGCTCTGCGGTCGCAGGCGCTCGCCACCGCAGGCCGCGCAAGGTCGAAGCGCGCGATACGGCTCCAGGACTTCCTGGTCCGCCCACCTCCCTTCCTCGTAGCGCCGGCGCATGTTGGGCACGACGCCCTCGAATCCTGCCTTCGTCTGGCGGGTCGTTCGCCGGGCCGTGGCTCGGCGAACCGCCGTCTTCGGCTTTCGAGCGCTGCCGTTGGCGCCAAAGAGGATGATGTCACGCAGCCTGCGTGGCAAACCTCCAAAGGGGACATCAAGCGGAATGTCGTACCGGCGATTCAGATCGGCGAGCGCCGCCCTGACGAGCTTCTTGTCGCCGCGCGCCCATGGGGCAATGGCCCCCTTCAGTAAACTCCGCGAGGGATCCGGTACGATGCGGGCCGGATCGAAGTCGTGGACGCGCCCGAGGCCTTGGCAGTCCCGACACGCGCCATGAGGGGAATTGAAGGAAAACGCCCGGACGGTCATCTCCGGCATGCTGATCCCGCAGTAGGCGCACGCCAGCCGCCGGGAATAGAGTCGGTCCCCTCCGCCGTGGGTGTTGATGATAACGATGTCGTCCGCCAGGTCGAGGGCGATCTCGATCGAATCGGCCAACCGTCGCTCCATGCCCGCCTTGATGATCAAGCGATCCACGACGACGTCGATCGTATGATTGCGGCGCCGGTCCAGCGCAATCTCGTCTTCGAGCGAGCGCAGATCACTATCGACTCGGACCCGCGTAAAGCCTTTGCCACGCAGCGTCGCAAGCTCCTTCTTGAACTCGCCCTTGCGGCCACGAACGACCGGCGCGAGGACGTTGATGCGTTCGCCTGTCGGATCGAGCATCACGAAATCGATGATGCGCTCGACGGACTGCGACGCAATCTCGCGACCACACCGGGCACAATGCGGAACGCCGATGTTGGCGAACAGTAGGCGCAGGTAGTCGTAGATCTCGGTCACCGTACCGACGGTGGAGCGCGGATTCGTCCCCGTGGTCTTCTGTTCAATGGAAATGGCGGGTGACAGGCCGTCGATGAGATCGACGTCCGGCTTCTCCATCTGCTGGAGGAACTGGCGCGCGTAGGCCGACAGCGACTCGACATAGCGGCGCTGTCCCTCGGCATAGACGGTGTCGAAGGCCAGCGACGATTTTCCGGACCCCGAGACACCCGTGATGACGATCAGGCGATTTCTGGGAATGTCGACGTCGATGTTGCGCAGGTTGTGGACGCGCGCGCCCCGGACGGCGATCCGGTCGTGAGTCATACGCTCTGTCGGCACGTTTCCAACGATCTGAACCCCTGATCCTACCACGTTCGGCGGACCACGACGTCGTGCAAGCCGAGCTGGGCCACGGCCGGACTCAAGCTCAGGATCAGGATTCAGAGGGACAATCGGTAGGCCGTGTCGTTCGACGTCACGACGATGCCGCCGCCGGGATCGAACGCCACGCCGACCAGCGACGCGGCCGCCAGCACAAGCTCGGCCGGCCCCCGTGACGGCAACCCGTAGAGTCCGGCGGCACCCGCGAGGGCCTCGACGACGTGCAAGGTACCCTGCGGGTCGAAACCCAGGCCCTGCGGCCGGCCGAAACCGGTTCGCACGACGTCCACCGTGCCGGACGGGTCGATCCGATACACGACGTCGGCGGGTGCCAGCGTCGGTGCGGTCACGTAGAGGCACTGGTCGGGACCGTGGGTGAGGTGAAACGCCGCAACGCTCGGGGGCAACGACGCATGCACCACCGTGTGGCCGGCTGCGTCCACACGGAAAATCGTCCCGGACCGGTCGCCGACGAACAACTGCCCATCGCCATCGAAGGCGATCCCGCTGGCAACCCCGAGCTCCGTCGCCGCGACCTCCACCTGTCCCGTCGAGGACACGCGATAGACGCGGCCCTCAAAGCGGCTGCTGACGTACAACTGGCCGGAGGGGTCGAACGCCATCGAAGTCGGATTGGGAATACCCGACGCGAACGCCTCACGGCTCCCGTCGGCCCCGACCCGGAAGATGGACACGGGCGCTTGCTCGTTGCGTGTCCCGCTGTAGGTGACGTAGAGATTGCCGTCGCGATCGAAGACCGGGCTGTCCACTTGATGCAACCCCGTGGCCACGGGCGCCCCCACGTGCAGGGTGATCTCGCTGTTCGCTCCCTCGATGCGCACCGGCACGCGTCCTTCGACACCGGCCGGCACGACGACAGTCAGGGCCCGCGACGAGGCAAAGACGATGCGCGCCGGCCGGGCACCGACCAGCACGGTCGGAAGCATGTCGAGATCAAAGTCGCGTCCCTCGACCGTGACGCGGCCTCCGGCGACCGCCCAACCGGGGTGGACCGATGTGATGTGCCGTGCGGATGTTGCGCCAGACATGACGACGCCGTGAAGGCCGGATGGCTAGTGTCCTGTAACAGTGATTCGCGGCATAGATCCCGGAGCGCGGCGCCCGGCTGGCAAGGCGCGACGAGGGAGCACATCTGGAATGTGTGACCGAGAAGCAACGCTGGCAGCCGGGAGGCCCCGCCCGGAAGATATGTCGCGAATCACTGTTACAGGACACTAGGAGCCCGCGCCGTGGCCGGACCTGCCGCCGATCACGACTCGTCGAGCTCGATGTTCCAATAGAGGTAGTCGCGCCAGCTGTCGGGCGCGTCGCGCAGGCCAACCGTGACGCGGACGGCCGGCGTACGCGCGGGTCGCCTCGGCATTCGAATGAGCCGCATCCCGGATTCGGCCGGTGTGCGTCCGCCCTTCTGCCGGTTGCACGTGATACAGCACGTGACGATGTTCTCCCAATCTTTCCGGCCCGCCTGGGCGATCGGCACGACGTGATCGAACGTCAGATCTTCCGCCACTGGTGTATCGCCGCAGTACTGACACGTGTGATGATCACGCGCATAAATATTGGCGCGCGAAAACGGAACGGTGTCGAACCGGCGCTTGATCCGAATGTAGCGCAGCAGCCGGATGACCGACGGAAGTTTGAAGCTGATCGAAACCGATCGGATTTCGCGGTCATACTCAGAGATCACCTCGACCTTACCCTGGCACAGGAGGGTGATCGCCTTTTGCCAGTGTACGACTTTGAGGGGCTCGTAGGTCGCGTTCAGGAGGAGCGTTTGCTCCATGATGATCACATTCTGCCGGATGGCTTGTCAGGCTGTCAAGACGGCCACCCCACCCTAACCTGCTGCAGGTCAAACGCTTAGCGTCATTCGGTCGATGGTGTCGTCGATCCGGAGAAGCGCCGATAGGCTGACAAGTACCTGATGCGCCATCTTCACCTGCTGATCGTCGTCGTGGCGACCATCACCGCCGGCTGCGCCAGCGCGGGAGGTGGAGGCACGCCGATGCCGTTTCCCACGCCGGGGGAACGTCCGGTCGCTCCGGCGGGCGGGACCACGTTCACCGCATCGACGGTCCCGGGTGCAACCCTCGTCAACACGGCCCTCGGATTTCAAGGAACCCCGTACCGGTTCGGCGGCACGAACCCGACCGGATTCGATTGCAGCGGCCTCGTGCGCTACGTGTTCGCCCAGCACGGGATCGCCATGCCGCGGCTGGCCGCGCAGCAATTCGAGGTCGGACGACAGGTGGAGCTCGACGACGTGCAACCTGGAGATCTCGTGTTCTTTTCGACGATCGCGCCCGGACCGTCGCACGTGGGCATCGTGGTGGGAGGCGGCGACTTCGTGCATGCCCCAAGCTCGCGGGGCTGGGTGCGAACCGAGCGGTTGGACAGCAGCTACTGGCGCCAGCGCTTCATCGGTGCCACACGCATCGAGTGACTGGGGGGCGGCTCTGGCGTCTCCCCTCAGCCCGAATGACCGACGCTCGCCCCCACATCCAGGGCGCTGAGCGCCAGACGAATCTCCTCGACGCCCGCCTCCGGGCATGGTGACAGCGGCCGGCGCGGCTCGCCGCCGACGTACCCGAGGAGATCGAGTGCCGCCTTCAGACCCGGCACGCCGAAGCCGGTTGTCACCAGCAGCGCCAGCGGAATCAGCCGACGCTGCAGTGCGAGCGCCTCATCGTGACGTCCGGCGAGGGTCAGCGCCCGTAACTGTGTGCACAACGCCGGCTGCACACAGGCGAGCGCCAACACGCCGCCGACCGCCCCCACGCACAGACTCGCGTAGAACGTCTGAGCCGAGCCGACGATGACCTGAAACTCCGGGCGCGTCGCACTCACGAGTTGGCTGACCTGAAATACGTTGCCGCTCGATTCCTTGATGCCCGTGATGTTCGGGTGCTCGGCAAGCTGAGCCACGAGATCGACCGACAGGTTGACACCGAAGGCGGCCGGGAAGTTGTAGAGCAGGACCGGGACCGGTGAGGCGTCGGCGACGGCCCGGAAATGATCGCGCAGGTCGTCCACCCCCAAGAGCACGCTGAAGAACGACGGCGGGCGGACGAGCACCACATCGACGCCCAGCGTGCCCGCTTGCCTCACGGCGGCGATCGTGGCCCGCCTGGACTCCCGGCCCGCGCCCGCCACGAGCGTGCGCTCTGCCGGGACGTGCTGACGCGTCACCTCGATGAGTCGGGCGGCTTCGTCATCGTCGACGTGGGCGGCCTCGCCGTTCGTGCCCAACACGACGATACCTGTCAACTCGCTCGCCACCCACGACGCGAGGTTGCGCTCCAACGCCGCGACATCGACCGCGTCGTCACGGAACGGTGTGGGTATGGGAGCGAGAACGCCTCGCAAGGTCATGATGACTCGCAGTAGCCGACAGGGAGCACGCGTGGCGCGCTCACTGATGAATGGATGGAAGGATACTATCAGACGGCGCCGCGGACGCTGGGAAACTCAGTGCACGGGAGCTTTCGCCTGTTCCCGGGCGCGCTGCCAGTCGGAGTCCAGAATGGCCCAGAGAATCTGGTCCATGAACTGGCCGTCACGCAGGAACGAACGGCGAAGAACGCCCTCCTGGACCGCGCCGAGCTTTCGCAGCGCGCCGTTTCCGCGGCCGTTGCGCACGGCCGCCCTGGCTTCGAGGCGATGGACCCCGAGGGTCTCGAACGCGAAGCCCAGCACAAGCTGCGCCGCCTCCGGGAAGATCCCGCGGCCCCAGAACTCGGAGCCCAGCGCGAAGCCCCATTCAGCAGTGTCGAAGCTTCCTGGCTCCAGAGTTCGCAGCTGGAACAGACCCACCGCGGCGTCGTAGCCGTCCGGCACGACGGCGAAGCCCACGGAGCTGCCGTCCCTGCGCTGGCGGTGCGACCAGGCAATGAACTTCTCGAAGCCGTCGAGGGTCGGTGGCGGCGGCGCGATGAAGCGGCTGACCTCCGGGCCGGTCACCATCGACAGCAGCGTCGGGGCGTCCGATGGGGCCAGCTCTCGAAGCGTCACGCCGTCCGCCCGGAGCACCGGCAGCTGGTCGTGCCAGTCCGTCGGTCGGGATCGATGTGGCCGGCCCGACAGATGGTTCGTCCTGTGCGGTTGTTCGATCATCGTCGTTTCGAGGTTATCGCCCGACACGGACACCGCGCGGCGGAGAGGATGCCCTGTCGAGTCTCGCAAGAACCAATCATTCGCGCTCCCAGATTCACATGGGTCGCCAGGTTCTAAAGCAATTTCATCGCCAACTCGGGAGTTACCGAATACGAGAGAGCTAAGTGCCATTGTTACAAGCGTTTATCGCTAGATACGTAGTGTCTCCCAGTGACAGGTCGATTGAATAATATGTCTTAAAATACAACATGTAGATACAATATGGGCCGTGATTAATCTGTAACTATATGAATATAACAATGTTGCAAATATAGATCTATTACAAGACGTTATTACGGATTTGGTACTGGCCCTGGAGCGGGGCTCAGCGTGACAATATCGGGCTGCTGGAGGTTGCCAGCGGCGCCGATCGCTTGGGGCGAGGCTGGGCCTGGCTCAGCAGATTCAGCGCCAGCACCACCGCCACGATTGCCGCCGCCGGGCTGAGGAGCCAGGGAAACTCCGCAATGGCGCTCACATTCCCGGCGTCCCGCAACATGGTGCCCCAGCTGGCGGTCGGCTCTGGAAAGCCCAGGCCGACATAGGACAACGTGGCCTCCGCCAAGATGAACGCGGGCAGCAGCAAGGTCACCTGCACGCCGAGAAATCCTGACGTGGCCGGCAGAAGATGCCGCAGCATCAGCCGCGCCGGGCTCACGCCGATCGACATCGCCGCCATCGCATAGTCGCGCTGACGTTCCGATGCCACGATGGCCCGGACACCCCGCGCGACAGGCGGCCAGCCCACGACAGCCAAAAGGCTGGCCATCAGGAAGAAGATCGTCATCGGTGGTAGGACGAGCGGCATCACGGCACGCAGCGCCAATACGACATAGATGACAGGCAGCATCAGGACGAACTCGGACACGCGCATGATGGCGTCGTCCGTCGCCCCACCCGTGAAGCCGGCCACCGCACCGGCCCAGATCCCGATGACCAGGGCTCCGAGCACTCCGACCAGCGCGACACCGAGCGAGGTGCGCGCGCCGAGGACGAGTCGTGAGAACACGTCACGCCCCAGCGCGTCCGCCCCCAGGATCAGCAACGGTCCGGTCCGCGCGTCCCGGAGCTGCACCAGCTGACCGCCGGAGAACCAGACGAGCGGCACCGGCCGTGAGGCCTCGACGCGAAACTGGCGCGCCACCCGGTCTTGCAGCTCGATCGCATACACGAACGGTCGGCGCCAGGTGCCCTCCGCGTCAACCACACGCAGCGGCATCGGTGGCGCGTAGAGATGATCGCGAAACTGACGTGCTGCATCATTCGGCGCCAGCCACGAGCCCCCCAGAACCACGACAAGCGCCAGCCCCAGGAGCGTCCACCCGACCCGCCGCATCCAACGTTCGCCACCCCTCGCGGGTGCCTGCCGCGGCATCAGCGAAGCTCCCGCAGCCGCGGGTCGGCAGCCGCCAGCAGCAGGTCGGACGCCAGGGTTCCCAGCGCCAGCAAGATCGATCCGAAGGCTGCACATCCAGCCACCAGGTCGACGTCTCGCGAGACGATCGCCTCGAACATGAGCCGCCCCAGGCCGGGCCACGCCGTGACGATTTCGACGGCAAACGACCCGCTGAGCACGCTGCCAACGATGAGACCCGACACGGAGGCCAGCGGTTTGAGCGCCGGCCGAAGCGCATGGCGCCAGACGAGGCGGCGGCGTGACACGCCACGAGCCCGCGCCGACAGGATGTACGGCTCCGCGAGAGACTCCGCCAGCGCTTGCGACTGCAGGCGCTCGATCGTGGCGGCCAGCGGCAGCGCCAAGGCCAGCGTGGGCAGGACCAGGTGCCAGGCAAGATCGAGCATCCATCCGGCCAGACCCAGGCCGGCGACCCCGGCGGAATACATGCCGCCCACGGGGAACCAGCCCGTCCTGGCGGCCACGAGTGCCAGGACCAGAGAGGTCAAGAGTGGAGGCAGCGACAAGGCCACCAGCGACGCCACCCGGACGAGCACCGGCAGCAGCCCGGTGGCTGGCCCACCGGAGAACACACCGGCCGGCAAGCCGACGAGCACCGCGGCGATCAACGCCGACACCGCCAGGACCGCAGTGTTCCCCGCTCGCTCGACCACGAGCTCGGTGACGGGACGACCGTAGCGAGAGGACGTTCCGAAGTCGAAACGTGCGGCGCCGATCACCCAGCGGACATATCGCTCGACGAACGGCCGGTCGAGACCGGCGCGCTCCCGGGCGCGAGCGATCGTCTCGGGTCGGGCGCCCGTCAACTGGAGATCCGCTGTCGCATCGCCCGGCGCCAGCTGCGCCAACACCAGCGACAGCGACGACACGACGGCGACCAGGACAGTCACGAACAGCAGGCGACGGGTCAGAAACCAGCCCAGGCCGCGCACCGTCTACCTCGTCTCGTCAGCGGTAGTCGCGATGTAGAGAGAATCGGCGTTCCAGAGGATGTGGGGCCGTAGCAACTTCGGCTGGATGCCGCGCACCCTGGCATTGGCGGCGAAGTAGGCGTGGGGCGCCGAAAAGTACAGGGCCGGCAGGAACTCGCCGAAGACCTTCTGCACGTCGGCGAACAGCCGAACGCGCTCGTCGCGGTCGCGCGAAGCCACCTGCTGTTGCATCAGGGCGTCGATCCGGGCTTCCCACTCGGTCGCCGGCGAGGCCTGGCTGGGGTTCCACGGATGGAACCCCCCGGAACTGAGCCAGAAGTCCAGATTGACCGCCGGGTCGGTGTCGCTGGCGAGCGTGCCGAAGTAGACCGCGTCGTAGTCCGCCTGCACGATGCGCTCGATGAGCGCCCCGAATTCGAGCGGCACGACGTCCACCGTGAGGCCGATCTGCCCGAGGTCCGCCTGCAAGACGGCCGTGGCCCGCTCACGCGCCGTGTTGCCCCGCTGCGTCAGCAGCGTGAATCTGACATCACCTCCGGCGGCATCTTCGAGTTGCCCGTCGCCGTCCCGATCCGTCAGGCCAAGCTGGGCTAGCAGGGCGCGCGCCTGCGCCCGGTTGAACGGATGCCGAGGCGCGTCGGGCGAAAACCAGGTGCGATTGCCCGGCGTGACTGGACCGTAGATCGGATCCGCCAGGCCGAGATAGACGGTGTTTCCGAACGCCTCGCGATCGACCGCATGCGCGATGGCGCGCCGAAACTCCGGGCGGCGGAGCCAGGACCGCGACGCATCGGCGAGCGCTCGGCGCTCGGTCAGGTTGAACCAGAGAAAATCCGCGTCCAGGCTGACACCACGGTCGAACAGCTGAAGCTGGCCGGCCGCGACCGCGCGCTCGATCGACGTGTAGTCTTCCGCCCTCACCTCGGTAATGGTGAAGTCGATCTCCCCGGCCTCGAGCCGCAGGATCTCAGCATTCTGCTCCGGCACGACCTCCACGGTCAGCCGCTCCAAATAGGGCAGCCGGACCCCGTCGGCATCCTCGCGCCAGTACTCCGGGTTCTGGCCGAAGACCATCCGCTGCCCCGTCACGTACTCGTCGAGCACGAACGGGCCAAGCCCAGCGATCTCGTCGGGTGCGGCCGTCACCCCCCACGCCGAGGCCAGGGAGCCGGCCGCGAGCGACGGCGCCAGCAGGTGCCGCGGCAGGATCGTCAGGTTGTCGAGCAGCCGGAGCCCGGGGCCGAAGGCGGTCGGAAAGGTCACCACGACCGTCCGCGCATCGGGTGCCTCTACCGCGAGCGGCTCCCCTCCGACCCGGAGGCTATCCCCCACCGGACTGCCGAGCGCCTCGTCGTACACCGCCTCGAAGGAGAACAGGACATCGGCCGAGCTGAACGGCGCGCCGTCGGAGAACCGGACGTCGTCCGGCAGGTCGATGGTGTAGGTCAGCCCGTCCTCCGCCACCGTCCACCCTTCGGCCAGCCAAGGCTCAACCTGGTCCGACACCGGGTCGATCCGGACCAGCTTGGCCTGCGTCAGCTCGCTCACCAGGACCGACACCACGTCGCGCGCGACCAGCCGATTGAAGGTCTGCGGCTCGGAGCGCACCGACACGACAACCGCGCCGCCGCGGCTCGTGTTTCCAGGGGACTCCCGTGGCGGGGAGCCGCAGGCACTGACAGAGAAGTACAGGAGCGACAGGCTGATGACGCGCACCGGCACCAGGCCCCGCATCGCGAGCGCGTTGGCCAGTCGTTGGCCGACTGGCCGATGAGTGGCCTCGGCTTGGGTAATCGGTGCCCGCGAGGGGTGAAGGATCATCGACTTAGAGTCAAGCCAATCGGCCTGACGCGCCGCGCGCGTAGTCCGGCCAGCCAATCCGCTGGCCCATGTCCCGCTAACTCGTAATCAGGACAGTAGTTTACCCCACACCCGCCAGCCATCGGATCTGAGCATTTTGCCTTGTGTTGCACTTCTTTGCACGTCGGAGTGCGCCTCGGCGTGCAGTTTTTGCCACCTGGCACACGTCGTGCCTTAGCAGGACGGTAGCGAAGTAGCGCATTTTCGTGTCGATGCCGGCTGGCGACCCGGTGACGACACGCGTTTCGTTCAGTCGTTCGGTATCGGCGTCATGACCACCAACCGTCTGTTTCGGCGGCCCGGCTCCCCACCAACACCGCGGCACGGCCGGTGGCTCCTCTTCAGCCTCAGCACGCTCTGTCTGCTGCTGGCGCTCGGCGCCGCCGCGCCGCTCCAAGCGCAGGGACATCGCGCCCGGCTGTCGAGTGAGCTGGCCGACCATCTCGAGGCTGGATCCACCGGCACCGTGGACGTCATCGTCCAGGGCACGCGCAGCGAGGTCCAGCAGCTGGCGCGCCGCTACAACCTGAAGGTCAAGCGGTACCTGCGCTCCGGCGGCGTGCTGACCGTGACGGGCGGCCAGCTCGACGCTCTGAGCCAGGACCTCGATGTGGCGCATCTCTCGGCCGACGCCGTCGTCCATTCGACGATGGCGGTCACGACCGAGGCGATCGGCGCCAACCAGGTGTGGACAGACGGTGACGGCAGCCACCTGACGACCGGCGTCGGCGTGGGCGTCGCCATCATTGACTCCGGCATCGGCAACCATGCCGACCTGCGGAACCGGGTCGTCGTCGCGGTGGACTTCACCGGCGAGGGCCATACCCGCGATTTCTTCGGCCACGGCACCCACATCGCCGGCATCGTCGCGGCGCTCGCCTCCAACTCCGGCAAGAAGGCGTTCTACCAGTTCACCGGCGTCGCCCCCAACGTGCACCTCCTGAACCTGCGCGTCCTGGGGGCCGACGGGTCCGGCTATAGCAGCTCCGTCATCGAGGCGATCGACTGGGCCGTCGCGTATCGCGACGCCTATGACATCAAGGTCATCAACCTCTCGCTCGGCCATCCGGTGACCGAGTCGTATAGAGATGATCCGATCGCTCAAGCGGTCGAGCGCGCCGTCGCCGCCGGCATCGTCGTCGTGACGTCTGCCGGCAATCACGGCGAAACGGCGGACGGCGTGCCCGTCTTCGGGGGGATCGTTTCCCCCGGGCACACGCCGGGAGCCATCACCGTGGGCGCGCTCGACACTCTTGGCACGCCGGGACGCTCCGACGACGCCGTCACCGCCTACAGCTCACGCGGCCCGACCGCATACGACGAGCTGATCAAGCCCGATCTGGTGGCCCCCGGCCATAAGATCACGTCGCTCGAAGTGACCGATTCCTATCTGTCGCTCAACTATCCGGCGAAGCACGTCATCGGTGAAGGCTCGCACAGCTACTTCCAGCTCAGCGGCACCAGCATGTCCGCGGCGGTCGTCTCCGGCGCGGCGGCGCTCCTGCTGGAAGCCAACTCGCAGCTCACCCCCGCGCAGGTGAAGGTGGCCCTCCAGCTCTCGAGCACGTTCCTGCCCGAGGCTGGACTCTTCGGCGCCGGCGCCGGCAGCCTGAACGTCATCTCGGCGTTGCAGGTAGCGCTCTACGGTCCGGACGTTGAGTTTGCCGATACCTGGATTGCGGGGGAATTGATTGAGGCGGGGGCACTGGCGTTCCTCTCGCGAGATTCGCAATTGCCAAACGCAACAGGCAACGCCATTCTCTGGGGCAATGCCATCCTCTGGGGCAACGCCATTCTCTGGGGCAATGCCATCCTCTGGGGCAATGCCATTCTCTGGGGCAATGCCATCCTCTGGGGCAATGCCATTCTCTGGGGCAACGCCATTCTCTGGGGCAATGCCATTCTCTGGGGCAACGCCATTCTCTGGGGCAATGCCATCCTCTGGGGCAACTGAAAGAGCCGAAGGAGCCTATAATGCTCTCTTTGATAGTTTGGGGCGACTAACCAGCTTACGCCGGAATCGCGGCTTTGCTGGCGTGAGAACGTTATGCAGCCGTACTCTGCACTTTCGCTGGCAGCGCGATCTTATGTCGGACTAGTCGTCGCGATTGGCAGTCTGATTCTAGGCGTCGCAGTTGCAGAGCTCTACGCACATCCAATCGGGGGTCAGTGGCTATTGCTCGGAGCCCTGACTCTTCTTAGCGGCTCCTTCACCGTGAAGGTGCCTTCCATTCCCGCAACGATATCAGTCTCAGAAACGTTCGTTCTCATCATCCTTCTACTTTTCGGCCCCCAACCTGCGATTGTCACCGTGGCGCTAGAGGGGCTAATAATTTCACTTTGGATTCAGAGAAGAAATCACGAAACATATCGCATTTTCTTCAACATGGCAGCGCCGGTTGTATCCATCTGGATCGCATGGCAGCTGTCCTTCGCCCTGCTCCGCGTAGCTCCTCTGAGTCAAATACCGGCCGATATCGGCATCGTGTTGCCCTCGTTGGCGTTATTTACGTTGCTGTTTTTCCTGTTGAACAGTTGGCTCGTAACGTTGGCAGTCTCGTTCGAACGAACAGGTGTGTCCATTCTGCACATCTGGAAAAACAACTTCCTCTGGCTTTCCTTGAACTATTTTGGTGGCGCATCAGTTGCAGTACTGCTTGTTCAATATACGAGGGACATCAACCTCAGCGCCTTGGGCCTGATAATTCCACTACTGGTGATTTCTTACTTGACGTTCAAGACATCGATGGGACGAGTGGAGGATGCCAACCGCCACCTGGACCAGATGAATTCCCTGTACCTATCAACCATTGAAACTCTCGCGATGGCCATTGACGCGAAAGATCAGATTACGCACGGGCACATTCGTCGAGTGCAGACGTATGCGGTCGGACTAGCCCGCAGAAGCGGCATTAAAGACGAGGCTCACATTAAAGCTATCGAAGCGGCGGCACTACTGCATGACATGGGGAAGTTGGCCGTTCCTGAATACATCCTGAACAAGCCGGGGCGAGAGATATAACCGAAAGTTGTGTTTGAGGTTTTGAACAGGCGGCGTACCCTGGGTGTTGCTAACGCACCCCCCTCACCCGAAGGGCAAGGAGGTACGCCACCATGCCGGAGCCTAACGAAAAGCTGGTCCAGTTCCCACAAGAATCGTCCCGAGATGTCCTGACCGAGGTGCTGCACCGCGGAGCGCAACAGATGTTGCTGACGGCGATCGAGGCCGAGGTGGACGACTACCTTGCGGCCCGGGCGGCGACGATGGACGCGGCCGGGCGCCGGCGCGTCGTTCGCAACGGCCACTTGCCCACTCGGGCGATTCAAACGCCGCTCGGGGACGTGCGCGTGCAGCAGCCCCGGGTCCGGGACCGTCGGCCCGTAGGCGAACGGGAGACGTTCCGGTCGGCGATCCTGCCGCCCTACCTGCGAAAGACGACCAGCTTGGAAGAACTGTACCCGTGGCTCTATCTCAAGGGCATCAGCACGGGAGACTTCAGCGAGGCCTTGCAGGCGCTGTTGGGGCCCGACGCGCGGGGGTTGTCGGCGACGACGATCACGCGGCTCAAGGCGGTGTGGGAGCAGGACTACCGCGGGTGGTCGCAGCGGTCCCTCGCCGGCCGGCGCTATGCCTATGTTTGGGCGGACGGGGTGTACTTCAACGTCCGCCTCGAGGACACGGACAACAAGCGGCAGTGCATTTTGGTGCTGATGGGCGCCACGCGGGAGGGGCAGAAGGAGCTGATCGCGATCACCGATGGCTACCGCGAGAGCGAGCAGTCGTGGCGCGAGCTGCTGCTGGACGTCCGGGCGCGCGGGCTCGCGATCGACCCGGAACTCGCCGTCGGCGACGGGGGCCTCGGATTCTGGGGCGCCGTGCGGAAAGTGTTCCCGAAGACCCGCGAACAGCGGTGTTGGGTGCACAAGACGATGAACGTGCTGAACAAGCTGCCGAAGGGCGTGCAGCCCAAGGCGAAGGCGATGCTGCACGACATCTGGATGGCGGAGACGACGTCCAGCGCCAACCAGGCGTTCGACTTGTTCGTGGCCACGTTTCACGCGAAGTTTCCGGCGGCGACCGCCTGCCTGGCGAAAGACCGGGACGTGCTGCTGACCTTTTACGAGTTCCCCGCCGAGCACTGGATTCACATCCGGACCACCAATCCGGTCGAGTCGACGTTCGCCACCGTCCGGCTCCGCACGCGCAAGACGAAGGGCGCGGGCAGCCGCCTGGCGTGCTTGACGATGGTGTTCAAGCTGGCGATGGCCGCACAGAAGACCTGGAGAGCGTTGAATGGGTGTCAACTGATCGCCGATGTCATCGACGGTGTGCCCTTCGTCGATGGCGTCCGAAAGGAAGCCGCCTGATCATGCCGCATACACAACATTTGGCAATATCCCCCGGGGCGAAATGCAGAGTTCGAAAAAATGAAGAAACACGCCGGCGTTGGAGCAGACATTCTGTCCTCGATCGATTTTCCCTATCCGGTTGTTCCGATCGTTCGTCACCACCACGAAAACTGGGATGGCTCAGGCTACCCAGACGGCCTCAAAGGGCTCGATATCCCACTAGGCGCGCGGATACTCTCAGTCGTGGATTGCTTTGACGCCCTGACGTCAGACCGTCCGTATCGACCCCGCCTTTCAGACGATGAGGCGATTCAAATCCTCAATGAACGTAGCGGCATTATGTACGACCCTACCATCGTTGACATTTTTGTGCGCGTTCATGATTCACTCGCACCGCGTGACGATGCCACTGATGGCCGACAAGAAGCATTAAGCGCGATTACGGAATCTGCACAGTCACCCTCATCAAAAGCGCCCACACACGTTTTCCTGCGCGACATCAGCGCGAGTGCCGAAGAAACGAGCATCCTCCGTACGCTTTCGCGGGCTCTCAACACTGATTTGACCTTAGTTGAATCTGGCGATAGTGCCGTTAGGCACCTCAAGAGAATCCTCCCATTCTCACTGTTCACCCTATATTTGTATGACATCCAAGTTGACGCACTTGTAGTCAGGTACGCCTCGGGTGAACACTCCGACATGATAAAGGGCACACGCGTAGAACTAGGTCAACGATTATCGGGATGGGTCGGCGCAAATCACACGACTATCCTAAATTCTGATCCCGCTTTGGACTTCGGCGACTTCGCACGACAAGTGGAACCGAACCTTCGCAGTTGTTTAAGCACTCCTCTTCTAGTTGAAGATCGCTTGGTCGGCGTGATGTCTCTGTACGCCTCGAGGAGCGACGCGTACGATGAAGATCACCGAAGGATCGCTGAGGCTGCGGCGCGTGAGATCGCCCGCTCTCTCAGTAGATCCATCAAGACAAGCGCTCCGAATTGGCCCACTCGAGAGCGCAAGGGCAATCCTCCGTCGGTCCATTAAGAGAAACATCAGTTCGAGGCACGAATGACTGCTTCTTTCCTTGATCGCGTCACGCACACGGCCGGCAAGGGCTTGTTCTTGAGTGCGCTGCAGGACTTCGAAGAACACGGCGCCCCATCAATCCACCCGCAATCCGACACGCTGTCTGCACTCTGGGCGGAGCTGCTACAGCGAACGGGCGCCAACGAGCGAGCAGCTTCCTTGTCGAAACTTATTCTCAAGCGTGACAACGTGGCGCCTAGCGTCAAAGCGAGGTGTCACGTTGTACTTGCACTAGTCGCGTTGGACGAAACTGATTTTGTTGAAGCGCTCAAGCACTTTCGAAGAAGCATGCGGGCTGCTGATTCGTCCGGAGATCTCGAACTCCTAGCCGAAATCCAGTTAGAGAAGCATGCGGGCTGCTGACGGCTTCGTCCTTGACAGTTCGGAGATCTCGAACTCCTAGCCGAAATCCAGTTAGAAGGGCTAACCGGACTGTCAGATGTCTCACATAGCGAGACGCCGTTCGCCTCGACGGCTGAAGTACGAGCAAACGTCCTTCGCCACGGCAGCATTCACTTGACAGTTCGTCTCCACCTTCACCTCGCTGAAGCCGAAGCCGTGCGAGGCTACTTGGGCAACGCGGCCCGGCACATTAACGAAGCTGAGCAACTTCTCCTGCGTGACGAGAACTCCTGGCTGTCCAGCGTAGCAGCGTTAAACGCCTCAACGATCGACTGTATGAGATCAGATCTAGAGGCGGCGACCCGAAATGCTGATAGGGCTCTCCAATATGCAGAGCTCTCTGGACATCACCGGACGCGAGTTGGAGCCAACGCTAACCTTGGGCTGTTGAATCTATATGCAGGTCAGCTCCAGGAGGCGTCACTGTATCTCGAACGCGCAAAAACCCTGGCCAACGGTGCTCGGAAAATGACTTTGGTACTACTCGACAGTTTCGCACAGTTGCGACTAGCCCAAGACCGCGTGCCTGAGTGCGAGCAACTCCTTGAGGAACTGGGCCAACTACGGTCGCGCGCGAAGCAATTTCGGCCCTCGTGGTACGAAATGGCCACGTATCCGACGCTGATTAAGCTGCAACAGCTCAAGGAAAACTGGCCAGAGGCCCTCAGTTGTTCGGAAACGGGTGGGGCGTTAGCGGATGCCAGACGTGATCCAATTCTTGGCGTCCTCTTTAGAGTCCTTCAAGCGGACGCTTTGCTGGCTCTGGACCGGGTCGAGAGCGCCGCGAAGGTGATTGCCGAAGCTTCCGACATGTCCGCGGGGGCACCCATCGCGACGCTCGCAGAATTGGAGCGGGTGAAGGGAAAGGCGTTGGCGAAGTTGGGCTCTCACGATGAAGCTCGGCGGAACTTCGAGCGAGCGGTGCGGATGCTCAGTGTGGTTGGCCACGTCCAGGCACGAGAAACGGCGTCGGTGGATTATGCCGCGGCCATCAACGGCGGAGAACTCTCGTCCGGGAATATCGGTGGCGCGGGCGGGTTTCAGGAGGCCGAATCATTATTCGTCCTGGCATCGAACGCCGAGTTGTTCGCACGGGAAGCGTACGCGACGCTCCAGGCCGAGGGCTACGCTCGATGTTGTGCCTTGTGGGTCACGCGGAACGGTCGCCCACTCGAGCTCCTCTTGAATCATGGCTGGACGCGCACTCAGGCGCTCAATGAAGCCCGACGGGCGAGCGACGCGAAGCGATGGGCCCTGGGCTCGCTGGGTGAGCGGTCGTTCTTCATGGTCGCCGAGGCTGCTGACGGGTTGCCGGCTCACAACGGACTGACGACCTTCCGTCACCTCGTGGAGCTGGCCGCGCAACTGGAGGCCTTCAGGGAAGACGAGCGTTGCCGAAGCTCCCTGTTTCCAGCGGACACCCCTGCCAACCGGGAGGACGGAATCTACGTCGCCGCGCAGACTGTGGAAAACTTTGCGATGGCGAAACGAATTGCTTCGAGCAAGGCTACGGTGCTCCTCAGCGGAGACACGGGCACCGGCAAAGAGGTCCTGGCGCGCGCCATTCACCGCCACTCGAACCGGCGCGACAAGGCGTTCTTGCCGTTCAACTGCCAGGCGGTCCCCCGCGACATGCTCGACAGCCAGCTGTTCGGCCATCGACGTGGCGCGTTCACCGGCGCTCAGGAAAACTTCCAGGGAATCATTCGCGCCGCGGCAGGCGGCACGCTGTTTCTCGACGAGATCGCCGAACTGGCGCTGGACGTCCAGCCCAAGCTGCTGCGCTTCCTAGAGTCCGGCGAAATCCATCCGCTCGGAGAATCCCGGCCGCTCACCGTCGATGTTCGGGTCATCTCGGCGACGAACGCGCCGCTCGAGCAGTACGTCAGCGAGGGACGCTTCCGTGAAGATCTGTACTATCGGCTGAACGTCGTCCGTTTCCGAATGCCACCGCTGCGCGAACGACGCGAGGAGATCCCGCCGTTGGTTCACCAATTTCTACAGCGGTACGCGCAGGAGGAAAACAAGGGACGGTTGCGTTTGGCCGAAGAAACCCTGGAGTACCTCCTGCTGTATCCGTGGCCGGGGAACGTGCGGCAACTGGCGAACGAGGTCCGGCGCCTCGTGAGCATCGCTGATGCGAACGCCACGCTACGGCCAGAGCACCTGTCTCCCGAAATCCTGGCGGCGCGACGGACGGTTCCCGCCAGCCCGCCTGCCGGCGCACCGACACTCGCGGAGGGTCATCTCTCCGTCAATCTGGACCAGCCGCTGGGCCTCGCCGTGGCAGAACTGGAGCGAGCGATCATCAACCGAGCGCTCGGCGCCTCGGGTGGGCGGGTCGAATATGCCGCGCGGACGCTCAAGATTTCCCGCAAGGGGTTGTTCCTGAAACGACGCCGCCTCGGCGTGAAGGGCGCCGCCTAGCAGCCCGGTTCGTCGCGACCGGATTCTTCGTCTACCCTCCCGCGAAGGACGGGATCGGCAGACCCCGCATCGTGTGCAACCCTGGCGCCGCCGCGATGACTTTCGGAATCGAGTTGACGATGATCGACGCGGTAGCGATGTCGCCGTGCACCCCGCCGGCCAGCTTCATCGACAGCGGCGGCGAGCCGGCAATGCGAACGGCGTCGTACGACTCCGGCGCGCCGAGGTAGGCCTCCATGTGCAGCCGGATGACGGCCTTGCCGCTACTGTAGCCGACGCCGTCCTGGATGAGGCCACAGACATAACCGCGCTCGACGGTCAGGAACCGGCTGGACACCCGCTTGGCGGCGATCTTCGGCTTGATGCGGTCGGTGATCCGGTCGAGCTTCCAGCCCATGGCGTCGGCAATCATCGACACCGATTCGGCCAGGCCGACGTGGCGGACGGTGCCTTCGGCCACCTTCTTGCGGAACTGGGCGGGGGTGAGGCCGGAGCCAATCTTCCGCTGGAACGGCAGCCGCCGCGTGCGCGCATCCTGCACGCGATCCACGGCTATGCGGTCCACCCGCTCGCACACACCGGTCAACGTAATCGGTAAGGCATCCATCGTGAACCCGGGGTTGACTCCGGTGCCCAGCACGGCCGCCTTCGCCCGTTTGGCCAGGCGGTCGATCTTCTTGGCCCACCGGGCGTTCGCACCCACCGGGTAGGACAGCTCCTCTGTCGTGGAGACGATCGGGACGCGCGCCCGGAGGATGGTCTCGATCTGCGGCGTCACCTTGGCCAGCGATGAGCTGGTGCACAGGACGACGACATCCGGCCTGGCCCGCCGCAGCGCGGCTGCGGCGTTGGAGGAGACCTTGGCGCCCAGGCGGCGCTTCAACCCGGCCACGAGCCCCACGTCGAGGCCCACCTTGGCGGGATCGATGTCGATCGCCCCGACCACCTTGAACCCTCGGCGGGCAGCGATTTGCTGGACCACCGCATTCCCGATCAGCCCCAGACCAAAGTGCATCACCCGAATCGCCCGACTCGCCATGACGTCCCTGCCCTCCATCCTCACGTGCGCGACCCTACGGCGCGCCGCCACCGTGGCATCGCCAATCGTCGATTATACTGTCTGGCGACTGATGCAGACGCGAACGTTGTGGCTCGTCCTCGTGGTGGCACTGATGGCCACCGGGTGCCAGACGGAGGCACCGGCGGCTGACGACGCCGCCGACGTGGACCTGACCACGGCCGAGACCTCGAGCGCCCAGCCGGCGGGCGCGCCCGCCCAATCCCCACGCAACGCCAACTACACGATCGAAGCCGTCCTCAACCCGGACGCGCGCACGCTTGAAGGGCGGTCGGTCCTGACCTGGCGCAACATCTCGTCACGGCCCGCGTCCGAGCTGCGGTTCCACCTCTATTACAACGCCTGGAAGAATACCCGCTCCACCTGGATGCGCGAGCAAATGCTGGCCCGCGGCAGCCGGCTCGCCTCGAGACCAGCCGAGGACTGGGGCTGGATCACGGTGACCAGCCTGCGGCTGCCGGCGACCGACGCAGCAGCCAGCGTGGATCTCACCGATCGGCTCCGCCACGTCGCACCCGACGATGGGAACCCTGACGACCAGACGGTGCTGGCCGTGCCGCTGCCCCGACGGGTGAATCCCGGAGAGACGATCGAGGTGGAGATCGAGTGGACCTCCAAGATTCCCCGGACGTTCTCGCGAACCGGTGCCATCGGTGATTTCTTCTTCATCGCGCAGTGGTTCCCGAAAATCGGCGTGCTGGAAGACTCGGGGTGGAACTGCCACCAGTTTCATGCCGGCACCGAATTCTTCGCCGACTACGGCGTCTACGACGTGCAGCTGACGGTGCCCACCGGCTGGGTCCTCGGCGCCACCGGCACGCGTCTGTCCCTCGTTGAAAACGACGACGGCACGACCGCCCACCGCTACGTGCAGGCCGACGTGCACGACTTCGCCTGGACGACCAGCCCGGACTACCTGGTGCGCACCGCCACCTTCGAGCACGACACGCTGCCGACGGTCGAGATGCGGCTGCTCCTGCAGCCCGAACATGCGGGCCAGGCGGAGCGGCACTTCGCCGCGACGCGCGCCACGCTCGCGCACTACGGCGAGTGGTATGGCCCGTACCCTTACGGGCACGTCACCATCGTGGACCCGGCCTGGCAGAGCGGCGCCGGCGGCATGGAGTATCCGACGCTGTTCACGGCGGGGACGCGCTGGCTGGCGCCGGCCGACGTGACCCAGCCCGAAGGAGTGACCGTCCATGAAGCGGGCCACCAGTTCTGGTACGGCCTGGTGGGGAACAACGAGTTCGAGCATGCCTGGCTCGACGAAGGACTGAACACCTTCTCGACGGCGCGGGCGATTGAAGCGTCCTTCTCGCCGAACTACCTCTCCCGGCGCTATTTCGGCGGGTTCATTCCCTATGTCTTTCGCGACATCCCGCGGTCGCGCGCCACCGACGGCAACCGGCTGAGCGGCTACCGCGCCGCTGCGCGGTCCGACGCGCAGTCCACGCCCACCTACGAGTACTGGCCGGGCACGGGCGGCGCGATCAGCTACAACAAGACGGCCCTGTGGCTGCACACCCTGGAGCGCCACCTGGGGTGGGACGTGCTGCAGCCGATCATGTCCACGATGTTCACGCGCTGGACCTACAGGCATCCGAAGCCACGCGACTTCTTTGCGGTCGCCAATGAGGTGAGCGGAACGGATCTGGGCTGGTTCTTCGACCAGGTGCACGGCGGCTCGAATGTCTTCGACTACGGCGTCCAGCAGCTCACCAGCCGTCCGATCATCGGCCGCGGCTTCTTCGACGACGGCGACGAGCGACAGTTCGACGCCCGCCGAGGCGAGGGCGCACGCTATCGGACCGACGTCATCGTGCGCCGCTACGGCGAGGCGGTCTTCCCGGTGGAGGTGCTGGTCGCCTTCGCCGACGGCGAGGAGGTCCGGGTGCGCTGGGATGGCGAGGCGCGCTGGCATCAGTTCACCTTCGCGCGCTCGGCGCGGGCGGTGCGCGCCATCGTCGATCCGGATCGCGTGCTGCTGCTCGACGTCAACTACACGAACAACAGCCAGACCCTGGCACCGACGGCCGACGCCGCCTCGACCAAGTGGATGTTGAAGTGGATGGTCTGGCTGCAGGATCTAATGCTGACCTACGCCTTCTTCGTCTGAGCCGTCGAGATCAGCGAGGCCATTAAACATTGATGCGCGAGACGAGCATCTTCAGGGACGGCGCGGCGCGGGTGGGGTCGGCCCCCGCGATCATCGCTGGGATGTTCATCCTGACCTTGCTGACGGCCATCCCGCTCGGGGTGGCGCTGCGCGACGCCATGCGCGGCCACCTGGGCGACAGCGTGGCGGCCGACACCCTCGCCAGCGGCGTCAACTACGACTGGTGGCAGGAGTTCGAGGCGCAGGCGACCGGCGTGGGCCGGACGTTGTCGCCGTCGGTCATCGGCTTCGCCGCCGTGCTCGACAACCTGAGCGCCGTGCTCGACAACCGGCCGCGGGCCGGCGTGCTCGTCGCGGCGGCCACGGTGTACATCGGTGTCTGGGCGTTCTTCGTCGGCGGCATCCTGGATCGCTACGCCCGCAACCGCCCGACCCGGGTGGCCGCCTTCTTCGCCGCCAGCGGCACCTTCTTCTTCCGTTTCCTCCGCCTGGCGGTCCTCTCGTGGGCGGTCTACGCTGTGCTCTTCAGCTGGGTGCACGGGTGGCTGTTCGACCGCTTCTACGAATGGCTCATCCGCGACGTGACGGTCGAACGCACCGGGTTTTTCATCCGCGTGGCGCTGTACGTCGTATTCGGCGCGCTGCTCGTCTTCTGCAACGTCGTCCTCGACTACGCGAAGATCCGCGCCGTCGTCGAGGACCGCCGCAGCATGATCGGCGCGGTCGTCGCCGGCTTCCGCTTCGTCGTCAGCCGGCTGCGGGCCGTCCTGCGCCTCTACGCGCTCAATGGTGCCGTGTTCATCGCGGTGCTGCTGGCCTACGCGGCGGTGGCGCCGGGGGCGGGCGGCATCGGCGCTTCGATGTGGATCGGTTTTTTCATCAGCCAAGCCTACGTGCTGGCCCGCGTGTCGGTGAAGCTCCTCTTCCTGGCCACGCAGACCGCCTTCTTCCAGCGCGAGCTGGCCCAACCCGGCTACACCGCCGGACCGGCATTCGACCCACCCGAATCCCCGGTGGCAGAGGCCATCACGGGACCGGTGAGCACTTCCGGCGAAGCGGACGCTACCTCGTAGACCGCGCCATCGAGCGTGCCACCTCCTCCAGCGCCGGTGGAGAGTTCAACTACGGATGGCTTGACTCCTTGCCCCGTCGACGGATTCCAGAGGAGAGTAAACGATGAGTGAAGGGCCCGCGCGGCGTGCGCCGATGGTGGCAGGGCTTCTTCCCATTCTGCTGCTCGGGCTCGCCGGCGTTCACCCGTGGGGAGCGTCCGCGACTGCCGCACCGGTTGATCAGGAGGTTCTCGAGATCGCCGCCGGCACAGAGCACGAGTTGATCACACTGAAGTACCTCCAGCAGGTGATCGCCGAACGCGGCAGGATCCAGTTCAGCGGCCAGCTGACCAAGCGCTGACGCTCGAGTGGGGGTACACCGCAAGCTGAGGCCGGCAGTCGACCCGCTCGAATCCCCGGCGGCGGAGGCGATAGCCGGACCGCCGAGCACTCCTGGCGAGCCGGACGCCCCTAAGTAGGCTGCGCCATCAAGCTTTCCTCGCATTCGCTCTACCAGTTCATACCGGGGGCCCAGGATTCTGCTCGCCATCGGCAACAGGATTCACCCCGGTCGGTCGCGGCCTCCACAGGACGTCGATCGCCCAGACCTCGTCCAGGCGCTCGCCGTGCCAGTGGGGCAGGCTGGCTTGCGGGTCGATCGTGATGCCGGCGGCACTCAGCTTGGCAATGCTCGGTGCGAGGGGCGGACCGCCCCAGCGCGGGGCCGGCGGCGCGGCCGGGAGCGGTCGGCCATCGGGCCGGCAGAAGTGCGCCGTGCCGTCGGGCTGGAGTGTGACTCGGAAACCCCTCTTCGTGGACCGCGCGGTGGTGCCGCCGGCCCCCTGAGAGGCTCACGGAGGCGGTCCTGCAGCGGTCCTGGACCCTGGGCGATCTGCCCAGAAAAAGCTTGTCAAGCCCTAAATGTTTAGGCCGAGCGAGCGCGACCGATCCGCGAACATTCTCCGCCGGCCCTGCGACGCCTTCACGGGTGTTCGTCAACACGACGGCGTTACCGAGGACCTATTGTCGTGCGGGAGGGGTGTCGACTTCCACTGCGGCGCGGTGATCCAAACTCTTGCCTGCTTGCATCGACCGTCAGAGACTTGACTCAGGTTAACATACATAGAACTACAATGTATAAGGCTTCTACGTATGGATCTCGGCAAGGACCTGGTTGCTGCCTCCGCCACGCCGCTCGTGCTCGCCATCCTTGCCGAAGGTGACAGTTACGGCTACGCCATCATCAAACGGGTGACCGACCTCTCGGGTGGCCACCTGCAGTGGACCGACGGCATGCTCTACCCGGTGCTGCACCGGCTCGAGCGCCAAGGCTATGTCGCGGCGAGGTGGGGCGTGTCCGAAAACGGCCGCAGGCGCAAGTACTACCGCATCACCAGAGAGGGCCGGGCCCAGCTTGCGGCTCAGCGGCAGCAGTGGCAGCTCGTGGACGACACCCTGAGGGGTATCTGGATGAAGGCGTGCACGGCATGACGACCCACCCGACGCTCGAGGAGCAGATCGCGCAATGGCGGGCGTACCTGCGCCGTCGGCGGGCGATCCACGGCCCAGACGTGGAGGAGCTCGAGGGCCACCTGCGCGATCAGGTGCTGGTGCTCACCGAAGCCGGTCTGACGGGGGACGAAGCCTTCCTCGTCGCGGTCAAGCGCATGGGTAGCCTCGACGCGCTGTCGCGCGAGTTCGCACGCGAACACTCCGAGCGGCTGTGGAAGCAGCTGGTCCTCGCCCCCGACGCCGCCGATGAGTCGGGGACGGCCACACGCACCGAGACGCTCGTCGTCCTGAGCCTCGCCGTCGCTGCGGCGTTGGCCATCAAGGTGCCAGCGCTGTTCGGTCTTCAGCTCGGCGGTGGTGACGAGCCGTTCTACGCCCGCAACGCGAGCCTGTTCGTGCTGCCGCTGCTCACGGTCTACTTCGTTTGGAAGCGCGGGACGAACGATGTGAGCCGCTTCTCGTTGGCGCTGCCCTTTGCGGCTGGGGCGGTGTTCGCCAACGTATTCCCCTTCCCGACGGGCAGCGACACTGAGGTGCTGACCGCTCTGCATTTGCCCATCGCCCTGTGGCTGGCCGTCGGCTTCGCGTACGTCGGAGGCCGCTGGTTCGCTGACGGGGGACGCATGGACTTCGTGCGGTTCTCCGGGGAGCTGGTCATCTACTTCGTGCTCATCGCGCTCGGCGGTGGCGTGTTCACTGGTTTCACGATGATGATGTTTTCCGCCATCGAGATGGACGCCGAGTGGCTGGCGGAGGGCTGGCTGATCCCGTGCGGCGCGATGGGGGCCGTCATCATCGGATCGTGGCTCGTGGAGGCAAAGCAAAGTGTTATCGAGAACATGGCACCGGTGCTGACCAGGCTGTTCACACCACTTTTCACCGTTCTGCTCCTGGTGTTTCTCGCCACGATGGTGTGGACCGGCAGCCCCATCAATGTGGAGCGGGAGGTGCTCATCGGATTCGATCTACTGCTGGTGCTGGTCGTCGGGCTAGTGCTCTACGCTGCTTCGGCACGCGACCCCCAGGCACCGCCCGACTTCTTCGACGGGCTGCAGCTGCTGCTGGTGATAAGCGCCCTCGTGGTCGATGCGGTGGCGCTAGCGGCAATCGCGGCCCGTATCTCCGAGTTCGGCTTCACCCCCAACCGAGTGGCGGCTCTCGGCGAGAATCTCATTTTGCTCGTCAATCTGACGGGGTCGGCGTGGCTTTATACCCGCTTCCTGCGTCACCGCGGCCCGTTTGGCGTCCTGGAGCGATGGCAAATCGCCTATTTGCCTGTGTTCTCCGTTTGGGCGGCGTTTGTGGTTGTCGTGTTTCCGCCAGTGTTTGGCTATCGTTGATGCATCCACCAGCGAACGCTGGACAGCTGTCCCCCCCAATTGTCACGACCGGTCCGGGTGTCAGGAGCGGATCGGACCCGGAGTCGAGGCGCTTCGGACAATCGGGGCGATCCCGTGAGCCGCGCAGCGGCGGCTCGCTGCTCGGCGATATCGGACGCGACTACGCGGCCTTCTTCACGTCACGCGAGACGTATCTCACGCTGGGACTCGTGCTCAGCATGAGCCTGAGCCTGCGACCGCTCGACGAACCGATCACGACCAGCTGGTTCAACGCGGAGCTCTTCGAGGATACACGGGTTGATCGCGCGTTCGAAGGCGGCGAGATTCTCGGGGGCGCCATTTTTCAGATCGGCGGAGCGTTCGCCACCTATGGCGTCGGCGCGTTGACCGGCAAGAGCGAGCTCTCCGAGCTGGGCCGCGACCTCGTCCGTGTGCAGCTTTTGACCCAGGGCGTGACGCAGGCCATCAAATACAGCGTCGGTCGCGCACGTCCCGATGCCTCGAGTCACGCGTCGTTCCCTTCGGGGCACGCCTCCGGAACGTTCGCCACCGCAACGGTCTTTCACCGGCGCTACGGATGGAAGGCCGGGCTGCCGGCGTACGGCATCGCGTCGTGGGTGGCGGCGTCACGCCTGAGCGAGAACAAGCACTTCCTGAGCGACGTCGTTTTTGGTGCGGTGATCGGCCTGGCGGCGGGACGCACCGTGACCTGGAACCGCGGCTCCACGCGCTTCGCCATCGAGCCGATGGCGGCACCAGGTGGCGCCGGCGTGCAGATGACCGTACTGCGGCGCTGAATTTCACGCCTTCGACGGCCGCTCACTCCCCCTTCAAGGCGATGAGTGGGTCGAGACGGGCTGCGGGCACCCCCTGCAGCCGCCGGCCCGCGATCGAGTCTGCGATGTGATCGTCGAGCGTGCGGACGTCGGGGATCGGCAGGGCCGGGTTCAGCTGCGTGATGAGGTCACGCACCGTTGGGATCAGCGCCCTCGGGTCACCGCTGGTTCGGACCACCTGATGCGACCGGCCCATCGGCCGGAGTTGCCAGGGGACATAGATTGCTCCGGCCGGCGGGGCGTCGAGTCCCTGGTACTTCATGTCGTCGACGACGCCAATAAACGCCGTGTCGCGGGTCATCGCCATCATCGGCATGTTGAATGGCAGCGTGCGTCCGACCGCATCCTCGTCGGGGAACAAGTAGCGAGCGGTCGACTCGCTCACGATCGCGCCGGCAATCTTGGCCCGCTCGTGCCGCTCGGCGAAACGGCGGCCGTCCTGCAGCGGCGTACCGAGCGCTTCGAAGAAGCCGGACGTCACCGCGGCGAACTACGGCGTGGGCCAGGTCCGTGGGACCTTCCGAGCTCGGCTTTCGTCCGGCCATGGCCCGCCGTGCCGTGTTCGTAGGTTTGTCTTCCCGAGCGCGGCTCCCAACACATATCATATGTATCGTCCCACTGGCCGCGGAGAACGTCTCGAGGAGGAAGCATGCTGAAGCGCACCCGGTTCGGTTGTGTCGTCCTGGCTCTCGCGGCCCTCCTGGGCGTCCCCTCCCCAGGCTCCGCACAGCTGACGGGCCTCGAGAACGGGGAGTGGCGGTACCCGGGCGGCGACGCCGGGCACACCCGGTCCACGCCGCTGAATCAGATTGACGCGTCCAACTTCTCCGACCTGCAGGTTGCCTGGATCTGGAGGGGGGACAACTTCGGGGCGGGCGTCGAGTACACGGTCCGGTCCACGCCGGTCTTCGTCGACGGCGTGCTGTACACGGTCGTCGGTCAGCGGCGGCAGGTGGCGGCGATCGACGCCGCCACGGGCGAGACGCTCTGGACCTTCCGCGAGCCCGAGACGATGAGGTATTTGCGCTCGCCGAGGACGGACTTCGGAAAAGGCGTCGCCTACGCGGAGGTGGACGGCCGGGGCGTGATCTACACCACGTCACCCGCCTTCTTCCTCTGGGCCCTGGACGCCAGGACGGGGCGGCCCCTGCAGGACTGGGGCGCGTCCGTACCGCTGGAAGGGTTCTCCGAAACAGGGGTCCGCGATCTGATACCGGACCTCGTGCGCGATTGGGAGCCCTGGCTGAACTGGACTGAGCCGTACGACGCGGATCACGGGATCCCACGGCAGCTCGGCATGGTCACCAGCTCGTCCCCCCCGATCGTGGTGAACGGGGTGGTCGTGGTGCTCATCGGCCACGAGCCCAGCTACGACCAGACCCGGATTGAGAACGTCCCGGGCGACATCATGGGCTACGACGCCAGAACCGGAGAGCACCTCTGGAAGTTCCACGTCATTCCCCGGCCCGGCGAGTTCGGCCACGAGACGTGGGAGAACGACGCCTGGCAGTGGTCGGGGGACATGTCGTCGTGGGCGCCCGCAGCGGCCGACCCGGAGCTGGGGCTCGTGTACATCGTGACGAATGCCTCGACGGTCCAGTCGTACACGGGCCATCGCCCGGGCCACAACCTCTTCGGCGGCAGCGTCCTCGCGTTGGACGTCCAGACGGGCGAGCGGAGGTGGCATTTCCAGATCCACCACAGCGATCAGTGGAACTACGACATTCCGGCCGCGCCCATTCTGATCGACCTGACGGTGGACGGAGAGCAAATCCCGGCGTTGATCCAGAACACGAAGCAGGGCCTCATCTTCGCGTTCGACCGGGAGACCGGCGAGCCCATCTGGCCCATCGACGAGCGCCCGGTCATGCAGACCGAGGTCCCCGGCAACTATACGGCGCCCACGCAGCCCTACCCGACCCGACCGGAACCGCTGGACCCGATCGTCTTGAAGGGGATCACCGAGGAGTTCGTGATCGACTACACGCCCGAGTTGAAGCAGCAGGCCCTGGAGATACTGAGTGAGTTCCGGGTCGAGGGCCTCTACGTGCCACCGCTGCCCTACCCCCACGACCACGAATACCGCAATGTCGTCGGCTGCACGGGCGGGTTGAACATCTACCATCCGCCCGTCGCGGATCCCACCACGGGAATCATGTATGCGTCGCACAACCGGGCCTGCAGCGCTCCCTCGTTCCTGGTGCCCACGAACGGGGTGGACGTGGAGCGGGGATTACCCGGACCGAGCGCCGAGGGCTGGAGGGGGCGGGAACGGCATACGTCCACCACGGGTACCACGGTGGCCGCGTGGGCGCCCGGCGGCCGCCGTGAGTTTCTGCCGGCGATCAACCGCCTGCCCGTCTACAAGCCTCTGTACCAGGGGCTCGCTGCCTACGACATGAACACGGGCGAAAAGCTCTGGGACATCCCGGTCGGCCAGACTCCAGAGCGGATCAGGAACCACCCGCTGCTGAAGGGCGTGGATATTCCCAATACGGGAGGAACCGGCTTCTCCATCCAGATGGTCATGGGCGATCTCTTGGTGCAAACCACCGAGGACCTGAGGGGCGAGACCGAGGTGAACGCGAACGGCATGCCGATGCTGCATGCCCGCGACAAGCGGACGGGGCAGATCCTCGCGAGCGTCGAGCTTCCGATCCCCGGCCAGTACGGAATGATGAGCTACATGCACCAAGGCAAGCAGTACATCTTGGTGCAGGCGGGGAGCGCGCGGCGCGAGCAGCCGGGCTCTCTCGTGGCGCTTACGCTGCCGTAAGCGCCCGGTCGATTCCGGTCTCGCCGCACAGGATTCTACCCACGCGACACCCCGGCCCGCGTGGGTTTCAGCGTCTGCAGCAAGACCGTTCCCGGACCCGTCAACCGGGTCATGAACAACCCTTCCTTGCTGAAGAACGCCTTTCGTAAGGAACCTACCGTTTCGATGTTGTAGTCGACGGTGTCCGAAAATGCGGCCAGATTCCCTGTGCTCACGCTGAGCCTTTCGCCGTCCTTGAGCTCCGCTTTCCTGAAGTCTCCTCGCCCATGAACGAGCACCGTACCGCTGCCCTCGATGCGCTGCAGCACCAGCCCTGCCCCACCGAACAGCGCGGCACCCGGTCGGCGGGCAATCGCCACCGTGATATTGAGTGCCGTTCCACACTCCTTCGTCGCGCCTGGCCCTCACCGTCCAGCCCGGTGCCAGCCATTGGCAACACAAGTGAGTTCTGGGGTTAGCATGCCGTTACTTCGTCCGTCGCCCAGTATAGAACTGCCTGACGCCCTCGAACTGGGTGAGCTGCACTGCGTGCCACCCGCCGGCTTGCTGTGCGATAGCCCCGCCGGTATAGTCGAGGTTTCATGACCTCGCTCGCCGCGTCCCTGACGGGATGGATCCGCCGGCACGTCGGCTCGACGAATGCCGGTGGCCTGGTCGTCGGACTCAGCGGCGGCATCGACTCGGCTACGGTGGCGCGCTTGTGCCAGCTTGCCATGCCGGAGACGGTGGTCGCCGTCATCCTGCCGTGTCACAGTGATCCGCAGGACGCCACCGATGCCGCGCTGGTTGCGGAGCACTTCGAGTTGCCGACCGTCACCGTCAACCTGGACGTCGCCTACGACACCCTGGCGAACGAGCTACGCACGTCACTGGGAGAGGTGCCAGCGGCGGCCGGGCGCATGGCCGACGCTGACCGCGTGCGCCTGCCGCTGGCCAACCTCAAGCCGCGGCTGCGTATGACCTCCTTGTATTTCGTCGCCAACGCGATGAACTACCTGGTGGCCGGCACGGGGAACCGTAGCGAGCTGGCCATCGGCTACTACACGAAACACGGTGATGGCGGAGTGGACTTGCTGCCCATCGGCAACCTGCTCAAGAACGACGTCCGCACGCTGGC
This sequence comes from Vicinamibacterales bacterium, assembly GCA_963667915.2. Taxonomy (GTDB): domain Bacteria; phylum Acidobacteriota; class Vicinamibacteria; order Vicinamibacterales; family UBA823. The sequence goes on along the minus strand of CAXXNN010000004.1, from coordinate 2,698,725 downwards.
CCGTGACATCGGCGTGCCGACCGCCATCATCGACAAGCCGCCCAGCGCCGGGCTCTGGATGGGCCAGACGGACGAAGCCGAGATGGGCTTTTCCTACGAGACACTCGAGTCGTACTTGCGTGACGGCCCCCAGGGCGTGTCCCCGGCGCTTTCGCTACGTATCGAGCGGCTCACCCGAGCGAGCGACCACAAGCGCGCGCTGCCACCACGGCCGCCGCTCGACCTGACCTGAGCCCCCGAATTCGAAGTCCCCCATGGCCCTGCTCAAACGCCTGCTCGCACCGATCGTCGAGTTTCGTGACCGAGAGGTGACGACCGCCCTGCTCATGTTCACGTACTCGTTCCTGGCGATGACCGCCTACAACGCGGTCAAGCCGATCACCCGGTCCGCCTTCATCCGCGACCTCGGCGCCGACAACCTGCCCTACGTGCTGCTGGCCTCCGGCCTGATCATCGGCGTCATCATGACCGGCTACGCCTGGGTCATGAAGCGCCTGCCGCGGCAGTGGGGCTTGGCGATCGTCCAGATTGTGATGGTCGTGCTGCTGGGCGCCTTCTGGGTGCTGTTCCAGACCGGCCAGACCTGGGTTTCCATTGCGTTCTACGTCTGGGGCCAGATTCTCGGCTTGCTCCTGATCAGCCAGTTCTGGACACTGGCCAACGTCCTCTACGATGCGCGCCAAGCGAAGCGCCTCTTCGGATTCATCGGCGGCGGCGCGCCGCTTGGCGGCATGGCGGGCAGCGCCGTGGCGGTGAATGCCGCGACCATCGGCACGACCAACCTGCTGCTCCTGAGCGCGGGGGTGCTGGTTGTCTGCGTCGCGATCGTCAGCCTGATCCTCACCCGCGAGCGGCCGGCCATGCCGAGCACCGAGGCCGAACCAACACAGGAGGAGAACGTCGGCGGGCAGGAAGCCTTCCAGCTCCTGCGCCGCTCCTCGCACCTCAAGATCATCGCGCTCATCATCAGCCTGGCCGCCATCGGTGCGGCCATCATCGATCAGCAACTCAACATGGCGGCCGAAGCCATCAGTGGGCGGGACGATGTCGACGGGATCACGGCGTTCCTGGGCCTGGTCGGCCTCTACAGTTCGGGCATCGCTCTGTTCGTGCAGGTCTGGCTCACCAGCCGCATTCACCGGTTCCTCGGCATCGGCTTCGCCCTGATGATTCTGCCGACCGGGCTGGGCGCCACGGCGGTCGTCATGCTGTTCAACGCCGCGCTGTGGGCGCCGGCCATGGCGCGCATCCTCGACCAGTCGCTGCGGTACACGGTCGACAAGACGACACGGGAGATTCTCTTCCTGCCGCTGCCGGCGGACGTGAAGCTGCGGGCCAAGACGTTCGTGGACGTCACGGTCGATCGGGGCGCCAAGGCGGTCGCGGCGCTACTGCTGCTCGTGCTGGTGCAGCCCTGGGGGCTCGCGCTGGACTGGCAGCGGCTCAGCTACGCCAGCCTGGGCATGATGGTCTTCTGGCTGCTGATGTCGATGAAAGCGCGCCGCGGCTATCTCGCCGCCTTCCGGCGCAGCCTCGAGCGCCGCCAGATAGAGCCGACGACGATGCGCCTGGGCATCGCGGATCTGTCGACGGTCGAAACGCTGGTCGAGGAGCTCGCGCACACGGACGAGCGGCGCGTGCTCTATGCCATCGACGTACTGGAATCACTCGACAAGCGAAATCTCGTCACGCCGCTGCTCCTCCACCACGAGTCGGCCGCCGTGCGCGCCCGGGCCCTCAAGGCACTGGGCGACGTGCGGTCGGACATCGCGCAGCAGTGGGTGCCGGCCATCGAGCGTCTGCTCGCCGATCCGGGCCCGGAGGTACGGGTCGCCGCGGTTCGGGCGCTGGCCAGCATCCGCAACGCCGACGCGGCTGGCCTGGTGCGGCCGCTCCTCGACGACCCGGATCCGCGCCTGGTCGCCACGGCCGGCATCGTCCTGGCCAGCAGCGACCGCCCGGAGGATGTCGCGGCGGGCGAGGCGGCGCTGGCACGCCTGGCAGCCGACACCCGCGCCACCTCCGCGCAGGTGCGGCAAGATGTGGCGGTCGCCATCCGACACGTGGGCAGCCGGCGGTGCGAGTATCTGCTAATCCCGCTGCTCTACGATCCCAACCCGGAGGTCGCCCTCGAGGCCATGCGCAGCGTGCGCGCCCTCGGCGTACACGACTTCCTGTTCGTCCCGAGCCTCGTCTCACTCCTCCGTCATCCGGACCTGAAGAGCGGCGCGCGTGACGTGCTCGTCAGTCACGGCACGCCGGTCTTGGCGGCGCTCGATCATTTCCTGTCGGATGCGAACGAGGACGTGCGGGTCCGCCGGCACCTGCCGGCGACGATCGCCCGCATTCCGAGCCAGGAGGCGGTCGACATCCTGCTGAATCGCCTCGACGCGAACGAGCCGGGCGGGCTGTTGCGCTTCGAGATCATCGCGGCACTCGAAAAGCTGCGCTACGACCATCCCGAGTACGCGATCCGGCCGGAGCCCATCGAGGCGCTGCTGGTGCGGGAGTCCCGGCGGTACTTCGAGCATCTGTCGCTGCATCACAACCTGTTCGTGCGGGCGCAGCTCGACAACGACGCCTTGCTGGCCCATGCACTGCTCGACAAATGTCAGCGAGCCGTCGACCGCATCTACCGTCTGCTCGGCCTGCTCTATCGCGTGAAGGACATTTTGTCGGCCCGGTGGGCCATCGAGCATGGCGCTGCCCGCTCCAGAGCGTCGGCGTTCGAGTACCTGGACAACCTGCTGTCGACCAATCAGCGGAAGTACCTCATGCCGATTCTCGAAGAGCTGCCCCTCGACGAGAAAGTGCGACGAGGCAACGTCCTGGTGAAGACCCGGCCGCGCGACGAAGAAGAAACGCTCCTGCATCTGATCAACGACGACGACGAAATCGTGTCGGCCTGTGCGATCAGCCTGGTCGAAAAGCGCAAGCAATGGAGTCTCGTCGCCGATCTCGAACACGTGCTGGCCCATCGGCGCGCCGCTGACTGGTTCGTCTTCGAAGCCACCTCCTGGGCGCTGGCGGTGCACCGCCTTCCGGAGGCCAGGCGACGCTCGCTGTGGCAGGAGCCGCTCCCGGCGGTGGAGCTGGTGGCCCGGCTCCGGCAAACCGAGGTCCTCGCCGCGGTGTCGGTCGAGGAACTGTTCCGCCTCGTGGGCGCGGGCCGCCAGACCAGGTACGAGTCCGGCCAGGTTATCTTCCACGAAGGCGCGGTCCCCGATAGCCTGCAGGTCCTGCTGGATGGCGCGGTCACGATGACCCGGGACCACCCCGCGGCGGAGACTCGCACCGAGGACGCCCCACCGTCCGGCTCGGCTCCACTGGCCCTAGCAGCCCGTGGTGAAAGTCCCGTGTGGCACCGAGACCGTCGAGGCGTCCGCCCCGCAAGGCGCGAGGGCCACTGGGCCGTGAACACCCTGTGGCCCGCCGACTCCTCCTCCATCGTGTGACCGGCGGCGGTCGGGGCCCGCGCGCCGGGTCTCGACCACCACGGCCAACCCGCGCATTTCGGGCGATTCGACGGCGAAACTCGCGCGTTCCGGAAAGAAATGGCGCGCCCGGCAGGACTCGAACCTGCGACCCTCGGCTTAGAAGGCTTTTGATGATCGTGGCCAATCGCAGCCGACCTCGGTCGATTGGGGTCGGCTGTCCCGCATCGTGGTCAATCGTGGCCGTTCGTGGTGCCGTGTCCCGGAAAATCTTGCACAAAGTTGCACACGCGGGAGGACGTGGAAGAGTCGTGCTGTGCCGTCGGCTCCGCGCCAGTTCCAGGACGCGGCGAACCCGCTTGGCGCGGCGACTAGTTCAGGCCGATCTTCGCTACCTCATCCGCCAGCTCTGCCGCGGCGGCAGACGCATTGGATAAGACGATGACCGCTAACGGAGTGTCAGTGAAGCGAATCATGGAGGTGCGGAACCCAACCCAACCCCCGTTGTGGTTCACGGCCGCAACGTCCACCCGCGGGCGCAAATCCCACCCGAATCCGTAGGGTGAAGAGGTGCCGTCGTTCAGAACGGCGGGTGAGAACGCCTCGGTCAACGTCTCGTGGCTGATCAGTGCCTCCTGGCTCAGAGACTGATTCCACTGATAGAGATCGTTCAGCGACGCGTAGAGGCCCCCTGCACCCACCATCCAATTCCCAAAGTGGTCGTCATGCTCCTCCCAGGGTCGATCACCACCCGCATCCGATGGACGATAGCCGACCGCTCGGTTGGGGATCGTCACTTCGGGGCGGTCGCGAACGACCGCCGTGGTCATCCCAAGCGGGAGCAGGACGTTTTCACGCAGGAACGCCCCGAATGTCATGCCGGATGCACGTTCAATGATCAGGCCGAGGACTTCGTAGCCGGGATTGCTGTACTCAAATCGGCCGCCGGGCGCAAACACGGGATCGCCCCACGTTTCGTACAGCGAGATCGCATCGACATTCGTGAGGAGGGAGTCCTCGTCGACAGACGGAAGATCGGCCTGGAACGGCCCGTCGTAGTAGTCGGGAAGACCGCCGGTGTGGTTGAGAAGATGTCGAATCGTCACATCACTGAATCGTGAGAGTTCGGGCACCCACCTGACGGCGGGGTCATCGAACGACAGCAGGCCGTCTTCGGCGAGGAGCATGATGGCCGTGGCAGTGAACTGTTTCGTCACGGACGCCAAGCGCACGGGGGTCGCTGGCGTCAGCCGTTCCCCTGTTTCAAGGTCCGCCAGGCCATAGCCACGGGCGTGCACCACCTCGTTGGCCGCAATCACCATCACGGCGGCGCCTGGGGAGCCAGGCACATCGAACTCGCTGAACAGCGCGTCAATCCGCGCATTCGTCGCCGAGCCCGGGGCGACCCCTGGCTGCGCTGCACTGGAACACGCACTGCCCACGAACGTGGTGACGACCAGGGCTAGCAGCCCGTGGTGAAAGTCCCGCATAAGGGATCGACACGATCGATCCGTCGTCCTACACTATCGCGCATGGCTATGGGCAAAGGCCGCCGCCAGGCACGGCAGGCGTCGATGTGGGTCGCGACGACAGATCTGCCGCGGAGCGCGGCGCATCCGTTCTATCACCGGTTGAATCGCATCCTCGCGGACGCGGGCTTCGACGCCTTCGTCGAGGCGGCGTGCGCCCCGTTCTACGCGCCGGTCCTGGGTCGGCCCAGCTTGGCGCCGGGCCGGTATTTCCGGCTGCTGCTGCTCGGGTACTTTGAAGGTCTGGACTCGGAGCGGGGGATCGCGTGGCGCGCGGCGGACTCGTTGAGTGTGCGCAGCTTTTTGGATCTGGAGCTGCACGACCCGGCGCCCGATCACTCGACGATCTCGCGGACGCGGCGCCTGATCGATCTGGAGACGCATGCCGCGGTGTTCACCTGGATGCTGCAGCGGTTGGCCGACGCCGGCTTGGTGCAGGGGCAGACGATCGGCATCGATGCGACGACGCTCGAAGCCAATGCCGCCTTGCGCAGCATCGTGCGCCGGGACACCGGCGAACGCTATGAGGCCTTCCTGACCCGCTTGGCGCAAGCCTCGGGCATCGCGACGCCGACGCGCGCGGACCTGGCGCGCCTGGATCGCACGCGGAAGAAGAAGGGCTCCAACGACGACTGGACGCACCCGCAGGATCCGGATGCCCGGATCACGAAGATGAAGGACGGGCGGACGCATCTGGCCCACAAGGCCGAGCACGCGGTGGATCTGGTGACCGGCGCGATCGTCGGTGTGACGGTCCAGCCGGCGGATGCCGGGGACACGACGACACTGGTTGAGACCCTCATCACGGCCGCGGAGCAGATCGAGACGGTGCAGCCGACGGCCGACGCCGTACGCGAGTTGGTTGGCGACAAGGGGTATCACAGCAATCAGATGTTGGTGGACCTGGAGGCGGTCGGCGTGCGCGCCTACCTCTCGGAACCCGATCGCGGACGGCGGAACTGGCGCGGCAAGGCCGCGGCCCGTGACGCGGTCTACCGGAACCGCCGGCGCATCCGCGGGGCCCGGGGCCAACGACTCTTGCGCCAACGCGGTGAACGCCTGGAACGTCCCTTTGCGCATCTCTACGAGACCGGCGCGATGCGCCGTGTGCATCTGCGCGGGCATGCCAACCTGCTGAAACGGGTGCTCGTGCACGCCGGAGGTTTCAATCTTGGGCTGCTGATGCGTCGCCTGGTCGGTGTCGGCACGCCACGAGGCCTCCAGGGCCGCCTCACGGCGGTCTTTAACACGCTGTGTACCCTTGCATGGCGGCTGTGGACCGTTCCAGTGCGCCTCTGGACGCCTGATCCACCTCCTTCACCCCTCAACGACGAAGTCACCGCGTGTTTCGAGTACACGAACCTCAATCTAGGAATGAGCGCTTTCACCACGGGCTGCTAGCGCTCGAAGAGGTCCTCGAGGGACGGCCGATGCGCCGCACGATCCGGGCCCACGGAACCGCCGTGACGCTGGCACTCAATGGCGATGAGCTGTGCACGCTGATGGCCGACAACATCCATCTCGTCGAAGGCCTGTTTCAGGTGCTGGCCAATCGCGCCGCGGAAGCGGAGCGCCTCGTGCTCAAGGGGGCCGCCGGCGATGACCTGTCGCTCCTGGCCAAGCTGATGACCGAGGAGTCGGCGCTGGCCGGCGAGCGGCTGCTGTCGAAGGGCGCGCGGGGCGAGGAGATCACGCGGCTGGCGGCGGGCGGCCTGACGCCCGTGCAGCGCGTGCTCGTGCTCGGGCGAATCCCGCTCTTCTCACGTGTCTCGGCCGAGGAGATGCTGCATCTGGCCTCGATCGTGCGCGAGGTTCCGTTGACGACCGGCCAGACGCTCATCGAGGAATCGGACCCGCCCGCGTTATGCGTGATTCTCGCGGGGGAACTGTCGCTGGACGCCCCCGCCGGCAGCACGCAGACGGGCGACCCCGTCGTCGCGACCCCGGGGGATGCCGTCGGGGTCTTCGAAACGCTGGCCGGTGTGTCGATCGGCCGCCGGGCGACTGTCGTCAGCGACGGCGTCGCGCTGCACATCAGCCACGACGACCTCTTCGACCTGCTCGCGCACCGCCCGGCGCTGCTGCGGCAGTTCTTCGGCGCGCTGTTCGGCGCCTGAGCTAATGAACGGTATGAGCAAGACGTCGTTCCCGCTCTTCGTCTGTGCGCTGCTGCTGGTTGCCGGCGTCGCCGCGGACGCGATGAGCCAGCCGTTCACCGGGGCCGTGCGCGGCATCGTGCCTGACGCGCAGGGGATCATTCCGGGTGTCACCGTGACCCTGACCAACGAGGGCACGACCGTTGCGCGCGACACGATCACCAACGAGGTCGGCGAGTATGCGTTTCCCGCCGTTCCGCCGGCGACCGACTCGGTCCGCACGTCGCGCCCGGGTTACAAGACCTTCGAGCAGCGTGGCATCGCCATCGGCACGCAGCAGCTCATCACGGTGGACGTGGTGCTCGACGTCGGGACGGTCGAAGAGGAGGTCACGGTCGACGCGCCGCTCATCGAGACCTCCACCGCGTCGATCGGCGACGTGCTCGATCGCGAGAGGCTCGAGACCTTCCGTGGCATCAGCTCGACCTCGTTCAACAGCTCGACCTTCGGTCGAGTGACTCAGCAGGTCGGGGCCATGCGCATCTGGCAGATCAGCTTCCGTCTGACCTACTAGCCGTTCCGGTGACCCGGCGGACGGCCGCCACGATGCAGTTGGCCGAGATCCCGTACTTCTCCAGCAGTTCCTCCGGCGTGCCGCTCCGGGGAATCTCCCGCACGGCGAGCCGGTGCACGTCGATTCGCTCGGCGCCGACCGCGGCGCTGACCGCGTCGCCGAGTCCCCCGCTGGCGTAGTGGTCCTCGACCGTGATGAGCACGTGCCCGCTGCGCTTGCCGGCCCGGATCAACGCCGCGCCGTCCACCGGCGCCACAGAGTAGGCATCGATGACCCCGATCGACACCCCCGCCTTCGCCAGTTCGTCCGCCGCCTTCAGCGCTTCGAACACGGTCACGCCGGCTCCCACCACCGTCGCCACATCCCGTGGACTCTCGCGCAACGTCTTCGACCCGCCGATCTCGAACGCGTCGGAGGCGTCATAGATGACCGGGGTTTTCGGACGGGACGTCCGAATGTAGACCAGGCCGCGGTGCGCGGCGGCAACGGCCAGGAGGCGCTCGGCGCTGACCGCGTCGCACGGGTACAGGACGGCGCAATTCGGCACGGCCCGCATCATCGCCAGGTCCTCGAGGGCCATCTGTGACGGGCCGTCTTCACCGATCGACACGCCGGCGTGCGAGCCGGCCAGCTTCACGTTCAGGTCGCTGATGCCGGCCATCCGGATGAAGTCGTACGCGCGCGACAGGAAGCAGGCGAACGTCGACGGAAACGGAATGGCGCCGCGCGCCGCCAGTCCCATGGCGGCGCCGACCATGACCTGCTCGGCAATGTAGGCCTGGTAGAACCGATCGGGGTGCGCCTGCTCGAAGGCTTGACTGAAGGTGGAATTCCCGACGTCGGCGTCCAGCGCGACGATCCGGCGGTCGATCGCGCCGAGCGCCGCCAGCGCCGTGCCGTAGGCGTTCCGCGTCGCCACCAGGGCGCCGGGCGCGTAGGCCGGCGGCGCAAGCGTGCTGATGTCGAGCGGCCCCTCCGGCTCCACCGCGCCACCGGGCGGGGCGGGAATCTCCGGGCGCGGACTCCCCTCCACGAACTGCTTTTCGATCTCGGCGATCGCGCCGTTCATCTCCTCGCCCGGCTTGAGGGCTTTCCCGTGCCACCCGGCCTTGCCCTCAAAAATGGATGCGCCCTTCCCCTTGAGAGTCTTAGCGAGGATCATCGTGGGGTGGCCCTTGGTCCGGCGAGCCTCCTCGAACGCATCTAGCAGGGCGTCGAGATCGTGACCGTCCACGACGATGGCGTGCCAGCCAAACGCGGTCCAGCGGCGCTCGAACTGCTCGAGGGCATGCCCCCACTGCGTCGGCCGGCTCTGTCCCAACGCGTTCACGTCCGTGATGCCGCACACGTTGTCGAGCTTGTGATGCTCCGCCGCCTGCGCGGCCTCCCAGACAGATCCTTCAGCCGACTCGCCATCGCCCAGCAACACGTAGGTCCGGTAGTCGGATCCGAGGCGCCGCGCATTCAGCGCGATGCCCACGGCCGCGCAGATGCCCTGGCCGAGCGAACCGGTCGCCACGTCGACGAACGACAATCGCGGCGTGGGATGGCCCTCGAGGTCGGATTCGAGACGCCGGAGCTTCAGCAATTCGTCGGGATCGACTGTCCCGGCCTGCGCCCACGCGGCATACAACAGCGGCGCCGCGTGCCCCTTCGACAGGATGAAACGGTCACTGTGTGGATTCCGCGGGTTCGCCGGATCGAACCGCATCTCCGAGAAGAACAGCGTCGCCACGATGTCCGCGGCGGAACAACAGCTCGTGGGATGTCCGGTGCCGGCTTCGGACGTCGCTCGAATCGAATCGATGCGCAAACGCGCGGCTGCATTCCGCAGGGCAGGGACGAGAGATGCTCTATCGGTCGACACGAGGTCACCTCCAAGGCGAGGAGTCTACCATGGCGGCCGGCCCTCGCCGCTGGCCGGATAGCTATAATGAAGGGGATGTCCCTCCTTCGGTTCCTCTACGTCGCGCTGCTGGCGCTGTGGCTCGGCGGCGCGGTCGCGCTGGGCGGCCTGGCGGCACCCGCCACGTTCCAGGTCCTCCAGCAGGAGTATCCGGACACCGGCCGATCGCTGGCCGGTCGCGTGTTCGGGGAGACCTTGAGACGTTTTCACCTCGCCTCGTACGCGGCCGGCGCGCTCATGGTGATGTGCCTCGCCGGCATCGCGACGATCGCCTCGTCACCGGTCGGCGTGGGCGCCAAGGTCGGCGTCGTCCTCGCGATGCTGATCGCCAGCGCGTACTCCGGCGTGGTGGTCTCCCCAAGAATCGAGCGGATGCAGCAAGCCATCGGACAGCCGGTCGCGTCGCTCCCGGCGGGCGACCCCAGGCGCGGCCAGTTCGGACGGCTGCACGCACTGTCGACGGCACTGCTGGCGGCCGGGGCCGCCGGCACCCTGCTGCTGCTCTACTGGGAGGCGCGCCGCTGACGGCGGGCGGACGGTATCTCCTTGAAAACACGTGGTATAGTGCCCCCGTGATGCTCGATGACATCACCCAGGCGGTCCTGGCGCACGACGACGTCGTCCGCTACCTCAGCAGCGGCCACAGCACAAACGACCGCGACGCGCGCGAGCGCGTACACGGCTACATCGAAGAGCTCAGGACAACCCAGCGGTATCCCTTCTACCGGGCGCTGAAGCACCCGCTCTATCCGATCCTGCGCAAGATCGAGCGGATCCCCGAGCATGTGGAAATCGCCCAGGCCGCCACGGCGGAAGGGCGGGTCATCTACGCGTCGAATCACAAGAGCCACACCGACTATCTCATCGAGCCGGTCGTCCTCGACGACCATGGAATTCGGCCGCCGATCATCGCGGCCGGCATCAACTTGTTCGGCGGCGCGCTCGGTTTGCTGCACCGCCATGTGACCGGCGCCATTCCCATCCGGCGGAACACCAAGGATCCGGCGTATCTGGTCACCTTGAAGGCGTACATCGCCGAACTGCTGAAGCGCCATGACCTCCTTCTCTATCTCGAGGGCGGGCGCTCCTACAACGGCGCGATGAAGCCGCCGAAGACCGGATTACTGCAAGCCGCTCTCCAGACCGGACGCGACGATCTGACGATCCTGCCGATGGCGATCGCCTACGACCTGGTGCTCGAGGACCAGGTGCTGTCGCACCAAGGCGTCAAGCGGCGCCAGCGTCCGTTCGCGGTGGAACTGGCCGAAATGGTGCGGCACGGGATGGGCTATCAATCCCGGGCATTCTTGACCTTCGGCACACCGCTGCCGCTCCGGGGATACGACTCGGAGTCGCGACGGGTCGTGGTGGAGCTGGCACGCCACATCCGCGATCTGATCGGCAAGCTCCACAAGGTGCTGCCGACGGCGCTGGTCGCGGCCGCCATGCGCCCGTCGATCGGGCTGACGGATCTCGCGGATCGGATCGATGGCCTGCTCGACGTGCTGCGGGCCAACGAGGCGAACCTGGCGGTGTCGAGCGGACAGCAAGCGCTCGACGAGGCGCTGGAGCCGATGAGCGAACGGGGGATTGTGGTCATCGACGGGACCCGGTGCCGCGTGCGCGATCGGATGGTCTTGCGGTATTACGCCCGCACGATCCAGCACCTGCTCTCCTCTGGCGGCGATCAGGCGACTCACTGACACTGACAGCTCATGACCGTGAGGACGCCGCCGCGTCGCGGTTCCGCGAAGGATCCCGCGGCCGCCACGTCGGTCTTCGCTGCCATCCCGGCCGGCTGGGTGATCATGGGCAGCGCCTTCGAGGAAGGCCAGGCGGACGAGCGCCCCGCCCATCGGGTCTGGGTGGATGCGTTCGACCTCGCGCTGTTTCCGGTCACACGGGCGGAGTACGCGGCGTTTCTCGAAACCACGCGGCACCCCGAGCCGCGTGAATGGACGACACCCGCCTTCGCGCAGCCCGATCTGCCGGTCGTCGGCGTCAGCTGGCACGACGTGCAGGCGTACTGCGCGTGGCGGTCCGCGCGCGAGGGCCCGGTGCACTTGCCGACCGAAGCGCAGTGGGAGCGGGCCGCCCGCGGCCGACGTCAAGCGCGACGGTACCCGACCGGCGACTCCATCCCCGCGTGGGTCCCGAGCGGCGGCCGGGGCCCGCTCGCCGCGCCGTGGCCGGTCGCGACCGGTGACCCGAACGACTTCGGACTCTTCGGCATGTCGGCGAACATCCACGAGTGGTGCGCCGACTGGCACGCAACTGACTTCTACGAACGCTCGCCAGCGCTGAATCCGACAGGGCCGGTGTCAGGCGTCCGCCGCGCCTCGCGCGGCGGGGCGTGGCGCCATGCCACGACGATGAGCCGGGTCGCCGCTCGCAGCAAACTCGATCCGTCGTTCCGCTACACCGACTACGGGTTCCGGCTCACGCGGCCGGCGGCGCTCGCTCCATGACCTCCGCGCTCGACGCGGCGCTGGCGATCGCGCGCGCCGTCCGCGACGCCGGCGGCCGCGCGTTGTTCGTCGGAGGCTGGGTCCGGGATCGCCTTCGGGGACATCCCTCGAAGGACGTCGACCTCGAGGTGTACGGCGTGCGGGCCGATCGGCTGCGCGGCCTGCTCGCGCGCTTCGGCTCGCTCAACGCCGTCGGCGAGAGCTTCACGGTGTACAAAGTCGCCGGCGTCGACGTGGCCCTGCCGCGCCGAGAGTCGAAGAGCGGCCGCGGCCACCGCGGCTTCACGGTCACCGGCGATCCGGATCTCGACTACGACGAGGCGTTCCGGCGCCGCGACTTCACGGTGAACGCGATCGGCTGGGATCCGATCACCGAGGACTACATCGATCCCCACGGCGGTCGTGACGACCTCGGCCGCGGCCTCCTGCGCGCGGTGGATCCGCGGACGTTCGCGGACGACAGCTTGCGCGTCCTGCGCGCCGTTCAGTTCGCGGCGCGCTTCGAGTACGCCGTGGATCCGGACACCGAGACCCTATGCCGAAGCATCCCGCTCGACGACCTGCCGGCCGAGCGGATTTGGGGTGAGCTCGAGAAGCTACTGCTGCTGGCCGCGCGTCCGGCCGTCGGGTTCGCGCTGGCGCGCTCGCTAGACGTCATCGACAAGCTCTTTCCGGAATTGCGCGCGCTCGTGGACTGCCCCCAGGAACCGGAATGGCATCCGGAGGGTGACGTGTGGACGCACACCTTGCTGGTGATCGACGAAGCCCGCGCCCGACTCGGCGACCTCACGCGGCCACACCAGATCACCGTCATGTTGGGCGCGGTGTGCCACGACTTCGGCAAGCCGGCCACGACCGCTGTCATCGACGGCCGCATTCGCTCGCTCGACCATGAAGAGGCGGGCGTCGCGCCCGCCACCACTTTTCTCGACCGTCTCAACGTGCACACGATCGACGGCTTCGACGTGCGCCACGATGTCCTCGGACTCGTTGCGCATCATCTCAAACCCGGGATGTGGCAGCGCGCCCGTGACGGCGTCGGGGACGGCGCGTTCCGCCGGCTGGCGCGGAAGGTCGACCTGGAGCTGCTGGCGCGGCTGGCTGCGGCCGATTGCCGCGGCCGCACCGGCGAGTTTGACTGCACCGCGATGGACTGGTTCATCGACCGAGCCCGGAGGCTCGGCGTCGAGCACCAGCCGCCGTCGCCATTGCTGAAGGGACGGCACCTGGTCGCGCGCGGCTGGCCGCCCGGGCCGGGGCTCGGTCGGGTGCTACGGGCGGTCTACGAACGGCAGCTCGACGGCGACATCCGGTCGCTCGAGCAGGCGGTCACCGCCGCCGAGGCCATCCGGGCGGCTGATGGAGCTGGATGATGCGCTCGCATTCGGCCTGAACGCGGGTGGACCCGAAGGACGTCAGCAGGACTGCTAGCCGGCCAACTCGGCGCAGCGGACCAGCGTCTCCGGCGCCATGTTGCCGCCGCTCAGGATGGCCACGACCGGCCGCGCCACTCGGTCCGTCTGGGCATGGACGGCCGCGACCGTCACCGCGCCGCTCGGCTCGACGACCAGTTTGGCGCGACGGTGCAGCCAGAGGACGGCGCGTGCGATGGCGCGGTCGTCTACCGTCACGATCTCGTCCACGAACTGGCGCACGTGCGCGAAGTTGAGATCGCCGGGGCGCACCGGCAGCAAGCCATCGGCGATGCTCGACACCTGCTCGAGCGTGATCGGCGCCCCCGCCTCGAGCGACTTTTGCATCGTCCGGGCTCCGGCCGGCTCGACGCCGACGATGCGGACGGCGGGCTGCGCCTGCTTGATCGCCGCGGAGACGCCGGCGATGAGGCCGCCCCCCCCGACCGGCACGAAGACGGCCGACACGTCGGGGCACTGCGCCAGGATCTCGCGTCCAACCGTCCCCTGTCCCGCGATGATCCGCGCATCGTCGAACGGCGGCACCATCGCCAGCCCGCGCGCGGACGCCTCAGACTCCGCCCGGCGGCGGCGTTCGTTCGAGGTCGTGCCTTCGAACAGCACCTCGGCGCCGAGCTCGCGAGCGCCGTCGATCTTGATCTGCGGCGCCATTGTCGGCATGACGACGGTCGCCGACACACCGAGTGTGCGGGCCGCCAGGGCGACCGCCTGCGCGTGGTTGCCCGACGAGTACGTGATGATGCCCTGCTGCCGGGCCGTCTCGGCTAGCTGCGAGACGAAGTTGTAGGCGCCGCGGATCTTGAACGCGCCGGCCGCCTGCAGGTTCTCGCACTTGACCCGGAGCGGCACCCCGTCACCGGGCGCCGCCACCTCGAGAAGCGGCGTCACCCGCGCCACGCCGCGAATGCGCTCGGCCGCCGCCTGGATCGCCGAAAGCGTCACGAAACTCATCCTCTGCCCTTTCCCATCACTGGCGTCCTTCCATCCCACCGGCAAAGTCTAGCAGCCCGTTGAGTGCCAGCATTAAAGTCTCCCCGAACGGGGTCGATAGAAGGAGTACCCGCGGAGGAGACGCCCATGACGCCGTCGACACGCTTCGCAAGCCCCAGACACCGGCCGGGCCGCCCCGGCCAGCCGAACACGCCGCCGACGGACCGGCATCGAACCCGGCCGATTCGCCTGTTCGCCCCGCGAACCGTCACCGCGCTGCGGGCGGAGTTGCCGAAGGATCAGCGCTGGATGGTCTCTGCGTACGGCGACTGAGCGACCCGCGCGCACCCCCTTGCGCGGCCCGCCGGCCACGGCCTGTATACTGAGGCATGTCGCGCGTTCGTCGTCTTGCCTGTTCCTCCCTCGCAGTTGTCCTTCTCACACTCGGCGCACTGAACGAACCGGCCCAGGCCCAGGACCAGGTACGCCTCGGCCCGTACGTGATCGACATCCGTGGCGCGCTGCCGCGCTTTGGACAGAACGCGGTTCTTGCCGGGCAGCGCGGTCTGGAAACGCTGCAACTGCCGGCCTCCGGGCTCGGCCTCGATGTCGGCGCACACGTCTACCCGCTGCGGTGGCGCGCGATCACCTTCGGCGTTGGCGTCCGGGCGATCTTCTCACGCGGCGAGCGAGCACCCACCCTGGCCGAGATCGAGGAGTTTGGCGGGACGACTGCGGAGGATGCGCTCGCGCCGATTCAGGCTCGCTTCACGAGCATTTCCCCTCAGCTTTCGTTAAATTTCGGAGGCACGACCGGGTGGAGTTACCTCAGCGGCGGCTTGGGGCCAACCATGTACAACGTAGACCCTGTCGGCGTCGAACGGGACGACTACCGATTTTCGGCGCTCAACTACGGCGGCGGCGGACGGTGGTTCGCGAAGGACCACCTGGCGTTCTCGCTGGACCTGCGCTTCTACGCCATCAGCCCGCAGGAAGAAACAGACGACTTTCCCGGCCTGCCGCGACTGGCCCTGATGGTGCTCAGCCTCGGCGTCTCGTTCAAATAGCTCACGCCTGCGTCCATTCCGAATACAGCGCCGCCGCGTGACGTCCGACGGTCTGCATGGTCGGCATCCAGCCCAGCGCGCGCGCGCGAGGGCTGCGGACGACCTGATCGAGCGCCAGCGCGCTGGCATAATCGCCCAGCTCGGCCCGAGCGTCGGCCAGCGGCTGCAGCGCCACGGCCGGCTGCCCCGGCACCACCGCCGCGATCGCGGCGGCGACGTCGGCTGCCCGCTCGTCGCCTTCGTCGTTGACGTGGATGATCCCGGCGGCCTCGCCGCTCGAGACCAGCAACGCGTAGAGCGCGCCGAGGTCCCGATCGTAGACCAGCGGCCAGTGGTTCTGGCCGTCACCGACGAGCCGCACGCGGCCCTGCGCGGCATCGCGAAACAGGTCGCCGACAATGCCGCGGCGGCCGCCGAACACGATGCCGGGACGCACGACGATGGCGCGCACACCCCGTTCCGCGGACGCCAGCACGTCGGCCTCGTGGGTCGGTCGCCACGTCGCGAGCGCGGTCGGCCGCAGCGGCGCCGCCTCATCGGCGGGCGCCGCCGTATCGCCCAGCACCCACACCCCCGAGGTATAGATCAGGACCCGGCGGGGCGCCTGCGCCGCCAACTCGGCGAGCGTCTCAATCGCCGATCGATCCAGGTCGACCTTGCGATCCGAGGCCTCGACGGCGGCGTGGATGTAGCCGTCGTGACCGACGGCCGCATCACGGTACGTCGCGGGAGTTCCCAAATCGCCTTCCACCGGCAGACCACCCGCCGCCGCCACCTCGGCTGCTTTCTGCGCCGAACGCACCAGAGCGGTCACGGCGTGGCCGTCCCGGACCAGCGCGGACAGCACCGCCGAACCGAGGTACCCCGTCGCTCCCGTCAGGAATATCTTCACGTGACTGCTACGCTCCTTCTGCTGACTCACGCGCCGACGGGACGCCATCGAGAAAGCGGCGGGCCCGCTCGACCCACGGCATCTCCCCGGCCCGCAGGTAGTCCGGAATCGCCTCCTCTTGACCGACGATGTCGCGCATGACCCCGAGCGCCTCCTCGCGCCGACCGGCGCGGTCGAGCAGCATGCCCAGCTGGAATTTCGGTCGCGCCCGAGCCGACGCTTCCGCCAACTCGGCATACCGTTTCAACGCGTCGCCGTCCCGGCCGGCCGCGAGCAGCGCGTCCGCCAGCGCCTCGGCCGCCGCCCCGTAGTCGTACTTCGGATCCTGCGCGTGCACTTGCTCGAACTCCTGTACGGCCTCTGCGTGCCGACCCTGGGCCATCAGCGCCCGACCGAGGTGATATCGGGCATAGAGGCTGTCCGGATCGGTCTCGAGCGACCGGCCGTAGGCCTCCGCCGCCGCCGGGTCGTCACCCTGGCGGGCGTGCAGATCGCCGAGCTCGACGAGCAACGCGGGGGCTGGATTCAACGCCAGCAACGCCTCGACCTCTTGAATGCGCGGATCGCGCACCACCGGCGCCGCTGCGGGCTGGTCGCCGAACCAGCGTCCCCGGAGCAGCTCGTTGACGACGTAGGCGAGCGCCCCGAACGGACCAAACAGCAGCACCGCGAGCACCCACATCGACCGGGACCGCAGACGCAGGCAATCGACGATGGCCCAGACCTGGAACGCGATCAAGACGCCGTAGATGAATACCAAGGACTCGACCTGCCGCCCGGACTGGCGCGGCTCAAATGTTCCAGACGAGGCGGCCGTCGAAGAACGAGATGACACCGTCCTCGCTGATCTTCAGAACCGGACCGAACTGCGAGGCACGCACCGCGGCCGTCGTGCGCGCCCCTTCGACGACCGTACCGTCCGTCGCGTCCGGCAGTTGCGGGTGCATCAGAATGGCGCCAACTGCAAGCAATCGCCCCGCGCCATCCACGACGGTGGCCCCATCCATCGTCGCCACGGCCGACAGCACGCTGGCATCGAGGTTCGTGACCGTGCGGCTGGCCACCAACTGCAGCAGATGCCGGCGCGAGAGAGCCTCGCCCGTCGGCGGGGCGTCCAGGTCCAGGCGATCGGCTGGCGCCACCAGGGCGGGCGCAGCCCGTGCCGGGTCGCGCAACACGGCGAAGAGCGCCCCCTTCCGATCGTCGGCCAGATTCAGCGCCGTCTGGAACAGCCGCTCCGCCACCTCATGCTGACCGACGGCCTCACGCCACATCGCGTACTTCGCTTCCAGATCGAGCAGATGCCAGTTGGCGTTGCGGAACGTGAACACCTGAGCTCCCTGCGCGAACACCTTCAACTCGTGTGAGGGGCTGAGCACCACGCACACATGGCCGTTCCCGTTCGTGGCCCGCGCGTGCTGACGATAGGCGTCGGCGCACGGCGTTGTCGAGGGTTTGTGACCGCACTGATGCTCCGCCCAGCGCTCGATGTCAATCACGTCGAGCACCCGACCGCTCCGGTTCACCAGATACACCGTGTGCAGCCCGTCACACACGCGGTAGAAGCTCTTGAACTCGGTCAGCGCCTGGGAGTACATCATGCCAGGCGCAGGCGCGCGATGCTCGGGCCGACACGGATCGTCATCGTCGTCGAGCAGCAGCACGCCGGATGAAATCGGGCGGTTCTCGTAGCTCGACAGCGCGATCACGCGGAGCACCTCGATGGCCGAGGCAATCAGGTCCGCCCGATCGACCACATCGATCGAATACGGCGTCTCGTCGAGAAACGCACCGACATAGCGATCCTCGATGGCGCCCCGAAACAGGTCTCCGCGCTCGGCCATCAATCTCGGATCGAAGATCGCGCGATAGCGCGCGGCGAGCACGGCGCCGATCGCCCGCGCGAATCGGATTTCGTGGTCGGTGAACGGCCGGAATTCCGGCGCCCGAATCGTGTAGCGAGACCCGAACCATCGCACGCTGAGCGCAAAGGGGTCCGCCGTGGCCTCGATGGCAAGACGTCCGTCGGACGACGCCGACGGAATCGGCTCGGTCTCGAACGTCGCCCGCGCAAAGAAGTGGCGCAGCGCGTCCTGAAGGAGGCTGTCGTAGCGTGCGCCGACGGTGAACGCCGAGGGAACAGACATAGCCACGTGGGATGACCGCAGCGCACGGAACGACGACACGACGGCGACCGTGCTGACCCGCACCCCGGTCTTACATCATAATGCAGCCATGCGCTGGGATTCGTTACTGGATTTCTTCCACGAGATCGAGCGATCCGACGCGGAGTTCGTCATCTACGATGACGGCCTCCGCCGTCGGAGCTTCAGCTACCGACAGATTGGCCAACTCGCCCGCGCCTTCGCCGCCCGACTTCGCGCGCACGGGATCGAACCCCAGGCCAAGGTCATCGTCTGGGGAGAAAACCGCGCAGAGTGGCTGGTCGCCTTCTGGGGCTGCTTGCTCGAGGGTGTGGTCGTCGTGCCGATCGACTATCGCGCCTCGGCCAAGCTCCTGCTCACCGTCTCACGTATCGTGGACGCCAAGGCGATCGTGATCGGCGAGGAGGTCCGTCTCCCCCCACTCGAGGATGAGATCGAGGTCTGGCACCTGGCGGATCTGGCGTCGGGCGCCACCACGCGCATCCCACCGAGTGCGCCGCGCGCCGTCGATCGAAGCGACGTCGCGGAAGTCATCTTCACATCTGGGGCGACCGCCGATCCGAAAGGGGTCGTCATCACACACGCCAACATCCTTGCCAACATCGTCCCTGTGGAGCGCGAGGTCAAACGCTATCGCACATACGGCCGGCCGTTCTTCCCGCTACGATTCTTGAACCTGCTACCACTCAGCCACATGTTCGGACAGGCCATGGCGACATTCGTGCCGCCGATGCTCCCGGGCACCGTCGTGTTCATGCGCGGCTACAACCCAGTCGAGATCGTGCACCTGCTCAAGTCGCGCCGCGTCTCCGTTCTGGCCTGCGTCCCAAAGATTCTGGACGTGCTGCGCGGTCACATCCTGCGGACGGTGTCGGTCGCCGCCGAGGCGCAGGCTGACGGCGGGCCGACGAGTGTTCCGGGTCGGTGGTGGCGCTACCGGGACGTGCATCGGCTGCTCGGCTGGAAGTTCTGGTGCGTCGTCGTCGGTGCGGCGCCGCTCGACCCGGAGCTCGAAGCCTTCTGGTCGCGTCTCGGATTCCTGGTGATCCAGGGGTACGGCCTCACGGAAACGGCGCCGATCGTCACGCTGAATCACCCGTTCAACTCCAAACGCGGCAGCGTGGGCAAGCCCATCGCCGGCGTGGAGGTGAAGCTCGGCGACGACGGCGAGGTTCTCGTGCGCGGCGACAACGTGACGTCGGGCTACTACGGCGCCCCGGACGCCACGGCCGCCTCGTTCTCGGATGGCTGGTTTCATACGGGAGACATCGGCGCGCTCGACGCCGCGGGCCGATTGTCCATTCGAGGCCGGAAGAAGGAAGTCATCGTGACACCGGAAGGCCTGAACGTGTTTCCCGATGACGTCGAGCGGGTCATCAATCTCGACTCGAAGGTCCTCGACTCGGCGGTGATCGGCGTGACGCGGGATGGGGAAGAGCGCGTGCATGCAGTGCTCGTCCTGGTGCACGACGCCGACGCGGACGCCGTCGTGCGGCGCGCCAACGCCGGCCTGGAGGATCATCAAAAGATTCGCGGCGTGTCGGTCTGGCCAGCCGACCACCTCCCGCGCACCGACGGCACACACAAGCTCAAACGGCGGGAAGTCCGGCACTGGGTGGCCGCCGGGAGCGCCGCGCGACCCGTGGCCGCCGCGCATGCCGACGCCACTGTCGAGCACGTGGTGGCCCGGTTCGCCCAAGGCCGTACCGTCGCCGCGGACACGACGCTGGATGAGCTCGGCCTCGGCTCACTCGAGCGGATGGAGCTGCTCATGGCGCTCGAACAGCAATTCGACGTCACCATCGACGAGATGGCGTTCTTGGCAGCCACCGCCGTCGGCGACCTCCACGGTCTCGTCGCGGGCGACGGCCTCCAGAAGCCGGCCGCGGCGCGAGTCGAGCACTTCTCGTTCCCAGCGTGGAATCGGCGCCTCCCCGCCCGAATAGTGCGTCGATTCAGCCTCGCCACCTGGATTCTCCCACCGGGCCGGTTGTTCATCTGGCTTCGCGTCGACGGGCTCCATCATCTCACCGGGCTGGATGGACCGGTGATCTTCGCCGCCAACCACCAGAGTCATCTCGACACGCCGGCCATCCTGTCGGCGCTGCCCGCCGCGTGGCGCTACCGGGTGGCCCCGGCGATGGCGAAGGAGTTCTTCAAGGCGCACTTCTTTCCGGCACAGTTCGGCCGCTGGGCTCGTATCACGAATAGCCTCAACTACTATCTCGCCGCGCTGTTCTTCAACGCGTTTCCCCTTCCGCAGCGCGAGGCGGGCACCCGGCAGACGTTGCGCTACATCGGTGAGCTCGTCAGTGAGGGATACTGCCCATTGATCTTCCCGGAGGGGCGTCGGGCCGATCCTGGCAGCATCGAAGCGTTCCAACCTGGTGTTGGCATGATCGCCGCCCGGCTGGCGGTGCCGGTCGTGCCGGTCCGGCTGTTCGGCACGGGCGATGTCCTGCCCACCAGCGACCACATGGCCCGGCCCGGCCGGGTGCGCGTGAGCTTCGGCGCGCCCCTGACGCTGGCAGGGGACGACTACGGGACGCTGGCGCGCCGCGTCGAGGCGGCCGTCCGCGGCCTCGTGTGAACGCGCCGTTTGCGTGAAAACCGCAGCCTGTGCCACACTGCCGAGGAAGGAACCTGTTTGAGCAAAGACGACCTGATCGACGTTCAAGGAACAATCGTCGCCGTCCACAGCGGCGGGTTGTATCGGGTGCAGTGCGATGCCGGGCACGAGGTCATTGCCCAACTCAGCGGTCGCATGCGCCGCTTTCGCATCAAGGTCGTGCCGGGAGACCGCGTCACGGTCGGCATCTCGCCGTACGACCCGGTGCGCGGCATCATCACGTTCCGCGCACGCTAGGTTGCCTCATCGACACTGCGAACACGACGACCGGCGCGCGCGCTCCTGGGCACCGGAGTGCGATACACTGGCACGACGCCTATGGACGACCAGTCGCCGACGGATTCTCCCGATTCGGAGTCGCCGTCCGCTCCTCCAGACTCGCCCGCAGCCGACGAGGCTTCCCCCGCCGAGGCGCGGTTCCGCTCGTGCCGGTGGCGCAAGACCCCGGACGGCGGCGGTGTGAGTTACTGCGCCCACCGCGACGTGCTCCCATTCGCCGGCGCCTTGAGCTTCAAGGCCGACGCGTGGTGCCCGGACTGCAAGTTCTACAAACTTCGCCGCACCCCGAGAAAGCGCCCGGACGCCGACTGGTAGCGGCGCGGCCTGAGAGTCCGCACCGCGCCGGTCCGGCCCGAGGATGTTCACTCGCTGAATTCCTTGGCCAGGGCGACCCACTCGCCGTCGGGCGCCAATTCCTGATACGTCTGCCAGTGCGGACGCGCCTCGTGCGAACGGCCGATCTTTTCGAGCGTCACGGCCAGGTAGAAATGCGTGTCGGCATACCGGGGATTGAGCTGCACCGCCGCCTGATAGCACTCGCGGGCGTCGCCGAACCGGCCTAGATCGTGTTGGATATTCCCGAGGTTGAAGTGGGCCTCGAAGCAGTCGGGCTCCAAGTGGATCGCACGCTCGTAGAGCGCCTGTGCCTCGACCAGGTCGTCGCGCGCGTAGTGTAGGTTCGCCAGGTTGACCAACGCGGGCACGAGCGTCGAATCGAGCACCAGGGCCTGCCGGTACGCCGAGATCGCCTGTTCCCGCTGCAGCGCATCCCCTTCGTCCAGGCCGGCCCCTTCGCTGAAGTATCGCGCAGCCAGATGCGACTGACCGTCCATCGGCGACGGCTGCACCTGGGCCAGGTCTGGCGGGCGCGCGACGCTCCGCTTCTGCAGCGTCACGACCTTGGCCGGATGGGCCGGGCTGCTGCGCCCGGGCTGAAAGTCGAACGTCAGCTGACCTTCCCGCTCCGACACCAGCGACCGCACGATGACCCGAAACGGACGCGCCGCCACCAACTCGGCACTCACCTGCTTGATGACGGCCAGGTCCGGAAATTCGTAGTAGCGGGTCGAATGCGTTCGTGTCACACATCGGATGAGGCGCCACTTTTCGAGATAGCGCAGGTGGTCGTCACGAACGGACGGATAGAGCTCCCGGATCTCTCGCAGACTGTACAACTGCTGCCCCACGACCTCGGGCGACGGCAATCCGCCGAGACCGCAGAACTCCGCCTCGGTCAGAATTCGCACCTGCCCCGGCACGCGTGCATTCACCTGATCGGCCCGATGCAACTTCCGGCTCTTGTCGCCGGCGGCGGAGGCGTGAGCGGAGGCGTCTGCAATGACGAGCCGGCTCGTCACCCGGCCCGAGCCGTCGGCCCCGACGACGAGGATCGTCGTCCGGGAGTTCACCTCGTCGGCCGCCTCTCCACCGAGCCGCTCCACGAGCGTCGACGCTTCCTTACGTCCGAGCGTCGCCAAGCGACCCGTGAACACGACGACCTGGTTGGAGAAGGCGGGGTCGGGACGAGGATGATGACTCGCGGAAGGCGAAACCGTCATCAGAACGCCGTCCTCGTCTCGGCGTCACAGGGGGACGTGACGATCAGGTGAAGCTGGCGATGCATCAGGGCCGGATGCGGAATCTCCAGATCACTGTCTAGCAGTCCGTGTTTCGCCGTGAAAGATGAACGAGAACGGTGGTAATGTCAAGTGTCCTCCGCGCACAACAGACGAAGGACCGTCGTCGATCGCCACCAACGACGCTCATCGCTAAGGAGACGACGGCATGTTGCTGGCCGGCGACGTGGGGGGCACGACAACGCGGTTGGGTCTCTTCACCGCGGGCCCCGCCCGCCCGTCGGCGATCCACACACGGGACTTCACGACCCTCGACTTCGCAGGACTCGACGCGATGATCGAGGAGCTCATCCGCGACGCGCCCCGGCGAGGCTCCATCGCCGCGGCCTGCTTCGGCGTGGCGGGCCCGGTGCTGGATGGGTCGGCGCGTCTGACCAACGTCCCGTGGAGCGTCGACGCCGCCGCGCTCTCGCGCCGTTTCGGCATCGGCCGGGTGGCGCTCCTCAACGACCTCGAGGCGATGTCCTACGCCGTCTCGGTGCTCCAGCCGGACGAGCTCGTGACGTTGCAGGAAGGCGAGCCGCTCGGCTCTGGCAACGCGGCGCTCATCGCCGCCGGAACCGGCCTGGGCGAAGCGCTGCTACACAACATCGACGGCCGGTTCGTCGCCGCCGCATCGGAGGCCGGCCATGCCGATTTCGCCGCTCGGACGGCGCGCGAGCTCGACCTCGTGCGGGCGCTCTCGCAGACCCTGGGGCGGGTCCGTCTGGAGGACGTCCTGTCGGGCCCCGGCCTCGTCAACATCCACCGCGTCGTCCATGACGACGCGACCTGCTCGGCGGTCGACTCCGCTGCGCAGGCCGAGCACAGGCCGGCGCTGATCGCGGCGGCCGCGCTGGACCAGCGTTGCCCCGAGTGTGTCGAAACCATGGACCTGTTCGCGTCGGCGTACGGCGCAGAGGCGGGCAATCTGGCGCTTCGGTCGGCGGCCACCGCCGGCCTCTACGTGGGCGGTGGCATCGCGCGTCACATCCTGCCGGTGCTCGAGTCCGGACCATTCATGCAGGCGTTTCTGGACAAGGCGCCGATGACCGATCTGCTCGCCGCGATCCCGGTCAAGATCATCCTGCATCCCCAGCCGGGCCTGCTCGGCGCCTCGGCCTTCGCCAGCGCCCTGCTCGGCGAGGCGGGCTAAACCGGAGAACGCACCGAGACCATCCCGAGACCATGCCGCGTTCCGCCTCCCATCCGGTCCGCCTGTGCGCCCGGCTCACGCTCGCCGCCCTGCTCTGGTGCGCCAGTCCGGCCGCGGCGCAACGGATCGTCGCCGTCGCTGACGTGCACGGGAATGTGGAGGGGTTCAGCGCCATCCTCCAGTCCACCGGCCTACTCGACGGTGACGGCCACTGGGCGGGCGGCGACGCGACCCTCGTCCAGACCGGTGACTTCACCGACCGCGGCGACGACGTGCGGGCCGCCATGGAGCTGCTGATCCGACTCGAGGCGGAGGCGGCCGAGGCGGGCGGTCGGGTCGTCGTCCTGCTGGGCAATCACGAAGTCATGAATATGATGCGGGACGTCCGTTACGTCACGCCGGCGATCTACGCGACGTTCGCCGACGCGCGGTCCGAGGCGAGGCGCGCCGAGGCCTACGACGACTACCGGGCCTGGGCGGACGCGTCCGGCCGGCCCCGCGAAGACGAAGCGGCGTGGTCGGCGTCGCATCCGCTCGGGTACTTCGCCTACCAGGAGGCCTTCGAGCCGGATGGCCGCTACGGCCGCTGGCTGCGGGAGAAGCCGGTCATCGCCCGTCTCGGGGGGACGATCTTCCTGCACGGCGGCATCGATCCCGCCGTGGCGCCGCTGGAGATCGACGCGAAGAACGGGCGGGCCCGGGCGGAGCTGGCCACCTTCGACCGCGAGCGGGCCCGCTTGATCGAGGCCGGGGCGCTTCTGCCCTTCTCGACCTTCCAGGAGCTGCTCGACGTCGTACGCGACCTGCGGGGCGACGGCGACGGGACGCCGGAAGCCACGGCGGATGACGACGCCGTGGACGCAGCGGCCAGCCTGGCCGAGCTGCCGTCCTGGTCGATCGTCGACGAGAACGGCCCGCTGTGGTTTCGCGGCTTCGCGCTGTGGCAGCCCGCCGAAGGCCAGCCACAGATCGCCCAGCTGCTGACCCGGTACGGCGCCGAGCGGTTCGTCGTCGGCCACTCGGTGCTCCGCAGCCGCCGGATCACGCCACGCTTCGACGCGGCGGTGTTCCTCATCGATACCGGCATGCTGGCGAGCCGCTACGGCGGAGAGCCGTCCGCGCTGGAGATCGACGCGGGCCGGATCGCGGCCATCTACCTCGACGAACGCGAGCTGCTCGTCGAGGCGCCCGAGCCGACGGCGGCCGGCCGGCAGCCGCATGGGAAATGAGTTGCTCCCTCTCCCTCTGGGAGAGGGTTGGGGTGAGGGCGGGAGGAAGATTCTCAGCCTTCTTGTCGCGTATTCAAGAAGACCGACAGTCCGACGTAGTACGCCGGAAACAGCAACGACCAGACCGCGAGCTGGTTCGGCGCCCCCTCGAAGGTCCAGGCGGCCGCCAGCATCACGACGGCCCACAGCCCTCCCGCCACCAGCGTCAGGCGACGCAGCGTCGGCGTCCGCGACGGGTAGACGAACCCGATCGGCGCGAGCACGAGCGCGCCGAGCGCCGCGACGATCAGCCCGTTGACGGTGGGCGGCAGGCCCACAGCGTACAGATAGAAGACCACGATGTTCCAGTACGACGGAAAGCCGCGAAAGCAGGAGAACTGGCCGGCGCTCTTGGCCTCGCGGTGGCTGAACCCGTAGGCGCTGGCGAGGAGCATCGTCGCCGCCAGCGGCATTCCCCACCCCACCGGCACCACCGCCTCGAGCGACACCACCCAGGCCGGGACGAAGACGAACGTGACGTAGTCGACGAGGTTGTCCAGCAGCGTGCCGTCCAGGCTCGGCGTGCGGTCGACGACGCGGACTCGCCGCGCCAGCCACCCGTCGGTCGAGTCGATCGCCACGGCAACCCACAGCCAGAGGAACCCGGCACGCGGATCGCCCTCGACGAACGCCCGCGCCGCGAGCAGGGCGACCACGGCGCCGGACGCCGTGTACAGATGAAGCGCCCAGGCCGCGCCCACCGCCGCCGATGATTCCCCCTCCGGCGGCCGGTTCAGCATCGCCGTCGGCATCATCTTCGCCTCAGCAGATCGTGCCCAGCTCGAAGCCCCGCTCCCGCAGGGCCGGGACGAGAAGCGCCGTCGCCTCCACCGCATATTGGCGGTCGGCGCGCGGATTCTCGTGATGGCCGTCGTGCATCACGATGATGTCGCCATCGGAGGCCCGCTCGGCCAGCCGGCGCGCCAGGCTATCGGCCTGCCGTGGCCGGTACCAGTTCCAGTCCCACAGCCCCCACCCCCAGCCGACCAGCGCGAAGTCGATGCGCGCCAGCCCCGCGTACATCTGGCCGCTGCGCCACCCGGCGTGCGGCCGAAACGCGCGGCACGGCCGCGCGCCGGCCAGCGCCTCGATCCGGTCGGCCGCCGCCATCACCGTCTCGGCCAGCGCATCTGGCGACTGCCACATCAGGCTGCGCGTGTGAGAGTGGACGCCGACGGCGTGCCCCTCGGCGAAGATGCGTCGGACGATCGGCGCCGTGTCTTCATTCAGGTGCCGAGGAATCAAGAAAAAGGTCGCGCGCGCGTCAGCCGCCGCTAGGACGTCGAGCAAGGCCGGCGTCGCCTCCGGATTCGGCCCGTCGTCGAACGTCAGGTAGACCATCGGCCGGTCCGCCTCGGCCGGCATCTGCCACACCGCCTTGCCCGGCGCCAGCGCGTCGAGCAGAAACGGAAACGGCGCGGTGTGCGCCAGGAGCATCACCGCCATCCCGATCACCACGAGAAGGAACACCATGCGCGTCTGACTGCCTCCCGCGTAGAATACCGTGAGAGAAGTCTGGAGGCTCGACCATGTTCAACGTGTCCCCGCGCGCCCTCACACGCCTCATCCCGCTGACCGGCGGCGGCATCCTCGTCCTGGCGATCGGGCTCGGGTGCGTGGCAGGCGGCTCCGAGCCGTCCGACTCCGCCCCGGGGGCGCAGGCGGCGCCCGACTGGGACGCCCAGCGCCAGCGGATGGTGGAGACCCAGCTACGGGCACGCGACATCACCAACCCGGCGGTCCTGTCGGCCATGGGGCGTGTGCCGCGGCACCGACTGGTCCCCGAGGCCGTCCGCGACCTGGCCTACAACGACCACCCGCTGCCAATCGGCTACGACCAGACGATCTCGCAGCCCTACATCGTCGCCTACATGACGCAGCTCCTGGAGCTGCCGCCTGATGCGAAGGTCCTGGAGATCGGCACCGGGTCGGGCTACCAGGCCGCCGTCCTGTCCGAGGTCGCCGCCGAGGTCTACACGATCGAGATCGTCGAGGCGCTGGCCGCGCGCGCGGCCGCCGACCTGGCGGCGCTGGGCTACGACAACGTGACGGCGAAGGCGGGCGACGGCTACGTCGGCTGGCCGGAGCACGCGCCGTTCGACGGCATCATGGTGACCGCGGCGCCGGACCACGTGCCCCAGCCGCTCGTCGAGCAGCTCGCCGTCGGCGCCCGGCTCGTCCTGCCGGTCGGACGGGGCTTTCAGGTGATGACCGTCCTGACGAAGACCGAAGACGGCGTCATCGAGGAGCAAACCATCTCCGTCAGGTTCGTCCCGATGACCGGCCGCGCCCGCGTGCCGCGAGGATAGGGTGCAGGCTGGTCGAATGAAGAAACTACTCGGCGACCCCCAACTCCGTGGCGGCCGCCCCGAGCGCCCGGTCCAGCGTCCAGAGCGTGCTATTCGCCAGCAGGGCCGACGCCAGCAGGTGCATATCAATCCATCCGAGGCCGCGTCCGGCGAGCCGCCGCTGCTCGACGAGCCGCAACACTTCACCGTACTCGGCGAGGGGTGACGTCGGCAGGGCACCCAGAAGCTTCAGGATCTCCTCACGGTTGCCGATGGCCCCGCAGGCCAGCTCGCCGACGACGAACCGGTGACAGATCACGCGGCCGTCACCGAGCAGCTTCGAGAGCCGGTCGTTTCCCCGGCGCAGGTGGTCGATCCAGATCGAGGTGTCGACCAGGGTCATGCGGCCGGCGACCGCCGACGCCGAACCGGCTTGACCCGCTTCTCGGTGCCTCCGAGCGCGGCGAGACGGCGGGCGCTTTCCAGGGCGATCAGCGCCTCCAGGCCGCGTCGAACCAGCGCGGTCTTCTCCTCGATGCCGGTCAGCTTCGCCGCCTGGCCCAACAGCGCGTCATCGATGTTGAGCGTCGTTCTCATATGCATGATGATGCATCATTCATGCATATACCGTCAAGCTGACCAACGTCAGATCACCCGCTGCGAATGCGAGTAAATGTTGTAGCCTCCGTCGCGGACGAAGCCGAGCAGCGTGATCCCAGATTCCTCAGCCAGCTCGATCGCCAAACTGGTGGGGGCCGACACGGCGGCGACGACCGGGATGCCGGCCAGCAGCGCCTTCTGGACGATCTCGAACGAGGCGCGGCCGCTCACTGCCAGGCCGCACGACGAGAGCGGCAGCCGCTCGCGCAGGAGCATTCGGCCGACGACCTTGTCGACGGCATTGTGGCGCCCCACGTCCTCCGCCACCTCGAGCAATTCCCCCGCCGCGTCGAACAGCCCGGCGGCGTGCATGCCGCCCGTCCGGTCGAACGCCGCCTGTGCGGCACGCAGCCGCCGGGGCCAGTCGAGGATCGACTCGCCCGCCACCTGCCAGGCGGAATCGATCGGGGGCACCTCGGCGTGCAGCGAGTCCAACGTGAGGCGGCCGCAGAGGCCGCACGACGAGCTGGTCACCACCTGCCGCCGCTCGCGGATCCGCTCGAGGGGCAGCTCTCCCTGCAGCGTCACGTCCACGACGTTTTTCAGGTCAGGGGTTTTGGGGTCGGTGCAGTGCCGGATCAGTGAGATCTCGTCCGACCCGCGCACGATCTGCTCCGACAGGAGGAACCCGGCGGCGAGATCGTGATCGCGCCCCGGCGTCCGCATGATCACGGCGAACGGCTTGCCGTGGATCCGGACCTCCATCGGCTCCTCGGTCGCCGCGTGGTCGCGTCGGGTGTCGCGCACGCCGCCGCGCACCCGGGTGACCTCGATCGCGCGTGACGTATCGGTCATGGCGCTTCGGCCTCAGCGAGGCGGCCCGAACTCAGTCTCCGATGAGTTGGATGACGACCTCGCGGGCAC
Organism: Vicinamibacterales bacterium; assembly: GCA_963667915.2. Classification (GTDB taxonomy): domain Bacteria; phylum Acidobacteriota; class Vicinamibacteria; order Vicinamibacterales; family UBA823. The sequence continues at coordinate 2,669,471 of CAXXNN010000004.1, read as the reverse complement.
GCGGTCGGGTGTCGAGCTCCACGAGCGTCACCTGCTGCCAGGTGCCCAGCGTCAGCGCCCGATCGGTGAACGGGATCGTCACGGACGGACCGAGCAGAGCCGCCCGCACGTGGCTCGACCCGTTGTCGTCGTTCCAGCGAAGGTGGTGCGCGTACTCGCCCGTCCGGGGCGCAAACCGCTCGCACGCCTCGGCGAGGTCGGCGACGACGCCGGACTCGAACTCCAGCGTCGTCACCGCCGCGGTCGAGCCGACGACGCACACCGTGGCGATGCCGTTCGCCAGGTGCGAGTCGGCCAGGGCGGCCGTCACGGCCGGGGTGAGGTCGTGCGCGTCCCCCTGCCCAGACGTCTCCAGACGGTGCCGGACGGTGACGACCATGCGCCTCGCCCGCCTATCGGACCGCCGTGAACATGATCTCGACGCGCCCGTCGCCGCTCATCAGGCCGGTGCCCACCGCCGCGCGCGCCGGATAGTCGCTCGTGATCGCCTCGCGGTAGGCGACGTTCATCTCTCCCCACTCGCTCATATCGGTCAGGTAGACGACACCTTCGACGAGATCCTCGAACCCGAACCCGGCGGCGTCGAGCGTGCGCCCGATCGTGGCCAGCGCCTGCCGCGCCTGCCCCTCGGTATCGGTCCGCGTCTCGTCAGTCACGCCGAGCATGCCGGACAGGTACAACCGGTTCCCCACCCGCACGGCGTGGCTCAGCACCGCGCTCTCGCGCCCGGGTGTGCCGTCCGCATTCGGCCGCGTGATCCGTTCCTTCTCGCCGGCGACGGCGATCAGCGTGATCTCCAGATGAAACTGGTCGCCCATCAGGTTGGCCCGCACGGTAGCGCGCGCCGGCGGAATCTCCGGGAAATGCTCGCTGTAGGCGGGGTTCATGTCGCGGAACATCGCGGTGTCGGTGATGTAGACCCGTGACGCGACGACATCGCTCAGCGACATGTCGGCGGCAGCCAGGATCTGCCGCGCGTTCTCGAAGATGGCGCGCGTCTCGGCCTGAATGCCGCCTTCCACGTTGGTGCCATCACGGTAGTTCCTCCCGAGGAGGCCGGGCAGGAACACCGTGTCACCCGATTTGATGCCGTAACTGTACGGCGCCGTGCCGACCGGCCACCCCTCCGGCTGGAGCACCGTCCGCTCCGCGCCGGCCCGGATCGCGATCATCGACATTTCGACCAGCGCGTCCTCCCTGACGAGATCGGCCTGGACGGTCGTGCGGGTCGGCGGGTTGGTCGGGAAGTACTCCCGGAAGACCTCGTTCATGCCCTGGAAGTCGCTCGTGTTCCGCAGGTACACCGTCACGGCCGCCACGCGGTCGTAGCCGACGCCGGCGAGCTCCAGCACCTCGCCCAGGTTGTCCAGGACGCCGCGGGCTTGCTCGCCGATGCCCTCGCCGCCCGCCAGCGTACCCGACAGGTAGATGAAGTCGCCGGCCGCCACGGCCGGACTGAAGGGGAAGTTGGACTCCGTGTCGCGCCTGATGACCCGTTTGCCGCCCTGAAAGGCCGCGGCTTCGAAAACCAGGAGGCAGACGCTGAGGCTGAGGCCGAGGCCGACGATTGCCAGTTTCGTGATACGCATGGATGTCCTCTCAGATTAGGCTCGGAGCGCCGCCCCAGTGTCGAAGACGCGAAGACTCGTGGGCTCGCCTGCCGCGCGAGCTATTCTACTGGAGAAGCCCGACGCCTGCGACATGAGCCGACCCGACACCGCCACCGCGATCCCCCAGTGGCCGGCGCGCCTCTACTACGATGGGGCCTGCCCCGCCTGCCGCGCCAGCGCGGCCGCCATCCAATCGCGGGACAGGTTCGAGCGGCTGCACCTCGTGGACATCGCCGCCGAGGGATTCTCGGCGGAGACGGAAGGCGTCGCGCGGGCTCGCGTCGAGCAGGAGCTGCACGTGAAGCTGGCCGACGGCCGCGTCGTGGCCGGCGTCGACGCGCTGTTCGTCGTCGCCGACGCGCTCCCCTCGCTGCGCGCGCTGCGCTGGCTCGGACGGGTGCCGGGCGTCCGCGCGGTCGGCCGCCCAGTCTACCGGTGGCTCGCCGCCCGGCGGTACAAACTCACCGGCACGTGTGCGCGGGGCTAGGCTCTGGGCTCTCGGCTCTCGGCTCTCGGCTTTCGCACGCGTGAGACCACGAGCCCGGGGGTTAGGGAAAGCATTGCTGAGAGCCCAGAGCCAGAGCCCCCTCACCCCTAACCCTCTCCCACAGGGAGAGGGAGTCACGTTGCCGAGAGCCGAGAGCCTCCTTACAGCGTCGGGTGCTGGTTGTGCCAGGGGGTCGCCTGCTCGAACGCCAGGGCCGCGCGCAGGATCGTCGCCTCGTCGTAGAGCCGCCCGGTGAACATGAGCGACACCGGCATCCCGTTCGCAAAGCCGGCCTTGAGCGCGATCGCCGGGTGGCCGGTCAGGTTCGTGACGCCCAGGCTGGCGCTGCGGGAGGGCGACACGAAGATGTCGTAGTCGCCCATCAGCGCCGCCATCCGCTGCATGAGCAGCCGCCGCACGCGCTGCGCCCGGATGTACTCGACCGCCGGGATGAACCGCGCGGTGCGGAAGGAGTTCGGCCAGGACCTCGGGCTCTGCGACGTCAGCTGGTCGATGCCGTGGCTGCGGGTCAGGTCGTCGAACGCCGCGGCCGCCTCGGCGCTCAACACGAAGCCGATCGCGTTGCTCGGCATGTCGGGCATCGAGATCGGCTCCAGATTTGCCCCCGCGCCACGCAGCGCTTCGAGCGCCGCCGCCAGCGCCGCGCGCTGCGCCGTGCGCTCGGCCCGCTGCTCGTCGGTCAGATCGTCCGAGGGATCGCTCGGCGCCGGCTCGAACTCCTCGCGCAGGTAGCCGATACGGAGCCCCTCGAGCGCCGGTTCCGGCGTCCACTCGAACGGCGCGCTCACGACCGTGCCGTCCCGCCCGTCGGGTCCGTAAATCGCATTGAACACCAGGGCGCAGTCCTCCACCGTCCGGCACATCGGCCCCAGCTTGTCCATCGTCCAGCTGAGCGCCATCGCGCCGTACCGGCTCACGCGGCCGTAGGTCGGACGCAGTCCCGTGACGCCGCAGGCGGCCGACGGCGAGATGATCGAGCCGCGCGTCTCGGTGCCGATCGAGAAGCCGACCAGGCCGGCCGCGGTGGCGGCGCCCGGTCCGGCCGACGAGCCGGACGAGCTGCGCTCGAGGTTCCACGGATTCCGGGTCGAGCCGCCGAACCAGACGCCGCCCTGGGCCAGCGCGCCCATCGACAGCTTCGCCACGAGCACCGCGCCCGCGGCGCGCAGCCGCTCCACCACGGTGGCGTCCACGTCGATGACCTGGTACTCGTACGGCTTCGCGCCCCAGGTGGTGCGGATTCCCCGGGTGGCCAGCAGATCTTTCGCGCCCCACGGGATACCGTGCAGCGGGCCGCGATAGCGTCCGCCGGCGATCTCGGCGTCGGCTTGCCGTGCCTGCTCCAGCGCCAGCGATTCGGTCAGCGTCACGACGCACTTCAGCGTGTCGCCGTGGCGCTTCAGCCGGTCGAGGTACATCTGCGTCAAGGCGGTCGACGTGACGGCGCGCCGCTGGATGAGCGACGCCAGCGCCCGGACCGGCAGGAAGGCCAGCTCGTCGAGCGAGTCGGGCACAGTGATCGGATTGACCGGATCGATCGCCGATAGCGGCAGCCTTGCGTTCGGCGTCGCCTCACCGACGGGCGCCTGACCCGACAGGTGAGGCCGGAACGTGATGGCCGGCTCGGTGTCCAGCGGGACCTCGAAGGCACGCAGGTCCTCGTAGCGCGCCAGGTTCCGCCCCAGCCCCTCTTGCATCATCGCCTGCTCGGCCGGGGTGAAGTCGAGGCCGGCCAGCGTCTCCGCCCCGTCGATGGCGGCGGCAGGCACCGGCTCGGTCTGTGCCCGGTCTTGTCCGACGACCGATGGCGCCACGAATCCGGAGGCGAGCGCGGCAGGCGCCACGCGCAAGAAACTCCGCCGTCCGATCCCGCGTCGCCGCGAACCGATTGCATCCTGCGCCATGAAGCTCCTCCTAGGTGACGACAAGCGACCCCGGCCCGCTGCCGGCAGCAAACCTGGCGCGAATTATACCGCCGCGGCGGCCGCGCCCTCACCCCGGCCCTCTCCCAGAGGGAGAGGGAGTCACGGTTCGCTTCGCAACCTCTCGAGAAGATCCGTACATGACACAGGCGGGACCTTGGTCCCGCCTGGAAGGTATCGCCGCCGGACGGCCTGGATTACCCTGCGCGCAGTGTGCGCAGGAAGTGCACGACCTTCCAGCGCTCATCTTCGCTCAACTTGCTCTCGAACTCGCGCATGGGACGTCTGCCGACAGTGATCTTGTAGAACATCTCGCCGTCGGTCATCCGGTCTTGCGCCTCCGACGTGGTGATGTCGGGCGGCGACGGCTTGATCCGGGCCGTCGCGGGGCCGTCGCCTTTGCCGGTCTCGCCGTGGCACATCCGGCAGTTGCGCTGGTACAGCGTCGCGCCGTCCGCGATGACATCGTCTTCGGCCGGAAGGGGATTCTCGACGGCCTTCTCGTCCTCCGGCACGTCCCAGGCGCCCCGGTCCTGGTCCTGGTCCTGGTCCTGGTTCTGGTGCAAGGCCGTGGCCGCCCCGAGCGCAGCCGTCCCCACGAACACCGCCAACGCAAGCATCCAGAGCTTCTGCATCAGACTAGCCGGCCTCCCCGCCGCTCGATCATAGCACAGCGATTCTCGTGGTCGGCGTGTCGGGAGACGCGGCGAGCGCCGCGTGGACGATGGCGACCTCGGCTGCGTCGCCTTCCTTGACCTCCCAGATCGACACCAGCGGGAACAGCTTGGCGAACAGGATGTACAGCATGGCGAACGCGGCGAACTGGGCCGCGGTCAGGCTGATCTCCACGAGCGACGGTACGTAGCGCCCGGCGTCCCAGACCGCCTCGGCGCGCGGGTAGGACGCCGAGCTGATCACGATGATGAAGCGCTCGAGCCACATGCCGACGATGACGGCGCACGACGCCACGACCGTCCCGGCCACCGTCCGCAGCCGTTTGAACGACAGGATGCCCAGCGGGATGACGAAGCAGCACGCGATCATCGACCAGAACACCGTCGAGAACGGACCGTAGAGACGCGCGTTCAACACCGCCATCTCGTCCGGCTCGTTGCCGTACCACACCGTCATGTGCTCGGCGAACGTGAAGTAGAACCAGAGGCAGGCCATCGTCAACATCAGCAGCCCGAGGTTGTTGAAGTGACTGGGCCGGAGGAACGCCTCGAGGTGGAACGCCTTGCGCATGATCGCCATCGCGATGAACAGCGCGGCGATCCCGGAGTAGATCGCCCCCACCACAAAGTACGGGCCGAAGATGGCACTGTGCCACATCGGGACCAGCGTCATGGCGAAGACCCACGAGACGACCGTATGCACCGAGACGGCGATCGGAATGATCGCCACGGCCATCACGCCGATCGCCCGCTCGAGCAGCGCGTGCTGGCGGCTCGTCCCTTGCCAGCCCAGCGCCAGCGCGCGGTAGAACCAGCGCAGCCGCGGACTGCGGTCGCGCAAGATCGCCAGGTCGGGGATCAGAGGCAGATACAGATAGGTGAGGCTGCCCATCATGTAAACCGAAATGCAGACGACGTCCCAGATGAGCGGCGACAGCGGCTGCGGGTGCAGCAGCGGGATGTAGATGAGCTCCGGCCGACCCAGGTGCCAGAGGACGTTGCTCGACCCCATCAGCAGGGCAATGACGGTGATCGCCTCCGCAGCGCGGGTGATCGGCCGCCGCCACTCCGCGTGCGTGAGTCGGAGGATCGCGGAGATGAGCGTGCCGGCATGGCTGATGCCGATGAAGAAGACGTAGTTCGTGATGTACAGGCCCCAGTAGACCGGCTGGTTCATTCCGGCGACGACCATGCCGACCTGCAGCTGCCGCCACCACTGGTAGCCGCCGAACGCCACAACCGCCAGCAGCAACCCGAGGGTGATCCACATGCCGCGGCCGGTCTGGAAGACCGGCCGCAGCAGCGAGTCCTCAATCGCGCGATCCCGGTCTGACGCTTCCACGCCAGTCTCCCTCCTTCAGGTAGAACACCCGCGGCCCGGTGCCCAGTTCTTCGAGCGGCCGCTCCGCTCGCGGGCTCTTGGCCAGTCTCGACACGGCGCTTTGCGGGTCGTCCAAATCGCCGAAGACGATCGCCTGCGCCGGGCAGGCCTGCGCGCAGGCAGGCTGCACCTCACCGTCGCGCGTCGCGCGCTCCTCGTCGCGTGCCCCATCCTCCACACGGCGGATGCGCTGCACGCAGAAGGTGCACTTCTCCATGATGCCCTTCCACCGCACGGCGACGTCCGGGTTGATCGTCTGCTCGAGCGGCGCCTCCCAGGCGGGCTCACCCCAGTTGAAGTAGCGCACCGTGTAGGGACAGGCCTGCCCACACGCGCGCGTGCCGATGCAGCGGGGATGAATCTGCGCGTTCAGCCCGTCGGCTGTCTCGTAGGTGGCCGACACCGGACACACCTTGACGCAGGGCGCGTCGTCGCAATGGACGCACAGCACCGGCACGAACCGGACGCGGACGTTGGGAAACTCCCCCTCCACGTGCCGCTCGACCCGCATCCACTCGATCGCGCGCCCGACCGCCGCCTGCTCCGGCCCGGCTATCGGCACGTTGTTCTCGGTCCGGCAGGCGACCACGCAGGCCTCGCACCCGTTACAGCGGTCCACGTCGATTGTCATTCCCCAGTTTGGCATCGTCAGCTCACCTTCTTCGCAGGTTGTCCGCGCTGCTATGTCACCTTCCGCAGGCTGACCGGTGTTCCCACCAGGCCTGCGTCATCGCCGTCTGCCGCCACGGGCGGCGCGAGCAGCGCAAACGGGTTCCCGCCCCGATTGGTGGCGTACCGCCCGTAGTCCGTGTGGCCCTGGCCGGCCGCCACGGCAATTACCTCCGGGCGAAGCCCCGGCACGACCCGGGCGCGGGCCATCAGCTCGCCGTCGGCCGAGGCTACGGCGACCGGATCACCGTCGGCGATCCCGCGCTCCTCGGCCGCCGCCACGCTCACCTCGACCACCGATCCCCACCGCACGCCGGTCATCGGATCGGCCAGCTCCTGAAGAAACGGCAGATGCGCGCTCCGGCCGTCGCCGAACGCCAGCGACGGGTAGACATGCAGCAGGAACGGACGCTCGGTGCTGGTCGCGGCTGCCGCTCCAGCCGCAGTCACCGCCGCCAGCGGACCGACCTCGAAGCGATACCGTCCGTCGGCGGTGCCGAACTCGGCGGCATCGTCTCCCGACTCGTCCCACCAGCCGCCGGCTTCCAGGGCGCTGCGCCAGAACCGGCTTGCGCTGGTCTCGACGATGGAGCCGCGCTGGGCGTCGTGCAGGCCGCTCCAGGCGGCCTGCAGCGCCGCTTCGTAGGACTCCCACGGCATCGCGGCCGCCATGTCGTCGCCCAGCCGCGGCGCCACCTGGAGCAGCACGTCCGGCATCGACCGGGTGTCGTACAGCGATCGAGAGAAGACCGGCCCTGACAGCGACGCGACCGGGATGCCCACGCCGGGCGACGGCACATCGTCGTCGAATCGCTCGAAGGTCGTCGACTCGGGCAGCACGAGGTCGGCCCAGCGCGACGTCTCGTCAGTGAACGACCCGAAGGCCGCGATGAACGGGATGTCCGCGAGTAGATCGGCCACCCCGGCCGACGGCGGCAAGCTGAACACTGGATTGGTGCCGGCCACCAGGAGCGCCTGCACGCCCGCCGGAGCATCTCCCTCGGCCAGTACATGCACAAGCGACTCGGCGTCACGCGTCGCCACAGCTGCGTCACCCGGCTCGGCCAGCGCCGGCCAATCGGCGAACGGCGGCAACCGATCGAACCGAATGCCGCCTTCGCGGCCGAACGCGCCGAGGAGCGCGTTGAGATGGGTCACCGCCAGCGCCGTGGCCAGACCGGTCGGCCCGGTCACTGCAGCGTCGCCCGCGACCACGAGCGCCGGCCCGTAGTCGGCCATCTCGTGCGCGACCCGCTCGATCTGCTCCGCCGGCACACCGGTCACGTCCGCCACCTGCTCGGGCGCGAAGTCGGCGAGCACGCGATCGCGGAACGCCTCGAAGCCCTCGGAGCGATCGGCGACGAACGCCTGGTCGTACCGGCTATCTCGAATCAGGACGTGCGCGAGGCCGAGTGCCAGCGCCGCGTCGGTGCCGGGCCGGGCCGGCAGCCATTCGTCGGCCCGCGCGGCGGTCACCGACAAGTGCGGCCCCACGGCCACCAGCTTGCCGCGCTGCCCGGGACGCCCCCGGCGCAGATGGCCGAGACCCCGGCCGAACCTGACCGGCGAGCGCGACGCCTCCACGAGCGCCGCGCCGAACGTGACGACGTAATTCGCTCCTTCCACATCGTGGGCCGGAAACTCGCGCCGGCCGGCCGCCAGCTCGAGCGCCTGCCGCACGGCGGCGTCGCCGAACGGCTCGTGCACCCAGTGACGCGCGCCGCCGAACGCGGCCGCAAACCGCCGCACGAGCTCCCATCGATGCCCACGCAGCTGACCGGTCAGAAACGCCAGGGCGGCACCCTCGTCCCTGAGCGGCGTCAGCTCGGTCGCCAGCCGCTCGATCGCGTCGTCCCAGGAGATCTCGGTCCAGCGCCCCGCGCCCCGCGCGCCGTCGCGCACGAGCGGCGACGTCAGCCGATCCGGGTGATACATCGACTGCGGCAGCGCCTGTCCGCGCGCGCAGCTCCCGCCCTGCGAAATCGGGTGCGCCGGATTGCCTTCCACCTTGACGAGGCGTCCGTCGATCTTGCGCGCGAGCAGGCCGCACCCGCCCGGGCACTCGAAGCAGGTGGTGGCGTGGAACTCCTCGACGCCCGGAATGAACCGCTCTTCTGGAATCAGGATCGGGATGATCTGGCTCGACCCGGGCGGCGCGCACGCGTCGAGCAGCATGCCGGCTGTGCCGGCGACCACCGAGCTCTTGAGAAACTCTCGCCGTTTCATATGTGGCAGGTGATGCAGTCCACCGAGGCTTGCTGATCCTCGTGGCACGTCAAACACCAATCCATGTCGTAGACCATGTGGCGCGTCGCGCGGTCGCTGGTCCCGATGTCGCCGTGGCAGGTCTGGCATTCGACGTCGGCCCGAACGTGCCACTTGTGGTTGAAATGGGTGTACGGCGGCAGCTCGTACAGCCGGACCCACGGGATGTCCTGCCCCGCCTCCGCGAACTCGAAAAGCCGGTCCAGATCCGCGTTCGGCGCCTCGGGCTCCATGAATTCGTGGCAGTCCACGCAGACGCTGACACGCGGAATGCCGGCCGCCGCGTACCGGTCGACATACTCGTGGCAGTAGAGACAGTCGATCTGGTTCTCGGTGTGGATGCGATGCGAGAAGGCGATCGGCTGGTCCGGGCTGGCGCCGGCCTCGAACGAACAGGCGCTGATGACGGCGCCGATGAAGACCGCCGCAGCGGCGAGAAGGAGGAGTCCGGGGGTGAGGCGGGTTCGCAGCATCGCGTCGGCTGTCGCTTGTCTGTCCTTTGTCGAGCCGGCGCATTATATCAATCGGGCGTCGTTCTGCGACCCACCAAGACCAGCGCGCCGGTTGACCCTGGTGCTGGCGTGATCAATGCTGAATTCGCAGAGCCGAGAAGCGCCCAGCCCAGCTGACCCTGTGGCGGGCTTCTGTGACTCCGAGGCGGCTGGCGGTCGAGCGGTCCGACAGCTCCCCCCTCCCCCGCAACTCCTTCCAGTGGCATAGCAGGGTGACCGGACAGCAATCCAGCGGGTCTGCGAGCCTGCCGGGCCTGTCGGACAGGGCGACGGTCCAGGACCGCGCGTGGCAGCGCTACGTCCGGCAGGTCCGCGACGGCAAGTGTGGCTCGTTCACCGACCAGTGGGCACGTTTCGAACAGATCTTCATCGACCGCCAGGCTGCCGATGGGCCGCCGCTCGTCTGGCAGCCCGCCGGCCAGGCCGAGCGCTCCAACCTCCGCGCGCTCATGCGCGACCTCGGGCTGCGCAGCTACGCCGAGGCCTATCGCTGGTCCGTGACCGATCGCGCGGCGTTCTGGGGCCGTGTGGTCGAACGCCTCGGCATCGTCCTGGCGCGTCCGCCAGACCGTGTGCTCGACCTCTCCGGCGGCGGCGTCACGGATCCCCGTTGGCTCGCCGGCGCCGAGTTGAATATCGTCGACAGCTGCTTCACGGCGAGAGCCGACAAGCCGGCCGTCATCTCGGCCAGCGAGACCGCGTCAGAAACGACGGTGACGACCTACGGGGCGCTCGAGCGCCTGGTGAACCGAATCGCAAACGGGCTGATCGAGCGGGGCTGGCGACGAGGCCAGGCAATCGCGCTCTACATGCCGATGACCCTCGAGTGCGTGGCGACCTATCTCGCCATCATCCGGGCCGGATTGCACGCGGTGTCGATCGCCGACAGCTTCTCGGCTGAAGAAGTTGCCAGCCGCTGCGAGATCGGCCAGGCACGGGCCATCGTGACGACGGACCACTATCGGCGGGCCGGGCGGACCATTCGCCTCTACGAGATGGTGCGGCAAGCCGGCGTGACAAACGCGATCGTCATCTCGACGGCCACCGAGGCCGCCCCGCTGCGGGAGGGTGACCTGTCGTTCCACGACCTCCTCTCGACGCGCGACACGTTCGAGTCGGTCGCCTGCGCTCCCGACGACCCGATCAACATCCTCTTCTCGTCAGGCACCAGCGGCACGCCGAAGGCGATTCCGTGGACACATCTCACTCCGATCAAGAGCGCCATGGACGGGCACTTCCATCAAGACATTCACGGCGAGGATGTCGTGGCCTGGCCCACGAACATCGGCTGGATGATGGGCCCGTGGCTGATCTTCGCCACCTTCATCAACGACGCCACGATGGCGCTGTTCGAAGGTGCCCCGCACTCCACGGCGTTCACGCGCTTCGTCGGGGAGGCCGAGGTGACGATCCTGGGGGTCGTGCCGTCCTTGGTCCGCGCCTGGCGCGCCGCGGAGGCGGTCGGTCAGGACGACTGGCCGCGCGTCCGCGTCCTCAGCTCGACCGGCGAGCCGTCGAATCGCGAGGACAGCGTGTGGTTGATGAGCCGCACCGGGTACCGGGCGCCGATCATCGAGTATCTCGGCGGCACCGAGATCGGAGGCGGGCACTTGACCGGCACGGTCGTGCAACCGGCGTCCCCGTCCACCTTCACGACGCCGGCGCTGGGCATCGATGTCGTCCTGCTCGACCCGGCGGGCGACGCCGTGGAGCCAGGCGCGGCAGGCGAACTGTTTCTGGTGCCGCCCTCGATCGGCCTGTCGCAGCGGTTGCTCAGTCGGGATCACGAGCAGGTCTACCATGCCGGCTGTCCGCCTGGGCCGCACAGAGAGGTGCTGCGCCGGCACGGCGACAACATCGCCCAATTGGCCCGGGGCTTCTTCAAGGCGCACGGACGGGCGGATGACACGATGAACCTGGGCGGAATCAAGGTAGGCTCGGTGGAGCTCGAGCGCGTCGTCGAGCGTCACGACGCGGTGTACGACGCGGCGGCCGTCGGCGTGCCGCGCAGCGGCGAAGGCCCGGATCGGCTCGTCGTGTTCGTGACGCTCCGGCAGGACATGCCGCGAGACCCGCTGCGCCAGGAGCTACAGGCCCGGATTGGCTCCGAGCTGAACCCCCTCTTCAGGATGCATGACCTGGTGATCGTCGAGGTGCTGCCCCGCACCGCCTCGAACAAGATCATCCGGCGCGAGCTCCGCGCGCGATACGCCGCGATGGAGGACGGTGGATCGGAGGAAGAACGTGAACGCCCAGCCTGACCCGGTGATCTCGTGAGACGTCGAAAAGGTTGGCTCCTCAGGTAGGACTTGAACCTACAACCCTCCGGTTAACAGCCGGATGCTCTGCCAATTGAGCTACTGAGGATCTAGACGACGCGACCACAGTGTGCACTCCGCCTCATCGAAGTTCATGCTACCGAACGCCGGACGCGGGGTCAATGCGATCGACCCACCTGGCGCTACTTCCGGTTCCGTCGCTTGCCTTTACCGCGCCCGGTCTTGATGAGCTGCACCGCCACGCCGAGGAGACCGACGGCCAGCCAGGCCACCAGCACTCCCCGCTGCGTCGCCGCTCGGTCTAGCGGAAAACTGACCCACCCGCTCAGCGTGCCCACGGCGGCGATCGCCTCGGCGTCGCCCATGAGCGCCAAGCCGCCCACGATGCTCGTCCAGGCGCCGGCAAACGCCGTGCTCACGATGATCACGTAGCGCTGAAACAACAGCGCCCCAAAGGCGCCGACGATGGCAAACAGGATGACGATCAGCACGTGGGGATCGTCGGCTCGCTGCGTCCAGATGACGTTGACGATCAGGGCGCCCAGACCGGCGCCGACGATCGCCACGCCGATGAAGTAGACCGCCAGGAACGCCAGCGCGCCCGCCAGCGCGCCGACGACGACCGCGGCCACGAGCACCCACGTCTCGACGGACCCGATGAACTGGAGTGTGACGACCGCGCCGGCCACCAGACCGTACACCGCCAGCACGAACCGGAAGAGTCGGTATCCGAGAAAGCACGCCAGCAGCCCGCCGCCAAGTAGAATGATGGCGACAGGCAGCTGGAAGGATTCCGGAAGCATCGCCGTAGATTATGTAAGCGGCGTGCGCACCCTCGCAAGCACGCGACGATGAGCGCGTTATTCTCTCGACCACCATCCACCGCCTCTGCTCGCCGCCGAATGGGCGCGCGTGGGCTGGCGGTCATCGTTGGGCTGTTGCTGTTCGGCGTCTTCCTGCGGCGTGCCGGCGTCAGCGACGTCGTCGCGGGGGTGGCCAGCGTGGGATGGGGCTTCCTGGCAATCCTGGCGCTGTCCGGCTTCAGATTCGCCCTGCGGGCGCTGGCCTGGACGATGTGCGTCGAGCCGCCCGATCGGCTGAGATTTCGCGACGCGCTCGCAGCGACGCTGGCCGGGGACGCCCTGGGCAACATGACACCGCTCGGGCTGCTCATCTCGGAGCCGGCCAAGGCGGTGTTGCTGGGCCGGCCCGAGGGCACCACCCGCGCGCTGGCCGCGCTGGTCATCGAGAACCTCTTCTACACCTTGTCGGTCGCGCTGATCCTCGCCGCCGGCCTGCTGGCGCTCATCGTGCGGCTCGGCACCGGCACGGCATGGTGGATCGTCGGCGCCGTGCTGGTCGGGAGCCTCGTCCTGGGTGTGGTCGCCGTGCACGCCGTCATCTGGCGCAGGGTTTCGCTGGCCGGCCGGTGGCACGCGGCGCTCGGCACCCGCTGGCGGGACGGCTGGGTCGACGCAGCGCTCGCCTGGCTCGGTCGGCTGGAAACCCGTATGCACGCTGCCTACCCTCGCACACGAACCGGGCTGATCCCGATCGCGCTCCTCGAAGGCGCGTTTCACGCCGCCGCCCTGGCTGAAACCTACGTCGTCCTCGCACTGGTCGTCGGGTCTGCTCCGAGCTGGCTCGACGCCTTCCTCTTCGAGTCGGTGAATCGCCTGATCATGGCCGCCTTCAAATTCGTCCCGCTTCGGCTCGGCGTGGACGAAGCGGGCACCGGACTGTTTGCCGACCTGCTGCAGTTCGGGACGACGACCGGGGTGACGGTGGCCATCATCCGCAAGACCCGCATGCTGTGGTGGCTGGGCGTGGGCGTGCCGATCTTGATGCGGCGTGGCGTCTCGCTCCGGGACCTGCTGACCGGGCCTCGGCGCGGCGCCGCGAACGACGCACCCAGGGGCACGGCGGTCAGCGCGGTCATTGCGATTATGGCGCGGTCACCGGCCGCCGGTGCCACCGGCATCAAGACCCGCCTGGCGAGCGGCCTGCCGAACGATCAGGATCTGGTCAGTCTCTATGCCGCGTTCATCGCCGACCAGGCCCAGACGTGCCGTCGTGTCTCGACCGCGGCGCTTCGGCTCGCCTACACGCCCGAGGGCGGAACGACTGGGTTCGAGGATCTGGGGCTGGCCGCAGATGAACTCGTCCCGCAGCGCGGCCACGACCTCGGAAGTCGGGAACGCGCCCTGTTCGAGGACCTGTTCGCGGCCGGCTTCGATCACGCGGTCATCATCGGCTCCGATCTTCCGTCGCTGCCGGCCCGCGTGCTCATCGACGCCATCACTCGACTCGCCACGCCGGGACGGGCGGTCGTGGGTCCGTCGGAGGACGGCGGCTACTACCTGCTCGGCTTGAGTCGGGGAGATCGCGACCGGGGGATCGCTGACCTGTTTACGGACATCAGATGGAGCACGCCGTTTGCCCTGGCCGACACCGTCGCTGCGGCCACGCGCGTGGGACTCGAGGTGGACCTCGTCGAGCGGTGGTACGACGTCGACGACGAGACGGGGCTGACTCGGCTACGCGCCGAGCTTCGCGACCCGGCCCGGGCCGCCGCGGCGCCGGCGACGGCGGCCGTCCTCGAGAGAGTGTTCGGTCGCTAGACGAGAAACGGTTTCGTCAGACCCGTGGGTCAGTAGTCCCGCCGCCCTTCCATCGCCTTGTGCATCGTGACCTCGTCGGCGTACTCGAGGTCGCTGCCGACCGGTACCCCCATCGCGATGCGGGTCACCCGAACGCCGAGCGGCTTCAGCAGCTTCGCCAGGTAGATGGCGGTTGCCTCCCCTTCGACATTGGGATTCGTGGCGAGGATGACCTCCTCCACCGTGCCCTTCCCGACGCGCGCCAGCAACTCCTTGATCTTGAGATCGTCCGGCCCGACGCCTTGAAGCGGCGACAGCGCCCCCATGAGCACGTGATAGACCCCGTTGAACTCGCGGGTCCGCTCGATGGCCGAGACGTTGAGCGGCTCCTCGATGACGCAGATCACGCGCTGGTTCCGGCTCGGGTGCGTGCAGTAGTGGCACGGGTCCACGTCGGTGATGTTGCTGCACACCGAGCAGTAGGTCACCCGGTCCTTGACCTCGCGGAGCGCCTCACACAGCCGCTCGACCTCATCGCGTGGGTTCTTGAGGAAGTGAAACGCCAGGCGCTGGGCGCTCTTTGCGCCAATCCCGGGCAGACGCTGCAGTTGCTCGATCAGGGTGGTCAGCGAGGCGAGTTGGGTCATCCGGTGAGCCCGGGAATCTTCAGGCCACCCATGAGACCACCCATCTGGCCGGCGAGCGTCTCGTCGACCTTGCGGTGCGCCTCATTGATGGCCGCGACGATCAGGTCCTGCAGCATCTCGACCTCGTCCTTCGACACCACCTCGGGATCAATCGTCACCACCAGCACCTGTTTCGAGCCGTTCATCACAACCGTGACCATGCCGCCGCCGGCGCTGGCTTCGACCCGCGTCTCGGCCATCTGCTTCTGCAGCCGCTCCTGCATCTGCTGCGCCTGCTTCATCATCTGCTGAATGTCCATGTCGTCGACCCAGCAGCCCGAGGTGAGAGCCTCGAGGCCGCGCGTATCACAATTCTTCGACGTCCCGAATCTCGGCCGGGAAGACGTCCAGCATCGCCTGCACCGCTGCGTCGTCCAGCGCCTCGGACCTGAGCGACTCGCGGTTGGCAGCGGACTCGGCGGCCACTGGCGCCGTTGGCGCCGGCGGCGGCGTCTCCGCCGTGCCTTGCTGTGCGACAACCGTCATCTTGCGTCCCGCCAGCTCCGACGCGGTCGACTCCAGCCAGGGGCGATTCTGCTCGAGTTGAGTCTGGAGCGTCTTGTGATTCGCCGCGAACGTGAACGTGATCCGATCGCCGTCCACGACGATGCACTGCGCTTGCGCCACGACCGTCCCATGAAAAAACTTCTTGGCCCGCTTGATCTCGGCCAGCCAGGCCTCCTTGAGTTTGAGTCCTGCATCACCGACCGAGGCGGTCGCCTCCGTGTTGGGCGCGCTTGGCATCTTCTCCGGGATCTCCGCGGCCTGGGTCTCCGCGACCTGGGTCTTCGCGCCGCCGGCGCCGCCGCCCGCTCCCACCGGCCTCGCCGGGGCGGACCGGCGCGTGGGCGCCTCACGGGCAGTCGCGCGACCCGGTGCGGCGGTCGGCTGAAGCCGCCGCCGGGCGTCTGTCCCTTCGGCGCCATTCGAGGCGCCGGACCGCAACTCCTCGATCACCTCCGCGAGCGGCTCCAGATGGCGCAAGTGCACCCACCGCACCAGCGCCAACTCGAGGTGGTAGCGCGGCTGCGCGGCGCCACGAATGTCCATCTCGGCCCGGCTGAGCACGTCGAAGGCGCGCATGAGGTCTTCGCGCGAGAAACGCTGAACCAAGGCACGCAAGCGCTCTCGGTCGTCCTCCGGCGCGATCTCCGGGTCGTCGAAGCGCGCCGCGTCGATGGAAAGCACGAGCAGGTCACGATTCAGGCGCGACAATTCCCGGCACACCAGGCGCAAGTCGTTGCCCGACTCGACGAACTGGCCGGCCAGCGCAAACAGATCCGACGGCCGCTCGTCGGCGACGGCCTCGATCACGTCGAGGAGCAGATCTCGCTTGACGAGTCCGAGGACGGTCGACACGTCGTCCGCAGCGACCGTCGCTCCGGCAAACGCGATCACCTGGTCGAGCGCACTTTGCGCGTCACGCATGCTCCCCTCGGCCGCCCGGGCGAGCAGCCCGAGCGCTGCCTCGTCGATCGCGATCTTCTCGGCCTTGGCGATCCGCTGGAGCTGTTCGACGATGGCGCCGGTGCCGATCATTCTGAACTCGAACACCTGCGACCGTGACAGCACCGTATCCGGAATTTTGTCGAGCTCGGTCGTCGCCATCATGAACACGACGTGTGGAGGCGGCTCCTCGATCGATTTCAGCAGGGCATTGAACGAGTGGTTGGACAGCTGATGGAACTCGTCGATCAGGAACACCTTGTAGCGGTCACGCACCGGCGCCATCGCCAGGCCGGCAATGATGACTTCCCGGACGTTGTCGACCTGCGTATGCGTCGCCGCATCGAGCTCGAGGACGTCGATGTCTCGTCCCTCGGCAATTTCCAGGCAGGCATCGCACACGCCGCACGGGTCCGGCGTCGGCCCCTTGACGCAGTTCAGCGCTCTGGCGAGGATGCGCGCCGTCGTGGTCTTGCCAACGCCGCGCGGCCCGGCGAACACGAACGCCTGCGCGATGCGATCGCTCGCGATGGCGTTCTGCAGCGTCTGCGTCACGCCGCGCTGGCCCACCACGTCATCGAACCGCTGGGGACGCCACCTGCGGGCAATGACCTGATACGCCATGGCTACTGAATGGTGTTCCGGACGGCGTTAGCCGTCAATGCGCCGCGGGTCCGACCGCGACCCGGAGGGGCCTGCGGCACATGTCAGTGGCTACTTAGCGCTGCTGCCTTCCGGCCCTGACGCGGTTCATAGGCTGAGATTGCACAGGTTCCGGGTCGCGATCCGACCCGCGGCGCGCCGTCGTCTCGAACGCTCCTCAGTGTAGCCCGCGCCAGATCGGCAGGCAAGCAGCCAGAACGCCGCGCCAGAACGACATGATACACTCGGCCATCGAACCCCGCGAGCTCTGGCGAAGCGCCTGCGGCCGGCGCGAGGAGAGTGAGCGTGCGAGCGCCGCAGCGCCTGCGAGTGGGGGTGGGGCCCCGCGAGCTCTGGAGAAGCGCCCGCGGCCGGCGCGAGGAGAGCGAGCGTGCGAGCGCCGCAGCGCCTGCGAGTGGGGGTGGGGCCCCGCGAGCTCTGGAGAGATGTCCGAGCGGTTGAAGGAGCACGCTTGGAAAGCGTGTGTAGGGGTAACTCTACCGTGGGTTCGAATCCCACTCTCTCCGCCATCTCCTTCTTCAGGTCGGGGCTACGCCCCGAACCCCCGCGGCGTCCTCCGCGGGGACCCCGCGTGCCCCACTCCGGACGCCGCGAGGCGCGCTGTGCGCGCCTTGATTCTTCTTCAGGTCGGGGCTACGCCCCGAACCCCCGCGGCGTCCTCCGCGGGGACCCCGCGTGCCCCACTCCGGACGCCGCGAGGCGCGCTGTGCGCGCCTTGATTCGTGTGGGGCGCCTTTCGGGCGGGGGTCCCGTGCTACCGTCAACGGGCTCGTGAGGAGCGCTGATGAACTGGCTATTCAAGGAAGAGCCGACGAGTTTCAGCTACGATGCGCTGGTCAAGGATGGCCGTACGTCCTGGACCGGCGTCAGGAACCCGCTGGCCCAGAAGCATCTGCGATCGGTCCGGAAGGGGGACCGCATCTTCTACTACCACACCGGGAAGGAAAAGGCGGTCGTCGGCATCGCGCGCGCGGTAGGTCACGCCTACGTGGATCCGAAAGACGCCGACGGCAAGCGGCACACGGTGGACATCGTGCCGGTCCGCGCGCTGCGCCGGCCTGTGACGCTCGCCGAGATCAAGGCGGACCGATCGTTCACCTCGTTCCCGCTGACCCGCATTTCGAGGCTGTCGGTGATGCCGGTCAGCGCCAAGGAATGGGCAAAAATCGAGGCGATGTCGAAGCAGACGTAACGACGCACGGCCCGGGAAGAGCAGCTCGCGCGACGTTCATCGCGGGTGACTAACCTTGGCCGGGTGGTGGCGCGGCCGAGGAGTCAGCGACCGCAGCGCCGACTGGCGCGGTTTCGAGCGCGTGGCGGACCATCTGAAGGAGCTCGTTCGACTCGAACGGCTTTTCCAGCACCTGCATGCTGCCATCGCCCTTGGCGATCAATCGCTCCGTATAACCGGTCATGAGGAGCCCGCGAACCGCCCGGTGCTCGCGGAGCCGCGCCAGCAGATCCGGGCCGCTCAGCCCGGGCATCACGACGTCGGTCAGGACGAGGTCGAGGTGGCGTCCGTCTGAAGCGAGCTCCAGTGCCTCTTGAGGCGTCGCCGCTTCGATCACCTGATAGCCATGGCGCTTCAAGACCCGGCTGGAAAAATGCCGCACCGCATCTTCGTCCTCGACCAGGAGAATCGTCTCGGCGCGCTCGGCGAGCTCCGCGGGGACGCCACCGGCCTGCCTCCCCTCCGCCATCTCGCTGGTGGCCGGCAGATGCAAGGTGAATCTGGCCCCCTGGCCGGGCTCGCTGTCCACCCAGATAAACCCATCGAGCTGCTTGACGATGCCGTAGACCGTGGCCAATCCGAGGCCGGTGCCCTTCCCCTGCTCCTTGGTGGTGAAAAACGGCTCGAAAATTCGCCCGCGCGTCTCGGCATCCATCCCCTCACCCGTGTCATTGACGTTCAGGACCACATAGCGTCCCGGCGTCACCTTGACGGACTCCGGCATCTGCGAGTCGGCACGCAGCTCGACGCTCGACGTTTCGATCGTCAAGGTGCCACCCTCCGGCATCGCGTCACGCGCGTTGACAGCCAGATTCATGAGCACCTGATCCAGCTGGCCAGAGTCGGCGCGCACGCACGACAAGCCGTCCGATAGATTCGCCTTGAGCGTGATGTGCTCGCCCATGACGCGTCCTAAAATCTGTCCCATGCGGCGGACGACCTGATTGAGATCGAGCACCTCGAGCTTCAACACCTGTTTGCGGCTGAACGCCAGCAACTGTTGTGTCAGCGTAGCCGAGCTGCGGGCAGCCCGCTGAATCTCCCGGAGATCCGGCCCGAACGCGGAATCGTCGCCGTGCTGGTCGAGCAGGAGCTCGGTGTACCCGAGAATCGCGGTGAGCTGATTGTTGAAATCGTGCGCCACGCCGCCCGCGAGCTGCCCGACCGCTTCCATCTTCTGGGCCTGGCGAAGCTCCGCCTCGAGACGCTGGCGCGCCGTGATGTCTTCGGCGAACATCTCGAACGTGTCCTCACCGGTCTGCTCGTCGGCGATGATGCGACCCGAGAGCTGCAGGGAAATGTCGGTGCCGTCCCGACGGCGCCAAACGACCTCGGTCGAGGGAATCTCGCGCCGGGTCCGCCATTGCTCCACGAGCGTCGCCTGGCGCGTGGGCTCCTTGTAGAGCGTCGTGACGTCGATCGCCATCAGCTCCGCGGGTGAGTCGTAGCCCAGCATGTGAACGAGCGTCGGATTCACCGCCAGGAACCGCCCCTGCGGCGTCGATCGATAGATACCGAGCTGGGCGTTGTCGAACAGTGACCGGTAGCGCTGCTCGCTTTGAACGAGCTGATCCCGAAGGCGCGTGTCCTCGGTGACGTCGCGCTCGAACGATGCAAAGTGGGTCTGGTGCTGGCGCTCATCGACGAGCGGCACGATGGTGGAAGACGACACGAACGTCCCCCCGTCCTTGCGCCGCCTGGTGAGGGTGCCGCGCCACACGCGGCCGACGCGGAGCGACGCCTGCATCTCGGGAATTTGCGCGTGCGACTCGTTGGCCAGCAGCTGCTCCGGCCGCAGGCCGGACAGCTCTTCCGCCGTGTAGCCGGACGCCTGGCGGTACGCCGCGTTCACGTGCCACAGGCGACCCTCGCTGGTGAACACGCCGATCTGATCGTCCGCCTGCTCGAGCGTCGCTGCCATCAACCGAAGCTTGTCGCTGGCGGTCCGCAGCTCGGTGCGCTCGACCGCCAACCGGGCCATCAGCAGCGGAAGCGCCGCCACCATGTTTGCCGAGGTCGACATCTCGCGGAACCGCTCGGACATCCCCTCCATCGGGAAGATGGCGCGCAGACCGTAGTCGAGCAAGGGGATCATACTCAACGCCCCGAAAATGAGCCAGGGCCGCACCCGGGACACGTCGTCGGGCTCCTCGCCGAGCGGCGGCGTATCGGAGGATGGCGCGGCCTCGAGCGCCCAGAGGAAGAAGAAGAACGGCACGATGAAGGTCACGTCGTAGAACACCGCCTCATCGTAGCCGCCCATCCACAATCCCGCATTGGTCAGGCTCCGGGCGACGAACTGCACGAGCATGCCGAGCGCCAGCCGCTGGTAGGTGACGCGCCACGCCGATTCCGACGCGACGAACGCCGCGGCCGCCAGCGCTATCAGCACGATGGCCAGCAGGAACTCCGACAGCAGGACGAATGACTGCTGGGCCGACCCGGCGGTCTGCGCCAGAGCCAGCCCCATGATGACGTAGGAGAACAGGAACCCGGTAAACACCGCGATCCCCGCGATGTCCACCGCGGTGGTGGCGGCCGCGCGCTCTCGGCTACCCAGATGCGGCTGGGCCAGCAGCGCCAGGAGCGGCGCGGCCGTCCCGAACAGCGCGAGCACCGCGTGCCACTCGAGCGGCGACGGATCGCGACCCTGGAGGAACCCGTCGAGCGTCCACCCCAGGAACCCGATCGTCGAGACGACCAGCCCGATGGCGACAGTACTCCAGAAGACGCGGTGGCAGCCCTGCCAGTCGTTCCGGCGGCGGGCGATCGCTGCGATGGCCAGCACGGGCGGGGTGATGAACGCCACGGCGCGGAACCAGGTCGCGAGCCACATGCCGTCGAGCAGCCACTGTTCCGCTATCGCGTAGACGAGCGCGTAGCCGAAGCCGAGCACAAGCCAGGACATCGATCATATTTTCGACGGAGTGGGGATCTTTCTCTAGTGCTAAATCGAGAAAAGTTAAGTGTTCGGAGTGAGTTAGAGAGTCACTCGGAGTAACTGGAAGACTCGAAGGCACTCGAGCTGACACCAGGCGGCGGACGGATTTCGCGCGGACGACAAGACCGAGCCGAAAGGAAGGGATTGGCGGAGAGGGTGGGATTCG
Source organism: Vicinamibacterales bacterium (assembly GCA_963667915.2). GTDB lineage: Bacteria > Acidobacteriota > Vicinamibacteria > Vicinamibacterales > UBA823. The sequence continues at coordinate 2,647,918 of CAXXNN010000004.1, read as the reverse complement.
AACCCACGTGCCGGTTACCCGACAAGACGCTTTCGAGGCGCCCCCGTTACGACCACTTCGGTACCTCTCCGTCTGGTGTCTGATCGCTGCCTGGCGGACTGGAACTCGTCACTCGTCACTCGCGGCGCCGCCGCCGGAAGAACTCCTGCATCAGGTGACGCGCATCGGCCTCCAGCACGTCGCCGATCACATCGATGCGGTGATTCAGCGCGAGTTGCTCGAGTACCCGGCACATGGACCGAACGGCGCCGGTCTTCGGCTCCGGAGCCCCGTAGACGAGCGTCCCGATCCGCGCATGCACCATCGCGCCGACGCACATCAGGCACGGCTCGACGGTCACGTAGACTGTCGCCCCGTCCAGCCGGTAATTGCCTAATGCACGGCCCGCGGCACGAAGCGCGACGACTTCGGCGTGCGCGGTCGGATCGTTCGTGCCGATCGGCTGATTGAAGCCGGTCCCGGCGATCTCGCCTCCCACGACGACGACCGCGCCGACCGGCACTTCGCCGGCCACGTCGGCCTGCCGAGCCTCGGCGAGCGCCGCACGCATGAACTGCTCGTGCATCGCGGGTCGCTCCGCCGGGTCGATCGAGGAAAACAATGGCGCGCCCACATCACCATATGCGATTGGACGCTTTTCTGGCCAATCACGAGCCCCTGGTGTCGAGCCGCCGCCCGATCTTCCCGAGTCTCGCGATCCGATCAGTCGGTCTCGCCCCAGAGTTGTTCAAGGCGCTTGTCCCGCCCGCAGCCATATCGATAGAGCTTGTACCGAAGCGGGTTCTTCGTATAGTAGTCCTGATGGTACTCCTCGGCGGGATAGAACAGTGACGCTGCAGAGATCTCGGTCACGATAGGCGACGTGAATCGGTGAGATGCTTCCAGCCGCGCCTTGGACTCCCGAGTCAGGCGCTCCTGTTCGGCGTCGTGGTAGAAGATGGCGGTTCGATACTGCGATCCGGCGTCGCAGAACTGGCGATTCTGTGTCAATGGGTCGATATTGCGCCAGAACACCTCGAGCAGTTCTGCGTAGCTGATGACCGACGGATCGTAGAGCACTTCGACCGCCTCGGTGTGTCCCGTCACCCCCGCCGACACTTCGGTGTAGGTGGGGTCCTTCGTGCCGCCACCCGTGTAGCCCGACGTCGTCGACACCACGCCGGACAGCTTGTCGAACGGCGGCTCCATGCACCAGAAACAGCCGCCGGCGAACGTGGCCTTCTTGAGCGCGGCGTCTCCTCCTGCGACGGTGCGAGGCTCCTGCCCGGCCAGCGAGATCACGCCCGCCGTAAACACGAAGAGTAAGAACCTCATCATGCTCATGCTCATCGTCATGTCCTCAAGGCCGGCATCGGCTCGCCGGCGGGTACGAAGTTCAGCGCGACCCCGTTGTTACACCACCGCTGACCGGTGGGTGCGGGGCCATCCTTGAACAGGTGGCCTTGGTGTCCACCGCAGCGGATGCAATGGTACTCCGTGCGTGGAAATATCAGTGCCCAATCTCGTTTCGTGGCCACCCGGCTGTCGATCGGTGCGTAGAAACTGGGCCAGCCCGTGCCACTTTCGTACTTGGTGCCCGACTGAAACAACGGCAGGTAGCACGCCGCACAGACGTAGGTGCCCTTCCGTTTCTCTTGATTCAGGCGACTGCTCCGCGGCCGTTCCGTTCCCTCCTCGAACAACACCGTGAATGCCGCGCCCGACAAGAGCCTCCGCCATTCGTCGAGCGGTTTGTCGAGCGTCGGAACGCCCTCCTGCGACTCACGTGGGTCCGCTTGGCCACGTGCGACCAGCGCCGGGGCTGCGAGGGGCGTCAGCACGACAGCGGCGAGCGTCTTGAGAAAACGTGTTCTGGTCATCATGATGCTCCTGTGTTCCTGTCGAGCCAACGACCGGCTGTCACGTTCCGTGTGCAGGTCGGCGCCAAAAACGTCCGGTTGCGTCCAACGAAGAAGAGTTCGGTCAGGATCTGTAACTATTATAGGCTCGAAGATTCAGGGGGTCTATAACTCGGATCAGTTCCCTGTTTCGAAACGGGAATCCATGGTCCCCGGATCGTATACGTGGATCATTGAAGGAGTCAGTGGATGGCGTACCAGCCGATCGAGAACTATGGGCTCATTGGAGATTTACACACGGTGGCGCTCGTAGGCATGAACGGTTCTATTGATTGGTTCTGTTTCCCGCACGTCGACTCGCCAAGCGTCTTTGCGGCGATCCTCGACGACAAGAAGGGGGGTCGGTTCCGGATCTGCCCGACCCGAGACGATTCGCACTACAAGCAGTTTTACTGGCCCGACACGAACGTGCTGATCACCCGATTCCTGACGCCGGACGGCGTGGGACAGATCACCGATTTCATGCCGGTCGGGTTGCCGGCAGACGATCCGCGGCGCCACCAACTCGTCCGGTGGGTCCAAGTGGTGCGTGGCTCGATGGAGTTCCGCCTGGAATGCCAGCCGGCCTTCAACTACGGCCGCGATCCGCACACGGCCCACGTCGTTGACGGTGGCGTGTGTTTCGAGAGTCCCGGGCTGACCATGGGGCTTGGCACGCGCGAGACGCTGCGAGTCGATGGTCACAGGGCGGTGTCACAGTTCACCCTCCACGAAGGGCAGACGGCAACCTTCGCGTTTGGAAAAGTCGAGAACCGTGACTGCGGAATCTTCCCGGGAGGGAACGACGCCAAGGACCTCATCGACGCGACCGAGCAGTTTTGGCGCCGATGGCTGTCACAGTGCACCTACCGTGGGCGCTGGCGCGAGATGGTCCACCGCGCGGCGCTGACCCTGAAGCTGATGACGTTCGAGCCCACGGGCGCCATCGTTGCGGCCCCGACCTGCAGCCTCCCCGAGGGCATCGGAGGCGAGCGGAACTGGGATTACCGCTACACCTGGATCCGAGACGCCGCGTTCACGTTATACGGCTTGATGCGGATCGGCTTTACCGATGGGGCCGCGCAGTTCATGGGGTGGTTGGAGGCGCGTTGTCACGAGTTGAACCCCGACGGGTCCCTGCAGATCATGTATGGCGTGGACGGCCGACACACGCTGACCGAGGAAACCCTCGATCACTTCGAGGGCTACAAGGGCTCTCGACCCGTACGGATCGGCAACGGGGCCTACAACCAGATGCAGCTTGACATCTACGGCGAGCTGATGGATTCGGTGTATCTCTACAACAAGTACGGGTCGCCCATCTCCTACGAACTGTGGCGCCACCTGGAGCAGCTCATCAACTGGGTGTGTGACAACTGGACGCGGATGGATGAAGGGATCTGGGAAGTCCGAGGGGGACAACAGCACTTCGTATACTCGAAGCTGATGTGCTGGGTGGCGATCGACCGCGGACTGCGGCTGGCCGACAAGCGGTCGTTCCCGGCCGAACGGGATCGGTGGGTGAAGGTGCGTGATCAGATTTACAAAGAGATCATGACCCGCGGCTGGAGCGACTCGCGTCGTGCGTTCGTGCAGCACTACGGCAGCCACTCGCTCGACGCGTCGAACTTGATGATGCCGCTCGTCTTCTTCCTGTCTCCGTCGGATCCCCGCAACCTCGGGAATCTCGAGGCCACCCTTCAGCCGCCCGACAAAGGCGGGTTGGTCTCGAACAGCTTGGTTTATCGGTACAACATCGAGGAAACGGCCGATGGCCTCAGCGGAGAGGAAGGTACCTTCAATATCTGCACGTTCTGGCTCGTCGAAGCCCTCACGCGAGCGGGTCGGACCGACCGGCGGATGTTGCACAAAGCCAGGTTGATGTTCGAGGAGATGTTGGGTTACGCCAACCATCTGGGCTTGTACGCCGAGGAGACCGGGAGGAGCGGTGAGGCATTGGGGAACTTCCCGCAGGCCTTCACCCACCTCGCGCTGATCAGCGCCGCGTTCAATCTGGATCGCGCGCTCGGCACCCGCGACTGATGTCAGGCAGCCGTGCACGGGCCCAAAGCCACCAGTTGGCGTGGGTCGGGACACACAGAGGAGCAATACCGTGAAAGCGATCGCCGTCACCCCTGGAAAGCCGGACAGTATTCACCTGCGCGACGTGCCCAGGCCGTCGCTCGCGGATCTACCGGACGGGCGAGGGGTGCTTGTCAAGACGCTGAGCGTTGGCGTGGATGGCACCGACAGGGAGATCAACGCCGCGGAGTACGGCGCGCCGCCCGCCGGCGACCACTATCTGATCATCGGCCATGAAAGCTTCGGCGTGGTGGAGGCTGTCGGCGTGAACGTGACCCAGTTCCGGCCTGGGGACTACGTCGTGGCATCGGTGCGCCGGCCCGGGAGCAGTCTGTACGACCAGATCGGGCTGCAGGACATGACCACCGACGACACGTACTTCGAGCGCGGCATCAACCTGCGCCACGGATACCTGAGTGAATACTTCGTCGAAGACGGCGAATACCTCATTCGGATTCCAGAAAACTTGAAGACGGTCGCCGTGCTCATGGAGCCGACCAGCGTGGCGCAGAAGGCCATCAACCAGGCGTACGAAATCCAACGCCGGCTTCGCGTGTGGCGACCCCGGCGCGCGGCCGTATTGGGCGTCGGGACGCTGGGGCTGCTGGCCGCGTTGTGCCTTCGGCTACGTGGCCTCGAGGTGGTGGGCCTGGCCCGCACGAAACCGCCGTTCTTGAATGCGGACTTGCTGGCCGAGATCGGGGCTCGCTACATCAGCACGAAAGACACGACGCTGGCTCAGGCCGCGGAACAGTTCGGCCCGTTCGATTTCGTCTTCGAAGGCACCGGGTTTTCACCGCTGGTCTTCGAGGCGATGGACGCCCTGGGCAAGAACGGCGTGCTCGCGATGGTCAGTGTGACGGGCGGTGAGCGCACCGTCGAGGTGCCGGCCGACCACATCAACCAGGGGTTCGTGCTCGGAAACAAGGTGGCATTCGGCAGCGTCAACGCCAGTCGCGCTGACTTCGAGAGCGGCGTCAAGGATCTCGCCCAGGCTGAACTGGCCCACCCGGGATGGTTGTCGAAGCTGCTGACCCATCCAATCAAAGGCCTGGACAACTACGAGCAGCTGATGCGAACGCTGACCGACGCCAAGGATGCCATCAAGGTGTTCTGCGAGATCGCACCTCTGGCCTAACGTAGGAGGAAACGATGGCCGACGCCCGTGCACTGAGTATTCCGGTGATCCTCGGAACCACGCGCAAGGGACGGATGAGCGCGCATGTGGCCCAGTTCGTCACCGATCAGATCGAGACGCGGGAGGGTGTCGAGACGGAGCTCATCGACATCGCCACCATCCCGATGCCGGTGGACGACGCAGGCGACGCCATCAAGAACCCGGAGTTTTCCGCGAAGATGAACCGGGCCGATGCGCTCGTAATCGTGGCGCCCGAGTACAACCACAGCTTTCCCGGTCTGCTGAAACATGTGCTCGACAGTTGCTTGAAGGAGTACATCCACAAGGCCGTGGGCGTGGTCGGCGTGTCTGCCGGCCCATTCGGCGGAACACGCGTCATCCAACATCTGCTGCCGGTCATGCGAGAGCTTGGGCTCGTGATGATTTTTTCCGATGTGAACGTTGGCGGTGTGTCAAAGGTGTTCGGCGAGTCAGGCGAGTTGAAGGATGCGGCGTATACCAGGCGGACCCATAGGTTTCTGAACGAGCTGATCTGGATGGCGGAGACTCTACGCCACGGCCGGGAGCACATCGCGCAGCGCGCCTGAGCCTGAGGAAGAAATGCCGAGACGAGACAGACCCATGACCTGTCGGGAGTGTGGGATCGAGATGAACCACCACGCCGACAAGATCGTCAACCCGACCAGCGCCGAGGAAGTGCGCCAGGTCGATCCGGCGGACGGTGGTTTTGTCGAAGAAGTGCACGCCTGTCCCGAGTGTGGGTGCTCGGCAACACAGCGGGCGGAGTAGATCGCTGTCGCGAGCGCTTCGGGCACACTGGCCGGAGTACCTCATGGAGGCGGCTGGCCTCGCTGTCTTCATGATTTCGGCATGCGGCTTTGCGACCCTTCTCGAACACCCCGCGTCCCCGATCCGACAGTCGCTGGCCGATCCCCTGCTGCGCCGCGCTCTCATGGGGACCGCCATGGGGCTGACGGCGCGTCGCCCTGTCCGCCGTCGTGCTCGGAGCGATGCTCGCGCACCCGACGGTCAACCACGTCGTCACGGTGCCAGAATCGTTCGGTCTGGGCGTCGCGTTTGCCGCGGAGGTGATCATGGCCTTCATCCTCATGGTCGTGATCCTCGTGACCACCAATTCGCAGCAGCTCAGGCGCTACACCGGACTGTTCGCTGGGTTCCTGGTGGCGAGCTACATCTCGATCGAGGCGCCCGTCTCGGGCATGAGCATGAATCCGGCCCGGACGTTGAGCTCGGCCGTGATCGCCCAGGTCTGGACCGCCTGGTGGGTATATGTCCTGGCTCCGCTGCTAGGTATGCTTGCGGGCGCCGAAGTCTACCTTCGGCTATTCGGCAGCAATCGTGTGTCCTGTGCAAAGCTGAACCACATCACCAATCGCCGGTGCATTTTCAGGTGTGGATACGCCGCGCGCCCGTCCAGGCTGCACGAAGCCACATAGCGACAAGACCCTGCGGCGTCAGTCGTTGAACAGGCTGGCGCGCCCTGCAGGACTCGAACCTGCGACCTCCTGGTTCGTAGCCAGGCACTCTATCCAGCTGAGCTAAGGGCGCCAATCACGGGACCGCGCAGCGCGGGACGCGCGCGGGAATCACCAATCACCAATCGTCAATCATAGCATGCGGCACTGACTGGGTCCGGCCACCTCACGGCTGCAAGACTGCCCGTTCGAGTCCGTGCCCGGCCGGAAACATCTCGGGCAGGGCCACCGGCAGCCGTCCACGAATGGGCGTCTCACCGGCCAGCGCCCGCACCGCATTGCGCTCGGCCCGGTCGTAGAAGTCGTAGGTCAGCAGCACCGCCGGCACCGAACCGAGCGCCAGCGCGGTGTAGGGGCTGCCGAATAGAACGGCGACATACGGTTGGCGGCGCACCTCGGTCACTTGCGCCAGTCGATCGAGCAGCGATACGATTGGCGCCGCGAGGTCCATACCGCCATCGCGCGACGTCGTCCGGACGAAGACGGAGGCGATGACCGCATCGTACCGATCGGCCATCGAGCCCACGAGATCGATCGCCTGTCGTGACGTCTGGTTCGACACCTCGACAGCCGTGACGTTCGGCCACCGATCGCGCAATTCCGCGATGAAGGTGCGGCTGGGCGACGCAATGCGCCAGCCCGACGGGCGATCGAGGACCGATAGATACAGGATCTTGGCATCGCGTGGCAGCCGGAGGGGCACGTCGCCGCGAGCATCGGACAGCAGCGTCATCGCCCGCTCGCTCACCCGGTCGGCCACGGCCGCATGCGCGCGTCCGCCGACGCGCGCCGGCAGCTCCTCCAGGTCGACCAGGCTCGATCGATGCAGGCCCAACCTGGCCTTCGCCCGGAGCAGGCGCGACGCGGATTCACGGATGCGTTCCACGCTCAACTCGCCGCGCGCGACCGCATCACGCACGCCGTCGAACGCCGCGACGGCATCGGCCGGATGCAGCACGACGTCGTTGCCTGCCGCCAGCGCCAGGACCGCGGCCTGCCCGCTCGGCCAGCGGTCGGCCACGGCACCCATCTGCATCGAGTCGGTGAAAATCAGGCCGTCGAAACCAAACTCCCCCCGGAGGATGCCGCCGATCACGGCACGGCTGAGCGTCGACGGGAGGCCCGCTTCGGCCTCGAGCGCCGGTAGCACGATGTGCGCCGTCATCACCCCGTCGGCGCCGGCGGCGATCCCGTCCCGAAACGGCGGCCATTCGACGGCGCGCAGGCGCTCGCGCGTGTAGGGAATGATCGGCAACCCGACGTGCGAGTCGACGTCGGTGTCGCCGTGGCCCGGAAAGTGCTTGACGGTCGCCAGCACCCCACCGGCGCGCAGCCCGCGCACGTAGGCGGCCGCCAGCCGCCCCACGGCCGCCGGGTCCTCACCGAACGAGCGCGTGTTGATCACCGGATTCCGGGCGTTGTTGTTCACGTCCACGACCGGGGCGAAGTTCAGATGGACGCCGATCGCCCGCGACTCGAGCGCGGTGATTCGTGCCGCGTCGTACGCCAACTGCTCGTCGCCCGCCGCGCCGAACGCCATGGCGCGTGGAAAGACGGTGGCGCCGGCGATGCGAAAGCCGACCCCGGCCTCGAAGTCGCTCGACACCAGCAGGGGCACCCGGGCCACAAGCTGCAAGCGGTTGATGAGCGACGCGGCCGCCAGCGGCTGGCCGAGCGTCACCGTCCCGTAGGTCGGGTTGAGCAGGACGTCGGGCGCCGGCTCCCGGCCGCCGAACACGAGAAACCCGCCCACATGCTGATCGCGCGTTAATCCGACGAGCGCTTCGAAGACCTCGGTGTCGCTGCTGGTGTAGGTCGACATGAACGACGGCATGATCAGCTGGCCGATCTGCTCATCGAGCGACATCGCGTCCAGCGTTCGCGCCGCCCACGCCTCGGCCTCAGGGGCCAGCGTCGGACCGGTCAGCTGCTGGGCGGCGAGCAGGCCGCCCGACACGAGCAGCGCCGCAGCGGCGGCGAGCATCTGGGGCACCGGTGTGCGTGGAAACATCTGCGCCGATGGTAAATCGAAAGCTGCCCTGCCGCAACGACGCCTCGCTCAAACCAAGGTTAGGAGCCCATCCGAGTATTCGCGTGGACCGCACGCAGGTATAATCTGGAACATGGGCCATCGAGAGCATCGGACGCAAGCCCCGGCACAGGTCCGCTGCTTCGTCCTGACGGTCTCCGACTCGCGTACCGAGGACACCGATTCGGGCGGACGCGCCATCGTCGAGCTGCTGACGGGCGCGGGTCACGAGGTCGTCGAACGTCGCCTCGTGAAGGACGAGCCCGATCAGGTGCGCTCGGCCGTCGCCATGCAGCTCGCCCAGGAGCGGGTGCAGGCAATCATCACGACGGGCGGCACCGGGATCTCGTCCCGCGACCGCTCCTACGAAGCCCTGACCGGCCTGATCGAGAAACGGCTCGACGGATTCGGAGAGCTCTTTCGCGCTTTGAGTTTTCAGGAAATCGGACCAGCCGCGATGCTGAGCCGGGCGTTTGCCGGGACGGCGCGCGGGAAGATCCTGATCGCGCTGCCGGGCTCGGAACATGCGGTTCGCCTCGCGTTGACGAAGCTCGTGCTCCCGGAGTTGGGCCATCTCGTGCACGAAGCGTCACGCTGATCGACGCGGCCTATTGCCATGTCCTCGACCAACATGCGGCCCATTCGGGAAACGATTCCGCTGGATCACGCGCTGGCGCTCATCGAGGAAGCGACGGCGCCGCTGGAGCGCACCGAGCGAATCCGGCTCGACGGCGCCGGCGGGCGCGTCGCCGCCGACGTCGTCGTGTCGGAGCAGCACGTGCCACCGTTCGACCGCGCGGCGATGGACGGGTTCGCGGTCATCGCCGAAGACACGTTCGGCGCGGGTCGCGATCAACCCGCGCGCCTGAAATGGGTCGAAACACTCTACACCGGTGAGACTCCGCGGCAGCCGGTCGGGCGGGGCCAGTGCATCCAAATTGCGACCGGCGCCCCGATGCCGGTCGGTGCGGATGCCGTCGTCATGGTCGAGGTGACGGACCGCGGCGACGGCGACGAGGTGCGTATCTTCACGCCGGTGTATCCCGGGCAGCATGTTGGACGGAAAGGCGCCGACATCGTGCCTGGCCAGACGCTCGTGCGGCGTGGCGATCTGCTGGGCGCCGCGCGGGTCGGTGCGCTGGCGGCCATCGGCGTGGCCGACGTCGAAGTGTATGCGCAACCGTCGGTCGCGCTCCTGTCCACCGGCAACGAGATCGTCGAACCAGGCCGGGCGCTTGGGCCGGGTCAGATCTACGACATCAACCGGTACACGCTGGAGACGATCGTCCGGAGTCACGGCGGCGTTCCGGTCGTACACCCGACCGCTGCCGATACGCTGGAGGACCTCACGGCCGCCGTGGACGCGTGCGCCGTGCACGATCTGCTCGTCTTCTCCGGCGGGAGCTCGGTCGGCGAGCGCGATCTGATCCTGGATGTCGTCCGACACCGCGGCGAGGTGTTGTTCCACGGCATCGCCGTCAAGCCGGGCAAGCCAACCGTGTTCGGACGCATCGGCCGGATGCCGGTCCTCGGCATGCCGGGCTACCCCACGTCCTGCCTGTCGAACGCCTACATGCTCCTCGTCCCGATGCTTCGCCGGCTGGCCCACCTGCCGCCGTACCGACCCCAGACGGTGAGCGTGCCGCTGGCGGAGCGCGTCGTCTCCACCACCGGCCGCCACCAGTTCTACACCGTCCGGTTGGAGGACGGCCGCGCGATGCCCGCGTTCAAAGCCTCGGGGGACATCACGAGCATGTCGCTGGCCGACGGCTACATCGAAATCTCCGCCCAGACCGACCTCGTGGAAAAGGGCGAGACAGTCACCGTCAAGCTGTTCTAAGGCGCGAGCGTCTTCATCGTGCCCCGGCCCGGCACCCTGCCATCACGCGGGCCATGCGGGCGGGTTCGCCGCATACGCTGCGAACGACGCCAGGCTGGCGTCGCGAGCCGAGACCACCGGGCCTTCGATGGGCCACCGGATGTCGAGCTGCGGGTCGTTCCACTGAATGCCGCCCTCGCCCGCGGGCTCGTACGGCGCGTCTACTTTGTACAGCATGTCTGCCGGCTCATCGCCCAGCACACAGAATCCATGCGCGAAGCCGGCCGGCAGCCAGAGCGAGCGGCCGTTCATGTCGCTGAGCTCGACCCCGACGTGGTGACCAAAGGTCGGGGAGGTCGGCCGGATGTCGACGGTCACGTCCCAGACGCGCCCACGAACCACACCGATCAGCTTTCCTTGGGCGGGCGCGTGCTGATAGTGCAGCCCTCGCAAGATACCCGGGGCGGAGCGGGAATGGTTGTCCTGCACAAACGCGGCGCTCACCCCATGCTCACGAAAGCGTTGGAGGTGAAACCGCTCGGTAAAGAAGCCACGCGTGTCGCCGTGGATCGCGTTCTCGATGAGCACCAGCCCCGTGATTGGCAGGGGCGTCACGTTGAAACCGGCGCCTTTCCGCGGCGGAATCAGCACCGACGTCGAACGCTCACGACCCTGGGACGACATCTTCAAAATCCATGCGGGAGGGTGAAAGGCACACTCAGGGAGCTGTTATTCTATCGAAAAGGGATGTTGATGGGACCCTCGACCGCGATGTTTCCTTGGTATTGCAGTTTTGTGATCGGTGAGCCGTAGAGCCGATACCCCGCAGCCAATTTCCGGAGTGAGAACCATCCGGGGCGGCCGGCCGCGCGGGTTCGCCGTTAGCGAGCACGGCCGACCTGCTTCGCGTATTCCGCTTCCAGGACGTCGGCCGTGTGCAAGTCGAATGCAGCGGCCATGCGCCGGAACCGCCCTCGGAGCTCGGCGTGGCAGCGGTAGCACACCGTCACGTCCCCCAGCCGGCGGTACACCGCCAGGTCGATCAATGCGGCGGCGGCCAGGATGCCGTAGGCGACCAGATCCATTCCGTAGCCGTAGAACACGGCGCTGATCGTCGCTCCGACGACGACGAAGGTGAGACCCATCTTCGGGTCGAAGTCCTTCCGGATATAGAAATCCCGGCCGCGGCAGACCGGGCAGGCATCCACCTCCGCGTCCTTCCTGACAGCGTCGGTCACGGTCAGCGGAATCACCCGACGGCAGCGACCGCACATGATGTCGTCGGGGGCATCGGCGGCACGCACCGGCAGCGCGGCGTCACACCCCGGACACTTGACCGTCACTTCCATCGACCAGCCCGCCGACGTCAGACCGGCACCGACGTCGACAGGTACAGGTACTTGGCGAGCACCTCGCCGACGATGACGGTGAAGAAGTCCACGTAGAGGATACCCGTCGCGGATTGGGTCGAACGAATCTTCGCCGTTTCCCAGGTGAGGTAGGCCAAGACGGCCGGCCCGAGCAACCCGAACAGCACCCGCTGCCAGAAGAACACGCCGGCACTGGACAACACGTAACCCTGGAAGCTCGGGCCGAGCCCGGGCTCCCACCCGGCGATGGCGATCCAGACCGCCGCCGCCACGACGAGGATGCGCGCAATCGTCGAGCCGATGTGGAACTTGACCATGCCCTGCAAGAGCGCGATGTCGAGCGATGGCAGGATCAGATACCAGTGGCCGAGAATCATCGCCGTACAGGAGCCTCCCAGCAGCGCCGCCGACGTCAGGAAGCTGGCCACCACCAAGGCGGGGGGCGCGACCGTCAGCGACGAGCTGAGAGCCAGCGCTTGGGCCACCAGCGTGACCAGGCCGCCGGCCGACGCCAGCCCCAAGAGACCGGGCCGAATTGCCGCCAGCGCCCGTCCGATCGTGATCCAGTAGACGACGAGCGCGCCGAGCGTGACGACGAGCGCGATGAGGGCGGCGCCAGACGCGACCCCACCGAGAACCGAGGGCTCCGGTCGAAACGTGAACCCGATCACGAGCAGCACGGCCGCCAGGCCCGCGTTGAACCGAAAGAACTTGACGCCTGCCGCGCGAGACACGAGCAGCAGCGTCCAGACGATGCCGGTGCCCAGGTGGGTCAGAAACAGGAACAGGATGACGGAAAGCGACATGAATCGGGACCGGCCGGCGCGGGGTGACGGACGGTTCCGTCTGGGGAGCCGGCCGCGCCGGCTCCCCAGTGTTGTGCGGATTCGAATTACCTACCCGAGACGTTCGTTGACCGCGGCCCAGTTGACGACGTTCCACCAGGCACTGATGTAATCGGGACGGCGGTTCTGGTAGTTCAGGTAATACGCGTGCTCCCAGACGTCGAGGCCGAGAATCGCCCGCTTCCCATCCATGAGCGGGTTGTCCTGATTGGGCGTGCTCGTGATCGACAGCGCACCGCCGTCCGCCACAATCCACGCCCACCCGCTGCCAAACCGCCCCATCGCCGCTTTCGCGAACTGCTCTTTCAGACTGCCGAAGCTCCCGAATGACGACGTGATGGCGTTGGCGACCTTGCCGGTCGGCTCGCCGCCGGCGTCCGGTCCCATGACCTGCCAGAACAACGAATGGTTCCAGTGGCCGCCGCCGTTGTTGCGGACCGCCGTCCGGATGTCCTCGGGCAGGCTGGCCAGGTCCCGGACCAGATCGTCGAGGCTCTTCCCCTGGAGCGCCGAATGCTTCTCGAGGGCCGCGTTCAGGTTCTTCACGTAAGCCGCATGGTGCTTGTCGTGATGAATCCGCATCGTCTGTTCGTCGATGTGCGGCTCGAGCGCGTTGTAGGCGTACGGAAGCGGTGGCAGTTCGTGAGCCATGAGCGTCTCCTTCACACGGTCGCCATTGCGGCGCCCGGACAGAATCAAGAGTCTGGAAGTTTACTGGATCGACAGCATTCGGTCGAGGGCCGTGCGCGTCCAGTGCTTCTCATCGTCGGGCACGATGATCTGATTGTGCACATCTCCGTCGACGAGCCCTTCGAGCACCCAACACAAGTGGTTGGGTGACACGCGGAACATGGTCGAGCAGAGGCACCCGAGGGCGTCGAGCGTCATGACGGTCCGTTCCGGCGCCAGTTGCTGCGCCAGGCGGTTCACGAGATGAATCTCGGTGCCAACGGCCCAGGTCGATCCCGGCTCGCTCTCGCTGATCTGACGGATGATCGTGTCGGTGGAGCCGCTGGCATCGGCCGCCTGCACGACATCCCAGGTGCACTCCGGATGGACGATCACCCGAACACCGGGATGGGTGCGGCGCACCTGATCGATCTGCGCCACCGAGAAGCGCGTGTGCACCGAGCAATGCCCTTTCCACAGGATCATCGTCGCGGCGTCGACCTCGTCGGGGCGCAAACCGCCCATCGGCAGCTGCGGATCCCAGACGACCATCTCGTCCAGCGGCACGCCCAGCGCGTAAGCGGTGTTACGGCCGAGATGCTCGTCGGGCAGGAACAGGACGCGCTCGCCGCGCGCCCACGCCCACTGCAGCGTCGCCGCCGCGTTGCTCGACGTGCAGGTCACGCCGCCCTCCCGTCCGCAGAACGCCTTGATGGCCGCCGCGGTGTTCATGTAGGTCACCGGCACGACCCCGCCGATGCCCATCTCCTCCAGCTCGCGCCAGCAGATCTGCAGGTCGTCCGGCGCCGCCATGTCGGCCATCGAGCAGCCGGCGGCCAGGTCCGGCAGGATGACCTTCTGGTGGGGCGCGCTCAGGACGTCCGCGCTCTCGGCCATGAAATGCACGCCGCAGAACACGATGAACTCGGCACGCGAGCGGCCGGCCGCGGCCTTGGCCAACTGGAGCGAGTCACCCGTGTAGTCGGCGAACTTGAACACCTCGTCGCGCTGGTAATGATGGCCGAGAATCACCAGACGGTCTCCCAGCGTGGCGCGCGCCACGGTGATCCGGGCGTCCAGCTCCATCTCCGACACGCCCAGATAGCGCTCCGGCAGCGGCTGGCGCTCACCAAGCTGCGTCCGCTCGTATGTATTGAGAACGTCCAGATCCATCAGTGCTCTCACAGATCTTGTGAAATTTTTCTCAATCTAGAAGTAAGCAAAAGGCCAGACCCCGCGCCCGGACGACTAACCGGGTTGAGCCTGACGCTAGCCGTATTTTAACCCCAATGTGACCAGACGTGGCAATCGCGAACCGCGGCCGGGCGCTGGCCTCCATCCCGCCCTACGAGGCCGGCAGCGAGACGACGTTGTAGAGGGTGTCGCGCTCCACCGGCTGGCGTCCGGCGGCGCGGATGAGCCGGCCGATTTCGCCGGTGGTCATCGCCTCGGGCGTGCGCGCCCCGGCCATGTGGTAGATGCGCTCTTCCTGTACGGTGCCGTCTAGGTCGTCGGCGCCGAACCAGAGCGCCGTTTGGGCGACCTCGACCCCGGTGGCGATCCAGAACGCTTTCACGTGCGGGATGTTGTCGAGCACTAGTCTGGCCACGGCGTGCACCCGCAACGTGTCGGCGGCGGTCGGCGCGGGCAGCTTGCGCATCTGGTTGTTATCCGGGTGGAAGGCGAGCGGAATGAACGCCTGGAAGCCGCCGGTTTCGTCCTGGAGCGCTCGCGCGCGCAGCATGTGATCGACCCGTTCGGCGGCTGTCTCGATGTGCCCGTACAGCATGGTCACGTTCGACCGCATGCCGAGGCGGTGGGCCGTCCGATGGATCGCCAGATACCGATCCGTCCCGCATTTGTCATGGCTGATCTTCCGGCGCACCCGCTCAGCGAAGATCTCCGCGCCGCCGCCGGGCAGTGAATCCAGCCCGGCCGCCATCAGCTCGCGCAGCACCTGCTCGTCCGACCTGCCGTAAAGATCTGCGAAGAACGCGATCTCCACAGCCGTGAAGCACTTCAGGTGCACGTCCGACCGGATCTGTTTGAAGCCCCGCAGCAGATCGAGGTAGTAGCTGAACGGCAGATCGGGATGCAGCCCGTTCACGACATGAATCTCCGTCAGCGACTGATCCTGCCGCTGGCGAAGCTTGTCCCAGGCTTGCTCCAGCGACAGGGTGTAGGCGCCCGGGTCCCCTGGCTTGAGCCTGGCGAACGCGCAGAACAGACAGCTCGCGACGCATACGTTGGTCGCCTCGATTCGAAGGTTGTGGTTGAAGAAGGTCCGGCCCGCGTGCCGCCGCTCGCGCTCCCGATTGGCCAGCCATCCGACCGCCAGCAGATCTGGCGCCTCGAACAGGCGAACGCCGTCATCGAAGCTCAACCGTTCACCGGCCTCGAGCCGGTCGGCGATGTCCGTCAGGCGGCAGGCCGCCAGGCGCGCGTGCATGACTCGATGAGGAGGATCATCCGAACGCCACCGGGCCGACCGACCCATCAGTCGAATAGCCAGTTTCGGGCGCCCCGACGAATGCCTATTCTGCCATGCTATACTCTCCTGGACAATCGACGCTTCCCGGTGGCCAAGCGAAGTGGGTGTGACTCCCACACGGTGCCGCCACTGTGAGCGGGGAGCGAAGCGGCTTCGGTGCTCCGGAATACCGTCCTCGAGGAGCCGCCACTGTGCTCGCGCAGAGCATGGGAAGGCGCCGTCGCTTCGTGTCGATCCGCAAGTCAGGATACCTGACCACCGGGCTCGTCCTCTTCTGCCCGCTCCGGCGACGTCGCCGCGGGCGGGTTCGGCGCGCGATCACGCCGAAAGGAGCCCGATGCCAGACTCGTGTCGTTTGTCGTCCCTGCTGTTCATCTTCAGACTCGTCCTCATCTTCTTCAGTGTCCTGCTCGCACCCGCGCTCGTATCCGGGGCGGAGCTGGCCGGACGCGTCGTCGATCCGGACGGCCGCGTGGTGCCGGGCGCCCGGGTGCTGCTCTCGCAGGCGTTGGCGGTCACCGCCACCACGGCCACCGACGCACAAGGGCGCTTCCAGTTCACCTCGCTCGACGCCGGACGGTACGAGGTGCGCGTCGCCGTCGCCGGATTTCGTGGGGAATCGACCAGCGTCGATCTCGCCGGCGACGAGACCCGGCAGATCACCATCGCGCTGAGGGTCAGCGCAATCGCCGAATCCGTGGTGGTCTCGGCGTCGCACGTGGACCGACCGCTCTCGCATACACCCGACAGCGTCACGGTGATCGACGCCGGCCTTCTCGCGGATCGTCAGGTCGAGACGGTGGCGGACGCGCTCCGCCTGGTGCCCGGGCTCACCGTGACCCAGGGCGGCGGGCGAGGAGGCATTACGTCGCTGTTTCCGCGCGGCGGCGAATCGAACTTCACGCTCGTCCTGATCGACGGGGTGCGCACGAACGCCTTCGGCGGCGGATTCGACTTCGCTCACCTGCCGGTGGGTGACATCGAACGCATCGAAGTCGTCCGCGGTCCGCAGAGCGCCCTCTACGGGTCGGACGCCATCGGGGCCGTCGTGCAGATCGTGACCCGGCACGGCGGTCCGACCCGCGCGACCGGACTCGTCGAAGGCGGCGGCTTCGGCACGACCCGTGTCACCGGCTCGGTCGCCGGGTCCAGCGGTGCCTGGAGCTGGAGCGCCAGCGGGGAGCAACTCGACACGGACGGCTTCACCGGCACCGCCCCGGCAACGGGTGAGCCGGTCACAAACGACGACTACCGCCGGCAAGACGGATCCTTCAGCCTCGGCTGGACCGACGGCCGCGCGATCCGGATCAGGGGTACCGGACGGCTGAGCGCCACGGAACGAGGCTTCCCCGGGCCGTTCGGCAGCGACCCGGCTGGCAACGTCGCGGCGATCGACACGATCTCACGCGGCGAGAATGACTCGCGGCTGCTTTCCCTGAGCGCCTCGTTTCCGTGGCATGCCCGCGTGACCCAGCAGGTGCAGGTCGCCTGGAGCGACCTCGACGGCGCCTTCACCAGTCCGTTCGGCGAGTCGGAATTCGAATCGCGTCGTCTGTCGGTCCGCGCCCAAGCCGACGTGACGCTTCATCGGCAGGTCGGCCTCTCGGCCGGCTTCGAACTGCAGCGTGAGCGGGCGCTGAGCACGTTCATCACCGGAGCCGACGCCGGCCAGGTCCCGGTGCGACGCCGGGTGTTCGGGTCGTTCGCCGAACTGCGGCTCGAGACCGCGGACCAGCTCTACGTGACCACCGGGCTGCGCCTGGAGCACATTCATCGGAACGCGCTGGCACCGGATCCGAACGCGTTCTCGCCGCGCCCGTCGTTCGACGCCGACACCGTGGTCTCCGCGAATCCCAAGCTGTCGGCCACCTACTTTCTGCAGCCAGTCCAGCAGCGGCAGCGGCAGTGGACACGGCTGCACGCCTCGGTCGGCACCGGCATCCGGGCCCCCGACGCGTTCGAGATTGCGTTCACCGACAACCCCTCGCTCGCGCCCGAGCGTAGCCGTAGCGCGGACGCCGGGATCGAGCAGACCTTCGCCGGCGGCGCCCTGATCGTCGATGCGACCGGGTTTTTCAACCGCTACGACGACCTGATCGTCACGGTAGGCCGATCGCTTCGAGACGCCAGCCAGTTCCGGACGGACAACATTTCCAACGCCCGATCACGCGGCCTCGAACTCGCGGTCTCCGGCCGGACCCGGTGGGGCCTCGGCGTCGGGCTGACGTACACGTGGATGGCGACCGAGATCCTGGCCGTGGACCAGGCGCCGGACGAAGCCCCGGCCCCGTTCACGATCGGCGACCCGCTGCTGCGCCGCCCGCGTCACCAGGGCGCACTGGACCTGTCGTACCGCCGCGGCGCGCTGACCGCGTTCGGCCAAGTCGGCGCGCGCGGCCGAACCCTCGACGTCGAGCCGTCCTTCGGGGCGTTCGGCGGTTTTTTCACCAACCCTGGCTACGGGGTGGTCACCGCGGGAACCACGCTCGAACTGCGGAACGGGCTGGACCTGTTCGCCCGTGTGACGAACTTGCTCGATCGCCAGTATGAGGAAGCCTTCGGGTTTCCGGCGCTCAGCCGCAGCGCCATCGCGGGGATTCGCGTTGCTGCGGGTCGCTGACGTCGCGTTCGCCTACGGCCGACAGCCCGTCCTCAGCGGCGTGTCGCTGGACCTCGCGCCGGGGGATCTCGTCGGCATTCTCGGACCGAACGGTTCGGGCAAGACGACGCTGCTCCGGCTCATCGGCGGGCTGCTCCGTCCGTCGGCCGGTCGCATCGAGCTCGACGGCTGCGACCTGGGCACCCTGTCGCGCGCCGAACTCGCGCGACGCATGGCCATCGTGCCCCAGGAAACCCAGCTCGCGTTCGATTACTCGGTGCTGGAAATCGCCTTGATGGGACGCTACCCGCACCTCCGCGCGCTGCAGGTCGAGGGCCCGGCGGACATCGCGATCGCCCGCGCGGCGCTGGCCCAGACGGGAACGGCCTCCCTGGCCGACCGGTCCTTCATGACGCTGAGCGGCGGCGAAAAACAGCGGGTCGTCATCGCCAGCGCCCTGGCCCAGTTCGAACCGTCGACGGAGGGTCAACGGCGTGACGTCCACGAGCTGCTCCTGCTCGACGAACCGACGGCGTCGCTTGACCTCCGATACCAGCTCGACGTGGCCGCCACGTTGCGCCGGCTCAACGCCGAGCGCGGAACGGCGATGGTCGTGTCGACGCACGACCTGAACTTCGCCGCCAGCCTGTGCGACCGCGTCGTGCTCTTGCGAGAGGGGCGGATTCTTGCCGCCGGCGCCATTCGCGACGTGCTTCGCGCGGACACGGTCCGTGCCCTGTACGACGTCGAGGCCGTCGTCGAAGATCACCCGATGGTCGGTCATCTGACGGTGGTACCGTTCGCGCGGCGGAACGCAGGCTCCAACATGAACGATGACACCCGGTAGACTGGCGGCGGCCCGGACGCTCGACCCCGGCCGCGCCGCGTGATCGAAAGGTAGGCGTGTCCAGTCAGACCAACGCCCGGTGGAGTCTTCGACGGCGGCTGACCGTTGCGGTCGCCGCTTTCGGCGGCTTGGCCGTGCTCTCCATTGTGGTCGCGCCGCTGATCGGGCCCACGCCAATCGCTCTGGGACGGGTGTTCGATCGATCCGTACCCTTCGCCGACAACGTCGACGCGCAGATCTTCTTCATCGCCCGGCTGCCGCGCGCCCTGGCCGGGGCCGTCGTCGGCGCGTCGCTGGCGGTCGCCGGCGTCGTGTTCCAGGCGCTGCTGCGCAACCCGCTCGCGACGCCGTTCACGCTGGGCGTGTCGGCCGGCGCGTCGCTCGGCGCCATGCTCGTCATCACCTTCGGCGTACCGCTTGCGGTGGGCGGTATCCCGGCCGTGCCGATCGCCAGCCTCTTCGGCTCGCTCGGCGCGGCCGGCATCGTCTACGCGATGGCGACGCTGCGGCATCGGGGACTGTCCACGACCGTCCTCCTGCTCGCCGGCGTGACGCTGAACTCATTTTTCTCGGCGATCATCATGTTCGTCCAGTACTCGGGCGATTTCGCACAGACATTTCAGACGGTGCGGTGGCTGATGGGCAATCTCGACGTGAGCGGGTTCCAGCCAATCGCGTCCGCCCTGCCGCTGACCGGCGCCGCGTTCGTCATGTTCGCCACGCTGCCCCGCGCGCTCAACCTGCTGACGCTCGGAGGCGACAGCGCGGCGTCGCGCGGCGTCGACGTGCTGCGCACCCAGCGCGTGGCCTTCCTGAGCGCGTCGCTCGCCACCGGCGCGGCGGTCTCGCTGGGCGGTCCGATCGGATTCATCGGCATCGTCATCCCGCATCTCGTGCGCCTGCTGGTCGGTGCCGACCACCGGATCGTCATGCCCGCCTCGGCCTGCCTGGGCGCGGCCTTTCTGGTGACGTGTGACGTCGCCGCCCGCACCGTCATGGCGCCGCTCGAGCTGCCCGTCGGAGTGATCACGGCGCTCACCGGAGGACCGTTTTTCTTATGGCTGCTCGTGCGACGGCGATGACGAGGCCGCGGCGGATCCGGTCGCCCCTCGCCTGGCTCCTCGCGATGACCGCGGCCGTTGCGCTGGTGACCGCCCAAGCCGCCCCGCAACGCATCGTGTCGGCCATTCCCGCCGTCACCGAGATCCTGTTCGCCATCGGCGCCGGACCCCAGGTCGTCGGCGTCGGCAGCTACGACCGTTACCCGCCCGAAGTGGAGGATCTCGCCCGTGTCGGCGGACTGATCGATCCCGACATCGAAGCGATCCTCGCGCTGGAGCCCGACCTCGTCGTGCCGTACGGAACCCAGCGCGACCTGATCTCCCAACTCGAGCGCGCGCGCATCCCGCTCTTGCTCTACGAGCACGGAAGTCTCGGCGATGTGCTCACGACGATCCGAGCACTCGGCCGGCGTACCAGACGGAGCGCGCAGGCGGAGCGCGTCGCGCGCGGCATCGAGCAGCACCTGGCCGCAATCGGCACGGCCCTGACCGATCGTCCCCGTCCGCGCACGCTCCTGGTGATTGCGCGCGAGCCGAACTCCCTGCGGAACCTCTTCGCGAGCGGAGGCGTCGGGTTTCAGCACGACATGCTGGTTCTGGCCGGGGGTGAGAACGTGCTGGCCGGCACCTCGACTCGGGCGGCACAGGTGACGACCGAGACAATCCTCCAACTCGCCCCCGACGTCATACTCGAGGTGCGGGCCGGCGACACGATGACCGAGGCCGAGATTGCCCGGGAGGTCGCGGCCTGGCAGACGCTGCCGTCACTCCCGGCAGTACGCGAGGGCCGGGTGGTGTTCCTGGCCGGGAGCGATCTGGTCATTCCCGGACCACGCATCGCCTCGGCCGTGGCCCGATTCGCACGGGCCCTTCACCCGGACGCGCCCGGACTCGGCCAATGACTTTGAAGCTCCTCATCTCCTGGAGCTCGGGCAAGGACAGCGCCTGGATGCTGCACGTGCTCCGCCAGGAGGGACGATGGCCGGTCGGCGGACTCCTGACGACGATCAACGAAGTCGCGGGACGCGTCTCGATGCATGCGGTGCGTCGAGAACTGCTCCTCCGCCAAGCCCGCGCGGCCGACCTCCCGCTGATCGAGGTGCCGCTCCCGTTTCCATGCTCGAACAGCGACTACGAAGTGCGTATGGCGCAGGCCGTCCGCTGCGCCGTCGCCCAGGGCTTCACCCATGTCGCCTTCGGCGATCTGTTCCTCGAGGACGTCAGGCAGTATCGGGAAACCCGGCTCGCTGGATCTGGCCTGGAGCCCGTCTTCCCGCTGTGGCGGCGCCCGACCGCCGCGCTGTCACGAAGGATCGTGGCGGAAGGACTGCGTGCGAAACTGACCTGTGTCGACCCCCGCCACCTCGATCGGGCGTTTGCCGGCGTCGACTACGATGCGGCACTGCTGGACCGGCTGCCCAACGGCGTGGACCCGTGCGGCGAGCGCGGCGAATTCCACACGTTCGCCTACGATGGCCCGATGTTCGGGACGGCGATCGACGTCACGGTCGGCGAGATCGTGGAACGGGACGGGTTCGTGTTTGCGGATCTCGAGTAGCGCGTCTCGAATTGGGGCTAACGCTAGCCCACGAACTCAATCGAAATGCGATCCGAAATGAGCTGCGCCGCATAGGCATCATCGAACAGCCGCGCCACCGCGGCACGCCCGCGATCCCCGTAATCCAGGGTTAGCTCGTTCACGTACATCCCGACGAACCGGTCTAGCCGCGCGGCATCGAGCCCACGCCCGAATTGCTGCGCGTACTCGATCGCCTCGGTTCGGTGCGCCAGGGCATACGCGATGCTGTCGTGTAGGAGCCGTGACACCTGGCGCATGGCCTCGGGGCCGAGGTCGCGCCGGATGATATTGCCGCCGAGCGGGAGCGGCAGGCCGCCGGTGCGATCCGCCCACCACTCGCCCAGGTCGACCAGCTTCCGCAGGCCATCGTCCGCATAGGTGAGCTGCCCTTCGTGAATCAACAGGCCCGCCTCGACGTCTCCCGCGATCACCGCCGCCTGAATCTCGTCGAACGGCACGACGGTGTGCTCGAAATCCGGTTCGAAGAGCTGCAGGACCAGATAGGCGGTCGTCAAAGTACCAGGAATGGCCACCCGCGCCCCTGTGACGGCCGTCGGGCCATCCTGGCGGGTCACGACGATCGGCCCGTACCGATCCCCCATACTGGCACCGTGCGGCAGCAGCGCATACCGGTCCGCCAGCTGCGCGTAGGCGTGGAACGATACGGCGGTGACCTCGTAGCGCCCCTCGAACGCGGCGCGATTCAGCGTCTCGATGTCGGCGAGCACCTGCTCGACTTCGAGCCCGTCGGTCGCGATGGCGCCGCAGGCCAAGCCATAGAACATGAACGCGTCATCGGAGTCTGGGCTGTGTGCGACGGTAATCTTCATCGGCATCCGGACGTGTCCGAGCGGCACGCTAGCAGTCGTCGTCCTCGGCCTCGGGATAGGGATTGGCGACCCGCCTGACCACGATCGTCAGGCCGAATGCGACGAGCACGGCCGACGCGCCCAGGCCGAGATAGGTACCGACACCCGTCATTGGCATGGACGGCCCGGCCACCGGGCGGCCCGAGACGATCTCGGCCGCCTGTGCCACCGCCCAGGCCTGCTCTGCCGCAACCCGTTCGAGAAACCGGTATCCCACGAACAGGATGCCGAACGCCGCGAGCCCGACGACCAGCAGCGGATGTCGCGAGTTCTTTCGCGTGATCAAGCTGAGCGTCGCCAGCACCGTCGCCAGCACGCCGAGGCCGAGAATCCACAGGCCGGCGATTCCCGGTACGCCGCCCAGGTCGCGCTCGCCGATGTGGACCCACGGAAAGAACGCGCTCACGGCCAGCACGAGACCGGCGACCGCTGCGAGGTAGTACCCGCGCATGACGTCGTCTCTGACGGCGCGCACTGCATCGAGCACGTGCATCGGGCGGGAGTGTACCACAGCGATCCAGCGATCAGTGGCACGACGGCGTCACGGCCGGCGTTTGACTGCCGACGACAGCGGTACGACGCGCGCGTCTCTTCGTGTCTTCGTCGGAAAGCCGGGCGGCTTCAAACGATCGCCAGGCCGAAGCGCCTCGAGGCCCTCGAGAATGTCTGACGCCCAGCTGAACACGTTGCGTCCGGCCACCACGCGACGCAAGGCACGCATGCGTCGATACCGTTCGTGCTGCGGCATCTCGAGCGCCCAGTCCAGCGCGCTGGTGAACCCGTCGATGTCGTACGGGTTGATGATGATGGCGTCCGTCAGCTCCTGCGACGCACCGGCCAGCTCGCTAAGAACGAGGACCCCGTCGAGATCCTCGCGAGCCGCGACGAACTCCTTCGCCACCAAGTTCATGCCGTCGTGGAGCGAACTGACGATGCAGAACGTGGCCATGCGGTACAGCGCCACGAGCCGGCGAATCTTCAGCGCCGACTTTCGGTACCGGATCGGGCCGCGGCCGCCGCGGGGAAACCTGGCGTTGATCTCGGCGACCTTCGCGTCGATCTCGGCTTCGACCGCCGCGTAGCTGTCGAGCTTCGAGCGCGACGGCACCCCGATTTGCACGAACGTCAGCCGCTCCTGCAGCTCCGGCCGTCGGGCCAGCAACAGACTCAATGCCTCCAGCTTCTCGGGAATGCCCTTCGTGTAGTCGAGCCGGTCCACGCCGATTCCGACGAGGGGCGTATCGATGTGAAGCTCGTGCCGGAGCTTGGCGATTTCCTTGTCCAGCGTGGGCGCGGTTGCGATCTCCTGGATCCGGTCGTAGTCGACGCCGATCGGTACCGAGAGCACGTTGGTCGTCCGATCGCGATACCGAATCGCGGAGCGGCCGATCAAAGTCGCGCCGAGCTCGTCTCGCGCGGCGGCCATGAAGTTGCGGCGATCCCGATCGAGCTGAAACGCAAGCAGGTTGTTGGCGAGCAAACCCGCCAGGATTTCCCGGCGCCAGGGACAGATGCGCAGCCGGTCGGGATGAGGCCACGGAATGTGCCAGAACAGCGCAGTCCGCACGCCCGGCCGCCGCGCGCGAAGCGCCGACCCCACGAGCGCCAACTGGTAGTCCTGGATGAAGACCGGGGCGGACTCGTCTGGAAGCTCCTCGTCGATCACCTCGGCGAACCGGCCGTTGACCGTCTGGTAAGACGCCCAGTCGACCGCGCGGAACACCGGCCGGACGTGCGCCTCGTGACACAGCGGCCAGAGTCCTTCATTGGCGAACCCCGCGTAGTAGTGGGTTTCCTCCTCCGCGCTCAGCCAGAGGCGGCGCAACGGATAGGTCGGATTGTCCGGCGGCACCATCAGGCGATCGTCCGCGTCCACCACGGCGCGATCCGCACTGCCCGCCCCATGCGCGACCCAGACGCCGCCGCGCTCCCGCATGAGCGCGTCGAGCGCCACCGCTACGCCGCCCGTCGTCGGCGCCCACGAAATCGACCCGTCCTCCGCATAGGCGTGGAGGTACGGCTCCCGATTCGACACGACCAGAATCGGCCTCCGAGCTGTCCGCGGCGCGAGCTCGTCTGCGGTTGACAGTATCGGCATGACGTCCTAGCAGCTCGCTGCCTAGCTGCTAGACGCTGAAGGACGAGCCGCACCCGCACGCACTCGCCGCGTTTGGATTCTTGAACACGAGCGATTGGCCGAGCATGTTGTCGTCACAGTCGAGCACCGTGCCCTTGAGGAACGGATAGCTCTTCGGATCCACGTAGATCTTGACGCCGTCGGCACCTTCGAACACTTGATCGTCTTCTCGCGGCGCCGCCGCCCAATCGTAGATGTAGCTCATCCCCGAGCATCCGCCAGCCTTCACGCCGACGCGCAGCCCGCCGCCGACGACGCCCTGACTGGCCATGAGCGCACGGATCCGCTTTGTCGCGGCCTCGGTCACCTGAAACATTTGTGGCTCTCCGTTCTCAGTTCCGCCAACGACCCACACTTGGCTTCGTAGTCGCCGACCGCGGCCCGGATGGCGCTCTGGGCCAACTCGGCGCAATACGCTTTCTCGACCGAGAGACTCAGGGCGGCGGCGATCTCGTCAGCCGTGATGGCAAGCGCCGACGCCAGCGTCCGCCCGATCACCCACTCCGTCGCGAGGCTCGCGCTCGCAATGGCGACGCTGCACCCGAACGCCTTGAACCGGGCTTCCCGAATCACGCCGCTCACGCGGTCCACCCGCACCTGCACTCGCGTGACATCGCCGTGCGTCGCGGCCTCGGCCCGACCGGTGCCGACATCCGGATCGTCAGCCGGCAACGTGCCGACATGCCGCGGGTTCAAGAAATGCTCGCCGACGCGGGACGACTGTTCCATGGTCACGGCTCGGCGAGCGACCGCGCAACTGCGGGATCGCCACGGCTGGCCACCGCCTCGTCTGCGAGCGGCGACAACTCGCGGAGCCACGTCACCACCCGCGCCACCTTGTCGATCACGTAATCGACTTCCGCCTCGGTCGTCTCGCGGCTGAGGCCGAACCGCACCGACGCGCGCGCCAGATCGCGGCTCGCCCCCAACGCCTGGATCACATACGACGGCTCGTCGGTCGCCGACGCACAGGCCGATCCGGACGACACGGCCACGTCGTCGAGCGCGGTCAGCAGCGCTTCGCCGTCGACGTATTCGAAGCTGACGTTCAAGTTATGCGACACGCGGTGCTCCCACGATCCGTTGAGCACGACGCGATCGATCCGCTCGCGCAACCCCTGCCACAAACGATCTCGGAGCATCTCGATGCGCGGCACGTCAGCCTCCATCTCGGCTGACGCCAGCGCCGCGGCTTTCCCGAACCCGACGATGCCCGGAACGTTCAACGTCCCAGACCGCAGCCCGCCCTCGTGTCCGCCGCCCTCGGCGATCGGCTGGAGCCGCGCGCGCGGCTGACGCCGCCGCACGTAGAGCGCGCCGACACCCTTCGGTCCGTGCATTTTGTGGGCCGACATCGACGCGAGATCGACCCTCTCTCGTTCGACGTCGAAGGGCACCTTGCCGATGGCCTGCGCGGCATCGGTGTGCACGACGACGCCTCGCGACGTGGCCAACTCGGCTACCTCCGCCAATGGCTGCCGCACACCGATTTCGTTATTCACCGCCATGACGCTGACAAGTACCGTCTCCGGCGTGATGGCACGCGCGAGCACGTCGACGTCGATCCTCCCGTCCGGACCTACGGACAGCACCGTGACCGCGCAGCCAGCCGCCTCGACCCGGCGGCAAGGATCCAACACCGAACGGTGCTCGGTCGCCACCGTGACAACGTGACCCGACTGCCCGTCGTGCGCGGCAACGACGCCCTTGATCGCCAAGTTATTCGACTCGGTCGCACCGCTGGTGAACACGATCTCGCTCGGCCGCGCGCCGATCAGGTCTGCCACCTGACGCCGCGCGACGTCCACCGCCTCCGCGGCCTTCCACCCGAACGCATGGCTCCGGCTGGCCGCGTTCCCAAAATGATCGCCGAAGTACGGCAACATGGCATCGAGGACGCGCGGGTCGAGGCGCGTCGTCGCATGACTATCCATGTAGATCGGCAGGGTCACCATAGGATATCGTCCGCTCGCGCACGCGAGCACCCGGGCTAGCTGCTACCGACTGGCGGTGGGCACGACCAGCGGCGCGGCGGCGTCCGGCCGTGTCGACGCGGCCAACGGAAACACCGCGTCGGGCATCGTGTCGGTCGCCATCTCGAAGACAGTGCACGCGGACAGCGCGGACACGATCCGATCCTTGATCCGCCACAGCGGGTCGCGGACGGTGCATTTCGAATACTGATCGCAGTCCACCTCATCGTCGGAACAGGCGGTCACCCTGATCGGCCCGTCGATCGCCTGGATCACGTCGGCCACCGAGATCGCCGTCGCCGGCCGGCCCAGGTGATACCCCCCGCGGGTCCCCTGATGAGAGACCAGCAGTCCCCGCCGTGCCAGCCGCTGCAGCACCTTGGCGAGCACCTCGACCGGAATGTCGTACTGCGCGGCGATCTCCCTGGCGCTCGACGACCCGCTCTCGGACAGCAGGGCCAGGTGCTTCATCGCGATCAGCCCGTAATCAGCTTTCTTCGACAGTCTCAGCATTTTCTGGTTATCCAGCCGTTTGCGGGATATAGGACCGTCCCGGTCCTATATTAGCGCCCCGGCATCGCCCGGACAAGGCGCTTTCGTCGTGGGCTACTTTGAACAAAGTAGCCCACGACCGGTGCTTTTCTCAGTACTTCGGCAGCGACGGGTCGATCCGATCGATCCAGGCCAAGATTCCGCCTTGGAGATTGACCGCATCCCCGAATCCCGCCTCGCGGAGCAGCTTCACCGCCTTGGCACTCCGGACGCCGGACTTGCAGTGCACGACGATGTTGCGCCGCCCTTCGAGCTCGGACAGCCGGCGCGACAGGTCGCCGAGCGGAATTAACGTCGATCCCGGGATGGTACAGATCTGATACTCCTGCGGTTCGCGGACGTCCAAGAGGAACGTGTCGTCGCCGGCATCGAAGCGGCGCTTCAACTCCTCGACCGTCGTTTCCTCGACCGTCGCTGGCGCGGACGTCTGCACCGCCGGCGCGACGCCGCAGAACTGCTCGTAGTCGATCAGCTCCCGCACCGTCGGACGATCGCCGCACACCGGGCACTCCGGATCGCGACGCAGCTTGAGCTCGCGGAACCGCATGCGCAGCGCGTCGAAGATCAGGAACCGTCCGATCAGCGGCTCGCCTACCCCGATGATCAGCTTGATCGCTTCGGTCGCCTGAATTGTGCCGACGATGCCGGGCAGCACGCCAAGCACGCCTCCTTCCGCGCAGCTCGGCACGAGACCGGGAGGCGGCGGCTCCGGATACAAGCAGCGATAGCACGGCCCATCCTTGGTCGCGAACACCGAGGCCTGTCCTTCGAACCTGAAGATGCTGCCGTAGACGTTCGGCTTGCCGAGCAGGACGCACGCGTCGTTGACGAGATACCGCGTCGGAAAATTGTCGGTCCCGTCGACGACGATGTCGTAGGGCTCCAACACCGTCAGCGCGTTCTGCGACGACAGCGCCGTGTGGTAGCACTCAATCTGCACGGTGGGGTTGATCGCATGGAGACGATCCTTCGCCGAGTCCAGCTTCAGGCGACCCACGTCGGGCGTCCCGTGAATAATCTGCCGCTGGAGGTTGCTGAAGTCGACGACGTCGAAATCGACCATCCCCAACGTCCCGACCCCGGCCGCTGCCAGGTACATCGCCACGGGTGATCCCAACCCGCCGGCGCCGATGCACAGCACCCGCGCCGCCTTGAGCTTCTGCTGTCCGTCCACGCCCACCTCGGGCATGATGAGGTGGCGGCTGTAGCGTTGCACTTCCTCGTTGCTCAGCGGCGGTGCGGTACGCGGCTCGGCCACGGCCGGTCCGGCGCCACCAGCGACGGACGGCACGATGCTGATCGTGTCGCCAGGTTTGAGGAGCGTCTGTTCGCGGTCGAGGTAGCGAATGTCATCGTCGTTGACGTAGACGTTCACGAAGCTGCGGAGCCGCCCCTCCTCCGTATAGAGGTGCTTGCGCAGGTCCGCGTACTGGCTGGTCAGGTTCACCAGCAACTCGCCGACGGTCTTCCCGTCGACTTCGACCACATCCCGCTTGCCCGCATACGGGCGCAACGGCGTCGGGATGAGCACTCTGTTCGACATGTTGTCAGGGTACTCCAGGTCTAGGTGTCATGGCGACCCGTGCAGGCGACAACGGCCACCGCGTCGAAGGTGGAGCGGTCGTCACGCAGCCGCCACGCCGTGAGCTCGGCCGGCTCGCCTTGCCGAACCGACAGAATTACATACGCGAAAAACGGCCACGCGTGTGCGAGGTCGTGCTGAGAGGGCCGCGCTGGATGGTCGGGGTGTGAGTGATAGAAGCCGACCAACTCCCGATCGGATTCAGCCGCGCGACGTTCCGCGAGACGGTAGTCGGCCGCGCTCACGAGGAATCGGCGGCGCGGTCCTTCGTCCGTGGTGTTCGGCAACGTCACGGCCTCGGTGACGCGCGTTCCACGTCCGATGAGCGCCCCGCAGCATTCATCGGGATAGGCCGCTTGGCCGTGATGGCGGATCGCTTCCCGGATTGGCTCGGACAGCTCGAGTGTCATGACGCCGTCGCCGGTCGTGTCGTAGTGGGTTCGCCAGTTGGCGTCGTTGGTGTACTGGTCGGCGTAGAAATACCGGTCGGGCATCTCGGCATAGATCCGGCGGGCTTTCCGAATCGCGCTGTCGGAGCCGTCGAGCGGATCGGTGAGCACCAATTCCGCCCCGTAGGACGACAGGATTTTTTTGCGTTCCGACGTGACCGGACGCTGAGCAAGCACCTCGGGGCGGCGTGCCACGCCACGCAACATTCGTGCGGGTAGGCCTCCCGGCCATGCCGGCGGATGCCGGTGTTGGCCTCGGCGCACAACACCAGCGCGGGTCGCGTTCCCCTCACCACTCGCTGGCCAGCCCCTCTTCCGCCGCCATCCTATTCGGCGTCGGTGGCAAAGCCCTTCTCTCGCCAGGCGAGCGTCCCGCCGGTGATGCTGCGTACATTGCGATAGCCGAGCGACTTGAGAAACAGCACGCCGGACAGCGAGGCGTTCCCGCGCTGGCACACGCTGAAGATCGGCGCGTCGAGATCGCCGGGAAGGCCCGCGTGATGCGCGCCCAGCGCCGCGAGCGGCCTGTTGATGGCACCAGGGATGTGCGCCTCCTGGTACTGGTCGCTCGGGCGCACATCCAGCACGAACGGCCTGTGCGCCTGCCACTGCTCATGGGCGGCGTCAACGTCGATGGTCAGGTCGGCGTTGCCCCGCACGTTCTCCACCATCGTGTCAAGCAGCGCGTTGCGCGGCGCCGCGGGCTTCGCCGTGCCGGCCTCGAGACCCGGCAGATACTTCACAACCGAGGATGCGTACTTGAACGCGCTGTCCGGGAAGATCACCACGACCAGGTTGCCCGGCTCGTCAGGGACCAGCTCGAACGCACCTGCAAGGGCCATGGCCGAGCTCGGCCCCGCGATGATGCTCTCCTCCCGGTTCAGGCGGAGACACAACTCGAACGCCGCCTGGTTCTGAATCTCGGTCAGGCCGTCGTACTCCGCCGGACGAAACAGCCGGGTCTGCTGGAGCTGGCGGATACTTCGCACGCCAGGGATGTCATGGCCCTCGCCAGGATGCACACCGAGAACCTGGACCGCGGAGCGCTGCTCTTTGAGAAAGCGCCCCGTCCCGGTAATGGTGCCGCATGTGCCCAGCCCCGCAACGAAATGCGTGACCGTTCCTTCCGTCTGGCGCCAGATCTCCGGTCCCGTCGTCTTGTAGTGCGCGTCGGGATTCGCCTCGTTGACGTACTGGTTCAGCATGTGGAACCCGGGACGCTCGGCGATCTCCATCGCCTTGGCGATTGCGCCTTCGGGTGCCCCAGGCGCCGGGCACAGGGTGTCGTCGAGCTCGAGCACCTCGGCGCCAAAGAACCTGAGCATGGTGCGCTTCTCGAGCGGTATCTCGATCGACAGCGGCGTCGTCAGCGTGTAGCCCTTCGCATTGGCGATCATGGCGAGGGCCATGCCGGTGTTGCCCGAGGTGGGCTCGACCAGCTTCTGGTTCGTCTGCACCGTGAGACGTGCTTCGCCGTCGGCAACCAGGTTGGCTGCCACCCGATCCTTGACTGCTCCAAACGGGTTGTACCACTCGAGCTTGGCGTAGACCTGAGTGTCCCGGAACGGCACCACCCGGTTCAGGCGCACCAGCGGTGTGGGATTGTCGGCACTGGAGAGGAGGCCGAGAATGGAGTCGTAGACGCGCAGGGCGTGGTCGTTCATTTCCTGGCTGATCCTCGCATGAGCTTTCCGGGCCGAAGATCGCCGCGCTGCTCTGCCTCGCGCACCATGCGGGCCGCCACGCGATCCTTCACGGACCCGCCCGGATTGCGCCCCTCGACCTTGGCGTAGAGCTCGATGCCCGGGAGGGCTTTCTCGAAAAGCCGCAGGCGCAGGAGTGGCGTGTGGCCAATCAGATCGGGGACGAAAGTCCGCCGCTCACCGTCAAGCACGGGGTACATGGATATACGACCAATCTGATCGGACTTATAGAGGAATTATAGAAATCGAGCCCCGGCGCTGTCAACGGTGCGCGCGCCCGCCCTCGGCTCTCGTGTCCCAGACCGTGCAAGCGCCGAGCGCCCAGAGCCGAGAGCGAGAACCGAGAGGCTCGCGGCATTGGTGGACGACTATGGAGATTTGGCGCACCCGTGGTTTGACAGTGCAGGACGCCGGCCCGTACGATTTTTGAATGTCCTTCGCGCCGATGGTCGCGCTGTGGGTGGCGGCCATCGCTCTCGGTGACGCATCCCAATCCCCCGAACGCACGCTCTCCGGCACGGTCGAAGATTCGCTCGGCGGGGCGATTCCGGCGGCGGTGGTCACGGTCGCGTGCAACGAGCGCACCGTCACCGTGCGCGCCGACGATCGCGGAGCCTTTTCGGTCAACGGGCTGCCGCCCGCCTCCTGCCTCGTGCTCGCCGAGCGCGACCTGTTCACACCGGCGACGGCGCACGTGGACCTGACACACGAGGATGCGGCGTCGGTCCGGCTCGTTCTCCACGTGGCCGGGCTCGCAACGGAGGTCGTCGTGACGCCGGCGCGGGGCGCCGCCGAGCGGTCGTTCGATGTCCCCGAAGCGGTGGCCGTCACCACGCGCGAGGAGATCGAGTCGCGGCCGCATCAGATCCTTCCCCAAGTGCTCCGTGAGGAGCCTGGTGTCCTCGTCCAACAGACGACCACCGCCCAGGGCTCCCCGTTCATTCGAGGATTCAGCGCGCAGCGCATCGTGTATCTGATGGACGGTATCCGCTTCAACACGTCCACGTTCCGCAGTGGCGCGACGCAGTACCTCGGCTGGATCAACCCCGCACTGGTCGACCGCCTGGAGGTCGTGCGCGGCCCGTCGTCCGTGCAGTACGGCAGCGACGCCCTCGGCGGCACGATCAACGTCCTGAGCCTGACACCAGCCCTGTCCTCCGACGGACGGCGTGTGACGGGCGGCGTGGAAGGCGTCTTCGGATCGGCCGACCTCAGCGGCACCGGCGACGCGACCGTGCTCGTGCAGGATCGTCGATGGGCCGCGAGGATCGGGGGCGCCACGCGCCGCGTCGGCGAATTGCGCGCCGGACGGGGACGCGACTCGCACTCCGCTCTCACTCGTTTCCTCGGACTTGCGTCGACACCGCAGTACACGAAGCTGCCCGACACCGACTTCTCGCAGTCCGGCGCGTACGTGGCGGCTGCGTTCGACGCCGGCGAGGACGCATCGCTGCGGGCCGTGTACCTCCACGAGGAGCAGTTCGGGGTCCACCGCTACGACCGCTTGCTCGGGGGCGACGGCTGGCACCGCAGCGAGTTCGAGCCACAGCGGCTCGATTTCGGCTACGTGCGCTACGACCGTGGGCGCACCGGGTGGCTCGACGGGCTGACGGCGAGCGCCTCGATCAACCGGCAGCAGGACGATCGCCTCGAGCAGCGCCGTCGCGACTCACCGATCGAACGGCAGGACGGTCGGGTCGTCGCCGTCGGCTACCAGGCGCAGGGAACCCGCGTGGTCGGCGGGCGCCACGCGCTGACGTTCGGCGGCGAGGTCTACGACGAGTACATCGCCGGGGAGCGCACGTTCGAGGATCCGCGCACGGGGACGCGCGCGCAGGTCAGGCCGAAAATTCCGGACGGAACCCGCTACACGAGCACCGGCCTCTTCTTCCAAACCACTTCGGAAATCGTGCCCGGGCGGCTGACGCTCAGAGCGGGCCTGCGCTACGGATATTTCCTGTTCAGAACCCGGTCCGATTCCAGCCTCGACATCCAGGCCACCCGCGTGCCGATGGACGCGCTCACGTTCCACACCGGGGCGGTCATCGGGCTGACCGACACGGTCAACGCGACGGTCACGGTGAGCCGCGGCTTCCGGGCGGCGAACGCGTTCGATCTCGGGGCGGTCGGTCTCAGCGGCGGCGGATTCGAGATTGCGCCCCAAACGGCGGAGACTCTCGGCAGTTTCATCGGGGACAGCGACGGAACTGACGCGGTGAGCACCGGCCGGCTCCTCGAGGGCCTGGGCCCGGAATCCGCGGTCGTGATCGAAGGCGGCCTGAAGATCCGGACGTCTCGCGTGTCGGCCTCGGTCAGCGTCTTCGACCTCGAGCTCCGCGACATCATCCAGCGCCGCGCCGCCATCTTCCCGACCCCGATCGTCGGCACGACGATCGCAGGGTTCACGGTCACCCGCCAAGACGCCGCGGGACGCGCGTTCGTTGCAGAAGATTCACGGCCGATCGTGACCCGGGTCAACGTCGACCGCGCCCGGGTGCTGGGGTTCGAGGCCGACCTCCGGGTCCAAATCACCAGGGCATGGCACGCGGCGGCGTACGCCTCGATGGTCAACGGCCGCGAGCTCGGAACCGACCAGTTGCTCAGGCGGATGTCACCGCCATTCGGCGGCGGGCGCGTCCGCTGGTCGCCCACCGGGCAACCGTTCTGGATCGAGGGCACCGCGAGCTTCGCGTTCGCACAGCGCCGGCTCAGCCCGGGCGATCTGAGCGACGCGCGTATCGGCGGACTCCGATCGCGCGATTCGATCGCCGAGTTCTTCACTGGTGGCGCCGCTGACTTGGGCCTGGTGCAGAACGACGTGCTGACCGCGACCGGTGAAACGCTCTCGGAGGTGCAGGACCGGGTGCTGGGCAACGCGAATTCCGCCACGCTCTTCGACGAAACGCCTGGGTTCCTCACGTTCGGCGCCCGGGCCGGCTGGCGGCTGCACTCGAATGTCGAGTTGACCGTGATCACGGAAAACCTGACGGACCGCAACTATCGGTGGCACGGCTCCGGCGTCGATGGGCCGGGCGCCAACGCCCAGGTCAGGCTGCGCTACAGCTTCTGAAGATCGCGCGCGAGCCGCTCACGACTTGTCGAGGTCGGTAAAGAGCCGCGGTGCTTGCTCGATCGGCTCGACGGTCGGGATGTCCTCGCCGCTGGTGGCGCCGAGCTCCTTGAAGCGCCGCGCCGAAGGAAAGACGCGCGTCTCCATCGAGCCCACCGCACGGTTGTAGGCCGCGACCGCCCGCCCAAGCGACTTGCCGATGTCCTCCACGTGATCAGCGAGCGTCCGCACGCGGTCGTACAGCTGCCGGCCGAGCTCGCTGATCGCCTGCGCATTCTCGGCAATCTGCTCCTGTCGCCAGCCATACGCCACGGCCTTGAGCACGGCGATCAGCGTGGTCGGCGTGGCCAGCACGACCTGGCGGGCCATGCCGTCTTCGAGGAGCGTCCGATCGGCATCAAGGGCGGCCGCGAAGAGCGCTTCGCCAGGCACGAACATCACGACGAACTCCGGCGTCTGCGGAAATTGCTCCCAATACGATTTCGCCGCCAGCTGGGTCATGTGGGTCCGCAGCTGTTGGGCATGGCGCTGCAGCGCCGCGCGCCGGGTATCCTCATCGTCGGCTTCGATCACATCCAGATAGGCATCGAGCGGCACCTTGGAATCCACGACGATCGTCCGCGCGTTGGGCAAGCGCACCAGCAGATCCGGCCGAACGCGGCCGTCGTCACCGGTGACCGTCACCTGCGGCTCGTAGTCGCAATGCGCCGACATCCCGGCCAGCTCGACAACCCGATGCAGGGTCATCTCCCCCCACCGCCCCCGCACGTTCGGCCTGCGAAGCGCGTTGACGAGATTTCCGGTCTCCCGCTGCAGCTGCCCCTGCGACGCGCTGAGCTGCTTGAGTTGCTCCTCGAGCCCGCCGAAGGTCCGCTGGCGCGTCTCCTCCATCGCCACGATCTGCTGCTCGTAGCGCTTGAGCGTGTCCTGAATGGGTCGGATGAGCGCGTCGATCGCCTCCTGGCGCTTGCCCACGTCGCCCTTCGTCTCGGCCACGATCGACGCGAAGGACTGCTTGGCCAGATCGAGAAACGACTGGTTGTTGCTCTTGAGCGCGTCCGCGCTGAGCGCCCGAAAGGTGTCGGTTAGCCGGGCCGTGGTCTCCTCGACGAGCCGTTGCTGGTCGCGAAGGCTCTCGCGCACCTGCTCCAGCCGAGTTTCGGCCTCGGTGCGCGCGCGGCTCTCGGCCTCGAGCGCGGCCCGTACTCCGTCGAGTTGCCGATCGTGCGCCGCCAACTGCTGACGCAGCTCATCCCGTACCCCCTCGGCGGCCCGGGTCCGGGCCTCCAGGTCGGTGTCGTGGCGGGAGGCCGTCGTCCGCATCCGGGCACTCACCAGCGCCCACGCCACGGCGGCACCCCCGAGCGCCGCGACGAGAGCGATCACGAGCTCAGTCGTCATGCGGGCACGACCCGGACTCGAACGCGAGGCGACAAGACTGCAGTAACATACGCTCGATCGATGCACGCCCAGGATACCGCAAAGACCGCGACGAGCCACGGTCGTGCCTGACGCCGAGATCGCCGCGTACGACCTCGTGCTGGTCGGGTTCGGTCACGTCGGCCGCCGGTTCGGCCGCCTTCTCGGCGAACAGCGCAACCGCCTCGCCCGCGAGCATGACCTGACCTGTCGCGTCATCGGCATCGCCACCCGAAGTCATGGCGCCGCGATCGATCGACGGGGTCTCGACCTGGAGCGGGCGATCGATGCCGTCGAGCACGGCCGATCGCTGGCGGCGCTGCATGCCGCCCACGAAGGCGGCGCGCCCACCGATGGCCGGGCGCTCCTCGAACAGCTTGGCCGTTGCCGAAAGGCGCCGCCGCGCGTCGTCGTGGAGACGACGGTACTCGACGTCGAGACGGGCCAGCCCGCGATCGACCACGTGCGCGCAGCGATCGATGCGGGCGCCCATGTCGTCACGGCCAACAAGGGTCCCGCCGCTTTCGCCTATCGCCAGCTGCGCGACCGGGCGGAGGGAGCCGGCGTGATGTTCCTGACCGAAGGCGCGGTGCTCGACGGCATCCCGGTGTTGAACCTGGTGCGCGAGACGCTGCCGACGGTGCGAATCGACGGCTTCCGCGGCATCGTCAACTCGACGACGAACCACGTGCTGACCGCGTTGGAGAACGGCGCCAGCGCCGTGGAGGCGCTGGCCGCCATGCAGGCTCAGGGCATCGCCGAAGCCGACGCCTCGCTCGACATCGACGGCTGGGACGCCGCCGCCAAGACGGCGGTGCTGATCAACGTGCTGATGGACGGCCGCGCGACGCCGCAGGCCATCGCGCGCACCGGCATCGCCGACGTATCGACGGAGCAGGCCCAGGCCGCCCGCCGCCGGGGGCGCCGCATCAAGCTCGTCGCCTCGGCGGAGCGCCGCGGGAACGTCGTCCGCGGTTCGGTTGCCCCGACGGAGCTGGCCGCAGACGACCCGCTGGCCGGCCTCGACGGGCAGGCCAACGCGGTGGTGTTCCGCACGGACCTGCTCGGTGAGATCATGATCACCGAGCTAGACGGCGGACTGACCCAGACCGCGTTCGCGCTGCTGGCCGACCTCGTCACGATCCGGCGAGCCGGGCGGAGGGCGGCAGCGAATCTTTGCTAGACGCGCCGCGCGACGCCAACCGACCCACTTTCAGTCCGATGACCCCAGCAGTCCCACCGGCCCCGAACCGCGGCCCGCTCGAAGGCCTCACGGTGGTCGACATGACCCACGTGCTGTCGGGTCCCTACTGCACGATGATGCTGGCCGACATGGGCGCGCGAGTCATCAAGATCGAGCGTCCTGGCCTGGGCGACGACACGCGGGCCTGGGGGCCGCCGTTCGTCAACGGCGAGAGCGCGTATTTCCTGAGCGTGAACCGGAACAAAGAGAGCGTGACGCTCGATTTCAAGAGGCCCGACGGCCGGCAGGTGCTCGACGCGCTCATCGCGCGCGCCGACGTGCTCGTCGAGAACTTCCGGCCGGGCACGCTGGCCCGACTCGGCCTCGGCTTCGACGCGGTGCACGAACGACATCCGCGGCTCGTCTACGTCTCGGTGTCCGGATTCGGCCAGACCGGCCCGCGCCGACAGGAGCCGGGGTACGACGCCGTCATCCAGGCGGAGGGCGGCCTGATGAGCATTACCGGCGGCGCGGACGGACCGGGCTACCGGCTCGGCGTCGCGATCGCCGACATCACGGCTGGCATGTTCGCCGCGTACGGCGTGGCGGTGGCGGTCCTGGCGCGCGAACGGACCGGCCGAGGACAGCTCGTCGACGTCGGGCTATTCGACTCGGTCGCCGCGCTGCTGACCTATCAAGCCGGAATCCATTTCGCCACTGGCGCCGTGCCCCAGCGCATGGGCAACCGCCACCCCACGATCGCGCCGTACGAGACCTTCGCAGCGGCTGACGGCGAGTTCGTGCTTGCGGTCGGCAACGACGCGCTGTGGCTGAAGTTCTGTGCCGTGGCTGGACTGGCCGACCTGGCGGCGGACCCGCGCTTCGCGACCAACCGGTCGCGGGTGACCGCGTACGACGAGCTCAGGCCCTTGCTCGAGCGGACGCTGCGCACTCGGCCACGCCGCGCCTGGATCGAAGCGTTGATGGCCGCCGGCGTCCCGTGCGGTGCCGTCCGGGACCTCGACCAGGTCCTGTCCGACCCTCAACTGGCCGCGCGTGACATGGTCGTCGAGCTCGAGCATTCGGTGGCCGGCGCCGTTCGCGTGCTGGGCGTGCCCGTCAAGCTCTCCGAATCGGCGGGGGCGGTCCGCACGCCACCTCCGTCGCTCGGCCAACATACGGATCACGTGCTGCAAGACCTGCTGGGGCTCGACGAGGCTGCCCGGACCCGTCTGCGCGAGGCCGGCGCGATCTGATGGACCGGCGGGCTGCTAGCTGCTAGGCCACGAACGGCCCGAGGCTCTCGAGCAGGAATTCCAGGACGTCCTCGCGCGTGAGGCCGGACACGGCCGTGTCTGGCCGCAACGGACGCTCGGCCTGCGCGGTCTCACGGCCCCGGCGCACGCTCGAGCGTCCCATGACGACCGGGTGGACGCCCGACACGTCGAGCGAGAGCTCGACAAAACTCGGTGACGACCTCGCCGGAACAAGGCGCACGACACCAGGCGGCGTGACGAGCTCGAACGGATGGCCCTCGGCCTTGAGCGCCGTGAGCATGAAACGAAACACCGGCACGGCCACGGCATCCAAGAACTGTTCGTAGTCGCCCGCCGCCACATCGCGCGCGGTCCGCCGTTGCGTCGCCAGGCGCTTGGCCTCGGTAATCATCTGCTTCAGTCGCCGGCGCACGTCGGATACGTTCATGGCCGATCCGGGTCGGTGCGAGGCGCTCCGCTCGTCACGTCGTAGACGCGCACCAGCTCGACCAGCTTGTACCCCCGCGTCTGATAGGGCGGCACGACGCGCTCGGTCTTCAGGTACTGCAGCATCCCGTCGTCGCCGTAATCGGCCACGCCAACCTCCTCGACCCCGGACAGGGTCCGCTCGAGATCCGCCAGCGCCAGACACGGCTCCTCGACTGTCATCGATGCCGGCCAGAACCCGAAGCGGCGGACGCGCCGCCTGACGGGACGTGTCCGAAACGCCACGTAGATCTCGTTGCTGATGAGCTGGTAGCCGACATCGGCGCGGGTCGCCGGCGCGTCCTCCACGCGAAGGCACGCCACCTCGCCGATCGCGTCAATCGCGTCGATCAGCGCCTGGGTGAACGCGCCGTCACCCGACCACGCTGAGGTATCCACTGGCATTGCTCGCAAGGCCGTTCTTCTACTTCACGGCGCGGTGAATGGCCATCAGCCCGCCCAAGACCGGATGCACCTCGACTTCACGAAACCCGATCGCGCGCATCCGATCCGCCACGCCGTACGCACCAGGATACCGCCGAATGGACGCCGGGATGTAGCGATAGGTCTCTGGATCACCGTGCAGCAGCAATCCCAAGACCGCGCCGACCACCGTGAGGTAGGCGAGGTACAGGGTCCGGACCAGCCACGATCGCGGACGGTCGAAGTCGAGGGAGACCAGGCGGCCGCCCGGGCGGAGAACCCGATGCGCTTCGCCGAGCGCCGACTCCAGCACCGGCACGTTGCGAAGACCGTAGCCGGTCATGACCAAATCGAACGTCCGATCGAAGAAGGGCAGGGCACCCATGTCACCGACGAGGAACTCGGCCTCACCCGGCTTGGCGTTCGCCAACTCGACCATACGCGGCGTGATGTCGAGGCCGACGACGCGCCGGACCCGTCCGGCCGTCGCGAACGCCAGGTCCCCGGTACCGCAGGCCAGATCGAGCACCGCCTCGCCCGGTGCTGGCTGGGCCAGCGCGATCAGACGAGCCTTCCACCGCCGGTCTCGGCCGAACGACAGCACGCGCGTGATGAGGTCGTAGCGATCGGCAATGGTCGTGAACAGCCGCCGGACATAGCGGCGTTTCGCGTCGGGTGAGGAAAAGGCTGTGCGGAGGCTCACCGGCGAGCGAAGGAGGCCACGACCTCGATCGTGCCGCGCATCATCGAACGGTGCGGGCTGCACTCGTAGGCGTAACGTCCGATCCGGTCAGGCACTCGAAACACGACGGCGTTGCTCGACGGTCCGTCGAGCCTCGCGGTCGCGACGTCCCAGGCGTCCACGACGAAATTATGCGCAACGCCGGACTGCTCGTTCCGCAGGATCAGCCGGACCATCTCGCCGGCTTCCACGCGAATCCTGGGGTTCGGCTGGGATTCGCCGTCCAGGTAGAACGCCATGCCGCGGGCCACCACGACGATGTCGCGGGGCTCAGACGAGGGCTCGGTCAAGAGCGGCAACACCCCGGCCACCGCCAGGCCCGTCAGCCCCAGCAGCACGGCGACCGCCGCCTGTCCGCCCGCAGTGCGTCTCCAGGTCATCGCTCAACCCACCGGGCTCAGCCCACCAGCATGCCGGTC
Organism: Vicinamibacterales bacterium; assembly: GCA_963667915.2. GTDB lineage: Bacteria > Acidobacteriota > Vicinamibacteria > Vicinamibacterales > UBA823. The sequence goes on along the minus strand of CAXXNN010000004.1, from coordinate 2,607,753 downwards.
ACGTACATGATCGCAAACCCGGCGCACAGGCCACTCAGGGCCGGCGCCGTCGACAGGAACCGAACGACCGGTCCCTCCGGTGCCATCTGGCGCACGATCTGCGCCACGACCTGTGCGATGGCGCCCGCGCCGAGGCCCAGGAAGAGGACCGACCACAGCGGCGAATACACGAGCCCGCCCAGCCAGGCGCCGGCAATGGTCGGCACTCCGCCGATCAGCCCGAGCCGCACCAGTTGGCCCACGCGGACCCGGTGGCGGGCGAGCGGCGCCACGATCGCCAACCCCTCAGTCGTGTTGTGCAGCGTGAAGCCGACGATGAGCAGCGTGCCGAGGCCCGCCTCGCCCAGCGCAAACGCGGCGCCGATCGCGAGTCCCTCACCGAAGTTGTGCAGCCCGATACCGACGGCAATCAGCAGCGCCAGCACCCACCCGCTGCCGGGCGCGTTGGCCGCCGCCGCGGGTCGTTTCGCTCGCAGCCAGCCGCCCAGCGCCTCCAGGCCCAGATAGGCGCCGAACGCACCGAACATGAACAGGATGACGCCCTGATACGACTCCGGCATCACCGTGGCGACCTCCAACCCCTCCTGCCCCGCATCGACCATGAGGAACAGCAGCAGCCCGACCGTCAGCGAGAGCAGAAACGCCAGGCCGGTCCGGCCGAGTCGCGCGACCAGCGGAAACCAGAGCAGGCCGATCGCGACCGGGATGACGCCCACGTAGAGCCCGATCAGCGTGAACACGACGAAATATCGTCCGTCGGGCTGCGGTGTCTCGACGGCGACCGCGATTTCGTGGTCGAAGGTCACGCCGGTCGACGTGACGACACGGACCACGTGGGTCTCGCCGTCCACCCACGGATACGGGATGGTCAACGTGGCGCTCTGCAGATGACGGAGCTCGTTTCCGGTGTCCGACGTGAACGCCCAGTAGGCTTCGTCCACCTGGACCTGGCCAATCGTCACCGGGTCCGGACCGTCGTTCAGGACCGTCACCACGATCTCGTTGGGCCGCAACTGGGCCGCCGAGAACGTGAGCGCCTCGACCGGCGGGTGCGCGCCGGCGCCGATGATGTCGCTCGGCCAGGTCCACGTAATGAGGACCAGGAGCCCCCCCAGCAGGACCAGCGGCGCCAGGCCAATCAGCCACAGACGACCGGTCGACGTCGCCGTGGCCCCCAAGCCGTCGCCCGGCTCAGGTGTCACGCCGGTCCTCCTCCGCAAGGAACAACCCCATCCACCCGAGCTCGGCAAACTCGGTCTGATGCGCATGGAACATGAACTGGCCCGGGTAGCGGAACGTGGTCTCGATCACCGCCCGCTCCCCTTGACACAGCATCAGGGTGTCGGTCGTCTCGCTGGACGCCAGGCGGGTGCCGGTGCGGGAGACGTCGAAGAACATGCCGTGCATGTGGATGCTGTTGACCGGATCGAACTCGGTCAGATTGACGAGGTAGATGCGAACCAGCTGTCCCACCTTCACGCGGACCGGCTCGTGCATGTGATAGTGCGCGACCGTGTTGACCGCATACACCTCGTTGTCGGCGTCGAAGTTCGTATCGAACCCGTTCATCACCATCACCAGCTCGTCGGCCGGAGGGCGCGCCGGCGCGCCGGCGATATCTTTTGGGTCGACGATGAAGACGCCGTACAGCCCCTTGTGGATGTGCCGCTTCAGCGGCGCCGCGTGACAGTGATACAGATGCAGCCCGAAGGGTTCGGCGTCGAACTCGTACACAAACCGCTCACCCGGCTGCACCTCATGCTCCGGCAGCGACCCGTCCATCTCCGGCGGGTGCCAGCCGTGAAAATGAATCGTGTGAGGATGTGTCCCTTCGTTGACGAAGCTGACCCGGACCCGATCGCCCTCGGTCGCCCGCAGGGTCGGGCCGGGCACCTGGCCGTTGTAGGTCCAGGCCGGGAAGAAGACGCCCGGCGCAATCTCGATTTCCCGATCCACCGAGTGCATCTCGTACTCGCGCAACGTGGTTCCATCCGGGCGCGGCGTCTCGCGGTAGAATTGCCGGCGCTCGGCATCCGGCAGATCGGAGAAATTCCAGGTCCGCAGGAAGACCCCGGGATCGAACGACTCGGTCGACACCCGGCCGATTGCCCCCATTAAGTGGGGATGGGCTGGAACGTCACCGCCGGCAGACTGCTGCGCGACCGTCGACCGCGTGGCCAGATGGATTGCCCCGCCGGCGAGCGAACCGAGGCCGGCCACCTGCAGCCACGAGCGCCGGGACAGTTGTTTCATTGTAGAATTCTGAATAGTCAGGAACCTAATTTTGATATATCAAAATATAAGATGGAAGGTTTCCCAAAGTCAAGTTTCGAGAGATAGGGCCTGCGCATGCTGCGATCGAGCACGGTCGAGAACTACCTGAAGGCGATCTACCAGGCGCAAATGGCCCTGGAGGACGACACCGCGCTGGTGCCCATGGGCCAACTCGCCTCGGCACTCGGCGTGGTGCCGGGGACGGCGACGACGATGGTGAAAACCCTGGCTGACGCAGGCCTCGTCACCTACGAGCCGTACGCCGGGGTCCGCCTCACCGACGCCGGGAACCGGCTGGCCGCGCTCGTCCTACGGCGCCACCGGCTGGTCGAGCTGTTTCTGGTCCAGGTCATGGGCATGAGCTGGGCCGAAGTGCACGAGGAGGCGGAGCATCTCGAGCACGCGGTCTCGGATCGGCTCATCGAACGGATCGACGAGTTACTGGGACGGCCGACCGTCGACCCGCACGGCGATCCGATTCCCGACCCCGAGGGCGCCGTCGTCCAGCGTCGGTATCAAAGCCTGATCACCTGCCCAATCGACACGACCGTGGAAGTCACGCGGGTGATCGACCAGGATGCCGAATTCCTGCACTTTCTGGAGGAACACGATTTGAAGCCGGGACAGGCGGTCACCGTGACGGCCCGCGATGCGGCCGCCGACAGCGTGAGCGTGTTGAGCGGCGAACGCCGCCACGTGACGATCGGCACGCGCGCCGCGTCGAAGCTGCTCGTCCAGGTCCGGCAGCGCGTCTCGTGAATGCGTAGCGCGGCCATCCGAGAGGATGGCCGTAGCAGCCCGTCCTGCGGTTAGGCGTCGACAGTCTTCGGCGTCGGCTCGTAGGCCGCCGACGACATCGGTGTTTCCCACACCTTCACGCGGACCACGGGCAACCCGGCCAACTCCACCTGCTCGTAGATGAGCCGCGCGATTCGCTCCACAGTGGGATTGCTGTCGACCAAGAAGACCGGCTCACCGAGCGTCCGAAGCGGCTCGACGAGCGGGTCGTCCTCGCGCAAGATCATCTTGTGATCGATTTCGCGATCGATCCATCCCTTGACAACGCGCTTGACGTCGCTGAAGTCGGCCACCATGCTGCACTGGTCCAGCGTCTCCGTGCGGATCTCGATCTCCGCAACGGCATTGTGCCCGTGCGGGTGCTTGCAGATGCCATCGTAATCGAGCAGTCTGTGCCCGTAGCAGAAATCCACGCGCTTGACGACGGAATACATGGGCACCCTCGATGCGGCTGATGCGATTGATGCGATTGATGTGATCGAGACTCGTTTCGCCACTGAGCCGCCACTGAGCCGCCACTGAGCCGACAACGGGATGGTAGCTAAAGGCCCGAGACAGGGTCAAGCGACAGCAGTCCTCTGTTCCGCGGGCCTCGACAGCGCCGTCCTGCTCGCCTCGGAGTCGGCGGCCGGCACGGCGCCCGTGCACCCAGTGTACATCAGCGTCGGGTTCGCGTGGGAAGCAGCGGAGGTGGCGATGCTCGGGCGCTTGTTGTCGACCCGGCCCTTCACCGATGTCGGGCCGGCTGCCCGCCTGGCGGTGAACATGCGCGACATCTACCCACCATCGCACTGGGCGATCCGAGGCGAGCCGCCCGCCTACGACACGCCGGACTCGGACGTGTACCTCGTCGGACGCAACGTTGTGCTGCTCGCGAAGGCCGGCGTGTACTGTGCGCATCACGGCCTGCGCCGACTCGTGATCGGGGCGCTCGCGGGCAATCCGTTTCCCGACGCCACGCCCGCGTTCTTCACGGCGATGGCCCGGGCGCTGTCGCTCGGCTTGGCGCACCCGATCGCGATCGAGGCGCCGCTGGCCGGATCCCGGAAAGCGGACGTCATCCGACTTGGCTTGAATCTCGGCGTCCGCTTGGACCTGACGATGTCGTGTATGCGACCACAGGGGGACCGGCATTGCGGCCTGTGCAGCAAGTGTCGAGAGCGGCAGGACGCCTTCAGCGAGACCGGCGTGACCGACCCGGCGACCTACGCGGCGGCAGCGCCGCGGTGACAGCCGTACTCCCGCCGGGCTGCACCTCGAGCGTTCCGCGAGACCTTCACCACGGGCTGCTAGCTGCTACCCTGCGCTTCGCGGGCCTGCGCGGCCTGACGCTTCAAGTCGGCGACCAGCGCCTCGCGACGCTGCATCAACGCTTTGCGCGGCCGGCGGCCGCGCTCCGAGCCGATCACGTACTCGCAAAACAGCGGGAAGGCGATGGTCGAGTCGCAATACGCCACGACCGTGTCCGGAAGCGCAGCGGGGTTGACCTTGCCCCAGCTCACCGCCTCCGCCGGTGTCGCTCCGGACAGGCCGCCCCACACCGCCTGGTCCGTCGTGATCTGGATGAAATAGTCGTTGCCGCCTTTCGGAATCCCGTAGACCTCCCACAGGGTGGGTTGCCCCTGCAGGTAGAAGTTCTTCGGTGACCCGCCGCCGAGAATCACACATCCGTTCTGATGACCGGCGAGGATGATGGCGCAGACCTCGTTCACATCCCGATTGGGATCGATCATGAACGAGCTGCCGTCGAGCAACTCATTCGAGGCGATGTTCATGCCGATCGAACTGTCACCCGGGGACGACGTGTAGATCGGCACGTCGGCAGCGGCCGCGTGCGCCACGACCGAGTGCTGCTCGCAGCCTGGAAACCGTTCCATGAGATCGCGCCCGAGCCGGTAATGAAACTCGGCGCTCGACATCGGCCCCTCTAAGCGCTCACGCCTCAGGAACTCTCGGATGTAGGCATCGGTCTCGAGCAGCACCGACGACCGGAACAGGACGTCGTAGATCCGGATGATGCCCTGTTCGTACAGCTCGACGTCGTCGAGGAAAGGCGACCCACGATGCAGGGTGAAGTTCATCGCGTAGTGCAGGTCGTGATAGAGGTTCGCGCCCGTGCTGATGAGAAAATCGACGAGCCCGCGCTCCATCAGCTCGATGATGCAGCCGCCGAGACCGGCCGGGGTCAGCGCCCCGGCCACGGTCAGCCCAATCGTCGTGTCGTTGGACGGCTCCAGCATCTTGTCCGTGAAGATGCGGCACGCTTCCGACAGACGGCCTGCGTTGAACGCTTGAAAGCCTTGATCAATGAGCTGTCGGACTTCGGCGCTTCCGCGCGGACGGTAGTACCGGATCGGCTCGCCGTCGAGACGCCCCTCGACGGGACGACCCGGTGAGCCAGGGGTGCGGTGAGGCACGCGTGGTTCCTCCAGGGATTGCCGGCACCAGCGAATTCAAGAGCCCTGTGGCCGGCGGCGCCGCCGGTAGCTTAACTTATCAGCCCGTGGCGAAACGGGCGCTTAACATCTCCGGTCGGGCCGATCGGCCCGGATCGGCCTTGCTATATGCGCAAAAATGTTCAAAATAGGTACAGTTTTAGAGAGTTTGCCGGAGCCGCAACCGACCCTGGCGGGGTGCGTCTCCGTCGGCCTGAGATCTGATGAGCCCACCCAGCAAGCGCACGGAGTCCTCGGCGATGGATTCGCGCTTTGCCTCGCTGGTGCAGTCACCGCTGCGGGCCGGCCTGGTTCGCTTCCTCCACGCCCGCCCGCACGAGACCTTCGACGTCGAGGCGCTAGCGCGCACGTCCGGCGGCAAGATGCGGGGGGACGTCGAGAACTGCCTGCGCGAGGTCGTGGACTTCGGCGTGGCGCGCCGGGCGGCCGGCTCGCCGCCACGGTTCACGGCCTGGCGCCCCGAGCGCGGCGACGTGGCGCGTCTGCTCGACGCGTTCCTGGAGCGGCGCGCCACCGTCAGCCACGAGGATCAGTCCCCGTCGGTCCAGCGGTTTCGAGAAATGATCGGGCGCGACGAGAAGATGCTCGTCATCTTCGAGTGGATCCGCACCGCGGCCAAGTCGGATATCGCCGTCCTGATCCTCGGACCGACCGGGTCCGGCAAAGAGGTCGTCGCCCGGATGATTCACGAGCTCAGTCGCCGCAACACCGGCAAGTTTCAGGCGCTCAACTGCGCCGCGGTGCCAGACAGCCTGTTCGAATCGGAAATGTTCGGCTTCGAAAAAGGCGCGTTCACCGGCGCCTATGCGCGCAAGCCGGGCCGGGTCGAGTTGGCGAACGACGGCACCCTGTTTCTCGATGAAATCGGTGACCTGTCACCCATGGCGCAGGCCAAGCTCTTGCGCGTGCTCGAGGAGCACCGGCACGAGCGTCTTGGCGGCCACCGCACCATCGAGACGAACTTCCGGCTGATCTCGGCCACCAATCGTCCGCTGGATCAGTTCGTCCGAGACGAACGGTTCCGGGAGGATCTGTATTACCGAGTCAACGCCTTTTCGATCAGGCTGCCGTCGCTACGCGAACGGGCCACCGATATCCCGACGCTGGCCCACCGCTTGCTCGCGCGGTACTGCGCGGCCAACGGGCTTCCCGTGGACAGCAAGACGTTCGCGCAAGACACCTTGGATCTGCTGTCGAGATACCACTGGCCCGGAAACATCCGCGAGCTCGAAAGCACAGTATCTCGCGCCGCGCTGTCCTCGCCCGGCCGAACCATCCGTGCGTCGGACATCGAGTTTCTCCATGCGACGGACATGCCCAGCGCCGGGCCGCTCGAACGGCTGCCGTCGCTGCGCGATGCCGAGCGTGCCCACATCGTCCGCGTGCTCGACGAAGTCGGCTGGAACAAGAAGCAGGCGTCGGAGGTCCTCGAGATCAGCCGGGGCACGTTGTACCGGAAGATCAGCGAGTTCAGCTTGGAGCCGGAAACCAAAGTCAGGACGGCACGCGGCCGCCCGCGAGGGAGCGCCGCGCGATGACGCTCGACGGGCCGGTGGCGTCCCGTCGGGCGGCATCGTCGCACCTCGTATGAACGATCTCCCGCTGCTCGCGAAGATCTACGTCGGGACCGTCGTCCTGGCCGGCGCCGCGCTCCTGGTCGTCTGCCTGCCGTTCGCCACGTTCGCCGATCCTGTCCTCTTTGGCGTCCTGCTGCTGCTGTCCTCTGTCTGCTCGGTGTTCAAGGTCAGCCTGCCGCTCTCGCGCAGCGGATCGACCATGTCCGTTTCCTACGCGGTCGCCTTCGCCGCGCTGCTCCTGCTCGGCCCCCACGAAACAATGCTCATCGCCGCAGCCAGCGCCTGGACCCAGTGCACATTCAAGATCCGCGAGCGCAACCCGCTCTATCGCACCTTGTTCAGCATGGCGTGTTTGATCATCGCCGTGCAGGCAGCCGGGTGGGTCTACGCCAGGCTCGGCGGCACAGTCGGCGAACTGGAGCTCCTGTCACTCCCGCAGTCGCTCGTCGGCGCCGCGACGACCTATTTCCTGATGAACACGACGCCAATCGCGTTGGCGATTGCGCTGTCCACTCGCCAGTCTGTCCTGCGCGTCTGGAACGAAAACTTCTTGTGGAGCGCTCCGAGCTACTTCGTCGGGGCCGGCGCGGCAGCTGTCGCGGCGCTCGTCATCGCTCAATCCGGTCAGTGGCTGGTCCCGCTGACGGCGGCACCCTTGTATCTGACCTACCGCACCTACAAGGTCTACCTCGGCCGCATCGAGGATGAGCAGCGTCACGTCAACGAAGTTTCGGATCTGCATCTCGCGACCATCGAAGCGCTGGCGCGCGCCATCGACGCGAAAGACCAAACCTCGCAGAACCACATCCGGCGCGTGCAGGTGTATGCCGTCGGTCTCGCGCGCGTCGCCGGCCTGTCCGACCCTGAGATTCAGGCCGTCAAGACCGCGGCGCTGCTCCACGATATCGGGAAGCTCGCCGTGCCGGAGCACATCTTGTCGAAGCCCGGCCCCCTCACGCAGGAGGAGTTCCGGAAGATTCGAGCCCACCCGCAGGTCGGCGCCGAGATCATCGAAGCCGTGCCGTTCCCCTACGCGGTGGCGCCGTTGATCCGCAGCCACCATGAGCGTTGGGACGGCCGCGGGTACCCGACCGGCCTGAAGGGGACGCAAATTCCAGTAGGCGCACGCATCCTGGCGATCGTGGACTACTACGACGCCATCATGGCCGAGCGGCCCTACCACAAAGCCATGAGCGCAACCGCCGCGCTGGCCCTGCTCCGACAGGAATCGGGCAACGCACTCGACTCGGCGCTCGTACAGCAGTTCATCGACGTGCTCCCGACGCTTGATGTCGAAGGCGACGTCCCAAACCGACCGACGTCGTCCCTGGGGTCCGATGCGGAACTGGCGCCGGTGCCGGACAGCGCGCCGGCGACCGGACTCTCACCGGAACCGACGGTCCAGACGAACGTGTTCGACGACATCGCACGGGCCCACCGCGAGATCTACGCGCTGTACGAGATCGCCCAGGCCATGGGCGGCAGCCTCGGTGTGTCCGATACGATGGCGCTCATCACGTCGAAATTGAGCAACCTGGTGCCGTTCTCCTGCTGCGCCCTGTTTCTCTACGACGAAGACAGCGACGTCGTGCGCTGCCGCTTCGCCTCGGGAATCGAGGCGGAGCGCTTGCAGCAACTGAGCGTGCCGACCGGCCTCGGCATGACGGGCTGGGTCGCCCGTAACCGGCGTGCGCTGGTCAACGCCCGGCCGAGTGCCGATTTCGAGGTGGCCGAATTGAAAGGGGCGCACCCAACCAGCCTGCAGTCCGCGCTGGTATGCCCGCTCGTACTGCACGACCGGTTCATCGGCACGCTGTCCGTCTACCACGTCGACCCTTCGTTCTACCGCGACGACCATCGCCGGCTGCTGGATCGTGTGTCCGAACAAGCGGCAGCCGTCATCGGCAACTCGATCGTCTTCGAGCAGACGCAGGAAGACTCGCTCACCGATCCGCTGACCGGGCTGCCCAACACGCGGTTCATGTTCATGCACCTCTCACGCGAGTTGGCGCGAGCCGATCGCCTGGAATCGCCGATCGCGCTCATGGTGATGGATCTCGACAACTTCAAGGACATCAACGACAACCACGGGCATCGCGTCGGCGATCGTGCGCTGTGCGAAGTCGCCAAGATTCTTCGGGCGGGAATCCGGCCGTACGACATCTGTATCCGGTACGCCGGCGACGAGTTCATCGTCGTGCTGTCGGGCTGCACGGTCGACGAAGCGGAAGCCAAGCGGATCGAGTTGCAGCAGGTGGTCGGGGCCCTGGAGTTCGAAGCCCGTCCCGGCAAGCGCCTCGTGCTAGGCATGAGCATCGGGAAGGCGGTGTTTCCGAACGACGGGGAATCGTACGAGGCGCTGATGGCCGTGGCCGACAACCGCATGTATCAGGACAAGGACAAGCGGAGACAAACGCGGAAGGGCAGGTCCCCGAAGGGCGGCACCCAACCCGCAGCCGGCGGGCCGGAGGTCACGATCGACCGCGCCGCCTCGGGTCTGTAAGAATCGCCCGCTCAGTCGTCGAGGTCGTCCGTGTCGACCCAGTCGGGACGGCGCCCACCGAGGCCGACCGCCAACACGGCCACACCCGTCGCACCCGCAACGAGGCCACAGCCATCGGACACCCAGGTTTCCCATGGGTAGTCCCCGGTGGCCAACGCGACCGCGGGCAGGACCAGCGCAATGCCGACGAGCACGGCGACCCGTCGATCAAATGTCAGCCGGAGGATGACGCCACGCAGGCGACGTAGTGTCAGTGTCAAAGCGCGTGTGTCAGCCCGACGGCCCGCCGCACAATTGGCAGCCCGTGGTGGAAGTCCCGCGGCATTCGACCGTCGATCCATCTCGCCCTCGGCGGCGCTGGGCGTTGTCCACGATGGGTCGAATACTCCCGGTATTCTCCCTCCTCGTGCCTTGGCATGGGCGACCGCGGCTTTGCTGCAGCGGGGTCTCGCTGCCACACGGGATTTCCACCACGGGCTGCTGGCTCGACGACCCGAAGCCGTGACTCGATTTCCGCGACGCCGGCCACGGTGCGCGCCACCGCAACCGCCTGTGACGCCTGGGCCTCGCTGCGGACGTCGCCGGTCAAGGTCACGAGCCCCGCGCGCGTCTCGACGGTCACGGGCAACCCCCGGACGATCGGATCGTTCAGGAGTGCCCTGCGAACTCGAGCCGTGATCGCAGCGTCGTCGAACGTGGTGTCGATGGCAGGCCCACAGGCGGCGAGCGCCAACACCGCCAGGATCAATGCCCTCGGCGCCGTTCGCATGCGAGCTGCTGCTTGACGCATCAGAGCCCCATCACGTGATAGCCGGCATCGGTGAAGAGCACCTGGCCCGTCACGGCACGGCCCGCCTCGCTCAGCAGGAACAATGCGGCGTCCGCCACTTCAGCGGCGTCGATGTTCCGCCGAAGCGGCGCGCGGTCGCGGTAGACCGACAGGATGTTGGAGAAGCCGGAAATTCCGGCAGCCGACAGCGTTTTGATCGGGCCGGCCGAGATGGCGTTGACACGGATCTGACGTGGCCCGAGGTCGCTGGCCAGATACCGGACGGACGCCTCCAGCGCCGCCTTCGCCACGCCCATCACGTTGTAGTTCGGAAACACACGCTGGCTGCCAAGATAGGTTAGCGTGAGCACGCTCCCGCCACCGCGCGCCACCATGAGCGGTGCCACGGCCCGAGTCAGCGCCACCAGCGAATAGACGCTGATGTCGAGCGCCACCTGGAAGTCCTGACGGGTCGTCTCGACGAACGGCTCAGAAAGCGCTGCGCGAGGTGCGAACGCCGCACCGTGCACCAGGAAGTCCAGACCGCCGAACTCGCGCTCGAGACCGGCCGCGACGGCGTCCACCTGCTCGTCCTGCGCCACGTCACACGGCAGCACGACCGCCGGCTGCCTCAATGTCGCCGCGAGATTGCGGACGTTGCGCTCGAGTCGTTCGTTGACGTAGGTCAGCGCGAGGCGTGCGCCCGCACGATCAGCCGCTTGCGCAATGGCCCAGGCGATCGACCGTTTGTTGGCCACACCCACGACCAGGCCTTGCTTGCCTGAAAAGTCGATCATCGTTGACGTCCCTCGGAACGCATGCCCGACCGTGTGCGTGGTGATCGAGCCGCCAATGACGGCGCGGATGGGGGCGGATTGTTGCTAGGACGGCTTCTTGTCGCGGCGACCCGACCGGGAGCGAGACCGCCCGCGGTCGGAGGATCGGCCTTGACGGCGCTCGCCCGACCCGGAACCAGTATGCGACCGGCCCTGATCCCGCGAGCCCTTCTGGAATCCGCCGTTGCCAACCGCCCGGCCGCTCGCCAACCGCTTGCCGGTGTGGCCACCGCTGTTGTCCTCGCGCGCGTTGCCATTGCGCCCGTCGGACTGGCGAATCGTGAACTCCGGCATTCGACGCTCCAACACCTGCCCCTGGAGCCGCGGTAAGGTCGCTCGGATCAGCGGGCGGCGCACCGAACCTTCGTCCAGCTCCGCACCAGCCGCGAGCGCCTGGTCAGCCGTCGGCGGGTCCGCCACGGTCGGATCCGGTTCGATCGACTCGGTCTGCGTGGAATCGGCCGGTCGGACGGCTCGCGCCGGCGCCGCCGGCGCGCCGAGCGCCGCGGCCGTCATCGCCCTGAGCCGGCGCTTGGGGGGCGCCTTGGCCGCTTTGTAGTCGTGTTCGGCGTCGCAGGTCGTGCACCGTGTTTGTTTCACCTCGTCCGCCACCAAGGCAACGATGGCATGCGTGGTGATGCGGCGCTCACGCGGACAGTAGTCGTCCACGTTGTCACCCAGCCGGAGCCGGCGCTGTTCCATCAAACCCTAACCACAAGGACGTCAAAGACTTCAAAAGGAATGCTGCTGCAGGTGCGTTTAGACTAGCAGAGAAGGTCACGGCAACGCAACCATTTCCGACACAGGCGAGATCCGGCAGACCGCCAGTCAGTCCGCCGACCCGGATGCCGCCCGAGCCTGCTCCAGCCAGGCTGACATCCCAGCGAGCGCGGCGGCTACGGCGTCTGGATTGGTCGATTGCGGTGTGCGGCGCGCGGTGACCGCTGCCCAAGGCGAGACCCGCTCCACGACGTCGGCCTGGAAGAGCTCACTGAAGGTCTGCCACTCAACGACGGTCAACGACGCGAAGTCCCGCTGCGTGGCCATCAGGTCACGAACCATGCCGCCGACCAGCGCATGCGCCTCGCGAAACGCCATGCCCCGCCCCACCAGGTAGTCGGCCACCTCGGTCGCGAGGAGCATCCCGGACGCCGCCGGCTCGGTGCGCGACGCGGTCAGCGACAGGGCCCGCACGACGGCGGCCGTGGCCAACGTCGACGCCAGCGCCGTGTCCTCGGCGTCGAACAGCGCCTCCTTGTCTTCCTGCAGATCCTTGTTGTACCCGCTCGGCAGGCCCTTCATGCTGGCGAGCCAGCCCGTCAGACGGCCGATGGCGCGGCCCGCTTTCCCACGCACGAGCTCCAGCGGATCTGGGTTCTTTTTCTGCGGCATCAGGCTGCTACCGGTGGTCACGGCGTCGGCCAGCTCGAAGAAGCCGAATTCCTCGCTGGTGAAGATGATCAGATCCTCGGCGACCCGGCTGAGATGCACCATGAGCAGCGCGCAGGCGTGGAGGAAGCCCGCGACGAAATCCCGGTCGGCCGTGGCATCGAGGCTATTGGCGACGACACGTGAGAACCCTAGGCGGGCTGCCAGCGCCGCGGTGTCGATGTCGTAGCTCGTTCCCGCGACGGCGCCGGAGCCGAGCGGCATCGCGTCCGCTTCGTCCCGTATCCCGTCCAGTCGACCATGGTCGCGGCGAAGCGCCTCGCCGTGCGCGAGGAAGAAATGCGCGACGGTGATCGGCTGCGCGCGCCGGAGGTGGGTGTAGGCCGGCATCAGCGTCGTCCCGGCTGACGTCGCCTGATCCACAAACGCCGCCGTCAAGTCGAGAATCGCCCGCTGCACCACCCGCGCGCGCCGCCTCACGTACAGGCGGAGATCGAGCGACACCTGATCGTTGCGCGAGCGGCCGGTGTGCAGTCGCTTGCCAGCCTCGCCGACGCGGTCCACGAGCTGACGCTCCACGAAGGCGTGGACGTCTTCGTCCGGACCGGACACGAACGCCGGATCGCGACGGCCGGCATCGAGGATCTCACGCAGCGCGGCCGACACCGCCGCCGCGTCGGCGGCGCTCAGCACCCCGGCTCGCACCAGCGCCTCGGCCCAGGCCAGACTGCCCTGGATGTCGTCCTGGAATAGGCGCCGGTCGAAACTGAACGACGACTGAAAGCCGAAGACGTCGGCGTCCGGCGCCCCGGCGAATCGGCCGGACCACAGATGGTCGCTCATGACACGGGTCTCGACTTGGGCGTCGAGGGCGGCGCCGTGGGCCGCTGCCCGCCTGGCGCCTTCCGGGCGGCGATCTCCACCGGCAGGCCGAAGATCTTGATGAATCCCTCGGCCGCGCTGTGATCGAACTGATCGTCGGCATCGTAGGTGGCGAGCGCGTACTCGTAGAGCGCGTAGGGCGACTGGCGACCCACGACGTGACAGTCGCCTTTGAACAGTTTCAGGCGGATCGTCCCGGTCACTCTCGGCTGGACGGACGCCACAAACGCGTCGATCGCCTCGCGGGTCGGCGTGAACCACAGGCCGTCATAGACGAGATCGGCGTAGACCCGGGCAAGGTCCCGCTTCACGCGCTCCAGATCGCGCGGAATCACGAACATCTCCAATTCACGGTGTGCCGTATGGAGCACGACCGCGGCCGGCGCTTCGTAGATCTCCCTCGACTTGATGCCCACCAGGCGGTTCTCGACCATGTCGATCCGGCCGACGCCGTGCGATCCGGCGATCGTCTCGAGACTGTGGATCAGCTCGACCAGCGGCATCGTGACGCCGTTCACCTCGGTCGGCACACCGTCGGCAAATCGAATCTCGACGTGGGCGGGCGTCTCGGGACACTCCGCCGGCGCGCGTGTCAGCGTGTAGATATCCTCGGGCGGCTCGGCCCAGGGATCCTCGAGCACACCGCACTCGATCGACCTTCCCCAGAGGTTCGAGTCCGTGCTGTACGGACTGTCCACCGTCACAGGTACCGGAATGCTGCGCTCCTGCGCGTAGGCGATCTCGTCCGGGCGGCTCATTCCCCACAGACGGGCCGGCGCGATGACCCGAATGGCCGGATTCAGCGCACGTGCCGACACATCGATCCGCACCTGGTCGTTCCCCTTGCCCGTGCACCCGTGGGCGATGGCGCTCGCCCCCTCCATTTCGGCAACCTCGACGAGCCGCTTCGCGATGAGCGGCCGGCCCAGCGAGGTGGCCATCGGATACCGTCCCTCGTAGAGCGCGCCCGCCTGCAACGCCGGCAACACATACTCGCGGACGAACTCTTCTCGCACGTCGAGTACATGGGCGCGGATCGCTCCCACGGCCAGCGCGCGTTCCTTGACGTCGTCGAGCTCCCTCCCCTGCCCCATGTCGAGCGTCACGGCGATCACCTCCGCCTCGAAGTGCTCGGCCAGCCACGGAATGGCGACCGACGTGTCCAGTCCGCCCGAATACGCGAGTACGATTCGTTCCATCACGCTGTCTCCCTCAACCTCTGGCCCAGGCCTCGAATTGCTTGGCCATGGCGGTGGCCGCTCGTCGATGGCGGGCAATCACGAGAATGGTGTCGTCTCCCCCGATGGTGCCAACGACGTCGTCGTAGGCGGCCTGGTCGATCGCCAGCGCGAGCAACTGCGCTTCACCCGGGTTGGTCTTCAGGACGATCAGCTGCTCCACGCGCTCGACGCGCTTCAGGTAGTCGGCCACGGCGCGCTGGGCTTCGACCCTGGAATGGACCGCGCGAGCCAACAGCGGGTCGGCCTGCCGGTAGCCGCCATCCGCCGCACGCTTCACCAGGCCCAGTTCCTTGATGTCGCGCGACAGCGTCGCCTGGGTCGCGTCGAATCCCTGCCGCTTGAGCCGCTGACGCAGGCGCTCCTGACTGGGAATCGCTTCGCGCGTCACGAGCTCGATGATGGCCGCCTGCCGGAACTGCTTCATGGTTGCCCAGAACACGGGTCGATTCCAGTCGCTATCTCGCCGCGGATCTGGTATAAATATCCCTTCGTTTGTATAAATATACATGACTCACATGAATATGCAAAGCATCCGGGTGGGCGTGGCCGGCGCGACCGGCTATGCGGGTCAGGAGCTCGTGGCGCGATTGGCTCGCCATCCGCGCGCGGTACTCGCCGTGGCGATGTCCTCCGGAACGGGCTCGACGGCCCTGCCTCGGCTGCGCGGCGTCTGGGACGGCGAGGTGACCCCGCTGTCGGTGGAGCGCCTCGTGCAGGAAACCGACGCGGTCTTTCTCGCCCTGCCGGATCCCGTGACCGCCGAGGTCGTGCCGCCGCTGGTGGAGGGCGGCGTGCGTGTCTTCGATCTGTCGGGCACGTTTCGCCTCGGCGACCCGGCGCTGCGGTCGCGTTGGTACCCGGCGGCATCCTCCGACCTGGCCGCCCTAGCCGTCTACGGTCTGCCCGAGCACCATCGGAACGCTCTGCCCGGGGCTAGGCTGATCGCCTGCCCGGGCTGCTATCCGACGGCCGCCGTCCTCGCCCTGCGCCCGCTGGTCGAGGCCGGGCTCGTCACGGGCGACCTGATCGTGGACGCCAAGTCAGGAATCTCCGGCGCCGGCAAGGCGCCGAGCGAGCGGACGCACTTCTCCGAGTGTCATGGCAACGTCGCGGCCTACGAGGTCTTCACCCACAGGCATGCGGCCGAAATCGAACAGGAGATCGGTACGGCGGTGACGTTCGTGCCGCATCTGGTGCCGCTGGACCGGGGCATTCTGGAAACCATGTACGCGCGGCTGCGAGCCGGGGCCGGCGCCAACGACGTGGAGGCCGCGCTGACGCGCGCCTACACGGAGGCGCCGTTCGTGCGTCTGCGGGGCCACGTGCTGCCGGATATCAAGGATGTCGTCTACACGAATTTCTGCGACATCGGATGGTCGGTGCACGAGGATGGACGGCTGGTCATCGTCGCCTGTCTGGACAATCTCGTCAAGGGCGCGGCGGGACAGGCCGTGCAGATCTTCAACCTGGCGTTCGGTCTGGACGAGCGCGACGGACTGTCGTAAGGGCGAACCCGCATGTCCCACGCCGCCGCCCATCGCACGGGGCTGGTCGTCCTGAAGCTCGGCGGAGAGCTTGTCGACGGCGCCGATGCGCTCGACCGCATCGGCGCGATGATCGCCCACGCCGCAGCGCGGCAGCCAGTCGTCGTCGTGCATGGCGGCGGCCGCGAGATCGACACTGAGCTCGCCAGCGCCGGCCTCGACACGCAGGCCGTGGATGGGCTGCGGATCACCGACGCCGCGACGCTGGATATCGTGGTGGGTGTGCTGGCCGGGCGCGTAAACACGCGGCTCGTCGCGGCGGTCACGCGAGCGGGCGCCAGCGCGGTCGGGTTGACCGGCGCCGACGACCGGATCGGATTGTGCCGGCTGGCGCCGTCTTATCGTGCCATGGACGGCCGCCTCGTCGACCTCGGGCTGGTCGGACAGCCGATCGCCACCGAGGCGCCGCGTCTGCTCGACCACCTGCGGCGCGCCGGCTACACGCCGATCATCGCCTGCATCGGCATGACCGACGACGGCCAGTTGCTGAACGTGAATGCCGACAGCCTCGCGGCCCAGTTGGCGGTAAACATCCAGGCTGGCCGCCTGATCATCGCGGGCGCCACGGGGGGCGTTCTCGACGATGCGGGACGGACGATCGAGACACTCGACGACAGGGCCATCGACGCCCTGGTGCGGGCCGGCGCGGCCAGTGCGGGCATGGTGGCGAAGCTCGAGGCCTGCCGCATGGCCCGCCGGGGCGGCGTCGGCAGCGTCATCATCGCCGATGGCCGGCACGGCGCCGACCTCGACGTCCTGAGCGGAACGATGGTCGAAGCGACCGGCACGGGCTGCAGGGAGTTCGAATCGTGACGACGACACGGGTCGTGGACCTCGAGGCCGCGCACGTCCTCCAGACCTACAAGCGGGTCCCGATCGTGCTGTCCCGCGGCCGAGGGATTCACCTGTATGACGAGGCAGGACAGGAGTACACCGATCTGGTCTCCGGCATCGGCGTGGCATCCCTGGGCCACGCCCACGCGGGTCTGGCGGCGGCGATCGCCGACCAGGCGGCGACGCTGCTCCACACGTCGAATCTCTACTTCCATCCGCTGCAAGGCCGGCTGGCCGAGCGGCTCGCGGCGCTGTCCGGGCTGCCGCGGGCGTTCTTCTGCAACAGCGGCAGCGAAGCGGTGGAAGCCTGCCTGAAGTTCGCTCGCCGGTACTGGCACACCCAGGGCGACACCGCGCGGACCGAGATCGTCGCGCTCGAGCGGTCGTTCCACGGGCGGACGTTCGGGGCGCTCTCGGCTACCTGGGTCGAGCACTACCGGACGCCGTTCCAGCCGCTGGTGCCAGGCATCCGATTCGTCCCGGCACAGGCCGACGCGATCGCCGCGGCGGTGTCGAGCGCCACCCAGGCGATCATCGTCGAGCCCCTGCAGGGCGAGGGCGGGGTGCACCCGCTGGCGGCCGACACTGCGAAAGCAATCGGCGACACCTGTGCGAAGACCGGCGCGCTCCTGATCGCCGACGAGGTGCAGTGCGGGCTCGGCCGGACGGGCCGGCCGTTCTACTACCACGCGCTGAAACTCCAGCCGGATCTCGTGTCGATCGGCAAGGCGCTCGGCGGCGGCGTGCCGGTCGGCGCGGCGCTGGTCGGCGACCGGGTCGCCGCCGCAGTCGCCTACGGCGACCACGGCAGCACGTACGGCGGCAACCTGTTGGCGTGCCGCGCGGCGCTGGTGTTTCTCGAAGAGCTCATCGATCGCGATCTGATCGGCCACGTGCGCACCGTCGGCGCCTTCGCTGCTTCGCGGTTGCGCGCGCTGGCGGACCGCCACCCAACCATCGTGGACGTTCGCGGAGAGGGCGTCATGTGGGGACTCGAAGTGGACGGCGATGCTGCGGCGATCGTGGAGGCCGCCCTCGCGAGACGCCTCCTCGTCAATCGAACGGCCGGCAACGTCATCCGGCTGCTGCCGCCGCTGACCATCACCGAAGCGGAGCTCGGCACCGCCCTCGACACGCTGGAGGCCGCCTTCACCGACGTCGCGAGCGTGGGCAATGCCGCGAGCAACGCCGGGAGCGATACCACGGGAGGTCGCCCGGCATGATCGCCACGCTGGACGGCGCATCGGCGGCGTGCGCCGTGATCGGTACGCACTCGACTGGGGGCACGCGATCCGGCGTGCCGGCGCCGGCCATCCGCGCTGCCACGGTCGACGACGCGTCGCGCCTGCACGAGCTCATCACCGACCATCGTGTCGAGGGGCACCTGCTGTCGCGTTCGCTGGCGGAGCTCCAGGCGCACGCCACCCGGTTCTTCGTGGCGCACGACGGACCGGCGATCGTCGGCTGCGGCGAACTGGCGCCGCTAGACCTCTGCACCGCCGAGGTCCGCTCGCTGGTGGTCGAGGCGGCGTTTCGCGGCTACGGCACAGGCACCGGCCTGGTGCGGACCATCATCGCGGGAGCCTGCGCTCGGCAGTTCGCCCGGCTGGTCGCGTTCACCCACGACCCCGTGCCGTTCGTCCGGATGGGGTTTTCGATACTGCCTCGACTCTGGGTTCCGGAGAAGATTGCGGCCGATTGTGTGACGTGCCAACGGCTCCGGGATTGCGCGCAGTACGCCCTCCGGCTCGATCTCGGCCCGGCAAGGACAGGGGCCACAGGGGCCTGAGGCACAGAGGCGATGAATACCATCGAGACGATCCCCGGCGGGGTAACCGCGCCGGAGGGGTTCCGCGCCGCGGGCGTCGCCTGCGGAATCAAGCCGGGCGACTCAACCCTCGACCTGGCCATTGTGCATGTAGATGCCGACGTCGACGGGGGCGGCGCCGTGCCGGCCGCCGGCGTGTTCACGACAAATCTCGTGACGGCCGCCCCAGTCAACGTCTCGCGCGAACATCTGGCGCGGTCCGGTGGCGCGGCGCGGGCGGTCATCATCAACAGTGGGTGCGCCAACGCCTGCACCGGAGCGGCCGGGATGGCCGTCGCCCGATCCATGGCGGCGGACGGCGCGCGCCAGTTTGGGTGCGACGCCTCGGAGATCCTCATTGCCTCGACCGGCGTGATCGGCGTCGATCTCGACGCCGCGAAGATCGCCAGCGGCATCGCGGACTCCGCGATTGCGCTGCAACGGGAGGCGCACCTGGAGGCCGCACGCGCCATCATGACGACCGACGCGGGGCCAAAGGAAGCGGCGGTGCGAATCTTGACTCCCGGTGGCACGTTTCGGGTGGGCGGCATGGCGAAAGGCGCCGGCATGATCGAACCCCACATGGCGACGATGCTGGCCGTGTTGACCACCGACGCCAGCGTCGACGCGCCGCGGCTGCGCCAGGCGTTAGCTGACGCCGTCCGCGACACGTTCAACGCGATCACCGTCGACGGCGAGTGCTCGACCAATGACACGGTATTTGTGCTGGCCAGCGGCGCCAGCGGCGTCGAGATCGACGATGCACGGCTGCCGGACCTGGTCGAGGCGCTGACGGCGGTGGCCCGCCGGCTGGCGATCGCCATCGTCAGGGGCGGCGAAGGCGCGACGAAGCTCGTCGCCATTCGCGTGCATGACGCGGGCACGGCCGACGACGCACGGCGCGCGGCGCATACCCTGGCCAACTCCCTGCTCGTCAAGACGGCGGTGCACGGCGGCGACCCGAACTGGGGGCGACTCGTGGCCGCCGCGGGGCGGGCCGGCGTCGCGTTCGACCCGGACCGGGCGTCGGTGCGCATCGGCGGCGTCGTGCTGTTCGAGCAGGGGCGCCCGTTCGACGAACGCGCGCCCGCCGCGGCGGAGCACCTGCGCGGACCGGAGATCGACATTCACGTCGGCCTCGGCACCGGTGCGCAGGAGGCGACCGTCTGGACGTGCGACCTCAGCGCCGAGTACGTGCGGATCAACTCCGAGTATCGAACCTGAGCGCGCCGAGGAAGCAAGGCAGCAATGAAGAAAGACTTCCTGTCGATCCTGGACATGACCCCCGAGGACCTGACGCACTGTCTCGACCTCGCCGCCAGGCTCAAGACGGATCGTCCGCTGGGGCGCAACGCGCCGACATCGACCGCCCTCGACGGGCGACACGTCGCGATGCTGTTCGACAAACCCTCGCTGAGAACGTTGGCCACGTTCGAAATCGCCGTCCGGGAGCTGGGGGGAAACATCATCGAGCCGCCCGCCGATTCCACGCTCGGCGGCCGCGAGGCGCTGTCCGACGTCGCGCTCAACCTCGAGCGCTGGGTGGCCGCCGCGGTCATCCGCACGTTCGCCCAGGGGCGGCAGATGGAGTTCGCTCGGGCGACCAGTCGGCTGCACGTGGTCAATGCCTTGAGTGACGACGAGCATCCGTGCCAGGCGTTGGCGGACATGCTGACGCTTCGCGAGCGCTGGGGCACACTGGCCGGCAAGACCTTGACCTTCGTCGGCGACGGCAACAACGTCGCGACGTCGCTCGCGCACGCGGGCGCCATGCTCGGCCTGACGATCCGCGTGGCCTCGCCCGAGGGCTACGAGCTGCCCGACCGGGTCATCGCGGAGGTAGCCGCGCTGGGCGGTTCCACCGCTCGCACGGAGCGCTTCACCGATCCCGAAGCGGCCGTGGCCGGTGCCGACGCCGTGTACACCGACACGTGGACCTCGATGGGCCAGGAGGACGAGTCGGCGGCGCGGCGCCAAGCCTTTCTGCCGTATCAGGCGAATGCGGCCCTGATGTCACGCGCGAAGCCCGGCGCGCTCTTCCTGCACTGCCTGCCGGCCCACCGTGGAGAGGAGGTCACCGACGAGGTGATCGACTCCCCTGCCTCCGTCGTCCTCGACCAGTCCGAGAACCGGCTGCACACCGAGAAAGCACTGCTGGCGATGCTCCTGGCGGAGTCTTAGCGACCAGCGGCGCTCCGACTAGGCTAGCCGGGCTATACTCCCAGTCTCGAAAGGACGCCGCGAACGATGCTCGAGACGATCGAACGATCCAACACCTGGCTGAACGGCTACGTCTGGGGCACGCCGATGATCGTGCTCCTGATGGGCACCGGCTTGCTGCTCACGATTCTCACCGGCGCTGTCCAGTTTCGCTACCTTGGCTTCGCGCTGAAGGAGGTACTGGGCAAGCTCACGCAGCGTGGCACGGGCGACGGCAATGTCAGTCCCTTCCAGGCGGTGTCCACCGCGCTCGCCTCGACGGTCGGCGTCGGCAACATCGCCGGCGTGGCCACGGCGCTGACGCTGGGCGGGCCGGGCGCGCTGTTCTGGCTGTGGATCTCCGGCGTGCTCGGCATGTGCACCAAATTCGCCGAAATCGTCATCGCGCTGCACTACCGCGAGCCGGACGCCACCGGCACGATGCGTGGCGGCGCGATGTACACGCTGCGCAAGGGACTCGGCCTGCCGTGGCTGGGCACGATCTTCGCGCTGCTGACCTCGCTGGCGGCGTTCGGCATCGGCAACATGGTGCAGGCGAACTCGGTGGCCGACAGTCTGCAGTCCAGCTTCGGCGTCTCGCCGATGACGACCGGCCTCGTCCTCGCGGCCGTCACGGCGGCGGTTATTCTTGGCGGCATCCAGCGGATTGGCCAGGTGACGCAGGTGCTCGTGCCGTTCATGAGTGTCCTGTACCTCGGTGGCGGCCTGCTCATCATCCTGCTGCACATCGCCGACATCCCGGCGGCGGTCGGCCTGGTGTTCGAGGGCGCATTCACGGGCACCGCGGCGACCGGCGGCTTCGCCGGCGCGACCGTCGCGCTGGCGCTGCGGTTCGGCATCGCCCGCGGCCTGTTCTCGAACGAGGCCGGCCTCGGCTCGGCGCCGATGGTCCACTCGGCAGCGCAGACCGATCACCCCGCGCGCCAGGGTCTGTACGGCATCTTCGAGGTATTCGTGGACACGGTCCTCGTCTGCACCGTGACCGGGCTGGCCATCCTGGTCACCGATTCCTGGCAGAGCGGCATGACGGGTGCGACGCTGTCGGGCGAGGCGTTCCGTCTTGGGCTGCCGGGCGCCTTCGGCAATATCATCGTCACGAGCAGCCTCTTGCTGTTCTCCTTCTCGACGCTGATCGGCTGGAGCTACTATGGTGAGACCGGCATCGTCTACCTGCTCGGCGCCAAGGCGGCGCTGCCCTACCGGCTGGTCTGGCTGGTCTTCATCTACCTTGGGGCCACCGGATCGCTGGAGCTCATCTGGAGCATCTCGGACACGCTGAACGGCCTCATGGCCATCCCCAACCTGGTGTCGGTGCTTTTCTCGATCCCGGTGCTGCTCAAGCTCAAGAAGGAGTTCTTCAAGAACCGGTAGAAGCTGTCGCGCAGCGAGTGGGCGGCTAGCCTGCTCCCGCCGAACGGGTGAAGGTCATCACGTTCCCGCTCGGGAAGGTCAGCCGCAGCCGGGTGCCGTCGCGCACGACCCGACACGGCTCCTCCGGCGCGTCGTCGTCCGGCCCGCGCGCCACCATCCGCAGCTCGCTCGCCGCCAGCCCGGGCATCGCCTCGCCGGCCGACAGGTGGAACCGATGGGTGAACACCAGCTGGTCCCCGGTCAGCGTGAAGGTGCCGCCTTCCCCCGAGCCACGGCGTGCCTCCCCCGTTCCGTCGAGAACGAAGAACAGGACGGTCCAGTCGTTTCCCATGAAGAAGATCCGACCGGCCACCGGATGCTCGGCGCCGTCCGCCAGGATGTAGCGCTCCGCCTGCCAGGCACCCTGAACGTCGGTGTCCTGTGCGACCGCGAGGTGTGCGACAGCCAGCAGGCCAACCGCCCCGAAGACGACCGGCAGCACCCAGTTCACGCCAGCCTCAGGTTTCCTTGTTCGCATTCTTCTCCTCGTCCCAGAACTCCTCGAGCGGCACACCCAACCCGTCGGCCAGGCGATTGACGAAGGCGTAGTAGCCGGTCACCAGGTTGACGTCCAGGATCGCCCGGTCGCTGAAGCCGCTCGCGCGCAGTCGGGCGACATCCTCTTCTCCCACGCGCCCGGGCTCACGCGTCAGCAGGATCGCGTAGTCGAGCATCGCGCGGTCGGCGGTCAGCAACTCCGCGGTGCGGTAGTCGGACACGAGCCGCTCGACCAGGTCGTCGTCCCGCGTGAGCCGACGCAGCCCCGCTGCGTGATGGTGGATTCAATAGTGGCACTGGTTCGCCGCCGACGTCACGACCGCGATCATCTCCCGCTGGATCCGGCTGAGCAGCGACTGGCCGTACATCACCAGCTTGTAGAAGTCGTAGTGCACCCGTAGCGAGGCCGGGTGCAGGCTATGGATCTTCAGGATGTTGTCGACGTGCCCGCGTGGATCCCGCATCGCCGCGTAGAGGTCGCGCAGCGCCGGATCGAGGTCGGGCGCCTCCTCGTCATGCGTCTCGATCCAGGGGCGGCGCGGTCTGTCGGTCATGGCCGCTGCCAAGTCGCTACGGGCAGGTCGTCCCGGTTGCCCCACTCGTCCCAGGACCCGAGGTACAACCTGACGCGGTCGTAGCCCACGAGGTGCATGGCGAACAGCTCGTGCGCCGAGCGCCCGCCTCCCTCGCAGTAGGTGATGATCTCGTCGCTCGGGTCGAGGCCGTGCGAGGCGAACAGGGCCCGCAGCTCGGACGCCGGCTTGAACGTCTTCAACTCGGGGTCGAACGTTTCTTCCCAGTAGATCGGCGTGGACGAAGGAATGACGCCGCCACGCTTCGCGCCCCTCAGGTCGCGGCCTTCGAGCTCGTCAACGGTTCGAGTGTCGACGATGCGGGCGCCCGGCCGATCGATCGCGTCGCGCACGTCCTCTGCAGTGGCGATCCAGGCCGTGTCGGGCCTGGCCTCGAACCGGGCCCGCGCGACCTCGGTTACCTCGGAAGTCGTCGGAAGGCCTTCGCGCATCCACGCGTTCCAGCCGCCGTCGAGGATCGCGGCCTGGGTGTGGCCCAGCGTGCGCAAGACCAGCCAGGGGCGGGTCCCGTACACGCCGGCCCGGTCGTCGTAGAAGATGACGCGCGTGTCGCTGCCGATGCCGATCGCCTCGATCGCCTCGATGAAGGCCTCCGGCGATGGCAGGTAGGTCGGTGGATTGCTCGCATCGCGCGACGTGGAGATGGGGAGGTGCACGGCGCCAGGAATATGGCTCTCCTGGTAGCCCGCGCTCCGGGCGTCCACGATGCGTATCCCAGGGTCGTCCAGGTGCGCGGCCAGCCAGGCCGCGTCGACAAGCAGGTTCGGTCTCGCGTAGCCGGCGGCGTCCTGCGCCTCGGCTGCCGGGGTCGCCGGCGCAGATTCCTCACGTTCGGTGACCGGCGCCGAGCCTCCGCACGCTGTGCAGAAGATGGCTAGCAGGAGCGGTCCGATGTCGAGGCTTCTCATCTCGGTGCTTCGTCGAAAGGGCTTCGCCTGCGGCTCGCCCACGCAGCCTTGCAAAGGCTGCGCTACAGAAACATTGCCCGCCCAGGGTCCAGAGCCAACCCCATCTTGAAACGAAGCGCCATCCTAACCGAAAAGGGCGGACGGGGCACACCTCTCCGATGGAGCCTGAGCCACCGACCCCTCACCCCAACCCTCTCCCAGAGGGAGAGGGCGCCCGCTGGGGGACAAGCCGCGCACGGCGCGCCTCGCGCGGGTCCGGTGCGGGGCATTCGGGGTCCCCGCGAGGACCCGCGCGGGGGTTCGGGGCGAAGCCCCGACGTGAAACAAACCGCGCACGGCGCGCCATCTGATCAACCAAACACGTCGAACAGGTGGCTGTACTTCAGCGTCAAGCTGCGGCCGGCGACCTCGGGTGTCAGGCCGTTCAGCCCGCGCGTGTCGTTGTAGACGAGGAACAGTCCGGTGTTGGCCTGTCCCAGCACACCGAATCGCAGATTCGTCGACCAGAGGTCGTCCCGGTCGTTGTACTGGATCAAGCTCTGGATGAAGACGCGCGGCGTGAACGAATAGGATGTCCGCGAAACGATAAGGTTGGTGACGAACGCCCCGAACGGCAGGTCGATGTCGTTCCGGCTGATGCTGACCTCGGTGTTGAACGCGTCGCCGACGCGCAGCCGGACCGACGGCGTGAGGCTCGTCCGATCGCCGCCGAAGAAACCGCCGGCGATCACCGTCAGCCGGGCGCTCAGCAGGGCGCCCTGGTTCGTGAAAAAGATGAGAATCGCTTCCTTGTGGTCGTAGGTGCCCGCGGGTACCACCACGCCGGGGAAGATCTCGAACGCCTCGCTGACGCCCTCGGTCGTCAGGTTCATGCCCGATTGAATCTGGGCGCCGCTCCTGAACTCGATGTGGTTGTCGAAGTGGACGAACTGGGTCTCCTTGAACCCGGCAAAGTCCCAGAAGACGTTGTAGCTCACGTGCGGGCGAAGCTCGAGGACGCGCAGCGCTGCACTCGGCCCTAGACGAATCCTTCGCCGCAGCTGCCCGGCCGAGCTCCGGAAGCCGCGGCGGCGCAAGAAGCCGACTTCCGGATTGAAGTTGTCACCGACCTCCGTGTAACTGTTCTGAATCTGCCATGCGCCCGAATCGTAGTCGAAGCTCAGGGCGTAGGCGTGCTCGCGCCCGCTCAGATCCGGGGTCTGGGTCCTCGCGGCGAAGCCGCTGAGGGTCGAGTTCTGTCCGATCCCCCATCGGCCGTCGAAGCCGTAGGTCCGGTTGTAGTCGTCCGGCCCCGCCAGATCACCCGACGCCTGCCGGTTGACGAAGATAGCGCCAACGTTCGACCGGTTGCGCAGGTCCTTCCGCACACGCGCCACGGTGAAGTTGTTCGACGGTGCGACGCCCTCGACTTCCTGCGTCTGCATGCTCAGCAGGCCGACGTTGAGATTCCCGCCGATCTGGCCCGAGAGGCGGCCGCCGCCCAGGATAGGAATCACCTCCCCGTCCGGCCCGATGCCGATCCGTCGGCTGAAAAAGAGCTCGGCCGACCCGGTGTTCCCGACACCGAACAGGCCGGCGTTCTCGAGGAAAAACGGCCGCTTTTCCGGGAAGAACAGGTTGAAGCGGTTCAGGTTGACCTGCTGATCATCCACCTCGACTTGCGCGAAGTCGGTGTTGTAGGTGGCGTCGAGCGTGAGGCTCGGCGTGAGGCTGTACTTCACGTCGATACCGATGTCGCCCAGCAGCGCGTCGTTACCGGCGAACTCGTTCGACACGGCGTCGCCGAGCGCATACGGCACGATCTTCAGGTTGCGCTGCGGCGGCAGCTGCAGCCCGGTGAGCTGGCCCGCGAGCGACAGCCGATAGAGGGTGTACTGGCGGGGGAGCGCCGACCAGAACGCCGTCTCGTTCCGGCGCCGGATGTTCCTCTGGAAATTCAACCCCCAGGTCTGCGACTCGCCGCTCGAATATCGTAACGTCCGGAAGGGAATGGCGAACTCGGCGCTCCACCCGATGTCGGACACTTGGGTCCGCACCTCCCAGGAGCCATCCCAGTTGAGGTTGAAACCGCGCCCGGCACCGCCTTGCTGACGCCCGCCGCCGACGCCCCGGCCGCCGCCCACGAACGCCCCACTGCCCTGCCCTTCGTTCGTCACCTGGCCGTCGTACTCGAGGCCGGAGGGATTCGTGCCGAACACGAAGCCGTTCTGCTGGTCGAGATAGGTGTCGAGGATGATCAGGAACGAATCGGTCTCGTTGAGCGGCGAGTCGCGCCGGCTGTCCGACACGATGATCGTCGAGGGATCGCCGTCGTAGCACACCACGCCGAAGTACAGCGTGTCGGCGGAATACGCGATCCGAACCTCGGTGCGCTCGGACGCCGGTTGCCCTTCGTCCGGCGTGGTCTGCGTGAAGCCGGTGACCGGCGCGATCGCCGTCCAGACCGGGTCGTCGAGGACCTGGCCGTCGATGGTCGGCGCACCCGCGATCGGTTTTGCCGTTGCACCGGGAAAGGTCACATCTGCGCCGGTGTCACGGTCGCCCGATTGTGCCGCCGCCGGCACGGTGACCACGACCCCCGCCAGCGCGACGAACATGACCACGAGCACCGCCACTCGTCCGAACGTCCTCGCCAACTCCTTCCCGCTCTCAAACGCCGAAGCGTTCCGGATCCCAGGTCAGGCCCAGTTCGCCGGGCGGCCCCATGTAGCCGAGGAGCGCGGAGGACGCGACAACCGCCGGGCTGGCCAGATAACCCTCACCGCCGATCCCCATCCGGTTCTGCCAGTTACGGTTGAAGGAGGTGATGGCGCGCTGGCCGCGATGCAACGCGTCCGGTCCCTGACCGAAGCAGGGGCCGCACCACGATCGGCGGATCTGGCCGCCGACTGACCGGAAGACCTCGGCCACCGAGTCGCCGCCGAGCCGGGGATCCGGCTGCTCGATCTGCCGCCCGACCCCTCCCGAACCAGGGAACACGACCAGTTCCGCCGCGGTGCGTGATGCACCCGCCGCCCGGCCGGCGCGGAGCACCAGCGCGGCCGACAGCAGGTCGTCGTAGCTGCCGTTCGTGCAGGAGCCGATGAGTGCCTTGTCGAACGTGATCCGCTCGAGCGCGACCTCCTCAGCTCGAAACGCGTTCCCTGGGCTGAACGGCTTCGCGATCATCGGCGCGACATCCGCAAGGCTGAGCGCTTCGTCGATCTCGAACAGGGCGTCCACGCCCGGACCTACCCGCGGATACGGGAGGTTCGAGAATCCCTTTGCCCGATACCAGGCCTCGGTCACCGCATCCTGTGCGAAGATCCCGTTCATCGCCTCGCCTTCGGCCATCATGTTGGCGATCGTGTTGCGGTAGGCCATCGAGAGCTGGCCGTCGGCGTCGACGAACTCGACCGACATGCCCTGCGACTGCTGGGCGCCCCAGCGGCGCAGCAACTCGAGCACGATGTCCTTGCCGCTGGTCCAGGGCTCCAACCTCCCGCGGAACTCGACGCGCCGCTGTCGCGCCGGCGTGAAGTAGACGCAGCCGGTGGACCATCCGAACCCGAGCGTCGTCGACCCGACGCCGATCCCGACGGCGCCGTACGCTCCGTAGGCCCGGCTGTGTGAGTCGGCACCCGGAATGAACTGTCCCGGCAGGATGAGTCCTTGCTCGGGAAAGTAGAAATGGAAGATGCCGTCGCCGGGAGTCGCGTAGTACGGCTTCGCCAAGCCGTGCTGCCGCGCGAAGTCGCGGCCGATGGAGGTTTGACGATCATCCACCGCCTGACCGGTGAAGACGAAATGATCGTTCGCGATGGCTGCCTGTCTCGGAAAAATCCGGTCGCCGCCGGTGATCTGGTTGAAGGTGTGGATGGCGAACGGCGCCGTGCCGTCAGAGGCGGGCAGCAGGTCGGCGTAGACCCGGAGCGTCTGGCCCGGCTGGACCTCCGCGTGCTTGTCGACCCGATGGGCCCAGACGATCTGCTCGGTCGTCGTCATCCGGCGTGCGAGCTCGGAGTCGGGCCACTCGATCGCGGGCGCAACCGCGATGGCGCCGTCCAGCTCGCGCCGGCCGACCGCGAAGATCCCTCCGCTTTGCCGGATCTCTTCCTCCTTGGCCGCCAGCGGTACCGGCTGGTAGGTCTGCCCTTGCGTCTCGTTCGTGATTGCCCGCGTCTGGGGATCGAACATGAATTCGTCGTCGTCCCGCGCGTCCGCCACCGCGTCGGGACACTGCGCGACGTGCAGACCCAGGTTGAATGCGTTGCGGCGGAAAATATCGCCCATGTTGCGGCCGCAGACGATGACGAGCTCGAGGCCGACTTCCTCGGCCACCGCCATCAGGCCGGCCGGGCTCATCTCCCGGGACGAGCCGATGGCGAACCGGTCGCCGACGATCACGAACGTCCGGCCGGCATGCACGCGGGCGCGGAAGTCCGGCATGAGATACCTGAAGGTCCCCGCTTTCCAGCGCTCGTCGAGCGTGTCGAGACTCTCCGACACGCAGTCGGCGGCCGGCGTGATCTGGTCGGTATCGATGGCGTCGAGCTTGCGCCGCTCGCCCGATCCGTCGTCCGGCGCCCAGAAGATGAGGGCTCGGCCGCGGATTGGACCACCGAGCGCGGCAGGCGCGTCCGCGGGTGCGGCGGCCGCGCGAGATGCGGCAGCTGACGACTTGAGTCGGGCAGGCTGGATGCTGTGCATGATCAATGATCGGCAAGCTGCGCGCGGCATCCTATCACCTGGCGGCCCTTCGAGGAATCGGCTCTCGGCTTTCGGCTCTCGGCTGAGGGCTGATCTTACGAGTTCGTCGGCATTCGCCCGTAGCGGTCGTTTTGGGCTGCGGGGTGCGGGCTGTAGATAGAATTGTGGGACATGGAATCGTCTCCGTCCCGCGCCGTGCCCTATCTCGTCTGGCTGGCCGTCACCGGCGTCTGGGGGACGACCTGGGTCGTGATCCGCATCGGGCTCCAGGACCTGTCGCCGCTGCTGTTCTCGGCGGCCCGCGCGACGCTGGGCGCCAGCGTGTTTCTCGTCGTGGCGGCGCTGACGGCGTGGCGCCGCCGGCCAAAAGCGTCGGAGCTTCGTTTCTGGGCGCTGGTCGGGATTCCGCAACTCGGCCTACCCTACGCTCTGGTCTTCTGGGCGGAGCAGACGATCTCCTCCGGCCTCACGGCGACGCTGTTCGCGACGTTTCCGGCGTTCACCGCCGTCACGGCGCACTTCCTGCTGCGGGATGAGCCGTTGTCATGGATCAAGATGGCCGGGACGCTCCTGGCGTTCCTGGGCGTGGCCGTCCTGGTCAGTTCTGGCGATGGAGTGAGCGCGATGGCGGCAGCGCCGATCGTCGGCGTGCTCGTCGCCGCGGCGTCCGGCGCGATCGCCGCCGTCATCGTCCGGCAGCACGGCCGGCACATATCGACGATCTGGTTGACGGCGATCGAGATTGCCGGCGCGGCGGCGTTTCTGATGCTGCTGGCGATCGCGATCGAGCCGAGCCCGCGAGTCGCCCTGACGACGCGCGCCGTCGTGAGCACCGCCTATCTCGGCATCGTCGTGACCGGCGGATGCAATTTCGGCTTGTTCTGGCTGCTCAAGCGGCTGGACGTCACGCTGGTGAGCATGAGCGTCGGCGGCGAGGCGACCGTCGCCGTGTTCCTCGGCGCCTTCATCTTGGGGGAACCGCTGGGGCTGCGCGCGCTGCTCGGCCTGTCACTCGTCGTCGCCAGCGTCGCGCTGGTCAGCCTGCACTCGCATGCGGAAACCGTCGGTCATGGACCCGCCGGCCCGGGTCCCAGCGGCGGCGTCGACACCGGCGGACGCCGGTGACCGGTACCCTGCTCGAACGCGTAGGCCAGCCCGATGAGTCGCGGCTCCGCGAACGCCCTCCCCAGCATCTCGAGCCCCACCGGCATGTCGTCATCGGTGAAACCCGCCGGCACGGTGATCGCCGGCAGCCCCGAATGCGCGCTCAGCCGGCAGTTGTCGCCACCTTGCCGCTCCCCGACCACCGCCGCCTGCCGTCGCATCGTCGGGTAGATCAGGGCATCGAGTTCCAGCGCATCCATCGTCTCCACCACCCGGCGTCTGATCGTCCCGCGACGCCCGAGCGCCTCGCGATATTCGTCGGTATCGAGCGTCTCCACCGCGTTCGACTGCTCGAGCCGCTCCCGCACCGACGGATGATACCGCCCGTCGGCGAGCACCTGCGCCAGTGAGTTGACCGGGGCACCGGGCGTCGCCGCCAGGTAGGCGTCGAGGTCGAACTTGAACTCCTGGCTCAGCACGATGTAGCTGTCGAGCAGCTCGGCCAGCCCGTCGATCTCCACCTCCTCGACCTCGGCGCCGAGTCGGCGCAGGTCGGTGACCGCAGTGTCGATCACACTCGCAACCGGCTCGTCCTCCGAATCCTGCCGCACCAGCATCATCAACACGCCGAGCCGCGCGCCTCGGAGCGCTTCGGCGTCGAGCGACGCCGTGTAGCTCTCGGGCACATGTCGGTCGGCGTCGGCCGTGACCTGGTCCGCCGGATCGGTGCCGACGGTCGCGTCCAGCATGAGGACGAGATCGGTTACGCTGCGCGCCAGCGGACCGGCGACGTCCTGCGTATGCGACAGCGGCACGACGCCGTCGCGGCTCGACAGGCCGGCGGTCACGCGGAGTCCGACCAGGTTGTTGTGCGCCGACGGAATTCGGATGGAACCGCAGGTGTCACTCCCCATGCCGGCCGCGGCGAAACTCGCCGCCACGGCCGCACCGGTGCCGCCGCTCGACCCACCCGGATTCCGTGACGGGTCGTACGGGTTCAGGGTCTGCCCGCCGACCGAGCTGACGGTCGTGATGCCGCGCGCGAACTCATGGAGATTCGTCTTGCCCAGGATGACGGCGCCCGCCGCGCGAAGCTTGCGCACCTGGAACGCATCGTCCGGCGGCATCAGGCCAGCCAAGGCGATGGAGCCGCTCGTCGTCGGCAAGCCCGCCATGTCGTAGTTGTCCTTGATCAGGATCGGCACGCCGTGCAGCGGCCCGCGCGGGCCGGTGGCCCGCCGCTCCGCGTCGAGCGCGCGCGCCGTCGCGGCCGCCTCCGGATTCAGGGCGATGATCGTGTTCAGGGACGGCCCCTGGTCATCGTACGCGTCGATCCGGGCAAGATACCGCTCGACGAGCTCCTCCGACGTGACCCGGCCGGCGGCCATCGCGCCGGCGAGGTCTCCGATGGACGCCTCGACGACTTCGAAGGAGGCCGGCGCCGGTGCCTCCGGCGTCGCGCAGCCGGCCAGCATTCCGAGGACCAGCCAGGCAGGCGCCGCGAGCCGGCGCCGTCCACCCCCACACCAGATCGTCATCTCGGGACTCCTTCTCGGGGCGTCATGCTAACACGGAAACTCGCCTGGAATCAGCGTGTTGCGGTATTCCTTCCGCTCGAACGATCGACCGTGGAAACTGGACCGGGCTGGCCAGCGTCTTACAATGGTGTTGACGGTCACAGTTGCCAGCTCTTGGGTTGCGCCGGCAGGGGCCGGCCGGATCGGGCGAGTCCCTCGGCACTCCGAAAGGAAACAGCTGATGTCGTTCCAGCGCCTTGCACCCATTGCTCTGCTCGCCCTGCTGCAGCCAGCCGCGCTGCCGGCCCAGACTCCGGAGAAGGTCCTGTCACTGCCGATCGTCGACAAGGCGATTGAATTCCATGGCGGCGATCTGTTTCAGCACTCCACGACCTCCCTGACGATTACATCGGCCTCCGGCAGCTTCACGATCGAGGCCAGGCTCGACGGCGGCCTGTTCGACTACGTCGTGGCCGGCGCCGTCGGTCGCGAGCGGGTCGCGCGGAAGGTGCACTGGAGCAACGACGTCACGGAGCGCTGGGACGACGGCGCGGCGGTCGACCTCGACGACGACACGGCTCAGCAAGCCAGGGATTTCGTCAACGCACGACTCTATTTCCCGTATCTGCCGTATCGCCTCAACGACGGCAACACGTACAAGGAAGATCTCGGCCTCGAGGAATGGGACGGGAAGACGCTGCACAAGGTGCGGGTCTCCTTCCGTGAGGGCACCAGTACCGACGACGATGATCAGTATCTCTACTGGTTCGATCCGGAGACGGGCCGCATGGAGCAGCTCGCCTACAGCTTCACCGTCGGCAACGGCGGCCTGCGGCTGCGCAAGGTCACCGAGTACATGCGCGTCGGCGGCCTCCTGTTCACGAACCAGGAGAACTACGCCATCAACGGCCAGGGCATGTCGGTGAACCAGATCACCCCGGAGTTCGCCGCCAACGAGATGGAGTTGATGTCGACGGTGAAGCTGACCGACATCGACGTGACGCCGCTGCCGTAGCCGACCCGCGCGCACGAGCGGCGGCCGCCGCCGCCGTCTCGTGCGCACGCGCAGCACCGTCGCACCGACCCTTCGTCGACAACCGACAACGATCAGCAGGCCCCATGCCTCCCGTCCGCGATCTCGCGACCCTGGAACACTTCATCGCGTCTCTCCCCCGCGTCCCGCTCGGCATCTTCCCGACCCCGCTCGTCCGGCTCGACCGGCTGAGCGCACGTCTCCGGATCGAGTTGTGGATGAAGCGAGACGAATGCGCGGGCCTCGCCGTCGGCGGCAACAAGACGCGGAAGATGGAGTTCATCCTCGCCGACGCGCTGGCACAGGGACATCGCGCGGTCGTCACCGCCGGCCCCGTCACGTCGAACCACACGATGATGACCGCCATGGCCGCCCGGCGCGTGGGGCTGAACGTTCACTGCATCGTCGGCGGAGCGCGCCCGGCCGCGCTCTACGGTAATCTCCTGCTGCTGGACTACCTCGGCGCGACACTGCACTTCGAAGCGATCGACTTCACCGCGCCGACCGCCGACGCCGTTGGACGGTACCAGACCCGCTGTCGACAGGTCGTCAGTGACACCGGCGGATATTGGATCCCCGGCGGTGGGACGATGCCACAGGCGGAGCCAGCCTACATGAACGCCATCGCCGAGATCGCCCGCCAGCGAGACGAAGGATTCGATTTCGATCGGATCGTCCTGGCGATCGGCACCGGCTCGACGACCACCGGACTGCTCCTCGGAATGGCCCTCGCCGGCTTCGGCGGACGAGTGGACGCCGTCGCGACGGCGCAGCAACAGGCGATCGAAGAGGTGTTCAAGCGGCCGAAGCCGACGCGGCAGTTCTTGAAATCGGCGGCGCACTTCGACCTGCCGCTGGGACCGGAGGACGTGCCGCCCTACGATGTCGTCTTCGGCTTCGCCGAGGAAGGCTACAGCGTGCCGAGCCGGGGCGCCGATCGCGCGATCCGCACCCTGGCCCGCGAAGAAGGTTACCTGCTCGACCCGGTCTACACCGGCAAGGCCTTTCACGGCCTGCTCACGATGATCGCCGACGGTCGGATCGCCGGCGGGAGCCGCGTCCTCTTCCTGCACACGGGCGGTCTGTCGATGACGTCGGTATCCGAGCGGCAGTTTGTTAATTAATTAGAGTGGGGCTTCGCCCCACACCCCCGCGCGGCGTTCGCGGGGACCCCGCGTGCCCCGCGCCACTGCCGCGCGGGCCGCGCCGTGCGCGGCCTGGTTCCCGTGGGGCTACGCCCCACACCCCGGCTCGGTCGCTCGCGGGGACCCCGAAGCGGCGCACCGCTAGACGCGCCGCGGCCCGATCCTGAATCTGCGGTCAAATGACGGGCGCGGTATACTGCGTGCCCTTCGGGAGGAGACACGATGAAACGTACGCTCGCGCTGCTGGTTGCCCTCGCGGCCCCGGCGCTCCTGGCCCAGGAGCGCGCGCCCGAGAACGACTCGATCCGGCAGTCGGATCTCAGGGCCGACCTATTCTTCCTGGCGTCGGACGCCATGCAGGGCCGGCTGGCCGACACACCCGAGAACCGGATGGCGGCGGAGTTCATCAAGTCGCGGTTCGAGCGGATGGGCTTGACCCCGGCCGGCCGCAACGGGTCCTTCTACCACGAGTACAACCTGATGACGGCGTCGCTCGGGGAGGACAACGCGCTCGTCGTCTCGGCGACCACAGGCGATGCCGAGCGCCGCCTGCGTCTGCGACAGGATTACTACCCCCTCAGCTTCAGCGCCAGTGGGCGCGCGCGGGGCCGGCTCGTCTTCGCCGGCTTCGGGATCGTGTCGCCAGAGCGTGATCACGACGACTACCGGGGCTCGATCGAGGGCCAGATCGTCCTGGTTCTGAATCACGAACCCGGCGAGCGTGACCCCGACAGCGTGTTCGACGGCCTGGTCACGTCGGAGGCGTCACGCGCCGTGCGCAAGGCGCTCTACGCCCAGGACCACGGCGCGGCGGCGCTGCTCATCGTCACCGACGTCCACAATCACGACGGCCCTGTGAATTTTCGAGCGCAGGCCGACAGGGCCTGGCCCGCCAGCCCACGGCGCGTGCCGCGGTACACGTTGTCAGCCTGGATGAACGAGATCAGGATTCCGGCGGCGCAGATTTCTCCCGCGGTGGCCGAAGCGCTGGTCCGCGGCTCCGGTCGGACCCTGGCCGAGCTCGGCGAGGCGGCGGACGCCAGCGGCGGCGTGGCGCCGATTCCCCTCAACGGTCCGGAGCTGGAACTGACGACGTCGGTGGATCGCCGCGTCGTGCCGGATCGTAACGTGGTAGCGATGATCGAAGGGTCCGACCCGGAACTGTCCGACGAGCTGGTGATCATCTCCGCACACTACGACCACGACGGGGCCGACGGCGCGCGCATCTTCAATGGCGCCGATGACGACGGATCCGGCACCGTCGCGCTGCTGGAAATCGCCGAGGCCTACGCGCGCGCGGCCGAGGCCGGGCGCCGGCCGCAACGCTCGGTGCTGTTCGCGGCCTGGAACTCCGAAGAGCGCGGGCTACTGGGTGCATGGGCCTATACGGAGGATCCGATCCGACCGCTGGACCAGACCGTCGCCGTCCTGAACATGGACATGGTGGGTCGCAACGAGGAGGTGCCGGTCGGCGGCGGCCGGCGCTTCACTGGGCTCGAGGTCCAGACGGCCGAATCGAACCAAAATTCGGTGAACATCATGGGCTACACCTACAGCCCCGATCTGCGAACCGAGGTCGAGGAAGCGAACGAGGCCTACGGACTCCGGCTGAAGCTCGAGTACGATAACAACGCGTCGAACCTGCTGCGGCGCAGCGACCAGTGGCCGTTCCTGCAGAACAAGGTACCGGCGCTGTTCTTCCACACCGGGCTGCATCCGGACTACCACACGCCGTACGACCGGCCGGAGAAGATCAACTACGCGAAGCTCGAAACGATCGCCCGCCTGGTGCACCAGGTCAGCTGGAATCTCGCGCAGGATCGGCCGCGGCCTCGCTACGCCCCGGTCCGATAGCGTCGCGCATCATTTTTCACGGACGGCGCCAGGCGGGGTTTCAACGATTGATGACGAACGATCCGGCCGACCTGGAATTCTCTCCCGACGAGATGCGTCGGATGGGCCACGCGACGCTGGCGCGCGTCGTGGAACACCTGGCCAGCCTGGCGTCGCAGCCCGCTTGCGGTGACGTCGACGTGGATGCCTACTCCCGCGGCCTGCGGGAGCCGGCGCCCGAATCGGGGATGCCGCTCGAGCCGATTCTGGATCGGCTGTTCGACGACTGGATCCCCCGGTCGTTCACGACCGCCGGTCCCGGATACCTGGGCTACATCCCGGGCGGCGGCCTCTACCCGGCCGCGCTCGCCGACCTCATTCAGAACACGACGAATCGGTTCACCGGGATCTGGCGAGGCGCGCCGGCCCTGGTCCAGCTGGAAGCGAACGCGCTCGACTGGATCAGGGAGTGGATGACATTCCCGGACACCACGCGCGGTCTGTTCACGACCGGCGGATCGATGGCGACCTTCAATGCCGTGCTGTGCGCACGCGAGCAGCACCTGGGTCCGGACATCCGGCCAGGCGTCGCGTACACCTCGGCGCAGGCGCATCATTCCGTGGCCAAGTCCGCGAAGCTCGCCGGCATCATGCCCGACCGGGTGCGGCGGATCGAGGTCGATGACCAGTTCCGGATGCGCACCGGCGCGCTGGCGGACGCCATCGCGGCCGACCGCGGTGCAGGGTTGCGGCCGTTTCTCGTCGTCTCGGCGGCCGGGACGACGAACACCGGCGCGGTGGATCCGCTCGGCCCAATCGCCGACCTCTGCGCCCGCGAAGGTCTCTGGCATCACGTCGACGGCGCCTACGGCGGCTTCTTCTACATGTGTCCGGAGCTCAGGCCGCTCCTGGCTGGGCTGGCGCGCGCCGATTCGCTGACGCTCGATCCGCACAAGGGACTGTTCCTGCCCTATGGCACCGGCGCGCTCCTCGTGCGCGATGGCTCGGTCCTGCGCCGGGTCCACGCAGCGGCGGGCGACTACCTGCCGGCGATGCCGGAGGGGGATGACTGCTACGACCCGAGCCAGCACGGACCGGACTTGACGCGCGGGTTCCCGGGTCTGCGGGTCTGGCTGTCGGTGAAGCTCTACGGCGCCGCGAAGCTGCGCGCTGCGGTCGCCGAGAAGCGCGCGCTGGCGTTGCGGGCAGCCCAGGCAATCGGCCAGCTGCCGGGCGTCGTCGTGGATGCACCGCCGCAGCTCTCACTGTTCACGTTTCACCTCGAATGGCCGGGATCGACGGTGCAGGAGCAGAACGCGGCGACGCAGGCGCTGCTGGATCGTGTCACCGCCCGGGGCAAGGTCATGCTGACCGGCTGCCCGGCCGGTGGTCGCTTCGTGGCACGCGTCTGTGTCCTCAGTTTCCGCACGCGGCAGGAACAGATCGACACGTGCGTCGAGCACGTGGCGGAGGAAACGGCGAGGATTCTGGCGACGAAGGAGCCGCCCTCCACCCGCATGTAGCGCAGGGCTTGAGCCCTGCGAGAACGAGCCGCAGGCGAAGTCCCTCCTGCTCGATAGGGCTTCGCCCTGCGGGCTCGCCCACGCAGCCCTAAAGGACTGCGCTGCATTCATTCATTCTTTCTTTCTCTTCCAAGGCCATTCACTTCCGCAGTGAGAAGCGCAGGCCGGCCCAGACCTCGTCAATTCGAGCGACCTTGAAGTCGACCAGACCGGCGGCGATGCCGGTCGTTCGAACCACCGCCTGGGTCACGTCCGTTCGGATGCCCGATCCCTGCTTCGGCCAGATGATCCAGAGTCCGCCGCGATCCGCTACCCGCGTCATCCGGTCGATGCGCCGCCGCAGCACGGACGCCGACCGGACGAACCAGAGCGTCAGGTCACGCGACCGCGCCGCCGGACCGATCAGACGCGCCCCGTCGGGCAGCCGGCCGAGTGTGGCCGCGAAGCCATCCGGCGCGCCGACCAGGGCGACCTTCCCGCCCGGCTTGATCCCGAGCTTGCGCGGCAGCGGCGTGCCGGCGTAGCCGGCCATCGCCGAGGCGGGAACGACCGGATCGCGAACCGGGTGGGCGATCGCCCGTCGGATGGCGCCAAGCGCCGCCCGCCACGGCGTGAACGTCGCGTCGGGCAGGTCCCGGCGGACGCGCGCGACCTTCTCCGGTGCACCGTCGACGAAGACGATCGGCACCCGCCGGGTCTGTGCGGCATGTCGCACGGCCAGTCCCAGATCCCGTCCCTGCATCGGCAGCCGTGACAGGTCGATGACGAGCGCGTCGGGCGGACGCCGTCGCAGGGATCGCCACTCGTCCGGCCCGCGGAACGCCCCCGCGCCGACGATGTGTCCGGCCCGCCGCAGGACTGTTGCGTGGCGTCGCGCGTCAGCGGGATGCCAGTGGATCAGACGCAGACGCGCCATCGATCTCCGGGTCGGCTCTCAGCAAATACCGGTCGAAGAAGCCGACGACCCGACGCTCGAACTCCTCCGGCCGGTCGTCGAAGAACGCGACGTGATCGAGCGCCGCGTCGAACCACAACTCCTTGGGCTCCTTGGCCGCGTCGTAGAGGCGCTGCCCGCTCGACGTCGCGATCACGGCGTCGGCGCCGCCCTGCATGAGGAAGACGGGTCGCGGACTGAGATCGTCGATCCACGCGGTGAAGTCGAGCACGTCGGGGTCGATACCCCAGTCCCGCTCGACCCAGAACAGGATCATCGGCGCGAACGGAAACGGCGGCAGATCGGTGAAGTATTTCACGCTCGTCTCGACCGTGCTGCGAATGGACGCCGTTGCGCTGTGGGCCACGACAGCCTTGATGGCCGGGAACTGCGCGGCCGCCTGGATGGCGAGCGAGCCGCCCATGGAGTTGCCGAAGATGCCAATACGCTCCGGATCGACGCCGTCGGCGGTGCGCACGAACTCGATCCAGGCCGCCAGATCCGGCATCTCCTCCAACCCGAACGAGATCACCTCACCGCCGTTAACGTCATGCGCGCGCACTGACGACAGCAGGACGCCGTAGCCGTGCTCGGCCAGCAGCGCCGCGATCCCGAGCAACTCGGTCGACCGGTTGGTCTTGTAGCCGTGTTGGAGGATAAGCGCCGCGCCGTTGCGTGACGGCGTCCACCAGCCGGCCAGATTCAGGCCGTCGGCGCTGGCGACTTGCACGTCGCGATACGTCATGCCGACGTCGGCCGGCGTCTCCCGGATCGGCCGGCGGCTGTCGAGCGGGCTGGTCACGAGCCGCGCCGCCTCGCCGCGCGCCATCCAGAACGCTCCGCCCGGTACGATGAGGAGAGCCATGACAACGACGCCGATCGACGCTTTGGCAGCTCTGACCATCTCAGTGGCGTCGATTGTCGCTCAATTTGTCGCGAGCGCAAGACGAAAACGGGTCGCAGCCCATGCTATTCCGTTTCTGCAGGCCAGTATCGGCGGCCCGGCCCTATACGACGCGGCCGCAGCTGCGTGTCCAGGCGTGGGAGGTCACGACGCGGCCGGCCGGGGCGGCACGGTCATCCCTCTTTCCGGGCCCTGACGCGCAGCCGCACGTAGTCGACCGTCCAGGAGCCATCCGGCCGCTGCAACCGGGGTCGGACCGCATCGCGAACCTCCTGCACCACGACCGCACGCGCATCGTCCGGCACGGCTGCCAAGAACGGCTGGGCGAACAGCATGAGCCAATCGACGACGTCTCCCGGCAGCGGAGTCGGACGAGGAAACAGCTCGATCGAATCGATCGAGAAGCCGTGGCCGGTGAGGCGTGTCGAGTACTCCTCGACGCCGGGGAAATACCACGGGTCGGCCGCACGGCCGTCGACACCACGCCGGTCGAGCGCGGCCACCAGCGCCGCGCGAATGGTCTGCACGTTGCCGGCGCCGCCGAATTCGGCGACGAAGCGCCCTCGGGGGCGGAGCGCCCGGTGGATACCGGCGAGAGCGGCGTCGGCCGACGTGACCCAGTGCAGCGCCGCGTTGCTGAAGACGGCGTCGAACTCGCCGGTGAACTCCAGCGCCGCCACATCACCGACCGTCGCCGCCACGCCGCGCGCGCGGGCCGCGGCGACCTGCTCAGGACTACTGTCGAGGGCCACCACGTCGGCGCCGGCTCGAGCGATCCGCTCGCTCAGCGCGCCGTCACCGCAGCCGAGGTCGAGGATTCGCTCTCCCGGCGCCGGATCGAGCAGCGCGAGCGCCGCCGCGCCGAGATCGGACACGAAGCGCGCCGTGCGGGCGTACTCTTCGGGATCCCAGCGTTGTGAAGGCCGGGTCACCACCGGGTGCCACCGGTCCAGAATTTCTGCTTGCCGAGATCCGCGGGCGGCGTCTCACTCGCGCGGAACGGCCGCAACCGGACCCGGAAGGCGTACTCCTGCGCGGGAATCGTGTACGGCTCGTGCACCTCCGCACCCCAGCTCGTATCTCCGCCGACGCCCATCTGCAGGTAGTCGATGTTGAGCGTCACCAGATCGCGCCGGCGCAGGTCGAATGTGTGGCGGCCGGTCTTGTCGTCGCCCGCGTCGAAGTCGGCGTTCGTGTAGTGGTGCGCGCTGATGTTGAGCAGCGGAAACCCTTCCACGAACAGGCCGATCCCCTGGGCGTTCGTCAGCGACGCCCAGCGCACGTCGGTCTTGTTGCCGTTCTCCTGCGGCCGCACGTAGGGATGGAGCTGGTCCGCCACCGCGCCGCGGTAGCGGCCCACCCGGGCTCCGGTCTTCCGGTCCCAGTAGCTCTCGTGCGGCCCGCGACCGTACCATTCGAGCTGATCGAACGCCGGCGCCAAGACCAGCGTCAGGCCCAGGCGCGGCAGATCGGGCAGGCCGATCGCGCCTGGCAGGAAACGGCTGTCGACGAGAATGTCGCCGCTCCCGAACACGTGGTATCGGATGTAGAACTTCGATTCGCCGACGGGCAAGGTCGCCTCGACGTCCACCACGACGTCGCGGTCGGAATTCTGTTTGATGGACACCCGATCGATGCGCCGCCGGGCGCCGGCCTCTCGCCACACGCCCAGACGCGCCGGCATGTCGTTGCCGTAGTCGTTGTCAGTCGGCGCCCGCCACAGATTGGGCTGCGGCCCCTGCTGGAGGATCTCGATGCCGTCGTAGGTCAGCGACGACATCTCACCGGTGCGTCGATCGAAGGTGACCGTGAAGTCGCTCCCCACGACGCGGTAGGTCTCCGGTGTCTGGCGCGGGTCCAGCTTGACCACCCGCGCGAGATCCACCGCGCGCTCCGGCTCCCACCAGGGCAGGGGCAGCTGCGCCCAGGCAATCTCGTGGTTGACCGGGACGAGCCCCTCCGCCCGTTCGGTTCGGAAGCTCAGGTCGAGGAAGTACTCCACCCCGGGTTCCGGCGTCACGGCCGGCAGTGGCAGGACCACCTCGGCCGAGGTCTGCGGGGCAACCTGGAGATCGGTGCGCCGTCCCTCGGCGATGACCTCACCGTTGCCCCGGACCGTCCACTGCAGTGTGATGTCGTCCAGCCCCCGGAAGAAGAACCGGTTCCCGATCCGGAGCCGGCCGGCGCCGAGGTCGATCGGCGTCGCCGTTACGTTCTGATAGACCTTCTTGACCTGGTCGTTCGCGTAGATGACGTCCCAGTAGTCCTGCAGGTTGCCGACGCTGTTGCCCATGGCGTGCGCGTACTCGCACAGAATCAGCGGCCGGTCGCGCGGCTCGTCGACGTAGATGGGAAAACCGTAGCCCTGTCGCTGCCAGTTCCCGGGCACGGCGATCTCGTCCCAGCCCGAGTCATCGAACGCCTCCTCGTAAAACCGCTGGGGCCGAGCCTCGGGCTGCGCCGACCATCGGAACTTCCACGGGCCGTTCAACAATCGATAGAAGGGCGACCCGGCGGCGGCGCCCCTCAGCGCGCTCTCACGGTCGGGGTAGGGTGTGTAGGTCGCGTGAGGCGGCTCCCGATTGCGGCCGATGACGGCTGGATTTTCCCAGTCGTTCGGCGGCCCGGTCGCCTGAGCGGCCACCGTCGCGGCGGTCCCCAGCACGGTGCAGCAGACGCACGACAGCCAGAATGATTTCATGGCACACACACTGGACCACGCCGGCCACCGATCGGACGGCAGACTACCACGAGGTGCGACCGCGGCCGGACACGCCGGCGCTACGCAATCCCCGCGGCCAGCGCGAGACCGACGACGATCAGCAACCCCCCGACGAATCGATGCACGCTGTCGAGCGTCACGTGCGGCAGCAGGTACGTCCCGAGCAGGGAGCCGGTGAAGGCGGACACCGTCGCCACCACGACCAGCGTCCAGGGAATCACGGCAGGCCCGGCCGACGAGCGCATCAGGGCGAAGGACCATCCATACACGATGAGCCGCGTGCCGTCCACGAGCAGCGCCAGCCCCGCCTGGGTGGACGCGAACTGGACGGGTGACAGGCGCAGCGGCGTCAGGAAGACGGCGCGCACCGCGCCCTGGTGCCCCGACAGCCCACCGAAGAACCCGGACAAGGCGCCCCCGACCGGCAGCCAGCGCGGCGAGACGCCCCACTCGCGCCTCGGCGTCGCCAGCTCGACCGCCGCGAAGAAGAGAATCAAGATCCCCATGAC
Organism: Vicinamibacterales bacterium; assembly: GCA_963667915.2. Lineage (GTDB taxonomy): Bacteria > Acidobacteriota > Vicinamibacteria > Vicinamibacterales > UBA823. Next base: position 2,565,301 of record CAXXNN010000004.1, on the reverse strand, counting down.
CAGCTTGACCGGCGTGACCTCGGCCGCGCGCCCCAGAAACGACCAGGTGGCCAGGCCGCTCTGGGTGGAGATCGACACCAGCGTCAGCGCACCTGCCAAGGCGGCGCACGCGGCGGGTAGGCCAAATCTCACGAGGATGTCGCGGCGGATGGACCGGGCCAGCAGGCCGACTTTGAAGAGGTTGTTGGCGGCGTGGACGATGGCCGTGGAGGCGACAGCGACCTCGACCGGAAGGAAGATCGCGAACGCCGGCAAGAGCAGCGTGCCCAGCCCGAATCCGGAGAACAGGGTGAGCAGCGACACCGAGAAGCCGCAGAGCGCGACGACGACGAGGGCCGTCACGATCTGCCGGCCCTGTTCCCGGCGGAACGCATCGGCACCGTCACCGCACCGAGCGTACGATCGGATAGACGTCGGAGGCCTCGAGCGCGTCGTCCAGCACATTCCAGCTGACGAGACCATCGTCAGAGCGAGGCTCGAGCAGCATGAAGATCAGCCGGCCCAGCGGCTGATCGACCGGAACCATGCGCGTGCCGGCCGAGAGCGTCACGTCAGCCAGTTCGTAGGCGCCGGTCAGCGTCCGCTCGCGATGCCCCTGGAACTCTCGTTCAGCTACCACCGACGTCTCGATCCGAAACTGCTCCACCTCGCGCGTCACCGGCACGCCCAGCTCCTCCGTCTGGATGCCGTGCGCCCCGAGCCGGTCGATCACCGCATCGAGCGAGGCTGGCACGTAATACGCGCTCGGCACGCGCTCGGTCTCCGACGCGGTGAACGTGCCGAACTCGTACATCCGGGTCGGAATCTGACGATCGACGCGCCGGAGCATCGTCTCACCGGTGAACGGATGCCGCTCGGTCGTGACTTCGCCCAGCAAGATCTCGACCCGCTCCACCGACCGCTCGACCTCGGCGCGCACGGCCAGCGGCTGACCGATGATGGAGGCGGCGTCGGCGTCGGCCACGATCTGGCGAATTTCGGCCCCGTCGGCGCTGACGTAGGTCAAGATTTCCTCGACGAACCGCTGGGTCGCCTGAATGCGATCCTCAAACGGCAAATAGGCATACGCCTCGCTCAGAATCGCCACGCGGTTGCGGAGTCCGGCGTAGTTGTTGCCGAACCGGGGGCGATGATCGAACGTGTACCATCCCCGCTGCTGAGTCGACCCCTGCCGCGGCAGATTCCCGTAGTAGTAGAAGTCCCAGCCGTCCTGGTCCTTGATGGCCCGGCTCACGCTCGGGAGCAGCCGTTCCCGCAGGAGCTCCACGATGGGCGTGGCCGTGTTCGGATGCAGCGGCGGCGCATAGGTCAGGTGGTAGCCGTGATGCGTCCCGTTGGTCGTATGCAGATCGATGAGCACGTGCGGGTCGTAGTCGCGCAGCATCCGCGCGAATGCGCGCGCCTCGGGCGATTCCAGCTTCATGTGATCCCGATTGAGATCGTAGCCTTGGGCGTTCGGCCGCTGGCCCATCCCACCGGTCGGGCCGTGCTGCAGGCGGCGGTTGGTCAAGGCGATGCGCTCGTTCCCGTCGGCGTTGTAGATCGGGGCCACCAGCAGCACCATCGAGTCGAGCCAGCCCCGATGCGCGCCCGACCCGATCTCACGGAGCAGTGCCAGCATGGCCTCCTTGCCCTCGACCTCGCCGGCGTGGATGTTGCCTTGAATGTAGACGCGCGTCTTGCCGCTCGCGCGGACCGCTTGCGGCGTCGCTTCCGTGTCGCCGACGACGGCGAGCCACAGGGTGAATTCAACTGGTCGTCGCAACACCTCGATGATGAGGTGCTGCGATGCAGAAACGGAGACGGAGAAGGTCAGACCGGGCGGGTCGGCCTGCGATGCGTTCGCCTGGTCGCCCGCCAGTAGCGGGGCGTGAGGAGCAGCAACGGTTCTGGAAGGCGATCGCCCGGGGGCTGTCGAGTGAGGATGCCGCTGTGTCATGTGGCGTGTCGCCGCCCGTGGGTGGTCGTTGGTTCCGTGGGGGCGGGGGTATGCCGCCGGTCAGCTTGGCGCCCCGATCGGCTCGCTACCTGTCCTTTGCGGAGCGGGAAGAGATCGCGATCCTGAGCGCGCAGGGCGCCGGGGTGCGCCACATGGCCCGGCGGCTCCGTAGAGCCCCGTCGACTGTCTCGCGAGAACTGCGTCGCAATGCCGCGACTCGCAGCGGCGGTCTGGCGTATCGGGCGTCGACTGCGCAGTGGCACAGCGAGCGACGTGCCAAGCGCCCGAAGATAGCCAAGCTGGCCGCGAACGATCGGCTGAGGAGCTACGTGCAGGACCGCCTCGCAGGCACGGTCATGGCTGAGAACGGGACGCCCGTGCCTGGCCCCAACGTGGGCTCCTGGAGTGGTCGACGTCATGGCCGCCGCCAGGACCGACATTGGGCGACGTCGTGGAGCCCGCAGCAGATCGCCCATCGGCTCCGGATAGAGTATCCCGACGATGCATCGATGAGGGTCTCGCACGAGGCCATCTACCAAGCGCTGTATATCCAGGGGCGGGGGGCACTGCGCCGCGAGCTGACGGCATGCCTGCGCACCGGGCGGGCGCTGCGCGTGCCGAGGGCTCGCCGCCGTGGTCGCGGCAAGGAGTTTGTAGGTCCCGACATCATGATCAGCGAGCGGCCCGCCGAGGCCGAGGACCGAGCCGTTCCTGGACACTGGGAAGGCGACCTGATCATCGGACTTGGCAGCTCTGCGATCGGCACATTGGTCGAACGCACCACCCGATTTACGATGTTGCTCCACCTGCCCCGCATGGCCGAACCTGGCCGACTCCGGGTCAAGAACGGTCCGGCTCTTACGGGGCATGGTGCCGACGCCGTACGGGATGCGATCACGTCGACGATCACGACGCTCCCTGACCAGCTTCGTCGGTCACTGACCTGGGACCAAGGCGCGGAGATGGCCCAGCACGCCCAACTGCGTATCGACACTGGGCTGCAAGTATTCTTCTGCGACCCTCGCAGTCCGTGGCAGCGCGGCACGAATGAGAACACCAACGGCCTGCTGCGTCAGTACTTCCCCAAAGGTACTGACCTCAATAGGCACAGCGCTAGCGACATTGCTGCTGTCGCGGTCACACTCAACCGCCGCCCGCGGAAGACGCTCGGTTGGAGAACCCCATCCGAAGCCTTCAACGAACTGCTACTCTCACACCAGTGAGGACGTGTTGCGACGACCCCTTGAAACCGGCCAGGTCCGGCCCTCCATCGAGTACCCGAAGCTCGTCAGTGAAATGAGCGGCGACGCCTCGGCCACCGCGCGCAGGAAGGCTTCGGCCTCGGCATGCCGCGTCGTCTCGGTGAACCCAGAGGCTTCGGCGCGGGTCAAGGGCGCGCTGTCCTGGCCGGCTGCCGGCGCAGCGCCGAGGGACGCGACCACCACCCACAGACCGAGGCCGCGAATTCGATTCACACTCATGGCGTCAGTCTTCAGTCTATGGCAGCCGGCCGGCTGGGTGCGAACGGCCCGCGAATGTGCCCGCGGGGCCCGAAGTGGGACAAGAAGTTGTTGAAAACATTGGCGGACGAAGGAACGACGGAAAATCTGACCCTGGTGCGGACAATTGGAGTGTCCTAAAATATAGTACAGTAATGACATGAGATTGGATGCGGATCGGATTCGCAGGGACTGCGCCCGGCGAGGGATCTCGCTGCAAGCGTTACTCCACGAGGCGGGTGTCAGCCGCACCGCGTACTACTCGCTGGTCCGCAAGGACTCCGTACTGCCGCGCTCGGTGCGGTCCCTGGCCGGGACGCTCGGCGTGCGGCCGTCGGCTCTTCTCGTGGAGGCCGGGCCGGAAGAATGGCGAGCACGGGCCATGCTCCGCAAGGCGCACCGCATCGTGAAGAGCCAGCCCGGCACATCATTCGAGAACGTGTGGCACACCCTGGTCCTCCTGGAGGAGGATCCTGCGGAGCGATTGCGAAGGAGCCTGCTGCGTGGCCGCGCCCTCAATCTTCACTGAGAAAGAGCTGGCGTTCCTGCGCGAGCTGGTGCGGCAAGGCGTCGCGTTCATGGTCGTCGGCCTGTCGGCGGCGGCCTTGCAGGGTGCGCCGGCCGTCACCCAGGACATCGTCCTCTGGTTCAAAGACCTCGCAGACCCGAAGCTGAAGAAAGCGCTGGAGCGGGTTGGCGGTCTCTACATTCCGCCGACCGGCACCACGCCGCCGATGCTGGCGGGGCGAAGCGTTGCGCTGTTCGATATCGTCCTCACGATGGACGGGCTGGAAGACTTCGACACGGAGCTCGCGACGTCGGTGGAGATACCGATAGGCCACACGAAAGTGAGAGTGCTGTCACTGGAGCGGATCATCGTCAGCAAGAGGGCCGCAAATCGCCAGCAGGATCGCCTGATCCTCCCGGTGCTCGAAGCGGCGGCAGCGGTGCACCGCGACGCCAGGCGATCGCGCCGGCGCTAACCTGCGCTCAGCTGGGCCCCAACTCGGCAGTGACCTACCGGCGTGCTGCCGTCCGCTTACTGCGTGTGGCTGCCGTCCGAGACGGTCAACGGATCACACCGTCGATTTGCAGCCGGGCCCGGAGCCGCTCCACGCGGCGACGGTTGACGCCAAGGTCCCAATGTCCCGTGCGCGACGCCGACCGGACGTCGATGCGTCCGGTCGCGGGACGCCACACCAGCTCGAGATCGTCCACGAACCCGAAGATGAGGCTGCGGCACTCCGCATGCAGACGGTCCTCGGTGGCGGCCACGATCCGGGTCCGCGGGATCGCCTCGACACCGGCGCGCACGCGTGACCAAACGTCGGCGGCGTCGATGCCGACTTCGAACGGGTCGATTCGGTGCAGCTCGTCATCCGTCTCCGCCTCGCTCGACACGCAGTTCGGGGAGGCCGGACAGGATGACATCCTGGTCTGCGGCATCACTACCTGACTCGACGAGACCCCGACCCCGAGCGCGACGCACGCGACCACCGCCGGCAGGCGGCCCACGCCACGGCGAGTGCCGCTCACGACCGCGCCAGCAGGGTCATGGTGGCGAGGTGATGATCGTCATGCTCGGTCACGAAGAAGCAAAGATCGACGATCGTCATCGCAAATGTACGCAGACACGCCCTTACAACGAGATAACGACGCTTCCGAGTCTCTGTTCGGTTTCTACTCTACGATGCGCTTCGGCGACTCGTTCCATGGGATAGACTCGATCCACAGTCGATCTAATTTTGCCGTCCTCGATCATCTCCTTGAGTGCGAGGAGCACTTCCTCCGTTTCTCCGGCAAAGGCAAAGACCACTTTCTTGTCTGTGAACACGGACGTCACGGCGGATCGCAACATGTCGCAGACACGCGGATTTCCCATCACGTACCGTCCCTTGGGGTTCAGCGCGGCAACGCACCCCGAGTAGGAGCTTCGGGCCACCATGTCGAAGATCACGTCGTATCTTTGGCCGGATTTTGTGAAGTCTTCGTTGGTGTAGTCGAAGAAGTGGTCGGCTCCAATACGACGCAACATGGTCTGTTTGATCTCACTATCAACCGCCGTCACCTCGGCCCCCATGTCTTTGGCGATTTGCACCCCGAAGGTGCCGATGCTCCCGCCCGCACCGTTGATCAGGACTTTTTCGCCTTTCTGAACTCGTGCCATCCTCAAGAAGTGAAAAGCGTTCAATCCGCCAAGCGGCACCGCCGCAGCCTCTTCGAAACTCATGTTGGACGGTTTCGCTGAAATCGTGTACTCCGCCGGCAGGCACACGTATTCACCGTAGGCGCCCATTCGAAGTCTGGTGGAGCCGAAAACCTGCTCGCCTACCTTAAACTTCGACACGTCTTTGCCCACAGCTTCGACTTCTCCCGAGAAGTAACCTCCCAAGACCTGTCGCTTGGGCCTTGTGATCCCCATAGCAAGCCGCAGGGGCAACCAAAACCACTTGACTGGAAAGCTGAAGCTTCGGAGCTCACAGTCGGCCTTGGTCACCTCTGCGGCGCGAACTCGAATCAGTATCTCTGCATCGTTCGGAATCGGTTTTGCGATTTCTTCGAGTCGAAGAACGTCGGCCGATCCGTACTCTCTATAGACGATGGCTCTCATGATTCTTGGTTCGTCGGAACTACTGCTGCTAAGGCGTCGCCACTGAGATCACGACCTTTCCCTTGTGCCGTCCAGCACCGAACAACTGAATTGCTTCCGGCACATCACGGAGATCGAAGGGTCCGTCTAGCACGCACTTGAGTTTACCGGCTTGAAATAGCTCGTTGACGTGATTCAAGTCCTTGTTGGGCTTGAGGGCGACGATACGTATCCTCTTTTTGCTGAACAGGGAGATCAACGGCCCAAAGAACAGGGCCTGCAAGAGTCGACGCAGGTTTCCTCCAACGGTCACGTACGCTCCTTTGGGGCGCAGTGAGCGGGCATACCTCATGGGAGAACGGTTGGTCTTGGTGTCGAGAATCAAGTCGTACTGCTGTCCATTATCTGTGAAGTCCTCCCGTTCATAGTCGATGACGTGATCGAAGCCGACGGATCGCAGCATGTCCAGCTTTGCTCCGCTATCAACTCCGGTCGTCTCGGCCCCGTACAGTTTGGCGACTTGGACACCTAAGGTGCCGACGCCTCCCCCCGCTCCGTTGATCAGAACCTTCTGTCCTTCCTGAATCTGCCCGCAATCAATGAGGCCCTGCATCGCTAACATCGAGGCATGCGGGAGGGATGTCGCCTCCTCGAAGGTCATCTCGGGGGGCTTGCGTGCCAACGCGTCCTCGTGCGCACAAACGTATTCCGCAAAGCCGCCAAAACCGGATTCGGAAATGTCTCCGTACACGTCGTCGCCAGGCTGAAACCTCTTTACGTTCTTGCCCACTGCTTCGACGCGCCCAGACACTTCGGCTCCGAGGATCTCGACCTTCGGCTTGAAAATGCCAAAGATGAGGCGCAATGCGAGGGGCTTGCCCCTCATGAATTGCCAATCCCAGTCGTTGATGGCCGTCGCGTGAACCTTCAGCAAGACCTCGTTGTCTTTTGGACCGGGTTTTTCGACCTCTTTGAGCTGAAGGACCTCGGGCGATCCAAATCTCGTGAGTACCACCGCTTTCATTGGTTTGATGGAACTCTCACTAGATCTCCACCGTCGAAGGTGTGGTCGCTCCACACTCCCGTCACGACCGCGCCAGCAGGGTCATGGTGGCGAGGTGATGATCGTCATGCTCGGCCACGAAGAAGCAAAGATCGACGATCGTCATCGGCTGGCCGAGTCGGGGATGCCGGGCGGTTCGTTCGAGCTGGTCGATCGACAGGCCATCGAGCGCCGACACCAGCGTCCCGCGTCGCCTCCGGAACTCGGCCAGCAGGATGCCGAGCGGGCGCGTGTTATGGCCCGCCTCGTGCGTTTTGCGATTCTCGAGATCGGCCGGAGACAGCTCGTCGGCCCCGTGGAGCAATTCGCCGAGCCGCGCCGCGCCCAGGGGTTCGAGATCGCCCAGATGCCCGACGTGTTCCTGAATCGACCACGCGTCGCCGACACGCCGTACCAGGATCTTCGACGACCAGGACGCCGTTCGTTCCTCCACCCGCGCCGGAGTCCCCCGCAGCCGCTCCACGATTTCCGGAAACGCGCTCGGCGGCAGACCAAGCGTGAAGCGGCGATCGAACCAGCGCCGCGGCAGCCTCCGCGCGGGCGTCATGCGGGTGGTGTGAACCCGTCGACGAGATACAACACGTGCGCCGACGATGCCAGGCGGTCCTCGGCGGCCGCGCGGTACTCACGCGACGCGTGCCACTCGCGCGCCGCGGCCTTTGTCGGAAACTCCAGCACGACGACGCGGGGGTACGGTGCCGTACCCTCGAGCACATCGGCCGGATCCTCGACGGCGAGGAGCGTGCCGCCGTGTGGCGCCAGCGTCGGCCCCACCGCCTCGAGATACCTGGCAAACCGTTCCTGGTCGTCGATCCGTCCGAGCACCACGAGATACGCCGCCATGAAAGCTCCTTCCTGTGATCGTCAGCGCGGCGCCTTCACGCGCGGTGACGCGTGCTGATCGGGGTCCCGGTTGGCCGTCTCCGGTGAGAACGCCGGCGTGCAGACGGCGACGTACTCGGCGCCGCCAGACTCCGGGCTACTGTAGCGTACCCACTCGCCCGGCTGCGCCACCACCGCCTGCCCGGCGCGTACGTCGAGCACGCCACCCTCGTGCTCCACCCGCACCATGCCCTCGAGCACGAGCGTCACTTCCCGAAAGGCCGGCCGCTGTCCCGGCTCGCGCCAGCCTTGGGGCGATGTCATGCGCGCGACGGACACGGAAGCGTCGCCAGAATTGACGCGGCCGACGAACTCCTCGATCCGCTTCGGTTGGTTGCCCACCGCCTGGATGACGGTCGGCTGCTGCAGGAGAGTCGGCATGCACCTCAATCGGGTTCGACCAACCGGATCTCGAAGACCCGCGACCACAACTTGCCGGTCACGAACAGGTGCCCCGTCTCCGGGTTATGCGCGATGCCGTTGAGCACCCCTTCCGGATCCACCGGGCGGCCGCCCCCGAGCAGGTCCGACAGATCGAGCCGCCCGACGACGGCACCGCTCTGGGGGTCGATCGCCACGAGCTGGTCCTCGTGCCAGATGTTCGCCCAGATGCGGCCGTCAATGTACTCGAGCTCGTTCAACTCGGCGACCGGACCCGACGCGTCGAATACGGACAACCGGCGGAGCTCCCGAAAGCTCACCGGATGCCGGAACGACAACTCGGCCGAACCGTCACTCATCACGAACGACCGGCCGTCGTGGGTGAGGCCCCAGCCCTCGACGCCGTATTCGAACTGCCCGACCCGCTCGAAGGTCGCCTTGTCGTAGATGAAGCCGATCCCCGCCACCCAGGTGAGCTGGTGAATCCGGTCGCCCCACGGCGCGATGCCCTCGCCGAAGAACCAGGGCTGCAGCGGCGCCGCCTGCACGACCCGGCCGGTCTCGACCTCGATCTTCCGCAGTGCCGACTCCCCTCGGCGGCCCGTGCCCTCGAACAGGTAGCCGTCCTCGAAATACAGCCCCTGCGTGAACGCGGTCGGATCGTGCGGGTACTCGGCGACGACCTCGTATCCCCAGATTGTCTCCGGCGTCGCCGTCGCCCCCGCCGGAATTGACCGAGCCGCAGCGGCGAGGCCGAGCACGACCGCACCACCCGCGATCACCGCGAGAGGGCGCATCGGTCTATTGCCCCCCACGGGAGTTGCTCGTTCGCAGCAACTGCTCGAGCCGGCCGATGTGGTCACTCAGCAGGCTGTTCAGTTCCTGATAGCGGTTGACCGCATCCTGCCCCGGCTGCTGGTCGGCCCGGATCAGATTGCTGTACAGATAGCTGAGCTGGTCGATGATGACCGGCCGCGAGTATCGGGTCGGCGCGGTAACGAGCGCCTCACGGATCTCCTCGAGCGCGGTCCGCACGTCGTCGGCCGATCCCTCACGCGCCGCGTCCAGCTTGGCGGCCGCCAGTCGCGCATCGCTCAGGGCGTCGCGCACCTCGAGGCCCAGCTCGACCTGCGCTTCGAGGTTGGCCTGCGTGACCCAGCCCTCGTCGACGATGCGCGGGTCGGTCTTGGCCTCGAAGTTCTGCGTGCTGCTCCAGTTGCCCACGGTCAGCCGTGCCTGATACGTCCCGGGGACGACCATCGGGCCGTTTCGCCCCGATCGCTCGTCCGACGTGTCCCACGGTCCGGCATGGCGCAGGTCCCAGACAAACCGATGCATGCCGGCGGTCTTCGGCAGCTGCGACGTGCCGACGGCCTCGAGATGCCACTCCCGCATGCGCATCGAAGCGGGCGAAGGCGGCTCGGGCGCCGGCTCGCTGGAAAACGCCCGCACCAGCTGGCCGTCCTCGTCGAGAATCTCCAGCCGCACCTCGCCGGCGGCGTCGCTCGCCAGGTAGTAGTCGATGTTCGCGCCAGGATCCGGATACTGCGGCTCGTCCGGGCGGGGCGCCCCGCGGCCGAACCGACGAACGCCGTACACGCGGTACGGGTCGCGGACCGCGAAAAGGTGCGCGTCGGCCGATGCGATCCGATCCGACACCTCGTGCAGCGGCGTCAGATCGTAGAGGATCCAGAATCCGCGCCCCATCGTGGAGAGCACCAGATCCTGGTTGACCACCTTGATGTCACTAACGGGAGTCGCCGGCAGGTTGAGCTGGAACGGCTGCCAGCGCACGCCGTCGTCGAACGAGATGAACATGCCGAACTCGGTGCCGGCGTAGAGCAGTCCCTCGCGGTCCGGATCCTCGCGCACGACACGGACCGGATGGTCGTTCGGCACGCCGTTCTCGCCGGTCGTGATGCGAGTCCAGCTCTGACCGTAGTCCTCGGTCTTGAAGGCGTAGGGCGCGAAGTCGCCGAGCTGGTAGCGCAGGATGGTGGCGTAGGCCTTGGCCGGATCGTGCGGCGAGACCTCGATGTTCTGCACCCGCCCGTGCGGCCCGAGGCCCGGCGGCGTCACGTCGGTCCAGGTCGCGCCGTTGTCGCGCGTCACGTGAATCGGACCATCGTTGGCGCCGACCCAGATCACGCCGCGCTCGTGCGGCGATTCCTGGATGTCGTAGATGACGGCGAAGTGCTCTTCGCCCGTGACGTCGATCGTGATCGGCGTTCCGGAGACGACCTGGGTCTCGGGTGAAAACGCGGTCAGATCGGGTGACATCGTCTCCCAGGTCTGGCCGCCGTCCTCGGTCACGTGGACGAACTGTGAGGTGTGGTAGACCCGGTTCGGATCGTGCGGCGAGACGTGAATCGGCGCAACCCGCTGGAAACGGAACGCCAGATCTTCCGGGTTGTGGCCGTAGATGTTCCAGAAGCCGACGTAGTACTGCTGCTCTTGACCGGTCCGCCGATTGTAGAGTCCGAACCGCCCCTTGCAGTTCGCGTAGACGATGGCGGAATCGCCCGGCTTCGGCACGACCGGCCCGGTCTCGCAACCGCCGTGGGACTCCCAGAGCGCCGTGTGCCCGCCCGGCGGCCGGTGCGTCACGAGGCTCGGCACCGAGATCGTGGAGTTGTCCTGCTGGCCGGCGAACAACCGGTAGGGGAACTCGTCGCTGATGTCGACCTGATACAGCTCGGCCGTCGGCTGGTTGTCCTGGGTCGACCAGGTGTCCCCGCCGTCGAGCGACACGTTGGCGCCGCCGTCGTTCGACTGGATCATCACCTCTGGGTAGTCCGGGTTGATCCACATGTCGTGGTTGTCGCCGTGGGGGGTCGACACGCGCGTCCACGACTCGCCGCCGTCCTCCGACCGCCACTGCCCTTCGGCCATCCCCCACAGCACGTCGGGATCGGTCGGGTGCGCCTCCAAGTTGCAGTAGTAGAAGGGGCGGTTACGGATCGGCTGAAAATCGGACACTTGCCGCCAGGTGTCGCCGCGGTCGTCGGAGCGATACACGCCGCCGGCGTCGCCGGGGGCCTCGATGAGCACGTAGACCCGGTCGGGGTCGCCGCCCGAGACGGCCAGGTCCGCCTTGCCGCGCAGCCCGCTGGGCAGCCCGTTCGTCAGGGGCGCCCAGGTGTCGCCGCCATCCGACGACTTGTAGACCCCACCCTCGAACCCACCGCTCTTGATCGTCCAGGGCTTGCGCTCCGCCTCCCACATCGCGGCGTAGATCTCATCCGGATTATCCGGCGCGAACTCCAGGTCGACCGCGCCGGTCTGGTCCGAGACGAACAGCGCCAGCTCCCACGTGCGTCCGCCGTCGGCGCTGCGATAGACCCCCCGCTCCGGATTCGGCGCGAACGGGTTGCCGATGGCCGCGACGTAGACGCGATCCGGGTCATCGGGGTGGATGAGCACGGCGCCCGCGTTGCCCGTGTCTTCGAGGCCGACATGCTCCCAGGTCTCGCCGGCATCCACCGACTTGTACACGCCCTTGCCGATGATCACGTTGCTGCGCAGACCGTCCGACCCGGTCGCCACGTACACGACGTTCGGATCGGACTCGGCGACCCGGATCGCGCCGATCGACCCGGTCGCGAGATAGCCGTCCGAGACGTTGTGCCAGGTGTGGCCGTAGTCGGTCGTCTTCCAGACACCCCCGCCGGTCGCACCCATATAGAAGGTGGAGGGCTGCTCGCGATGGCCCGCGACGGCCGTCACCCGCCCGCCGCGGGACGGCCCGACCATCCGGTACTCCAGGCCGCCGAACAGCTCGGGCGAGAACGTCTCGGACTGACCGCCGCCGGCCATCTGGGCGCGGGGTCCCGCGGCGACGGCGAGGGCCAGTACGGCGGCGAGGGCGAGGATAGTACGCGGCATGAACGGCCTCCCGGCAATGCCGGCGGACTGGATACCCGCCGATCGGATGTCTCGGAACGGTCCGAGAACCTTGATGCCTGATGCTAGATGCTAATGCCAGGCTGCGGCGGTGACAAGCGCCTCAGCCTCCGAAATGTCGCGAGCGTCTGCCACGCGTGGCTTCCGTGCTACCATCGCGCCCTCGCGGGGCGTTCGACCCCATCATGTGCTACGACTCAGGAGTGATGTCATGAAGCGACTGATCATCGTCGTCGTTCTGGCCTGTCTCGGGAGCGCGCCGGTGCGGGCCGACGACCTCGCCGAGCATCCCGAAGTGAGCTCCCAAATCAAGTTGATGGACGCCTGGATCCAGGCACAGATGAAGAACATCGAGCTGCCGGGCCTCGTCACCGGCATCGTGCACGACCAGGAGGTCGTCTGGGCGAAGGCCTACGGCCACGCCGACGTCGAGCGCGGCACACCGATGCAAACCGATTCGATCTTCCGCATCGCCTCGCACTCGAAGCTGTTCACCAGTATCGCCATCCTGCAATTGCGCGACGCCGGGAAGCTGCGGCTCGACGATCCGATCACCGACCATCTGTCCTGGTTCGACATGCAGAATCCCTATCCCGAGGCCGAGCCGATCCGGATCTCACACCTGCTGACGCACTCGGCCGGCCTGCCGCGCGAGTCGAACCATCCCTCGTGGACCGAGTTCGACTTCCCCACGGCGGAAGATCTGCGCGAGACGGTTTCATCACAGCAAACCGCGTACCCGGCTGAAACGGTCTGGAAGTATTCGAACCTCGGCCTCTCGCTCGCCGGCGCTATCGTCGAGATGGCGTCCGGGCGGGACTACGAGGAGTATGTCGAAACGGAGATCATGGCGCCGTTGGGCATGATCTCGTCGAGCGTCGGCGTGCCGAGCGACGCGCACCGAGCCAAGTTGGTGACCGGCTACGGCCGGCGCTGGCCCGACACGCCGCGCGAGGTCATGCCGTTCGTGGACGCCCGCGCGTTCGACCCGGCGACCGGGCTCTCGTCGAGCGTCGAGGACATGCTGACGTTTCTCTCTTGGCAGATGCGGTTGCGCGCCGGCCATACGACCGAGGTGCTTCGCGCCAACACGCTACGCGAGATGCAGCGGGTGCATTGGCTCCGGGACAACTGGCGGGGCGGCAACGGTTGGGGGTTCAGCATCTCCCATCGGGAGGACCGTGACCTCATCGGCCACGGCGGCTCCTACCCCGGCAACCGCACGAGCACGCAGCTCAGCCCGAAGGAGCACGTCGGCGTCGTCGTCTTCACCAACGGCGGCGACGGCAACCCCGGCCGCTACGTGACGAAGGCGTTCGAGTGGATCGCCCCGGCCATAGTACGCGCCACGACGGAGCCGAAGCCGCCGGCCGAGGCCGATCCGTCGTGGACGCAGTATGTCGGCACCTACCGTTCGCGGGGCGGGGAGCGGCAGGTCATGATCCTGAACGAGGAGTTGGTCGTCATCTCGCCCCTCAGCGACGACCCGATGGCCGGCAAGTCGGTGCTCCGGCCACTCGGCGAGCACACCTTCAAGATCGAAGGAACCGGCGGTGGCCCGCACGGCGAGCTGGCGCGCTTCGAGCTCGACGCCGACGGCAACATCACACGGCTCTACATGGGCGTGAACTACTCGGAGCGGGTTCCGTGAGAAAGGTCGCGGAGCTTCCCTTGCCCCCTCTCCCGCTGGGAGAGGGTTGGGGGTGAGAGGTCGGTGCCCACGCTACTGTCCCGTCGGCACCCGCGCGTTCAGTTCCGCTTGACGACTGGCACGCGCTACTCGGGCGCTAGCGGCAAGCTCAGGAGATTGGCGAACAGGCGGTACGCGCCGGGAACGCCGGCCGGCAGCTCGCGGAACCAAGAGTAGGCCGTATAGACGTAGTAGCCGTCCCCGATCGCCGCGAGGACTTGCCCGCCGCGTTGCGGCGGCTCGCCCGGATCCACCGTCTCGAGGAGCGGCAGGTAGCGTTCGTCGAACGTCGAGAACGCGTACAGGTTCCGCTCCTGGACCCAGCCGTCCCAGTCGAGCGAGTTGATTCGGTTGGGGAAGTTGAACACCGGGTGGAACGGCTCGAGCACCGTCACGGGCGCTGTCTCGTCGGTCACGCGCGTCGACATCTCGGCCGGAAACGGCGGAAGCCCTCGCCGCACGTAGTCCCCTTGCTGATACTGGACGATGAGCATGCCCCCGGCCGCGACAAAGTCGAGCAAGCGGCCGTGGCTGGCTACGAAATCCGGGCGCGTCTGTGAAGCCCGGATGCCAACCACGATCGTGTCGTAGGCGGCCAAGTCGCCGGTCGCCAGCGTCTCGGCGTCGAGCATCGTCAGGTCGAGCCCCATCCGGCGGATCGCGTCGGGCACCGCATCGCCGCTCCCCATGACGTAGCCGACCGACACGGGCGCCACCTCGAGATCCAGGAACTGGGCCGTCACCGCGGCGTCTGTGTAGATGCGATGGGTCTGAATGTGCGGATACTCGATCACATGCATCGTCTCCGTGAACCGCACGCCGTCCACCTCGGCCACGGCGGCAATCGTGCGCCGCCCGGTCGGGCGGCCGGCCGGCGGCGTGACCTGAAACGCGACCGCCGTGCCGACGCCCTTGGCTGCCAGCTCGAATGCCGCCTCCACCGGGTCGATCCGCCAGCCGGCCGGCGCCCGCAGCCGCACGACGCCCTCGAGCGGTCGGGACGCGTGGCTGACCAGACGCACCGAGACGGAACGCGGCTGGCTGGTCGCGCTCAGCGGCACGATGTCCAGTTCCGGCGAGACCTCGACCGACACGGCCGGCACGACGTTCAGCTCGCGGCGCAGCTCGCCGCGAATGCGATCGGCGAAGCGATACTCCACCGCCTGCCGCACCGAGACCCGAACCCCTTCCACGTCGATCTCCACAACGCCGACGATCGACGGCGGACCGAACGGCACATTTCGCGGCATGGCGTCGGTCCACGCGAACATGTCGCCGGCGCGCGGCTGGCGCAGCCAGTAGGGGGTCGTGACCGGCGCATGTAGGGGAACCGCGACGCGGAACTTGTCCGACCGGTCCGCCTCCTCGCGAAAGAACGGAAACCGCTCGCGAGGTCCGATGCGAAGATCGGGTGCCGCTTCGACGGTCCAGCCGTCCGGGGCCTCAACGCGCCCCGACAGGGTCGTCACGGGGGCCGTCTCGGGCAGGAACGCGTTCACCACAACACCGACGGTCTCCCCCGGAACGACCGTTTCCCGATCCGAGAGCACGTCGACGACCAGTCCGACCGCCTGGACCAACGCGGCCTCGAACTGCGCCGCTTTGCGGGCGAGCAGGAAGTCGGCGTCGAACCGGGCCGCCGCGTCGAAATCCGCCGCCCTCAGTGCCGCGCGCGCCGTGCGGACCGCGGTCAGCCCTTCGGCCAGCGCCGGCGCGACGACCGACGGTGCCAGCGCGTCAAAATCTCGCATCGCGCGCAGCGACGCGCGATCGATTGCCTGCAACTCGGCCCGTAGCACACCACGCGGCATGCCGGCGACGCGCCCCAGCCCTGTCACGCTCGTGTCGATGCCATCGAACAGGCTCTCGTCGGTCGGCCCCACCGGTGCGACATGGCTCTCGACGAGGCGCAGGCGTGAGGCATGGCGCCCGCGCAGCTCCAGCACCCCCATCTGCTGCGACTTGTGCTGGCTGCGGCCGTACATCGCGATCTCGAAGTAGCTGCGGCCCAGCATCGGATCGTAGCGGCCGGTGTCGACCTCGAGCGGATAGTCGACACCCGTGTCGCGGAACGTCTGACCTTGGTAGAGCTTCTTCGCCTGCCACGGCCGAAGCCCTTCGGCGATCTGCTCGGGAAACCGTGTGGGATCGGCGGCCGCCTCGAACGCCAGCGGCGTGATGTAGCCGGCGAACTGGTGCTGACCGTGCCCGTCAGCCGGCGTGCCGGAGAAGCGGGCGGCCACGATGAGCGGCCGGAAGGTCCGGATGGCCCGGACGACGTCGCCAAGGATCGCTTCCTCGTCCCACTTCTCCTGCGCCTCGACGAGCGTCTTCGAGAAGCCGTAGTCGAACGCGCGGGTAAAGAACTGGCTGCCGCCGTCGAGCGCGCGCGCCTGCAGCAACTCCTCGGTGCGAATGACGCCGAGCGCCTCGAACAACTCCAACCCGATGATGTTCTGGCCGCCCTCACCCCGGTTGAGCGACAGGTAGGCCGTCCGCACGTGATCGCCGCGCGTCAGACGCGCGATCAGGGCCGAGTCTTCGTCGTCGGGATGGGCCGCGACGTAGAGGAGGCTGGCCGTCGTCCGGAGCGCCTGAAGCTTCTGCAACAGACCGGCGACGCCGTCGCTGTAGGTCGGGCGGACCTGCGCACGGGGCGCCGTGAGCCACATCGCGACCAGCAGGACGATGACCGGGAATCCGATTATAGGGAAGCGCCGAACGGGCATCATCCGGGTACTCTACCACCCGGCCTGCCCGGCTTCGGACATCCGCGCGCGGCGGTTCTCGAGGCGTCCACCAACTCGCGGCCGCAGGCAGTGTCGATTGCTGTAACATGCGCTCCACCCCGCACATTGGCTTGAAGAATGAGGGCCAGGACCTGAACGCATGACGAACGGTCACCGGGCTTGTCTCTTCTCGCTACTCCTCATCTTGATCACCGCGTGCCAGACCCCGCCGACCGAGCCGACGGTGACCGTCCTGGTCGAAGGTGGCGATGTCCGGATGGCGAACGGCGCAGCGTTCGATGCCGAGGACCGGCTGTACGTCGCCAGCTTGTTCGGAAGGGAAATTCTCGTTTTCAACTCCCGGACCGGTGAACGGCTTCGCCGCATCGGCCCGGACCAGGGGGTCGACGGTCCCGACGACGTCGTTGTCGGACCGGACGGGACCATCTATTGGACCAACATCTTCGGCGGCCAAGTCGGCCGACTCGCACCGGACGGCAGCGTCACGAAGCAGCAGGTCGCGCCGGGCGTCAACCCGATCGCGATGTCCGACGACGGCCGGCTGTTCGTCGGCCTGGATTTCCTGGGCGACGCGCTGTACGAGCTGGACCCGGACCTGGTCGAGCCGCCGCGGCTCATCGCCAGCGACTTCGGGTCGATCAACGGGATGGACTTCGGGCCGGACGGCAAGCTCTACGGGCCGAGCCGAAGTGAAGGTTCGGCGGTTCGTGACCAGATCATCCGGGTGGACGTCGATTCGGGCGAGATAGAGGTCGCCGTCGCCGATCTGGGCGGCACCTCCAACTCGGTTCGATTCGATTCGACCGGCCGGCTCCACGCGCTGGTCGACGACCAGCTGCAGCGGATCGACCTGGCGACCGGCGAGCGTGAGGTGTTCGCGGAGTTCCGCGGGGCCGACAATTTCGCCTTCGACTCCCGGGATCGCCCCTACGTGACGCAGTACTCCGACGGCGCCGTCATCGAGCTGTTCGACCTGGGCCAGATGCGGGTCATCGCCGGCGGCGGCCTGATCCTGCCGGGCGGTCTCGCCGTGACCGACGAGCCGATCGGCGAGGTGCTGCACGTCGCCGGATGGGCGACCCTGCGGCGCTACGGCGGAGACACGGGCGATGCCCTCGGTGTCGAGAGTCTGTTCGCGTCGACTGTGTCCGCGCACGGCGATCAACTGGTGCTATCGCACAATTTCTTCGGAACGGTCGACACGTGGGATCGGACGACGCGGCAGCCGGCATCGACCCGGGGTGGCTTCGCGACGCCGGTGAACGCCGTCGGGTTCGGCGACGCGATCGTCGTCGCGGAGCTCGGGACAGAGCCCGGCGCGGGGCGTGTCCTGCTGCTCGAAGGCGATGGGCACCGCGTGATCGCCGAGAGCGACCAGGGGATCGGCGCGCCGGTCGGCCTCGTCGCGCGCGACGGCAGCCTCTGGGTCTCCGACTGGGACGACGGGACGCTTTGGCTCGTCGCCGAGGACGGCGAACCGTTGGCCGACCCACGGCTCGTCGTCTCCGACCTCGACCAGCCGGAAGGCATGGCGTTCGCCGCCGACGGCCGGCTGCTCGTCGCCGAGACAGGCGCCGAACGGCTGACAGCGATCGACCTCGACTCCGGCGAGCGATCGGTCCTTGTCGCGAATCTCGGCATTGGCGCCGAGCCGGCACAGGGCATGCCGCGGACGCATCTCTTCACCGGCGTCGCTGTCGGGGCTTCGGGTACAATCTACGTCGCCGGCGACCGCGACAACGTCATCTACAAGATCGAGCTGGGCGGGAATCGGTAGCGCAGCCAAGGAAGCACTCATGCGACTGACGTTCGGCCCCTTCATCCTCGGCGCTCTCACCCTCGTGCCGGTGACGGCAGGCGCGCAGCTCACCTTCACGCCGCACACGATCGCGACGGAGCTTGGTGGCGGCTACCAGGTGGTCGCGGCGGATCTGAACGCGGACGGCCGGCCCGACCTCATCGCGCTCGCCAGCCGCCTCACCGAGCTGCTCTGGTTCGAGAACCCCACCTGGGAGCGGCACGTCATCGCGGCGGACCGCGCCGGCATGATCAACCTCGCCGCGCATGACCTCGACGGCGACGGCATCCCGGAGATCGCGCTGGCCGAAGGCTTCTCGACACGGCCCGAGCGCAGCGAGGGAATCATCTCCCTCCTCACCCATCAGGGCGATCCGACGGCGCCGTGGTCGGTCCGAGAGATCGACCGCATCCCGATGGCGCATCGGCTGCGATGGATCGATTTCGACGGCGACGTCCGGCTCGTCAATGCGCCGCTCGCCGGCGCGACGTCCCAACCGCCGGACTACCGCGGCGAGACGCCGCTCTACCTCTACGAGCCGGGCGACTGGACCAGAACGCTCATCGCCAATGACGGCGGCGTCGTCCACGGCATCCAGCCGGTCACGTGGAACCCCGACTCGTCAGTCCAGGCGCTGTTAAAGGGCGACTCGCCAGCCGAGGCGCTCCTGAGCGCCAGCTTCCTGGGCGTGCATCTCCACCGGTACGCCGGCGGCGACTGGACGCGGACACGCATCCATCCTGGCGACCCGTCCGACTGGCCTGCCAGCGGATCGAGCGAGGTCGGCCTGGGGCATGCCGGCGGGCAGGATTTCATCGCCACGATCGACCCGTGGCACGGCCATCAGGTGGTCATCTACACGCGGGATGGCGACGCCTGGGCACGGCACGTGATCGACGACACCTTGGAGGATGGCCACACGCTCGTCGTCGGCGACCTCGACGCGGACGGCGACGGTGGCAACGATGAGATCGTCGTCGGTGCCCGCCGCGGCGCGCAGGTCGCGATCTACCGATCGTCCGATACCGGGTGGACGAAGCAGGTGATCGACGACGGCGGCATGGCGGCCGCCGGGTGCGCGATCGCGGACCTGAACGACGACGGCCGCCCCGACATCGCCTGCATCGGATCGGGCACCGCAAATCTGAAGTGGTACGAGAACCAGTCTGTCGACAGTCGCTAGCGACCCTCTGAAAAGGAGCCAATCATGTTCTCACGACGTATCGTCGGAGTCGCTGTGCTGACGGCGGCGCTGGGCCTGCTGGCCGCGTCAGCGGCCGATGCCCAGCCAGGTCGCGTCTACAACACGGCGAAGCAGAAGCTGATGAGCGGCCAGCAGATCTTCGGCGGCACGGTCTCGACATCCGATCCGAACATCTACTGCGCCATGGCCAACGCCGGCTTCGACTACATCTGGATCGAGATGCAGCACAGCCCGCTGACCTACTCGGAGGTCGCCCGAATGATTTGGGCCTGCAAGGACGCGCCGGCGATTCCGTTCATCCGGGTGCCGGACGCCACCGAGGGCGACATTCAAAAGGCGACGGACATCGGCGCGCTCGGCATCATCGTGCCGATGATCGCCACGGTGGAGGAAGCCGAAGCGGCGGTCCGCTACGCGAAGTATCCGCCCGAGGGGCGCCGCAGCCGTGGCGGCGGACAGCACGACGCGGTCTGGGGGCGAGACTACCGCGAGACCGCCAACGACAACATCCTGATGATCGTCATGATCGAAACGCCGGACGGCATCGAGATCGCCGACCAGATCGCCGCCGTGCCGGGTATCGACGTCGTGTTCGCGGCGAGCGGCGACATCGGCAGCTTCACCGGCTACGCCCAGGACGACCCCAGATACCAGGCGCTCGTCGACAAGATCCGCGACGACACGCTCGCGGCCGGAAAGAAGCTGGGCGGCCCGTTCGGCTGGCGTGACCGGGAGGGATACAGCTTCTTCCAGGCCTCCGGCGAGGCCGGCCTGATCAGGGCCGGCGCGCGCGCGTTGCTGGAGCGCTAGACCGCTTCCGGCCCTGAGCCCTGAAGCGCCGAGCTGCTAACCGTACCGCTTGCCGAGCTCCTCGAGGCCGGCCTTTGCCAGGTCCTCAGGCGTCATCGCCGGGCGGGCGTGAACCCTGGCGTCGAACGTGAGAAACCACGGCTCGGCGATCCGCGGCAGGTCGGACGGGCTCTCCATGTCCACGATCATGATGGCCGTCCGCTCCCCGTCGTCCTCGACGAAGTAGACCGCCTCCGGCTTGATGTCAGCCAGGATCTTCTCCAGCTTGGGACCGGCCGACCCGTCACGCACCGCGTCGTTGAACACGTCGACCGGCATATTCGCTGTCACGAGCATTCGCATCGTCTCGTCCTCCTCTCACACGCCGCACCAGCGGCGCATGATGTCCAGATAGGCTTCCGTCGCCGTTTCCAGCTTCACGATCGAACAGTATTCGTCGGTCTTGTGCGCGCAGGTCGGCTCGCCCGGACCGAGAATGACGGTCGGCGGCCCGCCGTAGGCCGGCTTGAGCACCGAGCCGTCGGTGAAGTAGACGGCGGTGGCCGGCTGTGGCCGCCGCCCGAGCAGCGGCTCCATCACATCGTAGACCTGCTGCACCCACTCGTCACGGGCATCGGTCACGACGCTGTCCTCGTTGGCGATGTTCGTCACACCGACCTCCGGGCCGAGCGCGGCTTCCAGGCGAGCCTCGATCTGGTCCGCCGTCTGGCCCGGAATCGTCCGGATGTCGACGCCGATCTCCGCCTCGTCGGGCACCGAGTTGATGTTGAGACCACCGGCGATCGTCCCAACGTTGAGGGTGGGTGAGCCCATCACCGGATGCGGCGCGATATCAAAGTCGAACCGCTCCAGGCGTTGGACGACTTCGGCGATCTTGCGAATCGCGTTGTCGCCCTGCTCGGGCATCGAGGCGTGCGCCGTGACTCCAGTCGTCTTGATGCGGTATCTGACGAGCCCCTTGTGTCCAACGAGCGGCTGATTCGCCGTCGGTTCGCCAACGACGATGGCCCCGGCCGACCCGAGCGCGCCAGGCTGCGCGGCCAGATGATGCGCCCCCTCGCAGCGCGTTTCCTCCCCCGCCGTGAGCACCAGCACGAGACCGGCCTTCCGCTCTGACAGCGCGGCGATGCGCTGCGCTGCGAGTACGATCGCCGCGATCCCGCCCTTCATGTCGGTCACGCCGCGGCCGAAAAGGCTGTCGCCGTCGCGCTCGCCGGCAAATGGGTCGTGGCGCCACGCCGCCTTCCCGAGCGGCACGATGTCGATGTGACCGGTGAAGCAAATCGGCGGGCCGTCTCCGGAGCCGTCGAGGCGTGCGACCAGACTCGTCCGCTGATCGGCGAACTCGTGATAGTCGACGCGAAATCCCGACGCCTCGAGCATGCCGCCGATGTGATGCGCGCAGACGCGCTCCTCACCCGGCGGATTGATCGTGTCGAAGCGGAGCAGGTCGCACGTGAGGGCAACGGGGTCGGCCGCGGGCATGGGACCCCCATTGTATGCGCTGGCGGGACCCGACCCCGGAGTGCTGGGTGGCCCTCCTAGGCGGGGTCGCCCAGGCCGGTCTGACCTATTTCACGACCCGCGCCCGCCCGCGCGCGGCGTAAAACGCCACCTGCTCGCCTACTGACTCCCGGCCCTCTGCTTCGCCTCCTCGACGAAGGCCGCCCATTGCGGTTGGCTCGCGGGATCCCAGATCTCGGCCATTTCGGCGCGGGCTTCGTCTTCCGAAACCCCACCGTGTAACGTGCGGTACAGATACACGAATGCCGACGCGCGCATGTTGGCGAAGCAGTGCACGAGGACGCTCCGGTCCTCGTTCGCCTTCATCACGTCGAAAAAGAGCTGCAGGTCGCGTTGACTGGGTTCCTGCCACGAAACGGGGATCTGGACGTAGGTCATCCCCTCCTGCGTGACGTGGAAGCCCTCGAGCGCGTTCCGCTCTTCGTCGGCCGGCGCCAGATTGACGACGACGTCGTAGCCGGCGGCCTTCACCGCCACCACCTCGTCATAGGTGATCTGCCCGGCCGTGCCGAGCTGATCTGAAATCCGGAGATACGCGCGCGCGTCGGCCAGGCCGGCGTCGCTTTGGGCCGCCGCCGTCATCGGCACGGCCATCACGAGGACCATCAGAAACCATTGCAGCATGTTGCCTCCAGGCTCGGCGAGACGAACACGCCCCGTCGAGCGAGTACAATCGTCGCTCGGAAACCGGTTTAGTCTATCGCCAACCGGTTCCAGGCGGAACCCGGGAGGAAGAATGACGCAAGAGCACACCATGACGTGGCGTCACATGAAACTGGGTGGACTGCTTTCGGCGGTCATGGTCGGGGCGCTGAGCTGCGGCGCGGCCGCGCCCGGATTCCGTTTCGAGATCATCGTCCCGATCGAGATGGCCGACGGCCCAGTGGACGGGCGGATTCTGCTACTCGTGTCGGAGTCCGACGATCCGGAACCGCGCTTCCAGCGGCTGCGCAGCCTCGACACCCCACTCATCTTCGGCGTCGACGTCGAGGGACTGACGCCGGGCGAGCCGGCGATCGTCGACGCGACCGCGCTCGGCTTCCCGATCGAGTCGATCGCGGAGATCCCCGCGGGCGACTACTTCGTCCAAGCGGTCCTGAACGTCTACACGACGTTCGAGCGCGCCGACGGCCACACGATCAAAGCCCACATGGACCAGTGGGAAGGCCAGCACTGGAACCGGTCGCCTGGCAACCTGTACAGCCCGGTCGGGCGGCTCGCCGTCGATCCGGCGTCGGATGGTGCCGTGTCGATCTCGCTCACCGAAGAGATCCCGCCGATCGAGCCGCCCGAGGACACGGAATACGTCAAACACATCAAGTTCCGGAGCGACATCCTGAGCGACTGGTGGGGACACGACATCGACCTCGGCGCGGTCGTCGTCCTGCCGGACGGATTCGATGAGCATCCGGAGGCGCGGTATCCGGCAGTGTACTGGCACGGACACTTTCCGCGCACCTTCACCGGGTTTCAGGAAGAACCGCCCGACCCCGAGCTGACCGGCGCGGCGCGCGAGCGGGCCGAGGGACGCTACCGGTTTTTCCAGGACTGGGTCTCGGGCGAGCTGGGACGCTTCCTGATCGTCCTGATGCAGCACCCCACGCAGTTCTACGACGACTCCTAGGCCGTCAACTCGGCAAACAACGGGCCGTACGGCGACGCCTTGACGCAGGAGCTGATGCCGCGAGTCGAGGCGCAGTTCCGGGCGATCGGCGAGCCGTGGGCGCGCACGCTGTCGGGCGGCTCCACCGGCGGCTGGGAATCGCTCGCCTGGCAGATCTTCTACCCCGACCTGTTCAATGGCGTCTGGACGTTCTGCCCAGACCCGGTCGATTTCCGCTACTTCCAGCTGGTCAACATCTACGAGGACGACAACGCGTTCCGCCCGAACTCGACCTGGAAGACCAGCGCCGTACGGCCGTGGCAGCGCGGGACCGACGACCAGGTGCGGTTCAGCCAGCGCGACGCCAGCCACCTCGAGGCGGTGCTCGGCTCGCGGGGCCGCTCGGGCGACCAGATGGACATCTTCATGAGCGTCTACGGGCCGGTCGGCGACGACGGCTACCCTCGACTCCTCTACGATAAATGGACGGGCGAGATCGACCGTGGCGTCGTCGAGTACTGGCGGGAGAACTACGATCTCCGGCACATTCTCGAGCGCGACTGGGCGACGCTCGGGCCGAAGCTGGTTGGCAAGCTCCATGTCTACATGGGCGACATGGACACCTATTTCCTCGAGGAAGCCACACGCCTGCTGGAGGAGTTCCTCGAGGGCACGACCGATCCGTACTACGCAGGATCGTTCGACTGGGGGACGCGCCAGCCGCACTGCTACTCGGGCATGCCGGAGTTCCCCGGGCAGACGTCGTATCAACGGGTGCTGCCGCGGATGCTGGAACGGATTCTGAGCACCGCGCCGGCGGGTGCCGACGTCAGCAGCTGGCGCTACTGAGGCGCGGTCTTGTGGAGGAACCTGGCCTCGCGCGACAGCAGCAGATGCGTGTTTAGCCAGCACCCGGTCGGGCCAACAGCAGCGCCGATGTCTTCTTCCGAGGGAAGACGACGAATTCGGCGGCCTTCCCCGCGTGGCACGGGTTGTCCCACAGCAACTCCTCGGCTGCCATCAATCCGGAGCGATCTGAGAATCCGGGCTCGAGGAATGCCGAGAGCATCTTGGCGTAATCGACCATGATTCCCAGCACAGAACGATCCGAAGTTGGGGCCACGTGGAGCGGTGTCATCGCTGCTATCTCCGCGTCGATGGGCTTCCTGGGAAGGCCCAGGCGAGCCAGGCGTTGGGCGATAATCTCAGCCAATCGGTCAGGGAGGGTTCTGACGTCACGAGCCGGAACAAGAACGGCCAACAAGGAGGCAGAGCTAACGAGGAGGAGCAGGGGCCGACGGTCGAGGACGACCTGATTCACATACCAGTCACCAAGCGCCGTGTCGGACTGAGGCTCCGGATCAGACGAAACAGGGAGCCGGGTCTGAAGTTTTCGCGTCGGCCTTAGGATCACCATCGGGTCCGCCGTTTCGACGCGTGGGCTGAAGTGGAGCCACGGGGCCCGGCCGGCCTCGTCCGGTCCGTGCGTGGCTGACACCCCGGCGGAGACGCGCCTTCCGTGCCGGCGGTCAGAGGCGGCACGAAAGTTGTGCCACGACGTTCCCGCGGAAACGCGAGAAGCGTGCCGGGTTCCCCCTTGCGCGATTGTGCTACATGTAGCATATTGCTCATGTGCGCAAGGCCGGCATCCGCGAAGCGCGGCAATACCTCTCCGACCTGATCGACGAAGTCCAGGCCGGTCGGGAGGTCGTCATCACCGACCGCGGGCGGCCGGTCGCCAGGCTGCTGCCGCCGGACACCGCCACGACGCGGCCGCTGCCAGATCTCAGGGCTTTTCGACGCAAGCTCCCGGTCCTTTCGCCATCCGTGTCCGCGGCCATCAACGAGGACCGTGAAGACCGCTTCTAGCAAGAAGCGCGCGCGCGCCAGACGGTCCAATCGCCCGAAGCGAGCGGCCCGCGTCCGCGAGGCGCCGCCGCCTGGTTTCTACCTGGACGCCAGCGCCCTGGCAAAGCTCTACCTTCCGGAAGCCGAGAGTGACGAACTGAACCGGCGCCTTCAAAGTTATCGTCAGACGATGATTTCCGACCTCGGCATCACGGAAGTTGTCTCGGCATGCGCGCGGCGCCGCCGGGAAGGCGTGCTCGACACGGACGCCGTGAGCCTCGTCCACCGTACCATCCTGGACGCCGTCGACTCGGGGATCTTTCTTCGACTGACGCTCGACCCCGCGGTGCACCGGGAAGCCGAGCGTCTCCTCATGCTGGATGCCGTCACCCTCCGAGCCGCCGACGCCCTGCACCTGGCCCTGGCGACCGAGGCGGGCGCCAAGACCATCGTCACCTACGACACCCGCCTGGGCACGGCGGCTCGTCACGTCGGGCTCAAGACGATTCCCTGACGCGGAGCTGCTGCCGTCGCGGCTACTTGACCGCCGTCGCCTCGATCGCGACGCGCCGTCATGCCGGCCTCCCGAGCATGTCCGCTGCCGTGAGCGCGTAGACCGCCGCCACCCGGTACACGTCGTCGAGCTTCACGAACTCGTTGGGGCCGTGTGACACCGAGAGCAGTCCCGGCCCGTAGGCCAGCGCAGCAATACTGCGCTCCGCGTAGAAGCGGGTCTCCAACAGGCCCGGACACATCTCGAACCTGGCGGCACTCTCGGTGACGGTCTCGATGTTCGACGCCAGCGCCCGCGCGAGCGCGGTCTCCTCCGACACGCCGGTCGAGCGTCCTTCCTGGATCACCTCGACGTCCAGTTCCACACCCTCGCTCCGCATTCGGTCGAGCACGGCGAATAGCCGCCGTCGTTCCGTGTCGAGATCCTCCTCAGGATTGATCCGGCGGTCCACGGTGAACGAGCACTCGCCCGGCACCAGATTGAAGTTGCTCCCCCCTTCGACGCGGCCGCCCAGCATGAGGATCGACTGCCGGGCCGCTTCGGGCTCGATGGCGAACCCGGTCACCCGGCGCTCGACATCCGCCTTGAGCGCGGCCAGCGCGGCGGCCACCTGCCGCATGTCGTCGAACGCGTTGCGTCCCAGATGCTGCAGGCCGACGTGGGCCGGCGTGCCCTTGACGGTGACAAGTAGCGAGATCGCCCCTCGGTTCGCGTTCCAAACAACGCCGCTGGTCGGCTCTGGCAGCAGCATGCCGATGGCGCCGGCGCCCAGCCGCCCGGTGGCCGCCAGATGCTGCGACCCGAACTGCCCACCGGTTTCCTCGTCCGGCACGATGACCAGGTCGATCCGTCAGCGCGCCGAGGGCGGCCGTGATCCGATCGACGCACTCCCGGTAGCGCGCACCCGGCGGATTCTCACTCGGAATCGCCACGAGATCGCGCGTGAGGTCGCGGATGGCGTCGTGGCGGGCTGCGACGGCCCGGAGGATCCGCACGCGCGCGGACTTCAGGGCCTGACCTCATTCCGGACCTCGTTTCGATCCAGGACGACGCCCGGAAGCGCCCCGGTGGGCCGGCCGCCCTCCACGGTGAACTCACCGTTCACCAGCACGTAGTCGAAGCCGACGGGCGGACGGGCGGGATTGAGAATAGTGGCGCGGTCCTCCAGGCGATCGAAGTCCATCACGACCAGGTCTGCCTTCTGTCCGGCGCGCACGTAGCCGCGATCCGGGAGCCCGATGATCTGCGCCGGCAGACCGGTGGACGAACGGATCGCGAACGGCAGCGAGATGGCCCCGCGCGCCTTGACGTAGTGGGTGAGCTTGCGGGCGTACGTGCCGAAGTAGCGCGGATGTTGCCCGGGCCTCGGTTCGAGCGACACACCGCCGTCGGTTCCCGTGGCGGTGTACTCCTGGCGCATGTAATTCTCGACGTCGAACTCGTGGCCCGCGATCGGACGGAAGAGCACGCCCGATCGAATCGACTCGTCCCCCGCCTCCATCTCCATCAGCGCGAAGTCCACGAGCTGCTCCACCGGCGTCCGGCCGTGTGCCTCGGCAATCTCGCTCAACGTCCGGCCGACCAGACTCGGATCGTGCGGAGCGAAGACGACGATATGCCGGTCGGCGCCGCCCTGCAGATCCAGCATGAACTCGATGTCAGTGACCAGCATCGGCCCGTACATGGCGTCGTCGAGGTTGCGCCGGAGGTTGTCGCGACCGAGCAGCCCCGGCGTGCGCCAGAGCGGCGCGTCGTTGCCGCCGCTGCGATCGGTCCCCGGCGGCGCGAAGCCCCAGGGCGGAATCACGCCGGTCGCGCCGCCGCCGAACGTTTCGTATGGATACTGGTCGAGGTAGACCTGCACACCCTCCGCCCGCGCCCGGTCGATCATGAGCACGTCCACCGACGAATGCCCCCACGTCGAGGGCCCCTTCGCCTTGATGTGGCTGCCGACGACGCGGATGCCGGACGCGCGCCCGATCTCGATCGTCTCGCGCATCCCGTCGGTGCCGTTCAGCCGCCATCCCTCGACGATGCTCGGCGTCTGCCACCGCGGCAGCGGCGACTGACTTCGCTGGTGCGCGTAGTAGAACCCGTCGTAGTCGGCCACCACCTTCGCCAGCTCGATCAGCTCCGCCGTCGTGCTGAAACGCCCCGGCCGGTACTCCGGTCCGGCGCCGAGGCCCCACGCGCCGGCCTCCATGCCGTCGCGCACGAGCACCTGCATCCGCTCGATCTCGTTGGCGGTGGCGGGGCGCTCGTAGTCGTCACCCATCACCTCGCCGCGGACCGTGGCATGGCCCACCATCGGCACGACGTTCAGCGCGGTGCCGCCGCGGCGATACGCGGCGATCTCGTCGGCGATCGGCCAGATCGGGTTGCGGCCGTCCGGACCCACGACCACCGTCGTGATCCCCTGCGCCACGAGGTTGCGCGCCTCGCGTGCGGTCCGATCGCTCGAAATCAGCGCGCGATCGGCGTGCGAGTGCATGTCGATGAAGCCCGGCACGACGAGGCGACCGCTGGCGTCGATCACGCGGGCCGCCGACGCGCCGTCGAGCCGGCCGACGACCGCAATCGTGTCACCGCGAATGCCCACGTCGGCCCGAAACGCGGGACTACCGGAGCCATCCAGGACCTGTCCGCCCCGGATGAGCAGGTCGAACGGCTGGGCGCTGGCCGGTTCGGCGGCCAGCCCCGCCGCGAACGCCAGGAGTCCCGTGACGAGCCCGATCTTCCGATACTGCATGTCAGTCACCTGCCCGTGATTTCTGCCGCGAAGTTTCTCAGAAGTGTGGTTATACCGCACGGACGGAGGCGCGAGGTGATAAAAAGGAGGCTTCCGGAAGGGGGAACCGTGCCGAAACGCCTACTCTGCTGGACCGTGGCAGCCATCGTCGCCGCGACCGCAGTCACCGCCGCGCAGTCCGACATCCGCACGCTGGACCTGGCGACCTATCTCGATTTCGAGTCGGTCGCCGACCCGCGACTATCGCCCGACGGGCGGCAAGTCGTCTACACGCGACGCTGGTTCGACAAGATGAACGACCAGCAGGAGTCGTCGCTGTGGATCGTCAACGCCGACGGCAGCCGGAACCGATTCCTGGTAGACGGATCGGATCCACGCTGGTCGCCGACCGGCGACCGCATCACCTTCACCGCGTCGGGTGAACCTGACGGATCGCAGATCTTCGTGCGATGGATGGACGACGAGGGCGCCGTCACGCAGATCACGCGCGTCGAGAACGGTCCGTCGAACATCGCGTGGTCGCCCGACGGCACGACGCTCGGGTTCACGGTGCTCGTCGACGACGACACCAGCTGGTCGATCGACCTGCCGCGCCGCCCCGATGGTGCCGACTGGACCGAAGCTCCGAAGATCATCGAGCGGCTGCGCTACCGGCAGGATCGGGTCGGCTACATCGACGTGGGATGGCGTCACATCTTCACCGTCCCGGCCGAGGGCGGCACGGCCCGGCAGATCACCGAAGAGAACTACAACCACACGAACGTCGAGTGGACGCCGGACGGATCGCAGATCCTCTTCAGTGGCCTGAGACTCGAGGATGCCGACTACCACTTCCGTGAGTCGGAAATCTACGTCGTCGACGTACGCACCGGCGCGGTGACACAGCTCACCGATCGGCACGGCCCCGATCAACAGCCCAAGGTGTCGCCGGACGGGGCGAAGGTCGCCTACACCGGCTACGACTGGACGCGCGACTCATGGATCGACAGCAAGCTGTACGTCATGGACATCGACGGATCGAATTCGCGACTGGTCTCGGGCGCATGGGAGTGCAGGGGTGGTACATGACGCCGCCGGACTTCGACGCGTCGCGGACCTATCCGCTGCAGCTGCACATCCACGGCGGGCCGCACAGCATGTACGGCGCCCGTTTCAACTACGGCTGGCAGGAGCACGTCGCCAACGACTACATCGTGTTGTTCACGAACCCGCGGGGCAGCACCGGCTACGGCAGCGCGTTCGGCAACATGATCGCCGACGCCTACCCGGGTCCCGACTATCAGGACTTGATGGCCGGCGTGGACGCCTTGCTCGAGCAGGGGCTGGTCGACCCGGAGAACCTGTTCGTGACCGGGTGCAGCGGCGGCGGGATTCTCACCGCGTGGGTCGTCACGAAGACCGACCGCTTCGCCGCGGCCTCCTCCAACTGCACGATCGTCGACTGGATGAGCACGACCGGCACGACCGATATTCTTCCCTACTACCGGTTCCCGACGCTGCCGTGGGAGGATCCGACGCTGTGGATCGAGCACTCTTCGATCTTCCACGTCGGCAGCGTGACGACGCCCACGATGCTGATTACGGGTGAGGATGACCTGCGGACGCCGATCTCACAAGCGGAGCAGTTTTATCGCGCGCTGAAGTTCCGGAAGATTCCAACGGCCCTGCTCCGCTACAAGAATCAGGCGCACGGCACCGGCACACGGCCGTCGAACTTCATGCGCACACAGCTCTATCTGCGCTACTGGTTCGAGAAGTACGGGACGTCGGACGATCGAATGACCGACGCCGGGCCGTAGAAATGCACACTCTTCGTCACCAGACAACTTCGGAGGTATCCGTGTCCAGACACACCATCGGCTTGACTCTCGGCATCGCCATTCTCACGTCGTGCCTGATCGCTCCGGCCCTCGCGACGGCGCAGGACCTGCCAACAATCGAAGACAAGACGGCCGGCATGCAGACGATCGACGGCTACTTCCCGATGTTCTGGGACGACGCCGCGGGCACGCTCTGGCTGGAGATCTCCCGCTTCGACAGCGAGGAGCTGTATCTGTCGGGTCTGTCGGCCGGCCTGGGATCGAACGACATCGGCCTCGACCGCGGCCAGACCCGGTCGCGGCTGGTCGTGTTCGAGCGGGTTGGCCCGAAGATCTTGATGGTGCAGCGGAACTACCAGTTCCGCGCCGACAGCGACAACCCCGACGAGCGGCAAGCCGTCGAGGACGCGTTTGCCAAGTCGATCCTCTGGGGCTTCACGGTCGCGGCCGAAACCGATGGCCGCGTCCTGGTCGACACGACCGATTTCCTCCTGCGCGACACCCACGGCGTCATTCCACGGCTGAGCCAGGATGGACAATACCGGGTCGACCAGTCGCGAAGCGCCGTCCACCTCGAGCGCACGAAGGGCTTCCCGCAGAACACGGAGATCGACGTCACCGTCACCTTCACGAGTCAGCCCCAGGGCGGCCGCGGGTTCGGGCCGCGCAACGAGCGGCGCCACGGCGTTGCCGACGTCACGCCGGCGGCCGATGCCGTGACCCTGCGCCAACATCACTCGTTCGTCCAGCTGCCCGGGTCGGGCTACGAGCCCCGCGGCTTCGATCCGCGGTCGGGCTTCGGCAGCGTCTCGTGGCAGGACTACTCGACGCCGCTGGGCGACGCGATGACGAAGCGCCTCATCCGGCGCCACCGCCTGGAGAAGCGCGACCCGTCAGCGGCCATCAGCGATGCGGTCGAACCGATCGTCTACTACCTGGACCGGGGCACGCCCGAACCGGTGCGTTCCGCCCTACTGGAGGGCGCACAGTGGTGGAACCAGGCGTTCGAGGCCGCGGGCTACCGCGACGCGTTCCGCGTCGAGCTGCTGCCGGAGGGCGCAGACAGCTTCGATATCCGCTACAACGTCATCAACTGGGTACATCGGTCGACGCGCGGCTGGAGCAGCGGCGGCGGGGTGACCGACCCGCGCACCGGCGAGATCATCAAGGGCGTCGTCACGCTGGGCTCGCTCCGGGTGCGACAGGACTTCCTGATCGCCGAAGGGCTGCTGTCACCCTACGAAGGCGGCGACGAGATGCCGTCGGAACTGTCCGAGATGGCGCTGGCGCGCATCCGCCAACTCTCGGCGCACGAGGTCGGTCACACGCTCGGCCTCGGGCACAACTACTACGCCAGTTCACAAGGGCGAATTTCGGTGCTCGACTACCCGCATCCGCTGATCACGCTCGACGACGACGGCGAGATCGACCTGTCGGACGCCTACGACGTCGGGATCGGCGAATGGGACAAGGTGGCCATCACCTACGGCTATCGAGACTTTCCGCAGGGCACCGACGAGCCGGCGTCGCTGCAGCAGATCCTCGACGACGCGTGGGATCGGGATCTGATCTATCTGACGAACCAGGACCTCGATGCCAACCCGCGCGTGCATCAGTGGGCGAACGGCGTCGATCCGGCGGCCGAGCTCCATCGCATGCTCGACGTCCGGCGCGCCGCGCTCGACGGCTTCGGCGAGGCGGCCATTCGACGCGACATGCCGCTTGCCACGATGGAGGAGGTCTTCGTGCCGCTCTACCTGCACCATCGTTTCCAGATCGACGCAGCCGCGTCGGCCATCGGCGGCATGGACTACATCTATGCGATGCGGGGCGACGGCCGGAAGCCGGTCGAGCCCGTCTCGGCCGAGGCGCAGCGTGCGGCGCTCGACGCGTTGATGCGTACGATCAGCCCGGCCGAGCTGGCGATTCCGGATAACGTCCTCGACCGGCTCCCCCCGCGGCCGACCGGGTTTGGCCGGCATCGCGAGCTGTTTCCGCGCTACACGGGCCTGATGTTCGACCCGATCTCCCCGGCCGTCGTCGCTGCCGACCACACCGTGGCCATGGTGCTGCGCGCCGATCGTGCGGCCCGGATGGTCGCGCAGCATGCCGTCGATCCGTCCCTGCCCGGGCTCGACGACATCCTGGACCGACTCATCGCGGCCAGCTTCGACCTCACGCCGGCGAGCAGCTACGAAGCGGAGATCGGACGCGCGGTCGAGCGCGTGGTCGTCGATCGCATCACCCGCCTGGCGGACACCGCCGCGATGCCGCAGGTACGCGCCGTGGCGTCGCTCGAGCTCGAGGAACTCGCGGAACGGCTCGCACGCGAGGCGAGCAACGGCACCGATGACGACCGGGCGCACTACACGCTGGTCGCGCGCGACATCACCCGCTTCCTCGAACGCCCGGCCGAAGCGTTCGGCCAGCCGGATGCGCCATCGGAGCCGCCCGGCGCGCCGATCGGTGACACGGGGATGGAGTACCTGATCCCGGATCCCCAGTGTTCCGTCTGGTGGTGGGAGAAATGAGTTAGGCGTTAGGAGTTAGGAGGCAGGGGAAGAAGGAGAAAACCGGAGCGCCGACCCCTCTCACCCGGCGCGGTGAGGAACACCTGCGATCCCCCTCTCCCCGGAGGGGAGCGGGTCGGGGTGAGGGAAGCGCCCCGCGCGGTCACCGTTGTGCGTCCGAGGTTCTGGGCGTGCCGGGCGGGATCCAGCGCGTGAACCACTCGAGGTTGCGGATCAGCAGGTCCCGCACGAGCCGGGGCGCCCGGACGCCGTGGGGCTGTCCGGGGTAGATGACGAGTGACGTCTCCGCTTTGCCGATGCTCTTGACCGCCTCGTAGAACTGGATGCTCTGCTCGGCGGGCACTCGCTCGTCGCGCTCGCCGACCTGAATGAGCAGCGGCGTCACGACCCGATCGACGTAGCGATAGGCCGACCGCTTCTCGTAGAGCTCGAAGTCCTCCCACGGTTTCGGCCCCAGGTAGGTGTGATAGAACTCCGGCAGATCGGTCTGCGAGTACATCGAGATCAGGTCGTTCGCCCCGGCCCCGGCGCTCGCCGCGCGGTACCGATCGGTCTGGGTGATGCCCCAGTACGTGTGATGTCCCCCGAAGCTCCAGCCCATGATGCCGAGCCGCTCGGGATCGGCGATCCCGACTTCGATCATCGCGTCGACTCCCGAGTCGACGTCCACCCAGTCGCGTCCGGAGATGTCGCCCCGGTTGAGACCCCGGAAGCGCTCGCCGTAGCCGGTCGAGCCGCGGTAGTTGGGTTGCAGCACGGCGTAGCCGCGACCGGTAAAGACGAGGACCGGATACGCGCCGCGCCGGGGCGAGAACCGGTCTGACGAGACACCCGACGGCCCACCGTGGATGACCACCAAGAGGGGTACGCGGTCGCCCTCGGGTCCGTCACCTGGCGCGGGTCAATTGCTGGGTCGTCGACGATGAAGACGTTGGCGTCGCGGCTCGTGCGGAGGTCTGGCGCGGGGCGAGCGGCAAAGGCGAGGCGCCGGGAGTCGGGCGCCCAGACGAGGGTCGTGACGAACAGCTCGTCGGGCGAGTAGCGCTCGGCGTCACCCGCCTGGCCATCGGCCAGCGGCGCGACCCACAGGTGCGCCCATTCATCGGGATAGTACTCATCCCACACGTCCGGCCGGCCGCGCTCCTCCTCGAAGGCCTCCTGCTCGTCACTCTGCTCGGGCTTGGCCACGAAGGCGACTCGCTGGCCGTCCGGCGAGATGCGAAACGACTGGACGCCCGCCGGCCAGTCCGTGACCGGCCATGCTTCGCCACCGTCTGGCCGGATGCCGTAGACCTGCGTCTCCTCGCCTCGATCCGAGAGAAACGCGAGCCAGGTGCCGTCCGGCGCCCAGCGCGGCCCGTTGTCGCGACCCGCGTGCTGCGTCAGCCGCACCGGCTCGCCGCCGTCCGTACGGACGACCCAGATTTCGGAGTCGCTGGCGTCCTCGTCGAAGTCCATCGTCGTGACGACGTAGGCCACGAACCGCCCGTCGGGACTGATCCGGGGATCCGCCACGAACGCGAGCGCGAGCACGTCTTCGATCTCCATCGGACGCCGGTCCTGCGCGAGCGCTTGAGCTAGGGTCGCCGACACGACCGTGACGGCGACGATGAACAAGGTAATCCGCGGCAGCAGGTCATGTCACACCTCGTCTTCGCAGGGTAGATATCTCGCAAGGCGGTCGTCCTCGAACTAGCAGCCCGTGGTCAGGTTTTCAGCGTCGCGGCCACGAACGCCTTGACCTGGTCGAGCGTGCGGCAGATCGGCACCGCGACCGGCAAGCCTGGGATGTCGGCCCCGTCGTTCACGAACGCGGCGACCGGCGTCTTGTAGACAATCGCCAGGTGCACCTCGCTCGCGGTGCCGGCGCGGCCCGGCAGCACGATCATCAGGTCCGCGGTCAGCGCGTTGAGGTGATTGCGCGAGCGGACCTCGGTCCCCCGATCCCCCGAGTACGGCAGGTGGGTACGGATGGGAATCTCGACCCAAGGGTTCGGGTAGCCGTCGAGCGGCTGGCCGGTCGCCTCGCCGGGCAGGATGCCGATGACGAGGCCGCGCCGCCCGGGCACGCCGTGAAACGCCTCGCTGACCGCCGCCATCACACCGCGCCCCCCGCCGGTCAACAGGTGCACCCGCTGCCCTCCGAGCCAGCGCCCGAGCGGCCGCGCGCGATCCTCGTGCTCGTCTACGCCCGATCCCATGACGGCGACGATCGGCAGCCTCTCCATCGCTCTCAGAATCTTGCCGGTTCCAGCGGTCTGATGTCCACCGACGGCGTCGCCCCGGTCACGAGATCGGCGATGAGCGAGCCGGTCACCGGGCCGAGCGTCAACCCGGACATGGCATGCCCGGTTGCGACGAAGATCTTGGGCTGCCCCGGCACCGGTCCGACCACGGGCAGGCCATCGGGCGAGCAGGGTCGCAAGCCGCACCACTCCGACGTCATCCGGCGCGTCCCGAGACCTTCCAGATACTGGCCGGCGCCCGTCGTCAGCTGCGCGAGCCTGGCTGGTCGCATCCGGTGATTGAGACCCGAGAACTCCATCGTGCCGGCGAACCGGACGCGGCCGGCCATCGGCGTGCAAAAAATAGACGTCTCGCTCAGGAGGTAGGCCGCCGCAAGCGGCGGCGCGCCGCCGTCGCCGACCTCGAAATCGCGGTGGTACCCCTTGCCCGGCTGGATCGGCAGCCGGCATCCCAGCTTGCGCGCCAGCTCCAAACTGTAGGCCCCGGTCGCCAGGACCACGGCGTCGGCCTCGAACCGCTGACCTTCCGCCGTGCGCACAACGGGCGACGCGCCGCCCTCGACTTCGACTACGGACTGTCCCACCTCGATGCGCCCGCCTTGCCGCTCTGTCCGATCGGCGAGCTCGGTCACGAACCGGTGCGGGTCGCAGGTGGCCGCCTCCGGAAAGAAGGCACCGCCCCTCGTCCCGGGTCTGAGCGACGTCACCCGTCGGTCGAGCTCTGCTCCGGTGAGCGCCTCCGCACTGAACCCCTGCTCGCGCATCAGCAGGACGTCGCGATAGGCGTGGTCGACACCTTTCTCGGTGCGGCAGACCTCGTAATAGCCGGCTTCGCGGAACCCGCAGTCGAGGCCTTCCTCCTCGACGAGCCGCCTGAACAGTTCGAGCGTGGCGTGGCCGAGCGGCCCGAGAATCTGCATGTTCGCCTTGAGCTTGCGCTCGGTGCAGTTGGCGCTGAACCGCCAGAGCCAGGCGGCCAGGGCGGGATCGAACCTCGGGGCGATGTACAGCGGCGTCGTCGAATCGAGGATGTTCGTCAGGGCCTGCTTCACCCGATCGGGCTTGTTCATCGGCGGGTGGCCGGCGGCGATGATGCCGGCGCTTCCGTACGACGCGCCTTCGCCCACCCCCTTGCGCTCGAGGACCACGACCTGGGCGCCCCGTCGCACCAGGTAGTAGGCGCAGCAAATGCCGATGACCCCTCCGCCGACGACGACGACCCGTGTTTTCATGGTTGATCGCGTGGCTCACCACATCATCCAGACGCCCCAGGCCACCAGACCGGCGCCGGCCGCGCGCCCGAAGCCATCACCCCGCGCCACGGCGTGATCCACCAGCACGAAGACGGTCACCAGCGCCATCCACGCCAGGTTCATCACGCCGGCCACGAACGACAGCGCCATCAACGCCCAGCAGCAGGCCACGCAGAACAACCCGTGCCGCAGCCCCATGCGGAGCGCGCCCCACCGGCCGGCGCGCCAGGATGTGAGAAAGAACCCGAGCGGCGACCGACAGTGCTTCAGGCACGCTCGCTTGGCCGGCGTCCACTGAAAGAGGCCGGCCGCCATGACCAGGAACGCAGGCAGGATGCCGCCCGCGAGCGACGCCGAGGCCGACAGCAGCCCGCCTTCGTGCAGCGCCCACTGCAACGACGCGGCCGTCACACTGTAGCCGGTCCAGACGAGAAGATACCCGGCCAGGAACTGTCCGGCCGGCATGGCCGGGCTGCCAGGCGACCTACTGCCGGACAGCGTCGCCAGCGCGGTGACCCACGGGGCGACCGTCGGCAGCATCATCGCCAGCATCATGACGGTCCACATCGCGGCCGCCGTGGCGAACTGGCTCGCGCCCCACCGGCCGGCGTCCGGACCGGTGAGCACCACGGCCATATGCGGCGCGGTCATCGCCAGGTACGCCCAGGCCAGGGTCAGCAGCCCGAGCATGCCGCCGATCGTAAGCAGATGATCCTGCTCGGCGACGGCAGCCCACATCGAAGCGTTCGATTGGGGACTCACGCTTGTCGGCTCTCGGCTTTCGGCTCTCGGCTCTCGATCTGCAGGCTGTTGCGAGAGACGAGAGACCAGAGACGAGAGACTTTGTTGCTCAGCTCTCATTGGTCCACGAGAAATCGGAGTACAGCCCGTGGGTCTTCTCGTTGTGGATCTTGAACGGACCGTCGACGCAGGTGGTCTTGCCAAAGCCGAGGACGTGGACCGGCCCGTGAATGACGTTGTGCAGGTTCGACAGCACCGCTTCACCCCGGTCGTCGCTGCCGCGAATGGCCTGCACGGTCGTCTCGAACAGATCCGGAACGGTCAACCGCTTCACGCGTCCCTCGTCCTCGAATCGCATCGGCACATACTGCGTGTCGAGCTGTGTTGAGACGAACCGCGCCAGCGTTTCCCACGGACCGCCCGCCTGCCCGCGAAAGATCGTCTCGAAGGCGGCGCGCTGCGCCGCGTCGGCCTGCTCGTCCACGTAGAACACCTGCGTCCAGTTGCCCGTGTACATCTGAACCGGCGAGTCGAACACGATCGCGATGTTCAGGCTGTCCAGGACCACCTCGCCGTAGCGGCCTTCGGCCACGTGCATCGACCAGTGGCCGGTGCAGCGATCGTTCTCACAGAACTGCTTGAACGACACGTGGGCCGGACAGATCAGTTGGCAGCTACAGTTCTCGAAGAGCAGGCCCTTGGCCCACCAACGGGTCTCAGACATCGAAGCGTCCTCGACATTCGTCGTGCTCGATCTCGCGGCTGGGCGCACTGCGCGTCAGTTCCAGACCTGCCCGGCCGCCCAGGTCTCGAGCGGTGTGGGCGTGACGCCGTATTTCTCGGCAGTGCCGGCGATATCGGCCGAGAAACCTACCCGGTCGAACCACTCCAGCATGCTGGCGAAGTCTTCGCTGACCTTGCGCACCTCCTCGATCGGCGTCGGCTCGAACGCCACCGGGTGCCCGGTCGCATTCGCCAGCACCTCGGCAGCCTCCAGCATCGTCAGCTCGTCGCCCGCGATGTCCACCGCCCGGCCGTTCAGGTCGGCGTGCTGCTCGAAGGCGAGCCGCCCGTAGCGCCCGATGTCCTTCACGGCGATCATCTGGAGCTCGGTCTGCGGCTTGATGCCAACCTGGAGCTGGCCCCGATCGATCCCCGGCTTGAACCAGGGCGAGAGAAAGTTCTCCATGAAGAACACGGGCCGCACGATCGTGTAGGACGGGAGGCCGACGTTCCCGATCTTTGCCTCGACCCGCGCCTTGTTGTCGAAATGCGGAATGCCGGTTTCGCGATCCGCGGACGCGACGGAGGCGTAGACCAGGTGCCGCAGGCCAGAGGCCAGCGCCAGCTCGGCGAACCGCTTCCCCTGCCGCTCTTCGTCGTCGACACCGGCTTCCCAGGTGTTCTGCACCGCGAAGGCGCCCCAGGCGCCGCCGAGCGCGGCCCGGACCGACGCCTCGTCGTTCAGGTCGCCCTTGACGACCGCGACACCCAGCGAAGCCAGCGCCTGCGCTTTGTCACTGTCCGGATTCCGCGTCATGGCGCGGACGCGGTGTCCGTGCTGCAGCAGTTCCCGTAGCGTCGCACCGCCCTGTTGCCCGGTGGCGCCCGTCACCAAGATCACATCCTGACCGATGTTCACGCTGGCCTCCTTCGTAACCGGATCCGATTCACGCTCCGAAGCGTATCAGGAGACCGACCACAGGAGTAGTAGCGCGGTATCGGCATCGCGACGTGGACGCGGAGTTCGAGGACCGATCACGCGTGCCGTGTGAGCGCCGCCGCACGCCGCCGGCTCGCCACCGGTCCATCGGCCTTCGTCAAGGCGTTGGCACCGCTTCGGGTGAAGTATCCCGCGACGAACCGCTGGACGTTGGAGCGCTCGGCGATCGTCTCGATGAAGTACCAGTCGGCCTGCGCGCGCTCGGGCGTCACGTCGAGAATGAAGTAGCCGCGGTGCACCTGGTCGAGGAACTTGATGTGCGGGCTCGCCGCCAGCCGGGCCTCGCGTGCGGCGTCCGCTTCGTCCGGCCGGGTCGTGAACTGGCTCGGCGACCTCACGGCCGGGGTCACGAATTCGACAGCCAGCGAGCCCCGCCCGGAGACCGGATCGTGATTGTTTGCCCCGCCCATCCACGAGTTGTTCGCGCTCTCGTGGTCGTCCCAGACGGCGATCAGCGGATGCTGCTGCAGCATCGCCTGCGAGTCGATGTCCGCTTTGTACTGTGCGTGGCGGATCCGGTAGTCCTCCAGCGTGACGATCTCCTTGTCGGGCCTCGGCACGCGATCGAGCGCCGTGCCGTCGCCGTACTGGCCGTTGGGGTATTCGTAGAAGTAGTCTCCCAGGTGCAGGACGGCGTCGAGGTCGGGCTGCTCGGCGAGGCAGCGGTAGACATTGAAATAGCCGTACGGCAGGTTCGAGCAGGAGACGACCGCCAGCCGCACGTGGTCCACCCGGCCCGCCCGCAAGGTCTTCGTGCGGCCGATCGGCGACGAGGTGTCCAGCGCCGCGAACTGGTAGTAGTAGGTCGTGCCGGGCCTGAGACCCGGCGGATCGACCTTCACGGTGTGGTCGCGATCGGCGTTCGTGACGAGCGATCCACGGGCGACGACCGACGAATCTCGGCATCGCTCGCCACCCCATGCGCGAACACCGCACGTGAGTCCTGACTGGCCGCCGCCAGCGCCCGGCCGGGCGCCGCCAGTGCCAGCGAGCCACTCGCCACCGTTCCGAGAAACCGCCGTCTGGATAGCGCCATGAATCGTCACCCTCACTCAGAGTCGTCGCCGAAGATAGCTCTCGAACGACTCAGCCGCCCGGCCGGTCAGCTGCTTGATGTCGTGGCTGACGACGTCCAGATGCCCTTCCCGGATCGCCCGGTACATCGTCAGCAGCACCTGCGTCCGCTCCTCCGGCTCGCCCTCGGCGCGGCACGCTTCGACGAAGTCGAAGCCGCTCGCCGACTTGTGCTTGACGGGCTGGCCGGTCACCTTCGCCACCGTGCGGCACAACTGCCCTGTCGTCACCGCCTTCGACCCCGTGAGGGCGTAGACTTTTTCCTCATGGCCGCTTGTCGTCATGACCGCGGCGGCCGCCCGCGCGATGTCGTCACGGCTGACGTAGGCACAGCGTCCGTTGCCGGTCGGGTAGGGGATGGTCCCCCGCCGCAGGATGGCCGGCACCCAGTCGACGATCGGATCCATGTAGAGGCTGTTCCGCAGAATGGTCCAGGCGAGGCCGCTCATCCGGATGGCCGACTCGGCGTAGACCAGGAAGGGCGTGATGCGGAACGGCGACTCGACCGTGGTCGGCACCAGGCCGTAGTGAACCAAGTGCCTGACGCCCGCCTCGCGCGCCGCCCCGATGGCGTTGTCGTACTGCCGTACGCGCACGGACGGCGGCGCGCTCGAGGGGACGAGCAGAACACGCTCGCAGCCGGCAAACGCCGACCTCATCGAGCCCGGCTCGTCGTAGTCGGCGGCCTTGACCTGGACGTCCTTCGAGATGAGGTCGGCCGCCTTGGAGGGAGTCCGCACGGCGGCCACGACCAGGTCGGCCGCCGTGCCGCGCGCCAGGATGGCCTCGATGGTCTTGCGGCCAAGCCGCCCGCTGGCGCCGAGGATGGCGATCGTCATGGAACAGCGCTGGTTGCCACCCTATTCTTATTCTATAGCTGACAGATCCCAAATAGGTGCCCGGCAGCGGTGGTGGTCTAGTTTCAAACTAGACCACTACCTCGGCAGCCCTTACCACCTCGCTTCGACGAGAAAGCGGGCGATCAAACTGTAGATGTGGAGCTGGGTCCCCTCACCTTCCGAAATGGAATGGGTACGGTTCGGGTACACCATGAGATCGAACGACTTCCCCAACTCGACCAGCCGATTCACCAGCCGCTCGGTCCCCTGATAATGGACGTTGTCGTCGCCGGTTCCGTGGATGATGAGCAGCCGTCCTGTCAATCCCTCGGCGAAGTTGATGGGCGAGCCGATTCGGTACCCCTCGGCGTTGCTTGCCGGCAGGCCCATGTAGCGTTCCTGGTAGATGGTGTCGTATAGCCGCTGATCGGGCACTGGCGCCACCGCGACGCCGACCTTGAAGATCTCCGGAAACCGGAACATGCAGTTCAGCGTATTCGAGCCGCCGCCGCTCCAGCCCCAGACCGCGACCCGCGAACCGTCGATGTAGGAGTGCTCCGCCACCAACACCTGAACGGCGGCCGCCTGGTCCGTCGCCGAAAGCTCTCCGACGGCGCCATAGACGGTCTTCCGCCAGACGACTCCCTTCGGCGCCGGCGTCCCCCGGTTGTCCACGCTCGCGACGAGGAAGCCTGCGTTCGCCAACGCGCGGTGAAAGAGCATCCGGCTCCCACCCCAAGCATCCAGCACGGTCTGCCCGGCCGGCTCCCCGTAGACGAAGACCAGGAGCGGATAACGCGTGGCCGGGTCGAAATCGCGCGGTTTCATCATCCAGCCGTCGAGAACGGCTTCACCGATGTCGACCTCGAGGAACTCCACGGGCGGTGTAAGCAGCGGCGCCACCTTCTCGGCGAGATCGGCGTTGTCGACCAGCACGCGCTCCGACCGATGCCCTGGCAGCCGGACCAGGTCCACGACGGGCGGCTGCTCCATTCGCGAATAGGTGTGGAACGCCCAGCGTCGGTCGGGTGACAGATCGTAGCTGTGGGTGCCGAGCTGTTCGGCGGGCGTGATTCGCTCGGGAACGCCGCCGTCGATCTCCACGCGGTACAGGTAGCGCTGCGTGGCGTCGAGCGGCGAGGCGATGAAGTAGAGCCAGGCCTCGGCGGGATCCGACCCGAGGACCCTGATCACGTCGCCTTCGAACAGCGTGATGAGGCGCGCGGCGCCGCTCTCCCTGGCCACCCGATAGACATGCCGCCAGCCGTCCTGCTCGCTCGTCCAGAGAAACTCGGTCTCTTGATTGATCCAGCCGAGCGTGTTCACGACCTCGACCCAGGTGTCGGACTCGTCCCGATGCGCCCGCCGAACGTCGCCGGTCTGCGCATCGGCCAGCAGGACGTCGTTGACGTTCTGCAGCCGGTTCAGGTGCTGAAGCACCAGGGTCTGAGAATCGACCCACGCCATACGCGCGATGTAGCTGTTCCGCGGATCGCCCGGAACGTCCATCCAGCGGGCGGCGCCGCCGGTCGCGTCGACGACGCCGATCCGCACGGCCGAGTTGGTCGTGCCGGCCTTCGGATACGGAATGACAGTGAGGTCCGGGTACAGGGCGTCGGTATTGTTGATGAGCGTGAACTGCCCGACCCCCGTCGAGTCGAAGTTCCAGAACGCGATCCGGGCCCCATCCGGACTCCACCTGAAGCCGTCGCGAACGCCGAGTTCTTCCTCGTAGACCCAATCCGACGTGCCGTTGATGGTCGTCTGCGAGCCGTCGCGCGTCAGGGCGGTGATCGAGCCGGTTGCAATCTCCTCGACGTACAGATCGTTCGCCCGGACGTACGCCACGCGGTCTGCCGACGGCGAGAACTTGGCGAACATCAACGTGGCTGCCGGCGCATCTCCACCGAGCTGCCGGAGCTGGTCGCTCGACAGGTCGAGCACCCAGTAGTCGCCGCGCGTGTTTCGTCGCCAGACCCGCTGAGAGTTGGTGAAGATCAGCAGGCGGTCGCGGTCACCGGACCAGGCGTAGGCGTCGATCGGCAGCGCCGCGTCGCGGCCTGCAGGCACGAGCCGAGCAGCCGACACCAGGACGTCCCGGCGTCCCGACGCGGTGTCGTACCGGACGATGTCCTGTGCACCCTCGACCGCCTCAGAGGGCTCGAGGGTCGTGTAGGCGTCCCCGCCGTCGAGCCAACGGGCCGGCCCGAACCGGTCGGGCGCGTAATCTTCGGTGTCGTAGATCCGGCGGAGCTCGGCGTGGAGCGCCGTCGGTTCCTGCCCGTGGGCATAGCCCGGCGTGAGGAGCCCGCACAGCAGCAACCCTGAGACACCGCGGACGATCGAGATCATGGGAGCCTCCCGAGCGAACATCCTAACAGCCCGTGGTGAAAATCCCGCGCGGCACCCAGGCGCCCGGCCAACCGTTTCTCTCTCCCCATCAGCATCGACCGGCCGGGGCACGTCCAGAATGGCCGGCACGCGGGTACCGATCGCGTATCATGCGCGCACCCCTGTTACGTCAAGGAAGTTGGCCATGGACTTCAAGCGGCTCTCGCTGGCGAGCATTCTGGCCCTGGGCGTCGTCGCGGGATGCGCCGCGCCCAGCCGGCCGAACATCGTCCTCATCTACGTCGACGACCTCGGCTGGCGCGACCTCGGCGTCATGGGCAGCGAGTACTACGAGACGCCGAACATCGACGCCCTGGCGTCACAGGGCATCCGCTTCACCCAGGCGTACTCGAACGCTCCGAATTGCGCTCCAGCGCGGGCGAGCCTCCTCTCCGGCATGTACCCGCCTCGACACGGCGTCTATACGGTCGGATCCTCCGAGCGCGGCGACGCCAGACTGCGAAAGCTCGTGCCGGTCGAGAACCGGACGAACCTCGACCTGGACACGGTGACGATCGCCGAAGCGTTGGCCAGCGGCGGCTATGTCTCGGGTCACGTGGGCAAGTGGCATCTGGGCGGACCCGGCTTTCTCCCCGAAGCCCAGGGCTTCGCCTGGGCGGTGGGCGGCGACGCGTCCGGGTCGCCGCCGAGCTACTTCCATCCGTACGCGCAAGGCGGGCGGTCGCTCCCCGACCTGGACGAGGGTGCGGACGGTGAGTACCTGACCGACCGCTTGACCGATGAGGCGATCCGGTTCCTCGACACGCATCACAATCGCCCGTTTTTCCTGTATCTGTCCCACTACGGTGTGCATACGCCCCTGCAGGCCAAGGCGAACCTCGTTCAGCGTTACGACGACAAGCGCGCCGCGTCTGGACACGACAACCCGACCTATGCGGCGATGATCCACAGCGTCGACGACGGCGTGGGGCGACTCCTCCAGCGGCTCGACGAGCTGGACCTGAGCGACGACACCATCGTGATCTTCTTCTCCGACAATGGCGGCTTCGGGCCCGCGACATCGATGACGCCGCTTCGAGGGTCGAAGGGGATGCTCTACGAGGGAGGCATTCGCGTGCCGCTCATCATCCGGTGGCCGGAACGATTCGAGCCGGCGCCGTGTCGGACGCACCGGTCATCGGGGTCGACCTCTTTCCGACCATGCTCGCCGCGGCGGGA
This sequence comes from Vicinamibacterales bacterium, assembly GCA_963667915.2. GTDB lineage: Bacteria > Acidobacteriota > Vicinamibacteria > Vicinamibacterales > UBA823. The sequence goes on along the minus strand of CAXXNN010000004.1, from coordinate 2,520,757 downwards.
ATCGCGCTGCCCCCGGGTGTTCGGCTCGACGGCATCGACCTGGTGCCGTTCCTGAACGGCACACGTCAGCTCCCCGACCGACCGCTGTTCTGGCACTTTCCGGCCTACCTGGAAGCGGACACCAGCGTGGCGGGGCCGTGGCGGACGACGCCGGCCGCCGCCGTTCGGATCGGCGCGCACAAGCTCATCACGTTCTTCGAGGACGGTCGGAACGAGCTCTACGACCTGGCCGAAGATCCCGGTGAGACGCACGACCTCGCTGCCGAGACCCCGCGACGAGCCGCCGAGTTGCGCGCGGCGCTGGAGCGTTGGTGGGAGGAGACCGGCGCCCGGATCCCGACCGAGCCGAATCCGCTCTACGGATCAGACTCGAGCGCACCGCAGTGATTCGGCGAGCAGAGGCGGCGGGAGTCGAACCCTATCGAAGCAGTTTCTCTAACGCAGTGACTGCGTGCGACTTCTGGTCTAACAGGTTCGTTTTTCAGCCGCTTGCCACGATGAGTTGAGTGCTCTCCAATCCTCCCCAGTCCCCTGGGATCGACCCCAGTGGTGGAGAGGATACGTCGAGCTGAATCACCACCTTGTCTCCTACCGTCCCGTCGGCACCCGCGCCTGGAGCTCGGTGAACCAGTTGCGTTCCGGGGACGGCAGCCGCTTGCGAGCGGTTGCTCAGCTGCCGGTCTCCATCGGCAAGTCGGGATCGGCCGACCACTCCTCCAGCGAGCCGTCGTAGACCGCGACCTGGTCGTGGCCCAGCAACTTCAGGACGAAGGCGTCGCTGGAGGCGGCGATCCCCATCCCGCAGTAGGTGATGACGGGCTTGCCGCCGTCGGCGCCGGCCGCCCGGAACTTGTCTCGAATCTGCTCGACCGGCAGGTAGGCGCCGCTCTCCGGATCGAGCAGGTCGCTATAGGGCACGTTGATGCTGGAAGCGATGTGCCCGCGCCGGGTGATGTCCATCGCGTCGGACCCGCCGTGTAGCTCCGCGGGCATAGCCGACACCACGCAGCTCTCTCCGGCCGCGATCGCGGCCTGGACGACCTCGCGGTCGGCCATCACGCCGGCTCGGGGGCGCGCGACGAACCGGGCGGTCGGACGGCTCGGCGACGCGCGTCGCCCAGAGTGTGCCTGAGCCGTCGTAGAGGAGCACCCGCGTGCCGTCCCCGACGCCATGGCGGGACATGGCCTCGGCGAATCGGTCGGCTGGCGGCATCTGGAACGTCAACGGGCTGTCGGGATCCGAGAGTTCTCCGAGAACGTCGACGAAGTCCGAGCCTGGGATGTGGGCCTCCGCCCAGACGTCCCGCCCGCTGTCGAAACGCAGCTTCCCCTCAGCGGCGGAGTAGGTCATGGTGCAGTCCAGAATTCTCAGGTCCGGGTCGTTCAGGTGAGTCTCAAGCCAGTCGGTCTCGACCAGCATCCCAAAGTCCGCGTTCGTCATGAAGACCTCCCTGTCTCGTGCCGGGCACCGCCGGCGCTCCAGTCGTGAATCTCGTCTCTCACTCTGCGCCCGTGATCAGTCAGTTGCAAAGCAGTAGAGCAAGCCGGCCCCGCCAACACTCACGAGATTCTCCTGCGTGCAACCCGGCGTCCCGTGGGAGGAATTCCAGGGAGAGCCCGGTGTCGTGAAGGAGTAGCGGTCGGCGTGGCCGACCCTTGCGCTGCCCTCGTCATTGCTGGTCCAGTTGTTACATGTTTGGTCTTCGCCCGGCGGAAAAGCCGTGCCATCAATGTGTGAGCCGGTCAGAACGTCGTGTTCCGTAAAGTCCGGATCCCCGTCTATGCGTGAGGCGAATTGATTGCCATTCTCGTCCAGCGTGTGTTCCCAATTGAAGTTCGCGTTGTCGTAGTGCAGGTTTTCTACGCTGGTGGCCATGATCAGGCCGTCCGCGTTTGCCCAGGGTCCTGACCCTATTCGGTCACGTGCATCGACCGCTCCGGCCCCCTGAGTGCTCAGATAGGCGCGCCATGTGCGGTGGCCGGCGCCGGCCGCGTCGGCCACCGCCTGGCAATGTGCGTCCGCGCCTGCCAGCCCGCCCAGGTTCCCGCCATCGCCGAGGCCGACGCTGGTGATAAAGAAACCCATCTCTGGTGGCTCGTCGTCACTCGGTTGTTGTGCAACGATCGAAAGTCCGGGTAGTGCCAACGCACCTATAGTTGCAGTCACTGCTATCAGGGCTCGTTTGTTATTCATCATTGTGTGTCTCCTGAGTTCGATTCGCTTGATAATCCCCTCTCAGTCTACGTAGGCGATGCAATCGATCTGCAAGAGTTGACCCTTGCGGCGAAAGCCCGTCGCTCCGAAATAGGAGCGCACCGGCCGGTCTTCAGGGAAGAACTGATCATGAACCTCGTTCATCCCTGGCCAGTTTTCTTCAGGGTCTACCAGTGAGACCTGCACTTTCAGGACATACTCCATCGAACTACCGGCCCGCTCGAGCGATTCCTTCATGAGGCTCAAGGCGTCACCGGTCTGCTGCTTGACGTCGCCCGGGCCTGGAGTTCCTCGAACCAGTGCTCCGTAAAGACCAAGCCCGGAGGCTCCTCAGCAACCTGTTCTCGGCCGGTTTCTACCAAGCTTCGACGAAGCCACTGGCCATATTCGCAGATTCCAGCCGGTCGGCGGGGTCCTCCACAATGAGTTTGGTGACAACAGAAAGCAAGCGGCCACCTGTCGGGTCCTTCCTCAAGGACGGTATGCCAGCCAACACAACGGCCATTTCTTGATCGATGGAGTGGCAGTCCGCTAGTAGATATCGAGATCCTTGCCAATTGCCAGTCGGCCCCGATAGGTCCGTTCAATCTCCGCGATGTACTGCGCGTCGGAGACATTGCCGACCCCACGGTGGTACAGAATCAGCAACTTCGGCTGAGTCTGATTGGCGATCTCGGCTACCTGCGTCGTGGTCGTGTGATATTTCGACCGATACTCGGGCCAACTCATCGCCGCGGCCGGCACGTAGGCCTCGGCATAGGCTTCGTGGATCAGCACATCGCACTGTTGACAATTCTCCACAAGCGCCGGGCTCGGGCTGGCATCACCGGAGATGACGATGGTGCGGTCGGCCGTCTCAAATCGGTAGCCGAAAGCCTGCGGCCAGTCGCCGTGGAGGACGGGAAAGGCGGTGACGGTGACGTTGGCGTCCTGGTAGATGATCCCTGGCTCGATCTCATGCACCTCCACCGTGGCTCCGGTTGGATCGCGTTTCGCGAGGCCGTTCGTGCGGACGTCAATATCCGCCTGCCAGGCCAGGAGGACATGATCGGTCATGGACTGAAGGCCCTTCGGACCATACACGCGCAGCGGTTTCTCCCGACCTTGCACCCACGAGCTGAAAATCAGATCGGGGTATCCAACGGTATGGTCGGAGTGCAAGTGCGTCACGAAGGCGATATCCAGGTTTTCCGGCGCGAGCGCTGTGACGCCCTTCTCGAAAGCGGCGGCCGCACGCCGGACGACCCCTGGACCAAAATCGACCAGATACGCCGCGTTGTTCACCACAATCGCAGTGGCGGGGCCAGACCGCTCTGGATCGACGCGAGGAGTACCCGTTCCGAGGAGCACAACCTGTGTCTGCGTTGGAGAGGTTTGCGCCCGGCCGTGAAATGGCAACAGGAATGCTGAAACTGCCAGGGCCAGAGTGACCCTCTTCCAATCGAGGTGTGTCGTGTTGGTCATTTCTATCGTGGCGATCTAGATGTGAGGCAGGGAAGGGTCGCTCTCGGTCGCCTAGAATCCCCCCTCCCGTCCCGTCGGCACCCGCGCCTGGAGTTCGGAGAACCATATCACCGGCGGCCGCCTTCTCGAAGCGTACGTATCTGCTGAACGGCAGCCTCGACCTGCATGTCCAGGATCTGCTCGCCGTAAGCAGCCGTCGAACGGGCCGGGTTGCCGACAACGCCGCTGCCGTCACCACGTGCGTGGGGTCCCAGCTCGTCCAGCCGCAGCATAGCCGGATTGAGGAACATGAGACTCGCGGTGTCGTGCATGGCAGCGTGTGAGCCCACGTCCGCCTCGAGCTCACCCTGCGTGACGAGCCAGGCGTCGCCAGGACCTGGATAGTAGTCCGTCAGGTGATGCACCCGAACCGGCGTGGCCGCCCACTCCCGGTTGAGTCGCTCTGCCACCGCCGCCTGTGACGCCTGATTGCCGCCACTGTCGCCGAGCAGGGCGATGTCGAGAAACCCGTGCTGCCGGAAGCTTCGGGCCGCGAACTCCAGCACCTGCTCGAACACCTCTGGCGGAGTTGTGATCGTGCCGGGGAAGCGCATGTGGCCGGTGGGCGGATCAACGTCCCCTTCTGGGACGTAGGCCATGACCGGAGCCACAAGAGCATCTCCGAGGCGTCGAGCGACCTGTCCCGCCTTGTAGCGAACGAGGTAGTTGTGCTTACCTAACACCATGTGGGGCCCGTTCTGCTCAGTCCCACCGGTCGGAATGATCACAGTCGTTGTGCCCGCAGCGAGTGCGTCCCGCACTTCGGTCCAAGTGAGCTCTTCGAGAAACACAGCGTCCCGCGCTTGAGCCGAGACTGCTGCCGGCAGACACACAAGAGCGCACACAAATAGTATGAATCGCATGGTCCTTCCCTTTGGCGATCGCAGAAGACGACCGAGAAGGCTCCGTTCTACCGTCCCGTCGGCACCCGCGCCTGGACGGACAACCAGTTGAGGACGACGTGGATCTGGGTCGGAGCAAGTTGCTCGCCCGGCTTGACCCTCCCGACGATCCGTGACGGTCGCGCAGCTTAGAGCTGCCGAATCCGGACGTTTCGAAACTTCACAATCCCGGCGCGGTGCTGGAGGGCGATCGGCCCGCTCGCATACTCGCCGTCCTCGATATCTGCGGTCGTGATGCCGTTGAGGATGACCGTGAGCTCTTCGCCGCGGGCGGTGATGTCAAACGTGTTCCACTTTCCAGCCGTTGTAACTGTGTGGGCTGGCCCCGTCACGCTCACGATGCTACCTGATCTGTTGTCTGGATTGTCATGCGTGTCGGCAATATTGACTTCATAAGAATTGGCGGCCCTCACGTCGTTCGAGTCCGAGCACCGAATGAACACGCCGCTGTTGGAATCGTCGCCAATCCAGAACTCCAACGTCAGCTGAAAGTCGCCATAAGACTCTGCCGTCACGAGAAAGCCGGCGTCGCCGTCGCCCTCAACCGCGCCGTCTACCAGCGTCCAACTGGCGTCGCCGAGGACGTTCCACCCATCCAGGGTCGATCCATCAAACAATGTGGTCCACTCGCTGCCGGATTGACCGGATGCTTCGGTTGAGGATTGTGCGGACATGAACCCGATGAGGAGCAAGAGTGCAGCAATGACAAAAGACCGTTTCATGACGAACCTCCTACGTCTGGATTGTAAGGACTGCCGACGCACGCGACAATCGCCCTCTACCGTTCCGTTGGCACCCGCGCCTGGAGTTCCGACCTTGCCGCGGTACCTACGACCAAAACGACCACAGCGAACTCAGTTGACGTTCGCCTTCATCGCGTTGAGCAACGCGACATAGATCGGGTTGCACAGTTCGCCCACGGCGGTTTCGTCGCCGCCCTCATAGGTCGAGGTCCACTCGACGAAGGTCCCCTCGCCTTCCTGGCGCAGGACGACCTTGCCGACGTAGTTCTTCACCGCGTCTTTGGCGATGGGGCCGGGGCCGTCGGTGATCTGATAGGTGAAGGTCTTCGCCCCCCCCATCCACGCTCAACAGCGTTTCGTGAAACGCGCCGTTGAGCAAGCGCTGCGCGCCGACTTCGTTGCCCGGTGTGTCGCCGACCTTGTCGCACGTTTCAATCACGCCTTTAGCCCAGGACATGTTGTGGAAGTCGCGGATGGCCTTCCAAACCTTGGTGACCGGCTGGTCGATGATGATGCTGTTTTCGCACTTTCCCATAGTGTCTCCCATATTCCCCGCACCACCTGCTGGTCCGCCGGGAGCATGAACCCAGATGTCCGTTCGGCCATCGGCGTCCTTGCCCTCCAACTGCTCGGGGGCCATGTACTGGAAGGTGCCGAGGATCGTCCCTTGCTGCGTCAGGGAGTCGGCCAACTTTGTGGACGCGTCACTCTGCGGGCCGGTCGGTTTCAACTTCGCCAACCCGAAGTCCAGGAGCTTCGCCCCGGCTTTCGTCAGCATAATGTTGGCGGGTTTGAGATCCCGGTGCGTCACGCCCTGGCGGTGGGCCTTGTCCAGCGCGTCGGCGATCTCGATGGCATGGCGCAGCGCCTGGTCCAGTGGAAGCGCCCCCTTCTGGAGCCGCTCCGCCAGCGTCTCGCCCTCCAGGTACTCCATGACCAGGAAGTCGATCGCATCCCTCTCACCCTGACCCTCTCCCCTCAGGGGAGAGGGAACTTCAAAGCCGACATCGAACACCGGGCAGATGTGGGGATGGCTCAGCGCGGCGACCGTCTTCGCGTCGCGCTCGAAGCGTTGCTTCCGCTCCGGGTCGGAGGCGACGTGCGCGGGCAGGACCTTGATGGCGATGGTCCGCTCCAATCGAGTGTCGGTGGCTTTATAGACTTCGCCCATGCCCCCGTCCCCAAGGGGGGACTCGATCTGATACGGGCCGAGCTTGGTGCCGCGTTGCAGGGGCATAGGGGGAACGATGAATTATAGGTCGAAAGTCGTTGTAGCGCAGCCCTTTAGGGATGCATGGCGCGGCGAAGCCACGGCGAGATGCCTGAACGATCAGGGCTTCGCCTGCGGCTTGCCCTCGCAGGGCTGAAGCCCTGCGCTCCAGCTTCATCGGGTCGCGCGCAGGCTGGTGCCGAGGGGCAGAATCGAACTGCCGTTCCGCGGAAACGCAACTGAGATGCCAGCCGGCGGGCAGAGGCGGCGGGATTCGAACCCGCGTCTACTGGAGCATCCGCCGGATCTCGCTGTCGTCGCCGGTCAGCTCCCACCGGACGAGCGAGACGGGAATGACGCCGGCGGCGCTGAACTCGTCCAGGAAGCCTTTGATCGTGAAGTCGTCGCCCTGGGCGAGTGCCCGCTCGGCCATGAGCTTCTCGATTTCGATCTTGCCGATGATGTAGCTGGTGCCGTAGCCAGGCTGCTGCAGGTAGAGATGCTGCTCCCCCCAGACGGTGTCGCTGTCGGGCGGCATCCAGCCCCGCGGCGTCCACTCTGCCGCGAACTCGGCCGCCTCGTCGATGGTGTACTCGTGGCCGTGCATCATCAGGCCGCTCAGCGCCCGCGCCGCGCGCTGCGCCAGCATGATGTAGATGAGCTCGCGCGACCGCGGCCGGTCGTCGAACAGCCCCGCGTGCATCATCCACTCCTCCATGCCGGTGGCGAGTCCTTCGGAGCGCTGATCGAAGATGTTGAAAAGCGACGGCCCGCGGCGAATCGGGCTCGTGTGCGGCTCGTTCGCCATCCGCGCCAGTTCGGCCCAGTGGTAGCTATGGGTCCGCATGGCGAGCGGATCGCGGTAGGACACCTCGCTGAAGAATCCGCGAGGTCCGTCGGCTGGCGCCGGGGAGAAGCCCCCGATTTTCGCGCGGAGTGCGGGCGCTGCGTCGTCGCGGACCGTGACGATCTGCTCGTCGTCGAGGAAGCCGAGGAACTCGTCGACCGAGCGGTCGAACCGCAGGTCGTACTCCTCCGCCGTCGCCACCAGCGGCAACGGCGGCAGACCCCGGTTCCGGTGCTCCTCGAGCCTCAGACTGGCGTGGGAGCGGGCCAGCTCGTGGCGCATGATGGCCACTTCCTCTTCCCAGGTGTAGGGGACGAGGTGCACGCGCTGGAGATACCAGGTGTAGTCTGCCTTGCCGACGCCGGACGGACCGTTCTTCGCCGGCAGCTCGTCCTCGAGCCAGAGCCGGAACCGGTCGGTGGCCTCGGCGGCGACCTGAATCGCCTCGTCGAGCGCGGCGCTCGCCCCGGCCACACCGGCGGCGAAGGCGTCGAGATCGCGCTGCTGGCCTTGCATCGCCCGGATGCCGCCGCGCCACAGGTCGCGGCCCGTCCCGACGAGATTGGCCCGCGCCTGGTCGAGCAGGGGCGGAATGATCCGAATCCGTCCCGCCAGCCGGGCGCCGTCGGCGGCGCTCAACGGATAGTCATAGGCCCAGAGGTCGACCCAGCCGTCGATGACCGGTCCCTCGTGCGCCGGCACGTCGCTCTGCGACGAGAAGATCATCGTGTAGAACGCCGGATTGTTCGCCCACGGGCGACGCACCCGGTGGTCGAAGTCGAGGCCGTTCATCTCGGCCTGGACCAGGACGTGGTCGACCTGCTGTGCCACCGGCCAGCCGCTCGAATCGATCCCGTCGAGCCGCCGACGATAGCGTTCGAGGTCGGCCTGCTGCGCGGCCATCGTCTCCGCCGAGTAGTCGGGCACGCCATCGACCCGGGGCGGTGGCGCGAACGCCCGCCAGTCCGCGAACAGCGCGACGAGGTCGTCGTAGCTGGTGCTCGCAGCGATCTCGACCTCGGCGGGACGCTCATCCGATCCGCACCCGGCGACGAGAGCGCACGCGGCGATGATAACGATCAGGGATCGTCGGGCGAGCGATAGAGACATGGTGGGACCTCCCAAGATCAGCGAGTCAGCGCGACCATCCTGGTCCGTGGTCCCGGAAGGTGTCAAACGAAGGGGTAACGGTTGCTACCGGTCGAGCAGCCGGATCGAGCGCGCGACCTGGCCGAGCGTCTGCGCATATTCGCCGTACTCGTCCTGGGGTGACACGGCGATCAGGTAGAACAAGCGACCATCGGGCAGAACCGTCGTGGTGATCATGATCGTTTCCTGCCACCCGGTCGCGGCGGAGTGGTTCGTCACATTGGTGACGTAGGCCCTCCGACCGACGAGATACACCTGCTGCGCCCCGCTCGTCGTCTCCAGATCGGGATTCCCGTCGGTCAGCGACTGGATGAACGCCGTATGGGCTTCCGTCAGGTTCAACCCGCCGCGCTCCATGGTGCCGATCTGCACGCCGTGGCTGAACGAGCTCTGACCACGCGTGCGGAGATACCCCCCCTCCGGCGCAAACGTGATCGACTCGTCGCCCGGCAGCTCGATCCAGTTCCGCGGCACGTCGATCGCGTAGAGCCCCGCCACCTCGTATGTCTGCAGCTCGGCGTCTGGCAGCTCCGGGCGCGTCCCGGTCGGGGCGCCGGCGGTGCTCGCGTTCACCGGCGGCGTCTCGCCGCTGAGCGACGCGCGGATACGATCGAACTCGCTGGTGTCCGTCACCGGGTTCTCGATCGTGAGCATCTCCGCTTCGGCGGCGATGTACTCCGAGCGATTGCCGGGATTCGGATGGGAGCTCAGCCATTGCGGCGCGCCCCCACCGCTCTGCTGCTCGATCAACTCGAACATGGTGCCCAACTCGCGGGGGTCGTAGCCCGCCCGGGCCATGATCTGCGAGCCCAGCAGGTCGGCCTGCTTCTCGAACTCGCGGCTGTACTTCAGGAAGAACGCGCTCAGGCCGAACTGCGTCCCTTGCGCCACGGCCCGGCCGGCCGCGCCGCCCAGAATGGCGCCGGCGATCGTCCCCGCCAGAGCGCCCCACTGGAACTTCTGGCCGCGCGTCGCCTGCGCCGTGCCGTGGCGGAGCGCCACGTGGCTGATCTCGTGCGCCATGACGCCGGCGATGCCGCCCTCGGTGAGCGCCGCCTCGAGCATGCCGCGATGCAGGAACATCGGTCCGCCCGGCAGCGCAAAGGCGTTGATCCCGTCGACGTCCACCGCTTCGAACGTGTACGCGAACTCGGGATGCACGAACTGCTCGGGAATCCCCTCGACAAGACGCTCGCCCAGCCGCGTCACGTAGTACTCGACGGCATCGTTCTCGAGCGCGGGCAGCTGCTGGCGCACCTGCTGGGCGGCATCCAGCCCGATCTCCACGTCATCCTCGACGCTGTATTTGTTGTTCGCGACCTCGATGACGGTCTGGGGCGCCACCAGCGAGGGAATCGCCAGCCAGACGACCGCGAGGCGCCAGGTGCGGAGTCGAGTCATGAAGGCCCTTCAGCTACGGGGGCGGCGCTGCACTCGGTACACGGTTAGACGCCCGCGTGCCCGCGGCGGTTCGCCCGCTAGGCATTATCGGACCTTTGCCGGGATTCATCAATTCATCAACCCATCAATAGGGACCTCGCCCGGCGCAACGGCCCGGTCCTGGCATATGATGGCCATCTCCAGGAGGAAACAATTCATGGCTCATAGCACACGTCCGCACGTCCGGTGCCTCTGGGTTCTGGCGGTGATCCTGGCCCTCTCGGCCGCGCCGGCGCTCGCGCAGCGCCAACCGCCCGCCGACTACGGGCCGATGAGCCTGTACATGGAGGACTTCCCGTACCCCCACCCGGTCTCGTTCCTGTCCTTCAGGATGTACGGCCAGGACGTCCGGATGGCCTACATGGACGTCGCGCCGGTGGGCCCCGCCAACGGGCGAACGGTCGTGCTCCTGCACGGCGGCAACTTCTTCGCCGAGTACTGGAAGGGCACCATCGAGGCGCTACGCAATGAGGGGTTCCGCGTCCTGGCGACCGACCGGATCGGCTGGGGACGATCATCGAAGCCAATCGTCCCCTACACGCTGCACGACCAGGCGCTGCACATCAAGATGCTGCTCGACGAGAAGAGCATCGCGCAGGCCGCCATCGTGGGTCACTCGATGGGCGGCATGGTGACGTCACGCTTCGCCTTCTCGTATCCGGAGATGACGACGCACGCGGTCATGGTGAACCAGATCGGCTTGACCGATTCTCGCCTCCAGCGCCCATGGCGCAATCCCGAGGAGCTGTATCGAGGCGGCCAGGTCCGGACCTACGAGTCGATCCGGCGCGGGATCGAACGGTACTTCGTCACCTGGAGCGACGACTACGAGTATTTCATCCGGCTGCACTACGGCTGGACGCAAAGCGGCGCGTGGCCGCAGTACGCGGCGGTGCGGAGCTTGACGTCGGCGATGCTCTACGCCGATCCCGTCGTCTACGACTGGCCCCACATCAAGGCGAAGACTTTGGTCATTGGCGGGAGAGAGGACTTCCCCGACTACCCTGCCTTAGCGAAGAACGTCGCCGACACGATCCCGAACGCCGAACTGGTGCTGATCGACAACGTCGGACACCTCCCGCACCTCGAGGCGCCCGATCGGTTCCACGCTGAGCTGGTCAGATTCTTGAAATCCGACCCGATTCCGTACACCGACGAGCCAGACCGATGACCACATCCCGGAGCGCCGCCCGCCGGTTTGTCCTGGCGGCGTGCATCGCTCCGGGCCTTCTCCTTTCGCTCGATGCGCAGCCGCAGCCGCGCTTTGTCGATCGGGTCGACGTCGCGCGCATCCTGATCGACGTTCGCGTCGTGGACGCCGGTGGTCAGCCCGTGCTCGAGCTGGGCCCTGAAGACTTCGACGTCGAGATCGGCGGCGAGCCGGCCCCGGTCGAGTCGGTCGCCTGGGTCACGGGCCGGACGGGCCGCTCCGAAGCGGCGCTCACGGCGTCGCCCGTCGGACGCAGCGACGTCCTCTCCCAGGGCCGCCTCGTCGTGCTCCTGTTCCAGAAGGACATGGAGCGCGGCCGGATCCGCGGCCTCATGCGGATGCTCATCGAGCTGCGCGGCTTCCTCGACACCTTTACACCGGACGACCGGGTCGCCGTGCTGTCGTTCGACACGTATCTGAAGATCTGGCGCGATTTCACGAACGACTTCGACGGCGTCCGCGACGTGCTCGCGCACGGCATCCTGTTCCAAAGCCCGGGCCCGGTGCAGGCGACGTCGGCCCCCTCGCTGCTGGCACACCTGGATCCCGCGCGCGCCCGGAAGACCTACAGCATCGAGAAGGCGCTGCGCCTGATTGGTGACGCGCTCGAGCCGCTGCCCGGGTCGAAGTCGATCGTCCTGGTCGGTCACGGCTTCGGCTTTCTGACCTACGGCGGCGTGATCATGGTGAATCAGTACGACGAGACCAGCGCGGCGCTGCAGGCGGCACGCGCGTCGGTCTTCTCGCTGGATATCACCGACGCTGACTTTCACTCGCTGGAGCTGGGATTGCAGACCGTCTCGGACGAGACCGGCGGATTCTTCGCCCGGACGAACGTCTTCACCGCACGGCCGTTGAAGCGGCTCGAAGGCGCGCTGGCCGGCCACTACGTGCTGTTCGTGGAAAAGCCGCTACTGGATCCTGGCGAGCACCGGATTCGCGTCACGCTCACCCGGGCGAAGGGAAGAGTGCTCGCGCGGCTGACCTTCGTCGGCTGACGCTTTCCCCTCACCCCGACCCTCTCCCAGAGGGAGAGGGAGGCGTCGGGCCGCCTTCGGCGGGCCTCTTCAGCGCCGCGAGACCTGCGCTCCCGGAGGGAGAGGGAGAAAACGGAGCGCTACCGCCGCGACCTGCGCTCCCGCCGGCGGGCCGCGAGGTCGACCAGCCGGCGCAGCTCGGCGAGCGGGTCGGGACTGTCATCCACCTGCAGTCGTAGCACGACGTCGTTGTTCAGCCAGACGCCGGCATCCTTCTTCACGACGACCATCGCCGCCGACTGCATGCCGCGCGTGTCGCCACCTGCCGCCTGCCCAGCGTCGAGCGCGGCCATCAGGCGATACGACAAGTGACCCTCGGTTTGCTCGAACGCCTCGACCATGTCGGCGACGACGGCCTCGCCTGCCAAGATGTTGCCCTGCGCCGTCGTGTACGTGCCGCCACGGTGTCCCGCCCACGTGCTCGCCTTCGGGCCGGTGAACGCCTCGTAGCGGCCGGCGGCGTCCATGACGGCAAACTGTCGTCCCTGCTTGGTCCAGCGCTCCGGGTCCGGATCGGGGTCGTCCTCCCACAGCGCCCTGACGACCGCAGCGGGCGACAGGCCGACGCGCAGCAACGCGAGACCGCGCGGACCGTAGCTCACATCCACGATGGCCTGTGTGGCGACGACGCCGACATCGGCTTCGGCCCAGAGCACGCCGTTGCCGACCGAGAACACGCGCGACTGCACGGCGCCGCCGATCTCGCCGGTGGTGGGGTCGTAGCCGAGGATGGAGAACGTGGCCACCGGATCGAACTGCAGGTCGTCCGGGCCGGCTGCGCCGAGCACGGCCGCGACCAGGGCGGCCAGGAAGACCACGCGTCCGCCACGCATGATTCTCATGTCAGCTCCGATCATCCGTCCGGGTGCAGCAGGTCATGCAAGTCATGCAAGTCATGGCCGCAGCTTCAGGAGGCCAAACTGGGACGATCCGTCCGAGGCGCCCAACGCCCCGGTCAGCAGGTAGCCGCCGTCGGCCGTCGGCACGATCATGACGCCGCGGTCGGGCCCGGGCGATCGCAGCGTGCGCTCCGCGACCGGGTCGCCCCTCTCGTCGGTGGCGATCAAGAAGATGTTCCAGTCGCCACCGGCGTCGGTAGAGCCGATCGTCATGAACCCGCCGCCGGCGGCTGGCACCGTCATCATGCCGCGATCGTCGTTCCGCCCCCCAATCTCGCGCCGCCACTCGACGACCCCATCGTCCGCCAGATAGATCAGGTAGACGTCGTTCCCACCGGCGCCGTAGGAGCTGCCGTATCCGGTCACGATGTACCCGCCGTCGCCGACCGCGAGGATACCGTGCGCCACGTCGTCGCCATCGCCGCCGTACACCCGCTGCCACACCGATCTGCCGAACGAGTCGACGCGCACGAAGTAGAGATCGCGTGGCGCGTCGTCGGCCGTCGCCGTCGTCCCGACGACGATGAAGCCCCCATCGTCGGTGACCGCGACGTCAAACGCTCGGTCGACACCGTCGGCGCCCAGCACCTGCGCCCACATTTGGCTGCCGTCTCGGGACAGGCGCAGCAGGTAGGTGTCCCAGTCGCTCTCTCCCACGCTCTGCGTCTCGCCGGCCAGGACCATTCCGCCGTCAGGCGTCCGTGCCGCCCGCCAGGCTCGCTCGTTCCGATCGCCGCCGAACCGCCGCCGCCACCGCAGGGTGCCGTCCTGCGCGATACCGAGCAGGAGCACGTCCTCGTCGCCGTTCTCGGTGGAGCTGGTGTAGCCGACGACCACGAGCTCTCCCGTGTCGTTCTCCATCAGATCCCAGCCGTAGTCATCTCCCGACTGCCCGTACGTCTGCGACCACAGCACCTGCCCGGTCGCGTCGAGGCGCACGACGTACACATCGATCCGGTTGGGGCCGCCCGTCGGAGTGTAGCCAACCGCCGCGTAGCCGCCGCTCGACAGCTCGATGACCGCGTTGCCGACCGCCGCCCCGCTGCCGAACCTGTGGCTGAACTCCACTGACTCGGAGAGATCCTGAGCCGGGGACCACGCGGCGAGTCCGAGCAGGACGCCGGTGCCGAGCGCGAGATTTCGTATCATCTTCACGACACGTGCCCGCCGGGGACAAGCTGCGGGCCCAGCTGGCGCACCGCCTCCACTTCACTCAGCGCGGACGCCGCCCGCCGCACGTCGGCCGGCACCCATCTGGGAAAGGGCACCTCCCGGGTCTCGTGATGTCCCGCTACCGTGTGACGCTCGACGACCTGCGCGACCCGCGACCGGGGAAACCGATCGGCGACCCGGACCAGCGCCGGCCAGAGCCGCCGGTGCACGTAGGTGATCTTGCCGCCGACCAGGCGGCAGACCAGGACGTCGTCGGCGCTACGGACGACCCGGGTGAGGCGAAAGATCTCGCGTCCGCGCACGTGACCCCACCAGTTCCCGCGAATCGGCCCACCGGCCACGCGGGCGGCGAGGGATGGCGCATCCCCTTGCGCCGATTCGAGCACCACACCGTGCTTTCGAACGAAGGCAAGCGCCTGGCGTCCGGTCATGCCAAGTCTGGGCGGCTAGGGCTGCGAATCGTGAGAATGGGTCTGGTAGTGCTGGCGCAGCAGATCTTTGCCGTAGTCGTTGCCGTTCGGGGTCCGCACCAGCGCATGCACGTGCTGCTGGATCGGCTCGTTCGGCATGATGTGGCGCAGCCCGGCGGGCCGTTGGTGGTCGAACTCGACCAGGATGACCGGACTGTGGATGCGATAGTAGAAGACCGAGTCGTCGCGCGTGCCGCCGATCCAGGCGAAATGCGTCTCGTCGAGCCGAGCCGCCACGTCGCGCATGCGCACCTGGGCGTGCCCTTCGCGCATGTTGCCGACGAAGAGCTCGATCAATTCGAGCAGTTGCTGCTGCTGCGCGGCCGAGAACGACGAGACGGCCACGCCCGCGTAGTCGAGGACGATGTTGTCCTTGAACGCCTCGCCGAGGTTGTTGTTGCCGGTCTTGGACACGTCAAGGACGGCCTCGATCCGCTGGGCCTCGCTGAGCGCGCGCAGCATGGCCAGCCCGCGCCGCTGCTCTTCCTGCAGGATCGCCGTGCCCTTGAACTTGCCGGCTTCGGCGATGACCGGCTCGGAGCCGAAGAAGAACGGCGTCATCACGACCTGGTCGCCAAGCACGAAATAGTTGATGATGAGGTGATGGCCGTCGAGTTGCCAGCCCCAGGGCTCGGTGGCCGACGGCTCGCCCATCACGGTGACCCAGTACAGCCACTGGCCGTACTCGACGAAGTTGTCGTCGTTCAGCTCCCCCAACGTGTGGTTGAGTTTCATGATGTCGTGGGAGAGCTTCAGGCCGCGCGCGCTCAACGATGCCCGCACCAGGCCGAACGCCGCGTCGCGCTGCGCTCCAGACATCTCGTCGAAGCCGACGCCCTGGCGAAGATAGAAATGCTGGTTCATCCATTTCCGCCACTCCGGATCGTCGACGGGGAAGACGGTCTTGTCGAGCTGAGCCGGGCTCAGAGAGGCGAGAAAGGCCTCGGCCGCCGCGCGCACGGGCTCGGTCGACACTCCGGTCGATCGGATCGGGAACAGCCCGGACACGGGACCATCGCTCGTCGTCACGCCGACGAACGGATCGGCCAGCCCTTCCGTCTCGGCCCGAGTCGACAGGGAGAGGAATCGCTCCATCAGGTCGTCCGGCAGGCGCTGCTGCGACAGCCCGGATCCGACGGACACGCTGACGAACAATCCGACGGCCGTCACCACGCCGAGGCGCATCGTCATCGTGACCTCCTTCGAAGTCTTGGACGGTCAGGGGGGAGCACTCGCTTCACGCTTCAGGGGCGGATCTTAGCAGATTACCGCGACCCGGACGCGGGCCGCGATGACACGTCCTGCAACCGTTCCTCGAGGAAGCGCCGTTCCGTGAGGTTCTCGGTGAGCACGATGGCATCGCGGTAGGCCGCCACCGCCGCGCGAAACCGGCCGGTGCGGCGCAGCAAATCGGCGCGGGCCGCATGATACGGCTGATATCGTTCGAGCGCACCCTGCTCTTGCAGCTCGACCAGCGCGTCCAGACCGGCCTCGGGACCGTTCACCATCGCGAGTGCGACCGCCGCGTTGAGCTTCACGACCGGTGACGGCTGCAGCTCGCGCAGCGTGTCGTACAACCCGACGATTTGACGCCAGTCGGTCGCCGCATACGAGTCAGCCTGGACGTGCACCGCGCTGATGGCCGCCTGCACCTGATACGGCCCGAGCCGCTTCATGTGGAGCGCGCGCTCGAGCGACGCGACGCCGGCGGCAATCTGTTCGCGGTTCCAGCGGCTTCGGTCCTGATGTTCCAGGGGCACGAACCGCCCCGAGGGATCGGTGCGCGCGTCGCGGCGGGCGTCGTGCAGCAACATCAGCGCGAGCAGACCGGCCCCCTCGGCATCGTGGGACACCAGGTCCACCAGGAGGCGGCCCAGGCGGATCGCCTCCCGGGCCAGGTCCGCTCGCGTGAGGTCCGGGCCCGACGTCGCCGCGTACCCTTCGTTGAAGATCAGATAGATGACGGCCAGCACCGATTCGAAGCGCTCGGCCCAGAGGTCGGGTGGCGGCACGCGGTACGGGATATTCGCCGCCTTGATCTTGTTCTTGGCCCGGACCAACCGCTGCGCCATGGTCGATTCAGGCACCAGGAACGCGTGCGCGATTTCCGACGTGGTGAGGCCGCCGAGCGTGCAGAGCGTCAGCGCGACACGCGACTGCTCCGTGATGGCCGGATGGCAGCAGGTAAAAACGAGCCGCAGTCGGTCGTCGGAAATGGAGCTGTCCACGTCATCCTGCTCCGCGTGGGTCTTGGACGCCGCAAGCGCGAGCAGCTCCGGACGCTTCGAGTCGAACGCACGGTCACGACGGATCCGATCGATCGCCTTCCGCCGAGCCGTGGTCAGCAGCCACGCAGCCGGATGATCGGGCAGACCGTCGTCCGGCCAGCGTTGCAGCGCCGCGACGACGGCCTCCTGGAGTGAATCCTCCGCGAGCTCGAGATCGCGCACGCGGGCGTTGAGGCTGGCCAGCACCCGCCCCCATTCCTCTCGGATGGTCCGCTCGACCATCGCGCGCGTCGGATCTGAGGCAGCCTGCGTCAGCATCCTTCGTGTAAGTATCCCCCGGCAAAGCCGGGGGCTTTAGTTGTGAGCCGCTCAAAGCGGCCTGACGTGGCCGCGACGCGCGGCCACTTGGGCCACCTTTACAGGTGGCCGCCCTCATCCAACCGGAGTTGGTCTTGTCGACGGTCTTCCAGTTCCTGCTCCCGGATGTACGCGCGAATCACCCGCTCGTCTCGACCCACCGTCGACACAAAGTACCCTCGCGCCCAGAAATGCTGCCCGACGAAGTTGCGTGGCCGGCCCCCGAATTCCCGGGCGATGTAGATCGCACTCTTCCCTTTGATGTACCCGATCACCTGCGCCACCGAGTACTTCGGCGGGATCGACAACATCATGTGGACGTGGTCGGCCAGCAGATGCCCTTCTTCCACCGCGCTCTCGCGCTGCTGCGCCAAACGGCGCAACACCTCTCCCAGGTACCGACGCAGCGACCCGTAGATCGCTTTCTTCCGGTATTTTGGGATGAACACCACGTGATACTGACAGGTCCATTTCGTGTGGTTTAGACTACGGTAGTGCGTCATGGGGACTCCCTTTCGTGATGCTTTGCCGGCTCACGTCGGGGAGTTCCTCATTTCATTCCCGGAATTGTCAAACGCTGGGCGCCGCCCCGGCAAAGCCGGGGGGTCTCCCACAGGCTGCTAGACTGCTAAAACACCATCACGGGCCGGATTTCGACCGACCCATTCTTCGCGCTCGGAATCTTGGCGGCGTAGCTGATCGCCTCGTCGAGGTCCTTGCAGTCGAGCAGGTAGTAGCCGCCGAGCTGCTCTTTCGTCTCGGCGAACGGCCCGTCGGTCGTCTGCGTCTTCCCGTTGCGCACGCGAACGGTCGTCGCGGTCGAGATGCCCTGGAGGGGATTCGCCCCCTTCATCATGCCGTTGTCAGTGACCTCCTTGGTCAGCGCGTTGTAGCCCTCCAGCATCTGCTCGAACGCCGGGCTCCCCGGTTTCGGATCGGTCGTCTCGTCGGTGTAAATGAGCAACAGATAGTCCATGCGGTCGTCTCCTCCTAGCAACCAGCCCTTTCGTGGGCCGTTTCTTGATAGACGAACGGGAGCGGCTCAGATCGACATCCGGGACCTGAAAATGTCTGACGCGGCGTCTCCGCGGATCGCCGTCGAGCCAGTCGGATCGTTACCCACTCGACGGCGCCGGCCAATCCCTTCGCAGCAGCAGCCCCTCAATGCGATACGCGTGGAAGAAGTCGTGCAGCGCCAGATGCCGGAACATCGTGAAGATCGAGTACGCGTTGTATTCGGCGTGGCGCGCCGTGCGGGCCCAGGCGTCGGCCGACAGCTCGCGCAGCCTGGCAACCAGGCGGCGCCGGTCAGTCTCGAACCGGGTGAGCGCGTCGTCGAGCGCGACGCCGAGCAACGCATCCTCGGAATCGTCGCGTCCAGGATCGTAAGGCGTGATCTCGGGATCGACGGTCGACAGCATGAGGTCGAGCCGCTCGAAGAAGAGCGGATGCACGGCCGCGAGGTGACACGCGTGCTCGTGAATGGACCACTTACCCGACGGCGGCCGCCGCGTGAGGACATCCGGGTTGGCCTGTCGCACCATCGGCACGATGATCCCAGGCGCCCGGTCGAGCGCCTCCACGATCTGCTCAGTCGACGTCACATGCACCATGTGATCCTCTCGCGTAAGTCGGTCAGCGCCCCGTCGAGATCGAAAAAAAGGACGGGCCGCTCAAAAGGCCTGGCCTATCCGGATGTGCACCCGCCAGCGGCGCGTCTCGGGCGCGCCTTCGACCAGCAATCCGGCGATCGGCGTCAGCTGGTAGCCGTAGTCGATCCGCGCCAGGCCGAACGGCGTCGGCAGGCGCAGGCCGGCCCCGACCGACGACCGCAGATTCCCCAGGTCCACCCGCCAGGATCGATCCCACACGTTGCCGGCGTCGACAAAGACGACCGCCCCAAGCCCATCCCGGCGCGACCAGCGCAGCTCGGTGCTCAGATCGAGATGCGACAGGCCGCCCAGCGGCAACCCGGTCTCGGTGCGCGGCCCGATCTCGTTGCGCCCCCATCCTCTGGGCCCCCTGGATCCGCCGAGGAAGTACCGCTTGAACAAGGGCGGGCCGACCGGTCCATCCTCGACGACGCCCGCGCCGGACGGCTCATCCAGCGTGCCGACACGCAGCCGGTTGGCCAGGACGAACCGGTCGGTGAGGGGCGCGTAGTGCCGGAGATCCGCCCGAAGCTCGTTGAAGGTGAATCGCCCGCCGAGCCACCGGCCGGCTTGCTCGAGATGCAGGACTGCCGCGTAGCCCTGCTGCGGGTTCACGGGATCGCGGGTGGTCTGGCGACCCAGGTCGATCGCCACGGCCGACAACCGGCCTTCGCCGAGGCCTGTGAACGGATCGACGCCGATGGCAATCAGGTCTTCGGCGTCCTGCAGGTCGAGCGCGAAATCGTCGGAGGTTTCGAACTCCCCGAAGGAACTGGTATAGCTCACCGCCGCGGTGGTCCTGGCCGCGTCGGGCGGCCAGAGCGGCCCGAAGCGGCGCGTCAGCGAGATGCTCGATCCCGCCCGGCGGGCGCGAAACGTCGGTTCGTCCACGAACTGCCCCTGCCCGGCCACCCGGAGTGCGTAGCGCGGGTCGATGAAGCGCGGCTCCACGAAGTCGACGAGCAGGCCACGGTCAATCGTGGACCAGCGGCCCTCGATGCTGGCGGTCCGACCGCCGCCGAAAAAATTGAGGTGTTGCAAGGTGCCCGTCACGTCAAGCTGGCCTTCCGAGCCGTAGCCGCCGCCGACGGTAAATTGCCGATGCTCCGCTTCCTCCACCCGCACCCGGGTATGCACGTCACCCGGCTCACCGTCGCGCTGGACGAACTCCACGGTCGCAGTCTCGATGAGGCCGCGCGCGGTCAGGCGAGCCTCGCTCTCGCGGAGCAGGCTCGCGCGAAACATCTCGCCGGGTCGATAGACCAGATCGCGGCGGATGAGGGAATCGTCGAGTCCTGAATTGCCGACGATTTCGATCGGCCCGAAGAGCGTGGAGAGGCCGGGTTGGGCCACCAGGATGACGCGCCGGCTGAACAGGCTGGTGCCCGTGCGCTGGGAGATGTCGACGCGCGCGTAGGCGTAGCCGTCATCGCCCAGGCGAAACAGGGCGAACTGGCGCGCGGCCGTCAACCGATCACGGTCGAGCGGCTGACCAACCGCGATGGGCAACTGCTGGCGGAGGGCTTCCCGCTCGGCCGCGGACAGCGGATCAAATCCTTCCAGATCGATGGACTCGATCAGCACGGGGCGGCCTTCCGAGACCACGATCGACAGCGTGACCGACCGTCCGTCGGCACTGGGCTGGACGTCGGCGCCGGTGAGACGAGCCTCCGGATAGCCGCGGTTCGTATAGAACTCGATGATGCGCCCCAGGTCGGCCTGGAAGGTTTCCTCGTCGAACGGGCGTTTCTCGTTCCACGGCAGGAGCGGCCACTCGCGGGTCTTGAGCGCGTCGCGCAGATCCGACTCGTTCACCGCGACGACGCCCTCGAAGGTCAGGCGCTCGACGCGGACCGGCTCGGCCTGCCCGGCACCAACCAGCGCCAGGCCAATCAACGTGCCGCGCGCCAATCCCACCGCCCGCATGTCTGTTCAGACGATATCAGGCTCGGACTGGTCGAGCCGCCCGTGGTGAACGGCCTGCGGGCGGCTCAGCGGGAAGACGGCGGGCGACGGCGGTAGCCGCGGCGCCCGACACCGCCTGAGCGGCCCGAGCTGCCCGATGACCCAGAGCCGACCCTGCTGCCCCCACCTCGCGGTGCGGGTCGTGACACGGTCGGGGTCGAGCTCCCCGGTCGGTTTCGCGGCTGGGCACGCCGGATCCCGCTCGACGACCCGCTCGCGCCGCTGCCCCGGGCACCGGAGCCGCTCCCGACGGATCGCCCGCCGCCGAGGGTACCGCCCGAGCGGGTCCTGTCGCCGGCCGGAAGCGCGGGCCGTCGCGTGTAGCCTCGCGGGCTGACCACGGAGGTGGACGAGCGCTCGCCGTCGCGTCCCCGGTTCGGTCCGCCACCGAACCGGTCGCGGCTGAAGAGGCGAGGCGAGCGGCCACCCCACCGCGTCCCGTAGCCGTACGACACGTAGAAGGTGGAGTAGCCGTACGGGTACGGGCCCCACGGGTACAGTGCGTCGTACGGGCTCCACGCGTAATAGTGGCCGAACGGCGACGCGTAGTGGCTGTACACCTCGACGTCGTCGAACCGATCCGATCGATAGCCGGCACCGCCCGGCCCAGCCGCGTACACCTCGGCCCCACCAAACGGGCGGTCGATCACGAAGTCGCCCGGATACGACAGGGCCACCATCAGATCGATCACGTCGGCCGGTACGCCGGCGTCGTCGAGCGCCAGGAGCGCCTTCGAATCGAGGTCGAAGCGGTCGCCCGTCTCGTACAGCGCCGCTTCGATCACCGGCGCCTCGACAATCGCGCTGGCTTCGATGACATCCGGCACCGCCCAGCGCGCCGGCTCCACCGTGCGCGCCGCGTCAAGGCTTCGCGCCGCCAGCGGTCCCGGCAAGCTCGGGACCCCGACCGCGGCTGCGGCCAGGTCACTGGCGCGGCGGTAGCGGCGGACGGTCAGCGCTGACGACTCGCCGGCGTTCACGAACTGGATCTCGAGCCACGCACCGCCCGGCGCCATGAGGCTGATGCCGGACACCGTGCGTGTCGTCGAGTCGTCGCACACCAGTTCTGCGCGGGAGTACAGCCGCAGCCCGGTCGTCGCCCACCGGTAGCTCTGCCAGCCACGACACGCCGGCTCCTCCACCGGATGGCGGAAGCCGTCCGCGCGAATCGTGCGAGTGAACGCGCGCTCGACTCCGGCGACCGAGATCATCTCGATAGCACCGGCGGCGCCCGGCCGAAGACAGGTCAGCACCGAGGGTGCCACGCTGGGATCATCCTCGATCTGCCAGCAGCCGAGCCACGACAGCCAGCGGGGGTCCAGCCGGTCTGGGCGGTCAGCCGCGCCTTCCGGAGGGCCGGGCTGGGCCGCGCTCGCGCCGGCCATCGACATACTCACGATCAGCATCGCGGCGGCCAGCGACCATCGCCGTGTGGGTCGGAATCGCATGGTGCGTCCTTTCGAAGGTGCGCGGTATACGGCCATCAGAACGTGAAGTTCAGGCCAGTCGTGATCTTGAACCCGGCGAGGTCGAGATCGTCGAATTCCACGAAGTCGCGACTGAGCTGCACGCTCGACCACAGGTAGCGGGCCTCCATCGCCAGCCCCAGCCAACGGTTGATCTTGATCGACGCGCCGCCGAAGACGTGAGAGCTGAGCCCCCAACCGGACGACTCGAACCGATCCTCGAACACGGCCTGATCGACGAAGTCCACGAAGTCGCCGTTCTGTTCGAAACGATACCAGAGTCCGCCGACGCCGGCACCGACGTACGGTGTGAAATCGCTCGCCACCCAGGCGTACCGGCCGATCTCACGCCCACGCGGCAACAGCAGGAACCGGAGGCTGGCGCCGAGCGGCACTTCGCTGAGCCGCGTCGTCTGCGTGATCGGCAGGTCGAACTGGTCGACGAAGTCGCGGAACTCCGAATTGATCGACGCGCGACTGAAACCGGCGTCGAACGTGACGTCCACGCGAGGCGCAACCGGGATGCCGACCTCCAGGCTGATTGCCGGCGTGTCGAAGTCGCGCTCGTCGACCGTCAACTCGTCGCGGACGAAGTCGAAGAGGTCGCTGTCGGCGCGCGCAAACAACTTCGAGACGCGCACGCCGATCCAGCCGGCCGGCGGACCAAACCGGAAATCGGGCTCACGGTCCGGCGACTGGCCGGTCACCTGACCGGGCTCGTCGTCGGAACTCGACGCCCACGCGCGGGGCGCCACGCCCAGGCTCAGGATCAGGGTCAGGGTCAGGAGGCCCGCGGCGCCCGTCGCGGCCGGTCGATACCGTCGGCTCACAATCATGTCATCCCCCTTTGCCACACGTCTCGATACTCGAAGAGGGAGCATAAAGTGTACCGCTGAAACGCGCCTGAATTTGCAGGAAAATGCGCGCCAGGCACCCTGCCGGAGGACAATTTCTGTCCCCTCGAGCGGACCGTGGAGGGCGCGAGCGGTCAGTCTGCCGCCCGGGCCAGCGCGGCGAGATCGTCCCAGCCGTAGCCGACGCCGGGGTAGCTGACATCGCCCAGCGTAATCGTCCGATCGGCGACCACGCGGGCGCCCAGCGCGTTGAAGAATCCCCGGAACGGGCTGTCGGCCAGTTCCCAGAGAACGAGCCGCTCGAACCCCTGGTCGTCGAGCGCGGCGGCGCACTCCAGGAACAGCCGACGCCCGATGCCCTGCCGCTGAAACGCGGGACGGAGCGAGATCGCGTAGAGCTCGGCATCGTGGTCCCGATGCTCCCCTCGGTTCTGGCCCCCCGAGACGAAGCCGACGACGCCGTCTGCCGTCTCGGCCACGAAAGTGGTCGGCTTGATCGCGATCCGGCCGCCCAGCCGGTACTCCCAGGACGACTGACGATCTGACACCGACATCTCGTCGAGGTACGCGTCGGCCACCACGCCGCGATACGCCGCTCGCCACGCCTCCACCCGCGCGGTCGCGATGGCCAAGGCGTCGGCGGCTCCGGCTGGACGGATCTCCATGGTCGTGTGCATTGAACGCGGTCCGGTGCGCTCGCGTCGAAACCGGTGCCGGGTGATGGGAAAGATGGACCGACGCGCCGTGCGGCCGGGGCCAACCCGACCGAGTAGACGCAGTGTACGTCACGGAGGCTGCGATGGATCGTTATCCCTCGATCTTCGGTACCGTGAAGCTCATGGCGCTTCTGAGGAGTTGAGGAGCCGATTATGGCAAGAGTCGCCGGCGGGGCTCGCGCTACCGGCCGAGCGTCTCCAGCAGCTCGGTATTGGCCTCGTGCTCCAGGAACGTATCGAATTCGAGAAAGTATCCTTCCGGGTCGTAGCCGACGAAAGCCAGGAAGCGATCGTCCGCCTCGCTCACCGCCTCGGACCGAAGCTCGAACGCCTGCTCGTCCCGCGCGTAGTCGAACCACCCCCGGATGTCATCGGTGAAGAACGACACGGTGACCGCCTTCTCCGCGGTCGCGTCGCGCATGCCCGGCTCACCATCGACCAACCCGATGTATCCGGTCGGCGACGTCTGATAGACCTTGGCCCACCCCTGATCGACGGTCAACTCCAGGCCGAACGCCTGCTCGTAGAACTGCTGGATGGCCGCCAAGTCGTTGTAATAGAGCCACAACACGGTCGCTTTGATTCCGAGGTCGGACGGTGCCCCCGCCCCCTGGTCGGCCGGCGGGTACAACGATTCCGCGCGGTCGAGCTGGGGCAGCAGCCGGTCGTTCTCGGCGTGCGGGTTGAACCGCTCGAACTCGATGAAGTAGCCCTCCGGATCCAGGACGACGAAGGCGTCGTACGGACTGTTTAGCTCCGGTTCGAACGGTATCTGAAATTCCAGGTCCTGCTCGCGCAGGTAGTCGTGCCAGGCTTCGAGCTCGTCGGTCACGAGCGACAGGACGACCGACTTTGGCTCGTCGGTGGAATGCATGCCCATCGCGGCGTCGACCAGGATCAGGTAGGACGTCGCCGCCGGGCGGAGGATCTTGGCGAAGTCGTAGTCGGCGACCAGGTCGATGCCAAGCGTGTCGGTATAGAACGTGGCAGCTTGCTCGACGTCGTCGTAGTAGAAGAACGCGTTGTTCGCCGTGATGCCGAACTCGCGCAATGGGTTCGTCGTCGCTGGCGGGGCGGCGTCCGCCGGCTCGTCCTCGGGCGGCGCCGGAACCCCGCCGCAGCCAAGGACCATCGCCGCCAGGACACACAGCGCGGCCACGGCG
Source organism: Vicinamibacterales bacterium (assembly GCA_963667915.2). GTDB lineage: Bacteria > Acidobacteriota > Vicinamibacteria > Vicinamibacterales > UBA823. Next base: position 2,495,558 of record CAXXNN010000004.1, on the reverse strand, counting down.
CCCGTCCAATTCACTCTTCGTCGCATCGTGACATGCTCCAGTCTCCCACTACTCCACACAGGCCACCGGTTTTCCGAGGACCTCGGCGCGTGGGTGCACGCCGAGTCCCGGCTCGGTGCCCGCGGCCAGGCGGCCGTCGCAGCGCTCGGGCGCGCCGTCGGCCGTCCGGACCGTGACGTAACTGTTGAAGTCGGTCGCCGACAGTAACAGCTCTGGCGGCGTGCTGTGGGCCAGATGGGCGATCGCGGCGGTCGCGACATCGCTGCCCCAGCTGTCCTCGATCGTCACGGCAATGCCGAGCGACACGCAGAGGTCGCGAGCCAGACGTGTGGCCGAGAGGCCGCCCAGCTTGCTGAGCTTGAGGTTCACGGCGTCCATCGCCGAATCTGCGTGTCCGCGCACGATGGCTCCGATGCCATCAATACATTCGTCGAGGACGAACGGGTGATCGGTGCGTCGCCGGATCGCCAGACACTCCTCGTAGGTGGCGCACGGTTGCTCGATGAACACGTCGACGTCGCGCACCGCGCGCACGACGCGGGCCGCGTCCTTCATGAGCCATCCGGTGTTCGCGTCGGCGATGAGGACGTCGCTATCGTCCAGCAACGCCGCCACCTGCCGGATGCGCTGCACGTCGGCTTCCGGCTCGGCGCCGACCTTGAGCTGAAACTTGCGGTAGCCCTCCGACCGGTACTGCCCTACCCGGTCGGCCATCGCTTCCGGGGCCTCCTGGGAGATCGCGCGATACAGCGGGAAGTCGTCGCCGTGGCGACCGCCGAGCAGGCTGCACACCGATTGCCCGGTGACCTGCCCGAGGATGTCCCAGCACGCGATGTCGATCGCGGACTTGACGTACGGATGTCCCTTGAGCACCGCGTCCATCCGTCGGTTCAGACGGCCTAACTGGGTCGGGTCCTCGCCGAGGAGGTGCGGGGCAAGTTCCGCGATGCCGGCGCGCACACCGCCGGCGTACGCCGGCAGGTACGCGGCGCCCAGTGGGCAGGCTTCACCGTGCCCGATGACTCCGTCGTCGGTTTCCACCCGGACGATCGTGCTGTCGAACACGCGGACCGACTTGCCGCCCGACCAGTTGTAGCTGCCTTCGTGGAGCGGCAGGTCCACCTGGAACGCGGTGATTCGAGCTATTGTCGGCACGCCGTGCTCTTTAGAGCCATCGATACATCACGTGCGCGTCGACGAGCCCTCGTCGCGCATGACGAAACGCCTTCGGCAGCGTGCCGACGATGTCGAACCCCAGGCTCTGCCAAAGCGCCACGGCTCCGGCATTCGACGTCACGACCAGGTTGTACTGCATGGCTAGATATCCCAGCCGCTTCGCTTCCACCAGTGAATGCTCACACATGGACCGACCCACGCCGGCGCGCCGAGCGGTACTGCGTACCATATAACCGGCATTGCAGACATGCGCGCCCAAGCTTGGCTGATTGTCCTTGAGATAGTACGTCCCGACCACCTCGGCGTCCACCTCGGCAACATACGACGCCCGCGGCACGTCGCACCACAGACGCAGTGCCTCCTCGCGCGACGTGTCCGGAGCGAACGGATAGGTTTCGCCCGCGCCGACGACTTCGCGAAAGATCGCCCAGATGGCATCGGCATCGCGGGGATCGGCCGGTCGGATCGTCATCGTCATTGCATCATCACGGCCTGTGAACGCCGATTATAATCGAGCGGCTGCCACCCGGGCGAGGCGCCCGGGACTCGACGCGGGAGATCGAATGGACGCACCAGACGCGGCGCTGCGAGTGAACGCCGACCGGCTTCGGGCACGATTCGACGCCCTGGCGGCCATCGGCGGCACGCCCGACGGCGGCGTGCATCGTCCGGCGCTTGGCGCCGACCACCTTCGAGCCCGGCAGTGGTTCCTGGACGAGGCGCGCGCCATCGAACTGCAGACCCACGTCGACGGGGCGGGCAACCATTCGGCCGTGCTCGCCTGCGGGCCAGAGGATGCGCCCGCCCTGCTGCTCGGCTCCCATCTCGATTCGGTGCGCTACGGCGGGCGGTTCGACGGCGCCCTCGGTGTGCTCGCGGCGCTCGAGGCCCTGCAGGTCGTCCAGGAATCAGGCCTCCGGCTCGCCACGCACTTGGAGGCGATCGACTTCACCGACGAGGAGGGCACGCATCTCGGATTCCTGGGCAGCCTGGCTGTCACCGGCGCGTTGACGACGGATGAGTTGGCGCGGCCGGGCGGCGATCCCGAGGCCTTTCGATCGGGGCTGACGGACGCCGGCCTGACCAACCAGTCCATCCTCGACGCACGGCGCGACCCGTCGACGATCGCTGGCTACCTCGAGCTGCACATCGAGCAGGGCCGTCGGCTGATCGACGCGGGCCGCGATATCGGGGTGGTCACGGCGATCGTCGGCCTGCGTCGGCAGAAAATCATCTTCGTCGGACGCGCCGACCACGCCGGGACGATCTCGATGAAAGACCGGCTCGACGCGGGTCAGGGGGCCGCCGGACTGATGCTCGCCGCGCGAGCGCTCGTCATGGCCGAGTTTCCCGACAGCGTCATCAACACCGGCGTCATCCAGTTCGAGCCGGGCGCCATGAACGTCGTGCCCGAACGCGCGCATCTGACGCTGGAGTTCCGGGCCCGGGAACCGGATGCGCTCGAGCGGCTGGGTACCGCACTGCGGGACCTCACCCGGGGCGAGGCGCGCGCGCGCGGGCTCGATGTGCAGATCGAAGAGGTCGACGGCATTCTGCCTGTGAAGATGGACCCGCGCGCCCAGGCGGCACTCGGCCAGGCCGCCGACCGGCTGGGACTCTCACGACTCGAGATGGCGTCGGGCGCCGGCCACGACGCGCAGGCCATGGCCCGGGTGTGCCCCGCCGGCCTGATCTTCGTGCCGTCGATCGGCGGCTTCAGTCATTCGTCACGAGAAGAAACCGCGTGGCAAGACTGCGTCAACGGCGCTAACGTCCTGCTGCAGGGGGCGGTGGCGGGACTCTAGCAGTTTCACCTCTCTTCCGGCCGGGTCCCGTGCTCCGTTGAGCGAGATATCTTGTGAACCTCGCAGGCCAGCGCCGCGTTATCGAGATCGCCTTATTTCGCCAGAGTCCGAGACGCCCACCCTTCCAGACAGATTGAATCGGCTCAGCCGCCGAGCTAGACTGCGGGCTACCGTAGGCGCATCGGACTATCGAGTTCGGTCAAATGTTCGTTAGGTTGCGCTTGGAAAACATGATCGCAGAAACACCAACGCTCGTTCCCGCCATCGATGCGGTATCTAACTATGTGGAGAAGCGCGGTTCCGGCCTCTCTGCGGAACACGCGCAGACTCTGCTTGAGATCGAACGACGATTGGAACGCCTCGGAGCTCAGGCGGCCGACCTGATTCTCATCAACAATCAGCTCTGGTCCAAACAAGGCTTCAAGGTCGACTTCGACGCGGAGAGCGACACCGTCGTCTTTTCATTTGGCGGTGAGGAGCAGCGCCTCAAGCTCAATCGTGCCGATCCGGACGTGCCGATCCAGATGGGAGGCCTCACGGCGGCAAGCGCGTACCACGCGGGGAAGTCAGAACCGTCCGACGCGGCGGAGGAGACCCTCCGAATCGAGCTGGAGGAGAAACTAGAGAACTACTACCAGAGCGCGCACCGCGTTCTGAAGCTCTTTGGGAGCATCCCGGAACTCGCCAAGATTCGCTGCGTTTCGGTTTCTCGAGTCCGAAACGAACTCATTGAGCACCCAGACGATGGTTCGCTCTATTCGTTCGGAGTGGGGTCGACCGGACCCCGAGTGAAGCCCATGCATCGGGGCACTCCGAAGTTCAACGACAAAGGCCTAGTTCCGAATACTCGCGACTTTGTGGACGCGATCGTCTCAGGATGTCAGGCCGGCGCAACCTAACAAGATTGCTTCAGTCGCGGTGGAGGGTCGCGGGTCGCGCGTGCCGCGCTCGGTCGGCATGTTGGCCGCGCAGGGTCGCACGTGGTGAGAATCTCGACACCCCTCGGTTCGGGCACCGGCTTCCTCGTTTCGAACAATCAGAATAACGCTCTATGCGCCGTTGCTACAGCTGGGCACGTCGTTGAACACGCGCACGCTTGGGATGAGCCAATCCGGATCAACCACAGCGAATCCGGTAAGTCTCTGACGATCCGTCGACAAAAGCGGGCTGTATTTCTTGACCCAGCCAGAGACACGGCGGCTGTCCTGTTCAACCGGGGCGACCTCCCCTTTCCACAGGAGCCACACCGGCTGGCACCAGAGGCAAAGTACCTCAAGGTTGGCAGTCGGATCGGCTGGCTGGGCTTCCCAGCAATTCCGACAGCGAGCCTCTGCTTCTTCTCAGGCGCAGTCAGCGCCTGGCTGCAAGAACAGAACGCTTATTTGGTTGATGGCGTTGCCATTAACGGTGTCAGCGGGGGGCCTGCGTTTCACGTCTTACCGACCGATGACGCGCCGCTTGTCACGGTCATCGGCGTGGTGTCCGCATATGTTCCCAACCGCGCCACGGGGGAAGTGCTTCCCGGGCTGTCGGTAGTGAGAGATGTCTCTCAGTTTCACGAACTGGCGCCTACTTTCGCGTCTCTTGATCAAGCTCGTGATGCAGAGCCGCAGGCCGACACACCGACGTCCGCAAGTTCGGACGACCCTGGCAAAACACAGACCAAGTGAGCTGAACGGCCGGACACATCGTTAACAGTGAGCTGAACGCGTCCTCGACTCTGAGCAGGCGTTCATCCAGCTGTCCCAACCGGACCGTGCTGTAGTAGACGTCCCAGATACCATCATCGACTTCTTCGAGGCCAATGTACTGGCCCTCGAGCAGGTGCGACAAGGGGATTCGCTGATGGGCCCAGCGGAAGCCGCCGTTGCGACTCATGAGCCGCGTCTCGAAGTGGGCCGGATACTCGATCGGCGGCAGCCTGGTCGGGAGCGCTCGCTGTGACGGACGGTATCGAGATGCTGGCGTCTCCTGAGCAAGCGCCTCATGGGGCCGCTCGATATTGAACTCGGTTCTGAATCGATCGAAGCGTCGTTGCTGACCTCGTATCGTGGCGGCCGGAGGACGCGTGGTCTCTTGCTTGAGCGTCTTGTGCATGCGCTCGTGTCGTCCGTTCTGCTCGGGATGGCCGGGCTCGATGAGCTCCGGATAGATGCCCAGGCGGATCCACCAGATCGAGAGCCGGCTCAGCCGTCCGATGGCCGTCGTCGCGAAGGGCACCCCGTTGTCGGAACGCATGATCGAGGGCAGGCCGTATTGCTGGAACAGCCGGTGCAGCACGGGTTTCGCCCCCTCGTGCCTCGTGGAGCGAAGGCCCTGGCAGCCAAGGAGGAACCGTGTGCAGCCGTCCGTGACGGTCAGCGGGTAGCAGTACTGCCCATCACCGGTCTTGAACTCGCCTTTGAAATCGACGCACCAGGTGTCATTGGGCGCATCCATCGACTGGACAGGCTTCCCGGGGTGGCCCGGGTAGGTCCGTCGCCGCTTCCGCTCAATCAGGCCGTGGCGTGACAGCAGGTCGCACACGGTCGATCGGGCCGGCCACGGGACCCGTGGATGCCGCTTCGTCAGGATGGCGAGCAGCTTCTTGGCGCCCCAATACGGGTGCCGGCGTCGCAGTTCGAGGATCGCCTCGGTGATCTCGATGGCGGTCTCATGCGAGCAGCCGTGCGGGCGCCGCGACTGCTCCTGCAGGCCTGGCGGGCCGGCGGCGTCGAATCGGTCGACCCACTTGTAGCCGGTCGGCCGGCTGATCTCGTATCGTCGGCACAACTCCGCCATCGTGAACGCCCCGCGGATGTAATCCTTGATGAACAGTCGCTTCTGATCCATCGTTGACGTCTCGCTCCACGGCATCGGCGGCCACCTCCTGGCCCCCCATGCTGCGCGATGTGTAAACGATGTCCCTGGACTGTTGTGTAAAGGATGTGCCCGGACCGTACCTACCAGCCACCTAACCAGCTGTTGCAGCTGACCGGCTGCGCCGGCAGCTGAACGGCAAGCTGTTAGGCCCATGAAGAAGTGAGTCGATGTCCCTGCGATACTTTCTTATGGACAGCGATACGATGGGCCAGAGGCGACCAGTGCGAAGGGCAATCTGCGCGGTGATCGTGATCGGATGTGTGGGGTGCAGTAGCGACCCCCCATCGGTGGACTCGCGTCCGGCGACGTCTGCTGCACAAAGACCGGCTGAGCCAGCGGCCGGGTTCATCCTGAGGACTGGGGAAGGCGAGGTCCTCCAGAATGGCATCGTGGTGAAGGCCTCACCGGCCACCGGTACGCTGGGCTCCATTCTCGTGGAGCAAACCTTCCCGAGAGGCGGAACGACGAACCTGCACCTCCATGAGCAGGGCGACGAACTCTTCTACGTCGTCTCAGGGCGCGGCACCGCAACGTTGGGTGACACGACGGACGAGATCGGCCCTGGTGACGTGATCTTCGTCCCGCGAAACGCCGTGCATCGCGTTGAGAACCTCAATAGCGACGAGCCACTGCGAGTCGTCTTCTTCATGGATAGTCCCGAGCTGGTCGAGCAATTCCGCGCCATCCATGAACGCGTGACGTCGGAACCCGACCGACCGATGACGGATGAGGAGCTAGCGGCCATCTCGGAGCGCATTGGCGGCGGGAGAGCGGTGCGATGATAGCGAGCGCGTGATCCGCATCGCTCGCAGTAGGCATGCCTGGGTCGTCCAGGCTAAGATCGGTGCGTGAGCCAGACCAGGGGGATGCTCAGACCGTGCCGCGAGTGCGGGCACCAGGTCAGCGATGAGGCGCTCGCGTGCCCGAGCTGCGGCGCCCCGCGTCCCGCGAGAGAACGTTGGGACGGATGGGGGTTCGAGTACCGGTCCCAGGCCGAAATCCTCGGCTATCCTTTCCTCCACGTCTCGTTCAAGTACCGGCCGAACCGGATGCCGGTGCCCGCCAGGGGCGTCATCGCGATCGGCCAGTTCGCGATCGGCGTCCTCACGATCTCCCAGTTCGGTGTCGGGGTGTTCAGCCTGAGCCAGTTCACGGTCGCCGTGTACGCGATCGCGCAGTTCGCCGTCGCGCACTCGCTCATCGCGCAGCTCGGGATCTACTTCGACAGCGGATACGGACAGATCGTCCGGCGGTTCTCCGATCTCATCGGAGGCTGAGCCGCGGTGCGCCTCGATCACGGCTCAGTGAGAGCGATTGCTGCTGTCACGGTCTCGTGTGGTGGCTCGCGCGTGCCGCGCTCGGCGGTACCTTGAGCGCGCAGCAGCATCGCAAAAGAGACCCCCGGCATGACAAACCAACTCGTTGCGCTCATCGTCGACGAAAGCAAGTGGCTGACGGTGTCGCTGGGCTTCGCCCTACTGGCCGTCACCGTCTTGCTCTATCGGCAGCGGCGTTCGGTCATCCCGGTCCGCCGTCGGATTCTGGCAGCGATGAATCTATTCTTCGGGATTACGATCGGGACCATGGCCTTGGGTCACCTCCTCGCCGTGACCACCAAACTCGCAGTGAGGACGCTGGAAGGCCCTGTTCCCGTCTTCTACGCGATTGGCGCCGCCTTGGCTATTCCGTCTTGGTGCCTCGCCTATCACACGCGGCGGGTGCTGGCTTCCGACCAGGATCACGGGCGATCGACGCTGGGTCTCAACGCCTGGCTGGCGATCACGCTGCTGGCGCTGGGGATTCACAACCTGCCACTCGCCGCGCCAGGTTTTCTGAACATCGGGTACCACCTGCATTCGGGCCGGGTGGTGGGCTGGGCGATCGTCAGCCTGGCGGTCGTCGCCAATCTGGGCCTGTTCATCGGGTCGCTGGTATTCTTGGCGAGCGGCCAGAGCTTCGAGCGATTCGGCGGGATTGAGTGAGGCTGGCCTGGACCTGGGTGGATGCCTCGCGCTACCGCACGACTCTCGTGGGCGAGGCGCAGTCCGACGGGCGCGTGGACAGAACTGGTGCGCACGTCAGCCGCCTACTATGCCGTCCCGCTGAGCAGGCTGCTGGAGTTGATGAACGAGGCGGGATTCACCTCGTGCGGTACGCGCGACGGATTCTACCAGCCGGTTCTGATCGGATACCGCAGTGGCTGACACGCCGATGCCGCCACCTGGCTGGCAACTGATCCAAACGTTCTACGTGCTCCTCCTCGGAGTGTCAGCCGTCGGTTTTCTTGCGCCGCCTCTTGATACGCGCGAAGGCCGCTGGGGTGTTGGGCTCGCACTCGCGAACCTGACTCTCGTTCTCCTGGGTGTGGCTGTCACACGATTCGCGTATCGCCAACGTCAGCAATGGGCGTGGTGGGTCGTGCTGGCAACTGGCCTTTGCTACGCGCTCCCCATGACCGTCATCGATCACCTGCTCGTGGGGTGGATGGGTGCCGTCTCCGTACTCGAGTTGCTCCTGCTGATCTTGTGGGCCACAGGGCTACTCCTCGGTTCAAGCGTGATCTTTGGGGCACATCGTGAAACCGACGACGCCTAGTCGGACAGGCCTGCACGGCAAGGCAAACCGTCAGACAGGGGAGACGGCTGTGATCCGGGCTTCCGTGATCGCGAAATGCGTACTGGTAGGCATTGGCCTGCTCTTCGTGGTGAACGGCATGATCATCGGCGGTCTTCGGTTGGCGCAGGTGATAGCCCCGCGCTACGGCTGGCATGCGCTGCTGTTCTTGGTTCTGGGCGCAGGGGGGACCGTGACGGCATGGGTTGGCTTGAGGGACAGCCGTCGTTGGCCGCTCGTGATTCTCGCGCTACTCTATGTGCCATGGACGATCATCGGATTGATCGGCGACACCACACAGGGATACTGGCCTCTGGTTGCGGGTGAGATCCTCGGATTGGTACTTGTGGTTTGGGCGATCAGGACAGTCCTGCAGCGGCCCGTCTAACAACGGCACCGTACCGTCAGCCGGACTACGGAACAAGTTTGGACTTGCATGACCTGTCGCTCCAGCCGACGAAGTTAGGCGATTCTACGGAGGACAAGTCGAGTCAGTCAGATGCCTGAAAAAGCCGTGTACCTGCTCGTGGTCGAGGGCTTTGCCGACTGGGAGCCGGCGCACGCCGTGGCGGAGTTGCGGCGTCGCGGCCAGTATCGGGTGGAATCGGTCGGCCTGACGGCGGACCCTGTCCGGTCCATGGGTGGCATCCGTGTCCTGCCCTCAACGATCGTGACGCGGGTCGACCCCAGCGACGTTGCTGCGCTCATCCTCCCCGGCGGCGAGCGCTGGGAGAATTCGCCTGTCGAACCGGAGATCGAACACTTGCTAACCCTGCTGGACGCGCAGCATGTTCCGATCGCCGCCATCTGTGCGGCCACCACAGCGATCGGTCGGCTCGGCCTGCTGCGAGGGCGTCGGCACACCAGCAACGGTCTTGACTATCTTCGTTCACACGTTCCGGGCTACGCCGAAGCCGCGAACTATGTGGATGTTCCGGCTGTGCGGGATCGCGGGCTGATCACGGCCAGCGGTGTGGGCGACGTTGAATTCGCGCGTGAACTCTTCGAAGAACTGAACGTGCTCAGCGTGGATGACCGCGCAGCTTGGGCCACAATGTTTCGGAGTGCACGTTTGCCTAAAGGAACTGTCTAAAAGGCGTACAAGGGCAGGTTGGAACGATGAAGAAACACTACGATTTCTCGAGAGCGCGGAGGACACGCCTAGGCGTGGCCCTTGTCCTCGCCGCCGGGCTGGCGGTACTCCCGGGCTGCGCCGGTGAGAACCAGACTGCGCCGCCCCAATCGGTATCGCAAGGCGCGATCGTGAAGGGTGGGGACGACCGGGCCGGGGAATACGAGGGCGTGGAGAACTGGTGGAAGCCGGCGCCAGACCACGACGGGCCGTGGACCTGGGGCCAGGTGTCGGGCGTCGCGGTGGACACTCCGGACCGGATCATCGTGGCAGTGTGGGGGGACCGAAACGCGGAAGGACAGGAGCGCGAGGGCGGCGCGAACTACCTCGTGGTCGCCGATCGGAACGGCAACATCGTGGAGAACTGGACGCAATGGGACACGATCCTGAACAAACCCCACCAGGTCTACATCAGTCCCTACGATCCGGAGCGCCACGTCTGGGTGGTCGAGCGCGGTGGCGGCAGGGGGGTCAACATGCAGATCCTCAAGTTCACCAATGACGGCAGTGAGTTGGTGATGCAGCTCGTCGACCCCAACCACCCCACCACCCGGGCAGAGGCACGGGCCAATCCGCGCCCGGGCCCCTTCACCTACGGCGATCCGGCGGTGCTGGCCTTTCTCCCGGACGGCAGCTTCCTCCTGGGCGACGGCTACTGGCATTCCCGCATCGTCAAATACACCGCGGACGGCGAGTACGTGCTGGAGTGGGGGGAGCTCGGGAACGGCCCTGGACAGTTCGACCTCGTCCACGGCCTCGCCGTAGACCGGAATCACCGCGTCTACGTCGGCGACCGCACGAACAATCGCATCCAGATCTTTACGGAGAACGGTGAGTTCCTCGAGGAATGGCCGGACATTTCCGATCCGGTCGGCGTCTTCATCGATGAACATGACTGGGTCTGGGTGATCTCTGCGGCACTGAACCGGATTCTCCAGTACAACCTTGACGGCGAGCTCCAGTACTACTTCGGCGCGTACGGCGGGACGCGGGGCGGCTTTGCGGGTGGCTTGTCGCGTCCGCACCAGCTCGACGTGGACCAGGAGGGCAACGTCTATATTGCGAGCTGGGACGGCGGATGGGTGAACAAGTTCGTTCCGAGGCCGGGCGCCGATCCCAGCAAGCTCATCGGCAGAGGGCTCGTCCTCGCGAACTAACTTTGGGCGACCTGCCACGGACCGCCGACGAACCCGACGGGGTTGCCGGGTCAATGCGCGGGTACACCTTCTTCGGGCCGTAATCCATATGTGGGTGGGAACGCTGATGACCATTCCAAGAACTTGGGGACTTGTGACACTGGGCCTTCTTCTCGCATCGGGCCCGTCTGCTGTGGCTCAGGAACGGGCGTCCGAAGAGAGAGAAGTGGTCGCGGTTGCCGAGGCCGCGCTCGCCGCGATCAGCGACGAAGACATGGTGGCGTTGACGGATCTCATGATCGATGAGGCGATCACGTTCTCGGTGTCCGAGCGGGGCGGGAGGCTTAGCTATGCCGCCCGTACCCGCGCCGAGCAGCGGACGCGAAACGCCACTCGCGACATCGTCGAGCGGGGCTTTGACGCGCAGGTCCGGATGGCCGGGGGCGTCGCGACCGTGTGGCTCCCGTACGACCTCTACATCGACGGGGACTGGTCGCACTGTGGAGTCGACGTCTTCACGTTAGTGCGTCTCGATGATGAGTGGCGCATCGCGTCCATGGGATGGAGTGTCGAGCAACCGCCGGCGTGTGAGCCGCACCCAGCGGGACCTCCCGGAAGCTAGCGTAGCCTCCTTCTCCCAGCAAGACCGGGACATCGTCATGATTGCAAGATCTCGAGGACTCTGTTGCCTTCTCGCTTCAATCTTCGCCCTGGGGGGCTGTTCGTCACCCCCGATCGAATCACCCAAATTGATCATCCTCGGCTGGGACGGCATGCCAGCCTGGGTGGTTGACAGACTGCTGGCAGAAGACCAACTGCCGGGACTGGCACGTCTGGCAACAGATGGTGCGCGAGCGAAGCACGTGACGCCGGCGTATCCGTCGATCACGGCCCAGGGCTGGAACGCGCTTTGGACCGGTGCCTACGGCGACGTCACCAACGTGACCGGCAACACCGTCCCCGTGCTTCCACGCAGCGAGCATACGCTGTTGGAATCGCGCAGCGGCTTTGCGTCCGAGGCGCGAACCGCCGATCCAATCTGGATGCCGATGTTGCGTGACGGGCGGAGTGTGGTCATCCTGTCGACGACCGGATTCAGTCCGGTGGAAACCTACCACGAGGAGATGCGAGGAGCCGGCGTCGGGTTGGACAAACTCATTTCGCACAGCCCCTGGGAGGGTGAGCCGATCGCCGACTCACGCGTGTTTGACCACACGTCATTGAGACCGGCGGAAGGCTGGCAAGGCCTCGGGGCAGGTGGGCCCGGGCCGCTCGAGTTTTCGTTCATGGTGGGCGAAGGCACATTTCATGTGCTTCTCTCTGGCGATTCCAAAAATCCCGTCGGCGGTCTGAATGCAGCAGCGGTGTGCGCGGAACAGAAAGACCTCGGCGATGCGGCCCGTTGCGCTTACCTGGAGCCCGCCGACGCCGGCACGGACCTGGAGTTCTGGAGCCGGGCTTTCCCGGCGACGGACGACAGTCTCTTCGGGCGTGTGTACTTCCGACTTTTCGACCTGGCGCCTGACGGTAGCCGGATGACCTTCTACCAGACTCGCGTGATCGGTGTGCCCGACTCCTTACCTGGTCAGGAAGAGTTCTTCGATGCCGCCGGCGCCGTCGGCGACGGTGTCCCGTTTGGGCTGTACCTTGACGGAGGGCTCGGTGCCCCGGTCTGGGAGGAAGGTGATGGCGTTGCCGAAGCGCGGCTTCTTGAAATCGCCAGGCTCCATGCAGAGTTCTTCAGGCGGGCGATCTGGTTCGGTCTGGATCGCTACGCCCCCGACCTGCTGATGCACACGACGGCGGTCAGCGATTCCGCCGGACACAGCTGGATAGGTCTGCTCGATCCCCGGAATCCTGGGTTTGACGCGGCTGTGGCCGAGAGGCTGTGGCCCGTGTACAGCGAGATGCTCCGGCTACAGGACGCCGTCCTCGACGACCTCCTCGACCGTGTCGACGCGGACACCATCGTCACTGTCGTCAGCGATCATGGCATGGCGGGCCTGCGCAAATCCTTCTCGGCCAATGCCGTCCTGGAAGAGGCCGGGTTGCTCAGTCGGCACGCGGACGGAACGGTCAACCTCGACGAAACATTGATCGTCGGATCCCAGGGGAACGGTTACTTCCTGAATGTGAATTCGACGGACTGGAAGAACGGCGTTGTACGGCCTGATCAGATTGAGGACGTCCTCAATCAGGCGACCCGCGCGCTGCTTTCAGCTGTCGATCCGGACTCCGGAGCCCAGATTGTCACTCGGGTGTTCCAGACGGATGAGATCGTGGAGCTTGGGATGGGCGGGCCGGCCGGTGGCGATCTGTACTTGGATTTCGCCTACGGCTATTCCCCGACCAGGGCGGCAGGTCCCATGGTGCGGCCTCTGCCTTCGAACAGCGGCGGCCACGGGTTTTATCCCCTTCGAGCGGACATGCAGACGATCTGGTTCCTGGGCGGCGCCGGCATTGTCCCCGGCCAGGAATTGCCCTCGGTGCGACAGATCGACATCGCGCCCACGCTGGCCGTCCTCACGGGCATCGCCATCCCCGCCGACTCCCAGGGACACATCATCGGTCAACTGGAGCGAATTCCTTCGGGAGGGGTTCAATGACAGCCGCTTCGCGGGCAGCTTCGCCAGGTCAAGTTCGTGTGGCCTGAGAACCCGAACGGGCTGACGCGACGATGACCAACGATCGGGAATCTGTGCCCCAGACTCCTCGGGACGCACCGCGCGCGGCCACCAGCGGCCGAATCTCCCAGCTGGACCTCCTGCGCGGGTTCATCATGGTCGTCATGGCGATCGACCACGTTGCCTACCTCGTGGCCAAACGCCACCCTTCCGAGTTCTGGAACGTTGCGCTACCGGAGTACCCGAGTGTCCTCGCCTTCTTCACCCGGGCCATTACCCATCTGAGCGCGCCCGGGTTCTTCTTCTTGATGGGCGCGGGGATCGCACTGTTTCACGGATCCCGAACCCGGCGCGGCTGGTCACAGTGGCGCATCGCCCGCTACTTCGTGACCCGGGGTCTCGTGATCATTCTCATCAATCAGTTCCTCGAAAACCCAGCCTGGTTCGCCGGAATCCTCACGGCCGACCCCGACGCGGTCTGGCCGGTGCCGGTGCAAGACATGTCGAACGTACGCGTCGCGTTCGGCGTGCTGACGGCACTCGGTGGGTCAATGATCATCGCCGGGCTGCTCTCGGCACTTCCCACTGTGGCCCTCGTGGTGACCGGCCTCGCGGCCATCGTCGCGAGTCAGGTGCTGACGCCTGATGCGGCCCAGGCCGAGGCCCAATACAGCCTGTTCATGCGGTTCCTGACCGTGCCAGGAGTCACGGGGTTCGCGTACGTTTCTTACGCCGTCCTCCCGTGGTTGGGAGTCACGTTGTGCGGCATGGCGCTGGGCCGCCGGGCAAGAGAGAGGCCCACGACCATCGTCCCGATCGGCTTCACGGTGGGCCTTGTTCTCCTCGGGATGTTCGTGGTGATGCGAGCCATTGGTGGCTTCGGGAACCATCATCCCGCCCCAGGAAGTTCGCTCATCGACTTCCTCAACGTGACCAAGTATCCGCCGAGCCTGACCTTCCTCTCGCTCACGCTGGGAGTGAACCTGATTCTGCTGAGCCTTCTCCCGCGCCTGCCGGGCGCGTGGCGTGACGTACTCGACGTGTACGGGAAATCCCCGATGTTCTTCTACCTGGCGCACATCTGGCTCTTCGCGATGATCGGGTTGCCGTTCCGTCAGGGTACCGGCTACGGCGTGCTCTACCTGGTCTGGCTGTGCGGGATGATCCCCCTATTCTTCGCCTGCAGACGGTACACTGCCTTCAAACGAGCGAAGCCGGCGGAATCGTTTTGGCAGATGCTGTGAGAACGGTCGAAGGCAGCGTGCTCTGCGACAGGGAGGTACAACGTGACACTTCAGAATGCGCCCATTGCAAAAGCGCAGATGCTCATTCGGAAACCGGTCGCTGAGGTATTTGAAGCGTTTGTCGATCCCGCCATTACGACACAGTTTTGGTTCACTAAAAGCAGCGGGAAATTGGAACCGGGCAAAGACGTTCAGTGGGACTGGGAAATGTATGACGTTTCCGCACAGGTCGCTGTGAAGGCAGTTTACGCTGGTGCTAGCGGGGCTCCAGGCGCTGCTTGAGCACCGCGTTGTCCTGAATCTTGTCGCAGATCACCATCCTGACGCCCATAGGAAAGAAGGCGCATGACAACCGGGTGCAGTGGACGGCGCTCCGCGCCGCCGCTGAACCGGAGCGTTAGGCAGAGAAAACAAGGATGAACGGCGATTTACGGTTCGCTGCACTCATCGTCGTAGCGCTACTTGCCTTTGTGCTCATACTGCAAGGCGTACTTCGAACTCGAAGTCAGCGTCCACCGTTGACGCGGGTCCTGACTACGGCACTCTTGGTTGTCGTCGGCGGCATGTTGGTGGCCAAGGTCGGGCAAAACAGTGGGCTGCCTTGGTGGATCTACTACACGATTCCGATGTTGGTGACCGTACTCACTCCACCGTTAGTCTTCCGTATGAATCGACGGGAAATCCTAGCGTATGTGGTACTCGCGTTCTTGTCTTCCCCCGTGATCCACGTTGTCTTCTCGTTCTTCCTGGGCTGGAAGGACTACATGCCATTCATCGAGGTTCCAGCGATGTGGGAATTGTGAGACCTGATAACACGATCGCCCTGATCCGAGGAGGAGACCGATGACGAAGGTCGTGCCAAAGCGTGTGACCGCCGAGATCGAGGGGGACTTCGTCGTGTTCCTGATCGGCTTTCGGATAAACCGCCCCTGGAAAGTCCACAAGTGGCTCCCCGTGTTTCTGGCCATGCCGGCGATGATCCGTGAGCTCGAGCGGCATCCGGAGTCCGGGTTCCTCGGCCACATCATGACCTTCGGAGTGATCGTGCAGTATTGGCGGTCATTCGACCACCTGGAGGCGTATGCCCGCGACACCGATCAACGGCACTGGCCGGCTTGGGTCGACTTCAACAAGCGAGTCGGAGGGAGTCGGGGAGACGTGGGTATTTGGCACGAGACCTACAGGATCCGGGCCGGCGAGTACGAGTGCGTCTACAGCGGAATGCCCGCCTTCGGTCTGGCCCGAGCCAGTTCGACGAAGGACGCCGTGGGGCACCTGGAGTCAGCGCGGGGTCGATTGGACGCCTGAAGGGCGGGATACACTCTGGGACCATGACGGATCGCGACCACGAGGAGATCGCGTTCATACGGCTCACTGAGGTGGACCCCGAGGCCATCATGGAGCTAGTGAACGACCCTGCGGTCCGACGGCACCTGCCGCTCGCACGAGGCCACTTCGGACCTGCGGAGTGTGAGAAGTTCGTCGCGGCCAAAGAACGCATTTGGGAGGAGAACGGGTACGGGCCCTGGGCATTCGTGATCGGCGATGAATTCATCGGGTGGGGTGGGCTACAGCCAGAAGGTGACGATGTGGACGTCGGGTTGGTGCTGCGCCAGAGCTATTGGGGGGCGGGTCGGGGTCTCTACAAGAGGATCATCGCCTACGCCTTCGGTGAGCTCGGCCTTGCCTCCGTGATCGCTCTGCTTCCGCCGAGCCGGACGCGTGTGGCGGGGATGCAGCGCTTGGGCTTCCGCCGAGACGGGGAAGTGGTTCTCGAAGACGAGCGGTTCCTCCGTTATCGCCTGACCGCTCCGCGCCGGGCCTCGCCGCCGTTGTGAGGGCACCGGTGCGCGAGTCGCCTCCCCTTTCGTGACGAGGACGTTAGAAGATGAGGATGTTGACAGATGAAAAGAATACTCATCGCTACCGTCGCTGGCGGGCTCACCTTGTTTCTGCTGGGTGGTCTGATTTACGGAGTCATTCTGGCGGGCTTCTACGAGGCCAACTTGGGGTCGGCCACGGGCGTCATGCGGGAGCTACCCGTGTGGTGGGCATTGGTCGTGTCGGAGCTGGGACTGGCGGCGGTCGTCACGTACGTGTTGCTCCATGCGGGTGTCACGACGGCGTCTGGCGGCCTCAAGACGGGTGCCCTCTTCGGTCTGTTGTTTGGAATCGCGATCGCGTTCAGTCTCTACGCGGTCACCAACTGGTCGAACGTGACGGTCGCGTTCGTCGAGCCCTTCGTCACGGCTGTCCGAATAGCGCTCGGGGCCACGGTGATCGGGTGGACGCTTGGGATGGGTCGCGGCCTCTGAGCAGATTCAGTCGCCGTCAGTCGCCGAACGTGATCCCCTGCGCCAGCGGCAGCTCCGTGCTCCAGTTGATGGTGTTGGTCTGACGCCGCATGTAGGCCTTCCACGCGTCGGAGCCCGACTCGCGGCCGCCGCCGGTCTCCTTCTCGCCGCCGAACGCGCCGCCGATCTCGGCGCCGCTCGTGCCGATGTTCACGTTGGCGATGCCGCAATCGCTCCCGCGCGCCGACAGGAAATATTCGGCCTCGCGAAGGTGCTCGGTGAAGACGGCTGACGTCAATCCCTGCGGCACGCCGTTCTGCAAGGCGACCGCTTGCTCGATCTCCTCGACGGCCTGTGCGGGTGACGCGTCGGCCGACCCGTACTCGATGATGTAGAGAATCGGCGCAAAGGTCTCTTCCTGGACGATCGCGAAGTCGTTCTGCGCCGACGCCACGCAGGGCGTGACGTAGTGCCCGCCTGGATGGGCGCCGCCGTCCAGCCGATCGCCGCCACAGAGAATCTCGCCGCCCTCCGCCTTGACGCGAGTGACCGCCTGCATCAGATCCTCGACGGCTTGATGGCTGACGAGCGGCCCCATCAACGTCTCCGGCCGCCGGGGGTCGCCGATGCGGACACCGCCATAGGCGCGTTGCAGGCGGCTCACGAGCTCGTCCCGCACGGCGCGATGGCAGATGATTCGCCGCGTGCTCGTGCACCGCTGGCCGGCCGTGCCGACGGCACCGAACAGGATAGCCGGCAGCGCCAGGTCGAGGTTCGCGTGGGACGTAACGATGAGGGCATTGTTGCCGCCAAGCTCGAGGATCGTCCGGCCGAGGCGCGCGCTGACGACCTCGGCGACCCGATGGCCCACCCGGCAGCTGCCGGTGGCCGACACGAGCCCGATCCGGCGATCGTGCAGCAAGCGCTCGCCAATCGTGGAACCGCCGCCAACGGTCAGCGAAAAGATGGCCGGGTCCACGTCGTTGGCCCGGCAGACCGCTTCCGCGATCCGCGTGACGGCGATTGCCGTCAGCGGTGTCTTGCTGGCCGGCTTCCAGACGATGCTGTTGCCGCAGACCGCGCCGACGGCCGCATTCCAGCTCCAGACCGCGACCGGAAAATTGAACGCACTCACGACGCCGACGACGCCGAGTGGATGCCACTGCTCGTACATCCGGTGATCGGACCGCTCCGAGTGCATGGCCAGCCCATAGAGCTGGCGCGACAATCCGCAGGCGAAGTCACAGATGTCGATCATCTCCTGGACTTCACCTTCGCCCTCCGCCGCGATCTTGCCCATCTCGAGGGTGACCAACGCGCCCAGATCGCGCTTGGCCGACCGCAACCGGTCGCCGAGCTGGCGGATCACCTCTCCGCGCTTGGGCGCCGGCAGGCTGCGCCATGCGTAGAACGCGTGACTGGCGTTCGTGAGGATCTGCTCGTACTCGTCCTCGGTCACGCTCTTGACCGACGCGATGGGTGAGCCGTCGATCGGCGTGGCGACTTCGATCTCGGGGCCCGAACCGAGCCACTCCCCGCCGAACCCGCCGGGGTTAATCGTCGTGATTCCCAGGGCCTTCAATGGATCGGACATGCGTGCGTCCCATTTCTACGACAGTGAACAATCGAGATCCCGGCGCGGCCGGTCGGTCAGGGCTTCGTGCAGATCACCGGCGAGCGGTTGGGGTCATCGCAATCTCGTGCCGCTCGCCGTCGCGCAAGAACACCACCGTGAGGGATTCGTCGATCTTCACGGCGTCCAGCGCGTAGGTGTAGTCGTAGATGTTGGTGATCGACTGGCCGGCGAACTCGACGATGACGTCCCCTTCCCGCAAACCGGCAACCGCGGCGGGGCCGCCCTCGATGACGCCGCTCAGCCGCAACCCTTCGACCGCAGACGTGTAGTCCGGGATCGTGCCGGTGAACGCGCGCAGGCTCGCGCGCTGGCCCTGCGTGGCCACCTGCTCGACCCGGACGAACTCGAGCGCCGCGTCGCGATTGGCGACGTTCCGGGCGATCAGCGTGCCGAGTCGGATCACGCGGTCGAGATCCTCATAGTTGATGGTCGCCGGAACATCGCTCGGCCGGTGGTAGTCCTCGTGGCTGCCCGTGAAGAAGTTCAAGCTCGGCACGTCGGCGCCGTTCAGGCTCATCACGTCGGTCGGCAGGTAGGGGTCGGCCTGGATCTGGACGTCGAAGCCGACCGGCACGTTCGCCCGCTCGATCAGCCCTTCCCAGGCCGGGCTCGATCCGACCGCTTGCAGCGCCAGGCGGTTGTCGTGCGCGCGACCCACCATGTCGAAGTTGAGATACGCTGAAATCTCGGCCATCGGCACCGGCTCGGACGCCACGAAGCTGGCCGATCCCAGCAGGCCCAGCTCCTCGCCCGACCAGAACGCCAGGATGATGCCCCGCCGGCGCTCGACGCCGGCGAGCGCCCGGCCCGTCTCGATGACCGCCGCCACGCCCGAGGCGTTGTCGTCGGCGCCGTTGTGCACCGTGCCGCGCTCGCTGTCGCGCGCCAGCGAGTTGCCCTGCAGACCGAGGCCGAGATGGTCGTAGTGCGCGCCCAACAGCACGTAGGGTTTGTCCTCGGATGAGGCCGGCACGGCAGAAGACGGCGGCAAGTAGCCCGCGACGTTGTAGCCGGTCCGTGCTTCCCGGGCGACCTTGACGTCGAGGGTCAGCCGCAACCCGTCGATCGCGAATCCGGCTACGTGCGGGTTGCCCGTATCGAGCTCCGTCTGGATCGCGTCGAGCGTCCGGTCGGTCACGTAAGAGAAGATCGCCGCGCCGACCGCGCGGCCGACACTCGCCGCGACGATCCCCGAGCCGGCAATGGCCGTGTCGAACGTCATCGGCACGGTCACCCCCGCGTTCGGCGACCGCGGTCCGGCCAGCACGAGCAGCGCCTTCGCACCGCGCTGCCGAGCCGCCATCGCCTTGTAGCGCAGCCCCGAATAGCGCGAGAGGATCCCGCGCAGATCCCGATCCACGTCTTCCGGAAAGTACCGCAACACCACGACGATCTTGTCGGTCACGTCCAAGGTCGCGTAGCTGTCGTACCCGAAATCCTGCGACTCCGGCACGACCAAGCCGTAGCCGGCAAAAACAACCTCCCCCTCGACCTCGGCCGAATCGGAAAAGGACAGCGCCTGGACCTGATCGCGCTCGTCCCATCGGCTCCCGCCGTCGATCGCCACCGCCGATCCCGCGTCGCTCACCCCCGCGGTGAACTCGAACGGCAGCCGGAACCCGTCGTGACCGGGCAGCGGCACCGCGCCCAGGTCGGCGAGCTGCTCGACGATGTAGTCGGCGGCGCGCTGGGCGCCTTCGGAGCCGGTCAACCGGCCTTGCAGATCGTCGGCTGCCAAAGCCTCGATGTGTGCCCGGCTCGGCGCCAGTTCCTGCGCGGCTGCCGACCACGCCCCGCCGCAAAGGCTGACGCAGACGAATCCTGCGATTACGCGGCTTGACAGCCCGTCTCTACCCATCTTCAGTCATTTTCCGCACCGTCAGTCGGCGCGCGGCCACGGGGCGCCGCCCAGTCTAGCGCCTCGACCGCCTTGGCGTGATTCCATCGACCGAGGAAGATCTGCCCACCGTCTCCGCCGGCCCGTGTCGACGTCCACGCCAGCGTCCGGCCGTCCGGTGATGGCACGGGCAGCCCGTCGAAGCCGTCGGTGTAGGTCACACGCACCGGCTCCTTCGCGCCCGCGGCGTCGACGATGTACAGCTCGAAATTGGTGAAGCCCAGTTTGTTCGACGCAAAGAAGACGTAGTCGCCGGACGGATGAACGTAGGGCGCCCAGCTCATCGACGTGAAGTCCGTGATCTGCCGTTGATCCGTGCCGTCCGGATTCATCGTCCACACGTCGGCCAGGAGACCCGCCTCGTCGAAACGGCGCCAGACGATCGTCGAGCCATCAGGGAAGAAGAACGGCCCTCCGTCGTACCCAACCACGTCGGTCAGCCGCCGCTGGCCCGAGCCATCGGCCCGCATGATGTAGATCTCGCCGAAGTACGACGGGTCCAACTCGAGCTGCGTACGCTCATCCGCCGACAGCTCGCGATTGTAGGCGTCACGCATCGACGTGAAGACGACCCACTCGCCGTCCGGCGAGTAGCTGCCCTCGGCATCGTAGCCGCGCACGTCGGTCAGCCGCGTGTAGCCGTCGGCTTGCTGGTCGTACGTGTAGATCTCCATTTCGGGGTCGTAGTCCCAGGCATAGCGGCGTTCCTGGCCGGACGCCCGAAAGGCGATCTCCTCGGCCTGCAGCGCTTCGGACGCTGGATCGTGATGGGTCGACGCGAACAGGATCCGTGAGCTGCCCGGCTGGAAGAACGCGCACGTCGTCTTGCCGTGCCCGGGCGAGATCCGCCTGGAGTCGCCCGTCGTCAGGTCCAGGGTGTAAATCTGGTAGAACGGATTGTCGGGCTCCCGCTCGCTCTGAAAGACGATCATCTCGCCGTCCGGCCTGAAGTAGCCTTCACCTGCGCGCCTGCCCTCGAAGGTCAGGCGCCGTACGCGCGAGAGAAAGTCGGACTCGGTGTAGGCCTCCTGGGCACCGGCCCGCGGCAACGCCGTCAACGCCAGGACGGCGGCCAGCGTTGCCACGCGATACGATCGTGCGCTTAGCATAGGTCTGGCTCTTGGGTTTCCCTACTGCCCCATCTTAACTTAGGCGCCGCCGGCGAGAATTCCCAGGGCTTCATCGTGCAGCAGTCCGTTCGACGTGACCAGGCTGCCGCCGTATACCGAGCGCTCGCCGTCGAGCGTCGTCGCCCGGCCGCCGGCTTCCTCGACGATCACCTGCAGCGCCGCGACGTCCCACACCTTCACCTCGGGATCGACGCCCAGCTCGCCCGCGCCTTCGGCCACGAGCATGTGCTGGTAGAAATCCCCGAATCCCCTGGCCCGCTGGACCCGGCCGAGCAACGCAGCCATCCCCGGCGGCGGGTGTGGCTCGTCGCGTCCACCGAGATCGCCGTGAAACACCTGCGCCGACCGGAGATCACGGACGCCGGACACCGCTAACCGCCGCCCGCCGCTCCACGCGCCGGCACCGCGCGCGGCCGACCAGCGGGCCCCGAGCGCCGGTGCGCTCGCCAGGCCGGCCACAATCTCGCCATCCTCCTCTATCGCCAGCAGCGTCGCGAAGATCGGAATGCCGCGCACGAAGTTTCGCGTGGCATCGATCGGGTCGATGATGAGCCGACGGCTGCCCGATCCGGATTCCCCCTCCTCCTCACCCAGGACGCCCAGCGACCTGGATGCCGCCCACTCGCGAGCCATCGCTTCAATGCCCCGGTCGGCCTCGCTCACCGGCGAGAGATCGGGCTTCTTCTCCACACGCAAGCTCCCGGTACGGAACAGACGCAGCGCGATCGCGTCGGCGGCGTCGGCCACCTCGCCGAGCCACGACAGCCAGTCACGCGGCGGTGTCATCTCGGAGTGGCGGATCGGCGCCCCCGAGCTGTCGGCATCGCCACACGGCATGCCGTCAGCTCTTGAAGGCTCCGCTTCGAAAATCTTCGACCGCCTGCGTGATCTCGGCCCGCGTGTTCATCACGAAGGGGCCGTAGCGGGCGACGGGCTCACCGATCGGCTTCGCCGCCAGCACGAGCAGTCGGACCGCCGACGTCGTCGCGACGATCGCCACGCGATCGCCGTCGTCGAGCGTCGCCAGTCGGCCAGCACCCACGGCGATACCGCGCGTGGACCCCGCCGCGCCGACCTCGCCTTCGCCGTCGAAGACGTAACAGCAGGAGTTGTGCCCCGCCGGGATGTCCTGCTCGAATCGGGCGCCTTTCGGCACCATCACGTCGAGATAGATCGGCGCGGTCGAAATCCCGGTGACCGGTCCCGTCACGCCTTTGGCGCTACCGGCGATCACCTTCACCCGGACGCCGGTATCCGAACACCACTCGGGTACCTGGTCCGGCGGAATGTCCTGATAGCGCGGCGGCATCATCTTGAGCCGGGCGGGCAGGTTGATCCAGAGCTGAAACCCCCAGAGCAGACCGTCTTCCTGCGCCGGCATCTCGGAATGGACGATGCCCTTCCCGGCCGTCATCCATTGCACACTGCCAGCGACCAAGTTCCCGGTATTGCCCAGGTGGTCCGAGTGGCGCATCGACCCGGCGAGCATGTAGGTCACGGTTTCGAAGCCGCGATGCGGATGGTCGGGAAAGCCCGCCAGGTAGTCGCTCGCCTCCTCCGATCGGAACTCGTCGAGCATGAGAAACGGATCGAACTGACTCAACGCCGGCGTGCCGAGGCTGCGTTTCAGTCGAACCCCGGCGCCATCCGAGGTGGCCTGCGCGGGCACCACTTGGCTGACCGTGCGGTAGCGCATCGCGACAGGTCTCCTTACGTACAGCGGGCGGTGGCCGCTAGCCGCTCACACGGCGACCGGGTCTGGCGTGACGACGCGTCCGGGAATCGCCCCGGTGTGCTCGCCGTCCCTGATGACGAACGTGCCGGCGACGATCACGTGCGGCACGCCGATCGGATACCGGTGCGGATTCTCGAAGGTCGCCTGATCGGCGACCGTGTCCGGGTCGAACACGGCGAGATCGGCGATCGCGCCCGGCCGCACGACCCCGCGGTCGCGGAAATGCAGCCGCTGGGCCGGCATCGCCGTGATCTTGTGAATGGCCATCTCGAGCGGCATCGCCTGCCGCTCGCGGCAATAGTACCCGAGCACCCGTGGGAACGTGCCGTACGACCGCGGATGCGGCGCGCCTTCGGAGAGCGGGCCGTACGGCGCGCGCGCGCCGCCGTCCGAGCACACCATGCCCAGCGGGTGGGCCAGGAACCGTTCGGTGTTCTCCTCGCCCATGCCGAAGCCGACCATGCCGGTCCCACCACGGTCCTCCAGCATGAGCCGCTTCAGCAGAAGGTAGGGCTCGTCACCCCGCTCCGCCGCGAGGTCGCCAAAGCGGCGGCCCCTCGCCCAGATCAGCGCGTCCGACCGCGTCGAGGTGACCTGCACCGAATTCCAGTCGCCGAGCTGCGCGACCTTCGCGCGCACGGCGTCCTCGATCCGTCCCTCCAGGCTCGAATCGGCCAGCCGCTCGAGAAACGCGTCGGTTCCTCCGTCACGCGACCAGATCGGGAATAGGTTCGACAGCCCGGTGCTGTAGGCGACGTACGGATACCGGTCGTACAGCACATCGATACGGTCGGCGCGCGCCGCTTCGAGCATCTCGAGCACCACTCGGGCCTTCCACCAGTTGCGCTGCCCCTGGGCCTTGAGATGCGACACCTGCACGGGGACGCGGGCGAGGCGCCCGACGTTGAGCGCCTCCTCGATGGCGGCAATCAGGCGGTCGTCCTCGTTGCGCAGGTGGCTCGCGTAGGGCAGCCGGAATTCGCGCAGCGCCTCGGCCAAGGCGATCAGCTCATTGAGATCCGCGAATCCGCCCGGCACGTACTCGAGCCCGCTCGACAGCCCGCAGGCGCCGGCGGCGAGCCCCTCGCGCACGAGGCCCACCATGCGCGCCAGCTCGTCCGGCCGTGCGGGTCGATCGTCGTCGCCGATGACGGCGCCGCGGATCGAGCCCGCGCCGACCATGCTGGCGAGATTCACCGACGCTGGCGTGCGGGCCAGCCGATCGAAGAAGCCGGGCAGGTCTCGGAAATCGATCTCGACGTCGTACCGGGATCGGTAGCTGTCGCGGGTCGATTCGAACTCGGCGTCGGTCCAGGGCCCGATGGAACTGCCGTCCTGGCCGACGACCTCCGTGGTCACGCCCTGCCGGATCTTGCTCTCGGCGTTCGGATTGACGAGGAGGACCAGATCAGTGTGCGAGTGGATGTCGATGAACCCGGGCGCCAGCGCCAGGCCACGCACATCGACCACCTGGCGGCCGTTGCTCGCCAGCCCCGGCCCGACGGCGACGATCCGATCGCCTTGCAACGCCACATCGGCGACGTAGGGCGCGCCGCCGGAGCCGTCGTAAATTCGCCCACCCTGCAGCACGACGTCGGCCCGTGACGGCGTCTGCGCCCACACGATCGCGCGCGCCCATCGCGGCTGCGCGAGAACGGCAAGGCCGGCGGTCCGGGCCAGAAACGTTCGGCGGTTCAGGGTCGGCTCCTTCCCAGGTGGCACGTGTCGGCTACGCCGGGTCCATGATAGTCCGGCTCTCAATCTTAGCCGCAATCAGAAGTCGAGAATTGCGCGAATCATCACCGGCCGGCCGCTCATTCCCGAGCGCCAACAGCTAGAATTGCACGCTGGACCCGGTGATAGACTGGACCGTGTGCGCCGGCACGTGACGCCGACCCTGCCGTGACGATCTACGACCGCAACGACCCGAATACCCCCGACGAAGACCAGGAGCCCGAATCGGAGCTCGCCCCCGAGACGTCGCCGGACGTCCTGGACGTCCCGGACGAGGGTGACGTCGAGGTTGACGGCGAGGTCGACGCCGGCGCCGAGGTCGATGGCGACGGGTCCTTCACCGAAGACGCCGGACCGGTCGACGATTTCGAGCAGGTCGATGACGCGATGGACGTCGAGATCGGCCCGCGACCCGACACCGGCAACTCCTGGACCGTGAAGCTGCTCGCGCTCCCGATCCTTCTGCTGCTGGCCGTGCCGACGATCTTCCTCGGTCTCGGCCGCACCAGCTTGTGGGAACCGGACGAGCCCAGGTTCGCCGAATCCTCCCGGCAGATGCTGGCGAGCGGCGACTACTGGACGCCGTACTTCAACGGCGGCGCGACATTCGACGATCCGGTCTTGTTCTACTGGCTGCAGGCCGCGACGTTCCAGCAGCTCGGCACCAGCGAGTACACCGCCCGCCTGCCGACCGCCCTCGCCGGACTCGGCTGCCTCCTCCTTGTGTACCTGATCGGCTTCCGACTGTTCTCCGCGCGCGCCGGCCTGCTGGCCGCCGTCGCCCTCGCCACCACGTTCCGGTTCGTCGTCCTGAGTCGCACGGGCTTGCCCGACATGGTGCTGCTCGTCTTCATGCTGACCGCGCTCTACGGGTTCCTCCGCGCGGCCGACTCGGAGTCGCCCCGCAGCGCCTTCGCGCTGCTCGGCTGGTTGGCGGTGGCGCTCGGCGTCTTGACCAAGGGTCCGGTCGGCCTGCTGCCCCTGGCGATCTGGATTCCGGCGCTCGTCCTCAGCGGACGGTTCGGCGGGTTGCGCCGCCTGCGGTTCGCCACGGGCGTGCTGCTCACGTTGGTGGTGGCGGCGCCGTGGTACCTGTACATGGCGTGGACGCACGGCCGCGATTTCGTCGAATCGGCGCTGCTGTCGGAGCTCCTGGCGCGCTACGCCTCGGCGCCGACCGCCGCGTCGGGACCCTTGTTCTACCTGACGGCGTGGTCCGGTGACGCCATGCCGTGGACGCTCTACGTCGCGGGCGCCGTCGCAGCGGTCGTGTTCGGCTGGCGACGGCTGACGTCGGACCAGCGCCGTGGCGCCACCCTGTGCGTGGTCTGGTTCGCCGTCGTGATGGCGTGGTGCACGCTGTCGGCCGCGCTGCCGTCGCAGGCGCTGCTGCCGCTCTACCCGGCGGGCGCGTTGCTGGTCGGGATGCTGTTCGATCGTGCGGTCGCCGCGCGCGACGACGCGGGTCCCTGGACCGGCCTCGCGAACTGGCTGACGGCGCTGGGTCTCCTCGCCATGGGCGGGCTGTGCGCCTGGTGGCTCCAGCGGATGTTCGACACCCCGCTGCTCAGTCCGGCCATGGCGTTTCCGGCGGCGCTCGGTCTGGGCGGTATCTTCATGGCCATCTTCCAGCGCGGCCACCGGCCGCTGTGGGCGTTTGGCGTGGTTGGACCGGTGTTCGCGCTCGGTTACGGATTGCTCGCGGTGGAGATCGTGCCTCGGGAACTGGAGCAATTCAAGCCGGTGAAGCCGCTCGCCGAGTTGGCCGCTGCCCAGACGGGCAACGATCGGCAGATCGCGGTCTACGGCGAGCGCCGGCCGGGCGTGGTGTTCTACGCCAGACAGAACGTCGAGTGGCTCGACTCGGCGGAAGCCGCGGCGGCTTTCCTGTCGGAGCGTGGCGTGCGGCTCTGCATTCTCTCGGCGGGTGACCTCGAGGACGTCCGCAGCCGGTATGCCGGCACCCTCTATCGCCTCGCCTCGGCGGAGCGACTGGACCTGCGCTTCGCCGACCTCATGGGGGAGGAGGGCGCGCGGACAACACTGGTGCTCCTCTCGAATCAGCCTCCGGCGTAGCAGCGGCCGCGCGCAACCCGAAGTCACAGTCGCACGTCACCGCCGTCTCGAGCAGTTCGAGATACCTGTCGCGCGGAACCTCGACCGCGCCCAGGCGCACCAGGTGCGGCGTGAGCCATTGGATGTCCAGCAGGCGAAACCGTCGTCGACGAAGCCGATCGACGAGACCCGAGAGCGCCACCTTCGACGCATCGGTCACACGGTAGAACATCGACTCACCGAAGAATGCGCCGCCCAGGGCGACGCCGTAGAGTCCTCCCACGAGCTGGCCCGACTGCCACGTCTCGACCGAATGCGCGAATCCTGCGCGATGAAGCGCCGTGTAGCTCTCGACGATTTCGGTGTTGATCCAGTCCCCGTCACCGCCGCGCGACGCACAGCCGACGATCACGTCGTCGAACGCCCGATCGAACGTCACCTCGAACCCGTTCGCGCGTAGCACTCGCGCCAGCCGGCGGGACACATGAAAGCGATCGAGCGGCAGGACGCCTCGCGGGTCAGGAGAGTACCAGCCCAGGGCCCCGTCCGGTCCAGGCATCGGAAACAGACCGGCACGGTACCCCGCCAGCAGGACAGGAACGGGAATCATCGGCCGTCTTGTACTATATAGTGGATCGTTCACGACCGACGCCGCGTCACGCCATGTACGAATCTGAAGCAATCACGAACGGTATTCGGGTCCACGTGACCGCGCAGTACTCCGCGGAACATTCGCAGCCGCTGCAGAAGCAGTGGTTTTTCCTGTACACCGTCGAGATCTCGAACGAGAGTCAGGACACGGTGCAGCTCATCAGCCGCCACTGGATCATCACGGACGCGGACAGCCAGATCGAGGAAGTTCGTGGGCCCGGCGTGGTCGGCAAGCAGCCGGTGCTGGCGCCTGGCGAATCGTTCGAATACACGTCGGGCTGTCCGCTGAACACTCCCTTCGGGACGATGAAGGGCACCTATCACATGGTGACGGCCAAGGGGAGCCACTTCGACGTCGAAATTGCCGCGTTCGCGCTGACCGAACCGTACACGGTGCACTGAGCGGGTCGGATCGTCTGCGACGCCGGCGGCGCGGCCACTCCACGGCGCGATCACCATGGACACCGAAGAGCTCCTTCGCAAGACCTCAGAGTTGGCGTGCGTCTACAACCGCGGCGTCGCGACGCGCCGGGTCAACGCGACGGCGACGACCGACACACTTCGCACCGCGCTGGGCGGGCCGCTGCCGGAAGAGGGCATCGACGCCGGCGAGCTGATCGAACGGCTGGCTCGTGACGCCGAGCCCGGCCTGATTGGATCGAGCGGGCCGCGGTACTTCGGCTTCGTCATCGGCGGCAGTCTGCCCGCCGCGCAGGCCGCCGAGTGGCTCACCACGACCTGGGACCAGAACTGCGGCATTCACGTCGTGTCGCCGGCGGCGGCGGTCGTGGAAGAGGTCGTGACGCCGTGGCTCCTGCAGCTACTCGGCCTGCCCCTATCGTGCAGCATCGGCTTCGTCACGGGTGGGCAGATGGCAAACTTCACCTGCCTGGCGGCCGCCCGCCACGAGGTGCTCCGCCGCGCCGGCTGGTCGGTCGAAGACGACGGCCTGGGCGACGCACCCGCAGTGCACGTCGTCGTCGGCGCCGAGGCGCACACGACGATCTTCGCCGCGCTGAGCATGCTCGGCCTCGGCCGGCGCCGTGCCGTGCAAGCGGCCACCGACGACCAAGGACGGATGCGTCCTGCCGAGCTGGCCGCCGCGCTCGATCGCTGTGAGGGTCCGACCATCGTCTGCGCGCAGGCCGGCAACGTGAACACCGGAGCGGTCGATCCGCTGACCGAGATCGCACGGATCGCCCACGATCACGGCGCGTGGATCCACATCGACGGCGCATTCGGACTCTGGGCGCGCGCCAGCGCGGCGCGGCGGCACTACGTGGACGGCGCCGAGGCAGCTGATTCGTGGGCGGTCGATGCGCACAAGTGGCTCAACGTTCCGTACGACTCCGGCCTGGCGATCGTCGCTCATCCCGAGGCCCACCGGGCGGCGATGACCGTCACGGCGTCCTACCTGATCGAAGCCGGGTCGACGGCGCGCGAGCCGCACTGGTGGGTGCCCGAATCGTCCCGCCGCGGCCGGGGCTTCGCGATCTACGCTGCCCTCAAGTCACTCGGCCGTCGAGGGGTGGAAGCGCTGGTCGATCGCTGTTGTGACCATGCCGCGCGGATGGCCGACCGTCTGCGGCGGACGCCTGGCGTCACGGTGCTGAATGACGTGGTGTTGAACCAGGCGCTCGTGCGCTTCGAGCCGCCCGGCGGGGGCGATGCGAACGTCTTTACGCAGGCGGTCATCGACCGGGTGCAGGCGGACGGCGTCTGCTACATGAGCGGCGCGGTGTGGCACGGCATGAAGGTCATGCGGATTTCGGTGTGTAACTGGTCGACGACGACCGAGGACGCGGACCGATCGATCGAGGCGATCGTCTCCGCGATGCGCAGCGTCGCAGGCGCTCAGTCTTGAACCGTCCGCGTTGATGTCACACCCGCACATGCCTTCTTCCATCTCCACGCACACTCGCCGGTCCGCCATGACCGCGCTGTTCGCGAGCGCCGGGCTGTCGTCGAGCGGGTACATCGCCGCGATCATCGTGGCGCCGCTCATTGCAGAAGACCTGCTGGGCAGCGCGGCCTTGAGCGGGCTGCCTTCGGCCTTCACCGTCATCGGCATGGCGATCGGATCGACGGTGCTCGCGACACGCATGGCCGTGCGGGGGCGGCGCAGCGGTCTCATCCTCGGCTACACCATCGTGGCAGGGGCCGCGGTCCTCGCGTTCGTCGCCACGAACCTCGCCTCGTTCGCGCTGTTTTCGGTCGCGATGTTCACGCTGGGCGCCGGCCACAGCGCCAACCGCCTGACCCGGTACGCCGCTTCTGACCTTTACCAGCCGGAGCACCGGGCGTCGGCGATCAGTTGGGTCCTCTGGGCCGGTACGATCGCATCGGTCGTCGGGCCGGCGCTGCTGGAGCCGGCGGGCCGGCTCGCCGTCCGCGTTGGCGCCATCGACACGTCGGGCGCGTACCTTGTCGCCATCGTCGCCGCCCTGAGCGCCGTACTCGTGCTGCGCATCCGGATGCCCGCGCTCGTGCCGACCCGCGCGGAGACCGACGGCGCAAGCCGGCGCCTCGACGTCGGCCGACTGCTCGCGGTGCCCGACACCCAGATCGCGCTGGTGGCGCTCGTCATCTCCCAGGGGGTGATGGTGCTGCTCATGACGATGACGCCGGTGCACATCCGCGGTGCGGGTGACGGGCTCGGATCGATCGGTCTGGTGATCGGCGCCCACGCCTTCGGCATGTACGCGCTGTCACCCGTTACAGGCCTGCTGAGCGATCGGCTGGGGCGTGTCCCGGTCATCCTGGCGGGCGTGGGCATCCTGATTGGATCGGCGGTCCTGGCGGCCGGCACGCCGGGTCACGAGACGATGCGCTTGACTGTCGCGCTCTTCCTGCTGGGGCTCGGATGGAACTTCGGCTTCGTGGCGGGCAGCGCGCTGCTGACCGACAGCGTGCCGGAGGAGGACCGGATTCGCGCGCAGGGCTTCGCCGATTCGATCACCTGGACGACCGGCGCCGCCGCCAGCCTCGGCTCGGGCGTACTGCTGGCCAGCGGCGGCTTCCCCCTCTTGAGCTTCGTCGGCGTGGCGTTCGCCATCACTCCCGTGGTCTGGATCGGCCGGCACCGCCTGCTGGCCTCTCGTCTCTAGCAGCCCGTGGTGCAAGTCCGTCGTGGCACCGAGGGCGGCTAGGCTTACCCTACGGACAGGTCGCAAACGCGCTCGTATCAGTGATCGCCTCCGCTTGGGTCCCCAGCGGATTGCCGTAACTTCTGGTCTGGCCAGCTGCCGTATCCGTCACCCTCAACGTGTACTCGACGTTGGTGGCGGCCGCGGCGAAGACCCAGTAGTGATTGTTATTGCCGCACCTGTCCAGCACCTTGACCAAAACCTCCCAGTTGTCTGGGTCAAGAAAGTAAAGCAGTCCAGCTTGACCGGTGCTGGGAGCCGCGTCGGCCGCGCGCGTCGGACCGGTGAAGCCTCGCCAGTCAACCTCAATCCGGAACCGGTTGTCGTTCAAGCACAGCGTGGTCGGGCCATCGTGACAGCCACGCGCCGACCCCTGCGTAAACGCCGAGTCTCCCACACAGTTGAGAACTGTGTTCTGTCGCCGAATCTTGTTGATGACATTCCGAGGTGCGGTGCCTTGCGCGTATAACCCGCCCTCAATTAATCCATCAGTGAAGTCGTCCAGGATGTTGTTACCGAGGGTCAGGTCGCAGCGCGATGGGTCGTGGTTCCAAAAGACGCAGTCAGCGACATAGAAGAACGGGTTTTGGATCGTGCCGATCGAGCAGTCGCCGCTCGGCGCGGAGCCGTTCGTCGTTTGGATAGGGCCGATCGTCTGCGCGCCCGCCAGCGAGAGCAGGTAACGGGTCCAGACCACCCCACGGGCTGGGGTGTTGAACGTCCCTTGTGCCACGAGCGCCGCGCGAGAGAAGAGGCGGATCCGCAGGCCGCCTTCCAGGAGTGCATCGATGGCCGCCGCCGTCGGGTTGGGGATCGGTATCGTGAAGCTCCGCCCGCTGACCGCGGCCGTGGCCAGCGTCGCCCCGTCGCTGGTGCGCACGAGGTCCGCTCTCCTCAGCACCCGTCCGCCCCTTCCGCTGCATTCCACTTGCGACCTGTCCCGCGCACGGTTTACACCGAAGAAACAGGTATACCGGGCCGAGCCCCGTCTGGCCGTCGCCACCCTGATCTCCGGAAATTTCAACAATGTCGTTCGAGACTCGGCGGGCACTGCGAAGGTGGCGACA
Organism: Vicinamibacterales bacterium; assembly: GCA_963667915.2. GTDB lineage: Bacteria > Acidobacteriota > Vicinamibacteria > Vicinamibacterales > UBA823. The sequence goes on along the minus strand of CAXXNN010000004.1, from coordinate 2,463,621 downwards.
ATGGCCACGGCGGCCGGCAACCAGCGGTGAATGTGTCGCGTCATGGAACGTTCCTCCGTGCTGACAAACCAGAACCGACACACCCATCAGGATGCGCACGCGCGCGCTCGTCTCGGTTCAACGGAAGGGGCGAGTCTATCACGCCGGCGTTGTGTCAAACGCCCGCCGGCACGGTCCGGCGGACGACTGCCTCGATGGTCAGTCCTTGGACGACGATCGAGAAGATGACCACGCCGTAGGTCGCGGCGAGCAGCAGGTCCTTGAACGGCGACGGCGGGAGCGACAGTGCCAGCGCGACGGAAATGCCGCCGCGCAACCCGCCCCAGGTGAGCACCGGAATGGCGCCCGGCGTGAAGGTGCGCCGCAGCCCGAGCAGCGTGATCGGCCCGGCGACGCTCACGAACCGCGCCGCCAGCACGACCGGAATCGCCAGCGCCACGGCCAGGACGATATCGCCGGTGACCGACAGCGCCACCACCTCGAATCCAATGATCAGAAACAAGACCGAGTTCAGGATCTCGTCGAGCAGCGACCAGAACATCTCGATGTGCGTCCGGGTGTTGGCGCTCATGGCGAACCGCGCGCCGTGATTACCGATGAACAGCCCGGCGACGACCATTGCGATCGGGCTGGACACGTGCAGCCGGAAGGCCACGACGGAAGTGACCATGACGAGTGACAAAGTCATGAGCACTTCCAGGTTGTGCTCGTCGACCGATCTCATCGCGCGGTAGGTCAGATACCCGGCGGTCAGCCCCAGGGCGGCGCCCCCGACCGCCTCGGTGAGCACCAGCTCGCCGACCGCGGCGGCCGACACGTCACCGTGTCCGTCGGCGGCACCCGTCAGCAATCCAGCCAGCACCGAGAACACCACGACGCCGACGCCGTCGTTGAACAGGCTCTCACCCGCAATCTTGGCCTGCAGCGTCTTCGGGACGGCGACCTGCTTGAGAATACCGAGGACCGCGATCGGATCGGTCGGTGAAATGAGCGCACCGAACACCAGGCACTGGAGCCAGGAGACCTCCAGGCCGAGAGCGCGCCAGCCGGCGTAGGTCAACCCACCGATCATGAAAGTCGACGTGAGCACGCCAACCGTCGCGAGCATCGAGATCGCCCAGCGCCGCTGCAGCAAGTCGTCGAGGTCGACGTGCAGCGCGCCGGCGAAGAGGAGGAAACTCAGCATCCCCTTCATCAGCGTGTCGTAGAGATCGATCTCGAGGAGTGCACCGCGGACCGTCGAGCGGAAGCCCAGGCCGGGTGCGAGCGCGTCCACGGCCAGGGCGGCCAGGGACGTCATCAGGGCGATGATGACGAGGCCGATCGGCTGAGGGAGCTTCAGCCATCGGTGGTTGAGATAGCCGAACACCGCCGCCAGCGTGACCAGCAGCGCGGCGAGGTTGAGGACCGACTCGATGCCCATCGCGCAACTCTACTGCGAGAGCGGCGCGAGAGGCCAGCCTGCTACCAGTCCAGTTCGACCTCGTGCGCCGTGCCGTCGACGCCCATGGCGGTCACGCGCACCGTCTGCGGCCTGTGGACCCGGAGGTTGAACGGCGTGCCGTCGCTGCCCCGCAGATCGTTCATCGAGAAATCCTTGTCGGCGTTCGACTCCAGCCGGAAGTGCGTGGCCGAAAAGACCATCTGTCGGCCGGGAGGAAAGACCTCGAGCTTCACGTCTGTGATCGCGGTGCCCGAGCGATTCGAGACCGTGACGAAGAACGGCGAAATCTCCACCTCGATTGGACCACCCTTGGCGCTGCCGCTGGGCGCACTAGATCCGCACGCGGCGCCGCCGAGCGCGAAACCGAGGATGACCGCCGAGGCCACCCACCTGCGAACACGAGTGTACGTCGTCATGAGTGTTCTCCTCTCCGATCCGTGCCTGCCTCATCTGTCTGGACACGAGCCGAATGATCGAACGCCGACGAAGGCCGAACGCTGCTGGGAAGGGATGCGGGAGCGCTGGACGGACAGCCGCCGCCCGGCCGAAGTCGGCTCGTCGATGGGCTAATGCGTAACGCCAAATGCACCGCCGAACGCCGAGAGGGCATGACCACCTCCGGGAACGGAACGCCGACCGCCAGTAACGAACGAGACGTGACCGTGAGTCTAGCCCGGCCGCGTCGGCCGCGCAAGGCGAAGCCCCACAGCCGGCCGGAAGCGCCCGCACCGCCCTCACCCCGACCCTCTCCCAGCGAGAGAGGGAGACACACGGTCCCCTCTCCCGCAGGGGAGAGGGCTAGCGGGAGATCTAGCGGGAGGCGGTGGAGGTCGCCGCGCGCCCAAAGTGCCGCGCGTACCACGCAATCGAGCGCTCGAGCAGGTCCACCTGGTGCGCGGTCTCGCGAATCCCGTGCCCCTCGCGCGGGTAGCGCACCATGACGGCTTCGACCCCGACGTCGTGGAGGGCAATGTAGAACTGTTCGGCTTCGGCGATCGGCACGTCGTTGTCGTTCTCGCCGTGCACGAGCATCGTCGGCGTCGCGACGTTGCCGGCATAGCGTATCGGCGAGCGTTCCCACAGGAGATCAATGATGCCGTCCTCGTGCGGGTAGGCCCCGAACTCCACCGCCAGGTAGTCGTGGTAGTACGCCATGTAGTTGAAGCTCACGAGGTTCGAGATGCTGGAGCGCGGAATCGCCGCCTTGAACCGATCGGTCTGCGTGATGATCCAATTCGTGAGCTGCCCGCCGTAACTTCCGCCCTCGATGCCGAGCCGTTCGGAATCGAGCCATCGAAAACGGTCCAGCGCCGCGTCCACACCGGCCAGCACGTCCCGCGCTTCGCCGCCGTTCTGATCCTTGAAGATGGCGTCGGCCAGTTCCTGGCCGTAGCCGGTCGAGCCACGGTAGTTGACCATCAACGTCGCCCAGCCGCGGCCAGCGTAGACCTGCGCGTTCACGCTGAAGGCTGCGCCCTGCTGGCCGTGCGGACCGCCGTGGATCGAGACGATCAGCGGGTGACGCGCCACCTGATCGATCTCGACGGGCTTCGTGAGAAAGGCCTCGATGGAGCGGCCATCGAAGCTCGAGAACGTGAACGCCTCGACCTCCGCGACGGCGCGCTCCGACAGCAGCTCGACGTTGAGTGAGGTCAACGCGCGTGGCGTCGCCCCGGCACGCAGATACAATTCGGACGGCCCGCCAGGCGGCGTGAACGCGTAGGCGACCGCGCCATCGTCCGCGACCGACCAGGCTCCGACGCGCCCGCGATCGATCACGAGCATCTCTGGCGATCCGCCCGACACCGGCAGCCGGAAGAGGTGGACGTTGCCGCGCGCCTGTACCGTGAAGTACAGCGACCGCCCGTCCGCCGCCCATCGCACGTTGCGCTGGCGATTGTCCACGCCGTCGCCGATCTCGCGCCGGTTGGTGCCGTCGGCGTCGACGGCCCACACGTGCGTGTCCTCCATCGTCGTCTCCGACGACGTCAGCGAGCGGCGCGTTCCGAGGTAGGCGATCGTCCGACCGTCCGGCGACCAGCGTGGCTGATACTCCGCGCTGGGCGTGTCGGTCACGCGCCTGACGGTGCGATCGTCGACGCGCACGGCAAAGATGTCGTAGTTGAATGTCCGATCGGGATCGGGCTCCCGGTTCGACACGAACAGAATCTCGTCGCCGTCCGGTGACCAGTCGATCGAATGCTCGTAGTGGATCCCGCTGGTCAGTTGGTGGACCCGGTTCGTCAGCCGGTCGACCATGAACACGTGCACCCGGCGATTGTCATTGAACCGGGTCATCCCCTCCGCCGCGGTCGGCTTGTAGAGGTACCGCGTGATGACCATCGGGTCACCGTTCGCCGCGTCCTCGGGTCCGTCGGTCGCCGACACGAACGCAATCCGGTTCCCGTCGGGCGCCCAGGCCAGCCACTCGCCTGCCGACGGCAGCGGATGGTTCGTCCCGGAGACCGGAGCCAGAAATGTCGCGTTCGATCCGTCGGCTCGCGACACGACGAGTCCCGACTGGCCGTCGGCGACACCCACGTAGGCGAGTTCCCGGCCGTCGGGTGACCAGCGCGCGCTGGATGCAAATCCGCCCTCTCCGCCCAGCTTCGATTGCGCACCCGTCACAACGTCCATGACCCAGACTTCCGAGGAGGGCCGCCCCGGCTGGTCGCGCTTCCGCACGCTGTAGGCAATCCGGCGCCCGTCGGGGGAGATCTGCACGTCGCCCACCGACAGCAGCCGGTGCAGATCGGCGGTCTCGAACGGAGTCGTCTGGGCACTCGCCGGTCCGCCGGCTCCGATGACGCTAACGACGGCCGCCACAGCAACGGCGAGCAAGCGAGGATTCATGGTTCTCCTTTGGCAAGGAATACGGGAAGCAGGATATCAAAACCAGAAGACGGCCACCTGTCTTCCTGGCTCCTAACTTCTAACTTCTAACTTCTAACTCCTTGATTCAGACCAGTTCCCGACCCCGAGTCTCCGGAATCCAGATCCACATCACGGCGGCCAGGACGTAGGCGACCGCCGCGATCGACAGCGCCGCCTCGAAGCCACGCGTCTGGGCCAGCGACCCGACGACGAACGGCGCCACGGCGCTGGCCAGCCGCCCGATGTTGTAGGTGAACCCTTGCGCGGTCGCGCGGATCGCGGTCGGGTAGATCTCGGCGGTCACCGCCCCGAAGCCGCTGAACGATCCGGTGCCGAAGAAGGCGACGAACGGCCCCAGCACCAGCAGCGTCATCGGGTCGCGCGTGGCCGTGTAGGCCAGGATCAGCCCGGCCGCCGTCAGCACGTAGACGACGTAGGTCCGCTTCCGTCCGAACTGGTCGCTCACGAACCCGAACAGCACGTAGCCGAACCACATGCCGACCTGCATGGCGATGATGAACCCGGACATCGCGTAGGCGCTCAGCCCGATGCCGCCCTGGTCGACCGGCAGCGAGAGGTAGGCCGGAATCCAGAGGTTGAAGCCCCACCACGCGAACATGATGCAGGCGTTCATGACGGTCACCGCGACCGTGAGGCCGCGCAGGCCGGGACGGAAGACCGCGCTCAGGCGACCGCGTGCAGCGCCCTGGCGGGCGCTCGCCTTCCAGATCTCCGGCTCCTCGACCTGTCGGCGAACCCAGATGGTGAACAGCGCCGGCAGAATGCCGACGAAGAACACGGCACGCCAGCCGAAAACGGGCAGCACCAGGGCCGTCACGCCGGCCGCGGCCGCGTAGCCGATCGCCCAGGAGCTCTGCATGAAGCCGAGCGCCTTGCCGCGGTGCTCGGCCGGCCAGGTCTCGGAGATCAGCGCGGCACCGCTCGCCCACTCGCCGCCCATGCCGATCCCCAGGAAGACCCGGAACACGGCGAGCTGGCGTACCGACTGGGCGAAACCACAGGCGGCCGTGAACACCGAGTAGATCAGGACGCTCCAGACCAGCGCACGGACCCGGCCGAAGCGGTCGGCGAAGACGCCGAACAGAATGCCGCCGACCGCCGACGCCGCCAGCGTCAACGACGCGAGCGATCCGCCGGTCGCCGCGCTCATGCCCAGGTCGGCCATGAGGGTGGCCAGCACTAGCGCATAGAGCATGACGTCGAACGAGTCGAGCAGCCACCCCATCGACGCGGCAATCAGCGCGCGCCGGGCGACGAGCGAGGACTCGCGCCACCATCGGAAATTCAGCAGAGGAGCCACGGAGTGTCAGGCGGCGCCGACGGCCGTGATCTCCACGCCGGCGGCTTCGAGCCCGGCCCTCAACTTCGCCACCAGATCGGCGGCGCCGGGCGTATCGCCGTGAACGCAGATCGTGGCCGCGTCGAGCGACAGCATCGAGCCGTCGGTGACTTCAACCACCCGGTCGCGCACCATGCGAAGCACGCGATCGACGACGCGCGCCGCGTCATGAATCACCGCGCCGGGCGTCCGCCTCGACACCAGCGCGCCGTCCGGCTCGTAGGCTCGATCGGCGAACCCCTCGGCCGCCACCGGAAGGCCTTCCGCGCGCCCGGCCGTCAGCAGATGCGAGCCCGGCAGGCCGAACAGGATCAGCGACCGGTCGAACTGGGCGACCGCCCGCGCGATGGCGCTCGCGAGCGCCGAATCGCGCGCGGCCATGTTGTAGAGCGCGCCGTGTGCCTTGACGTGCTGGAGTGTCAGGCCTTCCGCCGCCGCCATCCCCGCGAGCGCACTGACCTGGTAGAGGACGGCATCCTCGACCTCCGCCGCCGTCGCCTGGATCTCACGGCGTCCGAAGCCAACCAGATCGGGAAACCCTGGATGCGCGCCCACGGCGACACCGTGCGCCTTGGCCAGCCGAAGCGTTCGGCGGATCACGGACGGGTCGCCGGCGTGAAAGCCGCACGCCACGTTGGCCGACGTGATGCTGCGCATCACCGCTTCGTCGTCACCTATCGTGTAGACGCCGAACGACTCCCCCATGTCGCAATTCAGGTCGATGCGCATACAGCAACTTCAGACGGGGGCTTTGCCCCCGAGCCCCCCGCGGGGCCCTGCGCGGGGACCCCGAGTGCCCCACTCCGGACCCCGCGAGCCGCGCCGTGCGCGGCTTGGATCCTCACTCACGTCGGGGCTTCGCCCCTGCGGCTTTGATCCTCACTCCGACCTTTCAGAGACTACGGGCCGTCGCCCCCCTCCTCCGCACCGTCCTCGTCCGTCTTCGGCGGCCGCGGCCGGGTGATCGTCCGCCGGACGCCGCCGAAAAACTCGCTACCCTCGCGCTCGATCTTGTGATCGCCCTCGGCGAGATACGTGAGAATCGCCTTGTCCCACTGCAGGCCGGCCGTCGCCACGAGCTCCATCCACGGTCCGTGGGCCGTCTCATCCGGCGCCTCGGTGCTGCCGCTCCAGATCGTGACGCGCGGGTTGCGCGCCATGAAGCTCCGGCTCTGCGCGCTCGCACGGGAGCCCTTGATCGCCGTGTAGATCAGCACGTCGTCGGAGAAGTCGAGCTTGAAGTTCTCGGTGTCGTGTGCGAACCCGTACCGGCGATACCGGGCGTAGGCGCGCGCGTTGAGCGCGCGCACCTCGGGCGCGGCATTGATGTGCTCGGTGATCAGATCGCGGATGGCGAACGCCGCCGCCTTGTGGCGGGGGTAGCGTGGGTCATCGAGATAACTGAACCCGGGGATGAACCAGCCGCGCATGCCCCACCAGTCGCGGGACTGCGTCACGCGGTTCCGGACCCAGCCGGCGTACTCCGAGAAGAGCTGCACCCACTCGTGCGACGGATAGCCGTGCGGGTTGAGGAAGATGTCGGGCAGCCACGTGCGCCAGAGGTCGGCCCGAATCGACGACTCCGGATAGATCGGATCGCTGTCCCACTGGGCCGACGTGACGTCGACGCCCAGCGACCCGAGATAGCCGGCGTGCAGCATGTGATTCGGCGTCCGGGTATAGAGATCGTAGGCGAGCTGCGCGCCGTCGGCGTTCGTGATCGGGTGGATGATCACGTTCACCTTCTCGAGCTGCGGGATGAATGCGGGATCGGTGAGCAGCAGCTCGGCCAGCTTGAGCACGTGGCTCGTCGACGACACTTCGTTGGCATGCTGGCGCGCCGAATAGATGACCGTCGGCTTGAACGTCGTGGCTTTCGCGTGCGACCAGTGCGAGGCCTCGATCGGCGACATCAGATCCATCGCCCAGACGTCCTTGCCCAGGTAGCTGCCGCCGACCCGGTAGGTCGTCGCCTCCGGGTACTCCGCCATCACAGCCAGGATGGCGTTCGCCTCGGGCGGCGGCATCGGCGTCTCCCACTGGACGATCGGCGCCTGGGGATCGCGCGGCGGAGCGCCGCGCAGCAGGGCCCGCACGTCGGGGAACGCGGCGGGCCGGCTGCCCCGGACCAGCGACGCGGTCAGCGCCGTCGCGGCGTCGATCTCGTGCTCCCATCCGGCGTCCAGCCGGATTTCGCCGAGGTCGTGATACGCCAGCGCCTCCCGGTAGAGGCCGGCCTGACGCAGGCGTTCGAGATGCCGGACGATGGACGTCGCCTGCGCCGCCGACATGATCTGTCGATCGACTCGCTCGACCCGCGTGCGCCGAACCAGCTCGGCCCAGTCGTCCCGCTCGGAGTCCACCTTCACACGCAGATCCAGCCGCTCCAGACCGTCCCGGCCCTGGCGCACGTAGGCGGCAAGCGCCTCCGGACGGGCCAGCGCGACCTTCACGATGTCACGCCGCAGGCGCCCTTCGCGGCCGCCGCGCGCTCGATAGTCGATGACGACTGCCGGGCGCGGCGATCCGAACCCGGTGAAGCGGATGATGGCGGTGCCCGGCGTCCCGTCCGACTTCGCCTGCACGATCGGGATGACGCGGCCCGGGTAGTTCAGCGCTTCGCCCCGGGCGTTTCGGCCCAGCACGTCGAAGAAATGCAGTGTCCCGAAGTAGATCTCCTCGTGCAGCGACTCCATCGGCGCGATCTGCTCCTGATCGACGCCGACCTGGTAGTCGGGCTCGCTCAAGGTGAGCTCCACGATCAACTCGCCGAAGTGCGGGGCGTCGGCCGCGCGCGGCCGGCCATCGTTCACCTCCATCACATAGTCGTAGATCGCCGGCAGCGTGGTGGATTGGTAGTAATCCCAAAACCGCTCCGGGTCGGTCACGATGCGAGCGTCTACCACCTGACGGTCGCCGACTCGCGCGTCAAGCCATCCGGTCGTCACCCGAACGTGCTCGTAGTCGGGAAACTGGTCGAAGTAGGGACGCATGACAACCGCCGGCTCGAACGTCTGGCGCAGCAGCTCCGATCCGTTCCGTGCCCACGCGATCACCTCGTAGGTCGGCGAGCCGATCGGCATCTTCTCGAACACGATCTGCTCGAGCGCGAGCCCCAGCTCGCGAGCCAGCACCTCGTCGATCGGATGCAGCTCGAGCAGCCATCGCGTGGGCGTGTACATCGCTTGGTGCTGCCAGCCCGGCGGCGGCCCGATCTCGGCGAAGCGGATCGTGATCCGGTCGACCGGTTGGTTCGCGAGGCGCGGACGCACCACGTCGTAGAGCCAGCTGTAGCCCTGCTTGTAGGCCGACAGGACCGACACCGACAGCTCCGACAGGGTGGCGCCGGCGTCGACGAGCTCCTGGACCGCTTGCCGCTGGATGCGCGCCCGCAGCATCGGCGGCTCGCTGAGGCGAGCCGTCACGACGATCGGCTCGTCCCACAGGACGGCCGAGACCACCTCGCTGCGAAACAGCCGCCAGAACTCATCGACTTCCGAGGGGATCTCGATCTCGGCGCCAATCGGCTCGCCGTTGACGCTGATCGGCTTGGCCTCCTGCACGTCGAGGCTTTCGACCGACACCTCGAGGCGCGGCACGGTCAGGGCGTCCTCGGCCACCGCGCGCACGATCGCGTCGAGGCCGCGCGCCGGCTTGTCGACATAGACCGTGACCTCGGCCGCCTCCAGGTCCAGCTCGGCCAGCTCGGCGGCCATTTGCTCGACCTTGTAGAGCGCGGTCGCCGCCTGGCCTGCCGGCGACCGCGCCGCAATCAGCCGGCGTAGGTCGTCCTCGACGACGTCGATCGTCGTGCGGTCCTTGCCGCGCTCCCAGACATGCGGAAACCGCTCGGTCAGCTGTTCCAGCGCGCGGTCCAGGCCGGCCGCGTCGCCGCCGGTCACGACGACGGCACTCTTGCGGCCGAACGCCGGCCGCACCACCTGGATCAGCCCCTGCCCAGGTGCCAGATCGGGCCGCGTGAACTTCCCGTCGTCGACCAGCTCATCCACCAGTGGATGATCGACGCCGATGAGCACCAGCGTCGGAAGCGATTCGGGCTTCTCGATCGCCTCGGCCGGCAGTGCGAGCGGTGTGGACAGCCCCGTCGTCTCCAGGCCGATCCGCGCCGCCAGATCGATCGTCCGTGCGACGCCGTCACCTGCCGGCACCAGCAGGATGTCGGTCCGGTCCGGAATGAGGTCGCTGTTCGCGTCGCCGAGGAACCCGTCGTTGGCGTACACCGACGACAGATCCAGCGTGCGCTTGACGGCGGACCCCGGCCGGCGGCCGCGTGGCTTCGGGTCGGGGTCGGCCGCTCTGGGCAGAAGGACTGAGGCGAATGTCGCGGACTCGTCGGCGATGCGGAGGTCGAACTGGAGCTCGCGCGCCCCAGGGTATGACAGCGCCGGCGGGTCGTCGCCAGCATTGCCCGCATCGCCAGCATCGGTGTCGTCGCGCCGCCGCTGGGCGGCCAACTCGTTCAGCGCCCTCTCGGCGCGGCGCAGGCCATCGGCCGACGCAAACCGCACGCCGACCGTCAGCCGGGCGATCGCATCGGCGGCCGGGTCGACCGCCGCCTCGACGATCTCCACACCCTCCGGCGCGGCGCGTTCCCCCTCCAGAAACTCGGCCACGGCCGCCACGACCTCGGTCAACGTCGCACCCTTCGGATCCCAGACGTTCGGGAGTCGGCCGGCGAGCAGTTCAGCCGCCGCGCGGGTCCCGGCCTCGTCCGCGCCGGCGACGACGATCACCGACCGGCCGTCGATCTCGGCGACCGTGACCAGCCCCTCACCCGAGGCCAGACGATCGAGCCCGACCGCCTCGGCGGCCAGCCCCGCGCGCACCACACCGGCGGCGCCGATCGCCACGATCGTCATACCGGTGGCATCAAGTGCGGCGTCGGCCAGCGGAAGATCGAGCGCCATCGTCTCGAACCCGAACCGGGCCGCCACGTTGGCCGCGGCGGCGACGTCGGACGCGGTCGGCGATTCACCCAGCACGAACCGGGCGCTCACGAAATCGGTGACCTCGTCGCCGTTGCGATCCTGGAACACCGCGCCGCGGTCGAACACCGTCTCGAGGCGCAGCTCGGTCGCGGCAGTGTCAGCCTGCCCAGCCTGCTGGCCCGCCACGAGCGAGGTGACGGCCGCCCACGCCAGCAGTGCGCCAAGACAGACGGGCTGTTTCACAGACACACGCAACACCCTACTCCAAGAACTCATGGATACGCCGACGCGCCAGCGTAGCGGTTTGGCACCCGAGTGATCAAGATTGCGGACGATTTTCTGTTAAGATCGGGCGCTCTCAGGAACTCAGACCGGTGATCGGACCGGCTGAGCGCGAGATCATTGCGGCTGCGCGGACTGTGGAGTACGATTCCGCCGCCACACGCCCGACGATCAATTCAGGGCGACGTTCATGACCTACAGAGAGGAATTCCAATGGCTCGAGTTGCAAGAGAGATGGTCGAGAAGGCCGGCGTTGACGTGGACAAGTTGGTGGATATGCTCGTCAAGAACGCCTCGGCCGAGCTCACGACGTACTACTATTACACGATCCTCCGGGTGAACCTGATCGGCCTCGAGGGTGAGGGGCTCAAAGCGATCGCCGAGGACGCACGCATCGAGGATCGCAACCACTTTGAAGCGCTGGTGCCGCGCATCTACGAGCTGGGTGGCAAGCTGCCTCGCAACATGAACGACTTCCACGACATCTCCGCCTGCCCGCCGGCGTATCTTCCCGACGACCCCACCGACATTCAGGCGATGCTGCAGGTGCTGGTCGGCGCGGAGCGGTGCGCGGTCAAAGGCTACACCGCCGTCTGCAACCTGACGGCGGGCAAGGATCACCGCACGTACGCCCTCTCGCTGGCGATCCTCCACGAGGAGATCGAGCACGAGGCGTGGTTCTCCGAGTTCATAGGTGAGGGTCCCTCGGGACATGGCGGCGTGCGACGTCCAGCCGGACATTCGCCGCATGTGTCCAAGTTCATGCCGTAAGCACACGCGGTCGCCTCAGTCCTCAGTGAGTGACCCGTGACCAGGGTCGCTGCCTGGGATCGGGCCGGGGTGAGGGTGAAGTAGGTCGCGCAGCTTTCCCGTCCCCCTCTCCCCCTGGGATCGGGCCGGGGTGAGGGTGAAGTAGGTCGCGCAGCTTTCCCGTCCCCCTCTCCCCCTGGGATCGGGCCGGGGTGAGGGTGAAGCAGGTCGCGCAGCTTTCCCGTCCCCCTCTCCCCCTGGGAGAGGGTCGGGGTGAGGGTGAATATGGAATCACACATCACCCGCCGTGAATTCCTGAGTGCGGCAGCCGCCGCGGGTGCGGCAGGCGTGGCGCCGCGCCTGGCCGCGGCCATCGCCGCTACCCAGTCAGCGGACAATCCGCTCTTCCGCATCTCCCTCGCACAGTGGTCGCTGAACCGGACGATCTTCGGTCCGCGCGGCGACGACTTCAATGCGCTGCTCCGGACCGACCCCGATGCCGTCCTGCAGGGCTCGCTGCATCCCCTGGATTTCGCGCGGGCGGCGCGGCGCGACTACGGCATCGACGCGATCGAGTACGTCAACACGTTCTTCTTCGGCCACGCCCGGGACGAACCCTACCTGCGCGATCTCAGGCAGCGGGCAGACGACGAAGGCGTCCGCAGCCTGCTCATCATGTGCGACAGCGAAGGCGACCTGGGCGACCCCGACACCGCCGGCCGGACGCTGGCGATCGACAACCACCACAAGTGGGTGGAGGCGGCGGCGGTTCTCGGGTGCCACTCGATCCGGGTGAACGCGCGCAGCCGGGGACCGTGGGACGAACAGGCCAAGAACGCCGCCGACGGCCTGTCGCGACTGGTCGACTACGCCGACCCTCACGCCATCAACGTGATCGTCGAGAACCACGGTGGGCTCTCGAGCAACGGCCGGTGGCTGAGCAGCGTCATGGAGATGGTCGGCCATCCGCGGGTCGGTACGCTGCCCGATTTCGGTAACTTCAACCTCGACGACGGCGAGACCTACGACAATTACGAGGGCGTGACCGAGATGATGCCCTACGCCAAGGCGGTCAGCGCCAAGTCGCACGACTTCGACGCCGACGGCAACGACACGACGATCGACTTCCAGCGGATGATGCGGATCGTCCTCGACGCGGGATACCGCGGCTGGGTCGGCATCGAGTACGAGGGCCGGCGGCTCGGCGAGGCGGAGGGCATTCGAAGAACCAAGGCGCTGCTCGAGCGCGTCAGGGACGAGCTGGCAGGGCAGTACTAGAGGGGACCACGCCATGTTGAAGAACGCACTTCGTCGAAAATTCCTGGGAGGGATGCTCGGCATGGGAGGCGCAGCGGCGCGAGTCGAGCTGGAACCGCGACGGCCGGAACGCCGACCGCTACCAGATCGAACCGGGCGCGACGCTACGTCGACTACGAGTCATTCGACGGCATGATCGATGAGGCGCTACGCTTTCATGCGCAGTGGCGGCGCGTGAATCCGACGCCCCCGCGATTGGATCTCTCCAACCGCGCGAACAACTTCCCGCGGACCAACGAGGAGGTGAACCTGGACGGCGTGGGAAACTACACGATCCTCGAGGCGACCGGCCGCGGCCACTACGTCGGCTGCAACCTGTCGATCGACCACATCAATTCGATCCCGAATTTCAACTGGTTCGGCGAGGGCGACGACTTCTTCTGGATCGACGGCGAGCAGACGCCGTCGCTCATGGGCACCGGCACCGAGGACTACTTCTGCGCGGCCTGGGGCTACCCCGGGGGGTTCAACTCGATGCCCTATCACGGCATCTCGTATCCGATCGCGCCGCAGGAGGGCCCGGGGCGCTATTCGGGCAAGTGGACGATGTATCGGTACCACGTCGAGGATCCGATCATGTTCGAGCAATCGCTCAAGTCCTCGATCGAGGCCGGCCACGCCAACGTGCACGCCAACGACTACTCGTCGGTCGCCTACTGGTATCAGACGCTTCCCCACCAGCCGTTTCCGGCGCTGGCGCCGGTCGCGGCGCGCCTGCCGATTCCTGACGCCGAGAGCCGGCGGGGATTCTGGCGAACGTGGTGAGCGGGGCTCTGACTCTAGACTCTGGACCCCTCACCCTGACCCTCTCCCCTCCGGGGAGAGGGGATCCTTGGTCTCCCTCTCCCTCCGGGAGAGGGCCGGGGTGAGGGCAAGGGAGATCGCGCAGCGTCCAGCGTCTCCCTCTCCCTCCGGGAGAGGGCCGGGGTAAGGGCAAGGGAGGTCGCGCAGCGTCCAGCGTCTCCCTCTCCCTCCGGGAGAGGGCCGGGGTGAGGGCAGTCGACAACCCGATCGGGAGGTGCGTCACATGCGTGGAAGGCTGATCGTCACCCTGCTCCTGGCTGCCTTCGGTGGCGCGCCGCTGCTGGCGCAGCCCGGGCAGGTCGACAACGTCATCCTCATCACGCTGGACGGCGTGCGAACCCAGGAGATCTTCGGTGGGCTCGACCTCGACGTCCTGCGTGCCTCGGTCGACGCCGAGGACGTGGAAGACCGCGCCGTCTACCAGCGCTTCTGGGCGCCCACGGCGGAGGCGCGCCGCGAGACGCTGATGCCCTTCTTCTGGGGCACGCTGATGACCAACTACGGCTCGATCGCCGGGAACCGCGCACAGGGCAGCGTCGTCGAGCTGACGAACACGCATCGGTTCTCATATCCCGGCTACTCGGAGATTCTCACCGGCGAAGCGCACGACGATGTCATCACGAGCAACGCCAACCGGCGGTACCCCTTTCCGACGATTCTCGATTTCCTGCAGGAGGCGCTGGAGCTCGACCGGACCCAGGTGGCCGCGTTCGCCGCCTGGGAAACGTTTCGATGGATCGCCTCTCGCGACGCCGACACCTTTACGGTCAATGCCGGATACCAGGGGTCGGACGATTCCGACCCGGCGACGCAAGCGCTGTCACGACAGCAGTTCGAAACGCCGACGCCCTGGGACACCGTCCGTCACGACTACTACACGTTCGAACTCGCCATGCGGCACCTTGCCGTCCACCTGCCGCGCGTCGTCTACCTGGCGCTGGGCGAGACCGACGACTGGGCGCACGACGGGCGCTACGATCGGACGATCGAGGCGCTCGCCCGCACGGACGGCTACCTGCGTGAACTCTGGCAGTGGCTGCAATCCGACGACCAGTACCGCAATCGGACCGCGATGATCGTGACGACCGATCACGGCCGCGGCAACACCACAGCCGACTGGACGGATCACGGCGGCGAGACGGAGGGCGCGCAGTACATCTGGATGGCCATCGTCAGCCCGACCGTGCCGCTGCGCGGCGAGTGGCGCGCGCATGAGCCGCTCCATCAGAATCAGATCGCGGCGACCCTCGCCCGCCTCCTCGGCCTGGAGTTCGCCAGCCTGACGCCGAGCGCCGGCCCGCCCATCGAGCCGCTGTTCTCGCCAACGCCCTGATTCCCAAACTCGTGCGGCGAGACGGCGGATTCGAGAGGGCGATGATCCGGGTCAGTTCGATCGCAGCAGCCAGCGCCGCGCCTGTCGCAGCCAGGCGCCGAGCGCGTAGTTGTGGTCCAGATGGTCGGGCGCCGTGTTGCCGGCGAAGCCGGCCAGGTGAAAGCCTTCCTGCTCCACCTCGCTGAGCTGCTGCATCCCGATCGGCCCTGCCTTCAACACCGGCGTGCGAGCCAGACCGAGACGCTCGAGCAGGTAGTCGGCCGTCTCGGTCGTGCTCGCGTAGGTCCCGGGAAAGACCTCGGAGTGCGTCACCCACATCTGCTTGCGCCCGGCCGCGGCGTCGGCGCCGAACCTGACGAAGGCCTCCAGGTCGTCGGCCACGAGGTCGGGCGCCCGCTCGAACGATCGCGCCGGCGCATCCCCGTCCACGTACGACGCATGGAGGCCGTCGGCCAGCAGGATCCCGCTCACACGCGCGTAGTGCTCCGGGTGTCTGAGAATCGCCCGCGTGGCGCCGTAGCCGGCGCTGAACGAGCTCAGCAGGATCTTGCCGAGGCTCACCTCACCGCCGGTCACCCACCCCAGGGCAGTTTCGACCTCCTCGATCATCGTCGAGAAGGCGGCGGATTCGGTGAACGCGTCGCTGTACACTCGCGAGCCGGCGCCGAGCGGCACCATCACCAGCACCGCCTCCGGCAGGAGCTGCGAGACGTAATGCTCGCCCAGCCAGTAGGCGCCGTGGAAGTTGACGATCAACGGCACGTCCTCGCCGCCGCCGAAATTACCGGGCACGAACAGCGTGCCGATCGACAGCGATTCGCGCGTCGCGTCGGCGATCGGTGGATCGATTCGCGGATGGGACCGGGTGGTCTCGACCATCGGCGACGGGTTCTGGGGCACTTGCGCGGCGGCGGAGGATGGCACGAGCGGGCAGGCGAGACCTCCCAGCAGCAGCAGGACGACCGGGCTGACCGCACCGGCCGCGCGCGGCGCGCGGCGCCGGCAGCGAACACACCGATCGGACAGGTCGGCCGTCATCCTCGATAGTCGTGCGCCGACAGCTGAACGAGCGTGTTGTCGGGATCCCTGAAGTACACCTCGACGCCGCGATTGAACGACGGCTCGAGTCCATTCCGCCGGAGCGTCTCGGCCGCTCGATCGAGGTCGAAGTCATCGACGCCGATGCAACAATGATGCGTCCGGCCGGGCGGATCGATCTGATACAACCCGAGAAAACTGCTCCCGAGCCCGAGATTGACGCCGTTCGCCTGACGACTCACCTCGCGAACACCCAACAACTCCTCATAAAACGCCTGGGACCGCGCCACATCGGAAACGGCCAGCGACGCGTGGTTCAACGAGTTGGCCCGAAACGGCGCCTGCGCACCCGCCGCTATCCCGGACCCTGCCGCCAGTGCGGCCAGCGCCTGGACGAGCTGACGTCGTGTCAAACGACGGGACTCGAACTGTCCAACCAACGTGTCGATCGCTTCGGTCATGGCCGCTCCTCTCGTTCTGCACTCGACCCTAGTATCGCCGCACGCGCGCATCGCCCATCGACGCCGAAACGCGCAGGTCGATCTCGGGCGCATCCGGGTCGTCCGTTTCGCGGCGCCGGCTGATCCGCCGGGTTTCGCCACCGACCCGTAACCGAGAGCGCTCGGAGAGGCGGATGTCGTTCGGCACATCCACCCGCAGGTCCCCCATCGAGTGCCGGATCGACACCTCGGCCCCGTCGGGCCACTCACCGCCCAGGTCGACGACCGCCTCCCCCATGCTGGTCGTGATGTGGAGCTCGCGGGCGCGGGCGTCACCGAGGCTGGTGAAGGAAATCTCGCCCATCTGGCCGTGTAGACGCCCCTCGATCATCTCGGTTGCCAGCGGGCGGCTGAACTCCAGCTCGTGGTCGCCCATCGACATTTCGACGCGGAGCTCGGTCACGCTGAGGCCGCCCAGATCGACGTCCGAGGCGCCCTGGCCGAAGCGGAGGTCGAGATCGAGCAGCAAATCCTCGGGAATCGACACGGTCAGGCGATTCGGATTATCGCGGCGCCCGCTCAGCAGGCGGGCGAACAGACGAACGGGAAGCGACCGCTTCGAGCGGAACCTGATCGTGAGGCTCGATTCACCATCCCGGTTCTCATCCCGCTCCTCGGTCAGGTCGTAGTAGGCCGACGCGTAGGTGCCATCCACCCGGAGTTCGCTGCCGGCCGGTCCGGGACGCACCTCGAACCGGCCTTCCTGCATATCGATTCTGAGATGGAGCAGCTCGCCCGCGCGGGACTCGTCCATCAGCACGAGCGACGTGTCCTGACCGGGGTCGCCGGTAGACTGGGCGTCGCCGATCTGACGCCCGCTGCGTCGCCCGTCGCCCCGGGCTGACCGGCCGCCCCGTTCGATCGTGCGCGACACCGGCTCGGGTGTCAGGTCGCCCAAGCGCCGAGCGGAGGAGGCGGCCCAGACCAGGGCAATGCCGGTCGCCGTCACCGCCAGCACGATCAGCGAGGCGCATCCGAGGGCCGTCACCAGGCACCCCTTCTGCCAACCGGTCATCTTCGCCATGATGTTTTGGCTCCTCCGAGAGGCGCCCTCCCAACCACTGTCGGCCGTCGAGGACACAAGCATCACCCGAACGGGCTGACAGCCCAGAACCGGCCGAGAACAATGCTCCTGCTGGTTCATACGAGGCCGAGGGCCGGATTGTTTGACGGCACCCCGCCGGCAAGGAGGCACAGAATGGGCGAGAGACTCAATCGGCGAGCCTGGCTGAAAACGGCCGGCGTGGCCGCCCTGGGGGCCGGTCTGGCCTCACGATGCGCCGCGCCCACGCCCCCGAGCGAGCGTTCGCGCCTACCCCGTGTGGACGTGTCGCGGAATCGGATCATCCGCACGACGGTCGGCTTGCGGCCGGCGCGGCCATCCGGATTCGTCCTGCGTGCCGAGGCGCATGGCCGCAAGACCGTCATTCACAACTTCGGCCACGGCGGGAGCGGGATGTCGCTGTCGTGGGGCACGGCGCATATCGCCGTAGAGTTGGCCCAGGTGACCGGCGCCAGCCGGTACGCGGTCATCGGTGCAGGCGTCGTCGGCTTGTCCACGGCCCGCCTGCTGCAACGGCAGGGCTACGACGTGACGGTCGACGTGACGGTCTACGCCCTGCCGCCGCAGACGACGTCGAACACCCTCCCTGCCAAGATAGACGCGAAGGACCTGCCGCCGCAGACGACGTCGAACATGTCGGCCGCGTGGTGGGGCCCGACGGCAGCGTCCGAACGGGGTCACACGACGCCGGAATTCGAGAAGGTATGGCACCGGGCCGCGCGGCTCTCACATCGGTATTTCCAGGACTACGTTGGCGACGCATACGGCGTCCACTGGGTGCCCTACTATTCCGCCTCAGAAACTCCCCCGAATCCGGACGGTCCGCAGGGGCTGGGCCGCCTCATCGCCGATCTCTACCCGGAAACGGCCCAACTGGAACCAGGCGAGCACCCCTTCCCGTCGCCCTACGTCCGGCGCCGGTGGACGATGCAATTCGAGCCGGCGGTGTACCTGAACGCACTGCTGCGCGACGTCCGGCAGGCCGGCGCGACGGTTGTGGTCCGCGAGTTCGAAGGCCTCGACGACCTGCTCGCCCTCGACGAGCCCGTGCTGGTCAACTGCACCGGTCTGGGCGCCAAGGCGCTGTTCGGTGACGACGAGCTGCACCCGATCAAGGGGCAGCTCACGGTCCTCCTGCCGCAGCCCGGTGTGAACTACATCTGCGTCGGCGGCGGCCTCCAGATGCTGTCCCGTCGCGACGGGATCATCCTCGGCGGCACCCATGAGGCGGACGACTGGTCGCTGGAACCGAGCGAGACGGAGATGGAGCGCGTCCTGAGCGGCCATGCTGACTTCTTCGCCGGCATGGCGTGAGCAGACCCGGACCATCGGAGTGCTCCCGCATTCGACCGCCGATGCATCCCGCCATGGGCGGCGTTGGGCGTTGCCTACGATGGGTCGAATACTCCCGGTATGCTCCCTCCTCGCGCCTCCCTCGGGCCGGCCGCGGCTTTGATTTAGCGGGGTCTCGGTGCCACGCGGGACTTTCACCACGGGCTGCTAGCGCGTCAGGGCCAGCGCCATCGCGGCCCACGACGTGCCGGCGGTAGAGATGAACTGCGACTCGCGGTGGGGGAAACCGGTTTCGAAATACTCGTTCTTGGGACGGCCGGGATAGTCGCGCTGTCGCACGAGCCACGACCCGTCGCCTCTCTGCGTGTCAAGCAGGAACGCGATGCCGCGGCGGTGCGCGTCGTGGCCGACAGGCAGCTCGGCGGCCTGGTGCAGCGCCACCAGCGCCTGGCCGGTGGCATAGGCGTCGCTGTCCATCCCGTCTTCCTGCGCCCAGCCGCCGTCGTCGCGCTGCTCGGCCAGGAGCGCCTCTGCGGCGGCTTCAATCTCATCGTCGTCTCGGTCGGTCCACTTCAAGCCGAGCAGGCGGAACGCGCGGTCTTCCTGGGTCTTCGCCTCCGAGCCCGCGAGCCACCGGCCGGCGACTACCAGCCGGACGTCGATCTGATCTCGCAGCGCCTCCGAGCCGAACGCCCGGAGCGCCCGAACCGAGAGCGCCGTGGCCGCGAAGTCGCTCGACTCGAGCGGCGGGCGATCGGGATACCCGACCCGCCAGCTGCCGTCCCACGTCTGCGTGCGCAGGATGAACTGCACGAGCGCCTCGGTGACCTCGCTTGGCTCGGCCTCGTTCGCCTCGAGTGACACCAGCGCGTAGGCCGCGGTGAGGGGACCGCCGACGATGCCGCCGCCCTGGGCTGCGGCGCGCGCGCGCGGCAGGAAGTGACGGAACGTGAAGCGGGACTGGCGCCGCGACCAGGACGCATCGACGTCGAAGCCCCGGTCCCTGGCAACGTCGACGGCCATCGCGGCCAGCCCCTGGTGATGGCACGAGAAGCAGGGACGATGCGTGGTCCAGGTCTCGGCGGTCCGCTGCAGCAGTCGCAGGCTCTTCTCGGTCGCCGGCCGCACGCGCGCGTCCGGCGCGGCGGTCTGGGCGCCGCCAACGACCTGCCACCCGCCGACAACGGTCGCGATCCAGACGATCAGTCCGACGGTGACCCTGGTCATGTCCGCTTCAGTCTCTCTCCGGTTCCACCGAAGGCACCCACGCGGTCGTCGCATTCTCGAACGGGTTGTCTGTCAAGCGCCGCCGGTCGGTCCCATCTGCGCGCATCACGTAGATGTCTCCGTACGGCTGAATATTCGGCGGGTGGAGCGCCGCTTCGTCCTTGAATCCACCCTCGCTGCCACTGAACGCAATCCACCGCCCATCAGGCGAACAGGCCGCGTGGGCATCGTTTCCGGGCGTGACCGTCAGCCTCGTCAACCTCGAGCCATCGCTCCGAATCGAGAACAGCTCGTAATCGCCCTCCACTCTGCGGGTAAAGATGATGGTGTCCCCGACCGCGCACCACGATGGGAAGTTATCGAATTCCTCGGTGAGCGTCGAGACCTGGCCAGTCGCGACGTTCACGATCGCCAAGCCCTCAGCGCTCTCGTTGGCTCGCCGATACACGAGCCGACTGCCGTCCGGCGACCAGCTCGGGAGCGCGACACTCCCTGATTCCTCCGCCAAATAGCGTATGCCGCTTCCATCAGCGTGCAGCAGACCAATCTTGACGCGCAGACCGTCACCTCTGAAGAAGTCGCCGACGGCGAACGCGATAGCCTCGCTCTTCGGTGACCAGACGCCACCCAGAATCAGGCGTTCGGGATCGCGGAAGAGCACGCGGCGTCCGCTGCCGTCCGCGTTCATGAGGAGCAGGTCGTCTCGAGGGACCGACGGATGGCTCCCAGCGGCTTCCGACGCCGAGGCGTTACCGCTGGACACGACGAGTCGGTCTCCGCTGGGCGAAAACGAGGGAAAGATACCGGTCCGTACCAGGGCAAAGTCTGGATCGAGACTCGGCCAAGGCTGTATCGGCGGGAAGTCACCCCCGCGGTCGCGATGGAATACGACGCGAGTCCGATCCGGCGACCAGCGAGGGCTGCCGAACACGCCCTGCGCGCCCGCTCGTGCCGGGGTGAAGACGAGCCCAGGCGCCGCACCCCACTGGACGTAGCCGAACTCGCCGGCCCGCAACCACTGCGGCGAACGCACCGCCTGCTCACTTTCCGCAACAACCTGACGCTCCGTCGACCGCACGCTTGCCGAGACGATGCGACTGGGTGCGCTGAACTGTGTCGCGATCGTCGGTCGTGCGCTCGGCGCAAGCCGAATCTCGTAGAAGACGACCCGTTGGCCGTCCGGCGACCATGCTGGACTACCCGCGATGTATCCCGAATCCGAGACGCGACGCAGGTCCGAGCCATCCGGACGAACGACGAAGACCTCGGTCGAGTGCAGGCTGTTGAAGGTGGCCATCGGACGTCTGGACTCGCGATCCGATGAGAACGCTATCCACTGGCCGTCGGGTGACCACGCCGGCCGAAAATCTCCCGATGGATGGCTCGTCACATTTCTCGTCGCACCGTTCTCGAGATCGAAAATCCAAATGTCCGCGTGTCCCGTGCGATTTGACACGAAGGCCAGCCGCCGCCCGTCCGGTGATGCCGCCGCCTGATCGTCATAGGACTCATGCTCCGTCAGACGCTCCAGACCGGTTCCATCCACGTTGATCCGATACAGCTCCGCCGAGCCGTCGCGATACGAGGTAAACACGATGGATCGTCCATCCGGCATGAACGTCGCGTTCATGTCCTGGGCGGGGTGCGCAACGAGCAGCTCCGGCTCGGTCCCATCGGAATCCGCCATGTAGATATCGGTGTTCAGAGGACCGAAGCTCCCGAAGGCGATCCGATACTGCCCGGATGCGGCGAGGGGCGTCCACGAAACGAGCAGGCCGACGGCTGGAACGGTCCATCCGCCTGTCCACAGGCAACGCCGACTCCACGTCATGGGACGAGCTCCTCTCCCGCTCGAAACGCCCTCGAAAGAAGGCGCGACGACCGAGAATATCAGGAATGCTGCCTATCCCCTTGACGCAAATGGATAGGCTGTATCGGGAATCTTTGAATGAGAAGCAACTGCCAGACTAGGCAGGAAATGCGAAGGGGACACCGTCGAAACGGTGCCCCCCTCTTATACCGGGACCCGGCTCCCCAGCATTTGCGGCTTCCCACCGCAATCAGGCACCGGCACCCGTCTCTAAAGCAAGGACCATTCCAGATCAGAACTTACCAAGTTACCGGGAGATCCTGGCCGTGCGGCTGATGGCATGTCCGAAATCAGTACAGTTGAGGTAGTCAGATTTCAGGATTGAAACTGAAGGCCCCGAGCACCTGAGCAGATAGCAGATGCTGCGACTGCCCTGTCAGGCCGTCGCGCCCTCTGGATACTGCAACGCGAGGCGGAGCTCGGTCGCGAGCGATTCGACCGTCGTGCCGGACCGCTTCCAAGCACCTTCGGTCTCGAACCGCAGGTCGCCGATCCGGCGCCCCCACGGCGCGATGACCCGTCCGATCGCGCGGAAATCGGTCCGATCGGCGTGTTCCTGGTCGAGGCGGCTGATGACCGACGGCGACACACGGATGAAGGCCCGCAGGGCCGTTGCGGTCTTGATGCTGTATTTCCGCCCGTTCCAGGCGGCCCCGAAGACCTGCGCGACCTGTCGGAAATAGTTCACGTAGAATTTCTCGGCATCCTTGCGGAACGCAGCCGACTTGCGCGGTCCGCCGAACGATTCGGTCGCGAACAGCTTCTTCAGTTCCTGCGCGAGCGGCGCCTGCGCCACGCGGCCCCGGCCGACGCCCAGCAGCTTGATGTCCCCCAGCAACGGCGAATCGCTCCGCTCGGCAAGCGACCGCACGATGTCGTGCGCCGCTGCCAGGTTGTCGTCTCGGTAGAGCTGTCGCCCGGACAGCGAGACCAGGTGCGACGAGTTCAGCCGGGTGTGCTTGGCGTTGATCGTCACGAACATCTGCACGACGTGATCTTCCGGCAGACGGTCGAAGATGACGGCCGGCACGCTAAACGGCTCCGTGCCGAACTGCTCGATGTCGGCGTGCAGGGCGAGCAGGCGGTGCTGGCCGTCGATCGCGCGCAGCACCCCCTCGCGCTCGGGCACCTTCAGGATACCCAGGTTGGAGCCGGCCTCGCTCGCTTCGAACCGGAGCGGCTCGTCCGAGGAGATGATGACGGCCCCCGGAATCGAGGGCAGATCCCGCGCCTGCCGGCACTGCTCGTAGTACTGCACAAGCTCGTCAATCTTGCGCTTGATGATCTGGCGCTGGTAGGCCTTCTCATTCGAGGCGATTCGACGCTCGAGGAAATCCCAATTGACCTTCGACGGGCGCCGCTTGCGGCCCGTGGCCGGCTGCGGCGTCTGCTCTCCATAGCTGAGGACCTCGAACCGGACAAGGCGATCGATGTCGTTGGCCGTGAGAGACGCCTGGTAGAAATGCACGCCGAACTGCTGCATCCGGATGGCGGCGACGTTGATCATATGTGCGCAAGGCCCCCTGACGTCCTCCCGCCGTCCGGCCCGGCACCTGCGGCCGGGGGTACGGACAGGACGGCGAGCCCCGAAATGGGGCTAAAGACGCGTATACTAACGGCTTATCGCCTGGGACTCAACGGATTTTTCATCCCTGATGTCCCGCCCTCAACGAGTTAGGACGAATGCCCTCTGCACGCGGCCTCGATCGGCCCCGGAAAACCCGCTTTCACCGGCAGAGAGGACCCTACATGGACATGACACAGCGACTCCTCGCCCTGACGGTCGTGACGGCGCTCGGCTTCGCGCCGAACGCAGCCGGACAGCCTGAGAACCGGCCCTACCCCTCCGCACGCCACGGCGGCAACTACATGCACAACTACTACCTGCCGCCGGCGCCGAGCTCCACGCCCTGGGCACCCAGCTGGTCGCCCGACGGCCGGTGGATTGCGGTCGCCATGAGCGGGTCGATCTGGAAGGTGGACCCGGAGACCGGGCTCGCGCACGAGGTCAGCTACAACGAGAAATATCACTCGGCGCCCGACTGGTCGCCCGACGGCCGGTGGATCGTGTACACGGCCGACGACGGCGGTGCCACCATTCAACTGGAGATCGTGCACGCCGACACCGGCGACGCCCACGCGCTGACCGACGATGCGTTCGTCTACGCCGACCCTGTCTTTTCACCCGACGGCTCTCGACTCGCCTACGTGTCGACGAAGCCGAACGGCTATTTCAACGTGTACCTCAGGCCGATTCGCGACGGGCAGTGGGCGGGTGACGAAGTCGCGGTCACCGAGGACCATTCGTTCGGCCGCAGCCGCCTGTACTTCGGCGAGTGGGACATGCACCTGACGCCGGCGTGGCTGCCTGACGGACGGGAGCTGCTGCTCGTCTCGAATCGAGACGTCCCGCTCGGATCGGGCAACGTCATTCGGGTGCCGGCCATGGCCCAAGGCATAGACGAGGCCCAGACCATCTTGGCCGAGCAGACGCTCTACCGGACGCGTCCCGACGTGTCGATCGACGGCAGGCGGTTCGTCTATTCGTCGACGTCGGCGACCGCCGACCAGTTTTCGAATCTGTACGTGCAGCCGACCTCCGGCGGCGAGCCGTACAAGATGACCTTCTTCACCCACGACGCCTTCCACCCGCGGTGGTCGCCCGACGGTGAGTGGATTGCCTACGTGTCGAACGCCGGCGGGCTCCCGCAACTGGCCTTGCTCGAGACCTACGGCGGCGCGCAGCGCACCGTCGAGATCACCGACCGGCGCTGGAAACGACCGATGGGCGTCCTGACGGTGCACACCCGTCACGGCGCCACCGGTCAGACGACCGCGGCACGCGTCCACCTCGCAGCGGCCGACGGCAAGTTCTACGCCCCCGCCGACGCTTACGCCCGCGTGAGCGGCGCCGGCGACCGCATCTTCCACTCGACCGGCACAGCGCGCGTCGAGCTGCCGGTCGGTACCGTGAACCTGACCGTTCTCAAGGGCTTCGAGTTCTGGCCCCAGGAACTCGCCGCGGAGATCACGGCGGGCGACGTGACGATGGTGACCGTGGATCTGGAGCCGATGACCGACATGGCGGCCAAGGGCTGGTACAACGGCTCGACCCACGTGCACATGAACTACGCCGGCAACCTGCACAACACGATCGACAACCTGATGATGATGTCGGATGCCGAGGATCAGGACATCGTCAACCAGCAGATCGCCAACAAGGACAACCGCATTCTCGACCAGCACCTGTTCGTGCCCGGCGGCGGCGCGCATCCGAGGTCCACGCCCGAACGGATTCTCGTCGTCGGGCAGGAATATCGGCCGCCGTTCTACGGCCACGTCTTCATGTTCGGGCTCGAGGATCACCTGATCTCGCCGTTCACGACCGGCTACGAGGGTACGGCGATCGAGAGCCTCTACCCGAGCAACACCGACATGTTTCGGAAGGCCAAAGCCCAGGGCGCCACCGTCGGCTATGTTCACGCCTTCTTCGGAGACAGCGATCCCCTCGACGGCACGCTCGGCGGCGGCAAGGGATTCATGGTCGACGCCGCGCTGGGCACGACCGACGCCGTCGAGTGGTCGGGGGCGGGCCGAGCCGGGTTCTTCCCTGTGTACGCGGTCTGGAACAATGGTCTGCGCGTCACGGCGGTCGGCGGCGAGGATTCGATCAGCAACCTGCATGCAACCAAGCTGGTCGGTTCGGTTCGCACCTACGTCCATACCGGTGAGCGCGGCCTGGCGATGGATGCCTGGTTCGACGGCCTGCGCGCCGGCCGGGCGTTCGTCTCGACCGGGCCGCTCGTCGAGTTGACCGTCGACGGGGCGATCCCCGGCGAGACGGTCGACCTCCCCGACGGGGGCGGCACCGTGGAGATTCGAGGATGGGTACGGTCGATTACGCCGCTCGACCGCCTGCTGTTGGTCTGGAACGGTCAGGTGATCGAGGAGGTGCCGGTGCTGGGCGACCGTCACGAGGCAGAGCTGGCACGCACGCTGCCGGTGACCGAGAGTGGGTGGTATCACTTGCGCGTCGAGGGACGGCCCGACGAGCGGTTTCCGCTGGACGCTGGATTCGCGCAGGCGTTCACCAATCCGGTCTGGGTGAAGGTCGGCGGTCGGCCGGTCCGCTCACGGGCGTCTGCCGAGTACGCGCTGCGCTGGATCGACACGCTGCAGGAGCTGGCCGACGCGTGGCCTGGCTGGCGGTCGGAGCGGGAGCGGGCGCACGTCTTCGCCCAGTTCGAGGCAGCGCGCGACGTCTATCGCAGCTTCGTTGCAGAAGCGAAACACTAGCAGCCAGTGGTGAACGTCACGCGGCATGCGACCGGTGCGGAGCGGGTCCGGATTGCAACGCGCGCCGGTATCTGCTAGAGTACGAAGAACTTCGCGGAATCTGGCGGCCAGTTTTTCCCGCGTCGATTATCTCCCGAGCGACCTCCGCACTCGGATCCCCACGGGGGGCCGGACCGGCGGAGTGATGGTGTGGCAGGTTCCGGTGCCGTGTGTGCGCGGACCAGCCGGTGTGTCATGCCCCCGCGCGCGGGACGCGCCTGGGCAGAGGCGGCCGCTGAACCGAGTCGTATAGCTAAGGAGGCGACCATGGCTCAACGAGGACGGCCGACACTGCAAAAGCGCCAGAAGGAACGCGCCCGCGTTGAGCGTCAGAAGGATCGGGAGGCGCGAAAGGAAGCGGCCAAGGAGCGCCGAGCCAACGCGCCCGATCGCAGCGGCGCCCTCGATCCGGATATCGCGCACATCAGCCCCGGCCCGCAGCCGATGCCCGAGTGGCAGGCCGAGGTATTCGCCGAAGCAGAAGCCGAAGCAGAAGCAGAAGCAGAGGCCAAGGCAGAGGCCAAGGCCGAAGCCGGACAGCAGCCGAAGGACCTTCAGGACGCGTGACCCCGGTCGCGAGGCCGGCCATCCGGAGGCCGCCTCGCGATCCGCCCCTCTGCCCTCCTCGCGTCGCATCCCCTCATGAGGTCGAACATGTCAACCCACTCCACCGCCTGGACACCCTTCGTCGCCGTCGTCACTGGTCTCCTCGTGATTGCCGCCGCGGTACCGGCGACGGCTCAGAGCGACCTGGCCGAGCGCGCGCGCGCACTCCAGCGGGAGGTTCCGCTGATCGACGGGCACAACGATTACCCGTGGGCGCTGAGGCAAAACGCCGACCGCGACCTCGACAAGCTCGACATCCGGGTGGCACAGCCGTCGATCCATACAGACATTCCGCGGTTGCGTGCCGGCGGTGTCGGCGCGCAGTTCTGGTCGGTGTACGTTCCCGCCAGCCTCACCGGCGAGGCGGCGGTCACCGCGACGCTGGAGGAAGTGGACACCGTGCATCGGATGATGCGCCGCTACCCCGACGCGTTCGAGCTGGCCCTGACCGCCGACGACGTCGAGCGGATCTTCCGGGGCGGCAAGATCGCCTCGATGATAGGGATGGAAGGCGGTCACTCGATCGATTCCTCGCTGGCCGCGCTCCGGATGTTCTATCGGCTCGGCGTCCGCTACATGACGCTGACCCATGGCAGCAACCTCCCGTGGGCCGATTCCGCCATCGACACGCCCGTCCTCGGCGGCCTGTCACGATTCGGTGAAGAGGTCGTCCACGAGATGAACTGGCTCGGCATGCTCGTCGACCTGAGCCACGTCTCACCCGACACGATGCGCGACGCGCTGCGGATGACCGAGGCGCCGGTGATATTCTCCCATTCATCCGCCAGGGCGCTGACGAACGACGTCAAGCAGGTGCTCGGCCTGAACGTGCTGCGCGTCATGCGCGAGGTCGAAGCGGTGGCTGAACGACTCCAGCGCACCCGACCCGCGTCCGCCGCGTTGATCGAGCAGCTCGACGGACGGTGAGACGGGCTGAGAACTGTAGGCTGAAGGGGCGCTACGCTCGCGGATGGGGCGAGCCCGCGCGTGCGCGCCGGACGGCCGCTTCCGGCAATCCGATCGGCCTTGACCCGCGTCTAGGAGATGGGTAGCCTTGAGTGGATCTCATGATGAAGCGCCTGCGGCGTCAGCGTACCATGTCCGCCGTCGTCGGCTGCGTCCTGGCCTACGGTCTGCTGGGCCACACGCTGGCCGCCGAGCACGCGCACGACGACGACGCGAGTCACAGCGAGCTGACCGCGGTCGCGCATGACGCCCACGCGCATCGGATCGGGACAGCCACTCAGTCGGCCGCCCATGTCCACGTGCACTGCTACGTCTGCCACTGGGTGCGCTCGTTCCGTCCCGCGGAGCAGTCGCACCGGGTTGGCGCCGATCGCCTGAGCGCCGGCCGGCTCGATCTCGGCTTCAGCGCGCGCCCCCATCACCCCGTCGTTTCACAGCTTCCGGCGCGTTCGCCTCCCGCCTAGCCGCACGCCGTTCGCACATTTCGTCACCCAGTCGAGGTTCGATCCTGCCGCGAGCGCCAGCTCGTGCCGGGCACGAGCAGGAGTCAGGGCAGGGCGTACCAATTGTCCTAGAGGCCTCGGATGCGGAGCGGGTTGGAGATCGCGTGTTTTCACGCGATGGGAGAACGTTAAATGTACATGCAGAACGCCGCCAGCATTGTCACGCTGTCGTTGATCATCATCCTCAGCCCTGGCGGTGTCTCGGCGCAGCCAGCGACCCAGCGCGGCCTGGAGGCAGCGCGCGCGGAAGTGGCACGGCTGAGTCAGGAGCTCGACCTCCTCCGCCGGGAGTACGGCGAACGGCTGGCTGCCCTCGAACTGCAGTTGGCGGCGCTGGAGAGTGAGCGCCCGGAAGCCGTGACCGCGGCCACGCCCCAAGCGGAGCCCCCGGTCGAGGCACCCGTGCCGCCGGGCGCAGCCGGAGCGGGAGCACCCACGGCGCTTCCGGTGTACGGCCCGGCCACCGGATCGAAGATTTTCAATCCCGACATCGGTATGATCGGGAATTTTATTGGTGCGACCGGCGAGAGCCAGGGCGGCAGTCCCGCTATTGCGCCATTTCCTTCTCTGACCCTCCAGGAGAGCGAAGTCAGTCTGCAAGCGATCATAGATCCGTACGCGCGTGCCGACTTTTTTCTTGCAATCAGTGAGGAAGGCATCGAAGTTGAAGAAGGATACGTGACGTTTCCAACACTCCCTGGGGGACTGCTAGTCAAGGCCGGCAAGATGAGGGCCAATTTCGGCCGATTGAACACCTTCCACAACCATACGCTTCCATGGATTGATCGCCCCATCGTGATGTTCAACCTGCTCGGCGGTTCGACCGAGGATCCGGATACCGGGATCAAAGATGTCGGGCTCTCGGTCAACCGGCTGATTCCAGCTGGAAAAATATTTGTCGAGGCAACCGGGGAAATCTTTCGAGGCGAGTCTGGGACCTTATTCCAATCGAGTCGGCGTCGAGATGTGAGTGTCGTGGGCCGGCTGCGCGGTTTTGCCGACGTGACCGAAAACTCAAGCGTGGATATGGGCTTTTCTTATACTCGGGGTCGTAACGATCTGGGATCGAACTTTCTCACGGAACTATATGGCGCCGATTTCACGTTCAGATGGAGACCACTACGAAGAGCCATTTACAGGTCGTTTTCCGTTCACAGCGAACTGATTTGGAGTCGACGCGAAGATGTCCTTGGAGGTCAGGCCGCATTCGGAACATTCCTCTCCGCTGAGTACCAGCTCAGTCGGCGATGGTTTACGGGAGCGCGCGTCGATTGGTCGGAGCGCGCTCGAGACGCGAGCATTCGCGATCAGGGAGTGTCGGGCGTGTTGACGTATTGGCCCAGTGAGTTTAGCCAGATACGCACGCAATACCGCCGGACGCGGTATGGGAGCGCCGAGCCCGCCAATGAGCTCCTATTCCAGTTGTTATTCACAATTGGCGCGCACGGCGCGCACGCATTCTAGAAATTCAAAGAGGCCGCCCACGCGACGAAAGGACACATGATGAGCCGCAGGCTGATACCGTTCCAGATCGCTGCGCTGATCATGGCGCTGAGCCCCGCCGCCACCGCCAGTGCGCAGATCAAGATCGTGACCACGACCGAGACACTTGCCGCGCTGGCGCGGGAAGTCGGCGGCGACCGGATCGAGGTCGAGTCGATCGCCCGCGGCTATCAGGATCCGCATTTCGTCGAACCCAAGCCGAGCTTCATCCTGAAGCTTTACCGTGCCGATCTGTTGATGCTGATCGGCCGCGATCTCGAGATCGGCTGGCTTCCGCCCCTGCTCACGCAGAGCCGAAATCGCAAGATCCAACCTGGCTCTGACCGATACTTCGATGCGTCACTGACGGCGCGCATCCTGGAAATCCCGCAAGGGCAGATCACGCGAGCCATGGGCGACGTCCACCCGCTGGGTAATCCACATTATTTGCTCAGCCCGGACAACGGGCGGCGTGTCGCGAAAGCCATGGAGCAAACGCTCGCTCACGCGAGCCCGGACGACACGGCGTACTTTTCGGAGCGCTATGCCGATTTCGACCGACGGCTCAGCCAGGCCGAGCGGCGGTGGGATGAGATGATGGCGCCGTACGCCGGCAGGAAAGTCGTCACGTACCACCGTTCCTGGGCCAACTTCGTCGACCGCTTCAAGCTCGACGTGATCGGCTACGTGGAGCCTCGACCTGGCATTCCACCGTCGCCCGCGCACGTCATCGCGTTGATTCAGGAAATGCGGAGCCAGGAGATCAAGCTGATCCTCGTGGAACCGTACTTCGATCTGAAAACGCCTGAGGCAATCGCGAGACAGACGGATGCTCAGGTGCTCGTGTTGGCGTCAGCCGTCGGCGCCACGGAGGAGATCGGCGGGTACATCGAGCTCTTCGACCACAACCTCGGGCTGTTAGCATCGGCACTCGACACGTTGGGAGCACGATAGATTTCCATGGACCCAGTCATGTTGCAGTTCGTCGCGGCGCCCTTCACGGCGAGCCTCATCCTCGCCAGTATCCATACGTATCTGGGGATTCACGTGGTCGAACGCGGAGTCATTTTCGTCGATTTGTCGCTGGCGCAAATCGCGGCCTTCGGCGCAGCGATCGCCGTCCTGATCCCGGCGACCGGAGGCGATCCCCACGCTCCGCTGGTGTACTGGGTCAGCCTCGGGTTCACGTTCATCGGCGCGGCCCTGTTCTCCCTCGTTCGGGGCGATCGGGCCGGGATCCCGCAGGAAGCGATCATCGGTATCGTGTACGCGGTGGCATCAGCCGCGACGATTCTGGCGCTCAGCAGAGCCACCTCCCAGGCAGCGCACCTCCAGGACATGCTGGTGGGCAACATCCTGTCGGTCTCTTGGGCAGAGGTTGTCACACTCGGGCTCTTGTTCGGCGGTGTCGGTGTGTTCCATTACATTTTCCGGCGCAACTTTCTCCTGATCTCGATGCACCCGGAGCGGGCTGCAGCCGAGGGCCTGCCGGTTCGGCTGTGGGATTTTCTGTTCTACGCGTCGTTCGGCTTCGTCGTGACCTCGGCGGTCAGCATAGCCGGTGTGCTGCTCGTGTTCTGCTACCTGATCGCCCCCGCGGTCGGCGCGATGCTCTATGCGGATCGGATCGGGCCCCGCCTGGCCATCGGCTGGACGATGGGAACCGTCGTGTCGGCGCTCGGCGTGTTCCTGTCGCTGGTGCTCGACCTGCCGACCGGTGCGACGATCGTCTGCACGTTCGGGCTCGTCTTGACGTGCATGGCGGTCGCGCGACCGCTGGTGTCTCGTTCCGTTGCTCACCGCCGGAGTGTCGCCAGATCGGAGGAAACCGGGTAGGTTTCACTGGTTTCGGTCCCAGCGACACCCAGAACGTCGACCCGCTCGCCGGACAGCGGGCTCACGCGCGGCCCCGGCGTGATGATCCCCACCAGGTTCAAGGGATCGGCGGCCGCCACCTCGATCCGCGCAGCGTGAGGCTGCTTTCGCACGATCCGCAGCAGTTCCAGCGCCTCGCCACTCGCGAATTGCTCACCGACGAAGCCCTCCACGAAACGGCCGCCTCGAATCTCGCCCCGCGCCTCCATCCGCCGCAGGACCCGCAGCAGCTCCCGCCACGGCGGCGCCAACACCTCGCGGGCCAGCACATCCCGGAACACGACACCCCACCGGCGAATCAGTTGCCGAGCGAACGCGTCGACCCGCGCCTCGTCCGGCGCCGCGGTCCGCGGGTCGTCCGGCATGACCGGCGGGTCCGCTTCAACGGTCGACTGCAAGAGCGCCCAGCGACCGGCGGCGTGCCGCGGCCGGCGGCGACGGCCCCGTCCTTCGCCGCGCCGCCGCTTCGGGTCGATCAGCGCCCGCAGATTGTCGAAGCCATCAGCCGTGACGACGCCGGCGGCCAGCAACTCCCAGAGTCCGTCCTCCACCTCGCTGGTCAGTCGGCCCGTCGCCCGGACCAGGTCGGACAGGAACGAGGCGCCGCGGCGTCGCAACGCGGCCAGCAAGTCCCGCGCCGGATGCGAGAGCGCCGTCTCGTCCGGAGCGACGCCCCCCTCTGCCGCACTCGCGCGCCCGAGCAACCACCCCGCGTCGGCGCGCCGGAACAGCGAGACCGGCGCGGCCCGGGTGGGCCGAATCCGTTGCGGCGAGCGCTCGCCGTCTCCGCCGCCTGGCGCCAGCCGTCCGGGGTGAACGTCGTCGGAGCGCTCGCCACGGGCGGCCAGCGCCGGGTGCGGTGAGAGCCGGCCCCACATCAGGTCGCCACCGAGGCACAACTCGTCGAGCCAATCCGGCGTATAGCCCGAGAGCCGCCGCGGCAGGACATGGGTCTCCCAGGCCGCCGCCGAGATCTCGTATCCCTGCAACTGCGTCACGATCTGGAGCACGCCGTCGGCGCCGTGCAGCTGAGTGCCGGGCGCGAGATGCTGCCACCGGAACAGGAAGCGCATGAGATCAGCGGCGGTCACCGGTTCGATCTCGCGTCGCAGCCGGCCGAGCGTCAGCCGATGAATGCGCGCGAGGAGGCGCCGGTTGCACCACTCCTCCGCCCCCTGCGCCGGCATCGTGGGTGAGAACCGTCCGCGAAGAATCTGCCCCTCACCCTCCAGCCGTGCCAGCGCCTGATCGACGAGGGGCGCCGGCAGGGCCAAGCGGCCTGCCAGTCCCGCCGCGGTCTGCGGACCGGTCGACTCGAGCCAGCCGCGGACGACTTCGGTCACCGCTGACTCCCGGCTGTCGGCTCCCGGTCCGGCTTCGGCTACATCCAGCGCGTCGATCTCCGGGTCGAGCTGACCTCCGGGATACGCGGCACGCGTCAGGGCCAGCCGCTCGGCCGGCGTCCAGACACTCGTCCCCGCCATCGTCACGCAGGTCGCCCTCCGGCTCACAGTCAACTCGTCAAACCACGGCCGCCACTCGGCCACCGGCGGCAGGGCCACCAGCGTCAGCAATGCATCGTGCAGTTCGTCGGCGTCACGAACGATCGGCCAGGCATCCTGCCCCACTTGCACGATCGCCTCGCGATCGAGCGCGCCCAGTTCCGTCGCCTCCGCGCCCAGCGTCCGTCGCATCTGCACGGCGCGCGCACGACGCTCCTCGAGCGGTGCGTCGTCGAGAAACGCATACGGGTTGGCGTTCAGAATCTCGTGCGACAGCGGAGACGGTTCCGCCGTGTCGATTGCCACCGTCCGGATGTCGCCGCGCTCGATCGCCGCCAGCACCTGCGTCAATCCGGCAAGGTCCATCGCCTCGTCGAGGCAGTCACGGATGCTCTCGTTGACGAGCGGGTGATTCGGAATGCGAATATCGCCGACGAGGTTCTCCGCACAGGCCGCCTGATCCGGAAACACGGACGCCAGCAGATCGTCGGAACGCATGCGCTGCAGCGGCGGCGGCACCTTGCGGCCGCCAGCGAACCGCAAGACGGCCAGCGCGCGGGTGGCATCCCAGCGCCAGCGCGCCGTGAACATGGGAGAATCGAGCAGGGCCTGCGTCAGCACCGACTTCACAGTGTCGACGTTGAGAAACCGGAAGACGACCTCGAGTGGAAAGCTGTGCTGCTCGGCGAGCGAAATGAGCAGGCCGTTGTCGGTCGCCGCCGCCTGCAACTCGAAGTTGAACGACCGACAGAAGCGCTTGCGCAGCGCCAGCCCCCACGCCCGGTTGATCCGGGCGCCGAAGGGCGCGTGCAGCACGAGCTGCATCCCGCCGCTTTCGTCGAAGAACCGCTCCGCGACGATGGTACCGCTGGAGGGCAGCGCGCCCAGGGCGCCGGCCCCGGCACGGACGTAGGCGATCGCCTGCACGGCGCCGCCACGGTCGAGACCGCACTCGTCGTGGAGGAACGCCACCAGCTCGTCCTCATCACGCTCACCCTCGATCAGCCGGGTTCTCACCGCGGACAGTTCCTCGGACAGCTCGCGCGTGCGGCCCGGCGCCTCGCCGCGCCAGAACGGGACCGACGGCGCCGCACCCTGGGCATCCTCGACCCGGACTCGCCCCTGCTCGATCCGGCGGATCCGCCACGACGTCGACCCGAGCAGGAAGACATCGCCGCTGAGGCTCTCAACGGCAAAATCTTCGTCGACCGTGCCGACCGTCGTGCCCTCCGGCTCAGCGACGACCAAGTAGTTGGCGTTGTCCGGAATCGCGCCGCCCGAGGTGATCGCCGCGAGCCGGGCCCCTCGGCGCCCGCGCACGACGCCGTTGACCCGGTCGCGGTGGAGGTAGGCCCCGCTCCGGCCGCGCCGAGTCGCGATGCCGTTCGACAGCATCTCGATGAGCGCGTCGAACTCGGCGCGGGGCAAATCTCGGTAGACGTGGGTGCGCGCGGCAAGCGCGAACAGATCGTCCTCCCGCCAGGCCTCGCAGGCCACCGCCGCCACGATCTGCTGGGCCAGCACGTCGCGCGGCCAGCGCGGCATTTCGAGCCGATCCAACACCCCTCGGCGGATCGCGCGCACCAGCGCCGCACATTCGAGCAGCTCGTCCCGCGTCGTCGCGAACAGGCGGCCCTTCGGCATCGCCGTCGCCTCCGCCCGTTCGACCTGGTGACCGGAGCGGCCGATTCGCTGCAGCGTGACGGCAATGGAGCGAGGCGATCCGATCTGGCACACGAGATCCACGAATCCAATGTCGATCCCGAGCTCGAGCGACGCCGTGGCCACGACCGCTTGGAGCTCGCCGGCTTTCAAGCGTCGTTCGGTCGTCTGGCGCAGCCGGCGGGACAAACTGCCGTGATGAGCCGGGACGGCACCCTCACCCAGGCGTTCGGTCAGGTGGTGGGCCAGGCGCTCGGCCAGGCGGCGGGTGTTGACAAAGACCAGCGTCGTGCGATGTTCCCGGACCAGTTGTGCCACCCGGTCGTAGATCTCCTCCCACATCTCGTTGGAGGCGACGACACCCAGCTCGTCTTTCGGAATCTCGACGGCGAGGTCGAGGCGCCGGCGGTGGCCCGCGTCGATCACCACGACCCGATCCGTCCGGCCGTCAGTCACTCTCTCGGGCCTGAGAAACTGCGCCACGTCGTCCAGGGGCCTGACCGTGGCCGACAGGCCGATGCGCTGCGGCGGCGTGCCGCCCGCCTTGACGACCAGGTCTTCCAGACGCGCCACGGACAGCGAAAGATGCGCGCCGCGCTTGTCGTCGGCTACGGCGTGAATCTCGTCGAGGATCACGGTCCGCACGGCCTCGAGCGCCCGGCGGCTGCGCTCCGCGGTCAGCAGGATGAACAACGACTCCGGGGTCGTCACCAGAATGTGCGGCGGCCGGCGCACGAACCGCTGGCGCTCCGACGCCGGCGTGTCGCCCGTCCGCACCATCGACCGGATCGGCGGCAACCGCATGCCGCGTGCCTCGGCCAGTTCGGCGATCTCCGCCAGCGGTAGGTCGAGATTCCGGTGGATGTCGGTGCTGAGCGCTTTCAGCGGCGAAACGTAGAGCACCTGCACCTGATCCACCAGCGCGTCCGCCGCCGCCGCCTTGACCAACCGGTCCAGGCAGACCAGAAAGGCCGCCAGCGTCTTGCCCGACCCGGTGGGCGCGGTGATCAGCACGTCGCGGCCGGACTGCAACGCGGGCCAGGCACGCCGCTGCGGCTCGGTCGGCTCGTCGAATCGGGAAGCGAACCAGTCGCCGATGAGCGGATGGAAGTCGAACATGACGCGGCCGTATCGAAGGACAAGCGCTGAGCGGAGACCCAGAGCTAGTCTAGCAGCCTGGTGCGCGCCCGTCCCGGCGACCGGCCGGTGTGGCGCGTCGCGCGACTTTCATCACGGAGTGCTCTATCATACTTGGCGATCCGACGCCGTTCGGCCAGTCACGGCTCCACGGCCGGAATCGTGTCATGAGGAAGAGCTTCAGCACGCTGCTCGTCGCGGGACTGATCGCCCTGGCGGTCGGGACCCTCACGCCGGTCCAGGTCCAGGCTCAGGTCCAGGCACCGCCCTTCAGCCGCGAGCTCTGGGAGGCCAACCAGGATGTCTACGACGCCATCCTCGAGCATCCTTTTCTGACGGGGATGCAAGACGGGTCGCTGGCGCCGGAAACGTTCGCGTTCTACATCGTGCAGGATGCCGCGTATCTGAGAGCGTTCGCCGACGCGCTGAAGGCGGCCGCGCGAAGCGCTCCGGACACGGAGTGGGCCCGGCGCCTGGGCGCTGACGCCGACGACAGCCTCGCCGAGGAGCGCCGGCTGCACGAGCAGGTGTTCGCCGAACACGGGATCACCTCGGCCGCTGCCGCCGCCGCCGACCCGACCCCGGACGGCTTCGCCTACGCGAACTATCTCGTGGCTACAGCGCACGCACGGCCGTTCGAGGAAGCAATCGCCGCCCTCCTGCCCTGTTACTGGATCTACTGGGAGGTGGGAAAGGCCCTGCAAGCCCAGGGCTCGCCGAACGCCACCTATCAGGCCTGGATCGACGCCTACGTGTCGCCGGGGTACGCCGAGGCGGTTGCGGCCGTCGTGGCGATGGTGGACGCCGTCGCGCTGACCGCGGACGCGGCGACTCGGGAGCGCATGCACGCGCATTTCCGCCGCAGCGCCCGATACGAGTGGATGTTCTGGGATGCGGCCTACCAGCGGCAGACGTGGCCGCCTAGGTAACGCTATCCCGACGCCGCCGGCGCGGGGCGCTTCGGCTTCGGAACTGTCTTCGGCTTCGTTCTCGGCCTCGATTTCGGGTTCGGCATCGCCTTCAGAGCGGGCTTCGACTTCGGGGCGGGGAACTGCTCAAAGAACCGGTCGCACACGTCTTTGAACCTGGCGGCGAGTTGCTCTCCGGCCTCCCCGTACAGCGGCGTGATGCGCATCCACTCGGTCTGGGCCCGCTTGACCGCCTCGGCGTTCACCCGGCGCTCGGCCACGGGATCGGCTTTCACGCCCATCGTGTTCGCCGCCAGCGTTTCCCGCCAGCGCTGGGCCAGCAGCTGCGCCGGTGACAGCTCGTGGCCCGACACCTCCCCCGACGACAGCAGGAGCTTCTCGACTCGCTCGCACAGCTGTTCCATCCGCCGGCGGCTCTTCACCGGATCGATGTCGGTGCCGTGAAACGCCGTCGGATGGGCCACGACGAGCTTGCCCACCGCCTCGCGAAAGCGGAACGCCAGACTCTGGGCTCGGCGGTGGGGCACGCCGCCCGCCTGCTCCCATCGTTGCCGGATCGCCTTGATCTGCTCGGCGAGCCCGTCGGGTGGGTCCGCCGGGCTGGCGTCGGGCGCGGGCAGCAACGCCTCCAGCTCGGCGCAGAGCGCTTCGCGCGCCGCGACCCTCTCGGCCAGCGCCGCCTCCTCTGTCTCCAGCACCCGATCGGCCACCTGACCGCACGCCGCCCGGAACCGTTCCCAGATCGCGTCGGACCGGCTGCGCTTGACCGGCCCGACCTTGCGCCACTCGGCCTGGAGTCGCTTGACCGCCTCGACCGCGCTCGCATCGGCCGATTCGCCCATCGCTTCGGCTTCCGTGCACAGCGCCTGCTTGCGCTCGTAATTCTTCGCCCAGACCTGCTTTCGCTCCGCGAGATCGGCCTTTCGGCGATTGAAGAACTGATTGCACGCGCCACGGAACCGCTTCCAAATCGCTTTGGACTGCTTCCGCGGCGCGGCGCCGCCGATCTTCCACTCGGCTTGCAGCTCGACAATGCGCGCCGCGGTCTTGACCCAGTCGGTCGACGTCCCCAGGGCCTCGACCTGCTCGCAGAGCGCCACCTTTTGCTTCAAGTTGGCTTCACGCGCCTCGGCCTGCTCGACGAAGAACGTCGTGCAGCGCGCGTAGGCCGCGTCGTGTCCCGTCTTGAAGCGCTGCCACAGCTCGCCCGCACGCTCGCGCGGCACCGTCGCCGCCAGCTTCCACTGCGCCACGCACGCACGGAGCTGTTTCGCGACTTCGGCCAGGTCCTCGACCTGGGCTAGCGCCTCGACGCGCTGACAGAGCTCCTCTTGCACGTTGACATTGGCCCAGCGCTTCCACGAATCGATCTCTCTGAGCTCGTGCAGCTTCGAGTAGAGCGTTGTATGGAGCGCGCTGAGGCGTTTGTCGATCGCCGCGCGGTCGCGCTTGGTTGGCACGCGATCCGGCTGGTCGATCGCGGCCCGCACGTCGCGGTAGCCTCGATCGACCTGCTTGAGGGTCGTCGACTCGGACGCCACCAGCTTCTCGAGCTGGTCGCAGCGTTGGCTCAGCCGGGCCAGGTTCGCGCGGCGGCGGCGCGTGTCAGCGGTGCGCGCCGCCTCCTTGCTGGCCCCGAGCGCCGCGTCGATCGCATCGACGCGTGCGCGCAACTCATCCGACCAGGCCCCTTCGAGCGCGGGCCAGGACTTTTTCACACCCGGCCATGCCGCAGCCACTTCTTCGAGATGTGCGCCCGCCACCTGGGCTTCGATCGGCTCGAGCGCTCGAACCACCTGCGCTCGCCATTCCTGAATCTCATCCTGGTGCGCGTGGCGGCGCAGCGCCGCCGCGCATCCGTCTTCGAACCGTCGCGTCAGGCCGGCCGCTTCGTCCTCGTCGAGCGCCTCGGCCGCCGAGAGGGCGGCCCACTCGATCTTGCCGGCGTCGATCACCGCCGGCGCCCGATCGCCATCCACGCGCTCGACTCTCTCGCAGAGCGCAATCCGCGGTTCGGCCGCCGCCGCGTGCCTCTCGCGCCGGCGCTGGAGCTCCGCCTGCGCGCGATGATGCGCGTCGAGACGGGTCCGCAGCATCTCCGTCGCGGCACTGAAACGGATCGAGAGATCGTCGGTCGGCTCAAGCGGCGGCAGGTTGGCCCAGGCGCTCTCCGCTTCACGCAGGCCGTCCGTGACCGCCGACCAGTCCACGGAATCGGCGAGGGCGCCCAGCTGAGTGCACACCTCCTGTCGCTCTGCCGTGCCGGCATCGTCGACCGCTACCGACGCGGGAGCCCGTTCGAGGTCGCGCAGCACCGCCTTGGCGCGGCGCGCGGTGACCTTGTTCT
Source organism: Vicinamibacterales bacterium (assembly GCA_963667915.2). Taxonomy (GTDB): domain Bacteria; phylum Acidobacteriota; class Vicinamibacteria; order Vicinamibacterales; family UBA823. Next base: position 2,424,173 of record CAXXNN010000004.1, on the reverse strand, counting down.
TGGCGCGAGCCGCAATTGCGCCGATGGCGTCCTCGGGGGGCGCTGGCTCGTCGATCAAGCGTTCGAGCGCCGCGAGCGCCACGTCCTTGTGGTCGCTCTTGATGGCCGCCAGGGTCAGCTCGTCAGGATCCGTGATTCGCCGGAGCGCCTCCAGGCGGACGCCGACGTGGTCGGCGCGCCGTGCCACCGCACCGAGCGACTTGGTTTCGGTGACCCGCTGCAGGGCAGCGTGCGCGACCGCCTCGCGCGACGCAATCCTGGCGACGTCGGCAAGATCTCGTGGGTCGGTGAGGCCTTCCAGCGCGGCCGCGCCGACCGACTCGTCCTCGCTCGAGCAGGCCAAATCGAGCAAGGTGGCGACTGCCGTCGCCCGCACCGCCTCGTCCGGATCGTCGCCGGCGACGGTCTTCAAGAGCTGGGCATTGCCGAGACGCTCCGCGGCGGCCTGGCGGACCCGCGCATCCGTGTCATCACGAACGACCTGGGAGAGGATGTCGTCTGCGTCCGCGTCCTCGGGGGCGATCTGCTGCACGGCAGCGATCCGGACCCCGGGGTCGGCGTGCTTCCATTCGGGCTGAGGCCGCAGTTTGTCGATGAGGCTCATTACTTCGCGGCGTTGCGTCAGAGCCCGCCTGACGCTCGATCTAGTCTACAAAACCGGCCGGCACCGCGCCAATCATCCGCCACCCACGCGGACCGACCGGCCGGCAGTGACTGGACAGCTCCGCGGCGAATTATGCATACTCGGGACCGGGCCGGCCGAGCCGCCAGCAGGGCGAAAATGGAGCGTTTCCGTGGGGCCGGCCGGATCACGGTCACTGCCGATCCTGTTTTTCGGATCGCGATCCTGAATTCCGAATCCTGAAGTGAAGGAGTCGCTCATGTCTCTGCGTACCGGCGCCGTCGGAACTGCCTGCCTCGCCGTTCTGTCCGCGGCCACTCTCGCATCCGCCCAGCCGGCCGGCAATCCCGTCGTCGTCATCGAGACGAGCGTGGGCAACATCATGGTCGAGCTGTTCCAAGAGGAGGCGCCGATCAGCGTCGCGAACTTCCTGAGCTATGCCGAGGACGGGTTCTACAGCGGCACGATCTTCCATCGCGTCATCAAGGGCTTCATGATCCAGGGGGGCGGCATGACCCCCGACATGATCCGCAAGGAAACGAAGGCACCGATCACCAACGAGGCCACCAACGGCCTCCGCAACGAGCGGGGCACACTGGCCATGGCTCGCACCGGCGAAGTCGACAGCGCCACCGCGCAGTTCTTCATCAACACGGCGAACAACCGCACCTTGAACAATCGCGGTACCGAGCAGGCCCAGTACGGCTACGCCGTCTTCGGCAAGATCATCGATGGCATGAGCGTCGTAGATCAGATCGAAAGCACGGCAACCGGCACGGCTGGACCATTCCGTGACGTGCCGACCACGCCGATCACGATCGACGCCATTCGTCTTCAGTAGCATCCCACGTGGTCGGGACACCGCGAACCGCGGCGGCCGGCCGCGCCGCCCGCTGCACGAGGATGCTTCGACACTCCGACGCGCCGCTGGGCTGTTGCTGCTCTATCCGATCGACGGCTCACCGCACCTGCTGTTGACCGTTCGGGCCGGCACACTGGCCCGCCACGGGGGGCAGGTGTCGTTGCCTGGCGGCGTGGTCGAACCGTCGGAATCGATCCGCGACGCGGCCCTGCGCGAGACCCTGGAGGAATGCGGCGTGGCGCCCGAGTCGGTCGAGGTGCTCGGCGAACTCACGCCGATTCAGATCCCGGTCAGCCGGTTCCTGCTCTACCCGGTCGTGGGCGTCGCCACCACCCGACCGGCGCTCCGGCTCGACCCCCGTGAAGTGGAACGCGTCGTGGAGGCACCGTTGACGGTGCTCGTCGACCCGGCCAGCCTCGGCCGCCACCGGCAGACGCGCGACGGCATGAACATCGACGTACCGTTCTTCGACCTGTCGGGCACGCGCGTCTGGGGCGCCACGGCGATGATCCTGTCGGAATTCCTGCACCTGCTCGGCTACGAGCCGGATCCGTGGTAAGCCTGGTGGGCGTCTGACCGTAACTAACGCTCGGCGCCGAACGACCGAAAGTAAGAGAAGACCAGCCGGACTGTCTGCACGGAGCCCACGCAGACGAATCGCCGCCGGCAGCACGGAGGCTCTCACACCTTGGCTCGTCGTCGTTCCACGCCAACACGGGGTGCGCTGCTCGACCTGACAGAGGGCACTGCCCCCGGTCCGGTCTCGGCTAAGAAAGGCTCGACGTCTGGGCGCGACGAGGAGGCGGTCGCGCTCCACGAAGCGGCTCAGTCCCGGTACCTCAACTACGCACTGTCGGTCATCACCTCTCGAGCGCTCCCGGACGTTCGCGACGGGCTGAAGCCGGTCCAGCGACGCATTCTGTACACGATGTGGCAGCAGCGCGTGACGGCGGACGCCAAGCATCGCAAGTGCGCCAAGATCGTCGGCGACGTGATGGGCGGCTATCACCCGCACGGCGACACCGCGCTCTACGACACGCTGGTGCGGATGGCCCAGCCCTTCTCGCTGCGCTATCCGCTCATCGACGGCTCGGGCAACTTCGGATCGCTGGATGGTGATCGGGCGGCGGCCATGCGCTACACCGAGTGCCGGCTGGCGCGCGTGGCCAACGAAATTCTGGGCGAGATCGACCAGGGGACCGTCGACTTCCGTGCCAACTACGACGGCACGCGACAGGAGCCGACGGTCCTGCCCTCGCGCCTGCCGAGTCTGCTCATCAATGGCGCCACCGGGATCGCGGTCGGCATGGCCACCAACATTCCGCCGCACAACCTCGGCGAGGTGTGCACGGCGCTCCTGAAACTCCTCGACGATCCCGAGCTGACCTCGGTGCGACTGTGCCGATGGGTCAAGGGGCCAGATTTTCCGACCGGCGGGCAGATCCTGAACTCCACCGACGAGTTGAAGACGATCTACAAGACGGGATCCGGCGTCATCCGGCTGCGCGCCACCTGGAAACCGGGCCCCAGCACCCGCGGCGGCAAGCTCGTGTACATCACCAGCGTCCCGTACACGGTGAACAAAGCGCAGCTCATCGAGCGAATTGCCGACGTCGTCCTGAGCCGCAAGCTGCCGCCGCTGCTCGACGTCACGGACCTCTCGACCGACGAGGTGCGAATCGCCCTGGAGCTCAAACGGGAGGCGGATGAGCAGATGGTGTTCGCCTACCTCTTCAAGCACACGCCGCTGCAAACCAGCGTGACGGTCAACCTGACCTGTCTGGTGCCGACCGAGATCCCAGGCGTCGGCCGACCCGAGCGTCTCGACCTCCACTCCCTGCTGTGGCACTTCCTGCGCTTCAGGCTCGACGTGGTGACCCGGCGTCTCGACCACGAGCTCGCCGCCCTGAAGCGGCGCATCCACATCCTCGAGGGATTCGCGAAGGTCTTCGACGCGCTCGACGCCATCATCAAGCTGATCCGCGCCTCGGATGGCAAGGCGGAGGCGGCAAGAAAAGTTATGAAGCGGTTCTCGCTCGACGCCGAACAGACCGACGCGATTCTCGAGTTGAAGATTTACCGCCTTGCCCGGCTCGAAATCCTGCACATCCGCGAGGAGCTCACCGCGAAGAAGCGCCGGGCCCGCAAGATCGGCGGCCTGCTGAAAGACGAAGACGGCCGCTGGACAATCGTGCGAGACGAGCTCGCAGAGGTGCAGAAGGTCTACGGCGCTGCGAAAGTGGACGCCCGGCGGACCGCGATCGAGCCGGTCGGCGAGGCGGTCGAGTACTCGGCCGAAGACTTCATCGTCGAGGAGGACAATGTCGTCATCGTCTCTCGCGACGGTTGGGTCAAGCGACAGAAAGAAGTGCGAGACCTGTCCACGACGCGGCTGCGCGAGGGTGATTCGGTCCTGGCCGTGTTGGCCGGCAGCACGCGCGCGAGCCTCGTGTTCTTCACGAATTTCGGCACCGCCTACACCTGCCGGATCATCGACGTGCCCGCGTCGACCGGCTACGGCGAACCCATTCAGCGCCTGTTCAAATTGAAGGACGGCGAGCGCATCGTGGCCTCGATGAGCCTCGACCCACGGGTGGCACCGGACATCGCCGCCGCCAGGGCCGGAGACGTGCCACCGCAGCATACCGTCGCCGTCACGACGGACGGCTACAGCCTACGCTTCGGGCTCGATGCATTCGTCGAGCCCAGCACGCGAGTGGGACGCCGCTTTGCACGGCCGTCGGCCGGCGCCGAGGTGGTCAACGTGGCCACCACGACAGGCGACGAGGTCATGATCGTCGCAACGCAGCAGGCCCGCGCGCTCCTCTGTCGCACCGACGCGATTAACTTCCTGTCCGGCCCCGGCAAAGGGGTCATCCTGATCAAGATCAAACGGGGCGCCGATCGCGTGCTCGGATTCGTCGTGTCGACGGGCGATCGCGATCTGCTCACCGTCGAGACCAGTCGCGGCGCGACGCAGACGATCAGCACGATGAAATACGAGGTGACGGGGCGCGGTGGCAAGGGGCGAGAGCTCTTGCAACGCGCCCAGTTCACGCGCATCGTGCCAAGCGATCCGGAAGTGCCGGACCTCCCGGGCGAGGGGTAAGCCCCGCATCACCCAACAGAGCCAACACATGGCGCGCAGCTACACGGCCAAAGACATCACCGTCCTGGAAGGACTCGAACCCGTCCGGAAACGACCCGGTATGTACATCGGCGGTGTCGGTTCGCCGGGCTTGCACCGCCTCGTCTGGGAAATCGTCGACAACGCGGTGGACGAGGCAATGAACGGACATGCGTCGTCGATCGGCGTCACGCTGCATGCCGACGGCTCTTCCGTCACGGTCGTCGACGACGGCCGGGGCGTGCCGGTCGATCGACACGCCAAGACGAAGAAGAGCGCGCTCGAGGTCATCTTCACGACGCTCCATGCCGGCGGCAAATTCGAGCATCAGTCCTACCAGACCGCGGGCGGCCTGCACGGCGTGGGCGCCAGTGTGGTCAACGCGCTGTCGAAAGAACTGGTGGCGACCTCGAGACGCGACGGCCATCAGTGGCAACAGCGCTTCAAACAGGGCAAACCGGTCGGCGCGGTCAAGAAGCTCGGCAAGGCGCGCGGGACGGGCACCACGGTGTTCTTCCGGCCGGATCCGACGATCTTCCCGAAGGTGCAATTCGATCCCGACCTGCTCGCCGAGCGGCTCGAAATTGCCAGTTACCTGCACCAGGGACTCAAGATCTCCTTCGAGAACGAGGGACGCAAGACGAAGGTCGTGCATCAGCACGAGGACGGCCTGGTCGCCTACCTGGAGCGTCGCGTGACCGAGCACTCGGCCAAAGCGGTCCATGACGCGCCGTTCACGATGTTCAAGGAGGCCAACGGCCACGGTGTCCGCATTGGGCTCGTCCTGCAGTGGACGGAATCCACCGAGGAGAGCCTGCGGAGCTACGTCAACGGCATCCCGACCGGGTCGGGCGGCACACACGAAAACGGGCTGCGCGCCGGACTCGGCAAGGCGATGCGCAATTTCATCGAGACCCATCACCTCTCGCCCAAGGGCGTGACGCTCACCGCCGAGGATTTGCGCGAAGGACTCGTCGGCATCCTCAGCGTGTTCGTGCGCAACCCCCAGTTCCAAGGGCAGACCAAGGACCGGCTCAACAATCCGGAACTCACGTCGATCGTCGACTCGACCGTCCGGCCGGCCCTGGAACATTGGCTGCACCACAATCGGACGGTGGCCGAGGCAATCGTGGCACGGGTGATCCTGGCCGCCCGGGCGCGCGAAGCCAGTCGCGCCGCCCACCAACAGGTGTCGCGCAAGAGCGCCACGTCGAACCGGCTGAACCTGCCCGGCAAGCTCAGTGACTGCTCGCACCGGGGCGCGGCCAACAGCGAGCTGTTCATCGTCGAGGGCGACTCCGCCGGCGGATCGGCCAAGCAGGGACGTGACCGGACCCGGCAGGCGATTCTGCCGTTGCGCGGCAAGGTCCTCAACGTCGAGAGCGCCTCGCTGACCAAGATCCTGGAAAACAAGGAGCTGTCGGACCTCGTCACCGCGCTGGGATGCGGCCTGGGCAAGAACTTCGACCTGTCCCGGCTGCGCTACGGCAAGGTCATCCTGCTGGCCGATGCCGACGCGGACGGCAACCACATCGCCACCCTGCTGTTGACGTTCATCTATCGGCATCTACCGCAGCTGATTTCCAACGGCAAGGTCTACCTGGCGCAGCCGCCGCTCTACCGGATCGACATCGGCAAAGAGACGCACTGGGCGCTCGACGACGCCCAGCGCGACGCGATCGTCGCCAAGCACGGCAAGCCCGGCCCCGGACGGGCCACGCCGGAGATCACCCGCTTCAAGGGGCTTGGTGAAATGATGCCCAAGGTGCTGTGGGAGACAACCTTGAATCCCAAGACGCGCCGGCTGCTGCGGGTCGACATCACCGACCACATCATCACCGACCGGGTGATCAACGACCTCATGGGCAATGATGCCTCGGCCCGGTTCCGGTTCATCATGGAGCGGGCCGAGGAAGCCGAAGACCTGGACGTCTAGCTCGGCCTGAGCGCGCGCGCCAGGCGCTCCAGGAACACTCGCACCTCGTCCGGATCGTGGAGCACGAACTGCGCGGCGGTCGGGCGGTCGTCCTTCGCCACGACAATACCCAGACCATCGCCGGCCAGCGCGTCGAAGGCCGTTTCGTCGGTCAGGTCGTCGCCGATGTGAATCGGCAGGCCGTGAGACGCCGGCCCGTGATCCAGCACCCAGCGGATCGCCCGGCCTTTGTTCCAGTCGACGTCCGGCCGGAGCTCGAGCACGGCCTTCCCAGCCGCTAGCCGCAGTCCGGACTGCTCGGCCGCGACCGCCCGCACGGCCGCCTCGACCTCGGGTCGCCGGTCGAGGGCTCGCCGATAGTGGACCGCCACCCCGAATCGCTTGCGCTCGACCGACGTCCCGGGAACGGCCGTGAGCCGGTCGCGCAGCAGTTGCTCGGCCGCATCGAGCGCCGGCAGGTGCTCTCCGCCCACCTCATGCCGCAGCGCTGACCCGGCGGGGCCGGCGATGTCGAACCCGTGGCTCCCGATGTAGCCGAGACCATCGACGGCCACCAGTTCCTCGACGGCAGTCCGATCGCGGCCGCTCACGATGGTGACCGGGCAGGCCGCGGCCACCGCCCGAACGGCCGAGCGCGCCGCGTCGGAGAGGAGCGCGTCCTCCGGCCGCGGGACGATCGGCGTCAGCGTGCCGTCGTAGTCCAGAAAGAGCGCCGGCGCGCCGCCCCGCAGCCGACCCGACAGGTCAGCCCACGACGCCAGCGCCGACGGCAGGCTCGAGGAAGCCGTCATGCCGCCCAGCTCTTCAGAGGCACGGCGAAGAATTTCGCGGTGCGGCGTCATCATAGCGCAGAGCCGCAGCGGGTTCAGCCGACCGAACCGCCAAAACGCGTCAGAACCGGAACAGGCGCGTGAACTTGACGACGACGCCCCGGTTCTCCATGCGCGGGAAGCCGCGCTCGTCGGTGTCGCGGCCTTCGGTATAGACCACGAAGAGGTCGCTCCCCGGCTCGTACTCCCACCGGAAGCGGATGTTCGTGCTCAGCGAGTCGGTGCTCGAGTTGTACTGCACCAGCGCCGAGAAGAAGGCGCGCGGTGACATCGTGTAGTTGAAGCGCCCGCTGACGAGCTTCGAGACGAAGCTGCCCTGAGGCAGGTTAATCCAATCGAGCGCAAATCGCGGCTCGATGGACAGTGTCGGTGACAGCTCGACCCGCCCGAAATATCGCCCCTGCGTGCGCGTCCCCCCGAAGAAGCTGCCCCGTATGAAGCCCAGCCAGCCGTTCACCGGCCGCTGCGGCCCCAGCTGATAGTTGCTCAGGAACGAGTCGAACGAGTACGGACCGACCGGCAGCACGATGCCGTCGGCGATCTCGAACGGCTCGGACAGAAACTCGAAGTCGCGGTTGTACTCCAGCCACCACTCGTCGCCGCGCTGGAACTCGGCGGCCCACAGATAGCGCAGCTGGCGCGAGTCGAGCCGGCCGTCCAGCGTCGTGATGTAGTCGAAGCTCAGCTCGTTTCTGATTTTCCGGATCGACGAGACCGCCGGCCGCGGCGTGAACTGCAGCTGCATGTAGTTGCGCCGGAAGTTCTTGCGCCGGAGAAACCCGACCTCGGGATTGAAGTCCTCCCCGACGACGAGATGCTCGTACTCGATGCCGTAGCGATCGCCGAAGTTCTCGAGTCGGCCCCGGTAGCTGAAGTCCCGCCCGTCACGCCCCGGCGTCCGGCTTCGGGCCCAGAATCCGGTGACGCTGAGATTCTGGAAGAAGGCCAGGCTGGCGTCGGCGCCAAACACCTCGTTCGACCCGGTCCCGTCGAGACCCACCGACCGGCTCGTGCCGATGACGCCGATCGTGCTCCGGCGAAACAGGTCCCGTCTGAGCCTGACGACCGAGAAGTTCGTCGTCGGCACGCCGACATCCGTGGCATCGCCCGTCTGGATATTGAGCGCGCCGAGTGTGTACTTTCCGGCCCGGCCGGTCACCCGTCCGCCGACGTTCAGCGGGATGGCGTGGCCTCCATCGAGACCGATGCGCCGGCTGAAAAAGACGACCGGCGCATTGCTGGGCCGCCCCCAGGCCACCCGCTCCGGTCCGCCGAACTCGAACAGCCCCTGCCCTTCCAAGAAGAACCCTCGCTTTTCCGGAAAGAACAGGTTGAAGCGGGTGAGATTGACCTGTTCTTCGTCCGCCTCGACCTGCGCGAAGTCGGTGTTGTAGGTGAAGTCGGCGGTCAACCCCTTCGTCAGGTTGTACTTCGCGTCGACGCCGAAGTCGGCCGACAGGTCGTTCGTGATGGACGGCGTGACCGAGCGATCGGAACTGACCGACGAGATTCCGTACGGCTTGATCTCGAGGGTGCGCGACCCCGATCCCAGCCGCAGGTCGACGAGGGTCCCGGCGGAGGACACCCGGTAGATGCCTTCTTCCCCATAGGAGGCGGAGACCGGATTCAGAAACGAATGCTCGTTCTTCCAGCGGACGAAGCGGTGCAGGTTGATGCCCCACACCTGGTCGCCCCGGCCACGGAACCGGAGCGACTTGAACGGAATCGCCATCTCCAGCGTCCAGCCGCCGTCGAATTCCGACGTCTTCACGTCCCAGACCGTGTTCCAGTCGAAGTTGGCGCTGCGCTCGTCGGTAATCAGCCCGTCCCGTAGCGCGCCGAGCGCGTTGGTCTGGAAGAAGAACCCGTTCCGGCGATCGTGAAACGTGTCCAGCAGGACGGCGAAGCTTTCGTTCTGGAAGATGTTCTGATGATCCCGGCGGAGCTCGTTGGCCACCATGCGCGCCGGCTGACTGTCCCAGAGCCGCGCCGCCACGTAGAGGTCGTCGTCGTCGTAGAAGACCCACGCTTCGGTGCGCTCGGTCGCCAGCGCGCCCTCGTTCGGCTCCTGCTGGATGAAATCGCCGGCCGGATCCACCTCCGTGTAGATCGGCTCGTCGAGCCGGCCGTCGAGGACCACGCCCTCGGCGATCCGAAACGCCCGAAGCACGACGTTCCCTTCGGCGTCGCGGTCGGCCACGGCGGACGTGACGACCGCCAGGGTGGGCGTCGCCAAGCTCGCGGCTCGATTCGTCGCCGCCGACTGCGCGCCTACCGGCCCGGCCTGCATGAGCAGGAGCAGACCGGCCATGAACCACACAGATTTCGAGCGCACGGTCCCTCGATGTTAGCGAAGTGTGAAGTCGAGGTCGAGTTGCCGCCCCGACGCCGCCACGAGCGGGAATATCCCGCACCTGCACTCCTCCACGCGCGGGTCCAGAACGATGGGCGAGCTGTGGGCAGTCGCAGGCCGGAAGGCTGCGCTACATCGATACGAAGGCCACTTCACTCACACGACCGGCTTGAGGTCGGCTGGACGGTGGCGCTCGGACGCATGCGTCCGCAGACGGGTTTTGATGAGCTGGCCGAGCGTGGCGACGCCCTGGCGGATCCGATCTTCCGTCAGCGTTCCGAAGCACAAGCGCAGACATCGACCGGGCTCGGGCTGGGACTGGAACACCTCGCCCGGCGTGAACGCCACGCCTCGCTGCAATGCCGCTTCGTAGAGGTCCTCTAGACCACGGTGGTCCGGCAAGGTCACCCAGACGCAGTAGCCGCCTTCGGGCGCGGTCCACTCGACGCCGTCCGGCATCACTTCGGCCAGCGCCTCCAGCATGGCGTCGCGCCGCGCGGCGTAGATCGGAACGACCCGCTCCAGGTGCTTCTTGAAGAGACCCCGACGCAGAAACTCGCCCAGCATCCGCTGCAGGATAGGCGGCCCGCAGATCTCTCGCACCTGCTGGAGCTGCACCAGCCGGTCGCGGAGCCGGGGCGGCGCGACGACATAGCCGACGCGCACACCCGGCAGCAGCACCTTCGAGAATCCGTCGACGTAGACAACGCCGTGCTCCCGATCCTGCGCTTTGATTGGCGCTGGTGCTGGTGCTGGTGCTGGTGCTGCTGGGGGCGGGGCCATGGGCTCCCCGTAGGCCAGCGGCCGGTAGATGTCGTCCTCGACGATCGGCACGCCGTGGTCGGCGGCCAGCCAGAGCAGCTTCGACCGACGCTCGGGCGACATCGTCCGGCCGGTCGGGTTCTGAAACGTCGGAATCGTGTAGAAGTACGCCGGCCGCTCCCGCGCGAAGATTCGCTGCAGCCGGTCGAGGCGCGGCCCCTCCGCGTCCAGCGGCACGCCGACCGGCTCGACGCCGCACGACCTGAGCAACCCCAGGACGCCCAGGTAGGTCGGCTGCTCGACCGCCACCCGGTCACCCGGCTGGCAGAGCGCGGTCGTCACCAGGGTCAGCGCCTGGGTGGCGCCCGAGGTCACGAGAATGTCCTCCGGCCTGGCGCTGATCCCTCGCGCCGCGAGCAGCGTGGCCAGCTCTATTCGCAGATTGATTTCCCCCTGCGGCGAGCCGTACTCGAAGAGCTGCGCCGCATCGTTGGTCAGCCCCTGGCTCAACTGCAGGAACGCCCGGGCGGGATAGAGACTGGGATCCGGCTCCGCGACCGCGAACGAGGCCATGTCGGGGATCTCGCGGAATCGATGCATCGCGCCCATCACGCCGTCCACCGTCACGGCGCGCAGCGTCGGATCGGCCAGTACCGCCGCCGACCGGTGCGCCGCGGCTGCGACGAAGGTCCCCCGCCCGACGGTCGATTCGATCCAACCCCCCGCCTGCAGCTCGGCGTAGGCCTTGTGCGCCGTGACCCGCGTGATCGACAGCGACTCCGAGAGCTCGCGTACCGTGGGCAGCCGACTGCCGCGCGCCAAAGCGCCATCCTCGATCCGGCGGACAATTTCAGCGGCAATCTGGCGAAACACCGCGCCAGCGGCTCGGTCGTCTTTCTCTATATGAATAGAAAGTCCAGGGTTTTGTGTCGCCATTACTAGAACAATTATCTCTTATTGGCCTACTTGATATCGGATGCAGCTAATTATACCATCTCAATGTAATATAACAATAGGTCGTTGTACTAGCATATTTACTATGTCAATGAGAACAATGCAATGAAACTCCAGCCATTTCTCCTCGATCACTGGATGGAAGCGCACCGCGGCACACGCTACGACCTGGCGGCAAGTACCGGGCCGGTCTGGACCACGCGAGAGTTGCTCGACCTGGCGGGGGACGATGCGCATGAGGCGTTCCTCGACGGCGCGCTCTCTTACTGTCCCGCCGCCGGTCATGACGACCTGCGCCAGGCGGTCGCCGACCTGCACGGCGCCGGGTCGGACGACATCCAGATCCTGACGGGCGCGGCCGAGGCGCTGGTCATCCTCTTCTTCCTGGCGGCCGAGCCGGGCGCGAACATCGTCGTGCCGGCCCCGTGCTTCCCCACCTTCACGGAGGTGCCGCGCGGCTTCGGCCTGGACGTGCGCCAGTACCAGCTGCGCCCGGAAACCGGCTTCGCGATCGACGTCGACGACGTCCGCAGGCTGCTGGACGGCCGGACGAAGCTCCTCCTCGTCAACTCGCCGCACAACCCGTCCGGCGCGGTCGTGCCGGTCGAGACGCTTCGCGCTCTCCACGACGTCGCCGCCGAGCGCGACGTCCAGTTCGTCGTCGACGAGGTCTACCACCCGATCTACCACGGCACCCCGCGTGGCACGGCGGCCGCGCTGCCCCACGCAACGATTCTCGGCGACTTCTCGAAGGCGTTCAGCCTGAGCGGGCTCAGGACCGGCTGGATCCTGGACCGGAATCGGGCGCGGCTCGCGCGGTACCTCAACGCCAGGTCGTACTTCTCGATCTCCAGCTCCATGCCTGGCGAGCGACTCGGCGTCCTGGCCGCGCGGCACAGCGAGGTCATTTTCGAACGCGCGCGCCGGGTGGCGGGCGCCAACCTGGCGCTGCTGGAGCAGTTCTTCGAGACCTTCAGCGACACGTTCGACTGGGTGAAGCCAGAAGGAGGCTTCACGGCGTTCCCCTCCCTGCGTGACGGCGCTGACGCCCGTCCGTTGTGCGAAGCGGCCGTCGCGCGCGGCGTCCTCATGTCCCCCGGTGATTGCTTCGGCATGCCGTCGCACGTCAGGATCGGCTTCGGCGCGTGCGCCGAGGGTTATGCCGACGCGCTGGAGCGGGTCGGCGAAGCCGTTCGCAGCACGCTGGCGGTCACCGAGTAATGGCAGGCGGGTGCGCATGACAGCCTACCGATACCTCCACCTCGACGTCTTCACGAACCGTCAGTTCGCCGGGAATCAGCTCGCGGTCTTTCCGGACGCGCGGGGCCTGGACCCGTCGGTCATGCAGCAGATTGCCGCGGAGATGGCCTACTCGGAGACGACATTCATCCTGCCGGCCGAAGCGGACGGCGACGCGCGGATGCGAATCTTCACGCCGGCGGTCGAGCTGCCGATCGCCGGGCACCCGACAGTTGGCAGCATCTACGCGCTGGCTCACGACGGCGTCATCCGGACCGGTCAGAAGCGGTTCCTGTTCGAGCTGGGCGTCGGCCCCACGCCGGTCACGCTCGAGTGGGAGGGCGCGCGGCTCGCGTCGGCCTGGATGCGGCAGCAGCCGCCCGAGTTCGGCCAGCCCGTTGCCCATCGGGACGGGCTCGGCGATGCCCTCGGCATTCCCACAGAAAAAATCGTCAGCGCGCTGCCCGTGCAGGAGGTTTCCTGCGGCGTGAAGTTCCTGCTGGTCCCGGTCGCGACCCGCGCGGCGATCGACGACGCCCGGGCCAGCGAAACTGCGCTCGAGGCGTACTTCGCCGCCGCCGGCCTGGAAGTCCTGCCGGTCTACCTCTTCACGACCGAATCGGCCGAGGACGGCGCCGTTGCCTACAGCCGGATGTTCGCTCCGTCGTTCGGGATCGCCGAGGATCCGGCCACTGGCTCGGCCAGCGGCCCGCTGGGGGCCTATCTGGTCGAGCACGGCGTCGTGGCGCCAGACCAGGCTGAGCAGATGCTGAACCTGCAGGGTGTCAAGATGGGGCGGCCGAGCGAGATCTGGATATCGATCGGCCGGGCGGACGATGGTGTGATGGCCGTCCGGGTGGGCGGCAGCGCCGTCATGGTCTCGGAAGGCACAATGACGGTCTGATGGGCCTCACGTTCAGGGCTTCGCCTTCGGCTCGCCCTCGCAGGGCTAAAGCCCAGCGCTACATCCGCGAGGTCCGGAGGCACGATGACTGATTGGCGCGCCCGTCGGCCGGACGACAGTGAATATGCCTCGTTCTATGCGGGTTACGTATCGAAAGTCCCCGACGGAGACATTCTCGACATCCTGACGGATCAACGCGCTTCGACAGTCGAGACCCTGAATGCCATTCCGGCGGACAAGCTCGTCTATCGCTACGCCCCCGGCAAGTGGACGGTGCTGGAGATGCTGCGCCACGCGCTCGACACCGAGTGGGTGTTCACCTACCGGGCGCTCTGGATCGCCCGCGGGGACCAGGCGGAGCTGCCCGACATGGACCAAGCCGCTTTCGTCGCCAGCATCAAGATCGAAGGCCAGAGCCTCGCGGCGTGGATCGAGGAATTCCGGTATCTGCGAATGGCGAACCTGACGCTCTTCCGCACCTTCGACGATGACGTCCTTTCGCGGACCGGCCACCTCAGCGGAAACCGGATCACGGTCCGAGCGTTGCTCTACGTCACGGCCGGCCACCTCGCGCACCATCTCGAGATTCTGCGCGATCGCTACCTCTGAGTTCACCGGCAGGTCTTCGCAGGGGTTCGTGGTGAAAGCCCAACATGTATAATGGCGGCGCAAGTGTCCGGCTGAGAGAGAGACCAAGCCGCGCAAGGCGCCCCATCTAAATGATCGATCTGCGCAGCGACACCGTGACGAAGCCGACCGCCGAGATGCGTCGGGCAATGGCGGAGGCCGAGGTTGGCGACGACGTCTACCGGGACGACCCGACCGTCCTCGCCCTCGAGCGACGGACCGCCGAGATCCTCGGCAAGGCAGACGCGGTCTACATGGCGACCGGCACGATGACCAACCAAGTCGCGATCCGGACGCACACCGAAGCGGGCGATCTGATCCTGATCGACGTCAACGCGCATGTCGCGCGGGCCGAGGCCGGCGGGCCGGCGGCGCTGTCGGGCGTCATGACCCGCGGCCTGCCCGGCGTCCACGGGATCTTCACGGCCGCCGACGTCCACGCGGCGGCGACGACGCCGCACCGGTTCACGCCGGCCACGCTGCTGCCCCCGCCCCGCTTGCTCTGCGTCGAGAACACGCACAACGGCGGAGGCGGGACGGTCTGGCCATTGGAGCGCATCGCCGAGGTCTGCGAGGCCGGCCGGCACCACGGACTCAGGCTGCACCTCGACGGCGCCCGCTTGTGGCATGCGTCGGTCGCCACCGGTACCTCCGAGGCGGACTTCGCCGCGCCGTTCGACACGGTCAGTGTCTGCTTCTCGAAGGGACTGGGCGCGCCGGTCGGCTCCGCCCTGGCGGGATCGGCCGAGCTCATCGCTCGCGCCCGACGATTCAAGGCGATGTTCGGCGGCGGGTTCCGGCAGGCCGGCATCGTCGCGGCCGGCGCCCTGCACGCGCTGGAGCATCACCGCGCGCGCCTGGCCGAGGATCACGCCAAGGCGAAGGCGTTCGCCGAGGGGCTGAGCCGGACGCCGGGGATCGAGGTCGACCTTTCGCAGGTCCAGACCAACATCGTCAGGTTCACGCTCGCCGCGATGCCGTCAGGCATTTTCGTCGAGGGCTGCCACGCCGCCGGCCTCCACATGCTGACGACCGGCCCGCGCGGCGTCCGGGCCGTGCCGCACGCCGACGTGTCGGACGCGCAGATTCAGGAGGCGCTAGCAATCGTCACGTCGGTCCTGCCGGTCTGATCGCTCTCAGGCCTTCATGCGTCGATCGTGCGTCCGCGCTTGATGAGATGCTGCTTGATCTCGTCGTGATACGCGAAGATCGCCGGCGCCCCGCCGGAATGGATGAAGACCACACGCTGCCCGGATGCCCAGCGACCGGCCGCGTGATGGGCGAGCAGCCCTGAGAACACCTTCGCCGTATAGACCGGGTCCAGCAGAATCCCCTCCGTCTCGGCCATCAGCATGAGCGCGTCGAGGCAGCCTTCGGTGGCGTCGCCGTACTCCCGCCCGATAAACTCGTCGTGGATCTCGTGGGCGCCGCGCGGACGGGTTGGATCGACGTCGAGCAGCGCGCACACACCCGTCCACCACCGCTCCAGGTTCTCACGGCACTTCTCCAGGCGCGCGTTGACGCTGACGCCGATCACCGGGCAGTCCACGCCCCGCTCGCGCAGCGCCAACAATATGGGCGTGAAGATGCCTCCCGTGCCGAACGGCGTGTAGACCGCGTCGGGCCGAACATCCAGCGCCTCGAGCTGGTCGGCCAGCTCCAGACCGGCGCGCACGTAGCCCAGGCAGCTCGTCGGCGTCGTCCCGCTGACCGGGATGTAGTACGGCCGCTCCCCCCTGGTCCGCAGCTCGTCGCAGAATGCCAGGACGTGTTGCTCCAGGTCCCAATGGTCCTCGGTGTCGACGAACCGGACCTCCGCGCCCATCAGGTAGACCGTGAGCAGGTTGGACTGGAACGTCTTGAACCGGTCGTTGCTCAGGACCAGCGCGCATTTGAGGCCGAGCTTTTTCGCGGCGGCGGTCGTCAGCCGGGCGTGGTTGCTCTGCGTGCTGCCGCACGTCACAAGGACGGTCGCCTCCTCGGCAAGAGCCTTGGCCACTTCGTATTCCAGCTTGCGCGGCTTGTCGCCGCCCAGCGCCAGGTCGGTCAGGTCTTCCCGTTTGACGAAGAGCTCGAGATCGAGGCGCTCGCTCATGTGCGGCAAGCGCACCAGCGGCGTCGGCGTCCGGATCAGGTCTTGACGGGGGTATTTCGCGAGGGCCTGAGCAATGGATATGGAAGGGGTCATGCGTTCGTCCGGTGTTTGCCGGGTGCGAGCGGCATTGGGGAACGGGAGATTATACCCAGATCCCCTTCCCGGTTCCGCCGGCAGCGAGCTACACTGCGGCATTTCCACCCGGCGGGCTCGGGTGAAGGAGGAATTCATGTGCGCACCGAGTGTGATTGACACGGTCCGGCGAACGGTTTCGAGACGCCAACTGCTCGGCGCGATGGGTGCGGCCACGCTCGGCGCAGCGTGCGGTGGCGGTGCGCCCGCGCAGGAACCAGCCGAGGCCCAGCCCGAGCCACCGCGGCCGGCGTTCGATCGGATCTTCGACCTGACCCATGTCCTGACGATGTCGATGCCGGTCTACCCCGGCCTCACCCGTCCGCAGATGACCCAGACCTCGAGTCTCGAGGAGAACGGCGTCTACAACAATGACCTGCTGTTCGGCGAGCACACCGGCACCCATCTCGACGCGCCGATGCACTTCGCCGAGGGCGGGCTCACGACCGATCAGCTCCCTGCGGAGCGGTTCTTCGCGCCGCTGGCGGTCATCTCGATCGCCGCACGGGCCAGTGCGGATCCGGACACCGCGGTCACAATCGACGACATCCTGGCCTGGGAGCAGGAGCACGGCCGCCTGCCTGCCGGCGCCTTCGTCGCGATGCTGTCCGGCTGGGGCGATCGGATCGGCGACGCCGACGCCTTCACGAACGCGGACGAGGCAGGCGTGACGCACTATCCCGGCTACAGCGGAGAGGCGGCGGCGTTCCTCTGCGAGGAGCGTGACATCGTCGGCGTCGGCGTGGACACGTTCAGCCTGGACACCGGGACGGCCGAAGGCTACCCGGCCCACCTCACGTTTCTACCGGCCGGCAAGTACGGCGTGGAGCTGATGGCGAATCTCGACACGGTGCCGCCGGCCGGCGTCACGATCATCGTGGGCGCGCCGAAGCACGAGCGCGGGTCGGGCGGCCCGGCACGGGTCTTCGCCGTGCTCTAGCATCTACATTGCTCCCTCTCCCTCCGGGAGAGGGTCGGGGTTGAGGGCTGAGCTCAGGCTGGCTCCTGCAGCCAATCGGCCACCAGCGCACCGCTCCCGTAGGCCGCCGCCGCGACGGCCACGCCGAGGAGCAGCATCTCCAGGCCGCTCCACCACCAGCGGTCGGCGGTCACCGTGGCTCGCGCCGCGCCCACGCCAAAGAGGATGGCGAGCGTCACGGCGCAGGAGACCGCGAACCGGCCGAACGCAAGCTCCGGCGTGAGATACGGGAGCAGCGGCACCGCCCCGACGATCACGAACGCCCCAAATGTCGCCAGGCCGTGGCGAATCGGGTGCGCCTCCTCCTCGGCCCGATTCTGCGCTACCAGTGCACTCTCGTGCGACCTGATACTGAGGTAGTTCCCCACACCCATCGACAGCCCATCGGCCAGCAGGTTGGCCGCACCGACGACCAGGACCGCCTTGAGCGACAGCGCCCCGCCCACCACCACCCCGGCCACGACGGCGAACGTCGTCACGATGCCATCGAGCGCGCCGTAGACCATGTCTCGAATGTAGTGCTGTGCGACCTCGACAGTCGTTCGTGGATTGCGATGCAGGGATGGCGGACGAACATCTGTGTTCATGGAGCGTTCGCGTGTCGTCATCACACCGATCTCCTCACTCGTCACTCGTCACTCTTCAGGTGTGATCGTACCGGCCGGTGGGATGAAACGCCAGCGCCGCGGCGCGCGTCAGCCTCTTCAGTAGGGCAGTGGACCCGCACGGCGTGCCGACGGCGTGGCGTGCCGATCTGATAATCTGCTATACGTTGGGGCGTTCGTCTCATTACATGGACTGGTTCGAACGAGGAGCGGTGCACATGCGCGTGTGGGTCATGGTCGTGGCGATGGCGCTGGCGGCGGTGTCGACCGCCGGAAGCCAGACGCACCTGGCGTCGGTCCGCGGCATCGTCACCGACCCGACGGGCGCCAGCGTCGCAGCAGCCTCGCTCGTGGTCGTCCACGAGCCGACCGGCGTGAGCCGACCGGCGACGACGGGTGACGACGGCATGTTCGTCCTGACGCAGTTGCCGCCCGGCGACTACCGGATCGAGGTCGCGCACAGCGGCTACAAGACCCACGTGAGCCGCGCCACGCTCCAGGTCAACCAGTCTCTCCGGGTGGATGTGTCGCTCGAGATTGGCGCCGTCACCGAGCAGGTCGTCGTGACGGCGCCCGACGCCTGGCTCGACCTGGAGTCGGCCGCACTGGCGACGGTGATCGACCATGAACAAATCGTGCAGCTGCCGCTCGATGGCCGGAACTTCCTCGAACTGGCGTTGCTCGCGCCGGGCGCGTCACCGGCCGCCCAGGGATCGGCCGGGTCGGTCCGCGGCGACTTCAGCATGAGCGTCAACGGCGCGCGGGAGAACGCCAACGCGTTCCTGCTCGACGGCGCCTACAACGTCGACCCGAAGCTGAACACATCGGCCGTCCGGCCGCCGGTCGACGCCATCCGGGAGTTCAAGGTCCAGACCAGCACCTACGACGCCTCGTTCGGCCGCCACGCCGGCGCGCAGATCAACGTGACGACGATGTCCGGCACGAATCGGTTCCACGGCACCGCTTACGAATTCTTCCGCGCCGACTCCTTGAACGCCCGGAACAGCTTCGCGCCGGCCGATCAGCCCGCGCCCGACTACCGGCGCAACCAGTTCGGTCTGTCGCTCGGCGGCCCGCTCGTCCGGAACCGGACCTTCTTTTTCACCGACTACGAGGGCCTCCGGCTGACCGAAGGCGTCACCCGGGTGGCGAACGTGCCGACGCTGGCCGAGCGGCAGGGTGACTTCTCCACCAGCCTATTCGCGCCGCCGATCAATCCGTTTACCGGACAGCAGTTCCTTGACGATCAGATCCCGACGTTCTTCCAGAGCCCGATCGGCCAGGCGATCGCCGCCCTCTATCCGCTGCCGAACCGCGACGTCCCCTTCGAGAACTTCGTCGCCTCACCGGCACAGCGGGACGCGAACGATCACATCGACGTTCGGATTGATCACCGGCTGGGTGCGGCGTCGACGCTGACCACCCGCTACAGCCTGAGCGACCGACGCCTCTTCGAGCCGTTTTCCGGTCCCGGGTTCGCCGGCGTGCCCGGGTTCGGCTCGGACGTGGCGCGGCGCGCCCAGAACCTCCTCGTCGCATACACCCACGTGGGATCGTCGTCGTTCGTCAACGATCTGCGGGTCGTCTACAACCGGGTGTCCGCCGGCGTCGTTCAGGAGAATTTCGGCAGTAGCCTCAACGTCGCCGTCGGTCTCCCCGAGTTGTCCGACAACCCTCGGGACTTCGGCCTGAGCTTCATCACCGTCACCGGGTTCTCGCCGCTCGGCGACGAGTTCAACAACCCGCAGCAGAGCACGACGGACATGTTCGAGCTGCTCGATACGTTGACCTACGCGCGCGGGCGGCATCTGCTGAAGGTCGGCTTCGACGCGCGGTTCACGCGGCAAGACGCGTTCCGCGACGTGCAGTCGCGCGGGCTGCTCACCTTTTCCGCGCAGCCGGCGATCACCGGAAATGCGCTCGCGGATCTGCTGCTCGGGCTGCCGCTCATCACGGGTGGCGCCACCCTGGACAACCCCCAGGCCCTGCGCACCGAGAGCTACTCCTTGTTCGTGCAGGACGAGATCAGGCTGCGGCCGAACCTGACCGTGTCGGCCGGCCTGCGCTACGAGGTGACCTCGCCGCCGGTGGACGCCGAGGACCGCGCCAACCTGTTCGACCCGGTCAGCCAGTCGCTCGTGCAGGTCGGCACGAACGGCGTGCCCCGAAGCGGGTACGCGACCGACTACGGGAATGTCGGCCCGCGTGTCGGGTTCGCCTGGGCGCCCGGCGCCTCCGCCGACACCGTCGTGCGGGGCGGCTACGGCATCTACTACAACCAGTCGGCGCTGGCGCCGAGCGAGGGCCTGTACTTCAACCCGCCGTTCTTCGACTTCAATCTGTTCTTCCAGCTGCCCGACCGGCCGCTGACGCTGAACGACCCGTTCCCCAGCCAGTTTCCGTTCGCGATACCGCCCTCCGCCGTGGCGTTCGACCGCGACCTGAAGACGCCCTGGCTGCAGCAGTGGAGCATCGGCCTGCAGCGGCAGCTCGGCGGGCGGCGCGCGGTCGAGATCGCCTACGTCGGATCGAAAGGGCATAACCTGCTGACGGCGCGCGACATCAACCAGGCCGACGCCAGCCCGAACCCATTCAACCCACGCCCGAATCCGGCGTTTGGCGACATCATCGCCCAGGAGTCGAGCGCGACGTCGCGCTACAACGCGCTGCAACTGAAAGTCCAGCAGCGAATGACCGACGGCCTCACGGTGCACGCTGCCTACACCTTCGGCAAGTCGACCGACGACGCGTCCGATTTCTTCACCAGTGCGGGCGACCCGAACTTCCCGCAAGACAGCAACAATCCGCGCGCCGAGCGCGGCCGGTCGAACTTCGACCTGCGCCACCGGTTCTCGACGAGCTTCTCCTACGCGCTGCCGTTCGGGCCGGGCCGCCGCTTCTCCTCGGGTGGCGGGTGGGCTTCGCGGATCCTGGCCGACTGGATGGTGGCCGGGATCTTCACGGCACAAAGCGGCGCGCCGTTCACCGTGGCGATCCTGCCGGAGATCGACAACAGCAACACCGGACGCGCGGCGCTGGGGTTCGGCGCAAACGACCGGCCGAATCTGGCCGGCAATCCCACGCTGTCGAGTCGGTCGGCCGGTGCCTGGTTCGCCACCGACGCGTTCGCGTTCCCCGCGTTCGGCAGCTTCGGCGACGCCGGCCGGAACATCCTGGATGGGCCTGGATTCCAGAACCTCAACCTGGCCGTGCTGAAACGGGCGCCGATCGGCGAGGGGGTGGACCTGCAGCTCCGGCTCGAGGCGTTCAACCTTCTGAACCGGGTCAACCTGGGCTTGCCGGATGCCTTTCTCGGCTCGCCGACCTTCGGCCGGATCCTGTCGGCCGGCCCGGCCCGGCGGCTACAGCTCGGCGTGAAATTGATCTACTAACCCCGCGGACTACTCGCCGGCGGCGAGCAGCGCCTGAATCTGCGCGTCGAACGCGGCGAACGGCTGGGCGCCGACGATGATGTTGCCCTGAACGGTGTCGGCGTCGCCGTCGCCCGACGCGCGCCCCAGGACGAAGCTGGGCGTGCCGGTGATGCCGATGGCACCCGCAGCGGCGGCGTCCGCCCGGACCGCCTCCTGGTACTTCCCGCTGCCGAGACAGGCCTCGAAGCCCGCGCGGTCGAGCCCAAGATCGGCGGCGTAGCCCAGGAGCGCGTCGTCGTCGAGCGCGCTTATGTTCTGGAACATCACCTCCCGCATCTCCCAGTACTTGCCCTGCTCGTCGGCGCACCGGGCGGCGTAGGCCGCCTGCTCGGCGTTGTTGTGCATCGGCAACGGCAGGTCGCGGCTGACCAGCCGGACCTGGCCGGTGTCGATGTACTTCGCCTTCAGCTCATCGAACGTCGTCGCCGCGAACCGGCTGCAGAACGGACACTGGTAATCGGTGAACTCGACCAGGACGATCGGCGCGTCGGCACTTCCGAGCGAGTGCGCACCGGCGATCGACACCTCGGCCGACTGCGGTCGGGCCGCCGCCTGGGCCGGCGCGGCCGGACGCGCGCCGCCTTGCTGGCCTTCGAGCAGCTTCCGAATTTCCTGCAGCTCGTGCAGGATCGCCGCCGCCTGCCCCTGGCTCATCGCCGACGAGCTCTGACCGGTGCAGCCCGCGGCCAGGACGGCCACCGCCAAGACGGCGACCGACGCGCTGGTCCACTTGCTACGCTTTATCGTGACGGTTCTCAAGACGCCACGCACTGTTGGTTCGCGTCGCATACGTCTCCTCCGACACATATTCCGCAACTCCCTCCACAGCCATCTCCGCCGCAATCGAAACCAGCGCATGAAGGAATACACACGTCGCAGGCCCCGTTCACGCAGGCGATGCCGGCGCTACAGGTTTGCCCGCACGCGCCGCAGTTGTTCGGGTCGTCATTCACGTCCGCGCACGCGCCGCCGCAATTAACCTGACCGGGCCCGCACAGACAGGCGCCATTGGTGCAGGATGCTCCGGCAGCACAGACGCTGTTGCAAGCGCCGCAGTTAAGAGTATCGCTCTGTAGATTTACACACACCCCAGTGGCACATTCCGTCTCGCCCTGTTGGCACTGCGAAGGGTCAACCTGGCAGAGCGCGTCGGCGCAGAGGAAACCGGGGCCACAGTCGAAGCCGCAGTCTTGGCAGTTGAGCGGGTCGGTATTGAGATCGACGCAGATACCGCCACAGTCGGTCAGGCCCGCCGCCGGGTCGCAGGCTGGTGGCTCGGGCAGTCCGGTGCAGACGCCAAGATCGCACGATTCCCCGTTGGCGCAGGCCAGACCGCAGGTGCCGCAGTTGTTCGGATCGTTCTGTAGGTCCGGACCAGGCAGAGAGAGGATACCGAGGTCGGTGACGTGGGAAGGCGGTCCGACCATGGCGACCGCGACCCCAGCCAGAACGACCGGATCCTGCCCGGGCGCCTGGATGACGACCTCGTAGGTGCCGGTCGGCACTTCGTTCAGCCGGAACTCGCCGGTCGGGCCGGTCCGGACGAAGATTCGCCGGCGATATAGACGTCGACGCCCGTGACACCACCGACACAGCCCAGGATCTCGACCGTCCCGATGATGTCCCTGAACGCCCGGCTGGTCTGACTGTCGGGTGACTTTCCGTTCTGGCCGGCGGCGCTCGCCCAGACGACCATACAGGCGGCGAGCAGGAACGCGGCACCAACGGCGGCGAAGACTCGACGCATGGGACCCTCCTCGACGAAATAACAGATCTGTAATGGACGCCGACGGCGCCGAGCGAGCGTGTTTTGGTAGCGTGGATGATAGCCCGCGAACTCGGCGGGTGCAACCTGAAAAAAACGAGAAAGTTCTGAGCGGGATGCGGTCCGTGATTGACGGACCTTAGGTCGCGGGAATGCTTCGGCCGGGTCCCGTCGTCCTGCGCCTTGACGATCAAAACGTCTGCATATTAAGGTCGCTTTCTGAATCATCTGAATCAGATGACCAAGCCGAATCTGAACCGCCTCGGCCTCGCTGTCCTGCTGGCCAGCGCGACGGCTCTCTCGGTCAGTCCTGCGGCAGCGGACGACTGGCCGGACTGGCGCGGACCGAACCGCGACGGCACCTCACCCGAGACCGGTCTGCCCTCGAGCTGGTCGCCCGACGGCGAGAACCTGGTGTGGCGGGTGCCGTTCGGCGGCCGCTCAGCGCCGATCGTCGTCGGCAGCCAGGTCTACATCCAGAATGCCGTCGGACAAGATGAGACGCTGCAGGAGCGCCTGATGGCGTTCGACGCGGGAAACGGCGAGCTGCTCTGGGAACACCGCTTCAACGTCTATCTGAGCGACGTCCCGCCGCACCGGCTGGGCTGGGCCTCACCCGTCGGCGACCCGGCCACCGGACATCTCTACCTGCTCGGCGTCGGGGGACGTCTATTGTCGCTGACGGCTGACGGCGACGTGCGGTGGGAGCGCTCGCTGAACGAGGATTTCGGCCTCATCACGACGCATGGCGGGCGCACGGTGTCGCCGGTGCTCGACGGCGACCTGGTGATCATCAGCGGGCTGTCGTCCGGCTGGGGGAGCCAGGCGATCGGCCGTCATCGATTCATGGCGTTCGACAAGGACAGCGGCGAGACCATCTGGGTGAGCACGCCGGGCGGCCGGGCCTTCGACACGACCTATTCGACACCGATCATCGCCGAGATCGGCGGAACCCGCCTGCTCATCGCGGGCGGCGGGGACGGCGCCGTGCACGCGCTCCAGCCCCA
This sequence comes from Vicinamibacterales bacterium, assembly GCA_963667915.2. Lineage (GTDB taxonomy): Bacteria > Acidobacteriota > Vicinamibacteria > Vicinamibacterales > UBA823. Next base: position 2,399,940 of record CAXXNN010000004.1, on the reverse strand, counting down.
GACCGGTCAGCCGGTCTGGAACTTTCCGATGAGCAAGCGCGGCATCAACGCCGGCGTCGTCCTGGCCGACGGCACCGCGTTCGTGAGTCACAGCGAGGAGAACCTCGACACGAGCGAGATGGGCTTGCTGGCGGCGATCGACGCCACGCGGGCGGGCGACCTCGGCGCCGACGCGGTCGCCTGGCAGGTGACCGGCTTCCAAGGGGGCTACGCCTCGCCGGTCGTCGACGGCGATCGCATCTATCAGGTGGACAACGGTGCGAACCTGGCGGCCTTCGACACTACCTCTGGCGCGCAGCTGTGGGCACTGGACATCGGGACGATCCAGCGGGCGTCGCCCGTGCTGGCCGACGGCAAGCTCTACGTGGGGTCGGTCACGGGACGGTTCTTCATTCTCGAGCCGCGCGCCGACGGCTGCGAGATTCTGTCCGAGGTGCAGCTGGGGACCGTCGAGGAACCTGAGGAACTCATCGCCTCGGCGGCCGTGGCCGACGGCCGCGTGTACGTCGTCACCGATCAGGCGCTGTATGCCATCGGCCCCGATCGTCCACGGACCGGCAGTCGCCGCAGCGGGTTGTCGCCGGTCGAGACCTCCACCGACCCGATCGCGCACGTCAGGGTGTCCCCCACCGAGCTGGTCGTCGAGCCGGGCCAGGCCGTGCCGCTGCGCGCCGACCTGTTCGACGCGCGCGGACGTCGGGTCGCCGGCGGTGAGGTGATGTGGGCGCTCGACGGGCTGGCCGGAACCGTGTCCGCGGACGGCGTGTTCACCGCCGATACCGGCGCCGGCGCGCAGGCCGGGTCGGTGACGGCGACGGCCGACGGCGTCACCGGCGGGGCGCGTCTGCGTGTCGTCCCGGCGCTGCCCAACCAGTACGACTTCGAGGCGGATACGCCCGGCAGCTCGCCGGCCCACTGGATCGCCTCCACCGGCAAGTTCGAGGTTCGTGACGTCGACGACAACCAGGTGCTCGTCAAGAAAGCGGACAACCCGTTCACACGGCGCGCACGGGTCTACATCGGTGACTCCGATCTGTCCGACTACACGGTGGAAGCGGACATCTCGGCCATTCGGTCGCGGCGCCAGATGGGCGACGCGGGGGTCAACGCCCAGCGGCACACGTTGGTGCTGATGGGCAATCATCAGCGGCTCGAGCTGCAGACCTGGCAGCCGGAGACGGTGCGCACCGTCACGATCCCGTTCGCCTGGGAACCGGACACGTGGTACCGGTTCAAGCTCAGCGTCGAGAATCTCGACGACGGTCGCGTGCGCGCGCGCGGCAAGGTCTGGCCGCGTGCCGACGCGGAGCCGGCCGACTGGACCGTCGAGGCGATCGACGTGAATCCGCACCCGCAAGGCAGCCCGGGCATCTACGCCAACGCACCGTTCGAAATTTTCTTCGACAACGTACGGGTGTACTAAGCGATGCGTAGCGCGGGGCTTCAGCCCCGCGAACCACGCCGCGACCGATAGTTTCTGGACGGGCCGCCGGCACGGTGCAGGCGGAAAGGGGAGGAGCAAGAAGTGATGCGACGGCGATTGATCCGGTTGGGCTTCCTGGCGGCGCTGGCCGTCCCGCTCGTGTCGATCGGCGCGGGCGCCGCGGCGCAAGAGTCGCCGGTGTCTGGTAGCGACTGGCCAATGTGGGGCGGCACGCCCGATCGAAACATGGTTTCGGACATGACCGGCCTGCCCACCGACTGGGACGTGGATACCGGGCGCAACGTCAAATGGATGGCCGAACTGGGCTCGCAGACCTACGGCAACCCGGTCGTCGCGGAAGGGGTCGTCCTCGTCGGCACGAACAACGAGTCGGTCAAGGACCCGCGGCAGCAGGGTGACATGGGCATCTTGATGGCGTTCCGAGAAGAGGACGGGGCGTTTCTGTGGCAGCACGCCAACGCGAAGCTGATCGCCGGCCGCGTCCACGACTGGCCCTACCAGGGTGTGTGCTCGTCCCCGCTGGTCGAGGACGGCGTCGTCTACTACGTGTCGAACCGGGGTGAGGTCGTGGCACTCGACCTCGAGGGTTTCCGCGACGGCGAGAATGACGGCTGGGTGCAGGACGAGCCCTACTCGAGCGAGATCGACGCCGACGTGCTCTGGCGGTTCGACATGCTCGAAGAAGTCGGCGCGTTTCCGCACAACATGTCGAACTCGTCGCCCGTCATCTACGGCGATCTGATCTTCGTGGGCACGTCGAACGGGCAGGACGAGAGCCACGTCAACATCCAGTCGCCGCTGGCGCCGGCGATCATCGCGCTGAACAAGACGACGGGCGAGCTGATCTGGGAGGACAACTCGGTCGACGACCGGATTCTCCACGGCCAGTGGGCCTCGCCGACCGTCGGCACGATCGGCGGCGTCGATCAGGTGATCATGGGTCAGGGCGACGGCTGGCTCCGCGGCTACGCTGCGGCCACCGGCGAAAAGCTGTGGGAGTTCGACACGAACCCGAAAGACTCGGAATGGCCGCGGACGCGCAACGAGCTGATTGCGACGGCGGTCGTCTACGACGATCTCGTCTACATCGCCAACGGGCAGGACCCGGAGCACGGCGAAGGGGTCGGCAACATGTACGCGATCGACGCGACAAAGCGCGGCGACATCACCGAGACCGGTCGGGTCTGGTACTACACCGGCATCCGCCGCTCGATTTCGACCCCCGCGATCTACGACGGCCTGATCTATCAGCCGGATTTCAGTGGCTTCCTCCACTGTCTGGATGCGAAAACCGGCGAGGTCTACTGGGTCCACGACACGTTCGCCGCCATCTGGGGCTCGCCGCTGGTCGTCGAGGGACGGGTCTACTTGGGCGACGAGGATGGCGACGTGGTGGTCCTGAAGACCGGCACGGAGCTCGAGGTGATTGCCGAGATGAACCTCGGCAGCGCCGTCTACAGCACGCCGGTGCCGGCCAACGGGGTGCTCTTCCTCGGCTCACGCAACCAGTTGTTCGCGCTCGCCGCGAACTAAATAACGTGAGCTGGTTAGCAGTGTGAAGCCGTTCGACTTCCAACTGCGCACGCGTGTCGTCTTCGGCACCGGCACGATCGATCGGCTCACCGAGTTGGGCCGGGAGCTGGGCTTCCGGCGGACCCTGCTGGTCGCCGATCGCGGCCTGGTGGCGGCAGGCCACGCCGGCCGGGCGGTCGAGCTGCTGGCGGCCGCCGGCGCCGACGTCATTGCATTCCACGATTTCACCGCCGATCCCGACACCGATATGATCGAGGCGGGCCGCGCATTCGCCGCGCCGCACGCGGTCGACTCGATCGTCGGCCTCGGCGGCGGCAGCTCGATGGACTGCGCGAAAGGGATCAACTTCCTGCTCACGAACGGCGGGCGCATGCACGACTACCGGGGGTTCGGCAAAGCGACCCGCCCGATGCTACCGGCGATCGGCGTGCCGACGACGGCGGGAACCGGCAGCGAGGCACAGGTGTGGGCCGTCATCGCCGACGCGGCGACGCACCTGAAAATGGCGTGCGGCGACCCGCAGTCGGCGTTTCGCGCGGCCATCCTCGATCCGGCGCTGACCCTGTCACAGCCGGCAACCGTGACGGCGGTCACCGGCTTCGACGCCGTGGCCCACGCGGTGGAGAGCTTCGTCACGAGCCGCGGCACGCCGATCTCCAAGTGCTTCGCCCGCGAGGCGTGGCGGCTGCTGACCGCGTCCTATCTCCAGGTCGTCCGCCAGCCGGACGACACCGACGCCAGAGCCTCGATGCTGCTGGGCGCCCACTATGCCGGGATGGCCATCGACCAGTCGATGCTCGGCGCCGCGCACGCCTGTGCGAACCCGCTGACGGCGCACCACGGCGTAACCCACGGCCGGGCGCTTGCCGTCCTGCTGCCCCACGTCGTCCGCTGGAACGCGGTCGAGGTCGGTTCGGCCTACGCCGAACTGCTCACCCTGATCGGGCAGCCGACGGAGGACGCTGACGCCGGCGGCGCCCTGGCGGAGTATCTGCGCGAGATTGCCGACGCCGCCGGGCTGGCAACGACTTTGACGGGCGTTGCGGTCGAGGCGCCAGACGTCACGACGCTGGCCGCCGAGGCCGCGGAGCAGATGACCGGGCGGTTCAACCCCAGACCGTTTGACGCCAATGCGGCGGAGGAGATCTACCGATGCGCACAGTGACGCTGATCGCAGCCGTGACGCTCATGGGCGCCGTGCCGCCGCACGCCGCGGGACAGCCTGGCCGCCCCTCAGCCGACTGGCCGCAGTTTCGTGGCGAGCCGACGCTCGGCGGAATCTCACAGACGGTCGTCCCGGACGACCCGCAGTTGCTGTGGACCTTCGAGGCGGGCGACGCGGTGGACTCGTCGGCGGCAATCGCCGACGGCGTCGTCTACGTCGGCACCTACGCCGGCGACCTCATCGCCCTCGATCTGGACAATGGGGCGCTGCGGTGGCGCTATCGTGCGTCGGATGACGGCATTGGCGAATCGTCTCCCGCGGTCGGCGACGACACGGTCTACATCGGCGATCTCGCCGGCATGCTGCACGCCGTGGATGTCGAGACCGGCGAGGCGCGCTGGACGTTCGCGACCGACAGCGAGATCAAGTCGTCGCCGGTCATCGTGGGCGACACCGTGCTCATCGGGTCGTACGATAATTTCCTCTACGGGCTGACGGCCGGCGGCGGCGCCCTCGTCTGGAAGGTCGAAACGAGTAGCTTCGTTCACGCGACCCCGGCGGTCGTGAATGGCATCGCCTATTTCGGCGGGTGCGATGAACAGTTCCGCGGCATCCGGGTCGCCGACGGCGAGGAAGTCTTCGCCGTCTCGTCCGGCGCCTACACCGCGGCCTCCCCGGCGATCGCCGGCGGAGTCGCCTACTACGGCACCTTCGACAACGAAGTGCTGGCGCTGGATCTGGAGGCCGGAGTGGTGCAGTGGCGCTACGAGCATCCGACGCGGCACTTCCCGTTCTATTCGTCGCCGGCACTCCGCGACGGGCTGGTCGTCCTGGGCGGACGCGACCGGATGGTGCATGCGATCGACGTGGCGACCGGCGAAGCGCGATGGACCTTCACGACGCGTAGTCGGATCGACTCGTCCCCGGCGATCGTCGGCGACCGGGTGTACGTCGGGTCCAACGACGGCCGGCTCTATGGACTCGGCCTTCGCGACGGCCAGCGCCTCTGGGAATACGAAATCGGTTCGGCGATCACGGCTTCGCCCGCAGTGGCCAGCGGCCGGATCGTCGTCGGCGCCCAGGACGGCATCGTCTACTGCTTCGGGTAGGAGATCCGCCGACCTTCCAGTTTCGATTGACTTCGACCAGCCCCGGGTGTAGATGTGTGTCCAGAAAGCGGTGGCGTGGCGATGGCGTCGCGCCCACGCTGGAAGATGGGGGGCGCGATGTCTCCACCGGGCAGTCGGCACCCTCGGACGTGAAACCGGCCGTCCAGCGGTCGGGTGAGGGCCCGAGGGACTCCAGGGACTTGATGGCATCGGAGTAGAACGCGCCGGCAGCCTCGCGCGACCTCGGCCGCAGCGAGACCGGCCCGGGACCAGATGGCCCGCACGATGCCGTCAAGTCATTTTTCTTTCAGGTCGGCGGCCGGGGTGGTTTCCCGGCCTTTCCTCTGTACGGGCGAGACCCTCACCCCGGCCCTCTCCCAGAGGGAGAGGGAGACCCGGGAGGCGGCGTGACCGGTCCCTACAGGAGGCCCGCCGCGCGGGCCCAGCGGTACTTCGCGCCCAGCACGTCCACCGGCAGTTGCGTCGTGTAGGGATACGCCACAATCCCGCGGTCGTAGAGATACTCCGAGGCCTCTTCGACCTCGACGTCGCCGACCAGGGAGGCGACGACCGGCTTGTCGATGCCCTTCGCCCGCGCGGCCTCCACGACCTCGGACGCCAGTTTCGCGAAGACCATCGGCGGCGTGACGATCGTGTGCCAGTAGCCCAGGATGAGCGCGTGCACGCGATCGTCCTCGAGCGCCAGCTTGACCGTGTTCCGGTAGGTCGCCGGCGGCTCGCCGCCGGTGATGTCCACTGGGTTGCCGGCCGCGCCGAACGGCGGAATGAACTTCCGGAAGGCGGCGTCCAGGTCTTTCGGCATGCTCATCAGGCTCAGCCCATTGTCGATGCAGGCATCGGACAGCAGGACGCCCGAGCCGCCGGCGCCGGTAATGATGATGATGTTCTCCCCCTTCGGCGTCGGGAGAATCGGCAGCCCGCGCGCGAACTGCAGCATGTCGTTGAGCGTACGCGCCCGGATCACGCCCGACTGGCGCAGCACATCGTCGTAGACCTTGTCGTTGCCCGCCAGCGCGCCGGTGTGCGACGCGGCCGCCTTGGCACCGAGCGCGGTCCGGCCCGCCTTGAGGACGATGACCGGCTTTTGCTTCGACACGCGCTGGGCCACTTCGGCGAACGCACGGCCGTCCTTCAGGTCCTCGACGTGCATCGCGATCAGCTGCGTATGGTCGTCCTGCTCGAAGAACGTGAGCAGATCATCCTCGTCGATATCCGACTTGTTGCCCAGCCCGACGATGGCCGACACGCCCATCTTCGCCGACCGGCTGAAGCCGATGATCGCCATGCCGACGCCGCCGCTCTGCGATGACAGCGCCGCCTTGCCCCTGACGTCGTAGGGCGTGCAGAACGTGGCGCACAGGTTCTCGTGCGTGTAGTAGAACCCATAGATGTTCGGCCCCATCACGCGCACGTTGTACTTCCGCGCCACCTCGATCATCTGCTGCTGCAACTCGACCTCACCGACTTCGGCGAAGCCGGACGGAATCATGATGGCGCCGGCGATGCCCTTCTCCCCGACCTCGGCGAGCGCGCCGGCCACGAACTTCGCCGGAATGGCGAAGACGGCGATGTCGATCGTCCCCTCGACGTCCTTGACGCTCTTGTAGCACTTGCGCCCGAGGATCTCGTCCGCCTTCGGATTAATCGGGTAGATGTCGCCCCGATAACCGCCATTGATCAGGTTCTTCATCACCGAGTTGCCGATCTTGCCGTCCTCGCCCGACGCGCCGATGACGGCGACCGCCTGCGGCTTCATGATGCGGACCATCGACGCGAGGATGTCCTCCCGGGACGGGCGCGGACGCGGCTCGGGCAGCTCCCGCGCCAGCAGGATCCGCACGTCCACCGCCGTCACCGAGTCCTTGGTCGCCAGCACCGGATTCAGGTCGAGCTCGTCGATCTCGGGGAAATCGGCGATGAGCGCCGAGACGTTTTCGATCAGCGCTGCCAGCGCGTCCCGATTCACCGGATCGGCGCCCCGCACGCCGCGCAGCACCTCGGCCGCCTGAATACCGTCGATCATCGACAGCGCGTCCTCGCGGCTGGCGGGCGCCAGACGGAAGGTGACGTCCTTGAGGACCTCGACGAGCACACCGCCCAGCCCGAAGGCCACCAGCTTCCCGAAGCTCGGATCCGTTACGGCGCCGACGATGACTTCCAGCGCCGCCGGCAGCATCTGCTGCACCTGCACGCCCGTGATGCCGGCGTCCGCCTTGTAGGCGTTCGCCGCCGAGACGATCGCCGCGTAGCCCCGCGACACGTCGTCGGCCGTGGCCAGTCCGGTCAACACCCCACCCGCTTCGGTCTTGTGCAGGATGTCCTTCGACACGATTTTCAGGACGACCGGGTAGCCGATCTCGGTGGCCAGCGTCGCCGCCGCCTGCGCCGAGGTCGCCAGCCCTTCCGTGGGTACCGGGATGCCGTAGGCATCGCAGACCTGCTTGCTCTCCGTCGACGTGAGTGACGCGCGACCCGCCTTCAGGGCGCCGTCCAATACCGCTTTGACTGCTGCTCGATCGTGACTCATCTATGAATCCTCACGCCTCTCCCTTAGCTAGATGGCGCCCTCGCCCCGTGCCGCCGAGATTTCCTCCGCACTGTAGCCGACAACCTCGGCGAGGATCTCGTCGGTGTGCTCGCCGAGGGCCGGTGACGTCGTCACCTCGACAGGCGAATCCGATAGCTGCAACGGACAGCCGACCGTCTTGAAGGTCCCGCGGATCGGATGCTCGACCTCGACGACGATGCCGCGCGCCGCGAGCGACTCGTCGTCCAGGAGCTCCTTCATACTCAGGATCGGCCCGCAGGGCACGCTGACCTCGTTGAGCATCCCCACGAGCTCGAGCTTCTCGTGCTGCTGGGTCCACGCCTCGATGATGCCGAAGCACTCGTCGAGATGCGAGAGCCGCGCCTGCGGCGTGGCGAACGCCGAATCGGTGACCAGCTCTTCGCGTCCGGCCAGCTGCATGAGCGACTCCCAGCCGGGCGGCTGGATGATCACGTAGATATAGTCGTTCGCGCCGCCGCCCTTGGTCTTGAGCGCCTTGCCCGGCTGCCCGCCACCCGATGCGTTGCCCGACCGCGGCACGGCATCACCGAACCTCGTGTTCGGATACTCCTCCAGTGGCCCGTGCTTCATCCGCTGCTGATCCCGCAGCTTCACGCGGCACAGATTCAGCACGCAGTCCTGCATGGCGACCTGGACACGCTGCCCGCGCCCGGTCTTCTGGCCCTGGATGACCGCGGCGAGGATGGCGGCCACCAGGTGCATCCCGGTACCCGAGTCGCCGATCTGCGCGCCGGTGCTCGTCGGCACGCCGTCCTCGAACCCGGTCGTGCTCATCGACCCGCCCATCGCCTGCGCCACCGTCTCGTAGGCCTTGCAATCGACGTAGGGGCCCGGCCCGAACCCCTTGCCGGACGCGTAGATGATGCGCGGGTTGATCTCGCGGATCGTCTCCCAGGTGAAGCCCTGCCGATCGAGCGCCCCCGGCGCGAAGTTCTCCACGAGGATGTCCGACACGGCGATCAGTTTGCGGAAGATCGCCTTGCCCTTCTCCGTCTTGGTATTCAGGGTGATGCTCCGCTTGTCGCAGTTGAGCATCGTGAAGTAAAGGCTGTCGACGTCGGGGATGTCGCGGAGCTGCGAGCGGGTGATGTCGCCCCGCCCGGGCAGTTCCACCTTGATGACGTCGGCGCCGAGCCACGCCAGAATCTGCGTGGCCGACGGCCCCATCTGGACATGCGTCATGTCCAGGATGCGAAGTCCCTCTAGCGCTTTGCTCATGTGCTCGCCCACCTACTTGTACATCGTCTGGTTACGGGTGCCCGGCGCCCACTCCTCGCGGTCCACCCAGATATTGACCAGCGCCGACGTGCCTGACTTGACCGCCTCGCGCGCCCGGTCGAGTGCCGGGCGAATGTCCTTGGGATCGCGCACCGCTTCTCCGTAGCCGCCGAGCATCTCGGCGAACTTCTCGAAATCCACGTCGCCGAGCAGGTTGGCGACGTTGCCGCGCTCGACGCCGTACTTGTTGATCTGACCGCAGCGAATCTGGTTCATCGCCGAGTTGTTGCCGATGACGCCCAGGATCGGGAGCTTGAACCGCTGGCAGGTCTCGAGGTCCCATCCCGTGAGCGTGAAGGCGCCGTCGCCGAAGTAGCAAAGCACCTCCTTCTCGGGGTGCGCATACTTCGCCGCCATCGCGAACGGCACCCCGACGCCCAGCGTGCCCAGCGGTCCGGGATCCATCCAGTGTCCTGGCTGCCGCGGCTGGACCGCTTGCGCCGAGATCGTCACGACGTCGCCGCCGTCGCCGATGTAGATCGTGTCGTCGGTCAGGAACTCGTTCAGCTCGTAAGCGACCCGATAGGGGTTGATCGGCACGCTGTCCGACCGGAGTTTCGGCAGGAGCTTCTCGTAGGCGACCTGCTCGGCGGCTCGCAGCTCGTCGAGCCAGACCTGCCGCTTGCTGGCGCCGTTGTCCGTCGTGCCGGTCGTCGCCGCGAGCACCGCCGACAGCACCCGGCCGATGTCGCCAACCAGGCCGAAAGCGATGTCCCGGTTCTTGCCGACCGTCCGGTAGTCGAGATCGATCTGGACGACCGTCGCGTCGGCGCGCAGCCGGCGCCCGTAGCCCATCCGGAAGTCGAACGGCGTCCCGACGATGACGATGACGTCCGCCTTGTCGAACGCCATGCGCCGCGTCCGGTGGAAGTGATGCGGATCGCCGGGCGGGAACGTGCCGCGCCCCGCGCCGTTCAGGTAGGCCGGTATGTTCAGCGTGCGCGCCAGATCGCGCGCTTCGTCGGCCGCCCGGCTCGTCCAGGTCTGCGTGCCGAACAGCACGCACGGCCGCTCCGCTTGCACTAGCAGGTCGGCCAAACGCTGGATGTCGTCCGGGTCGGCCAGCACTTTCGTCGACGCCCGGTAATGCCCCGCTTTCGGGATGCGCGCCGTCGCCAGATCGACCTTGCCATCGAGCACGTCGCGCGGAATCTCGAGGAAGGACGGCCCCGGCGCGCCGTTGAAGCACTCGCGGAACGCCATCGACACCATGTCGGCCACCCGCGCGGTGGACGAGACCGTCGCCGCGAACTTCGTGATCGGCGACAGGATGTCCACGTGCGGCAGATCCTGCAGCGAGCCCATCTTGTGCTGCGTCAGCGCGCCTTGACCGCCGATCAGCAGCATCGAGCTCTCGGCGCGGAATGCGTTGGCGATGCCGGTGATGGCGTCGGTCGTGCCCGGCCCGGCCGTCACGACCGCGCAACCCGGCTTCCCGGTCTGCCGCGAGTAGCCGTCCGCCGCGTGCGCTGCGACCTGCTCGTGACGGACGTCGATGATGTCGATGCCCTCGTCGAGACACCCGTCGTAGATGTCGATGATGTGGCCGCCGCACAGGGTGAAGATGACCTCGACCCCCTCGGCTTTCAGTGCCTTGGCCACGAGGTGGCCGCCCGAGATCTGTTCCGGCTTCGCCGCGGTGTCGGCCGGCTTCGTCTTCGCTTCAGCAGTTGGCATGGTGTGCTCCGTGTGCTAGGCCAGGTAATTCACGTGCTTCTCGACGTGCTTCGCCAGGTTGAGACTGTGCTCGCGGACCAGCCGTTCGGCCAGATCGGTGTCACGGCCCTCGAGCGCCTCGATGATGTGCATGTGGTCGATGATCGACTGGCTCGCCCGATCGCGGTCGCCGATCGTCTGCGTCCGGATCGAACGCATGTGGACGAACAGATTCTCGGCCAGGCGGTTGAGCAGGTCGCAGCGGCTCAGCTGCAGCAGCGCCTGGTGAAACGAGATGTTCGCCACGGAATATTCGTCGATCCGCGCCTTCACTTGACCGCCGTCGAACTTGGCGAACATCCTGCGCAGCGTCGAGATCTCCTCGTCGCTCGCATGCTGGGTGATCAGCCGGGCCGCCATGCTCTCGAGCGCCGCCCAAACGGTGATCATCTCCAGGATCTCCCGCTTCGTCTTGCGGACGATGAAAGCTCCCTTCCGCGGCACCGTCCGGATGAACCCTTCTTGGTCCAGACGCGCCAGCGCCTCGCGGATCGGTGTCCGGCTCACACCCAGCGCTTCGCTCAGCTGCCGCTCGTCGAGCTTTGGCTCGGTCTGCTCGGCGTAGATGTTCACCTGGCAGATCGCCTCCTTCAGCCGGAGGTAGATCCGGTGCTTCAGGGCGTCGCTCGAGTCGATCGGCTCGAGATTGAGGGCGGGGACGGGCATGCGCCTATGGAACGGAAGTGCTCGCAGATCGAGAAAGAGCTAAAATCAGGCCATCTCAGAGTGGCATACAATATACCAATCCTCGGGACAATGCAAGCCGAGGTGATCTCCATGACGGGTATGATTCCAGACAACCGGCATCGACAGTGATCTCTTCGAAGCCGGTCCACCTAAAGGAAACGGCATGGAGAAATATCAGAAGGCGCTCGCAACCGTTGGGCTGGTCACGGTCAGTCTCACGCTCAGCTTCACGCTGCTGGCCGTTCTGTTCAGCAACGGCCGTCTAGGCAACCTTTTCAAGCTTCTCGAGCTCGTCCTCTCCTGGGAGGTCGTCGCCGGGGGCCTCGTCTTCGGAGGAGGCCAGGCGTTGATTCGGGAGATTCGCAGAATAGACCCAGAGCCCCAAAAGCCCGAGTGACGGACAGCAAGAAACGGAGAGCTCGATGACCGACATGGCTTGGCCCGTCAAGACCCGGGAGTTGCATTCCCACCACTTCGATTCGACCATCTGGAACGACCTTCGCTTTCGTGACGACGACATCGTGATCGCCACCTACGCGAAGGCGGGCACGACCTGGCTGCAGCAGATCGTGGCGCAGCTCATGTTCAAGGGCGATCCGGATCTCGAAGTGGCCGAGATGTCCCCGTGGATCGATCTGCGGGTGCCGCCCAAGGCCGTCAAGCTGCCGGTCGTCGAAGCCCAGACGCACCGCCGGTTCATGAAGACGCACCTGCCAGTGGACGCGCTCGTTTTCTCACCCAAGGCCAAGTACCTCTACATCGGGCGGGACGGGCGGGACGTCGTCTGGAGCATGTACAACCATCACGTCAACGCGAACCAGAAATGGTATGACGCGCTGAATGAGACGCCGGGCCGGGTCGGCCCACCGATCGAGCGGCCGCCCGACGACATCCGGCAGTACTGGCGCGACTGGATGGACCGTGACGGTCATCCGTTCTGGCCCCACTGGGAAAACGTCCGCAGCTGGTGGGAGATCCGCAGTCTGCCCAACGTCATGCTCATTCATTTCTCGGAGCTGAAGCGCGACCTGCCGGGCGAGATGCGGCGCATTGCGGCGTTCCTGGATATCCCGATCGATGAGTCACGGTGGGCCACGATCGTCGAGTACTGTTCCTTCGACTGGATGAAGGCGAACGCGACGAAGAGCGTGCCGCTGGGCGGCGCCTTTTGGGATGCCGGCGCGCAGGTGTTCATCCACAAGGGGGTAAACGGCCGCTGGACCGACACGCTCACGCCGGAGGACTCGGCGGAATACGAAGCGCGAGCCATCAGCGAGCTGGGTGCCGACTGCGCGTGCTGGCTGGCCACCGGCCAGGGCGCCGCGTAGCAGCCCGTGGTGACCGCGGCGGCCGGGGTAGAATCACTCGGCCGTCATGACCTTCCCTGACCTCCGATCGTTCATCGATTGCCTCCGCCGGGACGGTGACCTGGTCCAGATCGACGCGCCGGTCGATCCGCGCCTCGAAGCGGCGGAAATTCATCGGCGGGTCATCGCCGCCGGCGGGCCGGCCTTGCTCTTCACCACCGTCAAAGGAGCCGAATTTCGGCTTGTTACGAATCTGTTCGGCACGGCGCGCCGCGCTGAGCTCGCGTTCGGTGAGCGACCGCAGCGGCTGATCCGGCGTCTCGCCGAGCTGGCGGAGACGATCATGCCGCCGACGCCTGCCAAACTGTGGGGCGCCCGCGATCTCGGGCTCGAGCTGCTCAGAGTCGGGCTCTCACGCGGGCGCGGCGGGCCGGTCACCGAGATCGTCTCGGACGATGTTCGGCTGAATCGGCTGCCCGTGCTGACGACCTGGCCCCAGGACGGCGGACCGTTCATCACGCTGCCGCTCATCTTCACGCAGCATCCGGACGGTCGCGGGCACAACCTGGGCCTCTACCGGTTGCAGGTCTACGACCGCCGTACCACCGGCATGCACTGGCAGATTGGCAAGGGCGGCGATTTTCACTATCGTGTCGCGGAAGCGCGCGACGAGGCGCTGCCCGTCACCGCCTTTCTTGGCGGCCCGCCGGCCTTGATCCTGGCTGCCATCGCGCCGCTGCCCGAGAACGTCCCCGAGCTGATGCTGGCCTCGCTCATCGCCGGCAAGCGCCTCAAGCTGTCGGAGGGCGCCTGGCCGCACCCGCTTGTCGCCAGCGCCGAGTTCGCGCTGATCGGCGAGGTGCCGGCGCACGAGCGGCGGCCGGAAGGGCCGTTCGGCGATCACTACGGGTACTACTCGCTGCAGCACGATTACCCGGTCTTTCGTGTCGCCCAGATCGCGCATCGGCGTGACGCGATTTTCCCAGCCACCGTCGTCGGCAAGCCGCAACAGGAGGATTTCTTCATCGGCGACCTGCTGCAGGAACTGCTGTCACCGCTCTTTCCGCTCGTCATGCCGGCCGTCGAACGACTCTGGTCGTACGGCGAGACCGGCTATCATTCGCTGGCCGCCGCGGTTGTCAAGCAGCGCTACGCCCGCGAAGCGATGGCGAGCGCTTTCCGGATTCTCGGCGAAGGCCAGCTGTCGCTGACGAAGTTCCTGTTCGTCACCGATCGCCAGGTCGACCTGACCGACTTCCCCGCCACGCTCGAGCACATCCTGGCGCGGACAAATCCGGAAACCGATCTGTACGTCTTCTCCAACCTGTCGATGGATACGCTCGACTACACCGGGCCGGAGGTGAATAGGGGCTCGAAGGGCGTCTGGTTGGGACTGGGCGATCCGGTGCGTGACCTGCCGCGTGCGTTCTCCGCACCCGATCTGCCCCGGGGGGTCACGGACGTCCGCGTGTTCTGCGGGGGGTGCCTGGTGGTCGGCGCGCCGCCGTACGACAAGGAGCCAGACGCCGCGGCCCGGCTGGCGGCACACGCCGCCTTCACGGGCTGGCCGCTGGTCGTCCTCACCGACGAGCCGGCGCGCGCCGCCAGGAGCTCGATCAATTTTCTGTGGACTACCTTCACGCGCTTCGAGCCGGCAGCCGATCTCCACGCAGCGGCCACGCGCGTCGCCCGGAATCATCTCGTCTACACGTCGCCGATCGTCATCGACGCACGGATGAAGCCGTCGTACCCGACAGAGCTCACCTGCCGCGAGGACGTCGCGGCGACGGTCACCGATCGCTGGCGTGAGTACTTCCCCGCCGGCGGTGTCGAAATGGGTGACGCCGAGCGGGGGCACCTGGACTGAACGGCCATGCCTCACACTCGGCGCCAGGTGAGCCTCTACCTCCCCGAGCCGGCTCGCTCGATCATCGATACGGTGCGGACGCGTGTCGATCCGATCCAGCACGGACTGATTCCCGCGCACGTCACGCTGTGCCGGGACGACGAGGCGACGGACTGGGCAGTCGTCGAACGCCGCCTGGGCGAGCTGGCACGCGTGTCGGTGACACTCGAGTTCGGACCGGTCTGCCTGTTCGACGGCGGAGGCCTACGGCTGCCTGTCGCCAGCCCGACGATGGAGTTCGACGACTTGCGCGCGCGGCTGCTGGCAGGTCCTGGCAGGCTTCCCCACCCGCTCACGCCACACATCACGTTGCGCCACCCGCGCAACGTCGCGAGCCTGGGTCCCGTCGATGCCGACGCCGCCTCGTTCTCGTATGCGATGCCGATCCATTTCACGAAGGCCTCGCTCATCGAGCAGACCGGCGACGCGCCTTGGCGCGTACTGAACGTGTATCCTGGAGCCGCGTAGAGACCCTGTCGACGGAGCTCCCACGGCAGTCTCGAAGAGTAAGGGCGAGGGACCTTGGCACACGACCACAACCAGGCTCACGCCTACGACCGGGCCTTTAAGGTCGGCATTGCCGTCAACGGCCTGTACGTGCTCATCGAGGCCGGTTGCGGGTTCGCATTCAACTCGGTCGCCCTCATCTCAGACGCCGGTCACAACCTGAGTGACGTCCTGGCGCTGGCGATGGCCTGGGGGGCGTCGTACCTTTCACGGACGCCTCCGACCGAGCGGCGCACCTACGGCATGAAACGGGCCACGGTGCTGGCCTCGCTGGCCAGTGCAATCCTGCTGTGCCTCGTGCTGGGCGCCGTCATCTGGGAGTCGATCGCCCGGCTCGCCGCGCCGGCGGCGACGAGCGGCCGTACGATCATCCTCGTCGCGAGCGTCGGCGTGATTATCAACCTGGTAACCGCCGTCATGTTCATGTCGGGCCGCCACGGCGACCTGAACATCAAGAGCGCGTTCCTGCACATGGCGGCCGACGCCGCCGTCTCACTCGGCGTCGTCGTCGCCGGAATCGTCATCCTGACCACCGGCTGGTTCTGGGTGGACCCGCTCATCGCGCTCGCCGTGGCCGCGTTGATTCTCGTAAGCGGCCTCAGCCTCCTGCGCGAATCGCTCGACCTCGCGATGGACGCTGTGCCCGACCATGTCGACTTCATTGACGTCCGGCGTTACCTCGAATCGCTGCCCGGCGTCCGCAACGTGCACCACCTGCACATCTGGGGCATGAGCACGACCGAAACGGCGCTGACGGTGCACCTGCTCATGGAACCCGGCCATGCCGACGACGCGCTGCTGCAATCGGTGTCGGACACATTGAAGACGAAATTCCAGATTCATCACCCGACGATCCAGGTCGAGTCCGGCAGCGCGCGTGAGCAGTGCGTGTACGCTCCCGAAACGGCCGGCGCCCCACGGTCGGTGCAGTCTCCGTCATGAGCGTGTCGACTGACGCGCTGCTGCAGGCCTGGCACACCAACAACCGGATCAACCTGTTTCTGATCGACCGGATCAGCACGGCTGGCATGCGCTGTTCGCTGTCAGTACGCGGCGGACGGGATGTCGCGCGCCAGTTCGCCCACCTGCACAACGTGCGCATGTGGCACCTGGAGAACCGGGCGAAGGACCTCGCCACGGGACTCGTGAAATTCCAGACGAAGGTGACCCCGACGAAACCTGAGCTTCGGAAGGCGCTGAAGGCGTCGGAGGCCGCGGTCGCCACGTTCCTCGGCGATGTGGCCGACGGCGTCCCGAAACGCCGAGGGTTCAAGCAAGGCATCTTCACGACGCTCGGATACTTCATCGCCCACGAGAGCCATCACCGCGGTAGCATACTGCTCACGTTGAAGCAGAGCGGACACGGCCTCGACAACGAGACACAGTACGCCATCTGGGGCATGTGGGATAAATCAGGGAGTGGCACATGACGTCGATCCGATTCTCGCTGCGATTTGTGATCGTCCTGATCACCGTGACGGCCGTGCTCGGTCTCCGGCCCGAGACGGTGCTCGGCCAGCAGATTCCATCACCGGAGGATTTTTTCGGTTTCCAGATGGGGGCCGATCGGAAGCTGGCCCGCTGGGACAAGCTGGTCGAGTACTACGAGTTGCTGGGGCGCGAGAGCCCGCGGCTCGAGGTGGTACATATGGGGCCGACGACGCTCGGCAACCCGTTCCTCGTGCTCTTCATCTCGTCGCCCGACAACCTGGCTCGCCTCGAGGAGCTGCGCCAGATGAACGCCACGCTGAGCGACCCGCGGGGCGCGTCGGAACGGGAGATCGACCGCGCGATTGCGGAGGGCAAGGCGGTTGTCGTCCAGTCGATGGGGCTCCACTCGTCCGAAGTGGGCGCCAGTCAGATGGCCGCCGAGCTGACGTACGACCTGGTGACGCGTACGGATGACGAAGTGCTGCGGATTCTCGACGAAACGGTCGCTATCATGATTCCCGCCTTCAACCCGGACGGGGAGATCATGGTGACCGACTGGTACAACGAGAACGTCGGCACGGAGTACGAGGGCGGCGGCCTGCCGTGGCTGTATCACCACTACATCGGCCACGACAACAACCGCGACGCGTTCCAGCAGAACACGGTCGAATCGCAGTACGGCGCGAAGATCATCTTCCGCGACTGGATCCCGCAGGCCTACATCGATCACCACCAGATGGGGGCGTACGGGGCGCGGATCTACGTGCCGCCCTACGCCGAGCCGGTCCGCCCGTCGGCCGACCCGCTGGTTTGGCGCGAGATGAGCTGGTACGGCGCGCATATCGCCTACAAGGAAGAGGAAGCCGGCAGGTCCGGCGTCGTGAACGCCGCCATCTATTCCGGCTGGGGGCACTTCGGGTTCCACTGGATCACGCCGTTCCACAACATCGCCGGCATGCTGACCGAGTCGGCCAGCGCGCGCCTGGCGACGCCGCTGTTCGTCCATCCCGATCAGTTGAACGGATCGCGCGCGCTGCCGGAGTATGCGGAGCAAACGACCTTTCCGAATCCCTGGCAGGGCGGCTGGTGGCACGTCCGCGACATCGTCGAACAGCAGAAGATCGCGGCTATGGCGGCGCTCGACATCGCGGCGCGCCATCGCGCGACAGTGCTGCGCACCGCCTATCTCAAAGCGTCGAGACAGATCGAGCGGGGCGCCGCCATGTCGCCCGCCGCCTTCGTGATCCCAGCCGACCAGCACGATCCGCTCACGGCGACGAAGATGGTGAACAAGCTCCTCGGTCAGGGCATCGACGTACGTCGCGCCTCGGGCGAGTTCACCCACGAAGGGCGGGTCTACGGCGCCGGCACCTTCGTCGTCTCGATGGCCCAGCCCAAGATGGGCGTCATCCGGTGGCTGCTCGGAAGGACGTTCTACCCGGATAACACCTACACGCGGAATCGTGACGGCCTCCCGATCCGGCCCTACGACATGTCGACCGACACGATGTCGGAGTTCATGGGCGTCCGGGTGGATCCGGTCGACTCTGCCGTGGCCACCACCCTCACGGAGGTGAACGCGGAGATCGCGCCGACCGGGCGCGTCGCCAAAGGCCGCTACGGCTACGTTCTGGACGGCCGGCTGAACGACAGCTTCAAGGCGGCCAACCTCCTGATCGCCCAAGGCGTCAGCCTGCGACGCGCCACGTCGACCGCAGCCGGGATCTCGGCCGGCGACTTCATCGTAGCCGCGTCGGCGCCGGACGACGTCGTGAGCGACGTGGCGAGCACGACCGGCGTCGACTTCGCGGCGCTGGACAGCGACGCGGGCGGCGCCAGCCAGCCGCTCCGACGGAGCCGCATCGGCATGTACCAGCGCTACTACGGTGGCAACATGGACGAGGGCTGGACCCGCTGGCTGCTCGAGGAGTTCGAGTTCCCGTACGACACCCTGATGGATGCGGCGATCACCGACGGCGCCCTGAATGATGCCTACGACGTGATCGTGCTGCCGGCCGACAGCGTGGCGCGCATGACCGGCGAGGAACCGGAGGACGGCAGGGGTCGTGGCGGCCGACCCGACGATTACCCGCCGGAGTACCGCAGCGGCTTCGGCGACGACGGCGGCGCGGCGCTCGAGGCGTTCGTCGAGAACGGCGGCACGCTGGTGACGTTCGCTCAGGCCGGTAACCTGCCGATCGAGAAGTTCGACCTGCCTGTGCGCAACATCGTTGCCGGGCTGCCGTCGACGGAGTTCTGGTCGCCGGGCTCCACCCTGAAGGTCGAGATCGATCACGAGCACCCGCTGGCTTACGGCATGCCCGATAGGGGGCTCGCGGCCTTCCTGGGCGGTAACCAGGTCTACGCGGTCGTGGCCACGCCGCGGAACGAGCGGGTCGAGCGGATCGTCACCTTCATCGACCGCGACATCCTGCAGAGCGGCTGGCTGCTGGGCGAAAAGGTCATCGCCGAGAAAGCGGCGATGGTCTCGGTGCAGCACGGCGAGGGCCGGGTCGTCCTGATCGGCTTCCGGGCGCAGCATCGCGCCCAGACGCACGGCACGTTCAAGCTGGTCTTCAACGCCCTGATGAATGCCGGGGTTCCGGAGGGCGCGGGGCGCACGTCGACCGCCGGCGGAGGGCGGCCATGAGCCAGGCCGACCGACGCATTCGACGGGCGAACTTACCGTCGATCAAAGACCGCGGATCCTTGGAGAGACAACGATGACGAAGCAGCCACGTCTTGCGCGGCTTGCGTGCGTCGCCGTACTTGCAGCCGGTGTCGTCATCCCCTTCGGCGTCGCGCACGCCCAGGAGGACCTCAAGATCTTCATCTCGGTCGACATGGAGGGGATCGGCGGCATCGGCACCGGCCGGATGACGAGCGGCTCGGGCAAGGACTACGCGCTCGGCCGCGAGTTGATGACCGAGGAGGTCAACACGGTCGTCGCCGCGATCTTCGAGCACGGGCCGGCCGACGTGCTGGTGAACGACTCGCACGGCGACATGCAGAACCTGCTGCACACCCGACTGGATCCACGGGTGCAGTACATCCAGGGCAACCTGAAACCGCTTGGGATGGTGCAGGGACTGGACGATACTTTCGACGCCGCGATCTTTCTCGGCTATCACGCACGCGCCGGCACGGCGGACGGCTTCCTGGCCCACACCGGCACCGGATCGGTGAAGGGCCTTTGGCTGAACGGCACGGAGGTCGGCGAAGGTGGTCTCAACGCCTTCTACGCCGGCAGCCATGGCGTCCCGGTCATCCTCGCCAGCGGAGACCTGACGTTTACCAAGCAGTTCGCCGCGCTGGTCCCGACTCGCACGGTCGTGACGAAGGAAGCGATCGGCTCATCGGTGGCGAAGCTGCACCATCCGGAGGAGGTACGTGCGCGCCTGCGAGCGGCCACGCTCGAGGCACTGGAGAGCCTGGCCAGCGCCCAGCCGCTCAGGTTGGACACTGGCGGTCCGGTCACGCTCCGGATGCGCTCGGCCTCCACGACGCGCGCCGACATTCTCCAGGCGATTCCCGACATGCGCCGGATCAACGGGACGACGGTGGAGTACGACGCCCGGGACATGACCGAAGCCTACGCGCTGATCCGCCTGATGTATCGCTACGTGAGCTGGTAGGCAAATCGGTCGGCTGCCGCGGCGGGACGCAGGACTCAGGCAGCTAGTCCCGATAATTCTCGAACTGCAGCGGCAGGTCGAGCTTGGCTTCCTTGAGCATGCCGATCACCTGCTGGAGGTCGTCGCGCTTCTTGCCGGACACCCGCAGCTTGTCGCCCTGAATGGCGACCTGAACCTTGAGCTTCCGAGTCTTGACCAGCTTGACGATCTCTCGTGCGGCCTCGGACTCGATGCCCTGCCGAACCGTCACGAGCTGCCGCGCGTCGCTCACGTTGATCTGCGGCTCGTCGAGCTTCAAGCAGCGGATGTCCACCTGCCGGCCGACCAGGCGCTTCGTCAGAATGTCGTACATCTGCCGCAGCTGAAACTCGTTCGGCGCCCGCATCGTGATCTGGTCCCCTTCCAGGTCGAACTTGGCATTCGTGTTCTTGAAGTCGAAGCGCGTGTCCAGCTCCCGATTGGCCTGATCGACGGCATTGGTCACTTCCTGTCGCTTCACCTCGGACACGACGTCAAACGACGGCATCCATTCCTCCCTTGAGTGACGAGCGACTTGAATTCCTCGGACATCGAAGATTCGTGGCAGTATGTCTCCAAAACCGGACGATGCGCTACGAAGAATTCCCGATTGACCCACGCCTCGCGCCTTACGTGCGGCTGATCTGGCAGTTGGAGATTGACCGGCCGGCTGATTTCGGGGCGCCGGAGCGCGTGATGCCGGACGGCATCGTCGAGATCGTGTTCCCCTACCGAGCGGCGTTCGACCTCCGTTTCGCGGGCGAGCCGTTCCGCACCCAGGCCGAAAGCTTCGCCATCTCCCAGACCAAACGCTTCGTGGAGATTCGTCCCGAGCAGCCCGCCGGGTTTCTCTCGGTCCGCTTTCACCCCTGGGGCGCGTATCACTTCTTTGATTTGCCGGTCTCGGCGTTCGCCGACCGGGCGATCGGCATCACGGAGCTCTGGGGGGCGGAGGCCACAGAAATCGATGAGCGGCTGGCCTCGGCCGCGAGCACCGACCATCGGGTCGCCCTGGTGCAGCGATTTCTCCTGCGCCACCTTCACCAGCACGCCAAGCGGGATGTCAGACCCGTGGTGAGCGCGGTCTGGGCCGGCCGGGGGCAGCGAAGCATCGCCGACCTCTGCCGGGAGACCGGCGTCACGGAGCGGACGCTCGAGCGAACATTTCGGTCCGCTCTCGGCGTCTCGCCGAAGCAGTTTGCGCGACTGACCCGGTTCCTGTGCGCATGCGACCAACTCAAGCAAGGTGGGTGGACGACACTCGGCGAGGTCGCCCACGCCGTCGGCTACTACGACCAGTCGCACTTCAACGCCGAGTTCAAGGGGTTCGCCGGCGTCTGCCCGACCGGCTTCCTCAAGCACGAGCACGTCGCTTATCTCGACGTCGATTCTTAGATGGGGCGCCTTGCGCGACTTTTCTTAGATCGGGGCTTCGCCCCGAACCCCCGCGGCGTCCTTCACGGGGACCCCGGAACGCCCCATGCCGGACACCGCGAGGCGCGCTGTGCGCGCCTCGGTCCCCCTACCCCATCTGTCCTCAGAGCGAAGCTTCAACCAAGAAGCGGGTGTCGGATTCTTCCAAGCATCGAGCCGACGTGTCAGGGTATCGTGTCGTCAACCAAGGAGGTCCTGTGACGAAGCGCTCGATACTTCTCCTGGCAATATTGACCGCCGTCTCGTGGTCCGGGCTCCTCGGCGCCCAGGAACCGGATACGACTGCACGAATCGCGGCGCTCGACTTCTTCGTCGGCTCCTGGAGCGGTGAGGAGTCGGCCAGCATCGGCACCGGCCAGGGCGCGCGCACCTACGAGATCGTGCTCCAGGGGACCTATCTGCTCGGGCGGAACCGATCGCTCTTCGTGCCCCAGGAAGGCTTGCCCGACGGCGACGACCACGAGGACTGGACCTGGTTCAGCTACGACGGTGAGCGCGGCACCTATGTCGTCCGCCAGTTCAACAGCGAAGGTTACGTGAACCGGTTCGTCATGGAGGAGGGCTCCACGGTGCCCGACCGCATGACGTTCGTCCTGGAAGCGGCGGAGAACGCGCGCGGCGCCACCGGCCGGTTAACCTACCGAATTATCGACGCCGACACGTTTGAAGAATCGTTCGAGTTCGCCTGGCCCAGCTCCGACGAGCGCTTCACCGTCAGCAACCGTTGGACGCGCATCCAGAACTGAGGGAGGCGCACCGGCCGCTTCTGTCGCTATAATCCGCCCTCGGAGGCCACCAATGTTCAAGCCGCATACTGCCGTCCTCGTCGCCGTGCTGATGCTCGGCGCCGTCCCCGCGCTGACCTTCAGCCTGACCCAAGAGCAGGGGCAGGGGGACCCCAGCCTGACCGAGGTCTGGGAACCCGAGCCGGCCATCGTGATTCCGGGGCACGTGGGCGGTCCACCGGCGGATGCCGTCGTCCTGTTCGACGGCTCGGACCTGTCGGCGTGGCAGGGCCGCGACGGCGAAGAGGCGGCCTGGGATGTCGCCGACGGTGTGCTCACCATCGTGCCGGACACCGGCGACATCGTCACGACGCAGGGGTTCGGCGACGTCCAGCTGCACCTGGAATGGCGGACTCCCGCGGTCGTGCGGGGACGCAGTCAGGACCGGGGCAACAGCGGCGTGTACCTGATGAGCCGTTACGAGCTGCAGGTGCTCGACTCCTACGAGAACCGTACCTACTCGAACGGCCAGGCGGGCAGCATCTACAAGCAGCACATCCCGCTGGTCAACGTTTCGCGGGCGCCGGGTGCCTGGCAGACTTACGACATCATCTTCATGGCGCCGCGGTTCCGCGCGGACGGCACCGTCGAGCGGCCGGCAACGATGACGGTGCTCCACAACGGCGTCCTGATCCAGAACCATGCGGAGCTGCGCGGAACGAGCGTCAATGTCGGCGAGCCGGAGTACGACGCCCACGGCCCGAGGGAGCCGCTGCTGCTGCAGGATCACGACCATCCGGTCAGCTACCGCAACATCTGGGTACGGGAGTTGTGACGCGAGAGGGTGAGGCAAGGGCTGAAGGTGGACTTCGCCCTTCGGGCTCGTCCCCGCAGGGCTGAAGCCCTGCGCTACAGGTTGCCGGCGCGGAGTTCTTCGGCCAGATAGTCGGTCGCCCGCCAGGCGAGGGCCAAAATAGTCATCGTGGGGTTCTTCTCGGAAGCGGCGGTGAACGCCGAGCCGTCGACGACGAAGACGTTGTCCACCTCGTGCATCTGGTTGAAGCCGTTCAGCACCGACTGCGCCGGATCCGCGCCCATCCGGCAGGTGCCGTGCTCGTGAATGGCCGAGCCGGGCATATCGTTCGTCTCCCGGTCGAACGGGGCGATCTCGGCGCCGGCGGCGTGCAGGATCTCCTCACAGGTCTCGTACATGTGCTGGCGCATCTTCCGCTCGTTCTCGCCGAACTGCACCGCGACCCGCATGAGCGGCACGCCATAGCGGTCGGTCCGGCTCTTGTCCACGGTCACCCGATTCTCCGGTCGCGGCAGCACTTCGCCGAACGGGTGAAGTGACACGAGCGCCGGGTACCGTCGCTTGACCGACGCCTTGAACTCCGCGCCGAAGCCCGCAATGTTCTCGGCCGCCGTCACGCCGGTGTGCTGGCATCCGGTGCTCCACATCTGGATGCCGAAGCCCCGCAGATAGTCGAGATTCGATTGACGATGGTTGAAGCGTGGAATGTAGAGATGCCCGCCGTCGATCCCGTCGTCGTTCGTGTAGCCCCGCCCGAACAGCTGCGGCAGGAAGCCGCGCACGTGCACCATGATCTGCTCAGCGTAGTTGCGGCCCAATACGTCCGATCCGTTCCCGAGGCCGTTGGGATGCGCCGACGACGTCGAGTTCAGCAGAATGCGGGTCGAGTCCATACACGACGCGCCGACCACGACCACGCGGGCACGCACGTCCTGCGCGTTGCCGGTCACCCGGTCGAAGTACTGCACGCCGCGCGCGCGGCCGGTGTCGTCAACCAAAATCCGCGCGGCGACCGCGTTGGAAATGATCTCGAGGTTGCCGGTCTCCAGGGCGAACGGAATCAGGTGCTGCGCCGACGAGAAGCGGGAGGCCGTGCGGCACCCGTCGCCGCACGCCCCGCAGTGGTGGCAGGCGCGGAAGCCGCGGTGATCGCGCGTGAGATTCGCGCGGCGCATCGCCACCGAGACGATGCCGAGGCTGTCGGCCGCCTTGCGAACGATCACTTCGCCGCAACGCGGCGGTGGCGGCGGCATGTAGTACCGGCTGCCCGGTAGCACGTCGAGGTTCTCGTCGCCGCCACACACACCGATCAGCTGGTCGACCCGGTCGTAGTACGGCGCCACGTCGGCGTAGCGGATCGGCCAGGGGATCCCCCACCCGTCTCGCTCCGCCGCGCCGAAGTCGATGTCCGACAGGCGCAGGCTCACGCGGCCCCAGATGTTCGTCTTGCCCCCGCGGCCCCAGACGCGTCTGAGCGAGAAGGGCTGGCCGTCGGGCGTGAGGTAGGGCTGCTCTGCCGTATCCAGCTCGAAGCCGGGCGGCCGCTCGCCGGCCAACCGCCGCTGCATGCGCCGGTACGGCGGCTCGTGCGTCCAGAAGCGCGCGGGCTCGAAGACGTCGCCGGCGTCGAGCATCAGCACCTTCACGCCCTTCGCCGTGAGGTTGTAGGCTGCCATACCTCCGGAGGCGCCGCTGCCGATGACGATGACGTCGTGAGGATCGGCCTGCTGCAGGATTTCCATCGGTTCCTCGTCCGCGCTAGCTAGCAGCTAGTCGTCCTCGGCCGGCTCGGCCGGACGCGCCGCCGCCGGCTCCCAGTTCAGGTGCTCCGGATGCGTGCACCCCTCGAACTCGGCGACGAACGTGTTCCCTTGAAAGTCGAGCTCGTCGAACATACCGATCTCGGAGCCGTAGTACCCCTCGATCGTGAGCTGGCGGATCTGGCGGAAAAACCGGACGCCCTCGGCATCCGCGCCGGCGCCTGGTTCGGCGACCGACGCGAGCAGCGCCGTCTGCTGGTCCGGCGTCGAATCGCCGAACGCCCGGCCATGCCGCGTCCGGCTCGCGCGCTGCAGCCAGGCCAGCCCGCGGCGGAAGCCGCCCTGCACGGCCGGCTCGGCGTCGCTCAGCACAAAATCGACGTACTGGTTCACGAGCGCGGCGCGCGCGCCCGGCGTGTCGGTCGCGGGAATGATCAACTCGGACAGGACGACGACCGTTTCGTTCTCGTCGCGGGTCAGGAACCGAGGCGCCCAGGCCATCCCCTCCTGGGCCGGCACCATCGGGTGATAAGCAAAAGCCAGCAAACGGACCGGGGTGAGCCCGGCGAGGGCTGGCGCGAGCGTGGAGACGCCCAGCGTCTTGAGCACCTGACGACGGCCGACAGTTCGGTTGGAAGGCATCCTCTAGGCTCCCTGTTTTCAGGGCCGAAGCGGTGTTCAGTATAAACCTAGCCACGAAGTGACGGGCGGCGAAACTGAAGCGAAAATTCTTGTCATTTGAGCGTGGAGTCGGAGCCCTGACTCATGTTAAGCTGCGGTGTTCACGAGAGACCGTTCCGGCATTCCGAACGCTGTGGGTGGGCGTTTCCGGGGTGCCGCCACGCGAGAGCCGCGGAGGGGACGAAGTGTCTGACTACAAATATATTGGCAAGAATTACCAGACTCCCGACATCGTCGCGAAGGTGACCGGCCAGGCGAAATACGCCGAGGACTTCCGCGCGGAAGGGATGGTGTTCGCCAAGCTCCTGCTGAGCCCGATGCCGCACGCGCGCATCACGCGCATCGATGCCAGCGAGGCGCTGGCGATGGAAGGTGTCGAGGGCATTCTCACCGAAGACGATCTGCCGCCGCCGCAGCGCGAAGGCGTCGTGGAGCGCGCGCTCAACTCGACCGAGCCGCTCTATGAAGGCCAGCCGATCCTCGCCATAGCCGCGATCGACGAGACGACGGCGGCGCTGGCCGTCGAGAAGATTCAGATCGATTACGAGCCGCTCCCCTTCGCCGTCGATCCGATGGCGAGCCTGCGCCCGGGCAGCCCGAACGCCAGACTCGACGGCAACGCCTTCGTGGGCCGCGAGGTCGCGACCATCAAGTGGTCGGACGAGGTCTTCGCGTCAGCCGAGCCCGGCAAGCTGCCGATGGGCGAAGTCGGCGAGGAGTGGGAGTACGGCGACGTCGAGACGGCGCTCGCCGAAGCCGACCTCGTCCTCGACGAGACCAGCGTCCAAGCCTCGACATCCCATCAGCCGCTGGAAACTCGGACGGCGATGGCCTACTGGCAGAACGGCAAGTGCTACATGCACTGCTCCACGCAGAGCACGGTACGCAGCCACGCGCCGGCCGCCTCCTGGATCGGCATCGAGCCGGAAGACTTGGTGATCATCGCCGAGTACTGCGGTGGCGGCTTCGGCAGCAAGATCCCCGGAGCGATCTTCGAGGCCATCCCGGCGCTGCTGTCGCGGAAGATCGGCAAGCCGGTCATGATGCGGATCAACCGGCAGGAAGAGAACTACATCGGTCGCGGTCGCCCCGGCTATCAGTCGCGTGTCCGGGCTGGCTTCACGTCCGCGGGGCGCCTGACGGCGCTCGATGTCTTCATCGTGCAGGACAACGGTCCCTACAACCGCCAGGGTGACTTCCTGACGACCGGCCGGTGCGGGTCACTGGCCTACCAGCCAGTGAGTATGCGGTTCCGGGGCCTGACGGTCATGACGAACACGCCGCCGCGCACGTCGCAGCGTGGGCCGGGCGGCGTGCAGGCGGTCACCTTGTTCGAGCCGATCATGTCGAAGGCGGCGCGCCAGCTCGGCATCGACCAGGTGGAGTTCCGGCGGATCAACGCGCCGAGCGGCACCGCCGAGTACGGCCCGGCGAACGACGAGGGGGTCCGCCGCCGCGTGACGAGCGCCAATGTCAGCGAGGCGCTCGACCTGGGCGCCGAGCTCTTCAACTGGGAGGAGCGGAAGCAGCGTAGCGGCCAGCGCAACGGCACCAAGGTGACGGGCATCGGCGTGTCGGTGAGCCCCTACGTGGGCGGCAGCCTCGGCTACGACGGTCTGTTCGTCATCAAGCCGGACGGCAAGCTGTACGTCACGTCGGGCATCGGCAACCTGGGCACGCACTCGGTGTTCGACACGACCCGCGCGGCAGCCGAGGTGCTGGACTTCCCGTGGGAAAACGTCGAAGTCGCCTGGGGCGACACGAGCCGGAACCTTCCCTGGAGCGCCAGCCAGGGCGGCAGCCAGAGCACGCATGCGCACACGCGCGCCAACTGGGCGGCCGGTCTCGACGCCAAGCGGAAGCTGCAGGAGCTCGCGGCGCGCGATCTGGGCGGTTCGCCCGACGACTACGACGTCGGCGGCGAGCGCGTCTATCACCGCTCCAATCGCTCGCGCTATCTGACCTTCGCGCGCGCGGCCGAGCGGGCGATCCAGCTCGGTGGCAAGTACGACGGCCACGAGCTGCCGGAGGACATCAACCCCTGGACCACCAGGTCGGCGACGAACCTGGCCGGCCAGGGCCTCATGGGCGTCGCGCGTGACAACTTCGGCCGCGACGGCGACACCTGGACCTTCGTCATCGGCTTCGCCGAGGTCGAGGTCGACGTCGAGACGGGCCACATCCGCATCGTGGATTACACGGCGGCGGCCGACTGCGGTGTCATCCTGCATCCCCGCAGCCTGGGTGGGCAGATCCACGGCGGCGCCGTGCAGGGCTTCGGCCACGCCCTGAAGCAGAAGTGGGTCTTCGACCAGCACTGGGGTCTGCCGATGGCGAAGCGGTTCTACTCCAACAAGCCGCCGACGATGCTCGACATCCCGCTCAATATGAAGTGGGGCGCGCTCGACAAGCCCGACCCACAGACGCCGGTGGGCGCGAAGGGGATCGGCGAGCCGCCGCAGGGTGCGGGCGCCGGTGCGGTGCTGAGCGCCATCGCCGACGCGATCGGCGACGAGCACATGGGCCGGACGCCGGTCACGCCGGACATGATCCTGAGCTCGCTCGAGGTGGGACCGGACGGCCAGTTGACGGCTCACATCTAGGTGACTCTGGACACGTTTCGCAGAAAAAGGGACGGCACGCCGTCCCTTTTCTTTTGTACGCCGCTAGTGCGGCGATAGACTGGGGCCATGTCACGCGCCACCGTCGCTATCCTGCGCACCGAGCCGTCCACGGTCCTGCGCGATTACCACGCGCTGCTGAACCTCGCCGGCTACCAGCAGGTCGTGGACAAATCGGCCGACACCGCGCTCAAAATCAACATTTCCTGGCATTTCTTCTTTCCGGGCAGTTCGACGCCGCCGTGGCAACTCGACGGCGTGATCCGGGCGATGAAGCAGGACGGCTACGACCCGAGCCTGATTCACGCGTGTCACAACCGCACCGTCGTCATCGACGCGCACCTCGGCGAGCGGGAGAACAAGCAGTTGCCCGTCGTCGAGGCGCACGGGCTTCGCAACATCCACCTCTACGAGGGCGAGGACTGGGTGCACATCCGGGATGCCGTCGGCGACCTGGCCGACAAGTTCCTCTGCCTGAATGAGGTCTATCCGAAAGGCTTCCTCATCCCGAAGCGGTTCATCGGCGAGAACATCATCCATCTGCCCACGGTGAAGACCCACGTGTTCACGACGACCACCGGCGCGATGAAAAACGCGTTCGGCGGCCTGCTGAACGAGCGGCGGCACTGGACGCACCCGGTCATCCACGAGACGCTGGTGGATCTGCTGATGATTCAGCAGCGGATCCACCGCGGCGTGTTCGCCGTCATGGACGGCACATTCGCGGGCGACGGCCCCGGGCCGCGCTGCATGACGCCGCACGTCAAGAACGTCATCCTGGCCAGCGCCGATCAGGTGGCAATCGACGCGGTGGCGGCGAAGCTGATGGGGTTCGACCCGCTGTCGATCAAGTACATCCGGATGGCGCACGACGCCGGCCTCGGCTGCGGCGACCCACGCCAGATCGAGATCGTCGGCGACGCCGGCGCCGCCGCGGAGTCCTGGAATTTCGTCGGCCCCTTCCGCAAGATGACGTTCGCCGCGCGAATGCAGCACCTGATCTACTGGGGGCCGCTGCGCCGGCCGGTGGAATGGTCGCTCAAGACCGTGCTGGCACCGTGGGCCTACCTCGCCAGCGTGATGTATCACGACACGTTCTGGTATCCGACGAAGGGACGCGCCGTGATGCGGGAGGTGCTGACCAGCGACTGGGGCCGGCTGTTCCGCGGATGGGAGCAGGCCTCGAGCGACGAGCGCGGCTATCAGATCGGCAGCGTGCCCGCCGGCGGCCTTCGCCGCACCGGTCTGCGCGCGCTGCTGACGTCGTTCGGCATCCTCGGCACCTGTCTCAAGGAAGCGCCAGAATTCGCCAACCGGCGCCGCCGCATAGCCGACCGGCCCTGAACTCACGGCGCGAGTCAGCATGTTCCGTGTCCTAGCAGCCGTCATCCTCGCGGTACTCACGGTCGGCTTCCCGGCCGCGTCCGCGCAGTCGCCGGCGGGTCGTCCGAACGTCGTGCTGATCGTGGCCGACTACATGGGCTACGGCGACATTGGGCCGCATGGCGTCACGGACATCCGCACGCCCAACATCGACCGATTGGCTCGGGAGGGCGTGCGCCTCATCAACGCCTACGGGCCGGCGCCGATCTGCTCCCCCGCCCGCGTCGGCCTCCTGACCGGCCGGTATCCGCAGCGGGCCGGCTTCGAGGACAACGTCGGCCCCGAGCCGCTACCGGCCGGGTTGCCCGTCGGGGAGACGACGATTGCCAGGATGCTGCGCGACGCGGGCTACCGGACCGGCCTCATCGGCAAGTGGCATCTTGGGCTCGAACCCCGGTTCTCCCCTCGACGCCACGGGTTTGACGAGTTCTTCGGCTTTCTCGACTGGAGCATCGACTACTACTCACATCGCCGGATCACCGGACAGCCCGGCCTGTACGAGAACGACACACCGGTTGACATCGAGGGGTACTCGACCGACCTGTTCGCCGATCGTGCCGTCGCGTTCATCGAGTCCGACGACGACCGGTCGTTCTTTCTCATGACCTCGTTCAACGCCGCGCTGCCACCGCACCAGCCACCGGGCAGCGCATCGATCGTCAGGACTGCGGAGAACTGGTTCGAGGGCACGCGAGCGGATTACGTCGGCGTCGTCGAGGCGATGGACGCCGGCGTCGGCCGCATCCTGGATGCGATCGACGAACGGGACCTCACCCAATCGACCTTGGTGATCTTCCTCTACGATCACGGGGGCCGGGAGCTCGGGCGAACCGAGCCGTTCTTTCACGGTTTTCGGACGCTGTGGGAGGGCGGGATCCGGGTGCCGCTGATCGTCCGGTGGCCGGATGCGCTCCCCGCAGGCGACGTGTCGAACCAGCTCGCCATCCACATGGACGTCGCGGCGACGATTCTGGCGGCGGCGGGTGTGCGCGCCCCGGTGGATCGCCCGCTCGACGGAATCGACCTGCTCCCGATGCTGACCGGTGAGGCCCCGGTGCGCGAGCGGACGTTGTTCTGGCGAACCGCTTATTCCGCGTACCGGCAGAAGGCGGCACGGCGCGGCCGTTTCAAGTTTCTGCTCGACGACACGACCGAGATGCTGTTCGACCTGGAAAACGACCCGGGTGAGCGGCGCAACCTAGCCTATCAGCGACCCGCGCTGCTCCAGGAGCTTCAGGCGATGCTCGCCGAGTGGGAGGCCGGCATCGGGGCGGTCACGCCGCCCCGATGAGTCTACGAATTAGGGATCTCGAACGGTCGGGTACTCGATGCCGAGCTGTTCGAGATAGGTGTCGTACCGGGACGGATCGAAGTAGTACTCCCGCATCTCCTCGCGGAACTCCTCCATGATCTTTGCGTTCAGGTGCGTCGCCGGACGATCGTCCGCGCTGATGAACGGGATGTACTCCTGGTCCGTCGTCTGCTCGTCGGTGAAGTAGGTCCAGGCCGCTTCGACCTTCTCGGGCTGGAGCAGGAAGTCGAGCGCGGTCATCGCCAGGACCTTCGCGCCGGCGGTCGATCCCTTGTGGGCGATCGGCGTTGCCATGGCGACGGCGCTCGACCAGTGATGGCCTCCGCCGCCGGTCCGGAAGTTCGCGGGAAACCGGAGCGTGACGGTCGGCACTTGCCACGAGATGTCGCCGATGTCGTCTGAGCCGCCACCCGTCCGCACGCCTTCGGGAGGCCCGCCCAGCTCGTCCAGTTCGGTCGCGAGGCCGGTTGGCTCGGCGCCCAGCTCCGTCTGCAGCGCCTTGGCGAGGGTCTGATCCGCCTCGCTCCACTCGGGGAGGCCGACCGTCTCGATGTTCTCGTACATCGTCTCGGCGATGACCTTGTTGAAGTGGCGCGGCCAGGCCGAGCCCAGAATGCGCCATTCCACCTCGGTGTTGGTCATCTGGGCCGCCGCCTGAGCGGACGTGTTCCCGATCTCGAACAGCGCCTTGATGTGCTCGTAGTCCAGCTCGCGGAAGTAGTACCAAACCGACGCGCGCGACGGCACGACGTTCGGCTGGTCGCCACCGTCAGTGATCACGTAGTGCGTCCGCTGGGACAACCGGAGATGCTCCCGGCGGTAGTTCATCGCCACGTTCAGCAGCTCCACGGCATCCAGCGCGCTGCGCCCCGACCAGGGGCCCCCAGCCGAATGCGCGGACTCGCCGAAGAAGGTGTACTCCACCGACACGAGGCCGTTCCCGCTGCCTTCGCCCCAGCTCACGGCCATGTTGCGACCGACGTGCGTGAAGATCATGATGTCGACGTCGCGAAACAGACCGCCCCGGACGAAGTACGCCTTCGACCCCAGCTGCTCTTCCGCCACGCCTGGCCACAGCATGATCGTGCCCGAAATGTTCTCTCGCGTCATGATCTGCTTGAGCGCGAGTGCCGCTGTCACGTTGACCGCCTGGCCAGAATTGTGCCCCTCACCGTGGCCCGGCGCGCCTTCGATGATCGGATCGTGGTAGGCGACGCCAGGCTTCTGCGACGACTTCGGAATGCCGTCGATGTCGCTGCCAAACGCAATCACCGGCTTCCCCGACCCCCACGTGGCGACCCAGGCGGTCGGCATGTCCGCGACGCCCCGTTCCACCTGGAAGCCGTTCTCCTCCAGGAGGCCGGTCACGTGCCGGGAGGTCTCGAATTCCTGAAACCCGAGCTCGCCGAAGCTGAAAATCTGGTCGACGGTCTGCTGCGTGAACGTCCGCATGCTCTCGACCTCGGCGACCACCTCTTGCTTGAGCGCTTCGAGCCGCGCACTCGATTGGGCCCATCCCAGATTCGGCACGAGCAGCGCACTCAGCGTGACCATTGATATGAAGCGAGCAGTAGACATCTCAGTAATCCTCCTCTCAGCCAGAGAGCTGCAGGAGCTGTCTCACAAGGTCGCCAACCACGTCTCGTGCCTGGACCACGATGACCGTCAGCGCTGTGAACACCGCCAAGCTCAGCCAGCTGAACCAGATTGCGAACCTCGACGGATAGAAACGTTTCTCGCTCTTCGGGATGATCGTGACGCAGTAATAGACGTTGAGGAAGAATATGACCGGCGCGATGAAGAAGGCCAATGCGGAGGCGACCAGTACCAGAAGAACCGGTCGAGGTACTCCAGCGATGATCACAACCGCGCTCACCAGCGAGAACAGCATGGTGGCCCGATAGATGTTGTATTCCGAGTACCACCGCCGTCGGTGCTCGTCTGTAAGATCTTCCCTCGCCACACCCTGGAGTGACGCCGTTGGTCGGAACAGGTTCCGACAGCAGGCCCCGACGATGCGCGGCCACCCGTCGAAATAATTGAACGCGGTGGAGAAGGTCGCGGCGAACGCTCCAAGAATGAAGACGATCATCATCCAGGGGCCGATGCTGTCGGTGAAGATGCGCGCGATCTCACCCATGACGTTGTTCCCAGCCACCTCACTGGGATACATCCAGACGGCGGACAGCAGGAGAAAGATGCACGCCAGGAGGAACGAGATGATGTGCCCGAGCCGGAAATCCCACAGGCTGATTTGGAACCAGCGATGGCAGTACTCGACGCCGTGCGCCGGAATCCTCGACGTTTCGATCGCCAGATCCGCCTTCGAGCTCGAAAACGGGTCGAACGGCTGCGCCAGGCCGGCGCGCTCCAATTCCGGCCTGATGCGGCCCATGCCGACCTTCTTCGCCTTGCCCCATTCCGACGCCTGCAGCGAGACGTCGATCCCAGTCGGCAACAAGCCGAGAAACGCCGCGATGATGAGCCAAGAGCCTTCGGGCGTTTCGAAGCTCACGAAGTGAGCGATCGCATCCAGTCCGACTGGGCGAAACAAAAAGACGAAGAACGCCGACACAACCAGCATCCCCGCCAACAGCTTCGTCGCGGTCTCGACCGCGGCGTAGTTACCGCGCAAGATGACCGCGACGGACACCATGCCCAGGACGAGGCCATACATCCACGCGTCAAGCGGCAAGCCGAGGGTTGTCGTAAAGAGGAAGTACGCGACCGCGGCCACGGCGGCGAGACGGCCCGCCTGACCGATGGCCGACTGGATGATCGTCGTCACCATCACGTACCAGAGCGGCCACTTCTTCCAGGCTGTGCCATACGCTTCGATCAGGCTCTTCCCGGTGGCACTCGTGAACCGGAACGCCATCTCGAACCCGTAGTACTTGAAGATGTAGGCGACCGGGATGCACCACAGCAGCGCGAACTCGAACCGGCCACCCGCCGTGGGCGCGGTGACCAGATGGCTCGTGCCGACGCCGGTCATCATGAGGATGAGACCCGGCCCGAAGTGTCGAAGCATCCCCCGCCAGGAGGTATTCGGCAGCAACAACCCGCCGACTTCCCGTTCCAATCGTGTCGATTGCTCGTCGGTCATGCCCGTGGTTCTCTCACCGCTCGGATTTCTCACGATTCTGAACGAACTGCCAGCCGAAGCGCCCCTTGATACACAGGTGTCCGTTGGTCACCGAGTGATCCTGCGGCGATGTCACCTTGACGATGTCGTTCCCCTGGACGTGCAGATCGAGGTTGCAGCCGACCCCGCAGTACGGACAGATCGTCCGCGTCACCTGCTGCGCCGACTCGTCCCAGTCACCGGCCTGCCGCAAGTCATGCTCGCTCTTGAACATCAGCGCACCGGTCGGACAGACGCCGATGCAGTTGCCGCAGTAGACGCACGCCGAATCGTCCAGCCGGCGGTCGAACTCGGTCGAGATTCTGGCATCGAACCCGCGGCCGGCGACGACGATCGCGAAGGTGTTCTGGGCATCCTCCCCGCAGGCTTCCACGCATTTGTAGCAAAGGATGCACTTCGAATAGTCGCGGATGTACATCTCGTCGTGAATCTTGACTGGCTGCGCGACCGTTTCCGCCACCGCGCCGTCCGGCACGTGGTGGTGCCCCGGGCCGCGGCCATCGCGGTCGCCCGCCGGCGCCGGCGCGGACGGCGGCCCGAACCGCTCGGCATCCACTTCGTAGCCGTCCATCCACCGCTTCACGTCGCCGCTCACCAGGGACAGATCGACCGACGACGCCAGCAGCTCGAGCACCAGCTTGCGGCTATGACGGACCCGCGGCGTGTCGGTGTGTACGACGGCACCCGGGTGGGCCGGACGCGAGCACGAGGGCACCAGCGTCCGGGAACCCTCCAGCTCCACGACGCAGACGCGGCAGGCGTTCACCGGTGTGAGCGTCTCGAGGTAGCACAGTGTCGGCGTGTCGGCACCCTTCGCGTGGCAGGCATCCAGCAGTGTCGCCCCCTCGGGTACGCTCACCGACTCGCCGTCGACCGTCAGCTCGACCATGGGCTGATCCGCGCCTCTCGGATTCTCACTCACCGCCAGCGCCTCCAAACAGTCCCAGGGCCACCGCCGACTGCACCGCATTGGCCGCCGTGTGCCCGAGTCCGCAAATCGAGGCGTCACGCATCACCTGCGCCAGCTCATCCAGCAGCCGGACCTCGGCCTCCGCCGAGGGACGCCCCTGGTCGCGCGCCAGCCGCTGCAGCAGCTCCTCCTGCCGGACGGTGCCCACGCGGCACGGCACGCACTGGCCGCACGATTCGTCTCTGAAGAATGCCGCGATCCGCAGCACGATATCGCGCATGTCGGCATTCTCATCGAACGCCATGACAACGCCCGAGCCCAGCGATGCGCCGATCGCCCGCGTCCCCTCGAACGTGAGCGGCGTGTCGAAATGTTCCGGCAACACGAACGTCCCGGCGGCCCCCCCGAGCAGCACGGTCTTGAGGCGCTGCCCTCCGGGGACGCCGCCGGCCAAATCCAAGAGGTCACGCAGCGTCGTGCCGAATGGCACCTCGTAGAGACCGGGCCGCTCCACGGCGCCCGACAGGCAGAAGAGCTTGGGCCCGGTGGATTGCTCGGTGCCGATGGCGGCAAACGTCGACCCACCTTCGAGCAGGATATCGAGGAGGTTGGCCAACGTCTCGACGTTGTTGACGACGGTCGGCTTGCCGAACAGCCCCACCTCCACCGGAAACGGGGGCTTGTTGCGCGGCTCGCCACGGAACCCCTCGATGGAGTTGAACAGCGCCGTCTCCTCACCGCAGATGTACGCGCCGGCACCGCGGCGGAGATCAATGTCGAAGCGGAACCCACCGCCCATCACGTCTGGGCCGAGTAGCCCTTCGGATCGGCACTCGCGGAGTGCGTGCTCGAGCCGGGCGGTCGCGAGCGGGTACTCGCCCCGTACGTAGAGGTAGCCCCACTCGGCGCCGACGGCGAAGCCGGCGATCGTCATCGACTCGACGATGGCGAACGGATCCTCTTCCATCAGCACACGGTCCTTGAAGGTGCCCGGCTCCGACTCGTCGGCGTTGCAGACGACGTAGTGCGGCGTGGCGGGCGCTTTCGCCACGGCGTCCCACTTGCGGCCGGCCGGAAACGCCGCGCCGCCGCGGCCTTGCAGCTTCGATGCCGAGACTTCCGTGATGACGTCGGCAGGGCCGATCTCGAGCGCCCGGCGAAGCGCCGCGTAGCCCCCGGCGGCCCGATAGGCCGCCAGGCTGGTCGGATCACAGGCGTCGACGCGGCGTAGCAACCGCAAGCCCGCATCGCGGTCTCCGGTCGTCTGCGGCGTCGAGATAGCCGGCTGCGCTGGAGGCGGCGCGCCGTTCAAGACATGCTCGATGTCGGCCAGCGCGGCCGGCGCCATCGTCCCGTCGGCGGCGTCGCCGGCGAGCTGGAACAGCACCGCCGGCGCCCGCTCGCAGAGCCCGAGGCACGGGCTGCGATGCCAGGTCGCCTGTCCGTTCGCCGACGGCGTTCCGGGAGGACCGAGCGTCCGCTCCAGTGTCGCGCACAGCTCGTCCGCGCCCCGTAGCTTGCACGCGATGTCGTCGCAGACGTGCGCGACGCGCGGGGGTCGCGCCGTGGTGGAGAGCATCGCGTAAAAGCTCGCGACGCCGTAGGCCTCGGCCGGCGGGACCAGGAGCCGTCGGCAGATCTCGTTGAGCCCGCCCTGCGAGATCCAGCCGACCCGCTTCTGCACGGCGTGCAGCGCGGGCAGCAGCAGATGCCGCCGAGCCCGAGCCTCCTGGAGGCCCTCCCGCGCGACCCGATCCGCTCCAGACGCGGCGGGTGGAGCATCGAGAACGGTCGCGACCGCGGCGCGCTCCACGTCGGTCGCCTCGGCCGGCAGCAGCTTCAGATCCATCCGGGCTCGTTCATCCGCCGACGGCGACCGCCGCTTCGAGCTTTTCGATACGGATGGCCGTAGCCTTGAAGTCGGCCGTTCCCGACTTCCTGTCCCACGCCGGGTTCGTCAACGTGTTGATCTGGACGTCGTCCGGGAAATGGACTGTCGTGAATGCGAGACCGGGCCGGAGGTCCTCCGTGTAGCGGACGGTCATCTCGATTACGCCGCGTCTCGACCGCACCCGGACCTGTTCGCCATCGGCCACACCCCATCGCCGGCCGTCCGCGGTACAGATGTCCAACGTCTCGGCCTGCCTGATCGGCGATCGGAAACCGCCGCTCTGCACGCCGGTGTTGTACGAATCCAGCCGGCGCCCGGTCGTCAGACGGATCGGGTAATCGGCGGTCAACTCGTCCGCGGGCGGCACGTGTTCCACGACGCTGAACGGCGCCAGCCGGCCTTCGGCCGGCCGCTTCCACAACCGGCCGTGCAGGTACTCGCTCCCGGGATGACCTTCGTCGGGGCACGGCCACTGGATGCCACCGAGCGCCTCGAGCCGCGCGTAGCTCATGCCGGCGTGCATCGGCGAGAGGCTGCGTAGCTCGTTCCAGATCTCCTCCGCCGTTGGGTGCCCCCACTCGTGTCCGAACCGCCTCGCCAGCTCGCACAGGATCTCGACGTCGTCGCGAGCCTCACCCGGCGGCTCGAGCGCCTTCCGGACGCGCTGCACGCGTCGCTCGCTACTCGTGACCGTGCCCTCGGACTCCGCCCATCCGGCCGCCGCCGGCAGAACGACGTCGGCGAGCTCGGCGGTCTTCGTCAGGAAGATGTCTTGAACAACCAGATGATCCAGCCCCTGCATCACGTGGATGGCGTGGTCGACGTTCACCTCCGACTGCGCGGGGTTCTCACCAATCACATAGAGGCCGCGGAGGTCGCCGCGCTCCATCGCCTCGAACATCAGCGTCAGGTGCCAGCCGGTCTTCGGCGGAATCGTACAATTCCACGCGCGCTCGAATTTCCCACGCAGCGCGTCGTTCTCCACGTCCTGGAAGCCGGGCAGCTTGTTCGGAATGGCGCCCATGTCGCCGCCACCCTGCACGTTGTTCTGGCCGCGCAGCGGATTGAGACCGGAGCCGGGGCGCCCGACGTGTCCGGTCAGCAGCGCCAGGTTGATCAGCGCCAGCACGTTGTCGACGGCGTTGTGATGCTCGGTGATGCCGAGCGTCCAGCAGAGCTGCGCCTTCTTGGCGCCGGCGTAGGCGTGGGCCAGATCCCGAATCGCCTCGGCCGGTACCCCGGTAATCCGTTCGGCGCGATCGAGCGTATAGGACTCGACCGCCACGCGGTACTCGTCGAATCCGGTCGTGGCGTGCTCGATGAAGTCTCGGTGGACGAGCCCTTGCGTGATGATTTCCCGCGCCACGGCGTTCGCGAGGGCCACATCAGTGCCGATGTCGAGGCCAAGCCAGACGTCCGCCCACTGCGCGGAGCTCGTCCGCCGCGGGTCCACCACGTAGCACCGGGCGCCGCTGCGCAGCGCCTTGAGCACATGATGGAAGAAGATCGGGTGCGTGTCGCGGGCGTTCGACCCCCACAGGATCACCAGATCGGCCTCTTCCAGCTCCTGATAGGAGCTCGTGCCGCCTCCCGCCCCGAAGACCGTCGCCAGACCGACGACGCTGGGCGCGTGTCAGGTGCGGTTGCAGCTGTCGATGTTGTTGCTGCCCATGACGGAGCGGGCGAACTTCTGCGCCATGAAGTTCATCTCGTTCGTCGTCTTCGAGCAGCTGAACATCCCGAACGCTTGACCGCTGTGCGTGTCGACGACCTGCTTGAAGCCAGCCGCCGCGCGGTCCAGCGCCTCCTCCCAGGTCGCGGGACGCAGCGCGCCGTTCTCGCGCACCAGCGGGCGGGTTAGACGTTTGTAGGATTTTCCCATCGTTTTCTCCTCGGCGGGGTCTGCAACCAGGAAGTTTATCACGCCGGCGAAACCGAGCTCGTCTGCCGCGAATTCCGCTACACTGCAGCCATCATTCGAGCGACCCGATGCTAGAAGTGCAGACTTTGAGCTGGTTCGTCGTCGCGGCGCTGCTCCTGATCGTCACGCCGGGTCCGGCCGTGCTCTACATCGTCGCCCGGAGCATCGACCAGGGGCGCCTCGCGGGCTTCGTGTCGGCGCTGGCGATCGGCCTCGGGACGTTGGTCCACGTGGCGGCGGCTTCACTCGGGCTGTCGGCCTTGCTGCTGTCATCTGCACTCGCCTTCAGCGTCGTCAAGTATCTGGGTGCCGCGTATCTGATCGTGTTGGGCCTCCGGACGCTGGCCTCCCGCGTGCCCTCCGAGGGTCTGAGCTGCGGGCAGCCGCGAGCGCTACGCCGGACGTTCGTCGACGGCGTGGTCGTAGCCGTGCTCAATCCGAAGACTGCCCTGTTTTTTCTGGCCTTTCTGCCACAGTTCACCGACGTCGCACGCGGCGGCGTGGCGTTTCAGATCTTCATGCTCGGCATGATCTTCACCGCGCTCGCGCTGGTCTGTGACGGCGCGCTGGTGGTCGCCGCCGCCGCGACGCGACGCTGGATGCGCAGCCATGGCGCGGCGGTCCGGCGACAGCGCTACGTGACCGGCGGCGTGTACGTCGCGCTGGGACTAGGCACGGCGCTGGTCGAGACCGGCAAGTGACAATGGCCCTCACCCCAACCCTCTCCCGGAGGGAGAGGGAGGGTGCGGATCTGTGTCGTCAGCCGCGAGACCGTGTTCCGAGGCTGACGGCCCGCATCTCCTAGGACGGAGCGACACAGAAAGGACTTGGGCTCTGGTGAAACGCACGTCGTTGCTCGTCGCCGTCTGCTGCCTCTTGTTAGCGCGGGCGCCGGCGCACGCCCAGGCCCCCTATGAGCCGAGCCCGCAGAACCTCGACGCGCGCGAATGGTTCCAGGATGCCAAGTTCGGCTTGTTCATCCACTGGGGGATCTACAGCGTCCTCGCCTCCGGCGAATGGGTCATGCAGAATCGCGCCATCCCGGCGGCGCAGTACGAGCGTCTGGCCGAGCAGTTCAACCCGACCCAGTTCGACGCGCGGGAGTGGGTCGCGCTGGCCAAGGATGCCGGCATGCGGTACATCACGATCACGTCCAAGCACCACGACGGCTTCGCGATGTACGATTCCAGCCTGACCGACTGGGACATCGTGGACCGGACCCCGTACGGCCGCGACGTGCTGGCGGCGCTGGCGGAGGCCTGTCGAGCGGAAGGACTGAAGCTGTTCTTCTATCACTCGCAGCTCGACTGGCGTCACCCCGACTACTACCCGCGCGGGCGAACGGGCCGCGCGGCCGGTCGGCCGGATGCAGGTGACTGGAACGCCTACATCGATTTCATGAACGGTCAGCTCCGGGAGCTGCTGACGAACTACGGCGAGATCGGCGGCATCTGGTTCGACGGCATGTGGGATCAACCGGACGCGCCGTGGCGGATCGACGAGACCTACGAGCTGATTCACTCTCTGCAGCCGCAGACGCTCATCGGATCCAACCATCACCGCCTCCCGTTCCCCGGCGAGGATTTCCAAATGTTCGAAAAGGATCTCCCGGGAGCCAACACCGCCGGGTTCAACACGACGGAGATCGGGACGCTGCCCATCGAGACGGCGGAAACAATCAACGGTGCCTGGGGCTTCAATCTCACCGACCACGACTACAAGAGCACGGACGATCTGATCCGCTATCTCGTGGGAGCCGCGGGCCGGAACGCCAACTTCCTCCTCAACGTCGGTCCGATGCCGAACGGCAAGATTCAGCCCGAGTTCGAGGCGCGGCTGCGCGCGATCGGCGCGTGGCTCGAGCGCTACGGCGAGTCGATCTACGGCACCCGTGGCGGACCGATCGCACCTGGACCCTGGGGCGTCAGCACGCAGACGGCAGACACGGTCTTCGTGCATGTCCTGGACTGGGACAGCCAGGTGCTCGCCCTCCCCACCTTCGGCCGTGACGTCGTGGACGCGCGACTGCTGCGCACGCAGGACACGGTACGGCTGGAAGCGACCGATGCGGCCCTGCTGCTGACGCTGCCGTCCCGTCCGGACGGTCTCGTCGACGAGGTCGTGGCGCTCAGGGTCCGATAAGGAGTCACACGACATGCCTCACCTCTATCGCATCATCCTGCCCGTCTCCGACATCGAGCGCGCGCAGCGCTTCTACGCCGCGGTGCTCGGAACAGGCGGTACGCGCGTCTCGCCGGGCCGGCACTACTTCGACTGTGAAGGGACGATCCTGGCGTGCTTCGATCCGCGCGCCGACGGCGACGGCTACGATGCGGTCCCCAACCCGGAGCCGATCTATTTCGCGGTGGACGATCTGGACGCGACCTTCGAGGCCGCGCGATTGGCGGGGGCGCGCGTGCCTGACGAAGTCGATCCCTCAACCGGTCCGGGAAGCATCGCCGTGCGTCCCTGGGGCGAACGCTCGTTCTACGCCTTCGACCCGTTCGGCAACCAGCTCTGCGTCGTCAGCCGCGACAGCGTCTTCCGGGGCTGACGCGCGCGATCGTCGATCCGTCCGAGCCTCATTCCGGCAGGGCTTCGCTCTGCGGCTCCGGCAGCCAGAAGCTCGCCGCGAAGCCCACCGCGTACACGAACAGTCCGACGGCGGCGGAGGCATAGGCCAGCTGTTCCGTGGGACTCTCGCCCGGCATGATGTTTGTCAACTGCGTCGTCACCATGGCGAACGACGTCCCGATCATCCGCCCCCCGATGTTCGCGGCGAAACTCTCGCCGGTGCCCCGAAGGTGCGTGGGATAGACGCGCGGAAGATAATTCCCCCAAAAACTGAACTGGGCGACGGTGCACACGCCGGCCAGGAACAACCCGAACTGCAGCACCGGGAGGCTGGTCGTCACCGCGAACAGGAAGACCGGCGGCACGATGAACAGACCCGGGATTTGGAACAACCGAACCAGCCGGCGCCTGGCCACGATCCGGATAGCGAAAAACGCGAGCAGTAACCGGCCGGTGAGGCCGCCCATCTCCTGCACGAACTGCACCGTGCCGACCGCCTGCTCCTGCTGGGTTCGCGCCAGGCTCACGATTTCGTCCAGGCCGGGCACGATTCGCGGCGCCTGCTGCAGCGCGCCGAACGCCGCGCCATACGCGCAGGCAAACATCACGGTCGTCACGATCGTCGTCCGCCGGAACTCGGGACGGAAGAGCTCGAAGATGCTGGGGCGTTTCAACGTGCCGGCGAGTTTCTTCTGCCGCCACGTCGGCGACTCCGGCAGAAATGGCCGGATGACGATGAGCGGCAGGGCCGGAACGACACCCGACATCAATGTGTAACGCCACGCCTCGTGGCCGCCTCGGATTTCCGGCAGTGCATCGGCGTAGGTGACGATCAGGAAGTAGGCACCGCTCACCAGGAGTCCGCCGACCGACGAAAACGCCTGCGTGTAGCCGAGCACCGCCTCCCGTTGTCTCGGCTCGGGAAACAGCTCGGCCAGCCATGCCACCGCCGCGACGAACTCGACTACCACGCCGACGAACGTCGCGCATCGCAAAACCAGCAGCATCTCGATCGAGGTAGCGAACCCCGCGGCCAGCGCGGAGCACGCGTAGAGCAGAATGCTCCAGACCAGCACGCGGCGGCGCCCCAACAGATCCGTGAGATAGCCCCCGATCAGACCGAACACGCCGCCGACGACCGCCGGCACGAAGAAGAGCAGGCCGATCCAAAGGTTGAAGGCCGGGGTGCCCGGCGCGGCGCCGATCAATTCGAGCAGCGCCGGACGCACGATGAGCGGCAACATCAGCAGCTCGTAGACGTCGAACGCGAAGCCGAGCGCGGCGACGCCGCAGATCGTCCACTGGATCGGAGAGAGCCGGCCGAGAGACTGTGGCATCGTGGAAATCCTGACTCAGGAGCGCTGACGCGTCCGGGCACCAGACGCCGCCCAGTGCAGGGCCGCTACACTACAATGAGACATCGTCAGGGGTGCTGGCCCGCAGCGCACCGACGGTTCGACACGCGACACACTCATCCCAAGGAGCAATCTCATGACCTGGCTTCTGTTCGTCCTCGGCGCCGTTCTTTCGTGGGGAATGTATGGGGTCGCGTTGCATACCGGCCAAGTGCAGCTCGGACACCCGCTGCGGGCCTTGCTGTGCGTCGGCGTCGCCTATTTTCTCATCGCCGTCCTCGTCCCCGTGG
Organism: Vicinamibacterales bacterium; assembly: GCA_963667915.2. Taxonomy (GTDB): domain Bacteria; phylum Acidobacteriota; class Vicinamibacteria; order Vicinamibacterales; family UBA823. The sequence goes on along the minus strand of CAXXNN010000004.1, from coordinate 2,356,798 downwards.
CCGCGCTCTCGTCCCAAGGCGAGCTGAGTGGCTTTTCGACCGCCGGCGCCATGTGGGCGACCGGTGCCGGCGCGCTCGGCGCCATCGGCGCGGTGTGCATCATCTGGGCCTTCCGCTCCGGCGGCCTGCCACTCTACGTGATGCCGCTGGTCTTCGGCGGCGCCCCCCTCGTGAACGTCCTCAGCTCGATGATCCTGCACCCGCCCAAGGTCGCGCCGCACCCCTTGGTCTACGTGGGCTTCGTCATGGCCTCCGCCGGCGCGGGGATGGTGCTGTACTTCCGGCCGCAAGCTTAACAGCGGTCGACGGCTGCCGACTACCCTCACCCCAGCCCTCTCCCGGAGGGAGAGGGAGACAGCGGACGCGGTGCGCGATCACTTGCCACCCTCACGCCAACTCTCTTCCAAAAGGGTGAGGGAGACAGCGGAACGTGTGACCTCGATTACCGTCGTGTCCCAATCGCGTAGAGGAACGAGTCGGTCCGCAGGAAGATCTGCCCGTGGGAGATCGCGACCGAGCTCAGCGTGTACTCGTCCGTCGGGTTCTCGGCGAGCAGCTCGAATTCCGGCCCGGCCTTGTAGACGGTCGTCAACCCGTCTTCACTCGTGACGTAGATCTTGCCGTCGGCCAGGACCGGTGAGGAACTATAGGTTCCGGAGGCGATCCGCTGCGGCCCGTAGATCGTCTCCCCCGTCTTGGCGTCGAGGCAAAAGACGATGCCGCGATCGTTCACAATGTAGAAATAGGTGCCGTCGGTGACCGGCGTCGGCACATCCGGCCCGTGCCGGGTGGACCACACGAGGTGCGACGTCGTGATGTCACCACGGCCGCCCGCGCGCAAGGCGAGCAGCGGGCGCTCCCGCGTCGGCGCGTAGATCATGCCGTCCATGACGACCGGCGACGCAATGATTCGGTAGGCGCCGTTGTTCCGCGGGTTCAGGCCGTCGGCCCGCCACAGCTCGTGCCCGGTCTCGGGATCGTGGCCGGTGACGACGTCGCCGCCGGTAAGAACAATCTCCGTCTGGCCGTCGTACTGCAGTAGCGCCGGCGTGATGTAGGCATCCGGCGACTCGCGGCGCGCGTTGGTCGGCCGCTCGACGCGCCAGACCGTCTCGCCCGTCGCTGTGTCGATGCGCAGAAGGTATGACGGATCGTCGGTCCGCATCCCGTGCAGCACCGGGACGTACAGCGCGTCCTCGTGGAGGAGCGGCGACGACGCGTAGCCCCAGTTCAAGCCGAACTCGCCGTAGTCCGCCTGGATGTCCCGGGTCCAGCCTGCGTTGCCGTCGAAGTCGAACTGCTTGAGCATCCCGGTTCCCGTCATGACCCAGACGTGCTGGCCATCGGTCACGGGCGAGGGGGATGACATGTTCTGCTTGCGGCGCTTGACGTTGCCGCCGCTCAGCGGCCGCCGCCAGAGCGTTTGGCCGGTGTTGCGATCCACCGCCCAGAGCTGAATGGCGTCGCCGTCGGCGATGTTCAGGAACACGTGCTCCCCGGAAATGATCGGGGTGGCGCCGGTCCAGGCCGGCATCGCCAGCTTCCATGCGACGTTCTCGGTGTTCGTCCACGAGACCGGAAGATTGGTCTCGTCGCTGACGCCGTTCAGGTGCGGGCCTCGCCACTGCGGCCAATCCTCCGCCGCCACAGCTGCCACGGCCGTCATGACCGTCATGGCCAGAACGACGCACAGACTCTTCGCACGCATGGGAATTCCTGTGCGGGACATCGGAATCGATGTCATCGTATCGCAGAGTATCGCAGAACCCGGCCCGCCGTGCCCGGGCTCAACTGCTACGACGGCACCCGACGACGTGCCGTTTACCGGCCCATCAACGCGCCCGCAGCAGGGCCGCGACGAACTGCCGGCCGGCCGGATCGCCGCCCCCCGACAACGCCCGCTCCCAGGCCATCCGGGCGCCGCCCAGATCGCCGTCGCGCTGCAGGATCTGGCCGAGGAGCTTGAATCCGTCGAACGACGCCTCCAGCTCCAGGCTGCGCCGGCACTCCGCCAGCGCTTCGGCATTCTGACCGCTCGTGAACCAGGAGGCGGCCAGCTCGAGCCGGAGCGCCGACTCGGATCGGTAGTCGCGCACCGCCTCGACGACCGAGGCGGAATGCTCGGCCAGCCGTTCGCGTATCGCCGGCAGATGATCCTGATAGAGGCTGCGCGGCGCCGCCAGCTCGAGCTGCATGTTGTCGTCGGTGTTCAGCCGGCCGTCCTCGGCGAACTGCGCCGCGCCGCGCTCGTCCAGGCTGAGCCGGACGAGGAGATCGGCCGGATACCCGAGCGAGGCCCGGCCCAGGCTCTCCCGGATCGGCGGCTGCTCGAACAGCGCTTCCATCCTCGAAAAGGAGAAGCGAATCGGCTCCCGCGAGCCGAGCAGGATCAGATCCCGATCCTTGAACGCCACGACGTGCGGGAACACCGATCGAAAGGTCGCCAGCAGCGAGCGGGTGGACGCTTCGGTCATGCCGTACAGGTGGAACCACTGGCAGACGATGCCGTCCGGCGTGAGTCGCGCCGCCGCTTCCTCGAAGAACTCGCGGGTGAACAGGCTGGCCACGCCGGTCAGCCACGGATTCGACGGCTCGGAGATGATGAGGTCGTATTCCGCGTCGCTGCGGCGGAGGCGAACGCGCGCATCGCCGAGGACGAGCCGCACCCGGGGGTCCTCCAGCGGCCGGCCGTTCTCCGGCTCGAAGAACCGCGACGCCTCGACGACCGCCGGCTCGATTTCGAAGGCGTCCACCCGTTCGACCGGATAGGTCAACACGGCGCCGACCGTGTCGCCGCTGCCCCAGCCGATGACCGCCACGCGCTTCGCCTCGGCCGCCATCAACGGCAAATGGCCGAGCAGGAGCTGGGTCTCGAGATCGCCCGCACCGTTCGACGCGTCGGTCTTGCCGTTGATCTTCAGCAGGCGGTACTGGCCGACCTCCTGCACGGCGACCGTCGCCGTCACGCCGTCGCGGTAATACAGGACGCGGTGCGCATCCAGGAGTTGCCGCAGGCCGGCCGCGTCGTACTCGCGGTAGGTGTCGGGCGTGGCGTAGAAGCCGAAGCTCTTCTGGACGGTGGGCGCACTGGGATCGAGGACCAGCAGGAGGACCGTGGCGAACGCCGTGACGACGACCGGTGCGGTCGCCGGCGCGGCCCGGCGGGCCGCGAGGACGCCGGCCATCAGGAGCGCCAGGACTGACGCCAGCCGCACCGACGCTTCCATGCCGAAGCCGGCCAGCAACACGGCCGACGCGAGCACGGCGCCGGTCGCGGAACCCAGCAGGCTGGCAGTGTAGAGCCGGGACACGACCCGACCGAGGTCGCGCGGCCGCTCGATAGTGCCGACGGCGACCGGCAGCGTCGCCCCCAGGAGCAGGGTCGCCGGCGCCATCAGGAGCGCCGACAGCACGAACTGGGTCAGAAACGGCATCCAACTGCCGGCGCCGAGCGATTCGTGGAGCGCCAGAAAGGCGAACGGCAGCCGCCGCGCCACGATCAAGCTGAGAAACGCCGCCGCCGACGCACCGATCACGATCCAGGCGAGCGCAACCGGCGCCACCGCGGGTCGCCGGCCGCGCAAGCAGGACGCCGCCGCCGCCGAGCCGGCCGCGATGCCGACCAGGAATACCGACAGCATGATGGCAACGCCGTAGGCCGACGAACCGAAGACCGCGGTCAGCGTGCGGCTCCACGCCACCTCGTACACCATCGCGGCGCCGCCCGAGACCGCCAGCGTCGCGACGACGAGCGGATCGATCCGGTCGAACGCGCGGCCCTCAGCGGGGACGGGGACGCTCGGGGGCGCGACGTCAACGTGAAGCCTGGACCGCATCAGCAGCAGCCCGCCGGCCACGACGAGGTTGAGACCGCCAGCCAACCACAGCGACCGTGAGAGGCCGACCGCCGGAAACAGCACGAAGACCGCCAGCACCGGCCCGAGGCAGGCGCCCGCCGTATTGGCCGCATACAGCCGGCCGACCCGCGCGGCCGGCGCGGCCGTTTCGCCCGACAGCGCACGCGACAGCACGGGGAGCGACGCGCCCATCGCGACCGTCGCCGGCAGCAGCACCACTGCCGCCAGGAACGGCCCGGCCGTCGGGGGCACCGCCTCCACCCACGACAGCACCCAGGGGGATGCCCAGGCGTACAGTCCCGCGAAGCCTTCGAGCGTCGCGTAGACGACGACCGGGGCGTAGCGCCTCAGCCACGGCCGCCCCCCGGCCAGGCTGCCGAGCGCCATGCCGGCCATGATCGCGCCGAGCACGGTCGACACCGCCACCGGCGTCGCGCCCAGCGACAGCAGGAGGAGTCGGGTCCAGACGACTTCGAAGATGAGCGAGGAGATTCCCGTGAGGAAGAAGGCGGTCAGCAGCAGCGGCGGCATGCGCAGCGACGGCCGGCGACCGTCGGTCGTGGCCCCCTGTTGCGTCATCTGCACCTCACCGGATATGTCGGTGGTTCGCTACTCGGTCTTGAGGGCCGCCAACAGCGGCGCCGCCACGACCGCACGGGTCGCGGCCAGCGACGCCGCGAATCCGGCAACCGCCACGGCGAGCAGTAGCCAGGCGATCGAGGCCACGGGCAGCCGCTGGCCCCGCTCCAGCCAGGCCGGCGCGATCGCGATCAGCGCGCAGCCCGTGCCGATCCCCAGCCCCAGCGCCAGCAAGAGCGCGTTCTCCGCCAGCACCATGAACGCCACATGCCGCGGTTCGTAGCCGATGGCGCGCAGGAGCCCCAGCTCCCGGCGCCGCTCGAGCACATTGCGCAGCAGCACCGCGCCCAATCCCAGCGTGCCCAGGAGCAGCCCGAGCGCCCCGAGCGTCTGGAACGTCGCCAGGTAGGTGTTCTCGACCCGATGGAACGACGCCAGTCGCTCGGCGGTCGGCGTGACGTCGAAGCCGAAGTCCGCCAGTCGATCCTCGAGCGTGGCGGCCACCACCGCCGCCTGTTCGGGCGCCACATCGATCATGAAGAAACGAAAGCCTTCCTCCTCGGGAAACACCCGCCGGAAGTGGCGCTCTGAAACAATGACCTCACGCTGCAACACGCTGTCCGTGAGCGCCGCGACGATACGCAGACGCACTTCACGGTCGGAGTCTCGATTCAGCACGATCTCGTCTCCCACCGACAGGTGCAGGGCGTAGGTGAGCGAATTGAGGTCGGCCAGCGCCGGCACCACGCCGTCGGGTAGATCGCGGCGAAGCAGACGCCACGGGTTCTCGACGTCGTGCGGCGACACGGCCAGCGTCGGCCCGAACGTGAAGCGGTTCTCCTCGATGAATCGATCGGAGACCGCGAGCACCCGCGGGTCGGTCGGCTGGTACAAGTTCAAACAGCTGGCGTCATCGCCGGCCCGGACGCGGAAGCGCTCGAACGACACGTTGCTGAGCGGTCCGGTCTGGAACCCCGTCAGCCCGAGTCGCGCGCGGCCGGACGGCTCCGACAAGTCGTCGCCCACGGGCAACAACGCATCGGCGAGCAAGGCGAACCCCCCCGAGCCCGAGCCACGGTCACCGGCTTCCCGTTCGTCACGGCGAAACGCATCGACCGCCACGATGATGAACGCGGCGAACGCGATGAGCGCGATGCACAGCACGCTGCGCCCCGGGCGATAGCTCGAATTCCTGATGCCCAACTGCATGACCGACCACGGCCTCGGTGACACGATCGAGCCCGGCGTCAGGCGCCGCAGCCAGAGCCAGGCGAAGCCGAGCAGTGCGCACAGCAGCACCATGCCCGCTCCGAAGAACCCGGCGGTCGCGTTCAACGCGCCTTGCCTGGACGCGACGACGAGGCTCACGCCGACGACGGTCAGCATCGGCGGCACGACCCAGTCGGGGACGTGCACGCGCAGGGTGGAGGCCCGCCCACCCGGCGTCCCGCGCGCCGCACTCGGCAACGCACCGGTCAGCAGGCTTCTAGGCGACGCCGTTCGCAGTGCCCGCAGGCTCAGCGCGATCGTGACCAGCGCGGCCAGCACGCCCCCGACGGCGCCGGCAGCCAGCATCTCGGCCGTGACGTGCAGGCGCAGGAGTGTCGTGCCCACCGCGTCGACCCACCAGGTCCGTAACCCATACATGATGACCTGCGCGTAACCGACCGCCCCGGCGGCGCCCAGCGCGCCGCCCGCGACGGCGAGCACGGACGCCTCGTACCAGAACAGGGCACGGATGTGAGAGCGAGAAAATCCGAACGCCTGCAGGGCGCCGATCTCTCGCAGCCGCTGCTCGACGCCGAGCCGGAAGAACAGGCTCGCCAGCAGCAGGGCGGAGACGACTAGGAAGAAGCTGAAGTAGGTGAAGTACTCGCCGAAGTCGGTCGCGCCGACCGACGCGTCGAGGGCCATCGCGCGCACCGGCGTGACGCCGATGCCTGCGGCCACCGGGTCGAGCTTCGCCGCCAGCGACCGACCGTAGTCGGCGGCGAGCGCGTCGAGATCCTCGACGCCGTCGGCGATCAGCCGGATCGACGTGAGCTGGCCGTAGCGCGACTGCCACAGCGCCTGCCCGGCCCCCAGCTCGATGAACCCCTTGGGTGTCGTGCGATACCGGTCCCAGTACTCCTCGTCGCGCGGCCCGACCAGGCTCAAATCGATCGGGAACGGCGGATCCCACTCCACGAGGCTGTCGGCGTCGGTGATGCCTTCGTAGGCCGGGGCGAGGTCGGGGTCGGCGGCCGCGCCGACGATCGGCAGCACCCCGTAGACCTGGAAATCGGCTCGTCGGGTGACCAGACGGCCGGCGTCTTCCCAGACGTAGTACTCCGCCTCGACGATGTCGCCCTGGCGGGCACCCAGGTCGCGCGCTGCCCATTCGTTCAGCAACAGCGGTGGATACTCCAGCGCCTCGGGCCACAGACCCGACCGTCGCCGCGCCGACGACGACAGCTCCGAGAACGACGGAAAATCGACCGCCGTCAACAGCGAGTACGGCACCCCACGTGGGCCGAGCGTCAGGTGATTGATCAGGTAGGTGAGAATCGGCCGCACCTCGAGCGACCGCTCGGCTGCGGCGTCACGGACCGCCTGAGCCACGACGTCGCTGACCATGCCTGTCGCGGATTCCACGACCAGCACGTCACGTTCCGGCAGTGTCCGCACCGTCACGCCGAAATCCTCCAGCGTCGCGGTGTCGCGCAGCGCCGCTTCCACGCCGGCGATGCGATCCGGAACAGCGGACGGCTCGACCTCACGGCCGGCCAGCAGCACCGTGTTCACGCGCGCGCCGATGGCCAGCGACTCCTGCAAGCGTGACATCGACATGAAAAGGACGCGCGCCGACCCCTGCTGCTGGCGCAGCGAAAACTCTCCGAGGTCCGCGAACGAGAGCGTCGCGCCGACCGTCAGCCGGGTCGTCCGGCCCACATCGTCGCGTTGCCCGTGCAGCGATCCCAGCGGTACCTCGGTGGGCCGCTCGACCCGCACGAGGATGGCCGCGCCGGCCGCGATCCCGAGCTCCCGCGCCAGCCCCTCGCTCAGGAAGGCCTCGCCGCGTCCGGGCACCTGACGTGACGGCCGGCCGTGAAAGGCCCAGAATCGTTCGTCGATCCCGTAGACCTGCACGCCGAAGGCGCGCCGGCCGCTGGCCGGATCCGTCGCGAAGCCGTTCAACGCGATGAGCGGGACGGCGGCCTCGAAATCGGCCGCCGCCGCACCTAGCTCGGCTGCCAGTCGTTCGCGGAAGAAGGTCGGCGCCGTCACGACGGTGTCCACCGTCCCGAGGCGCCCGAGCGCCAGCTCTCTCAGCGACTGCCGGACCGAGCTGCCGACCAGCAGCGCTCCGCTGAGCACGGCGACCGCGACGCCGACACCGGCGACGACCGCCAGGTTGACGCGCCAGTAATGGGACAGGCTGCGGCGAACCAGGCGACCGAACGTCATGACGTGCTCCCCCGGACCGCCAGCCGCCCGCCGGCGAGCTCGAACATCTTCTCGAACCGGTAGGCCAAGGCCGGGCTGTGGGTGACGACGACGAGGACGGTCTGCTGCTCACGATGCAGCGTCAGGAGCAGCGACGCGACGGCTTCAGCCGATTCCCGATCGAGGTTGCCGGTCGGCTCGTCGCACAAGACCAGCGGCGGCCGCCGAATGAGCGCACGCGCCAGCGCGACGCGCTGCTTCTCACCGCCCGACAGCTCCGCCGGGCGATGGTCGAGCCGGTCGGTCAGGCCGACCCGATCGAGCAGGTCGAGCGCATTCGCCCGGGCGTCGGGCATCGGCTCACCGACGAGCGTCGGCAGCAGCACGTTCTCGAGCACGGTGCACTGCGCCAGCAGCAGAGAATCCTGGAAGACGAATCCGACCGACCGATTGCGAAAGCCGGCCAGCGCCTTCGGATCGAGCTGGAAAGGGTCTTCGCCGTCGATCGTCACTTGACCGGACGTCGGCGGATCGAGCGCACCGAGAATATAGAGCAGCGTGCTCTTCCCGCTGCCCGATGGCCCCATGATCGATGCCGACTGGCCCCGACGCAGGGACAAGCTGATGTCGCTGAGGATCTCGAGCGATCCGCGTGGCGTGGGATAGACCTTCGACAGATTGGCGACTTCGAGCAACGACCCGTCCTCCGGCCTTCAGGATACGGCAGCTGGTCCTGCCGACGCGACCACCTGCTGGAACAGCTCGAGCGCCCGGTCGGCCATGCCGGCAACCGCGTAGTGCTTCCGGACACCGTACGCGGCCTGACGCCGCAACTGCTCCGCGCGATCCGGCTCGCGATGGAGCGCGGCCAGCTCGTCGGCCAGACGTGACGTGTCGCCCGGCTCGAAGGTGATCCCCCCGCCCGTTCGCTCGAGGATCTCCGGAAAGGCACCGTGCCGGGGCTGCACGACCGGCACGCCACAGGCCATCGCCTCCAGCACGAACATCCCTTTCGGCTCGGGGTAGGTACCGGGCACCGACAGGACGTCCAGACCTTGGAGGAATTCGATCTTGCTCGCGCGATCGACCGCGCCGCGGTACGCGAACTCCCCGCCGTATCCCCAGCCCGCCATCTTGCGTTCGACCTCCGCCAGGTACGGCCGGTGCTCGGGTGCGAGATACCCGGCCACCTCCAGACGCGCGCGGCCGACGCCCAGACGCTCGCGCACCTCGCGGTAGGCATCGGCGAGCAGATGCAGCCCCTTCTCCGGCGTCACGCGCGCGAAGTAGCCAATCGTGAAGATGCCCGACTCGGCCGGAGACGCCGGCCGGTCGGGGTACCCCTCCAGGTTGATGCCGAGCGGCAACACGTCGATCCGGTCACGCGACAGGGCCAGATACTCCGACATGAAGTCGACGTAGTACTCGCTCACCGCGAGAAATCGATCGACGTCGGCGACGCACGATCGGATCAGACCGAGCGCCTCGTCGCGACAGGCTCGCGGCAGGCCTTCGAGAAACAGGTCCTCTCCCTGGAGCGTGCAGCAGACCGGCCGGCCCAGGGCCGCTTTCAGCGGACGGGCGAGACCGATGAGCAGCGAGTTCGGGAGGACGACGATATCGGGCCGGGGCTGCGTCAGCAACCAGTCGATCAGCTTGTGCAGCTCCTTGCGCTGGTGCCCGTCTTCCCCCCGCAGGACCGAGATCGTCAAGTCGCCGAGCCTGGCCGGATCGACGCTGATGGACCGGCCGGCCGCCGCACGAATGACGGACGGCGCGTCCCACAGCCGGTCGAGGAAGCGCGGCGTCCTCCGGAACAACGGGATGCGCTGCTGCAGGTAGACGCTGATCCCGCCGAAGAAGACGCGCGGATCGCTGACGTTACACTCGTCGGTCAGCGTCGGCGTGTAGAGCGGCAACAGGAGCACGTCATGCCCCCGGCGAGTCAGCTCGGCCGCCAGCGCGTTGTCGCGCAGGCAGCTCCCGCAATACATGTTGGCCGCACCCGCCGTGATCGACAGGATTTTCATCTCTAGACGGGGGCTTTGCCCCCGAACCCCCCGCGCGGGTCTTCGCGGGGACCCCGATTGCCCCACGCCGACCCGCGCGCGGCGCGCTGTGCGCGCCTGGGTCGTTCTCAGACGGGGGCTTTGCCCCCGAACCCCCCGCGCGGGTCTTCGCGGGGACCCCGATTGCCCCACGCCGACCCGCGCGCGGCGCGCTGTGCGCGCCTGGGTCGTTCGTTCAGCCGTTCAGCCGCCGCGCCGAAGCCTCGCGCGCACCACGCTCCATGCTCCTTAGGCGCGTCTGCTGACCTCACGCCATCTGGAAGGCGCGGGCGCGGAACAAGAAGTCGACGATGTTGCCCTCGTGGGGCTGGAGCCAGTTGAGCTGCGTCGTCGGAATGGGCCCGAGGTTCAGCCGGTCGATGTTCGTCGCGTCGAGCAGCCGACGCTGGAACGCGTCGTCGCGGGTGAGGCCGGTGGCCACCAGCGTCGGGCCGATCGCCCCGAGCATCTCGTCCTGGGGGCATTCCACCACAGTGACAAAGGGAAACATGTACTCCTTGCCCGCGGCCGCCGTCTGGGGCGACGCACTGAGAAGGACGGTCGGCCGCAGGTAGCCGTACCGCTCGTGGCTGGTCATCCGGTGACCGCCGTGATAGGGCGCCGTCGCGTCCTCGACCCCCGGCTCCTCCAGCGCGCGGTCGATGTCGCCGGACACCGCGTCGGCCTGACCGGGCACGGTGAACGCGGCCAGCTCCGCTTTCGGATCGTCGGGCGGTAGCGGCGTAATCGGCCCGAGCCGCTCGGCCAGCGCATCGGCGATCTCCCGCGTATGCCGCGACGCCCAAATTCCCGAGCAGTTGATGCAGCTGCGGCCGCTGTTGACCAGGACGCTGTCCACCATCAGGTCGAGATACTGTGTCCAGTCGTCCACCAGGTCGTCGCCGATCAGAATCTTGCTGAAGCCCGGCCCGTGCACCTGCACCGCCGGATTCCCGCGGTAGCGATCGACGGTGGCCGTCCCGCCGAAGATGAAGCTGCGCGGACAGTGATTGAGGACGGCCGCGCCGACCTCCGCCTCACCCGGGTACAGCGCGACCGCCTCCTTCGGGACCCCGGCCTGGAAGAACGCCTGCGCCAGCCGCCACGGCGTCCACGGCTCCTGCGGCCCGGGTTTCAGCACCAACCCGACCTGCAGCGGCAGGACCGGCAGCCACAGGCTATGCACCCCCGGGGAGTTCGACGGCAGCACCATCCCGAGTACCGGGCTCGCCGTCTGGTAGCTGCGCAGCACGTCGCCGTCGTCGCCAAACCCGCGCGTGAAGATGTCGAGATCGAGCTTTCGCGTCAGCGCGGCGAGGATCTGGTCGAGCTGCGCAAGCACCCCGGCCAGCTTCTCCATGTTCATCCGACACAGATGCTCTGGCAGCCCGGTCGTCGCCGACTGCTGCCGGACGAACTCGGCCGGCGACTGCGACGCATCCCCGATCGGCAAATCGGCCGACATGAACAGCTCGCCGGCCCGCTGGAGCATCCGCACGAGGTCGGCGCACGGAATCTCGCGCAGCACATCGCGCGCCCGCTGGGCTTTCCGCATGTCGCGCGCGATCAAGCCGGCGTTCGCCTGGCTCACCTCCGCCACCGGCTCGCCCGTGGCGAAGTGGGCGACCGGGGTCACCTCGAGGCTGCGGTAGGGCTCGCCCCACCGTAGCACCGGGAAATGAATCACGTCAGTGCTGCCTTTCGTGAATGCGGTGAGGCAACGAGGCCGTCGAGGCGCCCGCCACGCAAGGCGCGAGGAGGGAGCATACCGAGAGTATGCGACCGACGAGCAACACCGCGGGGTGAGATGCATCGGCGGCCGAATGCCATCGTATTCATGAAAGGCAGCACTCAGTAGACCCCCACCGTCGTCGACGCGGCCAGCCGGCCGAACGGCCGCACGCCGCTCACGCCGTCCCACGGATACGCCTCGTACGGATGCTCGCGCTCCCCTTCGTCGCGCTCGAGGAAGCGCGGCAGAAAGAACTCCTTCGTCAGCGTCGTGATCATCACGCGACCGGTCGCGCCGTAGTCGACGACCCGGTCGGGCTCGTCAGGATCGACCACCTGGACAACGGCGCGCGGCTGCGGCGCGTAGTACGTAATCTTGTAGCCGTTCTCCGGCGTGCTCGGCGCGCTCGCTGCCAGGCCCATCAGCGTATTGCCGTAGGTCGGTGTCATGTAGACGCCGTCGAGCAGCTCTTCGTGGGCGAACCGATTCCACTGCGGCGTGAACTCCGTGCCGCCCGAGAAGATTCCGGTGATCCCGGACTCCTTGATGCTCGACCCGGTGGCCTCGAGCCGATCCGCCAGCGCTTCGAGCAGCTTCGGCGTCGTGAACAGGCACTTGATGTCGTGGCCGGCGCCGAGCAGGATCACTGCCTGGTCGAGGACGTGGGCCTGATACGCTTTCAGGTGATCCATCCAGCCTTTCTTGATCAGCTTGATCACCCAGCGCGGATCGAGGTCGACGCAGAAACAGATGCCGCCGCGATGCTGCGCCAGGTGCTCGACCGCCAGCCGCAGCCGGCGGGGGCCGCTCGGCCCGAGCATCAGCCAGTTCGACCCGGGCGGAAAGCGGTCGTCGGGCAGCGTCTTCGAGAACAGCTCGTAATCGATCCGAAAATCGTCGATGCTGATCCGGCTCTTCGGCACGCCGGTCGTGCCGCCCGTCTCGAAGACATACACCGGCCGGTCGGCGTAGGCCTTCGGCACCCAGCGCCGGACCGGACCGCCGCGAAGTTGCTCGTCCTCGAAGCGGCCGAACTTCTTCAGGTCGACGAAACCCTGCACCTCGGTCCGCGGATCCCAGTCGGCCCGCTCGGCCCACTCCAGCCAGAACGGGCAGCCCGTGGACGGACCGAAATGCCACGCGACGACCTCTCGCACCCAGGCATCGAGGTCGTCGCGAGCCTGTTGTGCCGCGTCTGCCATCGCCTCCATCATCCTATATTAGTGTCCTCCGACGGCCAGGTGCGGTCCCTGGTCAGGACACTGGTATAGACTGGCCGCGCGCGGAGGGCGTTTTACCGGCCAGCAGCACATGAGTGGACGCGTCGAACGGATCTGGGTCAAGCGCACCCGGCAGGCTGTAATGGCCGAGGCCCGCGAGGTGCGCGTCGAAGCCGGGAAGGGGATCGTCGGCAACGCCGACCAGGGCGGCTGGCGCCAGGTGACGATCATCGCACGGGAGCGCTGGGACGCGCTGATGCGGCAGGTCGGCGCATCGCTCGACCCGTCGGTACGCCGGGCCAACTTGCTCGTCTCCGGGATCGATCTGGAAAACACGCGCGGGCGGACGCTGCAGATTGGCGCCGCCAGGTTGCGCATCCGCGGCGAGACCCGTCCCTGTCAGCAGATGGACCAGGCGGCGCCGGGCCTGCGGGACGCGATGCGGGCCGACTGGAGCGGCGGTGTCTTCGCCGAGGTGATCACCGACGGCTCGATCGCGGTCGGGGACGCGGCGCGCTGGGCCGACGCCGCGGACGACGCGCCGTGAGAGTGCTAGCGATCCTGACGGCCGCGTTTCCGCTCTGGGTGCTCGTCGCCAGCGCGATCGCGCTCTACCATCCGCCGTCGTTCACCTGGTTCAGCGGGCCGTTCATCACCGTCGGGCTCGGCGTGATCATGCTCAGCATGGGCATGACGCTCGGCGTCGACGACTTCCGGCGGATCGCGCGTCACCGGCGGCTGGTCGTGCCGGGCGTCGTGCTGCAGTACACCGTTATGCCGTCGCTCGGCTGGAGCATCGGCTACCTCTTCGACCTGCCGACCGAATACGCCGTCGGCCTCGTGCTGGTGTCGTCCTGCCCGGGCGGCACGGCGTCGAACGTGATCTCGTTCCTGGCGAAAGCGGACGTGGCGCTGTCGGTGACGATGACCGCCTTCTCGACGCTGCTCGCGGTGGCGATGACACCGACCTTGACGGCGCTGCTGGCCGGCAGTCGGGTGGACGTGCCGGCCGCCGGCCTGCTGCTCAGCACCGTGCAGGTCGTCATTCTGCCGGTCGTCCTCGGCGTAACGCTGAACAGCTACGCGCCCCGGCTGACCCGCGCCGTGCTGCCGGCGGCGCCGCTGGTCGCCGTCGTGACGATCGTCCTCATCGTGGCGTCGATCATCGGCGCCGGGAAGCAGCAGGTGCTCGAGGCGGGCGTCCGCCTGCTGCTGGCCGTGTTCACGCTGCACGCGGGGGGATTCGGGCTGGGTTATCTGGCCGGCCGTCTGCTGCTGGGTCAGGAGCGCGCCGCGCGTACGATTGCTATAGAGGTGGGGATGCAGAACTCCGGCCTGGGCGTCGTCCTCGCCCGTCAGAACTTCGCCAGTCCGCTGGTGGCCATCCCCTGCGCCATCTCGGCCGTCTTCCACTCGCTGATCGGCAGCTTCGCGGCCGCTGTCTGGCGGCGAATAGACGACCGGGCCGTCGCGATCGCTACGGCATCGCCAGGCCCCGATGCGTGACGCCTCGGATACTTCTCGATCGCCCAGTGTGCCGCGACGATCTTCGTGGTGACCTCGTAGACGCCGATCGTCGCGCCGGGCTCGAGCGGCATGGAGCAGACCATGGGTTAAGGTGCAAAGCCCTTGTAGCGCAGCCCTTTAGGGCTGCGTGGCGCGGCGAAGCCGCGGCTCAGTCTTCGTCGGGCTTCGCCTCCGGCTCGCCCACGCAGGGCTGAAGCCCTGCGCTACAGCTGAAGAGAACTTTTGTCTCCTGCTAGAATCCAACCCTTCGGCACTGGGCGACGTCCGCCCGAGGAGGCGTGGTGGAGGCAAGCGCGTTCGGCTGGTTCTCGGTCCTGCCGCCCGCCCTGGCGATCGGCATGGCGATCGCCTCGCGACAGGTGACGATGTCGCTACTGGCCGGCATCTGGGTCGGCTGGGTCATCCATGCCGGGTGGAACCCGCTGGCCGGCACCGGCAACGCCATCACGGCGATGATCGACGTGTTCGTCGATCCGGGCCAGACTCGTGTCGTCGTCTTCACGCTGCTGATGGGCTCGTTGCTCACGCTCATGCAACGTAGCGGCGGTATCGACGGATTTCTCAACTGGGTGAGCCGGTGGGCCTGGTCGCAGAGCCGCCGCGGCGCGCAGCTCATGGCGTCGTTCATCGGCCTCGGCGTTTTCATCGAATCGACGATCACCTGCCTGGTCGTCGGCACCGTGTCGCGCCCGCTCTTCGACCGTCTGAAGATCTCGCGGGAGAAGCTCGCCTACATCTGCGACTCGACCTCGGCGCCGGTCTGCATGTTGATCCCGTTCAACGGCTGGGGCGCCATGGTGCTCGGCCTGCTCGGCGCACAGGCCGCCCTCGGAAACCTGGGCGACCGCGGGCCGCTCGGCCTCTTCGTGGCGGCGGTGCCGCTCAACTTCTACTCGATCGTCGCGGTCGTTCTCGTCTTCTTCGTGTCGGCCACCGGCTGGCACATCGGCCCGATGAAGGAAGCCGAGCGACGCGCGGCGGAAGAGGGCAAGGTGCTGCGCGACGGCGCGCGGCCGGTCGTGGACGACGAGGTCATCATGATACCGCGCAAGCCGGAGGCGCCGCCCCGGCTCGACAACATGCTCGTCCCGCTCGCCTCGATGGTGCTGATGGTGTTCGCCGGCATCGCCATCACCGGCATGGCCGGCGTCCGGGCGGCCGGCATTCAGGACGCGGGCCTGATGGACTACCTGAACCAGGCGTCCGGCTCGACGTCGGTGCTCTGGGCGGTCCTTCTGGCGCTGGCGCTGATGGCGGTCATGAGCCTGACCCAGGGCATCTTCTCCGTGCAGGAGTACGTCGACCTGTCGTTCAAGGGAGCTGGGGGCATGCTGCCGCTGGCAGTGCTGCTCGTGCTGGCCCTCGCGCTCGGCGCCACGTGCAGCGCGATCGGCACCGGCCCGTTCCTGGCGTCCCAGGTGCAGCCGTTTCTGACGCCGGCGCTGGTCGCGCCGCTCGTCTTCCTGGTGAGCGGGTTCATCGCCTTCGCCACCGGCTCGAGCTGGGGCACCTTCGCCATCATGATGCCGCTGGCCGTGCCGCTGGCCGCGACGTTCAACGCCGAGGCGGCCGTCGTCTCGCTGCCGCTGGTCGTCAGCGCCGTCCTGGGCGGCGGCGTCTTCGGCGACCACTGCTCGCCGATCAGCGACACGAGCGTCGTCTCGTCGATGGCGGCGGCCAGCGACCACATCGACCATGTCCGGACGCAGATTCCCTACGCGCTCGTCGCGGGCGCGACGTCGTTCGTGCTCTATCTGATCGTGGGGATCGTGGCCTGAGATGAGCGAACTGATTGCTGAGCCGTGGCCCTGGTATGTGGCAGGCCCCCTCATCGGATTGACGGTTCCCCTCCTGCTCTGGGCTGGCGGTGAGTTCGGAGTGTCCGAGAATCTGCGGCACATCTGCGCGGCGGTACTGCCGACCCAGAACGACTTTTTCCGCTACGACTGGAAATCGAAGGGTCTCTGGAACCTGACCTTCGCCCTGGGCATCGTCCTGGGCGCAGCCTTGGCCGGAGTCCTCCTGCCTCCGCCGGACGCGGTCATTGCCATCTCCGACGCGACGACCGCCGCTCTCGCAGTTATTGGGGTAGAGACGTTCGAGGGGTTGGCGCCCGCCCAAGTCTTCAGTTGGGAAGGTCTGGCAACCGTCCCGGGCTTTGTGATGATTGTCTTCGGCGGCTTTCTCGTCGGCTTCGGGGCTCGGTACGCCGGGGGATGCACGTCGGGTCATGCCATCTCGGGCCTGGCGAACCTGCAGCTGCCGTCGCTCCTCGCGGTGCTGGGGTTCTTCGCGGGTGGCCTGCTGGTGACGTGGTTCATCCTCCCGCTTCTGTTGTGAGGGCTCCGTGATGACACGCACCGAGACCACCGGACGGACCGCCGACGCCCTGGCGAGCCCAACGCGGCCGCGAACCCTGACCGGCGCTGGCCTCGGAGTCTATCTTGCCATCGGGATGTACTTCGGCATCGTCGCGACCAAAGGCGAGGTGGTGTCCTGGTTCCGAATCCAAGAGATGTTCCGGTTTCAGGCGTTCCACATGTACGGGGTCATCGCATGCGCCGTGGCGGTGGCCATGGTATCGGTGGCGCTCATCAAGGCGCGCCAGGTCCGAACGGTCCTGGGTGACACCATCGCGGTCCCACCCAAGGAGCTGGGTCGGAGAGGCTACCGGTACTGGATCGGCGGGACCCTCTTCGGCCTTGGTTGGGCACTGACCGGCGCGTGTCCGGGACCCATCTTTGCCCTGATCGGAAACGGCGAGACAGTCTACGGGGTCGCGCTCCTGAGCGCGCTCCTCGGGACCTACGTCTACGGCGTCCTGCGACCCCGACTTCCGCATTAAGAGGCTGCGCTACAGCCTCTCCCGGCGCCCGTACCGGCTCTCCTTCCGGGAGAGGGTTGGGCGAGGCCAAGAAGGTCACCGGAGCCTCCGTTACCCCCGCTCCCTCCGGGAGAGGGTCGGGGTGAGGGGCGACCTAGCCGGTGATCCGGTACAGCAGCGCGGTCGCCTCGTCGACCTGATCGGCCAGCGCCGAGATCGCCTCGGCAACCCGCGTGACGTAGGCGCTTGCCACGTCCCACATCTCCTGCTCCACCCCCTCGCGAATGCCGGGCAGCGTCTTCACGCCGTAGCCGGTGTAAAGGCCGGGGGCGTAGACGAGATGCCGGAACCAGTCGCGTCCAGGCAATCCGCGGTCGTGGGCGAGCGCCCGCTCGGAGGTGTAGAGCAGACGGTTCAGCTCCGCCAGCTCGTCCCGGCGGCTTGCCACGGCCGACGGGTCGGCGCTTGCCAGGCTGCCCAGCGCCCGCTCGTAGGCGGCGCCGGCACTCTCGAGCTTCGTCACCGCCGTGCGCACCGGGACGAGGTCTAACCTTAGGCTCAGCGGGTCATCTTCATCCAGTTCAGCCAGCGATTGATACAGCTCGTCGATCTCCTCGACGTAGGTCGCCATCGTCTCCGCATAGTCGACGAAATTGAACGGCAAGACGGTCGCGTCGGCCAGACGCAGGATGGCGGTGCCGACCGTCTGCGACAGCGCGCGGGTGTGCGTGAAATCGGTGTCGCCGAACGTCGTGTACCAGTCGAACGAGTCGTACTTCGAGTGATAGACGCCGCTGCTGGGGCTGTCGCCGCTGAACGACAGGTTCAACGAGGCGATGGTCAGGTGGTCGAGGAAGACGGTGTAATCCGAGCCCGATCCGAGCGCGCTGATCGGGAAGCCCTCGGATTGCTCGATGGCCGCGCGCGCCGCGTCGTCCTCCGCCTCGTCCAGGCGCCGCGCCCGGAGCTCCTCCCGGACCGACCCATCGCCGCGCGGACCGGGCACGTCGCGGGCCACCTCGTTGACGAACTGCTGCAGCGAATGCGAGCCGCCGGCCGACAGCCAGCCCCGGCGGGTACCGTCGGTGTTGATGTAGGCAACGGCGTTCGCACGCAGCTCGGCGGCGTGCTTTTCACCCCACTCGGTGGAGCCCAGCAGCCCCCATTCCTCGCCGTCCCAGGCCGCCAGGATGATCGTCCGCTTCGGCCGCCAGCCCTGCTGCAGCAGCTCGGCGAGTCCGCGCGCCGTCTCCATCAGCGCCACCATGCCGCTGGTCGGGTCGGCGGCGCCGTTGACCCAGGCGTCATGATGATTGCCGTGCAGGACCCACTGGTCCGGAAACTCCGATCCGTCAATCCGGACGACGACGTTGTAGAGCGGCCGCACCTGCCAGTCGAACGACAGCTTCATGTGCACCCGCGCCGGGCCGGGGCCAAGCTGATAGGTGATCGGCAGGGCGCCGCGCCAGTCCTCCGGCGCCACCGGACCATCGAGCGCCTCCAGCAGCGGCTGGGCGTCCTGGTAGGAGATCGGCAGCACGGGAATCTTCAGGATGGTCATCGCGTCGGCCCGGTCCAGCTTGCGGCCGCCCGCCTCGGCGCCCCAGCCGGGCGTGAGCGGATCGCCCGGGTAGACCGGCATGTCCATCACGCTGCCGCGCTGGGCGCCGAACGCCGGCCGGTACGGGCCGTCCGGATAGACCTTGCCCTGAAAGTAGCCGTCCTCCTTCGGATCTGAGTAGATGATGCAGCCGACCGCGCCGTGCTCCCAGGCCAGCTTCGGTTTGATGCCCCGCCAGCTCCGGCCGTACTTCGCGATGACAATCTTGCCTTCGACGTCGATCCCCAGCTCTGCGAGTTGCTCGTAGTCCTCCGGAATGCCGTAGTTCACGAAAACCAGCTCGGCCGTGACGTCGCCGTCGGCCGAGTAGGCGTTGTAGCTCGGCAGCCCGCCCGCGTCGCCAGAATCCTTGTCCTCCGGAATGGCCGGCTCCTCGAGTCCGAGCCGGAATAACGTCGGCTCGACCATCTCGACGAGCCGCTCGGTCGGCATCGGCATGAGCGCCTCGTGCTCCTCGATGCGTACCTCGAGCCCCCAGCTGCTGAGCTGCTCCACCATGTACTGCGCAACCTCCCGGCTGGCCGGCGACCCGGCGTGGTGCGGCTCCTCGGTGATGACGCGCATGTACTCGCGCAGGCGGTCCGGGTCGGGCACGGCGCGGAACGTTTCCTCGCGCTGGCGCTGTGCTGGGACGTCGGCGGGGAGGAAGCCGCGTATCCCGGCCTCCTGCGACCTGACCGGCGATCCCGACAGGGCCAGGGCCACGAGGCAGGCCAACACGAAAACTCGACAGGCAATGACATTCGACATGATTTCGATCCCTCTACGCTTCAGTCCGTGTCCGTTTCCTGGTCCTGAGCCAGCCGTCGACCGAGAACTGGTCTTCGTCCGACGGCATCAGCATGACGAAGAGCAGCAGCGCCAATCGGGGGATGACGTGCTCGATGAAGACATAGAGCGGCTGGGCCAGCAGGTGGCCGTAGGTAACGAGGACGAGCACGAAGCCGAGTGCCAGCAGCGACTCGCGCGTGCGCCACCCGACGACCAGCAGCCACCCGGCGATGAGCTCGACGACGGGCACGAGGAGGCCGGACGTCCAGAGCATCCAGACTGGAATCCACGTGTCGGCGTAGGCTTCGACGAAGAAGCCCTGTGCGTGCGCCATCGGCGTCAGGACGAAGCACTTCCAGTAACCGGCCATGCCGAAAATGAGGCCGAGAATGACGCGTGCAAAGAAGATGGCCCAGCTTCGCATGACTACCCTCACCCCGACCCTCTCCCAGAGGGAGAGGGAGCAATGGGATGGCCTCACCCCGACCCTCTCCCAGGGGGAGAGGGAGCCATAGGAGGCTCCGAGGGAGAAACGGAAGGCTCCGCGACCATCTTACACGTGGCCTAGCAGCCCGTGGTGGAAGGGCTCATTTGGAGATTGACGCTGGCGTACTCGGCCCGCGCGGTCGCTTCGCCGGCGACGGGTGAACGACGTGGATCAGGCGTCCAGAGGCGCGCCGGAACGGTCCAGAGCCGCCACACGAGCTCGATGAACGTGGTGATCACGGCCAGGCGGCCCTGCAGGCCCCGTGGCGTGCCGACGCCGATCAGCCGACGCATGAGCAGACCCAAGTTGAAGCCACCGGTGTGGACGAGCACGCGCTTCAGGATGTTGGTGTGCCCCCGCAGATGAACACGCCGCAGCGCGCCCGTCTCGTACAGATGCGCAAAGGGGCGTTCCAGCCGTTCACCGCGTTGGCGCAAGAGTCGTTGGCCCCGGGCCCCGCGGAGGCGTCGGCGGTTCCGATAGACCGCGTCGCGGGCCGTGGTCTTGCCGCGCCAGGTCCGCCGCCCGCGATCGGGTTCCGAAAGGTAGGCGCGCACGCCGACCGCCTCCAGGTCCACCAAGATCTGATTGCTGTGATACCCCTTGTCGCCGACCAGCTCGCGCACGGTGTCAGCCGCTGGTTGCACCGTCTCGATCTGCTCCGCGGCCGTGATGAGGGTCTCGACCAGGGTCGTCGTGTCCCCGGCATTTGCCGGCTGCACCGTCACCCCGACGATGGCCCCGGTGTCGAGATCCACCGCAGGCTCGGCTTTGTGGGCCAGGTGCGTCCGGCCATCTTTCATCTTGGTGATTTTCGCGTCGGGATCGTGCGGATGCGTCCAGTCGTCGTTCGAGCCCTTCTTGCGTCGCGTGCGATCCAGGCGCGCCAAGTCCGCGCGCGTCGGTGTCGCAATCCCCGAGGCCTGGGCGAGCTTCGTCAAGAACGCCTGATACGTGTCCCCCGTGTCGCGGCGCACGATACTCCGCAAGGCCGCGTTGGCTTCGAGCGTCGTCGCATCGATCCCGATCGTCTGTCCCGTGACCAAGCCGCCGTCGGCCAGCCGCTGCAGAATCCACGTGAACACCGCCGTGTGCATCTCCAGATCGATCAACCGCCGCGTGCGCGAGATCGTCGAGTGGTCGGGCGCGGGGTCGTGCAGCTCCAGATGCAAGAAGCTGCGCACGCTCAGCGAGTCCGCCGCCCGCCACGCCATCGCGCGCTCCGAATCGAGGCCTTCGAAGTAGCCGAGCAACAGCAGCCGGAAGTACCGCCCCGGCGCCAGACTCGGCCGGCCCAGGACCGGCGCGTAGAACGGGGCGCACTGCGCCTCGACAAACGCATCGAAGCCCGCGTCATCGAGGAGGCGATTCAACCGCCGATAAAACGGATGCGCCGAGCTGCGCGGCAGGTCGCTCGCCGGAATCCACATCGACGCTTGCCGTGCCAGGCGACGTCGTTTACCCATGGCCATGCGTGTCAGTGTAGTACGGGGGATCGATCGTGTCGATCCTTAATGCGGACTTTCACCACGGGCTGCTAGGACCGGGCGCGGTCGGTACAGCTCCTCGAGCTTCGCGCACTCCGCGTCGTCCAACGCAATGTCCAGCGCGGCCACCGCCTGATCGAGCTGCGCCATCTTGGACGCGCCGACGATCGGCGCCGTCACGCCCGGCTGGCGCAGCACCCAGGCCAGCGCGACCTGGGCCGGCGCCACGCCGCGTGCCTTCGCGATCTCGACGACCCGGTCGACGATCTCGAAATCCTGATCGGCGTAGTACATCCCCTGCGCGTAGTCGTCGCTCTTCGCGCGTGTGGTCTCGCCCCAGTCGGTGCGCTGCCGGTTGCCGGCCAAAAAGCCCCGCGCCAGCGGACTCCAGGGAATGACGCCGATCCCCTCCGCACGGCAGAGCGGCATCATCTCGCGCTCCTCCTCGCGGTAGACGAGGTTGTAATGGTTTTGCATGGAGACGAAGCGAGCCCAGCCGTGCTGGTCCGACAGATAGAGCGCCTTCGCGAACTGCCAGGCATACATGCTCGACGCGCCGATGTAGCGGGTTTTGCCGGCGCGCACGATGTCGTTCAGCGCGCAGAGCGTCTCCTCGATCGGCGTCTCCGGGTCCCAGCGGTGAATCTGATAGAGGTCCACGTGGTCCACGCCCAGCCGGCGGAGCGACCCGTCTATGGCGTCGAACAGATGCTTGCGCGACAGCCCGCGGTCGTTCGGCCCCTCGCCGATCGGGTAGAACGCCTTGGTGGCGATGACCACCTGATCGCGGCTCGCGAACTCCTCGAGCGCGCGCCCGAGGATCTCCTCGCTCACGCCGACCGAGTACATGTCGGCCGTATCGAAGAAGTTGATGCCGCATTCCAGCGCCCGCTTGATGAACGGCCGGCCCTCGTCCTCCGGCAGGACCCAGTCACGCCAGGCGGGGTCGCCGTAGGTCATCGTGCCGAAGCAGAGCCGCGAGACTTTCAGGCCGGTCGAGCCGAGATTCACGTAGTCCATGGGTGCTCAGTCGGTCGAGCCTATCACCTGTCACGCGCCGGTGAAAAACGTCGGGTAGTGTCTGAAACCTCAGACACTACCAAACGTCGCGTCTCGGGTGCGGCCCACCTGAGGTTCCGCGTATGCTTGGGACGTAGGCTGACTCGCGAAAGGACGATCCGTGACCATTCACGACGCCCACTGCCACTTCTTCTCCGAAGGCTTCTTCGGTGCGCTCGCGAAGGAGCGTGCCGGCGGCGGCACTCCGGAGCCGGTGGCCGCCATCACCGGATCGCTCGGCTGGGATGCCCCGGGCGACGCCGACACGCTCGCCGATCGCTGGGTGCGGGAGCTCGACGCCCACCAGGTCGGCCGCGCGGCGCTCATCGCCAGCGTGCCGGGCGACGAGGCATCGGTCGCCGCCGCCGTGGCCAGACATCCGGACCGGTTCGTCGGCCTGTTCATGCTCAACCCGGCGCAGCCCGATGCGGACGACCGGGTAAAACGGGCGCTCACCGAGCTCGGCTTTCGGGGGATCTGCCTGTTTCCGGCGATGCACCGGTTTCGGCTCGACTCGCCGGAGGCGGCGCGTGTCTTCGCGCTGGCCGCCGAGCACGGCGCCCGGTCGATCTTCGTGCACTGCGGCGTCCTGTCAGTCGGTGTCCGGAAGAAGCTGGGACTGCCGAGCCGGTTCGACATCCGGCTGGGCGATCCACTGGCGCTGGTGCCGCTGGCCGGCGCCCATCCCGACCTGACCGTCGTCATTCCCCACTTCGCCGCCGGCTTCACGCGCGAGGCGCTGATGGCGGCCGACCTGTGCCCGAACATCGTCTTCGACACCTCCAGCTCCAACAGCTGGATCAAGTACCACCCGGGCCTGTCGCTGACCGAGGTCTTCCAGCAGGCGCTCAGCGTCGTGGGACCGGAGCGGTTGATGTTCGGGACCGATTCGTCCTTCTTCCCGCGCGGCTGGCAGCAGCCGATCTACGAGCAGCAGCATGCCATCCTGCGCGAGCTGGGGGTCGACGACGCGGCGCAGCAGAAGATCTTCGGTGGCACCTTCCAGCGAATCTATAGCGATTGAGGTCGCGGGCGGTTACAATGCCTGATCGTGCGCGTCCGGCAACGTCTTTCGTTCCATCCCATGACTCTCACGCTGCTGATCTCGCTAATCGGCTTGTTCGGGGCCGGCTGCGGCGGCGCCTCCTCGGCCGATCCGTCTGATTCGACTGATTCATCTGATCAGCCCAGCGATGCCGCTCCGACCGGCGCTGCCGCCGCGGCAGACCCGATTCCCGGGTCGGAGGAACTGACGGCGGAAGCGAGTGCCCTGGCCGTCGCCGAGTATGAGATCGCCGGTGTCGAAGTGGACCTGCTCGAGGTGTCCCGGAACGGCGATGCGATCACGGTCCACTGGCAGTATCGCACCGACCTCGAGGACGGCGTGACTCTAAGAGATGACGATGATGACGACCCGTATGCGCTGACGCGCGGGGCTTATCTCCTCGACGAAACCCACCAGAAGAAGTACCTCGTCCTCGAGGATGACGCCGGCCGACCGGTCGCCACCGAGCATGCGCATGATACAAATGATACGAATGACGCCGGCGTCGTCGTCCGCGCCGACGCGCCGCTCACCGCCTGGGCCAAGTTCCCCGCCCCGCCCGACGATGTCGAGCAGATCGCCATCCATCTGCCTGGGGTTGATCCGTTCGAAGCCGTGGTGATAGGCCAATAGCTCGCCCCCTTCCCGCAAAGCGTCCAGCGCCGCACGGGCCTCCGGGGCTCGATTACAATTTCGGAACCTCGCGGAGCCGCGAAATGACAGTTCTGCTGATTACAAAATTGAAATTGATAAATGTGGTTTCTGTCACATCGAGTCACGGTAAGATGTTAGGCCCCAGCACGGATTCCGATTGACGATAGCGTCCAGTACGACGCGTGCGGTGAGAGCCGCAGCAGTAGCGCGACTGGCAACTACGAAGAGGAGCTCACCCGTGCACAACAGGTATTTGCGGACGGCGGTGTCGTATCGGTTCGTAGCCTTGCTGGGGGTCGCGGCCACCACCATGCTCGCTGTCACCTGTGGCGGCGCTGGCGAGAACCCCAGTAGCCCCTCTGCGATCGGTGGCGGGATTGCTGTCCAGAGTGAAGTCACGCTCAACGGGGGTAGCGACGTCACGGCGGCCAGGGCGAACACCGCCGAGGTGTGCCACGTGCGGGGCAACGGCAGCGTCGCTTCACTCTTTGTCAATCCAAGTGCGGTAGCTGCACATGTTAGGCATGGGGACAACCTCCCGATCACGTCCTACCCCGATACCGATGGTGACGGCTTCGGTGACCCCGGCAGCGCTTCGCAGACCGATTGCAACAGTGACAATTGCCCGCGGCAACGCGCCCCAGATCCAGACCAGGATGACCTGGACTCGGACGGCGTCGGGGACGCGTGTGACAATTGCCCGGCGGATGCCAATGCAGACCAGGCTGACGCGGACTTTGACGGCATCGGGGATGTGTGCGACCCCACCCCTGACGGAGAAGACGAAGAAGACCCGGAAGTAGTGTGTCCGTGCGACTTGACAACCTTGGAGGGCTTGGACCGGGCAGAGGCTCGCTTTAGGGTGTGCAACCCGGACCATGTCCTAGTTGTCGGTGGTGATGGCCTTACCCAATTTTTCACTGGGTCCCCAGATAATACTGACCCGGGCTTTGGTGGCTTTTGCGGATTCGTTCTTCCTGACGGTTCCTTCGAGGATGAAACCGATTTGACTAACGATCAGTACATCGCCTGCAGACACGACCTCTTCGAGGCCCTCGTGGATCTCGGCGTACCACCAGCGTGCGAGCCGTGATCTCGGGGTGCTTGCGATGGACGGCGAGCGGTCATCGGAATACGGAACTTTCCTGGGCGGCTAGAGTCGCTTGCGTCGGGAGAGGTTGAAGTCTAGGTCCGCCCGTTCCCGAACGTTGACGACGGGCGCTGGCAGATTTCCACACGGGGCAGCGTCCAGCCACTCTGGGGATCGGACGGGCGGGAACTGTTCTAACCGACTGCTTGGCGGACTGTCGAGCTGGTAAGCTCGGGGGTGACCATGGGCTCACCCCCGGGCCTGCGCCTAGCCTTAAGACTGGACCACCTCGTCATCCTCGTCCGCGATCTCGACGCCGCCACGGAGAACTACCGCCGGCTGGGCTTCACGGTCGCGCCGGGCGGCCGGCACGCCGACGGCGCCACCCACAACGCGCTCGTCGTCTTCAAAGACGACACCTACCTCGAGCTGGTGGCGTTCACGAGCCGGTGGATGCTCGCGCGGCTGCGCCTGCTGCGGCGCCTCGGCCTGCTCGACCGCTTCGTCCCGGAGGAGCCGTCGTTCGGATGCCGGCTGCGACGGCGTGGCGCGGTCACCGAGGGCCTTGTCGACTACGCTCTCGTCCCGGACGCGGACGATGCCACGCGCCGAATCGCCGAAGCCAGAGCGCGGGGACTCCAGATCGACGGCCCGTTCCCTGGTGGGCGCACCCGGCCGGACGGTCAGCGGGTCGCGTGGCAGTTCGGATTTCCCCACGACCAGACGCTGCCGTTTGTCTGCGCCGACACGACGTCGCGGCCGCTGCGCGTGCCCGAAGGAGACGTGAGAACCCACGCCAATGGCGCGCTGGCAATCGCCAGCGTGACTGTCGAGGTGGCCGATCTCGAGGCAGCGTCGGCAGCCTACGGCCAGCTGCTGGGTTCCGACCCGGTGAGGAGGACCGAGGATCAGGCGGTATTCAGCGCGGGAACGTCGCTCGTGCTGCGTCAATATCAAAGCAAGACGGCGCGCGGGCCGATGCAGGTCACCCTCGAGGTGGCCGAGGGTGGAGCCGCCGGACCGCTTGACCGCCGGTGGACCGAGGGCGTCGAGATCGACATGGAGTTGAGCCGAGAGCGCCAAAGCTGAAGAGAAACGCCGGCGTCAGGTCTCCGACCCCGCCAACTCCGCTTCGTGCAGCTCGCGCAGCTTGAACTTCTGGACCTTGCCGGAGGCGGTCATCGGATACTCCTCGACGAACCTGATGGCGCGCGGCAGCTTGAAGCCGGCCAGTTTCCCGTCGCAGGCCGCGATGAGTTCATCGGCGGTCGCCGACGCCCCAGCCTCCAGACGCACGGCAGCCGCCACCCGCTCGCCCCACTGCTCGTCGGTCACGGCGTAGGCGTAGGCATCGGCGATGGCCGGATGCGCGCGCAGACAGGCTTCCACCTCGCTCGGGTCGATGTTCTCGCCGCCGCTGATGATCAGGTCCTTGATGCGCCCGGTCACGCGAACGTAGCCATCCCTATCGATGAGGGCCTGGTCGCCGGTGTTGAGCCAACCGTCCGGATCGATTGCAGCCGCGGTCGCCTCAGGATTGTCGTAGTACCCCTGCATCACGTGATACCCGCGGGTCTGGAGCTCGCCTCGCTCGCCGCTCGGCAGCGGCTGCTTCGTCGCCGGATCGACGATGCGCACCTCCACCTCCGGCAGCTTGCGTCCCACCGTCTGGGTTCGGTGCGCCACCGAGTCGTCGCGCGCCGTCGCCGTGACGCCGGGCGACGCCTCGGTCAGCCCGTAGGCAATCGTCATTTCCGGCACGTGCATGTCGCCGATCACGCGCCGCATGAGCGGCTCGGGACAGGGCGCGCCGGCCATGATCCCGGTGCGCAGCGACGTCACGTCCAAGTTGTCGAAGTCCGGCTCCTCGAGCATCGCACGGAACATCGTCGGGACGCCGTGAATGACCGTGCAGCGCTCGCGCTCGATGGTCTCGAGCACGGCGCGCGGCTCGAAGCGCTCGACGGGACAGAGGCACCCCCCGTGGGTGAACGTGCCCAACACGCCGATGACACAGCCGAAGCAATGAAACAACGGCACGCACAGACACAACCTGTCGCCCGGTGTGAGGGCCAGGCCGGCTCCCAGCGCGAAGCCGTTGTTGACGATGTTCCGGCTGGAGAGCATCACGCCCTTCGGGAAGCCGGTGGTTCCGGAGGTGTACTGCATGTTGATCACGTCGTCGACGCCGACGGCAGCGGATCGTGCGTCGAGCGCGTCATCGCTTATCTCCGACGCCAGGGCTCTCAGCCGCGGGTACGGCATCAGGCCGTCGTCACCAGCGGGGCGATCGTCACCGATGTAGATGACTCGCTCGACCCGGAGCGCCGACGCGCGGGTCGGTGCGTCGGCGGCGGTCAGCGCACCGAGCGCTTCCAGAATCGCGACGTAGTCGGTCGGCTTCACGCCGCGGATCGTAATGACGGTGCTCGAGGCGCTTTGCCGCAGCAGATACTCGAACTCGCCGGCCCGGAACGACGTGTTGACGGTCACGAGGATGGCGCCGATCTTCGCCAACGCGAACTGCAGCACCACCCACTCGGGCACGTTCGTCGCCCAGAGCGCGACCCGCTCACCCGCCCCGACGCCGGCTGCCATCAGGCCCTTGGCGATTACCCGCGCTTCGCGTTCCAGGTCGGCGAAGCTGAGGCGTCGACTCGGATACACCAGCGCCTCCTGGTCGGGCAGCACCTCGGCGAGGTGCGTCAGGAGCGCGCCGACAGGCAGATCGCGCACGGGGCGAAACGGGGCGGTCTGAGGCACGGCGGTATGCGCTATCCTAGCAGCCTACCGATTCGACAGCTGACGGGCTGTTAACCACACGGAGAAGGACATGCGTCACGCGACACCCCGGTTCGGGCTCAACTTCGTCGTCGTCATCGGCTTCGTCGCCTTGGTCACCTTCGGGTGCGGCGCACCGCCCGACTTCGATCTCGTCATTCGCGGCGGACAGGTGCTGGACGGCACCGGTGCGCCAGCGGTGCGGGCCGACGTGGGCATTCGCGGCGACGCCATCGCCGCTGTCGGCGATCTCTCGGCCTCCACGGCCGCCGAGACGATCGACGCGACCGGGCTCACCGTGGCGCCCGGCTTCATCGACATGCACAGTCACTCCGACTACACGCTGCTCGTCGACGGCCGCGCCTTGTCGAAGGTGATGCAGGGCGTCACGACCGAACTGCTGGGCGAAGCGAACTCGGCCGCCCCGGCGCTGGGTCCGGCCCGGCCCGAGCTGGAGCGCACGCTGGCGGCGCTGGACCTGACGTTGGACTGGACGACGCTCGCCGAGTACTTCGCCCGGCTCGAGCGGGCGCCGCCGAGCGTGAATGTCCTCTCGACGGTGGCCGCCGGCCAGGTGCGCGCCGCCGTCGTCGGTTACGACAACCGGCCGGCCACCGAAGACGAGCTGGCGCAGATGGAGGCGCACGTCGAGGAAGCGATGCGCCAGGGGGCGGTTGGCCTCTCGTCCGGCCTCATTTACCCACCGAACAGCTACGCCTCCACCGAAGAGCTCGTCCGGCTGGCAGCCGCCGCCGGCCGTCACGGCGGCATCTACGTCTCGCACATCCGGAACGAGAGCAGCGGCCTGCTGGATGCGCTGAACGAGGCGATCCGGATCGGCCGCGAAGCGAACGTGCAGGTCGAGGTCCTGCACTTCAAGCGGTCGTCGGCGCGTCCGGTTCCCAGCGGCACCGACGTGACGATCCAGGACGCCGCAGCCCTCATCGAGGAGGCGCAGGGCACGGGTCTCCGGATCTACGCCGACCTCTATCCATATGCGGCGAGCCAGACGACGCTGAACATCCGGCTACCCGACTGGGCGCAGGAGGGCGGCCGGGACCGGCTGGTCGAGCGATTGCGAGATCCTGAGACGCGTGCACGCATCCGGACCGAGGTCGTGGTCGATCTGGCCGGCGACCTCGGCGGGAGCACGCCGGAGACCATCATGGTAGGCCGCACCCCACACGAGCCGCACCGCCAGTACCTGGGCATGCGGCTGCATGAGATCGCCGCGGCGATGGGCGTCGACCCCACCGACGCGCTGCTGGAGATCATCGACAAGGCGGACGGGTCGGCCGGCGGGATCTTCTTCGGCATGCGCGAGGAGGATGTCGCCTACGCGATGGCGCTGCCCTGGACGACGATCGGCAGTGACGGCACGGCGCTGGCGCCGGAGGGCATCCTGGGCCGGACGCACCCGCACCCGCGCTCGTACGGCACTTTCGCCCGCGTACTCGGCCACTACGTCCGGGACCAAGGCGTGCTGACGCTGCCCGAAGCGGTTCGCAAGATCACGAGCCTGCCGGCGTCGCGTCTCGGCCTCGACGACCGGGGCATCCTGGAGTCGGGCCGGCGGGCCGACGTCGTCGTCTTCGATCCGGAGGCGATTACCGATACGGCGACGTTCGCGGATCCGCAGCGCCTCGCCACCGGCGTTCACTGGGTCGTCGTCAACGGTGAGGTGGTCGTCGCCGAAGGCCGGCATACCGGCGCCATGCCGGGGCGCGTCCTGCGCGGCCCCGGCACGGCTGGCACTCATTCAGAATGACGCAACTGAGAGACCGGCTCCTCATCACCGTCACCGGCGTCGCCATGATCGCCATCATCGCCGGCGCAGTCACACTCGCCGCACAGCAGCGCAGCCTGCCTTTCCTCGACACGCTCGACACGAGCCGCCCGATCCCTTACGTCATCGGCGACGGGTTCGGGATCACGGGGTTTCAAGCGGGCGATGAAACGCTGGCGCGGTGGGCGATGGAGGCGTGGGAGCGGGCGAGCGACGGCCGTTTCGCACTGGAAGCCGCGGAGCCAGGGTCGGCCCTCGTCCATCTTCGTTGGATCTCACCCGCCGGCGGCCTGTACGGCGAAATGCGGCCGATCGTCGTGGACGGCCGCCGCGGCGCCGTCATCTTCGTCATGCCGGACGTGCACGCGCTCGGCCCGGAGATCGCCGCCCGCGCCGACCGCGACCCGCTGTTTCGCGACACCATCGTCTATCTCACCTGTCTGCACGAGCTCGGCCACGGGTTCGGGCTGGAGCATACCGCCGACTTCGCCGACATCATGTATTTCTTCGGCCACGGCGGCGACATTCCCGCCTACTTCCAGCGCTACCGCGACCGGCTGACCGGCCGGGAGGACATCCAGCGTGTCTCCGGCCTGTCGGACGACGACGTGCGCCGGCTCAGGGCGCTCTACCCCGCTGCTAGCAGCCCGTGGTGAACGTCCAGCGTGGTACCGAAACCGTCGAGGTGACCGCCGCCTTGCAGCTTCGGCACGTGACCGTCGTCCGCGATGGCCGGGCGATCCTGGACGGCCTCGACTGGACGGTGGCGCGCGGCGAACGGTGGATCGTCCTGGGCCCGAACGGATCGGGCAAGACGACGCTGTGCCAGGTGGCTTCGCTCTACCAGCACCCGCTGCGCGGCGACGTCGAGGTCCTCGGCGAGAGGCTCGGCCGGACCGACGTGCGCGCGCTGCGGCGGCGGATCGGCTACGCCGGCGTGAGGCTCGCCGACCTGCTGCGTCCCGGTCTCTCGGCGGTCGATGTCGTCGTCACCGCCAAGCATGGCGCGCTGGCGACCTGGTGGCACCGCTACGACGACGCGGACTACACGCAGGCGCGTGCGCTGCTCGCGCGCTTCGGGTGCGCTCATCTCACCGACCGGACGTTCGGCACGATGGCGTCCGGCGAGCGCAAACGGGTCGAGCTGGCGCGCGCGCTCATGGCCGACCCCGGCCTGTTGCTGCTGGACGAGCCGGCCGCAGGCCTCGACCTGGAGGGACGTGAGACCCTCGTCGGCGCGCTCTCGACGCTGGCGCGCGATCCGGCGGTTCCGGCGACGGTGCTCGTCACCCACCACGTGGACGAAATTCCTCCCGGATTCACCCATGTCCTGATGCTGTCGGGCGGCAGGCGGATGGCGGCCGGTCCGCTGGACCAGACGCTGACCGGGGAGACCCTGTCCCGCTGCTTCGGCATCGATCTGAAGGTGGAGCAACGAAACGACCGCTGGCAGGCCTGGGCAACGTGATATTTTTGAACCTCATGCGCGGCGCAATCGTCGGCCTCACCGCCACCATCATCGGTTCGAGCCTGCTGGCCCAGGGCGCGCCCGGTGGACGCGCGAGCCCGCCTCCGGCCGGGCCGGACATCCTGGTCTCGCGCCAGCTCCTGGAATCTCAGGCGCTGCACATTGGCGACATCGTCGATCTCTCCAGCGATCCGACCGGCGTCGGAGCGCGATCGTTTCGAATCGTCGGGGTCTACGAGCCGGTCCCGGACCCGACCCGGTTCAGCGCGCAGCGCCTGGAAGCGCGCCTGCACCTGCCGGACATGCTCGATCTCATCGCCGATCCCGACGATCCGCAGGCGGCGGAGGCCGTGGACGCGATCAATGTCGCCCTACGCGATCCGGCCCAGGGAAGGGAGTTCTCGCGGGCGGTCGTCAGACGAGTTCCCGGGCTGAGCATCCGGTCCACCGTCCGTGGAGACGACGGCAACCCCTTCGTCGTGCTCGAGCAGTTCCATCTGGCGATCGCCATCGTCACCATCCTTGCAAGCACGGCGTTCCTCCTGGCACTGATGGTGATGCGGGCCGACGAGCGCCGTGAAACGGCCGGCATCCTCCGGCTGATCGGGCTGAAAAAGAGCCGGGTGCTGGCACAGGTGTTGCTCGAAGGCTTGATTATTGCGGTGGCCGGCGCCGCCTTCGGCATCGTCCTGGCCCTGGTCAGCGAAGAGGGATTCAACCGGTTCTTTCAATGGCGCTACGACACGGCGCTCGTCTTCGTCCGCGTCTCGCCGAAGGTCGCCTGGCAGTGCGTTGCCATAGCCGTCCCGCTCGGCCTCGTCGCGAGCCTCGTCGCCTCCTGGACGCTGCTGCGTCGTGAGGTGCTCGCCCTGATTCGCCGATGAGCTCCTTTGCCTTCGCCTGGCGCAGCTTGTTTCGCCAGCCGGCGCGCGCCGTTCTGGCCATCGCCGGCGTCGCCGCGATCGGCGCCCTGCTGTTCGACATGCTCCTGCTGTCGCAAGGCATGCTGATCTCGTTTCGCAGTCTGCTCGGTGAGATCGGATTCGACGCCCGCGTGATGGCGACACCGTCGATGCCGCTGACCGGAGCCCGGGTCGGCGACGCAGCCGCCACGGCGGCGGCGATCGAGGCGCTGCCGGAGATCGAGGTCGTCGTCCCGATGCGGATTGATCAGGCTGAGGTCGTCCTTTCGACGCGGCGTCCGGAGGGCTTCACGCTGATCGGCTCCATCAGTGGACGCGGTGCCTGGACGGTCATCGAGGGTGCCGACCTCATCGAGATGGAGAACGACGCGGACGGCGGCCCCTCGACGATCGTGGTCAACCGAAGCATGGCCTCGGAGCTGAGCCTGTCGCCGGGCCAAACCGTTACGGTGCGCAGCGAGTGCCTGGGCCGTCAGTCGATCTTGCCGAGCATGGAGTTCCAGGTGGCCGGAATCGCCACCTTCCCGTTCGACTCGGACTCGCAGCTCACCGCCGCCGTGACGATCGCCGATTTCGACCGGGCGTGCGGCGGCACGCAGGACCAGGCCGACGTGTTCCTCGTCGCGTCGCACGGCAGTGTCACGCCGGAAGCGGCAGTCGAGGCGATCCGGCGGCTTCGTCCCGACCTGTACGTCTTCTCGAACGATCAGCTCGTCGGCCGGTTCGAACTGGTCGGTTTCTCCTACTTCCGCCAGATCTCGACGGTGCTGGCCACCGTCACGCTGCTGTTTGCGTTTCTGCTGATCTCGGTGGTGTTGACCGTCTCGGTCAACCAGCGCTTTGCCGAGATCGCGGCGCTGCGCGCGCTGGGCTTCGGCCGGCGACGCATCGCCGCGGACCTGCTCTGGGAATCCGTGCTCATGGTCGGCATCGGTGGCGCGCTCGCCCTGCCGCTGGGCCTCCTGCTGGCCACCTGGCTCGACCGGATCTTGAAGACCATGCCGGGTATCCCGGGCGACTTGCATTTCTTCGTGCTCCAACCACAGGCGGTCCTGCTGCATGTCGCGCTGCTGGCCACCGCCGGCGCGCTGGCCGCGGGTTACCCGGTCTACCTGGCATCCCGACTGCCGATGGCGTCGACGCTGCGCGACGAGGTGGTCGGATGAGCCCGCCGGTGATCGAAGCCACAGGGCTCACCAAGACCTTCCCGATGCCGGCCGGCCCGGTGACCGCGCTGCGGGACGTCTCGCTCCGGGTCGATCCGGGCGAGTACGTCGCCGTGACCGGCCCATCAGGCTGCGGGAAGTCCACCTTGCTGCACCTGCTCGGCTCGGTGGACACGCCGACCTCCGGCACGCTGCGGTTCGAAGGAGAGGACGTCAGCGCGCTGCCCGATGCCCGCCGGAGCCAGATCCGTCTGACACGGATCGGCTTCGTCTTTCAGCGGTTCTACCTACTGCCGATGCTGACGGCGTGGGAGAACGTCGAGTTGCCGCAGGGCGAGGCCGGGGTCGGCAAGGCCGAGCGTCGGGAGCGCACCGCGGAGCTGCTGGACTACGTCGGCCTCGGACACCGCGCGCAGCACCGGCCGTCGCAGCTGTCGGGTGGCGAGATGCAGCGGGTCGCCGTGGCGCGGGCGCTCGCCAACCGGCCGCGGTTGCTGCTGGCCGACGAGCCGACCGGCGAGCTCGATGAGAAGACCAGCGAGCAGATCGCGGAGCTGCTCGACCGGGTCCACGCCGACGGCAACGCTATCGTCGTCGTGACTCACGATGCGACGATCGGGCGACGCGCCGCGCGCCAACTGCGCATGCACGACGGCACCATCATGCCGGAGGGGTCACCGTGATGTTCCGACTGGCCTTGCGTGCATTGCTGGCGCGCCCAGTTCGCAGCAGCGTTCTGGCGTGCGGCTTCGGCCTCGGCGTCTCGGTCATGGCGAGCCTGCTTGGCATAGGTGAGGTGATTCTCGAGCAGGCCAGATCTTCCGCACTCGCCGGGGGTGGCCATGTCTCCATTGGCGGCGCGACCGACATGCTCCCGAGCGCCAAGTTCATGCTGTCCAACGTGCTGTCCACACCGCCACTCGGTCACTACGTCGAGGCGGCCTCGCCCTGGGCCAGGGACACGCTGTATCTCATGCGCGACGGCGACCCGGTTCAAATCAGGGCGAAAGGCGGCATTCCGAGCCTCGAGCGAGCGCTCGGTGACGTCGAGACGGCCGGATTCGAGGCTTGGGTCGATGCCCCGCGCGACGCGGCCTGGCTGGACCCCGACCCGGACGACGTGCTGCGCGCGATGGACCGGTTCCACCCGATCCCCGACGTCCCGCACCGCGCCGACTCCTGGGCCGAATGGCTGTACTTCAACGGTCAGACCGGCGAGACGCGCTTCTACCTGACGTTCATGGTGGGGCCACGCACCGACTCGGGGCGGCGGCTCGCCGGGGTTCGCCTGCAGCTCGACCGGAACGGACGGATGACGTCGTACACCGCGTCCGAGGAAATCGACGAACCGACGCTGCTGGCGGGGGCACCCGACCTGACCATCGGCGGCAACGCGGTCCGGCTCGACGGAGCGACATACCGAATCTCGCTCGACCTGATCCGCCAAACGGGATCGGCCGGCGCGACCGAGCGCCTCACCGGAGACATTGTGCTCGACCCGGAACCGGGCCAGGCGTTTCCGCCGTTCTCGATCGACGGCGCGAACGGCTGGGTCACGGGCTACGTCGTGCCCGTCCTGTCCGGATCGATCGGCGGCGCCCTGACGATCGGGACCGAGCGTGTCACGCTCGATGGCGGCCGTGGCTACCACGACCACAACTGGGGCTTCTGGGAAGGCGTCTCCTGGCGGTGGGGCCAGGTACAGCACGAGGATGTGTCGTTCGTCTTCGGGCGGATCCACCCGCCGCCCGACGCCGCCGACCCGGAGCGGATGCCTGGCTTTCTGGCGGCGATCGGTCCGGACGGGCCGCTCGGCTACGTCACGCGCGTGACGATATTGGAGATCGAAGACGAGGACGATCCGAATCTCGGTTGGCCGCGACGGATCATCGTGCGCGGCTGGAGTCGCCAGATGAACTTGACGATGGAGCTGGACGTCGAGGCGGCCGAGGTGACCAGGATGGACCGCGGGTTGTTCGGCGGTGAGATGGATTTCCTGCAGATGCGCGTGACCTACCGGGTGACCGGACACATCGGCGACGAGCGGATCGAGTTCACCGCCCCCGGCGCCGCCGAGACCTTCCGGGCGCGCTGACGGGCGAAGCTCAAGCCGCACCGCCGGCGACCAGCACCCGCACAACCTCATCGAACCCCTCAGCCGGAGCCGACTGGAGCGCCCGCGCGGCGAATCCCGTCAGGTTGGCCACGGCGAAGCTCAAGCCCTTGAGGTTTTGCGGCGGCGGCACACCGGGAATCGGCCGCGGGTAGCCGGAGGCGGCGAAGACGACCACGCCGTCTACCGTGGACCAGCGATAGCGATCGCGCGGGCAGTCCCAGTCGAGCGTGACCGGCACGACACCCGGTAGAGTGCCGGGAAGCCAGCGCACGTCGCCGTCGGCCGCCGCCGCGACGATGACGGCGCCCGTGTCGGCGGCGCGCCCGACCGCCGCGCGCAGCGCGTCCGCATGCGCGGCCTGCGCCGTCCCAAGGCTCAGGTTGATGAGGCGCGCGCCGGCGCCAGTCGCCCAGTCGATGCCGGCCACGAGCGCCTCCACACTCGTGGACAGCTCGCCGTCGAACACCTTCACGGCCTGGATGATGGTGCGCGGTGCCTTCTCCAGGATGGCTGCGGCCACCGCCGTCCCGTGACCCAGCCGGTCGACGAAGTCCGGGTGCAGGCCGCCATCCGCGGCCACGCCCACGCCGCCCGCCACCGATCCCACGTGCGGGTGGCCGGCGTGGACCCCGCTGTCAACGACCGCAACCGCCACGCGTTCCGAACAGGGATCAGCGCCCATATCCGCCGCGCGCCCCAGAAAGCGGGTCAGACCGCTCTTCATGTTCAGGGGAGGGACCAGGGTCGGCATCGAACAGCCGCGCGAAGGCGCCGCCGGCAGTGGCCAAGTCCGACGGCCTCCCCTCTTCGATGACCTTCGCGCCGTCGAGGACGATGACGCGGTCAGCCTGCCGCGCCAGCTCCAGCCGATGCGACACGACGATCGTCGTGCGGTCCCGCATGATCGCCGCATAGCCCTCGAGCACCTGCCGGGCCGTCGGCGGGTCGAGCGCGGCCGTGGGCTCGTCGAGCACGAGCACGGCCGGCTGGGCGAGGAACGCGCGTGCGATGGCGATCCGCTGTCGTTCGCCGGCCGACAACGCCCCGCCCCGCTCGCCCACTGGCGTGTCATAGCCGTCCGGCAAACGGTCCACAAACGGGGCGAGACCCGCGGCGCGGACCGCCGCCGCCAGCTCGTCATCGGTCGCCTCGGGTCGCGCGTACCGCAAGTTCTCGGCGAGCGTGGCGTGAAAGACAAAGGGGTCCTGGTCGACGAGTGCGATGTGTCGCCGGACGTCCTCGAGCGCCAGGTGCCGCAGATCGTGGCCGTCGAGCAGGACCCGGCCGGCGTCCGGATCGATCAACCGAAGCATGAGATCGGCCAGCGTCGACTTCCCGCTGCCGCTGGGACCGACGATGGCGAGCACTTCACCCGCCTCGACCTCCAACGAGACGTCGTCGAGCACCGGCCCGCCGCGGTCGAACGTCACCGTCACGTGCTCGAACGTCACCCGGCCCCGCACTGACGGAAGTGACGTCGGATCGGCCGATTCGACGACGTCAACCCGGGCGTCGAGCAGCTCGTGGACCCGCCCCAGCGAGACCCGGGCGGTCGCCAGGTTCGTGTAGAGCCCCATCAGCGCCTGGAGCGGCGGCAGCACCCGCATCTGGTAGGCCATGAACGCCACGAGCGTGCCCATCGTGATGGTGCCGTCGATGACGCGGCTACCGCCGTACAGGAAGACGATGGCCGTGCTGCCGGACAGCAGGAGGCCGGGCAACCCGCCCGACAGATACGTGACCCACTGCATCGACATCAGCGCGCTGATGAAGGCGTCGTTGCGAGCGCGGAACTTGGCGGTCTCGCGCGCCTGGGCGTTCGACGTCACGACGAGCTTCATGCCCTGGAGCGTCTCGATCAGGAAGCTGCCCAGGTCGGCGCTTCGCTCCCGCAGCGTGCGGACCCGGCCCTCCAGCCGCCGCCGGTAGTGGACGAGCGCCCACACGCTGGGCGGCAGGAAGCAGGCGCTCAGCAGGAACAGCCGGGCGTCCAGCCAGACGAGCATGGTCAGCGAGCCGGCCAGGAAGAGCACGTTGCCGAGCGTCGCCAGGATTGCCTCCGAGGCGACCCGCTGAATCTCGCCGATGTCGGTGTTGATGCGCGACACGATGTCGCCGAGGCGGGTGCGCGCGTAGAACCTGGGCGAGAGGCGCTGCAGGTGCCGATACAGCGCCAGCCGCATGTCGAACAGAATCTCGGCCGACACCCGCGTGTAGCGCAAGCCGCTGACGACGTTCAGGCCGAAACTCACGAGCATGATGGCCACGAACGCGCCGACGATCGACTGCAGCGCAGACAGATCGCGCCCGAGCAATGCGGAATCGACGAGGGTTTTCGAGAGGTAGGGAATCGCCAGCGACAGCGCCGTGCTGATCAAACTCAGCACCAGCACCAGTACCAGCCGCCGCCAGTAGGGCGTGACGTAGGCCAGCGCGCGCGACAGGCTGGGCTCAGGCAACGGCGCCGCTACTGGCCGCCGCCGGCCGGCATGACGATCAGGTCCGTCGTGGCGTCGGCTTCGAGGTCGAGCGTGCGCAGGTATCGAAACGTCTCGGCCTCGTAGATATCAATGGTCTGGCCAGCCTGGTAGACGTACAGCAGTTGGCCGTTCGAGCTGGACTTCAGCGCCATGCGCGGCCGGCCGTCGAACCGCTGCCGGCGGCCTAGGCGGCGGTTTTCCAGGTCGAATGCCCAGAATTCGTAGTGCCCGATTTCCTGGACGAGGCCGTAGGCCTTCGTCCCGTCCGGCGTCACGCTGAAGCCAACCCCGGTCGCCGGCCCGAGCGTGTAGAAGTACTCGACCTCTTTCTCGTTGAGATTGACGCGTGCCACGCCCATCTGCCGGCCGTCCCGCACGGGCGATGGCACCGTGAACAATCCGGTGTAGAACCCGAAGGCCTCGTTGAGCCCTCTGCGAAAGCCGAAGCGCATCGGGCCGAGGCCGGGCTCCAGCGGCTCGGAGAGGTCCCACCGATCCACCTCGGTGAAATCGGTCGTCTCGTAGATCACGACCTGATCGACGAAGAAGTACAGCAGCGACCCGTCCGGCGAGAACAGCATGTTCAGCCCCGGGCGCGCCTCGTCGTTCGGCCAGGGAATCGTTCGCAGGCGCTCGTGAGTCGACAGGTCGTACAGCGCGAGCTCCGGCTCGCCAATCTTGAACCGATCCACGAGCTTCGACAACCCGCGCGTCAGGAGGATGACGGAGCGCTCCTCAGGATCGACGGCGAAGCTTTCGATGCGCGTCCGGGTGGTTCCTTCACTCAGCGTGAACGTGTCGACCGTCGACCGCGACGCGATGTCGATGATCTCGAAATGCTCCGCCGTCATGTCGTTGAGGTAAAACCGCTGGCGGTCGGTCGAGAGCGTCAGGCTGCGTGGAATCCCGGTGGACACCGGAATCTCACCGACGACCTCCTCGGTGGCTTCGTCGATGACGTAGATCTTGTGCGCGTACCCACCGATGTACAGCGTGCCGTTGCCCCCCGTCAGGCGCGAGCCGTCCTGCGCGTGAAGCGAGGCACCCAGGCAGGCAAGCGCGAGAGCAAGAATCGCTGGTCGCATGACAGGGCGGCTAGGGAAAGATGAGATCGATTTTTCGCCAGTCCTGTTGGGCCGAGGCGCACGTGGCCGTCCAGTCCGGCGAGTGGTTCAGCTGATCGGGCACCTGGGCCGGCCAGAAGCAGCCGAGATGGCAATCGAACAGATCCCGCTCGACCGGAGAGCAGAGTCCGGCCGTGCCGCCTTCGACATCCACCTCCCACCCCGGGAAGAAGACGAACGAACACCCGAGCGGCACGTGGATGTCCGGCCGCAGCGGGGTCTGCTGCAACGCCACCACGTCCCGTTGGTCGGCGGCGTCGAGGTGGCGCCGGACTCGCTCGGCCTTCTGATTAACTGGCTTGAGATGCTTCATCGGTCACTCGTCCTTCGAAACGCGCCAGGTACGCCGGATTTCGCTCGGCGAGCTCGCCGTAGACACGGAGGCAGATGTCGGTCCAGTCACGGATCCAGTCGCAGTAGTGCAGATTCGGATGCTCGGTCGTCCCGTAGCGCGTCTGCGCTTCATGGTAGCAGCCGCCGGCACACAGCGGGCGCGCCCAGCAGGTCCGGCAATCGGTCTTGTTTTCCACGTGATGCCGGTCGAGAAATTCGGCCTGCCGCGCCCGGTCGATGCCGTCGGTAACCGTCCCGAGCGCGTGATCGGGAGAGCCGGCGAACCGGTGGCACAGCGCCACCTGGCCGTCGGTGGCGACCCCCATCAGGCCGAGCCCGGCGCCGCACGGGTAGGCCTTGCTGGCCCCCTTGTGAATCTCCTCCAGCGTGTCCTTGACGTTGGCGAACGCGTGGTGTCGATTCTCCACCGCGTGCTCGAGGAATTCCTCGGCCAGCGCGCGGAACTGACTGAGCATCTTGTCGAGCCCGCCGTCCTCGATCGTGTACTCCCGGCCCGGCGACGTCGTCACGGGCGCGAAGCCCACCTCGCGAAAGCCGACCTCCTCGGTGAGGTGCCGGAAAATCCGCTGGACGTCCAGCGTCTGCGACGTCAGGGTCACACGGGCGCCGATCGGCTTGGCCGTGTGCCGCCGCAGCAGCTCCTTGATCTTCGGCATCGCCACGTCGTAGCTGCCGGCGCCGTTGTGAAACACACGGAACTTGTCCTGCAGATCCTGCGGGCCGTCGATCGAGATCGTCACGGCGACATCGTTCTCGATCAGGAAGTCGATGACATCCGGCTTCAGCAGCGTCGCGTTCGTCGTCAGATTGAACTCGACCCGCTTACCGACCTCGGTCGCGCGCTGCCGCGCGTAGGGAATCGCGACCCTGAGGACGGGCATGTTCATCAGCGTCTCGCCGCCGAACAGGGTCATGTGCACGACCTTGTTCGGGCCGGCCTCGCGGAACATGAAGTCGACGCTCTGCTTGGCCGTCTCCACCGACATGAACTTCGGCTGTTTGCCGTTCGCGGTGTCGACGAGCTTGTCTTCCCCGTATTCGTAGCAGTAGGTACAGGCGAGGTTGCACTGGTTGGTGACGTTCATCACCATCGTCGTCAGCGGGAATGGCTCGAGCGGAATCACCTTCGGGATAGGCTGCGGCGCTTCGTTCACGGGCGCGATGGCCTGGACGCGCAGCAGCTCGTCCATCCCTTCGTCGATCTCCGCCGCCGACCATCGCGTGTCCTTCTGCAGAGCGGCCTGCACCTCCTCGCGGGTGCGAGGCTCAGTGCCCAGCAGCTCGAGCAGCGCGCAGCTTGCGTCATCGAGCGCGAAGATCGCCGCGCTCTGGAGATACAGAAACGCCTTCCCCGCCGCGTCGAACCGGTGCAGGTGCCTTGTGCGGAATCGCATTGTCATCGTCCTAGCTCCCAAGAGTCCCACCGCATGTAGACCGGAACGGTCACGACGAGATGGCCGCGCGCCCGCAGCGGCGCGTCGCTGCCCTCCGGCGTGAAGGTCGCCACGACCCAGACGTCACCGATGTTGTTCCGGTTCCCCGCGCGCTCCGGGTTCGGACCGTCCACGGCCGGCGTGAACAGCCCGGTCTGGTCCAGCGAGCCGACGTACTTCAGATCCTCGTCGCCG
The DNA here is from genome assembly GCA_963667915.2 of Vicinamibacterales bacterium. Classification (GTDB taxonomy): domain Bacteria; phylum Acidobacteriota; class Vicinamibacteria; order Vicinamibacterales; family UBA823. Next base: position 2,315,545 of record CAXXNN010000004.1, on the reverse strand, counting down.
TAGGTCGCGGAATATTCCTCGAGGCTCCAGGTCGGCTCGACCACGCCGAGATGCAGATCGTCGTCCGTGCCGGGTTCGCCGTCCGGCCCGTTGTGCCAGGCGACCGCGTCGAACTGTTCGTACTGCTTCGGCACGACGATGCCGCCCACGCGTGCCATCCCCCGCAGGGGCTCGACGGTGACGCGGTCCACCGCGTCGTAGGCGACCAGCGCCCGTTGGCCGGCCCCGCGCCCGACGAACACATCGCGCGCACCGACGCTCGCGTCCTCGGCCACGGCGACGCGAACGGTCGCCATGTCGGACGTGACGCTGAGGACATCCGACACCTCGATGCCGGCGCCGAGACTCAGGTCCGCGGGTGCCAGGTCGGCGGGAAGGTTCGCGCCGTAGATTCGCAGCTCCTGGTCGCGGGTCGATGTTCGCACCGCCGGAGGATGGACGCCGGACACGATCGGTCCCGCCTCGACGCGCGTGAGCGTCACGTCGAGACCGATCTCGTCGAACGCGCCCCGGAACCACCGGCCGGACATGGCGCTCCAGTCGCGCGTGACGAACATCACCTGGCGCCAGGCGGTGTCGTCCGACGCGGCGTCCGACGAGCCGCGCCACTGAAACCCGGTGTACACAATCGCACGACCGGTGTGCGGGACCGAGCGCCCGTCACGGGCGTACACCAGGGTGGCGTCGGTCGTGAACTGCGCCTCGCCGTCAGGCAACGCCGTGATCACCATCCGGCCGTAGACGGGGCCGCGGCCCGGGTGATGGCCCGAGACGGCCCAGGTCCCTTCGAGTTGCGGCTGGCGCACGTTCGCCGACCACGCGGCCCACTCCGATGTGTGGAGCGGAAACACCTCCGCGAGATGATCGATGGCGCGGTTCATCGGATGGCGTCGGCGCGGCGTCTCGTCCGGACCGGCCGGCTCACGTCCGACCATACCGTCCTCCCGGAAGCCCTGCCGGTCGACAATCGGGTAATAGCCCCGGTGCATCGCCACCACCAGCGCCCACTCCTTCTGCGTGCGCCGCTGATTGAGGATGCGCCCCATCGAGTGGCAGGCGCTGCAGGTCGCTTCGGTGTCGCGGTCCGCTTCGTACTCGTACTCGATGAGCCGGCGCTCGACCTCGAACGCGCCAACCCGCGCTTCCTCCGGCGCGAGGCCCAGGTTGTTCGACAAATAGCGCACGACCTCCCGGGCCTCGTCCGGATCGAGCAGCATGTCGTTCAGGCTGACCATCCGCCTGATCGTCTGCTGCCACCCTTCGGGCGTCGTCCGGCGGAAGGAGATGCGCGACAGGATCTGCGGATCGTCGGTGATGTGACAGGCCGCGCAGGCCGCGACGACCGTCTCGTTGTCGATCGGAATGCCCTCGGCCTGATCGGACTCTGAGCTGGCCTGGCCGGCGCCGGCCGCCGGGGCGAGCCACAGGACGAACAGCCACATGCCGATCGCGGATCGAGTCGTCGTCAGAGTCGCCATGGACGCGGTCGCCTGCCTTGACACGAGGGATTTCCGCCTCTTTGTAGCACACCCGACAGCGCCCCGCAATCGCTCGACTCAGCCGTCTGGCGGCCTTTTTTCGGCATTCCTGAGCGACCCGGAAGCCAGCAGGAGCGAGAGCGCCCCGAGGAAGTCGGGCAGGGTGACCTCGGCATGTCGCGCGGTGTAGGCCTCGAACAGGTCGGGCACCTGCGCGTGGTCGCCCGCTATCCGGACGAGGGCTGGAAGGTCGACGCCGCGAACGAATCGGACCGCCACCCGCTCGAGCGCACGGGTCTCGAGCACCAGCCGCTCCTCCAGGACGACTTCCCGGCCGGCGATCCCTGGCCGGTGCTCGACGGACAAACGATCCCCTGGCGCCATGGCAATCGACGAGCTGCGCTTCAGCGCCGCGAAGGCGGCCTGCACCTCCGCATCTGCTCTCAGCGCGACGACGTCGACCGACGCCGGCGGATCTGGCACCAGCTGGTCCTCGACGCTCGAACGCCCGGTCCAGAAGGGGTGATTGTGATCGGTCGCCACGTCCCGAAAGTATCCGGCAGTCTGACGCGCGTAGCTGGAAAACACTTCAGCTTCGCGGTCGGCATAGAGCGTATGCGCGGCCTCGGTCATCTCCGGTCGGACCAGACAGGTGTTCGTCACGATGGCCGCCATCCAGGCCGATGCGAGCGCCTTCTTCACGCCGAACGATGACAGCGGGTCGATGAATGACGCGGCATCGCCGACCAGCGCGAATCCCGGTCCGATGCAGCGGCTCGCGGAATAGACCGACGCATCGCAGGCCCAGGGCGCTCGGTCGAGGCTGGCACCCTCGGTGAGTCTCGAGATCCGGCCGGTCTTGTCGAGCTCCCGGCGGTAGGTCGCCCCTAGATTGCCCGCGCGGTCGAGATCGGTCGCGCGGGGATCGACCATCACCGTGAGATACCGGATCTCGGGCCCGAGCGGCACCGACCAGGCCCACCCGTCGTGATACGCCTCGACCAACGTGTGGGTCGGCTCTGGGAGCGGCCACCCGCCCGCTCGCCGCCAGACGCCGGCGATTGCCAGCGTGGACGGCGCCCCGACCTGGCGTCGAAAGCCATGCCGCGCGATCACGCCGGCTCGGCCGGAGCAATCGAGGACGACTCGGGCCTCGACCGACATCGCCGCGTCGGACCCGGCGTCGTCCGCCACCTGCACCCGCGGCCGGGCCGCTGGGTCGTCCGCCGGCAGGGTCACCCGCCTGACCGGAGCCCGGATGACGCGGACGCCCGCCGCCTCGGCCTGCGTCAGCAGCACCCGATCGAGCTCGCGCCGCGAGACCTGATAGCCGAGCTCGCCGTCCGCGAACCGCTCGGAGCGCGACTCCCCCGCGCCCCACCAGAAGGTGTTGCCGGTGGAGCGATGAAAGCCGCCGGCGTCGACGGCGTCCAGCACGCCGAGAACCCGGAACAACTTGCGGCAACTGGGCGGGATGGACTCGGCCAGCGTATGCGCCGCGGCGCCGTCCTTCGTGAAGAGCACGACGGCGTGGCCCCACGCCGCAAGCAATCGGCCGGCGGCGGCGCCCGCGGGCCCGCCACCAACGATTACGACGTCTGTTGTCGACGGCAGCACAGGTTTCTCGGCTTTCGGCTCTCGGCTCCAGGCTCTCGGCTGACGCGGGATCCCGAGCAGGCCGCGGCAGCCTCCAGCGTCTCCCTCTCCCTCTGGGAGAGGGCCGGGGTGAGGGCGTCGCGATCCGTCAGGTCTCTCGGCTTTCGGCTCTCGGCTCTCGCACGATCTCAAGCAGGCTGCGCAGCCTCCAGCGTCTCCCTCTCCCTCTGGGAGAGGGCCGGGGTGAGGGCGTCGCGATCCGTCAGCGCGGCGTGTATGTGTACACGACGCCACCCTTCATGACGAAAGTGACGCGGCTGAGGGCCGTGATGTCTGTGAGCGGGTCGCCGTCGACCGCGATGATGTCAGCCGCCAGGCCGGGTGCCAGGGCGCCACGCTCGTCCGCCAGGCCGAGCGACTCCGCCGCCAGCGACGTGGCGGAGACGATGGCGTCCTCTGGCGCCTGACCGCCGGTCAGGACGCGGTACTCCAGTTCCTGGATGTTGCGGCCGTGCGCCCCCGCGACGGCGTCGGTGCCGAACACGATCTTCAGATTCGGGACGGTTAACGCCTCCCGGAACACGCGCAGCACCGAGGGAACCGCCAGCGCCATCTGCGCGAAGCCTTCCTCGGTGTAGTTGCCGATCCCCAGATACCGCGCCTTGTTCTCGAAGTAGTTGCGGAAGATCAGGATGGTGTTCGGATCGAAGTACGTGCCCGCCTCGGCCAGCACCTCGAGCGTCTCCCGGTCCAGGAGCGCGCCATGCTCGACCGCGGTGCAGCCGGCGCGAGCCGCTCTCCCCGCACTCTCCGGGCCGTGCGCGTGGACGACGGACCGGAGCCCCTGCGCGGCCGCCTCGCCGCATGCGGCCTCGAGCTGCTCCGCGCTGAGAGTCGGCCCCCCGCCATCGCGGATGCTGGCCGACGCGAAGATCTTGATGACGTCGGCCCCCTCGGCGGCCCGGTCGCGCACGAACTGCCGCATCGCCGCCGCGTCACCGGTCCGGGCCGACACGCTCCTGAGCGACGTCAGGATCCGCGGGCCGGGCACATCCCCGCGCGCGATCCGATCCCGCAGCTCGGCGTCGGTGCTGGCACCGAGACTTTGCACCGTGGTCACGCCGGCCATCAGCGTCGCCCAGGCGTTCTCGATGCCGTGCAGCATGATCTGGCCGTCGGTCTCCTCGGCGTCGCCCGCGTGAAGCTTCCCATTACTGTCGAAATGCCACCCGATGTGGACGTGGGTGTCGATCAGCCCCGGCAGCACCGTGAAGCCGGTGAGATCGTAGACGGCATCCGGCGCTGCCGCTGGTGCGCTCGTGACCTCGGCGATCAGGCCGTCCCGCACGATGATGCGTTGGTCGGTGAGGGTGGCGCCGCGCCCGTCCAGCGCATGCGCCGTCTCCAGGACGATCGTCTCCTGCTGTGCGACGGCGAGCCCGCCCCACCACGCGACGAGGGCCGCGATCGCTGCGATTCGAAGCTTCCGCATGCTGTTGCCCCTTTCCCCCGATGCGCCGTGGGACCGCAGAGAGCGAAGGACCGGCATTATACCGCGCGGCGTCCGAGTGACAGCGGGCCTAGAATCGGGAACAATTGTGGCTTCGAGGGAGCCACATGCGCATCGCCATCGTGTCTGACATCCACGATCATCGCCTTCATCTCGGCCAGGCGCTGGCGCAAGTGTCTGATGCCGATGCGCTCATCTGTTGCGGTGACCTGTGCTCGCCGTTCATCGTCGTCCAGTTCGGGGAAGGCTTCGCTGGACCCATTCACGTCGTCTTCGGGAACAACGACGGCGACTTGTTCCGGATCACGCAGCAGGCCAGCCGCTTCGACCAGATAACGCTGCACGGCGAGTTCGCGGAGCTGACCTTCGGCGGCAAACGGATCGCGGTGAATCACTTTCCCGAGATCGCGGCGGCGCTGGCCGCCTCGGACCGCTACGACCTGGTCTGCTACGGACACGACCACCGGCACGCCATCACGACGGTGGGAGGTACGCTGCTCGTGAACCCCGGCGAGGTGTACGGCGGCCTGACCGGCTCGGCGACCTACGCGGTCTACGACACCGCGACCGGCACGGCGGAACGCCGCGACCTCAGATGACGGCCGGGCGCTGGGGCGATCCGCTATACTTTGATGTTAGAGGAATAGATCTTGCCAGGTTGGAGTGCCCCGCCATGCGCTCGGTGATTGCGCTGCTGCTGATCGCCGGTGGCGCCGCAACCGCGACGGGCTACGCGCGCTACGAGCAGGTGACGACCTACGACGGCTACTTCCGGAAGTACTCCAAGCGCTACTTCGGCGTCGCCTTCGATTGGACGCAGTTCAAGGCGCAGGCGGTTGCCGAATCACAGCTCGAGCCAGATGCGGAATCGTCGGTGGGCGCGGTCGGCTTGATGCAGATCATGCCGCGTACGTTCGAGGACATTCGGCGGCGAAACCCGGCGATTTCGGGCGGCCGCCGCAGCCCGCGCTGGAGCATTGCGGCCGGCGTCTGGTACGACCGGCAGCAGTTCGACGTCTGGCAGGCGCCGCGCCCACTCGTCGATCGCATCAAGTTCATGTTCGGGTCGTACAACGCCGGCCGCCAGAGCATCCTCCGGGCACAGTCGGTCGCCGAGCGGCAGGGACTCGACCCGAATCTCTGGCGATCCATCGAAACGAGCCTTCCGCAGATTACGGGGCGGAGTAGCCGAGAGACGCTCGCCTACGTCGACCGCATCGACGAAATCCGAGGAACCTGGCACTGATGGACTTCACCATTCTCGCTCTCAACTTTGCATACGCCATCACGGGGGCCGTGATCACGCTCGCCTTCATGATCGTCGGCTACAAGACGTTCGATCGCATCACGGCGTTCGACACCCACGAGCAGCTGGCGAAGGGCAATGTGGCGGTGGGAATCGTAGTAGGCTCGATTTTCGTCGGCCTCGGCATCGCTACCGGTCTCGTGATCGGGATGGGCTTGAACTAAGCGCGGCGTTACACGAAAGGACATGCCATGAAGAGGGTCATCGCCGCGACGCTGGGCGTCGCGCTGCTGTGCGCCGCGACGGCGTCGGGGCAGGGTGTTACGAAGTACGTCCGCTACGCCCACGGCGGCGCCGAGTCGTACGGCATTCTCGACGGCGAGACGATCCGTGAGCTGCGCGGCGACATCTTTCAGTCCGCCGAGCCGACCGGGCGCACCGTCCGCCTGGCCGACGCGCGGCTGCTCGTGCCGGTGGAGCCGTCCAAGATTGTCGCCGTCGGCTTCAACTACCGGAGCCATCTCGGCGAGCGCGCCGCCGACCCCTATCCGGGACTGTTCATCAAGTACCCCACGTCGCTCATCGCCACCGGTGATGAGATCGTCTTTCCACCGGGCGCCGGCAACGTGCACTACGAGGGGGAGATGGTCGTCGTGATCGGCAAGCGAGCGCGCCATGTGTCCGAAGCAGACGCCCTCGACCACGTCTTTGGCGTCACGGTTGGCAACGACGTGAGCGAGCGCGACTGGCAAGCGGCCGATCTGCAATGGTTTCGGGCCAAGGCGTCCGACACGTTCGGCCCGCTCGGGCCAGCCGTCGTCACCGGGTTGGACATCGGGAATTTGCAGCTGGAGACCCGGCTCAACGGCGAGGTGCGTCAGTCGGCGCGGACGGACGATCTCATCTTCGACGTGCCCATGATCATCAGCTACGTCAGCCAGTTCGTGACACTTGAGCCGGGCGACGTCATCTACACCGGCACGCCGGGTACCACGCAGGCGATGCGGCCCGGTGACGTCGTGGAGATCGAGTTGGAGGGCGTCGGCATCCTGCGCAACACGATTGCCGGCGCCGGAACCCGTTAGCAGTCCGACTTCGCATGGGTGACGAGCCCACTCACCATCCCCTGCTGTATCCGGAGGAATCCGTCCGGCCCGTCGCCGCGCGCGGCGATCGGGTCTACATCGTCGACGACACCGGCGTCCGATACCTGGATGCGGCCGGCGGCGGCGGGGTGGTGACGATTGGCCACGGCGTGCTGATCGTGGCCGAAGCAATCGGCGCGGCCGCCCGGCGTCTGCCCTACGTCCATCGGTCGCATTTCGACACATCCCAGAGCCTGGAGCTCGCACGCCTGCTGAACGACCGATTTCCGGGTCCGCCGCAGCATGCGCGCGTGACGTTCACCTCGGGCGGCTCGGAAGCGACCGAGCTGGCGATCGCGATCGCGCGACGCTACTGGGCTTCCCGCGGCGAGCCGTCCCGCCAGACGATCCTGGGCCGCTGGCACGGCTTCCACGGCGCGACCGCCGGGACGCTGACCCTCTCTGGAAACCGCGCGCCGCGTCAGAGCTACATCCCGACCGACACGCCGTTGGCGGCGGAGTGCTACTGCTACCGCTGCCCGTTCGACGCGGCGTACCCCTTCTGTGAGCTGGCGTGCGCGAAGGATATCGACGAGACCCTGGCCCGCGTCGGGTCGGACACCGTCGCCGCGTTCATCTGCGAGCCGATCGTGGGCGCGACGAGCGGCGCCGTGCCGCCGCCGACCTATCTCCGGGAGGTGCGTGACATCTGCGACCGCCACGGCGTCCTCTTCATCGCCGACGAGACCCTCACCGGCGGCGGCCGCACCGGACAGTACTTTGCCGTCCAGCACTGGGACGTCGTGCCAGACATCATCCTGCTCGGATCCGGGCTGGCGAGCGGGTATGCGCCGCTAGGCGCCGTGCTCGTGAGCGAGCGGGTGTGGAAGGAGACGACGGGGCCGGACGACGGCTTCGCGCCAGGTTTCACGCACCAGGCACATCCGCCGTCGGTGGCGGCCGGCCTCGCGGTGCAGCGCTACATCGAGACGCACGACCTCGTCCTCCGGGCGCGGCTGCGAGGTGAGTACCTGCACGAACGCCTCGCCCGGCTCGAGCGAATCGCCCGGGTGGGTGACATCCGCGGCCAGGGCCTGCTGCAGACGATCGAACTGGTGGCCGACAAGAACGCTCGGACGCCGATTCGGCGGCAGGCGCGGTTCGTCGAGCGAATCGTCGACAAACTGAAGCGCAACGGCGTCCTGGTGCAGGCGATTCGGGGCACGATCGACGGGATCGACGGCGAGCACGTCATGCTGACCCCGCCGTTCGTGATCACCGAACCGGAGATTGATCGCCTGGTCGACGCGCTCGACGAAGCGCTGCGCTCGACCAGCATGTGACGGACGGCCGCCAGCCCCACTACTTGCTGTCGAGATACTGGTTCTTCCCTGCCTTCCAGTCGTCCCGCCGCTCGGTAAAGAAGTCCCACACGGTACAGTCCTCCATCACCCAGGCCTCGTGCTCGGCGTTCGCTGGGATGACGAGCATCTGGCCGGTCTGAAGCAGCACCTCCTGGCCTTCGATGTTCAGGCGCAACGTGCCGTCGATGACGAAGGTAAACTGTTCGGCCGGATGGCTGTGCTTGCCGACGTGCGTGCCGCCCGCCAGGCTCAACCGGGCGAAGGTGCCGTGGTCGCCCCAGACGACCCGACGCTCGACCGAGTTGCTGATGCGCTCCACTGGAACGTCTTCCCACGTCACCGGCTTCATCGCCTCACCTCGTGTGTGGAAGCGGCCGCCCGCCCGCCGGGAGACCTGGGCTACAATTCTGCCGTTCGTGTCCGGCGCGCCCCTGGCGCCGCGGGAGAAACGTCATGCTGATCCGACCGCTCACGTTCGCCTCGATCGCGCTGGCCTCCGGCGTTCTGACCGCCGGGTTCTGGGCGCCCGGCACCGCCTCGGGACAGGACCCCGAGGCCGACCGCTTCACGATGGCGCTGACCGGCGACTCCATCATCACCCGCCGGCTGTCGGTCTATCAAGAACCGGAGTTCCTGGACATGATCGAGCTGCTCCGCGGCGCCGATCTGGCGTTCACGAATCTCGAGATGTTGTTCCACGACTACGAGCCCTACCCGATGCACCAGAGCGGGGGCACCTATATGCGGGCCGCACCCGCGCTCGTCGATGAGCTGGTCTGGGCGGGATTCGACCTGGTGTCGCGCGCGAACAATCATACGGGCGACTACGGCACGCTGGGAATGGATCTGACGACCCGCCGCGTCAGGGACGCCGGCCTGGTACAGGCCGGCGTCGGCCAGAGCCTGGCCGAGGCGCGCGAGGCCAAGTTCCTGGAGACGACCGAGGCACGCGTGGCGCTGATCTCGGTCGCTTCGACCTTCCCCGACCACTCCCGGGCCGGCCGCACACGCGGCGACGTCCCGGCCCGGCCCGGTCTGAATCCGCTCCGCTTCTCGACCACCTACGTCGTGCCGCGCGAGCGGCTCGAGTCGCTCCGGAGCATGATGCAGGAGCTCGGCATGGACCCGCCAGCCGCCGGTGACGGGTTGAGCTTCCGCGGCAACCGGTTCGTCGTGGGCGACGCACCTGCGGTCCGGACCGAAGCGAATGCGGACGACGTCCGGGAAATCGGCGCGGTCGTCGCAAACGCCAGCCGGCAGGCCGACTATACGATCGTGACGATCCATGCCCACGAAGGCGATGGCGACCGCTTCGTCCCGGCGCAATTCCTCGTCGAGTTCGCGCACGCCATGGTCGACGCGGGCGCGGACATCTTCGTCGGCCACGGCCCGCACGTCGTCCGCGGGATCGAATTCCGGAACGGTAAGCCGATCCTCTATAGCCTGGCGAACTTCCTGTTCCAGAACGAAACGCTGCTGCGCCTCCCGAGCGAGAACTACGAGCGGTACGATCTGGACAGCGACGCCCACGTCGCCGACTTCAACGATCGCCGGTACGACAATGACACCAGAGGGTTTCCGTCGCAGCGCGAGATCTGGGAATCGGTGGTCGCGGTGGCCGAGTGGGAAGATGGGCGACTCGTGGATCTGACACTGCACCCGATCACGCTCGGGTTCGGCCAGCCGCGGACGGTCCGCGGGCGGCCGATGTTCGCCGACCTCGAGTTGGGCCGGAAGATCATCGACGACGTGATCCGGCTGTCGGAACCGTTCGGCACCACGATCGTCTACGAACACGGGATCGGCCGAGTGCAGCTGGCGGCGTCGAGTGACGCGCCGTAGTAGCGGCCTGTGGTGAGAGTCCCGCTGCATTCGACCGCCGGTGCATCCCGCCTCGCGGCGTTGCTCGTCGGTCGAATACTCCCGGTATGTTCCCTCCTCGCGCCTTGCGGGGCGGGCGCCTCAGCGGTCTCGGTGCGACGCGGGACTTTCACCACAGGCCGCGCGCCTGAAGATCATCGCCTGGTGTACAGACCGACGAAGACGTCGGTCCAGGTGCCGCCGTCGTCCGTCGATGATCGCCAGTGCTGCCGCACACGTCCGTCCGGAAGCGGCTGCCACGAAATCTCCTGTCGCGTCACCTGGCCATCGGCGCCGGTCACCCGCCCGGAGAGCGCCATGCGCCCGTCAACGACGCCGCCGTCGAGCTGCAGCAGCAACCCGCCCGCATCGACCCACGTCTGATGCCATGCGCCCGTCGTCGGAGAATAGATGTTGAAGCTCTGTCCGCGGGAACCGGTCGCGCCCGCCCAGGTCTCCCTCAACACGCACCCGCCCAAGGTCCGCTCGATCCGGTTCGTTCCGGCCAGGCGGCCATCCTCCGTATGAACAACCCAGTCGCCCAGCGGGATCGCGCCCCGGAACCGCACGCCCGGTCCCTCGAACTCGTCGACCAGCCGCTTCTCCTTGAGACCGCCGCCGTCCGTCACCCACACCTGCTTCCACTCGTCGGTGACCGGGCTGTAAAAGAAGAGGCTCTTGCCCTCGCGGCCCGTGACGTCGGTCCAGTTCTCGAACACGGCGCATCCACCGAGCGACTTCTCGATGCGGTTCTGGCCGACCTGCCCGCCGTCCGGCCCCAGGACGTCCCAGTCCCCGACCCAGAAATCCAGCCGCTGGTACCCCGGCGACGACGCGCAGGCTGCCCCGGCGGGCTGACCGAAGCTCGGCACCGGACCGACACAGCAGGCCAGCAGCCCGACCGCTACCGCGATGAGTGAACGCGTCGCGCGTGTCGTCATGAGACTCGATAGCGTACTTCTCACGTATTCCTCCCCGACGCCCCGACCTCTTGGATATATAGTATGGGCGCTATCGGCGTGAGGGTGACATCCGCGTGCCGAAGGGTCGAACGGAGGCGATGCCCAGCAGCAAGAGCTTCACCTTTCACACCGAGCTCCGCCTCGTGGCGCTTACCGGCGTCAAGGCCTTCAGTGTTTCCGACCTTCGTGCCGCGCTGCAGAAACTGCCCGGCTCGTCGGTCTTCTACCACACGCACCAGGAATATCTGGCGCACAACTTCGAGAAGCCGATCTACTACAACGACTTCGCGCGCTGGGTGCATGCCGCGCTGCGCGAGGAGGCGCTCGCCGAGAAGCTGACCGCGCTCGACCTGCTCGCCTTCACGAGCATCCGCGAGCTCCGCGCGTCGCTCGTCTCGACGATCGACGGCTACCTGCCAAACATGCGGCGACCCGGCTTCGAGTGCCACCCGGACGACGCCTTCCATTTCTGCAAATCCAAGAGCTTCATCCTGCCCACCGGCGTCGTCGCCACGGACATTCCGGACTTCTTCAGGAAGCTGCCCAGCGTCAGCACCGCGTCGCTGTACTTCCATTTCTTCGAGGCGCGGCTGCGCCTGCGCCGGCGCACGAACGACTTCTCGCGATGGATCAAGGACGGCCGGCCGGACCTGGCGGACGCGATCGACGGACTGGACCCCTACCTCCGCACCCTCGACGAGCTTCGCGACGCCATCCTGGCGCTCGGCCACGACCTGCGAGTCCCCGCATGAGCGCCACGCTGAAGGACTATCGGGCGGTCGTGGGCCCAGAGGTCATCGACGAGCTGCTCGTCGCCGCCGATCAGATTAAGCACCGCACGCTCCAGCACATCAATTCCACCGCGGTCGGCGGCGGCGTCGCGGAGATCCTCGACCGCATGATCCCGCTGCTACGCGAGGTCGGCATCGACACATCGTGGGACGTCATCAAGGGTGACGCCCCGTTCTTCGAGGTCACCAAGGCGTTTCACAACGCGCTGCACGGCAGCCCCGAGACGATCACCGACGCGATGCTCGACGTGTATCGTGAGACGACCGCCCGGAACCTCGAGGAGTTGGAGATCACGGGTGACGTCGTCGTCGTCCACGACCCGCAACCGGCCGGCCTCATCCAGCGACGGAACGGTGATCGCCGCTGGATCTGGCGCTGCCACATCGACATCTCCACGCCCGACCGCCGGGTGTGGGATTTTCTCGAGCCCTACGTGAATCAGTACGACAGCTCCGTGTTTTCGATGCCGGAGTTCTCCCAGCGGCTGCGGATCCCGCAGTTCATGATCGCGCCGTCGATCGATCCGTTGAGCGACAAGAACAAGGAGCTGCCACAGAGCGAGATCGACCGGACCCTGGAACGTTACGGTCTCGATCCCGAGCGGCCAATCCTCACACAGATTTCACGATTCGATCGCCTCAAGGATCCGGTCGGCGTGATCCAGGCCTACCGGCTCGTCAAACGCCGCCACGATTGTCAGCTCATCCTCGCCGGCGGAGCGGCCGACGACGATCCCGAGGGCGCCGAGGTGCTGCGCGAGGTGGAAGCGATCGCCGACGGTGACGCCGACATTCATATCCTGGCTCTGCCGCTGCGCAGCGATCTCGAGATCAACGCGCTTGTACGCGGCTCGACGGTGGTGCTGCAGAAGTCGATCAAGGAAGGCTTCGGCTTGACGGTCACCGAAGCGCTCTGGAAGAAGAAGCCGGTGGTCGGCGGCGCCGTGGGCGGGATCAAGCTGCAGATCCTCGACGGCATCACCGGATTTCTCGTGCACTCACCCGAAGGGGCCGCGAACCGCGTGATCGAGCTGCTGGGCAACCCGAGCCTGCGCCAGCGGCTCGGCACGAACGGCTACCTGCACGTCAAGCAGAACTTTCTCACGACGCGCCATATTCGGGACTACCTGCTGATGATCCTGGCCCTGGAGGACCCGGCCAAGGATATCCGTTACCTCGTTGGCCTGCCCTAACCTGAGACTAGCAGCCACGATGCAGCGGCGTCGCGTCGGCCGTGCGAGCGCGGCGTGCCAGCGCTGGTACAGCAGATCCGCGTGCAGTAGTGGTCTAGTTTTGACCTATTGAGTATTACATAACAGAGTGACACCTAGAAGAGCTCGGCTTGTTTCCAGAACGCGGTCACGAGGGTGGGGCGGCGACGCATCCGCCGCAGCGCGCGGCGTGCCTCGGTGCTCAGCTCCCACACAGTCCGCGGACAGAAGTTCGGCAGCTCGTGCCGCTTCCAATGGCCCCAGAGATACTCGACGGGATTGAGCTCCGGCGCGTAGGCGGGCAGGAACTCAAGCTCGAGCCGCCCGTGCTGGGCCGTGACGAACTCCGCCACGAGCCGGCTCCGGTGCTGCCGCAAGCCGTCCCAGACGACGAGCACGTCGCCGCGGAGGTGCCGCAGCAGATGCGTGAGAAAGATCACCACCTGCGGGCTCCGAATGCTGCCCGGGAACAGCCGAAAGTAGAAGTTCCAGCAGGTCACCCCCGCGATGGCCGAGAGCGTCTTCCAATTGAAGTGAAACCGCAGCACGGGCGTTTGGCCGCGGGGTGCCCAGGTCCGCACCCGATGGGGCCGTTGGCTCAGCCCGCTTTCATCGATGAAGACGATCGTTTGGCCGGTGATTTCGGCGTTTTTTTTAGCTTCGGCCACCGCGTGCGTTTCCACCGCCGAATGGCCGCCTCGTCCCGTTCGAGTGCCCGCCCGGCGGGCCGCTGCGGCGTCCAGCCCAACGCCCGCAGGACCCGCCAGGCGTGGACGGTGGAGTACTGCACGCCGGCGACCCGCTCGATCAGATCGGCGACCCGCCACGCCGTCCAGAGACTCGTGCCGTACCCCAGCGCGTCGGGGCCGCGCGTCAACCCGCGTTCGAGGCGCCGCAGATCCGCCGCCGTCAGCTGCGGGGGCCGGCCCGTCCGCGCCGCGCGTTTCAAAGCGGCCCGGCCGCCCGCCGCGAGCTGCTGCGCCCAGCGGTTGACTGACTGGCGATGCACGCCCACCCGACGCGCGACGTCGGCTTCGCTGACGCCCTGCCGCAGCAGGCGCGCCGCGCGCAGGCGCCGCCGTTCCAACTGCACCCGATCACGCGTGATCCCGGCGGGATGTCCCATGCCGGTGAGTCTACACGGGTCCGTGGCATTTGTCACTCTGTTTTGTAATACTCAATAGACCGCTGCCGGCTGGGCAATCAGGACGATCTTGCCGATGTGCGTGCCCGCGTCCATCAGGCGGTGCGCCTCGACCGCCTCACGCAGCGGAAAGGTCGCATGCACGACCGGTCGCGCCTGGCCGCGCTCGATCATCGGCCAGACCTTGCGGAGGAGGGCCTGGGCGATCGCCGCTTTCTCGGCCACGGGGCGCGCCCGGAGTGTCGAGCCGGTCAGCGTCAACCGGCGCTGCAAGATCGGGATCCAGTTGATCGTCGCTTTCGGCCCGCCGAGGAGCGCGATCTGCACCAGCCGGCCGCCCGGCGCGAGGATCGAGATGTTCCGCGGCGTATACTCCCCACCCACCATGTCGAGCACGACATCCACGCCATCGCCTTTGGTGAGCTGCTTGACGACCTCGACGAAGTCTTCCTCGTGGTAGTTGATCGCGCGCTCGGCACCCAGCCGCTCGCACGCGGCGCACTTGTCGACGCTCCCGGCGGTGGCAAAGACCTTCGCCCCGAACGCGGTCGCCAGTTGAATGGCGGTGGTACCGATGCCGCTGGAGCCGCCGTGGACGAGCAGCCGTTCACCCGCCTCCAGGCGGCCGCGGTCGAAGAGATTGGTCCAGACCGTGAAGTAGGTCTCCGGCATGGCCGCCGCAGAAATGAGATCGACCCCCGGGGGAACCGGCAGCGCCACCGGCGCCGCAGCCACGCAGTACTCCGCGTATCCACCACCGGGCACCAACGCGCAGACCGAGTCGCCGACCCGCCATCGGTCCACGTCCGCGCCGCACGCGGCCACGGTGCCCGCCACCTCGAGCCCGGGCAGGTCGGACGCGCCGGGCGGCGGCGGATACTTCCCCTGCCGCTGCATGACGTCCGGGCGATTGACCCCGGCCGCCGCCACGGCGATGAGGATCTCCCCTCGCCCCGGCGTCGGCGTCGGCCGATCGACGGGCGTCAGGACCTCCGGACCGCCGGGCTTGCTGATGGCGATGGCCAGCATGGAACGGATTTCAACTATACGCGAGAGGCGGTTTCAGGGCTGAGATCTCGAGACGGGCGGCAACCCTACGGGTTGCCGGATCGCGGGACGGCGGGCAAGCCTTCGGATTGCCGCATCGCGGCGTTGGACATTCACTCGCTGCGCAGCGCCACGATCGGGTCCACCTGCGTCGCCCGGCGCGCCGGCACCAGCACGGCCACCAGCGACACGCAGATCAGGATCAACGGAATGGCGGCAAAGGTCAGCGGATCGGTCGACGTCACGCCGAACAACATCGTCGACAGCAACCGGGTCATCCCGAATGCGGCGCACAGTCCGACAACGGCGCCGATCGCCGTCAGCGCCAGCCCCTGTCCGAGCACCAGCGCCAGGACGTCGCGCCCCCGGGCACCCAGCGCCATCCGGATACCGATCTCCTGCCGGCGCTCCGCCACCGAGTACGCCATGACGCCGTAGATGCCAAGCGCCGCCATGAGGAGGGCCACCGCCGCGAATCCGGCGAGCAGGCCCATCGCGAACCGGCGCGTCCCCAGCGACGCCGTCACCCGCTGGTCCATCGTCTGCACATTGAAGAGCGGCAGGCTGGCGTCCTCCGCGTGGACGGCCGCGCGCACGGCGTTGAAGGTCGTTTCCGGATCCACCGACGTGCGCAACGCGACGAACATCGAGGAGACCGGTGTCTGCGACTGTGGGTAGTAGATCTGCATCCGCGGCTCGGCGTCGAGACCGTTGTGCTTCACGTTGCGCACCACGCCCACGATTTCGCGCCAATTCGGCTGACCCGGCGCGCTGTCGAAGAAAAAGGTCATCCGGCGGCCGATCGGATTCTCATCCGGAAAGTAGCGCCGCTCCATCTCCTCGTCGACCACCACGACCCGCTGCGCCTCGGCGCGATCGAGGTCGTTCAGGTAGCGGCCACGCAGCAGGGGGATACCCATCGCCTCGAAGTAGCCCGGTGTCGTCGCCCGCGGATCGCCGTGCGGCGCGGCTGCGCCCGGTGCGATCGGGATGTCCTCGATGGCGAACGAGCTGTTGCCCCCGACGCCGCTCATCGGCAGGGACGAGATGGCGCCGACCGCTTCGACGCCCGGCAGCGCCCGAATCCGCTCGAGGGCACGTCGATAGAAGGCCTCCCACTGCGCGGCATCCGGATAGGCGGCCGCGGGCAGCGCCATCCGGAACGTCAGCGTCTGCTGCGGCGCGAATCCGGGGTCGACGTCCAGCACGCGCCGGAAGCTGCGGATGAGCAGGCCCGCGGCGACGAGCAGGACCAGTGCCAACGCGACCTCGACGACGACGAGCACGCGCCGTGTCGTGTGCCGGCCGCCGCCAGAGCCCCGGCCGCCCTCCTTCAGTGCCTCGTGCAGGTCGGTCTTCGACACCTGAATCGACGGCACCAGACCGAACACCAGTCCGGTCAGCAACGAAGCCCCGAGCGTGAAGGCCAGGACGGTGCCGTCGATCTCGGCGACGCCGTAGCGCGCCAGGGTCTGCGGCGCCACCAGCGGCAGCAGCTCGACGCCCCACACCGCCACCAGAAGTCCCAGGCCACCCCCCACGATGCTCAGCGTGACGCTCTCGGTGAGCAGCTGCCGGATGATCCGGCCGCGCCCGGCACCCAGCGACGCCCTGAGCGCGAACTCCTTGCGGCGCGAGTTCGCCCTGACCAGCAGCAGATTGGCAACGTTCGCGCAGGCGATGAGCAGCACGAACCCCACGGCGACCAGCAGGACCTGCAGTGCGGGCCGCAGTTGCTGCACGAACGCTTCGGGCAACGACGCCGCGCCGACGTGCCACCCGTCGTCGAAGCTGTAGAACTGCGGCTGCAGAATGGAGGAGACGCGCCGCATGTCATCCTGCGCCTGGGCCAGCGTCGTCCCGTTGCGCAGACGTGCGATGACGGCGAGGAACTCATGGCTCCGGGTGCTCGGGTCGCGCTGGGCCGCAGTGAAGCCGATCGGCGTCCACAGCTCGGCGCCCGGCGGATAGTCGAAGCCTTCCGGCATCACGCCGACGACCTCGTAGGTCGCATCGTTGAGCGCGATGGTCTGCCCGATGACTCGCGGGTCGCCGCCGAACCGCCGCTGCCACAGGCCGTGGCCCAGCACGGCGACCTGATTGCGGTCTGGGCTGTCCTCCTCCTCCAGAAAGGCCCGGCCAAGGATGGCAGACACACCGAGCGTGGGAAAGAACTCGTACGACACCGCCCGGGCCGTCAACCGCTCGGGCTGACCGCTGCCAGTGAGGTTGACGTCACGGAACACGATGGCCGCCATCGACTCGAACGCGCGGTTCTGTTCCACGTAGTCCAGATAGCCCGGGACCGACACCGACGCCTGAAATCCGCCCATGCTCGGATAGACGTGCGACAGCGTGACCAGCCGATCGGGCGCGGTGAACGGCAGCGGCGTCAGCAGGACCGTGTTGACGACGCTGAAGATCGCCGTGTTGGCCCCGATGCCCAGCGCCAGGGTGACGACGGCCACCAGCGTGAAGCCGGGCGCCTTGCGGAAGCTGCGGAGCGCGTACCGAAAGTCTTGAAGAAGGTCTCTCATGATGTCTGCTCCACCGTCACGGGCAACCCGGGTAAGCTTGTCGGGGCCGGGCCCCGCGCCAGCGGACCCCGACAAAAGGAGGGTACGACATGATCATTAGGACGAGAAGGACCGGTGCCGGGTTCGCCGCCATCCTGTGGCTGACGCTCGCGGGACACGCCGCCGCCCAGCCGGACGGCCTCAAGATCTACATTTCGGCCGACATGGAAGGACTCACGGGCGCCGTCACCAGCGAGCAGCTCGGTCCCGGCGGCTTCGAGTACCAGCGCTTTCGACAGATCATGACCGACGAGGTCAACGCGGCGATCGAAGGCGCCCGTGAGGCCGGCGCCACCGAGATCCTCGTGAGCGACTCCCACGGCAACGGCCAGAACCTGCTAATCGACGAGCTACCCGAAGACGTCCAGGTCGTCCGATCCTGGCCGCGGCCGCTCGGCATGATGCAGGGGATCGACGAGACGTTCGACGGTGTCATTTTCATCGGCTATCACGCCAGCACGACGAACCCCGACGGCGTGCGCGCCCACACGACGTCGAGCGCCCGGCTGGCGGCCGTGCGCCTCAACGGCGCGGAGATGACCGAAGCCAGCTACAGCGCGGCGATCGCCGGACACTTCGGCGTGCCGGTCATCATGATCTCCGGTGACGACGCGGCCGTGAGCGAAGTGCAGTCGGCACTCGGCGACGTTGAGGGGGCGGTCGTGAAATGGGCCTACAGCTTCCACTCGGCCCGGACCCTTCACCCCGCGGCCGGACGAGCGCTCATTCGCGAGGCGGCCCGGGCAGCCGTCAGCCGGATTACCGACTTCACGCCCTACAGACCGGAGACGCCGATCCAGTTCGAGGTCACGTTCAAGAGCTACCGGCCGTCGCAGCTGCTGGCGTATCTGCCGCAGGTGGAGCGGATCGACTCGCACAGCATCCGGTTCGTCGGTGACGATATGATCGACGTCTCCGTCTTCTTCACCTTCATGATGAGCTACGACTCGTCGCTGGAGCCGTGACGGAGCGCGACAATCAGTGTCGTCGGTCATGGATGTACGACGGGCAGGCCGAGCGGTTGCTCGAAGGCATCGAAGTCGCGGTCGCAGTGCAGGAGCGGATGACCGCGACGAACCACAGTCCAAACCGGGCACATGAGGAGGGTGCCCTCGGCGGGGCCGCTGCAGCGAACCGAAACTTGCCGCTATCGCGCCTGGCGAGGGCGCAGCGAAACCGGTGGAGTCGTCACGCAGGCCTCCGCGCGATCTTCCGACGCGCCTCCGCTCACGTTTTACACCGATCTGCCGCGCACGTTGTCCCAGCGGCCATCGTCCCACGCGTCGCGAGCGGCCCAGCGCCGACGTGGCGCCGGGCCCAGTTTTCGTGTACGCGCGCGACCTCGTCAGCGCACCAAGCTGACGTCGTCTATCAGAACTTGTCCGCCCGGGTCCATCGAAGACCGGATCGCGTACGCGGTAATCGTGGTGTGGAGGATCGGCGCGGCCACGTTGAAGACGAAGCGCTGATACTTGTGCGACCCGGTCGCGATCGGCATGGTGACCTCGGCCACGGTGCCGGCCGCATCCTCGAACAGCAGCACGATATCCAGGCTGCCGACCGAAGCGTTCTTGGACGCCGCATACACGACCAACTCGTAGATGTTGCCTGCGACCCCAAACTTGATGACCGTCTGGAAGAGTTCTTTGGTCGTGTTCCTGATACCCCTCACGTGAACCGCACACTTGCCCGCGTGGGCAACCTTCTTGCGGCAGACCTGCCGGTCCTGTTTCCGGAAGTTCACAGGCGTCCAGTGATCGGCCTGTCGATCACCGTCCTTGTCGTCCTCCATCATGCCGTTGAGGAGAAGATTGAATTCCACCGCGCCGATGTCACAGGGTCCACCCGCGACGGACACCACGTCGACGCGAATCTGGCCTCGCTGGTCTGCATTGATGAGCCCGTCCGTCACGCCGTCGCCATCGACGTCCGCCTCGCAGCCGGCGGGGGTGCCCATGTCGATGGCGTCGCTGATACTAGTCAAATTGTGGGTTTCGGTCGGACCACCGTAGTCCGCGAGCGGTTCCAGCCCTGGAGTGAGGGCCATCGGTTGGTCACCCAACGCGACGAGACCACAGGACCCGTCCGAGTCGATGTTGTAGCCATCCGAGACGAACACCGGTGCAAATGCGCCGTCGCAATCAGTCCCAAGGGACGCTTGGTCCGCGATAATGGTGTTTCGCATCGTGACCACGCCGGAGTTGCCGAACACGTCCGCGTCGTTGTAAATCCCGGCACCAAACCCACCAGTGTTGTCCGTGATCGTGACGTTGTTGAGCGTCAGCGCGCCCATTGTCGTGAGATAGACGCCGCCACCGGAGCGACCGAAGATGTCGGAGAGGGCCAGCGCCTCGTTCCCGGTAACCGTGGTATTGCTCAGCACCACGATTCCAGCGGCAACCATCACTCCGCCTGCCAGATTGTGCGACGTGTTGCCGCTGATCGTGCTGTTGCGAATCTCCGCGTCACCGGACAACGTATTCGCCAGGCCGCCACCGGCGCCGCCGGTCGCGGTGCCGTCGGTGGTGAGGTTGTTCGAAATCGTCGTCCGGTTGACGGTGAGGTCCCCCCGGTTCTCGATACCGCCGCCGCTCCGGGCTGCATTGTCGCTGATAATGCTGTCGGTAATGGTGACGGTGGCCAGGAGGTTTCTGATGAAGATGCCTCCGCCGGCGCCGTCAGGAGAGCCGATCGGGTCAGCGGCATTGTTGAGGACGCTGACGCGGTCGAGCGTCAGGTCATCCTCCGTCCAGATCCCGCCGCCGTTGAGGACCGCGAAGCCGGCCTCGATGATGGCGCGTCTCACCGTCAAGATGCCAGAATTGTGGATCCCGCCACCTTCGGCCGCTACACCGCCGAGGATGCGCAGGCGGGCGATCTCGGCGACCACACCCGCGTCGACGATGACGACGGAGGTATTTATTGCGCTAAGCGTCGTGGAGTCGGCGCCGGATCCTCGCAGCAGGAGGTCCTTGTCGACCACGATCGTCTCCTCCACGAACGTTTCCGGCCCGATGTCGAGGGTGTCGCCGGCGCTGGCGCCGGCAATGGCGTCGGTCACCGTCGTAAAGTTACAGCCGCCTGTCGTGCAGACGGTGAAGGTCGTCTGCGCATCCGCGGCCGTCGTCTGGCCCAGGAGCAGCAAAGTGACGCCGGCGAACACGCGAAGGCAGCGAAACGACAAGCATCGTAAGGTCATTGAGTCATCTTCCCATCAGAAAGCAAGAAGTCAATAGCTCCGTCCTTGCCCCACGGTCTGAATCGAGTGTTCACGCCAACGGGCCGGACCTGCACCGGTAGAAGGGCGGCCCTGCGGCCCTATGAGCACCGCAAGAGGTGTGCCGCTTGGCAACCAGTCATTCGAGATGAAAAAGCCGGAGGAGCGAAGGAGAGGGTCAACCGCCCAAGGGAAGTCGCCTAGAGCGCACACTTTTGTTCGCTCACGGGGTCGAGGATCTGATCGGCAGAGGGGCGCCTCCGTGCGACACGCAGGCGTTGTCAGGTTGAGGCCGTGCTATCGATTCCCACCCGAAATCATCAGTCACGCAGTGTGGCTCTACCATCGCTTTGGGCTGAGCTTCCGCGATGCGGAAGATCTGCTCGTCCAGCGAGGCATCACGGTCACCTACGAGACCATCCGGCAGTGGTGTCGACACTTCGGCCCGGCGTATGCGCGCACGCGGCGGCGCCGACGCGGCCGGATGGGCGATACGTGGCATGTGGACGAGCTGTTCGTCACGTTGCAGGGCCGGCAGCACTACCTCTGGCGGGCAGTCGACGAAGATGGCGATGTGCGCGACATCTTGGGGCAATCGCGGCGGAACCGACGCGCCGCCATCCGATTCTTTCGGAAGTTGCTGAAGCGCCAGGGCTGTGTCCCGCGACGGCTGATCACCGACAAGCTGCGGAGCTATCCAGCGGCTCATCGGACCGTGATGCCGTCCGTGGTACATCGCACGGACCAGCACCTGAACAATCGCGCTGAGGTCTCGCACCAACCGATGCGACAGCGCGAGCGGCAGATGCGGCGCTTCAAGTCAGCTGCCCAACTGCAACGGTTCGCGTCGGTACACGGTGTTGTGCAGAATCTCTTTCGTGTGGGGCGCCACCCGCTCCGGGCGGCTCATCACCGTTTGCTGCGAACGCGGGCGTTTGTCGAATGGGAGGCGGTGACGTGCGCCTGCTGACTAAGAGCGGAGGCCGGACTCGATCGGGGAGAAAAACGCCTCCTTCGATCAAGTTGACAGTGCCATCATTTCTGCAATCGACAGCGCGATCCGCTCGGTCCTCGGCGTCACGGAACGCAGTTCCACTCAGCTCGATATTCCTTGTAGCAACCGAAAAAAGGATCCCCGATCACCGTGTGGTCGACGAAGTAGGCGCAGTTCGGCCCACCGTTGCAGGTCAGTGCCAAATGGGCGGTCTTGTCAGGATCGTTGTCGCCAGGGAAGTCGCCGACGCAGTTATGGCCGTATGAACCCAGGGTGACCGAGATGTCCGAACCAGCAGGACACGAGAGATTCACCAGCTGGCCACTAGCCTCATTACCGTGCCCCCCACCGACGGAGGCCATGTATACGACCAGTCCGCACGCTTCGTCGAATGAGCCAACGCCAGGCTGGCCATCCCCGTGCGCGAGGTGCGCGGGCGACGCGTTACCGTTGACGTTGATGAGGCGGAAGGCACCATCGTCATCCAAGTGACACACATCCACCTTCCCCATCTTGAGGGCGAGCGCCTGGCCGGGTACTGCCGTCGCGTTCACGACCGGTGCTGGGGCCGTCGGGCTCTGCTGGCAGGCTGAAACGATCAGTGCCGCGCTCACCGCGGCGCCCAGCATGGCTACGAATCGATACGACACCGCTGTTCGCAAATGCCTTTTTTGCACAGAGGAGCTCCTTCTTCGCAGCGGTCTCGCTACCGGCTGCGGCTCTCCCGGCACCCGTTTACCGGATGCCGTCGGTTAATCTGAATCCGTGCTGGGGGGGCAATAGCACTACTGCAAGAGTGGTACCCGTGACTGTTTCTGAACCGCGGACACAGGGCTTGCTTGGACGACCCGTGCTGGACGCGGAAGTGTCCCCCGTCATCTAGGGAGTTCACCTCAGTCGTTTCCAGGCAGAGTTTTGTCTCCGAACTGGGCATTCCAGCATGCAGGGGTGAGAAGTGTCGCTAGAAAGCTGACGTTCGGGTTATCTGGCGGGGATCTTCGGTCGCAGAGGCCGGGGGAGGTCAAACAGGGGATCGGCTCGGGTCGAGCATCTACCGCACGATCTGCACGCCCAGGATCTCCACCCGCTGTGTTGGCGTCTCGCCGTCGCGCGGAAGCAATGCGATCGCATCGACGGTCGGCATGCCGTCCACGACGCGGCCGAAGACGGTGTACTTGCCGTCAAGCCCGCTGACGGTGTCGGTGCAGATGAAGAACGAGGTGTCCGCGCTGGCCGGATCCTCACCATGGGCCATGGAGACGATGCCGCGGACGTGCGGTGTGTCGGAGAACTCCGGCGGGAGGGTGGTGACGTGGCGCCGCTGGCGCTCGTCGAGCGGCCGCTCGCGGCTGCCGAGCCAGCCGGTCTGGATGAGCATTCCCTCGACGACGCGGTGGAACGACATGCCGTCGAAGACACCGAGCGAGGCGAGGCGGAGAAAGTTGCGGACGTGCTCCGGGGCGATCTCCGGCATGAACTGGATCGTGATCGCGCCCGACGTCGTAGCGAGAATCGCCCGGTAGCCGGCGAGCTGCTCGACGCTGTCCCCGGTGAACGGCGCCGCCTGCGGCGCCGGCTGATCGCGGATGGTGACGGAGCGAATGACGATCCGGTCGACCGTCCTGCCGGACTCGTCGGTCTGGGCCTCGGAGATCTCGGTGACGACGTTCATGCCCTCCGACACGCGGCCGAAGACGGTATAGCTGCCGTCGAGCGCCGGCTGATCGACGACGCTGATGAAGAACTGCGATCCCGCGCTGTCCGGGTTGCCGGGAATCTGCGCCGCCGACACGGCGCCGCGGATGTGCTTCTCGTCGCTGATCTCGGCCGCCAGGACGCCGAGGCCGCCCTGGCCGTACAGCTCCGGCTTCTCCGGATCCTTCGTGAATGGGTCGCCCCCCTGGACGACGCCGTGGCGGACCATCCGGTGAAAGATGGTGCCGTCGTAGACTCCTTCCTCCGCCGACTTGATGAAGTAGCCGACATGGTTCGGCGCCGCCTCGGGCAACAAGTCAATGACGAACTCACCACGGTCCGTGTCGACGACCGCCTGTTTGCCCGCCAGCTCCGCCCGCGTGTGCGGCGTCTCGAAGAGGGGTGTCGCCTCGGTCGCGGCTGACCCAGCCTCCTCCTGCCCGACCACCGGCAGCGGCGCGGTGAGGGTGGCCAGGATCAGAATGAAGACGCACCGCTCAGTGTGCCCGGATGTCGTACGCATAGATCGTGTCTTGATCGCGAAGGTAGAGATGGCCGCCGGAGATGATCGGATGGCTCCAGGTGCGCGCGCGGCCGGTCTCGAGCTCGAAGCGACCGGTCTCCCGGTAGCCGGCCGGGGTCGCCTCGGCCAGGCCGACGACGCCGCGCTCGCTGAACAGATAGAGCCGGTTATCGGCGTAGATGAGCGACCCCTTCCCGATGCTGCGATCGCGCCAGGCAATGTTGCCGTCCTTGAACCTGAGCGCCGTCAGGATGGCGCTGTTGAACCCGTAGACGTGGTCGCCGACCAGGACGGAACTGCTGTGATGGTTCCGCATGCTGGTGTTGTAGTAGACCTCGCGCGCGACCGCGCCGGCGGCGGCGCGTGGCTCGATCTCCAGGAGTGCGGCGCCCCGCCCGTAGTTCGAGGACAGAAAGACCTGATGGCCGCGGACGATCGGCGTGGCGATGTTGGCGGTCCGGTTCGCCGCACCGGCGTAGCTCCAGAGCAGGCGACCGTCGTCAATGGCGATGCCCATTGCCCGCTGCGCCGTGAAGAAGACGGCCGACACCGTGTTACCGAGCCGCTGCACGACGGCTGACGAATAGGCAGCCCTGTCGTTCTGGCTGCGCCAGAGCAGCGATCCGTCGCTCGCGTCGAGCGCGACGATCGCCCCGTCACGCGCGCCGGCGTTGACCAGCACCCGCCCGTCCACGACGAGAGGTGACTCGCTCAATCCCCAGTACGGGTTGTAGCCGCCGTAGCGCTCGAGGACGTTCACCGACCAGACGATCCGTCCCGTGGATGTCTCGAGGCAGGAGAGATCGCCGCGCGCGCCGAAGGCGTACAGACGGTCGTCGACGACCGTCGGCGTGCTGCGCGATCCGTCCCCCTCCTCGTTGTTGAAGCGGCGCGCGTGGGCGACGATCCACAACTGCTCGCCGGTCGCGGCGTCGTAGGCCATGACGAACTCGGTCCCGCCGCGCGCGCCGAGCGTGAACAACCGTCCGCCGGATGCCGCCAGCGACGAGAACCCGATGCCGGCGCCACCTGCCGACCAGGCCAACGGCGGCCCGTCGGCCGGCCAAGACTGCAGGAGGCCGGTCTCCGGCGAGCGGCCGTCGCGGCTCGGGCCGCGCCACTGATGCCAGTCGGGCACCTGCGCCGGGGTCGGCACCGCGAGCACGGTCGACATGGCCACGAGGGCAGCGCAGACGACAGCCGCGAGCGGGTGGAATCGGTCTAATCGCATCGGCGTAAAATTTTATCTTACCCCGGCCCCTCACCCCAGCCCTCTCCCAAGGGAGAGGGAGTAACCGGCTGAGCAAGCTTGTAATCCGCGCGTGTTAGCATGACCGCAGTGGCTTTGCTCGACGACGATCCGTCCCTGACGCCAGACGACGAGACCGGGTCGTCCAGCGCTGGCGGTCGCCGCATGGTCATCGTGCTGCTGCTGGCCGCGGCCGTCGTCGCCGGCTATTTCTTGTTCTCGTCGTCACCCGAGCCCGAGCCCGAGCCGGTCATCGCCGAGCGCGAGGCCCCCGCGCCGGAGCCAGAACCTGAGCCAGAGCCAGCGCCGGAGCCCGTCCGCCCCACGCCGCGGCCCGCTCCACCGCCCGAGCCGGCGAGAGAACCCGAGCCGCCGCCGCCGCCCACCAACGTCTTGCGCGTGACGAGCGACGTGGACGGCGCGCAGGTCTTTCTGGACCGCCGGTTCCTCGGCCATACGCCGCTCGACATGGCGGACCTCGACGCGGGGATGCACCAGGTGAACGTCGCGGCGCAGGGCTATGACGGCATCGCGCAGACGATCGAGATCTCGGACGCGCCGGTCGAGCTCAGCATCGAGTTCCGCCTGGTCAGGCTCGACCAGGCAATCGACGTCGTCCACAAGCACCGGTTCGGCTCGTGCCGCGGACGCCTGGTGGCGAACCTGCAGGGCTTCCATTACCAGACGGACGATGACGACGCGTTCTCGGTGCCGCTCGATCAGGTTGAGGCCTTCGCGCTCGACTATCTCGATCACTCGTTGCACCTGAAGGTGCGCGGCGGACGCGACTACAACTTCACCGACGAGCAGGCGACGGCTGACCCGCTGTTCATCTTCCACCGCGACGTCGAGAAGGCCCGCACGCGTCTGGCGCAGGGCGACCGTCCGGCCATCGGCGGCGAGTGACGCCGGTGGAAACACCGCCCACGCGCTGCGCCTGGGCCGGCACCGACCCGCTCTACGTCCGCTACCACGACGCCGAATGGGGCGCCCCGCAGCACAACGACCGGAAGCTCTTCGAGATGCTCATCCTCGAAGGCGCCCAGGCCGGCCTGAGCTGGATCACAATTCTCCGGAAGCGGCGGCACTACCGGAAAGTGTTCGACCGCTTCGACCCAACGAAGATCGCCCGCTACACGGCGGCCGACCGGCACCGGCTGCTCGCCGATCCCGGCATCGTCAGGAACCGCCTGAAAATAGCGGCGGCCATCTCGAACGCGAAAGCCTATCTGGTGGTCACGCAGCAGTTCGGCCGCTTCGACCACTACATCTGGCAGTTCGTGGAGGGTGAGCCGAAGGTGAACGCCTGGCAGTCAATGCGGCAGATTCCGGCCAAGACGGCCGAGTCCGACGCGATGAGCAAGGATCTCAAGCGGCGAGGGTTCACGTTCGTCGGGTCTACGATTTGCTACGCGTTCATGCAGGCGACCGGGATGGTGAACGACCACCTGGTGGGATGTTTTCGGTACCGGGAGATCGGGCGGTAGCCCATCGCAAGCGCTACGATTGCACGGTGGGCCGCTTGCCGCGGTGTCGGTCGAGGACCTCGCGGCCCAGCCGCTTGCTGAGATAGACCTTCGACTCGCGGTTGTCCGTGGGGTGGATCTCGTACTTGACCACATCGAACTCGAGATGGTCGAGCACGCTGCGCATGGCGTAGAACTTGTTCTTCGTCTTGACGACGATTTCGTCAAACCCGTTGTCGAGCGCCCAGGCCTCCTGCTCCTCGCTGAGCGCCCGGAAATGCCCCTGCCCCCGCCAGTCACGCCGCGTGGCGCCGATCCAGCTGTAGAGAATCTTCCGGTCGTGAAACTGGACGCAGTCGCCGAGCCGGACGACCAGGTCGGCCAGCTTCGGCTCCGCTTCTTCCGCGCGCAGCTCGTGCGCCACCTTGTAGGACACCGGCACGACGGTGGACGGGTCGTCCGGCAGCGGCGCCTCGGCCATGAGGATCTGGTGATCCCGGCTGTCGAGCCGCTGAATTACCTCCGCTGACGTCTTGCGCCTGGCGAACTCGCCGAAGTACTCCTCGATGTACTGGATTTCCAGCGCGCCCTGCTGCAACGGGTACTGCCTGATCTGGTATTCCATTCGCCCTATCGCGTGACGCCGGCCCGAGCCGGATCATACGCCAGGTTGGGGCCCAACCAGCGCTCCACCTCCTCGACGGAGGTCTGCTTCCGGGCGGCGTATGCCGCGGCCTGATCGCGGCCAATCCGGCCGACATTGAAGTAGCGCGCCTCGGCGTGACTGAAGTAGAGACCGCTCACGCTGGCCGCCGGCGTCATCGCGCACGACTCGGTCAGCGCGATGCCCGCCCGCCCGGCGTCCAGCAGGTCGAACAGCTGCACCTTCTCGCCGTGGTCGGGACAGGCCGGATAGCCGAACGCCGGCCGGATGCCGCAGTATTTCTCGGCGAGCAGGTCGTCGGCCGACAACGCCTCACCGGCCCCGTAGCCCCACTCGCGCCGGACGCGCGCGTGGAGCCATTCGGCGAAGCCTTCGGCCAGACGGTCGGCCAGCGCCTTCGTCATGATCGCCTGGTAGTCGTCATGATCGGCCTCGAAGTGGGCGACGAGCTCGGCCGTGCCCAGGCCGGCGGTCACGGCGAACGCCCCCACGTAATCGGCCCGGCCCACGGCCCGGGGCGCCACGTAGTCCGCCAGCGAGCGGGTCGGCCGGCCGTCGGGCGATTCCCCTTGCTGGCGCAGCATCGGAAACCGGGCGACCTCTTGGGTGCGGCCATCGTCGCCGTAGAGCACGACCGACTCGTCTTCCGCGTCGGCCGGCCAGAATCCGTAGACGCCCCGGATTTCCATCAAGCGCTCGCCGATCACCCGCCGCAGCAGGACCTGGGCGTGCCCGTAGAGCTCGCGCGCGGCCGGCCCGTACGCCGGATGATCCAGGATCTGCGGATATCTCCCCTTGAGCTCCCAGGCCGAGAAGAAGTAGGTCCAGTCGATGAACGGGACAATCTCTTCGAGCGACACGTTGTCGAGCACCCGGGTGCCGGTGAACGACGGCACCGGCGCCTCGAATTTCGCCCAGTCGAGCCGCAGCGCGTTGGCGCACGCTTCCGTGTACGACAGCAGCGGCTGCTTCAACCGGCGCGCGTACTTCTCGCGCAGCTCCGACTGCACGCGGCGGTTCTCCGCGTCGAACTCCGGCTTGGCCGCCGAACTGAGCAGACGGGACACCACGTCCACGGCACGCGAGGCGTCGAGGACATGCACGGTGCTCTGGCCGTACTGTGGCGCGATCTTGACGGCGGTGTGCTGCCGGCTCGTCGTCGCACCGCCGATCAGGAGCGGCAAGACGATGCCGCGCTGCTCCATCTCCTTCGCCACGAACACCATCTCGTCGAGCGACGGCGTGATGAGGCCGCTCAGGCCAATCAGGTCGGCGCCCTCGTCCACGGCGGTCTGCAGAATCCGATCGCACGGGACCATGACGCCGAGGTCCACGACCTCGTAGTTGTTGCACCCGAGGACCACGCCGACGATGTTCTTGCCGATGTCGTGCACGTCCCCCTTGACGGTCGCCATGACGATCTTGCCGGGCGACTTGGCTCCGCCGGACGCCTGCTTCTCCGCCTCCATGAACGGCTCGAGGTAGGCGACCGCTTTCTTCATCGACCGCGCGCTCTTCACGACCTGCGGCAGGAACATCTTGCCGGCGCCGAACAGGTCACCCACGATCTTCATGCCGTCCATCAGCGGCCCCTCGATGATCTCGAGCGCTCGCGCGTACTTCTGGCGGGCCTCCTCGACGTCCGCCTCGATGAAGTCGACGATGCCGTGGACCAGGGCGTGCGACAGCCGGGCCTCGACGTCGGCTTCTCGCCACGAGTGGTCCGCCTCCCGCCGGGTCCCCTCCCCTTGCACCGTCTCGGCGAAGGCGACCAGCCGCTCGGTCGCATCGGGCCGCCGGTTGAAGATGACATCCTCCACGCGTTCCAGTAGATCCGGCGGAATGTCCTCGTAGACGATGAGCTGTCCCGCGTTGACGATCCCCATGTCGAGGCCGGCACGAATCGCGTGAAAGAGAAACGCCGAGTGCATGGCCTCGCGGACGACGTTGTTGCCCCGGAACGAGAACGACAGATTGCTGACGCCGCCGCTCACCTTCACGCCGGGGCACCGCGCCTTGATGCGGCGGATCGCCTCGATGAAATTCACCCCGTAATCGTTGTGCTCCTCGAGCCCCGTCGCGACGGCGAGGATGTTCGGGTCGAAGATGATGTCATGCGGATCGAACCCGGCCGCCTTGGTCAACAGCCGGTACGCCCGCTCGCAGATCTCGACCTTGCGCTCGATCGTGTCGGCCTGGCCCACTTCGTCGAACGCCATCACGACCACCCCCGCGCCATAGCGCTTGGCGAGCCGCGCCTTCTCGAGGAAGTCCGCCTCGCCCTCCTTCAGGCTGATCGAGTTGACGACCGGCTTCCCCTGGACGCACTTCAACCCGGCTTCCAGCACCGACCACTTCGAGCTGTCGATCATCACCGGGACGCGGGCAATCTCCGGCTCCGTCGCGATCAGGTTCAGGAACCGGCTCATTGCCTGCTCGGACTCGAGCATGGCCTCGTCCATGTTGACGTCCACCAGGTTCGCGCCGCCGCGCACCTGGTCGAGCGCCACCGAGGTCGCCTCGGCGTAGTCTTCGTTCTTGATGAGCCGGGCGAACCGGGTCGACCCGGCGACGTTCGTGCGCTCACCGATCATCTGGAAATTGCTGTCAGCGCCGATCGTCAGCACCTCGAGGCCGGCGAATCGCGTTGCCGGCTCGACACTCGGCACCTCGCGCGGTGGGATGCCGTCCACCGCCCGGACGATCGCCCGGATGTGATCCGGCGTCGTCCCGCAGCAGCCACCGAGGATGTTGACCAGGCCGCGCTCGGCGAACTCCCGCAGCAGGCGGCTGGTCTCGGCCGGCAGCTCGTCGTACTCGCCAAACGCGTTCGGCAGGCCGGCGTTCGGATAGCAGCTCACCCAGGTGCCGGCCAGGCGGGACAGCTCGACCAGATACGGCCGTATCTCGCGCGCGCCGAGCGCGCAGTTGATGCCGACCGAGAACGGCTCCGCATGGCCGATCGAGACGTAGAACGCGTCGATCGTCTGACCCGAGAGGGTGCGGCCGCTCCGGTCGGTGACCGTCACGGAAATCATCACCGGCACGCTCTCGTCGCGCGCGTCGAACACGTCCTCCACCGCCGCGATGGCCGCCTTGGCGTTCAACGTGTCGAAGATCGTCTCGATCAGCAGGAGATCGACGCCGCCCTCGAGCAGCCCGCGGGCCTGCTCGACGTAGGCGTCGCGCAGCTGGTCGAACGTGATGGCACGGGCCGCCGGGTCGTCGACCTCTGGAGAAATCGACAGCGTGCGGCTCGTCGGGCCGATGGCGCCCGCCACGAATCGCGGTCGGTCGGGCGTCCGCCCGGTCCAGTCGGTCGCCACGCGCTTCGCGATCCGGGCCGCCTCCAGGTTCAGCTCGTAGACGACCGACTCCAGGCCGTAGTCGGCCTGCGACACCGACGTGCTGTTGAACGTGTTTGTCTCGATGATGTCGGCGCCGGCCTCGAGGTACTCGTGATGGATCCGCTCGACGACGTCGGGTCGGGTCAACACCAGCAGGTCGTTGTCGCCCCTGAGGTCGTGCGTGTGATCCCGAAAACGCTCGCCCCGAAAATCGGCCTCCGACAGCCCGCAGCGCTGGATCATGGTGCCCATCGCGCCGTCGAGCACCAGAATGCGGGACGCCAGCAGCCGTTCCAGCTCCGCGCGCACCCCGGGCCGCTCCGGGCGGGCCGTGCGATTGGGATCGGACGAAGTCATGCGGTCAACAGCTCTCTCTCTGAACTCTGAATAATGACGGCCCGTCAAGCCGCCGGGGTCGTGCGACGCCGCCGTACGGCCGCGCGCCGCGACGCGGCCCGTCGCCGGCCGCTGGCGATCAACACCGTGAACGGATCACCCGACAGGTGGGCGCCGACCTGCACGGTGACATCGGCGAGACCGCCGTGACCCATCAGCTCGGCCAGCTTCGCGTCGGTGAACCCGAGCCACCGGTCACCGAGGCGCTCCTGCACCCAGCCCTGGTCGTGCGCGCGCAGATCGAGCACCAGAACGCGGCCGTCCGGGCGAACGATGCGCGCCGCTTCGGCCACGGCCCGCGCCGGATCGTCGGCGTGATGCAGCGCCTGGGACAGAATGGCCGCATCCACGCTCGCGTCATCGAGCGGCAGGCGGTCCAACTCGCCCCGCTTCCACACGACGTTCGACACTCGCCGGCGTCGGGCGAGCGCGCGGGCGCGCTGCAACACCCGCGTCGAGCGATCGACCGCCACGACCCGGCGCGCCCAGTGGGCGACCTCCAGCGTCAGAAATCCTTCACCGCATCCGAGATCCGCGATCTCCAGCGACGGCAGCAGCAGACCGAGCGCCCGCGCCCACGCGGCCCAGCTCCGGCCAGGCACGAACTGCCGGCCCTCGCTGGCATCCGGACTGCCGTGCCCCTCGACCGTCTCTTTCCGGATCCGAAGCACCTCGCGCAGCTGGGCATCGTCGGCGCGGGCCAGCTCGGCGCCGGACGTCTCGGCGAACTGGGCGCGCAGCACCTCCCAGAGCGGCGCCAATGCGCCGCCCGGCCCGAGCTCCGGCGAGCGGCGGTAGTACGCGAAGCCGCCATCCCGGGACTCGGTGACGAGCCCGGCATCCTTGAGCAGGCCCAGGTGCCGCGACACCCCGGATTGCGCGATGCCGAGAATCTCCGTCAGCTCGGTCACGTTCAGCCGCTCGGCCGCCAGGAGCCGGAGCAGTCGAAGGCGGGCATCGTCGCCCAGCAGGCGGTAGAGCGCGCTGATCTGTTTCAATACATCTATAAATCTATATAAATAGATATGATAATGCAAGCCGTAGCCGTCACCCGGAACATGGAACGCGGAACATGGAACGATGGACCGATGAATCGACCTTCACCCGAGCCGCCGCTGGGCTTCTGCCTCTGGTTGCTCTGCGGCCTGCTGGCTGGTTGGGGTCCACTGACCCTGGCGCTGGAGGCGTCGGGCGTGCTGTCTGGCCTCGTGTACGGCGACCTCGCGGCGGCCGTGGCGCTGGCCGTGCGGGCCGGACTGGCCGGCCTCGGGGTCGCCGCCGCCCTCGCGCTGTACCGCCGGCATCAGGTCGGCCTGACGCTGGCCAGGATCTACCTCGCCGGGTCGGTTGCCTTCGCCCTCGCCCGGGCCGGCACGTCCGTCCTGCCGTCCACCCTGGCGCCGAGCGACGAGTGGATCCGCTTCACCGTTGTGGGACTCCACGCGAGCGCGTGGTGGGCGTATCTGAGCCTGTCGCTCCGGGTCCGGCGGATCTATTCCGAGGGGTGAAGTGGGGGCGTCGCACGCAAGTCGGACGCGCCGGCGACCCAACCGGCGATCCGCTCCCGAGGCCAGCGGTGATCGTCGTTCAGGTGCACGATGATCGCGCCGAGCGCCAATCGCTTCCGGCAGTTCCCTTCCGGACACCGCCGCACGGTGTTCTCCAGGCAGTCGAACAACCGGTCCAGTTGGTGGGGCCGCGCCGCGCCGGTGTCGGCCGGCAGACGGTACATCCCGTCGTACGCCGCGCCAAGCGCGCGCGACCGCCCATGGCCATCGAAGTAGTCGCCGAACGCCTGCTCGCCGCGCCGCCGCGTCCCTTCGCGAATCGCCTCGGCAAGTTCCCGTTCCCCGCGATCCCGTGGCTCGACCATGGTCGCTCCGGGGCCTGGCTGCCTAGCCGGCGGTTTTCGCCTGCGCGGCAATCCGCTGCTTGAGGATCTCGTCAATCAGGAACAGGTCGGTCAGCAGGGCGCGGACGTGAATCGACGCATTCAGGTTGTCGACGAGCTGCGAGCTGATCGCCGGCTGCGCCAGCGCCAGCTGCACGGCCGCCTGGGCATCACGGGCATCGCGCTCGAGCATCTGGATGAACACCTCGTAGGTGTCGGCCTGCGAGATCTTCGCTTCGACCACGAGGCGGCGGAAGACGGCGGCGATGTCGGTCAAAGCGGTGTCGGTGCGCGTCAGATACTCGCGTACCTGGCCGCCCGTCTGGGAGCCGGATTCGCCGGACACACCCTGGGCGGCGTAGGCCAGCATGTACTCGTAGCTTTCCTCGATGGCGTTGCACCGGTCGTGCAACTCCTCCTGCGCGGTCTTCGACAAGGCTTCTCTCGCGGGGTGACGTCACTCAGCGGTCGTGCTCAGGGCTCAGCGCTGGCGCGACTCGCCTTCGGGCCGGGCGACCCACTGCTCGGGATCGTGATGCTCGACATAGTGACGGCGATCGATCCAACCCTGAATCATGCTCCAGGTGATCCAGCGCTTCTCGGGCCGGAGCCCGAAGTAGACATGGGCGATCACCAACGTGACGAGCGACACGGCGGACAGGTCGTGGATGACGTAGACCATTCCCCAGGTCTGGTCGGCGAGAATATAGGGATCGCGCGTCCAGAGCGGAGTTTCGATGCGGTACATCATCAGGAGGCCGGTGATGGTCACCAGCCCGCCCGCGACGACGATGGCGTGATGATAGAGCCGGTTCTCGAGGGGATACTTGGCGTGCTTCCGCGGCGCCGGCGCGTCCTGGCCAAGGCTGCGCTTGAAGCGGCGAACTGCGTCGGTGACATCCTTCGGGCCGATCCACATCGACCACAAATCCAGCCAGAACGACGCATGGATGATGTGGTAGATGATCGACAGCGTCAGGACCACGCCGGCGATCCAGTGCATCGTGACCCAGGCAAACTGGACGCCGATCACCGGCAGGAAGCCGGTGAACAGCAGGACCAGCATCGCCACCGCCATGATCCAGTGGAACGCACGGGCGGCCAGCGAATGGCGGGCGACCTTCTCCGGTACGTTTGCGAGCTGCGCGTCATCGACTTCCGGGGCCGACACTTCCGGGGCCAGGAAGCTCAGCCAGACGGCATGGCCGATGACAAACAGAATGCCCGACACCGACGCCAGGTACAAGAGATCCCATGAAATACGGATCAGGAGCTCTTGCCCGTATGGATCGGTCCCCCACGTCAGGAAGTTCATTAATCTTTAGGCCTCCGCCGCCCGAACCGAGCGCTTCACGAGATTCCGCATCAACGGAATCTTGTAGGCGTTCTGACGCAGCGGCCGGGCGCCGCGAATCGCGAGGTCCCCGACCCGCTCCGCCGTCGCCTCGTCCTGCGTCGCACCGCGAAGCTCATCCTCTACGGCGGTCAGGCGCATCGGATACGGCGCCACGCCGTTCACGGCCACGCGCGCGTCCTCGATCGTGCCGCCGCTTACCCGGATGGCCGACGCCACGTTGACCAGCGGGAAGTCCCAGACCTGGCGGTCGCGCACCTTCTCGAAGTAGAAGCGCGCGCCGGCCCAGGTGGACGGGATCCGGATCGACGTCAGCAGGTCGCCCGGCCGCAGGATGGTCATCCGCATGATGTCCGTGCTCGGACCGATGAAGTAGTCCTCGGCGTCAATCACGCGCTCGCCACCGGCGGTCTGCACGACCATCTTCGCGTCGAGCGCGATGAGCGCCGGCGCAGTATCCGACGGGTTGACGGCCACGCACCGGTCCGCGCCGAAGATCGCGTGCTCGCGGTTCATCGACGTCGGCGTGTCGGCGTAACAGATATTGCCGCCGGCCCGGTAACAGACCCAGCCATCGCGGTAGTACCAGCACCGCGTGTCCTGCGACACGTTGCCGCCGAGCGTGCCCTGGTTCCGGATCTGGGGGGAGGCCACCAACTCGGCCGCCTCGGCCAGCAGGCCGTAGTTCTCCGCGACGTCGGGGTGGCGGACGACGTCGGTCAGCGGCGTCATCGCGCCGATCTCCAGGCCGTCGGCCGTGGATTCGATCCCCTTCAGGCTATCGATCCCACCAAGATCGACAACGACCGCGGGTCGCTTGACGCGATCCTTGAACCAGTCGAACGAGTCCAGCCCTCCGGCCAGTACCCAGGCCTGTCCCTCATGTTCGCGGAGCAGCGCGGCGGCATCTTCGACATTCGCCGGCTGGAACAACTCAAACGCGGGCATCATGTCGCGAATCACGGCCATGATGAGTACCTCCTCACTGGTATGCGCGAACTGCTACGCCTGCCGCAAGTTCTCGGCGGCTCGCTCCATCGTGTTCAAGATTTTGTTGTAGTCGGCGCAGCGGCACAGGTTCCCGGAAATGCCGTGCGCGAGCTCCGCGCGCGTCGGGTTCGGATTGGTCTTCAGGTACCCGACCGTGGCCATGACGAACCCGGGCATGCAGAACGCACACTGGAAGCCTTGTTCATCCACGACCGCCTGCTGTACCGGGTGCAGTGTGCCGTCCTCGGCCGCCAGCCCCTCGATCGTGACGACCGACCGGCCGCGCACACTGTGCGTCAGGATCGAGCACGAGTAGTGCGGCACGTCGTCGATCAGCACGGTGCAGGCGCCGCACTCGGAACGGTCGCATCCGAGCTTCGTGCCGGTCAACCCCAGCTTGTAGCGCAGCGTCATGGCCAAGGTGTCCTGCTTCATGACGTCGACGCGGCGCTGCTGGCCATTGACCGTCAAGGTGATCAGGCGCTCGACCGCACCCGACGACGCTGGCTGCGCGAAGATGGAGCTCGGGCCTCGAAACAGGTAGTTCGCCGAACCCACCGCGGCACCGGCCGCGATGACGCCCTTGATGAAGTTCCGTCTGGAAACTCCCTTGTCAACCGCTTCAGTGATCTCGATGTCAGCCATGGATTCGATCACCCTTCTCGCTTCTCAATCTTCAGCGCCGAAACTCAACACCCGTCTCCCGGAGACGGGTTCCCCCGGGTGTCCGCAGCCTCACGGACGCGCCGCCTTGGACTCAATGGCGCAACGCATCATACTACGCCCACGGGCCGCGAAAAAAGCCAATATTCTGGCCGGGAGGCTCCCTGACCGCCTCCCGCCGGGTCCCTCCAGAGCCATACGGTCTTTCCCCTTGCTTTCGCCCCTCTTCAGGCAGGTTCCCCGGGCCGAGAAAGCCCCCGGTCGGCGCCGCCCGGGGACACCCTCGAGCGCCCGCCGCTGGGGTCGACGGGATCGGGCGCGCACCCACGCCTACGCCGGGCCGATGGGCGTCAGCGCGCCAGCAGATAGTCGAGCTTCACGACGAGCTGGCGGTTGCGTATAAAGATTGATCGGCCGAACGTGTCGCGCAGCTCGTCGTAGGCGATGTAGAGGTCGCTGCCCGGCGTGTAGCGCATGTTGAACCTGACGCTGGTGTTGACCTGGTTCGTCGCCGAGTTGTACTGGATGAGGCTGCGGATCGTCGTGCGCGGCGACAGAGTGTAATCGAGTCGAAGGATGCCGAGGTTCACCTCGAACGCACCGTACGGCAAGTCGACGTCGTTACGGACATAGCGGGCCTCGACGGCGAACCGGCTGTTGGGACGCAGTCCGAGCGTGACGTTGTAGTCGGTGCGGGTGCCGCCGAAGAACGTCTGCGGCGCATAACGCAGCGTGTAGTAGAAGCGCTTCGACGGGTTGCTGTTGAAGGTGAACTGCGGCTCGCCGAAGTCGTAACTGCCTGGCGGAATGATGACGCCGGGCGCGATCGGGAACGGCAGGTCGAGCACCTCGAGCCGATCGTTGTAGACCAGGTTGATGAACGAGCCGTCCTCCATCTGGAAGCCGACCATGTAATGGTCCCGGCGGGTCACGAGCCGGTTGTTCTGGTCGGTCGTGTAGGTCAGGCCGTACATCGGCAGCAACGTCCGGATGTTGAACCGCTTCGGCCTCGGTGTCGGAATGATCAGGAACTGCGTCGACCGGATACCGCGCCGCGGCACGAATCCGACCTCGGCGTCGAAGTTGTCCTGGATGTCGGAGTACTCGGCCCAAGCGTTCAAGTTCGGCGAGAGCCACCCGACGCGGCCATAGTAGGCCATATCCCCGGTCGTGATATCCGGACTCGACGTTTTCGCCATGAACGAGTTGATCGAGAGGTTGCCGAAAGAGAGCGCCGTATCCACAGCCATCGTTCGGTTGAAGCTGGATCCGTCGGCCGACTCCTTGTTGATGAACATCCCGCCGATCTTCGACTTCCCCAGGACGTCGCGGCTGTAGCGCGAGACCAGGAAGTTTTCGCCCGACTCGTCGAACGCGTTGCCGGTCTGGATGTTCATGACGGCGATGTTGTTCCGCCCCGATTTTCCGGTCAGCCGCCCGCCGGCGATGATCGGCACCGGCTGGCCGGCATCGGACAGGCCGATCCGGCGGCTGAAGAAGAGATCGGCCGTCTTGACGCGCGGCGTCTGCGCGCCGACCGTGAACAGCCCGGCGTTCTCGAGGAAGAAGTCGCGCTTCTCGGGAAAGAACAGGCTGAACCGGGTGAGGTTCACCTGCTGCTCGTCGACCTCGACCTGCGCGAAGTCGGTATTGACGGTCACGTCGAGGTTCAGGCCGGACGTCACGCCGTAGGTCATGTCGAGGCCGACGTCGCCTAGGCCCGATCCCTCGATCGCTCCGTCGACCCGCTCACCCTCCGCACCGGCGACGATGAACGGCTTGATCCGCAGGTCGACGCCGTGGCTGAGCGACTCGAGGCCGTCGAGCGAGCCGGCCAGGCTCACGCGCGTGAGGGTGTAGGCTTTCGGAATCGGCGCCCAGAAGACCGCCTCGTTCTTCCGGCGGATCAAGCGCATGAAGTTGATGCCCCAGCTCTGACTCTCGCCGGGAATGAATCGCAGCGTCCGCATCGGGATGGCGATCTCGGCGGTCCAGCCATCCTCGGCCCGGCGTGACCGGACGTTCCACACGCCGTCCCAGTCGATATGGATATTCGAGTTGGGCCCGAAGCCAGAACCCTCGCCTTCCTCGAAGACCTGCTGCTCGAGCTTCGCGCCCAGCGGGTTGGTGACGAACATGTAGCCCGATCGGGAATCGTTGAAAGTGTCGATGATGATCTGGAAGTTGTCCTCGTTGAGCAACTGGGCCGAGTCCCGTCGCATCTCGGTCGCGATGATGCCGTCGGGATCCGAATCGAAGGCGCGAACGCCGATGTAGAGGTTGCTCGAATCGTAGAGCAGCCGCACCTCGGTGCGCTCGGTCGCCGCCTCCCCCTCCTGCGGCTCCTGCTGCGTGAACTGCTCGATGAGCGGCGCATCCTGCCAGACATCCTCGTCCAGACGTCCGTCGATCGTCGGCGCCCGGTCGACTCGAAGGGCTTCGACCCTGTGCGTGTCCCGAGCTGAGCGGGTCGCGGCGGCGGTCAGCGTGATCGCGCTCGCCGACCAGACGGCAGCCAGGCCAAGGGTGAACAGACGAGATGCGAAACGTCTCGTCATCCGGTCAGTTCTGAAACGGCTGCGCGAAGTCGGCGCCCACCTCGAACAGCCGGATGCGGCGCAGGAGCAGGTCGAGCAGGTAGAGCGCCAACGCGATCGCGGCCAGATAGGGCCAGAGCGCGATCGGCCGGGTCGTGCGAACGCCATCGCCCGCGAACAGGGTGTCGGTCGACGGCGCGAACGCGCCACCCGTGTCGCGCGCGACCGCCTGCAACAGCTCGACGTTGGCCGGCCGGAACCGGTACTCCTCTGGATACGAGTACAGGATCGAGCGGCTCGTCTCGGTGCCGTCCGGCAGCACCAGGTCGAACCGGTGGTCGCCCGGCGCCAGCTCGACGTCGGCGGCATAGGCCCCGGGCCCTACCCGGACCAGCTGGACGACGCGGGTGTCGCCGCTGGCATCGACCCGTTCGAGCGTCGGCGGCGTATCCGCCTCGCCAGCGGCGAGCGGGATCTCGATCGTCACGTGAGCACGGTCGCCCTGGCGCGTCACGTGCAAGGCGCGGGCCCGGTCGTCCGGCCCGTGCATCGTCTCGCGCACCAGCTGCGTCCAGAACTTCCCGTAGCCCGACCACTGCAGCCAGTCGGTCGCCCAGCGGTTCTTCACATCCGACGTGAACGCCACCGCGCGCCCCAGGCCATACTGCCAGCGCGCGAGGATCGGATCGTCGTCGGCCGACACCAGCAGCGCTTCAGAGGTGTCCTTCAGCTGCGTGCTGAGATAGCCGCGCAGCGGCGGCGACGACGTGAAATCGATCCCCTTGAACATCTCGGCCCGTTTCCGGACCATCGGGCTGAACGGCTCCTCGACCAGCGTCGGCTGCGCCGCGCGGCGGGTCTCCTTCGCGAAAATCTGCGGCACCTCCTGCGCGTCCTCGGCGACGTAGCCCCGGCCCTCCCCCCAGTCGGCGATGTTGGCGAGCAGCTCGCGATCGGCCTCCTGCCCCATCGCGACCGTCGACACGGTGATGCCGGCCTCGGCCATCTTCGTCACGAGCCCCTCGTAGT
This sequence comes from Vicinamibacterales bacterium, assembly GCA_963667915.2. Lineage (GTDB taxonomy): Bacteria > Acidobacteriota > Vicinamibacteria > Vicinamibacterales > UBA823. Next base: position 2,275,660 of record CAXXNN010000004.1, on the reverse strand, counting down.
CGTCCGGGTAGGTGCGGCCGTCGGACAGCAGGATGACGTGCTTCAACCGACCTTCCACGGCATCAAGCCCGAGGAAGGCTTCCTCGAGCGCCGGATACACGTTCGTGTGCCCGCTCGGCATGATCGTGCTGATCTTGTTCTTGATCCACTTGCGGTTCGACGCGCGCTGCAGCAGCACCGGCCAGTCGAGGCTGTTGTTGAACGCGACTACGCCAATCTGATGGTGATCGGCCAGGACGTCCACCGCCGCCTTCGACGCTTCCTTCGACAGCTCGATCTTCTCGCCGACCATGCTCCACGACTTGTCGAGGACGATGATGAGCGCGAACTCCTCCGGCCGCTCCTTCACCGAGAACGTGATGGGCAGCAGCGCCTCGAGCGTCGTATCGGCATACCCTTCCTCACCGTACATGGCGTCGCCGCCCGCCATCACGAAGCCGCCGCCCAGATCGCTCACGTAGGCCGACAGCGCCGCCATCTGGGCCTCGCGCAGCGCGTCGGTTTCGACGTCGCTGACGATCACCGCGGCATACGGTGCCAGGGCCGATGGGTCGTCCGGCAACGACGCGGCGGTCGCGGTCTCCACGGTCAACCCGCCTGCCTCGAGTGCCGCGGTCAGGAAGCGCTGGCTCTCGACGTGCCCCTCGACGTAGAGCACCCGCGGACGCTCGACCACCAGGGTCGAGACCCGCATTTGGTTGTTCAAGGCCAGGGCGTCGTCGCCGGCACGCAGCCGCACGACCAGCTCGGCAGTGCCGACCTCGTCCAGGCTGGCCTCCAACACGATCCGCTGCGCGCCCGATGACAGCTGCAGCGACCGCGCGTCGAGGACGGTCTCGCCGTGCAGGACCTCGAGCACGGCCGGCGCATCGGTCTGGCCCAGCACCTGGACGGTCACCGGGAACGGCTCGTCGAGCGTTACCACGTCCGGCACCCTCACGTCGTCCACCCAGGCGTCACCGAGATTCCGGGGATCGAGCGGCATCGTGTAGACGGCAATCCCCTGCGCCTGCAGCAACCCGAGCGCGTCGGCAAGATGCCCACGGGTCTCGTGGCCGTCGGTCATCAGGACCAGGCGCTTCACGTGGTTGGGCGCGAACTGGCGCGCCGCCTCTCGAACGGCGCGTTCGAGGTTGGTCGCACCGGCGGCTGAAGCCGAAGCGACGGGCAGGGCGGCATCCGTGGTCCGGCCAATCGCATCAATCGCATCAATCGTCTCAACCGCATTGATCGCATTGATCGCACCGATCGTATCGATCGTATCGATCGTATCGATCGTATCGATCACAGCAATCGCATCAATCGCAGCCAGATCGTCGATCGGGGCCGTCGTCGCGCCGAACGTCATCGCGCGCCAGTGGTCGGCATCACCCTGACGGGTCGCCGCGGCGATCCACTGCGATGCCGTCGCCGCCGAAGCGGGCGACACGCTCGCCGACTGATCGAGGAGGTAGACGACCGACAGCCAGCGCCCCTCGCGATCCCAAGTCGGCTGCATCAGCGCGCAGGTCAGCAGCAGCAGCACGAGCGACCGCACCACCGCCTGCAGGGCCCGCTGGCGCGCCGTGAACCCGGTGAACGAGTGCCGCTGCACCCACCAGACCATCGGCAGCAACGCCAGCAGGACGACCGGCCAGTAGTGCGCAACGGAGATGGTCATTTTTCAGATGGGGCGCCTTGCGCCCCAAGCCCCACGCGGCGTTCTCCACGGGGACCCCGAGTGCCCCACTCCGAACGCCGCGAGGCGCGCTGTGCGCGCCTTGGGCTTCTTCCTATGCATGGGTGCCGCCCCATCGCTCGGCCGTGACGCGGACTCCTAGCATCTCCATGATCACCGACAATCCGTCCTTTGTCTTCAGCATCTTCCTCGCTCCTAACTAAAACGAGCCTACACCGTGATCCGCCGGTGATACGTCCACCACTCCAGCGCGGCCAGGGCCAGCGCCAGCGCCAGCAGGTACGTCCACAGCTCGCTCGACAGCCAGCGTCCGGGTGGCAATTCGAGGCTCTCGCGGCCAGTCAACGTCACGCCGTTCACGTCCGACAGCCCGGCCGGCAGGTTGACCGCGACGTGCACCTGCGCCGCGCCAGCCGACGCCACATACAGTCCTGGCGCCGGCGCCTCGAACAGCGTGCTGCCCAGCCGCGACCGGGCTGGCACGACGGTGCCGTCCAGCGTCGCCACCGTGGCATCGGCCAGCGGCACGTCCACCGTTCCCACGGCGCGCCGCACGGGGCGCACCTCTCCCGAAAACCATGTCAGGACGTTTTGCATGAACATCGGAAAGCTGGGGCGCATCGCGAAGTCGGAATGGTCCAGCGCGAACGTCACCAGGACCCACTTCGGCACGCCGGCGTGGGCGACGATCAGCGGCGTCTGATCCGCTGCGGCGACGATCCGAGTCGTCGCGTCGGTCCCGAACTCGAGATGCCGTGCGTCGGCGATCTGCAGATCGATCATCGAGACGAACTGGAGAATCGGATGCGTCTCGTCCCAGCGGGTCACACCGGTTTCGGACGCCCGTAGCGGCTGGCTGGCGTCGGAGCCACCCAGCCACGCGCGGCCGGGCGGGCGGAACAGCAGCGCCGGCTGCGCCGGCTGCGTTTGGGGCGCAAACTCGTCGAACACGTAGAGATCGACGCCCGCATCCTCGCGGTAGGCGTCGGGATGCACAACGTCGAGGGCGACCCGCGGGTCGAGCGTCAGCACCGTCTCGAGAAACTCGTTGCCCATCGTCACGAGCGTGACCTCGACGTCTGGCAGCGGCGGCAAGTAGGCCACCGCCTCGTTGTCGACCGCCAGGGCGTCGCCCTCGGCCGTGACCCGCGCGCGAATCAACCCGCTCGGCACGCCGTTCAGCGGAATAGTGCGCCTGACCACGTCGCGCCCTGCGACACGCACCGTCTCGCGCAGGCCGGCATCGGTTCCGGCAGCGGTTTCGGCATCGATCGCCAGCTCGATCTCTTTCGGTTCACGAGAATGGTTCGCTACGGTGAGCCTGACGTCGTAGGCGCCCGGCTCGCCGGCTCGGGTGACCAGCTCGAAATCGGTGATCGCCACGTTGTCCGCCGGCTCGAACACCGACAGCACGCGTGCGGTCCTCGGTAGATCGATCGCGGCAGTCCCATCGGAGACGACAATCACTTCCCGACCGGTGACCTCCACCTGCGGGAACGCTGGCCGATCGCCCGAAGGACGCATCGCATCGAGGGCCGCATCGAGCTGCGCCCGGTCGGCCGTCATCGCCGTCGTGACGCGGCCGCTCGTGTCGGCCAGCAGAAACCGATCCGCGCCGCCCGCGCTGTCGATCAGGCGAGCGGCGGCCTCGCGCGCGTGGCGCCACCGCGATCGGCCGTCACCGGTCCGCGTCGCCATCGTGATCGACGTGTCCAGGACGAGGACGACCTCGCGGGGCTCACCGGTGAGTGCTCCCGCCTCCGGCCGCGCAATCGCCAGGGCGATCAGGAGCGCAATCGTGAGCGCCAGCAGCAGCGAGATCAGCCGCCGCAGCCGCTCGAGCAACGACCGGTACTCCTTGTCCTGAAAGACACGTTCCCACAACAACAGTGACGCGACCGCCACCCGTGGGTGGCGCAGCTTGAGGAAGAACAGAGCGATCACGGTGGCCGCCGTGATCGCGCAGAGCAGCCCGACCTGCCAGGGTGCCAGGGCCAGAAACGTCATCTGAGAAACCTGTTCTGCCTGAACACCTGGAGGACCACGTCCTCGAACGGCACTTCTGTCTCCGTCCGAACGTAGCCCAGCCGGTATCGGGAACAGAACCGCGCCACCTCCTCGCAAAAGTCGGCGTAGATCCGTCGGTACGCCGCCAGAAGGGACGGTGTCGCGGCGACGTCGTGCGTCGATCCGGTCTCGGCGTCGACCAACTGCAGGTCACCGCGGAGCACCGGCTCCGAGTCGGACCGGCTGACGAGGTGAATCGCGAAGATGTCGTGGTGCGAGAACCGCAGCAGGTTGAGTCCCTGGTCGAAGCCGTGGGGATCGAGGAAATCGGAGATCACGACGGCGATCCCGCGCGGCCGCTTGCGCCGACAGAACGTCTCGAACGCCGCCTTCGAGTCGGTGTGGCCGCCCGAGGCGAGCTCGCTCAGGAACCGGAAGACCTTGAAGATCTGCCCCTTGCCACGCTGCGACAGCAGCTCTCGGCCCAGCTGGTCGGTGTAGGGCGCCAGCGTGACGCGGTCAAGATGCGCGAGGCCGATGTAGCAGAGCGCCGCCGCCACCTGACAGGCGTAGGCCAGCTTCGTCGGCCGGCCGGCGGCCATCGACCGGCTGCAGTCGATGAAGAGGTAGATCGGCAGGTCCTGCTCCTCCTCGAACAAGCGGAGCAGGAGCTTGTTGAGGCGCTGATAGGCGCGCCAGTCCACGCGGCGAAAGTCGTCACCCGGCGCGTAGGCCCGATGATCGGCGAACTCCAGCCCCGACCCACGCTGCCGCGTGCGACGCTCCGCCCGGAACTGGCCAGCGAACGCGCGCTTCGACACGATGTGCAGGTATTCGAGCTTCTTCAGAAACTCGCCGTCGAACAGGGTCTCGTCGGGAGCCATGGAGGGCTAGCTAGTAGCCCGCGCCTCATGCGGTCGGCTCGGGCGTATTCTCGAGCACGTCCTGGAGGATCGTGTCGGGATCGACCTGCTCGGCTTCACCCTCGAAGTTGAGCAGCACACGGTGCCGCAGTGCCGGCAGCACCATCGCCCGCACATCCTCGCAAGAGACATGCACTCGGTTGGCGAGCAGCGCCAGGATCTTGCCACCCACGACAAGCGCCTGCGCGCCGCGCGGGCTCGCACCGTAGCGGACGTACTGGTTGACGATCGGCCGCGCATAGCGCGATTCGGGGTGCGTCGCAAGCGTCAGCCGGATCGCGTATTCCTGGATCGGCCTGGCGATCGGCACCTTACGCGACGTGCGGCGCATCTCCATCAACTGGTCGCCGGTGAGCACGCGCTCCACGTCAGGCTCGCGGGTCTGCGTTGTGCGATCGAGAATCTCGTGCAGGCTCTCGACATCTGGAAACGTGATCTTCAGCTTCAGGAAGAAGCGATCGAGCTGCGCCTCCGGGAGTGGGTAGGTGCCCTCCATCTCGAGCGGGTTCTGCGTGGCGAGCACGAAGAACGGCAGCTCGAGCTGATACGTCTTCTTGCCGACCGAGACACTCTGCTCCTGCATCGCCTCCAGCAGCGCCGATTGGGTCTTCGGCGTGGCCCGGTTGATCTCGTCCGCCAGGACGATGTTGGCAAAGAGCGGTCCCTCCTGGAACTCCAGGAACTTCTCGCCGAGCTGGCCCTCCTGCACGACGTTGGTACCGATGATGTCGGCCGGCATCAGGTCGGGCGTGAACTGGATGCGGGCGAACTTCAAGTGCAGGACGTCGCTCAGCGTGTGCACCAGCTTCGTCTTGCCGAGCCCGGGGATCCCCTCGAGCAGGACATGGCTGTTCGCCAGCAGGCTGATGAGGAGGCCCCGGACGATCTCTTGGTAGCCGACGATCCGCTTGCCGATCTCGCTGGTGACGAGGGTGAAATTCTGCTGGAACTGCTCTACTTGCTGGTCGATGTCAGTGATCATGCTGTCCGCGTGGCCCGACGGCCTGAAAGTAGCGCTTCACGAGATCTCGGTACGACAACGGGATTGTATCCGCATCGAGCATGTCGGCTTCGCCGTAGGCCAGGTCCACCTCGACCGGCTCGTAGGCCAGCTTCGATTCTTCCGCCGGGCTCGGCTGGTGGATCAGCTGCTGCCCCGGCTCGTCGTTGGGCTTCGGCGAGAGCTCCATGATCTCCGGCAGCAGCTCGACTTCCAGGCCGGTCGGCACGCCGTAGTCAATCTCGTCGCCGGCGCCGGGCGCCGAAAGATCGCCCTGTCCTTGCTGCGACGACTGCGCGCCGGACTCCGCCGCCTGCACCGGCATCGAGTCCTGATCGGCCGGACCGGGCTGCGGCATGCCGGCGGCCTGGGACTCGCCGGGCCTCCCCTGGTCGGCCGACTGCAGCTCGCTCGGCTCCTCACCGAGCGCCTGCTGCAGCTGCTCCAGTCCCTGCGCGGCCGCCTGGCGCATCTCCTGTCCCTCTTGTTGCTGCGCCAGTTGCTCGAGCGCCCGGGCCAGCTGCTCCATCGCCTCCTGCGCCGCGGCATCGTTCCCCGGCTCGAGCTGCTCGGCCGACTCGGCGAGGTCCTCGGCCAGATCCGACCCGGCGTCCTCGGCCAGTTCCGCCATTTCTCGAAGCGCCGCCTGGAGCTGTTCCCGCTCGGCGTCGGTCATCTGCTCCACCAGCGCACGGAGCTGGTCGGCCACCCGCTGCAGATCGCCGTCGGACAACGCCTCGGCCAGCGTCGCATTCGCCGATTCGACGGCCTCGGCCATGCTGTCCAGCAATGCGTCGAACTGGGCCGGGTCGAGCTCGCCGTCGAGCATCGCCTGCAACTTCTCGAGCTCCGCCAACGCCTGCTCCTGCGTGAGCTGCCCTTGGCGAAGCTCGGCCAGCGCCTCCCGGATCTCCGGCGACAGTTCGGTCCCCTGGGCGACCGCCGCGTCGGACAGCATCCGCTCGATCTCCGCGAGCATCATCTGATCCGACTGCGTCAGCGCGAACACCGGCGGGGGGCCGGCTTGCAGCCAGCCACGCGTCCACGACAGCGGGAGCAGATTGAGCACGATCAGCAGGCAGAGCAGACCGACGGTCGTGCGCACCCGGCGCGGCATCGACCAGGCGTAGAGCCGGTCCACGTCGAGGGCGTCGGCGGAACCCGCCGCGCGGTGCTGCTGCAGCGCAATCCAGTCGGACGACTCGTGCGCGCGCTGGAACCAGTAGGCGGTCGTCAGCTCGTCATGCAGCGCGGCCTTGCGGTCGGCGGACGCCGCGGCCGCACCGAGCGTCCCCGGGCGGGTCAGCACGCGCACGGCATGGGCAGCACATCCGAGGAGCCATATCCCGAGCAGCGTGAGGACCGCCGCGCCGGGCAGGTCGATGAACCGGTAGAGCACGCTGACCGCGATGGGCACGGCGAGCGAGAGCGTGAACCCGCGAAGCAAATCCCGGGTGACGCGCGCGAGGCGAAGCCGGCGGGCCACCCGCGTCAGCGCGCGGACAACTCGCTCCCGATCGGTGGCCGTCGTGGGACTCTCGGACATGAATCGACCCCCTCACGATACTCGATTTGCGGAGCCGCACGAAGTGACGGACGCCGCGTCAGAGCTGACTCGGCACGTAGGCGACGGCGTCGATTTCCACCTTCAATCCAGGCGCGGGCAGCGCCGCCACCTGGACCGTCGTCCGGGCCGGTCGATGCCCGTCGAACATCCGCTCGTAGACGGCGTTCATCTTCTTGAACTCGCCGAGGTCGGTCAAGAAGACGCCGCAGCGCAGGACGTGCTTCAGGCTGGAGCCCGAGGCTTCCAAGATTGCCTGGACGTTCTGCAACACCTGTTCGGTCTGCGCTTCGACGTCAGCCGACACGATCTGCCCCGTCACCGGATCGGCCGCGCCCTGCCCCGACACGAACACGAGCCGCTCGAAGACCGTCGCCGGCGAGTAGGGGCCGGCCGGCTTCGGCAGCGCGTCTCCGGACACCACGGTGTGGGTCGGACGATCGATGGTCATTCCTCACGCCTCCTTATTCATCATTCATCATTCAACATTCATCAGGCATCAGGTGCGTCGATCAGGAACAAGGGGTCGGACCCCTTCTTGATATGAATGGGGGTGTCCGGCAGCGGCGGCCCCCAGGCCTGACGATAGGCCTCGACCGACAGCAGCCGATCGACGTCCGGCTTGTCGAACCAGTACCGGTCCACCGCTAGGTGCTGCGTCCGATGCGCGCGCAGCGCGGCAATCTTGCGGTCCCGCCAGGGCTCGATATCGATCAAGAAGTCGATGCCGGGCCGGCGCGCGAGATCCGGCTGCCTGGCGAACTCCCACGGCGGGATCGACGGCGTCCACAGCACGCGAGTCACGCGATGCGGCGGGGCCTCGGTCTCCCACCGCGCGTCGGCCGCCGCCTGAATGGCATCCGAGGTGAAGCGGCTGATCGCCACGTGATCCGGGTGGCCGGTCAGTCCGTTCGGATCGAACGTCACGACGACGTGCGGCCGGTGCTGGCGTATGAACCCGGCCAGTTCGGCGCGAATGCGGGTGGGCTCGGCCTCGGACAGTTTCTTGTCCTCGTAGTCGAGCAGGTACAGCCGCTGGATGCCGAGGATCTTCACCGCGGCACGCAATTCCCGTTCGCGAGTGGCCGGTAGCTCGTCGGGCGTGCAGACCGGCGGGTCACCCCGCTTGCCGGCCTGGCCGCGGGTGGCGGTCACCAGCGTCAGCTCGGCGCCGGCGTCGGCGCACATGCAAGCCACGCCGGCACCGGTGAAGGTCTCGTCATCCGGATGGGCGAAGCTGAACAGGATGCGCGGGTTCATGCCGGGCCAGCCGGCCCCTTCTGCGCGACGACGGCCGACACCATCTGGCCGTCACGCTCCCCTTCCTCGGCCCGAACGACCTCGAGTGGCGCCACGAGCGCCGGCAGCTCGCCCGGCTGCAGCAGGAAGCGGGGATTCTTCGGATGTCCACACTCGGCCTGGGCTGTCGTGAACGTCTCGTACAGGAGGATGCCGCCCGGCGCGAGCGCCCGACGCAGCGCCGGAAACAGCGGGCGGTGAAGGTAGCGCGTCACGACGACGAGCTCGTAGATCCCGTCACCCAGATCGACCGAGCCTTGCTCGAGATCCACGACGTCGAGCGCCATGTCGAATCCGAGTCGTCCGGCGGTCTCCCGTAGCTGTTCGATCGCCCCGACATCGGAGTCGATGCCGCGAACCTGCCACCCGCCCGCCGCCAGCAGCAGCGCGTGGCGGCCACGTCCGCACGCCACGTCCAGCGCCCGCCCGCCCTTCAGCAGGTCGCCGTTCTCCAGAAGCCAGCGTGACGGGCCGGCGATCGGCTGTGATTCGTGGGCGCGCGCCGCGCGCCAGGTCGACATTCCGCCCGCCAGGTTCAGGACGTCGTCGTAGCCGGCCCGGACCAGCACCTGCGCGGCCTGCAGGCTGCGGATGCCGTGCTCGCAGTAGACGAGGACCGGCTTGCCGTCGCGCGGCACGACGGCGGGCGCCGTCGCAATCAAGTTGACCGGCAGCAGCGCGGCGCCCGGAATGTGGCCGAGCGACGTGAACTCCTGGGGCGTTCGCACGTCCAGGAGATGCACCTGGCCTTCGCCGACGAGCCGCTCGGCTTCGGCGGCGTCCACGTGACGCGGGTTACCGGCCGGATTGGGCGCAGGGGATGCAGGCATGCTCGACTATTCAGCATATCGCAGCGTCGACCGCGCCGGCGCGAGCGCAAGGAGGCTCTCGGCTTTCGGCTCTCGGCTCTCGCACGGGATCGAGACCGTTTCAACCGTCGTGGCGAAACCCCGAGAGCCCAAAGCCGAGAGCCGAAAGCCTCGCATTGCGTCCGGGCATGGCGCTTGCTAAGCTCGATGACATGCTCCTGACACGACTCCTGCCCGTCGGACTCGTCGCGCTGGCCCTCGTTTCAATCGGTGCACTGGACCAAGCCCAGCAGGTGCCCATTTTCCGGTCCGGCGCCGACATCGTGCCGCTGTATGTGACGGTCACCGACCCGAACGACCGGCTCGTGGCGAACCTGACGCAGGACGACTTCGAGGTCTACGACAACGAGGTCCAGCAGGAGATCATCGTCTTCCGCAACGACGTGCAGCCGATCTCGGTCGTCGTGATGCTCGACACGAGCTTGAGCATGGCCCCGCAGATCGGCCTGCTCAAAGCGGGCGCCGAGCAGTTTCTGATCCGGTTGCTGCCGGGCGACCAGGCGCGCGTCGGCGCGTTCAACGACAAGATCCAGCTCAGCGAGCCGTTCACGGGCGACCGTGACGACCTCATCGACGAGCTCGACGACCTCGATTTCGGCAACCCGACTCGCTTGTACGACGCCGTCGCGGTCAGCCTCGACGCCCTCAAGGGCCTCGAAGGCCGGCGCGTGGTGCTGGTCTTCACCGACGGCGACGACAACAGCAGCGTCGTCAGCTCCGACGACATCCTCGACCGGGCAATCGGCGCGGACGTGATGATCTACGCGATCGGCCTGCGCGCCGAGTTCTTCAACGGCGCCCGCATGGTGCGCAGCCGGCCCGACCGTAACCTCCGGAAGTACGCGCAGGAAACGGGAGGTGGCTATTTCGAACTGCGAAGCACGGACGAGCTGGGCGCCACCTTCACGCGCGTGGCCCAGGAGCTGCACAGCCAGTACGTCATCGGCTTCGCACCGGCCGAGCTGGACGGCGAGCTGCACGATCTCGAGGTGCGCGTCAAGCAGGGGACCATGACCGCACGCGCGCGACGCAGCTATGTCGCCGACCCCGACCAGCTAGCTGGTACGCCGTAAGCCGGGCTCTAGGCTTTCGGCTCTCGGCCGGCGCCGCCGGAGATCGCCGGCACGATCTCCACGACATCGCCGTCGGCGAGCCGGCGCTCGCCGGCGCGGTGCAGGATCAGTTCGTCGTTCACCGCGAAATTCAACATCGAGTCGTCCCACTGAGCGCGAAAGCCAGGCAGGCGCCGGTCGAGCAGATCGACCAGCTCGGCGATCGTCCCGACCGGCTCGGTGATGGTCAGCGCGTCGGCGCCGTCCTGGCGCAGGGTCACCGGCAGACGGACCGTCACCGCCATCAGTCTGCCGGTGCGCGGAGTACCGTCTCGAGCTCCTGACGCCACGCGTCGGCAGGCACGCCCTCGTCGCTCAGGCCCGAGATGGCGTAGAACCGGGACAGCATCGCGTCGAACTCCTGGCGATCGATCTTCTCGCCCTTGTAGGCCCCGACCTGGACTTCCTCGTCGAACCACCGCTCGGGCAGCGTGTCGTCGGATCGCCGTACGCCCAGGCGGTGGTTGATCAGCCGCTCTACCCCCATGATGTTGAGGCCGATCCGGTCGAGCGCCGCCGTGTCGATCTCCATCCCGGTCACGTTGGCGATCTGACCGGAGAATTCATCCAGCCCGGGAAGCGACGGGCTGTTGAACAGCTTCGTCGTGAACCGGCACATCCCGACCGCGTCGCCCACCGCATACAGGTTCTCGCAGACGCGCACCGCCCGTTCCTTCGTGTCGTAGCGGTTCGGCTCGGCCGTGACCGGGCCGCCGTAGAGCTGTGCCTTGAAGTCCGGGTCGTCGTTGATGCGCGCGTTGATCTCCAGCGTGACCCGGTTGCGCAGATGATCCATCCCGCGGGTCGCCACCGCCAGCCCCAGCGCGAACGCCTTGAGGATGCGCGCATCGTGCGGGTCGGACTGCATGAGTCCCTTGACCGCCATCCGGTAGCGCAGCGCCTCGGCCGGATAGTGTCCCCACTCGACCGCCCGCGTGCCGTCGGCCAGCACATTGCCGAACCCTTCGCGCCGCGCCATGTCGAACAGCAGGCGCTCGACCAGCTCGGCGTCACCCCACGCCAGCTCCAGCCCCCCGGTCACCTGCTGCGTGATGATGCCGCGCTGGTACAGCTCCATCGCCCAGGCGATGGTCGAACCGGACGACGCGGTGTCGAGGCCCAAATCGTTGCAGATGTTGTTCAGCCGGATGACCGGCTCGAGCCGGTCGATGCCGACGTTCGGCCCGAACTTGCCGAGCGTGACGTATTCCGGGCCGTCGCCCCGGCCGTACCGATCGGCCGGATCGTCGTTCAGGTGATTCAGCGGCCGGCAGTTCACCGGGCAGCGGAAGCAGCCCGCCATACCGGGACGATACGGCGTGATGTTCTCCGCATCGAGGCGGTCGGTCCAGGTCGTCTCCTGGTTGTTCTTCGCTCCCATCGCGCCAAGGATCCGGCTGGGCCGGTACAGGAACGGCGTCCCCATCGTCCGGAGCGCGTGCTTGACCACCGACGTGTCGAGCAGCTTCTTCGCGATCGTCTTGTTGTACGGCTTGTAGGGCTGCGCCGTGTCGAAGTCGTGCGTGTGCCCCTGGATGACGATGGCCTTCACACGCAACGAGCCCATCTTGGCGCCCGGCGCGCCGCGCGCGTAGCAGGCCTTCGGGCCCGCCATGATGGCGCTCGACATGACCAGGTTCTCGCCGGCGCGGGTGATGCTCGCCATGGCGAGGTCGCGTGTCCAGGTGCCACCGACGTCGGCCGCCATCCGATCCCGCAGATCGATGTTGTCCAGGCCGAGGTACGGCGTCGCGTCGCGGAACTCGACGCGGCCGTCGCCGATCCACAGCCACGTCCAGGCCGTCGCCCGGCCGTAGATCACCAGGTGATCGATCCCGTTCATCTTCATGAACGACGGAAAGTAGTCCCCGGCGTTGCAGTCCAGCAAGACGCCCGACTCGGGCGACCAGGAGGTCGCGTTCCCGCGCGCCGCGCTCGGCACGATGCCGGTCAGGACGCCCGAGCCAAAGATGAGCGGGACCTCCGGATTGGTCGGCTCGAGCGACGCGTCGAGCAACCGGTAGAGATAGAACATGTTCGTGCCGCGGCCGGCCAGGAGCGACTCGACGATCCGTTTCGGCGTGTAGGCCTGCTGGACCCGCTGCCGCGCGAGGTCCACGAAGAGCGTCGCCCCCTGGGTCGGAAACTGCGCCGATTGGGGCAGCTCGGTGAGCAGCCGCGCGACCCGGTCGTCGATCGACATCGTCGGAAAGGTAGCACAGTTGGCCGCAAAGCTTCCCTGTCCCCCTCTGCCCCACTACTCGTCCCCCCTCTCCCTCTGGGAGAGGGTCGGGGTGAGGGCGTCGTCAACCTCACAGCAGAAACCCGGTCTTCAGCGGGTCGTCGTCGTCGATCAGGAACGTGTGCTCGCCGGTGATCCAGGCGGAGCCCTCGATCTCCGGCACGATGGCGGGATGGTCGGCCACCTCGGTCCGCTCGACGACGCGGCCGCGAAACCGGGTGCCGACCAGGCTCTCGTGCGTGAACGGGCGATCCGCGGCCAGCACTCCCATGGCGTCGAGGACCGCCATCACGGCGGACGTCCCCGTGCCGCACGGCGACCGATCGACCTGGGCATCGGCGAACACCGTCACGTTCCTCAGGTCGGCCTCGGGGGATTCGGGGACTCCGGTGAAGATCGTCCCGTAGATCCCCTCCAGCCCCGGCTCGAGCGGATGCGTCACCCGCACCTGCGACTCGACCGCGTTCTTGATCTGCATGCCGGCTTCCCGAAGTGCGCCCAAGCTCAGATGCGCCTTGCCCAGCGCCAGGCCGGCCGCCTCGGCGTCCACGATCGCGTAGAACGCGCCGCCGAAGGCCACGTCCACCGGCACGCTCCGCGACCCGATCGCGACCGTGACGGCCGGATGCAGGACGAACGACGGCACATTCACGAACGCCACGCGCTCGACCCGCGTGGCGCCGTTCCGCTCGGTCATGGTCGCGCGCGCCCGGATCGGCCCGGCCGGCGAGTCGAGGACGACCGTCGTTTCCCCCGACTCTCCTTCCGGCAGGACCAGCAGCCCGCGCTCCAGCGCGATCGTGACGACCGCCAGAATGCCGTGGCCGCACATCGTGCTGTAGCCCTCGTTGTGCATGAACAGGACGCCGGCGTGGGAGTCGTCGCGCTCCGGCTCGGTCAGCACCGCGCCGTACATGTCGACGTGGCCGCGCGGCTCGAAGATGAGCGCGCGCCGGAAGCGGTCATGGTGCCGCTTCACCCAGGCGCGCTTGTCGAGCATCGTCCGCCCCTTCGGGGTCGGATAGCCGTCCACGATCAGGCGGAGCGGCTCGCCGGCGGCATGCGCGTCGATGGTACGGATGCGGCGGATCATTAATTTCACGGGGCTGCGCCCCGAACCCCCGCTCAGCCCTCGTGGGGGCCCAGCGCCCCACGCCGGGCTTTGCGAGGCGCGCCGTGCGCGCCTTAATCTCACGGGGCTGCGTCCCGAACCCCCGCGCGGCCCTCGTGGGGGCCCATCGCCCCACGCCGGGCCTCGCGAGGCGCGCCGTGCGCGCCTTGCTCCGCTTCTTACCTCGGGGCTGCGCCCCGAACCCCCGAAGCGCGCCGGTTGCGGCAAGTGACGGCACGATTATAAGCTCCGGACGGACCGCACCGATGCCGCTTCTGCTCCTGCTCGACGACGCCGACGTTCGCGCGCTCCTGACGATGAGCGACCTCGTGCCGCTGATGGAGCGGACCCTGGCGCAGTTCTCGGCCGGTGAGGTCGAGCAACCGCTGCGCACCGTCTTCACTGTCGGTCCCGAGCGCGCCTACTGCGGCGTCATGCCGGCCGCCCTGCCCGATCCAGCGGCCGTCGGCACGAAGCTCGTTAGCATCTTCGAGACCAATCCGAAGCGCGGCCTGCCGTCGCACCTCGCCACGATCGTCCTGCTGGACCCGGAGACCGGCGCGCTGCTGGCGCTGTTGGATGGCCGCTACATCACCGAAGCCCGAACCGCCGCCGTGTCGGCTGTCGCGGCGCGTCACCTCGCCGCGCCCGTCGCGCCGCACGCGCTTGCGATCATCGGCTCAGGCGTCCAGGCGCGCAGCCATCTCGAGGCGATGACCAGCGCACTCCCCGTCTCGACCGTGCGCATCTGGAGTCCCACCGAAGCCCATCGCATCGCCTGTGTCGAAGCGATGTCCGGCCGGGTCGACGCTCCAGTGATGGCAGCCGAGTCGGCGGAAGCGGCGGTTCTCGGCGCGACACTGATCGTCCTGGCCACGTCGGCGACCGAGCCGGTCATCGAGGACGCCTGGATTCAGGACGGCGCGCACGTGACATCGGTCGGCGCGCCCGTGCCGCATCAGCGCGAGATGGATCCCGCGCTCGTGGCGCGCGCCCGGGTCGTCGTCGATTCACGCGCCGGCGCGCTCGCCGAGTCGGGCGACATCGTGCAGGGGATCGCGGAGGGCCGCTTCGATGAGTCGCACGTCGGCATCGAGATAGGAGAAGTAATCAGCGGCCAGGCGCCGGGCCGGACGTCGGCCACCGAGGTGACCATCTTCAAATCGCTCGGCCTGGCGGCCGAGGACATCGCCGCCGCCCATCTCGTGCATGGCCGGGCGCTGGCGCAAGGCCGCGGGCACCAGGTGGACTGGATCGCTTAGAATCACGCCGTGAACACTTCTCGATATTGCGGCCGTCTCGGCGTGTTGACCCTCACCCTCGGGAGTGCCTTGGTGCTTGTCGCCGGCTGCAGCGGCGGGTCATCCCCTATGGCCCCCTCGGCAACCAGCGCCGGGGTGGCCGTGGGAGTCGGAACGCAGTCCGTTCAGGCCGCGCGCGAAGCGGCGAGGCGCCTGACCGACGTCGAGGGCACCATCACGCTTATCTCGACGAAGAGTCGACGCAGAACTGCGACCATCGAGATTACGCACGGCGTCTGGGACGACACGGACATCGTGCACGTCGTCATGGGAAGCGGGACGGCGACTCTCGACGTTGCCGGCGACGGCAGGGTGATGGGAATCTCCCTGAACTACGACAAGATCGAGTTCTTGACCTCCGCCGGTGATGGCTTCGATCTTGAGGACGGCCGGGGACGCTTCCGCCTTCCGAACCCCATCTACATTGACGACATCATCATCGGATTCAACACGTTCGTCGGCGCCGTCGGCCTGCTGCTCCCCGCCGTGCAGTAGGCCTACGGCACCGGCACGCGCGCCTTCAACTCCTCGAACCAGGATCGAAAGTCATCTCCACTCATGCGGGCGTCCCTAGGGGAGTGGGGATCAGCTCGACCCGATACCCCAGGCGGCGCAATTCGCGGGCCATCTTGAGGGCGCGGCGTTGCGTGCGCAGCCGGCTGACCGCCGGGCCGCGTTCTTCGTAGCGCACGGCCTGGTGCAGAATCTTCCAAATCAGGCGACACAGCCGATGCGCAATGGCCCCGATGGCTTGCGCGTGGCCCAGGCGCGGCACCAACCGGCGATACACCAGGAGGAAGATACTCCCCTTGGTCTTGACCGCCGCGTTCGCCGCTTGATGGAGGAGGCGGCGCATCTGCCGGTTGCCGCTCGGGGAGCGGTGGCTGGCGTTCACGCCCGCACTCTCCTCCGCTCCGGGGCACGTGCCCACCCAGGAGGCGAGTTGCTTGGGCGAGGGGAACGTCGCCGCCGTCGGCCCGACCTCGGCGATGATCTGCTGCGCCGAATCGACCCCCAGCCCCGGCACTTCGGCCAACCGCTGCACGGCCTCCTGGTGCGGCCGGATCAGCCCGGCCATCTCCTGATCGAGCTGCCGGATCTGCGCCTCGATCAAGCGCACGTCCTCGAGGGCCATGCCGATGAGCCGGCGATAGACGGGGTTGAGCGCCGTCGCCGCCCCGAGCGCATCGCTCAACTGCTCGGGGGTCGCGCGCAGCCGCTGGTCGGCCAGCGCCGCCAGCGCCGCCGGGTCCGTGTCCCCGTCCGCCAGCGCCTGCAGCATCCGCCGCGCACTGGCCCCCAGCAGATCCGAGACCAGGCTCGACAGCTTCAGATGCGCTTCTTCCAGCAGGGCCTCTAACCGGTTGTGGACCTGGACGCGGTTGCGCGTCAGCTGATACTTGCGGCGCATCACCGTCCGCCACAACCGCTGCTCGGCGTCCGGCACAAAGCTCAGCGTCAGCTCCTGCGCCACCAACCGCTTCACCAGGCGTTCGGCATCCACGAAATCTCGCTTCCGCCCACGGCGCCCCCGATTCGACAGCGCTTGCGCCAAGTGCAGCGTGCCCGCCATCGGACTCGCGCCGTCCCGCGTGCGGCGGGCGGGCAGCCAGTCGCGTTCGAGCACCTCCCACACCGGGCGCCAATACTGTGCCGTCGATTCCATCACCACTTCCTCGACCGCCTCCGCCCCCAGCCACGCGGCCAACTCGCGAAGTTCGCGCGGGCTGGTACCCACGCGCCGGTGGACAAACTGATACGCCCCGTCGACCGCGATGTCCGCAACCACCACCGCCAACATCCGCTTGTGCACGTCAATGCCCGCAATCCGATACGTCATCCGTCTCTCCTCACGGCCGGAGCGGAGCGCGTGCCACAGGCTTCACTATTCAGGATCTCAGGCTCGCGCCGTAGCTCGCACTACGGCGACGCCTAGTTATTCGCTCAATCACGCACACGCCGGATCAGCCAGTTCTGCGGTCTCGAGGGCCCCAATGGTTCGTCGACCTCACCGCTCCGAGCCCGCCCTAGTCTGCCAAACCCGGCCCTGATTTTCCTCAACTTTCGCGAGCTGCCGGCGACCACCCCGGCATGTGCCTCGGTGATCGGGTCGGCCCCGCTCAGGGGACCGGCACCCGCTCCAGCAGCTCCTGGTGCCAGTTCAGTACGACCTGAAGCTCGTAGGTGGCGTCCGCACGGCTGGAGCGGGCCATCAGGAACCGATCGCCATCGGCGGCGGCATCGTACCGCCGGTGGGCGCCGGCGTCCATCAGGAAGGCCCCCTCGAAAAGCAGTTCCGGCAGTCCGGCGCGAAACTCCGGCTCGGTTTCGATCGTGACGGCCATCACGGCGTCGTCGTTCCGGTAGACGATCTCACGTCCCCCCCGCGTCCAGACCGGGGCGCGGCCGCCGTCGGTCGAAATCGGCACCCGTCCGCCGGGCCCCGGAAATGGCTGGACGTAGACCTCCATCCGGCCCGTCTCGTACGAAACGTATGCGACCCATCGACCGTCGGGCGACATCTGCGGTCCGCCGTACGACTGCGCACCTTGAAGGAACGGCGCCGCGTCGGCGCCCGGCTGCGCCGTCCAGATCTCGACCAGGCCCGTGTCCTCCGAAACCGCCTCGAACAGCAGCGTCTGGCCGTCGGGCGTCCAGGAGATCGGTCGAACGGATTGCCCGCCCGTCACGATTTCCTCGGACTGGCCGCTGCCATCCGCCGGCTGAACGAATATTGACTCCGCCTGCGAATAGGTCACAGCCTCTCCATCAGGCGTCCAGATCGGATGATCGCCTCTCGGCGAGACGAGAAGCCTGGCACCACGCTCGACATCGAGAACCCAGACGCCGGCCGGCGCGTCCGAGACGATCCGCCGCTGGTCAGGCGAGAGCCGGATGTGGGAGTAGATGTCGGGTTCCGAGGGGATCGGCGGCGACGGGCTGCCCGACCGGTCGACCCAGACCATTTCGGTCATGCCGAGGTTCGATCCGGAGACGTACACGAGCGTCCCATCGTCGGAGACGTCGTACTGGGGAATGCCGAAGTTCTGGCTCTGACTGATGCCTTCGACGAGCGAGACCGGCGTACCAGTCAGCTCGCGCCGCTCGGCGTCGAAGGGGGCAGCGAAGATCGTCCCGTCGAAAACGTAGACGAGATGGCCGGTCGGGAGATACCGCGCTCCCGTGCCACTCTCGACCAGCACTGAATACTCGCCGGTGTCGAGTGAAGCGACGGCGATTGTGCTGGCCATCTGGGCGGAGAAGACCCGATTCTGAAGGGTGGATGTATCGACGAGCGTGAATAGAAGATGCCGGCCGTCCGGGAGGAGTTGCGGGTCGGTCCCGGTGAGCGTGGCCCCTTCCAGCGGCACGACAAGCTCTGGCTCACCGCCGGCGGCGGGAACCCGGAGGATTCCTCGATCACGGCCGACGAGAATCGCGTCGTCGTCTCCCCATGACATTCCCCTCGGATTCGGCCCCTGGGCCAACGTGACAGCCGGACCGCCGGCGATAGCCGCCTTCATCCAACGATTCCTCGAAAAGTACGCGACCCACTGACCATCCGGAGAGAAGATCGGACCAATCGCAGCAAACCCCTCCGCGCCGGCAATCGGCACCGCGTCCGCGTCGTCGAGTCGTCGTAGAAACAGGGAAGTCCCCGCCGCATAGACGAGCTGGTCGCCGGTTGGAGCGATCGCGAAGAACCGCCGCCCCGTTCCGCGCAGCTGTCCCAACTGCTCCACGAAGGGGATCGAGAACCGCACGACCCGCGGCGGCGCGGCATCGGGCGGCCGTGTCACGGTCCAGGCGGCAAAGCCGGCGGCGAGGGCGACCCCAACGGCAATGGCGACCGCGGCGGTTGGACGCTGCCAGAAGGCAGATGGCTGAGACTCGGTTGGCTCGGTGGAAGTCGCGACTGCGGTGTCGTCCTCCGCCTCAGAGAGATCCAGTCTGACATCGCCGATGTCGCGCGACCGCTGAGCGCGGTCCTTCTGCAAGCAGCGTCGGAGGACCCGCCTTACGCCGCGCGGAGTCCCCTCCGGCAGCGCATC
This sequence comes from Vicinamibacterales bacterium, assembly GCA_963667915.2. Lineage (GTDB taxonomy): Bacteria > Acidobacteriota > Vicinamibacteria > Vicinamibacterales > UBA823. Next base: position 2,256,502 of record CAXXNN010000004.1, on the reverse strand, counting down.
GAGATCGAGGTCGGTCTTGAGCACCGCCGCCAAGGTCTCCGAGATGTCCGTCCCGCCGAACGCCTGCCGCCCGGTCAGCATCTCGAACAGCAGGACGCCGAACGCCCAGATGTCGGCCCGCTTGTCCACCTGCCGGCCCTTTGCCTGCTCGGGCGCCATATAGGCCGCCGTTCCCATGATGACGCCCATCTTCGTGGCAGCTGCCGTCATCGTCATCGTGGGCGAGTTGGCGGCTTCCGTATCCGAGAGATCAGGTCCGAGCGCCTTCGCCAGCCCGAAGTCCAGCACCTTCACCGTGCCGTCGGACTTTACTTTGACGTTGGCCGGCTTCAGATCCCGATGGATGATCCCCTGCTCGTGCGCGGCTTCCAGCGCCTCGGCGATCTGGCGGGCTACAGGAAGCGCCTCTTCCAACGGAAGAGGCTTTCCTTTACCCCTTTCCCCCGAAGGGGGAGAGGATGGCCGAAGGCCAGGTGAGGGGGAGATCAGGTCCTGCAGCGTCGGCCCCTCGACCAGTTCCAGGATGAGCGCCGGCGTTTCGCCCGATTTCTCCAGGCCGTAGATGGCCGCAATGTTCGGATGATTCAGGGAGGCGAGAACTTTGGCTTCGCGCTCGAACCGGGCCAGCCGCTCCGGGTCAGTTGCGAAGGCGTCGGGCAGCACCTTGATCGCCACGTCGCGGTCGAGAGTCGTATCGTGGGCGCGGTAGACCTCGCCCATGCCGCCCGCGCCGATCTGGGCGGTGATCTCGTAGACGCCGAGTTTGGTGCCGGGCTGAAGTGACATTTGATCGGTTGATCAGTTGATCAATTGATAAAGAGAGGCATTATAGCTGGCCCGCGTACCCTCACCCCAACCCTCTCCCAAAGGGAGAGGGGCATTGGTCCCTCACCGCGACGATGAGCAGCGTGCCGAACACCAGCCGCACCGCCGCCGCCCCGTACAGCCGGGTTCCGTGCAGCCAGAAACCGATCGTCTCAGTGAAGAGGCCGTGGGCGCACAGCGCCACCAGGCTGCCGCACACGATCAGGACGCCGAGCCCCGCGACGATAACGGCCATCGTGGCAGTGCCCCTCAGAAGATCGCCAGCGGATTGAGCGGCGATCCGGTCCCGGCATCGACGGCCAGTGGCGCGGCCACGAGCAGGAACTCCCACCGGTTCTGGCGCGCCGCTTCCCGGGCGACCGCTTCCAGGTCGAGGTTGTCGAAGAGCGGCATCCCCATGGCGACCAGCGTGAGTTGGTGAATCGGCTGGCTAACCCCATCGACACCGGACGGGATCACGTCGTTGGTCCCGTCACTCCCCAACATCGCCACGCCGCGTTCGCGAAGCCAGGGCGTGACCGAGGCGTGCAGCCCGGCTGCCTCGCGGCCCGTGGCCCACGGCCCCGTTTCGGCACGCCGCGCCCAGCGGCCGGTCCGCACGAAGACGATGTCGCCGCTCTCGACCTCGACGCCGACCTGGCGTTCCCACGCCTGGAGGTCCTCGACGTAGATCGGCGTGCTCGGGTCGAGGTAGTCCACGCCCTTGAGGCGGGCAATATCCATCAGGATGCCGCGCGCCACGATGCCCTGCTTGAAGTTGATGATCGCCAGCTTGGCGCACCCCGCCTCGGTGACCTCATCGTCGCGAACGAAGCCGTTATACATCCGGCCCTCGTGCATCATGTGGCACAGCGAGTCCATGTGAGAATGCGCGTAGCCGTGATAGGCAAAGGTGTACCGGTCGCTGCGAAACGGTCCCGGACGATCGAGGCCGAGCATCGCGTGGCCTATCGGTGAGGTCGCGTCCTCGGCCTCTTCCTTGAGATAGTTGTGCGACAGCGAAACGGAGACACCCGCCGTGGCGAGCGCCAGCGCCCGTCGCCGTGTGGCGGGCGTGATCAGATTCAGCGTGCCCCGCTGATCATCGTCGCCCCACCGACCCCAATTCGAGAGCTCGGTCATCCACCCATCGACCGTCTCGCTGGTCACGTCATGCGACGACTGGGCCTCGAGGCCAGGAGCCGGCGAGAGGAGCCAGGCACCGCCTACGACGACAACGACGAGAGCCGCCCCCACGAATCCGATACGGTCGCTCCTCATCGTCAGCTCCTTGGTGAATCCAATCCTGCCGCCTCCTCCAATGCCCTCAGCATCGAGCGGCGGACCTGTCCGACGTCATCAGGTTCGCCGCGGCGAGCCACGCGGCCGGGCGGTTGGTGCCAGCGCACGCCAGCGCTCGCATCGTCGGCGTCCGGTCGAGCGCATCCGGCGGGATCGATTCGGCACGCAGCTTCAAGTGGGCGAAGATCCGACGCGTGCCGCGGACCGGGCGCAGATCCGTGCCGGGCTCCTGAACCGCCGGCAGCAGCTTCAGGCTCACCGAGCCCCGCACGTTGCCGCCAATGGCGAGGATGCGGTTGCGCGACGCGTCCACCTGCACGACGATGTCGCAGTGGGTCCGGGCGCCCTCCCCCATCTGCCGGCGCCGGTCGGCGATCGAGTGATAGGCGGGTCGGCGCGAGCTGCACAGCAGGTCGCCCGGCGCGACTGCCGCCTCCCCGATGTCGTGGGCCGTGAACGCCGCGGCGGGCGTGTCGGCCGCTCGCGCGCGGATCGCCTGATCGATGTAGACATGATGCGCGACGGCGCGCCGGAACTGATCGGTCTCGCCGAGACCCCCCTCGCACATCACCCACGAAATGAAAGCCGCCGACCAGGGATACCGCCATCTCGAGGCGATACCGTTCGACCCGTTCCACGCATTGTTCTGCGCCTCGAGGATCCAGCCGGCCTGGGGCGTGACCGTCCAGTAGCCGGCGATCGAGCCCGCCACCCGCGCCGCCTCCTCGGGGCTCGGCCGCCGCCACCGCCGACGGCGCGTGCGCGACGTCCGCGGATCCGTTGTCTCGACGCGGGTCTGATCGACGACCGTGAAGCCGAAATAGCCCCATTCCTGCACCGCCACGTCGACGATCCGCTGCCTGACCTCCGCCATTGACACGCTGCGGCAGGAGGTCTGGCGAACCGTCATGTCGCCGGGGGCGCCGCGCACCCGAGCAGACGGCGCGACGACGTCGAGGCTATCGGGCGACAACCGGTCGAACGCGGGTTGCTGCGCGCGGCCGATCGAGCCGGCGACGACCGTCAGCGCGAGCGCCAGCAGGAGTGCTCTCATCAGACGTAGGCGATGCAGTCGATCTCGACGAGCGAGTCGCCCGGGATCCCGCCCGCCGCCGCAATCGTCGTGCGTACGCCGGGTTCGGGGCCGAACCGCCCCTGGAAGACCGCGTTCATCCCATCGTAATCCGCGAGGTCGTTGAGGTACACGTTCACCTTCGGCACCTGCTCCATCGACGACCCGGCTTCCTCGAGCCGCGTCTGGATCTCGGTGAGGACGTGATCGGTGTGCGCCGTGATGTCGCCCGGGAAGTGCGCCCCGATACCCGAGATGAACAGGAGGTTCCCGTAGGAGACGACGCCGCTATCAGTGGCGCATGCTTCAAGAACTTCCTTCGATCAGACTGTGCCATGTCACCTCCTCGAGGGTACGCTAGCGCTCGAAGATCTCCGTCCCAGGAAACGTCAACGAGAAGCCATACCAGCGGCTGAAGAGCTGTTGCGGACGCTCCACGTCCACCCGCGTGCCGTCGGCGTCATAGACCATACCCATCCGCACCGTGCTCCCGTCATCGAGGTGAATATCCCTGTCCTTGAGGGTTGCGCTGGAGGCATCCACGAACATGGCGGCCGGGGTGAAGGTCTTGCTGTCGATGAACACGAGTAGCCGTCGTCCATCCACGTCATCGATGAGCGCCCCGTGCTCGTCGATCAGATCCATCGGGTAGAACCGAATCGTGTCGGCCGTCACGATTCCCAATCCCATGGTCATGCGCGCGAGTCGGGCATCTTCGGCCCCGAGGGTCTCGATGAAGATGCCCTGCATCCGTTCGTTCGCATTCCGCGGCCCCAGTCTTTCAGGCCCGGGAGAAAACATCCCAAACTCACGGCCGCCTGCCAGATACGGTCGGTCCGAGATCGCCACATGTATGTCCCGGTCGAAGACCAGCGCCTGCTCGACACTCATCTGCAGCATGTTGCCGACCGGACCGAGCGTGCGGCCGACATGCGGACCGTAGAGCGCCTCACCGGTGATGTGATTCCACAGCGTCTTGCTCTCCACGTCCTGGATGACGAAGAGTGCGTCGTAGAGTCCCACATTCTCGAAGCGAGGCATCGTGCCATCGATCGTCGGAACCAGACTGGTTCCGCTGTTGCACACGACTCAAAACGTGGCCATCCAGTCCTTGCCATCGGCGCGGCCCTGAGCAATGTGGTGGAACGCCATCTGATCGCGCAGGAACGCCAGCGGCCCGGCCGCCGTCTCGATGACGAGCAGCAGCGTGTCCGGGGCTACTCGGTGGTCCTGCAGCGCCTTGCCCAACGCTTCGGTCCGCTCGACGTGGAACGTTTCGAACCAGCCGTTCCCCGCATTGCTGAAGCGGTCGATGTCGAACCCGTCCAGGGCTGGGCCGTCGGGCAGATCGACGGGGAGGTTCCCGCGTTGCGCGCTGATCCGAGCCGGAGACAGGACGCTGGCCACGGCCGCCACGAGCAGCAGCACACCCAGCACCGTCTCTACGCGACGTCGACCATCTGCAGTCATCGTGAAGCTCCCTTTTACGAAATCGTTCGGGCTGCCAGCTGCCGTCCCGTCGGCACCCGCGCCAGGACTTCTGTTTTAGGCCAACGCCGATTCCAACAGGACCAGCAGTCGGCTCCACGCACGCTCTGCCTGAGCCTCGTTATAGACTCGGGAATCCGGCGGGCACCAGCCATGCAGGGTTCCCTCGTAGACCTCGATTTCCGCCAGTATGCCCGCAGCGGCATACGCTTCTCGCAGCGTATTTTTTGCCTCGGGGTCACTCTCGTCGTCATTGGCGGCCACGCAATGCAACATCTGCGCGGTGGTGTTCGGGATCAGCAGGTGTGGACTATCGTCGGCATCGGTGGCCAGTCCACCACCGTGGAACGTGGCCCCCGCGCCCAATCGGTCGGGCACCGCAGCCACCGTACGCATCACCATAGGGCCCCCCATGCAGTAACCGGTGGTGCCAATCTTACGACCGGTATCCACGGCGGCCTGTTGATCCAGAAAGCTGACAAACGCCCTGGCATCGGTGAAGTGGGTGTCAGCATTCAGATTGCGCGCCATGGGCAGGACGATGTCGCGCGTTTCGGGCTGACCAAAGCTGGCACCTTCACCGACCACTGGCGACCTGGAGTCCCGATAAAATGGGTTGACTACCAATACCGAATAGCCTGATTGGGCCAGGCGGTTGCCCATCGCCCTGAAGGCCGGCCGCAGGCCGAGGATATCGGGCCAGACGAGGACCGCGGGATGTTGGCCACTGGATGGGTGGACGAGGAAACAATCAGCCACACCATCAGGGGTCGTCACGTCCACATCTGTCTCTGTCACATCCTGGGCGTGAGCGACCGGGGGCCACATCATCGCGAGCCCCGCCGCGGCTGACAGTTTCCCAAACTGGCGTCGGGTCACGCTTGAACGGCCCAGAAAGTCATCTACATCCTTTTGAGTGTGTTCGTCGCACATGGTCTGCTCCTCGGAAACGGTTCTCTGTTTTGGTTTCGTCGACGCCGAGTTGGGTGCCAGGGTGAAGAGGCATAGAGGGGACACCGGATTATAACGGGTTCCCGGGAAAGGGTGGAGGTGGAGTCAACCCGATTATAGGCGAGAGCCTTCACTCTCCAGAATTGTGACAGATCAGTTCGAGTTGATTGCCCTCGTGATCGTGAAAGAACAAGGCGTGCGCGTTCATATCCGGTTCATAGAATTGCCGCATGCGTGGCAAGTCGCGAACGCTGAGCACGATCTCGGCCACCCCCGTAATCGCAGAGCCTGATTTCATTTCGATTACTCACATCAGCGTCTGGTGATCGAACCCGCGCTTGAGGGCCATATGAGGAAACGATGAATTAAGCCGGCTCCCGGCACCCTCACCCCAACCCTCTCCCAAAAGGGAGAGGGAGAAACCCCCGAGGCGCCCGCGAGTCTCGGCTGAACGTCGAGCAGCTCCTCCCCGTGGTCCTCGGGAAACCAATGTCGAGGATCTCGTGAAGGGCCGAACGAAAAGGACTACGCGCGCACGTGGCAGCCGGTAGCCGTATTCACCTAGACTTGAACAGCCCGGAGTTCCAGGACGTTGTCTTCCGCCTCCAGGCCAACGAGTTGAAGCAGGTCATCGCCTCCCTGCGTCGGCTGCGCGGATTGGACTGGAACGGCCTATGCCGCCACACGGGCTTCCGTTGGGAAGCGATCGAGTACGTGAAGGCGCCAAACGGTGCCCAGGTGTACTCGCTCCGCCTGAGTCAGCGAATCCGTGCGGTGGCATTTCGCGATGGCGACTCCCTACGATTGATCTCCCTTCACCCGGATCACGATTCCGCGTACGCGCGATAGCGGGCGCTCCACCGGGCGGATTCTTGCGGAGGGTGTGCTGCAGGAGGGAGCCTGCAGGCTGATGACCTCGAGTCCAAAGCAGAATCGTGTGTTCCGCAGAGAGCCTGCCTCCAGCGCGGGAGGGAAACCGGATGATATCGTCGTGTTCTGGATCCGTCGCGACTCGGCGTGCGACGAATGCGGAACAGAGTTGGCCAAGGGGCAGTTTCTCCGGATGGAGGGCGACCAGCCGCTCTGTCTGCGCTGTGCGGATCTCGACCATCTCGTCTTTCTTCCACGTGGCAATACGGCGCTGACGCGGCGAGCCAGCAAGCACTCGACCCTGCGCGCAGTCGTCGTTCAGTTCAGCCGGACCCGGAAGCGCTACGAGCGACAGGGGGTGCTCGTGGAGGAGGTAGCCCTCGAGCGCGCGGAGCGGGAGTGCCTCGCCGACACGGAGGTGCGCGCGGCTGCCCGCGGGCGCGCGGCCGAACGCCGGCTACAGCTCGACGCCCAGTACGTCGACGCGTTCGCACGTTGGATCGGTGACCTCTTTCCGGGTTGTCCAAGCGAGGAACGTCAAGCGATTGCCGAACATGCGTGTCAGAAACACTCCGGTCGGGTCGGACGATCGGCCGCCGCAAGACAGTTCGACGAGACGGCGATCCAGCTGGCGGTCAGAGCGTACGTCCGGCATTGCCATACGTCCTATGATCAACTGCTGGCTCGTGCGATGGATCGCCGGGAAGCGCGCGCAGCAGTTGCGGCAGCAGTCGATGCTGTCCTGACACGATGGGGGCCCGATCCCTCGTGAGAGCGATCAGATCGGCGCTGCGTCGCACGCTCGAGAAGCCGGGAACGGCGGGCCAGTCCCCCATCGGCGCGAGGGCATGGGTGAGTCACTGCACCCTCACCCCAACAATCTCCCAGAGGGAGAGGGAGTCACCGGCTGAGGGTGCCCCTCATCGCGGCCGGGCGAGACGTGGCACCGTGACGGCGCCGTCTGGCTGCACCTGACTCCAGATCCGGCGCCCGACCTTATCGGCTTCGGCGATGATGGCGTCCTCGTCCATCGTGAGGACCTTCCGGTCGCGCATGACGAACTGACCATCGATCATGGAGGACTCGACGTCGGACGGTTGACCGTTGTGGATCCACGCGGAGACGATGCGCCCCGCCGGCACGAGGTGGGCCTGCAGCGTGTCCACGACGAGGAGGTCTGCCTTCATTCCGACCTCGAGCGAGCCGAGCAGCCGTTCCTGCCGCACGGCTCGCGCACCGCCCTCGGTCGCGTCGGCGAGGATGTCTTCCGGCTGCGGCTGGAGGCCTGGCCTCGCGTCGTCGCGCCGGATCCGTTCCGTCCGCAGGGCGATCCGCATCACCTCGAAGAGGTCGTTGGTGTTGTTGTCGGTGCCGAGCGCGATGGGGCAGCCGGCAGCCCGCAGGGCGGGGATGGGTGGGCTGACCCCGCGGTTCGCTGCCATGGCGGCCTGGTGCGAAATGATGGTGCCCGAGCGGCCCAGCAACGCGATCTCGGAATCGTCGACGTAACGGGCGTGGGCCGCGAACAGCCGGGGACCGAGGAAGCCGTGCTGATCCAGGTACGCCGCCGGACGAACGCCATGGTATTTCAGCATGAACTCGAACTCGGCGCGGCTCTGGTTCAAATGAATCGTGTAGCCGAGATCGTGCTCCTCGGCGAAGGCGCGGACGGCCTGCAACAGCTCGGGCGATGAGGTCTCGGTGAGCGCGGCCGCGGGGAACACGGTGATCCGTCCTTGCCGTGCGCCATGCCACGTGGTGAACAAGTCATCGATGCGCTGCAAGCCCTCGTCTCGCCGCCTGGGGGAAAACCTGGGGGTGTCACTCGCGGCCAGGCGCTCCGGGGACATCGGGCCGGCAACATTCTCGCTATCGCGGACCGACTCCGCGAACACACAGCGCAGGCCGCTGTCCGCCAACGCGGCGGCATCGCGGCTGATGTTCCCGGTGTTCTGTACGATGGTCGTGGTCCCGGTCCGGATGGCTTCCAACGCCGCGACGGTGACCATCAGCGTGGCCTCTTCTCCCTGAAGCAGACTGCTGGGGGAGATCGCCAGGCGATAGGAATTGGGGAATCCGAAGTCTTCATTGAAACCGCGAGCCAGGACGGCCGCCATATGGGCATGACAGTTGATGAGGCCCGGAAACAGCGCCTTGCCTCGCCCGACGTACACCTCGGCTCGAGGATACGCCTGCAGAACCTCGTCGGTGGGACCGATCGCCGCGATTGTGTCGCCCTCGACCGCGAGCGCCACGTCGTCGCGGACGGCGTTGGCGTCCACCACGGTTGTATGGGAGAAGACCACGGTCCGGCTCGACGGCGCCTGAGCCTGCGCCCGGACGCCGCTACGCTCGAGCAGCAGGGCTGCGGCGCCCGCACCAGCCCCGACGAGCAGTTGGCGCCGGCCGAGGTCGACCGAGCCGCGGGGGGAGTGCGCAGACGAGCGAGAACTGGTCAATTTTGGCATGGCGTATCGTAGCGCCCGGCCGATGCAAGTCAAGGACGTCGTGAAGAGCAGTAGCTGGCCGAGGCGCCCTCACCCCAACCCTCTCCCAGAGGGAGAGGGAGTCCCGGCGCCCTCACCCCACAACCCTCTCCCAGAGGGAGAGGGAGTCCCGGCGCCCTCACCCCAACCCTCTCCCGACGGGAGAGGGAGTCCCGGCACCCTCACCCCAACCCTCTCCCAGAGGGAGAGGGAGACACCGCCGGCGCTACATCCAATGGGTGTTCAGCGAAAGAGGGGAAAATCTGGTAGCGGTACGGGGAATCGAACCCCGGTCCCGTGGCTGAGAACCACGAAGAAGAAAAAGGGCTAACTCGGAAGTTGTTGGGTGGTTTCGGGTTAGGTTGATCGACCTTCGGGCCGTCTCGGGTGGAATTGGCCCTTTTCGTGCGCAATGTTTCAAGAATCTTTCAAGAGTTGAGAGCGACCGGGGTGGGAGTCCTCCCGGTCATCCAGCCACGCGCCGCCCGAGGAAGCTCTCAGGACGCTAGAACGGTTCAGGGAGTGCACGCTCGGGCTGGACGGTGATCGCTTGCACCCGCGAGGTGATGATCCACTGGTCCCCGGCGCGGAACTCCATGTGCAGCCCGATCCCCACCCAGGCCACCTTCAACAGGCTGCCGCCGAAGTTGGACCCGCTGAGCACCGCGTGGGTCGCCTGGGGAAAGAACGGTCCCCCTTGCACGAGGACCGCTTTCTGCCGGGGCTGCACGACCACGATCCGGTAGAGCGAGTTCTGCGTCCGCACCAGGAGCGTGGTGATGGGATCAAGGTCGGCCAGTCCGATCCCGTCCGTCTGGGACACTTCGGTCGCAAAGCCGTCCAGGGTGCAGCGTCGCGGGACGACGACGCCATCAGCAGTTGGGATGGTCGTGGAAGTTGACTTGTCCATCGCGCTACCGTCCCGTCGGCACCCGCGCCTGGAGTTCGGAGAACCAGGCTCAGGGGACCGGCACCCGCTCGAGCAGCTCCTGGTGCCAGTTCAGGACGAAGACTAGGTCGGACGGTGACGTGCCTGATCCGGCGTCACCCTGCGCAATCATGAGGAACCGCCCGTCAGGCGACAGATCGTATCGCCGGTGCTGCCCCCGCTGATCGTAGAACGTCCGGTCAAACAACCGTTCCGGCTGTCCCGCCGTCAGCGTCGTCGCGTCGCTCTCGATGGCCACGCGCATCATGGCTTGCGGCCCGCCGCCACCGGGAGCGAGGAGATAGAAGAGTTCGCGACCGTCGGCGGACCAGGCCGGTCCGAAGCCACCCTCCAGTGAGATTGGACGCCGTTGCCCCAGTTCGGGGAAACGCTGCACGTAGACCTCGCTCCGGCCTGTTTCAGTGGAGGCATACGCGAGCCATCGACCATCCGGCGAGAGTGCTGGATACCACTCCCGCGCCTCGGTCTGAATCAGCGGCTCCCATGAGCCGGGTGGCTCGAGCGAGACGAGACCGATGTCTCTGGAAGTCTCCTGCGTTTCGACCATGACAAGGAGCGCCGTGCCGTTCGGCGTCCAGTCGTACGGGACGATCTGGGTCGCCCCGTCGAGCGTGAACAGATGCTCCGCTGGTCCCGTGCCATCAGCCGCTTTCCGATACAACGCGGGGGTGCCGTCTCGGAGCGACTCGTACACCACAAACTCCCCGTCGGGCGTCCACAACGGCTTCGTATCCGGTGCGGCGTCGGTGGTGACCCGCGTGAGTGAGCCGCGTTCCAGTTCGGCCACCCAGATGTCGAGGTTCTCCCCAGCATTCATGCCGAGCGCCGCCCGGCTTCCATCGGGTGACAGGCTGACCGAGAGATAGGGGCCGGGCGCGGGTGGGAGGGCTTCTTCCTGCCCCGCGCCGTCCACCCACATCAAGCCGCGCTCGGCAGACCCTCCTGCGGCCGAACCGGGGAGGTACACGAGGGAGCCGTCCTCGGCGAGGTCGAAATTGGCGGCTCCGCTGGTTTTCGTCACGACGCCGTCGAGTACCGGTACCGGGTTGCCCACGATCTCCAGGGCCTCGAGGTCGAAGGCCACCGCTCGCAGCGTGCCCGACGCGGCATAGACGAGGTGGCCCGTCGCCGCATAGCGTGGCGCGTGCCCGCCCGGCACCAGCACGCGGTGTGCGCCTGTCGCCAGGTCGGCTACTGCGATCTGCGCGGTGTCGAGGTCGGTCGTCAGGATCGTGAACAACACCGCCCTTCCACCGGGCAGCACCTCGGGCCATCCATGATTCACCCCGCCGCCCTCGCCATCGACGGTCGTGAGTTCCTCAGGTTCTCCGCCGCCGCCGGGCACCCGCCAGAGTCCGCTCGGTGTATCGGTGCCGAAGATGATCGTGTCGTCATCGCCCCAGCTTGCGCCGCGCAAGCGTAGGGAGCCAATGTCGCAGAGCGTGATGGCTGGCCCGCCCAGGATGGACACCTTCCGCAACGTCTTGGTGGTGTTGTCAAAAAATCCGACCCATTCGTTATCTGGTGAAACGAAGGGATTGAAGGACATATCGGGTGTGGTCGCGTCAAGTGGCTCGCCCGCCAACTGGTTAACCGGTCGCACCGTGAGCGCCGAGCTCGGGACGGACAGCCCGGCCATGTACACCACTTTCGTCCCGTCGGGAGACACGGCGAGATCCTGGTACAGGTTGCTGACGCTGATTGGCTCGTTGCCCGGTGCCGTCAGGGTGAAGCGCCCGACTCGGGGTGGTGCCAGTTCTGCCGGACGAGTAAGGTTCCAGATCCAGTAAGCGCCATCAGGGCCAGTCCCGCGAACGCCAGCGGCACCGGGCGCTGCCAGAGGGCGGGCTGCCCGAAGGTTCCAGCACGACCCCGAATGCCCAGATGTCGGCGCGCTTGTCTACTGTCTTCCCGCGGGCCTGTTCCGGCGAGACCGCCAGTCCAGTAAGCGCCATCAGGGCCAGTCCCGCGAACGCCAGCGGCACCGGGCGCTGCCAGAGGGCGGGCTGCCCGACGGCGTCTCGCTCGGCGAGGTCAACGCTCGGCGCACCAAGTGCCTCCTTGATCTCGAAGCGGGCATCGCCAATATCCCGGAGGCGCTCGGCGCGGTCCCGCTCGACGCATCGCCGGATCAGTTTTCGGATTGGCCCCGGCGTCGCCCTCGGCAGGCGGGTCAGATCCAGGTCGGTCTTCAACACCGACGCCAGCGTCTCGGAGATATCGGTCCCCCCGAACGCCTGCCGGCCGGTCAGCATCTCCCACAGCACGACCCCGAATGCCCAGATGTCGGCGCGCTTGTCTACTGTCTTCCCGCGGGCCTGTTCCGGCGACATATACGCCGCCGTCCCCATGATGACGCCCATCTTCGTGGCGGCGGCGGTCATCGTCATCGTTGGCGAGTTCGCGGCGTCGAGGTCGGACAGATCCGGTCCGAGCGCCTTCGCCAACCCGAAGTCCAGCACCTTCACGGTGCCGTCGTCCTTCACCTTCACGTTGGCGGGTTTGAGATCCCGGTGGATGATCCCCTGCTCGTGCGCGGCCTCGAGCGCCTCCGCGATCTGGCGGGCGATGGGCAGCGCCTCGTCGAGAGGGATCGGACCTTTGGCAATTCGGTCTTGGAGCGTTGGGCCAGGGACGTATTCGAGGACCAGCGCGGGAGAATCACCGCTCTCCTCCAGCCCGTAGATCGCCGCGATGTTCGGATGGTTGAGCGACGCCAGCACCTTGGCTTCCCGCTGGAACCGGGCCAGCCGCTCGGGGTCGTTGACGAAGGCGTCGGGGAGGATCTTCAGGGCGACGTCACGGTCGAGCTTGGTGTCCCGCGCCTTGTACACCTCCCCCATGCCGCCCGCGCCGATGGCGGAGAGGACTTCGTACGGGCCGAGGGTGGTGCCGGGTTGCAAAGACATCAATACTCTACCGAATATAGCCCAGCGAGCGTAGCGTCCGCAGCTGCTCCGGGGTCAGCTCGACCTCACCGGATGGCGTGAAGTACTGCGCCAAGACCAAGTGGGCCTCGTACTGCTCCTCCAAGAAGGCGGTGTACTTCTGGACGAGATCCGGCCGTTCCTCGTGCAGACTCCACAGAGCCATCGGATCGTTCCAGAGGTCGTAGAGCAGCAGAGGCACGGGGCGCCTCCTCTCCGCCGCTTCTTCGTCCTCGTCCTCCTCGGGCGGCTCCGGATTGATCTCCAGCGACGCGCCCCAGCGGCCGTCTACTACCTCGATGACGCCCGACAGTTCGCCGGTCGTGAAATCGGAATAGAACTCGTCGAGGATCACCGGTCGCGGCTCCCATCCCTCTCGACCCAACATCAGAGGAGCCAGCGACTGCCCTTGTGCGATCTCGGCAGCGGGGAGCCCCACCAGGTCGAGCAGGGTGGGGAGTACGTCGATCATTGATACGGGATCGGCTATCCGCTGTCCCCCCTCGATGTGACCCGGCCACACGAACATGAGAGGCACCCTCGAGATCGTGGGCCGGAGCATCGGCTGGCTCCATGGGGGAGGCAGCGAGTCGTTGAGCAGGAGGCCCATGTCGCGGGCGGCCGCCCGGATGCTGTGATCGCCCCCGATGATCAACAGCGTGTTTTCCCACTTCCCTTCCGCTTTCAGCCGGTCGATGAGCTGCCCGAGCCGATAGTCGTTGTGAGCCATTGCTTCGTCGTACAGGCCCTTCGCGACAGAGTAGAACGCCGTCCGGCTGATCCCCGTAGAATCCCAGGCGGAAGAATAGGGACCACGCCCACCAAACTCCCTCAGGCGCTCCAACGACTCATTCCAGCTCTCCCACTCATCCGCTGTGACAAAGAGCCCGCCAAAGGGTGGCGGTGCCGGAAAGTCCCCATGCGTGTCAGTGGTCTGGAAGTGCGCCCAGAACGGCTGGCTGGGATAGTCCTCCCGCCAGCTCCAGAATCCCTCGTGCAGGTACGTCGAGGACTCCTTGTGATTATTCCCACCGAAGTACGCGAAGTCCTCCCAGTCCTCCCGGAACAGATCGACCCCACGCTGAAGATCGCTCAACGTCCCGGCGTTGGGGTTCCCCGTGAACACCGCGGTCTGGTAGCCCGCCCGGTGCATATGCTCGGCCATGGTCACGGCCTCGGCAGGCACAGGGTTGGTTTCGCCGCGCAAGCTCCCCGTCACACTGGTCTGTAGGGAAGTCATGAAGGAGGCCGTCGAAGGCAACGTCCAGGAGGAATTGCTGTACGCTCGCTCGAACACGACGCCCTCCAAGGCCAGCCGCTCCAGGGTCGGGGTCGTGCGACGGTTGTAGCCGTACACGCTCATGTAGTCTGCGGCACCGCCGTCGAAGACGTAGAAGACGACGTTGGGAAGGGACGACTGCCCGCCGCCTGTCACGGTCGGCGCTCCCCACAACGCGACCCGCCCTGTGGCCTCGGAATCGGCCTCGAGGCCGAGTGTTACGGTCTGGCCCGCCAAGTCCGCCAGATCCACCGAACTCTGGCCCCAGGCCTCCTTGTCCGCGTAGTGCTCCTCGAACACCGTGGTCGGTTCACCACCCCCGGCACCATCAGGGATCGCCGTGACCCGAAAAGTCACGGGCACGTCTTCTCGCAAAACCCCCATAGCAAAGTCGAGCCGGCCACCTTCCGGGATCTTCACCCGATACTCCACGCGCCCCGGCGTGTGCGTATACAGAGCCTGTCGATAAATCCGGTTGCGGATTTCCGTGCGCGAGGCTGCACCCGCCTCGGCGTAGTTGGCCACCTTCGGGATCAGTGTGATCGAAAGGATGTCGACGTCAGCCGGCTCTCGGGCCTGAAACCACACGGCGATCTGCTGAACCGGACCCTCCGGTGGCGGACGCCCCCCCAAGTAATCCAGCCGCGCCCGGTACGTCTGCACCGTGCCGTCGCTTACAACAGGGACGAACTCGGCTGTGTACTCGAACGGATGGGAGCGGAGCTGGCCTTCCCGGATCCGTCTCGCCTGTTGAAGCCGACCCGGAATGAGCTCACCTCGCCGGACGTCCGGGCACGCACCACGAGGTGTGCCAGATCCTGACTCCCGTCGATGCCGTCGAGTAGTATGCCTCCTCGAAAACCGCCACCAGGCCTCCTCGTACGCTCGGTTAGAGTCACCCGCAGAACATCGTCCAGTTGCGTGACCTGGACCGGATCCATCGTCGGGTTCCACGGGACTACCGGCTTCCAATCTTCCTGTGGCTCATCGAAGCGCCATTCTTCCATGGCGGTCGGAGCATCTGCGGGCACCTCGGAGCCCACGATGGTCGCCACGTCGAGGTGTTCCTCCAGGTGGAGCGGCATGTCGGCCGTCAGCACGCGTGGCTCTGATGCTGGCCCTGCACAGCCGGCGATCAGCCCAATGACGATGACAAGGGCAAAGGCGATGATCGGCGTCATCTTCATTTCCTGGAGCAACCGCGCCGAGGCGTCCTCGCCCTGCTTCGCCAAGACCTTGATGGCGACCGTGCGCTGGAGCGTCGGGTCGTGGGCCTGGTAGACCGCGCCCATGCCGCCTTCGCCCAGCGGGGCCTGGATCTCGTAGGGGCCGATCTTGGTGCCGGGGGCGATGGGCATGGGGTCAGGGCGTGGGGACGCGGGCTCTCAGTTCTTCGAACCAATTCTGCACCACGTGGATCTGCGTCAAGCCAGCGAATGGGTCGTCGGCGTTGAGGGACGCGCCTTCTTTGAGCATCAGGAATCGCTGACCATCAGGCGAGATGTCGTAGGTGCGGCCGGTAAAGCCTCCCACAGTGCCGTAATAGGCGCCTTGGATCAGGAGCTGAGGTGTGCCGGCGGAAAAAGCTGGGTCGGTTATGACGCTCAGGCTCATGAGACCTCCCGCGGTCAGATAGAACAACTCCTGCCCGTCAGGCCCCCAGAGCGGCCGCCGGCCCCCCATCGTGGAAATCTGCCAACGCCCCGTGTCCACGTCGGGAAACGGCTGCACGTAAATCTCCAATTGCCCTGAAGCGTCCGACTCATACGCGAGCCAGCGTCCATCGGGTGACACCTCTCCGTTGGCTTCATTGAACTCGGTGACGATGAGCGGCTCTATCCGTCGATCGTCGTCGAGCGTCAAGGTGTAGAGGTCGTCATTATCTCCCGTTGCATTTTCGCTGAACAGCAAAAGCCCACCGTCGGGAGAAACGGAAGTGGGATCGTGCTCATTCGTCGTTTCGGTCAGTCGCTCGACCACGCCCGTTCCGTCGGCTGCCCGCCAGTAGAGGCTCTCCGCGCCATCTCGCTCAGAGCTGAACACGATTCGTCTGGCGTCTGGGGTCCACACGCCAGAGTGATCCGGTTCGGCAGCGAAGGTCAACCGCGTCAACGTCTCCCGCGTGAGATCCCAGACCCAGACATCGTCCTCGTCGTCGCGGGCATCGAGTGTCATCCGTGTGCCATCGGGCGAGATGCGGGCATAGGTGTAGCTGCGCGGTGGGATCCCCAAGGCTTCTTCGTTTCCGTTCCGGTCCACCCAGACCGGCGTGCGAACATCTCCACCAGCCCCTTCACCCGGCAGATAGACCAACGCGCCGGTCCGCGCCATGTCGACGTTCGCGGCGCCCGTACTGGCGGCCCGGCTGACCCCTTCGACCAGTGGCACCGGACCGCCCGTCACTTCGAGCCGATCGACATCGAACGGCACTGCCAGGAGCGTTGAACCTAACGCATAGACCAGATGCCCCGTCGGCAGGTAGCGCGCGTCGCTCCCCCCGTCAATCACCACCGTCCGCTCGCCTGTCGCCACCTGCTCGACCACGATCTGGGCCGTATCCCACTGGCCTACATTAGTGGGCCTGCCGAGTGTGTAGAGTACGGCCCCGCCCCCCGGCAGCATCTGCGGGTGGCTGGCCGCGTTTGGAGGCTCGACCGCCACCAGCACGTCGGGGGTGCCGCCCGCACCCGCGACTCGGAGGATGCCCTGTGAACCTTGCCCGAAGAGGATCGTATCGTCCGCGCCCCAACTGGCACCGTAGGGATTACTAGCCTCGGTCAGCGTCACCGCCGCACCGCCCGAGATCGCGACTTTCTTGAGCGCCCTCTCCTGCACCGAATAGAACCCGATCCACTGCCCGTCGGGCGAGAAGAAGGGGATCGAGGGGAAGCTTTCTTCTGTGCCGGTGAGCGGCTGTGCCTGAAGCTCGTCGAGGGCGCGCAGATAGAGTTGACTGTTGGCCACGTAGACGACATGCGTGCCGGTCGGGGAAATGGCCACGCCACGACGCCCGGTGTTGGTTCGCACCTGCGTCTGCGGCAGGATGATCGACAGGCGGGTGATCGGTGCGGGCACAGGCCGCGTCAGGCTCCAGGCGGCGAGGCTAGCAACAACGGCCGTGCCCAGCGCAATCGCCGCAACCGACACCGGACGCTGCCAGAGGGCGGGCCGAGCGGTGGGAGCGCCAGCGGCTTGTGAGCTGCCTTCGCCGACCCACGACAACTGGCGCGCAATGTCCCCGGCCGCTTCCCAGCGATTGTCGGGATCTTTCGCCAGACACGTCCTCACGACATGATCCAGTGCGGGCGGTGACGTCTCCTGCGCGACAGAGATTGGCGGCGGATCATGTTCTAGGATCGCGGTGATCAGACTGAGCTGGCTCTTCCCTTCAAAGGCCCGCTGGCCGGTCACCATCTCGTAGACGATGGCCCCGAAAGCGAAGATATCGGAACGGTGGTCGGCGTCTTTGCCCTCCAGTTGCTCGGGGGCCATGTACTGCACCGTCCCGAGCACGGTCCCCTTCTCGGTGAGCGGTTGCTCCTGCGTCCGGGTAGCAGCTAGGGTCGCCAGATCCGCTTTCACGTTGGAGCGCTTCAGTTTCGCCAACCCGAAGTCCAGGAGCTTCGCCCCGGCCTTGGTCAGCATGATGTTGGCGGGTTTCAGATCCCGGTGCGTCACCCCCTGGCGGTGGGCCTTGTCCAGCGCGTCGGCAATCTCGATGGCGTAGCGGAGCGCCTGGTCCAACGGGAGAGCACCCTTGCCGAGCCGGTCGGCCAGCGTCTCGCCCTCCAGGTACTCCATGACCAGGAAGTCGGTGCCCTCGTGATTGTCGAACTCGTACAGCGTGCAGATGTGCGGGTGATTCAGGCCGGAGATGACTTTCGCCTCGCGCTCGAACCGCGACTTCCGCTCGGGGTCGGAGGCCACATGGGCGGGCAGGACCTTGATGGCGACGGTCCGCTCCAGCCGGGTGTCGGTGGCCTTGTAGACCTCGCCCATGCCCCCGGCCCCGAGGGGGGACTCGATCTGATACGGGCCGAGGCGGGTGCCGCGCTCGAGGGGCATCAGTGAGGCAGCTTTCCGACAGAGTTCTCGATTTGTCCCCGAGTCTCAGGTGATAGACCAAGGAACTCCACGCCTATCCCTTGGCCTAGGCGCTGGTGCCGCACGGTTGCTGAGCAGGTGATGAACGTGTCCGCACCTGGAAGCATGAACCGCAGATCCAACACACGACCGATGGCATACGTATCATTCATTCTCAGGAACGCCCCATGGACGTTCAAATCCCCGAACGTTTCATGACTGCGGACAAAAGGGCCATCCTGATTCAGCCAAACGTTGTTCCTGATGCCAACTCGCCGGTGCCGCCTTCTGTCTTCCATGTAGCCTTCGGGGCCGAGGCGGGTGCTGCGGGCTAAAGCCATAGCTGGGCAGAGAATGCGGAAAGTATAGCGTCCCGCCGGTCCCGACGGCGCAGAAAGTGTCAGCGCGCCCGCTGAGGTCAAAATTCGATTCTCGGCGGGTTTTCTCGGTTATTTCTCTGCTCCAGCGGGACCGGCTTTTACGGACGCACCCACGCCGGCCGAGGCGGGGTGTTGCTAGGTGATCTCTTTGACCGATTGGGTCTTTTGGTTGGCGTCTCGGTAGACGCGGGGTGTGGCTAACCCGGTTACTTTTTCGACGTATGCTTTGATCAGCGCCTGGTCGTGCGACTCAAGGTCCAGAAACTCCACGCCGACGCCCTGCCCGGTCAGGCCGTTTCGGACAATCGCCTGACACTCCATTAAGCGTAGCCCGGGCAGGATGAACCAGAGCCGCAACAGGCTACCGACAGAGTAATTCTCACCGAGTTCAAGGAGTGCACCGCCCGCGCCGACGACGGCAAGGCGTCCAGCTACGCGGGTCGTTCCGTCGCCGCGATCCGTCCACACGTCGGCGCCAAAGCTGACACGCGCCCGAGGGAATCGCCGGTTTGTCATGGCGCCTGCGTATCGCGCTTAAATTAAAGGGGTGCCCAAGAAGTGAGGTCTTTCTAGCACATCATGAACCTTGCGCACGAGCTCCGATGGTGTGTACGGCTTCGCCAGAAACGGTGTGTCGCTAGCCTGCAGATCGTGTTGGACCGCTGGCGAACGGTCGGCGTATCCCGAGATCCACAACTGTTTCATCTCTGGGCGCTGCTTCTTCAGCCGCGTGCTTAGGATGAAACCATCGACGCGAGGCATCACCAGATCGGTGATCAGCAGGGCGATGGGTCCCTTGTGCGTAAGCGAGTGCTGCATCGCCATTTCGGCACTCTCCGCCTCGAGTACCGTATAGCCGTCGCTCTCCAGGGTGTCTTTCGTTATTCGACGGACCGCCTGCTCGTCGTCCACTAGGAGAATCGTTCCCTGTCCGCCCGTCCGCGGCCGCGTGTCGCGTGCGAGAGTGGCGAGTTCGTCCACGGGCCTTTTTTTCGTCGGGCCATGATCAAGGGTTTGCCCTACCTGTCGATGCCGGACAGAAAAGGCTTCAATGATCTCGGGATCAGCGTCGATGAACTTCACGCCAGCCCGGTAGCGTGGCGGGCTGTCTCCCTGGGCAGGTTCAAAGAAGACCCAGACCACAGACGCAGTAATCTGCAGGTCCTGCTCGCTGTCCACCAGTGAGAGACCGATTCGCTGATGCGGTCGCAAGGCAATCGGCCCCACGACGTGTGCGCCAGAGCGGGACAGTTCGACGAGCGTGATGGGCGTCCCGGCGAGTCGCACTTCAACCGCGGCGTCCATCTTGAATCGGCGCGCCCGCCGCGTGCCGAGATAGTCAGCTGGCAACGGCTCCCCGGGGACGGCGGTGCCCGGTGCGAACCCCGCTTCTGCCTGTCGAGAAACTAAGTACACATAGTCGCTGGCGTGGCCGAGCACCCGAATCTGGGTGTCGGCCAGGGTCTCATCGGTCCTGATCGCATTGACAAGCGCCGCGCCGCGTTCGCTGTCAGTAAATGCACGCCCCAGCACCACTAGCCGAGGTCGATCGCGTGTAATGAGCTGCAGGGCCTTGATGGCGTCAGTATCGGCGAATACGCGGATGTCCGTCTCAAAGCCAGGAACGCTCTTCACGGCCTGCACTTCGTCCTCACCGACGATCAAGACTACCGACGCAACAGACATGCCTTCACTTTGGAATTGTAGGCGCCGGCGTCAGTTGTGACAACGCTCGGGCGCGGACAGAGCGGTCCACAGGGTGCTCACGGCTCAGTGGCGGGCCTCATCCGCGTTCTCAAACTCCTGCACGCCTTGCACCACGTTGTTCAGATACCAGACCACGGAGTTGACCGGGCGAGCGGGCACCAGGACACACTTCGCTTCAGCGCCGTCAGGACGGGTACAGCGCCAGAGGATTTCGGGAGCCGCCATGCGGCAGGGAAGTGCAAGGGCTGGACCGCCCCACCCTGGCGGCTCATGTCGGCTTCTGCCCCAAGGGCCCTGCAGAAACTGCAACTGTTCGCTCGGTGAAGGATTGACGTTATGTCACACTAGGAAGCCAATCTCGGCACGAAGGAGCTCCCCATATGCGTCGATCGCGTTGCCGTTCCGATAGCCACGGCAATTCAGACCCCGTCGGCCCGATATCATTCTCACCCAGGGTCGTTCAATCCGGTCGCCTCTGAAACCGTCCGGGGGGATGAGAAATTTGGAATGGGCGATCGAGTTCGAATATCCGCCAAACGCCTCGGCCAGGTCGCCTTGCCAGAGTTTTGCCCAAAGTGCTTCTGGGTCAGACTTCGCACCCAGAACCGGCTTCCTTATCAGGTCTTTCCAGGCATCTTTAGTTCGATCGACTCGTATAGTAAGCGCGTTGTCCACAGTTGGTTCGACACGCATCACGCCGCACCGCCATGGCTTGCGGAGCTGGGAGAACTTCGCGGATATCGCGAACCTCCTCATCACTCCAAGTTTCAGATCGTTGATAGAAAGCACAACATTCTACTGACCGGAACTCCCGATGGTATTTTCATCCGCCCAGACCAATCCCACATGATCGTGGATTACAAGACGGCACGGTACACGGCAACCCAGGACGAGCTTTATCCTATGTACGAGGCGCAACTCAATGTCTACGCACGTATCGGGGAACAGTGCGGAATGGCCCCTGTTTCGGCGCTGGCATTGATTTACACCGATCCCCTAACGGATTACCCCTCAGCGTTCTTCGGCCCTCGGCGACTCATGGACATCAAGACTGCCGACATCGAGGATTTCATCGCCGAGCGACGGAAGCCGCGCCGGGTGAACGGACAACTGGGCAAGACCCTGAAACCAGCCTCGGTCAACAGGAGCGTGGAACTCCTGCGACACATGCTGAATTGGGCCGTTGCTCGGGAGATTCTGGACAAGACGCCGTTCCGCCGAGGCTCGGCAACGCTCATACGACCACTACTCGAGGACAACCGACGCCGTCGCCGACTGTTCGACGAGGAGGAACAACAACTTCTCGACGCCGCGCCTCCGATTCTCCGGGCCTTGATGATCACGGCTCTGGACACGGGAATACGACGAGGGGCGATGCTGGCCCTTCGGCTAGGTGACATCGATTGGACACGCCGCCTGATCGGGCTGCGGGGGCCGACAACCAAGAACCGTAGGACGCGGTATGTCCCAATCGGCACGGATCGGCTTCTGGCGGTGCTGGAGTGGCTACGGCTCGGTGCTGACGGCCAACACAAGCCTGACGACGCGCCAGTATTCAGTAACGAATTGGGTGAGCCGCTCAAGAGCTTTCGGACAGCGTGGGTCACCACCGTCTTGAAAGCTCACGACATCGAGCCACGTTGGAGGAAAAAGGGAGGCTACAGAGATCTAACCCAGGAATGCCTGAAGGCGTTTCAAACGATCAATCTCCACTGGCACGATCTGCGACATGAGTATGCTTCGAGATTGGTTGAGCGTGGCGTTCCGCTGGCTCAGGTGCGCGACCTGCTAGGCCACGCTTCCATCACGACGACTGAGCGATATGACAACCAGAAGCTTGAAGCCCTTCAGGCTGCAAGCCGACGCCTTGAGGATGGGAAGAACTTCGACGCAGTCCCGCCATCTGACGTGTCAAAGTTTCAAGAATCTTTCAAGATCGACC
Organism: Vicinamibacterales bacterium; assembly: GCA_963667915.2. Classification (GTDB taxonomy): domain Bacteria; phylum Acidobacteriota; class Vicinamibacteria; order Vicinamibacterales; family UBA823. The sequence goes on along the minus strand of CAXXNN010000004.1, from coordinate 2,234,262 downwards.
CGCGCAAGGATGCCCAACCGCTTGACGAGTCAGATGCTAAAGCGTTGAAGCACCTAGCGTTGAGCGTTGGTAGCGGTACGGGGAATCGAACCCCGGTCCCGTGGCTGAGAACCACGTATCCTAACCCCTAGACGATACCGCCACGGGCCGACGGGAGCATTGAATTCTAGCAACTGCCCGCGGAGCCGGTCAACAAGCCACTCCTGAACTCTGGAGCCATCAGACCCGATACACGGAGGCAGGGCGGGTGTCCGGCGACGCCCGCGCGCGTCACGACCGGGAGGAAGCCTGAATGACCGGATTGACAAAAGCGTTGGCCTTGAGCGTGCTCGCCGGACTGCTGGTGGGTGGCGCCTACGTCTGGGCCGAACGCGCCGACGGCCCGACGATCGGCGTGCGGGGGCCGGCGCGGTGGGTCGGCAACACCGCCGTCCTCGACTTCTCGATCGAAGCACCCGACGGCGCGATGACGAGCATCGAGGCGGTGCTCGAGCAGGGCGAGACGCAAGTCCTGCTGTTCTCGCTGGCGGACCCCGGCGAGGCGCGCGTCGAGCAGGAGACGGCCGAACGGATTCGCGTCGTCCGAGAGTTCGACCGTGACGCGATTCCCGGCTTCACGGAAGGCGCGGCCCAGCTCACGATGACCGCCGTGCGGCCGGTGCTCTACGGGCTGCGACAGGCGTCGTCGACACTCACCCATCCGCTGGAGCTGCGGTTCGAGCCGCCGCGTCTGACCGTCCTGTCGAGCCAGCACTACGTGAACCATGGCGGCGCCGAGATGGTCGTCTACCGGGTGACGCCGTCCGACGTCGAGTCGGGCGTGCTCGTCGATGAGCAGTTCTATCCGGGCTACCCCGCCGTCGGCGCCGGCGTGACGGGCGCCGACGAGTCGATGCATGTCGCGTTCTTCGGCCTCCTGCACGATCAGGGCCTGAACGCGCCGATGCGCCTGTTCGCGCGGGACCCGGCGGGCAACGAGGCGCAGGCCGACTTCGACCACCGGACGTTCCCGAAGAACTTCCGCCGGAGCCGGATCACTGTGGGTGACGACTTCATGCGGCGCGTCGTCCCGGCCATCGCCGAACGCTCCGACGAGGCGCAGGCGCTGCTGGCCGGCACCTCCGCCGACGACCTGGTGGCCCGGTACCTCCGGATCAACGGTGACCTGCGCCAGGCGAACGCCGAGTATCTGTTGACGCTGGGCGAGAAGACCGAGCCGCGCATGCTCTGGCAGGGGCCGTTCCGCCAGCTCGGCAACTCCCAGGTGGAATCCGGCTTCGCCGATCACCGCACCTACCTGCACGACGGCCAGGAAATCGATCAGCAGGTGCACCTCGGCTTCGACCTCGCATCCACGGCCAACGCGTCCATTCTGGCTGCGAATCACGGCGTCGTCGTGCACGCCGAGTTCCTCGGCATCTACGGCAACTGCGTCGTGATCGACCACGGCATGGGCCTGCAGTCGCTCTACGGGCACCTCTCATCGATCGGTGTTCAGGTCGGGAACGCAGTCGAGCAAGGCCAGGAGATCGGCCAGAGCGGCATGACCGGCCTGGCCGGCGGCGACCACCTGCACTTCACGATGCTGCTGCACGGGCGCCCGGTCACGCCGATCGAGTGGTGGGACGAGCACTGGATCGAGGACCGGATCGCTCGGAAGATCGCCCTGGCCAGCGCCCGCTGACCTGTGATATTTTCATTCTTTGGAGTTTTCCGCGAGACGACGGCTGGGTGGCCTGCGGTCTCAGTTCCCCCTTATTCGCATCAGGAGAGTCTCAATGGATGCACGAAAGACGTGGCTGCTGGCCCCGATGCTGGCGTTGGTTCTGACCGTGGCATGTGGCGGAGGCGGCTCGGACGCGCCCGAGGAGATGGCCGCGCCGGCGGCGCCGGCGGCAGCCCCGGTCGATGAAGCGACCGCAGGCGCGGTCATGGGCGCGGTGATGCTCGAGGGCACGCCGCCCGAGGCCGAAACGATTCGGATGAACTCCGATCCGGTCTGCGCGCAGGAGGCGGGCGACACCACCCAGACCGAGTACTTCGTCGTTGGCGACGACGGCTCGCTCGCAAACGTGTTCGTCTACGTCAAGGAAGGTCTGGGCGACCGGACATTCCCCACGCCGACCGAGCCGGTCCAGCTCGACCAGGACGGCTGCCGCTACCTGCCGCACGTCTTCGGCATCCAGGTGGGCCAAACGCTGACGGTGCGCAACGGGGATCCGACGCTGCACAACATCCACGCGATGCCGGCCACCAACAGCGAGTTCAACACCGGCCAGCCGATCGAGGGCATGACGTTCAACCACGAGTTCACCGAGGTCGAGGTGATGGTGCCGTTCAAGTGCGACGTGCACGGCTGGATGAATGCGTACGTGGGCGTGGTGCCGCACCCCTACTACGCGGTCAGCGGCGACGGGGGCACGTTCGACATCAGCTCGCTGCCGCCTGGCGACTACGTGATCGAAGCGTGGCACGAGAAGCTGGGCACCCAGACCCAGAACATCACCGTCGGCGAGAGCGAGACGGTCGAGATCTCGTTCACGTTCACGGTCAGCACCTAGCGACACGAACCCCGACGAGCGCGGCGGCGGGACGGCGGCGATGCCCGTTCCTCCGCCGGCCTCGCCTGCCTGCCCGCCTGGACGACGCATGACCTGGCTCCACCGGTTCGCGCTGCTCGTGTCCGCGTGCACGCTCCTGCTCGTCGTGGCCGGTGGGCTGGTCACCAGCACCGACTCGGGCTTGGCCGTGCCCGACTGGCCCAACACCTACGGCTACTTCATGTTCAGCTTCCCGCTGTCGAAGATGGTGGGAGGGATCTTCTACGAGCACGGCCACCGCCTCATCGCCAGCGCGGTCGGCCTGCTGACAATTGGGCTGGCCGTCTGGATCGCGAAGACCGAGCCGCGGCGCTGGCTGCGCCGCCTGACCTGGGTCGCGCTCGGCGCCGTCGTGCTCCAGGGTACACTCGGCGGCGTTACTGTCCTCTACCTCCTGCCGGCGCCCATCTCGGTCGCGCACGCGGGGCTGGCGCAGATCTTCTTCTGTCTCACGATTGCGATCGCGCTGTTCACCTCGCCGGGGTGGCGCCGACTGGCGAACGATGGGCCGGTGACGGACACGACCCTGACGCGATTGACGATCGCCACCGTCGCGGCGGTCTACGCGCAGATTCTCGTCGGCGCGACGATGCGCCATATCGGCGCGGGACTGGCCATTCCGGACTTCCCGCTCGCGTTCGGCCGCCTGATTCCACCCGAGTGGACCGTTCCGATCGCCGTGCATTTCGCCCACCGGGTCGGCGCCGTCGTCGTGACGCTTGGGGTCGTCGCGACCGCCGGCCACGTGCTGGCCCACCATCGCGGACGCCGCCAGCTCGCGAATCCGGCCTGGTGGCTCCTCGGGCTGGTGACCGTGCAGTTCACGCTGGGCGCGCTCACGGTGCTGTCCGAGCGGCAGGTCGGCATCAACACGGCGCACGTGGCGACCGGCGCGGCGCTGCTGGCCGCGACCCTCGTCCTGGCGCTCCGGACGCACCGCCCCCGCTTCTCGGATGACCCGACCGGCGCGCCGATGCCTGCCGCAACGGCGGTGTCAGCCTCCCCATCGCCAGAGGCCATTCGATGAAGGGCGGCGCCATGGCGCTCGCCGTGCCCCGAAGCCGTGTCTCCGACTTCATCGCGCTCGCCAAGCCTCGGCTGAACCTCCTGGTCGTCGTGACGACGGCGGTCTGCTTTTACCTGGCGGCGCCCGCTGCGGCCGACCTCTGGCTGCTGGCACCGACGCTCGTCGGCACGGCGCTCGTGGCGGGTGGGGCCGCGGCCCTCAACCAGGTGTACGAAAAGGAGGCCGACGGCCTAATGCAGCGGACCCGGCTGCGTCCCGTCCCGGACGGGCGGTTGCAGGTGCCGGAAGCCCGCCGCTTCGGTATCGCGCTGTCGCTCGTCGGGCTGGCTATCCTGGCCTACGCGCGGCCGCTGGCGGCCGGCCTGGCCCTGGCGACGCTCGTCAGCTACGCGCTGATCTACACGCCGCTCAAGCGGAGGACCTCGCTGGCGATGGTCGTCGGCGCGGTGCCCGGCGCCTTGCCGGCGGCGCTCGGCTGGGCGGCGGCCCGCGGCGCGCTGACGATCGAAGCCTGGATCCTCTTCGGCATCGTCTTCTTCTGGCAGATTCCGCACTTCCTGGCGATCGCGTGGATGTACCGGGAAGACTTCGAACGGGCCGGCTTCCGCTTCCTGCCGGTGGTCGATCCGACTGGGCGTCGGACCGCGCGGCACGTCTTGCTCTACCTCGCGGCGCTGTTGCCCATGAGCCTGGCGCCCGCCTGGGTCGGGATGGCCGGCACGCCGTATCTGGTCGGTGCGGCGCTGCTGGGCCTCGGCTTCACGATGGTAGCCGTGCGGTTCGCGCTCGACCGATCGATACGCCACGCACGGTGGCTGTTCGCCGGATCGATCATTTATCTTCCTTTACTGTGGGGACTGCTCGTCGCCACACGGTTGCTCGATGCCTAGTCCAACTCCGCAGACGTCGCCTGAGGATCGGGACGGCCGAACGGCGCTGAGCGTCGCCAGCGTTGCGCACCGCTACGGCAATCGTGAGGCCCTGCGCGACGTGAGCTTCGACGTCGCCGGCGGCGAGAGCTTCGGCCTGCTCGGCCCGAACGGCGGCGGGAAGACGACGCTGTTCCGCATCGCGTCGACGCTGCTGGCGCCCACGCGCGGGACGGTGCAGGTGTACGGACGGGACGTCATGCGCGACGCCGCCGCGGTGCGCCGCGACATCGGTGTCATGTTCCAGTCGCCGGCGCTGGACGGCCGTCTGAAGGTCGTCGAAAATCTGCGGTATCACGGCCACCTGTACGGTCTGCGCGGGCCGCGCCTGGGCGCGCGCGTCGACGAGATGCTCTCGCTCGTCCGGCTGATGGACCGCGCCGCCGATCGCGTGGACACCCTGTCGGGCGGACTGCGGCGGCGGGTCGAGCTGGCCAAGGCGCTGCTGCCGGCGCCGCGGCTGCTGTTGCTGGACGAGCCGAGCAACGGCCTCGATCCGGGCGCGCGGCGGGAGGTCTGGGAGCATCTGCACCACCTGCGCGAGACGGACGCCACCACGATCGTCGTCGCCACGCACCTCATGGACGAGGCGGCCGAGTGCGATCGGGTGGGCATCCTGCACGAGGGCCAGCTGGTCGCTCTGGGCACACCCGCGGCGCTGACTTCGGCGATCGGCGGCGACGTGATCTTCATCGCCGGAGCCGACCTGGCGGGGCTGGCCGACAAGATCGAGGCTCGCTTCGGTGAGCGCAGCGACATCATCGACGGGCACCTCCGCCTGGAGCGGGCGCGGGCGCACGAGTTCGTGCCGGAGCTGGTGGAGGCGTTCCCCGGCGAGATCGACGCCATCACATTCGGCAAGCCGACGCTGGAAGACGTCTTCATGCACCATACCGGCCGGCGCCTGAGCTAGCCATGCTGCTCGCCACCTACAGCCTGTGGGCTCGCGACATCGTCCGGTTCTACCGGCAGCGCAGCCGGATCGTCGGCGCGCTGGGCACGCCGATCGTCTTCTGGCTGCTGCTCGGCTCCGGCCTGGGATCGTCGTTTCGCGTGAGCGCCGACGCCTCGGTGAACTACCTCGAATACTTCTATCCCGGCACGCTGGCGCTCATCATCCTCTTCACCGCCATCTTCTCGACGATCTCGCTCATCGAGGACCGCAGCGACGGGTTCCTGCAGGGCGTGCTGGTGGCGCCGGTGCCGCGCGCCGCGATCGTGCTGGGCAAGATTCTGGGCGGCACGACGCTGGCGGCGATGCAAGCGGTGCTGTTTCTGGCGCTCGCGCCCGCGGCCGGCGTCCCGCTGTCGGCCGGCGCGGTGCTGCCGCTCGTGCTGGTCATCATCGCGCTCGCCTTCGCGCTGACCGGCCTGGGTTTCCTCATCGCCTGGTGGCTCGACTCGACCCAGGGCTTCCACGCCATCATGAACCTGTTCCTGGTGCCGATGTGGCTGCTCTCCGGCGCGGTCTTCCCGGCCGAAGGTGCGGCCGGGTGGATCCGGGCGATCATGTGGGCGAATCCGATGACCTACGGTGTCGCCGCGTTGCGGGCCGTCCTGGAAGGAAGCGCGGTGGCCGGGGTGCCGTCGCTCGTGACATCGGTGGCCGTGGTGCTGGCCTTCGGCGGAGTCACGCTGGTGACCGGTGTCATCCTCGTCCTTGTCCAGCGCGAGCGAACAGTCTGACCTTTTGCCGAACGCACGGACCGATGCTCGAGATCTCCGACCTGCCGGCGGTCAACGCCTCGCTGAACGCCATCGCGGGCACGTTGCTCGTCGCCGCCTATGTCATGATCCGACGGGGCCGCATCGCGCAGCATCGAGCCCTGATGCTGAGCGCCTTCTCGACCTCAGTGCTCTTCCTGATCTCCTACGTCATCTACCACGCCAATGCCGGCTCCCGTCCGTTCACCGGCACCGGCCCGCTCCGGATCGCCTATTTCGTCATCCTCATCACGCACGTCGTCCTCGCCGTCGCCGTCGTGCCGTTGGCCGTGATGACCTTGCGGCGCGGCCTGGCCAGGCAGGACGACCGCCACCGCGCCATCGCGCGCTGGACCTTCCCCATCTGGCTCTACGTCTCTGTCACCGGCGTCATCGTGTACGGCATGCTGTACTGGCTGCCCGCCTAAGGAAGGTCGCGAAGCTTCCCCGTCCCCCCTCTCCCTCTGGGAGAGGGTTGGGGTGAGGGGTCGACTGGCTCGCGGCGACGTCTGATACAATTGAAGCGTTCCCCTCGTCCACCGCCCCATACAGCCGGCCGTTGGCCGGTGAGAAAGTTTCGATGGTTCGCAGGGGTTCCGTCATCGGCGCCGGCGCGGTCGTCGCCTTGCTCGTCGGGCAGGCGATTGCCACGTTCGCCGGGCTCGACGTGGCCCCGGCGCTCGCCGGAGTGCCCGCCAGCCAGGTCTCGACCGGGCAGCCGGCTGAGACCGCCGCCGAGCCACCTCCCGCGATCGCATCCTCGGCAGCCGTGCCCGCCTGGTGGTCGGCCAGTCCGCCGCGCCTGGCCTCCTACGCGTCGCTCGTCATCGCCGCGCTCCTGCTACTGCTCTACGTCTACCGGCGCTATCTCTACATCCTGCAGTGGGTGTTCAGTTGGCTCTTGCGCGCCGCCGGCACGTTCGTCGCGTCGCTCTCGGTATCCGGAGGGCTGGCGCTGGCGCTGCTCGGCCTGACCCACCTCTTGAATGTCGCCGCCGCATTGCTGCTCGTGATGAGCGCCGACACCTATCGGGGCGGCGCATCGATCAACCGAAAATGGGCGTGGGGGCTGCTGCCCGTGGTGATCTGGTTCATCCTGGCGCCGCTGGGCTTCGGCCGGCAGGCCGTGGACGTGCCGGGCTATCTGATCTCGGCGTCGATCCTGGCCACGGCCGCCGTCGTCTACGTCGTGGACGTGCGGCGGGTCCACTCGCTCGGCGCGGTGCTGGTCGGTGCGATGCTCGCGCTGTTGGCCGCCTCGCATACCTGGATTGCGTTCTCCAGCGCCACCGGCGGCCAGGGGTCGTTCGCACTGCAATCGGTCAACGCGCTCCTGTTGCTCTTCGCCGCACTCGGCATGCACCTGATGGTGTTCGAGGAGATGACCGTCGAGCTGCGCCTGACGAACCGCCGGCTCGAGAAGGCCCGCGCCGGACTGCACGAGATGGTGATCACCGATCCGCTGACCACGTGCTACAACCGGCGATTCTTCGACGAGGTGATCGGCCGCGAGCTGCAGCGCCGCGAGCGCTACCACACGCCGCTGTCGCTGCTCTTTCTGGACGTCGACCGCTTCAAGGCGGTGAACGACACCTTCGGCCACGAGACCGGCGATCTGGTCCTGCAGTACGTCGCCACGTTCCTCAAGCAGAACGTGCGCGAGGTCGACTACCTGTTCCGGTGGGGAGGCGACGAGTTCCTGGTCCTGATGTCCTGCCACTTGGAGCAGGCGATACAGAAAGGCGTCGATCTCAAGGCGGCGTTCGCCGCGGCGTCCGAAACGGCGAAACTGCCGCCCGGCGTCGGTCTCAGCTTCGGCTGCACCGAGGTGCCGGACGGCACCGACGACGTCATGCCGCTCATCAGGGAAGCGGATCAGCGGATGTACGAAGACAAGATGGGCAGTGCCCGCTCCGCACGTCAGGCCGCTCAGTAGTACAGCAGATACTTCGCCCGGAGGCGCCGCCAGGCGGCTTCACCGGTGACCCAGCTGCGGGCGATGGCGGCCGGATCGTCTCCCGCCTTGACCCGCGCGAGCGTCGCGCGTGATCCGAAGAGTCGTGCCGCGGCATCGATGTCGAACGTGTCCCCGTACATTTGATGGAGCGCCGAGGCCGCCTCGAGGCCGACGCGCACGGGACGCAGCGCGTCGCGATTGGTGACGATCATGTAGACGCCGCCGCACCGCACCCCCGCGTGCTTGCTGCGCTCAGGCGTGAAGACGACCGGATAGAAGCGAATGCCCGGGAGACGGCGGGCGTTGAGCCGCGCGGCCAGCTCGACGCCGTCGATCCACGGCGCGCCGATCTGCTCGAACGGCGTGTCGGTGCCGCGGCCGACGGAGATGTTCGTGCCCTCGATCGCCCCGATCCCCGGATAGAGCGCCGCCTGATTGAGGTTGCGCATGTTGGGTGACGGATTGATCCAGCTCAGCCCGGTCCAGTCGAACCAGGCGTCGCGCGTCCAGCCACGCATCTCGACGACGGCGAGGTCGGCGCCGAGCTGCCGCTCGCCGTTGAACAGCCGCGCCAGCTCGCCCAGCGTCAGGCCGTGGCGGATCGGCATCGGAAAATAGCCGGTGAAGCCCATCGTCTCGCTGTCCTGCACCGGACCCTCGATCGTCGAACCGCCGATCGGGTTGGGACGATCGAGCACCACGACCGACACACCCTGTTCCGCGGCCGCCTCCATGACGTAGGCCATCGTCGTCATGTAGGTGTAGAACCTGGCGCCGATCCCCTGGAGGTCCACGACGATCGTGTCGAGGCCTGCCAGGGTCGCGGCTGCCGGCCGGCGGGTCTCACCGTACAACGAATGAACCGGTAGACCGGTCCGGTTGTCCCTGCCGGACGAGACGGTGGACTGCATGACACCCCGGATGCCGTGCTCCGGACTGAACAGCGCCACGAGCTCGACGCCCGCTGCCGCGTGCAGCAGATCGCTGGTGGTCCGGCCGTCACGGGCCAGGCCGGTGTGATTCGTGAGCAGGCCGACCCGCTTGCCCTGGAGGATCGCGAACCCGTCAGCGCGCAACCTGTCGATGCCGGTCGATACCGGTTCCGGGGAGAGCGCCACACGGCTTCCCGACGCGCCGAAGTCGGTGGCGGGTGGAGCGATGGACGCCGTCGCGCGGCCGGCGCCTACGGGCACGTCGACGAGCGCGGCGGCGACCGCCGTCGCCACGCGCGCACGCAGCGCGACGACGTCGCCCGTGCCGTCCGGATGCACGCGGTTCGACAGGAAAACGACGTAGGTATCGGTCACCGGATCCAGCCAGAGCGACGTCCCCGTGAATCCGGTATGGCCGAACGATCCGAGCGGCAGCAGCTCGCCCCGGTTCGACGCAAACACCGAGTCGATGTCCCACCCGAGACCGCGCCGGTTCCGCTCGCGCGCCGGCGTCGCCACGGTGGTCATCCTGGCGACGGTGAGTGGCGCGAGTGTTCGCACACGGTCGATCGCCCCGCCGCCCAGCAGCATCCGGCAGAAGATCGCCAGATCGGCCGCCGTGCTGAACAGCCCGGCATGGCCGGCCACGCCGGCCATGCGGCGTGCCGTCGGGTCGTGCACCGTCCCGCGGAGCATCACGGCGCCAGGCCCGTCGCACGGCCAGGCCAGCGGCGGACACGCCTCGGTCGGGGCAATCCGCGGCACCAGCGACGCCGGCGGGTTGAACATCGTGTCGCGCATGCCGAGTGGGGTGAAGATCCGCTCGCGCACGTAGCGGTCGAGCGGCAGACCAGACACCCGCGCCACGATCTCGCCGAGCAGGAAGAAGTTGATGTCGCTGTAGACAAACCGCTGGCCCGGCGGCGACAGCAGCACCTCCTCGGTCGCGCGGCGAATGGCGATCTCGTAGCCGTCGAATGCGTCCTCCAGCGGGAGGTCCGGCCGGAGACCGGACATGTGCGTCAGCAGGTGGCGGATGGTGACGTCTTCCTTGCCGTAGCGCGCGAACTCCGGAATGAAGGTGCCGACTCGATCGGTCAGCCGGATCCGGCCGGCTTCGACGAGCTGCATCACGCTGGTCGTCGTGGCGACGACCTTGGTGAGGGACGCGAGGTCGAAGACGGTGTCGAGCGTCATCGCTTCACGCGCCGGCGCCAGGGCTCGGTCCCCGAACGCCTCGTGGTAGACGACCTCGTCGCCCCGTCCGACGAGGACGACGGCGCCCGGCAGCCGGCCGGCCTCGATCGCCTCGGTGACGAGCGCCCCCACCCGCGCCAGCCGATCGATATCGACGAACTGGGCCCCGGCGGACGCGGCGCCCAGCAACCAGAAGGCCAGGCACAGTCTCGGCAGCCGGCCAAACAGCTCGTGGTGAAGGTCTCGCGGCATTCAATTGGATTATACTGGCAGCCATGACACCTTCGGCTCGGTCCACGAGGTAATCCGATGCGTCAGATCGCCCTGCTGCGCTGGCTTCCGCTTTTCGTCGCGGCGTGGCTTGCCGCCGAGGCGGCAGTAGGGGCACAAACCCGCCTGGTCGGCATCGTGCGCGACGAGAACAGCGAACCGATCCCGGGCGCGACCGTCACGGCGGAAAACGCGGACCGGACGTTCACCGCCACGACGGACGACGGCGGCAACTTCGGATTCATCACGCTGCGGCCCGGCAACTGGATCTTCACCGCCAGCGCTCCCGGCTTCACACCGGCCCAGCAGCGCCAGCGGGTGAGGGAAGTGGTGCGTAACCCGTCGGTCGATTTCTTCCTGGCGAGCGGCGCCTACGGCCAGCGGTTCGGCGCGCTGGCCAGCGTCGACTCGGCGGAACTGCAGGCACGGCTGCAAGCGGCCGAAGCGCTCTCGGCCGGCGGCCAGGACGACGACGCGATTGTCGCCTACGAGGCGGTGGCCGCGATGGCGCCGGCGCTCACGACGGTACGACTGAAGCTCGGCGACCTGTATCTCCGAACCGAGCGCTACACCGAAGCGCAGGAAGCGTATCAGGCGATTCTTGCCGCCCAGGCCGATCTGGACCTGACGCTGAGCCGCGAGCTGTTCTACAGCTTCGGCGACACCCGACTCGCCTTGCGGGGCGCCACCGAGGCGACCGGCTGGTACTGGCGCGCGCACGAAGCCGATCCGGCCTGGAGCAAGCCGCTCCTGAAGCTGGGCGAGCTGGCGCTCGAGGCGGGCGACCAGTCGGAGGCGCGACACTTCCTGCTGCTGGCCATAGAGGCCGAGCCCGGCTCGGACGCGCAGGCGACCGCGCGCGCGCTGCTCGCGGAGATTCCAGCGCCCCCGCACTAGCCGCCCGATCGTCCGGCCGCCGTCGTTAGCCATGGCATCCAAGCGCAAACGCCGCCTGCCGGCGCAGGATGCGCGCGGCACCAGCACCGGGCGACGACACACCCCGCTGGCCGCCGGCGCCGCCCTGGCCACGCTCTTTGCCCTTGGAGCGTTGGGCTATTGGCTGCTGAGCTCCTCTGTCCCCGCGATCACCCCGGTTCCGGGCCCTGTCATCGTCATCTCGATCGACACGCTCCGTGCCGATCGGCTGCCCGCCTATGGCTACGACGCGATCGAGACGCCGGCCATCGACGCCTTCGCGGCCGAGGCCGTGCTCTTCGAGCGGGCCTACTCGCACGTGCCCCAGACCCTGCCGGCGCACGCGTCGATGCTGTCGGGACGACTGCCGTTCGAGCATGGCGTGCGGGACAACCTCGGATTCGTCGTGGACGAAGACGACCGGCTGCTGCCCGATCTGCTGCGACGACAGGGCATGGTGAGCGGCGCGGTCGTGTCGTCCTACGTCCTGCGGCGCGACGTCGGTCTGGCCCGAAGCTTCGACTTCTACGACGACCAGATGCCGGTGGCAACCGGCGAGACCTCGATCGGGCAGGTGCAGCGCCGGGGCCTCGAGTCGCTGGCGGTCACCGAACGCTGGCTCGACGGCCTGGACTCGAATCGATTCTTCCTGCTCTGGCACATCTACGAGCCCCACACGCCCTACGCGCCGCCGGCGCGCTACTCGCATTACGGCCCGTATGACGGCGAGGTGGCGTTTGCCGACGAGATCGTCGGCCGGTTTCTCGACGCGCTCAAGACGCGCGGGCTGTACGACGACGCCACGATCGTGCTGCTCTCCGACCACGGCGAGGGGCTCGGCGAGCACAACGAGCAGGAGCACGGCATCTTCCTCTACGACGAGTCGATCCGCGTGCCATGGATCGTCAAGCTTCCGGGCGGCGTGAATGGCGGGACCCGGGTGACGCAGCCAGTACAACATGTAGATCTCCTGCCGACCGTGCTGGAGCTCGTCGGCGCCGCGCCCGTCGAAGGGCTGCACGGGCGGTCGCTGGTTCCGCTGCTGCAGGACCCGGACGGCTCGATCGCGGAGCAGGGCATCTACGCCGAGGGGCTCTACTCGCGGTACCACTTCGGGTGGAGCGAGCTGCTGGCGCTGACAGGACCCCGGTATCGCTACATCAAAGCGCCGCGCGAGGAGCTCTACGACCTGGAGGCCGACCCGGGCGAGCGGAACAATCTGGCGAGCACGCGGCGAGACATCGTCGCCGAGATGCGCGGCGAGCTCGACCGACTGGTCGCGGGCAGGTCGATCGGCGCGCCGTCCGTCGTGTCGGACGAGGTGCGCAGCCGACTGGCGGCGCTGGGCTACGTTGGCTCATCGACCAGCCTCGCGGGAGCGGACGGCAGGGCGCCACTTGCGGACCCGAAAGACAAGGTGGCGGTCCTGGGCAGGTACCGGCGGGCGGTGAACCTCGCGGCGGCGCGTGACTACCTACAGGCGATCGATCTCCTCGAGGAGATTCTCGCCGGCGACCCCGCCATGGCCGACGTCTGGCAGCGGCTGGGCAACGTGCAGGTGCGCGCAGGACGCTACGAGGATTCGGTGGCCTCGTACAAGCGCCTGGTCGGGCTCCAGCCGACCAGCGCGACGGCGCTGCTGTCGGTCTGCGGCTCGTTGCTGAAGCTCCAGCGCTTGGACGAAGCCCGACAGCACGGCGAGCTGGCGGTGACCGTCGCCACCGAATCCGACCCGCTGTCGATCGCCAACACGCACGTCATGCTGGTGCGGATCGCGCTGGCGCAACAGGACGGCGACGCAGCCGAGCGCCACGCAGCGGCGGCGAGAGCGGCCGATCCGTCGCTTCCGCTACCAGCCTACGTGCAGGCCCGGATGCTGCACGCCGATGGACGCTATGCCGAAGCGCTGCCGCTGTTCCAGGAAGCGCTCCAGCAGTTGAGCGAGCGCACGATCACCCTGAATGACATCCACTTCTTCACGGCGGATACGCTCGGGCGGCTGGAACGCTATGACGAAGCCGAGGCGGAATTCCTCGAGGAGCTGCAGCTGTTCCCCAACAACGGACGCGCCCAGGTCAACCTGGCGATGCTCTACCGGTCCCAAGGACGGGACGACGACGTCGAGCGAACGATCGCGTCGCTCCTGGCGGCGATGCCCTCACCCGAAGGGTATGGCCTAGCGGCGCAGCTGTGGACGATCTTCGGCGAGCCCCAGCGGGCGGCGACGCTGCGCGCGCAGATGCGCGAGCGGTTCTCCGACGACCCGGCGTCTAGCGAGCCGCGACCGTAGCGGCTAAACATCAAAACTCGATCCGCAGGCCGATCCGGGCGATCCGCGGATTCATGATTTCGAGTGTCTTTCCGCTGCCGGTATTCCCCGTCGCGGTGACGTCGAACTGGCGTCCGAGGATGGTCGCCGCATTGAACACATTGAAGATGTCCAGGTCGAACACGATCCGGGTCTGACCGATTTCGGTTGTCCTCCCGATCCGGAGATCGAGCGTCGTGACGGCCGGCAGGCGGTTGTCGGCGAGGTCCGATACGACCAGGACGTTCTTGAGGGGCGTCACCGAATCGGGGACGCCGGTGCTCCCTGCGTTGAACAGCTGCGGGTAGCCCTGACGGGTCACCAGGTTCGCCGCCAGGTTGATCCCGAACGGCGCTTGATAGGCGCCATTGGCCACGAACTGGTACTTCGGCAATGCGAGATAGATGAAGCTCTTGCCGCTGCCGGTCGCCGGATCCACGACAATGCCGCCGTCGATGAGCGGCCCTTCACCGGCGAATCGTCCGAGCGTCGGATCGATTGCGATCGGCGTGGGGTCCTCGATCGACTGGGAGGGATCGGTGAAGTACTCCCGGTGCGAGTTCATCGAGAACCCGGCCCGCATCATCCACCGGTTCGACAGCCGCTTCCGGAGGTTCGCCTCGAACCCGAGGTATCGCTGGTGATATCCCTCACGATTGATGTCCTCGCGGCCGTTCCCGGGCGGCAGGACCACGCCGCTCATCGGCGCGAAGTACGGCTGATCGTACGTGCCGCCATCCGGTAAGTCGCCGGTCACGCGCCCGACTTCCTCGAAATCGCCGCGCCGGATCCCGATCAGCGGCTACCAGCGGATCCCGTTGAACCGGCGATAAGAGAAGGACGCATCGACCGCCACGCCCCGAACCAGCTCGTGATCGATGCCGACGATCACCTCGTGCGTCCGCGGCGCGTCCAGGCCAGAGCCGACGACGTTCGGGCTCTCGGTCGACGTGGGATCGTCCGGGTCGAAGCCGTAGGCACCCACCGGCCCTACAGGGAAAATACCCTGCAGACCTGCCGGCACGTCGGCCGGTGTCAGGAACAGCTCACCCGGATCGGCGGCGTTGTTCGGCACGCCGTCGATGAGGCCGTCGATCCCGTAGGCGTAGAAGTACGAGTAGTAGAGCGGCCCGGCGACGAACGCCGCGTCGCCGGTGGCCAACTGCGACGCAAACTGCGAATAGCTCGCTCTGACGACCGTGTCTCGATCTTCCCCGAGGGCATAGCTGACGCTGGTCCTTGGCGTCACTGTATTGAAGACGTGGGTGTCCTGCTTCGCTGGAATCGTCAGGGCGGGGAAGATGTCCGGCGTCAGGATGTGCGCACCGGACGACACTTGACTGGTGCCGATCGCGGCCCGGTCGAAGCGCGCACCGAAGTTCATCGTCAGGCGACCCTTCGAGATCGTGTCGCTGATGTAGGTGCTGACGTGGGTGCCGCGGGTCTTCGTGTCGGTATCGTGCAGTGGTCGCCCAAGGATAACCGGCAGGCCGATGCCGAGGATGTCGCCGATGACGAGTGTCAGGGTGCTGTTGCCCGGCCAGGTCAAGTTGGAATTCACGATTGTGCGACGCCACGAATAGCCGAATTTCACTTCGTGCTCGCCGCGGAAGAAGTTGCCGTCGGCAATCGAGCTCCATTGCGGCCGCGAGGTCCGGACGTCGATGAACGAGCCACCAAAAATGCCGGTCGACAGGTCCAGGAACGACGGATCGCTCCCCTTCGGGATCAATGAAAACGCTGCGTCCAGATAGGCGCCGCGCGCGGTGATGATCAAATCATCCCGCAGCACAAAATTGCCTTCCCCCTTGTACAGCTTGCTCGGACCGTCCTGATCCCAGGTCGTCTCCAGCGGCCGCGTCGGGCTCGCGCCGCGGCCGTCCTTGATCTTCGAATTGCCGAAGAAGAGAAAGCTGCCCCTCACCCGAGGTGTGAACTGGGCAGTCGCCTTGAAGGCAGAGTTCTTCAGGACTGTTCGATCGAGAGTGTTCGTCAGTGTCACGTTCCGGATGTCGGTTTGAGCCAAGAGCCCCCAGGCCCACAACTTGTCTTTGATGATCGGACCACCCAGATCGAAGCCGTAGTCGGAGAACTGGTCGGTGCGGTTCCCCTCACCCTCTTCGCCGCCGATCGAGTCGGCCAGCTCCGCGGAGAGATTCTTGCTCTGGAGCGACTCGTTCGCGAGGTATCCGCGGAACGTGCCGCGCAGTACGTTGGTCCCGGACTTGATCGTACCGCTGAGCTGGACGCCGGGGGTTTGGCTCGTGATCTCGGCGCCGCCGGTCACGATGTTGATCTCCTCGAAAATGTCGTGGTCGTAGTAGAACGACGATGACCCGACGGCCGCCATGTCGCCGATCGGAATGCCGTCGAGATACCAGGTGTTGTCCTGGTCGTTCGCGCCCTTGGCAATGTAGGTCGACTGCTGACCGGACTCCGAGCCACCGACGTTGACGCGGTCCACGACGACACCGGGAATGGTCTGCAGGACGACCCATGGATCGCGCGCCGTCGGAATCAACTGCAGCTCGTCGTAGTTCACCAGGGCGCCGGACGTCTGCTTCCTGGTGTCGATGACCGGCACCTCGGCCGTCACCTGAACATTCTCGGCGACCCCGCCGACGCCCAGCGTGACACGCAACGGCACGCTCGCGCCGGTCTCGACGATGACTGCCGGAATCTCCGTCGGGGCGAACCCGTCGAGCGAGATCCTGACGCTGTACGCACCGACGGTCAGGTTGATGAGCGGCACCTGGCCGACCTCGTTGCTGACACCGGAGGCGCTCTGCGGACCTTCGATCTCGACCAGCGCACCGGGCAGGACGCCGCCCGTGTCGTCGACGATTGTGAAATCCAATCGGCCGGTGAATTGCTGTGCCGCGGCGGGCCGCGCCCCGAACGTGGCCAGGGCCAAACAGCACAGCGCGGCTGCCGCCAACGGCCTGATTGCCTTACTCATCCTCGTCACCAGCTGGGATCCGGGGGAACATTGGGCGGAGCCCCAGCAAAACGAATGCAGTAGAAATTTACTGCAAGCGCAATAACCTATTTATTTTCAGTAACTTATTGGTAATTCTCGTGTCGCTTCAATTGGCTCTGCACCTCATTGCGTAATATCGGCTCGCCGTAAACCCGACTGCAGACCAGAGAATAATTGTGACCCCGCATGCACGGGACCATTGGCATCCCCGGTGAGCGACCGTTGTACCGTATAATGAATGAACATTCATTCATCACGATGGCTGCCACACCGAGAATCGCCCGAGGGCCACGCATCCGGGCGGCTCCACTTCAGGACAAGCGTGCGGCGATTCTCGACGCCGCGATTCGCGTCTTCGCCCAGCGCGGTTTCTTCCAGGCGCAGGTCGCCGACGTAGCGCGCGGCGCGGGGGTCGCCGCCGGCACGGTGTATCTGTACTTCCGCGGCAAGGATGACGTCCTGGCATCGGTCTTCGAGCGGACGATGCGCGAGGCGATCAACGAGGCGCGAGCCCTCGTCGCGACCATCGACGATCCAGTCGAGCGGCTGCGCCGCCTGGCGCACCTGCATCTCGGACGGCTCGGCCGCCATCGCGACCTGGCCGTCGTCTTCCAGGTGGAGCTTCGTCAGACGACCAAGTTCATGGAGCGGTTCTCCACCGCGCAGCTGCGCGAGTACCTGGGCATCATCCGCGACGTCATCGCCGACGGTCAAGCCGTGGGCCGGATGCGGCCGGAGGTG
This sequence comes from Vicinamibacterales bacterium, assembly GCA_963667915.2. Classification (GTDB taxonomy): domain Bacteria; phylum Acidobacteriota; class Vicinamibacteria; order Vicinamibacterales; family UBA823. The sequence continues at coordinate 2,216,702 of CAXXNN010000004.1, read as the reverse complement.
AGTCCGACGCTTGCGGCCAAGATGCTGTTCGGCGCGCTGGACGAAATGGCGACCGACTGGATTCTCAGCCGCCGGCCGCGACGGCTCGAGGACTCGGCCGACGCCATCGTGGACATCTTCGTCAGGGGCATGGCGCCCGCCTCGACCGCTGGAGTCGAGCACGCACCCGACGGCCCCGTCACATGAGTGAGCGCCCCGTGATCCGATCCGCAGCCGTGCTCGGCGCCGGCACGATGGGCGCCCAACTGGCGGCTCACCTCGCCAACGCCGGCCTCCCGACGCTGCTGCTCGACGTGGACCGCGCGACGGCCCAGACGGGCTTCGAACGGCTGCTCGGCACAAGGCCGGATCCGTTCTTTACGCCGGACTGCGCGGCGCGGATCTCCGTGGGCGGCTTCGACACGGACCTCGCCCGCATCGGCCGGTGCGATTGGATCATCGAGGCCATCGTGGAGCAACTCGACTCGAAGCGCGCGCTGCTCGAGCGCGTCGAGGCGCACCGCGCGGACGGCGCAATCGTGAGCTCGAACACGTCGGGACTGTCGATTCGAGCGATGGCCGAGGGCCGCTCGAAGGACTTCCGGCGACACTGGCTGGGCACGCACTTCTTCAACCCGCCGCGCTACCTGCCGTTGCTGGAGTTGATCCCGACGGCGGACACCAGCGCGGCGGTCATCGCGGCGATCCGCCGATTCGCCGACCTGCGGCTGGGTAAGGGGGTCGTCATCGCGCGGGATACGCCGAACTTCATCGCGAACCGGATCGGCCTGTACGGCGCGGCGCGGGCCCTCGAGGCGCTCGCCGACGGCAGCTACACGGTCGAGGAAATCGACGCGATGACCGGACCGGCGATCGGCCGTCCGAAGAGCGCGACGTTTCGGACGATCGACATGTCGGGAATCGACATCCTCCTGCACGTCGCGGACAACTTGCGGGCTCAGTTGGACGACGAGGCGGAGCGGGAGGCGTTCGCCCTGCCGGCGTTCGTGGGCGATCTGGTCGCACGCGACGCCTTGGGTGACAAGACAGGCCGGGGCTTCTACCGGAAGCGACGCGGCGCGAACGGATCGGAGATCCTGACGCTCGACGTCAAGAGCCTGGAGTATCGACCGCGGCGGCTGGCCGCGCTCGGCCCGCTCGACGCGGCCGTCGCGATCGAGGATCCCGGCGCCAGAATCCGCGCGCTCTTCCTCGGTGACGACCGGGTCGGCGCGTTCCTGCGGCGCACGCTGGGCGCGACCCTCCTCTATGCGGCGCGTGTGGCCCCGGCCATTGCCGAGTCGATCGACGACGTGGATCGTGCCATGCGCTGGGGCTACGGCTGGGCGCTCGGTCCGTTCGAACTGTGCGACGCCATCGGCGTCTCCCGCCTGCTCGAGGCGTGCGACAGGACCGATCCGCCGCCGCTGTTGCGGGACGCGCTGCACCAGTCGGCCGACGCCGCAGCGGCGACGCTCAGGGACGGGCCGCTTCCACCAGCAGACCAGGGTCTGCAAATTCTCCGATCGGCGCGACAGCGCTCCAACGTGGTGAAGCAGAACGCTGGTGCCAGTCTTGTCGACCTGGGCGACGGCGTCCTGGCGCTGGAATTTCACTCGAAGCTGAATGTCATCGGCGGCGACACGGTCGAGATGATCCGGGCGGGAATCGACGAGGCCTCGGCCCGGTTCGACGCCCTCATCGTCGGCAGCGACGCACGGGACTTCTCCGCCGGTGCCAACCTGCTCTTGCTCCTGCTCGAAGCGGAAGAGAGCAACTGGGACGAAGTGGATCTCATGGTCCGCTCGTTCCAGGCGGCGACGATTGGCCTGCAGCGCGCGCCGGTTCCGGTTGTCGTGGCCCCGGCGGGCCGGGTACTCGGCGGCGGATGTGAGGTGCTGCTGCACGGCGACGCCGTGCAGGCGGGAGCCGAGAGCTACATCGGCCTGGTCGAGGTCGGCGTCGGCCTGATCCCAGCGGGTGGCGGTACCAAGGAGATGGTCGCGCGGGCCGGCGCGGCGGTCGGCGCAACCGCCGATCCGCTGCCCGCCGTCCAGGAGGTCTTCCAGACGATTGGCTTCGCCAAGGTCTCGACGAGCGCACCCGATGCCCGGCGGCTCGGATATCTGCGCGAACGAGATCGCGTCACGATGCACCGTGACCGTGTGATGACCGACGCCAAATCACGAGCCCTGGACCTGGTCCACGCAGGCTATCAGGCACCGCTGCCCGGCACGATCCGGGTGGGCGGCGAGGGGGTCGGCGCCGCGTTGAAGCTGGGCGTGCACCTGGCCCACCGGGCCGGCCGCATCAGCGATCACGATGCTCTGATCGGACGCAAGCTGGCCGGCATCCTGTCGGGCGGGGCGCTGCCGCACGCGACAGCCGTCGCCGAGCAGTACTTGCTCGACCTCGAGCGGGAAGCCTTCTTGAGCCTGTGCGGCGAGGCCAAGACGCTCGCGCGGATTCGCCACACGCTCAAAACCGGCAAGCCGCTCAAGAACTGATGGACCGACGATGATCGACGCAGGCCGCGGCACCCCGATCGTCTTGGTACCCGGCGTCCAGGGACGGTGGGAATGGATGGCGCCGACCGTCGACGCACTGGCGGACCGCTGCCGTGTCGTCAGCTATTCGCTGTGCGGTGAGTCGGGCGAGCGCGAGATCGAGCCGGAACTGGGGTTCGAGTCGTTCGTGACGCAGCTCGACGACATCCTGGCTCGGGCCGAGCTCTCCACGACGCACCTGTGCGGCGTCTCCTACGGCGGTCTCATCGCGTTGCGGTACGCCGCCCGAAGGCCGGGGCGCGTCCGGTCGCTGATGCTCGTGTCGACGCCCGCACCAGCGTGGCGGCCTGACTGTCGAATCGAGCGGTACCTCCGGGCACCGCGTCTCATGGCGCCAGTGTTTGTCGCCGGCTCGCCGTTTCGACTGTGGCCGGAGATCCACGCGGCGTTCGACGGCTGGAGAGCGCGGCTCGCCTTTACGGCGCACAACCTGATGCGCGTCGCCGCCGCGCCGTTTTCCTCCGTCCGAATGGCCGAACGGGTCCGGCTCGTGTCCGGCATCGACTTTCTGGAAGACTGCCGTCGCGTGACGGCGCCGACCCTAATCGTCACCGGTGAGCCGAGCCTCGACCGGATCGTGCCGGTCGAGAGCACGCTGGAGTTCGTCGATGCCATTGCCGAGGCCGAAGCGGCCACCCTGGCGAACACCGGACACATCGGCTTCGCCAGTCGTCCGAAAGCCTTCGCGAACCTCTTGGCGTCGTTCGCCGAGGCACGTGCGAACGTCGGACACGGCAAGAGGCTTAGCAGCCCGTGCTAATGCGAACCTTCGAATTCGCCGGGCCGGACGGCCGTCTCGAGGGACTGCTCGACGAGCCGTCGGAGCCGCCGCGCGCGGCGGTCGTGATGGCTCATCCGCATCCGGAACACGGCGGAACGATGCACACGAAAGTGGTGTGCGAGCTGCCGGAGCCGAAGAAGCTCGTCGTCATCGACGCCGCCGACCACCTCTTCGACGGCAAGACGCAGGAGGTCGGCGACGCGATCGAAGATCTGTTGAGCGACTGGAAAGGAACGCCCTGATGGCCATGATGCACGAGGCGGTCATCGTCTCCGCCGTGAGAACCCCGGTCGGCAAGGCGCCTCGAGGCTCGCTGCGCACCACCCGGCCCGACGAGATGGCGGCGGTCGCCATCGCCGAGGCGGTGCGTCGCGCCGAGGGCATCGCGCCGGGCGAGATCGACGACGTGATCCTCGGGTGTGCGATGCCGGAGGCCGAGCAAGGCCTGAACGTGGCCCGAATCGCGTCGCTGCGGGCTGGACTCCCGACGGAAGCATCCGCCCTGACGGTCAACCGGTTCTGCTCGTCCGGCCTGCAGGCGATTGCGCAGGGGGCCGAGCGCATCATGTGCGGATTCGCGACGACGGTCGTGGCCGGCGGGACAGAGTCGATGAGTCTCGTGCCGATGGGCGGCCATCGGGTGGCACCGAACCCGATCCTCGTGGATACCTACCCCGACGTCTATCTGAGCACCGGGCTCGTCGCCGAGAACCACGCGCGTGAGGCGGCAATCAGCCGCGAAGCGCAGGATGCGTTCGCGCTGCGCAGCCATGAGAAGGCGGTTGCCGCCATCGACGCCGGCCGCTTCACCGAGGAAACCGTCCCGCTGCCCGTGAGGCTGGCCGCCGCGAACAGCGGACCAACACCCGTCGTGCGCGAGACCTCGTTCGAGATAGACGAGGGGCCGCGCCGCGACACCTCACTCGAAGCGCTGGCCGCGCTGCGCCCCGCCTTTCACGCCCACGGAACGGTCACGGCGGGAAATTCCTCGCAGACAAGCGATGGCGCAGCCGCCGTGGTGGTCACCTCGGCGGCCCGGGCGCGCGACGCAGGGCTCCAGCCCCTCGCGCGCTTCCTGGCGTTCGCGACAGCCGGCGTCGAGCCGGAGCGGTTCGGGATCGGCCCGGTCCCGGCAGTGCGCAAGGTGCTGCGGATGACCGGCCTTCGACTGGAACAGATCGACCTGATCGAGCTGAACGAGGCCTTCGCCGTGCAGGTCCTGGCCTGCCTGCGAGAGTTACCCCTCGACCCGGACCGACTGAACGTCAACGGCGGTGCCATCGCACTCGGACATCCGCTGGGATGCACCGGCGCAAAGTTGACGACGACCTTGCTCTACGAGATGCGGCGGCGACGCGCACGGTACGGTCTGGTGACGATGTGCGTCGGTGGCGGCATGGGCGCCGCCGGCATATTCGAGCGCAGCGATTAGTGGCGGAGGAATGAGGAGCGCCCGCCGGAGGACGACTGCATGACGACGACGGCACCAGTTCCAAGCCGCCAGGGTGGCGCCTGGCTGCTCGGCCAGACGCCGGCCGACCGGATATTCTCGCCCGAGCGGTGTACGGACGAGCACCGCCTCATGACCCGGACCACGCAGGAATTCGTCGCGCAGGAAGTACTGCCCGAACTCGAGCGGATGGAACAGAAGGACTGGGGTCGGGCTCGCCATCTGCTGCGGCGGTGCGGCGAGCTCGGACTACTCGGCATCGACGCACCCGAAGCCTGGGGCGGCGTCGAGCTGGACACGGTCGCCGCGGTCGTCGTGGCGGAAGCCCTCGCCGTATCGGCGTCGTTCGGCGCCACCTACGGCGCCCAGTGCAACCTCGCCATCATCCCGTTGCTGTTCTTCGGCACCCAGGATCAACAGCGGCGGTACCTCCCCGGACTGGTGAGCGGGGAGACGGTCGGCGCCTACGCGCTGAGCGAGTCGAGCGCGGGGTCGGACGCGTTGAGCGCGAAGACGTGCGCGACCCGACAGCCGGACGGCAGCTTCGTCCTGAACGGGGAGAAGATGTGGATCACCAACGGCGGGTTCGCCGACCTGTTCATCGTCTTCGCGCAGGTGGACGGCGAGCACTTCTCGGCCTTCATCGTCGAGCGCGCATTCTCCGGCGTCAGCACCGGACAGGAAGAGCACAAGCTGGGGCTCCACGGTTCATCCACCACGCCGGTCATCCTCCAGGACGCACAGGTGCCGGCCGCCAACCTCCTGGGCGAAATCGGGCAGGGCCACAGGGTCGCCTTCAACGTCCTGAACTATGGACGGTTCAAGCTGTGCGCCTCGGCAGCCGGCTGCTGCAAGACCGCACTCGCGGAGTCGGCTCGCTACGCGGCGCAGCGGAAACAATTCGGCAAATCGATCGGCGAGTTCGGCGCGATCAAGCACAAGCTGGGTGAAATGGCGGCGCGCACCTACGCCATCGAGAGCATGCTCTATCGCGTCGCCGGCGAGATCGACGAATTGATCGCCGCCGGCCTGCCGCACCGCGAGCGCGCGAAGCTCGCCGCCTTCGAGGAGTTCGCTATCGAAGCGTCGATCCTGAAGGTGGCAGGCAGCGAAGCCCTGGACTACGTGCTCGACGAGAACATCCAGATCCACGGCGGCAACGGATTCGTGAAGGACTACCCGGCCGAGCGGCACTACCGTGATGCGCGGGTGAACCGAATCTTCGAAGGCACGAATGAGATCAATCGACTACTCATCCCAGGGATGCTCGTGCGCCGGGCCTTGAGCGGACGCCTGTCCTTGATTCCGGCCGCGAAGCAGCTCCAGGAGGAGATCGCGGCGCCGATGCCGGTCGCCGTCCCATCCGACGACCCCCTCGACGGACCGAAGCGCATCGGTGCGGCGCTGAAGAAGGTGGCCCTGATGGTCTTGGGCACGGCCATGCAGCGCTTCGGGGAGAGCCTCCGGGACGAACAGGAGGTGCTGTCCTTCACCGCCGACATCGTCATCGACGCCTTTGCCACGGAGAGCGCGACCCTCCGCGCGGAGGCGAGTGCGGCGGCTGCGCCACTGCACGCGGACGCGGCGCAGGTGATCGCGGACACGGCCGCGGCCCGTTGCGAAGCGGCCGCGCGTGAAGCCCTGGCCGCCATGGCCGAAGGCGACACGTTGCGCACCCAGCTCAGCGCGCTGCGTCGCCTGCTCCGCGCCCAGCCGGGCAACAGCGTGGCGGCTCGTCGGCGGCTTGCGGACACGGCACTCGCCAGAGCAGGATATATGTTCGAAGGATGATCCAGATGTTCATCACGCGACGGACAATCGCCATTGTGGCCATGGCGCTGGGGGTGTCGGCCTGCACCGCGCCGCCGCCGGACGACCTGTCCTATGTGGACAGCCTGCTGGCGGCCCGCGCGGCCAAGGACCAGGCGTTTCAGCACAGCTCCGATTCGCCGGTCCCGGTGGCGCGACGGGACGCGCTGTTGCCGCTCAGCTACTTCTCGCCTGAGATCGCATACCGCGTGCCCGCCTCGCTCCAGGTGGGCGACGAGGCCGTTGTCCTCGAAATCCCGACGTCGACCGGCAAGCGTCGATCCATGCACCGGGTCGGCATTCTGGAGTTCACACTCAAGGGTGAGCCGATGACGCTGTCCGCCTTCGTCGAGGTCGGCGCGCCGGACAACGGCAGCCTGTTCGTACCGTTCGGCGATCTGACGAACGGCACCGAATCCTATCCGGGCGGCCGATACCTGGATCTGAACGTGACGCCGACCGGCATCTACGATCTCGATTTCAATTTTGCGTATCACCCGTTCTGCTATTTCGACGAGCGGTACGACTGTCCGTATCCGCCGCCGGAGAACCGGCTCGCCTCGCCCGTCAGGGCGGGCGAGCGCCTGCCGCGGGGCTAGCGAGCCTGGAGCCCCGCGTATCATGATGGCCGACGTGGATGCCCTGGCGCGAGAGTTCGCCCACGCCGCCGGGGGTGCCGATCCGGATCTCGCCCGTGCGGCGTTGCTCATCGCGCGTCTCGAATACCCACGGCTCGACCCGGCACCCTATCTGGCGCGTCTCGACCAAATGGGCCATGACGTCCGCCGACGCCTGGCCGAGCGGCCGGGCGCGCTGCCCGACCAGTTCGACACGCTCAGTCGGTACCTCTACGAGGACCAAGGCTTCCACGGAAACCGGGAGCACTACGAGGATCCGCGGAACAGTTGCCTCAACCAGGTGCTCGACCGCCGGTGCGGCATTCCGGTCACGCTAGCCATCGTCTTCCTGGAAATCGCGAAGCGCGCTGGCGTGCCTGCGGTGGGCGTCGGTTTTCCGGGCCACTTCCTGATCCGGGAACGATCCGAGCCGGCCGCCTCGGCACGGCTGCCGCTCGTCATCGATCCGTTCGATCGGGGCAGGGCCCTGTCGGAACGCGACTGCCGGGCGCTGCTGCGGCAATCGCTGGGCGACGCGGCCGAGTTCGACCTCAAGCTCCTCGCCCCGATCACGCCGCGCCAGATCCTGCTACGAGTACTCGGCAACCTGAAGCGAATGTACGTCCAGCTTCGGTCGTTTCCTCAGGCCCGCGATGTCACCGAGCTGCTGCTGGCGCTGAACCCGTCCGGCGTCTCGGACCTTCGGGATCGCGGATTGTTGGCCTACCACATGCAGGATTTCTCGGGCGCGCTACGGGATCTCGAAGCATACCTGCGGGTCACATCACGGACGGGCAGCGAGGCTGGACGCGCCGAGCGCCAGGCGGAACACGAGCAGATCTGGGAGCACATCAAGACACTTCGGCGCCGCGTTGCCAGCCTGAACTGACCGGCGACCAGCTTCGATGTGTCAAAGAGGGCCAGGTCAGCTCTGGCCGCCGCGGATCGTGTCGGTGAGCTTCTTCCAGAGGCCGGGCTGTGAGTCTTCCTGCTGCACAGATTCGACCAGATCGAGCGCCGCCGCGACTGTCGGCTTCACCTCGAATCCTATCTCTCGTGCCCAGCGTTCGGCGTTCGGATCGCTTCGCCGGAGCACCAGCACCGCCTTGGTCTCCGATTCGGACACGACGTTGGCGCAGTGTTGCGATGAGTCGTCGACTAGATAATCCAGCGTCAGCGCCCTGGCGAGCCGCCCGCGTGGACCGGTCATCACCATCACGCTCGGCAACTCGAACCCATGTGCGACCAGCCAGCGCTGCGTCTGGCGCTGAACGGTCTCGCCGGCGGTGGCGGGTCGGTGCGTGACGAAGAACACCTCCCAGCGATGCTGCGTGGTGAGATCTTGGATCCGCGCCAGGACGCCCGGCTCGTGGGGTTCGAGAGACATCCAGAAATTCTCGGTTGCTTCAATTTCCTGCCAGACCTCGTTCTCTTGCCAGGAACTGAGCGGCAGGGCAATGGTGGGTCGATCGCGGTCGCCCAGTTCCGGCGCAGCCTCTGCGGCAGACCCCTCGGCGGGCGCGGCGGATGCCGGCACCTCGCCGAACAGATCCTCGGCGAGCCGGCGATACACGCTTTCCAAATCGGCCAAGACGCCGTCGAGGTCGAACGCAATCCGCACGGACATGACTGTGGCAGCTTACACTATCGAGGGGGGGATTAAGGGACGCTCGTTCATCCTTCGGCGGGCGGTCGCGGCACCTCGGTTGTGGTCCGGAACGTGCCGCTCTCGTCAGGGTCGCTTTCGATGGTCGTCAGCGTCCCAGCGCTGTCGTAGGTCAGGCGACGGTCCGGCCGGCCGTTGCCGTTCTCGTCAAAGGCGGCGGTCGCCAGGCGCGCGTCCTCGAACGTCTCCCAGCGGTCCACGATCCCGTCGCCGGTCGTATCCTGCTCGACGCGGGTCAACAGATCGTTCTCGTAGAACTCCCAGCGGTCGATCGTTTCGTCACGTGAGGTCGACAGCTCGACGCGCGCGAGCTGCCCTTCCGCGTCGGCGAACATCCAGGAATCGACAATCCCATCGCTGGCACTGGAATAGCCCACCTTCTCGAGACTGGCGTTGTCGTCGTAGTACTCCCACCGCTCGATCCGTCCGTCCTCGTCGGCGTCGATTTCGATCCGCAGCAGACGAGACCCATCCATGTGGGTCCAGGTATCGACCGTGCCGTTCTCGTCCGCGTCGAACTCGATCAACTGCAGGCGACCGGTCTCCGGATCGTATCCCGCATTCAGCAGTCGCGGCGCCACCCCGTCGTCCGAAGCGCCGCATCCGCTCAGCGCTACGCACAGGACCACCACGACCCTAGCGGTCCGTGGCGCAAGTCCGCTCCCGTCGTGCACTGACCGCATCCGGTCACCCATGTCGAAGCCTCCGCCGATCAGCCGGCGAGCCGGCCGATCTCGTCGTAGAGATACGCCGATGCGATGACGCCGTTGTGAAAGTTACCGAGATCCAGCCGCTCATTGGGTGCGTGCGCATTTTCGTCCGGCAACCCGATCCCGAACAGCACCGACGGCAGGTCGAGCACGTCCTGGAACGTCGTCACGACCGGAATCGATCCACCTTCGCGATTGAACACGGGCGACTGCCCGAAGCCTTTCTCGACCGCACGCGCGGCCGCCTGGACGTAGGGATTGTCGAACTCGGTCATCCAGGGCCGTGCGCCGTGCATCCGCGTGACCTTCAACTCGACGGCCTTCGGCGTCACCTTTCGCACATAATCCTCGAAGAGCTGCGCGATCGTGTCGGGCTGCTGGTCCGGCACGAGCCGCATGCTCACCTTCGCCATCGCGACCGCCGGAATGACCGTTTTGGCGCCGTCCCCCGTGAATCCGGACTGCAGGCCATTGACCTCGAAGGTCGGCCTCGCCCACACGCGCTCGAGCGTTGAGTAGCCCCTCTCACCCAAGAGTTTCGGCGCTCCGAGCGCCTTTCGATAACGCTTTTCGTTGAACGGCAGCTTCCGGAACTCCGCCCGCTCCGCATCGCGGAGCGGGCGGACGTCGTCATAGAACCCCGGAATCTTCACCCGGCCGGCGCGGTCCTTCATCTGCGCGAGGACCTGGCTGAGGACGAACGCCGGGTTCGCCACCGCGCCGCCGAATGACCCGGAGTGCAGATCGCTGCTCGTGCCGCGTAGGTCAATCTGAAAATAGGCCAAACCCCGCAGGCCGTAGCAAATCGATGGCACCCCGCGGTCGAACATCGGCGAGTCGGAAATGACGACGACGTCGGCTGCGAGCTCGTCGCGGTGCGCATGAACAAATTCATCCAGGTTGGCGCTGCCAACTTCCTCCTCGCCTTCGAGGACGATCTTGATGTTCACCGGCAGCGTCGACGCCTGCGCCAAGTGGGCCTCGATCGCCTTGAAGTGCATGAAGACCTGGCCCTTGTCGTCGGCGGCGCCGCGCGCATAAATCTCACCGCCGCGCACCGTCGCCTCGAACGGCGGTGATTCCCACAGATCGATCGGGTCTACCGGCTGCACGTCGTAATGTCCGTAGAAAAGGATGGTTGGCGCGCCCTCCGCGGCGAGCCAGTCACCGTAGACGATCGGATACCCCTTGGTCTCGTGCAACTCGACGCGTTGCAGGCCGATCCGACGCATTTCCTCCGCCGTCCAGTCGGCGCAGCGCCGGACATCGTCGGCGTGCTCGGGCAGCGCGCTGACGCTCGGAATGGCGAGATACGCCGTCAACTCTTCGACGTAGCGGTCCCGATTGGCGTTGATGAAATCGATGATGGCGTGCATGGGCGGGGTCTTCTCTTCATCAGGCGCCAGGCATTCGTCACTGGTCGCGGCGGGGCGCGGCTGCTGGACCGGCAGGTCGCCCGGTCGCCCCACGCCTTCCACGACCCGACGTAGTTGCGGGTTGTTAAGGGTGCTTCACAACCCGGCCGGCAGTCAACGCCGCGTCTGCCACCGTTCACCGTCCGAGACGACCCGGCCGTCGGCGCGGAGTTTCTGGAGGTGCGCCCTGACGCTCTCGCGCGCGGCCGACACGAGCGCGTCGTCGAGGCCGTCGTATACCTCGGCCACCACGCGGTCGATCGTGTCCGCGCCTGTGCCGATTGCCGCCAGGATCTGGTTTTCCCGCCGCTGTCGGTGATCGAGGTATCGGTGCACGAGTGCGGCGGGGTCGTCGATGATCGGGCCGTGCGCCGGAAGCAGCCGGCGGGGCTCGAGCGCCAGCACACGGCGCAGGGAGGCCAGATAGGCGGCGAGATCTCCCCCGGAGCTAGCCGGAATCATCACCGTGCTCCCGCTCACCATCAGGTCGCCGGTGAACATGAGGCCGGACGACTCGTCGAAGAAGCACAGGTGATCCGGCGCATGCCCGGGGGTGTGCACGGCGCGAAGCACCCGGTCACCAGCCCGGATCAGCTCCTCATCACCAATCTCGTGCCAGGCCTGCCAGTAGCGCGCATCGCGCTCCGGCCACGGCATTTTCGACGCCATCGCCCCCGGCCAGCGGACCACGAGCGCTTCCACGCCGGACGCGTGATCGACATGTCCGTGGGTCACGAGAATGCGGGCGAGGCGGCCGGATTTCGTGCGGGCCAGCACCTCGGCGACGCCCTCGAGATGCCGGGGATCGCCGGTCCCGGCATCGATGAGCACGGGCTCTTCGCCAGGAATCAGATAGGTGTTGTTGCCGGCGCCGGTGTACGGACCCGGGTTGTGCGCCGGAACGAGCTCATATCGCATGCCGCATCACCAGCGAGCGAAACGGAACCACGGGCGTATCAGGCGGAGTGTAACCAGTGACGGAGGGTCGTGAACGTGGAACGGAGAGCTTAACGCTATGTGAAGAGCAGGGCGACGCGGTCTTCTTTTCGATCGAAAATAGTGTCAGTCGAACTTCAAAAACACATGCAGCGCCCCAGAGGGAAATTACGACGGCCCGAGGTTCCGCCTGCATTATCGCGGCGCGCGCGCCGCCTGTCAACATCGAAAGATTCGGCCAGCTACTTGCCCCATGGCGCTGCCGCCGGCAGCGGTCAGACCCCTCAGGTGCCTCCGAACCCGATCGTCACGCGGTCGCCTTCGACGATCACCGGCACGTCGCGTCGCGCCTTGGAGTACGCCAGCATGCGCTCGAGTCCTTGTGGGTCGCGCTTGACATTGACGTATTCAACCTTGACGTTCCGTTTGGCGAAATCCTCACGGGCCGCCATCGTGTAGGGTCAGGTGTCCTTGCCGAAGATGTACACCGTCGCTGGGTTCGTCATCAGGAATCGCCCTCCCCGGTTGTGGCACGGCCGCCCGAGCTGTCCTCGAGCGCGGCGCGCAAGGCCTCTGGAATCGGCACGGATCGTCCCGCCTCGAAGTCGTAGGCCACCTGCACCGACTTGGCCGTCGCGATGAGCCGCTGGCTCGCCGCATCGACGACTTCGTACTCGTAGGTGAAGCTCGACCGTCCGATCGGTCCGACGCGCATCTTGACGTCGAGCACGTCGCCGTAGCGAGCCTGCGCGCGAAAGTCGCATTCAGCGCGCGCCAGAATCGTTCCCGGCTGCCAGGGCACCTCGATGTCCTTGTCCCAGCCGCGCTCGCGCAGGCGCGCCTGCAGGTGACGGAAGAACGCCCAGCGCGCTTCCTCAAGGTAGGTGAAGTAGACGGCGTTGTTCACGTGACCCAACTCGTCGCAGTCACGGAAACGGACGTCGATCGAATGATGAAAGCCGAAGCTCATGGCCACCGTCTCGAGGAAAAGTTGACGCGGCGTCGCGCCGCCCGATTATTATACGGCGTGTCCGACGGCCGCTGTGCCTCCGAGTCGTTCACGCCGGACGAGCGGCGGCGGCTGGCTCCCTACTTCACGAACCTCGACGAACCGGTCTTCGCGATCACGAATCTGCCGGACGTAGTGAAGGGCGCGCTCTTCGCGCGCTACTCCCGGTCGGCGAAGTCGCTCCGACGCTTATTTCTGGACGAATTCGCGACCGGCGTCGCGGATGCCCCGGCCAGCGCGGCGGCGGTCGGCGTCGAGCGGGCCGAGCGGCTCTACACGCGCGTGTTTCACGAATACGGCGACGATTCGGTGGCCCAGCTCGGCGGGGCGCACATCGCCTGCGAGGGCGCCTCCAACATCTTGACCAAAGTGCTGGAGCGCGGACGGCTCGCCGCCTACCTCGAACAGTCCACGCGCTACGTGCCCTACACCGATCGGCCGCAGGATCGGTGGAAGTTTCTGGTACCGGACGAGCTGGACGGCACGCCGCTTCGGGATCGCTACATTCGCACGCTGGATCGCGCCTTCGAGGTGTACGCGGACTGGATCGATCCGATGCAGGACTATCACCGCGCGCGCTACCCGAAGGATCCCGCCGATTCGGATGGCATCTACAAGGCGGCGATCCGGGCCAAGGCGCTCGACACGCTGCGCGGACTGCTGCCCGCCGCCACGCAGTCGAACGTGGGCATCTTCGGCTCGGGACAGGCCTACGAATCCCTCCTGCTGCAGATGCGCGCGCATCCGCTGGCCGAGATGCGGCGGTATGCCGACCTCATGCTGGCCGAGCTGCGGAAGGTGATCCCCGCGTTCCTGACTCGCGTCGATCGACCCGACCGCGGCGGGCGCTGGACCGAGTACCTCCGCGCCACACGGCAGGAGCTACGACGCGTCTCGTCGTTGCAGCTCGACGGGCTCGAGGCCGAATCCCGTCCCGAGGTCGTCCTGACCGACTTCGACCCCGAGGGCGAAACCAAGGTCGTTGCCGCTGCGCTCTACGCCGTGTCTCATCTGCCCGACGACCAGTTGTTGAACGTCGCTCGGGGTATGTCAGCCAAAGCCCGCGCGGAAGTTCTTCGAGCCTACGTCGGCACGCGCGAGAACCGCCGCCACAAGCCGGGCCGAGCGTTCGAGCGCACCGCCTACCGCTTCGACGTGCTGTCCGATTACGGCGCGTTTCGCGACCTGCAGCGGCATCGGCTGCTGACCATCGAGTGGCAGGACCTATCGCCGGCCCACGGCTTCACCGAGCCGGCCGCAATCGAGGAGGCGGGCGCCCTGGCGGACTGGCGGGAGATCATGGAGGCATCGGCCGACCTCTACGACGCCCTGTGGAACGCCGGCCTCGACGCGGCCGCGCCGTACGCCGTCGCCATGGCGTATCGCGTGCGCTTCTACATGGACATGAACGCGCGGGAGGCGATGCACGTCATCGAGCTACGCTCCGCCCCACAAGGCCACCCGGCGTATCGCCGGGTCTGCCAGGCGATGCACGACCTGATCAAGGACCGCGCCGGGCACCGCGCCATCGCGGCCGCCATGCGCTTCGTCGATCACTCGGAGGTGGATCTCGAGCGCCTCAAGGCCGAACGGGCCAGCGAGCGGAAGCGGCAACACGGCAACAGAGACGACCCGGTGGCTGCGGGCTAGCAGCCCGTGGTGAAAGTCCCGCGTCGCACCGAGACCGTCGAGGCGCCCGCCCCGCCAGGCGCGACGAAGGAGTGTGGTGGGCCCAAATGACTGAGGAGCAACGCCGCCCTCGCCGGGCAGAACAAGCCAGACGTGGCAACACAAGTGAGTTCTGGGGTTGAGCTACTCCCGATCCGAGGCCCAGAACCGGGAATGCTCTTCCAGGTAGGTGAGCGAATCGAAGGATCGCATGCGGTCGAGGAACAGGACGCCGTCGAGATGATCGGTTTCGTGTTGAATGACGCGGGCGGCGAGTCCGTGGGCGGTCATCCGGATCGGATCGCCATGCCGATCCAAGGCGCGCAGCTCCACCTCGACGGCGCGCGGCACGCGGCCACGCAGATCCGGGATGCTCAGGCAGCCCTCCCAGTCCTCGACCGTCGTATCCCCGAGCAACCGTAACTCAGGATTGACCACGACCATGCGCGGCATCGGATCGTCGCCCTCGTCGACACCGGCCACGAACAGCCGAAGCGCCTCGTGTACCTGCGGCCCGGCCAGGCCGGCTCCCTGGTACTCGACCATCGTCTCGATCATGTCGTCGATGAGTTTCTGCATCGCCGGCGTGCGCAATGCCGACGGTTCCACCGGCGACGTAGGCTGTCGCAGCACCGGATTGCCCATGCGCGCAACTTTGAGAATGGACATCCTGTCGATTATACGTGAGCCCGACCGCCGCCTCTGACCCATGTCCGCGCATTCAGAATCCGCATCCCGCTACTGCCCGGCGTGCGGCGGCATCCTCGAAGCGCGCCGGCTGAAGGCCAGCGAGCCACAGCGCTTGGTCTGCCTGGCCTGTGACCACATCGTCTATCTCGATCCGAAGGTCGCCGTCGGCACGATCATCCGGATGGCGGACGAGCGCCTCGTCCTCGTGCGCCGCGCCATCGAACCAGGCTACGGCAAGTGGGTGTTCCCGGGGGGCTACGTGGACCGGGGCGAGAAGATCACCTCCGCTGCCGTTCGCGAGGCACTCGAGGAAACCGGGCTGACCGTACGGCTCGACGGCCTGATCAACATTTACTCGTACGCCAGCCGGGCGCCGGTGATCATCGTCTACGCTGCGACGGCAACGGCGGGCACGCTCGCGCACTGCGACGAGTCGCTGGAGATCGCCCTGTTCACACCGGACGAGATTCCCCGGAGTGACCTGGCGTTCCCCAGCACGCGCGAGGCGCTGCGCGACTACCTCGACGGCCACCTCCACCGCCTCGGCTTCGATTCGCCCTAGCCGAGTGGGCCGTCCTTACAGATGGCCGGCTCGCGGCGCAGCGGAAAGCTCATCTGCTCGTCGGTCGACTCGGCGACCGCGCGCCCGACAATCTCGTCGATCGGCAAGGCCGCCTCCGCTTGCTCCGCATCCGCGGGCTGCGCGCGCGTCGCCGGGTGCTTCGGCGTGAACAGTTGGCAGCAGTCCTGATCCGGAATAATCGAGATTGCATAGGTGCCGAGCCGTTGGGCCTCGTCCGAGATCTCGTTCTTGTCCATCCCGATAAGCGGGCGCAGCACCGGCAAGCGCGTCACCGCGCTGATCACGGAGATGTTCTCGAGCGTCTGTGAGGCGACCTGCCCCACGACTTCACCGGTGACCAGGGCCTGCGCGCCGGCCCGCCGCGCCAGCCGATCGGCGATTCGCAACATCAAGCGCCGGTAGATGACGACCCGCATCGCGGGCGGGACACTCAGGACGACCTGCCGCTGAATCTCGCCGAACGCCACCATGGTCAGCCGCGACTGCAGTTGCGATCGCGTGAGCAATGCGGCGATCTCTCGGACCTTGTCCTGTGACGCCTTCGACAAGATCGGGTAGCTGTGGAAATGAATAAAGTGCACCCGACAGCCGCGCTTCATCAAGCGGTACGCCGCGACCGGTGAGTCGATGCCACCCGACAGCAGGCACGCCACGCGGCCACTCACCCCGGTAGGCAAACCGCCGGCGCCGCGTTGCTTCCCGAAGAAGTAGAACGCTTCGTCGGTCAGCATCTCCAGGTGCACCGTCAGCTCCGGCGCCGATAGATTCACGGTCCATCCCCGCGCCTCCTGGATCCGCCCGCCGACCTCGCGCTCGATCTGAGGCGAGGTCAAGGGATAGCGCTTGTCCGCCCGCCGGGCCGACACCCTGAACGTGGCGGGCTGCCGATCGCCCAGGTTGGCCAGAATTGCCGTCGCGATCGCGTCGAGGTCGCCTCCCTCGACGCGCCCCGCCGGCGCGAAGTTCGCCACGCCGAACACCCGGCGCAGCCGATCGTCGAGCTCCTCACGATCGGCATCGGGCGCCAGCTCCAGCTCGATCCGCCCCATCAGCGCCCGCACCCGGGTCACCCCGACCTGGACCGTCACCGCGCGCAGATTGCGCACGAGGCGGGCAATGAACCAGGGGCGATTGCCCCCCTTGAGCGCGATCTCGTGATAGTGGACGATGACCGATTTCATATAGCCGCGTCGCTCGATCGTAGCGCCCAACCCGACGCCCGGCAATGCCGTTGTCATCCGACGCGCATCCGTGGGAGACTCGATGACGACGGTCTTCCCCCCGAGCCTGCTTCCAATGCCTCGACCCGCCGCACTCGTGCCGGACGCCGACGTCATCGTCGTGGGCGCAGGACCGGGGGGCAGCGCCGCCGCCGCCGCGCTCGGCCGGCGCGGGCGGCGCGTCCTGCTGCTCGAGGCACAGCGGTTTCCCCGCGACAAGGTGTGCGGCGACGTGCTGCTGCGGGACGTCGCGTCCTCGCTGGCTGCACTCGGCACGAGCCTCGACGAGCTGGCGCCCGATGCCCACATCGTGAGCGCGTGCGATTTCACGACCGGCCGCGGCACGCGCGCCGTGGGCCGTTTTCGCGACCGCCACGGATGGACCCATCCGTGGCGAATCCTGCCCCGCCGCCTCCTCGACGAGCGATTGGCGCGGTACGCCGAGCGCTGCGGCGCCCGGCTCGAGGAGGGCTGCCGGCTCGAGCACGTGGAGTGGGACGCCGTCCGGCGCCTGACCGTTGTTCAGGTGCGCCATCACGACCGCACGCTGACCTACCGCGCCCCGTTGGTGATCGGCGCCGACGGCGTGTTCAGTCGCGTGGCCGCGTGCCGTGGGCTGGCACCAGTCCGAACCGCGCGCGATCGGCGCTACAGCGTGGCGCTGCGAGGTTACGCTGACTGGGCGTCCAGCCATCCGCACTTCCAGGTGCTCACCGACGGCGCGCTCGAATTCGGCTGCTGCTGGATTGTTCCGATCTCGCCGACCCGAGCCAACGTCGGCGTCGGACTGCTCGACGCACGTCGCCGGCCGACCCGCGCAGAGCTGAGCGCGCACATGCAACGGATGCTGGGCGCGCGGGTGGACCTGCGAGGCGTGTCCGAACTGGCCGGCTGGCAGCTCCCCTCAGCCAGCCTGACCCGCCGCGCCGTGGCCGACGGGACGATGCTCGTCGGCGACGCCGCCGGTTTCGTCGATCCGTTTACCGGGCACGGTATCCACAATGCCCTCGCAAGCGGCCTGATGGCAGCCGAGTCGGCTGACCACGCGATCGCGATCGCCGACTCGCGGGCCACCAGTCCGCCGTTGCGGCGCTACGAGCGCGCGTGGCGGCGTCGATTCGCCGGCGACTTCCTCCTCGGCCGGCTGCTGCAGTCGCTACACGGCAGCCAGCCGCTGCTCGAGGCAGTCATGGCACCCGCCACGCGTCACGCGGGGTGGGCCGACCAGGTCATGGGGCTGGTCGGACATGCCGGCCGACGTCACGACATGCTGCGCCCTGGGTTTCTCTGGCGCCTGCTCCGGTCGCAATTGGAGCGGCCATCCGCCGATCGGGTCCGGAGCCGATCCGCATGACTGGGATACTGCGGCAGGTCTGGACCCCGGGGTCGCTCACCGGTGCCGGCGGCGTTGCCGAGTCCATCGCGGCGAAGGATCTCAACAACCTCTACCGGACGAGCTGCTTCTTCGCCGACGCCGATCGCTATCAGGCCTTCTGTGGACTCTATGCGGTCATGCGGCTCGTGGACGACCGGATCGACAATCAATTAGCGGGTGGACTCGACCCCGAGGGCGTCGGACGAGAACGCCGAGCGCTGGACGCTTGGGAACGGTTGGTCGCGGCCGCGACGGCGGGTGGCCCGTTGGCCGACGCCGATCTGGACGCAACGGACGAGCCCAGGGTGCGCGACGTGCTCGAGACGTTCGGCCGGGGTATCACGCGCTTCCCCACGCCGCCGGAGTTGTGGGCTCATTTCTTCGAGGCGATGCGAGAGGACCTGACGCGCGAACGGTTTCAGACCTTCGACGCGTTCCTGCACTACGCGCGCGGCGCCACGGTGGCGCCCACGACCGTCTACCTCTACCTGATCGTGGCGGACCCGGATGCCAACGGCGTCTACCGTGTCCCGGCGAACTTCGACCTCCGCACATGCGGCCGGAACCTCGGCCTGTTCGCGTACATCGGCCACGTGCTCCGCGATCTCCGCAAGGATCTCGTGACGGGAACGCGCGGGCTGATCTACCTGGCGGCGGACGACATGGCGACGCACGGCGTGAGCGAGGCGATGCTGAGGCAGGACGCGGACGCGGGGCACGCCGGCACCGCCGTGACGGCGCTGGTTCGGGATCTCGCCGGGCGGGCCCGGGCGCGACTCCGTGACGGACGCAACCAGCTGAAGGCGCTCGACGGACGGTTGTCCGCCGACCGGGAGTTCATCTTGCGGCTGATCGTCGAGCTCTACACCGCAACAATCGAGAAAATTGCGTCGTCCGGCTACGATCCGATGGCCGAGCAGCACCTATTAACCAATCGGGAAAAGGAGCGGCTTGCCCTGGCCGTCGCCGGCGGCGCGGGCGTGGTTCGTTCCTAGAATCTCGATGCGCGACTTCCTCGCCGCAATTCTGGCCCTGATCCTGCTCTTCACGGCCGCCCGGCTCGGCAACGCACTTCACGTCTCCCGCAAGCAGCGCCAGGCCCAGCGGCGACGCGAGCAAGAACACGGCCGGCAGATCGTGGCCGAGCTCCCGTCCGGTGCCGACATGACGCTGTTCAGCGAGGACGCCGCCATGTTTTCGTACGGCGATGCCAACATTGACAAGGAGCGTATAAAGGCCGTCCGCGTCCTCATCAACGGAACGCCGATCGCCGCGTACGAATCGCCACGATTCGAGCACTCGGCCGCCGGCGCGTCGGCGTCGTTCGAAGACCGGCCGGAGGGCATTGCCCACGACCGCTGGGACGTTGCGATCGAGACGCTCGACGGCACGACGCTCGTGGAATGCGGGGCGATTCGAGAACGGATTTCTCAAGAGCTGGCGCGGCGGATCTTCGACCGGGTAAAGGCCGACCTCTCAGCGCGGGACGAGGCGACGGCGCCCTAACAGTCCGTGGTGAAAGTCTCGCTGCATTCGACCACCGATGCATCCTGCCCCGCGGCTACGCGCTCACCACTCGGCTTCGGGGGTCTTGGCGCGCGCGTTGACGGCGCGCGCGAACATGAAGAGCAGATCGGACAGCCGGTTGATATAGGTCAGCACGGCCGGTTCGACCGCATCCGCGCCCAAGGCGACGATGCGCCGCTCGGCGCGGCGGCACACCGCGCGCGCCAGGTGCAACGCCGCGCCGGCCGGCGTGCCGCCGGCCAGGATGAAGCGACGCATGGCCGGCAGATCCTCGTCGAAGCGGTCAATCCACGCTTCCAGCCGCTCGACGGCGCGTTCGTCCAGCTGCACTTTGCCCACGCGCTCGGCGATGCGGTGGGCCGGGTCGGCCAACCGTGCGCCGACCGCGAAGAGATCGCGCTGCAGCTCCTCGACCATCGCCGACAGATCCGGATCGGTCAGATGCGCCCGGACGACCCCGAGCACGGCATTCAGTTCGTCGACCTCGCCATAGGCGTCGACGCGCGGATCCGATTTCGACACGCGGGTGCCATCGAAGAGGCCGGTTTCGCCGTCGTCGCCCGTACGCGTATAGATCGACACGGGATGATTATAGTGCCGCCCTTCGAGCGCCGCCGGACCGAAAGCGATGTCAGCGGCTAGGCAGCCCGGCCGGCGGCCGGCGCGTCTGGCGCTGCCGGCGCCGGCGTCGCGGCAGCGCTTTCGGCGCCGCCTCCTCGCCTGGTATCGGCGCCACGGACGCGATTTGCCCTGGCGCCATACGCGCGATCCCTATCGCATCCTGGTATCGGAGATCATGCTGCAGCAGACGCAGGTGGACCGCGTGGCGCCGAAATACGAACAATGGGTCGAGAAGTATCCGACGCTGGAAGCGCTGGCCCAGGCGCGGCCGCGCGACCTCGTCAGGACGTGGTACCCCCTGGGCCACAACATCCGGCCACGACGCTTGCACGCGATCGCGCGCGAGTCGGTCGCGCGATACGGCGGCGCGCTGCCGGACGACGAGCCGACGCTGCGCTCGTTCAAGGGCATCGGCGCGTATACGGCCGGCGCCATCCTCAGCTTCGCGTTCGGCCAGCGCGCGGCCATCCTCGACACGAACGTCGCGCGCGTGCTGTATCGGGTGTTCGTCGGGAAAGGGGACCAGCGCAGCCACACCATGCAACGGCATCTCTGGAACGTGTCGGAGACGCTGCTGCCGCACCGGCACGTGTTCGACTACAATCAGGGCCTGATGGATTTCGGCGCTACGGTGTGCACCGCACGCAATCCGCGGTGCACGGGCTGCCCCCTGACTGCCATGTGCCGGTCCGGGCCGATGGATTCCACCCGTTCACGCGGATCGACACGATGAGCGAGTGCCTGGTTGTCGTCGTCGCCGCGGTCGTCGAGCGGGACGGGCGCTTTCTCGTCACCCAGCGGGCGCCCGGCGCCCATCTCGGCGGCTGCTGGGAATTTCCAGGCGGGAAATGCGAGTCCGGGGAGTCGCTGCACGATGCGCTGCGACGCGAGATGCTCGAGGAGCTCGACGTCAGGATCGACATCGATGAGCTGCTGGACACCGTGGATCATGTCTATCCGGACCGAACCGTCCGCCTGCACTTCTACCGTTGTCATCTGAAGGGCGAACCACGGCCGAGGCAGGAACAGGCCACCCAGTGGGTCGCGCGGACGAAACTGGCGTCGTTGGAGTTCCCGCCGGCCGACGCGGCGCTGATCGCCAAGCTCGCATCACCCTGACAGAGCAAGGCGAACCCCTGGTCCCGACCGGCCGTCCCCTCCAAGACCGCCGCGGGTCCTGTCACCGGGCTATGGCCCCACGCGTGGGCTTCGATCATGCGCGGGGACCCCTGCACCCCGCTAAGCCAGCAAAAAGCGCTGGGGAGCGGCCGGTGAAGACGCGCGTCATTCTTTTGTCACATTTAGGGTTAGTTTTGGGACCAGCAGCCCGTGGTGAAGCCCGGCCAAATTCGGCTAGAACGGCAGGGCCGATACCTGCGCGGCGCACTTCTCCCCGGACACGTCCACCTGCACGTCGGTCCCCGCCGCCGTGCGCGCGCGCTGCACGTAGGCGAGCGCAATCGGCCGTGCGAGCTTCGGCGACCTGACGGCGCTGGTCACCCGGCCGACCTGCTCCGCACCGTCGTAGACACGATCGCCCGACGACGGGACGTCCGCCTCAGGGCCGAAGATCAGGCCGACCAGCTTCCGGGCCACGCGGCCCTGGCCGCGGTGCAGGACCCTGATGATCACCTCCTGCCCCACGTAGCAGCCCTTGGTCTCGCTGATCGCTCTCGCTTCGATCCCCGCCTCGAGCGGAATCGTCTGCTCATCCATGTCGATCCCGAACCGGGGCGTGCCGGCCTCGACCCGAAGCAACTCTGCCGCCGCACGCGGCACCGACACGAGCCGAGCCTCGGCGAGCCGGGCCCGCAGCATCTCGCGCTGCGCCTCGGCAATCCACAGGTCGAACCCGGGCACGCCGAGCTCGTCGTTGCGCGCGACGAGCGCCGGCTCCCACCGGCCGCAGTCGTGGTCGGCATAGGCCTCCAGCGACCCCGCCTCACTGCCCGGTGCGCCGGTCAGCACGGTCGCCAGCCGCGCCGCCGACCCGGGGCCGCGGACCCCGAACCGGCACCAAGCGGCCGACTCGTCGACCACCTGGACGTCCTCGCTGAAAACCAGCATCGACAACAGCCGCGCCAAGGTCTCGGCCTGCGCGCGGTCCACGTCCAGCAGTATCCGGTCGCCGAGCTCCAGGACGGTCATGTCTGCGATCATGCGTCCCTGCGGGGTCAGGTACGCGGCGTAGCAGCCGGTGCCGGGGGTCAGCGCCTCGATATCGTTGGTCAGCAACCCCTGGAGGTAGGAGGCCCGGTCGCCGCCCGACACGATGATCGTTCCGCGGTCGGCAAGGTCGAGGACCGCCGCCTCGTCATGAAGCTGTCGGTAGTGTTGTGCGAGTGACATGTCCGACATCCGAGCCGACCGGATCCACTGGGTGCAATGGTATGCTGGGCGGTGATGCGCGCGTCGGCCTATTGTACCGTTGCCGTCCTGGCGACGACAATTTTCTCCCCGCCCGCCGCGACCCAGCCGACGCCTCGCCCGACGCCGGGCGAATCCACGTTTAGCATCTTCGTGCAGCTGGCGCTGGTCGGCACCGAGCAGATCCGGGTCGAGGAGTCGGACTCGGGTTGGACCATCAGCTCGACTGGCCGGGTGTCGGGTCCACTCGACCTGGCGATTCGCCGGTTTGAGATGCGGTACGACGACCACTGGGTGCCGCAGGAGCTTTCGATCGACGCCGTGCTTTCGGGTGAGCCGTACAGCGTGCACACGATCTTCTCCGGCCTCCAGGCGTCGAGCGAGATTCTGGAGTCGGGCGAATTGCGCGAGAAAGTGGATTCGATCTCGCCGGGGACGGTCGTCCTGCCGACGAACTTTTTTGCATCCTATGAAGCACTGGCGATACGGCTGTCCACCTCGAGCCCGGGCACGGCGATCCCCGCCTACATCGCGCCCCAGGCGGAAATCACGATTCGCCTGAACCGCTCGACGGACCAGCGGATCGCGACGACGGAGGGCACGATCGCGGCGCGCCGCCATCACGTCACCTTCCTCAACCGAGGTAACCCGTTCGACGCCGAAATCTGGTCGGATGACGGCCACCGCCTCTTGCGAATCAGCATGCCGACGATCGGCTTGGACATCGCGCGCCAGGACATCGTGTCGCTGTCGGCGCGTCAGGAGACGGTGCGCAACGAGCGCGACGAGGACAGCTTCGTCGCGGCGTCCGGCTTCAACCTGGCGGCGACGATCACGTTGCCGAAGCCGCCGGCCGGGTCCTCGGACGGCGACGACGACGTCGAGTGGCCCGCTGTTATCCTCGTGCCGGGATCCGGCTCGATCGATCGCGACGAGACCCATTCGGGCGTTCCGATCTACGGCAATCTGGCCGGCGGCCTGTCGGACGCCGGATTCCTCGTCGTCCGCTACGACAAGCGCGGTGTCGGCCAGAGCGGTGGTCGGATCGAAAACGCGCGGCTGGACGAGTACGCCCAGGACGTCCGGTCGGTGGTCCGGTACCTTCGCGGCCGGGACGACGTGGACGACCGCCGGATCGCCGTCGTCGGGTATGACGAAGGCAGCTGGATCGCGATGCTGGCCGCCTCGCAGGAGCGTCGCATCGCGGCGCTCGGTCTGCTGGCCGCGCCGTCCACGCGGGGCTCCGAGTTCGTGCTCGAACAGCAGCGGCAGGCGCTCGCCCGGATGGAGGTGAGCGACGCCGACAGGCAGAGCAAGATCGCATTGCAGGAACGGATTCACGAGGCGGTCATGTCGGGCACCGGTTGGGACCTCATTCCAGTCGCGATGCGCGATCAGGCCGATACGGTGTGGTTCGAGAGCTACCTTGCATTCTGGCCGGCCGACGTCATCCAGGACCTCAGGCAGCCGATGGTCGTCGTGCACGGCGGCCTGGACCGGCAGATCGTGCCGGCTCACGCCGACCGGCTGTCCGAAATGGGTCGGTCGCGCGACCGGGAAGTCGCCACCGAACTGCTCCGTTTCGACGACCTGAACCATCTGCTGATTCCGGCCGTGACCGGAGCAGTCGATGAATACGACGCCCTCGAGGACCGGACGGTCAGCGCGGAGCTGATCGCGGCGCTCGGTCGGTCGCTGCAGGAATTGATGCCGCCCCGACTCTAGCCGCGCCGCGGCGGGGGCGAGATATAATCGGTGGTTCGAGCTGCGTCACACCATCTTGCCAGAGACCCTGAAGTCATGATCGTCGGAATCTCGAAGGAATCGTTTCCTGGCGAACGGCGAGTCGCCGTCGTCCCCTCGGTTCTCCCCGCCCTCACCAAAGCCGGCCTCGATGTCCTGATCGAACCCTCGGCTGGCGACGACGCGGGGTTTCTCGACGCCGCGTTCACCGAGAAGGGCGCGCGCCTGGCCGCCGATCGGCAGCAGGTATTCACCGACGCCGACGTGCTGCTACAGGTGCGAACGCTCGGCGCGAACCCGGAAGCAGGACGAGAAGATCTCGAACGGCTGCGACCTGGACAGACCATCATCGGACTCTCGGAGCCGCTGTCGTCGCTCGACGCGGCCAAGGAACTGGCCGGCTGCGGCGTCACGGCGTTCTCGCTCGAGTTGATGCCCCGCATCACGCGGGCTCAGAGCATGGATGTCCTGTCGTCGATGGCCACGGTGAGCGGTTACAAGGCGGTGCTGCTGGCCGCCGGCACGGCACCGCGGATGTTTCCCTTGCTCATGACCGCCGCCGGCACGCTCAAGCCGGCACGCGTGCTCATCCTCGGCGCGGGCGTCGCCGGCCTGCAGGCGATCGCGACCGCCCGCCGGCTCGGCGCCAACGTCGAGGCGTATGACGTGCGGCCGGCGGTCAAGGAGCAGGTGGAGAGTCTCGGCGCCAGGTTCGTCGAGCTCGACCTCGGGACCGAGGGCGCCGAGGACAAGGGGGGCTACGCCACGGCGCAGGACGACTCGTTCTACCGGCGCCAGCAGGAGGCGATGGCCAAGGTGATTGCCGCCGCCGACGTCGTCTTGACCACGGCGCTGGTCCCGGGCAAGAAGGCGCCGCTGCTCATCACCGAGGCCATGGTGGTCGGCATGAAGGCCGGCTCGGTCATCGTCGATCTGGCAGCCGAGCAGGGCGGCAACTGTGAGCTGACCAAGCCGGCGCGGACGACGGTGCACCATGGCGTCACGCTGCTCGGGCCGACCAACCTGCCGGCCAGCGTGCCGTACCACGCCAGCCAGATGTACGCGAAGAACATCACAACGTTTCTGCTTCACCTCGTCAAGGAGGGCCAGCTCATCCTCGACCTGGAGGATCAGATCACCCGCGACACGCTCGTGTCGCGCGACGGCGCAGTGGTGAACCCGAGACTCTGTGAGCTTCTCGGTATGTCCGTTCCGTCGCCAGACAGCGAAAGGGCCGGTTCCTGATGGACGCGTTCATCCCGCTCCTCACCATCTTCATGCTCGCCATCTTCGTCGGCTTCGAGATCATCACCAAGGTGCCGCCACTGCTGCACACGCCGCTGATGTCCGGGTCGAACGCCATCTCCGGCATCACCATCATCGGCGCGATGATCGCCGCGGCGACGCCCAGCACGCTGACGACCGCGCTCGGGTTCGGCGCGCTCGTGCTGGCCGCCACCAACGTGGTCGGAGGCTTTCTTGTGACCCACCGCATGCTCGCAATGTTCAAAAAGAAGGATTGACGCTTTGTATTCGGCTCTCATCAACCTCACGTATCTTGCGGCGTCGGTCCTATTCATCCTCGGCATCAAGGGGCTGACCCATCCACGCACCGCTGTGCGCGGCAATCTTTACGGCGCAACCGGCATGCTGCTGGCGGTGGTCGCCACGCTCGCGAGCCGCGAAGTCTTCGGCGCGGGCGTGCAGGGCATCGGCGTGATCTTGGCCGGCGTCATCATCGGCGGCGGGATCGGCGCGACGCTGGCTCTCAAAATCGAGATGACGGCGATGCCGCAGATGGTCGCGCTGCTGAACGGCTTCGGCGGCGGCGCGTCGGTGTTCGTCGCGGGCGCGGCGCTCATCGACGCGAGCGACCCGACCGCCCAGATGACGGTCGCGACGGTCGCCTCGGGCATCATCGGTAGCGTCACCTTCTTCGGCAGCCTCGTCGCCTTCGACAAGCTGCAGGAACTGGTCCTGCCCGGCAGGCCGATTCACTTCCCAGGTCAGCAGGTGGTGAATGGATTGATCGGTCTGGCGGCGCTCGGCGCGGGCGCGATGCTCGTCAACGACCCGACGGCGACCGGTCTCTACTGGGTCCTCGTCGTCCTCGCCTCGATCGGTGGCGTGCTGCTGACGATCCCGATCGGCGGGGCCGACATGCCGGTCGCCATCGCGCTGCTGAATTCCTACTCGGGACTGGCGGCGGCCTCGACCGGCTTCGTCCTGAACAACAACGCGCTCATCATCACCGGTTCGCTGGTCGGCGCCTCCGGCCTGATCCTCACGCGGATCATGTGCAAGGCGATGAACCGGTCGCTGGCCAACGTCCTGACCGGCGCGATCGCCCCGGATGCGGTAGGCGGCGCATCGGCCGACGAGGTCTACGCCGGCAAGGTCAAGTCGGCGTCGCCGGAAGAGGTCGCGATGCTGTTCGACTCGGCCCGACGCGTCGTGATCGTGCCGGGCTACGGCCTGGCGGTGTCCCAGGCACAGCATGCGGTGCGCGAGCTGGCCGATCTTCTGGAGTCGAAGGGGATCGAGGTGGAGTTCGCCATTCACCCGGTGGCCGGGCGCATGCCGGGCCACATGAACGTGCTGCTGGCCGAGGCGAATATTCCCTATGACAGGCTGCGGGAGATGGACGACATCAACCCGACGTTAGCGCAGACCGACATCGCGATCGTCATCGGCGCCAATGACGTGGTCAATCCGGTCGCCAACACCGACCCGTCCAGCCCGATCGCCGGCATGCCGATCCTCGAGGTGGACAAGGCGCGCACCGCCGTCGTCATCAAGCGCAGCCTGAGCCCCGGCTTCGCTGGCATCCCGAACCCGCTGTTCGCCGCCGACCGTACGCTGATGCTCTTCTCGGACGCCAAGAAGGCGATCCTGGACCTGATTGCGGCGATCAAGGACGCTTGAGCGAGCTCACGGCATGTGGCTGCTGCGCACGGTCGAGACGGATGACGACGATGCGCTGACCTTTCGGATTCTGCCGGAGAACATGAAGACCCTTGGCCGCGCCCCCACCGCCGATTTCACTATCGACCGCGCGCTCGTCTCCCGCCTGCACTGCCGCCTCATCAACGCGAGCGACCGGCTCGAAGTCGAGGACCTCGACAGCACCAACGGCACGTTCGTCAACGATCAGAAGGTCAAGCGCAAGGTCCTCGTCACGGGCGACACGCTGCGCCTCGGCCGCGTCGAGCTGACGGTGACAGAGGAGCCAGCAGAGAAGTGAGCGAGAGCCCCCTTCAGACCGCTCCCGTCAAGAACGGATTCGTCCGGCGCTCGTGGCCGATCGTCGTCTTCGGCCCGTGGCCGGGGTAGACCTCGGCCTCGTCGCCGAACGGCAGCAGGACTTCTTTGATCGATCGGAGGAGGGTGGCGTAATCGCCGCCCGGCAGGTCGGTCCGGCCAATCGAACCGGCGAACAGCGTGTCGCCGACGAACAGCATGCGTCCTGCCTTGCCCGCTTCCCCTACCTGCAGGCACACGCCGCCCGGACAGTGGCCCGGCGTGTGGTGCACGATCGCCTCGTAATCGCCGAACCGCCACGGCCCCGGACCGTCGTAGAAGTGGTCTACGGGCGGGAGCTCGTCGACGTCGAGACCGAAGAGCACCCCGTGCTGGACCGCGTCCTTGTACAGAAAGAGATCGTCGCGATGCAGGCAGATCGGCGCGCCGAGCGCCGCCTTGGCCTTGGCGACGCCGGTCACGTGATCGACGTGCGCGTGGGTCAGGAGGATGTACGTGATCGACAGCCGCTCCCGCTCGACGATCGAGAGCAAGTCCGGAACCTCGTCGCCCGGATCGATGACGATCCCCTCTCGGGTCGTCTCACAGCCCAGGACGAAGCCGTTCTTGAAGAAAGGCGCGACGGCACGAACTTCCAGCAACATGAATGGCTCCCTTCGAATCGTCACGAGAGTATAGAATCGCCGCACGGGCATGTCGATCACGTTGGAGGACGTTCTCAGAGCGCGCGAGCGCGTGGCGAGCCACGTGCGTCGAACACCGCTGACGCCTGCGCACTGGCTCTCCGGCACGACCGGCGGCCGGATCTCGTTGAAGCTCGAATCGCTGCAGACGACCAACTCGTTCAAGCTGCGCGGCGCCGTCAACGCGATCGCCGCGCTGCTCGAACGGTCGAACGGGGCGGCACCCCGCGTCGTCACGGCGTCGGCCGGCAACCATGGCCGCGCGATGGCCTGGGCGGCCGAACGGCTC
The DNA here is from genome assembly GCA_963667915.2 of Vicinamibacterales bacterium. GTDB lineage: Bacteria > Acidobacteriota > Vicinamibacteria > Vicinamibacterales > UBA823. Next base: position 2,187,736 of record CAXXNN010000004.1, on the reverse strand, counting down.
GGGGTCACCCTGACCGTTTTCACGTCGCACGATGCGCCGCGGACGAAGCGAGACGCGATCCGCCGGCACGGCGCCGACCTCCGGGATACCGCACCGACCTACGACGACGCCGAGCGGCTCGCCAAGGCGTTCGCCGGGGAAGCGCCGGCCACGTTCATCTCCCCCTACAACCACCCGGACGTCATTGCCGGCGCAGGAACGCTGGGCCTCGAAATCCTAGAGGACGCGCCGGAGGTCGCTCACGTCATCGTTCCGGTGGGCGGCGGCGGCCTCGTGAGCGGTATTGCCATCGCCGTCAAGGCGAAGGCGCCGGATGTCCGCGTCACCGGCGTCGAGGTGGACGCGTCGCACCCCTTTCGCACGAGCCTCGCCGCAGGGAAGGTGACCGAAATTGATGTTGGCGAGACGATTGCTGACGGCCTGGGCGGCAACCTGGATCCGGACACGATCACCTTCGACATCATCCGCACGCTGGTGGACGACACCGTGCTGGTCGGTGAGGAGGGATTGCGACGCGGCATTCGCAGCCTGGTAGCCAACGAGCAGATCGTCGCCGAGGGCGCGGGCATCGCGGCGGTCGCGGCCTTGCTGGACGGTCGAGTCGAGGACGACGGCGCGCCCACCGTCGCGATCGTGTCCGGCGCGAACATCGACTTCGATCGGTTGAAGGACATTCTCACTGAAAAGTGAGACCGCGACTCAGGCCCGGTCCGGCTAGTGTCCTGTAACAGTGATTCGCAACATATCTTCCGGGCGGGGCCTCCCGGCTGGAGCGGCGCTGGGCGTCGTCCACGAAGGGTCACACATTCCCGAGGTGCTCCCTCGTCGCGCCTTGCCAGCCGGGCGCCGCGCGCTGCGATATATATGTCGCGAATCACTGTTACAGCACACTAGCAACTCGTCCACAGTATTCCCCCGGCGGCTGCAGCGACGAGCGCCGCCACCACGGCGGGCCACCGCCGCCGGCTGGGCCGACCGACCGACCGGCGCCGGCGCCGCGCAGCTATCGGGGGCTCCCGGTCGCCTTCCCGGATATCGAGAATCGCGCCGACGCTGCGAAGCTCAGCGGCGAACGCCGCCGCGCTCTGATACCGCGCTGCCGCTTCGGACGATAGCGCCCGCGCAACGATGCGGTCGAGCTCCTCCGGCACTAGGGAATTGACCTGACTCGGCGGCACGGCCTTCGATCCAGCGGCCTGCCGAAGCACGAGCTCGACCGAGTCGCCCGCGAACGGCAGCTGGCCGGTCAGCATCTCGTAGAGGACGACGCCGAGCGAGAACAGCTCGGCCGTCGTGGTCGGCGCACCGTGGCCTACCTGCTCCGGTGCCACGTAGGCCGCCGCGCGGCGGACCGACGCGTCACCGTCCGGCCGACCGGTGCGGGCCCGACGCCGCAGCTGCCCGCCCCGGGTCCAGTTCGCGAGCCCGAAGTCGAGCAGTTTGGCATGCTCGGTCGGCGTGATCAGAATGGTGTCGGCCGTGATGTTGCCGTGCAGCTGGTCGCGGGCGTGGGCGTCGGCCAGGGCGTTGGCCAGCTCGGCTCCGAAATCGACGGCGCGGCGAACCTTGAGCGGATGTCCGGCGATGAGCGAGCGCAACGGGACGCCCTTGACCCACTCGATGGCGAGGAAGACCGTTCCGGCCTCTTCGCCCACGTCATACAGGCTGGCAATGTTCGGATGGGACAGGCCGCGCAGCCCGCTGACCGCGTCGATGAAATCCCGTTGTGCCGCCGCGGTCGGCACGAGGTCCGATCGCACCACCTTGACGGCCGCCGTTCGGCCATGCCTGGTATCGCGCGCCCGGTAGAGGTCCCCGAGACCGCCGGTCCCGACGTGCTCGAGCAGCGCGTAGTGCGCCAGGGCGTCGGCCATGAATGATAAATGATGGATGATCGCGACGACCACGCGAGAGGTGAATCGCGCTAGGGAATCATTTCTTGTTCGGCTTCGACGGTCGCATCTCGACCCGGCTCGCCAGCGTCCGGCGGTTCACGGAGACGATGTCCAGTACGACGTCGGCGACGTCGTCGGCCGTCATTTTCCAGTCGGCGCCCGCGCTCGCACTGCCGTCATCGAATGCTGTCGTGACCGATCCAGGCATCACGTAGCTGACACGAATATCGTCGTACCGGACCTCTTGCATCAGCACTTCACTGAACATGTTCAACGCCGCCTTTGACGCGCAGTAGGCGCCGCCGGCGGTGAACGCATTCTTTCCCGCCAGACTGCTGATATTCACGATGAAGCCGCCGCCACGCCGGCGCAGGTGCGGAATCGCCGCGCGGCAGCAATAGAACACGCCCGACAGATTGGTCTCGATGATACTGTGCCACTGCTCGAGCGACTGATCGGCGATCGGCGCGAAACCGCCGACCCCGGCATTGTTCACCAGGATGTCGAGGCCACCGAACCGGTCGACCGTCTTGGTGACGAAGGCCTGCACCTGGTCGTGGTTCCGTACGTCGACCGCCGCTCCATCGATCTCACCGGCGCTTCCGCCACCCAGGGTCCGAACAGCCTCCTGCAGGCGCCCCACGTCCCGTGCGCCGATCATTACGCGGGCACCACGCGCCAGGAAGCCCGCCGCCACGGCCCGGCCGATGCCGCTGGAGCCACCGGTGACGATGACGACCTTGCCGTCCAGGTGAACCGAATCATTCATCGCACATGTCCTTTCCCTAGCAGCTCACGGTGAAAGTCCCGTGTGGCACCGCGACCCGGCTGAACCAAAGCCGCGGTCGCCCAGGGCCAGGCGTGAGGAGGGAGAATACCGGGAGTATTCGACCCATCGTGGACAACGCCCAACGCCGCCGAAGCCTGGATGCATCGGCGGTCGAATGCCGCGAGACTTTCACCACGGGCGGCTACAGCAGCCCGTGGTGAGATTCTACGGATCGCGGCGCCCGGCTGGCAAGAGGTCAACCACGCTAGAATGGCGCCGACCTTGCCGGTGCCCATCTCCGTGCCGGCCTAGCGATCCGATCGAGGTCTGATGTGCAGGCCCGCGACATGCCAACCGTAGCGATCATCGGCGCCGGTGACCTGGGTGGAACCCTCGCCTACACCCTGTGCATCCGCGATCGGATCACCGAGGTCCGCCTGGTGGATGAAAAGGCCGACCTGGCGGCCGGCACGGCCCTGGACATTCAGCAGGCGGGCTCCGTCGAGCGATTCGACACCGAGCTCAGGACGAGCGGCGACCTGGCCATGGCGGTCGGTGCAAATGTCGTCGTACTGGCCGACACGGCGGGAGCGCAGCCGACCGAGCGCACGGACGAGACGGGGCTGGCCCAGCTGCGGCGAGTCATCGAGCAGGATCGAGACGCGGTGGTCGTCTGCGCAGGCGCCGGGCAGCAACCGCTAATCCAGCAGGCCATCCTCGACGGCGTCGTGGACCGACAGCGCATCGTCGGCTCGGCGCCCGGCGCGCTCGCTTCCGCCATCCGCGCAATCGTCGCGCTGGAGGCGGACTGCTCGCCACGCGACGTGGCGCTGTCCGTGCTGGGACTGCCGCCCTCAGCGACGGTCGTCACCTGGGACAGCGCGACGGTTGGCGCCACGCCGCTCGCCGATGCGCTTTCGGCGCACGCGGTCGCGCGGATCAAGGCGCGGGTGGCGCACCTCTGGCCGCCCGGTCCGTATGCACTGGCGGCTGCAGCGAGCGGCGTCTGCGAGGCGATCGCCAGCGGCCACTCACGGCCCGCGTTCAGCTGCTTTTGCGGACTCGAGCGCCGGCCGTCCGACAAGGTGGTCGCACTCCAAGTGCGGCTGGACGGCCAAGGCATCCGCGAAAGGCTCTTGCCGCGGCTGAGCCCAAGCGAGCGCGTCGAGTTCGACAGCGCGGTCGCCCGGGCCTAGCATCCCGCGGGGAGCCGAGCGCCGGTACACAGAAATGGCCGGCGCCCAGCGCCGGCCACGTGCGGTCAGTGAGGCGGCTAGCAGCTACGCGACGGCGTGCAGCGAAAGCCCGTCCACGAACTCACCCAGCTTCTCTCGCAGGATCAGCCGTCCGCGATGCAGCCGGGACTTCAGGGTCTGGGCTTTGACGCGCAGGACGGTACTGCGTCGACAGTCCCTGCACGTCGCGGAGCAATACCGGCGCTCGGTAGATCATCGGGAGATCGGCCAGTGCGACCACGAGCCGCTCGCGCAACTGCGTGCGCATGTACTCATCATCGGCCAGCGCCGACCAGTCCGCCGGCTCGCGCGTGTACGACTCGCGCTCGCCCGACTCGCTGAAGAAGGACCGGTCGTCCTCGTGCACCTCGATCGGCCGGGTGAACTTCGCATTACGCAGCCGCGACATCGCGGTGTTGAACGTGATCCGGTAGATCCAGGAGGTCAGTGCCGCATCGCCCCGGAACGCGTCCACCTTCTTGAACACCTTCATCAGCACGTCCTGCGTCACTTCTTCCGCGTCTTCCCGGTTCTTCATGTACCGAAACGCGAGCTGATAGATTCTGGCGCCGTAGTTCGACTCGAGGTCCGCCACGGCTGACACGTCGCCCGCCTGCAACCGCTCGATCAACGCTTGTTCTGCAGCTACGTCCCGCATCATTTCCTCCGTCACAGGCTTAGAACACCGGAGCAGCGGGAGTTATTCCCGGCGCTGGATCGGCCGTCACACGGCAGGGGGTATTGGAGACACCGCCTCAGCCGGCGGCGGGACGGTCCGGCCGAACACGTCGGCGAACGCCGCGGCGACAACCGACTCAGCGTCGGCCACCGGCACGGACCGTCCCAGCAGGGCCGCCAGCGACGTGACGCCGCGATCGGCGATGCCGCAGGGCACGATCAGCTCGAATCGACCGAGGTCCGGCGCCACGTTGAACGCGAACCCGTGACTTGTGATCCAGCGAGAAATCCTCACGCCGATAGCGCCGAGCTTTTCGCGACCCGCCCAGACACCGGTCAGGCCGTCCACCCGCGTGACCGCCACGCCGAACGTCGCGGCGGCGCGAATCATCACCTCCTCCAAGTCGCGGAGGTAGCGCCGCACATCACACCGGTCCGGTCTGAGATTCAGAATCGGGTAGCCCACCAGCTGGCCCGGACCGTGATAGGTGACGTCGCCACCTCGGCCGGTGTCGACGATCTCGATTCCTTGGGCCGCGAGCGCCGCCCGGTCGGCCACGACATGATCGCCCCGGTGGCGCGCGCTGGCGCCGCGCGTGATGACGTGCGGATGCTCGAGCAGCAGCAGGACGTCACCCACCCGACCCTGGCGGCGTTCCTCGACCAGCGACCGCTGCAGGTCAAGTGCATCGCCGTAGGCGACGCGGCCAAGGCGGCGCACGTCGAGGGATCTCATGGTGTCGAGGCAACTGACGAAGACAAGCTTAGTTAGTACTGGTGTTCGTAATTACGGTGGCATTCGGCTGGCGATGCATCCCGGCTGGCGGCGTTGCTCCTTCCTCAAATATTGCCCGATATTCTCGGTCGTCGCGCCTTGCCTGCCGGGCGCCTCGCCACCCTCGGTGCCTCACCGTAATTACGAACACCAGTACTTAGGGCGTCACACAATGGAGGTTTCGAACTGCTCGAGGCCGCTCTTCACGTGGGCCATGAACTGGTCGGCGACGACGCCATCGATCAAACGATGATCGAACCCTAGCGTGAGGTATGCGATCGGCCTGATGGCGATGGCGTCGTTCACGACGACTGGGCGCTTTTCCAGCGATCCGACGCCGAGAATGGCCGACTGCGGCTGGTTGATGATCGGCAGACCGAAGACGGCGCCGGCTCCGCCCGGGTTCGTAATAGTAAAGGTCCCGCCCTGGACGTCCTTCGGGTCGAGCCGCTTGGCGCGGGCACGACTGGCCAGATCGGCGATCGCCCGGCTCAGCCCCAACAGGTTCTTCTCGTCGGCATTCCGGACCACCGGCACGATCAGGCCCGATTCGAGAGCCACCGCAATCCCCAGGTTGATGTCCCGCTTGTAGAGGATGCGATCCCCGTCGATCGACGCGTTGACGATTGGTATGGCGCGCAGCGCGTCGATGACCGCCTTCGCGATGAACGGCACGAGTGTGAGTTTCGCACCCGAGCGCTCGTAGCGTGTCTTGTGCTCCTGGCGCAGCTGCTGCACGCGGCTGAAATCGACCTCGAAGATCGAGTGCACGTGCGCCGATGTCCGGCGGCTGGCGATCATATGCTCGGCGATTTTCTGCCGCATGACCGTCATCGGTACCGCTACCGTCGGTTGATCGCCGTCGAACGTCGGTGCGTCCTCGCCTGGCGACGGCGCCAACGGCAGCGTGGCGGCCGGCGCCGGCACGGACGTCGAACGGCGTTCGATGAACGCGAGGATGTCCTTCTTGGTGACGCGACCGCCGAGGCCCGAGCCGACAACCTGCGACACGTCCACGCCGTGCTCGCGCGCCAGCCGCCGGACGAGCGGCGACGATCGCGTCGGTCGCCGGTCAGTCGCGGCCACCGGGGATGGGGCCTCGGCTGCCGCTGGAGGGGGAAGTGCGGCACGTCGGGAGTCGTTCGGCGTCGCCGGCGCGGGAGCCGGCGACGCCGGACTCTCCACCGCCGCCGGCTCGCCCGAGCCGCCAATCACCGCGACGACGCTGTTGATCGGCACGGTCTCGCCTACCTTCGCCCTGATCTCGCTGAGGACGCCGGCTGCCGGTGACGGAATCTCGGCATCGACCTTGTCTGTCGAAATCTCGAAAAGCGGCTCGTCACGATCGATCTCGTCACCGACCTTCTTGATCCAGCGGACGATGGTGCCCTCGGCGATCGACTCACCCAGTTGGGGCATCACGACGTTGGTTGGCATGCCATCCTCCCAGCCTCAGTATTCCACCAACTGCCGGACGGTGGCGACGATCTGCTCGACACTCGGGCGGAACGCCGCCTCGAGCACCGGACTGTATGGCGTGGGCGTGTCCTTCGACGCCAACCGCATGGGCGGCGCGTCGAGATACTCGAAGCCACGCTCGGCAATCGCTGCCGCAATCTCGGCGCCGATGCCTCCGGTGCGCTGCGCCTCGTGCAGGACCAGGACCTTGCTCGTCTTGGCGACCGATTCGAGGATCGTGTCGAAATCCAGCGGCGACAGCGTTCGCAGATCGATGATCTCCACCTCGATATCCTCTTCGGCCAAGCACTCTGCCGCATCCAGCGCCGCAAGCACCATGGCGCCGAACGTCACGATCGTCGCGTCGTCGCCCTGACGCCGGACGGCCGCCCGTCCGATCGGCACGACGTATTCCTCGTCCGGCAGGTCGTCCTTCACCCGGCGATACAGGTACTTGTGCTCCAGGAACAAGACCGGATCGTCGTCCCGGATCGCCGCCTTGATCAGTCCTTTGGCGTCGTACGCGGTCGACGGCTCGACGATCTTCAGGCCCGGTGTGTGAAGAAAATAGGCCTCCGGATTCCCGGAGTGAAACGGTCCGCCGCTGACGCCGCCACCGCACGGGCCGCGAACGACCATTGGCACGCCGGCGCCACACCGGTACCGGCTCTTGGCGGCGAAGTTTGTCAGGATGTTGAAGCAACAGGCGACGAAGTCGATGAACTGTAATTCGGCGACCGGCCGCATCCCGAGGTACGCCGACCCGATCGCCGCGCCGATGATCGCCGTCTCTGAGATCGGCGTGTCGATGACGCGGCTGGCGCCGAACCGCTCGAGCAGTCCGTCGGTCACCTTGAACGCCCCGCCGTAGGCACCAATGTCCTCGCCGATGGCGTAGACGCGATCGTCCCGCGTCATCTCCTCGACAAGTCCTTGACGGATGGCCTCGAGGTAGGTCGTCTCAGCCATCACCGTTGCGCCTCGACGGGTGCGCCGTGACGCGGGGCTCCGCGCTTCACGCCGAACGGAGACTGGACGATCTCGACGGTGGGCGTGAGATTGCCGCCGGCGAAGACGCCGTCCCCCACCGTGGCGGCGTCGGGTGGCGGATCGGCCTCGGCAAGCGCGGCTTCCTCCTCGGTAAACGTCCGGCTCATTGTTTCGATCTCGACGAGTTCGGTTTCGTTGGCAAGCTCATCCTCAATCAGTTGCGCACGATAGCGGGCGATCGGGTCTCGGGCCTCCCAGGCGTCCAGCAGCGGCTTCGACACGTAGCGCATGTCGTCGTGCTCGGCGTGGCCCCGCATCCGCATCGTATCCACGCCGATGAGCGACGGCCCCTCCCCGCGCCGCGCGCGGTCCACGGCCCGTTTCGACGCGTCGTAGACGGCCAGCATGTCGTTGCCGTCAACCATCTCGTGGGACACCCCATAGGCTTCGGCCCGCTGGTCGATCTGCGCGATCGCCATCTGCTGGCTCACCGGTGTCGAGTAGGCGTACTTGTTGTCCTCCGCGATGACCACGAGCGGCAACTTCTGCACCGCCGCGAAGTTCATCCCTTCGTGAAAGGCCCCAGTGCTGGTACCACCGTCGCCGATGTAGGTCATCGCAACGAGCGGTCGACCACGGAGTCTTGCGCCCAATCCGACGCCGGCCATGACGGGAATGAGGTCGCCGAGCATGCTGATCGGCCCGACGATGATCGGTTCGCCCTCGCCTTGCGGAATGTGCGAGAAATGAAGATTGAGGTCCCGACCGCGGGTCGGCGACGAGCCCTTCGCCATGTACTGGGCGAACACGGCGCGCGGCCGCACGCCCTGCACCAGCACCGACCCCAGATTCCGAATGAGCGCAGCGACCGCGTCGTTCTCGGCCAGCGCGTACGCCGACGCCACCGATTCCCCCTCCTGGCCGAGGCTACGATACAGACCACCGACGACCTTGTTCTGGCGGTAGAGCACGGCCAGCCGCTCCTCGACGTCGCGCGTCAGCCGAACATAATAGTACAGCTCGAGGCGTTGATCGCGGCTCAGGTCGCCGGATGGGCGCGCCGTCGTCATCGGGGACATCCTCGAGAATTATAGCCAAGTAACTGGTGTTCGTAATTACGGTGAGGCACCGAGGGTGGCGAGGCGCCCGGCAGGCAAGGCGCGACGACCGAGAATATCGGGCAATATATGAGGAAGGAGCAACGCCGCCAGCCGGGATGCATCGCCAGCCGAATGCCACCGCAATTACGAACACCAGTGCTTAGCCTTGCGCCGGCGTCGGAGCGAGACCTACAATACCGAATCCTTCACCATCGCGCACGTCGATCATGCCCCGCAAGCTCAAGACCATCCTGATCGTCGATGACGACGAGTCTACGCGAAGCGCACTCGTCGCGCTGCTTCGTCCGGATTACCGGACCCTGTCGGCGCCCAGCGCCGAGGAAGCGATCCCCCTACTCAAAGAGCATGCCGTGGATCTCATGCTGGTGGACGTTCGGCTGCCCGGCATCAGCGGGCTCGAGCTGCTGCAGATCGTCAAGGAGAACTACGCGGAGATCGAAGTCATCATGATCTCGGCGATCGACGAGGTTGAGACGGTCGTGCAAATGATGAAGCACGGCGCGTACCACTACATCACCAAGGAATTCGAGGGTGACGCACTGCAGTCGCTCCTGCACCACGCCATCGAGCGTCAGGAGCTGAACCGCCAGGTTCTGTCACTGAGCGCCCAGGTCGCCGACCAAGCCGAGCCGGAGCTGGTATTCGGACAGAGCAGGTCGTTACGCGAGATCGGCGAGCTGGTCGAAAAGGTGTCGCAACTGCCCACGACCGTGCTGATTCTCGGCGAGAGCGGCACCGGCAAGGAGCTGCTCGCACGGCGGATTCATCGGCGGTCCGGCCACCACGACGCGCCGTTCATTGCCATCAACCTCGCGGCCATTCCGGCCGACCTCGTCGAGAGCACCCTCTTCGGCCACGAACGCGGCGCGTTCACCGGCGCCCACCGGCAGCAACTCGGAAAATTCGAGTTGGCTGCCGGAGGCACGCTGTTCCTGGACGAAATCGGTGAGCTACGCATCGACTTGCAGCCCAAGCTGCTCCGGGCGATCCAGGAAGGGGAAATCGAGCGCATCGGCAACCCGAAGCCGATTCCGACCGACTTCCGGCTCATCGTCGCCACGAACACCGACTTGGACAAGGCGGTCAAAGCCGGGAGGTTCCGGGAGGATCTCTACTACCGCATCAACGTCATCCCGATCCGCATGCCGCCGCTACGGGAACGCACCGAGGACATTCCCGACCTGTGCCGACTGTTCGTGTCACGCTATAACCGGAAGTTCCACAAGGCGATCGAGGGTGTGGCGGACTCGGCGGTCAAGCTGCTTTCGACGCACTGGTGGCCGGGCAACATCCGCGAGTTGGAGAACGTCATCGAACGCCTGGTCGCGGTGACCGACAAACCGTGGATCACGGATGAGGACCTCCCGATCGAATACCATCTGGCCCACCTGGACAGGGGGACGGCCGCAAGCGGGAATCGGCTGCAGCAGGCCTGTGACATGTTCGAGCGAAACTTCATCCTGCGCGCGCTGGAACGCTCGGATTGGAACGTGTCGGCGACGGCGCGCTATCTAGACATTCCCCTGAGCACGCTCAAGCACAAGATGGGCCGGCTCGACATTCGCGAGTTGGCTCGACGGCTGCGCGGGGCCTAGCCGCGCGTGGGGAACGTCCAGCGCCGCATCGAACGAGGCGGAGGGCCGCCGGGAGCACTCCGGGCGGCGAGTGGCGTGGGTGGAGGACCCAGCCTGACGACAATGTGGACACGCCACCACTCGGCCTGAGCCCCGACCGGGGTGCCGTCAGCCGGACCCGCCCCGTGCGCGCACGGCCCGCTCGGATGCAACCGAGGCCGGCCGCGCATTCACGGCGCCGTGGTGGTCCTCGCCGTTTCCAGGCGCTACTTTCGACGGGAGGACGGCGTCCTTCAGCTGCTTCGCGATACGCGCTTTGACGACGGTCTTCGCGGGGATGTTGATCGGCTCGCCGGTCGCGGGATTCCGACCCAGACGGGCCTTCCGATTCTGCACCACCAACTTGCACATTCCCGGCAGCACGAACTCGCCTGCGCGCTTCAATTCCTTCTCGGCCAGCATGTTCAACTCATCGAAGATCTCGCGAGCCTGCGTCCGTTTGATCTCGAAGCGCTCCGCGAAGTGCGAGAAGAGTTCGGACTTGCCCATCCTTCGGGCGTCGGCCATCGGCATCCCCCTGACTTGAGCGCACACAATCTATCCGGTCGACCGTCGCGCGCGCGGACGACGATCGCGGTTTCAGCCCAAAAACCGCCGTATGCTAGCTTGTGCCTGGGCTGCTGTCAATGACGGCGATCCGGGCACCACAAGTGTCGTGCCACGGCGGTGCTAGAATCGTGCGGTATGGCAAGCGCTGCAATTGAAACCTTTCCCAACCCTCGCCCCGATCGCAATTACGAAATCTCGATCCGATGCCAGGAATTCACGTCGATCTGCCCGAAGACCGGCCTGCCAGATTTCGGTGAGATCGGGATCACCTACGTGCCCGACCAGCATTGCATCGAACTCAAGGCGCTGAAATACTACCTCATCGAATACAGAAACCGCGGGATTTTTTACGAAGCCGCGACCAACCAAATTCTCGACGACCTGGTCGCCGCCTGCCACCCGAGACGGATGACCATCGTCGGCGACTTCTCCGTGCGGGGCGGTATCACGACGTCGGTCACCGCAAGCTACGACGCCGACCGCGCGCCGTCGAGCGGGTCCGCGTGACCACGAACGACGACGGCCCGCACGCGGCACCGGATGGCGTGGTCCCGTCGCCGCACCGCGTGCCGATCGAGGGCACGCTCGACCTCCATGCCTTCGCACCGAAGGACATCCGCTCCGTCGTGGAGGAGTACATCCACGCCGCGCACGCCGTCGGACTTCGGGAGATTCGTCTGATCCACGGCCGTGGGACCGGCACCCAGCGTGGCATCGTGCGGCAGGTGCTGGAACACCACACGCTGGTGACCGGGTTTTCCGATGCGCCCGATAGTCACTTGGGCGCGACGCTCGCGACGCTCCGACTCCCGTAACAGCGAACTTCGATCCGGCTGGATCAGAACAGCCCGGGCACCAGACGCCACCGGACGCTGGCCCAATAGCGCGCGTAGGCCGGATCCTGCAACAACGTCTGTTCCTCGAGCCCCGCTCGGACGTACAGCGCGCTGTCCGCCACCGCCAGCACCACCAGGTTCCAAATGGACCCATGGGCGAGCAGGAAGGCGACATGAGTGACGAAATAGCCCAAATAGATCGGATGCCGCACGAGGCGGTATATCCCGGTGCTGACAATGCCGCGATTGGCCGGCAGCAATCCGAAGCTGCGTCCGAGCGACAACTTGCCGGCCACGATGACCGCCAACCCCATGCCGGACAAGGTGGCCGTAACCACTTCGGGCGCCATGCCCGAGAGGTCGGTCGGCTGCAGACACATCGGCCCGAGGACCGACGCGCTGGCGACCACCCGCGTCCAGAGCCCGCGTTCGACCCACTGCGCCCGCCGCCTGAAACAGGTCAGCACGACGACGAGCAATTCGCTGGCCAGCAACAGGAGACCGGTCGGCTTTCCGGTGAGGAGGAAGTTCTCGCCGATTCGGACGGCCAGCCCGAGAAACAGACCGGCCAGGAGGATCCGTGCGCACGCGTCGCGCAGATCGCCCGTCAGCGGGCGTCGCCGACTCATGCGTGCACCATCTGACGCCGGGCCGGCCCGACCGCCGAAGCTGCCGCCGGCGCGGTATCGGTCTGCTCGAGGAAGTAGCTCATGCAGACAGTATCGAGCACGTCACGGTCGATCGCCGGCTCCTGGCCGCGATAGCCACAGAGGTCGACGATCTGCTCGATCAGATCCCGTGGATGGCAGGCGCGCATCTCGATGCCGCGCGGCTTGTAGTACTGGCGATCGAGGTACTCGACGATGACCGGGTCGAACCGCATCTGGTGGCGTTCGCAGTTGAGCGCGAAGATCCGCGTGAATTCGTCGAACGTCGGGTTCCGCGCCAGAACCTTGTAGGGAATGCGGCGCAGGAACGCTTCATCGGCGAGCGTTTCCGGTTGCAGGTTCGTCGCGAAGACGATGAACACTTCGAACGGCACCTCGAATTTTCGGCCGGTGTGCAGCGTGAGATAGTCGACCCGCGACTCGAGCGGCACAATCCACCGGTTGAGCAAATCGCGCGGCGGCACCCGCTGCCGGCCGAAGTCGTCGAGGACGAACACGCCGCCGTTGGCTTTCAACTGGATGGGGGCCTCGTAGAACTTGGCGATCGGATTGAACGTGAGATCGAGCATGTCCAGCGTCAACTCGCCGCCCACGACGACGACTGGACGCCGCACCCGCACCCAGCGGCGGTCGTGCGGTCGCGTCGTGATGAGGTCGCTGCCCTCGTCCGAGGTGGACCGCCGCACGTGATTGACGGGGTCGAACATCGTGATGATCTGACCATCGACGTCGATTGCGTGAGGTATCCACAGGTCTCCGCCCAGCACGCGTCCAATCGCCTCGGCGATCACGGTCTTGCCGTTGCCTGGAGGGCCGTACAGAAACAGCGACCGACCAGAGTTGATCGCTGGACCGATTTGATCGAGCATTCGTGGACTGATCACCAGGTGCGAGCACCCGGCCTCGAGGCGTTCGCGGTCGACCACCGGGCGGGCGCCTCCCAGCGCCCGGATCGCAGCTACGTACTGCGCCAGCGGCACGGGCGCCGGACCAACGTACTGACAAATATCGAGATATTGCCTCGCGCGATCGCGGCCGAGGTCCGTCAGCGCATACTGATACGCGGCGGAGCCGGTACCGGATGCACCGCGCACTTCGACGAGCCGCTCGGCTCTGGCATGCTGCACGAAGCCGTCGAAGACGGCATACGAAATGTGCAACCGGTCGGCAATCTCCGTGCCGGTTGCCTCCGAGAAATACAGGACCTTCAGTACCAGCTGCGTGAGCTGGTCGAACGAGAGTCCGGTTGCCTCCGGTGTCGACGGAGCTTCGGGTGGCCCCGAAATCGACTCGGGAATGGACGTCTCAGTCGCGGCCGTCGGCTGTGATATCGACATCGGCAATGACCTCAAATTCGATGTGGTGACCGATCTGGGTGCTCGACGCCTCAGCTGTGCCGTGCGGCAGCTCCAGCACACCGACCGTGCCCGGCCGGGGAAGCCGGATGCGCCATGGCCGAAGCTCGCGGACAACATCCACGACCGTGCCGGACACGTCCAGCGCGACCACGTCGATCGGAAAGCGCATGCCGCAGGTGTGCACACCACGGCACGGCGCGATCCACAACGCTTCACCGGACGGCAGCGACGGACGTCCCAGCAGTCCGCGAGCCCTGGCCAGACGGCCTGTCGCGGAGGCGAGGCGGTCGGCGAGGAGTCGGTTGGTGTCCGCGTTGCGGATGAGAACACGCGCCGAGGACAGGTCCGCGCGACTCGGGATCATTGACCTTGCTCCACGATCGGAAAGAGCACGTTGACGAATTGGATGGCCGCCGGACCGATCGTCACGATCCAAATGGCCGGAAAGATGCAGAACACGAGGGGAAACACCATCTTGGCGCCGGTCTTCGCCGCGGCTTCTTCCGCTCGCTGCCGGCGCTTGGTCCGTAGCGTGTCCGCATGTACCCGCAGCGACTTCGACACCGACGTCCCGAAACGATCCGTCTGGATGAGCATCGCCACCAGCGCGCTCAGGTCCTCGACCCCCGTCCGGTCCGCCAGGTTGCGGAGCGCCTCCGGGCGGTTGGTGCCGGCGCGTAGCTCGAAGTTGACGATCCGCAAGTCGCTCGACAATTCGGGATAGACGAACGCCAGTTCGTCCCCGACTCGCTGCAGGGCTTGGTCGAGCCCCAGCCCGGCCTCGACGCTCACCACGAGCAAATCCAGGGTGTCCGCCAGCGCGAGACGGATGCGATGCTGCCGGCGCTTGGCGAGCCGCGCCAGGATGATGCCCGGCACGACGTAGCCGAGCAGTAGGCCGCCCACCGCAGCCATCATGTTCGGTCGCATCAGCACCGGTGTGGAAAAGATCAGGAACAGGCCGAGCGCCGTCGCCGCGCGGATGCCGAAGAACAGCGGCAGTGCGTCGTCGCGTCGAAATCCCGCATGCGTCAGCCGCAGGCGAATCTTGCTCATCTCCTTGGGCGAACGGGGCAGTGCTTTCCCCACGCGCTTGAAGACGCCGAACATCGATCCGAAGCGGGCGGGCGCGTCTCCGGCACTCGGCAGCGCGCTTTGAAGCTCCCGGAGCCGGCGATCGACTACGGCGGTGCCGCTCGACGACACCAGCATCGCCGTCGCGAGAATCGACAACGACACGAACACGAAGGCCAGCACCGCTAACGTCATTGCCACGTTACACCTCGATCTTCACGACGCGGCTGATCCACATGTACCCGAGGATCTGCAGCGAGATGGCACCGGCCAGCATCTTCTGTCCCATCGATTCCTCGAACAGGAGGTTCATGTGCTCGGGATTGATCGACGACAGGGCGATGCAGAGGCCGACCGGTAGGGCCATCAGCACCCAGGCGGTGAAGCGGCCGTGCGCGGTGTGCACGTGCACCTGCCGCAGGATCTTGAACCGCTCCCGGACGACGCTGGCCAGGTTCTCGAGGATCTCCGCCAAGTTGCCGCCCGTGTCACGCTGGATGAGCACGGCGGTGGCGAAGAAGCGAACGTCCAGCAGCGGCATACGAACGGAGAGATTGGCCAGCGCGTCCTTGAGCGGCAGCCCGAAGTTCTGCTCGTCGAAGGTCTTGCGGAACTCGGACCCTACCGGATCCTCCAGCTCCTCCGCTGCCATCTTCAGACCCGCCGTGAACCCGTGGCCGGCGCGGACGGCTCGGCTTATGAGATCCAGCGCTTCGGGAAAGTACTCCTCGAACCGACGCAGACGCGATGTCCGACGCTGTCGTAGCACGAGCACCGGAATCGCGGCGGCGACCCCGCCGACTGCCAGCGCCACCAGCGGCTGCCGGACGACGAGCTCCGTGAGCACCCCCCGCGCGATACCGCAGCCCGCGACGATCATCACGACCGCACTCGGACTCAGCCGAACACCGCTCTGCTCGAGCCATCGGCCGAATCCGGAACCGCGGCCGCTGCGGGCAATCAGCTTGTCCAGGCCTGGCAGCGGCCCGGTCACCAGCTGCTTGATGAGGTCGGTCTGCGCTTCCTCGTCCGCGGACTGAGCGACGACGCTCCCGATCTCATGTAACCGCTGCTGCAGCCGCCGATCGCGACCGCGTTCCCCGTACCTGACGGCGAGCAGGTACAGCAGCACGACGCCACCCGCACCGACGACGAACACCCCGACGGCGATCATGGCGAGCATCATCGAATCTCCGTCACACCCTCGAACATGTCCGTCGGCAGATGAATGCCCGCGGCGGCCAGGCGCTCGCTGCACTTCGGTCGCACGCCCGTTGCCCGGAAACGACCGATCACCTTGCCGTCCTCGCTGATACCGACCTTCTCGAACGTGAAGATTTCCTGCATGCTGATGACGTCACCTTCCATGCCGGTGATTTCGCAGATGCTCGTCACCCTTCGCGTGCCGTCGCTCATGCGCGCCTGCTGGACGACGATTTGAATCGCCGACGTCATCTGCTGGCGCATCGTGCGCTCGGGTAAATTCGTGTTCGCCATCGCCAGCATCGTCTCGAGCCGCCCCAGCGCATCGCGTGGCGTGTTGGCGTGCACGGTCGTGAGCGAGCCGTCATGGCCCGTGTTCATCGCCTGCAGCATGTCGAGTGCTTCCTCGCCGCGAACCTCCCCGATGACGATCCGGTCGGGCCGCATACGCAGGGCATTAATGACGAGCTGGCGTTGCCGGACCGCGCCCTTGCCCTCGACGTTTGGTGGCCGTGTCTCGAGCCTGACCACGTGCTCCTGATGGAGCTGGAGCTCCGCTGCGTCCTCGATGGTGACGATGCGCTCGCGCGACCCGATGAATCCGGACAGCACGTTCAGCAGCGTGGTCTTGCCGGCGCCGGTGCCGCCGCTGATCAAGCAGTTCAGCTTGGCTCGCACACAATGCTCGAGAAAGTCCATCATCGGCTGGGTCAGCGCCCGGAACGAAACGAGGTCGTCGGCCTTCAGTCGCTCCGCCGGAAAACGGCGGATCGACAGCAGCGGGCCGTCGACCGCGAGCGGCGGAATGATGGCGTTGACGCGGGAGCCGTCGGGCAGTCTCGCGTCGACCATCGGCGAGCTGTCGTCGATGCGCCGGCCGACGCCGCTGACGATCCGATCGATCACCCGCATGAGGTGCGCGTCGTCCTGAAACGTCGACTCCACGCGCTCGATCTGGCCGTTCCGTTCCACGAACACCTGTGAGGCGGTGTTCACCATGATGTCGCTCACGGTCGCGTCGCGGAGCAGCGGCTCCAGCGGTCCGAAGCCAAACACCTCGTCGAGCACATCGCGCAGAATCGATTCGCGCTCGCTCATGTTGAGCGGCATCGCCTCTTCGTTGATCAGATCCACCAGCAACGCGCGAATCTCCGCTTCGGCGCGCGACCGATCGGCCGTTGCGAGCGCCTCGAGATTCAGCCGAGTGAGAAGCTTGCGGTGCACGCTGGCCCGCAGCTCCAGGTACTGGGGCCGCAGGGCATCGCTGCGCATCGGCCGCTCGGCGCGGTCGACAGGGAGGCTCGCGGTGGTCGTCATCGTCATGGCTCATCCTCGGGCGCTTAGAACAACCCCAAAAAGGCCGAGCGCCGCGCGCCGGCACCGGCCACGACGGCCTCTGGCTCGCCGACGATCTCGCGCGTGAAGCGCTCGAACTCAGCCGACAGATCCGAGTGGTTCGTCAGCGCCAGCGGCACCCCGGAGTTCAAGGCGTTGGCCACCGTTCGGTAATCGCTCGGAAACGTCTGGTGGATGCTCAGACCGAGCGCCGACTCGATCTGCTTCGGCGTGATCAGGTGCTGGTCCGAGCCGCGGTTCAGCAGCACGCGCAGCCGTTCGCTGCCGGCGCCGAGCTCCCGGATTCGCTCGAGCAGTCGCTGGGCGTTCCGGATCGATGGAACATCGGGGTTCGCGACGAGAAAGGTCGTCTCCGACGCGTAGAGCGCCACTGTCGTGCACGCGTTCACGACGTTGCCGCAGTCGATCACGACGTAGTCGTAGGCGCGTGCGATGACCCGGAGCAATTCCTCGATTGCACCGGCATCCTGTCCGTTCGGCCGATCGAACACGTCGGCGCCGGCCAGAATCTCGAGGCCCGACTTGTGCTTGGTGACGAGCTCCTTCAAGAAGTCACGGTCCAACCGCTGGAGATTGTCGATCGCATCCAGCAGGGTGAATCGCGGTCGCACCCCCAGGAACAGCGTGACCTCACCGAGAGAGGCTTTCAGATCGATCACGAGGGTCGGCTTCTTCGTGAGCCGCGCCAGATCGACGGCGCAGTTCACCGACAAGGTCGTCGTGCCCGCGCCGCCCTTGGCGCCGAGGAATGACAGCGTCATCCCCTGCGCCCGCCCATTGCCCGGCGAGGCATCACGCCGCGCAGCGGCTCGACGCACGGCGCCGAACAGCGCGTCCTCGACGGATTTGGCGGGAGTGCTCCCGGCGTCATCGGCCGGCCATGCGATGAATTCGTTGGCACCGGCGCGCATCGACTCGAGAATCAGCTCGGGCTCGGACGCACCCGCAATGGCGAAGATCGCTGCCGCGGGAGCGCCCGCGCGCGTGCGCTCGATCGTCGCCATCCCGCGCGCGGTGTCGGTCCGAATATCGATCATGACGAGGTCCACCGTGGCGACCTCGGCTGTCGTGCTGCGGTCGACGACGCCGACCGGCATTCCGCCGGCGCGAAGCAGAAGTGTCAGGCGCCGGCGAAACTCTTCGTCTTCGCCGAGAATCTGTGCTGTTAGCTGAGCCATGGTTGTGTCACTCGACGAGCCTGATCGCTCGCAGAAACGCGCCGCCCGGCACGGCGCCGCCGCCACCGCCGTTTCGAATCAAGCCGGTCATCGGCACGATCCGACCAACGACGTCGGTGCCCTGAAGGTTCTCGATGAAGAAGCCGACGAGGTTCGCGATCTCGATCTCTTGCCGGCCGCGCTGCCGGCTGTCTTCGTACACCATCGGATCGAACACCGGCAGCACGACGGTCCGCGGACTCGGATTCTGGTTGCTGACGACGCGTCGCGCGCCGGCATCCCAGTAGGCGGTCGGATCCTGATCGATCAGCGCCTGGGCGCCTGAGACCGTCGGCCCGGTCATGTTGCCGGGCTCCACGGGGACCGTGTCACCCATCTGCGCCACGCCAGGCCAGCACCCCGGGATGTTCTGCTCGTACCACGCGCCTCCGGTGTTCGGCCGCAGCGCAATCGGATAGAAGTGGCTCGCGTTGATGGCCTGGTTCGGATTGCCGGCCTTGAGCACTACCTGTCTACCGTAGTCGGGCCCGTTCGGGTCCTGGTGGTACCCTGTGTAGCCCGGTTGGCTCGCCGGAACGTAGATGTCTGGATTGGCAATCGGATTCCCCCGATTGTCGAGCGCGTCGAATGTGTCCGAGGAGTCCCAGGCCGGCGTCTGCACCTCGTCCCACTTGTCGGGCACCGCCCACGGCTTGATGCACGTCGCGGCGTTCGCCGGCGAAGCTTCGGCGGTGGCGAATGCCTCCACGTCGACGGTCGCTCTGCCGAAGAACGACGCGATCAAGGTCGAGACCGGGTTGCCACGGGCGGCGGCACGATAGACCTGAACCCTGACCCGGGCCGCATTCGGATTCGGCGCCGCCGGAAAAGTGACATCCGCCGGCCCGACGGAGATGTTCGCGTGCATGACCGCGTTGCTGCGGGCGACGCCGAGGGCGCTCTGCACGATCGGGCCACCCGCCGTGCGATCGTTGAAATCGTCGTAGACCATCGCGACGGCGCCGGACAGCGCGCCGGCATCGGCGGAATTCTGGGCCTGCCCTCGCGCCGTCATCAGCATACCGACGTCGATGGCCAGCATGGTGGCGGCCAGGAAGGACAGCATGCCCAGCCCGACGAAGACGAACGTCATTCCCCGCTCGTCGTGCCGGAGCCGGCAACCGAGCGGCGGACGCACGCGACGATGACACGTCGTGGCGGTCATTTCCTCTGCCCCGTCGGTTCCTTGGCTCCATCGCGCGGGACGAAGACCAGCCCGATGGCCATTGCGTCACCCGGCTCGGCGTCGGCCGTCTCCTGCGACACCAACGCTTCGTTCAGCGCCTTGATCTGCTGCAGCTCACGCATGTATGCCTCGTTCGCCGCCTCGAGCGTTGCTTCAGCCTCGGCCAGTTCGTGCGCCGCGGCCTTCGCGCGACGGACGTCCTTGGACTCGGTTTCGGCTCCGGCGCTCGGCGCCTCCGACGACAACGGGCTGTGGTGCTCGACCGCCGCGAGCCTGGCCTCGCGCTTGACGCGCTCGCCGGCGAGCAGCCGCGTAACCCGCCACTTCCGTTCGGCTTCCTCTGCCGCCAGCTTCGCGGCTTCGGCATCCTGTTTCGCCTGCGCCCGCGCCAGCTTCTCGGCCGCCTTCCGGTCTCGTTCGGCCTGTTTCGCGGCGTCCGCCGTCGCCAGTTTCGCGACTTCGGCGTCCCGCTTCGCCTGCGCCCGTGCCAACTTCTCCGCGGCCTTTCGGTCCTGTTCGGCCTGCTTCGCGGCAACCTGCTGTCGGCGTTCGGCGTCCTTCGCCGCCTGCTTCGCCGCTTCAGCGTCCCACTTCGCCTGCGCCCGTGCCAGCTTCTCGGCGGCCTTCCGGTCCCGCTCCGCCTGCTTCGCGGCGACCTTCGCCGCTTCGGCGTCCCGCTTCGCCTCCACCTGCGCCAGCTTCTCGGCCGCCTTCCGGTCCTGCTCGGCCTGCTTCGCGGCTACCTGCTGCTGCCGCTCGGCGTCCTTCGCCGCCTGCTTCGCCGCTTCGGCGTCCCGCTTCGCCTCCACCTGCGCCAGCTTCTCGGCCGCCTTCCGGTCCTGCTCGGCCTGCTTCGCGGCTACCTGCTGCTGCCGCTCGGCGTCCTTCGCCGCCTGCTTCGCCGCTTCGGCGTCCCGCTTCGCCTGCGCCCGCGCCAGCTTCTCGGCGGCCTTCCGGTCCCGCTCCGCCTGTTTCGCGGCGACCTTCGCCGCTTCGGCGTCCTGCTTCGCCTGCACCTGCGCCAGCATCTCGGCGGCCTTCCGGTCCCGCTCCGCCTGCTTCGCGGCGACCTTCGCCGCTTCGACGTCCCGCTTCGCCTCCACCTGCGCCAGCTTCTCGGCGGCCTTGCGGTCCCGCTCCGCTTGCTTCGCGGCGACCTTCGCCGCTTCGGCGTCTCGTTTCCCAGCCTCCTTTGCCGCTTCGGCGTCCTGCTTCACCTGCGCCTGCGCCTGCTCCTCGGCGGCCTCGAGTTGGCGAAGTCTCGCCCGTGCCACGCGGACCGCCTCCGCCGGATCCTCGACGCTGCCCGCGCCGTGCACCGGCGCCGTCGCGCCCGGCCGAGCCTGGCTCGGCCGAGCCTGGAATACCGGTGACAACGGCGTCGCAGCCGATGTCAGCTCCAGCCGCCCGCCGGGCTCATCGGCGCGACTGACCTGCGGGACGTGCGGCGGCGGTGGCGGAATTGGCTCGTCGAGCGGGTCGAGGAACGGCTGGGCCAGGCTGGGCAGCGTCGGCGCCGCGCCGATCGATCCCGTCCGAAGGATCTGCGGCGTGATCATCACCACCAGCTCGGTCTGCTCCTTTTGCTTCGCGCGGCTCCGGAACAGCAACCCGAGAATCGGGATGTCGCCGATGCCCGGTATCTTCCTCATCGTTTCGGTGACCGTGTTGCTCAGCAGCCCTGCGATGGCAAACGTCTGTCCGTCGCGTAGCTCGATTTCGGTCTCCGCGCGCCGGGTCGTCAGTGAAGGGATCTGGAAGCCTTGCAAGGTCAGGCCGTTGCTGAAGTCGAGCGAGCTGACCTCGGGTCGAACTTTCAAGTGGATCAGATCGTCGTTCAGTATCGTCGGCGTGAAGCTCAGGCGGATGCCGAACTCCTTCCACTGGATCGTGACCGCCGTGCCGCCGCCCGTGCCCTGCACGATAGGAAAGGGAAACTCGCCGCCCGCCAGGAAACTGGCCTCCTTGCCGTTCAAGGCGATCAAGTTCGGCTCGGCCAGGCTCTGGAACAGGCCGCGACTTTGCAACGCGTTGACGACCCCGCCGATCTGTTCCTTCGTGTTGAACAGGAACAGGTTAAGGAAGTCACTGAACACGAGGCCCTCGTCGTTGTCGAACTCGGGTGCCGCGAACTGCTGGGTCGTGAGCCGCCCGACGTAGTCCTTGTGACCGGCCAGGCCGGTGAAAAACGATACGCCGAGCTCCTGCAACGCGCTGCGGCTGACCTCCGCGAAACGGACCCGCAGCAAGATCTGGTTGGACGCGGTGCCCTCTTGCTGCCTGAGCAGGTTCACCACGTGGTCCGCTGATTCGACATAACCGGCGGCGACGGCGGCGGCCTTCTCGACGACGTACTTGCTCGACACGGTGCCGGAAATCACGACGTCGGCGCCGTTGCCCGCCACCGTGACAGGCTCGCCGGGAAATAGTTGACGCATCCGGTCCACGAGCGCGGTCAGGTCCCGTTTGACGACCACTTCGTACGTCCTGATCGCGCCCATGCGCTCCCAGACGAACAGCGAGATCGTGCCCGGCGCCTTGCCGTGGATGAGCACCTGGCTGGGCGACGTCACGAGCGCGTCGGCGATCTCCGGCGTGGTCAGCGATACGCGGGTGATCGGAGACTCCAGGTCGAGCACTGCCGACCGGCCGACTCGCAGGTTGATGGTGCGTGCGTCGGCGGCGATTCGCGTCGCCAGCGACAGATCCTCCGACAACGGACCGGAGACCTGAGCCTGGGGCACCGTGACCATGATGATGATGATGATGATCGCCGTCGTCACGATCCACGAACGCACATGGCGCCACGTGAGAGTCGCGGTACGCGCGGTCCGTCGATCCAGTCTCTGCTGCTCGGCACTCATGTCTTCCTCCTCGCTAACGCACGACGGCGACTTCTCGCTCGTTGCCGCGGATCACTTCGACGGTCGGCGGCGGTGGTGGTGGTGGTGGTGGTGGTTCGGGCGGCGCCTGGCGCACCACCCGACGCGGCGCCGGCCGGGGAGCGCCGAGCAGGACGGCCGCCTTGATCCCGGAGGTTTCCGGCTCGCCCTGATCCATCGGATTCCGGAGCGCGAGCTGGATCTTCCCCTCGGTGCTGGCCAGCGTGAGACGCTCGGCTTCGTCCGGGGTGACCTGCAGCGTGACGACCGACACCTGCATCGGCTCTCCGCCCTCCTGGTCGCGCTCCATGCGCATACCGGCGGCCAGCACCCGCACGTTCGACAGCACCAGCTTGGTCATGATGTCTTCACGCTTGTCGGTCGGACTGGCCGTCGCGAGCACGTCGACCTGCGTGCCCGGCAGCACGTAGCCGGCGACGCCGATGACCTCGTTGACCCGCACCGACACCGCGCGCATGCCCGTCGGGATAATCGGCGGAAGCCCAGCGCCGGCCTCGGGATCTGCCAGCTTGCCGACCAAGATGGGCTCGCCCCTCACGACCGAGTCGATGAGGCCACGGCCGACGAGGTCGCTGGCTGACGGGAACGCGTCCTCCGGCGCCCACGCCTCGGGCCACGACGCAACCGTCAGGTCCTCGGCTCTGAGCTCGGTACCGAGCGCCAGGTTCGCGGTCGCGACGACGATCGGAAGCGTCGCCACCTCGATGGTGCGCGTGGGCACCTGCTGCAGGTAGTTGTAGGTGCCGTAGGCCAGGCCGCCGCCGCACGTCAGCGCGATCGTGAACACCACAGCGATTCGGATGCGATTCATGTCTTTCCTCTTTCCCCGTGCGCCGTCACTGCGACTCGTTCCGCATCACCGCGCGCGCGCGCATCGTCAACGGCGCACCCGTGGAGGAGCCGGCGACGACGAGACGCGCGACCGGTTGGAGCACCATGAACGAGAACGGATAGTCCACCGTGATCTCGGATGCGGTCACCGCGGCACCGTTGACCGTGATCGAGGCGCTGCGGTTCACCGCCACCGGCGCCGTGGCGTACCCCGAGAGCTGGCCGCTTTGCATGTAGCTCCTGACCCGGGCCTCGACCCCTCCGCTCGTGGCACTGGGAAGAACCGACACGCGGGCACCTTCGCGTGCGGCGTTGGTCAGCACTTGCCATGTCTGATAGGCCCGACCGAATTCGAAGATGCCGACAGCGATGAGCAACAGGATCGGCAGCGTCATCGCCGCCTCGAGCAACGCCGTGCCTCGTTCGTTCTGACGAATCCTCATGACTCCACCTACCATCCCAGTCATACCAACGCCGCCAGCACCGTTCCGGCGGCGATGGCCGGACCGAAGGGAAACCGATGGTCCGACAGATCTCGATCGATTTCGCGCCTGGTCTCACCCGGCGACGCGAGCAACTTCGCCGCCCGTTTGGCTGTTGCGGCCAGCTGACCCCGCGCCGCTGCCACGGCGGCGGCCACGACACCGCCCGCGATGAGGGTGAACAGAAACGCCTGCGGCACCTGTTCGACCCCGATGACGGCGCCCGCCGCCGCGAACAACTTGACGTCCCCGGCCCCTGTGCCGCCGAAGCAGTGGCCTGGCAGCATCAGCACCAGGCCGAACAGTGCACCCGCGCCAGCCGACGGCAGCGTGACGCCCGTCGCTCCCGATACGGCCCAGCCCAGCCCCGACGCCAGGAGGAGCAACACGACGACGTTCGGGATTCGACGTGTGCGGAGATCGATCAGCGCACCGGTCCCGGCACCCAACGCAAGCGTCATCGCCATCAACCCCTCAGAAGTTCTGAGCAATCGTCTGCCACAGCAGCGCGTCCATCGTTTGGCCCAGCAGGGTGACGGCACCAGCGGCGAAGATGCTGATGAGCGCGGCCAACAGGCCATACTCGACCAGGTCCTGTCCGTCAGTGCCGACGACACGGGCCAGCATGGCGCGTGCGCCGTGCCCCCAATAATTGACCAAGGTGCTTGACACCCTGACCTCCATCGCAAGTTCCATTTGCGGTCGATGGCTGGCCTACCCGGCGCGGACCCGCGCCGCGCGGCCAGCCATCGCAGCCCCTAGATCGCTCCGGCGATTTGGCCAAAGATCGCGTCGACCTGGCCGCCGGCCGCTGCCACCGCTCCCGCCGCGACGAGTGCGATCAGCGAGATGAGCAACGCGTACTCGAGCAGGTCCTGCCCGTCTTCCCGACGCCGAAGCGACTTCAACATTTCGATCGTCCATGCCATAACTTCTCTCCTCCGGTTAATCCGTCGTTCACGAAACAACTGGGCCAGGTGCATGTTCCGTCATCAGGCGATGCCAGCACGTCAGCCCACGAACAGGCGAACGTTCCGCAACAGCCGTGCCATCGGAGAGGAGGCCACGGTTGACAACGGAAGAGCCTGCCTGATCTCTCAAAAACTCCCGTCAACGGCGCGTCGCCCGCGAATGGCGCCTGCAGTACGTTTGACGATTTTGTAATCGCGATCACCGAATGGGCCGTGCAACCACGCAGCTCGGGGCCGACGTGCGCGCCAGACACGACGCGCGTCGAACTCTGCGCCGTTTGCTGGCGTCAAGGCCCCGCTCTCGGCCGCGGCACGAGGTTTGCTATTAACCGAGGTTTGCAGTTAACCGATGTGCGTCGACGCATCAAGAAAGGGTGAGCTGGAAGGGCAATCGAAGGATGTCTACCGGAGTTCGTGACGTGATCACGTCGGGCGTCTGCCTCGTGGGAATCGGGGTGACGCTGGCCTACATCGAGCCAAGAGCCCTCGACTGGCTCAAGCTCCGGCTCATTGACGTCGTCGGTGCGCCGGTCAGATCCGCGCAAGCGGTCGTATCGGTCGTCGGCGATACCTTGAGCGCGACCGCCGGGCGGCTCAACCTCTGGCGAGCGCCGGTGGCGGTGTTCGCACTGGTCGCGGCAGCGCTCATCTTCCTTCTGCGCAAACTGTAGGCCCGCTCGAAGAGGTCAGATGTCTACTGTTCTCGCGATAGAGCCCGACGCCCGGCAGGCCGAAACGCTGCAGGCCACCATACGACGGCACGTCGACGGCGAGCTGACGCTCGTCGATTCGAAGGATGCCGCCATCGACGCGATCGCGCGTGGCGTGCCCGACCTCATTCTGCTCAGCGCACTCTTGAGCCCAACGGACGAACAGGAGCTCGTCAGCCACCTTCGCTCACTCGATGCGCCCCACCTGCAGACCCTCACCGTGCCTCAACTCGCCGCACCGAGTTCAAACGGCCGGCGGCGGGGACTGCTGAAGCGATTCAAGAAACCGAAAGCCGACTCCATCGGGTGCGACCCGGAGTCGTTCGCGACTCAGATCACGGAGTACCTGGACAAGGCGACCACGCTGAAGGCAGAACGCGCGGAACTCGAGGATTTCGCGGCCCAGCGCGCCGCGCGAGGTGACGAGGTTCCGGCCGAACGCGCGGCGATCGAGGAGCCGTCGCCGGCATCGGCCGGCGAATCATCGGACCCCGACGTGGCGACACCGGCTCGAGGCTCGCCGCCCACCACGCCCGAGGTCTCGGACCCCCTGGGTCTGAGGGAGGTCGAACAGCAACGCGAGCAAGCCAGACGCGACGCCGACGCGGCTGCGCAGGCGGTTCGGGAAGCCGAGCGCCAGCGCGAAGAGGCTGAGCGCGCACGCGCGCAGGCCAGACGCGACGCCGAAGCCGCCACCCGAGCCGCCAAGGAGGCGGAGCAGCAGCGCAAGGAGGCCGAACGCGTCGCCCGGGAGCAGGCCGCACGTGAGGCCGAGGCCGCAAGGCTGGCGGTCGAGGAAGCCGAGCACCAGCGAGAGGAAGCCGAGCACGCACGCGTGCAGGCCAGACGCGACGCCGAGGCGGCAAAGCGCGCGGCCAAGGAGGCCGAGCGCCAGCGCAAGGAGGCCGGACGGGTGGCGCGGGAGCAGGCCGTTCGCGATACCAAGGCCGCACGGCAAGCGGTCAAGGAAGCCGAGCACCAGCGCAAGGAGGCTGAGCAGGCGCGGGCACAGGCCACACGTGACGCCGAGGCAGCGAAGCAAGCCGCCGAGGAAGCCGAGCACCAGCGCAACGAGGCCGAACGGCTGGCGCGGGAGCAGGCCGTTCGCGATACCAAGGCCGCACGGCAAGCGGTCAAGGAAGCCGAGCACCAGCGCAAGGAGGCTGAGCAGGCGCGCACGCAGGCCACACGCGACGCCGAGGCAGCGAAGCAAGCCGCCGAGGCGGCCGAGCGGCAGCGCAAGAAGACCGAGCGGCAGGCGCACGAGCAGGCTGTTCGCGATACCAAGGCCGCACAGCAAGCGGTCCAGGAAGCCGAGCACCAGCGCAAGGAGGCTGAACAGGCACGCGCGCAGGCCACACGTGACGCCGAGGCAGCGAAGCAAGCCGCCGGGGCGGCCGAGCAGCAGCGCAAGGAGGCCGAGCGGCAGGCACGCGAGCAGGCTGCCAGCGACGCCGAATCCGCGAAGCAGGTGATTCATGAGGTCGAGCAACGGCGCAAGGAAGCCGACCTGGCCCTCGTGGTCGCGAGACGCGACGCCGCGGCGGCCGAGCAGGCCGCAAAGAACGCCGAGCAACAGCGCCAGGAGGCCGAGCGGCAGGCGCGCGAGCAGGCGCAGCTTGTCGTCGAAGCGGCGGCGCGCGCCGCACAGGACGCCGAGCGGCACCATCGGGAGATCGAAGAGCGGACGCGCGGGCAGGCCAAGCGCAATGCCGAGGCGGCCGAGCAGGCACTCAGGGAGGCTGAACGGCAACGCGAGCAGGCCGAAGCGGCCCGGGTCCAGACCAGGTGCGACGCCGAGGCGGCCGAGCGTGCCGCCAAGGACGCCGAGCGGCAGCGCCAGGCAGCCGAAACGCTGCGCGCGCAGGCCACGCGCGACGCCGAGGCGGCCGAGCGTGTCGCACGGGAGGCGCGCGAGCAGGCCCGGCGAGAAGTCGAGGCCGGCGGAAACCAAGAGCCGGCGAAGCGCGTCGCCGCCGAGTCCCAACAAGGCAGCCAGACCAACACCTGGGAAGAGATCAGCCTCTCGGCCGTCCTCACCGGCACAGCGGCGACAGACGAGCCGCCGGTCGTGGATGGCGAAGTCCTGGCCACGTCCTCCAGCCCAAGCCCACATGCCGCGCCGAGCGCGCTGGCCGCCGACCCGCTGCTGGAAGCACTGGATAGCGAGCTCGAGGGACTGGTCGAGGTCGTCGACGACGCTCCGGCGACGCCCGCCGGCATCGCGCCATCGCCACCTTCCGACAGTGACCTTTCGTCGGCGGCCGGGCAGTCGTGGCTGCTGCGGACAATCGGCAAGCTACGAACGGACCTGAGAGATTTTCAGCGCCCGACCAAGGTGCGCGATGAGGCGCCGGTGTCTGGTCCACCCGCGACCGTGGCGCCTCCGATGCTCGCCACGGCGGTCGCACGGTCGCCGAGCCGCGATCCGGCGCCGGCCGGGTCCGAGTCCACTCCCCGCGCCACGTCGACCCTGCCTCTGGCCGCCTGGGCGCATCGGGCAGACCACCGGCCTGCGGCCCACACCGACGCTCTGGATGAGGCCGAGGCCGACGGCCTGCTCCGCGGCCTGCGCCTGCCCGAGCACGTGGCGCACATCAGCTACCCGGCCGGATGCCGGATTCAGCGGGTCCGCGTCGCCGGTGGGCGGCGTCACCACATCGACGAGTACGACAGCGACGCGCCGGTCGTCATCCTGTCCACGCGTGTGCTCCGGGATGTGCGCGGACAATCATTGACCTCCTGACCTCGCCGCGGCGCGGCCGACGCGAATAC
Source organism: Vicinamibacterales bacterium (assembly GCA_963667915.2). Taxonomy (GTDB): domain Bacteria; phylum Acidobacteriota; class Vicinamibacteria; order Vicinamibacterales; family UBA823. The sequence goes on along the minus strand of CAXXNN010000004.1, from coordinate 2,159,062 downwards.
TCGGACGGGCTCCTAGCTCTGGTATCATGGCGGCGCCTAGCGGCCCTTGGTGCAAGTCCCGCATCGCACCGAGACCCCGCTGAACCAAGGCTGCGACCGCGCGCCGGCTGGATGAGAACCAACCTGACCACGATGATGCCGCCGAGCGTCGGGCATCGGCGCACCGGTCGAGTGGTCCGTGGTGAAAGTCGCACGTCGCACCGAGGCGGGCGAGGCACCTGGCTGGCCAGGCGCGACGACCGAACCTATCGGGAATATGTGAGGAAGGAGCAACGCCGCCAGACGGGAGGCATCGCCCGACGAATGCAGCGGGACTTTCCCCACGGGCTGCTAGCATTTCTCGGCCTGGCGGTCTGCCTCGCGATCCTTGGCGTCTCGCCGGCAGCGGCTCAGCCATCACCCGAACGATTCTTCGGGTTCCAGCTGGGCACGCCCGGGCGTCTCGCCGACTGGCCAGAGATCGTCGCCTACATCAGGGCCGTCGCGGATGCCTCGGACCGCGTGGTCATCGCCGACGCCGGTGAGACGACGGACGGCAACCGACTCGTGGCTGCCTTCATCAGCGCGCCAGGCAACCTCTCCCGGCTCGACCAGATTCAGGCCGCCAACCAGCGGCTCGCCGATCCGCGGACCCTGGACGCGAACGAAGCCGACGCGCTGGCCGCGTCGCATCCGACCATCGTCGCCATCGGATGCAGCATCCACTCCACAGAGATCGGCGCCAGCCAGGCGGCCGCCGAGCTGCTGTACGACCTCGCCACGGGCGACGATCCGGCCACGCTTGACGTGCTGGAGCACGTCGTCCTCATCCTGTTCCCGTCGCTCAACCCTGACGGCCACCAACTCGTCGTGCAGTGGCATGACGAGAATCGCGGCACCGCCTTCGAAGCCGCGCCGATGCCGTGGCTGTACCACCGCTACGTCGGACACGACATCAATCGCGACGCGTTCATGCTCAACATGGCGGAGAACCGGTCCCTCGCCAATTTCTTCTACCAGCGCTGGCATCCGCACGTGTTCCTGACGATGCACCAGATGGGCACGACCGGCCCGCGTTTCTTTGTCCCACCGAACTACGCGCCGATCGACCCGAACTACGATCCGCTCATCTGGCGTGCAGCGGGTCTGCTGGGTCAGGCGATGGCACTCGCGCTGGAGCGAGAGGGGCGCGCCGGCGTCATTTCCAGCGCGATGTACGATTACTACTGGCCTGGCTACGAGGACTCGGCGCCGCTGGGACATAACACGGTCTGCCTGCTGACCGAGGCGGCGAGCGTGCGACTGTCCTATCCGATCACGGTGTCGCCCGCAGAGCTCACCGGCACGCCGCGCGGTCTGCCCCACTACGCACCGCAGACGAACTTCCCCAATCCGTGGCCCGGCGGTGTGTGGACGCTACGTGACATCATCCAGTACGACCTCGACGCCGCCCGCGGTCTGCTGACCGCGGCGGCACGGTACCGCCAAGAAATCGTCGAGAACTTCTACACCATGGGTCGCCGCGCGGTGGATCGCGGTCGAGCCGGTGGGCCGTTCGCGTTCGTGCTGCCCCGGCGCCAGTTCGACCCCGCGTCGGCTCAGCAGCTCACGAACGTCCTGATCGGTGGTGGCGTCGAAGTGCAGCGGGTGCGCACGGCGTTCGTCGCGGGCGGCGTCGAGTACGCGGCCGGCACCGATCTGGTGCTCATGGCGCAACCATTCCGCGCCTACGCGAAGACGCTGCTCGAGCGTCAGGTTTATCCGATCCGTCGGCTGGCGCCCGGCGCCTCGCCGGAACGACCGTACGACGTCGCCGGCTGGACGCTCCCGTTGCAGATGGGCGTCGCGGTCGACACGATCGATGCGCCATTCGACTTGCCCGAGCTCGTACGGCTGATGCGGGCCGAGCTGACTGCCGGAACGCTGCGTGACCTCGACGGCGCCGAGCGTTTCGTCATCGAGGGAAGCGGCAACCGCGGCGCCCTCGCCGTCAATCGGCTGCGTGCCGCCGGTTTCTCGCCGTCCTGGCTGCTTGCCAGCGACACCAACGCCGAACGTACCGTGGTGGCCGGCTCGATCGTCGTGCCGGCGACCACGGACGTACGACCCGTCGTCGAGCGGCTTGCGAGCGACTTGGGCCTCGACGTGCGCGGAGAGACCGACCCGCTCCGCGTGCCGTCACGCGCGGTCGGCGGCGGACGGATCGGGCTCTACAAACCGTGGATCGGCAACATCGATGAGGGCTGGACCCGCTGGCTGCTCGAGCAATACGAGTTTCCCTATGAATCGCTGCGGAACGCCGACGTGCAGGCGGGCGAACTGTGGACGCGCTTCGACGTCATCGTGCTACCCGACGGACGGCCGGGCGATTTCATGGACGGCCACGCGGCCGGCCGCGTCCCGCCCCGGTTCGCCGGCGGCCTGGGCGAGACGGGCGTCGCGGCGCTTCGAGAGTTCGTCGAGCGCGGAGGCACCCTGGTGGCGCTCGACTCGTCCAGCGATTTCGCCATCGCCGCGCTGGATCTGCCGGTGACCAACATCCTGGACGGACTGCCGGCCGAACAGTTCTATTGCCCCGGGTCACTCCTCGCGCTGGACGTGGACACCTCCCACCCGCTCGCCTTCGGCATGCCGGCCCGAACCGCCGCCTTCTTCGCGTCGAGCGTCGCGTTCCACGTTTCAGCGGAGGCAGCCGACGCCGGCGTTCGCGTGTCGGCCCGCTACGGCGAGGGAGACCCGCTGCTCAGCGGCTGGCTCGAAGGGGCCGAGCACCTGGCGGGGGAAGCCGCCATCGTCGACCTCCCGGTGGGCGAGGGGCGCGTGGTCCTCATCGGCTTCCGCGCGCAGCACCGGGGCCAGTCACACGGAACCTTTCGTCTGTTTTTCAATGCGCTGCTCACCGCCGCAGTTGATTGACGATTCGGTAGTGTCGCAGTCTGTCGGAGACACTACCGACGGTTCACCCGGGCCACCGCAACCGTCGTGTATGCTGCCGGTGCGGGAATCCACCGTGCGCTCGGTGTTTTCTGGAAATCTGGTGTTTTGTGCCTAACTACGGCTTCGCGATCGATCTCCGAACGTGCATCGGGTGCCACGCCTGCACCGTCGCATGCAAAGCGGAGCACGATATTCCTATCGGTGTGAACCGCTGCTGGGTCAAGACGGTCGAGAAGGGACAGTTCCCGGACACCTCGCGGTTCTTCTTCCCCGTCCTGTGCAACCAGTGCGAGGACGCGCCGTGCGTGAGCATCTGCCCGACGAACGCGCTCTACAAGCGGAGCGACGGAATCGTCGATCTCGATGGTGACGCCTGCATCGGCTGCCGCGCCTGCCTGGTGGCCTGCCCGTACGATCAGCTCTTCATCGATCCCGGGACCCACACGGCGGAAAAGTGCAACTTCTGCGCGAACCGCGTCGAAAACAATCTCCTGCCGGCCTGCGTGAGCGTCTGCCCGACCGAATGCCGGGTGTTCGGTGACCTCGACGATCCCGATGATCCGATCAACGCGCTCATCCAGCATGTCCCCACCTCGGTACGCAAGCCGGAGAAAGGCACGCAACCCAAGGTGTTCTATATCGCTGCGGACGAGAGCGTGCTGCAACCCGAAGCGGCGACGCTCCCGCTGACCTTCAAGGAAGGCCAGATCACACGCCGGCCGCTGGGAGCGCCACCAGAGGATCCCTCCTCACCCGGTGCGGCCCGCGTCGATTACGACGTGCCGCACGAGCAAGCCTGGGGGCTGGACATGGCCCTGTACCTGCTCACGAAAGGGATCGCCACCGGCGCCCTGTTCCTGGCAGCGCTGCTCTGGGGTCTCGGACACACCGACGGCGTGGCCACCGTGCTGGCACCAGCCGTCGCGTTGCTCTTCGTGACGATCACGGCCGGCATTCTCATCGTCGATCTGGAGCGCCCGGAGCGTTTCTACTACATCCTCACCAGACCCAACTGGCGATCCTGGATGGTGTGGGGCGCCTACTTTCTGACGGCCCACGGCGCGCTGGCCACGCTCTGGCTGATCCTCGGCCTGGCGGGCTGGACGGCGCCGCTCGATTGGCTGGTCGTGCCGACGCTCGTCATCTCGCTCCTGGCCACCTGCTACACCGCCTTTCTCTTCGCGCAAGGTTTGGCGCGTGACCTGTGGCAGGGACCGCACTCGGTCATCGACCTGGCGGCGCAGGCCGCCGCCGAGGCGTCGGCGGCGTTGCTCCTGGGGGCGATACTGCTCCCGATCGACGCGTCGGCCGCGACGGTGCGCGTCCTGGGCGGGACGCTATTCGGCGCGCTGGCCGTCCATCTCGTCTTGCTGCTCGTCGAGCAGGTTCTCATGCCCAGCCCCACCCGGCATCACGAGCTCGCAGTGCGCGCCATCACCCGAGGGGCTTACGCGCCGATCTTCTGGGGCGGGGCCATCGGCGGCACGGTGGTGCCGCTGGCCCTACTGGCAAGCCTCGGGGCGTGGAGCTCGCCGCTGGGTGCCGCCGGCCTGGTGGTGGCGTCGGTCGTCGCGCTCGGCGGGGGCTTCGCCTGGGAGTATGTCTGGGTGGACGCCGGGCAGTGTGTTCCCAACAGCTGACACAATGACTGACGAATCATCCGGCCCACCCAAACGCTTCCGCTCGCATCCGCACCCCAGCACGTGGGACGACTACGTCGATTTCGAGTCGACGAGCTGGCCGCGAAAGGAGCGGCGGCACTACTGGATCATCCCTAGCATCTGCTTCAACTGCGAGTCGGCCTGCGGCGTGCTCGCCTATGTCGATAAGGAGACGCTGGAGGTCCGCAAGATCGAGGGCAATCCGGTGCACCCCGGTAGTCGTGGACGCACGTGTGCGAAAGGCGTCGTGACCCCGGGGCAGCTCACCGATCCCGATCGGATTCTGCATCCGCTGAAGCGGACGGGCGCGCGGGGCGAAGGCGGCTGGGAGCAGGTGTCGTGGGGTGACGCCTTGGATGACATCGCCGGCCGCCTTCGGCGTGCCATCGTCGAAGGCCGGCGCGCCGAGATCATGTACCACGTCGGCAGGGCTGGCGAGGACGGTTACGCGAATCGTGTGATCCAGGCCTGGGGACTCGACGGCCACAACAGCCATACGAACGTGTGCTCGTCGTCCGCCAGGCTCGGACACTTCCTGTGGTGCGGCGACGATCGTCCGTCACCCGATTACGCCAACGCTCGGACCATCTTGCTGCTCTCGTCGCACCTCGAATCGGGCCACTACTTCAACCCTCACGCGCAACGGATCATCGAGGGCCAAGCGGCGGGCGCCACCGTGATCGTAATCGATCCACGCCTCTCGAACACCTCGGCGAAAGCGGATCTGTGGCTGCCAGCCTATTCAGGCACCGAGGGCGCGCTGCTGCTCGCCATCGTCCGTCATCTCCTTGAGACGGGACGGTTCGACCGCGAGTTCATGCGCCGCTGGGTCGACTGGCGAGGCTATCTGGAGGCCGCCCGCCCCGATCTGGAGTGCACGTTCGACAATTTCATCGTCGCATTGAAGGAGCTCTACGACGAGTTCACGCCGGAGTATGCCGAGGGTGAAACAGGGGTCTCGGCCGCGCGGATCATCGACGCGGCCGACGCCGTGGCGCGGGCTGGGAACCGGCTAGCCACGCACAGCTGGCGCGCGGCCGCGTCCGGCAACCTCTGGGGCTGGCAGATCACGCGCTGCCTGTACCTGCTGCTCGCCATGACCGGGTCGATCGGCTCGGTGGGCGGCGTCAATCCGCACTCGGCGAACAAGTTCGTGCCGAACCACCCGAACCCGCCGCCGCCGCCGGATTACTGGAACGAGCTGCTCTTCCCCCGCGAGTTTCCGCTGGCGTTTCACGAGCTCAGTTTCCTGCTGCCCCATTTCCTGAAAGAGGGACGCGGCAAGCTGGACGTATATTTCACGCGGACCTACAACCCCGTGTGGACCAATCCGGACGGCTTCTCGTGGATGGAGATGCTGCAGGATCCGGAGCTGATCGGCTTGCACGTGGCGCTGACCCCAACCTGGAGCGAGACCGCCTGGTTTGCCGACTACATCCTGCCGATGGGCCTCGGCACCGAGCGCCACGACACGATGAGCCAGGAGACCCACGCGGCGCGCTGGCTCGGCTTCCGTCAGCCGGTCACGCGGGTCGCGCGCGAGCGACGAGGCGATCCGGTCGAGGCGACCCACGAGTCAAATCCTGGCGAGGTCTGGGAAGAAAGCGAGTTCTGGATCGCCCTCAGCTGGCGCATGGATCCGGACGGCGCCCTCGGCATCCGGCAGTACTTCGAGTCGCCCTACCGCGACGGTGAGCCGGTGACGGTGGACGAGTACTACCGCTGGATGTTCGAGCATTCGGTGCCCGGCCTGCCGGAAACGGCGGCGCGCGAGGGATTGACGCCGCTCGCCTACATGCGGCGATACGGCGTGTTCAAGATCGAGGATGACGTCTATGCGCAGCACCAGCGGCCGCTGGACGACTCGGAGCTGGCGACCGGAGAGCGAGACGACTCGCGCGAAGTCGTCATGAAGGACGGACGGCCGATCGGGGTGATCGTCGACGGTACCGCGCGGGCCGGATTCAAGACGCCGTCACGCCGGCTGGAGTTCCGGTCGCAGACGCTCGCCGACTGGGGATGGCCCGAACACGCGGTGCCGCGCTACGTGCCGGGGCATGTGCACTGGCGCGACCTCGACCGAGCGGCCGGCGAGTTCGATCTCTTGCCAAACTTCCGGCTGCCCACGTTGGTCCATACCCGCTCGGCGGTGAAGTGGCTCTACGAGATCTCCCACAATAACCCACTCTGGATTTCGACGCCGGACGCCCGCGCGTACGGCCTTGCCACCGGCGATCTGGTCAAGGTACGAACGCGGATTGGATACTTCGTCACGCGCGCCTGGGTCACCGAGGGTATCCGGCCGGGCATCCTCGCCATGTCCCACCATCTCGGGCGGTGGCGGCTGCACGAGGAGTCTGGCGGGTCGCGCTCGTCGTCGTCGCTCGTCCGGATCGCACGGGACGGTGACGGGCGGTACGTGATGCGCCAGGTGCATGGCGCACAACCGTTTCGGAGTGACGATCCGGACAGCGAGCGGATCTGGTGGAGCGAGGTCGGCGTCCACCAGAACGTCACGTTCCCCGTGCAACCCGACCCGGTGAGCGGCATGCACTGCTGGCACCAGCGCGTCCGTCTCGAGAAGGCCGGGCCGGACGACCGGTACGGCGACGTCATGGTCGACACCAACAAGGCGCACGAGGTGTACAAGGAATGGATGGCGAAGACCCGGCCCGCGCCCGGCCCGGACGGCACGCGGCGCCCGGCCTGGTTCGACCGACCGCTTCGGCCGACGCCCGAGGCGTATCGGATCAACTCCCCCACGCTTTCGCCAACGTCGCCAGCGCGCCGATGAAGATGAGGCCGCCGACGGCGAACTTGAGTTGACGCTCCGGCATGAGCATCGTCGACTTGGCGCCCAGGACGGCACCGACCGCCGATCCGACCATCAGCAATCCGAGCACGTTCCAGTCGAGCCCGGCCAGCGCGAGGTGGGTGAGCCACGCCGGCGTTCCCATGATGATCGCGATGACGATGTTCGATCCCACGACCTGGCGTGCGCTCATGCGAAAGAGATAGAGCATCGACAGGATCACGATGCTCCCGGCGCCGATCGAGGTCGCGCCGAGCAAGACGCCGACGAAGCCCTGCAGGACGGCAATCACGGCGACGCTGCGGAAGCCAAGGGCGAAAGGGGAGAACGGCCGCTGACGTCCGCCCGGCGCACGGTCGAGCGCTTCCCAGACAATCAGGCCCGCGACGAGCATCAGCACACCGCTCATGATGAACGGAAGCGCGCGCGCGGTGGCGCCGGCGGCAAGGTAGACCAGTCGCGACCCCAGAATGGCGCCGGGTACGCCCAGACCGCCGTAGACCAAGGTGATCCGCCAGAGTACCGCCCCCTGCCGGATGTGCTGAACGGCGCTGACACTCTTCGTGATGACGGCGTACACCAGCGAGACGGCGACGGCAGACTGATAGCTGAAACCCAAGACCGCATACAGCGCCGGCGCGATCAGCGCGCCGCCGCCGACACCGGTCAGGCCGATGAGGAAGCCGAGGACGAACCCAACAGCAATGGTGGTCAGCACGGGTCGCCCCTCACGCCGGCCTACCTCCGGCATGCGGCGTGAGCACGGCGTAGAGTGCGGCGATGATCGGCGTCGCCACACCGACCGCCTGACCGCGGCGGACGACCGTGCCCTGCAGCGCCTCCACCTCGATCCGCTTGCCTTGTGAGAGATCGATCAGCAGCGAGGAACGGGTCGCGCCAGGCAGGGAATCCATGTACTCGCGGATCTCTCGCGCCACCGTGTCGCTGACGGCCACACCCTCGGCGCGAGCGACCGCCGCGACCTCGGCCACCGCCGCCATGAAGCAATCCCGCGTCGCCGGATCGCTCCAGAGCCCACCGATCGGCAGCCGCGCCGCCCCGGTGAACGCGGCGAACGGGCACAGGTAGATCAGCTTTTCCCACAGGCGAACCCGCGCGTCGGCCACCGTCTCGATCTCGATGTCGGCCGACTCCAGCAGGCGCCCCAGCCCCGCCACACGATCGGACACGCGCTCTCGGTTCCCGAACACCTCGCCGAAGACGATCTTGCGATGCGTGCCGGTCTGCTCGATGACGCCGGGTTTCGACACGCCCGTGGCGATGTAGGTCGCGCCGCCGAGCACCGCCCGCTCGCCGACGACCGCCGCGACCTCGTCGGCACTGTCGACACCGTTCTGCAACGTCAAGACAAGCGTCTGTTCGGCGACGAGTGGCAGCAGCATCGGCAAGGCCGACACGTTGTCGTACGCCTTCACGGCGAAGAAGACCACGTCGACCCGGCCCACCGACGCGGGGTCGTCGGTCGCGTCGGCGGCGACCGTGAAGTCACCCAGCGGACTCCGAATCTCGAGCCCGTGCTCGCGCATCGCCGCCAGGTGCGCGCCGCGCGCCAGGAACGAGACGCGGCAACCTGCCCTTGCCAGAGTCGCGCCGTAGTAGCCGCCGACGGCGCCGGAACCGAGAATCGCGATGTGTGAGGGTCTGCTGGTGTGCATCACATGGCCTGCCAGGCCGCGCCAATTCCCAGCATCGTCACGACATGACACCGGCCGGGCGGCGAAACATCTTATCGCGGCCGGGTGACGTCAGTCGCCAGACCGCCCGACCTCCAACGCTCGGCCCTCCCACCAACTTACAGATCTGTCATCGAGTTCTCGACAGTTTTGTGAGCCTTACTTTATTGTTCTTGGCACAGGCACCTCTATTGGACATAATTCAATCCTTCCCAGCGGCCGTGCGCGTGATTGGCTGGCGCTCCTGCGTGTGCGGCCGTCCACTCGCGCCGTGTGCCGGGCACCTGTTTCCGGATTCGTAATACGGAACTGTTGTCAGGCGGCTCTGCTGCTCGTTCGTTGTTAGGGAGGACGTTCGGTCGTCGGACGAAGGTGTAGTGCTGGAAGTTACTGTTTCCGTTTGGCCTTCGTGATGATGGATGAGGAATGCACCATGGCTCACGACTCAGGAAAGTTGCTACGGGGAACGGGATTGCCGAGAAAGGCGGTAGTAGGAGCCGTCACGCTCGCCGCCATCATGCTCGCGGGTCGGCCCGCGCACGCCCAGGATGCCCTGTCCTTCTTCAAGAACTACTTCGTGACTGGCGGTTACAAAGTGGGCGGGGTCGGCCTGGTCGGCCAGGGTGTCGACGGCATCGCCCAAGGCAACATCTTGATCGAGGGAGTGCCTGACGGAGCGGAGATCGTGGCCGCCTTCCTGTATGCGCAGGTGGTTTCAGACGCCGGTGGAAACGCTGCCGGCGCCGGCATTACCTTCCACGGGGTTCCGCTCAGTACTCCCGACGGCACCTTCGGAGTGATCGGCGATCCGCTCGGGGCAACGCCGTGCTGGAGCGGTGGGGGCGGCACGGGCCAGTCGGGCGGCTCGAAGCGAACCTATAGCCTTCGCTTCGACGCCCTCCGGTTCTTGCCGGTCGTCGATGGACGACACCAAGCCAACGGATTCCACCCGGTTGAACTGCCAGATCTGGGCAACTCGAATGCCACGCCGATAGCCCTGGGCGCCAGCCTGGTCTTGATCTATCGGGATCCAGAGATGCCGCTGAGCGCGTTCGTCATCTACGACGGCAGCGCGGCCATGGACAACGCGACGCAGGGGATGACGCAGACGATCGAAGGGTTCTACGACCCGGCGTCGGTTCCCGGCGAGCTCACCCACATCGTCGGCAGCGGGCAGGCGAACAAGTTCGAGAACCTGAGGGTCAACGGGAACATCGTCTCCGTCAACCCGTTTCAGGCCTTAGAAGGGGAGGCCTGGGACAACGTGACGGTTGCGACCCCCGACCTTCTGGGTATGGATTCCCTGACCACGTCGGTCGACAACGTAGGGTTTCCCTCGTTCGACTGTCTGACCTGGAGCGCGGTCATCTACCGGACGGAGGTCAACGACCTCGATCTTGACGGCTTGCTCGACCGATGGGAAACGGACAGTGGGCTGACGGATCCGAACGGTCTGACACTGCCGGATCTGCGGACGATGGGCGCGGACCCTTTCCACAAGGACATCTTCGTCGAGGCCGGCTACATGTTTACCGACCCGACGACGAGCAACGCTGGGGACGATGCCGACGACGGTGTCTTGTACGGCGGCGTCTTGAAGCCGCACCATACGCATCTGCCCACGGCCGCGGCGATTGAGAAGGTCGTCGACGCGTTCGCCGCGTCGCCGGTCGTGAATTTTGACCTCACGACGGGGATCAACCTCCATTTCGACGTGGGAACCAACCATCAGGGAGTCCCCGGCGTCATCCTGGTCGCCGACGGGGCTCGGGGTGGAGAAGCCTTTGACGAAATGATTACGGTATGCGTGCCCGGCGATGAGGATCCGCCGTTCGTCTGCCAGTTCTCCGGGTATCCGGGTACGCTGGGGTGGAAGACCGGCTTCCAGACCCTCAGGGACGCGCTAGTCACCACCTATGTCCCGGATATCGCGCCCGGGGACGATCACCCGTGTGAAATTCCAGGCCACCCAGACTACCTGGACGTCGGGGAAGGTGGAGCCTGCGAGCTGAACTTCGATCGCGCCAGGAAGGACATCTTCCGGTACGCCTTTTTCCCCCACCTGTTGGGCGTGCCCAAGGCACACTGTTTGCACACGAATGAATTCCTCGGCGACCCGCCAGACCCGACCATGCCCGACCCGAACTTCGGGTTGCCGGATGAGACCTGTCAGTTGACCGACCCGTTGTTCCACGTGCCGAACACCTACACGGGCATCGGCGATTTCGGCGGCGCCGACTTCGCCGTGACGATGGGCGGCTTCGACAACGCGGCGGGGGAGCCGGTGGGGACCGACAACCAGACCGCCGGCACGATCATGCACGAGCTCGGGCACACCGTAATGCTGAGGCACGGCGGACTCACCGGGAATCCGAACTGCGCCCCAAATTACCTGAGCGTCATGAATTACCTATACCAGTTGCGCGGCTTGAAGCACGGCGTCCTCGCCGTCGACTACTCGGGCGAGGCGCTCGCCGATCTCAATGAAAGCAGTCTCTTCGAGACGACCGGGCTTGGCGGGTTCCCACTCTACGCCGCGGCCTGGTACGCGCCTTTTGCGGGGATCGGCACACCGGTGGCGCGACATTGCGTTGGCACGACACCCCTGGCGGGCGAACAAGCGATGGTTCGTCTCGAGGGCACGCAGTTCGGAGGTCCGATCGACTGGAATGGAGACGGAGACAACATACTCGACAATCCTGTTCAATTTCTACCAGGCATAACTTTCCAGGATGTAAATTTCGACGGTTTGCCGAACGACGTCAACGCACCACTCGCCGGATTCAACGACTGGGCCAGCCTCCGGCTGAATCAGATTGGCGCCAGGCGGAACATCGGGGTGTATTTCTTCGCCGACGGGTTTCCCTACATCGGCCCCGCGTCGCTCGGCATGACCGGGGTCGACTATGGCAAATTCGACTTTGGCAAGTTCGACTTTGGCAAGTTCGACTTTGGCAAGTTCGACTTCGGCAAGTTCGACTTTGGCAAGTTCGACTTCGGCAAGTTCGACTTCGGCGACCTGAACATGGGTGACCTCGGGAAGTTCGACTTTGGCAAGTTCGACTTCGGCAAGTTCGACTTCGGCAAGTTCGACTTCGGCGCCGGCGCAGGCGACCTCGGTCGGGGCGCCGATGGCAAGGGCGGATTCGGGAAGTTCGACTTCGGGAAGTTCGACTTCGGCGGCGGCGGCGACGATGGCACGAACGCCGAGCTCACGACCGCGCTTGCGGTAGCCGCGGGGTTGCTCGGACCTCCGGCCAATCTGGCCGCATGCGTGGCCGGGCACCCCGGCGACCCAGCCTGCGTGGAGCAGGATGGAGACCTCAGGGTCGAGCTGACGTGGGGGACGCCCGACGCGAGTCCCACGGCGTACGTGATCTACCGCCGCGTCGCCGGAGAGACTGATTTCACGGAGGTTAGTCCCGTGGGTGGCGTATTGGCAACGACATTCGACGATACCAGCAATCTCGCGTTCGACACGACGTATAACTATTACGTCGCCGCGAGGTACATAACGGACGGAGTCGATCCCACCACCGGCCTCCTGGTGCAGATCGTGAGCGAGAGTGCCTCGAATATCGTAACCGTCACGATCGCGCCACAGTTCTACATCCTCGTGCCCGACCGGAACCTCCCGCCCAGGAGACAAAACACCGGCAGCGCTGTGCCGGTAGAGTGGCATTTCACGCTGAACGGGGTCGACGCGTTCGACAGCTCAGACGCGAACCCCGTCGTCACGCTCGTGAGCGAGGCGAACGGGATATTGCTTTCGTTTTCACCGGACGATATCGATCCCGGCAGCAGCGGCTTCAAACTGCCGACGGTGGACAACGGGTTTACATGGCAGCTCAATCTGCAACTGGCGTTTCCCGACCCGTATCTTCCTAATCCTGGCCTGGCGGGTACGGATCTGCCGGGTGGGACAGACTACCGGATCATCATTGGCAGTGAGAAGATGGAGCAGCCCTTCGTTAGTGCCACGTTCGAGGTGAGAGCCGCGAAGGGGGGCAAGAAGTAGGAAACCCGAGCGGAGCGTCTACGTCCCACCGGAGGGCGAACGTGGTCGCCTCCCGGGGGGGCAAAGCTTTGGAATCAGCTCTACAGCCCGGCGCGCCGGCGGACGTCTGGCAGGAGCGGATCTTCGCCAGCGTTCCCGCGGATATCGAGATACCGGCGGTACGATTCGGCGAACCCCGCGTTGTTCAGCGCTTCCCGGACACGACCCTGATAGTAATAGACGGGCGGGAAATGGCCGTACGTGGGCTCCTCATCCAGAAATAACGACAGCGCCTCGCCGCGGCGCGTGAGGCAGCGGTCAAACTCCCCTTCGGCCTGCAGGAACCCGCCGGCGTCCAGATAGGCCCGGCCAAGATCGAAGTGGCCGATCCAGGTATCCAGCAGTTCGTTGGCCTCGATCAGGAGTGCGATCGCCTCGCGAGCGCCGCCGTCTTTCAGGGTGGCTACACCTTCGATGATCTTGGCGTAGGCCTGAGCCTCGGCTTGGAACTCTGAGGCGAGGCCCCCGGCCAGTGTTCGGGCTCTGGCTATCTCGCCGGCCTCGACGAAGACGCGCGCCGCCAGAAACCGGGTGCTCATGGCTTGACTGACCGCCAGCGCCTCGTCCGCGGCCGCGATCGCCTGCTCGGTCTCGCCGCGCAAGACTTGGGTCTGGGCCAGCTCGGCAAGCTTTCTTCCAGCAAGGTCTGGCTCCTCGTTCGCCAAGTCGGCCGTCGCCCCTTCGCGAAAGAGGCGCGCGGCGTCCGAAAACCGACCTTCGTACATCGCCAGGTCGGCCAGACCGGAGACCCTATAGGATGCGCCCACCGCGTCGATCTCTCCTATCACCTGATAGGTTGCGTTTGCTTCACTTAGTCGGCCCTGTCCCAATTGGGCGAAGGCCAGAGCAGTCAGGCCAAACATCCCCGGCTCATTGATCAACCTTGCTGCCTCCTCCCCGGCCTGAAATTCGCCGGCGTAGCTCAGGTACGTCGCCAGATTCGACCGATAGAGGCCGCGCGCGGGCACCATTTCGACCAGCTGCCTCATCTCCTCCAGGGCCGTGGGCCAGTCTCGCAGAAACGCGGCGCACAGCGCGAGATTGTTGCGGGATGCCGCATCTCCTGCGTACCGGGCGACCAGATCGCCGTATTCGGTTACGCATGCCTGATAGTCTCCGGTCACCCCGTAGAACAGACCGCGGGTGCGGTAGCGTTCGCGCTCCGTCATGCTGTCGAGGCGACTGATGGCTTCATTGAGGTAGTTCTCGGCATCCTCCTGCCTGCCCAGGTTGCGCGACACCGCGGCCATGCCGGCGTAGGCGAGGCCGAAGTCTGGATCCAGGACGACCGCGTTCGAGAACCCTTGGAGCGCGTCATCGAACCTGCCGCGGGAGTACGCCTCCATCGCGGCCGCATATTCGCCGACCACCTCCAAAGACGTGGTCGACAGCGTTTCCTGGGCGAAGCGTCGCGCCGCGTCGGAAGGATCGTCGCCGAGCGCCTCGCGAATTTCGGCCACCAGCTCCGTCGCCAGGCCCAGGACCTGGTCCCGGTTGGACGTCCGGTCGTCGACGGCGGCGATGACGTTGCCGGTGACGACCTCAACCACTGACATCGACAGCTCATATCCGCCGGCGTCGGGGGCTAGTGAACCAAAGAGCACGACGCCCACACCCTGATTCACCGCCAGCTGCCGCGCGGACGTCTCGTCCAGCGTCTCGGGAGGCGGGACACCGAACATGCGTCTGATCCCGAGCCGGTCGAATGCGCTGATGAATGGGGCTTCTTCCAACGCGAGTTTCAACATCGGCTCCAGCGTACCGTCGAATGCAGGATCGTTGGTGGTGTTTTTGAAATCCGCGATCAACACCGTCAGCGGATCGGGTTGGACCGGAATCGGCGGTGTGCGCACGAGCCACCATGTCCCGGCCAACAGCGCCACCATCAACACCGCCGCGCCAGCCATGAGCCGCGGGCTGAGCGTGCGGAGCACCGGCAGCGGCTGGCCGTTCTCGTCGAGCTTCTCGAGGTCGAGCGCCAGCTCGGCCGATGACGTGTACCGTTTGTCGCGATCGGGCTCGAGGCACTTCGCGATGATCCGGTCGAGCGCCTCGGGAAAGTCCTCAACCGTATCCCGCACCGGCGCGGGTGCCTTCTCGGCGCGCTGCATCAGCTCGGCGATCGGGTTGGCATCGGCCGATCGCTTTTGCTCGACGAACATCTCCCGAAAGATGAGCCCGAAGGCGTAGACATCTGCCCGCTGATCGGCACGGAGCCCCTTGGCCTGCTCCGGCGCCATATAGTGCACGGTGCCGACGATGGCGCCCGGCGAGGTCTGACCGAATGTGATCGACGACAGCTGGGTCGGTTTGCGGCGCTTCTCAACCACCCCGGACGCGGTGAGGGTCGTCGTCCGTGACGTGAACCGTGCCACCCCGAAGTCCATGATCAACGCTTCTTCGTCCTCCGCGCTGATCATGATGTTGGCCGGCTTCAGATCGCGGTGGACGACGCCAGCCTCATGCGCCGCCACGAGTCCGGCCACGGTCTGCCGCGCGATCCGCAGGCCGCGCGGCACGGCCAAGGTGCCCTCGTCACGCAGGATCGTGGCGAGATCGGCGCCATCGACGTACGACATCGTGATGTACTTGATGCCGTCGAGCTCACCGATGTCATGAATGCGAACGACGTTCTTGTGCGTGACCTGCCGCGCCAGCAGCAGCTCCCGCTTGAACCGCTGCTCGAGCTGCTCCGCTTTCGATTTGTCCGCGGAGGTTTCCGGCAGGATCACCTTGAGCGCGACCGGAATGTCCAGCTCCTGGTCGTACGCCTTGTACACCGCGCCCATGCCGCCGGCGCCGAGCAGTTCGTCGATCCGGTAGCGCGGGCCGAACGACCGCCCGACGCTGAGCGGGCCGCCGGACAACGGGGCCTGACGGCGCCCGCCGGCCTCTGGTGTCGCCGTACGGGTGGCCTCGGCGCCATAGCCGGTTGGTAGCGACCCGTCGTCCGCGGGACCGGCGGTGACCGTGGGGGCGTCGGCGTCCGACTCGCCCAGCGGCGCAGCGCCGCTCTGCGCCGTCGAGTCCAACTCCGTCGGCGTCTCGCAGACCTGGCAGACCGTGAAGCCGGCCGGGGTCTCGTTACCGCAGTTCGGACACTGCATGGATGAGGCAGTTCAGCGGAAGGTCGATTATCTCCCAATGTTCGGTCAATCTTCAACGCTGGACTTGGCGCCCGGCGGTCACGCACTGAACGTCCGGGCCGCATGCTAGAATGCCGCGCGCCGGAGGCCCGTGAACGCCTGACGAGAGCAGCCATGACGACCCCGACCTTCCTGCCCCTCACCCAGTACCGCGAACTGCCCGAGGACGAAATGCGACGTCGCGCCCAGGACTTCTACGAGGAGGTGAAGCGGCGACGGACTGTCCGTGACTTCTCCGGCCGGCCGGTTTCGCGCGAGGTCATCGAGCCGTGCCTACGCGCTGCCGGCACGGCGCCGAGCGGTGCGAATCTGCAGCCCTGGCACTTCGTCGTGGTGTCGGATCCGGTCGCAAAATCGAAGATTCGAGAGGGCGCCGAAGCGGAAGAGCGCGCGTTCTACGGCGGCCGGGCGCCGCAGGAATGGCTCGACGCGCTGGCCCCGCTGGGCACGAACGATCAGAAGCCGTTCCTGGAAACAGCGCCGATCCTGATCGCGATCTTTGGGGAGACCTTTGGCCGGCTGCCGGACGGTCGCAAGGTGAAGCACTATTACGTGCAGGAGTCGGTCGGCATCGCGGCCGGCATGCTCATCACGGCGCTGCACCACGCCGGCTTGGCCTCGCTGACCCACACGCCGAGCCCCATGGGGTTTCTGAACGAGATCCTCGGCCGCCCGTCGCACGAGCGGCCGTTCCTGCTGCTGGTGGTCGGCTACCCGGCCGACGGCGCCAAGGTGCCGGCGATCGCGAAGAAGCCGCTCGAGGAGTTCGTGAGCTTCGTCTAGCAGAAAGATCGTTACGGCGAGACACGATCCGGCGTCACCGACGACTCGTGGGAAATCGTTTTCCGGCGGCTCGGCCCGCCGGTCATGCGGTCGTTCAGGAAGAACACGATCGCCCCCACGGCGAGCGCCGCGGCACCGCCGATCAGCTGCGCGCGGGACGCACTCAGCAGGATAATCAGCGACACCGCGATCGCGAGGACCGGCACCAGCGCGCCAAGCGGGATGCGGAACGTCGGAGGCTGCACATTGCGATCGAACTCCGGGTTCCGCAGCCGCAGCGTGGCGGCCGCGACGCCGGTGTAGGTGACGAGCCGGGCGACCGCGCTGGCCGTGGCCAACGCCACGAACGACCCGGACAGCGCCAGCGCCATGGCGATCCCGGTCGACACCAGAATCGACACGTGGGGCGTCCGGTACCGCGGGTGGACGCTAGCAACCCGCTCGGGCAACTCGCCGTGCTCCGCCAGGGCGAACAGCATCCGCGACGATGTCAGCACCTGACCGGCGTTGTTGCCGGTCATCGAGATCACCGACCCGAGGCCGATCATGAGCGCACCGCCCGCGCCCATGAAGACGAACGCCGCGTCGGCCAGCGGCGTCGCCGACTCGTTCAGGCCCATCAGCGTGCCCATCGTGACCACCTGGGCCAGCAGCATGACCGCCGTGACCGCGGCAATCGTCACAATCATCGCGAACGGCACCTGCCCGCGCGGATTCGACGCTTCGCCTGCGGGCACCGGCACGACATCGAACCCGCCGTATGCGAAGATCAGCAGCAAGCCGGCCGCGGAGGCCTGTGGCCAGGTCACCGTCTGATAGGTCGTGAACGGCCCGGCCTGCATGAAGAACAGGCCGACCAGGATGAACACGCCGAGCGGCAACAGTTTGCTGACGGTGAAGAAATTGATGGTCCACGCGCCCTCGCGCACGCCCAGCAGGTTGATGAACGCGAGAACGCTGAAAATCACGACGATGAACACTACGTGCGGCAGGCCGCTGGCCATCGCGGGCACGTAGAAACCCAGGGCCAGCGGAATGCCGTTGGCCACACCGGCCCAGCTGGTAAGGCGCGTCACCCACTGCATCCAGCCGACCTCGAACCCGACCAGGCGGCCAAATGCCGCGCGCGTGTAGACGTACGGGCCGCCGGTGACCTCGAAGCGACTGCCGACCTCGGCGAAGCAGAGCGCGACGAGCAGCGATGCCACGCCGGCGAGGCCGAACGCCAAGACCGCCCAGGCGCCCACCTGCGCGGTCACCAGCGACGGCAGTAGAAAGATCCCGCTGCCGATCACCTGGTTGACGCCGATCGCCACCAGGTCCCATCTGCCGAGGGTGCGTCGGAGCGTGGCCGGAGCCGTCATGTCGCGTCCACGTCGCGGAGTCGCGTCCTTTGGCGCCGTGGCGAGGCTGTATCATCACCGGGAATCGGCCTGCGGGCAAGCGAGAAGGGCTGCTCAGCCGCCGATGACTGACTGGTAAAGGGCGGGATCGGTCGCGCCCTCCGTGTTGACGATGAGGACGCGCGAGTCGGGCCCAAGGCCGGAGGCTCGTCGCACCGACGCCAGCACCTCGTCACGCATGATCGCGGCGAGTGCGGCAAGACCGCAGGCGCCTGAGGCACCGGCTACGACCGCCGGATCGCCGCCGGTCGGCCGCGCCAGGCGGCGCATCGCCCAGCCCGCACGTGCGTCGTCCACGGCGACCACGGCGTCGACGCCCCCGGCAAGCACCGGCCAGATGACCGGCGAGATTTCGGCGCACTTCAAGCAGACCATCATCGTGTCGTGTTCGACAACCGTCGCGGGACGCCCAAGACGGACAGACTCCAACAGACAGGGTGCGGCCATCGGCTCTGCCGCGATGAAGAAAGGACGCGCCGCGCCGTACTGTTGGGCGAACCAACTCGCCCCGGCACACACGAGCCCGCCGACCCCGCCCTGGATGACGACGGCGTCCGGCGTCGGCAACGGCACCCACTGCTCGCGTGCCTCACTCATCATCCGCGTGTAGCCCGCCATGATCCAGCGAGGGATCTCGTCGTATCCGGGCCAGGAGGTATCGGACACGACCAACCACCCGTGTCGCTCGGCGTCCCGCACGACCTGCCGAACGGAGGCCTCGTAGCCAGCGTCAGTCACCGTGACGTCGGCGCCTTCGGAGGCGATCGCGTCCACCCGGGCCCGGGCGGTGCCGGCCGGGAGAAAGATCTTGGCCGAGAACCCGAGCTCCCGGGCGGCGCGGGCGACCGCCCGGCCATGATTGCCGGCCGACGCGCAGGCCACGACCACGCTGTCGGTGGACGGGCGAGTCTCCATGATGCGATGGACGGCGTAGAGCACGCCGAGAATCTTGAAGGAGTTCAGGCCGAACCGGGTCGATTCGTCCTTGAGCAAGATCTCGCCGAGGCCGAGCTCCGAGGCCAGCCCCGGCAGCCGGCGCAGCGGCGTGGACACCAGCTCGGATCGCTCCCGGTAGAACAGCTCTACGCGGGTGAGCTCCGATTCGACGATGACCAGGTCGGCTGGAACACGCCGCGGGTGCGGGCTGATCCAGGCGGCGTCCATGGAGCTGGGCAGCTTCCGCTAGGGCAGCGGGTACTCGAGCGGCTCGCCGGCGACCGCCTGACCGGGCTGCAGCCGCTCGTTGCCCCGCGTGACGACCTTGGCGCCAGCCTCGACGGATCCTTCGACGGCGATCCAGTCGCCGGCGCCCGGACCGACCTGGACCTGAAGAATCGCCGCCGTGTCATCGTCGCCGATCACGTAGACGAACCGCTGGGGTCCCTGGAACACCAGCGCATCCTTCGGCACGATAGTCGCCTCGTAGCTCTCGCCGATCGGAAAGGCCACCTGAGTCAGCATACCGACGCCGATCTGGCCGTCAGGGTTCTCGATCCGGACTTTCACGGGGAACGTCCGGGCCTGCGTGCTGGCTCGGGGGATGATGGCGGTCACCTGGCCGTCGACCGACAGGCCGCCGACCGACTCCACGTCGACCGTCGCCATCGAACCGCGCCGGATGGTGCTGAAGTACCGCGACGGGACCTCGACGACGACCTCCAGCCGGCTCAGCGAGTGCAACTCCACGACCGGACCGCCGACCGCCAGCCACTGTCCCACCTCGGTCTGCTCGGCCACGATCACACCGTCGAACGGCGCGCGAATCGTCGAGCGCTCGACATCGTCCCGCAGTCGCTCCATGTCGGCGCGGAGCTGACCCACCGCTCCCACACGCGCGTTGTACTCGAATTCGGCGCTGTCCAGCTGCTGCTGGCTGAACAGCTCGTCGGCGAACAGATCGCGCGCCCGCTGCAGATCGCGCTCGGCCAGCTGTTCTCTGGCCTCGGCCTCGTGCAGCTCCGACTCGATGGCCTTTAGGCGCAGTTCGAGATTGGTGCTCCGGAGACGAGCGATGACGTCACCGCGCCGAACGGCCATACCTTCGCGCGCCGGAAATTCGGTCACGAGGCCGGCAACTTCACTGGCGACGATGCTCTCCGCCGTCGATTCGACGGTGCCGGGCAGTTGCACGGTGCGCCGCAGCATGTGCTGCCGCGCCACGGTGTAGCGAACGGGACTGGGGCCAGAGCCAAACTGCGCCTCCGCCGCCACCGGCAGCCCGGCGCATACGGCGACGAGGACGGATGTTGAAATGGCAATCGATCGAAACACACTCACCTCGAATATGACGGACCACACACGCTCAAGTTCCCTAGCAGGCCGTGCAGGTTCATGCGAATTGCGGGTCGGATCGAAACGCGGGTCAGCCGGTGACGCCGCTCTGGTCGCTGCGGACCGCCGACGCCCACCGCCACCGGTCATTATAGCTTAGCCGCCCGTAGTGAAAGTCCCGCAGACGAACCTACATCGACTTCCGGCCGGCTCACGCCCCGCGCAGGTGACCGAGTCGCCTCCGCTTGGTCTCGAGATAGCCGGCATTCTCGGAGGTCTCGCCGACGACCAGGGGCACCCGCTCGACGACCCGCACGCGCGACCGATCGAACGCCGCCATCTTGCTAGGATTGTTCGTGAGCAGACGGACCGCCGGCACCCCGAGGTCCTCCAGCATGTCCACGGCGGCCGAATAGTCCCGCTCATCCGGCTCGAAGCCCAGGTGAATGTTGGCGTCGACCGTGTCGAGCCCGTCGTCCTGGAGATTGTAGGCCTTGAGCTTGTTGACCAGCCCGATGCCGCGGCCCTCCTGGCGCAAGTAAATCAGAATCCCGGACCGCGCCTCGCCGATTGCCGCCAGCGCCAGGTCGAGCTGCTCACCGCAGTCGCATCGCGTGGAAGCCAGCAGGTCGCCGGTCAGGCACTCGGAGTGGATCCGCAAGAGCGGTGCCGGGTCGGAATCGAGCGGGCCGCGGACCAGCGCGAGGTGCGTCCGGGGCGTCTCGTCCTCACGCTCCTCGACGTAGGCGTGCAGCTGGAACTCACCGTGACGGGTTGGCAAACGCGAAGTAACGGCTCTCCGAATCATGGTCGGGGCGCCACACAACCGGCGCAACGCTTCATTATACAGAGAAGCTCGGCGCGAGCCGGTCATCACCGGGCCGCAAATTGACCGCCCTCGGAGCGCATGCTACGCTCGGCGGCCTTGTGTCCTCTGACGCCAAGAACTCCCGTGTCGCACCGGGCAAGCTGCCAGCTGACCAGTTGAGCACCATGCTGGCCGGGCTCGGCCAGCCCGATCCCCGGGTCATCCTCGGCCCGCAGCTCGGCGAAGACGCCGCGGCGATCGCATTCGGCGACCGCTGCCTCGTCGTCACGACCGACCCGGTCACCTTCGCCACCAATCGCATCGGCTGGTACGCGGTGCACGTGAACGCCAACGACATCGCCGCGATGGGCGCCACGCCCCGGTGGCTCTTCGTCGTCTTGCTGCTTCCCGAACAGGACACGACGATCGCGCTCGTCGACGCGATCATGCGAGACGTCCACGAAACCTCGGCGGCGCTCGGTATCACCGTCTGCGGCGGCCACACGGAGGTGACGACCGGCCTCGACCGGCCGATCGTCGTCGGCCAGATGCTCGGCGACGTCGCCCGCGATCGGCTCGTCAAGAAGACCGGACTCGAAGTGGGGGACCGGATCATTCTCACGCAGGGGATCGCCATCGAAGGCACGGCCCTGCTGGCGCGTGAAAAACGCGCCGCACTCGACGGCCGGGTCGCCGACGACATCTTGGCACGCGCCGAGCAGTTCCTGTTCCACCCCGGCATCAGCGTCGTTGCGGCCGCACGCACCGCACTCGACGCCGGCACCGTGCACGCGATGCACGACCCGACCGAAGGCGGGCTCGTCAGCGGCCTGTACGAGCTCGCCGTGGCGTCATCGACGGGGCTGCGCGTCCAGGGCGATCGTGTGCACGTGTTTCCCGAGACCGAAGCCATTTGCCGTCCCCTCGGCGTCGATCCGATGCGACTCATCGCCTCCGGCGCCTTGCTCATCGGTGCGCCGGCGGCTGATACGGATCGCATCATCTCTGCACTCGCGCTACAGAAAATCCCGGCGGCCGTAATCGCCGAGGTACGGCCGGCCTCTGAAGGTCTGGCGATCGAGAACGACGGCGTGACGAGCGCACTTCAGCCCGCCGAACGTGACGAGATTGCCCGGGTGTTCGAAGGCTGACGTCGCCGCCGGCACCTGCGTCCCGAGGCGGCGGTGATACTGTAGCCGGCATGCGGCTTCTTCCGGGCACCGCGGTCGGGCGCGTGCTGGTGGTAGGCTGCCTGATCGCAACGTCGGTCAGCGCCCAGACGCTGAGGCTCGACGTCGACGCCCCCGAGGAGTTCGACGGAGTCGCCGAGCGCATCCGCAACTACGACCCAACCCCGCTGCTGGGCACGGTCTGGCTCTCCGCGCTGCAGGGAGTGACCGCGCCGATTCGGGTGAGGCTCGCCCCGGAAGCGGTGGCGCGTCGGGATGGCGTGCCCGATTGGGTCGTCGGCTACGCCGCCAGCGCGCACGATCTGATCGTCCTGTTCCCGACCCGGACGCCGTCCTACCCGGACGACTCGCTGGAATCGGTGCTGCGCCACGAGATCGCGCATGTCCTGATTGGCCGCGCGGCGCGCGGTCGCCCCTTGCCCCGGTGGTTCAGCGAGGGACTGGCGATCACGGTTGAGCGGCCCTGGGGGCTTACCGATCGCACACGCCTCATCTGGACGCGAGTCATCGACGGCCGGATGTCACTGGCGACGCTCGACCGCCGGTTCGGCCAGGGCCGCGTCGCCGCGGAACGCGCATACGCGATCTCCGGTGCGCTGGTCCGTCGACTGATTCAGGAGCACGGTGCCGAGGTTCCCGGCCAGATCCTGTCTCTGGTCGCCGTCGACCGGTCGTTCGACGCGGCGCTCCGGCTGACCATCGGCCGGTCGATCCGGTCGCTCGAACTGGAGTTCATGATGAGCCAGTCCGTCGTCGAGCGCTGGCTGCCGGTCGTCACCAGCGGCTACACGCTCTGGTCGGCCGTGACGCTGCTCGCCCTGGTGGCGATCTGGACCCATCGCCGGAAGCGCCAGGCGAGGCGGCGGCAGTGGGAGGAGGAAGACGCGGCGTTGTGGGGAGAGGATCGGGATCGCTGGGTGCACTGATCCCCGGTCGTCCTACCGAAACATCCTGAGCAACTTCGAGACCGGATCGTAGAGGCGATCGACCACGCGCTCCTTGAGCGGGCGCTCTTTTAACGGGACCTACGCGATGGTCAACAGCGTATACGCCGCGATGATCGTTCCCAGCAGCGCGGTGCCATAGCAGAGGAGGGCAATTGGCTGCTGGGCTCCGTGTTTGACCTGAAGGAGATCGTAGATCGTGTAACGGAAGCGGTGGGCCCAGTGAAAGAGCGGGAAGAAAATGAAGACGAACAGATACAGCCGCGTGATCGGATGGATGACCAGACTGCGAAGTGACTCGTAGTCCGGGGCGTCAAGCCACCCCAGGGGAAACGCGAGGCTAATCAAAAAAATGTGGACCGGGAACAGGAGGGCGGAGACCATGCCCCCAGTACCGAACAAGAACCACAGAAACGGTGTGATGCTTCTCGTCATCTATCTGAGCAACAGAATCCACGCAACGACCGCGGACACCGCCATCCACCCCGCGTAGTGCAAACCCACGATCACCTGGCCAGGGACGCGCGTCTCGCCGAACCGGATGGCCATCGTCGTAGGAACAGCCTTGAACCACGTGACGGCGTGCAAGACGAGGGCCGCGAGGCCCACCGTATTGAATAGAATGAACGCTGGTGTCCTCAACCGGCTGACAAATTCCGCGTATGCGTCCGGACCGTCTGCCAGGGCCCGAATCTGTACAAGCGTGAGCACGGCAAAACCCCCGACGAAGACGCAGGTCAGCTCGCGGACGATGAAGTTGAAGTACGCACGGTTCTGCAGCCACCACCAGAACGGCATCGGACGATGGTACAGCCGCGGCGCGCCGAACCGGCTACGAGTCACGTCGCTCACTTCGAACCCCACGGCAACAACATGGATTTAAACCAGTCGGTCGCGCTAGCCATCTTGTACAGCTGGATCGCGCCGGCTGGGTCGACGTTCTTGGGACACACTTTGGTGCACTCACCCACGAACGTGCAACCCCACATCCCCTCGTGCTCGTTCAAGACGGCCATCCGCTCCGCCGCCCCCTGATCACGCGAATCCAGATTGTACCGCTGCGCGAGCGCGATCACGGCCGGCCCCGTGAACTCGGGTTCAAGCCCCACGACGGGGCATGCCGAGTAGCACAGCAGGCAGTTGATGCACATGCTGAACTGCTTGTAGACATCGAGCTCGGCCGGTGTCTGAAGGTATTCGCCCTCGGCAAGCGGCTTCTCGGCGTCCCTGATGATCCACGGCTTGACACTGGAAAGCTTCTCCAGAAAGCTGCTGATGTCGATCACGAGGTCCCGGACCACGGGAAAGAACTGCAACGGCTCGATCCGAATCGGTCCCGACGACACATAGTCGGAGAGCGGAATTGCGCACGTGAGTTTCGGGGTGCCGTTGACCATCATCCCGCAGCTGCCACACACACCCATCCGGCACGACCAGCGGAACGTCAACGAGCCGTCGAGCTGATCCTTGACGTAGTTCAGCGCGTCCAGGATCACCCAATCCTCGTTGTACGGCACGTCGTAGGTCTGAAAGGTCGGTTCCGACTCTTCCTCCGGACGGTACCGAGAAACGGTCAACGTGATTTTCTCCGCCATGTCGCTACCTTCCGTACACTCGGTCTCCAGGCGGCCATTTCGTGATGGTCACCGGCAAGTACTCGATGCGCGCCGAGCCGTCCGCCGTACGGTGCACCACGGAATGGGCAAGAAACCCCTCGTCATCTCGGTCAGGATGGTCCGTTCGCTGATGCGCCCCACGCGATTCGGTCCGCTGCGCGGCAGACCGGAGGATCACCTCGGCCAGATCCAGCATGTAGCCGAGCTCCAGCGCTGAGATCAACTCTGTGTTGAAGGTCCGACTCCGGTCGTCCAGCTTCAGACGACGGGCACGCTGACGCAAACGGCCCATCGTCTCCGCGGCCGCGTCAAGGGTGGCCCCGACACGATAGATTCCCGCACTCTCCTCCATGGTCGTTTGCATTTCGGTGCGCAACGTAGCAATCCGCTCCGTCCCATCTGTCGCGCCGAGGAAGTCTTCGTGTAGCCGTCGCTCTTCGTCTCGAACCTGAGCCTCCACGGACGTGCCGACCGGCCCTGACTGGTCTGCGAACTCGGCGGCTACCCGCCCGGCCCTGGCGCCAAAGACAAGGCATTCGGTCAGAGAGTTCGAGCCAAGACGATTGGCGCCGTTCAAGCTCACACAGGCCACCTCGCCGGCGGCGTACAGTCCGGCGAGAGGCGTCGCGCCGTTGATGTCGGTGTGAACGCCACCCATCATGTAGTGGACGACCGGTCGGACCGGGATCAGTTCCTTGACGGGGTCGAGGTTCGCGTACTTCAGACACAACTCGCGCACAAAGGGGAGTTTCTTGTTGATGACCTTCTCACCGACCTGGCGGATATCCAGATTGACATAGTGGCCGTACGGACCTTCGAGCGTGTGACCCTTCTCCTGTTCCCTGATGAACGCTTGCGACAGCCGGTCGCGGGGCCCGAGCTCCATCGACCGCAGCACCGGCTTGGGCTCCGGTGTGCCGAGATCGTAGTCCTGGAGATACCGGTAGCCATCCTTATTGACCAACCACCCACCTTCGCTCCGTGCGGCCTCGGTGATCAGGATCCCGGTCGCAGGCAGTCCCGTCGGGTGGTACTGGATGAACTCCATATCCTTGAGCGGCGCGCCCGCCCGATAGGCGAGTGACATCCCGTCGCCGTTCTTGATATTCGCGTTGGTCGTAAACGGGAAGATCTTTCCGCAGCCACCGGTGCACAGGATCACGGCCTTCGCCGTAATGCTGTGGATCTGCCCGGTGACCAACTCGATGGCAACGACACCCAGACAACGCCCGCCATCGACAAGCAGCTTGGTGACGAACCACTCGTCGAATCGCTTGACGGCTTTGTACTTCAGTGACGTCTGGAACAGCGCGTGGAGCATGTGGAATCCGGTCTTGTCCGTGGCGAACCACGTCCGCTGGACCTTCATCCCGCCGAACGGGCGGACAGCGACGCTGCCATCCGGTTCTCGGCTCCAGGGACAACCCCAGTGTTCCAGCTGCACCATTTCACGCGGCGCTTCCTCGACAAACACCTCGACTGCATCTTGATCGCTGAGCCAATCACCCCCAGACACGGTGTCGTAGGCATGGGCCTCGGCGCTATCGTCGGGCTTGACGACAGCCGCGGCGCCGCCTTCGGCCGCAACCGTATGGCTCCGCATGGGATACACCTTGGACACGACCGCGATGTTCAGATCCGGCCTCGCTTCCGCAGCCGCGATGCTGGCGCGCAAACCGGCCCCGCCACCACCTACGATGAGCACGTCACAAGAGTGTCCAGCCATCGCTCTTCTGTAGAAAGCCCTCACACACGGGCGCAGGTCTCGCCGAAACGGCGCACCGGCGCCGCGATCGCCACCCGACGCATACGGCTAGACACGCTGATAGTCAGCTTGCCAGTTCTTCACCGCTTGCTTGATCGCCTTCTGGTTGGCGAGGCTCCCCGCCAGCGTCTGGCGCACCAGCTCCGGCAACTCCGCGTCGCTCGCGAAGCGAAGCGCCACCAGCTGCGACGTCGTCAAGTCAGAGATGCGCGCCTTGAGGTCGTCCGGCAGCAGCTCGGCCAGCTTCAACCGCATCTCGAGGCGAATCACCCGATCTTGCGCCCACAGGGCGAACAGCCGCGCGCACAGCGCGACAATGATCAGCGCCAAGCCGACCAGCGCCGCCAGCACCGTTTCGAACGAAAAGCCGGTGGCGGCACGATAGGCCGACCACAAGAAGTTGGTGGCCAGGATCGGCAACGCGACGAAGTGAAACGCCGGGATGAGCCGCGCGTGGTTGGCGTAGGTCTGCGGCTGGGCTTGAGCCATGGATCCCTCCTCGGAAGGCGCTGAAAACACCGGACGAACAGAGCATTATAACCCGGCGCCGGCCGGAGGCCGACGGCCGGGCGGGGGCACGGCCACCTTGCGGGGCGGGTTGAAGAACGGCGTGCGGACGACCGTCGCCTCGACCTTGTGGCGCACTGCGTCGATCGTGAACTCGACGCGCAACCGGCTGCCGACCGCGGCACACTTCCGCCTGACGGTGGCCAGCGCAATCAGTTTCTTGAGCACCGGTGACCAGGTCATCGAGGTCGCCTTCCCGACCTGGCGGCCGCCCTTGTAGACGGGCACCGCCTCGCGTGAGGCCACCAGCGGCGGCTGCGGCGGCAGGCCGACCGCCTCGAACAACCGTTGAATCTCCGGCCAGTCGAGCTCCAGGCCAACGACCCGCCGGGCCGGACCCGTCCGCTGCTCGGCCCGTAGCGCCACCTGCCCGACAAACCTGGCCTTGTCGAGGCTGACCAGCCGGTCCAGGCTCATCTCGAACGGCGAGTAGCGCTGGGACGGGATGAGCGCCTTCCGGCAGCTGAAAAAGTCCACCTCGATCAGGAGTAATCCGGCTTCGATCCGCGCCACGTCGAGCGCCAGCATACCTACCGGTCGGACGCCGTAGTCCTGCCCGCGCTCCATCAACGCATCCCAGACCTTCACGGCGTCCCGCCACCGCATCCAGATCTCGTAACCCAGATCCCCGGTGTAGCCGGTGCGTGAGACATCGACCTGCACGCCCCGGATCGACCCGCTCGTCACATGGAAGTACCTCAGCGCCTCGACGTCGAGATCCGCAACCTGCCGCAACAGGTCGGCCGACGTTGGGCCTTGCAGCGCGAGCGCGGCCACCTGCTCCGACACGTCGCGGATCGTCACGTCGAGGCCACGCGCGTTCTGCTGGAACCAGCGCAGACTCGGGTCGGCCGCCGTCCAGCGGAAACGGTCCTCGCCCAGGCGCGCGATCGTGCCGTCGTCGATCACCTTGCCGAACTCGTCGCACCAGGTGGCATAGACGACCTGACCGACGGCCAGCTTCGTGGCGTCGCGCGTGATCACGCGGTCCACGAACGCCGTCGCCTCGGCGCCGGTGATCAAGTACTTGTAAAGAGGTGATATGTCGATGAGCGCCGCGGAGTTGCGGATGGCGGCGTATTCGTGCTCGTGATGAGTTTCGTAGGCGCTGACGGCGTAGTAGCCGGACCACTCGCGGTAGTTCAGGCTGTCGCAGAGCGCCAGCGTCCGCCGGTGCACGGCTGATCCGATCGGCATGGTGACTCCGGACGGCCCCAGCAGCTGCCGTCATCTGGATTATAGGAACCGTCGAGCGCTTCCGACAAGCCGGCTGCAGGCGATCGCATACAATGCGAATCTGTGACGCCTCACCGTGAGATGTCACCGCGAGCGATGACCGGCAGATACGACGCGATCATCATCGGCGGCGGGCACAACGGCCTGGTGACCGCGGCGTATCTGGCGCGCGCCGGCCGGAAAACGCTGGTGCTGGAGCGACGCCACGTCCTGGGCGGCGCCGCCGTCACGGAAGAAATTTTTCCCGGTTTCAGGTTCTCCGTCTGCTCCTACGTCGTTTCGCTGCTGCGTCCCGAGATTATCCGCGACCTCGATCTGCCCCGCCACGGACTCGAAATTCTCCCGCTCGACGGCACGTTCACGCCGATGCCTGACGGCGACTACCTCTGGCGGGTCAACGACCACGCGACGACCCGCCGGGAAATTGCCAGGCATTCCCGCCGTGACGCCGAAGCCTACGAAGACTACGGGCGGGCGATGGTCGACATGGGCCGGTTCGTCAAGCCGATGCTCGAGATGACGCCGCCCGATCCGATGTCACGTGACCCGCGTGCGCTCGTGCAGTTGCTGTCAATCGGCAACCGCTTCCGAGCGCTCTCGCTACAGGACCAGCACACCCAGGTGCAGTTGGCCACGATGAGCGCCGTGGACTTTCTCGAGCAGTGGTTCGAGACCGACGTACTGAAGGCCACGATGGCAGCCTCCGGCATCATCGGCACGTTCCTGGGGGTGCGGTCGCCCGGCACGGCCTACGTGCTGCTCCACCATTACATGGGGGAGATCGACGGCGCCTTCCGGTCGTGGGGGCTGCCGCGCGGCGGCACCGGTGCCATCTCGAACGCCATCGCCGCGGCGGCCCGCGAGGCAGGCGCCGAGATCCACACTGACGCACCGGTCGCGAAGGTCCTGCTCAACAAGGCGCGCGCCGCCGGCGTCGTCCTGGAGAACGGCGACTATGTCTTCGCCGACACGATCGCGTCCAGCGTCGATCCCCGGCTGACGTTTCTCAAGATGGTCGGCACGGAGCATCTGCCCGATGACTTCGTGGAGGACGTCCGCCGTTACAAGCTGCGCGGCTCGTCCGGGAAGGTCAACCTGGCGCTGGACGGGCTGCCCGACTTCACGAGCCTGCCGGGCGCCGGCCGGCACCTGCGCGGGGCGATCTCGATTTCTCCGAGCGTCGACTACATGGAACGGGCGTACGACGACGCCAAGTACGGCGCCTTCTCGAAGCGGCCCTACGTGGATATGGTCATTCCGACCTTGAGCGATCCGTCGATGGCCCCACCGGGCAAGCACGTGCTGTCCTGCTTCGTGCAGTACGCGCCGTATCATCTGAAGGCGGGCAACTGGGACGACGAGCGGGAGCGGTTCGGCGACTGCGTCGTGGACACCGTCGCCGAGTACGCGCCCAACCTGAAGGACCTCATCCTGCACCGGCAGGTCCTGACGCCGCTCGACCTCGAACGCGAGTTCGGCCTGACCGAGGGCAACATCTTCCAAGGCGAACTGACGCTCGAACAGCTGTTCTTCCTGCGGCCGGTGCCCGGGTGGGCGCGCTATCGCACGCCGGTTCGCGGGCTCTACCTGTGCGGCTCGGCGACCCACCCGGGCGGCGGCATCATGGGTGCCTCGGGCCGCAACGCCGCGAAGCGGATCTTGAAGGACTGGAAGCTCCCGGGCACGTGACGCTGGCAGTCCGTGGCGGATCGACCGTGAAGGCATACGACGCAATCATCATCGGGGGCGGCCACAACGGACTCGTGACCGCCTGCTACCTGGCGCGCGCCGGCGTCCGGACGCTCGTCCTGGAACGCCGAGACGTCGTCGGCGGCGCTGCGGTCACCGGCGAGCTGTGCCCCGGCTTCCGCTGCCCCACGTTGGCCCACGCGGCGGGCCCGCTGCACCCCGACCTCGTGCGGGACCTGGCGCTCCACCGGCACGGCGTGCAGCTGACGCAGCCCGATCCGCGGCTGTTCGCCCCGCTGCCCGACGGCCGAGGCCTGGTGTTGCATGCGTGGGCGACGCGCGCGGCCGAGGCGATTGCCGCCTTGTCGCCGCGAGACGCCAAACGCTACGTCGAGTTCGACGCCTGCATCGCCCAGATCGGCGACGTGCTGCGCGACCTGCTCTGGCGCTGCCCGCCGTCTGTGGACAGCCCGACGCCGAACGACATCTGGCAGCTGCTCAAGTCAGGCCGCCGGTTTCGCGGGCTCGGGCGCCAGAACGGGTTCCGCCTGCTGCGTTGGCTGCCGATGCCGGTCGCCGACCTCGTGAGCGAGTGGTTCGAGGGCAATCTTCTGCAGGCGATCATCGCGGCGCGCGGCATCTACGGGATGAATCTGGGTCCGAGATCGGCCGGCTCGGGCGCGGCGCTCCTCCTGCAGCAAGCCCTCGGGCAACACGTCCTGGCGTCCGCCACGAGCGCCACAGGCGGGCTCGGTGCCATCACCGCCGGGCTGGCGGCCGCCGCGCGCGCGGCCGGCGCAGAGATCCGGACCGAGGCGGAGGTCGCGCGCGTCGAGGTCCACCAGCGCGCAGCCACCGGCGTGACCCTGAGCGACGGCAGCCACATCTCGGCGCGCACCGTTGTCTCCGGCGCCGACCCCAAGCGCACGTTTCTCGACCTCGTGGACCCGGCCGATCTTGATCCTTCGTTCGTCCTCGCGGTGCAGCACTATCGCACGTTCGGCACCGTGGCGAAAGTCAACCTTGCGCTCGACGACCTACCGCGGTTCACCGCCCTCGAATCGGCCAGCGCGAGCGAGCGCACGGCCGCACTTGGCGGACGGATTCACATTGGACCGGACGTCGACTATCTGGAGCGAGCGTTCGACGCGAGCAAATACGGCGCCTACTCGGAGCATCCCTATCTCGACGTGATGATTCCGACGGTGACCGATCCGACTCTCGCGCCGAACGGACAGCACGTGATGTCAATCTGCGCGCAGTTCGCACCGTTCGCGCTCCGCGACACCAAGTGGCGGACCGCGCGCACCGGCCTGGGCGACGCGATCATCCGCGAGCTGACCACCTACGCGCCAGGCCTCGAGGACCGCATCCTGCACCGGCAGGTCCTGACCCCGGCCGATCTGGAAACGACCTACGGGCTGACCGGCGGCCACATCTTCCACGGCGAGCACGCGCTGGACCAGCTGTTCACGATGCGACCGGTGTTGGGATGGGCGCAGTACCGGACGCCGATCGCGGGGCTGTATCTGTGCGGCGCGGGCACCCACCCGGGCGGCGGGGTGACCGGCGCCTGCGGACTGAACGCCAGCCGGGAAATTCTGAAGGATCTGGGCAAGACGAGATAGGCCGCGTAGCATCTGTTACTCCCTCTCCTTCCGGGAGAGGGCCGGGGTGAGGGCGAGGAACCATGACAGCGGAGATGAAGATCACCTACGCGACGATGAGTGCCGACCAGATGGACGAGCTCCATCGCGGCATCGACGAGGCGATCGAGCAGATCGCGCCGCAGATCGGCAAGACCTATCCGATGTACATCGACGGCGAGCCGATCGAGTCAGCGGAGCAGTTCGACGATCTGAGCCCGATCGACATCCGCACGGCCTTGGCGCGGTTCCAGAGAGGCACCGCCGACCACGTGCGGGACGCGGTCCGCGCCGCCCGCGTGGCGGCGCCCGCCTGGAGCGGGCGCCCGTGGTCCGAGCGCGTCGCCATTGTTCGCAAGATCGGCGACGGCATCCGCGCGAACCGCTGGGAGCTGGCCGCCTGGATGGGATACGAGACCGGCAAGAACCGGCTCGAGTGCGTCGGTGACATCGAAGAAGCCGCGGACTTCATGTCGTACTACTGCGATCAGATGGAGGCGCACGTAGGCTTCAGCCAGACGATGGACAGGCTGGCACCGAACGAGGAAAACACCAGCGTGATGCGGCCCCACGGTGTCTGGGCGGTCATCTCCCCGTTCAACTTCCCGATGGCGCTGGCGGCCGGGCCGGCGGGTGGCGCGCTGGTTGCGGGCAACACGGTCGTGCTCAAACCGGCCACCGACACGCCGTGGCTCGGCGTCCGACTCCACGACATCGTCACCGACGCGGGTGTGCCGCCCGGCGTATTCAACGTCGTGACCGGGTCGGGCGCGACGGTCGGCCAGGAGATCGCCGAGCATCGGGGCATCGACGGCATCGTCTTCACCGGGTCGAAGGAGGTCGGTATGATGCTGTTGCGCGAGAACGGCAGCCGGCCGGCGCCGCGCCCGGTCATCACCGAAATGGGCGGCAAGAACCCCGCGCTGGTGATGCGCTCGGCGAACCTCGACAAGGCGACTGAGGGCATCTGGCGATCGGCGTTCGGCGCGCAGGGTCAGAAGTGCTCCGCCTGCTCCCGCGTGTACGTCGCCTCGGAGATCCGCGACCAGTTCATCGAGATGTTGGTCGAGAAGACCAAGCGGATCAAGGTCGGTAACCCGATGGAACGGGACGTTTGGATGGGGCCGGTCATCAATGCGGCGGCCGTGAAGACCTACGAGCGCGCGATCGAGGAAGTGAAGCGCGACGGCGGACGCATCCTGACCGGCGGGCGCCGGATGACGGAGGAGCCGTTCCGCCACGGCTACTTCCTGGAGCCGACCGTGATCGACGGCCTGCCGAAAGACCATCGGCTGTTCGTCGACGAGCTGTTCGTCCCGATCACCATCGTCGGTGACGTCGACTCGTTCGACGAGGCAATCACGCTCGCCAACGACACCGAATATGGCCTGACCGCCGGCATCTTCACGGAGGACGACGACGAGATCGCCACGTTCTTCGACCGGATCCAGGCCGGCGTCGTCTACGCCAATCGCCAGGCAGGCGCAACAACCGGCGCCTGGCCCGGC
Source organism: Vicinamibacterales bacterium (assembly GCA_963667915.2). Lineage (GTDB taxonomy): Bacteria > Acidobacteriota > Vicinamibacteria > Vicinamibacterales > UBA823. Next base: position 2,125,350 of record CAXXNN010000004.1, on the reverse strand, counting down.
ATCAATCCGTTCGGCGGCTGGAAGGCCAGCGGCTCCTCCGGCCGCGGCGCCGGCGGCCCGTACTACGTCCAGCAGTTCCTGAGAGAACAGAGCCGGGTGAGGATCTCCTAGCCTGTCGGAAGCAGTCACTTCGTACGAGAGCCGAAAGCCGAGAGCCTCCTATATTCTTACCTCATGCACCTCACCGACCTTCCCACGCCACAGGTCCTCATCGACCGCGCACGGCTCATGGCGAACATCGACCGGATGCAGGCGGCCGCGACGGTCGGCGGCATGACGCTGCGGCCGCACACGAAGACGCACAAGAGCCCGCGGATCGCAGGGTGGCAGCTCGAGCGCGGCGCCACCGGCATCGCCTGTGCCAAGGTCGGCGAGGCCGAGGTTTTCGCCGACGCCGGCATCACCGACATCCGCCTGCCCTACCCGATCCACCCGTCCAATGCCGCGCGCGTGCTCGCGCTGATGGATCGTGTCCGGCTCTCGATCATCGTCGACCACGCGGCGGTCGCCGAACAGTGGTCCGAGACGATGACGACCGCCGGCCAGCGGCTCGATGTCCTCGTCAAGGTGGACGTCGGCTACCACCGGTGCGGCATCCCACCCGATCCGGAGCGTGCCGTGCTGTTCTTGTCGAAGGTGGCCGCCCTGCCCGGCCTGCGATTCCGGGGTTTGCTGAGCCACGCAGGCCAGAGCTACGACGTGAAATCGAAGCACGAGCTGATCGCCGTGGCCCGGGAGGAAGCTCGGATGCTCCGGGGTCTCGCCGACGCGGCGCGGCACGCGGGCGTAGCCGTCGAAGAAATCAGCGTCGGCTCGACGGCAACCGCGCTGTTGAGCGCTGCCGAGCCGGGTCTCACCGAGCTGCGGCCCGGCAACTACGTCTACTACGACCGCAGCCAGGTGGCGATCGGATCGGCCAGTCTGGATGATTGCGCGCTCAGCGTCATGGCGACCGTCGTGAGCAAGCCGGCGAGCGACCGGATCATCCTGGACTGTGGCAGCAAGACGCTGACATCCGATACCGGCCGGGGCATGGTCCGCCCGAAGGGCTACGGCGCAGTCTTCACCTCCCTCGCCGCGGTGAAACCTGACCACGCGCTGGTCATCGAACGGCTGTCCGAGGAGCATGGCGTCGTCCAGGTGCAAAGCGGGGCGACGACACTCGAGCCGGGCGACCGGGTCCGCGTGCTACCGAATCACTCGTGCGTCGTGTCTAATCTGGTGGACACGGTCTGTCTCGTGGAAGGTGAGACGGTCGTCGAGCAGCTGCCGATCGAGGCGAGGGGGAAGATTACCTAGCCGAACCGCTCCGGGGTTTCGCCGTCCCCGTCTTAACCTTCGTCTTTGCCTTTACCACCGCGGCGCGCTTCTTCGGGCGTTTCGCGCGCGCGCGCGAGCTGAGCTCCTTCAGGCCCTCCCCTTCGCCGAGGACCAGCAGGGGCTGGCCGGGCGCGCGCAGCAGGTTGTAGAACTCTCCCGTTGCGGTCCGTGCGTAGACTTCCCGGCCGTCGGTGAGCAGCGTGACGTCACCGCCGCCGCGAATTGCGTCGTAGAGTCGGACGCCGAACCGCCGTTTCAACGTCTTGAGCAGCGCCCGGATCTTGTGGACCGAGAACCCGCGGCGGCGCAGATCGGCCAGGACCAGCAGCTCGTACAACTCGACCGGCGAGTACCGGCGCTCCGTGAAGCCGCCCGCGGCGGTGCGGTGGGAGGCCACCGTCGAGGTCAGCAGCTTATGAGCATCCCACCACTGGAGCTGGCGGGCCGACAACCCAGTCAGCGCGGCGACCTCGCGCGAGCTGTAGGTTTTCTTGAGCCGCACCGCCATCAGACCCTCACCGCGCGGCGACGGATCGCTCCGCCGGTCGGCGCGGCGCGGGGTCCCAAGTGTCCGGACGTCGTTGTCCGCCCCACCCCCAGTACACCGGCGGCGGCAGCGGCGCGACGGGCCTGGTCACCAGCAACGGCGTGAAGAACAGACCGACCCCGAACGGTGTCGGACGGGCAGACGGGATCGTCTGCGCCTTGTCCCGAAACTGCCGCGACGGCACTGGTGAACGTGGCACAGTCTGGAACACGGGCCATATCGTCAGCGCGGGCACCGGCCGATCCATGATCGGCCGCGCGGGGCCGGACGCCGGCGGCACGGGCGTAACGACGGGAGGCGCCGACCGCCCGCTACGAAGCATCGCCGCGAGCACACGCTCGCTGACACCGGCGTTCTTCAACTCCAGCACCCGCGGGGCGTCCAGATCGTACCGGACCGGATCGATGTCGATCAGGGCCAGGATGATCTCGTCGCCGAGTCCGGCACGTGACAACTCGACAATGTCGCGCACACTGACCGCACTCACCTGGACCGCGGTTGAAATCCACAGCAGCACGCCGACGACGAACACTCGAGTACGCACGGCGTTCACCTCCACTTATCCCCCCAACCCAGAATCCAGCAGCACGAACCGAAGCCCGTAGTAGAAGGCGATCGACAGGCCGGCGCCCACCGGGATCGTCACCGCCCAGCTTGCGACGATGTCGCGCATCACGCGCAGGTTCAGCGAGCCGATGCCTCTGGCCAGGCCGACGCCGATGACCGCACCCACGAGGGTATGCGTCGTCGAGACCGGCAGGCCCAACGGCAGAATCGACGCGAGCAGGATCGTGATGGCCGCGGCAAACTCGGCGCAGAATCCACGGCTTGGCGTCAGCTCCGTGATTCGCCGCCCCACCGTCTCGATGACACGCCATCCCCACGTCGCGAGGCCGACAACGATGCCCGCGCCGCCGAGGGCGAGGGCCCAGGCTGGCACTGCGGCCTGGAGCGCGACCTCACCCGTGACGACCGCCTGATACGCAGCCGACATCGGGCCGATGGCGTTCGCCACGTCGTTTGATCCGTGCGCGAAGGCGACGAAGCTTGCAGTGAGGATCTGGAGGTACACGAAGATCTTTTCCACGTGCTGCAGTTGCATCGAGTCGGTGCCGAACCTCGATTGTACCCGGGCGCTGTTCTGCAGATCCTCGACTTTCTTGAGCAGCGTGGCGACCTGATCGTTCATCGCACCGCCAGCTACATGCTGGACCCGCCGCAGATGGGCGGTCGCCTTGTCCAGCGAGCGTGAGAGCTCGGCGTAGCGGACCGGGTTGGGTGTAGCGACCTGGCTTTCGGGGATGTTCCGCACCATCCGGCGTGTCGTCACCATCCCCCCGAATCCTGCGACGCCGGTCACCACGATGATCAGCAACATGATCCGGGGGTCGAACGGATCGATGCTCAGGCGTGCCCACAGCGGGTTCAGGCCCTTGAACGTCGCCACGCCGATCAGGACGATCAACACGAGGAACACCAGGTATGGCGCCAGCTGTTTGGCGGCCGCAACCGGGTTGTCCTTGAAGAACACCCTGCGCAAGATCGTCCGGAAGAGTGCGTAGGCGATAGTGCCGGACAGAAGCGGCGAGATGATCCAACCGACCGTGATTAGGCCGACCTGCGGCCAGTCCACGTTTGCGAAACCCACGCCCACGCAGCCGAAGCCGACCACCGCGCCGACGATCGAGTGGGTCGTCGACACCGGCCAGCGGAAGTAGGACGCGCACATCAACCAGGTTCCGGTGGCCAGGAGCGCCGCGATCATGCCCAGCGCCAGGATCACCGCCGCCTGATCGCCATAGATGCCCGGCAGCAGCCCCGGGTCGAACAGCTTCTTCCGCACCGTTTCGGACACGTTCGCGCCGACGAGGAAGGCACCCAAAAACTCGAAGATGCCGGCCACGATCACCGCTTGCTTCAAGGTCAGGGCGCCCGACCCGACGGACGTGCCCATGGCGTTCGCCACGTCGTTCGCCCCGATGTTCCACGCCGTGTAGAACCCTACAATCAGGACGAGGGCAATCAAGGCTCCTTCGATGCCGGTCATCAACGTCTCCGCGTGCCGCCTCTAAGGTTAGGTCAGAGAACGCGCGAGGAAGCTCACTTGGACTCGAGGATCGCCATCGTGCGATTCGCCAGGTTCTCGGACCCGTTGGACAGGCTGGCGAGCTGGCGAATCAGCTGCATCCACAGATACAGATCGCCGGGGGACAGTTCCGCTTCCTGGGCAAAGAGGTCTTTCAGCAACTTTCGCTGGATCAGATCGACCTCATGCTCCGCGTAGGCCACGTCGTGGACCTGCGCGCGGATCTTGTCGGCGGCCGCGCCGCCGAAGCCCGTTGCGACCAACTCGTCGAGCTGGTCCATGATCTTCGCGACAAGGTTGACCGCCTTGATGTTCACGTCGCGAAACTCCCGAAACCGGTCGGCGATACTCGGTAGGATCTTCAGCCGCTTGATGGTCAGCAGCACGGCGATGTCTTCCGCGCGGTCGGCCAGACTGTCCTGAAGCGCCAGGATCTCCAGCACGCGTCCTCGGTCGATCGGTAGGAACAACCGTCTCGTCAGGTTGCCGCGGATCTCGTCCTTGATCTCGTCGGCCACGTGTTCCAGCCGCGAGATTTCCTCCGCCGCTGCTTCGACGTCCGCCCAGGACTCTCGCTCGAACGCTTCGAGCGCTTCGCACATCTTGGCGATGCACGTCGCCACCTGTTCCATGTGTTGCTGGAGGAGGCGGAATGGCGACCATCCGAACAGTTTTCCAAGCGCATTCGTCATACGGATGTCTTCCTTTTATAGCCGCGCACGCTCCATACTACCGCGTGTCGGTGTCGGGTTCTCAACCGGGACGTCGAACGCCGTGAGCGGCACGGACGAGCGGATGCGGGTCGGTTGAGGAAGCACCAGCGGCGCCGTTCATCGGACGAGCCGGGCGGCGACGACGACAGGCGGGCGAAGGTGAGCCGGCGTCAATCGTCAGTGGATTCCCGGCGCAACCACGAGCGGTTGGCCGTTGACCGACAGGGACTGGACCGGTGTCGTCAGGAGCTCGCGGCCCGGCAGCAGCAGCACCATCCGGAAGCCGAGCAGAATCCAACCGAGCTTCACCAGCGTGCCCCGGCCCGACAACGTCGCGCCCAGGACGTGCATGGCGGACTCTTCGGTGACGTGCTTGCCGTCGCTGGTGCCGATCCCAGCACACTTGGCGGGATTTTCCAGCCGCAGAGTATACGACGTGTTGCGCGTGCGCATCACGAGGGTATCCCCCGGCTGCAGCTGACGCGCGTCGATGCCTGGCGCGGCATCGCCATGCCCGATCAGGTCATTGATGTCGAGATGATGGAGCGTTCGGGCCGATCGACTTCGCGGAGGTACAAGCGAAGTCTTGGCTATGGAAGTCGTCAACGGCAACCTCGTCGCTGGAATAACCCTGAGCGAGTTGACTCGGGTTGTCAAGCGGCCGAAGATCAGACTGGGCCTCGGCGTGACGGCCGCCGGGATATTGCCAAATGTTGTGTATGCGGCATGATCAGGCGGCTTCCTTTCGGACGCCATCGACGAAGGGCACACCGTCGATGACATCGGCGATCAGTTGACACCCATTCAACGCTCTCCAGGTCTTCTGTGCGGCCATCGCCAGCTTGAACACCATCGTCAAGCACGCCAGGCGGCTGCCCGCGCCCTTCGTCTTGCGCGTGCGGAGCCGGACGGTGGCGAACGTCGACTCGACCGGATTGGTGGTCCGGATGTGAATCCAGTGCTCGGCGGGGAACTCGTAAAAGGTCAGCAGCACGTCCCGGTCTTTCGCCAGGCAGGCGGTCGCCGCCGGAAACTTCGCGTGAAACGTGGCCACGAACAAGTCGAACGCCTGGTTGGCGCTGGACGTCGTCTCCGCCATCCAGATGTCGTGCAGCATCGCCTTCGCCTTGGGCTGCACGCCCTTCGGCAGCTTGTTCAGCACGTTCATCGTCTTGTGCACCCAACACCGCTGTTCGCGGGTCTTCGGGAACACTTTCCGCACGGCGCCCCAGAATCCGAGGCCCCCGTCGCCGACGGCGAGTTCCGGGTCGATCGCGAGCCCGCGCGCCCGGACGTCCAGCAGCAGCTCGCGCCACGACTGCTCGCTCTCGCGGTAGCCATCGGTGATCGCGATCAGCTCCTTCTGCCCCTCCCGCGTGGCGCCCATCAGCACCAAAATGCACTGCCGCTTGTTGTCCGTGTCCTCGAGGCGGACGTTGAAGTACACCCCGTCCGCCCAAACATAGGCATAGCGCCGGCCGGCGAGGGACCGCTGCGACCACCCGCGGTAGTCCTGCTCCCACACCGCCTTGAGCCGCGTGATCGTCGTCGCCGACAACCCCCGCGCGTCGGGCCCCAACAGCGCCTGCAAGGCCTCGCTGAAGTCTCCCGTGCTGATGCCCTTGAGATAGAGCCACGGGTACAGTTCTTCCAAGCTGGTCGTCTTTCGCAGGTAGGGCGGCAGGATCGCCGACCGGAACGTCTCCCGTTCGCCTACGGGCCGACGGTCCCGGACCCGGGGCTGCTGCACGCGCACGTCCCCGAGCGGCGTTTGAATCGCCCGAGTGGGCAAGTGGCCGTTGCGAACGACGCGCCGGCGCCCGGCCGCGTCCATCGTCGCCGCCCGGGCCGCAAGGTAGTCGTCCACCTCGGCCTCGATCGCCGTCAGCAACATCTGTTGCGCTCCGCGGTGCAGCACCTCGGTCAGGACATCTCGGGACGATTCTTGTGGGAACTGGACCAGCTTTTCGTTAGGCTCCGGCATGGTGGCGTACCTCCTTGCCCTTCGGGTGAGGGGGGTGCGTTAGCAACACCCAGGGTACGCCGCCTGTTCAAAACCTCAAACACAACTTTCGGTTATATCTCACGGCCGCCTCGGCGCCGGTCCCCGGGACAGGACAGGTGTCATCCTGGCGCGACGGCGGGGCGCGAACGGAAGGTCTGGTAAACTGTTGATACGAAGGACGTTCCATGGAGACATCTTGAACGATAATAGGCACGACAATTGCTATAGCCTTAGGTGAAGGAGTCGTTGCGATGTTGTCTAAACCCCTTGCCCTCGGCGCCCTGATCCTGGCTGCACTGGTTGCGGTGGGCACCGGCGCCTATTTAGGCGTTCGCCAGAACGATGCCAACCTGCAGTTGGCGGCACCGCGCAGCGCGCCGCGCCCGGCCGATAACGACACGGCCGATCTGCGGGCCGTCGTCGAGGAGACGGAAACGGTCATTGTTGAAGATGAATCCCCGGTTGAGGTGGAGGTCGAGCCCGGGCCGGTCGCTGCCGCGCCGGCGGCGCCTAGTCCGGATGCGATCGTGGCGAGCGCTGCACGCGCCGAGCCGGCGCCGCCGGCCGTGTTGGATCCCGAGCCGCTCCCGGCTGAATCCGTCGAACCAGTCAACCCGGCCGCACCGGTCGCCGTAGCGGAGCCGACACCTGCTCCGCCACCGGTCGAAACGCCAGCCGAGACGGTGGACCGGGGCTTTGAAGTCGAGCAGATTTTCGACGACGAGGCCTTCGACGAGGCCGAGCCGGTGTCCACTACCCAACCGGCGAACGACGCGGGCCCGTGGCAGGCACTCGAGGCGCCATGGCCCTCTGATGATGAGGATGATCATACTGATACCGGGACCTCTGACGCCGACAACCCCTGGTCGACCGTGGCGGACGGTGCCGAACCGGAGTTGCTGTTCGATGAGTTCGTCGTCCCGGCTGATTCGGTGATCGGCCTGCAGATCGAGACGCGTGTGAGTAGTGAGGATGCGCGCGTCGAGGATCCAGTCGACGCGCGGGTAACGCGCGACGTCCTGGTCGGCGACCGGGTCGCCGTTCCGGCGGGCGCTCGGCTGCGCGGCTCGGTCGTGGCGGTCGAGCGCGGCGGCCGGATGAGCAAGGAAGCGAAAATCGGCGTCCGATTCCATACGCTGGTAATGGCGGACAGCACCGAACTGGCGATCGTGACGGAAACGATTTATCGCGAGGGTGAGGGCCAGGGCACGCGAAGCGCCAAGGCGATCGGCGGGGCGGCGGTGACCGGCGCCATCCTCGGCGCCATCTTCGGCGGCAGGCGCGGTGCCATCCTCGGCGGAAGCGTGGGCGCCGCCGGGGGCACGGCGGGCGTCATCACCGGCGACCGGAACCGCACGACGCTGCTGCCCGGCATGACGTTCACGATGCGTCTGCTCCAGCCCCTGACCGTCCTCGTCGATCGGTAGCAGCCCGCGGTGAAGGTCACGCGTTGGACCGAGCTACGCTCGAGCTCGACCGGCTGGAACCCGGATGCCCTCTCCCGGGTTCCAGTCCTCCTCCGACTCCTGCCTTCCGACTCCTCCCGTCTTCATTCTTCCGTGATATCCGCCGTGATCGTGATCTTGATACAGCCGCGCACGCTGGTCGCGGCGGGACATTTGCTCTCGTGCGTCGCGAGCGCCCGCTCGGCGGCAGACCGGGTCCCTGCCGGGATCTTCAAGGCGTAGCGCACCCGGATCTCCGTAATTCGCAGTACGCGGTCCACGGCCGCGATGTCGCCTTCCACGGCGGCCGTCACGCGGCCGCCGTCGGACGGAATCTGGCGCACCTCCAGTGCGCCGGCCAGGGTGCCGAGCAGTCAACCACCGACGGCGGCGATCATGTGGTCGAGCGTCGCCGGCACCTCCTCCTCCGGTTCCACGCCGTAGAAACGCTTGATTCCGCCATGGACGCCGAAGCGAATCGGCGTCTCGAAGCCCTCGATGTACGCGTGACGGATGGGTCCCTTGATCTTCTCCAGTCGTATCCGGCTGGTGTGGATGATTTCGGCCACAGCACCCTCCTAGTGAAGTTAGCGCTATAATTCTGCGCCATGCGAACCTATCACGTCACGTCTTCGTTGATCCCGGTGCTCGTCCTCGTGGCCACCACGGCCGTCAGCGCGCAGGAGCTGACGAAGGAAGAGGTCCCGGGCATTCGTAACTACACCCGGGTGGACGCGACCATCGCGTGCGCCGGGGCCACCTCGCTAGACGCGCTGACGGAAATTCAGCGGCGAGGTTTCGCCGCCATCGTGAATTTCCGCACCGAGGGTGAGAACGGCGCCCAACCGGCCGCGGCGGCCGAACGGGCGGAGGAGCTTGGGCTGAAGTACTTCCACATCCCGTTCCGAGGTTCGGCGCCGACCGTCGAGGCCGCGGAGGAATTTCTCTCGGTCATTGCCGACCCGGCGAACCAGCCGACGTTCGTGCATTGCGGCTCGGCCAACCGTGTGGGCGCGATGTGGCTGATCAAGCGGGTGAAGGTGGACGGCTGGGATGTCGAGCGGGCGACGACGGAAGCCGAAACGATCGGCCTGCGGTCGCCGGGCCTAAAGGCGTTCGCGCTCGACTACGTTCGGTAGTGTCCCGTCTCAGAAGTTCGGTGACAGATATTCCGGCGCGCGGCGCCCGGCTGGCTAGCAGCCCGTGGAGCGGCCGCTCGCCCCGGATGAGTGCATGACCGACGAGGCAAATCCGCAGAACGCAGCACCATCGGGGGCCCGCGCGCCGCTCGGCGACATGGACGCCGAGTCGTTTCGGCGTCACGGACAACGCGCGCTCGAGTGGATCGCCGAGTACCTCGAGCACTCTGAACGCCACCCCGTCCTGTCGCGCGTCTCGCCGGGGGAGGTGCGATCGCAGCTCCCTGCCAGCCCGCCCGAACAGGGCGAGTCGCTCGACGTGATCCTCGACGACTTCGAGCGCATCATCACACCCGGCCTGACCCACTGGAACCACCCCGGCTTCTTCGCCTATTTCGCCATCTCTGGCAGCGCGCCCGGGGTGATCGCCGAATTTCTGACCGCGGCCCTCAACGTGCAGGCGATGCTCTGGCGAACGTCGCCCGCGGCGACGGAACTGGAGGAGCTGACGCTCGACTGGCTGCGACAGCTCGTCGGCCTGCCCGAAGGGTTCGACGGGGTGATCTACGACTGCGCGTCGGTGTCCACACTTCATGCGCTGGCGGCCGCGCGCGAAGTGGCGCTGCCCGGCGTCCGTGACCAGGGACTCGTGGGACGCAGCGATCTGACTGGCGTCCGGGTCTATGCCTCGGAGCACACCCACTCGTCAATCGACAAGTCGATGATGCTGCTTGGCCTGGGCCAGCGCGCGCTCCGGCGCATTCCAGCCGACGCGGAGTATCGCATGCGGCCGGACGCACTAGCGGCCGCCATCGCCCAGGACCGGGCAGCCGGACTGGTGCCGATCGCCACCGTCGCCACCGTCGGCACGACCTCCTCGACGAGCATCGATCCGGTACCGGCCATCGCGCAGATCTGCAACGCCGAGGGGATCTGGCTCCACGTCGACGCCGCCTACGCCGGCGTCGCCGCCATGGTGCCGGAGTGCGCCCACGTGCTCGACGGCTGCGAGCGCGCCGATTCGGTCGTCATCAACCCGCACAAGTGGCTGTTCACGCCGTTCGACCTCAGCGCGCTGTTCTCGAAGCGCATGGACGCCGTGCGGTCCGCGTTCGCCTTGACGCCGGAATACCTCCGGACGTCGGACGCCGGCCAGGTCAGGAACCTGATGGACACCGGCATTTCGCTCGGCCGCCGGTTTCGGGCGCTGAAATTGTGGATGGTGCTTCGCCACTTCGGCGCCGAGGGCATCCGGCGGCGGCTGGCCGAGCACATGCGCCTGGCTCGGCTGTTCGCGGGCTGGGTGGACGCCGACGACGACTTCGAACGCCTCGCGCCCGTCCCGTTCAGCGTCGTCTGCTTCCGGGCCAAGCCGAACGGCCGGCCCTGGAGCAACGCTGACCTGGAGCGCTTGAACGCGTCGATCATCGACGCGCTGAATGCCTCGGGTGAAGTGTTTCTCGGACACACGAAATTGGACGACCGCTATGCGATCCGCCTGGCAATCGGGCATATTCGTACGACCGAGCGGCACGTCACACGCGCCTGGGAGCTGGTGCGGCAGCACACGCGCGGGCTGACCGCAACCGCGCATTGAGAATTGAGACGGGAGACCACATGCAGATCAGACGGTTGGTACTGGGCGTGATTCTCTTTGGCTTTCTGACCCCGACGACTGCGCTGGCCGACGGGATGTTCACGACGTTTATCGGCGCCGCGATGAGCGAGCGGACCTACGGGCTGTCGATCGCCGCCATGGGGCGGGAAACCATCGGTTTCGAGTTCGACCTTGGCTTCACGCCGGACTTCTTCGCCCAGACCGAACCTGACACCAACAACAATCTGCTGACAGTGATGGGCAACCTGATCGTCGGTGTGCCGATCGGCCCCGTCCGGCCCTATGCCCTGGGTGGCATCGGGATCATGCGCAGCCGCATCACCGGCGCCTCCGACCTTATCGACGTGAACCGGAACGACTTCGGCGTCGATTTCGGCGCCGGTATCATGGGCTTCTTCAGCGACAGCGTCGGCATTCGGGGTGAGTTCCGGTACTTCCGCAGCCTGGAAGACCGGGTCGGCGGCTTCCCCGACTTCGACCTCAGCAGATTCGATTTCTGGCGGGGGACGGTCGGCATGGTGTTCCGATTCTAGAGCAGGCACTGACTGCGGAATTCGCCATGTCACGCCAGACGATTTCTTCGGGTACGAAATGGGAACCGATCGTCGGCTACTCGCGCGCCGTCCGCGTGGGCCGGTTCGTGTCGGTCGCCGGCACGACGGCAACCGATGACCAGGGCCGACTGGTCGGCACCGGGGACGCCTACGCCCAGACCGTTCGAGCCACCCAGAACATCGCCGTGGCGCTCGAACGCGCGGGCGCGGATCTGACACACGTGGTCCGCACGCGGATGTACGTCACCGACATCAGCCAGTGGGAGGCGGTCGGCCGCGCGCACGGCGAATACTTCAAGGACATTCGCCCGGCGACCAGCATGGTCGAGGTGTCGCGCTTGATCGATCCCGACATGCTGGTGGAAATAGAAGCGGACGCCGTGCTCGACGACGAGCCCCAAGGTTAGCCGCTAGCCGCCCGGCTGGCCTGGAGAATCCAGCCCGCCGCCATCCGCGGCTGCCGCCAGCACCTCCTCGGCGGGTCCGGCGGCCGTCACCCGACCGCGCTCGAGGCGAATCACCCAGTCGGCGATCGCCCGCACCTCGTCGGCACGATGCGACACGTACAGCATCGGCACGCGCAGGTCGTCGCGCACCCGCACGAGATAGGGCAACACCCGCGCGCGCAGCTCGACGTCGAGGGCGCTCAGCGGCTCGTCCAGCAGCAACAAATCAGGTGTCGCCATCAGCGCGCGCGCAATCGCCACACGCTGGCGCTCGCCGCCCGACAACTGCCCGACACGGCGATCGAGGAACGGCGCGAGATCGAGGAGGTCGACAACCTGCGCGAGCATGTTCGAGGTGGACCGCCCCGCGCCGTACATCACGTTGCGCCGGACGTCCATGTGGGGAAAGAGCGCGACGTCCTGCGGCACGTATCCCACCCGCCGATGGCGTGCCGGAAGATCGACGCGAGCCTCGGAATCGAACAGCACGTGGTCGCCCGCCTGGATGCGACCGCGATGCGGCCGGCGCAGCCCGGCGACCGTGTCGAGAACCATCGTCTTGCCGGCGCCTGACCGACCGTAGAGCCCCACGGCCCGATCCGCGACCTCCTCGTGCATCTCGAGGACGAAGTCGTCTTGCCGCAGGACGAAGTCGAGGGTCAGGGCAAAGGACATGTCACCACCGGCTGTCACGATTGCACGAGGCGATTCGACACCCACAAGGCGCCGAAGGCGATACAGACCGAGACCAGGAGCAACCCGGCGGCTGCCGCGTCGTTGCCGACCTCGGTATAGCTGTAGATGCCGGCCGCAATCGTGCGCGTGCTGCCCGGGATGCTGCCAGCCACCATGACCGTGGCGCCAAACTCCCCGAGCGCGCGGGAGAACGCCAGGAGCGTTCCGGCCATCAACCCGCGGCCGGCCAACGGCAAGCTGACGGTCATGAAGACCCTGATCGGTCCCGCACCCAGTGTCGCCGCCATCTGTTCGTAGCGCCGGTCGACCTGCTCGAACGCGACCCGGCCGGCGCGGACGAGCAGCGGCAGCCCCATGACCGCCATGGCCAGGACGACCGCCTTCCAGGTGAAGATCACGTCGACACCAGCCGCCGCGAACAGACGTCCGAGCGCACCGCGCCGGCCGAACAGGTTGAGCAAGATGAGTCCGGTCGCCACCGGTGGGATGACGAGCGGTAGCGTGACCAGCGTCTCGAGCGCAGTCCGCCCGAGGAAGCGATGCCGCGCGAACAGCCAGGCCAGCGCGATGCCCGGGGGCAGCATCACCACGGTCGCCACGCCCGCGACGGTCACGGTGAACCAGGCCACCTGCCAGACGTCGGTCGTCATGGCACGGTCGCGCCACCGCGCGAGGCGACCACGATGAAGCCGGCCTGCTCGAAGACAGCCTTGGCGGACGCGCTCCGCAGAAACCGGAGAAAGGCGGTGGCGGCGACTCCATTCGGGCTACCCTCGATGAGGGCAACGGGATAGATGATGTCCGGCGCCTCGGCCAGCGGAATCTCGAACGCGACGACGGCGCGCGGCGCGCTGGCGACGTCGGTCCGGTAGACAAACGCCGCATCGACGTTGCCCGTCTCGACCGCCGCCAGCGCCGCCCTCACCGACCGCGTCGGAACGAGCTTCCCCGCCAAATCGTTCCAGATTCCCCGAGCCTCGAGATACCGACGCGCGTAGATCCCGGCCGGCACGGCGGCCGGGTCACCAATGGCAATCCGACGCACGCCCGCCGCGCGCAGATCGTCGAGCTGGCGCGGCGGTGCCGGCCGATCGTCTGGGGTCACGACGACGAGCTGATTCGACAGGAAGGCGTCCCAGCTGTTCGGCCGCACCCGACCGGCCGCCTCCAACCGCCGCATTTCGTCGACATTGGCGCTCAGGAAGAGATCGACCGGCGCGCCGGCGATGATCTGCCGCGCCAGCGTGTTCGACCCCGCGAGATTGAGCTCGACCCGGACAGTGGCTCCCGTCTCCTCGTAGAGGTCGACGAGCTGGGTGAGGACGTCGGTCAGACTGCTGGCCGCTGAGACGACGACGCGCGCCGACTGCCGCGCGCCAGCCGATGCCGGAAGCGCCGTCAGCAGCAGGACCAACCCGAGCCAGCCGCCCAGCCGCCACTGAAGAATTTGTCTTAGCATCTGGAAACACACACTTTAGTATGATATTAATCGATTTACCATACGATTCAAGGTGATTTCGACATGTTATTAACCGTTCGGGAGGCGGCGACGCGGCTCGGTGTCAGCTATTCGACGCTGAAACGGTGGATATTCAAGGGCAGCGTCCGGACGACCCGGACCGACGGCGGCCACCACCGGGTTGCCGAGACGGAGGTGGATCGGCTGCTCGCGCGCCAGGGCGGGTTGCCGCCCGCCCGCCGCGCCGGTGCAGACGACCACGGCGTCCTCGTCTCGATCAGCGGCCGCAATCAGCTCAGGGGTGTCATCGACGAGGTCCGTCTGGAGGGGCTGCTGGCGCAGGTCCGGCTGCGCGTCGGCAATCAGACCTTGACCGCCGTCATCACGCGCGACGCCGTGTCGGCGCTCAAGCTGAAGCGGGGCAGTCCGGCCGTGGCGATCATCAAGTCCACCGAGGTCATGATCGCGACAGAGGCCGAACCGGCCGGCGACGCGCCGGCGCCACGCCGGCCGCGGCGCCGCTGAGTGTTACGTGTGACTGGCCGACTGGCTACCGCGCCGGTGTCGTCTCGCCGCGGTGGCAGGTGTTGCAGGTCACCCGCTGCCCGGCCTCGGCGTGCATCGGCGCCGGGAGCAGCTCGCTATTGATCGCCCTGACCATCCTGATCATCTGCCGGGCGATCTCCTTGTGCTCGTTCTCGTCCGACGCGAACTCGAAATCAGCCAAGCTGTCGCTGTCGCCGTTGTTGATGTGACAGTGGTTGCAGCGAACGCCCAACGCCTGCGTGACCGACTTCATCAGCCCGATCAGCGCTTCTTGCGTGATGTCCTGCGGCAACAGCTGGAGATTCGTGAACTCGTCCGGTATCTGCGCCGACGCCTGGGCCGGGGTCATCAGCAGCACCGTCAGGCCGAGCCCACACGCAACTGCCACCGTCCGTCCGATCGACCGTCGTTGCCTCATGCCTGCTCCCTCCGGCTCGCGTCAGCCCATGCGCCATGAAAATTCGTGACGATGAATGTCATTCGCATTGTGACGCGGAATCCGGGCCATCGCAAGCGACCGGCCCAGCCGGAGCGCTCTCAGTACTGCCACCACGGCGTCGTCGCACCGTCCGGCTTCTTGCGCATGATGTGCTGCGCCATCTCGCGCAGCCGCTCCGCCCGCGTCACCGGGCCGCGGAAGCAGTGCCCCTTGCCGTCGCCGTACATGAAGAACCCCTCGTAGTGCGGGTTCTCTGTCGTCTTCATCCACTGCTCGAGCTCCCGCGTCGAATTGTTCAGGTAGAAGTTGTCCATCGTCCCGGTGTAGATGCGGAGCTTGTCGATCAGCTTCGGTCCGACCTCGGTCCAGTTCCGACGCAAATAGTGCAGCAGGTCGTAATGCTCGCGCCAGTAGGCCGCGACCTCGGCATTCATCGCGCCGGTCCGCTTGTCGAACAGCGGCGCGAAGTAGCCGTCGTCGCCGATCGGCCCGAAAACGGCCGACCAGATGTCCAGCTGCTGGCCCGACCGCCCCTTCGTGCCGCTGACCAGTTCGAAATAATTCCGCTGACGTGACGTCAGCCGAACCTCGCCGGTCACTTCCCGGGTATTGGCGATCGGCACACGCCGCCACTCGTGTTGCTTGTAGAAGGCATTGACGTCCTCGTAGACGTTGATGCCCTCGACGTCGGTGAAGGTCACCGGATCGGGACAGTAAGACCAGGTGCCGCCGAAGAAGTCGGGGTGGTAAATCTGCAGGGCCAGCGACTCCCATCCGCCGGTCGACCCGCCCGACAGCACCCGAGCGTACGGCTCCCGAATGACGCGGAACCGCTCTTCGATCTCCGGAATCAGCTCCTGCATGATCGCGTCGCCGTACGGCCCGAGGTTCACCGAATTGACGGCGTACGAATCATCGAAGTACGGATTCGGGTGCTGGAACGTGACTTGGATCATCCTCGGGAAATCGTCCTTGATCCATTCGCGATAGAGATCGTCGTCCACCTGGAAGCGATCCGGCGCCGCCAGCGAGAAGTGCCCCTGGATGTAATTGACCGGATAGCCGATCGTGGTGCTGTCGTAGTCGCGCGGCAGCAGGACGGTCGCGCCCAGGTAGATCGGACGCCCCCAGAACTCGGTGAGCATCGGGCTCTGGACCTTGAAGCGGCGTACCCACTCGGTGTCGGGTGGCACCTCGATCGGCGGAATCACGTTCGACGCGCTCAGGGCAATCACCCCGCCGGCGTCCGGGTCGAGCCGCACCAGCTCGACGTCGCTGTGGAGGTTCCCGGGCGACCGGTTCCAGTGCTGTCCTTCCCACTGGTCGTCGTGCATCCAGACGACGTGGCCGTCCGCGCGCACGAACTCGGAGTAGACGTTCACGAAGCCCTGCACGTAATAGTCGCCGGCTGGAATGTCCGCGAGGCTCGTGACCGGCGAGCCGAGATCGGTTGCGTCGATGACGCCCGCCGCGCCGGGCGCCAACTGCTCGACGTCACGCCCGAAGAACGGAACGCCAGTCCGGCCAATTTGCAGCCTGGGCTCACGGTCGTTGTTCCGCGAGATCATCACGTAGATCCGGCCGGTCACCGGCTCGGCGTGCGCCGACGCAGGAAAGGACAGTTCGAAGCGCTGCTCGGCGGTGGCCGGTGCCGAACCACCCAGCACGACGGCCCCGACGACGACCGCGACCAGCAGGCTTCGCAGCCCGCCGACCGCGCCCGCTCCGATGGATAACTCGACGCGCATGATTCGCTCCTCTCAATCGCTCAATCGGTGGAAGACGCCGGCCGACGGCATCCGGTCGTGGTAGCGGTCAAGGAAATTTGACCATTACCCTCGTCGTTGACAGCGCCGACGGCCTCGGATAGCCTACCTGCAGTCATGCAGTTTCGCCATCACCACGCACACCGGCATCCCCACGGCTGTCACCATCATCACGGCCGGCCGGCGGAGTTGCGTGTGTGAGGTAGATCGACCAGCGTTTTGATCAGGCCTGACCCGCGGCCTCGCCGAGCAATCGGCGAGGCCGTTTTTTTTATGCTCAACCGCGAGGAGCGTGCATGGATTTTTCGAAATTGGACGGCCTGATCCCGGCCGTCGTACAGGATGCCGACAGCCACGAAGTGCTGATGGTCGGATTCATGAACGAGGAAGCGCTGGCCCAAACGAGGGACACCGGTTTCGCCACCTTCTTCAGCCGCAGCCGAAACACGCTGTGGATGAAGGGGGAAACATCCGGAAACCGCCTCCAGGTGCAACAGCTCCTGAAGGATTGCGACGACGACACGGTGCTGCTGCAGGTCAAGCGTCTCGGCGACGGTAAGGTCTGCCACACCGGAACTCGCACTTGCTTCTTCCGCGACATCGACGAATCGTGACCCTCGAAAGGGATTCGGCCATGAACCAGCTTCGACTCGGTATTCCCAAGGGCTCGCTCCAGGAGGCGACGATCCAGCTCTTCGCGCGCGCGGGCTATAACGTGCACGTGAGCTCGCGCTCGTACTTCCCGGCGATCGACGACCCCGAAATCGAGTGCATGCTGATCCGGGCGCAGGAAATGGCCCGCTACGTCGCCGACGGCGTCCTCGATGCCGGCTTGACGGGGCAAGACTGGATCGCCGAGCATCACGCGGCGACCGGAGACGGCGTGCAACCGATCGCCGATCTCATCTACGCCAAGCAGAGCTTCGGCAAGGTCCGGTGGGTACTGGCCGTACCGGAGGAGTCGACGGTCCAGCGTCCGGAGGACCTCCACGGCAAGGTCGTCGCGACCGAGCTGGTGCGGGCGACCGAGGCGTACTTCGAGCGCCTCGGGGTGCAGGTCCACGTAGAATTTTCTTGGGGCGCCACAGAGGTCAAGCCGCCCGTCCTCGCGGATGCCATCGTCGAGGCGACCGAGACGGGTTCGACGCTCCGCGCCAATCGCCTGCGAATCGTCGACACGATCATGGAATCCAACACGCAGCTCATCGCCAACGCGGTCGCGGTGGGCGACCCGTGGAAACAGTCGAAGATCGACACGATCGCGCTCCTGCTCCGCTCCGCGATCGCGGCGCAGGGCCACGTGGGTATCATGGTCAACGTGCTGAAGCAGGATCTCGATCACGTCCTGGGGCTACTGCCTGCGCTGCAGCGGCCTACGATCTCGCCACTGAGCGATCCGGACTGGGTCGCCATCAACACGATCATCGAGAAACGGACGGTGCGGGAGTTCATTCCCAAGCTGCAAGCCGCCGGCGGCCACGGCATTGTCGAGTATCCGATCAACAAGATCGTCCTGTGAGCGACAGTATGCTGAAGATGCTCTCGTCGTCCGACGCACCAGCCATCGCGCGGCTGCTCGATCGCCGTCGAACGGCCGACCGCGCAGTCGAGCGTCGCGTGGCGCGCATCGTCAACGACGTCCGCCGCGGCGGCGACCGAGCGCTGCGCCGCTACGCCAAGCAGCTCGACGGGCTGCGCGGCCCGATCGAGGTGGGACCGGCCGAGATCGACCGCGCGGCCCGCGCCGTCACGCCCAGCGTCCACCGGGCGCTCGCAACCGCGGCGCGGCACATTCGCCGGGTGGCGCGGCGACAGCGACCCCAGAGCTGGCGGGAGACGGTGGCGCCTGGCGTCGTCATCGAACAGCGGGTGCGGCCGCTCGAACGGGTCGGCTGCTACGTACCGGCCGGCCGGCATCCGCTGCCCTCGTCGCTCCTCATGACCGCCATCCCGGCACAAGTCGCCGGAGTGGCCGACGTCGTCGTCGCGTGTCCCCGTCCGGACGACACGATCCTGGCGGCCGCCAAGGCCGCCGGGGTACGTTGCGTGTATCGGATGGGCGGCGCCCATGCCATCGCCGCGCTCGGCTACGGCACGCGATCGATCCCGCGCGTGGACAAAATAGTCGGCCCGGGCAACGCCTACGTGACAGCGGCCAAGGCGAGGGTGGCGGCCGTCTGTCCGATCGATTTTGTCGCGGGACCGACCGAACTCGTCATCCTGTCGGCACACGGGCGGCCCGACTGGATCGCGGCCGACCTCGTGGCACAGGCCGAACACGACCCGGAAGCGCGCGCGATTCTGATCACGACCAGCCGCCGACTGGCCTTGGCGGTGGCCGAACGGACGACGGCGCGGGCGACGGCCTCGCCGATTGCCCGCCGGGCCCTGGCCCGCAACGGCGCCATCGTCATCTGCCGGTCGATGCGGGAAGGCGCCGACCTGGTGAACCGGATCGCCCCCGAGCACCTGATGGTGGACCACGCGTCGGTGAGCGACCAGGCCTGGCGTGCCGGCACGACCTTTGTTGGTCCGTACGCCGCGCAAGCAGCTGGAGACTACGCGACCGGCTCGAACCACGTTCTGCCGACCGGCGGTGCGGCGAGCGTTCGCGGTGGCCTGAGCGCCAGCGATTTCGTTCACGTCTCGACCGTACAACGCGTGTCGCGGAAGGGACTCCTCGGTCTGGCGTCCACCGTCATCACCCTGGCGGGCGCCGAAGGCCTGACCGCGCATGCGGCGTCGGTCCAGGTGAGGATGTCATGAAGCGGGCGAGGTCGACACCGAAGCCGACGCCCACGCCGGCCACCTCGGCGCGCGGCCGCCGAGCACGCATCACCCGTCGCACGCACGAGACCGACATCGACGTTCGGCTCAACCTCGACGGGCGCGGACGCTACGAGATCACGACCGGTGTCCGGTTTCTCGATCACATGCTCGAACTCGTCGCTCGGCACGGCGTCTTCGATCTGTCGCTGGTGACCAGAGGTGATCTCGACGTCGATCAACACCACACGGTCGAGGACACCGGCCTGGCGCTCGGGCAGGCGGTGGCGAAGGCACTCGGGACGCGCAGA
Source organism: Vicinamibacterales bacterium (assembly GCA_963667915.2). Taxonomy (GTDB): domain Bacteria; phylum Acidobacteriota; class Vicinamibacteria; order Vicinamibacterales; family UBA823. Next base: position 2,105,494 of record CAXXNN010000004.1, on the reverse strand, counting down.
GGCATCAATCGCGCCGGCTACTTCGTCATGCCGATGGACGAGACCCTCGGGGTGGCGGCGATCGATCTGGGCGGTCGCCCGCACGCCGTCGTCGATCTCCGGCTGCACGTGAAGCGCGTCGGCGATCTCCAGGCGGAGCTGCTCGACGACTTCTTCCAGGCCTTCGCCGATGGCGCCCGTGCCAACGTGCACCTCAAGGTGCTCTACGGGCGCTCGAGCCATCACCAGGTCGAAGCGCTCTTCAAGGCGTTCGGTCGGGCCTTGCGGTTCGCCTGTGAGCGCGACCGCCGTCTGGCCGGGCGGCTGCCGAGCACGAAGGGGCTGTTGTAGGCGCCTGGAACGACCCGATGAGTATCGCCCTGATCGACTATGGCGCCGGCAACCTGACGTCGGTGCGCAAGGCGCTACGGACGCTCGGCGCCAAGGTGACCACGCCGAGCGTGCCGGAGGCGCTCACCGGCGCGACCGGCATCGTCGTGCCCGGCGTCGGGCACTTCGGCGCGACCCGCGCGCTCGCGGTCGAGTGGCTCCCGGCCGTGCGGCAGGCGGTTGACGACGGCACCCCGATGCTGGGGATTTGCCTGGGCATGCAGTGGCTCTTCGACGGCAGCCTGGAAGCGCCGGATGTGCCCGGTCTCGGCGTCATCGGCGGCCAGTGTACGCCGCTGGACGACATCGGACCGGACGGGCCGGTCAAGGTGCCCCACGTCGGCTGGAACCGGCTCACCTTCTCGTCACCGTCGTGGCTGCTCCGGGGCGTGGACGACGGCGCCTATGTCTACTTCACGCATTCGTACGCCCCGCCGATCACGCCAGCCTGCGTCGCGGTCACCGAGCACGCCAACCGGTTCGCCAGCGTCGTCGAGCGGGATCACGTCGGCGGCGTTCAGTTTCATCCGGAGAAATCCGGACAGGTGGGATTGACGATTCTCGGCAACTTCCTGCGTCGGACCGGTGCACCGTGCTCGCCAAGCGCCTGATTGCCTGCCTCGACGTGCGGGACGGCGCCGTGGTCAAGGGTGTGCAGTTCGCATCGCTGCGGCAGGCCGGCGACCCGGCCGCCCTGGCTCGCCGGTACGACAGCGAGGGAATTGACGAGATCGTGATTCTCGACATCACCGCCACGATCGAACGCCGGCGGGCGCTTGCCGAGACGATCGGAGCGGTGGCGCAAGTGATCTTTCTGCCGCTGGCGGTCGGCGGAGGCATCCGGACCGAGGACGACGCGATGGCGGCGTTCGACGCGGGTGCCGACAAGGTCAGCCTGAACACGGCCGCCCTGGACCACCCCGATCTCGTCACGACGCTGGCGGCGCGCTACGGCACCCAGGCGGTCGTCGTGGCAATCGACGCAAAGCGCGAATCTGACCAGTTTGCGGTGTACGCGCGCAGCGGACAGGCCCGCACTGGTCGCAACGCGGTGGACTGGGCGCGCGAGGCGGCCGACCGCGGATCGGGCGAGATCCTGCTGACATCGATCGACCGAGACGGCACGCGATCCGGCTTCGACTGCGAGCTGACCGCCGCGGTGTCGACGGCGGTCGGCATTCCGGTCATCGCGTCGGGCGGCGCCGGCACGTTTGATCACTTCGTCGAGGTCTTCACGACGGGCAGGGCCGACGCGGCGCTCGCGGCGTCGATCTTTCACTACAAGGAGCACGCCGTGATCGATCTCAAGGATCACCTGAGGAAACACGGTATTCCCGTGAGGCTTTCTCCTAACGCCTAACTCCTAACTCCTATCTTCTGCCGCCGCGCCATGCTGATCCCCTCCATCGACCTGCAGAACGGTCAGATCGTCCAGCTCGTCCAGGGCGAACGGCTCGCCATCGCGAGTGACGACATCGACGGCTGGATCTCGCGCTTCGAACAATTCCCGACCGTCCAGGTGATCGACCTGGACGCCGCCAAACGGGTGGGAACGAACGACGGACTGGTCCGGCAGATCTGCGAGCGTCTGCCCTGTCGAATCGGCGGCGGCATCCGCACACGCGCGCACGCCGCGGCGCTGGTGGCCGCCGGAGCCCAGACGATCATCGTCGGATCGGCCCTCTTTCGTGACGGCGCACCCGACGTGGAATTCGCGCGGGCGCTTGCCGAAGACCTAGGTCTTGAGCGAATTGTCGGCGCCGTGGACAGCCGGGGCGGGCGGGTCGTGACGCACGGCTGGCAGGCGACCGAATCCGTGACGGCCGTCGAGGCGGTGGGCGCCCTGGAATCCTTCTGCGGTGCCTTCCTCTATACGCAGGTCGAGACCGAAGGGTTGATGGGCGGCATCGATTTTGCCGCGGTGATGGACCTCCGCCGCGCTACCTCGCGGAAGCTGAGCGCGGCCGGTGGCATCTCAACCAGGACGGAGATCGATCGGCTCGACGCGGCCGGCGTCGACGCCGTCGTCGGAATGGCGATCTACTCGGGCGTGCTCGACATCAAGTGAGGCAGCGGTAGTGGGCAAGCTTGACCACTACCGAGGCGGGCCAGGCCGTGACGGCCGCCGCGCCGATCTGGTACGATCCCCAGACACGATCACCCGATGACGATGACCTGGACGAATGCGGAAACACGTCTCGTGCGCCGATGGTGTGCGGTCGTGGTCCTGCTCGCGGCGATCGTGCGGCTCGACGCGGTCATGCAGTCGTCGATCCGTGGACTCGAGCCGCACCTCGACGCCCTGTTCCCGCAAGCCACACGGTTCACCGGCAAGACCGGTACGCCGGCGCACATCAAGGTCTACCAGGATGACGCCGGCACCGAACGGTTGATCGGCTTCGTCTTCTCGACGATCGACATCGAGCCACTCGAGCGCGGCTACGAAGGGCCGATCGAGATGCTCGTCGGCATGAACACGGGAGGCACGCTGCAGGGCGTTCGGGTGATCGCGCACCGCGAGCCGTACGGCTACTTCTCGATCGAGCCGCCGGAATTCGCCGCGCAGTTTGTCGGCAAGAGCGTCCTCGATCGATTTCGGGTCGGCGACGACGTCGACGGGGTGACTACGGCGACGATCACAGTATCCAGCGCGACCCGGGTCATTCGAAAGGCGGCGCGGCGGGTCGCCCGAGAGTACCTCGCCGGCGCCGAGAACGACCGGCCGTGACGACCTGCACCGCCTCCACGCGCGCGCTGCTGGCTGCGGTCCTGCTGCTGGCGGCCGGTGGCCGGCCGGCGCGGGCGCAGTGCCCGACCTGGGACGATCTGCGCGCAGCAGACCTTTTAATCGATCTCACGATCGCCGATCCGAACATGGCCGGTCTTCGGCTGTGGCTGGTGTACGTCAGTCCGGAGACGCTGGGACGGTGCACGCTCGGCGACGCGCACTTCGAAACGTTGGCGCCGGCGCTCACCGCCGGCGACAACCGCCACCTGTTCTGGATCGGCGCCGAAGGTCCGGCGCTTCATCTGTTTCGGCTGGAGCGGATCTACATGATCCAATCGGACCGCCGACTCGACGTCGTGGAGAGCGTCGAACTCGACACCCCGACAGCGACCCTGGAGGGTATCCCGCCGCTGACCGCGGAGGCGATCGTCGCGGTCGAGGGTGTCCTGGACTTCGCCGAGCCAACCACGATTTTCTACGAGGGCATCATGGGCTCGGTGCCGGGCGAATACTGGTTCGATGGCCTCCTGCCGACTGGTGACCTCGGCCGCTGAACGTCCCGGTGGTTCGTATCGTGAGTACCTGGTACCGTGGAGACGCGGCGCGCGGTGCGCCGCTGAGGCCACGCGTTCCCAGCCGTGACGGAGGCTGCGCCGATGAGGATCGTGATTCCCGGAGGATCGGGGTTTCTTGGCCGGGCGCTCAGTGACGCGCTCCTGCAGGACGGGAACGAGGTCGTCGTCCTGACCCGGGCCCTGGATCCCGGCGTCGTCGTCCACGAAGCGGGAACCGGTTTGCCCGGGCTCAGCAACGCCGGCTGGAAGCCGGACGGCACCGACGGCGTGGGCCTGTGGGCCAAGCTGCTCGACGGCGCCGACGGCGTCGTCAACCTCACCGGCGAGCCGATCGCCGCGCGGCGCTGGTCGGCCGTCCAGAAAACGAGAATTCGCGACAGTCGCGTGCTCGGGACCCGGTCGATCGTCGGCGCCATCCAGGCCGCGACACAGTCGCCAGCCGTCCTCGTCAATGCGTCGGCGATCGGCATCTACGGCGACCGCGGAGACGAAGAACTGACGGAGGCCTCGGCCGCCGGCGACGACTTCTTGGCCCAGAGCTGTCTCGACTGGGAGGCCGAAGCGCGGGAGGCGGAGGCACACGTGGGGCGCCTCGCCATCCTGCGAGGCGGGATCGCCCTTGAGCGGGACGGTGGGGCGCTGGTGAAAATGCTGCCGCCGTTCAAGTCTTTCGTCGGCGGGCCGCTGGGCACCGGCCGTCAGTACATGTCGTGGATCCACCGGGCCGACTGGGTGGATCTGGTGCGGTGGATCATCGCCACGCAGACAGCGTCCGGCATCTTCAACGCCACGGCGCCGGCTCCCGTGACGAACACCGCGTTCTCGAAGGCGCTCGGCCGGGCGCTCGGCCGCCCGAGCTTGCTGCCCGCGCCGGCGTTCGCCTTGCGCCTGGCGCTGGGTGAAATGGCCGACGCATTGCTGCTGGGCGGCCAGCGGGTCCTGCCCTCCCGGGCGCAGGAGCTCGGGTTCAACTTCCGGTTCTCGACGATCGACCACGCGCTCGTCTCGATCCTGCACTGAGGGCTGCTCGCACCGGTGTCCATCGGCCGGACACCGGGGACAGGGCGCGGACCGCGGGTGGCGCCGGGTCGGGGGCCCCCCGCGGGCGCGGAGGGGACCGAGCACCCGTGGGGGAAGCCCGGCGACAGGACCCGCGGCCTCAGTGTGGGCCGTCCGCTAGGGCGCGTCAGCGATGCTGATGAGATTCGCGAGCAGCCGGTAGGCCCCCTCCGTGCCGGCCGGTAGCTGGCGCCAGAGTCCCAGCGCTACGTAGAGCCACCGGCCCTGGCCGACGCGCGCTTCGACGAGCGCGCCGTGCTTCACGCCGCGGTTGTATTCGAACGGATCCTCCATCGCCAGCAGATCGACGTACTGCGGATCGCGCTCGCCGAGGAAGTACAGCCCCCGCTCCTGCACCCACCCGTCCCAGACCGTGGCATCGAGCGCGTTCGGTTCGTTGAACAGCGGGTGATTCGGCACGAGCACCTCGACCGGCGCGGCCTCGTCCGTGATTCGGGTCCGGCTCACCTGCGCCGGATACGGCCCGTACTGCGCGTCGTTGAAGCCGAACTTGTTGTATTGGACGATGACCGTCCCGCCTGCCTCGACGTAGCGCATCAACCGATCGTTGTGGGCCCTGAGGTCGGCGTCGATCTCGTAGGCGCGCACGCCCGTGATGATGATGTCGTAGCGCCCCAGGTCGCCCCACGCGAGATCGTCGCCGCTGAGCCGCTCGACACGGCCGCCCAGTTGTTCGATCGCGGTCGGCATCTGGTCGCCCGACCCCATCACATACCCGACCAGGACGTCGGGCGCCACGAGGACGTCGATGACCTTGATGCGTGTCGCCGCCGTCGTCGTCAGGTGACGCGGCTGGGTGTGCGGATACTCCACGACCTGATAGCCGCGATCGAACGTCGCACCGTCACTCGTCACGCGCGCCCTGACCACGTACTCGCCGGGCAACGTCCCGGCGGACGGCGTCACGAAGAAGCTTACTGCGCGCTCCTCGTCCTCGCGGTCGAACCTCACAGCCGCGGCGGGCGGCTCCACCTGCCAGCCCGCCGGCACCTCCAGCCGCACGTCCGCCTCTGCCGGCTCCGGCGCCCGATTCGACACGAGCACGCGCAGCTCCCGACGGGCGGCCTCACCCCCGGACGTCGGCGCCACCGCGATCTCCGGGGACATCTCGACGGCCAGCCGCGGCACGACGTGCAGCTCCATCCGCTTCTCGCCGCTGAAGATCTCCTGTTCGTACCGGTGCTGCACCGGCACCTGCACGGTGACCCGTTCGCGCGTGAACTCGATAGCGAAGTTGGCCACGAAAGGCGTCGGCTCGAATGGCAACCCGAACGGCGCGTCGTCATCGAAGGCGTAGCGCGCCGCATCGGCCAATCGTGCAAAGTAGGGTGTCGTCGAATCGGCGTCCTGGGGAATCGCCAGGCTGCTGTCACAGGTGTAGACGCCGCCGGCCGGGACCACGTCGGCGCCGCATCCGAGCGCCGCCCGGTCGAACCCGTCGAAGGTGACGCGCCGGACCGCGATGTCCACCATTCCGCGGTTGGCGACCAACGCCGACACGCGCACCGGCTGGCCGGGAGTGACCACGCCGTCGACGGCGAGCGCTTCGACCCGGACGCCGTGCGCCAGAATCACCGCCCGTTCGTACTGTCGCTCCTTGGTCTCGAGCCTGAAGTCGATCTCGTACACCGCGTCGTCGCTCAAGCCGAGCGTGAGCAGCCGCCCACGAAGGTTCCGGACGGCGGCCAGCCCCGCGAGCAGCGACGGCCGGGTGGCCTCCATGCCGCCCTGCGCGAATCGTCGCTGCGCCTCCTGGGCCTGGCGTTCGAGACCGGTCAGCGCAATCGTGAGGTCGCGCGGGGCGGTGGCCCCGGCATACTGGATGAGTCCGTTGAGGCTGCTGTCGATGCCGTCGAACAGCGGCGCGTCTCCGGCGCCGTTGCGATGCTCGATGGCCGTGTCGGCCAGCGCGTAGCGCGCCCGCGAATCGCCCGGTAGGCGCAGCAGCTGCGGCATGCCCTGACACTTGTGCATGCTGCGGGCTTCGCTGCCGACCTGGGCATAGGTCCGGCCGAGCAGCGGATCGAAGCCGCCCAGATTGATTGACTCGATCGACTCGGAGTCGCCGCCCACGCCCGCGCGCCCGCGAAACCGGAACCCCGTGCTGACGTAGAACTTCTTCGCCTGCCACGGATGCAGGCCTTCGGCCAGTTGCTCGGGAAACCGTGTGGGATCCGCCGCCGCGCGAAACGCTTCCCGCGCCAGGATCGCCGACGCTTGATGATGCTGGCCGCCACCCTGGCCGGTCGGCCGCATCCCGGCAATCACGTCGGGCCGCAGCGTGCGGATCATCCTGACGAAGTCGCCGAGGATTTCCTCGCGGCCCCACCGCTCGAAGGTCTCCTCGATGCTGAATGAATAGCCGAAGTCGACGGCGCGCGTGAAATATTGCTCGGCCCCGTCGAACCGGTGGGCCGCCAGCAATTCCTCAGTGCGCAGCACAGCGAGCGCGTCGAACAACTCGGCCCCAATTTCGTTCTGCCCGCCATCGCCACGGGTGGCCGACACGAGCGCGGTACGGATCCCCTTCCCGTGGCTCAACAATGCGAGCAGCGCGTTGTTCTCGTCATCGGGATGCGCCGTCGCCATCATGAAAGTGCCCACGGTGTCGAGCTTCCGCAGCATCAAACCGAGACCGGTGTGGCCTTCCTCGTCGGCCACCGGCCGGACTTGCATCTGGGCAAACACGGACGGCGCCGCCAGGCAGGCCGCCACCAGTATCACCGACAGCCTTCGGATCATCATGAGACTGTTTTGACTATACCTCACGCGCCTCATCGCTCGATGACCTCCCGATAGTACTGTTCGTACAGCGGCACGATCGCATCCCTGCAGAATTTGCGCTGCGCCACCTCACACCCCGCCGTCGCGACTCGCCGATGCAGCGCCGCGTCGGTCAACAGCGCGACGCCGCTCTGGGCCATCGCCGCAACGTCCTCCGGCGGATGCAGAAACCCGCTGACGCCGTGCTCGATGACCTCGGGCAGTCCGCCGACCCGCGAGGCGACGACCGGCGTCTCGCACGCCATCGCCTCCAGCGCCGCCAGCCCGAATCCTTCAGTCGCCGACGGCAGCAGCAAGAGATCGCTGACCGACAGGAACGGCACGATCTGCTCCTGCTCGCCGAGCGCCTCGACCGCATCACCCAAGCCAAGCTCGCGCGCCCGGTCGCACGCCGGCCCGAGCTCGGGCCCCTCACCGACGAAGATGAGCCGGGCCGGGACCCGCTGCCGAATTCGGCGAAAGATCTCGACGACCGCGTCGATCCGCTTGACCGGCCTGAAATTCGACACGTGGATCACGACCTTGGCCGCTGGATCGCTCCGCGTCAGCCGAGCCCGCAGAGCGGCGTCCGGCGCGCGTCGGTACCGATCGCAGTCGAGAAAGTTCGGGATGACCCGGATGTCGGCATGGACTGCCAGCTCGCGGAGCGTCTCCGTCTTGAGGCCCTCCGAAACCGTGGTGACACCGTCGGATTGGTCGATGCAAAACGCCACGGTGCGGGAGTACGACGGGTCGGTGCCGACCAGCGTCACGTCGGTGCCGTGGAGCGTCGTGATGATCTTCGGCACGCGATCCTCGCCGCTCGCCGCCAGGATCTGTTTGGCCAGGTAGGCGCCGGCCGCGTGCGGAATCGCATAGTGCGCGTGGATCAGGTCGAGCGAGAACTCGCGTGAGACCTGCACCAGCTTGTTGGCCAGCGACAGCAGGTACTGGGGCTCGCGCAGCGGCGGATAGACCGGCGCCTGCACCGGATGAAAACCGAGATCCGGGTGATAGTCGCCGAACCGGAACGGCAACTCGCTGCTCACCAGCCTGACGTGGTGCCCTCGCTGCGCCAGCGCACGCCCCAGCTCGGTGGCCACGATGCCGCTGCCGCCGACCGCCGCGTAGCAGACCATCCCGACGTTCATGCGCCCGCCTCATCGACTCGCAGGAGCCCGGCGCGCACGATCGGCTCGGTGACGACCAGCCCCTCGCCAAACGACACGCCCAGCCTTGCGCCGAACTGCTCGTCGCGGGACTCCACCAGGCGGAGGAAGGTGGATGAGATCAGCCGCGTCGGTACGGCGTCGTCCGAGGCCGCCTCGAACTGGGAGCGATGGCACCGCAGTGCACGCCGCTTGATCTCGTACTGCGCCGATACGTCGACAATGAACGACGCCGGGCCGCTGTCGTTGATGAAGTAGTAACACACCCAGTCGGGCCGAAAGGGCTCGCCCTCCAGCTCCGCCCGCCGGAGTCCGGCGCGAAATGCCGCCGCCGTCACGAGCCGGCTGGCCCCGACATGGTCCGGGTGGCGGTCCTGCCAGTAGGGTGCCGCCACGGTCCGCGGCCGGGCCTGTCGGATCAGCTCCGCCACGGCGCGTATCTGATCCGGCTCGTCTCGCAGCCCGCCGTCGGGCAACCCGAGGTTCTCGCGCCAACTGGCACCGAGCACCTGCAGTGCGGCGTCCGCTTCGGCGCGCCGCTGTTCGACCGTGCCGTTGCTGCCCAGCTCACCCCGCGTCAGGTCGCACAATCCCACCCGCTGGCCCGCCTGGACGTGCTTGGCGAGCGTGCCGCCGATGCCAATCTCGATGTCGTCCGGATGCGGCCCGAAGGCCAGCAGGTCGACCTGCATGGGGTGAGCGGTCGGCTAGCGTGTGAAGCCGAGCAGCTCGTCTCCTTTGACCGATTCGCCCAGGTAGTGCCGCAGCAGCATGCGCGACGCCAGGAATCCCTGCGCCAGCCCGTTGCCACCGAAGCCGAGCGCAAACAGATGACGCGGGTAGTTGCGGTGCGGCCCCACGTAGGGCAGGCCGTCGGCCGTGCCGACCGAGGGTCCGGTCCAGGCATACTCCGGCTGGATGCCGGAGATGACGGGATACAGCACCGACAGCTCGTACATCAGCTGGCCGGCACGCTGCACGAGCGTCTTCTCGCGCCGCTGCCGATGGGGTGGCGGCTGATCGCCGCCGCCGAAGATGATCCGGTCGTCGCGCGTCCACCGCAGGTAGTGGTACGGGTCGGCGGCATCCCAGAGCATGGCCCGGCGCCGTCCGAGCTCGGCGCGAATCTTGGCGCCCAGCGGCGGCGTGGCAACGGCGTAGGTGTCGAACGTACGGAAATGCCGGGCCAGCGCCGTGAACAGCGCACCTGGATGTCCGGTCGCGATCACGACGTGGTCCGCCTCGATCGTACCGCCAGGAGTCCGTAGCTCGACCGTCGAACGCCCCACCGCGATCCGATCCACCGGTGACCGCTCGAACACCGCCGCGCCGCGCTTGACGGCGGCCGTCGCCAAACCCAGACAGGCGCGGAGCGGGTCGATCTGAGTATTGCCCACCATCCGGATGGCACCCTCGGCACGCAGGTTCGTCTCCCGACGCATCTGCTCGGCCGTCAGCCAGCGGGCGTCGAGACCGGCCTTCCGCCGCGCGTCGCACTCGCGGCGAAGCCGCTTCACGGTGTTCGGATCGGTCGTGAAGTAGATCGAGTCCTGCGCCTCGAGCTGACACTGGATCTTGAGCCGGCGCAGTATCGCGCCTAGATCGAGCGCCGCACGCCGCGTCATCTGCCAGACGACCCGGGAGGCGCGCAACCCGTGGGCGGCCAGCAGCGGCTGGAAGTCGACGTCCGGCTCCTGCATCACCAGCGCCGTGCTCGAGCCGATCGCGCCCTGTCCCACCTGCGACGCCTCGAGCAGCGCGACCCGGGCGCCGGCCGCAGACAGGGCGTAGGCCGTCGCACACCCGGCCATGCCGCCGCCCACGATCGCGACCTCGATCTCGAGGCGGCCACGCTGTCTCGGATAGGCCGTGCGGCGGCTCCGCGGCAGGCGATCGACCCAGTACGACAGGCCGTAACGGATCTTCGGCATTGGCGTCAGCCGTTCATTGTATATGTGAACCAGCCGGCCCGGTGACCGGCGCTATACTGGTAGCGGGTCCCATTCACATGCGTGTGCCGTGGTCGACCGGAATCGGGCGAGCCCTCGTCGGGCTGGCGATGGGGTGTGCCGTCGCCCTCACCGGGAGCAGCCTGATTGCCCAGGACGACCGACCGTTACCAGACGCCGAGTCGTTCTTGAAAGAGGTGCGGGCGAATCTCGAGCGCGACAACGACAGCCTCGACGGCTACACCTACCTCGAACGCCGCACCGACGCCGACATCGGCTTCTTCGGCGGCGTGGGCACCAAGCCGCCGAAGCTCTATCGTGTCTACCGATCCCGCGAGCTCGGCGCGTTCTACCGCCGGCTACTCGAAGTGGATGGTGAGCCGGTCAGCGATGAGGAGCTCCTCCAGCAGGATCGCCGCCACCGGGCGGAGCAGTTCCAGGCGATGCGCCGACGGGCGCGCGAGAGCGAGAAGGATCGCGCCAAGCGTCTCGTCAAGGCGGCCGAAGCGGAAGAAGAACGCCGTGACGAGATGGAGGAGGTTCTGGGACTCTTCGACTACCGGCTCGAACACCGCGAGCTACTCGACGGCCGACCGACGATCGTCATCAGCTTCACACCGCACGCCAACGTCGATCCGAAGACGCGGCCGGGCAAGATTCTCGCGAAGTCGGCGGGACTGGCCTGGGTGGCCGAGGACGACCGTCAGGTGGTCCGGGTCGAGGCCGCGGCGACGAGCGACATCACGATCGGCTTCGGCCTCATTGCACGGCTGCACAAGGGCAGCCGTATCGACATCAGACGCACGCAGGTCCGCAACCACTGGCTGCCGGCCGGCTTCGACTTCACAGGCAGCGGGCGGACGCTTCTCTTCCGGACGTTCCAGGTCGACATCAACGCCGCCTACTCGGACTACGAGCCGCTGACCGCCGACATGCTGCCCTACGAGCCGATTGAGCCGATCGATCCGATTGACGCCAGCAAGACACCGTCGCGGTGAACAGCTCGGGCACAAGTTTCCTGTAGCGCAGGCCTTCAGGCCTGCGACGTCGCAGGGCTAAAGCCCTGCGCTACGTCCGGTTTGTTCGAACGCGGCGCCGTCAGCGCTCGAGAATCTCGATCGCCTCGATCACATCCCCTTCGAGGATCGCGTCCACGACGTCCATGCCGCACGTGACCTGTGCGAAGACGGTGAAGTTGTGGTCGAGACGGGGGTTGTCGGCGAGGTCGATGAAGATCTGCGCGTCGCCGGTGTCGCGGCCACGCGTCGAGATGCCGACGGCACCGCGCAGGTGCGGGCGCAGGCCGAGCTCGTCGCGCATGTAGGGGCCGTCCCCCATGAACTCGTTGGCACCCGGGCTGCCGCCCTGGATGACGAAGTTCGGGACGACCCGATGAAACGTGAGGCCATCGTAGTAGCCGTCGCGCGCGAGGCGCGCGAAGCGGGCCACGGTGGCGGGCGTCTCTTCAGGAAACAGGTCCACCTCGAACACCGCGCCGCTGGCCATCCGAACGCGCGCGCCGGTCAGATTGAGGATCGCGGCGAGCGACGGCACGGCGCCCGACCGCATGCGCTCGGTCACCGCTTCAACCGGACGCTCGGTCCACTCGGTCAGCGCCGCGGCCGCGGCGGCGGCCACGCGGGGATCGACATCTTCCAGATACGACCGAAGCACGCCCGCGTTGCGGCGGGAGCCAAGCTCCCGCAGCCGCGTGAGAATCGCCACCCGCGGATCTCGTGACGTATCGCGATCCGCTTCCGTAAGCCGAGCCAGCGTCTCGAGCAGTACGGTCGGCGCGCGCCGATCCGGGCTGCCCTCGAGCAACACGGCGACCGAGCGGAGCAGACCGTAGTCGTCACTGACCATCGCCTCCAGGAGCCGTCCGTCGGCCGCGTGTCCCTCGATGTCCACGAGGCCGCGCAGCGCCGCGCCGCGGACGTTGGCGTTCGGATCGTCGGCCAACGCGTGCAGCGCCTCGACGGCGGCGGTGCCCAGCACGCCCGCCACCCGCGCCGCGTACATGCGGACTTGCCAGACCGGGTGCGCGATGAACCGCGGCAGGAGTGCGCCGGCCCTGTCTGCATCCAGCCCGGCTAGTGCGACGATGGCGCGTGCCGGTCGATGCCAGTCGGCGCCACCGTTCGAGCCGCCGTCGCCCAGCTGACCGGCCACACGCGCGACGAGATTGGCCGGTGACTCGCTCGACGGACAACCCGCACCGAGCAGATCCATCGCCCGCAAGGCGACGTGAGCGTTTGAATCGTCGCCGGCCGACACCAACGGCGCGCAGCTCTGCACCCGGCCGTGCGCTGCGTATGCTCCCAGTGCGTCATAGCGAACCATCGGCGACTCGTCTGCCAGCGCTCGGCCGATGAACGCGGCACGCGCATTGGTCTCGTCGGCGTCACGCAGGGCCAGCACCGCCAATCGGCGCACCTGTGGGTCGTGGTCGTCGAGCGCGGCGCCCACGGTCGCCTCGTCCGCGCCGCCGCTGGCGATCAGTGCCGACAGCGCCAGCCGCCGCGTCCGCCCGGCCACCTCTCCCGTCCCCGATGCACGCGCCGCCGCCTGTAAGCGCTCGATCGTTTCGGCAGTCAAGGGCGCCCGCTCGCGCTGCAGACGAGCCAGCGATTCCAAGCCGTTGATCGCCCCCAGCCGGACGTCCAGCTCGGCCGCATCCGTCAGACTCGCCAGCGCGGCTTCGACCTCGTGCACCCTGTCCGCATCCTGATACGGCATTCGGCCGAGTGTCTCGGCGACGATACCGCGCACGTGGGGATCGGCCTCGGCGTGAGCGCCGCCTGCGTCGGCGTCACCCCCAAGGCGTCCGATCAGCGTGGCGACGTGCGTCTCGAGCGCACCGCCGCGCTGCACGCTCTGGCCGAGCGCGTTCACCGCCTCGGCCCTGACTGCCGGTAGGGCGGCGTCGACGAGCTGGACAATGCGGTCGCTCAGATCGGCGCGCTCGAGGCGGCCGAGTGCCCGAACGGCCAGACGACGAATCTCCAGGTCGGGGCTCTCGAGGCCGGCCAGCAGCGTCGCGAGACCGGCCGGATCCGCCCCGCGAGAATCCTCCGCCTCGAACATCGCCTGACGGAACGCCAGATCGCCCTCGCCACCGCCCGACCGCCCCTGTACAACCGAGGAAACGGACAAGCCCCCGGTGAGAGAGATGACAGAAGCGACGAAGAAGATAAGCGTCAGGGCTGCTGTCACGGCTGCGCAGGACTCGTGCGGGCATTGAGAGCCGCCGCGTCCAACCCGAAGCGTCATCGGCAGAGGCTCCGCGGTGCGCCGTCTCACGGCTGGAGGTTGCCCGAGTAGTCGAGCATCTGCGTCATGAGGTCCTGCGGATAGGAGATCGTCACGTCGGCGATCGAGCCGTCGGCCGCCCGCACCGCGTCGAGCTTCGGCTGGACGAAGCCGGAGTACGACGGCAGGTTCAGCGCGTCCACGCGGTCGACCACCTGGTCGCGCAGCGCCGGGTCGAAGTGAATGCCGTACGACTCGAACAGCTGCTTCGCCGCGTCGTAGTCTCCCTCCGACTTGATCCGCTGCACCTCGGCCAGGAGGCGCCCGACACCTTCCCGGAACACCCCGGCGTCGGTCATGACGTAGAACGTCTTGCCGTCGCGCTCCCGCGCCTCGATCGCGCTGGTGTTGTCCATCAGCCAGCGGACGATCATCTGGCGGTTGCGCATGTGGTCTTCTTCGAGCTGCGAGCCTTCGCGAACCCGGCGCAGCTGCACGAGAGCGGTGCGGGCGTAGCCCTCGTACTCGGCCAGCACGATGTCCTCGTGGCTCTCGGCCGGCACGACGCCGAGCTCGACCAGCTTGGCGTCCGGCAGGAAGTACAGCGCCACCAGATCGGCGCGGCCTTCCTCGAGCGCCGAGTATTGCTCGTGCAGCGCGGCCTGCGGGTTGCCGGCCAGGTGGTCGGCCAGCTTGCCCGACGCATGTCCGATCACCTCGTGCATGTTCGTGGTGAGCTCGCCGACAAAACTACTCCAGCGCTCGGCCCGGGCGGCTTCCTCCGGCGTCCAGGCGAACTCGGTGCGGAAGCCTGACGGCGTCGAGCGGTCGTAGGTCTCCACGACGTTCGACAGCGAAATGGACTTGCTGCCGTGCTGCTCGCGCACGCTCTGATCGTTGGGGAGATTGATGCCGACCGGCGTCACCGGCCCGGACTCACCCGTCTCGATCACCACGTCGATCGCGTTGGCCGTGATCCCACGCACGCCGTCCTTGCGGTACTTCGGATCCCATGGCATCCGGTCCTCGAACCACTGCGCGCTGGCGGCCAGCGTCTGGATCGACTCGGTCTTCGCCTGGTTCACGTAGTAGACCAGCGCCTCCCACGCCCCCTTCGCACCGCGCGCGTCCATGTACACCTCGACGAAGCCGTTGATCGTGTCCACGGGCGACGCGGTGTCCTGCACCCAGGCGATGTCGTAGGCCTCCCGGTCGGCGGCCTCGCCAGTCCGGTAGAAGCGGGCCAAGGCCGCCAGCGCCTTGGCCATCGGCTCGGTGGCGTAGGGAATCGCGGCCTCCAGGTGGCTTACGATCTCCGCAATCGGCTCGCCGTACTTGCCATCGATCGAGTACACCTCCTCGACGAGCCGGCCGTCGCGCTTCACCAGGCGCGAGTTGAGCGCGTAGTGCTCCGTAAAGCCTTCGAGGTCGGCCATCGTGACGTCGACATAGAGGTTGTTGGCGCTCGCGGCGAGCATGTCCTCGCCCGGGGCCGGCGTCTTGGTCGTCACGCTCGGGTCCACCGACGCGTCGAAGAACAGCGGCTCCATCCGCGCGAGCATCGCGTCGAGCGTCTCACCGTCGCGTGTCGGAAAGACGGCGCCCGCGCCGGCCGCCGCCACCGCTGCGGTGGCGAACGCCTCCGGCGTGCAGGTCAGCACGAATTTGCGCGCCGTCAGGTTGTTGTAGGGACCGGTGTTGATCCAGAACAGTTTGGTGTAGTGCTCGATCTCGCGCCGCGTCGCAGCCTCGACCGCGTTGGCATGTGTCAAGATCTGCTCGAGCACCTCGCGCATCTCCAGATTGTGCGCGTATCGCTGATCGTAGAAGATGTCCCGTCCGGCCAGGGCCGCGCGATACAGATGATAGATGAGCGTCTTCTGGTCGAGCGGCAGCGCCTCAAAGCCGTCGGCGTAGAGCTGCACGACCGCTGCCTCGCCCACCCGCTCGAGCAGGTACTTCCGCTCGGTGGCCGTCGCCGCCCCGGCAACCGCTGGGCCATCGTCCGCCGGCTCGCCGCCACCCGATCCGCACGCCACCGCCCCGCCCACCGCCAATCCCAACACCGCCATCATCGCTCCTCGCGCGAACATCGGTTGCCGTCCTTGAGTCTTCGGATTCATGGCTCTCATCGCGGCACGCGCACCGATTCCTCGGTCTGCACGCCAAACTGCCTGAAGTTCAAATAGGTGGCCCTCGCCTCGATCGTGTCGGCCGACTCGTCCCGCGGGCGCTCGTAGAGTTCGCGCATGAACTCGGGCACCCACACATTCAGCGAATCGTCCTCCCGGTAGTCGACGGTGATCGTCGTGCGCACATCGCTGCGACGGGAGCCGAGAATGAGCTCGCTGCGCAGGGTCTCGCCGCTTTCGACGTCCAGCCAGAACCTGCCGCGCGAGAACATGTCACCGCCCGCCATCTGCACGAACGTCGGCCGCGCCTGCTCGCTGTACTCGATCACCCAGGTCGGGCGGCCGTGCAGCACGTCCTCGCCGACATGCTCGAAGAAGAACCGGTGCTGGTTCAACGTGTGGAGAAACGCGAGGGCCACGGTCGGCAGATTGACGGTGCGCACCACGCGACCGATGTTGTAGCGGGCGCTCTCCCTGGCAATCGTAATGGCCTGCTCGACCGCGGGCCGCGTCTCGTCGAGAAACAACTCCTCCAGCCGTGCGTCGCGGTCCCGTACCGGCTCGCCGTCCACCTCGAAGACGTCACGGAAGCCCAGCCAGGCCGTGGCGCCCGGCAGCTGCACCAGCAACATGTCGGAGCGAAGCCGCCGCTCGACCTTCGCTTCCCCTTCAGGCGACACGATCCGTTGCACGTAGTGTTCCTCGGCGACGGCATTCGAGAGCACCTGCTCGTACGCCACGATCGACTCGTTGGCCCGGAACAGCAGCTCGTCGAGCGTCAAGGTCGGCGTCTGCGCCGTCACCGTGGCCACCGCCCACGCAACGGCGAAGCTCGTCAGCAAAGCTTTCATATCGTTGACTCGAACCAGCCCAGCCGGGAAATGTATCAGATCACGCGAACAGATTCACCTGACCGCCCGTGTGCCAGAAGAGGACCGTCGCGTCGTCCCGAAACCGACCCTCGCGCAGATAGGCGATGAGCGCCGCCATCGCCTTGGCGGTGTAGGTCGGATCCAGCAACACCGCGTTCCGCCGCGCCAGCAGGTCGATCGCCTCTCGAGAGGCCGGGGTCGGAATGCCGTAGCCCTCACCGACGAATTGGTCGTCCACCTCGATCGGAGGACCGGCTGACAGCGACCCAGGTGCCATGCGCAGGATCGTCTCGACGCCGCCGATCAGCGTCTCCACCGTGCGGTGCAGCTGGTCGGCCGGATCGTCCGGACTGACGCCGATGACCCGCGTGCGCAGGGCATGCAGCCGACAGCCCGCGACGAGGCCGGCTTGGGTCCCGCCCGACGAGCTGGCATGGACGATGACGTCCGGCGCCGGCATCTGGTCAATCAGCTCGGCGACCGCGCGCACGTAGCCCAGCGCGCCGAGTGGCGTGGAGGCGCCGACCGGAATCACGTGGGGACGCCGGCCTTCGGCGATCAGGCGCTCTGCGGCCACCGCCATCGCGGTGGAGCGGTCCGCGCGCGACGCGACGTATTCGACTTCGGCGCCGAACAGACCGTCCAGCAGCGCATTTGCCGTCGGTTTCTCCGGCGGAGTACCGTTGACCACCAGCACACACCGCAGCCCGTGACGCGCGGCAACGGCGGCGGTCACCCGCGCGTGATTCGATTGGATGCCGCCGGCGGTGATGAGCGTATCGGCTCCGTCGGCGAGCGCCCGGGCGCCCACGAGCTCCAGCTTACGGACCTTGTTGCCACCGAATCCGAAGGCGATCGCATCGTCTCGCTTGATGAGCAGACGCGGCCCGCCGCCTACGGCGCCGCGCAGGCCGGTCAATTCCTCGACCGGCGTCGGGTAATGGCCCAGCGACAGTGCCGGCACCTCGCGGAGCGCCGGAATCGGGTCGGTGCTCATGGAGTGGGCAGCCGCCGTCCCCAAACACCGGCGTGCGCGAACTCGGCCACGGTCCGCCGCGTGCGTGGCGCTGTCTCCATCTCCCGCACGCGGTCGTCGAGCAGATCGGCCGGTCCGGCATATCCCACCGCCACAGCCGCGACCGCCTCATAGCCGTCAGGAATTCCCAGCGCGTCTTTCGCGCCGGCGACGTCGAAGCCGCCCATCTGATGGACCGCGAGGCCCAGCGCGGTCGCCTGCACCAGCACATTCCCCATCGCCAGTCCCACGTCGTGGAAGCCATGGCGATTCGGCTTCTGGTTTCGATCGAATGTCAGTTTCGCCGCGGTGATCATCAGGACTGCGGCCCGGCGCGCCCAGGCGCGATTGGTGTCGACCAGACACCCGAGCAGCCGGTCGAACGCCTCGGTGTCCTCGCGGTGCGCGACGACGAACGCCCAGGGCTGCTCGTTGAAGCAGGAGGGGGCCCACCGCGCGGCCTCGAGCAGGCGCGCCATGATCTGCGGTGAGATCGCACGTGCGGAGAACGCGCGCGGGCTCCAGCGGCGCCGCAGCAGCTCGTGGATGTCGTGATCCGGCTGCGCCAGTTTCGTGTTCACGCCGTCGGCCATCATCTTGTTCCTCCCCGCCCACGACTCACCGTGCCGGCACCGCGTTGCCCTAAGGACCCGGGTCCCAAGCGTTGCCAAGACCACGCTGCTATGCCACGCTGTGAGGATGGGCCGCTACCTCGACTCCATTCCTTTTTCCGGCATCATGCGCATTCGCGACATGATGTTCGGGATCGACAACCCGTACCGCCTCGACCAGGGGGACGTCGGCTTCGACGCACCCGACGCCGTCAAGGAGGCGATGCGCCGGGCCATCGCCGAGAACAAGACGCACTACGTGCAGACAATCGGCATTCCGCGGCTGCGCGAGCTCCTCGTCGACAAGCTGAGCCGCCGGAACAAGATCCCCGTGGAGTCGATCGACGACGTCATGGTCACCAACGGCGGCATCCACGGCCTCTACGTCGTGTTCCACGGCCTGCTCGAGCCGGGCGACGAGGTGCTGTGCAGCGACCCGATGTGGCCGTCCTCACGGGGGACGATTCTGTTGGCCCACGGCGTCCCGGTGGACTGCCGGCTGTATGAATCGCGCCGCTGGCGCCCCGACCTGGATGAGCTGGAATCGAAGATCACGCCCCGGACGCGGGCCATCCTGCTGAATTCACCGCAGAATCCGACGGGTGGCGTTCTCACCCGGTCCGACCTCGAGCGGATCGCCGCGATCGTCCTCGAACGCGATCTCTGGGTCATCTCAGACGAGGCCTACGAGGACATCGTCTTCGACGACGAGCGCCACGTGAGCATCGCGTCGCTTCCCGGCATGTACGACCGGACGATTCCAGTCTATACGTTCAGCAAATCCTACGCGATGACCGGCCTGCGCCTCGGCTACGTCGCCATCAAGGATCCGACCGTCCGTGACCGCGTCAAGAAAGTGCTCTACTACACCTCGAGCAACATCGGCACCGTCGTCCAGTGGGGCGGGGTCGGCGGCCTCGAAGGCGCCCGGGACCAGGTGGAGGCCTACCGCGTCGAGCTGCAAGCCCGCCGCGATCTCTTCTATCGGGGGCTGGCCGACCTGGGCTCCGACGTGCTGATGGGCCAGCCCCCATCGGGCGCGTTCTACGCGTTCCTGAAGATCAATCCCGACTGGCGGCCGGCCGGCACGACCGGCACCCCGGAATCGCTCTCGTGGGCGCTCGTCGAGTACCTGATCACCCACGGCCGCATCGGCTGCGTGCCCGGCGTCGAATTTGGATCGCACGGCGAGGGCTACGTCAGGCTGTGCTTCGCGAAGACGCGTCCGGAACTGACCGGCGCGCTGGAGTCGCTGCGGACCCTGCTCGGATCGTCGAACTGACGTCAACGCAGGTGGCGGCCGCCGTCCACTCGCACGGTCTCGCCGGTCACGAAATCCGATTCGACCAGCGCCAGGACCGCCTTGACGATCTCCTCGTCGCCGCCCCACCGGCCGAGCGGCGTCGCCTGGGCCACGCTGTTCCGTGACGCGTCGTCGAGGTCGTCCGGCGCCCGGACCGGTCCCGGCGCCACGGCGTTCACCAGGATGTGATCGGCCGCCAGCTCGAACGCGAGCGACTCGGCCAGCGCCACCGCGCCCGCCTTCGCGACGTAATACGGCACGTAGCCGGTGTAGGTCGGCCGGCCGCTCCGCGCCGTCCAATCCGAGAAGAGCACGATCCGGCCGCCGCCCGCGGCGCGCATGTGCGGCACGGCGGCCCGCGCGCACACGAACGCCGCGCGCAGATCGATCGCCAGGCCGCGGTCCCAGTCGTCCACCGTCAAATCGCTGAACGGCGTCTGCACGTACAGCGACGCCATGTACACGAGGACGTCGAGCCGGCCGAGCGCCGAGGCCACCTGCCGAACGAGCGCGTCGCAGGACGAGGCCTCAGCGAGATCCGCTCGCACGGTCACCGCCTGGCGCCCGTGGCCGCGCACCGCGGCCGCCGCCCGCTCGGCCTCTTCCCGCGAATGATTGAACGACAGCGCGACGTCGGCGCCGCGGGCCGCGAGCGCCTCGGCCACCGCCGCACCGATCCGTTTGCCGCCGGTCACGAGCGCGGCGCGGTCTTTCAACTGCATGGAACGTGGGCGGCGTAGCTCAGTCCGTGCGGGGCTGCTAGACCTTGCTCCGGCGGAGTCGCGCTCGAGCGGCCGCGGCCGACTCGGCCACGTGCGCACGATACCCGTCGATCGACAGCGCGCCGGGGCCAGCCAGGATCACGCAGCACAACGCACCACACAGCACGAGCGCGTACTCGTAGCCGTGCTGCACGCCGGGCTCGAGCGCCAAGTTGAGAAAGAAGCCGTTCGCCCAGTGCACCTTCCAGATGGCCACCCCCATGTCGATGACCAGCGGGATCGCGACGAGACGCGTAAACACGCCCAGGAACAGCGCGGCGCCGCCCAGCAGCTCCACGACACCGACGGCGAGCACCAAGATGAGCGCCGGCTGCAACCCGACGGCTTCGAACATGGCGGCAGTCCGGGCGGGGCTGGCGCCCCAGATCGGCAAGAGTTTTGGGAGTCCGTGCGCGACGAACACCACGCCGACGACTAGCCGCAGCACCGTGATGCCCCACGCCTGCATTGCGCGCTCTCCCTCCACTCGCTGGGCACCATCGCGCTGACGCTTGACGCCAGCCCACTCGACCGGCATGCGCAGCACACACGCGATGGGCGTGCCAATTGTGCCACCGATTGGACTAGGGCGCGACAGTTTGACGGCCCAGGCTGACGAGCTGTAGCGGCGACGGCCGCGGGTCCCGTCATCAGCCCCCGCCCTGTTTTTTCAGGCCCAGCCGGCCGCGCGCTGACTCTTGTCCTGCTGCTGCGCCTCGACCAGTTCGTCCATCCGCTTGAAGAGCCCCCGGAGCTTCGGCGGGAACTCGGTGGCCTTGAAGGTCTCCTGGCTGACGCAGGCGACGCGGTAGGCCCCTTCACACACGATCCGGCGGGTGTCCCGCTCGCGCGCCTGGAACCGGTAGGCGATCCGCCGCTCGGTGATCGAGTCGACGGCAATGCCAATCTCCAGCACCTCCTCGGCCCGCACCGGCGAGCGGAACCGGCAGGACGCCTCGACCCGCGGCATCAGGATCCCGAAGTCTTCGATGAGCTCCATCCGCGTGCGGCCGAGCGCCCGGAACAGCTCGTCCTCCGCCTCTTCGAAGAACCGCAGGAAATTTCCGAACCAGACGACGCCCGCGGCGTCGGTGTCGGCCCAGTGGACACGCACGTTGACACGGTAGAAGAGATCAGACACGTCGTGGCGCTCCCCGTATGGCGACCCTCACACCGAGCGTTCGTAGGCGGCGATGAATGCCGGATCGCGCTTGCGCAGCTTTTCACGATCGATTCGTCCGCTCCGGGTCATGGCTTCGTAGGCGAACGGCAGCGGGGACAGATGCATGTAGTCCGCCATGTGCTCGAACCAGATCAGGCTCGACTGCGCCGCGTCCTGCAGCCGGTCCACCACCGGCTTTCGCGCGCGCTCGAATGCCGGCAGCGCCGACGCCGAGTCGCCGTCAGCCTTGAACGCGTGGCCCAGCGCGATGGCATCCTCGAGGGCCAGCTTGGTGCCCGAGCCGATCGAGAAGTGCGCCGTGTGCAGCGCGTCACCGAGCAGGACGACGTTCCCGTGTTGCCAGCGACGGTTCTTGACCAGCGAAAAGTTAATCCAGTTGACGAAATTGTTCGTCAGCAGCGGCTGCCCCTCCAGATCGTCCGCAAAGACCTCGGACAGATAGGCGCACGTCTCGTCGTCGGACTTGTCATCCAAGCCGGCCAGGGCCCACGCATCCTCACCGCACTCGACGATGAAGGTGCTGGTCGTGTCGCTGAACTTGTAGGCGTGCGCCGCGAACGTGCCGGCCGGCGTCTTGTGGAACGACAGCGTGAGACCGTGGAACAGCCTGGGCGTGCCGAGCCAGATGTACTTGTTCGAACGCCGGTCGATCGTCGGATCCAGCGAGTCGCGACCCCAGCGGCGCACCAGGCTGTTCGCCCCGTCCGCGCCGACTAGCAGGTCATGGTCGGGCAGCTGCGACCGGTCGGTCACGTTCGTGCGAAAGCGGATCTCCACGCCCAGCTCGCGGCAGCGCTGATGCAGGATGTTCAAGAACGCGAGCCGCGCGATCCCGGAGAACCGGTTGCCGCGAATCGTGACCTTTTCGCCCTGGTGCACGATGTCCACGTTGTCCCAGGTCTGGCAGCTGTCGATGATCGCGCGGCACGACGGCGCGTCGGCCTCTTCCAGATAGCCGAACGTCTGGTCGGAGAACACGATGCCCCAGCCGAAGGTGTCGTCCGGGCCGTCACGCTCGAAGAGCGTGATCGCGTGCGCCGGATCGAGACGCTTCATCAGGATCCCGAAGTAGAGACCGGCCGGGCCGCCGCCGATGATGCAAATCTTCATGGCGACTCCGAACGCGGCGCGATGAGCCGCCGCTTTCCGTCGTCTACCAGCGCAATGCCCGGCTCATCCAGATCGACCCGGTCCCAGAGCTTGCAGGTCACGGCGCGATGTTTCTGGTCGAGGCCTTCACAGTAGTTGGTGAACACGCAGCGCCGCACCTCGTCACCACGGCCGGCGCGGATCTTCCGGAACCAGTCGGGATCGGCCAGGGACTGCCGCGCCGCGGCCACCACGTCGGCGCCGCCATCCCCCAGGATCGCTTCGGCCTGATCGAACGCGTGAATGCCGCCGGCCACCACGATCGGCGTCTCGCAGCCGGCCGCGCGAACGGCCTGCCGGATCGCCTTCGACCCCGGCACGTTGCGGCCGAACGGTCCCGGCCGGTCGGCGAGCACGGTCGGCATGCACTCCCAGCCGCTCGGGCCAGTGTAAGGATAGACCGCCCACCCGACCTTCGGCGCCTGGGCATCCTCGAATTTCCCGCCGCGTGACAGTGACAGGAAGTCGAAGCCGGCCCGCGCGAACGCGACGCCGAAATGCACCGCGTCGTCCACCTGATTGCCGCCGTCGATGCACTCGTCGGCCAGATACCGGCACCCGACGACAAAACGATCGCCGACCGCGGCGCGTACCGCCTGGAAGACTTCCAGCGGCAGCCGGAGCCGGTGCGCGCGCTCACCGCCGTAGCCATCCGGTCGATCGTTTCGCGCCGACAGGAACGACGCCATCGTGTAGGCGTGCGCGTAGTGCAGCTCGACACCGTCGAAGCCGGCCTGTTCCGCCCGGCGGGCCGCGGCGGCGAAGATCGAGGGCAACACCTGCGGCAGCTCGCGGATGTGCGGGAGGTCGACATCGGTGACCCGCTCCCGGTAGCCGAACCGGACCGCTTCGATCTCCCGGGGCGTCAGCGCCTCGTCATGCTCGGCGTCCGACATCGCCAGCAGCGCCTCCCGGATCTCGCCGTCCGCGAGATCCGACCCGACACGCGCGCGATGCCGATCGGTGACCTGCAGGTACCGCTGGAAATACTTCGCCTTGTCGGGCCGCCGGCGGACGGTCAGGAAGTCGATGATCTGCAGGAAGAGCCGGGTCCGCCCGCCACTGGCCTCCCGAACGGTCGCCACCAGCGTCTTCAGCCCGGGCACGAACCGGTCATGGCCGACGCGCAGCAGCGGACCGCTCGGGATGTCCCGCACTCCGGTCGCTTCGACCACGAGTGCCCCCGGCCGCCCCTCGGCGAATCGTCGATACCAGTCGAGCACCTCCGGCGTGACGAAGCCGTCCTCGGTCGCCCGCCACGGCACCATCGCCGGCACCCAGGTGCGCTCGCCCAGGTTCAGCCGGCCCACATGCAAGGGGCTGAACCACCGCGACGCGGCAGCTTCATTCGCGCTCGGCCAGCGCGCCGGCAGCAGGTCGTGCTTGATCCGCTCTGGTGGACGCCACATAAAACGTGCTCGGTAATTAGGATGGCCCTCAGCGACGGTTGACCGGCAGGTCGAGCGCCGACCGGTCCACGACCTGGCCGCCCTTGATGACGGTGACGATCCGCTTGAGATGATCCACGCTCACGGTCGGGTCGGCGTCGAGCAGGACGAGGTCGGCCAGCTTGCCCGGCTCGATCGTCCCCAGGTCGTCGAGGCGACCGAGGAAGCGCGCGGCGTTGCGCGTGGCGATGACGATCACGTCGGCCGGCGGAATCCCACCTTCGACCAGCAACTCCAATTCGCGGTGGACCGCCGGTCCCGAGAACTGATCGGTACCGCAGACGACGATGTCCTTCCCGACGGCATGCAGCCGCCGCAGGTTCTCCTGCGCGATCGGTGTCATCACCTTCATCCAGCCGGTGCGGCCATTCTCGCGCTCCCGCGCGCGCTGTTCCGTCTTCAGCCGCTCGATTTCCTTCGGCTCGACAGTGTCCCGGTAGAGCCACTGGTCGAGGTACTCCGGGCGTTCGACCAGGCGGCTCGCCGCCTCGCCGATCGTCAGCGTGGACACGGTCGGAATCCGCCGGACCGCCATCATCTCGACGTAGGCATCGCTCACCGGCGCCTGGATGACCGGGTGCGCCAGCGTGTCGACCCCCGCATCGATGGCCTCCCAGGCCGTACGCTCGGTCGAGACATGGATCGTCGAGCGAATGCCTTGCGCGTGATAGTGGCGGACGATCTTCTCCAGCAGGTCGACCGGCAGCTGGTTGATGAGCGGCCGCATCATCCAGCCGTGCTCGTCCTGTCCGATCTTCAGGATGTCGGGGCCGGTCGCGATGTGCTCGTCGAGCGCCACCCGATCGCGCGGCCACGCCTCGACCAGATACGGCCCGCCGTGTCCGTTCGGGCTCGCCACCGTGCCACCGGTCGCGAAGATCCGCGGCGAGACGATCTCCCCGGCGCGCTCCTTCGCGCGCAGCCGAAAGATGAACGCCGACCGGTTGCCGGCGTCGTAGATCGTCGTGACGCCGGAGTACAGATAGCTATGCAGGCCGCGGATGCCGGCGCGCTCCTGCTCCGGCGTGACCGACCCACCGTCCCGGCGGCTACCGCCGCCGCGCAGATGGACGTGCATGTCCATCAGGCCGGGCACCAGGTACTGGCCGCGTGCCTCAATCAGCACCGCGCCGGCCGGCGCCGGCAGTGAGGGGTCGCCGACCGCCACGATCCGGTCGCCGTCGATGACAACCGTCGCGTCATCAACCGGCTCACCGCCGTTGCCGTCAATGAGCGTGGCACCCCGAATGACGATGACGGGGGCGAGCGGCTGCGCCGCGGCCGGCCCGGCGATGCCCAGGACGGCGACAAGACATAGCAGCCCGTGGTGACCGTCCAGCAACATCTTCTTCTTCACGCGCTACGACCCTGGCACGAGGGCGATCACGCGCACCGGGCTGCCCGAGCCGCGATCGATCTTGAGCGGCGTCGCGATGACCACGGCGCCCGTGGCCGGCAGCCGATCGACGTTGGCGAGCTGGGTCAGACCGTACTTGCCGGCGCCGTGCATCGTGAAGTGGTTGGGGAACGCCGGATCGGCGGTCGCACCGATCGCCGCGTCGCTCCCGACCGCCTCGGTACCGACGCCGAGGATGTCCCGCTCGGTCGTGAGAAAGGTGGCCGACTCGAGGCCGAAGCCGGGGTAATGCGGCACGCCCGTGTCGTCGGCGTTGAAGAACGCCACGGCGTCGTTCGCGCGCGAGCCCCAGCCGGTTCTGAGGATCACCCAGGCGCCGTCCGGAATCCGGCCATGCTCCGCCTCCCAGCTCTCGATCGTTGCCTGCGTCGCCACGAAGTCGGCATTCGCCGTCACGTCGGCGGTCACGTCGATCACGACGGCCGGCCCGATGAACTGGTCGGCGTCGAGCGCGTCTACGCACGGCAGGTCACGGCCGGAGATCCAGTGGCAGGGTGCGTCGAAATGCGTGCCGACATGCTCGCCGAGCTCCATCCAGTTCCAGTACCAGCCGGGTCCGTCGTCGTCGAACTCGGAAATGAGATGGGGCGTGAACCCCGGCGTGTTGGCCAGCGGCGGCGGCAGCTGGATGATCGGGGTGTCGGCGTTGAGCGGCTGCGTCAGGTCGACCACCTCCACCGCGCCCGACGCCAGCCCCTCGACCAGACCCACCAGCGGCTCGGGCGCTGGCGCCGGCTCGGGCACCGGAGGCTGGCCGCACGCCGCAAGCGTCGCGGCAAGAACGATCGTCACGAAGGCCGTACGCATGTGGACGCTCCTTTCACACGGAAACAGGCGGATCATACTCGATGCGACAAGCGATCCCCCTCTCCCTCTGGGAGAGGGTCGGGGTGAGGGCTGGTCGGAGCACCCAAACGGTGAGCCATGCCGACGCGGCTATTCCCGGGCCGACAGGTACGCCTCCGCGAACCTGCGCCCCAGCTCGAGGATGGCCCCGGTGTCGTAGTGCACGCCGTCGTCGTGCTTCGTCAGATCGTCGGTCTCGATGAGGAAGTACGTCACGTTCGGCGGCGTGACGGCCTACGCGGGCGCCAGCTCTTCGGTCAGGCCCTGCCCGACCATGTTCGACTGGCCCGCCAGAAAGAAGACCAGCGGGCTGCCGGTCGTGTCCTGGGCCGCGAGGTGCCCCACGAGCAGCGCCAGGACGGCGCCCCCACAGACGACGCCGCGAATCCGTGTCATCGCTGTCATCGTCACGGCCGCCGCTGCTGAAACAACCACTCCGCCATGCTGGGCGAGCCGTAGGCCGCGTCCCATGAGTTGTGGTTCGTACCGGGCAGCTCGGAGTATTTCACGGGACTCCCGACAGCGCGCAGTGCGTCAAACATCGTTCTGGGGAAAGACAACGATCGCCGGGTAGCGATCGGGCCGTCGCCGGATCGCTGGCCCGAGCCCGACTTCTGTCTGGAAGATTCCGTCGGAGCCTCGTTCGCCCGCGCCATGCAGGAACAGGATGACAGGCCACGACGCCTCCTGATCGTACGATTGGGGCACGTACACCTGGTAGCGGTACGTCGATCCGCCGACGGTGACGATCCGGTCGAGAAATCCCGTTTCCACCTCCTGGGCAAACGGCGCGGGGTTGACAACGCCCGCGAGGACTGCCGTCATGATGAGCTGCTTCACCCTGTGTGTCATATCTAGAGTCCGGTTCACTTTACCGGCAGGTCCCTGAAATTATTTCTCGACTGTTACTCCCTCTCGGCTGCCAGGGCCCGGTCCAGGGTCTCGAGGGCCGCCGGCCACGCCTCCGCGTGGCCATCCTTCGAGGCCTCGTCCAGGAAGCCGGCGTGGGTGAGCCGGAGGTGCGTCCCGCTGCCGCGAGGCTCGAGGTCCACGGTCAGAACGGTCTCGGCCCCCTTCGTGCCGGTTTCGGTCAGCCAGCTCATCTCGACAATCCGGCCCGGCTCGAGACGGAGGAACCGGCCGTAGTGCGGATGGCGCTCACCCTCGAACCGCGCCTCGAAGAAGTACGGCTCGCCCACCTCGGCCCGCATCGTGACGGTGCCCGGCGCGGCGAACCAGACATCCCACTGCTCGGTCCAGGCTCGGAAGATCGCTTCTGGTGAAGCCCGCATCTCGCGCTCGATCGTCAGCCGGAGCGGCCGCGACGACAAATCAGGAAATACTGCTCCCATGTTCAGCCTCCTTGCAGCTGCCCTTTCAACCCCTTCAGGTCGCCCCAGGACCGGACGCCACCACGTTCGAGGCGTGCAGGTGGACGATCCGCCAGCCCCCGTCACGCTTCGCCAAGACGAACGTCCGCCGCGACAGTGACGGACCGTTCTCGAGATGAAAGGTCGCGACCGCGGCGTCGGTGAAGACCTCCACCTCCAGATCGCGCGGCTCCAGCGTCACGTACGGCGGGCCGGGCCGGCTGCTGCGCCACGCGGCCACGACATGACGCATCTGCGGATCGAGGCCGCGCGCCCGGCGATAGGCTGCCCGCCTGATCGGCCCGGTGCGCTCGCCGCCCATGATCGCGCGCGGAAAGACGGTGGCCCCGGCGAATGCGGCCTCCATGGCGTCGATCTCGCCGTTCTCGAACGCGCGGAGGAAGTCGCTCAGGATCGCCCTGACCTCCTGCTCGGCGGTTGCCGCCGTCTCCGCCCCACCCCCGACCTGCCAGAGACCGGCGAGCACGATCGCGCCGATGAGCACTTGAATGCGGATCATCACGGTTCTCCTTCCCGGACCGGTCCGGATTCATCGGCTCCGGTCGCGCATGCCGTGGCCCGTGCCCTCCGGCGAAAGTATAGTCGCGACGCGGCCTTGCGTGCCGAGTCCCCGACGCGCACGCTCTTCTGCCTCCTGCCTCCTAACTCCTAACTCCTAACTTCTGTATTCTTACCCCATGTTCGGACTTCCCTGGTCCAGCCTGCTCGTCCTCATCGTGATCCCGCTGGCGATCATCGGCTACCAGTACTACGTCTGCTGGCAGATCAGGACGGGCCGGCGGCTGTAGGCAGCAGTGGATGGCGTCTTCCTTCATCGGCCTCGCCGTCTTCGCGGCCTATCTCATCGTCATCGTCATCATCGCCGTCGTCTCGGGGCGGCAGCAGAAGAGCGAGGCCGACCTGTGGGTCGCCGGGCGCCGGTTCGGCACCGTCGTCATGACACTCGGCATGATGGCGGCGGTGATGCACGGCGGCTCGGTGCTGAGCGGCGTGGCCTTCGCCGGTGCGTTCGGCGGCGTGGCGATCCTGCCGCTCATGAGCTTCGCGCTTGGCTTTCTCGTCATTCTGGTCTTTTTTGCGCGAAAGCTGCGCGAGATCGGCGCGTTCACGCTGCCCGACTACATGGGCGATCGGTTCGACAGCCACGCGCTCCGGGCGTTCAGCGCGTTCGTCGTCGCGGCCTCCAGCCTCGTGTACCTGATCGCACAGATTCGAGGCATGGGGTTGATCCTGGAGGGCCTGCTCGGCTTCCCGCTCGTGCCGTCGATGGTGCTCGGCACGGCGCTCTTTGTTTTTTACGTGGCGTTGGGCGGCATGCTGGCCGTCATCTGGACGAACATTCTGCAGTTCGTCTTCATGTGGATCGGCCTCATCATCATGATGCCAGCCGTGTACACGGCGGCCGGGGGCCTGGCGACGGTGATGCAGCGCGCCGAGAGTGTGGCGCCCGGGTGGACATCGATCACCGGCACGTCGTGGAGCTGGGGCTACCTGCTGTCCTGGTGGCTCGTCTGGTTCGTCGCCTACGCGACGCGGCTTGAGCTGCTGACGAAGGTGTTTATCGCGCGCGATTCGAAAGTGGCGCGCTATGCGCTGCCGACCACCTGCTTGCTCATCAGCATCTTCATGCTCTACGGCAACCTCTATCTGGGCGGGGCGGCGAGGATTCTCGTCTGGGATCAGATCGACCTTCCCGATCAGGCCTTCCCCGCGCTCGCGGCCAGCGTCCTCGGACCGATCGCCTCGGCGATCGCACTGACCGGCATCGCCGCGGCCGCGATGTCCACGACCGACTCGCTGCTGCTGCTCTCGGGGGCGGCCGTCGCGCACGATTTCCTGCGCAAGTCGCTCCACGAGCCGCGCGGCGCAGTGCGGAGTGAGCGCTACTACCTGCGCATCTCGCGCCTGACCATCGTGGCGATCGGGGTGGTCGCACTCGTTGCCGCGCTGAACACGCCCGCGCTGATCCTGGCAATCGTCTCCTATGCGGTCGCCATGGTCGGGGCCACCTTCTTCTTTCCGCTGCTGTTCGGCCTGACCTCACCGCGCACGACACCGGCGGCGGCGACCGCCTCGGCGGTTGGCGGCTTCCTGATCACCGCCGCCTGGACCGGTTTCACCCTGGCCGAGGTTTCCTGGGCGGTCGCCATCCACCCGATCGTCCCCGGCATGGCGTTCAGCCTCGCGCTCATTCTCGGCTTGACACCACTCACGACACCCGCGCGGGCGCCCGCACTGGAGAAGTTCTTCGGAAACAGTTCCGCTACTATTGCTCGGCAATGACTTCCGCCCCCGCCCTGCGCCGGCAGCTCGGGCTTTCGGCCGTCGCCGCGATCGTCGTCGGCGACATGCTCGGCTCCGGCATCTTCTTCACGCCGGGCGAGCTGGCTGCCGTCGCCGAGACCCGGTGGCACGTCTTCTTCTTCTGGGCGCTGTGCGGCGCCATCACCTTGTGCGGCGCGCTGACCTTGGCCGAATTGACGACACTGCTTCCGAAACCGGGGGCGACGTATCACATCATCCGCGAGGGCTACGGCCCATTCTGGGGCTTCCTCAAGGTGTGGATGGAGATGTGGGTCAGCGGCCCGGGCTCGGTCGCCGGGGTGGCGATCGTGTTCGGCGAGTTCGTCGTGCAGTTGCTCGGCGCCGGAGGGTTGCCGGCTTCCGTGTGGGGCATCGCCGCCATCGGCGTCTTCGCCGCGATCAATCTGCGCGGCGTGCAGTGGGGCGGCCGCGCGCAGGTGCTGCTGACCGCCGCCAAGATCCTCGGCC
The DNA here is from genome assembly GCA_963667915.2 of Vicinamibacterales bacterium. Taxonomy (GTDB): domain Bacteria; phylum Acidobacteriota; class Vicinamibacteria; order Vicinamibacterales; family UBA823. The sequence goes on along the minus strand of CAXXNN010000004.1, from coordinate 2,074,709 downwards.
TGCTCTGCCTGGTCGGCGGCAGCCTGCTGTTCGCCGACGCGGTCGCGCCCACGCCGATCCCCGCCGGCAGCTCCGGCGGCTGGATCGCATTCTTGCGCCTCGTCGGCCTGGGTGTCGCGGCGGTCCTGTTCACCTACGACGGCTGGCTGGACGTGACGCATGTCGCCGGTGAAGTGGACGCGCCGCGGCGCAACCTGCCGCTCGGCCTGGCGCTGGGCGTGGGCGGCATCACCGTGCTGTACCTCGTCGTCAACTACGCGTTCCTGCGGGTGATCCCGCTCGACGCCATGCGCGCCGAGCCGACGACGATCGGCGCGACGATCGCCACGTTGACGTTCGGCGTCACCGGCGGCCGGCTGGTTACGGGGCTGATGACCGTATCTATTTTTGGAGCCCTGGGCGGTCTCGTGATGACGCTGCCCCGCATCTTCTACACGGTGGCCGCCCAGTACGCGCCGCAGGCCGAGCGCACGCCGCTGGCCGGGTTCTTCCGCGGACTCTCGGCTGTATCGCCCGGGACCGGGGTCCCGGCCGGCGCGATCATCTTTACGGCGGTGCTCTCGTCGATCGCGCTCCTCGTCTTCGGCACGTTCGGGCGGCTGGTGACCTTCCTGCTCGTGCCGCTGCAGCTGGCGAACATTCTCCTGGTGTCGGCCGTCTTTCCGCTCCGGCGGCGCCGTCGGGCCGATGCCGCCGCCTACCGCACCCCGGGGTACCCGGTCGTACCGCTCGTCTTCATGGGGGTCATGGCGATGTTTCTCGTGAGTGCCGTCATCTACAACCCGTTCGACACGCTGATCGGCCTGGTGCTCACCGCGACCGGCATCCCGGTGTACTTCTGGATCTCCAGGGCGGCGGCCGTATGAGCGCCTTCGGTGTCCGGTCGGCTTACGGCACGCTCGCGCGGGTCATCATGCATCGGCCCGGCGTCGAGCTCGACCTCGTCACGCCCCAGTCCCTGCGCGAGTTCAACTTCAATCGGCCGGTCGACCGTGACGCCTTCGTGCGCGACTACGACACGATGGTCGGCCTGTTCCACCGGGACGGCGTGGAAACGGTCTTCCTGAGCGAGCTCCTGCGGGACGATGCCGACACCATCGCGACGCTCGGCCGCCGCCCCAACGCGACCTATACACGCGACCTCGCCGTCGTGTTCTCGCGCGGCGCCGTCCTGATGAGCCCCCACCTCCGCGGACGCTGGGGCGATCAACGGCTGATGGGTCGCGCATTCCAGAAGCTGGGCGTACCGGTCCTCGGCGCCATCGAGCCGCCCGGCTATCTGGAAGGGGGCGGCGTGACGATGATCGGCGAGGATACCGTCGTCGCCTCGATCTGCGACCGAGCCACTCCAGAGGGAACGGCCGCATTGCGGTCGCTCGTCCTCGGCGGCGACGTGCAGTACTTCCTCGAGGTGCCGCTGCCGTTCGGCTACATCCACATCGACGGCATCTTCATGGTGCTCGACGACAAGCTCTGCCTGATCTTCGAGGAGGCGTTCCGCACGTTTCCGTGCTGGTTGTACGAAGCCGGACGCGCGGAGCCGCGGCACGTGATGTTCGAGGAATTCCTGGAGGAGCGCGGGGTCGCGCGGCTGCCGATCTCCGACGCGGAGCGGGTCGGCGGACATCTGAACGTCGTCGTCACGCAACGGGGACGGCGTGCGATCGGCTTCGCGCAGGCGACCGGCATCGCCGCGCGCCTGGGCGCCCTCGGGTTGGAGCTCTCGACCTTCCCTTCGGAAGAGCTGTTCATCGGCAACGGCGGCGCGCACTGCATGACCTGTCCGCTGCTGGCCGGCTAGACTAGGCGCCCGTGGTGAAGTCGCCGCGGCCTGCGACCGGCGGCTGCTACGGCACGCGTTCCAACACCCGCCGAAAGACGGCTGCGCCAAATCGTTCGGCCAGCCTGGGAATCGCTCGCGTCTCCAGCTCCCGATGTGCCTCCTCGACGGTTTCGCCGCTGAACAGGCGGCGCTCGACGTCCGAGAGTCTGAGGGTGGTCCAATCCCCGTCGTATTCGGCGCGCTCGACGCGTCCATCGACGCGTGCGCTGGCACGATACGTGCCGATCGCTCTGCCGCGGTCAACGTCGACCAGCGTGAAGTCGATCGTCAGCTCACCCCGCAGGCGCGCTCGGACAAAGCGGAAGATCGCGGGTTCACGATTCACCGTTTGCGCCGTTCGTGGCTGGACGTCCGCGTCCTCTTCGCGGACGACCAGCTCGCCGATCTCGGCTGTGACCAGCATGTCGGCATCGAGCGCGCGGCCCAACCTGCCGGCGGCGCGGGGCGTGAGGCTGGCATTCGTGTAGCCTTCGCGCCGCAGGTAGCTCCGCACGACCGCCTGGTCGAGGAGCGCCACGAAGAGGGGCGGCGCCTGCCACGGACCGAGCACCAGCTCGTCGTCGATCGCGTCCAGCGTCGCGGCGGACAGGCCCGTGGCCTGCGGGCGACGTGTCACCGGAAAGACGACCAGTCGTATCGTCCCGACCTCGAGCGCCGCAGCCTGCAGCTCGTCGACCCGCCGCACCCACCGCGACGACGCCTCGCCCAGCGCTGCCAGGATGAGGTCGGCCTGGTCGAAGGCTGCGCGGAACCGTCCTGCCCTGAGTTCGCTGCGCCCCCAGTCGAGGTGGGTCTGGGCCCGTTCTTCGCGCCGCCGCAGCCGAGACGGCGCGTTCGGCTCGAATTGCGGAACTCGGTCGAGTGCCGCCAACGCGACGCCGTACCGGCCTTGCTCACGCGCGTCGGCGCTGTCCAGGAAGAGCCGCTCGATGGCGGCATCGAACGCGTCGCGCCGCTGATACGGGTAGGCCGAATCCTGCACCGACTCCATCCCGACACCTCGTGCGTCGGCCACGAGCTCGTCGATTGCCAGGAACCGTTCGGCCGCGGCCACGGATCGGGCGTCGACCCGATCCACGCGGGCTTGCTCGAGCCACAGCGAAAGGACGATTGGCACGAGCGCTTCAAGCCGAGCCCGCGCGTCGACCAGCGTTGCATCCCGCTCGAGCGCCGCAATGTAGCGCTCCGCGGCCAAGGCATAGTCGCCGGTGGACTCCAATCGCCGACCAGCTTCGAAGTGCTCGAGCGCCGACGTGCATGCGCACAGGCACACCAGCGCCAGCCCCACCACCGCTCGCCATCGAGGCACCATCCCCATCGGTATGCTCCGTGCCTGGAGCCAGCATGTTAGCAGGGACGAGAGATGTTCAGAACGCGCCGACCCGTTGAATCGACTCGGCGGCAATGCGGGCGCCGGCGGCCAGGCTGGCCGGCACGTCGCGCGAGGTGCAGTACTCCTGCAGGAAGCCGGCGGCGAAGACGTCGCCGGCCCCGGTCGTGTCGACGATCTGATCGACGGCCAGCGCCGGCTGCGCGCGCCGTCGGTCACCGCCCACGGCCAGGCTGCCGTCGGGCCCAAAGGTCACGACGAACAGTTTGCCCCGTCGGCGGGCGTCGTAGCGCAGGAAGATCTTCTCGCCCGACGGCGCGCGGTCGATGTACTGGACCGAGGTCCGGCCAGGGCCACGACGGATACTGCCAGACAGGCTGAACCGCGCGAGCGCCTCGGTGACCAGGCCGGACTCCGGGTCGCGGCCCAGGACCGTGACGACCTCGACCCGATCGTCCGGGTCGAAGATCCGCCGAGCCGTCACGGCGGTGTTGAGCGTCTTTCCGGCCGGCCGATCGACGTCGAGGTCGACGTAGCGATCGACGCCGCAGTCGCCGGCACAGACGACCTTCACGCGCGACCGAGCCCTCGGGCGATCCCCATCAGCTCACCGACCTTCGAGGCGTCCACGTATGCTCCGCTCTTGAGGCTCGTGCCGACGATGGCGCCGTCCGCGGCGCGCAGCAGCTCGGCCGCATTCGACAGGTCGAGCCCGCTGCCGACCAGTACCGGACAATGATCGGCGCCCTGCTTCGCCTCGACGATCGCGGCCACGGGCGGCGGCTCGCCGGTGACCGAGCCGGTCACGATGATCGCGTCCGCCGCGCACTCCGTCGCCTGCGCAGCCGATTCGGCCAGCGGGCGCGTGTCGATCATCTGGGCGTACTTGACCTGGATGTCGGCCAGGATCAGCACGTCGCGCGCGCCGATGCTCGCCCGGTATTCGAGGAGCCGACCCGGATCGATCTCCATCGGCCCGAACTCCGGCCGCGCCATCGGGTCGACGAAGTAGTCGGTCCGGATGAACCACGCGCCCGCCATGTGCGCCGTCGCCAGCGAGGCTTCCGGATCGTTCAGCAGGATCTGCGCGCCGATTTTCAGACCGCTCGACGCCAGCACGAGCTCACGGGTCACGCGGGTCAGCGTCGAGATGGTCTCCGGCCCCGCCTTCAACCGTCTCGGCTCGTCCTCGTTGTTGACGACCAGCACGCCGTCGACACCGCCGTGCTCGAAGGCCGACAAGTCCCGGAGCGCCTTCTTGAGAATCTCGCCGAGGCCGGGAGAATTTCCAGAACCGGGCAACGGCGGCAGGTGGATGACGCCGATGATCGGTGTGGGCGCTAGAAAAAGATCGGCGAAGCGGGTCATTGACCTTCGTCCGCCGCGGCCGCGCGGACGTGACGGACGGCCCGGACCCACGCCGCATACAGCCGGTTGCGCTCACGCGGTGGCATCGCCGGCTGGAACAGCCGATCGCGCCGTCGGATGCCGCGCAGCGCCTCGGGGCTAGTCCAGAAGCCGACGCCCAGGCCGGCCAGGAACGCCGCCCCGGACGCGGTCGTTTCCAGCGTTGTCGGCCGGTCCACCGGCACTCCCAACATATCCGCCTGAAACTGCATCAGAAAACTGTTGGCCGCGGCGCCACCGTCGACCCGAAGTTCCTGGATGGGCGCCCCGGACTCCGCCATGGCGTCGACGACGTCGCGTGTCTGGTAGGCCAGGCTCTCCAGCGTGGCCCGCACGATGTGGTCGCGGCCGGCGCCGCGGGTCAGTCCGACGATCGCGCCGCGCGCATTCATGTCCCAGTGCGGAGCGCCAAGACCGGTGAACGCCGGCACGACCGTCACGCCGAGCGTGTCGGGAACGCGGGCGGCAATCGCCTCGGTCTCGGCGGCCGTTTCGATGAGGCCCAGCTCGTCACGCAGCCACTGAATGGCTGCGCCCGCGACGAAGATCGACCCTTCCAGGGCGTACACCGCCTGCCCGGTCTCGTCGCAGCACAGCGTGGTCAGCAGCCCCTCACGCACCGGTGGCCGCTGGGCCCCCATGTTCATCACGACGAAGCAGCCGGTGCCGTAGGTGTTCTTCGCCATACCCGGCTCCCAGCATCCCTGGCCGTAGAGCGCCGCCTGCTGATCGCCCGCCATCCCGGCCACCGGCACGCCGCCGGGCACGCCGTCATGCTGGCAGGTCTCGCCGAACAGCCCGCTGCTGGGCTTCACGTCCGGCAGCATCGTGCCGGGGACGTCGAGCATCTCCAGGAGTGTGGGGTCCCACCGTCGATCGTGGATGTTGTAGAGGAGGGTGCGAGAGGCGTTGGTCGGCTCGGTCGCCCACACGCCGCCGGTCAGCTTCCACAGCAGCCAGGTGTCGATCGTCCCGAACAGCAGCTCGCCGTCTTGCGCCTTCGATCGCGCGTCAGGATAGCGGTCGAGGATCCACTTGATCTTCGTGCCGGAGAAGTAGGCGTCGATGATGAGGCCGGTGCGCTCGCGCACGGTCTGGGTATGGCCGTCGGCAATCAAGCGCTCGCAGATATCGGCTGTCTGGCGGCTCTGCCAGACGATCGCGCGGTGGATCGGGCGGCCCGTCCGGCGGTCCCAGATGACCGTCGTCTCGCGCTGATTGGTGATGCCGATCCCCTTCAGGTCGCGCGGCTGCGCGCCGGCGGCCGCCAGCGCCTCACCCATGACCCGCTGGCTCACCTGCCAGATCTCATCCGGGTCGTGTTCGACCCAGCCGGGCTGCGGGTAGTGCTGGGTGAATTCCGAGTAGGCCCGGCCGACGATCAGGCCGTCGTGCGAGAAGACGAGCGCCGTGCTACCGGTCGTGCCCTGATCGAGGGCGAGGATGACGTCAGCCATGCACCGGCGGAACCGGAGGCGGGGGATCCGCGGGCGGCTCGTCGGCTTCGGGCTCAGTGGCTGCCTCGGCGCCCGGCGGATCGGCACTCGCAGCATCCGGCGCCGGCGTCTCGGGCGCGGCTTCGATCGGGCCGTCCGACGCAGCCTCGGCGGGGGCGTGGCCGGATGGCCCATCCATCGGGGGCTCGACGCCTTCCGAGGTCGCCATCGCGTGCTCGAGTTCCTTGGCGCTGGCGGCAATCCGTTCCCGCGCCTTCAGGTCGAGCCCCACCAGCCGCGCGCGAAGCTCTCCCAACGTCGCCCCGAGCGCGTCCCGGCTCTCGCCGCTCACTCCGGCATCGGTCAACGCGCTTTCGGCGGCGTCCAGATCCCGCATCGCCCGTCCGAACTGCTCGATTTCCGCGAGCGCCTCGGGGAGCATCGTCAGCACCTCGTCGAGATGGGCGACGACGTTGGCTCGGGCGAGCGCCGCTTCGAGCTGCGCCTTCTCCGCTTCGAGGGTCTGCCGCTCGAGCGACGCCACTTGGGCCGCCAGCTCCGCCCGCTCCTCGGCCGTCGCCCGCTCTAGATCTCGCAATTCCTGATAATGCAGGACGTAGCCACCGGCGAACCCGGCGCCCACAGCGATCGCCAGCACGAACAGCCAGATGACGAACGACCGCAGCGTCCGCCCGAATCCTCCGGAGCTTGTCTCGACGTCGGCAGGCGTGTCATCCACGATGCTCATGGGCCTCCCTACCTCCAACCGCTGTGTCACGCGACGGCTGAATCCTCCTCGGAGAACTCGTTCTCGGGCAGCTTTTCGATCGTGAAGCCCGTGAAGCCGTACACCGCCGCGACGATCGGATTGATCAGGTTGAAGAAACAAAACGGCAGATAGGTCAGCGTGGCCACACCCAGCGCCTGCGACATGAACGCACCGCACGTGTTCCAGGGCACCAGCGGTGACGTGAGCGTGCCCGCGTCCTCGAGCGTTCGCGAGAGGTTGCGCGGGTCGAGCCGGCGCCGGCGGTACTCGGCACGGAACATCCGCCCGGGCAACACGATGGACATGTACTGATCCGACGCCACGATGTTCATGCCGATCGACGTGAGGATCGTCGCAGCGATCAGGCTGCCAGTGCCACGGACGAACCCCAGGATCGTAAATGCGATCCGCTGGAGCATCTTGGTCGTTTCCATGACGGCGCCGAACATCAGCGCCGACATGATGAGCCAGATGGTCATCAGCATGCTGGACATGCCGCCCCGGCTGAGCAGCGCGTCGAGCGCCGCGTTGCCAGAGCTCAGGACGAACCCGTCGAACAGCGCCGTCCACACCCCCTTGAGAATGATCAGGCCGTAGGGCAGATCGCTCTCGCCGACGTAGGTGACGATCGCCTGCTGCTGGAACACCGCGGCGAACAGGCCGCCGGTCAGGGCGCCGAGCAGCAGGGCCGGAAAGGCGGGCATCTTCCGGATCACGAGGGCGAACACGAGCACTGCCGGCAACAGCAGATGCGGGCCAATCGCGAAGTGGGTCCGGAGCTCGTCGAGGATGATCTGGAGATCGCCGGAGGCGGCGGGCGGCGCCGAGAAAAATCCGACGATCGAAAACAGCACGAGGGCGATGAGCAGACTGGGCGTCGTCGTCCACACCATGTGCCGGATGTGCGCGAACAACTCGGTGCCGGCCATCGCCGGCGCCAGGTTCGTCGTGTCGGACAGCGGCGACATCTTGTCACCGAAGTACGCGCCGGAGATGATCGCGCCCGCCGCAAGCCCAACGTTGAGATTCTGCGTCGTGGCGATGCCGATGAGCGCGATGCCGATCGTGCTCGCGGTCGTCCACGAACTGCCGCTTGCCAGCGCTACCAGCGCGCAGATAAGCGTCGCGGCCGGATAGAAAATCGACGGCGACAGAACCTGCAGGCCGTAGTAGATCATCGACGGCACGACGCCGGCCAGGATCCAGGTGCCGATGAGCGACCCGACAACCATCAGGATCAAGATGGCGCCCATCGCCAGGGAGATACCGTGGACGATCCCCCGTTCCATTTCGCGCCAGGTATAGCCGTTGGCGAGGCCGACGAGGATCGCGACACCGCCGCTGAGAATCAGCGCGATCTGATTGGGGCCCGAGGACGACCCGTCCCCGTAGAGATAGACCGACGAGGCGAGCAGGACGACCAGCACACCCACCGGCAGCAACGCCTGGCCTAGCGTCGGTTCACGTTTGATGCGAATGACGGATTCGGTCACGCGAATCGGCTCCTCGGCGCCCGAATGATCGTCGCGACGAGGAGCGGATCATAGCACGTACGGGGCCGCTGGCTGGGCTGGCGATCGGCCGGAACCGCCGATGTCAGGATGCATCGACAGTCGAATACAGCGGGCTTTTACCACGGGCTGCTAGCCAGAGCCCGTGGGGGGCTCCGCGGGCGCCAGCGCGGGCCACGGGCCAGTGGCATCGTGTCCACCGTCGTCAGCGTCCAGCGCGTCGTGCGCGGAGCCTTCGGCCGCGACCTCAACCTCGAACAGCAGTTGCTGACCGGCGATCTCACGCCCCCTCAGATCGATGGCGGGCGCAGCTGGCCGGTCCATCACAGCGCTGGATTCGAAGTCGAGCGGATCGGCTGCGGGGCGTGGGGCCGGTTCCGCCGCGACCTCATCCGCTTCCGTTTCGGCGTCCACGTCGTCGTCCACCTCCCAGCTCCAGCGATACCGGCCTCCGGTCTCCGCAACCGCTCTGGAATCGGAGAGCGGGACGTCCCCCGGGTCGGCCTCCACGGACTCGACCGGCGCTGACTTCGACGTCATCCACCAGAATGGCCCCGCCTTCACCGGCTCCGCCGTGACTGGTTTCGCCTCGGCCTCAGATCCGACCTCCGATTCGCTCGCAGCGTGCGCCGCCTCGATCCTCGCATCGGCCGCGCTGGTCGATTCGACGTCGATCGCCTCGCGCGCGTCGGACGCGTCATTAGTCACCGAGGCCACCGGCGGAGCGAACGACTCCTCGGATCGAGCGGCCTCTTCCGAAACCGGTGCGGCACCGAGCGCGCCCGCGAAGGACGGCGGGGCCGCGTACCAGGTCGGCGCAGAGGCGGTGTCCGCCAGAACTTGCGGTGTCGTGCGGGCGGCCGGACCCTCGGTCACCACAGAGGCTCTCGGCGCGAAGAACGGCGTCACATCGTGCCGCGCCACGAGGACCTGCTCGAGCGCCTGCGCGCTCACCGCGATCCGCTCCCGGAATCCGGCCTGTTGGAGCAGGCCGATCTCCGCCGTCATCTCGGTGACGATGGCGTCGAGCTGCGCGGTGGCCACCTCCCGGACGGCGGCGCTGATCCCGGGCGACTGGAGGGCGTGCCGGGCCGCCATGATGCGCTCCATCGCATTTCCAAAGTTTTTCCGCTCCACCTCGGCGAGCGCCGCCGGCAGCGGCGCCAGCACGCGGTTCAGTGTCAAGCTCATGGTCGCCCGCTCGAGCTCATGCTCCAGCTGCGTCTTCTCGGCCTCGAGGACGCGACGCTCGAGTGCCACGACCTCCGACGCCGCGCTGGCTTTCTGCTCGACAAGCTGCTGCCGCAAGTCGAGCACTGCACGCTCCTGGAGGAAGTAGCCGGTGCCAAAGGCGGCGACCACCGCGACCAGAAAGACGAGCGACCACATGGCTACCGTGCGCACTCTGGACCCGAGGCTCGGCCGGGTGTACTGACGCTGGGCTCCTTGATCGTCGTGATCGTCACTTTGGGTGGAATGTAGTTCGCTCGCCATGACTCGACCTCCGAAGAGAGTGGCGCCGATGCCGACCCGAAAGGTCTGCAAACAGTCGCGCCGTCGACAACGGGACTGGCCCAGCCAGCCTTCACAGCGCGTATCGGTGGGTGATTGTGGGAACTGCAGTGCAGCCAGGCGAAGTGGAACGATCCGGGATCAACAACGTGAATAGGTCATATGAGGGATTAAGGCTGCTGGCACCGGCTACGAAAAACCACAATGGACTTAGGGTGTCTGTGAAATGCCCTAATACGTGGCCAGCCTCCTGGTTGCCGTCAAGGCCGTCATGAAATCTCGGCCTCTCCGGTGACGGTGATCGTCTTTCGGCCTCCGAACTCGACGACGTTCGGTCCGGTCAGGTTCTCGCCGCCCTCGCCGTACGCCTCGACGACCGCTGCCGGCTGCGGATCGCCGCTCGGCTGCATCTCGAACGTCAGGCGGATCAGGGCTTGGCCGACCGGCCAGTCCTCCACTGACATCTCGAACGTGAAGGCGCCGCCGGCAAGCTCGATCTGGCCGGTTTCGTAGCCGTCGTAATCGCCCACATCGAAGCCGTCGTGTTTGATCTCGTAGGAGATGAGCGCACCATCCGGCAGACTGCCGCTGCCCTGGAGGTGCAGGACCCCATCCGCGATCACGGCCGACTCCATCACGAAATCGGCCTCGTCGCTCTCGGAGTCCGCCTCGGCCGGCGCCTCGGCAACCTCCGCGGGCGCGGATTCGGCAGCCGGCTCCGGCGCGCCTCCCCCACATGCGACCGCAAGGGCACAGGTCAACGTCAAGCTGTATCGATACATGCTTCCCTCCGCGTGAATCGTCAATTGTTCCATGCCCCCTGAGCCCGCCACGGGCTGCTCGTCCATCACGGGCGCTGGACGGGATCCTGCTGAAAGTAGCTCCGCAACTGATCGTAGAGCCCGGGGTGCGCCGCATGCAGCGCGGCCGGACGCTCGAAGAAACACTCGGTCGCCACCGCGAAGAACTCGGCCGGGTCCTCCGCACCGTAGCTGTCGAGCACGGTCGGTGCGCCGCGATCGGCGGCCGCCCGGAGCCGGTCGAACTCCCGGCCGAGCACGTCGGCCCACGCGGCGTACTGGTGCCGGTTCGCCAGCACCGGCGCGCCGTCGGCTGCACCGTCCTCCATGTCGAGTTGGTGGGCGAACTCGTGCAGTACCAGGTTCCGACCGTCGCGGGTCTGCGCGTCAGCGTGCGCCTCCGCCCAGGACAGCACGACAGTCCCGTGCTGCGATGCCTCCCCCTCGCGGTCCTCGACGCCTTCGGTGATGAACCCGTCGTCCGACTCCTCGACGACCGGCGCCGCGTACGTCTCCGGATACACCAGGATCGACGACACCGTGGGGAAGTACTCCGTCTCCCGATGCAGAAGGAGCAGGCAGGCGTGGGCCGCAATCGTCACCGCCATCTCCTCGGTCACCTTGAGCCCGCCGCAACCCTCGAACGTCTTCTCGTCGAGGAAGACAATGATGTGCCGCTGCAGCTCCCGCTGGTCGGCTTCCGACAGTTTGGCGTAAAGCGGGACCTCACGGGTGACCACCTCGAGCCACCTGTCCGGAAACGGCTGCCGCCCGACACGCCGCCGACGCCGTTGCCTCAGCGCAGCCAGCATCGGTCAGCCCCGCGACCCTGGCACGGCCAATCGAATGACCGGTGCGTCGGCCCGGCGAGCGGCGAGGAAGGCCCTGATGTCGGCGATAAATGCCGGCACGTCGATCCCCAGGAACCGGTCGGGCACCTGGCGGAGCTTGTCGATCCCTTCCTCCATCTTTGCCCGCGCGGCCTCGGTCGGGTCCATCGAGTGCCGGAGGAGGGCCGCGGCGATCTGGATCAAGCCCTGCAAAAACAGGCCGTCGCGGCTCTCACGGCCCGCCACGCGCCACAGCGGCTCGAGTGCTTCGTGCGCTTCCCACCAAAACTGATGATTGAAGAGGTCGATGCCGTAGAGATACGGCTCACAGCGCTGCCAGGTGTCGGCCGATAGCGGCGCCACGATCTCGGGCTTGCCGTACGAATGCCCCTTCGGATCGCGCGTGGGATGCGGATGCGCACCCGGCACGAACCGATATGAGGGAAACGGCTCCGAGGAGTAGCGCGGCACGGGCAGCATGACAAGACGGCCTCACAGGCCCCGTAGGATACCCGATCCGGCGTCGGGCCGCCGTCCGGGCGAGGCGCGACAGGGGTCGGCAAAATCCAGGCTAACCCGTTGATGTACAACGGATTGCACGTTTTTTCCCGACGGTTGAAGTGACGTGTCACGCGAAGCCGGTTACACTAGAGCCGATTTAGGCCCTTCTCGACACGATGACCGCACCGGCCGAAGTCACGCTGGAAATCTGTCCGCACACGCGGCTCGATGTCGTTGACGTGCGTGAGCGCGTGGCGGCCACCCACGGCGACCTGCTCGAGTACTTCTCCCGAGCGCTGTACTGCTCCTTCCACACGACCGCCGGCTACCTCGACCAGAGCCTCGCCGCCCGCTTGAACAAGAAGCACGATGGCGTGGCGCCGTATCTCAATTTCTTCCAAGCGGTTTTTCCCGAAGGGGGCGGCTACCAGCACGACGAGTTGCACTTGCGCGAGGAGCTGTCGGACGAGCAGCGGCGCGTCGAGCCGCGCAACGCCGACTCGCACCTGGCGTTCATCAGTGCCGGCCTGCGCAGCTGCGTCACCTACCGGCGCCGGTCCGGCGAACCGGTCTATTTCATCGACCTCGACGGTGTGCACAACGGCCGGCCGCGCCGGCGTGTGACGAGCATCCTCGGCTTCAACGCCGAAGAAGAGGTCGCACGCGAGCGCGTAACCATACCGATCTCCGGTCACCCGGTCGACTCGGTGAACCTCAAGGATCCGCGGCTCGGGCTGTACGAGCTCTGCCGGGAGCTGATCGCCAAGCACGGCGTCGAGAAGGGCCGCCTGTGCATCGCGCTGGCGCCGGGCGAGCATCAGGCTGGCCTGACGGTCAACGAATACGAAACGCTGCTCATGCAGCACGACCTGGCCGAGGTGCTGCGGAATCCGCTGCGCTTCATGGCCGAGAAGAGCCGGCACCTGCTTGCTGACCCCCGCGCCATCCCGACCAAGACGATCGACTACGCCAAGTACGACATGGTCCGGGTGTTCAACGAGCTGGTGGACGCGCTGGGACTTAGCGAGTCGGTCGTGGAGAAGATCCTCGCCCGCTTCATCGGCGCGCCGGCGCGGCGCTTCCTGCGCATGAAGCGATCGGTAAGTTTGATGGTCTCCGACCGCGAACAGCCCGGCCACGGGGCGATCGCCGAGGGCACGTTCCAGAGTCCGATCCTGGTGCAGTGGCAGCGGTGCGACCGGCGAGAGCGTGCCATCGACGTCACGCTGACACGATTTCAGTAGTGTGCCCCCGCCGCGACGTTACGGTGACGCAACCGCGGCTGCTCCGGTGAGCCGTCACCGACCTCAAGGCTGAGACTGACTCGACCGTCCCGCATATTTCGAAACCCACGAGGCCGTCCTCGACGAGGAGCTCGCAGACCGGCTTCGCGTGCTGGGGTACATCACGTGATGGCCGCCGTTCGTCGAACCTCGTGATCACACGTTCCAGAGGTAGGTGTCATCAATGGTCGCTTTGACCGTGATCGTCGGACTCGTGCTGCTGACGTCGGCAGCCTGTTCGCTGTTCGAGGCGGTGCTGTATTCGGTGCCGGCCAGTCGCGTGGAAGCGCTCGACCGCGCCGGCAAGCCGGCAGGCCGCACGCTGAAGCGGCTCCGCCAGGAGGTGGACCGTCCCATCGCCGCCATCCTGTCGCTGAACACGCTGGCGAATACCGGCGGCGGGGCGCTCGCCGGGGCGATCGCGGCCGCGGTGCTGGGCGTCGGGTGGCTCGGGTATTTCTTCATCGCCTTCACGCTGGCGATCCTGGTCGTCTCGGAAGTGGTACCGAAGACGATCGGCGTCGTCTACGCGGCCCAGCTTGCGCCGTTCATTGCTCGTCCGCTGCAGTGGCTGGTCGTCGCCTTCCGGCCGCTCATCTGGCTCACACGGCTCGCAACAAAGATGATCAGCAGGGGACACGAGGATCCGCACGTGTCCGATGAGGACATTCTGACGCTGGTGGGACTCGGCGTGCGATCTGGTGACTTCAAACCGCACGAGGCGCGTGTCATCCGCAACGTGCTATCCCTGGAAAACAAGACCGCGCGCAGTGTCATGACGCCCCGTCCGGTTGTCTTCGCCCTGAGTGCCGAGAGCACGGCAGGCACCGCGGCTCAGAACCCCGAGCTGAACAGGTACAGCCGGGTGCCGGTCTACGCCCAGAACGATCAAGAGGATCTCGTGGGCGTCGTCCACCGGATGGACATCCTCACCGCCGTCGCCAAAGACGAGTTCGAAAAGTCGATCGAGCAGCTGATGCGGCCGATCCATTTCGTCGCCGACACGGCGGCGCTCGACGAACTGCTGCGGAACTTTCTCGAGCGCCGGCAGCATCTAAGCGCCGTCATCGACGAGTTCGGCGGCCTGGCCGGCATCGTCACGCTCGAGGACGTGCTAGAGGAGATTCTCGGCCGCGAGATCATCGACGAATACGACCAGGTCGTGGATCTTCGCGCGTTCGCGCACGAGCGGCGCAAGGAGATTCAAAGCCAGCGATCGGACGAGCCGCCGACATCCTAGCAACCTATTTCGAGGAGCCGGAGCCGTCGCGGCGGCGCCGGCGGCGGGCTCGCACCACGCCGGCCGCCGAGCACGGCGCCTAAAGTACGGCTGTCAACTCTCGCAGGAAGATCAAGCCGCGCACGGCGCGGCTCGCGGCGTCCGGAGCAGGGCACCTGGGTCCCCGCGAGGACGCCGCGGGGGTTCGGGGCGAAGCCCCGACGACGCTCAGGGCGCGACGCGCCAGGGCGAGACGTGTGGCCACTGCCGGAGCGCTTCGGCCGCCCACTCGGTCGTCTGATCCCGGTGGCAACTCGTGCAGGGGTTCGGCACGCCGTACTGCTCGGTCATCATCGGCGTGATGAACCGGAACGTGTGGCTCCGAACGTTGACGTTCGCGACAGTTCGGGCGATCTGCGGCATGTGACAGGCCACGCACTGACTCCCCGCGCTGTTGGGCGCATGCTGCGTGTGCTCCGCCAGCGCGCCGCGGGGACCGAGCGGCCCGCTCGGCTGATGGCATTGCGTGCAGACCGCGTTCCCGGGCCGGATCAAGGCGGCGCCGTGCTCCGTGCCGTGGACGTCGTGGCACGAGCTGCAGCGCACCCCTCTCCGGTACATCAGGCTCGTGACGAAGTCGTTGCCCTGCATCCGGTTCTTGTGGGCAGAGCCCTCCGGCCAGTGCGTGAACGTCTCCTCGCCGAGATGGTGCTCCTCGAGCTTCCAGTAGTCGCTGAGCCGCTCACCCGGCAGGTAGCCGACCGGCCAGTCGTAGTACTGCCCGGCGATCGGGTTCTCGCGAGGTTGGCCCTGCGAATGGCACTGGATGCAGATGTCGTTGGCGCGCACGTCGTCCAACACCACCGGGTTCACGATGTCGGACGGCGCCAGCGAGGCGACGTGCGCACTGCCCGGACCATGGCACTTCTCGCAGCCCACGTTCCACTCGGTCACTGTCTTCGTCTCGATTGCGTAGTTCGTCGAGTGGCATCCGTCGCACAGCGGCCCGGTCGGGCGCGCCATCTGCTCGGCCGGATAGAAGGGCACCCACCAGTCGGTGCCCTCCTGGACGTAGTAGCGCCGCCAGACGCGGTTCTGTACGTCCCACTGCACCGGAAAGACGTAGTAGTCGTCGCCGACCCGCGTGAAGTAGCGTTGCTTCCACTTGCTCCCGTAGGTGAAGTCGATATCCTCGGGGCCAAACGTCACCAGGTCGTTGGGCGTCGAGAAGTCGCCCAGAATGACCGAGGGGTCGGCCTGCGCGTCCTGCAGGATGTTCGCCATGAGGGTCTCGTGCCATCGCTCGTAGATGGAAGCGTGACAGGCCTGGCAGGTTTCGGACCCCACGAACTCGCGTGGGACCTGCGCCGCGAGCCGGGCCTCCACCGCACCCCACACGACGATGAACATCACAGCCGCCAGCACGCGGCGGCGCGCAGCTGATTGCACCACTCCTCCGTTCCCGGTGCGGCTATGGTATAGGAACTGCATTGTGAACGCGCTGTCGGAATGTCGCCGTGTCGTGACCATCGCTGTCTTCTGCGCCGGCCTGCTCGGCCTGCCGGCCTCCGCCTACGCGCAGGATCCAGGCGCGGAGGAGAAGCGCTGCTGGTTCTTCTGCGCGCCCGAGCTGAAGCTCGAACCGACGATCACCTTCGAGCCGATCTTCCGCCGGCCCGTAATCCAGGAACTGGAGAACGGCGAGGTCGTCGCCGAGACCCGCCCGGACCGTGAGACGGTCTTCGAGATCATCCTCTCGCTGGGCATCCCGACAACGATCCCTCGGGTCGGCTTCACCTTCGAGACGATCTTCATCCCGTTCGGGGAGACCGGCGAGAACCCGTTCACCGGATCGATGGCCGGGCAGATCGGCCGGACATCGATTCGTGACAACGAGATCGAGGTGGAGTTCGAGCTGAACCTCGGCCTGATTGAGCCGGAGCAGACGGGCGGGTGGGTGGAGTCCCACTTCGACATCGTGGACAAGTTCAGCCCCGCCGGGCGGCCGGGCGACGGCAGCGTCTACACGCACAAGTTGAACTTCGAGTGGGATACCGCGTTCCTCGTCTTCAACTGGCTCCCCGAGACGCACTACCTCAAGCATGTCGAGATCGAGGGCTCGCTCGACTACGTCGCGACCGGCCTGCCTCGGGCTGGCGACCGCCTCGGCACCGAGCGCTTCCTGACCGACGACAGCCCCTGGTCGTTCTCGCTTGTCTTCGTCTTCCCGCTGGCGCCGTTGGCCCCGTGAAAGGCGTGTGAGGGGCAGCCCCGCGCCGTCGCGGCTAGCAGCTGTTTAGCAGCTGTTAGGCGGGCGTGCTGTCCATCGCCTCGAGCGCGCGGACGCCGGCCCGCATCGACACCCACCAGGTCGCCAGGCTGAGGCCGGCGGCGCCGACGAAGCAGACGCCCATGAGCACCTGCCGCATCAGCGGAATCGGTACGCGCCGCACCTGATGCCACAGGTAGACGGACGACGGCCAGCCAATCAGCGCGATCATGACGATGACGAAGAAGACCGCACTGATCATGAACGTGACGCCGCCGTACGAGCCGGCGATCTGCGCGGCGCTGTCGGCGCTGAACCGCGGGTAGCGTGCGCCCAGGCTGGTGGCGAGACCGACCAGGGCGAAGCTCATGAACACGATCGCCACGGCCGCCACGATCTTGATGAACGGATCGATCCGCATCAGCTCGTTGGCGGCGACCGTCAGGATCTCGGTCAGCACCAGCACCGGCACCAGCCCGGTCCAGAATTTCGACCAGAGGAAATCGCTCAGCTTGATCGGCGCCGTCCGGATGACCCAGAATGCGGCCCCTTCTACCGACACCGCCGGAAAGACGAAGCGCGCCGCGACCGTCGCCATCACCAGCCCGGCCATTCCGAGGTTCACGAAGGCGTAGACGTTCTTGAGGACCCCGCTCATGTAGGGGATGCGGTCGAGGTTCAGCACGCGGAAGTTGTAGAGGTAGACCAGCACGAGCGCACACAGCAGCAGGAGCTGCGACCACTGGGTCACGTCACGCAGGAACACCTTGAGGTCCTTCACCAGCAGGTGCCGCTGCACGATCGACAGCGGCAGGACGCGCGACAGTCGCTCCAGCGTCTCCAGCCGGGTGAAGCGGGCCTTTCGCGCCTCCTGCGACTTGCTGTAGCCGGCGAAGTACCACCGCTCGTTGGCCACCCGGAGCAGCACGGTCATGCCCAGGGCCGTCATCCACAGCGCGCCACCGTGCAGCAGGTCCAGGCTGCCCTGCAAGCTCGCGAAGATCGTCTCACCGGCCCAGAACGACGGCAGCATCGGTGTGATCGGGGTCTGGAGGGTCGTGAAGAACGCCATGACGTCCGGCAGCGATTGCACGCTCAGTAGCCGCTCGGGCTGAATGTAGCGCACCAGGACGACGATGCTGCCGACGAACAGCAAACCCATGAGCATCAGGATGTCGCGCGCGCGCCGCGCCGGAAACACGCTCACCATGAGCAGCGTCACGGCGCTGCCCAGCGCCACCGGAATCACGACGAACGGCGCGACGGTCAGGGCGCCGGTGACATAGAAGCTGAGCGACGCGTTGCGCGCCACGCCCACGCCAGCCAGAACCGGCAGCAGGAAGACGACGACCATCCAGGAGGCCTGGCCGACCGTCCGCGCAAACCGGGCGTGGAACAGCCGTCGCACGGCGACCGGCGCGGCCATCAGCAGACGCAAATCCTCCGACAGAAAGAAGGTGGACAGCGCAGTGACGACGCCGCTGAACGACAGGAACGACAGAAACGTCAGAAACAGCCAGGACAGGCCGAGCCGGAGCAGGAAGTCGCCCAGCTCGTCGTAGTCGTCCAGCTGAATCGTGAGCCAGTAGGCAGCCGCGAAGAGCGCCGCGCAGACGGCCAGCCCGATCGCCCCAAAGACCATGGACCGCGTCAGGTCGCCCCGCTCGCGGCGAAGTACGCGGTTCCGCGACTGCCACACCTGCGGCAGCAACAGGTACGGGTACGGAACCACGTCAGATGACCTCGTCGATTTCTTGCAGCGCGCTGCCGCCCGTCAGTTTCAGGAAGATCGGCGTGAGCTGCTCGCCTGGGCTGTCGGCCATCTGCCGCAGGTCGTCCACCGTGCCGCACGCGATGATCTTGCCCTCCACGATGATACTGATGCGGTTGCACATCTCCTGCGCCACTTCCAGCGTGTGCGTGCTCATGAGAATGGCGACGCCGCGCTCCGCCATCCGTCGAAAGACGCGTTTGATGAGCCTGGCCCCGCGCGGATCCAGGCCGACCATCGGCTCGTCCACGAGCACGGCCTGCGGACGGTGGAGGAAGGCGGCGCCCATCACCAGCCGCTGCTTCATGCCGTGGGAGAAGCTCTCGACCAGCTCCTGTTCCCACTGGCCCAGCTCGAACAGGTCGAGCATTTCCCGCACGCGCGTCCCGACGCCGTTGCCGTCGATGCCATACAGGCCGGCGTGGAATCTCAGAAACTCGCCCGCCGTGAGCTTCTCGTAGATGAAGGGCCGATCCGGAATGAAGCCGAGCGACGCCTTGGCCTCTTCCGGCTCGGTCGCCAAGTCATGGCCGTTGACCTCGATGCGGCCCGACGTCGGCTTCAGCAACCCGCCACGATCCGGATGGTCGTGGTTTTCCCTGCGCCGTTTGGCCCGAGAAATCCGTGAATCTCGCCCGCCCTCGCTTCGATATCCACCCCGTCGACCGCGGTAAAGCTGCCGAAGCGCTTCACGAGATTCTGGATGGCGATCATGGGCCACCGACCAGGATCGGCACCGAGTCAGGCGCGAATTCAACGTCGAGGACCGTCAGCTGCACCTGCCCGATGAGTGGCAGGATGGCCGCCTGCTTCTCGAGGCCGCCGCGCGCCAGGCGCAGATGCATGGCGTCGGCCGGGAACTGGTTGAACGTCGGATCGACCGGAAGCCAGAGCCCCCGGTCCGCCCCCTCCGGCAGATAGACCTCCGACCAGGCGTGGTAATAGAAGGCGCCGCGGACATAGACCAACCCGACGCTGATGCGCGCCGGAATGCCCAGCGCGCGGGCCATCGCCACGTAGAGCGCCGTATGCTCGTTGCAGTCGCCGATCTTCGTGCGCAGGACTTCCAGCGCCGACGGCAGGCTCAGCGTCGGTTTTTCCTCGATCAGGGCGTTCACGTAGCGGGTCAGCGCCTCGGCGCGCGCGCGCGTCGCCTCGCGGTCGATGCCGGCAACCGCCAGCTCCGCCTCGGCGAGAATTTCCGGCGCATCGCTCTCGATGAGAGGCGCCGGCTGGAGATACCGTGCCGTGTCCGCGTCGGCCGGCCCTGGTTCCAGTGTGCGCGGGTCGACGAGCTCGATGACGTTCCCGTCCACAGTCTGGCCGACACCCTGCAGGTCCGGATTCGACAGATCCATGCCCGCCACCTCCAGCCGCACGCGGCGCACGTCACGCGGCTCCGCGATCGGCTGGGTCATCACCGGCACGACCGCCGACGCCGCCAGCATGTCAGTGCGAACGTCGCCCGGCACCGCGTTCGCCATGGCGCGCTCTGCCGACTCACGCACGGTCATCAGTCCGAGCGGGCTATCCTCACGCACGACCTCGCCGGTGTCGGTCACCCAGGAGGTGGTCCGCATTCCGGCCAATTCCATCTCCACCCGGAAAGCGGGGATCGGCCGGCTCCCGATCCGGATCAGCTCGCGCTCGCCGACCTCCAGGACAGCCGGAATATTCGCCAGAGTCGCCGGGTCGAAGATCATCCATTCATGTCGGGCGCCCGGCGTGAGGCCGCCACTCGCCAGCCGCCGCCCCATGTTGATCGGCAGCACCGGGGGCTCGTCCAGTTCGCGCACCTCAGTCCGCGTGCCGCCCGACGTCGTGATCCCCAGCGTCAGCTGCCACAGACCCGAGTCACCCACCGGGGGCTCCACACGGCCGCTCACCTCGACCGCGCCCGTGCCGGGATCGAGCGAGAACTCGAACGACTGGAGGACGAAGTCCCGATCGACGCGCGCCGTCGTCCGCAGCTTGGCCGCCGTCTGCGCGCCGAGCAGCGTCATCTCCAGCTGACCGTCCTCCTGCAGCTCGAAGCCGTCTGCCAGCGGCACCGTCTGCCGCACGGTGAAGCCGACCTTGGCGCCCCGGTAGTAGATACCGCGCCACTGCGCCTCCGACCCGTAGCGCGCCAGGTCGACCGCCAGGTTCACGGAGGCTTGCAGGTACGATCGGTGCACCAGGAAGCCCATCTGGACCGCCCAGGCCAGCAGGATCACGAGCGAAATCGGCCGTGTCACGGCACGCGGCAACGGCCGCAGCCAACTCTTCGGGTTCATCGCTGATAGCAGCCCAGGCTGTTAGCAGCCAGGGTCTTCTCAGATTATCGGCCTGGCGGGGGAGCAGGACCAATGCCTACCCTGAAGTGTAGTGAACTGGAGATTCATTTGAAAGGAACCTCCCGAATAGGGACACCGCGGAGGACTCAGCCGGCCGTCGGCTGGCCGAGGGCCGGCATGGCGCGGCGCTGGATGACCTCCTGGACCGCACGGTGCGCCTCCAGGATCGCGGCGTCGGTGTGGGGACTCGCGGCGGCGTCGGAGTTGGCAATCGTGATCGACCCGAACGGCTGGCGCGCCTTGACGCAGGGGCGATCGTCGCTCGCCGTGAAGACCCACTCCAGCGGGTCGGTGAGGCTGTTGTAGGTGTAGGCGTAGCCGTGCGGCCAGCGATTGACGGCGATGGCGACAATGTCACGCGCCGGGTCGAAGCCGCCACCACCCAGCACCCGGCCGAGCTGGTCGCGGATCTTCCGCTCGAAGGTTTCGAACGACGTCGAGAGCAGATCCTCGCGGCCCAGGCGGTACTGTTCCTTGCGGGGCCGGCCGGGCGTGACCGGATACCGGGTGAGGCTGAGGACGATCGGCTCCTCCGGACGCTCGGCGTGACGAAGATCGCCCAGGCTGACCGCCTCGTCGAGTCGGACGCGGGCGTGGTACATCGTCGGCGTGCTGACGCTGCGCACGCCGAGCCGCGCGAACGCGGTCCAGTCGCGCACGGCGACGCTGGTGTAGACGAGCGGTGCCTTGACGCCGTAGTTCAGCGCCTCCTTTTGAGCGGCCGGCAGCTCTGGCACCAGATACGGAATCATCCGGTTCCAGCAGGCCATCACGGCGTGCCGGCCGCGCACGTGATAGGTGCGCCCTGCGCGCACGTAGCTCACTTCGACCGCGTCACTTCCACTGGCTCCCGCCCCGGTGTGCCGGACGCGCACGACGGTGCTGTTCAATCTGATTCGCGCGGCCTGCCCGGGGCGGTCCAGCTTCGCGTAATCCACCCGCGCCGTGGCGACGTCGTCCTGCGTCGAGCCGGGCACGGCGTCTGGTAGGAGCCAGCGGACCATCAGCCGGGTGACCGTGGCGTTCCCATCGGGGAAATGCACGCTCCCCCTGCCTGGCCGCTGCCGGCCGTGATGCCCGCCAGGCAAGTCGGCCAGCATGCCGTCGGATGTCGGCTCGAGATTCAACCCGCCGAAGCCGGGCTGCCCCATCTCCCAGGCGAACAGCGCGGGCAGCGTGTCGATCCCCGTCACGAAACTGCCGGCACCCGTGCCCTGGTAGAACCACAGCACCTGCGGATCGACCCTGACGAGGTCCAGCAGGAAGTCGGCGTAGCTCATCGTCGCCAGCCGCACCTTCTTCTCGGCCGAGGACAGCCCCGGAAAGTAGTCCGGCTGCTCCGGCCCGTTCAGCCTCAACAGATCCTGCTGCGCCTGCTCCGACAGCGGCGTTCTGGCGGCCAGCGCCGCCGTGAACCCGCCGGTGCCGCGCTTCACGAACCGATCCTCGCCCCACGTCTCCCGATCGAAGAAGTAGGCCGAGCCCAACCCCATCCGCCGGTACAGTCAGGTCGCGATCGCTCATGGGACCGGTCAGCGGTGAGACGGGGTGATGGTGAAGCCGGTGTCGACGCCAAAGCGCCGGTAGTTCGAGTAGGTCGCCTCGCAGCGAATCGTCATCCGGGATCTCGTGAGGAGCCGCCGCTGCGACAGGCGTCTCGCCGACGCCGTGGGACCCCGGTCGGTCGACTGGCTCGGCAAGACCTTCATGTCCACACCGTAGCGTTCGGTCATCGTCGCGGGGACCAGCATCCCCATCGCGTCGTTCGGCTCATAGCGTACTCGCATTTCGATGGTGAGCCCGATCGCCTCGTCCGCCACACGGAAGTCGGTCTGCAACACGCGGCCGCTGTCCGGCGCGATCCACACGGTGCCGTACGACAAGAGATCCTGGCCCTGGGCGTCCCGAATCAAGGCGGGCAGCTCCACGGCTCGAAACGCGATCGTCCAGGTGCTGATGCCGCCCAGTCGCTCCGTGCCGGTCTTCTCGAACACGAATCGGGATCGTTCGGCGTCGGCGAGCAGCTGCAAGGCCATCGTCGGCAGGTTGAGATCCCGGCTGATGAAACCGATGTTGAAGCGCGCGCTCTCGGCGCGCAGCTTGAGCTCGAGCGCGGCAGGGATCTCCGGCGTCTCCTGGAACAGATCCGCGAGGCGCTGCTCGCGGTCCTCGACCAACTGGCCGTCCACCTCGATGACGTCACGAAAGACGAGCCAACGTTCGTCGTCGGGCGGACTGAAGACCAGGAGCTCCGAGCGCATCCGCTGGGACCGGCCGCCATCCACGGCCTGCACATACTCTTCATCGGCAATGACGCTGCCGAGATCCTGCTGGTAGGTCGCCACGTAGTCCGCGGCGCGGGCGAGCACGACCTCGAGGGCAGGTTCCTGGGCTGGAGCGACGTCGGGGACGGCAATGACCGCGAGACCGGCAAGACACAGCGGCACCAGGCCGGAGCGCTTCATCGTCACGGGCAGCGCCATACCGTTCGATCATACCGCCTCCGGCGTCGGGCTGGCCTTGGCTGCCATTTCGGGCGGCTGGGGACCGTTCTCGTCTCTCCCGTCTAATCTTAGGCGCCCGCCAGGAGATAGCTGGTCAGCGTGACCACCAGGTAGGTGCCCAACAGCGCCAGGCCGAAGGGACGCCCGAGCGTGCCGCCCGGAGCTGTCGAGATCCCCACCCGGAAGATCGCCAGCAGCAAGAGCATGGCGGGAAACTGCATCAGGAAGAAGTAGTGGCTCGCCTCGAGCCCGCCCGGCGTCACGGCGGCGGCGGCACCGGCGACGAACAGGACGTTCAGGATATCGGCGCCGATGACGTTGCCGATCGCCAGGTCGCCCTGTCCCTTCCGAGCGGCCGTCACGACGACCGTCAACTCGGGCAGCGACGTCCCGAACGCCACCAGCGTGGCCGCGATGATGCTGGAGGGAACGTTCAGCCGGATGGCCAGCTCGGCGGCTGACGGAATGAGCAACGACGAGGCGATGACGACCGTCGCCACGCCGGCCATCAGGCTCATCGCCGTCCGCAGCAGGGTGCCCCGACCCGCGGCCGAGTCCAGCGGCGCCTCAGCGGGCGCCTCTCGCGCCAGGCGCACCGACCAGGCGAGGTAGAGGACCAGGAGTCCGAGAAACAGAACGCCGACGGCGCGCGGCAATTGCCCGCCTCCGCTGAAGGCCGACAGCGGATCTGCCCACGGCAGGCAGGCCGCGACCAGCAGGACGCCGGTCGCGATCTGGACCCAGCCCTGCCGGTTGACGACCCGTGGATCGAGCGGCAGCGGTGCAATGAGGCACCCGATACCCAGGATCAACCCGGTGTCGCAGATGATCGAGCCCACCGCGTTGCCGAGCGCCATCTCCGAGCGGCCGTTCACCGCAGCCAGAACGGAGACGACCGCCTCCGGCGTCGTGGTGCCGAGGCTGATGATCGTCGCACCAATCACCACCTGCGGCACGCCCCAGCGCCGCGAGATCGCCTCCGCGTCCTCGACCAGCCAGTCGGCCCCCTTACCGAGCGCGAGGACGCTGACGGCGATCATCAGCAAGAGCGCCCACCAGGGCCACGTCACGACGAGGCTGTCGAGGTATTCGGCCATCCGTCAGGGGTGTCGGACGTCAGAACGTGTCTGCTCTGTGCGTGCCCAGGCGCTAAAAATCGAACAACCGCGTGAACTTGACGACGAACGACCGACCCAGCAGCTCGTCACGCGTGAAGTCCGACGTGTCCCGCCGGTCGTTGTAGACGAGGAACAGGCCCGTGCCGCTACGATTGAGCAGCGCCAGCCGGATGTTCGACGAGATGGTCGACGTCTGCCGATTGTACTGAATCAGCCCTTGCAGGCTCGCGAGGTTCGTGAACGCGTAGGTGACCGTGACCGGAATCAAGTCGTTCGTGAAGCTGCCGCCCGGCAGCTTGACGTCATCGCGGTTCCAGCCGATCTCCGAAATGAGCCGCGCGCCGGCCCGCAGGCCAATCGTCAGATCCCATCCGAAGTAGTCCCCGTTATAGAAGCTGCCGGTTCTCTGGATCAGCCTGACGCTGATTGGCGCGCTGGGGTCCGTGTTGCCCTCGAACGCCCACCGCGTCCAGGCGTAGTCGCCGGCGGGGATCACGATCTGCCGTCCCGTGACGTCCTCGAACACCGTGAACGGCTCCCGCGGCCGATCCTGGTTCGTCTCGACGAGGTACCCGAAACGCGCGCCTTGTCGGGTGCGGATGTCGAAGAAGTGCCAGTGCGCGTTCGAGCTCTCGAGGTTGTTCTCCAAATCCGTGAAGGCGTTGCCGCGCATGTGCGGTGAAATCCGGCGGATCCACGGCCACCGAACCGGATCGTAGGTCAGGGTGTAACTGCCCTCGATCCGCCGGTAGCCCCGCCGCGGGAGAAACCCAACCTCCGGATTGAAATTCTCGCCAACCTGCGAGTACCCGAGGTTGCCCCTCCCCAGGTCGTTCGCGTAGGAGTAGAACATCCGACCCGCGTAGTCCGATCCGCCCTTGCTGGCCGGTGAGTCGGTTCGCGCGAGGAAGGCAAACAACTTGCCGTTCGGGGTCGCCTGCCACGCAAGATCGAGACCGTAGGCCCGGTTGTAGTCGTTGGCCGGCGCGAGGTCCCCGACCCCCTGCCGGTTGACGAACATGGCGCCGACATTCGACCGGCCGAACTCACGCTGGACGCGGACCACGGTGAAGTTGTTCGCCTGCGAAATCGTCTCCCCGGTCCGGCGATCGACCGCGTCATCGGTCTGCATGTTGAGCAGCCCGACGTTGTAGCCACCCAGCTTGCCGCTGAGTCGGCCGCCCGCGATGATGTCGACCGGCTGCCCGCCCGACAGCCCGATTCTCCGCGAGAAGAACAGGTCGATGGCCTGGGGCTGGCCGAGCTGGAAGGTCTGCGCGTTCTCGAGGAAGAACGGCCGCTTCTCGGGAAAGAACAGCCCGAAGCGCGTCAAGTTGACTTGCTCTTCGTCCGCCTCGACCTGGGCGAAATCGGTATTGACCGTCGCGTCGAGGGTCAGGTCGGCCCGAACACCCCACTTGACGTCGAGGCCGATGTCGCCCGTGCGATCGACCGTATCGGTGCCGAGTGTCTTGTCGTCGTTGACGGAGCCGCCGACGTAGGGTGTGACCTTCACGTCTCGTCGGGTCGGCAGGCTGAGGCCGTTCAGCTTGGCCGCGACCGACACGCGCTGGAGTGAGTAGCCGCGCGGCACCGGTGCCAGGAAGACCTGCTCGTTCTTGCGCCGGATGTTGCGCATGACGTTGACGCCCCAGACGCGATCCTCGCCCGGCGCGTACCGCAGGGTCTTGAGCGGGATCGCGATCTCGGCTTCCCACCCGCGCTCCGTCGGGCGCGCCCGCACCGTCCAGTCGGCGTCCCAGTTGGTGTTGACCCCTCTGAGCTGGCCGCGCTGCGACCCACCGCCGCCGCCGCCGCCCCGGCCGCCGATCTGGCCTTCGCCCATCACCTGGCCGTCGTACTCGATGCCGAACGGATTGGTCCCGAACACGAACGCGTTCTGCCCGTCGTTGAACGTATCGAGGAGGATCTGGATCGAATCGGTATTGCCAAGGCTCGCGTCGCGACGGCTCTGGGTCACGACCAAACGGTCGGGCTCCGAGTCATAGCAGATGACCGCGACGTAGAAATTCGTCCGATCGATGAGGAACCAGACCTCGGTCCGCTCCGTGGCCGGCTGTCCCTCGTCGGGCTCCTGTTGCGTGAAGGTGCTGTAGGGCTCGGTGAGGGACCACTCCGCTTCTTCGACGTGCCCGTCGATGGTCGGGCGGTTCTCGCCGGTCAGACGGCCGACGGTGAGCTGAGGGACCTCCTGGGCCAGTGCCGGCGGCGCGACGGCCAACACAGCTCCCATAAGGGCGACGGCGGCCCGGCCGCACGACGTGCTCTCCTTCATCGGAACTCGTATCGACTCGGTGCCTGGCGGGCGCCTACGACGCCGCTACGGTGGGCTCCTCGACGGGTGGCTGTGGGGAGGGTACCTGCAGGTCAGGCATCGGATCGGCCGCGAACAACCACTGCAGCGGCTTGGCCATCAGCCGCGCCCACTTCGTCGAGCGAGAAACGCGTGCGCTGTCGGTGGACAGGCCCGTATTGGCGTACATCTGTCGGTACAGCTTCGAGATCAGAATAAAAATCACCCGGGACCGCAGCGACTTGACCACCTTGGACCGACCCCAGATCGCCCGGACGCTGTAGAACTGGTCCCAGACCTGCTGGGTTCGCTGCCGAATCTCCTCGGCGGACATCACCGGATGCGGCGTGAACAGCTTTGGACGCTTCGCTTGTGGAATCAGCCAGTGTCGTGACAGCGGCACGCCGTCGACTTTGGGCATGGCGTCACCTTCCTCACGTTCCCAGCGGTCGAAATCGATTGTGCCGGGGAACGGGGTCAGCGTGACAAACTGCGCAAACGCGATGTCCGCCCGCTTGGCCAGGTCGACGGTCGCATCAAAAGTACTCGGCCGGTCGCTCGGCAGGCCGAAGATGAACGACCCGAGGACGTGGACCCCGTTCTCGCGGAACTGCTTGAGCCGGCTCACAAGTTCTTCTCCCACGAGATTGAAGTCCTTGTAGATGTCCTTCAGCCCTTCGGGCGTGACGGCTTCGACGCCGACCAGCGCGCCCAGGATCCGGGCCTTCTTCATCGCCTGGAGAAACGACACGTCCTCGGCCGCTTCCATCGTGATCTGCGTATAGAACACGAGATCTTTGGGCAGCAGTGCAAGCTGCTCCATGAGCGCGAATCGCTCCGCTCGGATCTCCTCGAGTTGGCGGAGGCGAGTTGGATCCTCGCGGCGCCGGGCCATCCTGAGGTCCTCGAGTGTCACCGGATAGAAGTTGTCGTCGGCCAGCGCGATGAAGCGAAATCCCATCCGGCGGAGCTCGACGATTTCCTCGATCACCGGGTTGACACCACGCTGACGCGGCTCCTGGCCGTCGGTGCGCCAGACGGAGCAGAAGGAACAGTGTTTCGGACACCCGCGAATCGTCTGGACCGAGGCCCAGGCATACCGCGCCCGCGGGAGCAAGTCCCATCGGGCCTTCTTGAACGTCGCCGCGTCGATCTGGCCCGCCTCGTAGATGCGCGCAGGTTCGCCCTTGGCGCAATCGGTCAGCACGGTCCCCCATGCGACGTCTCCGTCACCCTTCACGACGGCATGGGCGCCGCCATGCTCACGGGCCTCTTCGGGGTACAGCGTGGCGTGGATGCCTCCGTAGACGACCCACGCGCCACGGGCGCGCGCCTTCTTGCCGACCGCGTACCCGACCAGGGCGTTGCCGGTGTGGATGCCGATCCCGATGACGTCCCCTGGTTCCAGCGCAGACGCGTCGAACGGTTCAAGGGTCTCGTCGGCCAAGATCGGATCGCCGAATTCGGGCGGAGTCGCTGCCGCCAGTACGTACAGCCAGCGTGGTGTGATGATGGCTGACCCGAACGAGAAGTGACTGGGGTTGACGATGTACACGCGCATAGGTGATTCCTGGCTCCGCTCCGACCTGTCCTTTAAGCCCTTGAGGGTACCACGTTCTGAGCCAGGCCAGGCGTTTATGCTGCCTTGCCGGCAGATGCACGCCAAACCGGCCTGCGGAGTCGTTACTGAAGACGGAAACGGACGACGAGTCCCCACTTGTCGCTGCCGCTGCTGGCCGCATCCGGGTTGGCACCGGCGATCGGCTCAATCCCAGACACAAAGCGATAGGGATTCGAGTGATCGTTCCTGATGACGGCCACCGTGACCCGGTCACTGAAGTCGGCGTAGAACCGGTAGGCGGTCGACCTTTCCTTTTTCCCCAATCTGACGTCGAAGCCCTGGAGGCCAAGGAACGAGATCAGCGAGTCATCACGTGTCAGTTCCTCACGCGTGATGACGGTGCCGACCTTCACGCTGGGGGTCAGGGGAGCCGACAGCTCAGCGCCGGCATAGTACCCGGGCTTGTCGATCGGACCGGTGTCGAGGCCGAGCAACTCCGCCGAGGTCTCCGTCAAGCCCCATGTGTATCGGGCATACTCGCCGAACACGCGGGCAAAGTCACTCAGCCGATACTGGGCGGAGAGCACGACAGCATCGTCGTGCCGTTTGCTCGCAAAGAAATTCGGCACCCGTTCCACCTTGGATCCGGTGAATCCTTTCTTCCAGGCGGCTCTGAAATCCAACCCCTCGACCGGTTCCACGCGGCCAGAGAGCAATGCGGTCATCGCGGAGTTGGAATCCAGCGACCCGTCCTGGAAGTAGAAGTAGTCATAGTCACGGAACTTGTTGCCGTCTCCCAGGAACGCCGCCGCGGTCACACTGGCCCGTTCACCAAAGGCGTACTCGAAGCCGAGGCCAAAATTGCTCTCGGCATTGATGCGCTGGATGTGGGTGGCATCCTTGGCGCTGAACGACCCCATGTCCTCCCAATAGAAACCGATCGGCAGGATGAATCGACCAAACGTCAGGCCGAATCCGCCGGTGCCATACCGAAGATAGGCTTGACGAATCGGGCCCTGTTGATTCAGGGGATCCAGCGCAATGAACCGATAGTCGTCCACTCGCAGACGACCGTCCGGCTCGCACGTGACTTGTGGACCGAAGTCCTGCGGTGTGTTGGGGTAGAAGAATCCTTCTTCGCCACACGCGGGCAACGGCCGACTCTCGTTGACCGGATTGATCTCGACCAGGTAGGTCAGGTGCTCGCTCAGATCACCGAAGAGGCCGATGATGGCGTAGCCGACTCGGCCCTGCTTCTCGAACCCGAGCGTCGCCACGGCAGAGTCGTGGATGTACCCGGCCATGAACGACAAGCGGATGCGAAGCTTCGTCGTATCTGGCAGCGCAAAGCCTGACGTCTGCTCGTCCTCCGATTGTTCCTTGGTCGCTTCGGTGTCGGGCGGCTCCACCTGAGTCTGTCCGTTGGACACGAGCACGCCGGACAGGAGACACACGAACAGCGCGACCCGGCCGGCGTCGAAGACCGGGCGGATGATGGGATGGCTCGGTGGAGGCATTGCGAGAACACCGGATTATAGGTGGAAACCAGTTGTCGTGCAGCCGTTCAAGGTGCGACGGGCGCAGGGAAAGCCTTAAGAAGTTGGCTGGGAGGCTCAGGGATTCGTGCCAAGTGCACGAGCGACGCGAGGGCGCGACGCCTGAAACGGCCTCGCAGCCAAGGAGCGAGCCGGAGGCGAGAAAGTTGGCTGGGAGGCAGGGATTCGAACCCTGATTCCACGGTCCAGAGCCGCGTGTCCTACCATTGAACGACCTCCCAGCATGGGCCGCGGCGGGACTGCGAACCTCCAATTATAGAGAGCGCGCTCGGGGCGGACAAGCGCCGGGGGCGCGGCCCCGTTGCCAGCGTGTGCAACAAGGTTTGCAGTACGCGGCACCGGCCGATATGCTGGCGGGACGTACCCGAGCCGACACGGCGCGCGTCTCAATAAGAGCTTAGCCAGAGTCCGCGCGGGAGTCGGCCGGTCGGGCTCGGTGTTTTTGGGTTTTCGAGGGAGGTGGCCGTGAGCCGCAAAGTAGTGTGGTCGGGCGTGGTGCTGCTGACGCTGGGCGCCGTGGCGGCGGTGGCGGCGCAGCCGGCCGGCGCGTCGGATCCGGTGGTGGCCCGCGTGGGCGACCAGGAAATCACGCTCGGCGAGATCGAGCAGCGGTGGCGCGAGGCCGACGCCGGGTCGTACATGCAGGTGACGCAGTCGCGCTTCGACGCCCTGGATCAATACCTGGATCTGATCATCGGCGACCGCCTGCTCGCCATCGAGGCGGCCAACCGCGGCGTCTCGGTCGAGGAGTTGCTGGAGCAGGAGCTGCCGGGGCGGACGCAGTCGGTGACCGACGCCGACGTCGAGCAGCTCTACAACAGCCTGGGCAGCCAGCAGGCGCAGGGGCGCACGCTCGAGCAGATGCGCGTCCCGATTCAAAATTTCCTGCAGCAACAGCGACCGGCGCAGGCGCGCGCCGCGCTCGTGGCCGAGCTATCGGCGAGCTTGGACTTGCCGATCGAAAACCTCCTGGAGCCGCCGCGCCAGAACGTGAGCGTGGCGCCGACCGACCCGATCAAGGGAACGTCCGAGGCCTCGGTGGAGATCATCGAGTTCTCGGACTTTCAATGACCATTCTGCGGGAGGGTCGGTCCGACCCTCGAGAGGATCGCGGCGACGTTCGGTGATCAGATCCGGTTCGTCTTCAAGGATTACCCGCTGCCGACGCATCCGCAGGCGTTCAAGGCGGCCGAGGCGGCACAGTGCGCGCGCGTCCAGGGACAGTTCTGGGATTACCACGACACGCTGTTCGCCAACCAGGGCGCGCTGGCGATCGAGGATCTGAAGCGGTACGCCGGGGAGCTGGGACTCGACCAGGCGGCGTTCGACGCCTGCCTGGATTCAAGCGAGACGGCGAACCTCGTCCGGCAGGACATGGCCGAAGCGGAAGGCTACGGCGTGTCGTCCACACCGACGCTCTTCATCAACGGCCGGATGGTCACCGGCGCCCAGCCGTTCGAGGCGTTCGAGACGATCATCAACGACGAGCTGGCGCGGCAGTAAAGGCCGCAAAGCCTTTCCCCTCACCCCAACCCTCTCCCAAAGGGAGAGGGGAACCGTTGTCGACAGGTCCCACGCTACGTTGGCATCCCGCGCCACGCTCACCCCTCCAGCGGAGCGTTCTCGGTGCTCTCCCAGAGGTACCACGAGGCGACGGAGCGGTAGGGGCGCCAGGGCCGGGCAATCTTCAGCATTCGCTCCGGCGCCGGCGGCTTGCGCATCCGGTAGGCTCGTTGCATCGCCTTGACAATCCCCAGGTCACCAACCGGCAGCACGTCGGGACGGCCGAGCCGGAACATCAGGAACATGTCGGCCGACCAACGGCCGATCCCTTTCACCGAGGTCAGCGCCGCGATCACGTCGTCGTCGGTCTGGCTCTCCAGGGCGGTGAGATCCAGCGCGGCCCGATTGACCCTGGCCGAGAGGTCCTTCAGATAGTCCACCTTGGCCCAGCTCAGCCCCGCCTTGCGCAGACGGTCGCGGCGCATCGCGCCGACCGCCCGCGGCGTGAGGCCACCGTCCGCCGAAAAGAGACCCAGCAGTCGCTGGTAGATCGTCGCCGCCGCCTTGATCGAGAGCTGCTGCCAGACGATCGCCTCGACGAGCGCCCGATACGGATCGGTCCGCTTGACCCGACCCATGCCACACGGTCCCTGCCGGCGGATGATGGCACCCAGCACCGGGTCGCACGCTTCGAGATGGCGGCAGGCGCGGCGGTAGTCGGCCGGCGTCATGAGCATGAGCGGCTCGGTCATGATGCTCGCAGTCCGACTGCGCGCGACTGCACGGCTTCGCACCGGGTTGCAGAGGTGTCCGGCTTCGGCCGATACGAGACGTTGCCTGGGCTATTCCAGCGCAGACGGGCGAATCGATGGCCACCAACGGCCCCAACCACCATCATCTCGGCGTCAACCTGAGCTTCACGAAATTCCTGTTCGTCACCGTGCGGGTCGACGACACCGCGACCTACGCGCGCGTGAAAGCGGCGGGCGCCATGCTGGCCCGCGGATTCTTCAACGACTTCGACAGCGACGGCACGCGGGAGCCGCAGCCGCTGGAAACGATTCAGTTTCTCGTCGCCGATCCGCAGCGTGTGCAACCCGACGGCCTGCTGGCAGCGCGCTACGTGGCGATGGTCTCCGCGAAATACCGTCCGAGGCTACAGGACATCGAGGACGAACTGAAGCGCCGGGTGGGCGACCACGCCTCGGTCACCGCCATCGACGGCGCCGTGCAAGTGCCACGGTACACCAGTGCCGAGATGCACGCCTTCGCCTACAAGCACGCCGTGCCGCGCACGTCGGGCCGCGCCATGCGGAACGCGATCATCATTCCGATCCGCAAGACGGCCGACTGGTGGGCACTCGACCCGCTCGAGCGCCAGGGCCATTTCTACCCCAGGACCAGTCGCAGCACGGGCCGCGAGATCCCCGGCCATGCCAAAGCGGCCGAAGCGGGCATTCCAACCATTTTCCGCCGCCTGTACCACAACCCCGACGGCTACCACCGCGGGGGAGAATACGATTTCGTCGCCTACTTCGAATGCACCGACGAACACCTCGCGACGTTCGACACGGTGTGCGCGGCGCTCCGCGACAAGAGCAAGAATCCGGAGTGGCGCTACGTGGAGGAGGGACCGGAGTGGCGCGGCGTGCGGGTGCTGCGCTGGTAGCTTGATTCTTGGCGAGGGGGCCAGTCCCGCGTTACGTACCGCGTGACTCGGCGGTCGCGCGCTCGGTGAGAAAGCCCTCCAGTTGCTGCAGCCGGCCGATCGTCCGCGCCCGGCCGATGAGCTCGACCAGCTCGAACAGGCCGGGGCTGACGGTGCGGCCGGTCAGGGCGACGCGGGTCGCGTGGATGAGCACGCCCGCCTTGATGCCGCGTGCGTCGGACACGGCGCGCAGCGCGGTCTCCAGGGCCCCGGCCTCGAACCGGCCCTCGTCCAGCGCGGCGTAGGCGTCCCGTAGGGCGGTGACGTGGCCGACGAGTCCCTCGACCGACAGCCGCTGCTGCACCGCCTCCGGCTCGTACACCACGGCGTCGTCCAGAAACGGGCGGCCGTACTCGACGAACTCCGCGAGAAATCTGACGCGCGATTTCAACAGCTCGATCACCCGACCCAGCCAGGCCCGCTGGTCGCCGCCCGCCGCGTAGCCGTCACGCCACCACCCGGCCGCCTCCAGGAGCGGCTGGATGGCGTCGGCGATCGTCTCGGTTGGCATCCGGCCGATGTGCTGTCCGTTGAACCAGTCGAGCTTGTCCTGATCGAAGACGGCGTTGCCGCCGCCGATCCCCTCCAGCGTGAACGCCTGCACCAACTCGTCGCGGCTGAACACTTCGCGGTCGCCGCCGGGCGACCAGCCCAGCAGCGCCAGGAAATTCACCATGGCGTCGGGGAGGTACCCGCGCTGCTGATAGTCGGAGACCGCCGTGGCGCCGTGGCGCTTGCTCAAGCGCTTCTTGTCCGACCCGAAGATGAGCGGGACGTGCGCGAATCGCGGCGGCGTGGCGCCGAGCGCTTCGTAGAGCAGGACGTGCTTCGGCGTGTTCGACGTGTGGTCGTCGCCGCGCACGACGTG
This sequence comes from Vicinamibacterales bacterium, assembly GCA_963667915.2. GTDB lineage: Bacteria > Acidobacteriota > Vicinamibacteria > Vicinamibacterales > UBA823. The sequence continues at coordinate 2,040,760 of CAXXNN010000004.1, read as the reverse complement.
GGTGATCGCCATGTCGATGTCGTCCACGACGACTGACAGGTGATAGGTCGGATGGCCGTCGGACCGCAGGATCACCAGGTCCTCGATCGTGGCGTTGTCCACATCGATCGGCCCGTGGACCACGTCGTCGAACCGGGTCCGGCCTGGCGGAACCTTGAACCGAATGGTATGCGGCGTCCCGTCGTTGGCGAGGCGGGCCAGCTCCTCCGCCCGCCGGTGCAGGCACGCGCGGTCGTACTGCCACCCGCCGCCTGCCGCCTGGGCAGCCTCGCGCCGCTGCTGTAGGTCGCCGGGACGGCAGAAGCACCGGTAGGCCTTGTGCATGGCGACCAGACGCCCTGCCGCGTGACGGTAGCGGTCGAGACGCTGCGACTGCTGGTAGGGACCGTGCGGACCGCCCACGCCGGGGCCCTCATCCCAGTCGAGCCCGAGCCAGCGCAGGCCGTCGAGGATGCCGGACACCATGGTGTCCGACGACCGCTGGACGTCGGTGTCCTCGATGCGCAGCACGAAGACGCCGCCGTGCCGCCGCGCGTAGAGCCAGTTGAAGAGCGCGGTGCGCGCCCCGCCGATGTGCAGGACACCGGTCGGCGAAGGCGCGAACCGAAGGCGCGGCGTGTCGGACATGCGCTAGAGGCGTTGCGGCTTGCGGGCCCGGACGAACGCGCTCATGTAGGCCCCGTCGATCTGGGACGCGAGCCCTGCGAGGGCATCATCACTCTCGATGGCGCCGGAGAGCAGCGATGCGGCGTCCTCCGCATGATAGATGCGCGTTGGCGCGATGTCGACCTCGGCGAAGCCGGCCCCGTGGAGCCCGTCGCGATACTCCGCTTCCGACAGCGCACCAGCCACGCATCCCGCCCAGAGCTCGATGCTGCGCCGAATGGCCTCCGGCACGTCGCGCCGCCGCACGATGTCGGACACCGCGAAGCGGCCACCCGGTTTGAGGACACGGAACGCCTCGGCCAGCACCTTCGGCTTGTCACCCGACAGGTTGATGACGCAGTTCGAGATGATGACGTCGACCGAGTCGTCGGGCAGCGGAATCTGCTCGATCTCCCCTTTCAGGAACTCGACGTTGTCGACCCCCGCCGTGCGCTGGTTCTCTCGGGCGAGCGCCAGCATCTCGTCGGTCATGTCGAGGCCGAAGGCCTTGCCGGACGGGCCCACCCGCCGGGCCGACAGCAGCACGTCGATACCGCCGCCCGACCCCAGGTCGAGCACCGTCTCACCCGGCTCGAGCGTGGCCAGCGCAGTCGGGTTGCCGCATCCGAGCGACGCCGCCACGGCGGCCTCGGGCAGCGCCTGCTTCTCGTCGTCGGCGTAAAGGTCGCGCGTGATCGCGTCGGTCCCGCCTTCGCCGCAGCAGGTAGGCCCGCAGCAGGCCCCTTCCCCCGTCTCACGCCCTCGCTCACGGACTCGCGACGCCACCTGACCGTACCTCTCCTTGACGATTTCCTTGACTGCCGATTCACGCATGTCTTGCCTCCCAGCGGTGCCGCGGGGCCCGTCTCGGCCCCCGCTTCATTATATTCGTAACACCGAATATAATGATTCTGTGGGGCGTCAATATATTTGTCAAGACAAATATATATAAATTGTCTAACGTGTTGATGAATCAAGAGGTTGCCAGTGGATAGCGCCAGACTATCGACGATGGAAGCGGTCCTCAAGGCGCTGGCCGATCAGACCCGCCTGCGCATCCTAGGCCTGCTCGTGGGCGGCGAGGTCTGCGTCTGCCACATCCACGAGAGCCTGTGCATCTCGCAGCCCAAGGCGTCCCGCCACCTGGCCTATCTGAAGCGGGCCGGCCTGGTCATGGGCCGGAAGGACGGGCTCTGGGTGCACTACCGATTGGCCCAGCCCAAGGATGCGGTGACCGGCGCGCTCCTGTCGGCGGTCGCGCATTTCCTGACCCACGTCAGCTCGATCGAGAAGGACCGGCAGCGGGCGGAACAGGTGACCGGCTGCTGCGTGCCCGAGACCGATGCGGCGCCGGGCCAGCTGTCGTGCTGCGGAGGCGCGGCGGAGTCTGAAGGTTGTTGAGTGCGGGCAACGATCAGGGCTTCGCCTTCGGCTCGCCAACGCAGGCCTGAAGGCCTGCGCTACAAGACCGTTGCCCGCCGCAGGGCTCAAGCCCTGCTACGAAAACATCGTGTGCAGATCGAGCGGTGATGTGACTACTGCGGTTGGACCTTCGGGTGAATCCTCGGGCCTTCGTAGTCCCTGAGCCCACAGAAGTTGATCGCCGTGAAGCCGTGTGTCAGCAGTATGGCCGCGGCACGCGCGGCTCGGCCTCCGCCGTTTCAAGCGGTGAGGATGGCTGAGTCCTTGTCCAGCTCATCCAGGCGATCCTCGAGCTCCAGGAGCGGGATGTTGATGTAGCCCTCGCGGGTTCCGAGGTCCTCGATCTCGTCGGGTTCCCGGACGTCGAGGAACACGACGGCTCCGTCGGCGAGCAGCGCGTCGATGTCAGCCGCCGCGACGCGCAAGCTGTCGTCGGCGGACGGCAGTGAGCGAATCTGCGCGCGCGCCTCGGGGGTGTAGTACGACGGTGCCTGCTGCGTTGGGGCTTGCGCCCACGCCGCCACGGGCAGGGCCAACGCCAGAACCAGCAACAGTCCTCTGATGAGAAATAGCTTCATGGCTGTCTCCTTGTCCGTGGCATCATACGTCAGCGGGTCGTCGCGAGCCACGCCCGCCGTCGAGATCATCTCCCCTACTGGACCACGATCGTACCCTGCAATCCGTCGTTTGACGGATCCCGATGATCGTGAAATCCACAGGTGCCCGGCACGGTAAAGAGTCGGGTGAGCTTGCTCCCGCCCGGACCGAGATTGCCCACGACGTTGATCGCCGGACACTCGGTGTGAAACGGATGCGGATCCGACGCGATGTCGGGATTGCCCGATCCGTTATTGACGAAGAGCACTTGCTCGCCCACGGAGATTCGCACGTCCGAGGGGTCGACGAACCCACCTTCGGTGATCGTGATCGTCGTGACCGTCGGCACGCTCGACTCGAGGCGCAGGATGCGACCGCCGGCATAGTCCACGAGATACAGTTCCCCCAGCGAGTCGGCGTCAATCGAGCTGAGCTTGCCGATTGCGGCCGCTCCGCCCAGCTCCGCCGTGTGATCTTGAAGATCGGTCGCGGTCACCGTCCCGGTCACCCCATCGGTCGCCAAGCCGATCGAGGCCACACGACCGCTGACGAAATCGGCGAAGAAGTAGCGTCCCACGTGCGCGGATCCGAGGACGCTCCCGCGGTACACCTGACCACCGGTGATAGACGAGCCGAACCCCCGCCCATACTCGCGAATCGGATCGACCAGCGGCCGGTAGGCGGGCGGTCTCCTGTTGATCCTGTCATGGGCGCCCTCACGGTTGCGCCAACCGTAGTTGCGCCCACCCGTGTTCGCAGGCTCGTAGTTGATCTCTTCCCACGCGTTCTGGCCAACATCGGCGATGAGCAGGGCACCCGTGCCTCCCAGCGCCGGGTCATCCACCGCAAAGCGCCAGGGATTCCGCAGCCCGAACGCCCAGATCTCGTCGAGCGCGGCGATCGGATTGCCGGTGCGGAACGGGTTGATCGGCGGGATTCGATACCCTTTCCTGTTCGCGTTGGCCACATTGACGTCGATGCGCAGCATCTTCCCCAGCAGCGAGGTCGGATCCTGCGCGCGGTGCGCCGGATCGTTGCTGCTGCCGCCATCACCCATCCCGATGTAGAGGAAGCGGTCGGGGCCAAACAGCATCTTGCCGCCGTTGTGATTGGCGAAGGGCTGCACGATGAATCGCTGTCCAGAGGGCCACTGCAAGTCGCGTCGCGAATTCGGATCGGCCTGCAGCGGATTCGCGGCCGAGCGCAGGAAGCGCGCGATAACGGTGTTGCCGTTGGCGTCAGTGAAATTGACGTAGAACCGTCGGCTCGAGGCGTAGTTCGGAGGAAACGCCAGACCCAACAAGCCTCGTTCGCCGCCGGTCGACACCACCAGGGTCAAGTCGAGAAAGTCCAGGGCTTCGAGCTTCCCGCCGTTGACGACCCGGATCACGCCGCGTTGCTCGACAACGTATTGTCGGGCTGAATTCGATGGATCCTGAACCAATCCGACCGGTTGCACGAGTCCAGACACGAAGACGGACGTCTGCAGCTGCGCCTGTGACGCCGCCGGCCACAGGAGTCCGCCCACCATCACCACAACACCGATTCGCCCGAGGATCGTCATGGACAACTTCTATCCAGTATGCCACGGAGCCACCTCGCGAACCCTGGCTGCAACTGCTTTACGTTTCTGCAACCTCTTCAACCCACCCCGCTACCTCAGCGCCGAGTATTTTGTATGTTGGTTTGACAAGCCCTGACGCCAGGCGGACCACGAACGGGTCATCCAACGAGTAGGGCCGATGCCGGAGGTCGACACCCCCTAGCAGTCCGTGGTGAAAGTCCAGCGTGGCACCGAGGCCGCCGAGGCGCCCACCCCGCAAGGCGCGAGGAGGGAAAATACCGGGAGTATTTGACCCATCGTGAACAAAGCCCAGCGCCGCCCATGGCGGGATGCATCGGCGGTCGAATGCAGCGGGACTTTCACCACGGGCTGCTAGTCGCGCGTCACCGCCAGCGCGCGGATCTCGCTACCGCTACCCTTGCCGACGAGCCACGTGAGGATGCCGTCCGGCGCGTTGAGTGCGCCGTAAGACCGGTCCAGCCCGCACTCTCCGGCCAGGTCTTCCTGGGTCCAGTTGCGGGCGAGCCTGAGCTGGCGGATGTGCTTCCCGAGCTTCTTGAGCGTGGGGTGAGGCGTGGCCCGCGGCGGCACCCGCTGATGGTGCCCACGGTCTACAACTTGGTCTATAGACCCGGGTCAACACGTGATCGCCTCGTGAAATCAGTTGAACTTTCGCGACTACCCTGTGGACCGCCCTGCCCATGAGCAATCACACGGTCCGAAAGGTCACGGCCGCCGGCGTCGTGACAACGCTCGCGTGAAAGGATGGCCGTTCAAAATCAGCGGCTCTCCCACGATCTCGGGCAAGGCACGCGAGTGTTTGGCGCCGTGGTCACCGGCAACTATTTCTCCCTGCTCGGAGTGAGGCCCGCACTGGGCCGCGGGTTCCTGCCCGAAGAGGATCAGACACCTGGCACCCATCCCGTCGCGGTGATAAGCCACGGCCTCTGGCAACGCCAGAGATCGCTGCCTAAACTCCAAAACACGAGCCATTCGCTGTCTGGCAACCAGCGGGGCGCGCTCCCCACTGCGGCGACCCGACGGGCCTCACCGCCCGGCCTCAGGAACTGCTGGCCGTCGTCTCACCCACGTCAGGCGATCATCACCGTCCGCGGATGCTGCGAGTTCTGTTCGAGGCGGGTTTTCTTGACTTCCAACTCCTCCGCGGTCGGCTGAACCTTCCCGTTGACGTCCGTCATGCGCGAGACGAGCGTGTGCTCTCCCGCGGTGGCGCCGTTCCAGTCGTACGTGAAGAACTTCCACGAGTACCGGTCGGTCGTCCTCGGATCCATCGTCGCCGGCCGCCAGGGGCCGTCGTCGATCTTCACCTCGACCGACCGGATCGGCGTGCCGTCGTGCAGCACGACGCCGAAGACCTGGTGCCGGCTGCCGTCGTAAGTCACGCGCGCGATGAACGACTTTCCCTGATTTCGGGTGATCGCCGTCTCTTTCCACTTCATCTCGCCGTTGACCATCTCGCCCTTCAGCGTGCGATACCAGCGCGCCTGGAACTTGCCGAGATACTGGTCCTCCTGGACGTGAATCTCGGAGAGCCACTTCACCTGCGCCATGCCGTACCAGCCCGGGATGAGCAGACGCAGCGGAAAGCCCTGATGGCGGGTCAGCGGCTCGCCGTTCAGCGCGTAGATCAGGAGCGGTTCCGGCGACAGCGCCTTCTCGCGCGCGAGGCTGCGGCCGTACTGCTGATCCACGGTAAACGTCTGTCCGCGGAAGGCCACGTCTTCTTCGCCGTGATCGGCGCCGAAGAAGACGAACTCCTTCCCGCGGTCCTGCACGCCGGCGCGGTTCAACACGTCACGCAACGCCACGCCGGTCCAGCGCCCGTTGCCCGAGAGGCCGTTCACGGGGCCGCGATTGCCGGAGCATTCGAATCCGATGACCATCTCGGTGCTGGCCATCCCCCGCAGGTCGTCGATCGAGAGCCCCAGCGGCTGGTCCACGAGGCCCGAGACCCGCAGCTGATAGGTGGCCGGGTCGATGACCGGATGTCCGTAGTGCTGCGTCGTGGCGAAGATGTCCCGCGAGACAAACGGGCTGTCGATCATCCGCACGTCGATGATGCGCCGCTCGGGGCCGCGCACCAGGGTGAGCGGGTCGGGGAGATCGGTGAACGGCACGAGCACCTCGCTTTGCGCGAGGGCCGGAAGCGCCCATTCCGGGATGTCGAGGACGCCCAGTCCAGCTACCGCGAGTGTTCCCTTCAGGATGTCACGACGCGTGTTCGTATTCGTCATGATGCGGTCCCTTTCCACAAACGCCTTATTGTTACCGGGCTCAGAGTATGGCCCAATCTTTTACCACGATTCACGCGGTCGAGCTTGGTGTCGCGGGCTTTATACACTTCGCCCATGCCGCCCGCGCCGATGGCGGCGAGGACTTCGTAGGGGCCAAGCGTGGTGCCGGGTTGAAGAGACATGTTGGGAACACCGGATTATAGCGGTTTCCCGGCGCTCCTGCGGCGTCTGGTAACGGTTTAGCTCATGCTGAAGGGCGGGTAGCGGTCGGTCACGAGCAGGAACGCATACGCCTGCACCCGAAGCGCCCATCGACCTAGCAGGCTGCTGAAGAACTCGGGTGAACGACTGGTTCTGTAAGCGTCATGCGGATATTGACCAACCGCCGCAGGCGGAGCACTGGTGTGGGCTGGCCCCGCCGGCGGGCCAGCGACGTCCGCGGCCTACGATCAGGGACACGTCACCTGCAGGTTCCGCAAGCGGACCAAGTTATACGCGGTGGCGGCGAAGGTGAGTTGCCAATCCACGAGCGCGACGCCGCGATGCCGGAGTTTGCGCAACCCGCCGACGGTCTTCATCCACCCAAAGACCTGTTCCACGAGTTTCCGTTTCCGCTGACTAACGTGATAGCCCGCATGCCGCGTCGTCCGGCCGTCGATCGCACTCCAACGCGCCTTCTGCGCCACGTGGGGCGTGACCTCCAGCACGCGAACGTCGCCCACAAAGCGTGCCGCATCGTAGCCCTTGTCCGCCCCGACCGTGCTGCCTGGGGGCGCGCTGGCCGCCAGCAACAGCGCCGCTGCCTCGCGTTCGGCCGTCCCCGTCGCATGGGTGGCACAGACATTGGCGACGAACCCATACCGATTGTCCAGCAGCACGTGGCCCAGATACGCCAGCTTCGCCTCCTTCCCTGGGCCCTTCCGATGCAGCCTCGCCTCCGGATCGGTCGTCGATTGGTGCGTATCGTTCCGCCGCCGCTCGCCGTGGAAGTCGACCGTGGGATTCCCGGGGTCATCGGGCGGCGCGCTCGGCTCGGTGTCCCGGCTCCGAAAGCTCTTCAGACTGGCCCAGGCTTCCAACTGCGTTCCGTCCACCGTAAAGTGTTCATCCGAGAGCAGGCCGGCCGCCCGGGCCTGGGCCCGCACGGCGTCGAAGAACGCGGCCGCCACATTGCCCGCCAGCAGCCGGTCCCGATTCTTCGTAAACGTCGTGGGATGCCAGACCGGGTCGTCCATATTCAACCCGACGAACCAGCGGAACAGGAGATTGTAGTTGAGTTCCTCCATCAACAGCCGCTCGCTCCGGACCGTGTAGAGCACCTGCAGCATCAAGGCGCGCAGCAACTGCTCGGGCGGGATCGACGGACGACCTGTCTGGGCGTACAGGCTGGCGAACCGCCGCGACAACGTGCGCAGCGCCTGGTCCGTCAGCGTACGGATCGCGCGGAGCGGATGATCGGCCGGCACCCGCTGCTCCGGCGACAGATAGCTGAACATGTGCTGGGTCTGCTCATCGTGTCCGCGCATGATGGGGCTCCCTTCAGAAGTGTCGGGAGCATGGTAGGACGCCGGGATCGATCTGTCGATCCCGTTTTACGGACTTTTTCAGCAGCCTGCTAGGACTACAGCAGCAGCAGCACCTCGACAAAGTGTTCCGCGAGAGCCGAGAGCCGAGAGTCCGTCGCGGCGTCATTCCAGTCGAACCGCGCCCTCGCGGTTGACCGGTCCCAGATACACGTCCGACTCGAAACCGGCGGCGTCGCGAAACGCCGCCTGCATCGCCTCCCCGATGGCCTGCGCGTCGCCGTCGCTGCCGGCGAACGCGAAGAGCGACGGCCCGGATCCAGAAATGGAACAGCCCAGCGCGCCCCTTTCGAGCGCCGCCGCCTTCACCTCCGCCAACCCGGGAAGTAGATGCGCGCGCACCGGTTCGACGAGCCGGTCGCTGATGCTCCGGCCGAACTGCGCGAGATCGCCGCGGTGCAGCGCGTCGACGAGCGCCGCGATGTTCCCGAGGTTCGCGACGGCGTCGTCGAGCGCATACTGCCGCGCGGCCGTGAGGCGCCGCGCCGCCGCCGTCGACACCTCGTGATGCGGATGCACGACGACGACGCGCAGCGCGTCGGGGACCGGCAGGTCGATCAGCTCGAGCGGGTCGTAGCTGCGGATTAGCACGATGCCGCCCAGCAAGCTCGGCGCCACGTTGTCGGCGTGCGGCGTGCCCGACGCCGACTGTTCCCCCGCCAGCGCGCTCACGACCAGGTCGCGCCGCGACAGCGGCGCTCCGAACAGCTCGTTGACGGCGAACGCTCCGGCGACGGCGCTGGCACCCGAGCTGCCCAACCCGCTCGCAAGCGGCATTTGCTTGTGCAGCCAGAGCCGCACGCCACGGCGCGGCGGTGCCTCCGACGGCAACGCATCGAGGCGCCGCAGGACGTCGGCCGCCGCGACCCCGGCCACGTTGCGGCCGGGATCGGTAGGCAGCGCGCCGTCAGCGCCGGTCACCTCGACCAGTTCGACCCCCGGCGCCGCGGATACCTCGACCTCGACGACGTCACCCGGCTGCGGCAGCGCCAATCCCAGCACGTCGAAGCCCGGGCCGAGATTCGACGCGCTGGCCGGCGCGAACACTCGCAGGCGATCACCCATCGCGCCAGAGTAACAAATCGTGCAGACGAGCCGTCATTTACACTAGGCGCGGCGGTGACTGGTATATCTCGTCCGCTTCGCAGGCTCGTGCCGCGCGGTTTTGGCCGCGGCGGTGGTCCAGTCTAACTTGTTTACATGGAACGAGTTATCCGTTGTCAGGTCCGGGGGTGTGCGTGCGTCGGTTGCCTGCGCTGGCTTTCCGGAAAAGGGTCGTTCTACAATACCAGCTTCCAAGGCCGTGGAGAATGTCGTGCCCCGGAACTTCCCGCCGTACGCAGAGGAGTGGGCCCGAATCTCCATCGGTACGCTCGAGCAGATGCAGCAAGCGACCGAGGCATTCGCCAAGGTCCTTCGCGTCAACGCCACGGCGGCCGCGTAACGTTCGACACGACCCGGCGCATCGTGTGCTGATGCGCAGGTTCTGTTTCTGCTAGCCGCCCTTCACCCAACACCCTCATGGCTGAGCCGCCCGCGGCCGGGCTCAAGCGCTCGATGACCCTGGTCCCGACGACCGCGCTGGTCGTCGGGACGATCATCGGGGCGTCGATCTTCGTACAACCCTCGGAGATCACCGCGTTGGTGCCGTCGATCGGCGGCGTGGCCGCGATCTGGCTGATCGCGGGCCTTCTCACCTTCTTCGGCGCGCTGGTCTGCGCCGAGCTGGCCTCGGCGTTCTCGCGCACCGGCGGCGTCTACGTGTTCCTGAACGAAACCTACTCTCCGGTGATCGGCTTCCTGTGGGGCTGGGCGATGTTCTGGAGCATGCACTCCGGCATCCTGGCGGCCATCGCCGTCGTGTTCGCACGCTACGTGGCCTTCTTCGTCCCGCTGGGCGCGGTTGGCATCCAGGTGACGGCGGCCGGCGCGATTCTCGTGCTGTCGGCCGTCAACTATCGCGGCGTCGAACACGGCAGCCGGCTGCAAACGGCATTCACGGTCGGCAAAGTCGCCGCAATCGGGCTGATGATCGCGGTCGGCCTCGCGCTGGCGCCAGGTGATTCGGCCGCGCCGGTGGCCGCGGCCGCGACCACGCCCGTCGTCGGCACATCGGCCGTTTCCTGGACGGCGATCGTCCAGGCGCTCATTGCCGGCCTCTTCGCGTTCGGCGGGTGGCACATGGTGACCTATGCCGCCGGCGAGACGATCGACCCTACCCGGACGATTCCCCGCGCCCTGCTCTGGGGCACCGTCATCGTGACGATTTGCTACATTGCCCTCAATGCCGTCTACATGTACGTCCTCCCGCTCGATGTCGTCATTTCGTCGACGCGGGTCGCGGCCGACGCCGCGGACGCGCTGGTCGGCGGCGGCGCCGGGATCATGTCGGGGCTGGTCATCTTCTCCACGTTCGGCGCACTGAACGGGATCATCCTGGCCGGGCCCCGGGTCTACTATTCGATGGCGCAGGATGGCCTGCTGTTCCGATGGGCCGGCCGCGCGCATCCCACGTTCCGGACACCGCATCTGGCGATCGTGCTCCAAGGCGTCTGGGCGTCGGTGCTGGTCTTCACGGGCACCTACAGCCAGCTCTTCTCGCGGGTCATCTACGTGGAATGGATCTTCTTCGGGCTCATGGCGCTCGGGCTCTTCAGCTTGCGGCGCCGCCCCGGCTACGCGCCGGCCTATCGCGTGGGCGGCTACCCTGTCGTCGCCGGGCTGTTCGCGCTGGCGGCGCTCGTCATTGCCGTGAACCGCTTCGTGACCGAACCGCTCGAGGCCGTCGCGGGTCTCGGGATCGTGCTGCTCGGCGTGCCGGTCTACTACATCTGGCTGGCGCGCCCGAAAGGAGCGTAGGACTGCAATGGCCATCATCGATTTTCACAACCATTTCTACCCACAGAGCTACCTCGCCGCCGTCCGGAACGGCGAGAGCACCTTGAAGCACACGACCGACGACGAGGGCAATCCCCTGCTGTACTACCCGGGCGACTACAACGTGGTCGTGCCGGGTCATTGCGACGCCGATTTTCGCGACCAAGTGATGGCGGAGCACGGCATCGACAAACAAGTGCTCACGTTCACGTCGCCCGGCACCCATGTGGAGGCGCCCGACGTCGCGGTCAGGCTGGCCCGCCAGGTCAACGACGACTTCGCGGAGATCACGGCGTCGAAGAAGCGGTTCACGGCGCTGGCCACGCTGCCGCTGAACGATCCGAAGGCCTGCGTCACCGAGCTCGACCGCGCCATGACGCAGCTCGGCTTCAAGGGCGTCATGCTCTTCAGCAACGTCAACGGCACGGCGTTGAGCGACAAGGCGTACTGGCCGATGTACGAGAAGGCGAACGAGCTGGGCGCCGTGTTCTACATCCACCCGATCCATCCGGTGGGCGTCGAAGCGATGACGGACTACTGGCTGATGCCGCTCCTGGGGTTCGTCTTTGACACGACGCTCGCCGCAGCCAAGCTCGTCTTCAGCGGCATCGTCGAACGGTTTCCCCGCATCACCTGGGTGCTGGCCCACCTGGGCGGCACGATCCCCTATCTCGCCGAGCGACTCGACCGCGGGTTTCACGCGTTCGCCGACTGCCGGCAGCACATCGACCAGCCGCCGAGCCACTACCTGAAGCGCTTCTACTACGACACGGTGAACTTCGATCCGAAGGCGCTTCAGCTGGCGATCGATTTCGCCGGCGTCGAGCACATCATCGCGGGGAGCGACTATCCGCACAAGATCGGCAGCCTGCGCCAGATGCTGGACAGCATCAACGGCTTGCCGATCTCCGATCAGGACAAGGCCGGCATCCTGGGCGACCACGCCGCGAAGCTGCTTGGGCTGTAAAGCGGGAACCAATCGCATGGCGGGTGGGCTTCTCTCGAAGGATCGCCTTACTGCGAGAGCCCCACGAGAAACTCGTAGACGAGGGCGATCTGACCGTCGGTGACGTCCGCCTCGGCCTGGCCGGGCATCTCGCCGATCCCTGCGCGAACCACCCGGAGGAAATCGGCGAACTCGCGCTCCATTGGCACGAGCGACGGTCCGTCGGCCCCGCGGCCGCTCGGCCCGTGACACATGACGCAGCCGGCATCCGAGAACGCCCGCTTGTCCGGGTCGGCGTCCTGCCCGCCGACGCGGCCGGGCGCCAGCAGCATCCCGGCCAGGAGGCCGGCGACGATCCACACGCTCCGCTTCAACATCCGCATCAGCCTCAGTAGGTCTCGTCCTTCAGCCTGAACGTCGCATCGAGCTCCGGGTCGGTCGCCTTGCCGGTGACCCGACGGGCGACGTAGTCGCCCAACATGATCCCATGCTTGTACCCGTGGCCCGATCCGCCGCCGACAATCCAGGCATTCGCCATATCGGGATGCCGATCGACGATGAAGTGCGCATCGACGCTGGTTTCGTACTGGCAGACGCGCGATTCGAGGATCGGCTGGTCGGCCAGGGCCGGAAACGACTCGCGCAAGAACTGCCTGGCCCGTCTGATTTCCTCGGGCGTCACCACCCGTTCTCCCGTGTCCGGATCGAACGGCACACTGTCGAACGACGTCGCGACCTTGAAGCCGCGCCCCTCGATGCTCGGGAAGCCGTAGACGCCGCGCACCGACCAGTTCGGGCAATTCGGGTAGGTGAAGCGGTCGTCGTCGGGCGGCACGCCATACCAGAAAATCACGCGCCGGGGCGTGACCAGGCGATCCCGCATCGGGTGCGGCAGCACCTGTGGCAGCCAGGGACCGCACGCGAAGACGAACGATTGCGCCGACACGGTCTCTCCGGTCGACAGGACCACTTCCTGCAGCGCGTCGCCGCGGCGCCGCCCGGGCGTCGCCCGGGCCATGACGAACCGGCCGCCTTGGCGCTCGAACGCCTGCGCGACGGCCAGACAGCCCTTCTTGGCCATGAGGACGCCGGTGCTCGGCACGTAATAGCCGAATTCGAACCCGTCATGGTTGAACTGGGGATACCGGCGAACGAGGTCGTCGTGGGGGATGACCTCGTTGTCGACGCCGAGCCGGTCGAGCACGGTCCGCGTGGCACGGAGGTTGCGCGTCCACTCGCGCGCCAGCGTCAGCTGGCCCGTCCGGTAGAAGAGCGGTTGCCCGCCCCAGTCGGCCTGCCGACGCTCCCACCGGTCGAACGCCTCGATCACCCACTTGGTGTAGATCTCCCGGTCACCGTACCCGGCGCGGATCTGCCGGGTTTCACCGCCCGAGGCGGCGCGCGCGTTCCCGGGCCCGTAGGCGTCGATGAGCGTCACCGACAGGCCCATCTCGCGTAAGTAGAGCGCGGTCCAGCCGCCAAAGGCGCCCGCACCGATCACCGCCACGTCGGCGGTGGCACCCGCCTGCGTCGTCTGGGCGCTCGGGGCAGCGGCGTGCGCCGCCTGCCGGCCGCCAACCGCGAGCGCGCCGGCCTGCGCACCCGCCGCTTGAAGGAACGTCCGCCGAGTCACCGTCGTCATGGTGGTCCCCCGTTTCCCGAGTGCATGATCCGCGGGCAAGCTCACCCCGACTCCCGTTCAGGCGCCGCCCGCACGGCCTGCCGCAAATCCTCGAACTGGACGACGCGGCCGTGGAGGGCGAGAATGCGATCGACGCGCAACCCACGCTGCTCGATGTTCCGGACCAGGCTCGCCACGAACGGAAACCGCGCGCCCGTCGTGTTCGGTGCGGGCGGCGTGTAGAGATCCACCTCGGCCAGCAGCCGCTCCCGCGGGAAGTAAGCCATCAGCATCGTGTCGGCGTGCAGGTTGTCGGTCACGGGGTACAGCTCGATCGTCCGTCGCCCCCCCTCCCCGAGAACGAGCCGGTCGCTGACCGTCTCGACGGTCAGCGGCTGCGGGTGTCGCGCCAGCGCGTCTGGCACGAGTGTGTGCTGCCGCGCCACCATCATCTGGAAGAACGGTTTCGCCAGGTCGTGCGAGACGACCGTCAGCCCCTCCGACACGGCTGCGCGCACGCCGCCCGAATGGTCGAAATGATGATGCGTGCTGACGACGTGCGTCAGCGGCTTGTCGGGCGCGAGCTCGCGGGTCCGCGCGATGACCGCCAGGGCGCGTGTGTCGTGCTGCGGCGCTTCGATCAGCACCAGCGAATCGTCGAGTTCGACGACGAGACTATGGTGAGACTGCCCGGCCAGGTACCAGATACCGGGCGCAATCGTGTCGACGGTGACATGGGCCGACGGTGTCGGCTCGGCGGCGGCCCGGACCTCGGCCGGCGCGGCCAGGTCGCCCGTTTCGCCGTTGACCGTGTTCGACACGCGCAGGTCACCGACCGTGTACCGGTCAATCCGGGACACGAGGCGGGTCGGTAGCATGAGGCCGTCGTGGTCCTCGTAGTCCGAGAATTCGGTCTCCACCGCCACGTCACCGATGGGCAGACGCGTCGTGCCGTCGACGTACAGCGTGAACTGGTCGCCGTCCGCTGTCATCACGTCGACGGCGTCGTGCCCATTCTCCGTGCGGTGGTTGGTGACGATGCTGCCGTCCGCCCCGGCAATCTGCAACAATCCGATCGGATGGTGCCGCAGACTGCGGCGACGCTCGTCCGCCACCACGCTCGATGCGCGCGACGTCTGGCCGGCCGGGCTCACCGCCACGCCGCACGCCAGGAACCTGCTCGCCACTCGTGTCATACGCTCGGTTCTCGGCGAAGCCTCCCTCACTCCCTCTCCCCCTGGGAGAGGGTCGGGGTGAGGGGTCCGTCACTCGACATTGAACTCCGGATGCTCGTACACGATCTCTCCCCCGACCATCGTCAGCAGCACCGTCGTCGCTTCGATCTGCTCCACCGGCACGTGCATGATGTCATCGGACAGCACCACGAGGTCGGCCAGTTTGCCCGGCTCGATCGACCCCTTCAACTCCTCTTCGAACGTGAGGAACGCGTTGCCGATGGTGGCGGCACGCAGCGCCTCCTCCCGCGTGATCCGCTGATCCTCGCCGAAGACACCGCCGCTGATCGTGTCGCGCGACACGAAGTGGTAGATCGCCCAGAGCGGCGGGTAGGGCACGACGGCCGAGTCGGTGCCGGCCGCCACCCGCAGCCCCTCGTCGAGGTACCGGCGGACCGGCGTCGTCCAGGCGGCCCGCTCCGCCCCCCAGTACTTCGCGAGACTGGGCCCGGCCAGGTACAGGTGATTCTGCACCGAGACCACGAGCCCCATCGCCCGCAGGCGATCGAAATGATCGTTCCGCGGAATGAAGCCGTGCTCCAGCGACCACCGCTTCCCGGCAATCGGGTCGTCGGCGTCGGCCGCGGCGTAGCCGGCCAGCACCAGGTCAATCGCCGCGTCGCCGACCGCGTGGGTCGCCACTCGCCACCCGCGCCGGTTGAGCAATCGCACGATCGCGGTGAAGTCCTCCTCCGACATCGTCTGGAGACCGTAGTACGTGCCGTCCTGATCGAACGGCTCGGCGTACGGCTCGCGCATCCAGCCCCCTTCGAACCCGCCGTCCACGCCCAGCTTGATGCCGCCGATCCGCAGCCGGTCGTCGCCCTCGTCTGGCCGGACTCCCCAGTCGTCGAGCGCCGCCTCGACGGCCGCCGCGCCGGCGGTCTGCGCCGGCCGCAGCAGGACGTTCACCCGCATCGTCAACTCGCCGCGCCGCTGCATCTCCTGCAGCAGGCGGTACTGCGCGACCGACCCCCCGGGATGGCGCACGCTGGTCAGGCCCGCGGCGTGCAGCGTGTCGTACTCGGCGCGCAGCAGGGCGATTCGCTCGTCCTCATCCTTATTCAAATCGGGCGCCGGCGGCAGCGTCACGTACCGCTTCGCGGCGTCGACCAGCTCGCCGTTCAGCGTGCCGTCCGGATACCGCGTGATCCGCCCGCCGTCGGGGACCGGCGTCGACTCGTCGATCTCCCACTTGCGCAACGCCGCGCTGTTCAAGATGTACTCGTGGCCGCCACGGACGACGACGACCGGATGGTCGGGCGCCGCCTCGTCGAGATCGCGTCTGAGCGGCAGCTCGTGCTCGGCCAGCTGCGCTTCGTGCCAGTCGCTGTTGGTGACGATGACCTCACCGGCCTCGGTCTCGGCCGCGCGCGCCGCAATCGCTGCCTGCACGTCGGCGAGGCTTCGCGCCCGGGAGAGATCCACGCCGGGGCCGCCGCCGGCGCCGTGCAGATGCCCATCGGCCAGCCCGGGCACGACCGTGCGTCCCTGGAGATCGATCATCCGGGTGTCCGGCCCGGCCAGCGCACGGATGTCGTCATTGGAGCCGACCCCGACGAACCGTCCGTCCGTGATCGCGACCGCGTCGGCGGACGAGAAGTCGGCATCCACGGTGATGACGTTCGCGTTGTGCAGGATCGTGTCGGGTGCGTCTGCTTGCTCCGGCGCGGCGCCGCACGCGCTGCACGCGAGGACCAAGGTGCACATCACCAACTGTCGCATCTGAATTCCTCAAGAGTCCCGCGATGGGCGCTCCGCAGAATGGCCCATCGTCCCGCGATGCGGCCATCCACAGGATGGCCCTCTAGCGTACGCACCTGGGGGGCGGCGTTTCAACCCCATTTTTCACGCGTTTTCATGCCGTCAGCGAGCCGGCGACGTCGCGGACGGCGTCGAGCAGCCTGACGAGATCGGCCTCGGTCGTCCGGTAGTTCACCAGCCAGGCGCGCAGCGCGAACCGGCCGTTCAGGGTGGCGTTCGAGAACTAGACATCGGCCGCGGCGCGCTGCTCGAGCGCCTGCAGACCGAGCCGGCGTCGTTGCTCACTCGTCAGATCCATGAACGCCTCGCCGACTGGCGGTGGTATAGACTGCCGGCTGGCGCCCGTTCCTCTCTGACACGGAGTCTTGATCATGTTGAATCGTCCCCTGTTCTGGCTCGCCGTCCTCGCGCTCGTGCCCATCGCCGTGGCCATGGCGCAGCAATCCGACTCCGAGACCCGCCGGATTCCCCAGTTCGAGAACGAGCACGTGAAGGTCTGGAAGAGCATCATTCTGCCCAACCAGCCACTCAGTATGCATCGGCATGAGCATTCCCGCGCGCTCATCGCGTTGACCGACGGGGTTCTCGACATCGTGCAGGATTCCGGGGAGCGGGAAACGGTGCACTGGGAGGCCGGCACGGCCTACTGGCTCACGCACGACGAGCCGGGCACCTTGCACGCCGACGTCAACAACTCCGGCGCGCCAATCGAGGTCATCGTCGTCGAATTGAAGAACGATCGCTGACGCGAAGGCGGCCGCGGCCGGACCTCGGCCAGGTCGGCCAGGTAGTTCTCCTGCGCGTAGGCCTGGTCTGCGCGGCGCTGCCGCTCGGCCGGATCGGGTGCGGCGGCGGTGCGTCGCTTCGGTTCGTCGATCGGCGGCGGCACGCTCCCGGTGAAGAACTGGCGGGGTCTGCCAGATGATGGCGGGAGAGCCAGGCTTGGGGAGACATGTCGATGGCTGAATTGAAGTAACCTACTTGTTTTGAATAAGTTAAAGCTAATTTCATCAATACGGAATATTGGATTTCGACGCCGAGGGTTGCCTGAAAACAGCCGGTTTTCAAGCCTGATCCAACCGGTTGAATGGAGGTTCTGTTTTTTGGGTTTCCGGACCGGTCGAGGAGAGGATTCCCATTGTTTTCCGCCTGTTTTGGCAGTGTTGGTCTGGCCTGCTTATTGCGTACGCACCTGCGTGCTTTTCAGGAAAATTTTTCTTGCGCTCGCAGGAAAAAGGGCCTAGAATCGCGTGTTTTCTAAAAGTGAGTTCGCCTTGTTCGTTCACGACTGTTTAATTGTTCAGTTGTTCGATTGTTCGGTGGTTCGAGCTTGAGGAGGAAGACCGTTATGAAGAGAACAACGCTCGCTCTGTTCGTCGGCGCGTTCCTGCTGTTTGGCGGGGCGACCGACTCGATGAGCCAGCAGTTTACGGGTGGTATTCGCGGCGCCGTCCGCGACGCCCAGGGGATCATCCCCGGCGTCACGGTGACCCTGATCAACGAGGGCACGACCGTCGCCCGCGACACCATCACCAACGAGGTCGGTGAGTACGCCTTTGTGGCGGTGCCGCCGGCCGCCTACTCCATCCGCACGTCGCTGCCGGGGTACAAGACCTATGAGCAGCGTGGGCTCAACATCGGCACCGCGCAGTTCGTCACCCTGGACCTCGTCCTCGAAGTCGGCACGGTCGAGGAAGAGATCACGGTCACGGCCGACGCACCACTGATTGAAACGTCCAACGCCTCGCTGGGCGACTCGCTCGACCGCGAGATTCTCGAGATGCTGCCGGCCCCGGGTCGCAACGCCTACCTCATCGCCGTGACCATTCCGACGATGATTCCGGTGGGCGACCCGCAGTTCAACCGCCAGCAGGACCAGTCGAACGCCTCCCGCGTCTCGCTGGGCGGCGGCGGCATCCGCGCGAACAACTACCTGCTCGACGGCGTGCAAATTACTGAGCTGACCGGCCGCGCGGTCGTCAACGCGTCGATCGAGTCGCTCTCGGACGTCAAGGTCCAGATTCACACCTACGACGCCGAGATGGGCCGCACCGGTGGCGGCGTCTTCAACGCGACCGCCAAGGTCGGCACCAACGAGTTCCACGGCACGGGCTTCTACCAGACCCGCCCGATCTGGGGCCAAAACGTCAACTACTTCGCCGCCGAGCGCGGTGAGAGCAAGGCGGAAGTGGGCCTCGACCAGCAGTACTATCGCCTGTACGGTGGTGGCGCGGGTGGCGCGATCTGGCAGAACCGGACCTTCTTCTGGTTCGCCACCGAAGGCTATCGCTCCCAGACCAGCCGCGAGCTCTCGGAACAATGGCCGGGCCTCGACGAGCGGGTGGGCAATTTCTCGAACACGACCGACGGCGGCAACCCGATACAAATCTGGAACCCGTGGTGTCGCGACGGCGTCACCAACGGCGGCTGCCCGGCCACGGGCACCGGCTCGTTGGCGACTAATGGCTTGTTCACCAACGCCATCATTCCGGCAGACCACCCCGCGGCCAGCCCGGTGGCCTTCAATATGGCCGGCCTCTGGCCGACTCCCACGGGAACCAACCAGGATGGCAACGACAACGTCCGCGTCTCGGCGAGAGACCTGATCGACGAGGCCGACCTGCTCTCGTTCAAGGTCGAGCACAAGTTTACCGACAACGTGTCGCTGAGCGGCTTCTACCTCTACAACAACACCGACGAGCCGGGCAGTATCGCCATGCCGGTGGAACAAGCCTTCCTCGACACGTCGACCAACATCCTGCACCGGCGGCCGCATGTGCTGGTGTTCAACAACACGAACATCATCAATGACACCAGCGTGCTCACGTTGCGCTACGGCTGGACCACCTGGCAGGACGGGAGTGACTGCGGGAACGTTGCTGGCTGTTTCGGCCCTGGCCTGGGCTCGCTGGGGTTCAGTCAGAACTTCCTCAGCTCGGTCGACTCGACCGCCTCGGGGCTCTTCCCACAACTCACATTCGATGGTGTCGCTAACTATGACAGCGTGGGGGAGAGCCTCGGCTCGACGCCTCGGCGGTGGGATTCCCCGTATGCCATCAACGTCGCGTACACGAAGCTCCTCGGCCGCCACACCCTCAAGATCGGCGGCGACCTCCGCCGGCTGGGCGTCAAGGGGGCCATCGACGACGATACGGCGGGTACCTTCGACTTTTCGGAGAACTTCACCAAATCGCCGACCGGCGTGGGCGGCCACGAGTTCGCCAGCTTCATGCTGGGCCTCCCAGAGGACGGCGAGATTCCGTTCGATCGCGGGGACTTCAACGTCTTCACCAAATACACCTCCATGTACGTCCAGGATGACTGGCGCGTGAGCTCGAACTTCACGCTCAACTTCGGCATCCGCGCCGAGGGCGAGAGGGGGCTGACTGAAACGCAGAACCGGTTCACCGTCGGCTTCGACCAAACCGTCGTCAACCCGCTCGACGCGCTCGTCTCGGCCGAAGCGCGCGCGGGCACACCGCTCGAGGGCCGGACGCTCCGGGGTGGCCTGCTCTTCGCTGGCGTGGGCGGCAACAACACGTACCAGGGGGACCTGCCCGGCGTCAAGTTCTCGCCGCGTGTCGGCGCGACCTACTCGCTCAACGACCTGACAGTCGTCCGTGGCGGCTACGGCCTGTTCTATGCGCCGTGGAATTACGCCAGCACGACGCACGGCCAGATTGGCTTCAACCGGATCACCGACTTGAACCAATCGTCCGACGAGAGCGAAGTGCCGATCACGAGGCTGGCGGATCCCTTCTCCGGTGGCATCCTGGCACCGACCGGGAGCTCGCTGGGCTTCCTCACCGGCGTTGGCGGTACCGTGGCGTTCATCGATCAGACCAAGGGTGCGCCGCGCGTGCATCAGTACTCCGCGGACATGCAGCGACAGCTGCCCTATGACATGGCCATCACGGTCGGGTACGCGGGCGCCACCGGCCGAGACGTCGGCTACGGCGGGGAAAACACCACAGCGATTAACATCAACCAGATCCGACCGGCGACCGCCCTGGCGGCGTTTCCGGCCGGCGGTGGTGCCTGGGATCCGGGGCCGCTGCGGGAGTCGATTTCAAACCCGTTCTTCGGAATTCCGGAAGCGGGCGAGTTCGGGACCCGGGAGACGATTCAACGGGGCCAGCTGATGCGGCCGTTCCCGGCCTTCGGTAACCTGAGGCGGTTCGAGCAGACCGAGGGCGGGCGGCGGCAGTATCATGCCTTCATCCTCAAGCTGGACAAGCGCACCACCAGCGGCTTTGGCGGACGCTTCAGCTACACCTTCAGCAACACGAAGGACAATACGTTCGCGCAGAACAGCAATTTCGCGAACGATACTGATGACCCGCAGAACAATTACGACCTCGACAACGAGTACTCAACGGCCGTTTTCGACTCGCCGCATCGGCTCATCCTGGCGCCGATCGTCCGGCTCCCGAGCCCAGGCGAGGATAGTCAACTGGCCCACGCGCTGTTCGGCGGCTGGACCATGTCCGGCATCTTCGAGTTCGTGAGCGGCACCGGCTTATCGGCCACCCTCACCGGCGGGCGGTCCGAGTCGAACCTCGGCCTCTTCGGCGGCGTTCAGCGAGCCAACGGCCCGATCGGCGACCCGGCGAGCCCCGGCGGCACCCTCGACCGGATCAGTTCCGCTGGCCAGACTGATGCGCGGTATTTCAACGCGGACGCCTTCGCGGATCCCGGGAAAGGACGTTATGGGAACTCGCTCCGTATCATCAGCGATTCGCGCTATCAGTTCCGCAAGAACATCGACTTCGTCTTCGCGAAGAACACGGACATAGGGGGCGGCACGATCGCGCAGATCCGCTTCGAGATCCTCAACCTCATGAACACGCCGAAGTTCGGGCGGGTGGACTCCAACGCCATCAACAGCTCGGCCTTCGGCCGGATCGATGGCCAGCAGGGCTTCATGCGCATCTGGCAGATCAGCTTCCGCATGACCTACTAAGGCGGCAGCCGACACTGCGCAAGCACGAGGGGGCGGCCCACGGGCCGCCCCCTTTTCTTGTACGCCAACCCCGTTGTGCCGGCGCCCCATCTACCGTTGCCGTACCTGCTCGAGCCTTGCGTGATACGCCTCGGCTCGCGCAGGGTCCCCCGCCCCGCGGAAGTACTCGATCAGCTGCTCGTAGGCGGGGAGGAAGTAGGGGTTGAGCTCGATCGCCCGCTCCCAGTGCGCGACGCCGTCGGCCGGGCGGCCCGTGACCTTGCGGTGCAGCCCCACGTTGAAGTGCGCCTCGGCATTGCCCGGATTGACCTCGATTTCGCGCTCGAAGTAGGGCAGGGCCAGCGCGTCGCGCCCCTGCGCCATCATGACGACGCCGAGGTTGTTGTTCGCCTTCGGCGTCGTCGGATCGATGGCCAGCGCCGCCCGGTACGCCGTTGCGGCGCGTCCGAGGTCGCCCCGCTCCTCGAGGATCCGCCCGACGTTCACATGGGCGATCGGCGCATACGCGGTGCCCCGGGTGGCGCTCGCCCAGTGCGCCAGCGCGTCGCTGAACACGGCGGCGTGACGGAACGCGAGGACACCGAACACGACGGCGACCGCCAGCGCCAGCTGCCGCGGCCGATGCCGCGCCCAGCCCGCGCCGGAGAGGGCCGGGAGCTGTGACAGCCCGAGCGCCAGGCCGACCAGCGGCACGTACGCCCGGTGCTCGTACGCCGGCAGATCGGGCACGACCAGCGGCGGCAGCAGAAACAGGACGAACCAGGCCAGGACGGTCATCCTCCGCCCACCCGGCAGCGCCCGGAACAGCCAGGCGAGGATGCCGAGCGTGACGACCCCCAGCGTCAGACCGGCTGGATCGACCGACGGCATGACGTTGAGGCCGACCGGGAAGACCGCCTTCCCGAGGTAGACGAGCAGCTGCGGCAGGTTGGCGGCGGCCACCGTGAGCTGCTCGCCCGGCGTCGCCCCACCCGCGCCGCCGGCCAGGGCGAGCTGCCGCGCCACCGTCCAGAGCGCGACGACGGCCAGGTCGGCCCCGATCAGCCGCCACCGTTCTCTGAAAAGATGAGGCCGACCATACCAGCGCCAGCCCAGCAGACCGCAGGCCGGAAACAGGACGAGGCCGGTCTCCTTCGTGAAGAGCGCCAGGGCGAAGGCGGCCACGTGCAGCGGCGCACCCCACCGACCTCCCCGGAGCGCCGCGTCGAGACCGATCAGCGACACCAGCGCGAACAGCGCCAGCAGGATGTCGTTGCGGCCGACGATCCAGCAGACGGCCTGGACCGTCAACGGATGGACGGCGAACAGCAGCGCGCCCACGAACGCCGGGGTCCGGGCGGCGCCGAGCCGGAGCGCCAGGCCGAACAGCAGCAGGACGACCGCGGTGTGCAGCGCGACGTTCGTCGCGTGATAGACCGCCGGGTCGCCGCCGCCGACCTGGGCGTCCAGCATGAAGGACAGCACGACGAGCGGCCGGTAGTAGGTCTCGAGGTCGCTCAGCTCGCCGTCGACCTCGAAGTAGCTGCGCGTGAAGACCCGCGGCGCATTGGCGAGGTCGGCCAGAAAGGTCTGGTTGCCGGCGATGAGATCGACGTCGTCCGCCCGCACGTAGTCGAAGCCGACGGAGCGGCCGAACAGCAGCAGCGGCACGAGGGCCAGCGACGCCGCGAGCCAGAGGAGCGGCGGGGCAGCCGGCGGCGGCGGTGGCGGCGTGCGCAGAACCCGTCGCTTGCTCGTCATGCGTTGGTCACCTAGGAGCGTATCACCGAGTCTCGCCCGGAATGGCCGTTGGGTAGTGTCTCCGCTTGAAACTGAGACACTACCGGCCGTTGGTACTCTCGGGCCACTGTGTGAGAATAGGCGCGATGCGGACTCTAGCCGCCCGCCGTCCAGGCGCCGGACTGTGGCGGGCATGGGTGTTGACGCTCTGCCTCGGGCTGGCCCTGACGGCGACCAGCCTGGGCGCGACCGGCCGGCAGCCAGCCGCCCCGTCACCGGCGGTGGAGCCCGAGGCCCGGGCCTGGTACGAGCGTGGGATGCTGACGCTGCTCGTCGCCCTGGGCGGGGTGGGGGGCATCTGGCTGGCCCTCGCGCGGCAGCAGACCCTGGTCAACACATTGCGCGCCCGCGTCCGTGAGCTCTCCACGCAGCTGGAAGGCCGCTCCGAGGCGCTCGAGCATGCCGAAACGACGCTCGAGCAGCTCGCAACGCACGACTCCGTCACGGGATTACCCAATCACGGCTATTTTCAGGATATGCTGCGCGCCGAATGGCGTCGCGCCCTCCGGGAGGCCTCGCCTATTTCGGTCATCGTGATCGACATCGATCATTTCACCGAATACAACGAGGAGTTCGGTCACCAGGACGGCGACGACTGCCTGACGAAAATCGGCGCGACCCTCAGTGAGCTCATCAGCCGGCCGGGCGATCTCGTCGCGCGGTATAGTGGTGAGAAGTTCGCCGTGCTACTAGCCCGGACGGATCAGCAGGGTGCCTTCCGAGTGGCCTACAAGATTCGGGCCGCAGTCGAAGCGCTCGAATTGCCGCACCCGCGGTCGCTCACCAGCCAGCACGTCACCGTGAGCGTCGGTTTGGCCAGCGCGACGCCGGCGCTGGATTCGAGCTGGGAAGAACTGGAGCTGGTCGTGGCTGCCAAACGCGCCGCCGAAGAAGCGAAGACCCAGGGACGCAACACCGTCGTCTCCTGACGCCGGCGACGGGCGGCTAGCAGCGAGAGCTAGAGCATCCCGAGCTGGAGCTTCGCCGCCTCGGACATCCGATCCATCGACCAGGTAGGCTCCCACACGACTTCGACGTGGGCTTCGATCACGCCCTCGACCGCCCCCACTTTGGTCTTGACCTCTAGCGGCAGGCTCTGCGCGGCCGGACAGTTCGGCGCGGTGAGCGTCATTTCCACCTTGACGGCGTGATTCGCGTCGACGATGACGTCGTAGATCAAGCCGAGCTCATAGATGTTCACCGGAATCTCAGGGTCGAAGATTGTCGAGAGCACCTCGATAATCCTCGGCTTGAACTTGAGTGTCGCGACCGGGTCACTCGTGAGCGTCACCTGAGTCGTCGGCGCCGGCTCTGGCGTCACGGTCACGCCCCCGGGCGCCGACGGTGCAGAAGCATCCGGTGCAATCGGCGGCATTGACGCCGCCGGCGTCGACGCGTTTGGCGTAGTCCCAGCCGCGTCGTTGGACTCCGGGTCGGGTGCGGCCGGCGTGGGCGGCGCGTTTGAATTGAAAATGCTCATCGTCACTCCGTCGTCACGGTCTCGTCGCTGGTGTCGACTGCCGCGCGCAGCGTGTGCCAGGCCAGCACGGCGCATTTGACCCTGGCCGGATAGGCACGCACTCCGGCGAACACCACCAGCTTGCCGAGCGTGTCGGCATCGGGGACGGTCTCGGTGTCACTCGTCACCATGTCCTGAAATTTCACGAACAGCTCGCGCACCTCACCGATCGTCTTGCCCTTGACGCTCTCGGTCATCAACGACGCCGACGCCTTCGAAATGGCACATCCGCTGCCGTCGAACGCCACGTCGCGAATGACATCGCCGTCCAGCGTCAGATGCAACGTGAGCTTGTCGCCGCACAGCGGGTTGAAGCCCTCGGACGTTCGGTCGGGCGCGGCGAGCTGGCCGAAGTTCCTCGGCCGTTTATTGTGGTCGAGGATGACCTCCTGATAGAGGTCGCGTAGATCGAACATCAGGCAAACACCCCGCGGGCGCGGTCCAGCGCCCGGATCAGCGCGTCAATGTCATCTCGGGTGTTGTACATCGCGAGCGAGGCCCGCGCCGTAGCTGGAATACCGAACCGATCCATGACCGGCTGCGTGCAGTGATGGCCGGTGCGAATGGCCACCCCCTCCTGATCGACAATCGTGCCGATGTCGTGCGGATGCACGCCCTCCATGACAAACGACAGGATACTGGCCTTCTCGGACGCCGTGCCGATGAGCCGCACGCCCGGCACCTGCCGGAGCGCCTCGGTGCCATAGGCGAGCAGCGTACGCTCGTGTGCCGCCACCTGATCGAGCCCGAGCCCGGTCAGGTAGTCGACCGCCGCCGCGAGACCAATCGCCCCGGCGATGTGCGGCGTGCCCGCTTCGAACTTGTAGGGCAGTGCGTTGTAGGTCGTCTTCTCGAAGGTCACCGAGCTGATCATGTCGCCGCCGCCCTGGTAAGGCGGCATCGCTTCCAGCCGTTCGGCCTTACCGTACAGCACGCCGATTCCGGTCGGGCCGTAGAGCTTGTGCCCGGTCGCCACGTAGAAATCACAGTCCAGCGCCTGCACGTCCACCGGGAAGTGATACGCCGCCTGGGCCCCATCGATCAGCGCCGCCGCGCCGTGTCGGTGGGCGAGTTCCACGATGCGGGCCACGGGATTCACCGTGCCCAAAGAGTTCGACAGGTGCACCGCCGCCACCAGCTTGGTGCGCTGGCCGACCAGCCGCTCCAGCTCGTCCCACTCCAGCTCCCCGTCGTCGGTGATCGGCGCGACGCGGAGGGTGGCCCCGGTCTGCTCGCAGAGCATCTGCCACGGCACGATGTTCGAGTGATGCTCCATGCCGGTGATGACGATCTCGTCGCCCTCGCCGACCTGCGTGCGGCCGAAGGTCTGGGCCACCAGGTTGATGCCCTCGGTGGCGTTGCGGGTGAAGATCACCTCACGCGCCTCGCGCGCGTTGAAGAAGCGCTGCATCGTTACGCGCGCCGCTTCGTGGGCCTGGGTGGCGGTTTCGCTCAGGTAGTGGACGCCCCGGTGGATGTTGGCGTTCGACTCCGTGTAGTACCGCGTCAGGGCATCCAGGACGGCCCGCGGCTTCTGGGTGGTCGCCGCGTTGTCGAGATAGACGAGCGGCCGGCCGCGCACCTCCCGGTCCAGAATCGGGAAATCCCGCCGGACGCGCTCGACGTCGAACCGTGTCTCCTCACGACGCGCCGCAGCAAGGGCCTGGGTCATGCCGACCAGCTCCCCTGGTCGGCCGCCGGCAGACGCTTCAGCAGCGCGGTGTCGAGCCTGGTCTTGATCGGCTCGCGGGTGATCCGCTGCAGCACGTCGGTCGCAAACGCGTGAATCAGCATGCGACGGGCCTGCTCCCGGCTGAGGCCGCGTGCCCGGAGGTAGAACATGGCGTCCTCGTCCAGCTGACCGACCGTGGCGCCGTGGGTGCACTTCACATCGTCAGCGAAGATCTCGAGCTGCGGCTTGGTGTTCACCTGGGCCCGCTCCGACAGGAGCAACGTCTTGTTCGACTGCTTGGCGTCGGTCTTCTGCGCGTCGAGCCGCACGATGATCTTGCCGTTGAAGACCGCCTTCCCCTCGCCGTGGAGGATGCCCTTGTACAGCTCGTGGCTGTCGCAGTGAGGCGACACGTGGTCGATCGTCGTGTGGTTGTCCACCAGTTGCCGGCCGCCGGCGACATACAGACCGTTCAGCGTGCACTCGGCGCCTTCCCCCGCCAGGACCGCACCGACGTCGTTGCGCACCAGCGCCCCCCCCAGGGTAATGGAGTGCGACGTCACGACGGCGCTCCGCGCGATTCGGATCTGCAGACTGGCCACGTGGTACGCCTCCAGGCTCTCCCGGAGAATCTTGCAGTGATCGACGACGCTGTTCTCCCCCACGTCGAGCTCGGTCACGGCATTTGTGAAGTAGGGCGCGTCCCGCACGCCGGCATAGCTCTCGACCAGGCCGACCGAGCTGTTCCGTCCGACGACGACGAGCATCCGCGGATGCGTGACCACCGCGCCGCCGGGCGCCGTCGAGACGAACAGCGTGTGAATGGGATGGTCCAGCACGACGTCGTCGCCAACCCGGATCAGTGCGCCGTCCTGCAGGAAGGCCGTGTTGAGCGCCGCAAACGGCTGGTCCTCGACCACCGCCAGCCGGCCGAGATAGGGCTCGACGCCGTCGAGCCAGCCGAGGCCGCCGGTCAGCGGCTCAGCAAGGCTCCGCACCTCGACCCCGGGGGGCAGCGCCTGGATGGCGGAGAGGGCCGGAGCGTACCGCCCGTTGACGAAGACGAGGCGCGAGGCGGACAACTCCGGAAACAGGAACGGCGCGATCTGGTCGCTCGTCACGTCGGCAGGGCCGCCCAGTGCGAACGGCCGGCGCGCAATCGGCTCGACGCTGGTGAATCGCCAGTCCTCCATTCGGGTCGTCGGAAACCCCAGACGGCTGAAGTGCCCCATCGCGTTCTGCCGCAGCGTCTTGAGCGCGGCTGGCGCGGCGGCTTGCACCCGTTCGAAGTCGGCCTGATACGCGTCCAGGGTCAGGGTCAGGGGCGCCGTGGCGTCGGTCAGGCTGGCCACTCCGCTCACGCGCCCACCTCCGCCGCGACGCCGTCGATCCAGCCGTAGCCCTTCGCTTCGAGCTCCAGCGCCAGATCCTTGCCGCCCGACTTGACAATCCGGCCGTTCGACAGCACGTGGACGAAATCGGGCACGACGTAGTTGAGCAGCCGCTGGTAGTGGGTGATGACCACCATCGAGCGCTCGGGGTTGCGCAGCGCGTTGACGCCATGCGCCACGGTCTTCAGCGCGTCGATGTCGAGTCCGGAGTCGGTTTCGTCGAGAATGGCGAGCTTCGGCTCGAGCACGGCCATCTGGAAAATCTCGTTCCGCTTCTTCTCGCCGCCCGAAAACCCGTCATTCACCGGCCGGTTGAGCAGGTCGGCGTCCATCTTCAACACCTGGAGCTGTTTGCGCACCAAGGTCATGAAGTCCATGGCGTCGAGCTCGGGCTCGCCACGATACTTCCGCAACTCGTTGAGCGCCGCCTTCAGCAGGTAGACGTTGTTGACACCAGGAATTTCGACCGGATACTGGAAGGCGAGGAAGAGCCCCCTGCGCGCCCGATCCTCCGGTTCCAGCTCCAGCAGATCCTGATCCAGATATCGGACCGTGCCACCCGTCACGTCGTACTCGGGCCGTCCGGCCAGGATCCCGGCCAAGGTGCTCTTCCCGGAGCCGTTGGGCCCCATGATCGCGTGCACCTCACCGGCCTTCACCGACAGGTCAACGCCTCGCAGAATCTCCTTCCCGCCGACACTCGCGTGCAATCCCGTGATTTCCAACATCGCGTCGCCCTTAGGATTCCGTAGGAATGATGTACCCAGAAGACACTGATCGGGCAGGCAGAAGGCGGCGCGACGGCCCGGGGTCCGCCGCGGGGTGCCGGTGCTTCACCTCGGCTGTCTAGCGGCTAGCCGACGCTGCCTTCCAAGCTGATCCCCAGCAGCTTCTGCGCTTCCACGGCGAACTCCATCGGGAGCTCGCGGAACACTTCCTTGCAGAAACCGCTGACGATCATGTTCACCGCATCTTCGGTCGACAGCCCGCGCTGTCGGCAGTAGAAAATCTGGTCCTCGCCGATCTTCGACGTCGACGCCTCATGCTCGACCTGCGCCGACGTGTTGCGCACGTCTAGATACGGGAAGGTGTGCGCGCCGCACCGGTCGCCGATCAGGAGCGAATCACACTGCGAGTAGTTCCTGGCGCCCGTGGCCCCCTTCCCGATCCGGACCAGGCCCCGGTAGGTATTCTGGCCACGGCCGGCGGAAATCCCCTTCGAGATGATCGTACTGCGGGTGTTGCGACCGAGATGCACCATCTTCGTGCCGGTGTCGGCCTGCTGGCAATTGTTCGTGACGGCGACCGAATAGAACTCGCCGACCGAGTTGTCGCCCTGCAGGATGCAGCTCGGATACTTCCACGTGATGGCAGAGCCGGTCTCGACCTGGGTCCAGGTAATCTTCGAGTTCCGGCCGGCCGCCTTGCCGCGCTTCGTCACGAAGTTGTAGATGCCCCCCTTGCCGTCTTTGTCGCCCGGATACCAGTTCTGTACCGTGGAGTATTTGATGGTGGCGTCGTCGAGCGCCACCAGCTCCACGACCGCGGCGTGCAGCTGGTGCTCATCGCGCATCGGCGCCGTGCAGCCCTCGAGGTAGCTGACCGACGCGCCCTCATCGGCGACGAGCAGCGTCCGCTCGAACTGACCAGTGGAGGCGGCGTTGATCCGAAAGTAGGTCGACAGCTCCATCGGGCACTTGACGCCCTTCGGAATGTAGGCGAACGAGCCGTCGCTGAAGACAGCCGAGTTGAGCGTCGCGAAGAAGTTATCAGTATAGGGAACCACGGTGCCGAGATACTTCCGCACCAGGTCGGGATGCTCTCGCACCGCCTCGGAAAAGGAACAGAAGATGATCCCGAGCTCCGCGAGCTTCTTGCTGAACGTGGTGGCCACCGACACGCTGTCGAACACGGCATCGACCGCCACGCCGGACATCATCTTCTGCTCGTCGAGCGGAATGCCGAGCTTCTCGAAGGTGGCGCGGATCTCCGGATCCACCTCGTCCATGCTCTTGAGCTGAGGCTTCTGCTTCGGCGCCGAGTAGTAGCTGATCGCCTGGTAATCGATCGGGTCGTACTTGACGTTGGGCCAGTGCGGCTCGGTCATCGTCGTCCACAGCCGATAGGCCTTGAGGCGCCACTCCAGGAGCCACTCGGGTTCCTCCTTCTTCGCCGAGATCAGCCGGACCACGTCCTCGCTGAGCCCTTTCGGGATCGTGTCCGCTTCGACCTCGGTGACGAACCCGTACTTGTATTCTTGGTTCGCAAGCTCTTCGATGGTCTGGGTTGCTGTGCTCATGAACTCACCCGTCTGACACCTGGAAAGCCGTGACCCGACCTAGCCACAGAAAAAGCCAATGAAATAGGGCCGAATAATGCCGACCAAATAGGTCGTATATAAATATACACGATCGGCCGGAGAGGGTGCAAATCGGTTCTGCGGGCTCTCGACTTTTCGGCTCTCGGCTCTCGGCTTTCGGGTCTCCCGTCCTGGGATCGTGCGAGAGCCGAGAGCCCAGAGCCGAGAGCCGACCTACCGCGATACCAGGCTCACCGCCATGCCGACGACGAAGACAGCGACCGCGCCCACGACATTCAACCAGAGAAACGAAATGTCGCTCGTGCTGGCCACCCAGATGACCGCCGCCATGCCACCCACCAGTCCCCAGAGCGCCCCCGTTGCCGTTGCCCGCTTGGTGCCGACTGCCAGGATGAAGACGCCGAGGAGCGAGCCGTAGAAGAAGGAGCCGAACCGGTTCACCACCTCGATGAGCGATCCCAGGTTGGCGACGTAGACGGCGACGATCGAGGCGAACACGCCCCAGAATCCGGTGACTATCTTCGACACGGCCAAGTAGTGCCGGTCGGTCGCCTCGGTCCGAAGGTGGCGCCGATACAGGTCGATGACCGTCGCCGTCGACAGCGAGTTCAGCTCGGCCGCGATGCTGGACATCGCCGCGGCGAAGATGGCGGCGATCATCAGACCGACCAGGCCGATCGGCAGCTCGTTGGTGATGAACGTGGGGAAGACGTAGTTCACATCGGTGTACGAGTCATCGTCAGTGACGTCCTTCACGAGCGAGACGGCCCGCTCCCGGATGGCGGTCAGATCGTCCTGTCGCTCGACGAACGCCGCATCGGCCGCTGCCACGGTCGCCGCATCGCCCGTTCGCCTCGCCGCGACAATCGCGCTGGCCGCCGCGGTCCGCGCGACGACCGCCGCCTGAAAGTCTCCATCGAGCGCTGTGTATTCGCCGACGCGCGGGCTCTCCCGCACTTGCGCATCGTGGACCGAGTTGAACAGCATCGGCGGGGCGCTGAACAGGTAGAAGGCGAAGACGAGGACACCGATCAGCAAGATCAGCGCCTGCAGGGGAATCTTCACGAACGCGCTCATCATCAGGGAATGACGCCCGGCATCCACCGACTTCGCCGTCAGGTACCGCTGGACCTGGCTCTGATCGCACCCGAAGTACCCGAGCATGAGGAACAGCCCGCCGATCAGGCCGGACCAGAACGTGTAGGTCTCGCGCAGGTCGAACCTGAAGTCGATCGTGGCGAGCCGCCCGGTCGTCCCGGCGACGTGCAACGCATCGGTGACGCCGACGCCGTCCGGCAGGCCAGCGATGAGCGCCACGACGGTGGCCGTCATCCCGGCGACGATGACGCCCATCTGCTTCACGTCGGTCCAGGTCACCGCCTGTACCCCGCCGAACATCGTGTAGACGGTGGTCGGCAGCCCGATCGCCAGGATCGTGAGCGTGAGGTTGAAGCCAAGCACGATCGAGAGAATGACAGCGGGCGCGGCGATGATGACGCCGGCCTGCAGTCCGCGCGACACCAGAAAGAGCAGGCTGGCCAGCGTCCGGGTCCGGACGTCGAATCGTCGTTCGAGATACTCGTAGGCCGTGTAGACCTTGGCGCGGTAGAAGAACGGCACCAGCGTGAGCGACAGGATGATCATCGCGACCGGCAGGCCGAAGTAAAACTGCACGAACCGCATGCCGTCCGCATAGCCCTGGCCGGTCGTGCCGACGAGCGTGATGGCGCTCATCTGGGTGGCCATGACCGTCAGGCCGACCGCCCACCACGGCAGCGACCGGTTGGCCAGAAAATACCCTTCCACCGTCGACGCGCCGGTCGTCCGCTTGAGACCGTCGTAGACGATCCAGGTCAGATAGGCGAGGACGATGAGCCAGTCGATTGGGTGCATGGCGCGGGTGTCTCAGCGCGGGCGGCGGCCCACCCGCGCACGAACCGGTCGGGTGGGGCCGTTCACAGGCCGAAATACTGGCTGAATGCCCAGAGCGCGGCCAGCACAACCGCTTCGACGAGCAGGACGGCCGCGTAGGTTCGGGTCATCGGACGCGCCGATGTATCGCCGCCGAGCGCGCCAGTCGGCCGGGTCTCGCTCACAGGTGCTCGCTCCGCTCCTGCAGCGCGCACTCGGCCGCCTTCAGCCGGTCCTGGGCAGCCGTCCCCCAGTCCTCGTCTCGCTGGAGCAGCGCACGCGAGGCGGTCAGCGCTCTCCCGGTCTCCGCGGGGGCCGGGCCGCCCTCGGTGCGGCGAACCTCCACGAAATGCACCGGACTCAGCAGCTCGGCGAGCGCCGCCTCCGAGTAGTCGATCCGGCGACCCGCCACCTCGGCCGTTACGTCGCCGAGCAGTTCGGCCAATGCCACGTCGGGTGACGCCTCGCGCGCCGCGATCAGCTTGGCCGCCACGTGATGACTCGTCTGAAACGACAAGCCATGGTCGCGCGTCAACGTGTCGGCCAACTCGGTGATCGTGATCCACCCGTCGCGCGCTCGGTCGCCAAGCCGACCCCGATCGAACGTGGCGCTCGACAAGGCGGCGGCCACGAGCCGAACGGCACGCGTCGCATCCCCGAACATTCTGTAGACCAGCGGCTGCAAGTCGTCCTCCGTGTCGACGATGTCGCCAAACGGGGTGTTGTGCACGCTCAGCAGGATCGCGCCCGCCTGGCCCACCGCGGTGCTGCCAATCGCGCGTGCGTGCTCGAGCGCGGACGGATTCCGCTTCTGCGGCATGATGCCGCTGCACTGCACGAACCCGTCAGCCAGGCGGAGATAGCCGAATTCCGCCGTGCACCAGAGCAGCAGATCCTGGATCACCCGGCCGAGACCAGCCAGCGCGACCGCCGACGCCGACGTGCTCTCCAGCAGGTAGTCGGCCGTCGCGATGCTCCCGTAGGTGTTGCCCGTTGGCGCGTCGAACCCGAGCAGGTCGCTCGTGAGACGGCGATCGATTGGGAATCCGGTGCCGGTGATGGCGCAGGCGCCGAGCGGACACCGGTTCGTCGAGGCGAACGCGGCCCGCAGGCGAACCCCGTCCCGTTCGAGCTGCTCGATCACCGCCAACAGGTAATGGGCGACCGTCGTCGGCTGCGCCGGCTGCGTGTGCGTGTGGGCGGTGACGACGGTCTCACGTGTCCGATCGGCAGCCCCCAGGAGCACGCGCCGCAGCTCGTGGGTCGCGCTCAGCAGGCCCAGGATGAATTCCCGCTGACGCATCCGGTACATCGTCATGTCGACGTCGTTCCGGCTGCGCGCCGTGTGGAGCCGACCCGCGGCCTCGGAGCCGCATCGCTCGTCGATGAGCTGGCCGACGTAGCAGAACAGATCCTCGCTGCTGCCATCGTAGGCGGCCGCGCGGACGTCGGCCTCGGAGATCGAATCCAGGGCGTCGCGAATGGCGCGCGCTGCGGACAACGAGACGATCCCGCATCGGGCGAGCATCACCAGATGCGCGCGGTGGATGGCCATCTGCGGCGCGAGGAACAGCGTCTTGGCATCCTCGAAATGCTCTCCGAGGACGTAGGTGACGTATTCGGGCGCGAAGGCCACGAGGCAGTATAGCCTCCATCAACGTGGGGCTCTGCCCCACACCCCGGCTCGGTCGCTCGCGGGGACCACATCACACACTGCTCGTGGGGCCCCACCCCCACGAGCGGCTGCTCCTTGACTGGCGCTCGTCGCAGCGGCCGCAGGCGCCGCCCCGCACCGCTCCCTCGCGGGCCGCGCCGTGCGCGGCCAGGCCCCACAGATGAACTACGGGCTACTCCCGGTATTCTCACTCCTCGCGTTTTGCCCTGGGTGACCGCAGCTTTGGCTCAGAGAGGTCTCGGTGCAACGCGGGACTTGCACCACGGGCTGCTAAGCTATCGGGGACGCATCCTATGCAGCAGGATAAGGAAATGAGTCAGACGATTCCAGCGAAGCCGGCTCAGTCGAGCGGCCGTCCGTGGGGCCGCATCGCGGCCGGGATCGCGGCGCTGGTGGTACTCGTCGCGCTGGGTCGTCAACTCGGCGGTTATCTGCCGACATTCGTCGGTTGGGTCGAAGGCCTCGGCGTCTGGGGCCCGGCCGTCTTCATCCTGGGCTACATGACGGCGACGGTGGCCTTCATCCCCGGATCGCTGCTAACGCTCGCGGCCGGTGCCGTGTTCGGCATCGTGAAAGGTACGGCCTACGTCCTCGTCGGCGCAACTTTCGGCGCGGCCGCCGCGTTCCTCGTCTCCCGGTACTTCGCGCGGGGGGCGATCGAGCAGCGGGTGGCGGACCATCCCCGGTTCGCAGCAATCGACCGGGCCGTCGGCGCGGAGGGGTTCAAGATCGTCCTGTTGCTGCGGCTGTCGCCCGTCTTCCCGTTCAACCTCCTCAACTACGCTCTCGGCCTGACCCGGGTGCGGTTCACCGACTACGCCCTGGCTTCGATCGGCATGCTGCCGGGCTCTCTCCTGTATACCTACTACGGCAAGCTCGCGGGCGACGTCGCCACGCTCGCGGGCGGGGTCCCGATCGCCCGCGGCGCGGGCTACTATGCGGTGCTGGGGCTCGGGCTGGCCGCGACCGTCCTGGTGACGACGCTGGTCACCCGGACCGCCGGTCGGGCGCTCCGCCAGGCGACCGGCGAGTAAGTCGGCTCTAGGCGCTCGGCTAGCCAGATTTCCCGATTCCAGGCTTGCGCAGTGCGCGGCCTCCGGCTAGAATTCCCTGTTCGCTGGTTCACCGATCTCGTCGATCCGCGGGCCGAGTCGGACGGTGGAAGACCGCCGGCGCGCCCCGACCAGCCTCTGCTCGCAATCACGACCCACCTGGAAAGGAGTCACGACGTTGGACAACGTGGCGACAGTCGAGCACGCCCGCGCGGAGCACGAAGCGGAGCACGAACACGAGCTGGGCTTCTGGCAGAAGTACGTTTTCTCCCAGGACCACAAGGTGATCGGGATCTGGTATGCCATCACGGCGCTCCTGTTCCTGCTCTTCGGCTTCAGCCTGATGATGATGATGCGCTGGCAGATCGCGTACCCCGGCCAGCCCATTCCGTTCATCGGCGGGTGGCTGGGTGATGCCAACGCGCCGGGCGGCATCATGCTCCCCGAGTTCTACAACCAGCTGGGCGCGATGCACGGCACGATCATGGTCTTCCTGGGCGTCGTGCCACTGGCGGTGGGCGGGTTCGGCAACTTCGTGGTGCCGCTCCAGATCGGCGCGCCCGACATGGCGTTTCCCCGTCTGAACATGGCGAGCTACTGGGCGTACTTCGTCGGCGGCATCATCATGCTGGCCAGCTTCTTCGCGCCGGGCGGCGCGGCCAACTCCGGCTGGACGTCGTACACGCCGCTCTCGGTCATCGCGACGCAGGGCCAGACCTGGTGGCTGATCGGGATGACGTTCCTGATCACCTCGTCACTCCTCGGGTCGATCAACTTCATCGTGACGATCGTGCAGCTGCGCGCGCCCGGTTTGACCTGGATGCGGCTGCCGTTTTTCGTCTGGGCCCAGCTCGTCACGGCGTTCCTGCTGCTGCTCGCGTTTCCGCCGCTCGAGGCGGCGGCGTTCCTGCAACTCATGGATCGGCTCGCCGGCACGAGCTTCTTCCTGCCCAGCGGCCTAGTCGTCAGCGGTCAGGCGCTCGAGGTCAGCGGCGGGGGCAGCCCCTTGCTCTGGCAGCACCTGTTCTGGTTCCTCGCCCATCCCGAGGTCTACGTCCTGATTCTTCCCGCAATGGGCATCGTGGCCGAAGTCATTGCCAACAACACGCGCAAGCCGCTCTGGGGTTATCGCGTGATGGTCTACTCCCTGGTCTTTCTCGGCTTCATGTCGTTCATCGTCTGGGCGCACCACATGTTCATGACTGGCATGGGCACGCTCATCAGCGCGTTCTTCCAGACGACGACGATGATCATCTCCATCCCGTCCATCATCATCCTGTCGGCGCTGTTCATCTCGCTGTACGGCGCCTCGATCCGCTTCACGACGCCGATGCTGTTCGCCCTGGCGTTCCTGCCGATGTTCGGCATCGGTGGGTTGACCGGGTTGCCGCTCGGTCTGGCGGTGGCGGACATCCATCTGCACGACACGTACTACGTCATCGGCCACTTCCACTATGTCGTGGCGCCCGGCACGCTCTTGGCGTTGTTCGCCGGTATCTATTACTGGTTCCCGAAAGCGACCGGCCGGAAGATGAACGACCTCCTCGGCAAGATCCACTTCTGGGGCTCGTTCATCTTCATCAACGGCGTCTTCATGCCGATGTTCATCCAGGGTCTGGCCGGGATGAACCGGCGGATGTACGAGGGTGGCCGAGCCTACCAGCACGTGCAGGACGTCCTGCAGTGGAACTCCTTCATGTCCTGGTCGGCGTGGGGGCTCGGCCTCTTTCAGATTTTCTTCATCATCAACTTCTTCATGAGCATCTGGCGCGGCGAGAAGACCACGAACAATCCGTGGGAGGCGACCACGCTCGAGTGGGAGACGCCGTCGCCGCCGCCGCACGGCAACTTCGTCACGCCGCCCGAGGCGAACCGCGGGCCGTACGAGTACAGCGTGCCCGGCGCGCCGTCTGACTTCACGCCGCAGGGCCAGCGTTTGTGAGCTAGGGAGCAGACATCGCGATGGAAATTCCGTATACCGTCGAGACCCGGGCCGACACCGGGTTGAACAACGTCAAGCTCGGCATCTGGCTGTTCCTCGCATCCGAGGTCATGCTCTTCGGCGGCCTCTTCTCGTCGTACGTCCTGCTGCGCGTCGGCGCGATGGAGTGGCCAGCCGGATCGGAGATCCTGAGCGTCCCGCTGGCGACCTTCAACACGATTGTCCTGATCGGCTCCTCGGTCACGATGGTCATGGCCTGGGCCTCGCTGAAGCTCAAGGACCTGCCCAAGTACAAGCTGTACATGGGTGCGACCGTGGTCCTGGCGCTCGTCTTCCTCGCCGTGAAGGCATACGAGTACGGCGACAAGTTCTCGCATGACCTGTACCCGTCGGAAAGCACGTTCCTGGGCATCTATTTCCTGATCACCGGCTTGCACGGCCTGCACATCGTGGGCGGGATCATCGTCAACAGTTTCTTGCTGCTGCCGGGCGTCAAGATGTGGCACACCGCGCCGGAGCGCTTCACGAACCGGGTCGAGGCGGCCGGGCTCTACTGGCACTTCGTCGACCTGGTCTGGATCTTCCTGTTCCCGGTGCTGTACTTGCTCTGATCGGGCGACCGAGCGCACGGCAGAGGATTGCCGGACACTGAAGACTGAAGACTGAGCACTGACGAAGGGAAAAACGAATGAGCGTGGATTCCGCCGAAGACATCAGGAAACACGTCAAGATCTACATTACGGTGTTCGCCGCCCTGATGGTCCTGACGATCGTCACGGTCGGTGTCTCGTACATCAACGTAGCCGTCCCGCTGGCGATCACCATGGCGCTGATCATCGCCACGATCAAGGGTTCGCTGGTGGCAAGCTACTTCATGCACCTGGTGTCGGAGAAGTCGCCGATCTACTGGACGCTGATCCTCACAGCAGTCTTCTTCGCGGCGTTGATGTTCTTGCCGTTGCTGACGATGCTGGACGGCATCGGCAGATAGGAGTGGAGCGATGTCCCTGAGGGGTATGCACATCCTGTTCATCGTGGCCTCGATCCTGCTGGCGCTCTTCATGGGCGTCTGGGCGGTCTCGATGTTCCGGTCGCCGGCAGGATCGGGCGGGCATCTGACAACGGGCGTCGTCTCGTTCGCGATTGCCGCCGGCCTGAGCGCCTACGCTCGCGCGTTCGTGCGAAAGACGCGGCGGGTCGGCATCGAATGACAACATGACGGATGTGATGATGAAAGAAGACGGCCCCACGACACTGCTCACGCGCGTATGGCGCACGCTTGCTATCCTCGGCGCAGCGCTTCTGGTGGCCGACGGCTCGGCGGCCTGGGCCTGTCCGGTCTGTTTCGGCGCCGCCGATTCGCCCATGACACACGGGATGAACATGGCGATCGCCCTGATGCTGGGCATCCTCGCCTGCGTCGCGACCGGCTTCGCGATGTTCTTCGTGCGCTTGTTCAAGCTGTCCCGCGCGAACGCGGGTGCCACGATCCGCCCGTCTGGAAGGGAGCTACTAGATGTGGGAACTACTGGGATTGCCGCCGCAGGCGTCGGCGCACGCCGCTGACGTCGATCAGCTGATCGTGCTGCTGCACTGGATGATGGCCATCCTGTTCGTCGGCTGGGGCGCGTTTTTCCTGTACACCCTGGTCCGCTTCCGCCAGTCCGCAAATCCGAAGGCCGATTACGCCGGTGTGAAGAGCCATAACTCCAGCTACCTGGATGTCGTGCTGGCGCTCGTCGAAGCGGTGCTGCTCATCGGCTTCGCGATCCCGGCCTGGGCGACCCGCGTGGATGCGCTGCCGGCGGAGGGTGAGTCGACCGTCGTGCGCGTGGTGGCCAAGCAGTTCGAGTGGCATATTCATTACCCGGGACCCGACGGGATATTCGGCCGGACTGCGATCGACCTGATCACGCCCACGAACGCCATTGGCCTGGACCGCAGCGACCCGGCGGCAGCCGACGATCTTACGACGATCAACCAGTTCAACATGCCGGTGGACAAGCCGGTGATCGTGCACCTGTCCACGCAGGACGTGATCCACAGCTTCGCGATCGCCGAACTGCGCGTGAAGCAGGACGTCATCCCTGGCCAAGACATTCCCGTCTGGTTCGTCCCGACCCTGACCGGCAACTTCGAGATCAACTGCTCGCAGTTGTGCGGCCTGGGGCACTATCGGATGCGCGGGTTCGTCTCGATCCAGACCGAGAGCGAGTTCCAGGACTGGTTCGCGGAGGAAATGGCGTTCCAGACCGGCAACTGACGAAAGCTCTGGGCTCTCGGCCTTCGGACGCAAGGCCGGTCGAGCGCCAGGAGTCAATCTCCCGTTTCACACCGTCCGCGCACCGGGGTTGTAACTCTCGGTGGATTTCTCAGCATCTTCGATCGCCAATCGCCTCGACGGCCTGGACTGGGCCAAAGTCGCGACGTCGCTCGACGCGGCCGGGCAATCACGGCCGACGCCGCTCCTGCTCAAGTACGGCCCCGACGACTACAACCGGCTACATCAGGATCTCTACGGCGAGCTGCAGTTCCCGGTCCAAATGGCTCTCCTCCTGAGTGCACCCAACTCGGACTTTGACGGCGGCGAGTTCGTCCTGACCGAGCAGCAGCCGCGCAGTCAGTCACGCGCCGAGGTCGTGCCGTTGGCACGGGGTGAGGCGGTGATTTTCGCGGTCAACTACCGGCCAAAGACAGGCACGCGGGGAGACTTCCGGGTGACGATGCGGCACGGGGTGAGCCGTCTCAGACGCGGGAACCGGTACTGCCTGGGCGTGATCTTCCACGACGCGAAGTGAGGCAGGAGGCAGGAGAGAGTATCGATCAGCTTGGCTGTGAAGCTGCGGGCCAAGGGCTAGCGCGATCCGATCGCGATCAGATGGTCGTCAGTGCGGATGAAGATCCGGCCGTTCGAGATGGCGGGTGAGGCGAGGGTGCGCTCGCCGAGCGGGTTGCGCGCGACCACGGTCGGCTCGCGTCCGGCGGCGAGGACGAACGTCTCGCCGCTCTCGCCCAGCAGGTAGACGTGCCCGTCTGCGGCCACGGGCGACGCCGTGAAGACGCCGTCGAGCCGCGCGCGCCAGACGAGGGCTCCGTCCGCGGCGTCGGTCGCCGACACGATCCCCAACTCGGTGGCCATGTAGAGCAGCCCGTCGTAGAGGAGCAGAGACGAGATGTACGGCGCACGGGTCGGCGAACGCCAGAGGATGTGCGACACCGACACGTCGCCCCGCCCGCCGATCCGGATCGCCAGATAGGGTCCGCTCGCATAGCCCCGGCTGGTATAGAGCACGCCATCGGCGTAGACCGGCATGCCGATCGCCAGCGACACCGCCTCGCCGGCGTGCCACAGCAGTTCGGCCGAACGGGGATCGTAGGCTTCCACGCGGTTCGCCGAGTTCACGATGAGCTCGTCGCGGGTGGCGGTCTCGACGAGAAACGGGGTGCTGTACGAGCGCAGACCCGGACCGCGGTCGAGCAGCCATCGCTCCTCACCCGTCCGGCGGTCCAGCGCCAGCAGGTACCCGCCCGGTGGATGGTCGCAGAGCAGCACGATCGTCTCGTCGTACAGCATCGGCGAGCTGCCGTGCCCCCAGAGGACGTCGAACCTGGCGTACTCCTCGCCGATGTGTCGCGACCACACGAGCTCGCCGTCGAGGGTAAGCGCCACGATCTGGCCGTTGCCGAACCAGGCGTAGACCAACTCGCCGTCGGTCACGCAGCTCGGGCTGGCCAGGTTGTGCTTCCGGTGGACCGGCGGCACCCATCCTTCGGCCGGCATGGCGTACTCCCACAATAGGGCGCCGTCGGCGCGCTGGAACGCTTGGACGATCAAGGTGATGGCGCCGTCGGCGCTGTCGTAGGACTTGGGACGGCGGGTGTTGGCGAACCGAGCGCCCCGCTCGTCGATGCCACCCCGACCGACCTGAGACGTGACGAAGATCCGGTCGCCCCAGACGATCGGCGTCGACGTGCCGAGACCTCTAAGCGGCGCCTGCCACGCGATATTCTCGCCGGGTGCCCAGTGGATCGGAACGCCCGTCTCCCCGGAGACCCCATCCGCGGTCGGGCCACGCCACTGCGGCCAGTCATCGGCCAGCGTCGGCGCGGCGGTGACCACGCCGATCGCGAAGGCGACGGCGATACGCCTGAGCCGAGGCGCTCTGCGATGATCTCCATGGCGCCCACCTTGGCCGCGCTCTGGAAGCTCGTCCCGGAAGATCATGTCGCGCCCAGCGTCCATGCCCTATAGCCTATAGGGCATGATGCCTCGCGCGAAGCCGGCGATCGCGACGATCGGCGCGGCCGTCGCCCTGTGCGCCGCCGCCGCGATGCTGCTCGCCGAGTCGACCCCTCAGAGCGCGGCAGCGTCTGCCGAAGCCCGCGCGGTCGCGTTCCTCTCGATCGAGGTCCCGCGCTGGCCTGCCGAGAACCGGTGCTTTTCGTGCCACAACAACGGCGACGCCGCGCGGGCGCTCTACGCGGCGATCCGCCACGGGCGGGAGGTCGCGCCGGCGGCGCTCGCCGACACCTACGATTGGCTGCGCCGCCCGGATGCCTGGGACGACAATGCCCTCGGTGAGTCGTTCAGCGACACCGTGCTCGCACGGATCCAGTTCGCGGGCGCGCTCGTGAGCGCCATCGAGGCCGGACACGACGACGCGCGCCCGGCGCTGGAAAGGGCCGCCGTCTTGGTCAGCTCCGATCAGCGCGAGGACGGCTCCTGGCGTCTCGACTCGAGTGGCAGCATCGGCTCGCCGGCGACCTATGGGACCAGCCTCGCGACCTGGGCAGCGCTGCGGGCCCTCCGAGCCGACGACCCCGGGCGGCATACCGGCGCCATCGTGAGGGGGGGCCACTGGCTGCGCGCCCGCGAGGTGACAACGGTGCTCGAAGCCGCCTCGGTGGTCCTGGGCCTCGGACGCGACACCGACGGCGGCGCCGGCGCCCAGCGGCAGCGGTGTTTGCGCCTCATCGTCGACGGCGAGGCACCGTCAGGCGGGTGGGGCGCCTATCTGACCTCGAGGACGGAGCCGTTCGATACGGCGCTGGTCGTCCTGGCCCTCCGGCCGCTCCTCGACGCGCCTGAGCTGCTCGCGCCGACGCTGACGCCGGACCGGACGCGCGCGCTGGTGTCGCGTGGCCGAGCGTTCCTCCTGACCGAGCAGCTCGACGACGGCAGCTGGGTCGAAACGACGCGGCCACCGGGACAGCAGAGCTACGCGCAGTATGTGTCGACGACCGGCTGGGCGACCCTGGCGCTGCTCGAGACCGCCGACCTGCCGTAACCGGCCTTTGCTAACGCGCGGCGATCTCGAAGGGGATTCGGTAGGATTCCTGCTCGTCCGGCGCGTCGATCCGCTCGAAGACGTCGATCTCGAACGGCGCGCCGATCCGATTGCCCGCCAGGTCCTCCAGGATGCCCAGCGCCACCAGCGCGTACCGGCCGGGTGCCCAGGTTACCGCAGGCGTGAAGACCCAGTGCGTTTCCTGGTTCGTGATGGCGACGTCGCCCGCGACCGAGACGCCCGTGGCATCCTCCACCGCCAACACCCGGCCCAACAGGCCATAGTCGAGCGGCTCGCCGAAGTCGGCGACGACCGGCTCGCGCGTTCCTGCCGCCGGGGCCGTGATCGTCCAGGCCGCTGGGTCGAGCGGCTTCAGGTCTGGCTCGGCCACCGTGAAGGTTTTCTCGAACGCTCGCTCGAGCGGCTTGCCGCGCCCGTCGGGCCACGCCTGGTCGATCGCGATCGTGTAGATCCCACCAGCCGTGAGGGCTCGGCCGAGCTCCTCGTTCGGCCGGATCCCACGCTTCACACGGCCTGGATCGAAGAAGACGGTGTAGCGGCGAAGATCCCTGTCCCAGAACTGGGTACCGAGCGGCAGGAACGGCGCCTCGACCTCCTGGCCCTCAGCGTCGACCAGGTGAATGTACTCCAGGCCGTCTTCCCGACTCATCGGCGCCGAGAAATACACATAAAGCTTCAGCTGATTTTCCGGAAGCCGATCGCCGCTCGGAAACACGCGCTCG
Source organism: Vicinamibacterales bacterium (assembly GCA_963667915.2). Classification (GTDB taxonomy): domain Bacteria; phylum Acidobacteriota; class Vicinamibacteria; order Vicinamibacterales; family UBA823. The sequence goes on along the minus strand of CAXXNN010000004.1, from coordinate 1,997,996 downwards.
ATCACCGTGCTGGGTGCCGCCTCGAGCGCGGGGAGTCCGACGATGGCCACGAGCGGCTCCGATCGCGACCACGCGTCGGCAGACACGACCTCTCCCGGGTCGAACGCGACGGTGTAGTTCCGTCCGCGGTCAAATGGAAACATCGGCGTGAAACGTATGACGCGCTCTTCGATCGCGTACGACCCGGTGACGGCCGGCAGCCCGGCGTCCAACGCCGCGTCGCCGGAGAACACGCTCACCCGCAGCACGCGATTCCAGCCGTCGGCGTCCAGCCCGGCCGTTTCGAGGGCGGCCAGCACGCCGCTCGACAGGCCAGACACCTCGATGGTGTTCGCGTCGGAGATTTCGATCAGGAGAGAGTCTGATCCTTCGTCGGCGGATCGGCAGGCCGCGGCGCTCGCAACGATACACGCCGTCAACAGCCAGATGACCCGAGCAAGGACGCGGCGCCGACCGATCTGCGGCCGCGCCGCGTCCTCACCGAAGAGGTGTGTCACGTTTACGGAAGCGCGACCGCCTCGAGACTGACCGCGCCCGAGTCGCTCCGCGCAATCACGATCGCGTGACGCTCGTCGAGGAGATCGAGCTGCTCGACACCGGTCAGTCCGGCGATTGTCTCGTAGGTCGTGCCGGCCGTGCCGCCGCCGCTCACCGGTTCGGTCAGTCCAGGCTGCGTGTCGAAACCGCTCGTCGAGATTTTCATCACACCGCGGCTCGTGTTCGACATGAGCAGAAAGTCCTGGCCGTCCTTCTGGTACACGATCATGTCGAGCGGCCGGTTCCGGTTGCCCAGCTCGGCGATCGTCGTGCCCATGACCTTCGATCCAGACTTCAGATCGTCGATCGGGAACTTCACCAGCGGTGTGCACAGATAGCCGGCGATCAGATGCCGCTCGCCGTCGATGTCATAGGGCACGAACGTGTAGACCGGGGACTGCGTCTCGAACTGCCCGTGCGCCGCGTGCCAGATTTCGATGCTCGTCCCGTCGTCGACCGCCTCGAACGGATAGGCGACCGACCGCAGCTTCGACGAGAACTCCTCGTTCGACAGACCGGCGATGAAGAGGCTCCCATCCACATAGGCCATGTCCGTGATGGTCTGCGTTCGCGGGTTGCGGCGCGCGCCCGGATCCGCCTCTGGCGGATTCGGCAGCAGCGCCTTCGTGTAGGCAACGTCGCTCAGCGAGATCACATCGATCTTGCCGTTGCCGTCGACACGCAGCAGTGCCGGCATCGCGTCGGCCCCGCGGCCCCGCGACACCGAGATGAAGGCGTTCCGCGACTCGGCGTTGACGGCCAGGTCGTTGATTTGGATCTCGCGGGCGTCGGTACCGAGCAGGGCGGCGATCTTCTGATCGATGTCCGGCACGTTCTTGGTGCCCGGCGCGCCGCCCGACAGGCGATCACCCATCTCGAGCGCGAAGATAGCGGCGCCTCGATTGTCCGCGATGAACAGCACGTCGTCCGGACCGAAGGTCAACGGACCGCCGGATTCGAGCTTGGGCCCGGTGCCGGCCTGGGCCGTGGCGACCGGAGCGTGAACCGCCGAGACGAGCAGCAAGATCCCGGCGAGCGCCGACAAGAACAGCAGTGTTCGACGGACCATACGTCGACTCCTTTCGAACGGATACCTGTGGTGAACGGCCGTCCATCCTACCACGACTCCGGGCCGCCCGCGGTCCCGCTCCCGCGATGGAAACACTAGACCACTCCCGCCCGGCTCATCGAGCTCGCGCAGCCGATCTCGGCTATAATTCCCCGTTTCGAATCGGAGGAACCCTGTGATGACGCCGAGCGTGACCCGAGTAGCGCAAATTGCGATCACCATCACTCTGTGCGGCTACGCCACCGCGCCGAGCGGGCGCACCGTCGCCGTCCAGGCCAGACCGGTGGACGCAGCGACGCTCGAAGCCTGGATTGAGGAGCTGTCGAACTGGGGGCGCTGGGGGCCCGACGACCAGTTGGGCACCCTGAATCTCGTCACGGCAGAGAAGCGGAAGGAAGCGATCGCCCTGGTCCGGGATGGCGTCTCGGTCTCGCTCGCACGTGACGCGGAGAAGGTCGAGGCCGTCGACAACCCGAGCCCGTGGGGGCACGAGATGCGCGGTGTCGGCAGCGGCGCCGGAGCGATGGACACCTACACCATCAACTATCACGGGCTCATCCACACGCATCTCGATTCGCTCTGCCACGCCGGACGCGACGGCCAGCTGTACAACGGAATCCCGCAGGACACAGTGCAGGCCGACGGTTGCGGCGCCCTGGGCGTCAACAGGTTCAAGGACGGGATCCTCACCCGGGGCGTCCTGATCGACATCCCTTGGCTGAGGGGGGTCGACTACCTCGAGCCGGACGCCGTGATCTACCCGGAAGATCTGGATGCGTGGGAGGTCAAATCCGGCGTGACGATCCGCCCAGGCGACGCGGTGTTCATCCGAACCGGACGCTGGGCGCGCCGCGCAGCCGTCGGCCCGTGGAACATCAGACGGCAGGGCGCCGGCCCGCATGCCTCCACGGCCCATTGGTTCAAGGCCCGCGACGTCGCCATCATCGGCACCGACATCGGCACCGACGTCCAACCCTCCGGCGTGGAGGGATCCGCGTTCCCGCTCCACCAGCTCCTGATCTTCGCGATGGGCATGCCGCTCTTCGACAATTGTGACCTCGAAGCGGTCAGCCGGGCCGCGCGGGCGCGCGGGCGCTGGGAATTCATGCTGACGGCCGCGCCACTGGCGGTGCCGGGCGGCACCGGCTCGCCGATCAATCCCATCGCGACGTTCTAGTTTCAAGTCGGGACGCAGCCCCGAACCCCCGCGCGGATCTCCGCGGGGACCCCGAAATGCCCCGCGCCGACCCGCGCGAGCCCCGCTGTGCGCGCCTTGTCCTACATCGCAGCCCAGCCGGGACCTCGCCACCGCGCCGTGCACGGTGTGAGGTCTCCTGACTCCTACTCCTTCTCCTGTATTCACACTCTTGCGTGGAATTTCCGTGCAGTCCTGAGTAGCAAGTATCCATCAGTCCTTGTATACACGGTATGCTCGGACTGTGGCCGGCCGGCAAATTCAATCGATACTCACGAAGGCCCAGGAAGCTCTCGCACGGGGGCAGAGCACCGACGTCACCCGGACTTTGAGCCGTGAGCTCAAGGTCCGGGGACTGCTGCGCCGGGATGAGCTGGCGCTGCGGTGCGCCCTGACCGAGGCCTGGCTCCTCGAAGGCGATGTCCGCCAGGCGGCCAAGGCACTCGGCCGCCCGCCCGATTCCACGCGAGAGCACCTCGAACCGGTCCAGCTCTCGATCCTGTGGCGCCTGCACGGCCGGATCGCCGCCGCGCTCGGCGAGCAATCCCGGGCGATCGCACTACTCGGCCGCGCGCGCAAGCTGGCCGACCGGGCCTACGACACGCGGGCGATCGGTCTGGCGCATTACGAGCTCGCCCTCTGCTACGGCACGCTCGGCGATGCGGCCACGGTCCTGGAGCACCTCGCGCAGGCGGCCGACGCCTTGCGCGCCGCCGGCGACCTGAGGAACCTGGCGCTGGTCCGCTCGCTCATCGGCGTCTCGATGGCGCAGGAGGATCGGTTCGACGAAGCGGTCGACGCCCTCGCGCACGCCGAGCGCATCGCATCGGCGGCCCAGGCCGAAGACGTGGTCGCCATCGTCAGCGGTAACCAGGCCAATGTCGCGCTGATGCAGCACCAACATGATCGGGCGCTGGCGCTGGCCGAGCGCAGCGTGACGTTGCACGAGCGAAGCGGCGCCCCTCATGGGCTCGGCGTGGCGCTGGCCACGCTCGGTCAAATCTGCATCCGCCTGGGTGACCTGTCCCGAGCGCGGCAGGTGCTCACGCGCGCGCTCCAGACCCGCCGCGCGTCCCCCTTCCACGAGATGACGGGCGCCGTCTACGATAGCCTCGCCCAAATTCACCTCATTCAAGGGGACTACGATCAGGTAGAGGCCTGCCTGAAGCAAGCGTGGGACGCGTACGGCGAGCCCAGTCAGAATGCGAGCCGCTGGTATGCGTGGTCCCTCTACGTCATCGATGCCACGCTGGCGCTCCGCCGCGGGCACATCGAGGAGGCGTTCAACAAAGCCACCGATATCGGCAGAACGGCTGGTGTGCCGGTGCACGACGCGGTGCAGGCTGAGCTCGTCGCCGCCGAGGCGTTGCTCGCGGCGGGCCGTACCGAGGAGGCCGAGCAGCGGCTTGGAGGCGTGGCGGCACGCCTCGACCGCGGGTCGATGATCGGGGAATGGGGACAGTACCTGCGGTTGCATGGTCAGCTCGGATCGGATCTTGACCGGGGGAGTGGCGCGTATCACGACCTGTCGCAAAGCGTGACGGTGTTCGAGTTGACGGGCGATCGCTATCACGCCAGCCTGAGCCGACTCGCCCTCGGCAAGCTGGCCGGGCGGGCCGGCGCCGTCAACAAAGCCACTCGATACCTGGATGACGCGGCCGAGCAATTCGAGGCGCTCGGGGCCGGCGCGCTCGTAGCGGAGACACGCCGCGTGCAGACGGATCTGACCGCCACCGGCAACGGTGAGTTCATCGGGACGCATCTCGACAATGACGACGTCCTCGCCCGGCGACTCGTCGACGCCGCCTTGCTGCCCGAGCTACTGAGCCGTGAAACCGTGACGACGTTGGTCGAGTCGTGCGATGCAGAGGTGGGTGTCCTGTACGTGCAGCTGTCCGACGGCGGTGCGCGCATCGTCGCCACCGCGGGGGCCAACAACAACATTGCCCGCCGACTCGCCAGAGCCGCCGGCGACCCCGGCGTCAAGCGCCGGCAAACGCTGCTCGTCGACACCGTGGGCATGCGTGACGACGGCCCGCTCCGCGTCGCCCTCTCCAATCCCTCGCCGTTCTCGGACACGCTCGTGCAGCGGTTCCGCACGATGGTGCTCATCGCGCGCCAGGGGTTCGAGCTCTGCGCGATGCGCGAGCGGCCGACCCGCGCGACCCATAAGCCGGTGGAGCAGGCACTCGACACGCTGCTCCCCGGCTTCATCCACAGCAGCGCCGCCATGACCCGCGTGGTCGAACAGGTCCGGCGCCTCCAGGAAAACGACCTGACCGTGCTCATCACCGGCGAAAGCGGCACCGGCAAGGAACTGATCGCGCAAGCGATTCATGTCGGCTCGCCGAGAAGCGGCGTGATGTTCCTGCCGTACAACTGCACGGCGACCACCACCGAGCTGGCCGACAGCCAGCTCTTCGGCCATCGGCGTGGTAGCTTCACCGGCGCCGTCGCCGACCAACCGGGCATCATTCGGTCCGCCGACGGCGGCACATTGTTTCTCGATGAGATCGGCGACTTGCCGCTGGAGGTCCAGCCCAAGCTCCTGCGCTTTCTGGAGCAAGGTGAAATTCTGCCGGTTGGCGAGACGCGGCCGCAGCGGGTCGACGTCAGGGTCATCGCCGCGACGAACGCCGACCTCGAACAGCGTTTGGCCGAGGGCCGCTTCCGAGAGGATCTGTTCTACCGGCTGGGCGTCATCCGCCTCCACGTGCCGCCGCTCCGGGATCGCCGTGAGGAAATTCCGCACCTCGTCACGTTCTTCCTGCGCGAAGCGACCGAGCGGTTCGGGAAAACCGACGTCGAGCTGGGCGCTGACACGCTTGAATTCTTCGCGAACTTCGCCTGGCCCGGCAACATCCGCCAGCTGAGGAATGAGATTCAGCGGGCCATCGCGATGAGCGCCGGCGGTGCCGTCATCGGCCTCGAGCAGCTCTCGCCGGAGCTGACCCGTGTGACGCAACCAGCCGGTAACCGGCCGCGCCGCAGGGCGCTGGACCGCAGGTTGACGCTGGCAGCGGCCGTCGACCAGCTCGAGCGCGAGCTGATCGGCACGGCGCTCGACGGCTGCCGGGGCAACATCTCCGAGACGGCGCGCACGCTCGGCCTGACCCGGCGCGGGCTGTATCTCAAGCTGAAGCGGCTCGGCATGGGAGCCCAGCCGGCTGGATAGCAACTATCCTACCTCTAGGTGCAACTGTTACGGAGGTATCCAGACCGACGCATACCGACAGAGTTGCCCAGATTGACACGGCTAGTTAATTCCTTCGGCTGCAGCCCTTTACGACTTGAGCACTCGACCGGCACCCTCACGAGTATTGGCGCGATCCTTGTAGTTGAACTCCCGCATGGAGCAGCCGAATCTTGATGCCACCCCGTCGACCGACGAGCGCACCAACCAGCGTCGCCACGTGTCGGTTGCCGGCCGCTTGACCTGGAAGGACGCCCAGGGCGCGACCCGGTGCGCCGTCGTCCAGACCCGCAACGTCAGCGAGCACGGCGTGCTGGTCGCCTGTCTGAGCGGCCCTCCCATTCCACTCCATCGGTTGGTCAGCTTCCACGTCGATCGATCCGCCGCGGCGTGTCCAGAACTCCCGACGGTCCTACGGCGCGCGAGCGTACCGGCCGCCGTCTACCGGGTGGGTCCGTTTCTCCGGGCGACCGGCGCCCCTGACACCTACGCGCTTCGATTGTTGGTGAAGCCCGATCGGCGGCGGGGACTCGCGGCGCGAACCGCGACGCTCACGCAGGCCGTCCGCCGCTGCTCGGTCGCCTCCGCCGCCGCTCGCCCCGTGGCGGCGGCGCTGTCGGCCCAACAGCCCGTGTGACCGTTCCGGCGCATTCGAGCTGCCGCGTCAGATCAAGCGTCGCGGCATCAGCGGGCTCAGATGCATCGTCAAATCGTAGACTGACCCGCCGAAACCGGCCGCGAAATCCTCCGGACGCGAGCCCTCCGCCCAGTCGAACGCCGTCACCTCATCGCCCGCCTGGACCTGTGTGTCCCGGCCCAGCGCTACCATGGTGTGGCTCGCCGAAATGGCCGCGATGATCGGATAGCGCTCGCCGCCAATCGTCATCCGGCCGCCCTGCGCCGCCGCGCGCGGCAGCCCGTCGACGTGTCCGATCGGCAGGGTGGCAATCCAGACGTCGTTCTCCGCCACGTAAGCTCGGTCGTATCCAGCGGTCTCCCCGCGATGAAGCTGCTTGACGTACGCCACGCGCGCCCGCAGGGCCACCGCCGGACGGAGGTCGAGGACCCCCATCGTCCGGAACGACTCCTCCGGATAGACGCCGTAGATCGCCATGCCGACCCGCACCATGTCGAGAAATGCCTCCGGGTGCTCGAACAGCGCGTAGCTGGACGCGGCGTGGAGACGGCCGACGTCGATCCCTTCACCCCGGAGTGTGGCGCCGACCTCCTGGAGGCGCTGAATCTGCAGCGGGTCGAGCTCCGGGTCCTCGGAGAGCGTCGTCTGGAGCCCCTGGATCCGCACTGACGACCGGCCTGCCAGATCGCGGACGAGCGCCGCGGCGTCGCGGACCGGCACGCCAACACGGCCCATCCCGGTGTCCAGACAGACGTGAATCGGGATCGTCTTGCCGAGCTTCGCCGCGATCCGGTCGAGCGCGTCGCCGATCGGCGTGTACACCATCGGCGTGATATCGCGCGCCACGGCCTCTTCGAGATCCGACTCGCCGAACGGTCCCATCAGCAACACCGGCTTCTGCACGCCACCCTCACGGAGCGCTACTGCTTCGTTCAGCTTCACGACGGCCAGGCTGCCGACCGCCTCCAGCGCATCCAGCGTTCGTCCGGCGTTGACGATGCCGAGCCCGTAGGCGTTGTTCTTGATGACCGCCATGATCGGGCGGCCGCCCACCCGTTGAGCGATCGCGCCGATGTTGTGCCGCAGGTTCGCCGTGTGCACCTCGACCCACGGATCGAACGACGAGTGCACCGCCCCGTCGCGGCGCGCCGGCGCCTGCGCGCTCGCATCGAATGTCAACAAGGCGGGCGCGGCCGTCATCGCCGTCATGGATGCCAGGAACGTCCGACGTCCGGTCGTCGTCTTGAGAGATTTGGTCGGGGTCATGAGTACCACCTCGTGTCACGTCTCGGTCAGCAGCAAGATCTCCGCGATTGTAGTGACATCCCGACAAAAAGTCAGGCCCCTGAGGGTCTTGCTAGAATGGCCAGACGGTGCGTGATTTCCTGCCATACCCGTTCGTCCGCCGCACGCTCTGGGCCGGTCTCGTCATCGTCGTCCTGCTGGGCGGGTTGCATCTGCCGTTCGCGCGCCGCTTGGTACTGGCACGTGCGAGCGCGGGGCTCGAGGCCCAGACGGGCATCGCCGCGTCGGCTGCCCGAGTGAGCTACAACCTGCTCACCCTCGAGGTCGACCTCCACGAGATCGTGCTGGCGGCCGGATCCCGACCGCCGTTCGCCCGTATCGATCGCGCGCGGCTGAACCTCGGCTGGTCGTCGCTGTGGAGCGACGTGCGCATCGACGAGATAGAGGTGATCCGTCCCCGCGTCACGCTCGTGCCCGGCGCCGAGGGCACGCTCCCGGCCCCCGGCACGGAGGAGGCCGAGGTGGCGGCCGGCGCCGCCGGCGCGGCGGCGCCCCGCCTGACAGTCGGCAGGGTCCGCGTGGACGCTCTCGACCTGTCGTGGCACGATCCGGAAGACGACCTGGCCGTCGAGATCAGCGGTCTCGACTTGACGCTCGAACCGACCGGGGCCGGCCGATCGGCCGGAGCGCTTCGTCTCCGCGGTACCGCGTCCGTTCGGTCGGGCAGCTCGACGACGCGCGTCGAGCGACTGGAGGCCGACCTGGCCTTCGACGGAACAGATCTCGACATCGAGCGGAGTGTTCTGGCGGTCGGCTTCGCGTCCGTCGAACTGGAAGGACAGGTGCGCTCGCTCCTCGCCGTCCCCGAGCTCGACCTCACGGTGCGAGGATCGGCCGAGCTCGAACAGAGCATTCGCGCGGCCGGCGCCGCATTCGACGCGGCAGGTGTCGTCCGGATCGACGGACGGCTCCGGGGGGCCGCAGCCGCGCCCGATGTAACGCTCGCCTGGACGGCCGAATCGCTTCGACTCGGCCCCGTCAATGACGTTGGCCTGCGGGCCGATCTCTCCGTCTCGAGCGCCGCCGTCGTGCTCGACACCTTCGAAGCAGAGCTCGCCGGCGGCCGTCTCTCAGGATCGGGCCGGCTCGCCCGCGCCGGGCCGAACCCCGGCGGGACGCTCGACGCCGAGTGGGCCGGCGTCGACATCGAGACGATGCTGCGCGGCGCAGACCCGGGTTCGGCCGTCACGCCATTCTCCGGCGTCGCCGAGGGCGCACTGAGTCTCGGCTGGGCGGGAACCGATCCCAGCACGGTCGAAGGCACCGTCGAGGCCCGGTTTCGTCCGCCGCCCGAATCGTCCTCCGGTCTATCGGCGCAGCTTCGCCTCGAGCTCTCGGACGGACAGTGGACGGCCCGCCTAGCACAGCAACTGGGCGACGTGGCACGGGTCGAAGCCAGCGGTGGCGGCGTGCTGTCGCCGGATGGCTTCTCCGCCACGACGCTCGGCGCTGTGCTCGACATCGACATCACCGCAATCGACGATGCCGCCAGGGTGCTGGGTAGACGCGACCTGGCTCTCACGGGCAGCATCCACGGGACCCTGGAGCTCGCCGGCACGCTCGACGACCCCTCGTTGACGGGAACGTTCACCGGCCGCGACCTCGTCTATGCCGGCATCGGACCAGCGACCCTTACCGGGCGAGTGGCCGGCACTCGCGCGGAGATCCGGATCGACGCCGCCGACGTGATCGCCGGTCCGAACTCGGCGCGAGTCAACGTGCGAGTCGACCTCGACACAGCGGACATCGACGGACAGATCGACGCACAGCTCGGCGACCTCGCGCAGGTCGCGGCGGCGTGGTCTCCAGCCTGGCGCCCGTCGGGCAGCGCCACGGCGACCGTCGACGTGACTGGCCGATGGAACGAGCCTCGGATCGCCGTCGAGATACAGGCACGCGAGGTTGCCGTGGCAGGATTCGAGGTTGACACCCTGACCGTCGGCGCGCAGGCGGGGCCCGATGGTGTCATTCTGGAGCGTTTCGAAGCGCGTCGGGCGGATGCGCGACTCGATCTCAGCGGCCGATTCAATCCCGCGACCGGCCGGTACAGTCTGCGCACGACGGCCGACGGGTTGCCGTTGAGGCCGACGGCGCGCCTGGCCTGGCCGTCGGCGACGGTGGGATGGTCGTTCGACGGGGAAGGCACGCTCGCCGACCCAAGCGGCTCGGGCCGTCTGGAACTGTCCGACGTGGCCTGGCGGGGCCGCACCGTCGATCGGGTCGACCTGACCCTCGACCTGGCCGGCAACCTCGTCGAGCTGCACGCCACGGCTGCGGAACTCGGCCTGGATGCACGCACCCGGATCGACCGGGCGCGCGGTACCTACGAGCTCACCGCGGAGATCGACGAACTGAACCCGGGCCGGCTGGTCGCGGCAGACGAGCGACCGACCGAGCTCACGGGGACGATGTCGCTGACACTGCAGTCGACGGGCCTGCTGGCCGATCCGTCGCGCTCCACCGCCAGCGTCGAGCTGCGGGTGTTCGACGCCATGCTCGGCGGCGCCCCGCTGCGGCTCGCACGCCCAGCCACGGTGCGCTATGCCGACGACCGCTTCGAGGTCGAGGCGTTGACACTCGCCATCGGCGCGACACGCCTCACGCTCGACGGCCGGATTGGGTCGTCGCCGGCAGATCGGCTGGAAGCGTCACTGGTCGGGGATGTCGGTGAGGCCGTGAGCCTGCTCAGCCTCGCGGCGGGCGTGCCGGCACCCGCCGTCGTGCTCACCGGTGCGATGCAGGCTCGCCTGTCGGTCGTCGGTCCGCTCGCGCAGCCGCTTGTCGAAGCCGACCTCGAGATCACCGGCGGGACGGTGACGCTCGACGATCTCCCGCCGCTCACCGAGCTCGAGGTACGAACGCGCTATCGAGATCGCGCGCTCGTCCTGGAGCGTCTGCACGGCGCGTGGCAGGGCGCGACCGTCGACGCGACCGGGTGGGCCCCGATCGCGCTCTGGCGCGACTTCCTGCCCGAACAGCTCCTCGGGCCGCAAGCGGCGGCCGGGCCGGGCCGGTTCGACGCGCGTTTCGAGCGACTGACGCCGGACCTCCTGACCCCGTTCGTCGATCCGGCCACGCGTGAACGTCTCGACGGCCGGATCGACGCGACCCTGGCGCTCGAGGCGTCGGCCTGGTCCCGCGCCGGCCTCCGCGGCGAGCTGACCTTGCCGCACGCCGAGTTGACCGCCACCGACGTTCCGATCGCGCAGCGTCTGCCGACCCGGTTCGAGCTGCGCGACGGCCGGATCGAGATTGCGGCCTGGGAGTGGGGCACGGCAGAGAACAACCTGACGCTTACCGGCCAGGTGTCGATCGCCGACGACCCGGAGCTCGACGTCACGGCCACCGGCCAGCTCGACCTCCGTATTCTGGGCGCCGTCCTCGGCGGGGCGGCCACCAGTGGCGGCGCCACATTCGACGCCCGCCTGCTCGGGCGCGCCAGTGCGCCGCAGCTCAGCGGCTCGATCGCGCTCGAGGACGCGGCGCTTCGGATCGCCGAGCCCGCCGTCGCAATCACGGCGTTGACCGGCAGCCTGATCCTCGACGGCCAACGCCTGCGCACCCGCGATCTCGCCGGCATCGCGAACGGCGGCACGTTGACCCTCGACGGCGATTTCGGCATCACCGGGTGGCGTGTCACCGACGGCACACTCTCGATCACCGGGCGGGGCCTCGCCATGAACGTTCCCGAGGGCGTGCGCACCGAGGTCGATGCCGACCTCACCGTGACGCGCTCGGCCGAGGCGACCACGCTGGGCGGCACCCTGACCCTCGTCCGAGGCGACTACCGGGACCCGCTCTCGCTCACCTCGGGCCTGCTGGCGGCGCTCCAGGCCCAGACCGCAGCGGCCGAGGTCGAGGGCGCACCGGGCGGACTCGATGAGTGGTCGCTGGACGCGCGCCTGGTCACCGCCGAGGATCTCGTGGTCGACAACAACTACGCGAATCTCGAACTGGGCGCCGAGTTGCAGCTCGTTGGCACGCTGGCCCAGCCAGCGCTGGCCGGGCGCGTGACGATCCGCGAAGGCGGCGAGGTCTTTCTCGGCAGGAATACCTACGAGATCGACAGTGGCGCGATCGACTTCACGAACCCGCGCCGGATCGAGCCGAATCTCACGTTGACCGCCCGGACGCGCGTCTCCGGACATGACATCACGCTGAATCTCAACGGCACCGTCGACAATTTTCAATCACAGCTGAGCGCATCACCGGCCCAAACCGAGCCGGACATCGTCTCGCTGCTGCTCACCGGCCGCACGCTGGACGAAGCGGGCGGCGCCGCCGGCGTAATCGCCCGCGAGCAGGCGCTGGGCCTCGTCTCCGCCGACGCGCTCGGCGCGGCTGGCCGCATCGTCGGCCTCGATACGCTGCGCCTCGACACCACCGGCGGCGACATCCGGTTCGATTCCAGCTTGATCGCCACGGAGACCGACCCGGGCGCACGCCTCACGTTCGGCAAGAACGTCAGCCGCGACGTGCAGCTCATCTTCTCGCAGAGTCTGAAGGAGACCGGATCCCTTATCTGGATCGTCAACTACGCGCCGCGCCGGGGCCTGCAGCTGCGCGGCGTCGTGCTGGACGACAACGACCGATCCTACGAGTTTCGACACGCGGTGTCGTTCGGCGACGCGCCGCGGCTGGCCGATGGGCCGAACCGCCCCAGGTCTACGACCGAGCAGCCACCCCGTCGGGTCTCGGCTGTCCAGTTCACCGGCGCCCCGGTCTTCGACGACCCGACGCTCGCGCGGGAGCTGGACATTGCGGCCGGCGACCGCTTCGAATTCTACAGATGGCAGCGCGACCAGGACCGGCTCGAGCGCTTCTACCACGAGCACGGTTACCGTGAGGTGCGGATCCGGGAGCGCCGGACCGACGACGGCGACGGCACCGTTCGACTCGAGTACGAGATCGACAGCGGCCCGCAGACCGCGCTCGTGGTCGAAGGCTACGATCCCCCCGGTGACTTGCGGCGCGCCATGGAAGCGGCGTGGACTCGATCGGTCTTCGACGGGTTCCTGCTCGATGAGCTGCGAACGATGACCGCCTCCCACCTCGCGTCACGGGGATTCGTCCAGGCGTCGGTGGAAGCCACCGTCGAGGCCGACGGTCCGGGCACCAAGACGATCGTCGTGTCGATCGCGCCTGGTCCGCGGTCGGCGTCGCGCGAGTTCGCGTTCACGGGAAACACCGGGATCGACCGCGACCAACTGGAGCGGCAGCTGGCCGCCTCGGGAGCCGACATCACGGCGTGGGTCGATCCGCGCAGCGCCGCTGCGCCGCTGACGGCGCTCTATCGCAGCCAGGGCTGGTTACGCGCCCGCGTCTCGGTGGATCCCCTCACGTTCGCGGGCGAGACCGCGACGCTTTCGATCCGGATCGATGAAGGGCCGCGCTCGAGGATTTCGACCGTCACGATGACCGGCCAGACGGCGCTGTCGGAGCCGGAGATCCGCGACGTGCTCGGGCTGGCGCCTGGCAGCGTCTACGTTCCCGCAGCGCTCCAGGCGGCCCGGCGGCGTCTCGACGCCCGCTATCGAGCCGACGGGTTCAACGCCGCGACCGTCACCACGACCTCCGTGATCGATGAGCGCGAGGGCGATGTCGCCGTCCAGGTCACGATCGACGAAGGAGCGCGCCAGGTGCTCGACAGCGTCGCCGTCACCGGCATCTTCCGCACGCACCCGGGCGTCGTCGAGCGCGCCCTGCAGCTGACGCCCGGCGAGCCGGTCGATCTGGAGTCCTGGTTCGAGGCCCGACGGCGGCTGTACAACTCCGGAGTCTTTCGCAGCGTGAACATCGAAGCCGAGCCGATCGACACCGCGCGGCCGCCCGGCGACGACGAGCCGGTCCGCGCCAGGGTGACCGTGGAGGAGTGGCCCGCCTATCAGCTGCGCTACGGCGTTCAGGTGGCCGACGAGAACGCGCCGCTCCGCGAGGCCAGCGGGCGCACGCTGCGCCCCGGGCTATCCGCCGACCTCACGCGATCCAACCTCCTCGGCCGGGCGGCCACCCTCGGGGTCTCCACCCGCTACAACACTGTGCAGCGCACGACCCGAAGCTTCCTGACCATGCCCTCGCTGTTCGGCCTGCCGTTGACGACGAGCCTGTTCGTTTCACGCGATCGCGAGCGGCTGAACCGGGACACGGCGCTGCCGCTCGTGGCCGATCTGTCCACCGTGACGATCGAACAGCGCTTTCGGCCCGCGTCGAATCTGGTCGTCGCGTACTCGTACAACTTCGAGCGCAATCACACGTTCAACGAGGCGCTGCCCTCGGAGGACCTCGGGTTCGTCCCGATTCCGTTCGATGTCACCATCGACATCGCGCGCCTCAACACGACGGCGCTGCTGGACACGCGAGACGACCTTGTCGAGCCGACGCGCGGGTGGTTCCACTCCTCGAATTTCGAGTACGCGCCGGAAGGCCTCGGGTCGGACGTCCGGTTCGTGAAGTACCTGGCGCAGCAGTTCTACTACCGGCCGATCGGCCGCGGCGTCATCCTGGCCTCGGCCGTGCGGCTCGGCCTGGCCAAGGCGTTCGAGCAGCAGCTCATCCCGAGCGAGCGCTTCGTGGCCGGCGGCGGCAACAGCGTGCGCGGGTATCGTGAAGACTCGCTCGGACCGACCGATTTTCTGGGGAATGTCGTCGGCGGCAACGCGCTGCTGATCGTCAACCAGGAGGTGCGATTCCCCGTGGTCGGGCGATTCGGCGGCGTCGCGTTCTTCGACGCCGGCAACGCGTTCGACTCGGTCCGCGACCTGTCGCTCGTCGACCTCCGGATGAGCCTGGGCCTGGGCCTCCGGGTCCAGACTCCCTTCGCCCTGCTGCGCGCCGACTACGGCGCGCGCCTCCGGCGCAGGTCGGGCGAGCCGTCCGGCCGATGGTTCTTCTCGATCGGCCATGCCTTTTGAGTCTCAAACCGAAACTCACTTGAGTGGGCGTGTAGCGCAGGGCTTCAGCCCTGCGACGTCGCAGCCCAGGGCTTCACCTGCGGCTCGCCCACGCAGGCTTGAAAGCCTGCGCTACACACGCGCGCCCCCGTTCCGGCGACCGGCCGGTGAGGACGCGCGTGATTTTTTGTCACATTGGGGTTAGTACCACTTTGTCAGCGTCGCCGATTCGATGCGCAGGTCGTAGCTCCGGTCCACCAGCTCACGGATCCGCTCGAGCGGCGTCTCCGGCCGAATGACGGCGGCGATCCAGCCCGTCCGGGCGAGGCGTGTGAAGCTGTGCGGCCGCACATGAGGCAGACGAAGCGCCTCGTCCGCCTCGAACTCGGTGAGCTTCATCTCGAGCAGGATGACACGCGGACGGCGGGTGAGGACGAAGACGACGCGGTCGTCGTACCGGTAGGCGAGCCCGCCCCACAGCGGCTTTTCGCGAATGCCCGGGAGGTCACGCAGCAGCTCCTGCAGCTGTTCGAACCGCGCGGCCAGCGCCGCCTGATAGGGCGTCGCCGTCTGCCGCCGCCGCCCGGTCCGTCCGCCCAGCGTTAATGTCCTAACACGGGCTGCTACCTACCGGCCCCGCACGGTGCGCATGATCGACTCGACCTGCGTGCGCTCCGGCGCCTGCGGGGCGGCGTTCAAGAACGACTCGAACCGCGCCGCCATAAGGTCAATTCGCTGATGGCGATAGTAGGCCAGGCCGGCCTGGTAGAAGGCGTAGGCGAACGCCGCGCGCCGCTCAGCCGCCGTGTCGAAGGCGGCCGCCGCCGCCGAAAACTCCTGCCGTGCGGCGAGGACGAGCCCGAGCTGATAATGCGCGTCGGGGATCGCCGCGCCGAGCGCGACACCCTGGGTGGCATGAGTGAGCGCCCGGTCGAGGTCGCCCTGGCCGACGGACAGCACCGCCCGGGCGACGTGGTGCCAGGGGTCCTCCGCGGTCCGCGCCGCCAGGTCGTTGAGCAAATCGGTCGCCTGGTCAGGCTGCTTCAGCTTGGCGTGACTCTGCACGGCCAGATAGACAGCCGCCGGATCACCGGCGCGTTCCGGTAGATGATCGATGACCGCCTGATACTGGCCCGTCGCGAAGAGCGCCTGCAGGTCGACCCGAGTGTTCGGTTGCGGCTGGCCGGCCGCGGCCAGCGGCAGCAAGGTGACGCAGGCGAATACCCATCGAGTCATCATCGTCTTCTCCCATTCCCCGTGTACTATCTGGACGCATCTTCCAGTATCAGAGTTCCAGCGAGCGCAGGCGCAGCGCGTTGGCGATCACCGAGAGCGAGCTGAGCGTCATGGCCGCGCTCGCCCAAATCGGGCTGATGAGCAGGCCCGTGAGCGGGTACAGGATGCCGGCGGCCACCGGCACGCCCACGATGTTGTACACGAACGCCAGGAACAGGTTCTGGCGGATGTTCCGGAGCGTTCCCCGGCTGAGCCGCCGCGCGCGCACGATCGCCCGCAGGTCACCCTTGATCAGCGTGATGCCGGCCGACTCCATCGCCACGTCGGTGCCGGTGCCCATCGCGATGCCAACCGTCGCCTCGGCGAGCGCCGGCGCGTCGTTGATGCCGTCGCCCGCCATCGCGACGACGCCGCCGCGCGACTCGAGCTCGGCAACGATCTCCCGTTTCCGGGCGGGCAGGACGCCGGCCCTGACGTCCTCGAGCCCAAGCGTCGCCGCAACCGCGTGCGCCGTCACTTCGTTGTCACCGGTCACCATCACGAGCCGCAACCCGTCACGGCGCAGCAGCTCGAGCGCTTCGGGCGTCGACGGCTTGATCGGATCGGCGACGCCGAGCAGCCCCGCAACGCGGCCAGCGACGGCCAGAAACATCACCGTCTGCCCGTCACGCCGGAGCGCGTCGGCGCGAGCGGCCAGCGCACCGATGTCGATCGCGTGGGCGTCCAGCAGTTCGCGCGTCCCGAGAACGGCCGGTCGGCCGTCGATCGATCCGGTCACCCCGCGGCCGACGTCGGCCCGAAAATCGGCCGCCGCCGGTACCGACACACCGTCCGCTCGCGCGCGCGCCAGGACCGCCGACGCCAGGGGATGCTCGCTGGCCTGCTCCAGGGCGGCCGCGAGCCGGACGACCTCGGTCTCCGTGCAGCCAACCGCCGCAACGACGGCGACCACCCGCGGCCGTCCCTCGGTCAGCGTGCCGGTCTTGTCCACCACGAGCGTGTCAACGCGCTCCAGCGCCTCGAGTGCTTCCGCGTTCTTGATGAGTACGCCGGCGCTCGCGCCACGCCCGGTGCCCACCATGATCGCCATCGGCGTCGCCAGGCCGAGCGCGCAGGGACACGCGATGATGAGGACGGCGACCGCGCTGACCAGCGCCAGCGCGAGGCGGGGCTCGGGGCCCCAGAGGCTCCACCCGATGAACGCCGCAATCGACACCGCCACGACGCTGGGCACGAAGTACGCGGCCACGCGGTCCGCGAGCCGCTGAATCGGCGCGCGGCTCCGCTGGGCTTCGCTCACCATCCGCACGATCTGCGCCAGCAGCGTGTCGCTGCCGACCCGCCGGGCACGCATCGTGAGCGTCCCGGTGCCGTTGATCGTGGCGCCGATGAGCGGCGCCTCGGCCGACTTCTCGACCGGAATCGACTCGCCGGTGACCATCGACTCGTCCACGGCGCTCGTGCCTTCCACGACGACGCCATCGACCGGGATCTTCTCGCCCGGGCGAATCCGCAGCAGATCGCCAACCCGCACCAGCGGCAGCGGCACGTCGCGCTCGTCCCCCTCGCGAATCACCCGCGCGGTTTTCGGAGCCAATCCAAGCAGCGCGCGGATGGCGGCGCCGGTGCGGCTGCGCGCGCGCATCTCGAGCACCTGCCCCAGCAGCACCAGCACGGTGATGACGACCGCCGTGTCGAAGTACGGCTCGACGCCGGTCGCCGTCTGAAAGCCGGCGGGGAACAGTCCCGGCGCGACGGTTGCGGCCACGGAGTAGAGGTACGCCGATCCCACACCGAGTGCAATCAGCGTGAACATGTTCGGGCTGGCGTTCACGATCGACACCCAGGCGCGCGCGTAGAACGGCCAGCCGGCCCACAGCACCACCGGCGTGGCGAACGCCAGCTGCAGCCAGTTGCCCGTGCCACGACCGACGACACCCCACAGACCGGCGCCGAACACCATTTCACCCATGGCCACCAAGAACACCGGCACCCCGAGCGCGGCACCCACCCAGAACCGCCGCGTCATGTCGATGAGCTCGGCGTTTGGCGGCGCCTCGGCCTCGGTGACCCGCGGCTCGAGCGCCATCCCGCACTTCGGGCAGGCCCCGGGCTGATCCTCACGCACCTCGGGATCCATGGGGCAGACGTACGTGGCCCCGGAGACAGGCGGCGCGGCCGGCGCCTGGTCGCGCGCGGCCGGCGGTGTCAGGTATCGACCCGGATCGGCGAGAAACTTGTCGCGACACTGGCCGCAGCAGAACCCGTAGGTGCGGCCACCATGCTCGGTGGTGTGGGGCGTCGTCGCCAGGTCAACCGACATGCCGCAGACGGGATCGCGATCGGTCATTGCCTGGATCCATCATACTTCGCGGTCGTGAGTGAGGCGGGGACGCACGCGCGGCGCGCCACGATCGACCGAAGGGTCAGTTCCGGATTCGCGACTCGAGCCATGACGCGCGAAACGCTCGGGCCGCGCCGTCCGCGTCCGACCCGACCGCGATCTCGACGTGCGGATCTTCGGCCAGCACGAGCGTCGCGGACGACGCATTCGACGCCCCGCGCCGCAGGAAGACCACCTGGACCGCATCACCCGGCGCGTGGTCGCCCAGTGCGAGGTCGAACCGCTCGGACGACGTAATCGGATCTCCGTCAATCGACTGAAGTACGTCACCACGATCGAGCCCGGCGGCGTAGAGTGGAGACCCGAACGGCGCGGCCGACTGCAACCGGGCCCCGTTCGTGCCGTACTCGAACCGCACGTCGCCCAGCCAGGCCTGACCCGGCGCCCGCCGCCGCAGCGATCCCGACGAGGTCAGCACCGTGCTGTTGCGGTGTTCCATGCCGTCACCGCTGGCGTGCGGCGTCGGGCCGAACGATCTCCAGCGGAGTGCCGTTTCCGTCGAACGCGCTGAACTCGAACACGTTCTTCGAGAACTCGTGCAGGGCGTAGCGCCCCGGCGATGTCCGGCTCATGCGAATCTGCAGCGGCGCCGGCGGCAAGGCGGAGAAGGTCGCGTCGACCTGCATCCAGCGATGCGCCGGCTCGGGAAAGCTCAGCCGGTACTCGACGGCCACGAGCGAGCCCGGCTGGGCCGCCAAGACCACGGCGCAACTGAAGGCGAAAACGAAACCGGCGACTGGCATGCCCATCCCCCTGTCGTCTGGGATCTGAACTTTATGCATGCTAGCACGAGGACTTGCGGGCGAAATCGATACCTGAGAGGACTCGTCCTTTCAGCAGTCCGTTCGCTGATGCATTTGCCCGGGAAGGTGTGTACGATGGTCAACATTGAAATCCGTTCTCCGCCGTCTGTTCGCGCGTAGCCTGGCCCGGCTCGATCTCGCCGATGCCATGCGGGCGAAGGTGTGCGTGCGCCAGTCGTGTCTCATGATCGACGACGAGTCGGACGAGGCGATCAACCTCGCGCACGTGCGCCGCCTCGTGGTCATTGCAATCGGGAAGGCCGCCGTGCCGATGACCGAAGCGGTGGCGCGGCTCCTGACGCCGCATCCGTTCGAGGGAATCGTCGTCGGTGTGGCCAAGCCGGCAGCGCCAGTCGACGGTTGCACGTACTTCGTCGGTGGACACCCGGTACCGAACGACCAGAGCTTCGAGGCGGGATCGGCGATCGTCGAACGGCTCCGGCGCCTGGGCGAGCGCGACCTGGTCATCTATCTCCTGTCCGGCGGCGGCTCCGCGCTGGCCGAGCTGCCGATCGACGGGCTGGGCCGGGGGGACGTCGTGGCGCTCTACGCGCGGCTCGTCACGAGCGGATTGCCAATCGCCGACATGAACATCGTCCGCAAGCATCTCTCCCGGAGCAAGGGGGGACAGCTGGCGGCCGCCGCCGCGCCGGCCCGGCAGATCACGCTCTACGTGTCCGACGTGCCGGCCGACAATCCGTCGGCGATCGCGTCCGGCCCGACGATGCCGGACGTCTCATCCGCGGAGGAGTGCCGACGGATCGTCGAACAGGCAGGCCTGCTCGAGCATCTGCCCCAGGCCGTTCGCCGCATCTTCGACGAGCGGCGCATTCCGGAGACGCCGAAGCCGGGCTCCCCGCTGTTTGCGTCGAGCCGCTGGGTCGAGCTGCTGGGATCCGCCGCCGCCAAGAACACCATGGCTGGAGAGACCCAGGCACTCGACTGGCGGACGACGGTCGACGACGCGCCCGGCGAGACCTGGGGCCTCGAGCAGACGGTCGACCACTTGCTCGCACGTCTGGACGACGCACGGCGAACGCACCCGCACGCCACCGTCGCCGTCGTCAGCGGCGGAGAGTTCTCCTGTCCGGTCTCCGATCCGGGCCTGGGCGGACGAAATCAAGCATTCGTCCTGGCGTGTGTGCGACGGATCGCCGGCCGACGCGTCGCGGTGCTGAGCGCCGGTACCGACGGTATCGACGGGTCGGCGCCTGCGGCAGGCGCGGTCGCCGACGGCGATACGCTTGCCCGCGCCGCCCGTGAGCACCTCGACCCGGATGAGTACTTACGGCGCGCCGACGCGCATCGGTTCTTTGAACCACTCGGCGACGCCGTCATCACCGGACCGACCGGCCACAACGTGCGAGATGTGAGAGTGTTGGTCGCGTGGTAGGCCCTTACTTGAACAGGTCGTCGAACGCGCGCTTCGCGTCCGGGGGACCCTTTGACGAGTGCGTCTGCCGTTCCACGGTCACCCGTGGGGCGTAGTATCCGCACTCGTTGCGCCCGTCTTTGGGCGTCACGCGGGCGGAGATCGGCTGCGAACATTCGAACCGGCTGCTCGGGTCGAAAAAGACGCATTGGGCGCAACTGTGGAGCGCCGAACCGCACTGCGGACAAGCAGACTCCATGCCAATCGGCAGATTGAGGAGGCGTCCGCAGCGCGCGCAGCGGACGACGTCGTGGAACCCCGGCATGTTCGGGGACTTCGGCCTGAGCGGCGGGCGGCCTCTGGGCTCTCTGGTTTTCTCCTGGCCCGGTCGCGCGGCTCGCGACGGCGCCGGCGCGTCATCCTGATATCCGCGCTGCCGGTACTTGCGATCACTCATCGAGCACCCTCGTCACCTCCCAAAATCAATCAGCCGTGCGCATGCAAGGGCCTGCAGAGCAGCCCGCCGGTGAAATCGTTTCAATCTTGGCACATCCGCCGTGTCACCTTGCCGAAACAGACCGTACGTTCCTTACTGATTTTGCGATAGTGGTATCGGAGCACACGACGAGCCCGACAGGGCGCTATAATGATGCCGTCCGCCCACCGAAACCGATGCGCAACGAGCCTGTCCATTTCGAAGAGCTCATGCAGCGAATCCGGGACGGCTACCGGGACACGCCTGGTCTGCGTCTCACGCTGGCGCAGGCCCAGCGGCTCTGGGGACTCGATCGCGACGCCTGTACGGTCGTGCTCAACACGTTGATCGACGAACAGTTCCTGCGGCGCGAGACGGACGGCCGCTACACGCGCGCGGAACCGCGCGCCGCCAACAATTCAGTCGCCTAGCAGCAACGATCTCGGTGTTGTTTCGGCTGCGTCGGAATGTCGTCTGACGTCGCCGGCCCAACACGCCACTCTACCCAGACACCCGGCTCACGATCAAGCGGCGGGTCGTGGGTCGTCACCCATGCATCACCGCGTATCACCGGCGCTCCCGGCGTCGGATCAACTCGACAGCGGTCAC
The DNA here is from genome assembly GCA_963667915.2 of Vicinamibacterales bacterium. GTDB lineage: Bacteria > Acidobacteriota > Vicinamibacteria > Vicinamibacterales > UBA823. The sequence goes on along the minus strand of CAXXNN010000004.1, from coordinate 1,976,271 downwards.
GGCCGCGACGAGCCATGCGCCATCCACGTCCCGCCAGCGCATGTCGAGCGCGATCGCGTCAACCCATTCGTCGCCGGTCGCCAGGTTGACGCCGGTGCCACGCACGGTCAGGGTGACGGTCGCAGACACCGCGTCACCAGCCAGGACGATCCGCTCGTCCAGAAACTGGAACGCGACACCGTCGGCGCCGACCGGCGCGCGCGCGGCGACGCCGATGACGGCCTGGCGGCCCCGCGCCGCGCCCAGCCGGCCGCCCAGATCGATGACGACATCCTCGGTCACGAAGCGTCCGAGCCTGGCCGCACGAGCCAGGCGCTCGAGATTCGTTGCACCCGGCGCCACGCTGGCCGCCTCGGCCAGCGCGTCGAGCTGACGGCGAATCTCGTCTTCCGGACTCGGAAAGAGCAGACCATAGCCCCAGACCGCGGCTCCCACGGCGAGCACGGCTCCGACCAGCCGGTGCGCGGTCGTCACGAGCCAGCCTCCCGATACGTCGATCGGTCAACCCGTTCGAAACGGTGTGGACTCGGCGTATTCAGCGTATGATGTAGTGTCCCGTTCATGCCCGCGCAGGGCTGAGGCGCCCATGCCTATCAGAGTTCCACTGATCATCGCCGGGGTGGTGCTATTCCTGATTGTGCCATCCTTCGTCAATTTCTACTCCGACTGGTTGTGGTTCACGCAGCTCGGATTCGATGCCGTCTTCGTGCGCACGCTGGTCTCGAAGATCCTGCTGGGCGGGGTCGCCTTCGGGGTCGCCTTCGTGGCGCTCCTGGGCAGCCTGCGATTCGCGCTGCAGGAAATGACCAAGCCCTATCTCCTTGCGACCGGTGGACCGGAGGTACAGCCGATCGTCATCGATCGCAAGGGCTTGCGATTGATTGCCGTCGCCGCCTCGGGTCTGGTCGCGCTGTTCATGGCCATGTTCGCGTCAGGTCAATGGCTGGTGTGGCTGGAGTACCGCTACGCGACGCCGTTCGGTGACGTAGATCCGCTGCTGGGCCGTAACGTGGCATTCTACATCTTCGAACTGCCCTTCCTCAGCTTCATCCGGTCTCTCCTGGTGGCGATCGTCGTGCTGAGCCTGGCGGGCTCGGCAGCCATCTACTTCATGGCCGGATCGGTCGGGTTCGATCCGCCGACGGGGCTGAAGATCTCCCGGCGCGCCCGCCAGCATCTGTCGCTGCTTGCCGCCGCCTTCCTGGTGCTCTTGGCCTGGGGCGCATCGCTCGACATGCCACGGCTGCTCCTGACGCCGTCGACTGTGATCCAGGGCGCCGCGTACGTCGACGTCGAGGTGCGACTACCAATGCTGCGGCTCCTGATGGCGGTGTCGCTGCTCGGGGCAGGTCTCGCCGCCTACCAGGCCTTCTCGCCGAAGAACTGGCCGGTGCCGTTGGCCGCGATCCTCTACGTGACCGTCTCGGCGGCCGGCAACGGCTATGCGGCGCTCAACCAGCGGCTCATCGTCACGCCGAACGAGCAGGAGAAAGAAGCGCCGTTCATCGTCTACAACGTGGCCGCCACGCGCAAGGCGTTCGCGCTCGACACGATCGAGGAACGCGAGCTCTCGGGCGACGCGTTGCTCACGCGTGAAGACATCGAGGCGAACTCCGAGACGATCAACAACGTGCGGCTGTGGGATCACCAACCGCTGCTCGACACGTTCGGGCAAATTCAGGCCATCCGGTCGTACTACGACTTCGCCTCGGTCGACAACGACCGCTATGTGATCGACGGACAGTACCGCCAGATCATGCTGTCCAGCCGAGAGCTCAACTCGGCGAGCCTGACGAACCGGTCCTGGCCCAACGAGCGGCTGGTCTTCACGCATGGCTACGGCGTGGCGCTCGGCCCGGTCAACCAGGTCACCACCGAAGGGCTCCCGGTGCTCTTCTTGAAAGATCTCCCGACACTCTCCGAAGTGGACCTCGCCCTCGACGAGCCCAGCCTGTACTTCGGCGAGCTGTCGAACGACTATGTCGTCGTGCGGACGAATACCCGGGAGTTTCACTATCCGGAGGGAGACGACAACATCTACACCACCTACGACGGCGACGGCGGCGTGCCGATCGGCGGTCTGCTGCGCAAGCTTCTGTTCAGTTTGCGCTTTCGCGCCTTGAACCTGCTGGTCAGCGCACAGTTGACCGGCGACAGCCGCATCTTGTTCCACCGGAACATCAGCAATCGTGTCGAGACGATCGCGCCGTTCCTCATGTACGACCGCGATCCATATCTCGTGATCGCCGACGGGCGGTTGTTCTGGATCGTCGATGCCTACACGGTGTCGAATGGCTACCCGTACTCGACCCAGGTGAACCGCGACATCAACTACATCCGCAACTCGGTCAAGATCGTCATCGATGCCTATCACGGCACGACGACCTACTACCTGGCCGACCCGGACGATCCGATCGCAGCGACGATCGGCAAGATTTTTCCCGATCTGTTCACCCCGATGGATGCCATGCCGGCCGATCTCCGCAGCCATGTGCGGTACCCGCAAGATCTCTTCACGCTGCAGACGGAGGTGTTCTCCACCTACCACATGACCAATCCGGCGGTCTTCTACAACAAGGAAGATCAGTGGGACGTGCCCGTCATCGGCGACAACGGGCGGACAGCGCAGATGGAGCCGTACTACACCATGATGAAGATACCCGGCGAGCAGGAGGCCGAGTTCATCCAGATGCTGCCGTTCACGCCCCGCCGGAAGGACAACCTCGCCGCATGGATGATCGCGCGAAGCGACGGCGAGCATTACGGCAAGCTGATGGTGTTCCAGTTTCCGAAGCAAAAGCTGATCTTCGGTCCGCGGCAGATCGTCGCGCGCATCAACCAGGATCAGTATATCTCGCCGCAGATCACACTGTGGGACCAGCAGGGATCGTCGGTGATCCAGGGCACGCTGCTCGTCGTGCCGATCGAAGAGTCGCTGCTGTACATCCGCCCGCTCTATCTCCAGGCCGCGGACGGACAGATCCCCGAGCTCAAGCGAGTCATCGTGGCCTATCAGAATCAGATCGTAATGGAGGACACGCTGGCGCTGTCACTCGACCGGTTGTTCGGCGAGTCGGGTGCCGTGCGGCAACTCGCGTCGGTCACACCCCCGACGCCCGACGCGCCGCTGGCGCAGCCTTCCGATCTGACGGCGCCCGGCCCGACGCCGCCTACGGCCGTTTCGGCGCTGGCCGCCGAAGCACGCCGGCACTACGAGGAGGCCATTCAGGCACAGCGGGCCGGCAACTGGAACCTGTACGGCACCGAACTCGATCGGCTGGGTGAAATCCTGGAGCAGATGGCGTCGCCGCCGGTCGGTTCGGACAGCCTCGAGCTGCGCTAGCGGCCGTCGACTTCCTCCTACCGTCCCGCGAGTAGGCCACTCTTTCGGATGGCCATATCGCGGGACGGTAGGCAATCGTCCTTAACCGTCAAGGAGGACTAGATGCGATCCGTACGATGCCATGTTCTCGTGTGTGCCCTAGCCCTCTTGCTGGCCAGCTGCAGCGAGCCGACGGCCGAGATCACCCCCGGGCTCAAGGCGTTCACCGGCGCACGCATCATCGATGGCGCTGGATCGACGATCGACGACGGCGTGCTCGTCATACGCGATGGACGGGTGGCGGCGGTCGGCCCGTCGGATGCCGTCTCGGTGCCGTCCGACGCCGAGCGGATCGACGTGAGCGGCCGAACCATCATGCCCGGCCTCATCAACACCCACGGCCACGTGGGCGCCACGCGAGGACTGGAGTCGAGTCCCGACCTCTACACTCGTGACAACTTGGTGCGCCAGCTCGGCCTCTACGCGCGCTACGGCGTCACCACGGTCTTCAGCCTGGGCGGCGACGACCAGGCCGGCCTCGACCTCCGCGATGAGCAGGATCTCCTGATCGATCGCGCGCGGCTTTTCGTCGCCGGGCCGGTCGTGACCGCCGACACCGCCGAGGCGGCACGAACCGCCGTCGACGCCGTCGCCGAGATGGGAGCCGACATCGTCAAGATTCGGGTCGACGACAATCTCGGCTCGACGACGAAGATGCCAGAAGACGCGTGGCGCGCAGTCATCGAGCGCGCGCACGAGCACGGGCTGCGCGTGGCCGCGCACATCTTTTACCTGGCCGACGCGAAGCAGCTGGTGGAAGCGAATGTCGATTTTCTGGCGCACAGCGTGCGCGACGCCGACGTGGACCAGGAGTTGATCGATCTGATGGTCGAGCACGAAGTTTGCCTGAGCCCGACACTGCTACGTGAGGTCTCGACCTTCGTGTACGAGTCGCGGCCGGACTTCTTCGACGACCCGTTCTTCCTCCGGGACGTGGACGCCGGCGTGCTGGCCGGCCTGGAAGACCCCGAGCGTCAAGCGCGCGTGCAGAACAGCGAGAGCGCCCAGGGATACAAGGCGGCGCTCGACGTGGCGATGCGAAACGTCAAGGCCCTGGCCGAGGGCGGCGTCCGCCTGGCCTTCGGCACCGACACCGGTCCGGTCGGCCGCTTCCAGGGATATTTCGAACAGCTGGAGCTCGAGCGCATGGTCGACGCCGGGCTGACGCCGGCCCAGGCGATTGCATCGGCGACTGCCGACGCGGCGGCCTGCATGGACGTGGACGACGACCTGGGCACACTGGCCATGGGCATGTGGGCCGATTTCGTCGTCCTCGGTGCCAACCCGCTCGACGACATCCTGAACTCACGGTCGGTCGAATCGGTCTGGATCGCCGGCAACCAGGTCCCCCCGACGAACTGATCCGTCTCCGCGACGTGCCGACCGATCGCCGCAGGGTCGCGACCGCCTTGTATCGCTCGCTCGTCGACGACCCGTTCTACGTCACGATCGCGGCCGGCCACGGCAGGGGCACACCAGCCTTCGAAGCGGCGCTCCTGCGCTACTTCGAATATTCGATGGATGACGCCGAGGTGCGCGGCAAGCTCGTCGTGGACGAGGCGGAACTCGGCGCCGCTGTCTGGCGGCTGCCGCGCGACCGCGCCGTCCGGCAGCTGGTAACGACCGAGAAAGAGCGGTTTCTGGCGCGCGCGCTCGGCGAGCCCGGCCTCCTCGCGTATCGTGAGATCACCGAGTTCATGAGCCAGCAGTCGCGGCAGGTGGTGCCGTCGCGGGTGTGGTATCTGTCGATTCTGGGAATCTCACCCGAGGCGCAGGGCCAAGGTCTCGGCAGGCAGCTCCTCGAGCCGACGCTCGCCGAAGCAGATGCGGGCGGCATGAGTTGCTATCTCGAAACGTTCAGCACCCGGAACGTGGGCTTCTACGAGCGATTGGGCTTCGAGCAAACCGCCTCCCACGTCGAGCCGACGACCGGCGCCCGCTACTCGATCATGCGGCGCCGCCCACGCCCTGCTGTCGCCAGTAGCGCTCGAGACCCAGCCAGCACAGCGTGAGCGGCACGGCCTCCTCATAATGCCGCGCCGTCGTCTCCGGCAAGCGTCGCCGCAACAGCCGGCTCACCTCGGCCACGAACTGATCTCGTGCGGCATCCCCGGATCCATGCTCGACGATCCGCCGGGCAATCTCGCCAAGCTCGTCGAGATAATCGAGGAAGGCCTGCAGGTGCGTCACGGTGTCGGCATGCGGCCCGAAATGCGTCAAGAACAGCGTGTCGGCGCGCCAGCGGTCGATACGTGCCACGCTGTCGCGCCACGCCGGCAGGTCGACATCCGGCGGCGGCGTGGGCGGGAGGGCGTAGGGCACCGGCCCGACCCGGATACCGGCCGTGTCCCCTACGAAGGCAATGCCGGTCGCACGGTCGAAGTAGCTCACGTGGTGCCGGGCATGCCCCGGCGTGTAGGCCACTTCGAGATCGCGCTCGCCCACACGGATGTGCTCGCCGCCATCGAGACTTCTGAGATTGGCAGCCGGCACGGCCAGAAACTCGCCCCACAACGTCTCCAGTTCATCCCCCCAAAGCTGACGGGCGCTGGCTACGAGGCGGCCGGGATCGGCCATGTGGCGCACACCCGTGGCGTGGACGAACACCTCGATGTCCGGGTTCTCCGCCAGGAGCGTCCCGGTCGCACCGGCGTGGTCGAAGTGGATGTGCGTGAGCAGAATGGCGCGGAGATCCTTGACGGCGATCCCGTCACGCCTCAGCGCGCTGGTCAGCGTCGCCAACGTCGAGGCCGGTCCAGGGTCGATGATCGCCGCACCGAAGCTGCCGTGCAGCACGGCCGAGGCAATCACCTCGGGTTGATCCTGGAATCGCAGGTCGATATAGCCGATGTCGCGGGTGAGTCGATGCACGTCTGGCAGTCCGTGGTGAACGTCCCGCTGCATTCGTCGGGCGATGCATCCCGCCTGGGCGGCGTTCACGGCATCTTACTATGCCGACCGGCACACCAGCGGCTGCTTGACGCCACCCAGCCGCTCCCATAATCTGGTCGGCAGCCTCTGACGATCCGCCATGCCGCACGGTGAACAGCCCGAAGGCGCCACGCTCGAGCAAATCCGGCCGGTCACGAAAGAGCCGACCAGATTCCGCGTGCTCCTCCACAACGACGACTACACGACGATGGAATTCGTCTTGAAAGTGCTGGAAACGGTGTTTCACAAGACGCCCGCCGAGGCCTACCGGGTCATGATGCAGGTCCACACCGAAGGCCAGGGACTCTGCGGCGTGTACCCGTACGAGGTCGCGGAAACAAAGGCGGACACGGTGCAGCATCTCGCCCGTCGGGATGGATTTCCGCTGCAGGCGTCCGTCGAGGAAGCGTGAGGACGCCCTGACCATGTTCAGCGCATCACTCGAGATGATTCTCAGTATCGCGTACCGTGAGGCCGTGTCGAGACGCCATACCTACTTGACGCTCGAGCACTTGCTGTACGCACTCGCGCACGACGTGGAAGGCGAAAAGATCCTGGCGGCCTGCGGCGCCGACCTGCCGGGCCTGCGCCACGATCTCGACGACTACTTGCAGCGCACCATCGATCGTTTCCCTCGACACGCGCACCAGGAGCCCGACCAGACGCTGGCCTTTCGTCGCGTCCTGCAGGCCGCCGTCCTGCACGTGCAGAGCGCCGGGAAGGACGAGGTGCGCTCGGGCGACGTCCTGGCAGCCATTCTCCAGCAATCCAAGTGCTTCGCCGCCGAACTGCTCCTCGGTCAAGGCGTGACACGGCTCGACGTCTTGAACTACATCTCGCACGGCATCTCCAAGACGCCGCTGACGCCCAGCAGCGACGAGGCGCAGTCGGACGAGGCGGTCCGAGCCGGCGCGGAGGACGAGGCGCCGTCGGCGCCGCGTGATCCGTTGGCCGCCTTCACGGTCAACCTCACCGAACGGGCGCGCACCGGCGCGCTGGACCCCCTCATCGGTCGCGCCACCGAGCTCCAACGCACGATGGAAGTCCTGTGCCGCCGCCGGAAGAACAACCCGGTCTTCGTGGGCGACGCCGGCGTCGGCAAGACCGCGCTCGCCGAGGGACTGGCGGCCCGCCTGCTCGACAGTGACGTGCCTGAAGCGCTTCAGGACGCAGAGATCTTCTCGCTCGACACGACCGCCTTGCTCGCCGGCACGAGGTTCCGCGGCGATTTCGAGGAGCGTTTCAACGCCGTCATGGCCGCACTGGCCAAGCGGCCGAAGCCCATCCTGTTCATCGACGAGGTTCACGCGACCGTCGGCGCGGGCGCCACGACGGGCGGCACGATGGACCTGGCGACACTCATCAAGCCGGTGCTGAGCGGGGGTGAGCTGCGCGTCATCGGCTCGACGACGTTCGAGGAGTTCAAGCACATCGAGAAGGACCGCGGGTTGGCCCGGCGACTCCAGAAGATCGTCATCGACGAGCCAAGCCCCGAGGAGACCGTCAAGATTCTGCAGGGACTCCGCGCGCGCTACGCCGAGCATCACGGCGTCGACTACACCGACGCGGCGCTGACGACCGCGGTCAAACTGGCCGGACGGCACCTCCGTGACAACCGGTTGCCCGACAGCGCCATCGACGTGCTGGACGAGGCCGGCGCCATGCTCCGGCTGCAGCGGGTCGTCAGCCCCGCCGTCAAGGACGATGCCAACGCCGACGCGCCGGCCGCCGACCCACCCCCGACCGTCGTGTCGCCAGACGATATCGAGCGGGTCGTGGCGAGAATGGCCCGGATTCCCGAGCGACAGGCGTCAGCGTCCGACAAGGAACGGCTGCGCTCGCTCGAAGTCGCCCTGCAGCGGGTCGTCTTCGGACAGGAGGGCCCCGTCGCCGCCGTCACCAAGGCGATCAAACGGTCGCGCGCCGGACTGGCACAGCCCGACCGGCCGGCCGGCTGCTTTCTGTTCACCGGGCCCACCGGTGTCGGCAAGACGGAGCTGGCCAAGCAGCTAGCCATCCATCTGGGCAACGAGTTTCTCCGGTACGACATGAGCGAGTACATGGAGAAGCATTCGGTTGCACGCCTGATCGGCGCGCCGCCAGGATACGTCGGCTTCGAACAGGGAGGGCTGCTGGTCGATGCCGTGCGGAGCCATCCGTACTCGGTCGTGCTGCTGGACGAGATCGAGAAGGCGCACCAGGACCTGTTCAACATCCTGCTGCAGGTGATGGACCATGCCACGCTCACCGACAACACCGGACGAAAAGCGGACTTCCGACAAGTGGTCCTGATCATGACGTCGAATGCGGGATCGCGGGACATGAGCGCCGGCGCGATCGGGTTCGGCGGTGAACGCTCGAAGGCCGCTCGCAGCCGGATGAAGGTGGCGCTCGAACGCCTGTTCAGTCCGGAGTTCAGAAATCGGCTCGACGCGATCGTCACATTCGGTGCGCTCACGCCGGACGTCATGGAAACAATCGTCGAGAAGTTCATCATGCAGCTCGAGGCCCAACTCGCCGAACGCCGAGTCGCCATCACGCTCGAGCCCGAGGCACGCCAGTGGCTCGCCACGAAGGGCTACGACCCGGTGTACGGCGCCCGCCCGCTGGCGCGGGTCGTACAGACCGAGGTACGGGATCCGCTCACCGAAGAAATCCTGTTCGGCCAACTGGAGCACGGCGGCACCGTTGGCATTGGTCTGTCGGCCGATCGTGACGCACTGATATTTACGATCGAGCCGAGTGCGGAGGCGGCGCAGGATGCCGGCGCCGAGCAGGAAACGGTCCAGTAGAACGTCCAGCGTCGCACCGCCGAGTCGCCAATGGTCCCGCTGACCCCTGACGCGTTCCGATCCCGCTTCCCGCTGCTGGCGCGACGGACGTACCTGAATTCCTGTTCGCAGGGCGTCCTGTCCACCGACGTCGACGCGGCGATGCGCCAGTTCCTCGACTCCTGGAACGACGCGGGCTCGCCGTGGGAGGCGTGGATCGAGGAGGTGGAACATCTGCGCCGGACGTACGCCACGATGATCGGCGCCGACGCCGACGAGGTCGCCGTGCTGCCGAGCGCCTCGACCGGCATCAATGCAATCGCCAGCGCCCTGTCGTTCGAGGGCGAGCGGCGGCGCGTCGTGATGGGGCAGTTCGAGTTCCCGACGATGGCCCACATCTGGCTGGCGCAGCGGCCACGCGGGGCCGAGATCGCCTGGGTGGAAGCGACCGACGGCGTGCTGCCGGCCGACCGATATGCGTCGGTCATCGACGAACGGACGCTGATCGTCCCCGCCACCCACGTCTGCTTCCGGAACGGACACAAGACCGATGTCGCGGCGGTAGCGGCGCACTGCCGCCGCCACGGCGCCTATCTGTTCCTCGACGACTATCAGCGCACCGGAACCGGACCGATCGACGTCCGGGCGCTCGGCGTGGACTTCATGGTCACCGGCGCTCTGAAGTATCTCCTCGGTCCGTCAGGTGTCGCGTTCTTGTATGTCCGCCGGGCGCTGGTCGAGCATCTGATCCCGACGGTGACCGGGTGGTTCGGCCGCGTGAATCCGTTCGCATTCGAGATCGACGAGCTGGACTGGTCGCCGTCCGCTCGCCGATTCGAGTCCGGCACCCCGATGATTCCAAACGTGTACGGCGCCCGCGCCGGGCTGGCGCTACTCGATGCGGCCGGGCTAGGCGCGGTCGAGCAGCGGATCGCCACGCTGACGGCGGCCTTCGTCGGCTGGGCCGCTGACGTCGGTGTGACGGTGGCGACCCCAGCCGATCCTGCACGTCGGGGACCGCTCGTCGTCGTGCGCGCACACGACGCCGCCGACATGGTGGCGCGCCTCGCCGCACGCGGCATCGTGGCGTCCTGCCGGGATGATGGTCTGCGAATCTCCTTTCACGGGTACAACAACGAGGACGACCTGCAGTCTGTGACCGCCGCCCTCGAAGCAGAGCTCGCCGGCCTGGTGCGCGCCAGCGCGCACGCAGGGAGTTGAACATGCCCGAGCTGGGAAGTGGATGCCGGGTCATCGACCCCGACGAAGGACCGATCAGCCACGAGGGAACGCGTCGGCGCCGCCGGACGGTCGGCGCCGCGATCGCGGCGCGAGACATCGAGCAATCGGTCAGCCGCTTCGACCGCGGCCTGTCTCCGGGGCAGCGGAACCCCACGAGCGAGGAAGTGCACTTCGTGTCGGCCGGCGCGGGCACCTGCTTCGTCGACGGACACCGCTACGACGTGGAGGTCGGCTCGTCGGTCTACATTCCGGCCGGGTCGGAGTGCTGCTTCGAGTCGCCTGACGGCGACCTCCAGATCGTCAGCGTCTGCTGCCCGCACATGGCCGACTCGCGGTTCGACCTCTCCCCGCGCACAGCCCCAGCCGCCGCGGCACCCGTCGCGCCGGCCCTCGCCCTGCACGAGCGTGATCGCAAGACGATCTCGACCGGCGAGCGCTGGTTCAAGTTGCTGGCGGACAAGGAGGTCGGCTGCCAGCGCGTCACGCAATTCATCGGCTTCATCCCGAAGTCCGAGGCCCCGCCGCACTACCACACCTATGAGGAAGCGATTTACATCGTGGAGGGTCGAGGCGTGATGTGGGCGGACGGCAAGGAAGCCCCGGTCGCGCCCGGCACGTGCATCTACCTGCCGCGGCAGGTGCGCCACTCGATGAAAAATTTCGAGGACGAGCCGATCCGGTTGCTCGGCGTCTTCCACCCCTCGGGCAGTCCGGCTGCCAGCTACGACGACTAGTCAGTCGGCTCTGGGCTCTGGGCTCTAGGCTCTCGGCTATCGACAGGTTGAAGTCGACTGTGCGCTCCTATCGGGTCGTCTGCTCCAACTCGCGGCGGCGCAGCTCGACGCGGCGGATCTTTCCGGTCTCGGTCTTGGGCAACGCGTCAACGAACTCGATCTTGCGAGGATACTTGTAGGGGGCCAGCTCGCGCTTCGCGTGTGCCTGCAGCTGGGCCACCAGCGCCGCCCCGGGCGTCACGTCCGGCTTCAACACCACGAACGCCTTCGGGAGGTGACCCTTCACCGGGTCGGGCGAGGCGACGACGGCCGCTTCGAGGACCGCCGGGTGCTCCAGCAGGACCGCCTCGACCTCCGGGCCGGCGATGTTGTAGCCAGCCGAGATGATCAAATCGTCGTTGCGACACTGATACCAGATGAACCCGTCGTCGTCCTGGATGCAGATGTCGTTCGGCACGTTCCACCCGTCGCGGACGTACTCGCGCTGCCGCTCTGGTTTCCGCCAGTACCGGCAGCCGGTCGGTCCTTTGACCGCCAGCAGGCCCGGCGTGCCGCGCGGGACTTCCTGGAGCGCCTCGTCGACGACGCGCACCTCGTAGCCCGGCACGGCCCGACCGATCGACCCCGCGTGCCCGTCACCGGGCCGCGCCGACACAAAGATGTGGAACATTTCTGTCGTGCCCAGGCCGTCGAGCACGTCGACGCCGGTTCGCTCCACCCACTCGTCGTGCACGCTCTTCGAGAGCGGCTCGCCGGCGCTGACGCAGAGTCGCAATGCGCTCAGGTCGAATCGCTGCTCGAAATCTGGAATCTGCAGCAGCAGCTTGTAGGTGGTCGCGCCGCATGACAGCACGGTCACCCGCTCGCGCGCCGTCACGTCAAGCAGCCCCTCCGGACTGAAGCGATCGAGCAGGACGGTGGACGCGCCGGCGCGTAGCGGAAAGACGAGGCCCGCACCCAGACCGTACGTGAACGCCAGCGTCGGATGGCCGCCGAAGACATCGCTCGACGACGCACTCAGCACGTGGCGTGCGTAGGTGTCGGCCGAGACCAGCATATCGACCGGCCCATGGCAGGCACCCTTCGGCCGGCCGGTACTGCCCGACGTATAGGCGATGATCGCCAGGTCGTCACGACCGACCAGGTGGGGCTCAAGGTGATCGTCACTGGCCGCCATGAGCCCGTCCAAGGTCAGGGTCAGCGTCACATCGGACGCACCGCTGCAACCGCCGCCCATCACCGTGACGACGGTCGGCGGCGTGGCCGACGCCTCGACGGCCTGGTCCATCTCGTCCGCCAGCTCGGCCGCGACGACCGCCACGCACGCGTCGCAATCCCTGATGACGTAGGCCAGCTCCCGCGCGCGCAGCATCGGCATCGTGGAGACGCAGACCGCGCCCAGCTTCTGCACGGCGAGCCAGGTGGCGACGAACTCCGGACAATTCGGCATCCGAAGGATGACGCAGTTCCCCGGCTTCACGCCTTGCGCCCGCAAGCCGTTGCCGATCCGGTTCACCATTCGCTGCAGCTCGGCGTAGGTCAACCGCGTGTTGCCCTGGACGACCGCCACCGCGCCGCCTCGACCGGCAGCGACGTGGTCGTCTACCAGCGTCGTGGCGAGATTCACTCGATCGTCGTACTCCAGATCCGGCAGCGTGTAGATCCGCTCGGGCCAGAGCTCGGCGGGCGGGCGGTGATCCGTGAAGGTGCAGGCCATATTTCAGGTCGGGGCTGCGCCCCGAACCCCCGCGGGCGCTACTTGGGGACCCCGCATGCCCCACTCCGCGCCCGCGAGGCGCGCTGTGCGCGCCTTGATCTCTCAACGAAGGCGAAGGTTGAATGCCTCTGGTTTCCTGACTCCTAACTCCCGCCTCCTGGATTCTCATTCAACATCTTATCGGCAATGATCAGCCGCTGAATCTCGGAGGTGCCTTCGTACAGACGCAGCGCGCGGACCTCGCGATACAGCCGCTCGACCGCCGTTCCGCGGACGACCCCCTGGCCGCCGTGCAGCTGGACCGCGGTGTCGACGATTCGCTGCGCCGCCTCGGTCGCGAACAGCTTCGCGGAGGAGGCCTCGCGCGTGACCCGTCCTTCCTGGCGATCGGTCAGCCACGCCGCACGATAGACCAACAGCCGGGCCGCGTCGAGGTCGGTCTGCATGTCGGCCAGCGCGAGCTTCGTCGCCTGGAAGCTCGACAGCACCTGGCCGAACTGTCGTCGCTCGGCGACCCGCCGCAGCGTTTCCTCGAGCGCTCGCGTCGCCAGCCCGCAGGCCGCGGCGCCGACCGATGGACGGAACCGATCCAGGGTGGCGAGGGCAATCTTGATGCCGTCGCCCTCGGCGCCGAGCCGATGCCCGCCCGGGATGCGGCACCCGTCGAGTGCCAGCTCGCCGATCGGATGCGGCGCCATCAGGGGAATCTGGCGGGTGACGCGCAGACCGGGCGTCTCGGCGTCGACGACGAACGCCGACAGCCTCGGCTTCCCCTCCAGGGCGTCCGACGATCCACCCGGGCCGAGCCGCGCGAACACGACGTAGTAGTCCGCGATGCCCGCATTCGAGATGAGCGTCTTCGACCCGTCCAGGACGTAGTCCGAGCCGTCCTCGCGCGCCACGGTCTGGATGGCCCGGATGTCTGAGCCGGCGTTCGCCTCGGTCAGGGCGAACGCCGCAATCGCCTCGCCGCGCGCGACACGAGGCAGGTACCGCTGACGCAGTTCGTCTCTGCCCGCGTGACGCAGCGGATCGCTACCCAGCCCCTGGACGGCAAACACGGCGTCGGCGAGCGCGGACCGGGCCGCCAGCGCCTCACGAATCAGGCAGATGCTCCGGAGATCGGGCGCCGGCTCCTCGACCAGCCGCGCGAGCAGCCCCTCCGCCGCACACAGCCGGATCGCCTCGCGCCCGGCCGCCAGAGGGTCCGCCTCGGCGTCGCGCATGGCCGGCTCGAGCGTCTCCGTCGCAAAGCTCCGGACGCGGGCGTCGAGCGCGCGGTGCGGCTCGTCGAAGAACGGCAGGTTGAGCATCGGCAGCGTAGAAATCCCGGCTACTCGAACTCCGGTTTCCGCTTCTCGATGAAGGCTTCGTAGAATTCTCGGAAGTTCGGGGACTCCATGCACAACGCTTGCGCCTCCCCTTCCAGGTCGAGCGCGGCTTCGAATCCCATGTCGAACTCCCGGTTCAACAGGTCCTTGGTCTTGGCCAGGGCGGACGACGGACCGCGAGCCAGCCGAACCGCCAGGCCATGCGCCTCGTCCAGTAGATCGTCCGGCGGAACGACGCAGGTCAGCAGTCCGATCCGGCGAGCTTCCTCGCCGGTGATCCGATCGCCGAGAAACAGCAACTCCGTTGCACGGGCCAACCCAACCGTCCGGGGCAGCAGATACGCGGCGCCCATGTCGGCGCCGGCCAGGCCCACCTTCGTGAACAGGAACGCGAAACTCGACTGATCGCTGCCGACGCGAAAGTCGCAGGCCAGGGCGATGACGGCGCCGGCACCGGCCGCCACACCGTTCACCGCGGCGATCACCGGCTTGGGCAGTGCGCGGATGTTGCGCACCACGTCGCAGGTCATCTTGGTAAAGTCGAGCAGCCCTCGGCGGTCACGCTGCAGGAGTTCGCCAATGATCTCCTCGACGTCGCCGCCGGAGCAAAATCCGCGCCCGGCGCCGGTGATGATGACCGCGCGCACGGCGTCACGGTCGGCCAGAGCCTTGAACGTGTCCCGGAGCTCGGCGTAGACGTCGAACGTCAGGGCGTTCAGCCGACCCGGGCGGTTCAGCGTGATCGTCGCCACGGCACCGTCTTCGGCGTACTCGAACGTGGACGGAGCAATCGTCGTCTCTGTCGTGTTCATTGAATCAGCGCCACCCCTTCGATTTCGACGCGCGCACCCGGTTCGAGCAGCCCCTTGACCTCTACCAGGCTCATTGCCGGGAAATGCTTGCCCATCCGCCGTCGATAGGCTTGGCCCAACTCGACCCTGGCCACGGTGTACTCCGCCCTGTCGGTGATGAAGATCGTGAGCTTGGCGACCGCCTCGGGACGCCCCCCGGCCTCACTCACCACCGCCAGCAGATTGCCGAGCGCTTGATCGAACTGCTGCACGAATCCCCCGATGAGTTTGCCGTCGCGGTCGCTCCCGATCTGGCCGGACACGAACAACAATTGGCCGCCCGGAGGCAGACGAATGCCGTGGTTGTAACCCTTCGGGTCGCCGAGCGCCGCCGGGTTGACGATGCCTGGATGACTCATGTCACTCCCTCCCGCCGTCCACATTGTATGCCTGACCGGTGACGCCGGAGGCCTCGTCGCCGGCCAGCCAGAAGGCCAGCGCGGCGACCTCCTCCGGCCGGATCAGGCGGCCCTGCGGGTTCATCGCCTCCAGTTCGGCGCGCGCCGCCTCGGGCGTGCGCCCGGTCGTCTCCACAATGCGCGCGATCGACGCTGCCGTCATCTTGGTGTCGACCCACCCGGGGCAAATGGCATTGACCGTGATCCCACGTCGTTCGACTTCCAGCGCGACGGCCCGGGTCAGCCCCAGCACCCCATGCTTGGCGGCGCAGTAGGCGGCCGTATAGGCATAGCCCTCCTGGGCGGCGGTCGACGCGATGTTGATGATCCGACCCCAACGGCGCTCCATCATCGACTCGAGGACCTCGCGCATGCAGAGGTACGTGCCGGTGAGGTTGACCGCGAGCGTCCGATCCCACAGTTCCCGATCGAGGCGCGTGAACGACGCGCTTTCGGCGAGGCCCGCGTTGTTCACGAGCACGTCCACCGGCCCGAATCGGCGGCGCGTCTCCTCGACCGCCGCCTCCACGCTGGCAGCCGACGTCACGTCGCAGTGGACCGGGAGCGCCTGCCCACCCGCGCGCTCGACCTCGGCCGCCACCGCCTGCACTTCGGCCGTCGACCTGGCCGCCACGACAATCCGGGCGCCGCCGCCGGCCAGGCGCAGGACAATCGCCTTGCCGATGCCCCGGCCGCCGCCCGTGACGAACGCCACCCGGCCTGTCAGCACGCCTGACTCCCTGGCGATGGTAGGAGCACACTCATCATGCGATGGGGATTATATCGATCGGGGCATTCCAGAAGAGCCTGTCGACGCCGGGAAAGCAGCCAGCGCGGTTCGGAAACCACTCCGACACGTCGCAAGATGATCTAACATTTCAGGTCGCACCGCGGGTCGCGGCCACCGAGAGAACTGTTCATGCCAGACGATCAGCGTCATCAACGGAGTCCGGCGGTCGCCGACCGACGCACGGTGTTCGTTGCGTCCAAGAAAAATGCGGACCCGTGGCGGAAGGCCATCGCCACGGGAGAGCCGGTGATGCTGCTGAGCGAGGCTGACCTCCCCGGCGTCATCGAGACGCTCTTGCGTCACCGTCCCACGGTGGTCGTCGAGCAGGCCGTGGGGGCGAGCGACGCAGGGCACGATTTCGTCAGGCGGTTGCAGTGGGACCCGAGTTTCGTCGGTCTCGACATCTGGATCATCGCAGAGAGTAACGTCGCAGGGCTGATGACCGCCCCACCCCCCGCCGGACAGCTGGCGGGGTCACTCGTCGAACGGGCGCAGCGGGTCGAGCCCCTACCGTAGCGGGATACGGGACGGATCCCGGTCGTGAGCGGCATCGTACTCCGCGTCGACGGCACGACCACCATGCTCGTTGACCTGTCGGTGACGGGCGCTCAGATCATCTCTCCGGAGGCGCTGCGACCGAATAAACGCGTTCGGCTCACCTTGCCGAAGGAAGATGGTCTCGCCAAGATAGCCGGCACAGTCGTCTGGTGCGCCTTCGAGCTTCCGAAATCTGGCACGCTCCCCACCTTCTACGACACGGAACGACTCGACAAGGTCGGGCAGGCAGCGGCCGACGACGAGCCGATCTCACTTCGCCTGGTGGCCACGCCGCACTATCGTACGGGCATCGTCTTCGCCAGTTCCGACACTGAGGTGGTCATGAAGTTCTACGCACGCATGCAGCGCCTGAAAGACGACCTGCACGGCGGCGGGAAGAGGCCCACTCGGTCTAACGCATTCTTGATGATGCATGGCAGCTCGTCCGTGAGTTTCGGTCAATATTTGGCCTCAGCGCCTAGTCTTTACATGACTATATAACTAGTTCATTATATAGTCATGTTGAAAGTCAATATAGCAGAAGTAAAAGCAAGGCTATCTGAGTATATCAAGCGAGCTGAGGCCGGAGAGACCATCTTCATCGCCAAGCGGAACGTCCCTGTGGCCGAGCTTCGCCCCCTCAGGAGACCGGTCCGAGAACCGCGCCCCTTCGGCCTGTGCCGTGACGAGCTGCGGGTGTCACCAGATTTCGACCGGCCTGTCCCCGCCTCCGCGTACGCCGAGGGCGACGCCGTATGAACCTCCTGCTCGATACCTCGCCCTTCCTCTGGTACATCACCGGGAGCGCGGTCCTTCCCGAGCGGGTCGTCGACGCCATCCGGGCACCCAATCACGATGTCAGCCTGAGCGTCGTCTCGGTGCGAGAGATTCTCCTCAAGCACCGGCTCGGCCGGCTCGAGCTGCCTGACGAGCCGGCCGTCTACATTCCGCGGCAGCGCGAGCGGCACCAGATCGCTCCGCTGGCCCTGGAGGAGGGAGCGCTGGCTCACCTTGCGAAGCTGCCGTCTCTTCATCCCGATCCGTTCGATCGCCTGCTCATCTGCCAGGCGATCGAGCACGACCTCACGATCGTGACGCCCGATCAGTCGATCCGGCGCTATCCGATCAAGACATTCTGGGCCAGTTGAGCCTCACACTTGGCGCCTTCTTCGATGGGGTCATCGCCGGCAAGGGTGTTGGCGTCCCCAACGGGATTCGAACCCGTGTTTTAGCCTTGAAAGGGCGACCGGCCCCTTGCTCAATCCGCCGTTTCCTCCCAGACCTGGCACAGGTGCACGATCACCTCTACCGCCTTGTCCATCTCCTGCGCCGACACCCACTCGAGCCGCGAGTGGAAGTTGTGCTCGCCGGCAAAGAGATTCGGTGTCGGCAGCCCCATGAACGAGAGCTTGGACCCGTCGGTACCGCCCCGGATCGGCTCCGTCCGGACGTCGAGACCGGCGCGTCGGACCGCTTCCCTGGCGTGCTCGACGACCTGCGGATGCCGGTCGAGGACCTCCTTCATGTTCCGGTACGACTCCTCGACCGACAGCTCCACGCGTGCGCCCGGATGGCGGGACGCCGCCTGGTGCGCCAGTCGCTCGACCAGCGCCGCCTTGGCCTTCAGGCCGGTCGTGTCGAAGTCGCGGAGCAGGAGCCTGACCGTCGTCCGATCCTCCGAGGCGTCTAGCTGATGCGGATGCACGTAGCCCTCGTGACCTTCGGTCGTCTCGGGCGACAGCGTGTCGGCCGGCAGCATCGTGATGAACTCCGCCGCGATCTTGATCGCATTGATCATCCGCCCCTTGGCGTAGCCCGGGTGCGTGTTGAACCCCTGGAAGACGACCGACATCGAGTCGGCCGAGAAGCTCTCCACCTCCAGCTCGCCGCGGCTGCCGCCGTCCAGCGTGTAGGCGCACGACGCACCGAATTTTCGGACGTCGAACTGCTCCGTTCCGCGGCCGATCTCCTCGTCAGGGGTAAAGCCGATCCGGATCGTGCCGTGCGGGATCTCGGGGTGCCGGATCAGGTGCTCCGCCGCCGCCATGATCTCGGCAACGCCTGCCTTGTCATCGCCGCCGAGCAGCGTCCGGCCGGACGCGGTGACGATGTCGTGTCCGATCTGGCCCTCGAGCGCCGGATCGTCGGCCAGGCGAAGGATGGCCAACTGATCGTCGGGCAGCACGATGTCGGAACCGTCGTAGTTGCGGTGGACGATCGGCCGGACATCCTTGCCGCTCATCGCGGGCGCCGTGTCGACGTGGGCCAGGAAACCGATGACCGGGACGTCGGTCTTGGTCGTGGTTGGCGGAATCGTCGCCATCACGTAGCCGTGCTCGTCGATCGCCGCATCGCTGACGCCAATCGCCTTCAGCTCATCCACCAATTGATTCAGGAGCGTCAACTGGCCCGGCGTGCTCGGACAGATAGGCGACCGCTCGTCGGCCTGCGTGTCAACGGTCACGTATCGGAGAAAGCGCTCGAGCGCGCTCGTCTTCAAACCGGACTGGGTCATGGGCTCATGATAATCCGGCGGCAGACGGGGAGGCGTCGCAACTCCACGATCAGGTTCGGTATAATCTCATCCGCGCACGCCTAGCAGCCAGATCCAGACGGGAGCAATCCATGACCACAATCGATCGCCGGCGATTCCTTCAGTTCGGCGCGGCAAGTGCGGCGCTTGCCTTCGGGACGCGTGGCACCCGTGGCGCCGCGGCCACCGCGGCAGCCACGGCGTTTCAACGATCCACCGAGCAGACCATCAGGCTGTCCGGCGACGGCCTCGGACTGACGCCGGACGACTCGGTGAAGCTCCTGGGGCAACTCGCCGACGACAAGGGGATCCCCGCGGATGCCTACTCCAACGGCGGCGTCGTGGAGGAACTGGAGCGCGCGTTCGCCGCGGCGCTCGGCAAGGAGCGCGCCGTCTTCATGCCGACCGGCACGCTGGCCAACCACCTGGCCGTGCGCGCGCTCGCCGGCGGACCCAGCCGCGCGATCGTCCAGGCCGAGAGCCACCTGTACAACGACACCGGCGACACCCTCCAGACCCTGAGCAGCATCAAGCTGATCCCGCTGGCGCCGGGCCGTGCGACCTTCACGCTGGACGACGTGCGGGCCCTGCTCGACCGGACCGCCAGCGGGCGGGTGGCGACGCCGGTCTCGGTCATTTCCATCGAGTCGCCCGTCCGGAGGAAGTCGGGCGAACTGTTCGACGAAGCGGAAATGGACCGGATCACGGCGTTCGCGCGCGCGGAGGGGATCCGCACCCACCTCGACGGCGCGCGGATCTTCCTGCAAGCCGGGTTCACGGGACGATCCGTCGTGGACTACGCCCGGATGTTCGACACGGTCTACGTCTCGCTCTACAAGTACTTCAACGCACCGTCGGGCGCGATCCTGGCCGGCCCGCGCGCGCTGCTCGACGAGATGTTCCACACGCGGCGGATGTTCGGCGGCGGCCTTGCCCGGGTGTGGCCGTTCGCCGTGATCGCGCTGCACTACTTCGAGGGTTTCCCCGAACGTTATCGCCACGCGGTGGAGACCGCGGAGGAATGGAAGCGGCTCGTCGCCGGGCACGACGCGTTTACGATCGAGCCGGTTCCGTCGGGCACGAACCTCTTCGGGCTCCGTGTCTCGGGCGTGGACCCGACCGCGCTCCGGGACCGGCTGGCGAACCAGGGCGTCCGCCTGCCGGCGCCGCTGGCCGATGGCTCGGGCTTCAGGCTGGGCGTCAACGAGTCGTGGGGCCGTACGACCGCGTCGGACCTGGCTGATCGGTTCGTGCGGGCCGTTGAAGGATGAGGATGAGCGGGGGCAGGATTCCCGCCTCCTCACTCCCGCCTCCTAACTCCTATATTCTTTTGCCATGCTGACTCTGCTACTGACACTGCACTCGCTGGTCCGCTGGGCCGCGATCGTTCTCGGCCTCATCGCCATCTTTCGCGCGTTCGCCGGCATGTCGAAGGGACGCTTCGAGAACACCGACGGAACATTCGGCCGCCTGTTCGCCATCTCGCTCGACGTCCAGATGCTCCTGGGCATCCTGATGTATCTGTTCTTCAGCACGATCACGACGTCGGCCTTCGAGAACATGGGGAGCGCGATGGGAAACTCCGTGACGCGCTTCTGGCTGGTCGAGCATCCGACGATGATGATCGCTGCGCTCGCGCTGGCGCACATCGGCGTCGTGCGCGTGCGCAAGGCGACGGAGCCGAAGGCCAAGCACCGCGCCGCATTGATCTTTTTCGGCATCGCGATGCTGCTGATCGTTGCCGGCACGCCCTGGCCGTTCTCGACCGCCGCACGCCCGATCCTGCCGGGGTTGTAGGCCGACCCGTGCGGCGATGCGCTGCCGTCCCGGCGACCAGCGCTAACGCGGCGTGTCGAGATCGGGAGGCAGGGTCTCGAGGTGCTCACGGACGCGGGCGAGGTACTGGAAGGCGACCATGCCGTCCGCCGCGCGATGGTCGAAGGTGAGCGACATCAGCATGATCGGCTTGATGGCGATCGCATCGTCCACGACGACCGGCCGCTTCGTGACGGCGCCGAGACCGAGAATCGCCACCTCGGGCTGATTCAGGATCGGCGTCCCGGTCAGGCCGCCGAAGATGCCCGGGTTCGTCAGCGTGAACGTGCCGTCCTGCACGTCCTCCGGCCTGAGCCGACGCGAGCGCGCGCGCGTCGCCAGGTCCTTGATCGCCTTCGCGAACCCGGCCAGCGACAACCCGTCGGCCTCACGGATCACCGGCACGATCAGCTCACCCGAATCGGGCAGCGCGACCGCCACCCCGAGATTCACGGCCGGCTTCAGCACCAGCTCGTCGCCGTGCCCGTGACCAATGACCGACGCATTCAGAGTCCGGAACTCCCCCAGCGCCTTGACCGCCGCCTGCGCGACCAGTGCCGTGTAGGTGAGCGGCGCACCGACGCTCGCCTCGAACCGCGGGCCAGCCGTTTCGATCAGGTCGGCCGCACGGGACATGTCGCACTCGGCGATCGCTGTCGCGTGCGGGCTGATCCTCGTGGACCAGCTCATGTGGTGCGCAATCTTCTTGCGCACCGCCGACATCACCACCCGCTCGTCGCCCGGTTTCGGCTGATAGAGGTATTCCCGAGGCGGCGGGGTGGCGTCTTCATCCGGCGACGGCACCGGGGCGGACGCCGGCCCACCGCCCGGCCCGTGCTGCTGGAAATACCGCTCGACGTCGCGCTTCGTCACGCGTCCGCCGCGCCCGGAGCCCTGCAGGCCGGTCAGCGTCCCGAGCGACATCCCGGCGCCCCGCGCCGTGTCGAGCACGGCCGGACTGAACGACCGGGACGACGCTTGCGCCGCCGCGCCGCCGGTCTTCTCAGGCCCGCGCCTGAACGACACCACCTGTAGGGGTTGCGTGACGCGGAAATGCTCGCCCGGTGCGTCAGCCGTCTTCTCGACCGGCACGACCGCCTCGGCTTTCGACGACGGTCCATCAGCCGGAGAGCTGGTCGTCGCAGCCTCCCCGGTTTCGGCGATCCTCGCCACCGGCGTGCCGACCTCGACCGTCTCACCCTCCTTCACCAGGATCTCGGCGAGCGTCCCGGCCGCGGGCGACGGCACTTCGGTGTCGACCTTGTCGGTCGTGATCTCGAACAGCGGCTCGTCGCGTGCGACCGCGTCACCGGCGCGCTTCAGCCACTTGACGACGGTGCCTTCGGCAATCGACTCCCCCATCTGGGGCATGACGATGGAAATCATGATCAGGTCAGTACTCGAGGACGTCCCGGGCGGCGGCGTGGATTTTCTCCTCGGTCGGCAGCATAGCGTCCTCGAGCGACGCGGCGAACGGCGACGGCACGTCGAGCGCGGCCACGCGGGTCACCGGCGCGTCGAGCACGTCGAACGCCTCCTGCGCGATGATCGCCGCCACCTCTCCGCCGAAGCCACCGGTCAGATGCGCCTCGTGCACGACCAGCGCGCGAGACGTCTTCCGGACGCTGGCCAGGAACGTGTCCCGGTCGAGCGGGCTCAAACTGCGCAGATCGATCACCTCGCACTCGGCGCCCTCGTCCGACAGGCGGTCGGCCACCGCCAAACACTCGTGCACCATCGCCCCGTAGGTGACCACCGTCAGGTCCGTGCCCTCGCGTTTCACGTCGGCCACGCCGATCGGCACGACGTAGTCCTCCTCCGGAACCTCTTCTTTGATTCGCCGGTAGAGGTGCTTGTGCTCGAAGTAGATGACCGGGTTGTTGTCCCGGATCGCCGCGACCAGCAGCCCCTTCGCGTCGTACGGCGTGGACGGCTGGACGACCTTCAGGCCGGGCACGTGGGTGAACCAGGCCTCCGGGTTCTGTGAATGATATGGCCCGCCGCGAAAGCCGCCGCCCGACGGGCCGCGGAACACGACCGGCATCCGGATCCCCCAGCGGTAGTAGTTCTTCGCGGCGTAGTTGACGATCTGGTCGAACGCGCACGCGATGAAATCGGCGAACTGGAACTCGACGACCGGCCGGAGCCCCTCGACCGCCGCGCCGCAGGCCGCGCCGGTGAAACCGCTCTCGCTGATCGGCGTGTCGATGACGCGGTCCGCGCCGAATTCCTCCAGGAGGCCGCGGGTCACCTTGAACGCGCCGCCGAAGACGGCGATATCCTCGCCGAGCACGATGACGTTCTCGTCGCGCCGCATCTCATCGCGGAGCGCCTGGCTGATGGCGTCGAGATACGTGATGACGGGCATCGCTTCAGTTCACGGCGCGAACAGCCGGTCGGTCACCGTCTCGGGCGCCGGCGCGGGTTGGGCTTCCGCCCAGGCCACCGCGTCCTCGATCGCCTGCGCACATTCATCGTCGATCGCCCGGACCGCCGCCTCACCCAGCACGGCGGCGCCGGCGAGGTACTCGCGAAACAGGCGCAGCGGATCGCGGCGCTCCCAAAATTCGCGAAGCTCGGCATTGACATACTTCATGTCGTCGTGCTCCCCATGGCCCCGCGTCCGGAACGTCTTGAACTCCACGAGATAGGGTCCCTTGCCGGCACGCGCGTGGTCGATCGCCCGCCTGGCCACACGCCGCACTTCGAAGATGTCGTTGCCGAAGGCGACGTCCGCCGGAATGTTGAAGGCGGGCGCCCGATCGGCGACGTTCGCCACCGGCATCTGCTTGTCGATCGTCGTCGAGTAGGCGAAGCAGTTGTTCTCGACGACCACGACCAACGGCAGCTTGTGGATCGCCGCGAAGTTGAGGCCTTCGTAGAAATCACCCGGACTCGTGGCGCCATCGCCCGTGAACGCGACATACACGCGAGGCTGCTTCCTGATCTTGAAGGCCAGGGCGAAACCCGCGCCCGACGGGATCCACGACGCCATCGAGCCATTGTGGTACGGCGCGATGCCGTAGTGCTCGATGTCGGCCAGGAACAGGCCGAGCTCGCGGCCGTGCGACGGCGGCACGTCGCGGCCCAACCAGCGGGCAATGACGTGCTTCGGCTCGACGCCGCGCAAGAACCAGCCGGCCAGCCCGCGCGCCACCGTCGAGAAGTAATCGTCCTTCTCGAGCAGGCTCACAACGCCGGTACAGATCGCCTCCTGGCCGATCGCCAGATAGACGGCGCCGACGATCTTGCCCTGCCGGTAGAGCGCGGCCAGCTTCTGGTCGCACGTGCGGGCCAGCTGCATCGTGCGGTACCAGGTCGTCAGGTGGTCTGGACCGATCGTCTCATCCGCATCCGGCGCGATCGACATCCGATCGAGCGCCGGGTCCAGAAACGGGGTGGTCATGGCCGTGCGTCAATCCTGGGCGGGGCCGACCATCTCGACCAGCGTGCCCTGGTCGTCGTAGACGTCCACGGCCCCAAACGGCGTCAGCATGTCCGTGATCTGCTCGGCATCACCCACCGCGACGATGTGCAGCCGTCCGGCCTCGAGGTACGTCGCTGCGACCTCCTGCACCTGCTCGCGCGTGACCGCCATGATTCGCTCCGGATACCGATCCCAATGGTCGTCCGGCAGTCCATAGAGGTAGCGGACGACCGAGTTGCCCAGCAACGTGCTCGGCGACTCGAGCGACAACGCGAAGCTGGCGACGATATTTCGTTTCGCGTCCCGGAACTCCTGGTCCGGCACCGGCTCGTCCCGGATGCGGGTCAGCTCGCGGAGCAATTCCCCAAGCGCCTCACCGGTCACCTCGGAGCGGACCTCGGTCGAAGCGTCCCAGTCGCCGCGGTAGCGCAGCGCGGTGAACGAGCTGGAAGCGCCGTAGGTATAGCCCTTGTCCTCACGCAGGTTCATGAAGAGGCGGCCGGTGGCGCCGCCGCCGACGATCTGGTTCATCAGCGTCAACCGGTCGTAGTCGGGGCTGGTGCGGTTGATGGCCTGTGTGCCCACGACCAGATTGGTCTGGACCGAGCCGGCCCGGTTGATGAGGTAGAGCCGCGAGGGACCGATCGGCGCGGGATCTTCGACCACAGGCAGCGGCGACCCCGCGCGCGCCCACCCGCCAAAGTGCCGCTCGACCGCCGCCCGCGCATCGGCCATCGAGATGTCCCCGGCCAGAGCGACGACGGCATGGTCCGGCACGTAGCGTGTCCGATGGAATGTCAGGAGGTCATCGCGCGTGGTCTTGTCGAGCGACTCGGCCGTCGGCGAGACCCGGCCGGCCGGGTGATCGCCGTAGACGGCTTTCGCCAGGCGCTCGACCGCTAGGAACCTTGGCCGGGTGCGCTGCTGCATGAGCCCGGCGCGCTCGCGGTCCTTGAACAGGGCCAGCTCCTCGTCGGGGAACGACGGCCGCAGCAGGATGTCCGCCGCGAGCTCCAGCGTTGCGTCGACGTGCTCGGTCAGGCTCGACCCGGTCAGGCTCGCCGCCTGCAGCGACATGTCGGTCGACACCCTGAGCCGCGCAGCCATCGTTTCGAGCGCTTCGGCGATTTCCACTGACGACCGCGTCGTGGTGCCTTCTCGCAGCAGCGACGCCGTGAATCCGGCCAGCCCCGCATGATCGGGCGGATCGTAGTAGCCGCCCGCGCCGATCAGGATCACCTGGAACGAGACGATCGGCACGCGCCGATCCTCGAGCACCATCAGGTGCAGGCCGTTGTCGAGCTCGGCTTCTTCCGCCCGCGGCAGGTCCACCTGGAGGATCTCGTCCGACACCGGCGCCAATCCCTTGATCTCCGCACCCGTGATGGACTGCGTCTGCGGCGCGCCAGCAGGCGCCTGGGACGCGCCCACCGGCGACGGCAACGGCAATATCAGTGACCACACGACGGCACTCGTCACGAGAAGACGTCGCATCAGAATCCTCCCTGTCCCGGCTCGCCGGCCGGCGCCGGCAGCGTGACGACGACGGAACGGTTCGTCTCGGTCAAGTACTGGCGCGCGACCCGCTGCACGTCCTCCGCCGACACGGCGGCCACCCGCTCGGCGCGCGTGTTGATGAGACCCGGATCGTCGTAGAACAGCGCGTAGCGTGAGAGCGTGATGGCGCGCTGCAGCGAGCTGCCCAGACTCGACACGAACGCGCGGCGCGCGCCGTTGCGGGCTTTGTCGAGCTCCCACGCCTCGATCG
The DNA here is from genome assembly GCA_963667915.2 of Vicinamibacterales bacterium. GTDB lineage: Bacteria > Acidobacteriota > Vicinamibacteria > Vicinamibacterales > UBA823. The sequence goes on along the minus strand of CAXXNN010000004.1, from coordinate 1,950,044 downwards.
GCTCCGTCTTGACCCGGTCGATCTCGCCGTAGATCGCCTGTTCGAGGTCGGCCACGTCGGTGCCGGGCGCCGCGATGCCGACCAGACGGAACAGACTGGGACCACGATTACCGACGGCGAACGCGCCGACGTTCACGCCGACCTGTGTGCCGCGCACGACCGCCTGGTACAGCCGTGAGCTGCGGCCAGACGACAGGATCGTCGCCAGTACACCGAGCGCGTCATGATCGGACGTCAGGCTCTCCGGGATGTGATACGCGACATCGACCCGCGCGAGGCGCGCCAGCGGGTCGTCGAAGCTCGCGCGGCGCGCCGCCGTCTGCGGCGGCTCGGTCACGTCAACCCTGGGCGGGTCGGGCTGTCGCGGGATCGGTCCGAAGTACCGGCGCACCTTCTCGAGGGCCGTGTCGGTGTCGACGTCGCCGACGATCGCCAGCACGGCGTTGTTCGGCGCGTAGTAGGTGCGGAAAAACGAGGCCACATCGATGACCGTCGCGGCACGCAGGTCGTTCATCGACCCGATCGTCGAATGCGCGTAGGCGAAGTTTTCGAACGCCAGCTCGTCGATTGACTCGAACGTGTGCCCGTACGGCTGATTGTCGATGCGTAGCCGCCGCTCCTCCTGGACGGCCTGCCGCTGGTTGTCCAGGTTCTCCTGCGTGATGTCCAACGACGCCATCCGGTCGGCTTCGAGGAACAGGCCCAGGTCGAGCTGGTTCGACGGCAATCGCTCGTAGTAGATCGTGCGGTCCTTGCTCGTAGTGCCGTTGACGTCGCCGCCGTTGTTGCCGATGAGGAGAAAATGTTCGCCGTCGCCGACGTTCTCGGACCCTTCGAACATCATGTGCTCGAAGAGGTGGGCAAAGCCGGTGCGGCCGCGCCGCTCGTCGCGCGATCCGACATCGTAGTTGACCGCGATCGACACCACCGGGGCGACGTGGTCCTCGGCAATGATCACCCGCAGGCCATTGTCGAGCGTCGTGTCGCGGAACTCGACGGTCTGGGACATCGCCGGGCTCGCAACGCCGCCGATCACCGTCACTAGCGCAACCGCCCGGCATGTCCGCCGCGTGCGCATCAGCATCCGATTCTCCTGTCTGGTCCGCTGTGAGCAGCTAGGCGCCGGTCACGGCCGACGCCCGAACCGCGTCATCCACGCCGATGACGACAGTGGCCATCGGGCGCCCTTCGATCGCCGAGCCGTAGGCGTGTTCGACGTTGATGCCCGCGTTGGCCATCATCCGCCCGACGGTCTGCAGGGCGCCCGGGCCATTGGGCACCTCCAGGTACAGCGCGTCGCGGGTCTCGACCGCAAGGTCACGATCCCGCAGGACGCCTTCCGCGTGCACGTGGTTGTCGACGATCAACCGGAGCAGGCCGCCGGCCTCGAGGCTGAGCGCGAGGATGTTGACCCGTTCGTCCGCCAGCACCCGGCACACGTCGGCGAGCGCACCCGGACTATTGGGCAATCTCAGAGACAGTTCGGTTCGGACGGCCATAACGCCTTTCTCGATGTAGAGACAACCCGTCGATCATACCGTCGTTGCCCGCCGAGGGATACCTGGCGGGGTGCCGCCAGCCGGGATGCCCCGCCCGGAAGATATGTTGCGAATCACTGGGACAGGACACTAAAATCGACCGCATGAGCATTCACGCGACGTCTGCCATCCAAGTTGCCGCGCGCGTCCACGGCTTCAGCTATGCGATCCGGAGCATCGTGGCCGAGGCGAAAAAGGTCGAGGCCGCCGGCACCCCCGTCCACTACCTCAACATTGGCGACCCGATTCAATTTGGCTTCAAGACGCCGCCGCACCTGCTCGAGGCGGTCGAACGGGCCATGCGTGACGGCCTGAACGGCTACACGTCGTCTCCTGGCATCGAGCCGGCCCGGGAGGCCGTGGCCGACGACTTCGCCGCGCGCGGCTTGAAGATCCCGGCGGATCGCGTGCTGCTCACGATGGGCACATCGGAAGGCATCGAACTGGCGCTGAGCGCACTGGTGGACCCGGGCGACGACGTCCTCGTACCCGTGCCGACCTATCCGCTGTACACGGCGGTGCTGGCCAAGCTGGGCGCGCGCGCCGTCTATTACCGGACCGACCCGACGAACGACTGGATGCCCGACCCGGAGCACATCAAGAGCCTGATCGGGTCGTGCACGCGGGCGCTGGTGATGATCAACCCCAACAACCCGACCGGAGCGGTCTACTCCGACGAGACGCGGCGCAGGATGCTTGATCTGGCCAACCGGCACAATCTGTTGTTGCTGGCCGACGAGGTCTACGCCGATCTCGCCTACGACGGCCCGGTCTCGCCACTCGGCGGCCTGGACCCTGACGCGCCGGTCATCTCCTTCTCCTCGTTGTCGAAGGCGTATCTGGCGCCGGGCTGGCGCGCCGGCTGGATGGCGGTGGGCACGAGTGAGCGGCTGGACGACCTGTTGGCGGCGATCAAGAAGCTGGCCGACGGGCGGTTGTGCAGCACCGCTCCGATGCAAGCGGCGATCACCACCGCACTCACCCAGGACCGTTCGCATCAGGACACGTTCCGCACCGAGCTGCGTGAGCGGGCCGAATTGACCACGCAGCGGCTGAACGCCATCGACGGCATCAGTTGCGTGGCGCCGACGGCGGCATTCTACGCGGTCCCGCAGGTGACCCTCCCGGCCGGCCGGACCGACGAGGATTACGTGCTCGGCCTGCTCCGAGCCACCGGCGTGCTGTGTGTGCACGGCTCCGGGTTTGGCTTGCCGCCTGGTGACGGGTTCATGCGTATCGTGTTCCTGGCGAATCCGACGGAGCTGGGCGAGATCTACGATCTGATGGCCTCGTTCACGTGCGACTTCTTGAACGCCTGAGTGTCCGAGTAAACGCCGTGGAACCCTGCCGAGGGCCGCGTTCGGCATTCCCGGCCGATCCACGAACCTCTTGATCTGGCGCCGGTGACGATTTAAGCTGAAGCTGCTTCCCCGGCCCATAACCCTGTCAGTCGTCCGGCGTGTCGGGGAGATGTCCAACAGACGCAGTCAGTTCGGCAACATTGCGATCCTGGCGTTGTTGCTGGCGCAGGTGCTCGACGGCTCGCTCACCTACCTCGGCGTCTCGGCCTTTGGCCGGACCATCGAAGCCAATCCCCTCCTGAACTGGCTCATGGCGACGGTCGGCGACGGCGCCGCGCTCGCCGGCGCGAAACTGCTCGCCGGATTCTGTGCCGTCGTGCTCCATCTGCAGGCAGTCCACACCGTCGTCGCGGCGCTGGCCGTCGTCTATGTCAGCGTGGCGATCGTCCCGTGGATGCGTCTGCTCTTCTTTTGATTCCTGTGGGGCTCTGCCCCACACCCCGGCTCGGGCGCTCGCGGGGACCCCGACGCCCCGCGCCGCTTCCTCGCGGGCCGCGCCGTGCGCGGCCTTTCGGCCGCGTCTGAACGATTCTGGCGCGGAACCCGTCCATGGGTGCATGAAGCCTCCGCCGTCCCAGCCCACCAGCAGCTTCTTCGAAACGTATACCCGCGGGCTGACCGCCGACGAGTTTCAGCTGCTATTTACGCGTGACACCCGCGAGGCCTACCGCATGCTCTCCAGAGGCCTCGACGCGACGGCCCTGGCCGAGCTGCCGTGGCATCGTCGCCTGCTGTTCCGGCTCCGGCTCTTCTTCTTCACCTTCACCATGAAGCTCAGCCCGGCGCGCCGCGCGCTGTTCGGAATCGCTCTGGGCACGGCGGCCGTGGGCGGACTGTTGCTGTTTCGCGGCATCCAGTTGACGTGGGTGCAGACCCCGCTCATGCGCCTGCCGTTACCGCTGCCCGCCTGGGAAGATGGCACGCTTTGGCTCGGGCTGGGATTCCTGCTGGTCAATTTGCTGTTCATCCTCGAGGTTCTGGATCGGTTCACGCTGAAGAACGACCTCGAGATTGCGCGGGAGATCCAGACCGCGATGCTTCCGCAAGGCGTGCTGGCGGCCGGCGTACTCGACGCCGACGGCCGGACGCGCCCGGCGAACACGGTCGGCGGTGATTTCTACGACGTGCTGACACTGCCTGACGGGCGCATCCTGATCGCGCTCGGCGACGTCGCCGGCAAGGGCAGCCCGGCGTCGCTCCTGATGGCGCTGCTGCTGGCAATGCTCCGGACACTGGTCGATGAGGACGTCGAACCGACGGCACTGGCCGGCCGCCTGAATGCCCAGATCGTGCGCCACGCGCCCGCGTCGCGGTTCATTACCCTCTTCATTGGCCTCTATGCACCCGCGGACGGATCGCTCCGTTACGTGAACGCCGGACAGACGCCGCCGCTCCTGCGGCGGGCGAGCGGCAGCTTCGAGCGGCTGGAAACAGGCGGCGTGGCGCTCGGGATGTTCGACGGCTCGACCTATGCGGCGGCCGAAACAGTGCTGGAAAAAGACGACGTCCTGACGCTCTACTCCGACGGCGTGACGGAAGCGGAGAATCTCGATGGCCAACCGTTCGACGAGGCCGGACTGGAACGCGCGATCACGGCCCACGCGGGGCGACCCGCCGCCGCGATCGGCGCCGGTATCGTCGCGGCCGTCGAGACCCACGCCCGGGCGACGAACTTCGCGGACGACCTCACGGTCCTGGTCATCCGGCGCCAGGACGACGAGGCGCTAACCGCCTGAGGGTTAGGCCGCGCACGGCGCGGCCCGCGAGGGAGCGGCGCGGGGCGTAGGGGTCCCCGCTAGCGACCGAGCCGGGGTGTGGGGCAGAGTCCCACGTTAGGGTTGGCTTAGTCCCGCTGGGTGATGCGGGCCAGTGCCTGGAAGTCCCGGTTGACGTCGACGCCGCGCAGGACGCCTCTCAGCGGCACTCGCGCGTCGGTCACACGCTCAGTCACCCCGACGACGACTTCCTGCGTGTCACCGGTCGAGTACTGCAGCGTCACGGTGACCGGCACGTCGTACAGCTCTTCGGTCTGCTGCTCGAACCGGAGCCTGACGGCAGACGCGACCGTCTCGCCCGGCGCCGCTTCCGGCGTGTAGCTGAACGTCAGGTCCGGCAGGCCGGTCTCGTGGATGTAGCGCTCGAAGAACCTAGCAAGCGGCACGTCGGATTCCTGCTCGAACGCCCGCCGCAGATCTTCGGTGCCCGCCTTCTGGAACCGCCAGTCGGTGTAGTAGCGGCGCACCCCGCGGAAGAAGGCGTCGTCACCGAGTAGGCGGTGCAACATGTGCAACACCATCGCCCCCTTGTTGTAGACCAGGGCACGGAAAATTTTGCGGTCCTGCTTGATGTGGCCGAGCCGGTAGCCAAGGTACACGGGTCCCTGATCGGACTGCTGCATCGCCCACTCACGCATTTGCCGCATGATCCGGCGGAAGACACCGGTCCCCTGCGCCTCCCGGGCGTAGAGCGCGGCGAAGTACTGCGCAAAGCCCTCGCTCAGCCACTGTTCGTGGTAGTTGCTCCAGCCAACAGCCTGCCCCCACCACTGATGCGCCAGCTCGTGGGCGAGAAAAAAATCTGGCGCATCGCGAAAGTACACCGGATCACGCCGCCAGAGCAGGTCGCTCGCCTGTCTCGGCTCGTTGATCAGCGAGACATGCGCCGGGCTGTGTCCCCCCGGCAGCTCGCTCTCGACCAGCGCGATCGTCAGGCTCGAGTACGGTGGCGCGCCGACAAGCGACGTGTAAAAGCTCAAGATCGTCCGAGCCCGCTCCGACAGCTGCCGCGCCCGGCGGCGTTGCCGCGGATTGGCTTCGACCGTCAGCCGCAGCGGGTAGGTCGCCCCGCTGTCGGCCGCCGTGTCGCTCGCGACCAGCGGCAACGCCACTTCCTCGGACGCCACGTTGATGAACTCACTCAGGACCACGGCCAGGTAGCGGATGGGGCGTCCCGCCACGAACTCGTATTGCTTGGAGCCATCGGCCATCCCGCCCGACTCCTCGCCATACAGCTCGCGCGGCGCGCCGATCAGCTCGCCGCTGGCGACGCACTCGAAATCGGGTGGCACGGTCACCCGCAAGTTCGCCAGGGTGAAATCCGTGACGGTCGACTGAGGATACCAGTAGCTGCGGCTGCTGTAGATATAGTGTGGCTCCGGTTCGGATCGGATCGTCGGATGCACAAACCTCGACGAATCGAGCAGCGTGAGGTTTCGCAGGATGATGGCTTGGTGGTCGGCTGTTTCGGCCGCGAGCTCGCCACTGTACTCGACCGTCAGCGTGAACGTGTCGCCTGCCGCCACGCGCGAAGGCAAGTTGAGGATCATGGTGTTCTGCCCCGGCGTGCGCAGCGGAAACAGCCGGCCGCCCGGCTCGGCGATCACCGACTCGACCGTCAAGGTGTCGGCCAGGCGAACCGACAGCATCGACAAGTCGCGCACCGCTCGGATGGTCAAGGTGGCCCGGCCTTCTATCCAGTCCTGCTTGGGGATGAACCGCACGTCCAGGTCGTAATCCTCGATGTCGTAGTCGATCAGATCGTCCTCGCTATAGAACACGCCGCGCGTCGCAAGCTTCTCCTCCGAGGCGTAAACGGAGATGTTGCGTTTGCCTTCACGATCGAACAACTGGACGTCTTCAGCTCTCCGGCTCGACTTGACGTAGGTCAGATCATCGTAGTGGGGCGTCTGCAGCTCGACGAGCAGATCACCTTCGTTGGGCAGCACCCACCAGGCTTCGTCGCTGAGATGGCCAATGTCGACCAGGTACGACTCGGCGGCGAAGTCGTCGAAGACGCGCTGCGCCGCTTCGAAGTCCCGGGGACCGACGGTGCGCTCCAACAACGCCTCCTTCGCTACCAGCGCGTCGAAGTCGTTCGGGTTCATCCGGAGAAACGCGCTGTCAAACGTGGTATGCAAGACGTCGTCTCCAGCGAAGAGCTTCAGCTGAGCCTGCTCGACGGCCGGCGTGGGCGCAAACTCGACCTCGCCTTCACCGAGGAGGACGAGCGCCGTGATGCCCCGCCCAGTGTCGGCGACGAAGGCCATCCCCTCGGGCAGCGTGAGTGTGAGATCGGTCGCCGAAATCGAGAGGTCGCGGACGATGTACTGCTGCTCGGAATGCAGCTCCAATCGGAACAGTCCGCCGACCGACGTCAGACGCTCCTGCCCGACGATGCGCCACTCCGGACTGTCGGCAAAGGGCTTGCCGGTGACGGGATCGACGTCGCGGCGAATGTTCAGCAGCCAGGTCGCCACATTGCCGGCGAGGCGCTGCTCGCGAAAGATCTCGACCAGCACGGCGTACCCGTGACCGGCAGGAGCGTCGCGGAGCGGCCTCTGGCCGAGCTCGTTGATCGTCACGTCGGTGACACCGGTCACGATGTTCCGCCGCACGAACTGCACCGTTCCGGGTCGGGCGGCGAGCGACGGCGAGAGCATCCCCAGATAGGCCGCGGTCCGGCCCAAGATGATCGCGCGCTCGAACTGCTGGTAGAACCCGGACAGATCGGCCTCGGCGGCGTCGGACTCGGCAGGAGGGGCAGACGTCTGAGCGGCCAGCGCCGACGCCAGCGCGCACACCAGCCACACTGTCGTCACGCCACGCAGCACGGTCAGTCGAAGATCAGGCATGCAGGACTCACTCTCGTATCCTTCATAGACACCTCGGGCGGCTCACTCAGTTTACCATCCGGCCACGGGGCAGTCCGGTCGATAGCTGTTAAGCTAGAAGCGGTTGGGTCAACCTCCCGGGTGATCGCCGGGCAGGGTCCGTCGCGGGCAACGAGGGGCGCTGGCCCAGGGCGTGCACCGCCCGAGGAACGCCGCGCGTCTTACGATCGAGACACGTCATGAGCCTGACATCGAGAATTGGTGCGACGGCGCTGGCCGGCCTGCTCGGCACGGCCTCCGCGGGCGTGGCCCAGCCGACCCAGATCTTCACCGAGACCTTGCTCGAGGCGGATGGCGCGAGGGCCGGCACGACGGTCCGCGCCGCGCTGCGGGTGCAACTGAACACCGGATTCCACGTCAACTCGAACACGCCGCTCGAGGATTTCCTGATTCCGACGGCGCTCACCGTGACCCCGCCGAATGGCGTCGGCGTCGGCGAGATCGCCTACCCGGACGCCGGGCTGCTCGAGCAGGTCGGGGCCGACATGCCGCTGGCCGTCTTCGAAGAATATTTCACGATCGGCGTCGCGTTTGACGTCGCCGCGGGACTGGCGCCCGGTACCTACGCCATCCCAGGAACTCTGCGCTATCAGGCGTGCGACGAAACCATGTGCTACCTGCCGGCCAACGCCGACGTGGAGTGGACGCTCCGCATCGTCCCGAGCGGCAGCACGGTTGCGCGGCAGCATACCGACCTGTTCGATGGGCTCACGTTCGGCGGCGAGAACTCGGTCATCCCGACAGCCCCGGCCCCAGCGGCAGCGGTGGCGAGCGCAGCAAGCGCGATGCTCGAGACGGCCGCTGTCCCTGGGCTGCTGGCCGAATTCGACGTCCTGGGAACGACCGGGGGGTACCTGAACCGGGACGATTTTCTTGGCTTCATGAGCGCCGCCGAATCCGGCGAAGCCCAGGAGGGCTGGTTCGAGGGGCGCGGCCCGCTGGCCATTCTGGCGTTGATCTTGCTTGGCGGGCTGGCGCTCAACCTGACGCCCTGCGTGTTGCCGATGATTCCGATCAACATCGCCATCATCGGAGCGGGCGCGCGGGCCGGCTCGCGCCTGCGGGGTCTGCTGCTGGGCGGCGCCTACGGCGCGGCCATGGCGGTCGTCTACGGCGGGCTGGGCCTGATTGTCATTCTCACCGCCGGCACGTTCGGCACGATTAACTCGTCGCCATGGTTCAACCTGGGCATCATGACGCTGTTCGTCGTGCTGGCCCTCGCGATGTTCGACGTGCTGGTCATCGACTTCTCTCGCTTCCAGTCGAAGCTCAAGATCGGCAACAACGAAAAGGGCTCGTTCGTAGCGGCATTCGGCATGGGCGCCGTCGCCGCGCTGCTGGCCGGCGCGTGCGTGGCGCCGGTCGTCATCCAGGTCATCCTGTTCTCGAGCGATCTGTACACGGCGGGCGCGACGGCTGCGCTCCTGCTGCCGTTCTGCCTCGGCGTCGGCATGGCGCTACCGTGGCCCGTCGCGGGCGCCGGTCTCTCGTTCTTGCCGAAGCCAGGCCCCTGGATGGTCGGGGTCAAGCAGGCGTTCGGCGTCTTCATTCTCGGAACAGCGGTCTACTACGGCTACGTGGCCTACGGCATCTTCGAAAATCGCTGGGTCGACGCCGATCAGGTGGCGAGCAGCGTCGAAGAGAAGCTCCAGGAGGGCTGGTACGCGTCGATGAGCGAGGGGCTCGCCGCAGCGAGGGCCGAGAACAAGCTGGTGCTCGTCGACATGTGGGCCACCTGGTGCAAGAACTGCCTGACGATGGATCAAACGACGTTGAAGAATCCGGACGTGACGGCCGAGCTCTCGCCCTACATCAAGATCAAGTTCCAGGCGGAAGACCCGAGCCGCTCGCCCGCGAGGGAAGTCATGGATCACTTCGACAGCGTGGGGCTGCCAACCTACGCCATCCTGCGGCCGGCGACTGAAGATTGAAGACTGAGGACTGACAACTGACGACGTCGCCTCCACCACCTCCATACGCTGACAGGCACTCCACGGGCTGCTAGGCCCGATGTTATAGTAGCGACACTATGAAGCGTCGCGGCTGGCGCGTGGCACTCGTGGTCTTGTTTCTGGTGGCCTGCGCCGGTGCCGCTACGGAAGTCGCGCGGATCGACGGCGAGTCCGACGCGGCGCGCGCTCAGGAAGCCACGCTCACCAGCCTCGGCGACGCGGCACGTCGGGCCATCCTTGAGGTGCGCGCCGCGCAGCGGGCGTACGTCGCAGCGGGCCAGGATCGGGATTACTGGCTCGCCCGGGTCACCGCCAGCCTCGAACTCGCCACGGATCGATTGGCCGATCTGGCGCGCGCGGTGTCGGCCCAGGGCGCCCAGCTCGAGCTCGATTCCGCGGCGGTCACCATGGCCCATTTCGGGGAAATGGACGCGCGCGTCCGTGATCTGATCGGAGACGACGAAACTGTCCCGGCATCCGATCTCATCTTCACCGACGGCCTGGAGCTGACCGACACCGCCCACGGCGAGATCGACACGGCGCTCACCATCGAGCGTGCCGCGCGTGCTGACGCGCAACGCACCTCCAGCACACGTCGCACGGCCGTCCTGGCCGCGGTGGCCGGCGCAGGACTGCTGTTCCTGCTGCTGCTGGTTCCCGGCACGGAGCCCGCCGCCCCGGAGCTGGCGAGTCACGAATCCCTCTCCGCGCTGCTTGGGGCCACGGCGCTGAGCGATCTCAGGCTGGACGCCAGCTCCGGCTCGGCTGAGGCCAACAGCGAGTCGTCGAGCAACGACGCCGCCGGTGAGCTGAGAATCGCAGACGCCGAGGCGGGTGCCGAAGGCCAGCCCAATGCGGCGGCCGACGCACCGATTATCGACCGCCCGGATACCCCGCTGGATCTCGCTGCCATGGCGGCGCTCTGCACCGATCTCGGGCGCGTATCCGACAGCGAGCAGCTCCCCGCGCTGCTCCGGCGGGCAGCTGGCGTCATAGGCTCGTCGGGGATCATCGTCTGGCTGCGCGACGGGTCGGGCCAGCATCTTCGGGCCGTCACGGCGCACGGGTATTCCGCGCAGGCGCTCGACAAGATGGGCGATCTGTCCTGCGATGGCGACAACGCCGCCGCGACGGCGTTTCGGACTGCCCGGTTGCAGGTGGCCGAGCGGCAGGGTGATGGGAACAGCGCCGTCGTGGCTCCGCTCATCGCCGCCGAAGGCTGCGTCGGCGTGATGACGGCGGAGCTCACGGAAAATGCCACCTCGCAGACGCGCGCACTGGCGTCAATCGTCGCTGCCCAGCTCGTGGTCCTGCTGGGCGGCAGCGCGGAGACGGACGCGGCCGAACCCGCGGCTGCGGACGTCAAGCGCGGGACCGCTTAGCAGCTTCCAACAGAGGCCGGCGGTGCACTCGACCCGCGCCGGTCAAGAATCGATCGGGCGCCGCACCTTACGCCGGGAGCGCCAAGCCTCGCGTCTTTCGACCGTCGCGGACAGGGTCAGCGTTTCTCCATCGCGGGTGATTGTCAGCGGAAATTCCTCGTCCGGCTCGACTCGGTCGAGCCGCCGCCGCAGGTCATCGACATCCGACACGCCACGATCGTCGATCGCGGTGATTACGTCGCCCGCACGCAGGCCGGCCGTCGAAGCCACCGAATCCTCTTCGACCTGCGTGACCAGCACACCCTCTTCGACGCCGAAGTAGTCGGCGAGCTGTGGCGCCAGCGCTTGGGCGCGGATGCCAAGCCGGGCCCCGCTGGAGCGGAACACGTCGAACTCGGGCATGCGGAAGCGCTCGAAGCGCCGGCTCAGCTCTTCACCCAGACGACCGATCCGGTCCAGCGGACCCCGGAAATCGTCGCTCGGCGCCAGCCGGTCCACCGGTGTGATCTCCAGCTCCAGTCGCGCGCCGTCGCGCCGGACCGTGATGCCAGCCGCACGACCCGGGGGGGTCTCCTGCACCAGCCGGGTGAGCTGTCGAGCGCTTCGAACCGTCTCGCCATCGAACTGCACGACCACGTCGCCGGCCCGCACCCCGGCCTCGTCGGCGGGACTGTCATCGGTCACCGCCGAGACCACGGCACCACTGGATGACGCCAGCGACTTGCGCTCGACGTCGGCCGGCGTGACCTCGCGCACGACCACGCCGATCCGCGGCCCACCCGCCTGCTGCACGAAATGCAGTGCGCGAACCCGTTCGCCGCCGCCCTGCGCCTCGGCCGAACCGACCATCGGCACGCCGCCCAACCCGACCGCGAGCACCATCGCGGCCGTTCTCTTCAGTGGTGTCATCTGGTTTCTCCTGTCTCATTGACAGCCGGTGGTGAACGTCCAGCGCGGGCTGCTACAGGGTCAGACGACCAGGCTGGGCGAGTGGTCGGCCGGCCCGACGTCGGTAGACGGTGCATCCCGGCTGCCGGGCATGGACGCTGGCACGGTGCAGATAACGAATCGACGCGCTCCCAACTGCGTGATCTGCACGTTTTTAGTCTGTCAGGACATGATTCGCCTCAGTATTTTCATTTCCGATCAATAATCTTGCATATCTATCACGTTTAGTAGTACAGTCCATTTTTCCTGCGGGGCCGGACACGCCCGGCCCTACACCCCGCGCAGCGTCCTACCGCGCACGATTCGGATCGAGGAAGGAGCGCCCCGTGACCACCGCCGACACCCCGTCGCATGACGCGCTGAAAGCCAGCATCCGCGAAGCGGTCGAACGCCTGGGCGTGAAGTTCATGCGCTTGCAGTTCACCGACATCCTGGGCGCTCTCAAGAACGTGGAGGTGCCGGACAAGCAGTTCGGTGACGCGCTCGACGGAAAAATCATGTTCGACGGATCGTCGATCGAGGGCTTCGTCCGGATTGAGGAATCCGACATGTACCTCAAGCCCGACCTCACGACATTTCAGGTCTTTCCCTGGGAGAACTCCTCAGGCGAGAAGGTCGCCCGGCTGATCTGTGACATCTACATGCCGGACGGCACGCCGTTCGGCGGCTGTCCGCGCATGGCGCTCCGCCGGGTGATCGCGATGGCCACCGAGCGAGGATTCGAGATGAACGCCGGGCCTGAGGCGGAGTTCTTTCTCTTTCAAACGTGCGACGGCAACCCGACAACCGAGACGCACGACACGGGCGGCTACTTCGACCTGACACCGGTCGATCTGGGTGAGGACGTGCGCCGGCAAATCGTCTTGGCCCTCGAAGCGATGGGCTTCCACGTCGAGGCGGCGCACCACGAAGTCGCGGCCGGCCAACATGAGATCGACTTCCGGTACGCCGACGTCCTGACCACAGCGGACAGCATCGGCACCTTCCGTTTCGTGGTGAAGAACGTCGCCAGGCAGAACGGTCTGCACGCCACGTTCATGCCCAAGCCGATCCATGGAATCAACGGGTCCGGCATGCACACGCACCAGTCGATGTTTTCGAATGGGGTGAACGTCTTCTTCGATGAGCACGCGGAATGGCAGCTCAGCAAGACCTGTCTGCACTACATCGGCGGTCTGCTGCGACACGCCAAGGCGATCTGCGCGATCACGAATCCCTTGGTCAATTCCTACAAGCGGCTCGTGCCAGGCTACGAGGCACCGACGAACATCGCCTGGTCGGAGAAAAATCGCAGCCCGCTCATTCGCGTGCCCGCCTCGCGCGGTCTCGGCACCCGGGTCGAACTGCGCATGCCGGACCCGTCGTGCAACCCCTATCTGGCGCTGGCCGTCATGCTGCGAACCGGGCTGGACGGCATCGAGCACGAGATGGATCCGGGGCCGCCGGTCAACAAGAACATCTACACCATGAGCCACCGCGAACGGCGTCATCTGAAGATCGACGAGCTGCCCGACAACCTGAGCAGCGCCCTCGACGCGCTGGAGAAGAACGACCTCATGCGCGACACGCTAGGTGAGCACATCTTCACGCACTTCATCGCCGCGAAGCGGGAGGAGTGGGTCGACTACATCAAGCAGGTCACGCCGTGGGAGACCGAGCGGTATCTGACGGCGTACTAGCAAGGAGTCAGGAGTCAGGAGTCAGGGTTCGCGGCCCTTCGGGCCGCCCTCCGGTTCTTCTAACTTCTAGCTCCTAGCTCCTAACTAAGTCCTTGCTCCTACTCCGTGATCTTCAGCACGACGGCCGTCATGTCGTCTCCCTGCGCCGCACCGCCGTGGAATGCGCCTACCGCCTCGAAGATCGCGTCGATGATCGTGCGCGCCGGCAGGTCGCGCACGCGCTGGATGACGGCGATGAGCCGCTCGGCCCCGAACTCGTCACCAGCGTCGTCGTTGGCTTCGAAGATGCCGTCGGTGCAGAAGACGAAGACGTCGCCCTGCGCAATCGGATACCGCTCTTCATCATAGGTGGTCCCGGGGAAGAGGCCCAAGGGAATGCCGGGTTGTCCGATCTGGCGTGTCTCGGCCGCCGTGCTTCGCACAGGAAACGGCAGGCCCGAGTTCGCGATGACCGCCGTCCGGCGGTCGAAGTCGAACGCCGCGTAGCACAGCGCGCAGAAGTACCCCTCGAGCTGGCGCTCGTGGAGGATCGTGTTCGTCGAGGCAAGGACGGTCGCCGGACTCGACTGCTCGGGGAGATAGCGGCGGCGGAAGGTCCGCCCTCGCACGAGTTCGCCCGCGAACGCTCCGTAGAGCGCCGCCGCCGCCCCCTTGCCTGACACGTCGCCCACGGCCGCCACGAAGAGATCCGCTCCCGGCGCCAGCACATCGTAGAAGTCTCCGCCGAGCTCCAGTGCCGGTTCGAAGCGGGCCGCCACATCCACCCCGCGGTGTGTCGGCAGGGTGGCCGGCTGCAGCCCCGCTTGCACCCGCTGCGCCAGGCGCATCTCCTTGCGCAGCCGAGACTCGTTCGCGCGCACTTTCCGGTAGAGGCGCGCGTTCTCGATTGCCACCGCGGCCTGGCTGGCCAGGAGGGTCAAGATGCCCACATGGCGTTTCTCGAACGCACCCAGCTCGGGACTCTGCAGGTCGAACACGCCGAGGCAGCGATCCCCCAGGAGGATCGGGACGACCAGCTCCGAGCGCACGTCGGCGAGGTAGCGCAGATACCGACGATCGACCGACGTGTCTGGCACCAGTACCGATTGCTTGTGCAGCGCGGCGTAGCCCACCAGGCCTTCGCCGAGCTTGAAGCGAGGGATCGTGTCGACCGCGCCGCCGTACTTGACGGCCACCTTCATTTCGAGCTCGCCGGCCGCCTCGTTGAGGAGCAGGATGCCGAACGTCCGGTAGTCGATGATCCGGCGCACGAGGTGCGCGATGCGCGCAAGCAGCTCGTCAAGGTCGAGAATCGCCGTGACGTCACGGCCGATCTCGGCCAGCAGTTCGAACGTCTGCGCATCTTCATGCTCGCGCTCGAACAACTGCGCGTTGGCGATCGCCACCGCGACATGGGCGCCGAACTGCCGGAGAATCGCCAGGTCCGCGTCGCTGAACTGTCCGCGCTTGTGACTCAGGAGCGTGATCGCGCCGATTGGCTTTGCCTTGTGGAGCAGCGGGACCACGAGGCCGGACTTGGCTTCCGGCACGGCCGCCGCATCACGCCGGTCGGCCGATAAGTCGTGGACCAGCAGCGGCTTTTCCTCGGCAACCGCACGGCCAACGAGGCCCTCGCCGATCTTCCGGCGCAGCGTGCGTACGACGTCATCCGGATAGCCGACGGCGTACGCGATCCGAAGCCATCCCCGGTTCCGGTCGAGCAGGTAGACCGCGAACGCGTCGAACGCCACGAGCCGGCGAATGAGTTCAGGAATTTTGCGCAGCAGTTCGCCGGAATCGAGCACGGAAGTGACCTGCCGCCCCAAATCGAAGAGTGCGGTGAGGGTGTCCTGCTGGCCGGCGCGGGTCGGCTGGGATGGCGCGGTCACGGCGATGAGCGACGGGTGGCCTCGAATTCGGATTATACTTGGGAACCGCTTTCGCGACCGCGGACACTCGCCATTCCCATCCATCCCATGGAACCGCTCACGCTGCCGCTGGACTACACCGCCATCGAGCGGATCCTGCCGCACCGCTACCCGTTCCTGCTGGTCGACCGGATCGTCGAATTCGAAGAGGATACCCGGATCGTTGGCATCAAGAACGTGTCGCTCAACGACCGCTACCTGGCGCGTCGGCAAGGCGACGCACCCGTGCTGCCGCCCACCATCCTCACCGAGGCGGTCGCGCAAGTCGGTGCCATCCTGATCCTCGCGAAGCCGGAAAACCGAGAGAAGCTGATCTACTTCATGGGGATCGAGCGCGTGCGGTATCGGCGTCCCGTTCGCCCGGGCGACGTCGTGCTGATCGAGGCGTCGGTCGTCCGCCTGCGCGGCCGAATCGGACGGTTGAAGGGCGTGGCGCGGGTTGGCGATGACGTCGTCTTCGAAGGCTCGATGACCTTCGCGCTCGGCCCGCGCCCCGAGTAGCCCGAACACCGCGGGTCCGAGTCATCGGCGAAGCGGCAAGGAGCTGCGCGACGTCTCTTTCCGACGCGCGCTACGGGTTCGACCCCTTGAACAGCGAGCGCTGCAGGCGTCGGTGGAAGCTGGTGAACTCATCGTCCCCCTGGTCGTCCGCAACGTGCCGGCGCACCTGGTGAATCTTCGCGTCGAGGTCGTCGGCAGCCGCCAGGATGAATCCCTCCACGGTCCGCGGCTCGACCGGCGATCCGAATTCCTTCGATCCGTGATGCGATACGATCAGATGCTCGATCTGCGCCCGGAGGGCGTCGGGAAAGCCGCCGATTTTTTCGGTTTCGGTCCGGACGAGCACGACACCCAGGACGATGTGGCCAACCAGGTTGCCGTCGAGTGAGTACCGCGTGACGACGTCGTAGTCCAGTTCCTGCAGCTTGCCGATGTCGTGCAGAATGGCGCCAGCAATCACCAGGCCGCGATCGGCGTTGTAGGCCGAGGCAAGTGCCGTCGCGACGTCGGCTACCTTGAGGATGTGCTCGAGTAATCCGCTGCGATAGGCATGGTGGACCGTCTGCGCAGCCGGCCACCGGCGCAGCTGTTCTTCGTGCGTCTCGAGAATCCGGGCGAGCAGGGTGCGCACGAACGTGTTCTCGACGGACTCGACGAGCTGGGTGAGCGCGCGCCACATCTCGTCGTCGGAACGCGGCGCCGACTGCACGCACGCGCTCTCGCTGAACCCCTGCGCCGCATCCTGCGCCGGATCGACCCGGCGAATCTTGTCGACCAGCAGTTCGGTGCGATCTTTGAAGCGGTTCCCGCGGCCCTGCACCTTGACGAAGTCACCCGCGCCGAACTCGAGCTGCAGCCGCTCGACGTCCTGAAACACTTTGCCCTCGATCTGTCCGGTCGCATCCTGGAGCTGAAGCGCCATGTAGGACCCGCTTCGGCCGGCCCGCACCTCCTTCCTGGCACAGAGGAAGAAGCCCCAGCCGTCCGACTCGGCGTCGATCGCCGACACCGAGGAGAATTTCGTAGCCGGCATGGCGAGGAGTCTAGCACGCGGCCCGGCGCGGCCTGCCGGGGAGCGCTGATGATAGAATGGCGGCATGGTTTCCAAGAACTCCCGTAAGGCGGCACGACGCCGGACGGCTGAACGCAAGGCATCGCGCAAGCCCACCGGCGTGATCCTCGGCATGGTCGCGGCGGCGGCGGCGATTGCCGTGTGGACGATGGCGGCACCGGGCGAGGCGCCCTGGACGCAGCCAAAGACGAAGACGACGGCGACGACGGGCTCCGCCCAGGCCCCGGTGGCCCAGACCGCTAGAGCGCAGCTCCCAACCGCGTCGGACGATCAGGCGCCGAGGCGAGGCCCCGTCGCCACCTTGGCGTCGACCGATCTCCCCCCGCTGCCGATAGTGCAATTTCCGGCGCCGCGGCCGCCCGAGGTGATCCGGTCCGTCTACGCCTTCGCGGCCAACCATCCCGAGGTGCTCTCGTATGTGCCCTGCTTCTGCGGCTGCGAGAATTTCGGGCACGGCGACAACCACGACTGCTTCGTGGCCCACCGTGACGCGGAAGGGAGAGTGACGTGGGAACCCCACGGCATGGGTTGAG
Organism: Vicinamibacterales bacterium; assembly: GCA_963667915.2. GTDB lineage: Bacteria > Acidobacteriota > Vicinamibacteria > Vicinamibacterales > UBA823. The sequence goes on along the minus strand of CAXXNN010000004.1, from coordinate 1,932,502 downwards.
CCATTTGCCTCGACGTCGCGCGTGACGCGATGACCATGCACGAAGCGGGCACCTCGTTGGCGGACATCCGGATGTCGATCGAGCGGACCTATGGTCCGTACTACGTGACCCAGACGCCGACGCCGCCCGTGCCCTAGGAGTCCGTGGTGGCAGCCTGACGTCGCCCCGAGGGTAGAGAGGCTCCCCGCTGGTGAAGGGTCCGGCGCACCGTCCGACCGCCCGAGTCTCCGAGCTGCCCGTGCCACGGCCGCGCGCTTCCACCACCCGCAAGCCCGCACGCAAACCCGCTCGACGTACAGGCCGGAACCCGCCCGCCAGCGCGTTCGCTCGGCTGTTCGAGGCCGTGCACGAGGGCGTATACATCGGCACACTCACCGACAATTCGACTGCCACGCTGGTCGCCAACCCGCACCTCAAGCTCATGTTCGGCTGCCCGCCTGAAACGGCGCACACGCATATACGGCCGTTCGACGCCGCTCGGTTCGTCGACCCGGACGCCCGCGACGCGTTCCTGCAGCGGCTTCGGCGCGACGGCGCCGTCACCGACTATCTCCTGCGGCTGCGCCGAACCGACGACAGCCCGATGTGGGTGGAGGTCACGGCGCAGGCCGAGCCCGGCCGGACCGGCGCGGTGCGCGTCGAGGCGCTGATGCGCGACGTGAGCGAGCGGAAAAAACTGGAGGGTCAAACTCGCGACCTCTATCACCAGTTGCTCCAAGCCGAGAAGCTGGCCGCGCTGGGTCAGACGATCTCCGGTGTCGCGCACGAGCTCAACAACCCGCTGGCGACGATCCTGACATGGTCGGAGCGGCTGGCCGAGCGCTCGGTCGACGAGACCACGCGTCGCGGACTGGAAACAATCCTCGGTGAATCCGAGCGGGCGGCCAAGATCGTCAGGAATCTCCTGACGTTTGCCCGAAAGCGCCACACAACGCGCGCCATGGTGGACGTGAATCAGGTCGTCCGGGAGACGATGTCGTTACGTGCCTATGAGCAACGCGTATCGAACATCGTGGTCATCGACGCCCTGGCCGCCGGGCTGCCGCAGGTGTTTGCCGATCCCCACCAGGTGAAGCAGGTCCTGCTGAATCTCGTCATCAACGCCGAGCAGGCGATGCTATCGACGCATGGCCGGGGCTCACTCGTCATGCGGACCTGGCACGACGCCGAGGCGGACGCGGTCATGCTCGAGGTCAGCGATGACGGCCCCGGCGTGCCCGACGACGTGCAGGGCCGGATCTTCGATCCGTTCTTCACGACCAAGCAGGTCGGCAAGGGCACCGGACTCGGCCTGACGGTCGCCTACGCCATTATGCAGGAGCACGGCGGCCGGATCACGGTGCACTCGGAGCCGGATCACGGCGCGACGTTTCGATTGGAGTTTCCAGCCACGATCGGGACCATTCGACCGCCGGCGCCGACGCCGGCTGTCGAGCCGGTCGATATTGGCGGGGGCGCCCTCGCGCTCCTCGTCGAAGACGAGCCGGCGCTCGCCACGGCGGTGGCCGAGGCCCTGACCGACGCCGGATTTCGAGTCGATCGCGCGGGAAACGGCGAGGAGGCACTCGCCTGCGTGCGTCAGCGCAACTACGACCTCGTGATCTGTGACCTGAAGATGCCCCGCCTGGATGGCCCGTCGTTCTATCGCGCAGCGGCCGAGTATGCGCCGAACCTACGGGAGCGGATCGTGTTCGTCACCGGCGACGTGGCCGGCACCGACGCCGAGCAGTTTCTCGAAGATACCGGCTGCCGGTGGCTGGCCAAGCCGTTTCGGCTGCGCGATCTCTTGCGGGTCGTCCGGGAATTGCTCGACTGAACGAGACGGCCCACGGGCTGCTAGCGTGCGACCGCCGCCGGCAGCGGAGCCGGCTGCCGCTTCACGGTGCGCACCGGCTTGGGGTAACGCAATACGACGCCGCGCGCCGAGGGCCCCGACCCGGAGCGCGCCGACCGCGTAGCTCGCTTGTTGGCGCGCTGGGGCATCGTGACGAGCACCGCCCCGAGTGCGTCGGCCGCCGCCACGTCCGAGTCGAAATCTTCAGAGAGTGCCTTCCGCAGTCGCAGGATGGCGCGCGCGTGCAGCTGCGACACGCGCGATTCGTTCACGCCGATCTCCGCGCCGATGCGCTTCATCGTCACTTCGCCGTAGTAGTACAGGCCGATGACCTTTCGTTCGCGCCATGGCAATGTGGCCAGGGCCGCCCGCACCCGATTCTTGATTTCGGCCTGCTCGAACGCCTTGTCCGGCGGCGCCGGCTCGGACGGCACCATGACCGGCGGCAAGTTGGCTTCGTTCACGCTGTCCGCGGTCGCCAGCGGCGACGTGGACTCGATCGTGTTGATGCGGACGATCGTGCGGCCGAGGCGAGTCTCGTCTGACCCGACGCGCGCCGCAAGGTCGGCGAGCGACGGCTCGCAGCCGAGTTCCCGGCGCAGCGCCTCGCGCGCCGCCTCCAACTCCCGGCGGACGCGTCGGATACCGCGCGGCCAGGCGTCCCGGCGAAGCGCGTCGATCATCGCGCCGCGGACGCGTCGCTCGGCGAACGTCTCGAACTTGATGCCTCGTGCCTCGTCAAACCGACGGGCGGCATCGATCAAGCCGATCACCCCATCCTGCACCAGGTCGCCGATGTCGATCGAGTGCGGCATCGAGGCCGCCACCCGACGGGCCAGTGCCTGGACGAACGGCAGGCCAGACTCGATCCGGCCTCGCTGGCCAACGGTGGTCTGCTGCGGCATCTCGGACTCCCTCCATGCCATGCCGGGTGTGCCGTGAGCGGTGGCTGGACGCGTGAGCGCGACCCAAACCGACACGGGGCGCCTGCAATGGCAGAGCCGACTGTCGCAACAGGGGTACCAACTGGAAAACGAATGTTAAGCGAATGTTTAAATAATCGAATTATTTCGTACAACTTTAATAAATACAGTCATTTGCATGGATGCTATGACGTAAAAACGCGGGCAAGAGTGACCAGCTGCGCTTCGAAAACAGACAGTTATTTGACTGCATATTCTGGCGATAGTCATTTCCATGACAGCCAGAAATCGATGATCCGCGAAGATGTCGAGAGCCGGAATGCGGCGATCAGGCGGTGGGCGACTGGCGACCGGAGCGGATCTCGCGAGCGGTGCTCATGGCGTCGAGCACGCTCGTGACAATCTGCGCCGCTCGCGATCGGTTCATCTCGTCGGTAGCTTTCGCTTCGAGGAGTTCAGCGTTGGCGAGGATGATGCCCAGCTGGTTGTTCAGTTGGTGGAACAGCCGGCCGGAGTCTGACAGCTCGTCCACATGCGCCCTTTCTCGACCTGGGGCAGGAGCCCGCCGCGCGCCGTGCACCTTCGGTCAGGCCTCCTTGTGGACGGTTTCCGGCCAGATGGCCGCCTTCGACGTCCCCGTCGGATCTCGCCAGAGCGTATCGACGAAGATGCGAACCGAGCCCCCAGCCGTTCGGACGTACTCCACCTTGCCGCTCGCGATCCAGTTGTAGATCGTCCGCCGGCTCACGCCCACCAGCTCGCACGCCTTCATGATCGAGATGGATTTTCGGTCGACAATCATGATCTTGTTCCGTGTGCCGCGGAGTCGTCGCGACGCCAGTCCCCTCACGGCGGTCTGCCGCGTTCCAAGAGTCTATCGGCATGGACGGGTCGGCCCTGTAGACGAACCGGTGGTCCGCTTGACCCCTTGAAAGTGGAGTGTCAAGATACCGCCACCCTGCTAAATGCCTGAAAATGAAAAACATATACTGATCGTCGAAGACGAGGTGCCGCTGCGCGAGGCCACCGCCGAGCGGCTGAGCGACCATGGCTTCGCCGTTGTTCAGGCCGGCACTGGCGAGCAGGCGCTGGAGCGTCTGGCCGAATTCGCGTTCGATGTCGTGGTCACCGATCTCAGGCTGCCTGGCGTGGACGGCACGCAGGTCCTGCAGGCCGCACTCGAGCGTTATCCGGAAATTGTCGGGATCGTCGTCACCGGCTTTGGCACCGTCAAGGGCGCGGTCGAGGCGATCAAGGTGGGCGCGGCCGACTTCATCACCAAGCCGTTCCAATTCGACGAGCTGCTACACGTGCTGTCGTCGGCGCTCGAGCAGCGACGTCTCAAGTCGGAGAACGCCTATCTCCGCTCCCAGCTCCAGGACCGATACCGTTTCGAAGAGCTCATCGGCCGCAGCCGCGTGATGCGCGAACTCTTCCAGCTGCTCGAGACCGTCGCCCCGACCAACAGCACGATCTTGATCACGGGGGAGACCGGGACCGGCAAGGAGCTCGTCGCCCGCGCCATTCACCACAACAGCCCGCGCCGCGCCCACCGGCTCAGCGCCCTGAACTGCGGGGCCATTCCGGAGACCCTCCTGGAAACAGAGCTGTTCGGGCACGTTCGGGGTGCGTTCACCGGCGCCGTCGAATCGCGGCCCGGCCGCCTGGAGCAGGCGCACAAGGGCACACTGTTCCTGGATGAGGTCGGCACGATGAGCCCGGCCTTGCAGGCCAAGCTGCTTCGCGTGCTGCAGGAGCGAGAATTGGAGCGGGTCGGCGGCACGCGGCTGATCAAAATCGACGTTCGGGTCATCGCCGCGACCAACTCCGATCTCACCAAGCGCGTCGCCGATGGGACGTTCCGGGAGGACCTCTTCTATCGGCTGAACGTCATTCCCGTCCCGCTTCCACCGCTGCGGAGTCGGCGCGAGGACATTCCGCTCCTGACCCAGCACTTCCTGCGTAAGATCGGGCGCGAGCTCGTGCCGGTCCGACCGCAGGTCGGTTTGTCGCAGGAGGCGATGCGCCACATGATGGCCTACGAGTGGCCCGGCAACATCCGACAGCTCGAAAACGTCATCGAGCGATCCCTGGCATTCAGTCAGGACCGCTCCCAGATCGACCTCGACGATCTGCCGCCGGAGATCCAAGCGGCCACGGACCCGGCGGTCGACGTGCACGTGGCCTTTCCTGACGAGGGGATCTGTTTCGAGAACTACGTCCACGACGTCGAGCGTGAGCTCATCCGGCAGGCGCTCGAAAAGTCGGACGGCAACAAGCGCCGGGCCGCCGACCTGCTGCATCTGAAGCGCACGACGCTCATCGAGAAGATGAAGCGGCTACGGACCTGACGAGCGCGCATGCCTCCTCGCCACAGTTACTGGACGATCCTCCTCGACGGCACGGCGACGTCGTTCCGGGCGGCGACGCAGGAGGAGCTCGCCCCGACACTCCATCAGCTCCGGACGAAAGATCCGGCGGCCACGCTCAAATGGTTCGCCCGGGGGCGGCTGTGGAATTCTCCGATCGAGGCGCGCGCCGCCGCCAGCCGGCGGCCGCGCGCACGGAAGGGTGACGCGGCACGCGATCGTGATTGGCGGCCCGGCGGAACCCATATTGATCCCCGCGCCCGTTTCGCCAAGAAGCGCAAAGACCGAAGGAAGGCCTCGCCTCACCCACGCAAGAAGGGCTAGCGAACTAGCAGCGGGGGGCGCTGGATGCGAAAAAAAAGTCGCAGATGATCCGGCGAAGCGCGGCTAGCGACTCGGCGGCATTGACCGCTTGCCGCAGGTGGGACCCGTTGTCGAGTCCCTTCGTGTACCAGGACCCGAGTGCACGCAGCTTGTTGATCACCCAGCGGTCGCGGCCGCGGGCGGGCGCCGCCTCGTGCGCTCCGGACAGTGCGTGCCGAAACCCCACGCGCTCGTCGGCACCGGCGTCCAGCAGCAGATCGAGGTACTCCAGGAGAAACTGCCCACGCGCCTCCAGCGGAATCGGTCGAGCCGGAGCGCCGCTCGACAGGTCGTCAGCCTGGGCGAAGATCCAGGGGTTTCGCAAGGCGCCGCGCCCGACGAGCACACCGGCTGCACCGCTCTCGGCTACACGGTCGAGAAGCTGTGCTGGCTCCACACAGTCCCCACTGCCGAACACCGGAATTCCGACGCTGCGGGCCACCTCGCCGATCAGCCTCCAGTCCGATTGTCCCCTATATGACTGCGTCGCGGTGCGCCCGTGCACGGTGACCGCCGCGGCGCCAGCGTCCTCCACTCGCCGTGCCAGTTCGGGTGCGTTGATCTCGTCTTCGTTCCAGCCGGCGCGCATTTTCACCGTCACCGGCACGCGCACCGCCTGGGTCATCGCCCTGACGATACCCGCGGCGTGGGCCGGTTCACGCATCAGGCAGCAGCCGGCGTGATGCTTGGCGATCTTCGGCACCGGGCAGCCCATGTTCACGTCGACAATGTCGGCGCCGAGCGACTCAAGAATCTGCGCCGCCGCCGCCATCTTCGCGGGATCACCTCCGAAGACCTGGATGGCGACGGGTCGCTCCTCTTCGGTGTACTCGGCAAACTCGAGGGTGCGATCGATGCCGCGCACGAGGCCCTCCGAGCTGACCATCTCGGTCACGACCAAACCGCATCCGCCCTGACGCTTCACCAGCCGGCGGAATGCGGTGTCGGTCATCCCGGCCATGGGGGCCAACCCGAACGGGCGGGTCAGCGTCACGGCACCGATCCGCGTCTGCCCTCGGCCTTCCATCACTGTCGCCTCAATACGGCCGGACGTCGGCCGCGTCGACGTCGACGCTGACCGCCTGGCCGATCAAATCGACCGACAGCACGAGGCGAGCGTGGGCGCCCTTGCGGACTAGTCGTCCGACGACTTCTTTCAGCGGCCCGTGCACGACCTCGACCAACATCCCCTCATGGATGAGCGGACACGGATCGTACAGCAGGTCGCTTTCGACCAACTGACGAATGGCGGCAATTTCCCGATCGGGGATGGGTGCCAGGATGCCGTCGAACGACACGATGCTCACAACGCCGGAGCACTTCAACACCGAGAGCCGCTGGGACGAATCAAATCGGGCGAAACAGTAACCGGGGAACAACGGCCAGTCGACTCTCTTCTTTCGATCCTTCCACCGACTCCACTTGGTGATCGTCGGCAGAAACGCCTCAATCTGCTTCCTCTCCAGCTGTTCGCGTACCACCTGCTCGTGCCGGGAGCGGGTCCAGATGGCGTACCACGTCGGCTCGGACTGCCCGGCCGTGTCGGCCGGCGCCTGAGCATCGAGCGCGGCGGAGGAGCGATCCGTCATTGTTCAGGGCTCAGGAACCCGTCGGCGTGGGACGGTTTGACGTTTCACAACCCGACGGGCTGGGCCGCTCGGATCGCCGAGAGCTGCGCCTCGTAGGCTTCGCGCAGCATGTCGTTCTTCCACTCGATGATCGCGTCGGCGTGAAGCTGCCGCATGAACGCCGCGTACTCGACTGTCCGGCGCTCGTTGAACGCTCGGTTGGCGATGTCGTCGCGTACCTCGTCGAACGGCCGCCGCGAGGCCGGCGTGGCCGACTCGAGCTGGAACATCTGATAACCAAGTGTCGTCCGGATCGGTTCGCTCACCTCGCCCGGCGCCAGACCCTCCAGGAGCGCCAGCACGGCGGGTGCCAAGTCCTCGTCGCTCAACGGCCCGATGAGCCCGCCATTGGCCTTCGACGGAGCGTCCGACACCTCCGCGGCCACCGCCGCGAACGCTTCGCCCGCCGCGATGCGCGCCAGCGCGTCGCGGGCCCGCTGCTCGAGGGCGGTGCTGGCCACCGTGTCCGTGGCCGCCTCCGTCGGGGCCGCAATCAGAATCTCCCGAAGCGTGATGCGGCTCGGGATCCGGTATTCAAGAGGATGGTCCTCGTAGTACTCGCGCGCCTCGGTGTCGGTCATGGTGATCTTGTTGATGATCTCGATCTGCTGCACGCTCGACATGATGAACTGGCGTTCCATGGCCCGCTGGAGGTCCTCCATCGTCATTCCCTCGGCGGCCAGGATCTCATCGAATTCCTCATCGCTTTCTATGTCATTCTGCTCCTTGATGTTCTCGACGATGCCGCTGAATCGGTCTTCGTCAAGCTGGACGCCCATCTCTTTGCCGTGCTGCACGACCAGCAGCTCGTCGATCGCGTCCACGATCATCTGGGGCGTCGCCTCGGAGAGCAACCGCTCCAGATCGGCATCGCTGGTGTTCTCGTCGAGCGTGCCCTGCGTGCGTTGATCCCGCAGAAACTGCACCTGACGCTCCTCGAGTTGGGTCTTGGTGATGATCTCCCCGTTCACCTTGACCAGGATCTCCTCGAGCACGATCGAATTGGTCTGGGCCAGGACCGTGGTGGGCACCGCACACCATCCCCACAGGACGAACCATGTCACGACCAATCGCATCAGCACGTGTCTCTTCACAAGCCACTCAAAATCAACGTGTTAGACCCTTTTCATCTTAGCCGAGATCGTTCGCGTCGCTCAACTGGGCCAGCAGCCCTCCGAGACGCGAGAACAGACCGCCGACCCCGCGGGGCTCCCCGGTCGCCCGGCGAGTCATCGCGCGCCGGTTGAATCCCGGCGTGACGGCGCCGGAGGTTGCCCGGGAGGTCCACCACGACTCCGGGGCACCCGGCGCGCCCCGATCCGGCCGGGCCGCCCGGAGGTCAATCTTGAGCAGGCCGGGCGGGACCAGCGTTACATCCGCGCGGCCCTCGATGACGGCCAACATACGGGTGGGCTCCACCTGGGTCCGAGGGGAAAATTTCACGACGACCGTGTCGTGATCACGATCGATCGATTCGACCCCGATCGCGTCGGCGAGAATCCGGATACGGCCGTACTCGGCGAGGTTGAGGATCGACGCTGGCAGCGAACCGTAGCGATCCCTGAGCTCGATGAGGATCCGCTCGAGCTCGGCCTCCGTCTGCGCGCCGGCCACCCGCCGATACACCGTCAGCCGCTGGGTCATGTCGGGCATGTACTCAGCGTCGATGCGCAGGTCGACCGTGAGATTCACTACTGCATGCCCCTCGTCGGCGATCTCCTCCCCCTTCAGCCCTCGCACCATCTCCTCGAGGAGCTTGACGTACATCTCGAACCCGACTGCGTCGATGTGCCCGCTCTGCTCGCCGCCGAGCAGATTCCCGGCGCCCCGAATCTCCAGGTCGAGCGCGGCGACCCTGAAGCCGCTGCCTAGATCGCTGAACTCGCGGATCGCGGCCAGTCGCTTGCGAGCGACCGGCGAGAGCGCGTCGGCGTGCGGCACCAGCAGGTAGGCGTACGCGCGCCGATTGGACCGCCCAATCCGCCCGCGCAGCTGGTACAGCTGCGCCAGGCCGAACTGGTCGGCGTGGTTGACGACGAGCGTGTTGGCGTTCGCAATGTCCAGACCATTCTCGATGATGGTCGTTGTAACGAGCACGTCGAACTCGTGTTCAACGAAACTCACCATGCACTGCTCGAGGGCTTTTTCCGGCATCTGCCCGTGTGCGACGGCCACCCGGGCCTCGGGCACCAGCCGGGTGACGAGGTCGGCAATGGCGTAGATCGACTCGACGCGATTGTGGACGAAGTACACTTGCCCCCCGCGCGACAGCTCGTGACGGATCGCCTGGGCGACGACCGCGCGGTCGAACCGAACGACGCTGGTCTGAATCGCCAGCCGATCCTTGGGCGGTGTCTCGATGACCGACATATCGCGAATACCAACGAGGGACATGTTCAGCGTCCGGGGGATGGGGGTGGCCGTCAGCGTCAGCACGTCGACTCGGCGGCGCAGCTGCTTCAGACGCTCCTTGTGCGCGACGCCGAACCGCTGTTCCTCGTCGACGATGAGCAACCCGAGATCGCGAAACGAGACATCCTTGGACAGCAGACGGTGTGTCCCAACCACGATGTCGACCTTGCCCTTCGCGACCTCGGCCAGCACGGCTTTCTGCTCCGCCCGGCTCCGGAAGCGGCTGAGCATCTCGACGATGACGGGAAACGCCGCGAACCGCTCGGTCAGGGTCCGGGTGTGTTGGAACGCCAGCACGGTGGTCGGCGTCAGCAGCGCCACCTGTTTGCCCTCCATGACCGCTTTGAACGCCGCCCGCGCCGCCACTTCCGTCTTGCCGTAGCCGACATCGCCGCACAGCAGGCGATCCATCGGCGTTGCGGTTTCCATGTCGCGCTTGATATCGGACATCGCGGTCTGCTGATCGGGCGTCAACTCGTAGGCGAACGCCTCTTCGAATTCGCGCTGCCAGTGCGAATCCTCTCCGAAGGCGTGGCCTGCAATCGTCTGTCGGGCCGCATAGAGCTTCAGCAACTCACCGGCCATGTCGCGCATCGCCTTCTTGACGCGCGTCTTCGCCCGCTCCCAGGTCATACCGCCGAGCCGTTCGAGCGCCGGCCGACTTGCGCCGGTGTACTTCTGGATGAGGTCGAGGTGCTCGACCGGCACAAATAGCTTCGCGCCCTCCGCGTAGCGCAGCTCCATGAATTCTTGGGCATGCTGGCCGACTTCGAGCTGGCGAAGCCCCACGAACACACCGATCCCGTGATCGATGTGGACGACGTGGTCCCCGACCTTGAGGTCGCGAAAATCGGTCAGGAAGGCGCGCGCCACCGGCCGACGGCGCGCGTGGGTCCGCCGCGGTTCGTCGAACACGTCGGCCTCGGCGTAGACCTGTAGCCCGGCGTCGGGCAGTCGGAACCCGCGAGACAGCTGGCCGACCGCGACGATCGTCGCGGCGCGCGGCGGCAGCTGCGCGGCTTCGGCGACGGCCGCCGACACACCGCCGTCGGTGAGCAGCTCGACGGTGCGCTGCGCGGTCCCGCTCGTCGACGCGACGACCAGAACGGTCTGGTCTGCAGCCGGCGCGCGTCGCACCGCAGCAAGCCAGTCGGCGATCCGCCCTCGAAACTCGATCGCCGGCTGGCACGGCACGTGCACCGCGCGCGGTCTCGAGTCGGTCTGCTCCTCGAAGTCGAGCGACGTCAGCCTCACCGCGGCGCCCAGGCGAACCTGAACGTCGTCCGGACCAAGCGCGAGACGGTCCGGAGGCGTCGGCGATTCGTCGCGCGCGCGCGCACTCTCGAACGCCTCCAGGAGCCGCTCGTGCGACGAGGTCAGTTGCGCGGCCACCTCGTGGGGCTCCGACGTCAGGATCCGCAGGTCATGAGCCGCCAGATACTCGAAGCAGGACACGAGCGGCGGCGCGTCGGCGACGCCATCCGCGTCGAACCGCTCCTGGACGGGCGTCACGGCCACCCGATCGATCGCCCCCACCGAACGCTGGGTGGCTGCGTCGTATCGTCGAATCGACTCGACCGTCTCCTCGACGAACTCGAGGCGGACGGGGTGGTCGTCGCCGGCCGGGAAGAAGTCGACGACGCCACCGCGGAGGCAGAACTCCCCGTGCGCGTCGACCGGATCCTCGCGAACGAATCCCGCCCGGGCGAGCAGGTCGCCGAGGGCCGTCGGCGAGGTCTCGTCGCCAGGTGCCAGGATCGTGGAGGCTCCACGCATGCGATCCGGCGCACTCACGCGCGGCAGCAGCGCGGAGGCGGAGGCCACCACGATGCGCGCCTCGCCTCTGAGTAGCGCGCACAGCGTGCCAGCTCTGGCCGACGCCACCTCGAAGTGAGGCGCCAGGCCGCGGTACGGGTCGATTTCGAGCGACGGGAACGCCCAGACGGCGCGTCTGGCGTCGGTGTCCGGCAACCCTTCGAGCGACGCAAAGAAAAAACTGACGTCGCCCGTCATGGCGTCCACCTCGGCGTCGATCGGCACGACGAGCAGGCTCACCGTGTCGCGGCGCGCCGTGCCGGCAACGAACAGCGCCCGAGCCGATTCAGTCAGGCCGCTGACGGCACCGGCCGTCGAGGCAGAACCGAGACGATCCATCGCCGCCTTGAGCAGCGACCGCACGGACAGCGATGTCGAGGTGGGGATGCTCACCGGGAACCCTCGATGTTAGCACGCCCGATCCCCGGCTCTCGGCTCTGGGCTTTCGGCTCTCGCACGATCCCACAGACGCCGCGGCGACTCCCTGGACACCGTGCCCGGACGCGTCAAGAAGCAGTCGAAAGCCGAGAGCCCAGAGCCGAGAGCCAGTCAGGGAGGCAGGTTCCGCACGCGCTCGATGATCGCTGTCGTCGAGTGGCCCGGCGCGACCGCGACCCGCACGACGCGGCCGCCGCGCGCCTCGACAGTGTCGCGACCGACGATCTGGTCAACTGGCCAGTCGTCCCCCTTCACGAGCACGTCCGGCTGCAGGTGGGCGATGACCTCGGCAGGCGTCGGCTCACCGAAGATCACGACCGCATCGACGCAGGCCAGCGCTTCCAGCACCTCCGCGCGCTCCGCCTCAGGAACGAGCGGCCGGGCTGGTCCCTTGTTCGCGCGAACCGACGCGTCGGCGTTCAGCCCCACGACGAGGAGGTCGCCCGCGGCCGCCGCCGCCTGGAGGTAGCGGACGTGTCCCGGGTGGATCAGGTCGAAGACGCCGTTCGTGAAGACGGCGCGCCCACCCGCCGCGCGAGTGCGACCGACGAGCGCGGCCGCCTCATCCCAGCTCAGCGGCGCCATGGCGTCAATCGAACGGGCCGGTGAAGCGGATGTTGTCAGGGAACTTCCATCGGTGCCGCGGCCGGAAGATACCGATGTCGTTCGTCCGCGACTTGACGCGGAAGGTGTACAGCAGGCGATGGTAGTCGTACGGATAGCCGTCCCGTTTGTGGGCCGCGATGTCGAGCTTGTAGGTCCCGGCGACCAGGTCGAGGTTGTCGATGGTGAACACGACGTCGCCCTCCCCGACCATCTGATCCGACGTCAGCTCTTCGAGATCCGTGTTGGTACCGTAGCAGCAAACGCCGTCGGCATTGAACAAGCCTATGCCGAAGACGAAGTCCGACACCGGCTCGGCGGCGCGGACCCGCACGTGAATGGCCATGCGGGCACCTGTGTGGAACACGTGGGCCGGCTGCCCATCGTCGCCGATCAGCGCGACGTCGAGGATCTCGATCTCACGCGAGCCCCACCGCCCCTCGGTGGCCTGGAACATGTCGGGCAGATTCCCGTCCGCGTCCGCCGCCGTGGCTTCCGTCGCGACTCTGGCCTTCGCGTCTACCTCGGCGATGTGCTCCTCTTCATCTTGCTCAACGTCGATCAAGTAGGCATCGACGACTCGCTTCGGGTCGCCGGTCGCACGCACACGCCCGTCGTCCAACCACACCGCCTCGTCGCAGAAACGCTCCACGAGGCCCAGCCCATGCGTGACGAGCAGGATCGTCTTACCACGACGGCGGAACTCGGCGAACTTGTCGAGGCACTTGTGCGTGAACCCCTGGTCGCCCACCGCGAGCACTTCGTCGATCAGCAGCACATCGGGGTCGACGTTGATCGCCACCGCGAACCCGAGCCGCATGTACATACCCGAGGAATAGGTCTTGACGGGGGCATCGATGAACTCCTCGAGCTCCGCGAACCTGACGATTTCGTCGAACCGCTGCGTGATCTCCCGCTTCGACAAGCCGAGCATGACGCCGTTGATGAAGACGTTTTCTCGGCCGGAGATCTCGGGATGGAAGCCAGCGCCGAGCTCGATCAAGGCCGAAATGCGGCCGTTGACCCGGACGGTCCCCACCGTCGGCTTCGTGATGCCGGCCACCAGCTTCAGCAAGGTGCTCTTGCCCGAGCCGTTCGGCCCGATGATCCCGATCGTGCGCCCAGCGGCTACGCTCAACGAGACGTTCTCGAGCGCCGAGAACGTCTCATCGGGACGCAGATCCGAGATGAGACTGCCCGACAGCAGGGCGCTCTTGAGCGTGGCGAACTGCCGCCGGCGGGTGAACCGCCGGTAAACCTTCGAGACACCCTGAACGTCGATCGCGTGCGTCACACTCGACCTCTCAGACTTCTTCGGCGAACGAGTCGCGCAGCCGATCGAACAGGAAGTAGCCGGTCAGAAACAGTGCGACCGACCCGCCGCCAAGCGCCAACAGCCACTTCCAATGTCCGAATGGGCCGTCGTAGAACAGCACTTCCTGGTAGGAGACGGCAAGGTGCGTGAACGGGTTCAAATCCAGCAGCTTCTTCCCACCCGGCGGCACCAGCGACATCGGATAGATGATCGGCGTGGCGAAGAACCAAAAGGTCATCAGATTGCCCAAGATGTCCTTCAGGTCGCGGAAGTGCACGGTCAGTGCCGACACGATCAGCGCGATTCCCAGCGTGAAGAACAGCTGTACGAGGACGATGACCGGCAGCCAGAGCAGCTCCAGCGGATGGATCGGCACCGCGAAGTAGATCAGGGCCCCAAAGATAATCGGCAGGCCCAGGAAGAAATGGATCATGTTGGCGAAGACGGTCACGAACGGCAGCACCTCGGCCGGAAACAGCACCTTCTTGATCAGGTTCCCGCCAGCGATCAACACGTTCGATGCCTCCAGCACGGACGACGAGAACCAGGTCCAGGGCAACAGGCCGCAAAACATGAACAGCGCGTACGGCTCGACCGCGACCGGCCGGATGCCGGGCAGGATGACGCTGAAGACGAACCAGTAGACCAACAGGAGCAGCAGCGGATTGACGAAGGACCAGAAGAACCCGAGCGTCGACCCCCGGTAGCGCGCCTTCAACTCGCGAGCCACCAGGATCTGGATCAGGCTCCGGTAGCGGAGCAGACGGGCCAGGTTATGCCACATCGATTTGCAGCACGAACGCGGTGATGTTGTCCGGGCCGCCGGCGGCGTTGGCGGCTTGGATCAACGCATCGCAAATCTCGGCCAGCGGCGTGGCGCGGCCCAGCAACTCGCCGATCTGGTCGTCGGTCGTCACACCGAAGAGCCCATCGGAGCACAGCAGCAGTCGGTCGGCCGCCTGCAGCGAGTACTCCTCCAGGTCCACCGCGAGATCGTCACCGCCCGACAGCGCGCGCGTCACCACGTTGCGCCACGGGTGCTGCCGCGCCGCGTCGGGCGTCAACGCGCCCGCGCGTACCTGTTCTTCCACCCAGGAGTGATCAGCCGTCAGCCGCCGCAGCTCGCCGTCACGCAGCAGGTAGATCCGGCTGTCGCCCACGTGGGCCACGAGTGCGCTTTTCTCCTGCATCAGCACGGCGGACGCCGTCGTGGCCATGCCGCGCAGGCCTTGGGCAGCCGCCATCTTTGCGGCGATCGTCCGGTTGGCGAGGCGGAACGCCGCCGTCAGGCGGTTGGCATCGGTGCTGAGCGTCGGGTCGAAGGGAAAGGGCCAGGTGTCGTCCGGACTGGTCGCCTTGGTCTGATCGATGAAGCTCTCGATCGTGTCGACCGCCACCCGCGAGGCGACCTCGCCCGCCACGTGGCCGCCCATCCCGTCGGCCACGAGGAACAGCCCGAGGTCAGGACGAGCGCAGTGGTTGTCTTCGTTGGTGGAACGGCGAAGCCCTGTGTCGGACGCGGCGGCCCAGGAAACGCGCATGACGTGCTCTGTCTCCAAATGATAGCCGACTTCACCGGATCGCCGGTCGGGTCCGAGAGGCGACCTGCAGGCGCATGAGCGACCGCAGCAGCGCCACCCGTGCGCGCGCGAAGTCGAGCTCTCCCGTCCGGGTCCCGAGACGTGCCTCGGCACGCCGCCGCGCCGACCGGGCGCGCTCGACATCGATGTCCTCGGCGCGCTCGGCCACCTTGGCCAGGACGGTGACCCGGTCGGGCAGCACCTCGGCAAAGCCGAAGACCACGGCGACGTAGGAGCGGTCCTGCCCCGTCTGGTACCACAGCTGGCCAACCGCCATCGTCGCCAGCAGTGGAGTATGCCCCGGCAGGACGCCGAAGTAGCCGTCGCCGCCGGGAATCTGCACCTCGTCGACCGACTGACTGACCAGTGCCCGGTCGGGGGTCACGATGTCCAGGGTGAATTGCGAGGGCAAGGCCATGGGTCTCTAAGGTTAATCCGCGCGTCTAGGGGGTGTCCCTCTCGCTGTTGAAATTTGAAGCGGCGGCTCCCTGCTGGTCGTGATAGACGGCCGGTGGGAAACCTGGGGCCGAAGCCCCCAGAAAGGAGCCACCATGAAGAAGTCTGGCACAGTCACCCGGAGGCACCAATCAGATTCGCCGGCACCTCGGCACCTGCCGTTGGTCGACATCCTGGTCGATGCGCAGGCCGAGCTCCAGGCGTTGGTCGTCGCGTCGGGCCTGAAGGTGCTCGAGGCGATGCTGGAGGAGGATCGCGTGGCCGTGTGCGGGCCGCGGTATACCCATCAGTCCACCCGGCGCGCCTCTCGGGCGGGGCATGCGCCCAGCGAGGTCGTGCTGGGCGGCCGCAAAGTGGGGATTCGCCGGCCGCGGGTGCGGCGCGACGGCCACGAGGTGGCGCTGCCCTCCGTCGAGGCTTTTACGCACACGGACCCCCTCAACCGACGCGTGGTCGAGCAGATGCTCATCGGCGTGGCCACGCGCCAGTATGACCGGAGTCTAGAACCGCTGGGGGCCGACGTCCGCACGCGCGGGACGAGCAAGAGTGCGGTGAGTCGCCGGTTTGTCGCGCAGACCCAGGCGCAGTTGGACGCCTGGCGGGTGACGCCGCTGGACGACCTCGACCTCGTCGGGCTGCTGATCGACGGCGTGCAGGTCGGGAGCCATTGCATCGTCGTGGCCCTGGGCATCGACCAAACGGGCCGAAAACACGCGCTGGGCCTGTGGGAAGGCTCGACCGAGAACACGACCGTGTGCCAGGGCCTGCTGACGAACCTGCAGAGCCGCGGGCTGCGGACCGACCGCAGTCTGCTTGTGATCCTCGATGGGGCGAAGGCGCTCCACACGGCCGTGACCCAGACCTTCGGCCCCGCCGCCCTGGTGCAGCGGTGCCAGGTGCACAAGCGGCGCAACGTGCTCGAGTATCTGCCCGAGGCGCAGCGCCCGTGGGTGAAGGCCATCCTCACGCGCGCCTATACGCGCCGCGCCGTCAAGCCCGCCCGGCGGCTCCTGCAGGACCTGGCCCGCCGCTTGGACGCCGACTACCCGAGTGCTGCCGCGAGCGTGCGGGAAGGCCTCGATGAGACGCTCACCGTCATCGGCTTGGGGTTCTCGGCGCGGCTCCAGCGGTCGCTCGCCACGACGAACGCCATTGAGAGCCTCCTCAGCCGGACGCGCCACGTCGAGCGCAACGTGACACGCTGGCGGGGTGGCGCGATGGTGGTTCGCTGGGTCGCCGCTGGCGTGTTGGAAGCCGCCAAAGGGTTTCGGCGGCTCAAGGGGTACAAGGACATGCCCACGCTGGTGACCGCGCTCCGAGCGCGCGACGCTCAGCTGGGGTTCGGTGATTCGTCGGAGATGGTTGCATAATCGTGAACCGAGCTGCCGCTGAATTTCAACAGCGGATGGGGCAACCCCCGCGTCTATCCTTCACACCGGTTTGCAACAACTCAATGGGGCGCCACCCGGAAGGGCCCGCACACCGCCTGCCAGCTAGCTACTAGGCGGTCTTCATCTTCTCGGCTTTCTCGATCGCCTCGGCGACCGTGCCGACCAGGTAGAACGCCTGCTCCGGCAGATCGTCGTGCTCGCCGTCGACGATCGCCTTGAAGTCGCGCACTGTGTCGGCAATCGGGACGTACTTGCCCTCGAGGCCGGTGAATTGCTCGGCCACGAAGAACGGCTGAGACAGGAACCGCTGCAGCTTCCGGGCACGGGTCACCGTCAGCTTGTCCTCTTCGGACAGCTCGTCGATCCCCAGAATGGCGATGATGTCCTGCAGATCCTTGTACCGCTGCAGCACCTGCTTGACGCGCAGTGCGACGTCGTAGTGCTCCTCACCGATGACGCGCGCGTCGAGGATCCGCGACGTCGAGGCCAGCGGATCGACCGCCGGGTAGATGCCCAGCTCAGCGATCGAGCGCGACAGATTGGTCGTCGCATCGAGGTGGGCGAAGGTCGTCGCCGGCGCGGGGTCGGTGTAGTCGTCGGCTGGCACGTAGATCGCCTGCACCGAGGTGATCGACCCTTTCTTGGTCGACGTGATTCGCTCCTGCAGCTCGCCCATCTCGGTCAGCAAGGTCGGCTGGTAGCCGACGGCGGACGGCATGCGCCCCAGCAACGCGGATACCTCGGAGCCGGCCTGCGTGAACCGGAAGATGTTGTCGATGAACAGCAGGACGTCCTTGTTCTCGGCGTCACGAAAGTACTCGGCGACCGTGAGCGCGCTCAGCCCGACGCGCAGCCGGGCGCCGGGCGGCTCCGTCATCTGCCCGTAGACCAGCGCCGCCCGCGACTTTTCGGGTTTTTCGATGTTGATGACACCGCTCTCTTGCATCTCGAGCCACAGATCGTTGCCCTCACGCGTGCGCTCACCGACCCCGCCGAACACCGACACGCCGCCGTGCTTGAGCGCGATGTTGTGGATGAGCTCCATGATGATGACGGTCTTGCCCACGCCGGCGCCGCCGAACAAGCCGATCTTCCCACCGCGCAGATACGGCTCGAGCAAGTCGACCACCTTGATGCCCGTTTCGAACATCTGCAGATCGGTGGACTGATCCTCGAGCGACGGCGCGGCCCGGTGAATCGGCCACCGCTCGGCCGCCTCGATGGGGCGGTCCGGAAAATCGATCGGCTCGCCCAGCACGTTCATGACGCGGCCGAGCGTCTTCGGTCCGACCGGCACGGAAATCGGCTCGCCCAGGTCCAGCGCACGCATGCCTCGCTGCATCCCGTCGGTCGGCTTCATGGCGACGGCGCGGACGCGGTTCTCACCCAAGTGCTGCTCGACCTCGGCGACGACGTCGATGTCGGTCCCGTCGGCTCCCTGGCCGTCCGATTGAATCCGAATCGCGCTGTAAATCGCCGGTAGATGCCCACCCTCGAATTCCACGTCGATGACCGGTCCAATGATCTGGACCACCTTCCCGCTCTTCTGTTCCACCGTCACCGCATTCGACATGTGTCTCGATCCTTCACTGAGCAGCCCGTGGTGGCAGGCCGGCTGCATTCGGCCGGCGATGCATCCCCGGTGGGCTGCGTTGCTTCTCGTTCAAATATTCCCGATATTCTCACTCGGCGCGCCTTGCCACCGGGGCGCCTCGCCGCCGTCGGTGCCACGCCGGACTTCCACCTGCTACAGCGCTCCGGCCCCCGACACGACCTCGATGATCTCGCGCGTGATGGCCGCCTGTCGTACCTGGTTCATGTAGAGCGTCAGCTCGTCGATCAGCTCTCCCGAGTTCTTCGTCGCCGCATCCATCGCGATCATGCGCGCCGCGTGCTCGGCGGCCGCCGACTCGAGGAGCGCCCGGTAAACCTGTACTTCCACGTGGTGCGGAATCAGATCGTCGAAGATCTGCTGGGGCACCGGCTCGTAGAGATAGTCCACCAGCGGTTCACTCGGACCCGCCGCGTCTCCGGCATCGTCCCCGGCATCTGCGGCATCTGTCTTATCTGTTTCACTGGTCAGCCGGGCAATCGGCAGGAGACGCTCCACGATGACGCGCTGCTGCAGTATCGACTTGAACTCGTTGTACACCAGGTAGACCGAGTCGATCTGACCGTCGGTGTACTCTTCGATCGCCGCCTCGGCGACCGCCTGCGCGTCAGCGAACGACAGCCGCGCGAAGAGGTTCACGATCTCGTACCGTACGTCGAATCCGCGCGCCTTGAAGAAGTCGCGCCCCTTCCGACCGACCAGGCCGATCGCCACCTCCCGGTCGGGATCCTGGCTCACGAAGCCGCTGGCCATCTTGATGATGTTGGTGTTGAAGCTGCCGCAGAGCCCTTTGTCTGCCGTGACGACGAAGATCAGCGCCCGGCCCGCGCGAACCGCGGGCTCGCTCAGCAGCGGATGCACCGACGGGTCGACGCGCGCCGCCAGGCCATTCAGCACGCGAAGCATCTGCCGGGCGAACGGCCGCGCACCCAGGGCGCGATCCTGCGCGCGACGCAGCTTCGACGCGGCCACCATCTTCATGGCCTTCGTGATCTGCTGCGTCGACTTGACGGCGCGGACGCGGCGGCGGATGTCGAGAAGCGAGGGCATCGGTCGTCAGTCCGTCGATCAGGCGGCTTCGGTCTTGTGGCTCGCGGCAAATTCGGCGCCGAACTCCTTCAGCGCAGACGCCAGATCGGCCTTGAGCTGGTCGTCGAGCTGCTTCCGCTCCCGAATCGCCGCGTATATCGCGCTGTGCCGGGTGTCGACGAACTGACGGAGCTCGTGCTCGAAGGCCTGGAGGTTGGTCACCGGCACCTCGTCGAGGTAGCCGTTCGTGCCGGCGAAAATAATGACGACCTGCCGCTCGACGGGCTGCGGCTCGTACTGCGCCTGCTTGAGCAACTCCACCAACCGTTGCCCCCGCAAGAGTTGCGCCTGCGTCGCCTTGTCGAGCTCGCTGCCGAACTGCGCGAACGCCGCCAGCTCCCTGTACTGCGCCAAGTCGAGCCGCAGGGTGCCAGCCACCTGGCGCATCGCCTTGACCTGCGCCGCGCCGCCAACCCGCGACACTGAATTGCCGACATTGATCGCCGGTCGGATGCCTTGGTGGAACAGGTCGCTCTCCAGAAAAATCTGTCCGTCGGTGATCGAAATGACGTTCGTCGGAATGTAGGCCGACAGGTCACCGGCCTGCGTCTCGATGATCGGCAACGCCGTCAGCGAGCCGCCGCCCTGCGCGTCGCCCATCTTCGCCGCCCGCTCGAGCAACCGCGAGTGCAGGTAGAAGACGTCTCCGGGATACGCCTCCCGGCCCGGCGGCCGCCGCAACAGGAGCGAAATCTCCCGGTACGCCTGCGCGTGCTTCGACAGATCGTCGTAGACAACGAGGGCATGCCGTCCCGAATCGCGGAAGTACTCACCCATCGAACAGGCGGCGTACGGACTGACAAACAGCAGCGGCGCGGGATCCGAGGCCGCCGCGGCCACGACGATCGTGTAGGCCATCGCGCCGGCCTCTTCCAGCGTCTTGACGACCTGCGCGATCGTCGACTGTTTCTGGCCAATGGCGTTGTAGATGCACAGGACGCCGGTGTCACGCTGGTTGATGATGGCGTCGACGGCGACCGCCGTCTTGCCGGTCTGGCGGTCCCCGATGATCAGCTCGCGCTGGCCGCGGCCGATCGGGATCATCGCGTCGATCGCCTTCAGACCGGTCTGGAGCGGCTCCCGCACAGGCTGGCGATCCACGACGCCAGGCGCGATCCGCTCAATCGGCAGAGACTGCTCGGTCGCAATCGGTCCCTTGCCGTCAATCGGCTGCCCGAGCGCGTTGACGACCCGGCCGAGCATCTCGTCGCCAACCGGCACCGAGATGATCCGGCCGGTGCGCTTCACGGTGTCGCCCTCCCGGATCCCGGTGTAGTCGCCCAGCAAGACGGTGCCCACGCTGGATTCCTCGAGATTGAGCGCGATCCCGTAGACCCCGTTCGGAAATTCGAGCATCTCACCCGCCATGGCGTGCTCGACGCCGTGCAACCGGGCGATGCCGTCACCGATGGAGATGACCGTTCCGACTTCGGCGACGTCGACGTCCACGGCGTAGTTGCCGATCTGATCGCGGATGATCTTCGAAATTTCCTCGGCTTTGATGTCCATCAAGCTCCACTTTCCAGTTGCTCACGCAGCCGCTCCAACTGACGGGCCACACTGCCGTCGTACACGATACTGCCGATCTTCGCGACGACGCCGCCGATGATCGACGGATCCACGCGCGCGTCAATCGACACCTGCTTGCCGGTCACCTCGCCGAGCCGGCGGGCGATGGCTTCGCGTCGGTCGTCGGGCAAGGCGACGGCCGTCGTCACCTCGGCACGCACGATCTGCAACCGCTCCTGCACCCGCGCCTGGAAGGCGACGAGAATCTCCGACACGAGACTGACGCGGTCACGCGCCGCCAGTAGGCCCAGCAGACGGGTGACCGCCGGAGAACAGCGCTCGGCGTGCGCCAGCACGGCATTCACGGCCGCCTGCTTGCGCGCACCCGGCACGGCCGGATTCTCCATCGCCTGCCGCAGCGCGGGATGCGCCTCCAGCACGGAGACGAATCCAGAGAGGTCGCGTTCGGCGGTCGTGAGGTCTTCGTCCTTCACGACGACGTCGAATAGCGCACGAGCATACCGGGCCGCCACGACTCGATCGGTCATCCTCGGTGGCTCAACTTCCTGCCTCCGGGCTCACTGGACCCGGACCTGCTCGACGTACCGGTCAATCAGGCGCAGCTGGTCGGCGTCGTCGAGCTGCTCCTTGATGCGCTGCGTGGCCACGCCCACGGCCAGCTCGGCCACTCGGTGCGTCAGGTCGCGCTTCGCGATCCGTAGCTGGGTGTCCATGTCCCGGCGGGTCTGGTCCACCAGCCGCTGGCGCGCCGCTTCGGTCGATTCGCGCAGCCGCGTCTCTTCGGCGCCTACGTCTTCCAGGCCGCGCGCCTTCAGCGCTTTCAGCTCGGCCGGCAACGCCCGCAGCTGCTCCTCGATGCCGACAAGCTGCTGCTCCGCTTCGGCGGTCGTGAGCCGCGCCTGCGCGAGGTTTCGCCGGACCTGTGCGCCGCGATCGATCAAATACGTCGAGAGCGGCGCGCGCAGCATGACGAACAGCCCGCCGGCGAGCACGGCGAAGTTGACGAACCGAGCGACCGTCTGCAAGATCGGCTCGTGTTCCTCGTCCGCATGCTCGTCCGCAGCGCCCGCCTCAGCCGGTTGCATCGCGGCCGCATGGAGCGGCGCCACACCGCGCGGACCGGACACGGTGCGCGCGGCAGCCAACCCCCCGAGCCAGACCAGCACCACCAGCCAGACGCACGCCCGCGAGAAACTCGACCGGGGTTGGCTGCGAGTGAACCTGACGGCGCGCAAACTGCGAATGCGGGTCAACGACCTTCCGTTCAACGAGACGCCGACGCGGCGGCGATCAATTCGACGAAATCTTCCGGCCCAACACTCGCTCGGCCGCCGCGACCCCGAGGGTCTCGGCCTCGCGTTCGAGCCGCGCACGTACCTCTGCAGTCTGGATTTTCAAACGCTCGGTCGCTTCGGTGAACGTCAATTCCGCGTCGCGACGTGTTTCCTCGAGAATCTCGGCACGCCGCGACAGCAGTTCGCGTCGGCTCTCGTCCATCTGCCGGTAGATATCCGCGCGAGCCGCGTTGGTCTTGGCCTCGAACTCGGCAGTCGCCGCCGCAGCCTTCGCCGCCGCCGACTCGGCGAGCTCGCGGGCCGAGTCGATCGCGTGCTGCCGCGCATCCATCACCTTGGTGAGCGGCTGAATGAGCAGGCGGTTCAACGTAACCGCCATCAGCAGCACGAGACCAATCACCCAGAGGACCGTGAGGTCCGGAATCACCGAAAACCTCCGTCAGGAGCGTTTGTCATCACCCACGGCGAATTCGACCGGCCGTACAAAACACCGATTCTAGCACCTGGATCACGGCCGGGCAAGAGCCGTCGAGCCTGTGTCGGACCCGTTTTCGGCCCGTATCCAGAAGGTTCGCGCTCTCGAATGGTGCGAAAGGCAAGAAGCGAGGCGGCTACGACACCCGAACGAGCGGGTCTGTGTCAGTGCGCCTGACCGCCTCGCCAATCCGGACCGCTTGCACGCCGGCCGCCGCCAGCGCCTCGAGGGCCGGCCCTACTCCCTCGGCGGACACGGCGACGAGCAATCCGCCCGAGGTCTGGGGATCGTAGAGCAGCGACACGGTCGAATCAGCCAACCCGGCGGCGAATTCCGCGCGCTGGCCGAAGTGCTCGGCGTTGGTCTCGCCGCCACCCGTGCGATTGCGCCGAACGAGCGCCTCGGCTCCCTCCAGCCAGGGCACCGCGGCTGAGTCGATCTGCAGCGTGACACCGGCGGCCGCCGCCATTTCGGAGGCGTGTCCGACGAGGCCGAATCCGGTGACATCCGTACACGCGTGCACGTCATCGGCCGGCCGGCTCCGCAGCGCGTCAGCGGCGGCGCGGTTGAGAACAGCCATCGACGCCACCGCGGCGGCGGCCACCGCGTCAGACGCCCGTCCGTTCTTGATCGCCGTGGCGACAATCCCCGTGCCGATCCGCTTCGTCAGCACCAAGGCGTCACCAGGCTTGGCGCCGGCATTCGACAGCACGCGGTCGGGATCGATGCGGCCGGTCACCGCGTACCCGAATTTGACTTCGGTGTCCTGAACGGTGTGTCCACCCAGCAGCGCAACGCCCGCCTCCTGCAACTTGCTCAGCCCGCCCTTAAAGATCGAGCGCATGACCGCCGGGTCGAGATCCTGGTTGGGGAACCCGGCGATGGCCAAGGCCGTCAACGGCTGGCCGCCCATCGCGTACACGTCACTCAACGCGTTGGCCGCCGCGATTTGCCCGTAAGCGAACGGATCGTCGACGATCGGCGTGAAGAAATCGACCGTCTGCACCAGCGCCGAGCCGTCGTCCCAGCGGTACACACCCGCATCGTCCGAGGTCCTGAAGTCCACCAGCACCCGGTCGTCCTGCGACGGCGGCAGATCGCCCAGTACCTGGGCGAGCTCGCCCGCGGCGAGCTTGCTCGCTCAGCCGGCGCACGCGGTATAGTCGGTCAGACGTCGTTTCGTCCAGCGCATGGGTCACTCGATCGTGCACGTATCGGCCGGAGTGGCCGCGTGACGTCGGTCACTTTTCCGTTAGTTGCTCAAAAATCCGTTCGAGCTCATCCTCGGAGCCGAAGTCGATTTCAATTCGGCCCGCCTTACCCTTCCACACGATGCGCACGCGCGTACCGAGCGCGAAGCGCAGGCGTTCCTCGGCGGCACGTACGTGCACATCGGGCTCGTGCGGCGCTGAACGCCGGATGCTCTGCCCGGTCAATTTTCGGACCAACGCTTCGGTCTCGCGCACCGATAGGCCGCGCGCCCGCACCTCGCGCGCCGCGCGCCGCTGCGCCGTCTCGTCCGTCACGCCCAGCAAGGCCCGCGCGTGGCCGACGCTCAGCGCGCCGGCCGCCAGCTCCGCCTTGATCTCCTCCGGGAGCTTCAGGAGGCGCAACGCGTTCGCGACCGTTGAGCGATCCTTGCCGACCACCGCGGCGATCGCGTCGTGTGAGAGCTTATGCTCCTGGACCAGCCGCCGATACGCGACCGCCTCCTCGATCGGGTTCAGGTCCTCACGCTGGAGGTTCTCGATGAGCGCGAGGGACAGCAGTTGATCGGACGGCACGTCGCGCACGACGACCGGCACCCGGAGAAGCCCAGCCCGCTGCGCCGCACGCCACCGCCGCTCCCCCGCGACGATCTCGTAACGCCCGTCGGCCTTGCGCACAACCAGCGGTTGAATCACCCCGTTCGCGCGAATCGACCGCGCCAGTTCGTCGAGGCTTGCAGCGTCGACGTCGGTGCGAGGCTGATCGGGGTTGGGTGCCAGGCAGTCGATGTCGAGCTCCGTCACCGGCACGTCGCGCACCGGCGGCACGTCGGGAATCAGGGCGCTCAGCCCTCGGCCCAGCGCGGGACGTTTTTCAGCCATGCGTATTCCTCCGTGCGGTCGCGTGGTTCGCGAGCATCTCCTTCGCCAGCGCGAGATAGGCTTCGGCTCCCCGTGACTTCACGTCGTAGAGAATCGCCGGCATGCCATGGCTCGGGGCTTCGCCTAGTCGAACGTTGCGGGGAATGACCGTATGGTAGACCTTTTCCTTGAAGAATTCCCGGATGTCCCGCGAGACCTGCTGACCGAGATTCGTCCGCCCATCGTACATGGTCAGCAGCACACCCTCGATGTCCAGATCGGGATTCAGCGCGGCGCGCACGCGCCGCAGTGTCGAAACCAGATCGGCCAGCCCTTCCAGCGCGAAGTATTCACTGTGCAACGGGATGAGCACGGTGTCGGCAGCCACCAAACCGTTCAGTGTGAGCAACCCGAGCGAGGGCGGAGTGTCGATGAACACGTAGTCGTAGCGATCCGCGAGTTGCCGGACGAGCGATCGTAACCGGCTCTCGCGCCGGTCGAACGAGATCATCTCGAGCTCCGCGCCGATCAGGTTGCCATCGGAGGGAACGAGCGACAAGCCGCTGACGTTCGTGGGGAGGACGAACTGATCGAGCTTCGGCATCTCGGCGGCCGTCAGCGCTTCGTACACGGTGCCGGCCGGCGCGGCCTGTCCTTTCATGCCGACGCCGCTGGTCAAGTTGGCTTGTGGGTCGCTGTCGATCAGGAGGACGGTCCGATCGGCCATCGCCAGGGAGGCCGCCAGATTAATGGCCGTGGTCGTCTTGCCGACACCACCTTTCTGGTTGGCGATGGTGATGATTCGCGACATCGGACTGATTAAATAGGTTGTATGACCTAAATTAGATACGCACTGTCGAAGAATACGTCCGTTCGTCTCAGTTGGTCAAGACGTTTCACGTGAAACAATGCGGCTTGCCTTGGCGCGTCCGACTGGCTTTTTTTCGAGAATCACCAAGCGGCTCCTGAGTGATTCAACCAGCGGAATGGTTTCTACCCATCTGAGTGGCGGACTGACGGCTGGCGGGACATCCTGACCGCTTGGCCCTCGGAACAGCAAGAGCCTACCGCCTGGCGCCAGGAAGGCCTGCAGCCTGCCCAGTAGTGATTTGTCGATTCTGACAGCCCTGATCGTGATTAGCGCGAACGCCTCGTGAAACTCGGGCCGAAGCAGGAGTTCCTCATCTCGAGCCGTCTCTACTCCTGTTTCGTCAAGCGCCAGGGTTCTGACAGCCTCTCTCAGGAACGCTGCTTTTCTCATTTTTGACTCGACCATCGTCAGTGACAACCGAGGCCTCGCAAGCTTCAGTGGAATTGCCGGGGAGCCGCCACCAGATCCCACATCGAGCGCCAGCATCCGCTTCGAGCCAACGTATCTGGCCGCGACAAGCGGCTCGATGAGCAATCGATCGACGGCTGCACCCTCGTCGCCGAGCGATGTCAGATTGATCCTGGCGTTCCAGTCGGAGAGGAGGCTGAAATAAACCTCGAGGCTGCGGGTCAGATCAGGAGACAGGTCGAGTCCAGCTCGCTTCGCGCGATGCTCCAGCTTGGCCAGCATCCTCCGTCGGGTCATCGCTCTAACAGCCCGTGATGAAAGTCCAGCGTCGCTCCGAGACCCCGCTGAATAAAAGCCGCGCTCGGCAGGGGTCAGGCGCGAGGAGGGAAGATACCTGGAGTATTTGACCCATCGTGGACAACGCCCAGCGCCGCCCTTGGCGGGATGGATCGCCGGTCGAATGCAGCGGGACTTCCACCACTGGCTGTCAAGCCATCTTACCGCGAGCAGCATTTCTCCTGGGCGAATGTCCACCCAGTAGCCGCCTCCCGAGAATCGCTATTGCCGCGGGGGTAAGGCCGGGAATGCGCCGTGCTTGTCCGAGCGTCACAGGCCTCGTCTCGGATAGGCGCTCAATCACCTCCCGCGACAACCCTGGTATCCCGTCGTATCTGAACGTCTCAGGAATCCTGTGATCGGCCTGTCGCCGCTCACGCCGCACGGCGTCCAGTTGCCGGGTAAGATAGCCCTCGTATTTCAACTCCGTCTCCACACTCGCCAAATCTATTGTTTTCGTCTTTTCTTCGGTTCTTAGTGTCAACTCTCCGGCCGCAATCAGCGACTCGAGCCCCTGCGCCGGCCGCCGCAGCGCCTGGGAGGCCCGCACCCGCGCGCCGTCCTGGGCCGTCACCGTCGTGCATCGCACCGTTCGAAGATTCGCGTCGAAACGGTCCCGCCGCTCGACGAAGCTTCGCCATCGCTCGTCGTCGACCAGCCCGACCTTCCGGCCATGTGCCGTCAACCGTAAATCCGCATTGTCGATCCGGAGCAGCAACCGGTGCTCCGCGCGGGATGTGAACATGCGGTACGGCTCGAGACACCCCTGGGTCGTCAGGTCGTCGATCATCACCGCGAGGTACGCTTCATCACGGCGCAACGCCAGCGCTGGTTGGTCGCCGACCGCGCGCGCAGCGTTGATCCCGGCGATCAAACCCTGACCCGCAGCTTCCTCGTAGCCCGAGGTCCCGTTGAGCTGGCCGGCCAGATACAGTCCCGCCACCCGTTTCGTTTCCAGCGTCGGCCGGAGCTCCG
Organism: Vicinamibacterales bacterium; assembly: GCA_963667915.2. GTDB lineage: Bacteria > Acidobacteriota > Vicinamibacteria > Vicinamibacterales > UBA823. The sequence goes on along the minus strand of CAXXNN010000004.1, from coordinate 1,904,715 downwards.
TTGGCTGAATGAAGTCGTACTCCACCGCATAGCCAGGCCGCAGGATCGTTGCCGCCTCGAGACCCGGCACGCTTCGCACGACCTCCAGCTGCACGTCGCGTGGCAAGCTCATCGAGAACCCGTTCACGTAGATCTCGTTCACATCGACCCCTTCCGGCTCGAGGAAGATCCGATGCCGTTCCCGATCCGGAAACCGCACGATCTTGTCTTCAAGGGAGGGGCAGTATCGGGGCCCGATACCCCGGATCTGGCCGTTGAAGAGCGGCGATCGCGCCAGGTGGCGGCGCACCAGATCGTGCACGCGCGCCGTGGTATGGGCCAGGTGGCAGTCCACCTGCGGCTGCGCCAGCCGTGCGGTCATGAACGAGAACGGCACCGGTACCGAATCGCCCCGTGCGACCTCCAGCCGGGCCCAGTCGATACTGTCGCGGTGCAGGCGCGGTGGCGTACCGGTTTTCAACCGTCCCCACCGAAAACCGATCTGCTTGAGGGACTCGGCGAGCGCCGTCGCGGGCGGCTCACCGAATCGACCCGCCGGCCGCTGTTCCTCACCGATGTGGATCAGGCCGTTCAGAAACGTCCCGGCGGTCACGATGAGCGTCTTGCAGCCGAACCGGCGACCGTCCTTCATGCAGAGTCCGTGGATAGCGCCGCCTCGCACCACGATCTCGGCTGCCGATCCTAAAATCCACTCGATCGCCGGCTCGCGCTGCAGTGCGCCGCGCACCCAGTCGGCGTACCGCGCCTTGTCAGCCTGCGCGCGCGGCGACCAGACCGCCGGCCCGCGGCTGCGATTGAGCAGCTTGAACTGGATCCCCGTCGCGTCGATCGCCTCGGCCATCAGTCCGCCCAAGGCGTCGATCTCACGGACCAGATGGCCCTTCGCCGTCCCGCCGATCGCCGGGTTGCACGGCATGGCGGCCACCGTGTCGAGTGACAGCGTACACAGACCGACGCGCCGGCCGAGCCGCGCCGCCGCACGTGCCGCTTCACAGCCGGCATGGCCGGCGCCGATCACGATGACGTCGTAGGTGGTGCGCATGAGGCCTAACAGTCTACCGGGTTCGGCTTGGCGTGCACGCCTTCGGGTCCCGCCCGCGGCTGTGGGCGCCGCCGCCGGTCACGGGGTAGCTCGCGTCTGGCGCCGGGCCGGCCGGTCGACAAGAGGGCCTGCGGCGTGGCGCCGCCAGCTAACGGGGCCCGGCCTCTACGTCGCCTGCCGCGAGCTACCCCGCACCCGGCTGTGCCCGAAGGAGGGCACGCGCCCACAAGCCGCGAGGCCTGTCGCCGGCGACCGGCCCATCAGGGACTACTTGCCGATGCAGAACCGGCTGAAGATGTGCTGGAGCAGGTCTTCGGTCGTGCGCCGGCCGGTGATTTCCTCCAGCGCCGTGCGCGCCGCCTGGAGGTCGGCCAGGACGAATTCTTCAGAGGCCTGCGCCGCAACTGCCGCCACCGCGCGCGTGAGCGATTGTTGCGTTCGTTCGAGCAGGTCGAGGTGACGCACGTTCGTGATCGCCGTGGCGTCGCCCCGCGGCTCCGTGGCGCCCAACGCCGCCCGCAGGGCAGTGCGCAGCGACGCCACGCCATCGTCGACCGTTGCGGTCGTCTCGACGATCGTCGCGGCGCCACTGTCGGCCAGCGGATCGCACGGCCACGCGGACGGCCGGTCCACCTTGTTCACGACGAGCAGTCTCCGGTCGGCGGGCGTCTCCGCGAGCAGTTGCCCATCGGCCTCGATGAACGGACGCGATCGATCGAAGACGACGAGCGCGAGGTCGGCGGCCGCCAGCGCGGCCCGGGCCCGCGCGACCCCTTCGATCTCGACCACGTCGCCGGTCGTGTGGATCCCGGCCGTGTCGACCAGCCGAACCGGCACACCGTCCAGATCGATCGTCTCTGTCAGTAAATCCCGGGTGGTGCCGGGTACTTCAGTCACGATCGCGCGGCCGGCACCCACGAGACGGTTGAAGAGGCTCGACTTTCCGGTGTTCGGCCGACCGACGATGACCACATGGCGGCCCTCGCGGATCACGCGTCCGCGCCGCCCGGTCGCCAGCAGCGCGTCGACCTGGCGGCCAATCTCGACGAGTGCGTCGGCAGTCTGGCGATGGTCGATGAAGTGATAGCCCTCGTCCGGGAAGTCCAGGGACGCCTCGAGGCGTGCCGCCAGATCGAAGAGCGCGGCGTCGATGCGTCGAATGGCATCGCTCAGCGTCCCTTCGAGTTGGTCGTAGGCGAGCCTCGCCTGGGCAGGAGTCACCGCCTCGATCAGATCGGCCACCGCCTCGGCCTGCACCAGATCGATGCGGCCGTTGAGGAAGCCGCGGAGCGTGAACTCGCCCGGCTCGGCCAGCCGCGCCCCGGCGCGCATCGCCGCCGCAACGATGTCCTCCAGGACGACGGGGCTGCCGTGGGCGCTCAGTTCAATGACGTCGTCGCCGGTGTAGGACGCGGGCGCCGGAAACGACGTGGCCAGCACCTGGTCCAGGCGCTCCGGCCCCGCCGGGTGCCGGCGTCCCACGGTCGCCAGCGTCGCGACGCGGGGCACGAGCGGCGTGGACCGGTCGAGCAGTGTCGCGGCGATCTGCCGTGCGTCCGGGCCGCTCAGCCGCACCACCCCGATGCCGCCGCGACCGGGAGGTGTCGCGATAGCGACGATCGTGTCGTCGGTGGAAAACATGGTCGGGCGAGCCGCCGGACGGCGCTACCCGCCGGCTGCTAACTGCCAGCCGTGGTGGTGATGATGACCGTCTTGAGGAGCGCGTCGCCGATGCTCTCCGACGCGACGGCCGGATCCTCGGCAATCGTCAGGTGCACGATCCGGCGGGCGTAGGCGTTCAGTGGGCCAAGCTCTTGCGTCTCGCCTGTTTTCTTCGCCCGCTCGGCCAGCAGACGCGCGGTGCGCCGCAGTTCCTCATCCTCGCCCAGGCGAAAGTCGCGGTAGTCCACGACGACGCGCTGCCGTTCTGGTAGCTCGTGCCGGTAGATGGCGTTCAGCACGTGCTGCAGTGCGTCGAGAGCCGCGCCCTTCTTCTGCAGCAGCACGTCGCCGCCGTCGCCCTCGAGTCGGATCCGCAGGCAATCGGGCTGATCCTCGACAATCGGCTGGAGCGGCAGCTCCATCGCCGTCAGTATTTCTCCGACGAATCCCTGAACGCGCGTTTTCAGATCCTCGCTCATCGCCCGCTGTCCTTCTTCTTCTTCTTCTTCGGTTTCAGCTGGCGCTCCGCCGGCGGGCGCACCGTATGCACTCGGGGCGGACCGATGATTTTATTCGTCAACACCTGCTGTCCGACGCCCCACAGGTTGCTGACGAACCAGTACAGCACCAAGCCGCTGGGCGCCCAGAGAAACATGAAGGTGAAGACGACCGGCATGAGCATCATCACCTTCTGCTGCGCCGGATCGGCCGTTGACGGCGTCATACGCTGCTGTGCGACCATCGTCGCGCCCATCAGCAGCGGCGTGACGTACATCGGGTCGTGCATCGACAGATCCTGGATCCAGAGGATGAACGGTGCGTCGCGAATCTCAATGGCCACCGAGAGCAGCGAGTAGAACGCGAACAGGACCGGCATGGTGAGCAGCATCGGCAGACATCCCGACGCGGGGTTGACCCCGCGCTCGCGGTACAGGCCCATCACTTCCTGATTCATCTTCTGCTTGGCCGGATCGGTCGTCTTGAGCCCCTTGTACCGCTCCTGGATCGCCTTGATCTCGGGCTGGAGTTCCTGCATCTTCCGCATCGAAACGACGCTTATGTGGCGCAGCGGAAACATGGCGGCGTTGATCATGATCGTGAGGACGATGATCGACCATCCGTAGTTGCCGAGATAGCCGTAGACCCACTTCAGCGATCGATGCAGCGGCACGACCAGCCACGAGAAGAAGCCGAAGTGCACCGCGCGCACCAGCTCGGCGTCAATGCTGCCCAGAATGTCGAAATCTTTCGGCCCCATGTAGAAGCGCACGCCGGTCGGCGGCGCGTCGAATCGGAGCGCGTAGGCCATCAGCGTCTTCCGCGCGTCGCCCGACCCGACGGTCACCGGCCGGTACCCGACCGTCGTCGTCGCCGACTCTGGTAGCGCGGCGGACAGGAAATACTGATCGTCGACGCCGACGAAGCCGAACGCCCCCTGGTAGGCCGGTTGGTCCTCGACGTCCGAGGCGTCGAGGCGCTCCACGTCGTCGTCCAGATAGAAGATGCCTTGCGGGGTTTGGCGGTACTGGAAACCCGACCCGCTCCCGGTGTTGGTGCTGAGACCCGGCCCCCACCGCACGGTCGGATTCAAGGCGACGCCATCCGCTTCGACGCTCGCGCTGAAGCGCACGACGAACGCCTCGACGACCGGATCGAAGTGGAACTCCTTTCGCGCGCGCAAGCCCGTCGCGTCCTCATACTCGAACACCAGCGACTGCGGCTCGTCGCCGACGCGCAATGTGAACGCACTGGGGCGGAACAGGGCAGCGGCCAGTCGCGATGTTACCTCCGGGTCCTCTACCTCGATCGTAAACGGTGGCACCGGGTCGGTGCCGATCGGCGGGACGAGATCCATTGGCTCGCGTTGCGTGTCGTTGTATTCGGTCAGCCGCCAGCTCTTGAGCACCGCCCCCCGATTCGAGAAGACCGCAGTCACCTGTGGGGTGTCGACAAAGATGTCGCGAGGCTCCGTGTCGGCGACAATCGTGACCACCGGATCGAGCTCAGGCGCGGGCTCTGGTACGGCAGATGGCGGCGCGGCCACGCCGGCGGCAGAGCTCACCGGGGTCGGCACCGCCGCAGGAGTTGACGCCGGCGCCTCGGCGTCGGCTCTATCCGCGACGGCCTCGTCGGGTGGCACCGGAGGCACGACCAGACTCTGGTACACGAACAGCACCAGGAACGAGAGGAAGACGGCGAGGAGAACTCTCTTTTCCATTGATATGTCGTGGGGCGTCAGCGCCGCGCTGGCCCACGCGGCGGGTGGTCCGCTGACCCGGGCACCGGATCGAACCCGCTCTCAGCGAACGGATGGCAGCGCGCGACCCGGCGCACGGCCATCCAACTCCCGCGCCACGGGCCATACCGCGTCAGGGCGTCGGTCGCATACGTCGAACACGAAGGCGAGAACCGGCAGACGCCCGGGAAGAACGGGGACATGAATCGTTTGTATCCCCGCAACACCGCGAGCAAGACCGCCGTGAGCGCGCGTGTCACCATTATCCCATCATGGATCATTGGTCCATCATCGTCGCCGAGTGGACCGCGACAGCACGGATCGAAAATCGGCTTCAAGGAGGCCGAACGTGGCGGTCAATAGATCGGGTCGCGGCAGGACGACCACATCAATTCCCGATCCGGTGTCGACCCGTCGAAACAGTTCGCGCACCAGACGCTTGGCACGGTTGCGGCGCACGGCGCCACCGAGCCGTCGAGACGCGGCAATACCCAGACGGCTCACTGGCAGATCGTTGGGAAGGGTCAAAAGGGTAAGATATCGGCCATGGGTCCGAACGCCACTCTGATGAATGCGCTGGTACTCGGGCCGTCGCCGAATCCGCTCGCCGCGTTGTAGCGTCTGCGCCACCAGTTTCAACCCCACGCCGCGCGCGAGCCCAGAGGCCCCAACAGCCGGTCGAACCGCCATCCGATCGAAGGAGGAATCGCGACGGTCAGGAAACGGCCAGGCGCTTCCGGCCCTTGGCGCGGCGCCGTTTCAGGACACGGCGCCCGGCTTTCGTGCTCATCCGCACGAGAAACCCGTGAGTGCGCCGCCGGCGGCGACGATTCGGCTGGAACGTGCGTTTCATGAAGCTCTCGTTCCTCGGCAGCGTCTAATGATCTGTCGAGAATCCTCAATGGTAGTTGAGGCACTCGATGAGTGTCAATCGAAGGCGAGATCGTCGTATGTAGGTTAGCGTAGCGACCCATCCACACCCAGCACGCGTCGCGTCGCTGTCGTGTGGATGTGTGGATGTAGTGTGATATTTTTCACAATCGTGCCGCTTTCAGGGTCGAGCCTTCGGCGAACGCCTGCCCGGCAGGCACATTTGGCGCTCGATCGCCGTTGTGCTAACGTCCATGTTCCCAATCGGTTGGCTGGCAGAGCCTTTCGAAATTTCCACAACTGTGGAAAATTTTGTGGAAAAATCCAGTGTTTTTCTCGATCTTTTTTGGAAACCAGGTCCTTGGGCGGGATGAGAGAGGTGGCCTTCAGACTCGGTAGTCCGGCACAGGCCACCGGGCAGATCGCGCGCGCCGGTGGCGACCCGCGACCGCCCGCCTTCGGTTGGTTTTTCGAGACCGTTGGCGTCCCGTCTACGCCAACCGCCAGGTCACGTGCATGAGCGACAGTGTTTGGGATCGCGTTCTCGCGCGCATCGAGACCAAGGTCAACCGCCATAGCTTTTACACGTGGTTCAAGCCCACCGTCTTCATCGACGACGACGGCAAAGCCGTTCGCATCCGCGTGCCCAACACGCTGTTCCGGGACTGGCTCACGAAACATTACACCGGGGTCATCGCTGAAGCTCTCAGCGAGGTAGACCGTAGCGGCACTCCCGTCACGTTCGTCACCGACCCGGGTGATTCGAGCGAAATCGCGTCCACGGCGGATCTGACACCCCCGGCGGCGCAGGACGCCGAACCGGCACGGACCCTCTCGGGTCTGAACCCACGCTATTCTTTCAGCACTTTCATCGTAGGTTCATCCAACCAGTTTGCCCACGCCGCATGCCGCGCCGTCGCCGAAGCGCCGTCCCGTTCGTACAACCCTTTGTATATTTACGGTGGCGTCGGCTTGGGAAAGACCCATCTCTTGCACGCGATCGGGCAGTATCTGCTCGAGCATGATCCGGGCTTGAAGTTGACCTACATCTCGTCAGAGCGGTTCATGAACGAGATGATCAATGCCGTTCGCTACGACCGAATCCTCGATTTTAGGGAGCGGTATCGAAACCTCGACATTCTCCTCGTGGACGACGTGCAGTTCCTCGCAGGGAAGGAAGGGACGCAAACCGAGTTTTTTCATACATTTAACTCGCTTTACGACCTTCAAAAACAGATTGTGATCACGAGCGACTGCCCGCCCCACGAGATTCCATCGCTCGAAGAGCGGCTACGGTCACGCTTCGAGTGGGGCCTCATCGCGGACATTCAACCACCCGACCTGGAAACGAAAGTCGCCATTCTCAAGAAAAAGGCCGATGCCGAAGCGATTCCACTTCCGGATAATGTTGCGATCTACATCGCTGGCAGAATTAAGTCGAACATTCGTGAACTCGAAGGTTCGCTCATTCGCCTAATCGCCTACGCCTCACTGACCGGCCGTGAGATCTCGCTGGCGCTTGCCCAGGACGTCCTCAAGAACGTCCTCGCACACGACGACCGAGCGGTAACTATCGAAGTGATACAGAAGGCGGTCGCCGACTACTACCACTTGAAGCCCAGCGATCTCAAATCACGTAATAGCTCGAAGTCAATCTCGGAGCCGCGCCAGATCGCCATGTATATCTGTAAGTCTCTGACGAGCGCCTCATTGCCAGAAATCGGTCGACGCTTCGGTGGAAAACACCACTCAACCGTCATCCATTCGATACGTAAAATCGAGGGACTCCGGAAGCGCGACAGTGACTTCAACACACTTATCAACAACCTCATGCAGTCGTTTAAGTAGTCTTTTCAGCCACTTACGGGATCCATCCACACACACCTTCCGAGACTCCTGTGGCCCATCTCGCAGTGCAAGATCTTCCACAGAACACCCGGAACATTCGTAAGGAAAAGAGGATTTTATCCATAGTTTAAGTTGTTGATTTTAAAGCATTAATTTCTCGGAATTAGGTTTTAAACACACCTTCTTTTATTGATATAATTATGTGACTCTGAGATCTTCTCTCAGGTAGAGATCTTGCTGGTTCACTCGTCCAGGATCGACGCAACATCATGAGGTTTCCAGCAGTATGAAACTAGTCGTCCGTAAGAACGATCTCCTGCACGAGCTACAGTTGTTTCAAGGCATCGTCGAACGGAAGAACACAATTCCTATTCTTGCGAATGTGCTGCTCGAAGCAAAAGGCAAGGAAGTATGCATGCTCGCGACGGATCTGGAAGTGGCGTTGCGGAGCCGCTGCGCCGCGAAAGTGTCGAAGGGCGGTGCGCTTACCCTACCGGCTAAGAAACTTTTTGAGATTGTTCGGGCCTTACCGGACACCGATATTACGATCAGTGAAGAAGGTCAAAGCGGAGTGAAGGTGTCAGCCGATCGGTTCGAGTCACGGATGCAGACGCTGCCGCGCGAGGACTTTCCGACGCTACCCGATCCTAAAAAAACACAAAGTACGCCGCTGCCAGCAGCTATGCTTCGCGAGATGGTGGCGAAGACACAGTTTGCGATTACCGGTGAGGACACGCGGTATTTTCTCAACGGTGCGCTCTTCGTGTTGGATGGGAGCCAGATGACGTTGGTGGCTACAGATGGCCATCGGCTCGCGCTGGTGTCAGCGGACCGCGGGACGGGTGAAAAATCGAAAAAGGATGATGCGCGACGGGTGATTTTTCCTAAGAAAACCCTAGGAGAACTCAGCCGACTCCTGACTGACGACGATAAGGAAGTTAGATATCAACACGGTGAGAACCATATTTTTTTCGAGATAGGTCACAGGGTGCTGATCTCCCGGATGATCGACGCACAGTTTCCTGCCTATGAGCGGGTCATTCCGAAAAACAACGATAAAGCGATCGAGTTTGAACGCGATCGGCTTACCAGCGCGATTAGAAGGGTCGCGTTGTTGTCGAATGAGCGGTCTCGGGCTGTGAAGTTTCAAATGAACCACGGCTCCGTCGAGATCACGGCAAACAGTCCGGATGTTGGCGAGGCGCGCGAGGAACTAGCGGTCGATTATGAAAATGACACAGTGCAGGTTTGTTTCAACGCGCAGTATGTGCTTGATTTCCTGAGCGCGGTTGAAACCGATAATGTTCGGTTGGAATTCAAAGACGAGACGAGTCAGGCCGTGATGCGCCCAGTGGGCGCTGAAGGGTACGATTACACCTACGTTATCATGCCGATGCGTATCTAGCCATCCACCAGGTAGTGGGACGTTCACCACGGGCTGTTAGATCGTATTGGCTTCACCCCTCGCACAAGAACAATCGCACCGGCACTCATGACGGAACGCGAACCCGACATCACCCCTCACCGACCAGACGCCGACGCCGCCTCGGCGGATGGGCTGCTCTCCGACTCCACCTCCACTGTCGTGCCGTCAGGTAACGACGACGCGGCGGACGCCTACGACGCCAAGAAAATCAAGGTTCTCGAAGGGTTGGAGGCCGTTCGCAAGCGTCCAGCGATGTACATCGGGTCCACCGGTGCCGTTGGCCTGCATCATCTCGTATATGAAGTCGTCGACAATTCGATCGACGAGGCCCTCGCCGGGCACTGTCGCGAAATCAACGTCAAGGTTCATCTGGACAACTCGGTGACGGTCGTCGACGACGGCCGGGGTATTCCGGTCGACACCCACACAAGTGGAAAGTCGGCGGCCGAGGTCGTCCTGACGGTTCTGCACGCGGGCGGAAAGTTCGACGACAGCAGTTATAAGGTGTCCGGTGGCCTGCACGGCGTCGGACTCTCTGTCGTCAACGCGTTGTCGGCCGCACTCGATCTCGAGATTTGGCGCAATGGGAACGTCTACCACCAAGCCTATGTGCGCGGGGTCCCAACCGGACCCCTGGAGGTGACGGGCACCACCAAGCGGCGGGGGACCAAGGTCACGTTTCAGCCGGACACTGAGATTTTCGAGACCCTCGAATTCAGCTTCGACACGCTGGCGCAGCGGCTGCGGGAATTGGCGTTCCTGAACGGCGGGGTCACGATCACGCTCGACGACGAGCACAGCGGAAAGAGTCACTCGTTTCTGTACGACGGCGGCATTGCCTCATTCGTCACGTTTCTCAACAAGAACAAGGCGGCGGTAAATGACGAACCGATCCTCATAAAAGGCGACCGCGACAGGATCGATGTCGAGATCGCGCTGCAGTGGAACGACGGGTATTCGGAGACGGTGTACTCGTTCGCGAACAACATCAACACCCACGAGGGCGGCACCCACCTATCAGGATTTCGTTCAGCGCTGACGCGGACCGTCAACAGCTACGCCGCCCGCCACAACCTCACGAAAGATCTTTCAGAGAGCCTCAGCGGCGACGACATCCGCGAGGGGTTGACGGCCGTCATCAGTGTCAAGCTTCCGGCCCCGCAGTTCGAGGGCCAGACGAAAACCAAGCTCGGCAACACCGACGTCAAGGGAATCGTCGAGACGATCCTCAACGACCGCCTGGGCGCCTACCTCGAAGAGCATCCAGGGACGGCCAAGCGGGTGCTGAACAAGGCGGTCGAGGCCGCGCGGGCCCGGGCGGCGGCGCGTAAGGCGCGCGATCTTGTCCGGCGCAAGGGCGCGCTCGACAACAGCTCGCTGCCGGGCAAGCTCGCCGACTGCCAGGAACGCGATCCGTCGCTCTGCGAACTCTACATCGTGGAAGGGGAGTCGGCCGGGGGATCAGCCAAGCAGGGCCGGGACCGGCGCTTTCAGGCCATTCTTCCCATCAAAGGCAAGATCCTCAATGTCGAGAAGGCGCGGTTCGACAAGATGTTGGGGAGCGACGAGATCAGGACGATGATCGCGGCGCTCGGGTGTGGCATTGGTAAGGATGAATTCGATCTGTCCAAGCTGCGGTACCACCGGATCATCATCATGACCGATGCCGACGTGGACGGCTCGCACATCCGGACACTACTGCTCACCTTCTTCTACCGGCAGATGCGGCAACTCATCGAGCACGGCCACATTTTCATTGCCCAGCCGCCGCTGTACCGGGTCAAACGCGGTCGGATGGAGCACTACATCAAGGACGAACGAGACCTCGAGCGCTGGCTGATCGCGCGCGCGGCCGAATTCCGAGCCGTGAGGGTGGAGGACCACGGGACCGTCATTACCGGCGCCGAGTTGGAGGCGCTGCTACAGAAGCTCATCGTCTTCCAGAAGTATCTGCAACTCGTGGAGCGCCGGGGCCCCGAGCGCGACGTTATCAAGGCTTGCCTCGAGCGTGACGCGCGCGGCCGAGAATTCTTCGCCGACGCGCAGGGGCTCGCGGCGCTCGCCGAGTCGCTCACGACCGAGACACGCACTGTGACGGTGCAGCCGGACGAAGAGCACAACAGCTTTGCGCTGGCGATCGAGGATCGCACGGGCGGGTATCCAAGGCGGTACCAGGTGGATGGGGAGTTCGTCACGACGGGGGAGTACCGCACGCTGTTGACCAGCTATGGCGACGTCCGTGGCTTCGATGGCCCGACGACCGTCTCGACGACGAATGGCGCCCGGCCTGAGGGTGGCGGCGACGCCACGACCGGGACCGCTGATGAGACGCAGATCGGCGGTGCACCACTCGATGAAGCGACCCGCCTAGCGACCGAATCGAAACGCGAGTCGGCCCAGACCGACGGCGCGGTACGGATCGACACCATGGACGAGTTGATCGAATATTTCATTGCAGCGGGCCGGCGCGGCGTGGCGATCAGCCGCTACAAAGGACTCGGTGAGATGAATCCCGATCAACTGTGGGCGACGACAATGAAACCCGGCCAGCGGACGCTCCTCCAGGTGCGGGCGGAGGACGACGCCGAAGCCGATCAGATATTCACCACGCTGATGGGTGATCAGGTGGAGCCCCGCCGCAAGTTCATCGAAGACAACGCGCTGGACGTGAAGAACCTGGACGTGTAGCACCCGTCGAGCGCCGACGGTCCCCAGTCCAGGCGATGTGATCTCGTATGAGCGACATCGATTCAAAAATTCCCGTCAACATCGAAGACGAGATGAAGCGTTCGTACATGGATTACGCCATGAGCGTGATCATTGGGCGAGCGCTGCCCGACGTGCGCGACGGCCTCAAACCGGTGCACCGCCGCGTGCTGTATGGCATGCGCCTCATGGGGCTCGCCTCGAACAAGGCCTACCGTAAATGCGCCAAGATCGTCGGCGAGGTGATGGGCAGCTACCACCCGCATGGCGATGCCTCGATCTACGATACGCTCGTGCGCATGGCCCAACAGTTCAACCTGCGCTATACGCTGGTGGACTCGCAGGGCAACTTCGGATCGATCGATGGTGACCCGCCGGCGGCCATGCGGTACACCGAAGCGCGGCTGCGGGCGCTCGCGGAACAATTGATGACCGACCTCGACAGGCAGACGGTCGACTTTGTTCCCAACTACGACGAGACGACCACGGAGCCGACCGTGCTTCCGGCGCCGTTTCCAAACCTGCTCGTCAACGGGTCGGCCGGCATCGCGGTCGGTATGGCGACCAACGTGCCGCCGCACAACCTGCGTGAGGTAGTCGACGGCGCCCTCTGGCTGGCGGACCACCCCAGCGACTCGGCCCAGACGAAGGCGACCGAGGTACTCGCGCGGGTGCCCGGGCCGGACTTCCCGACCGGCGGGTACATCGTCGGCCGGCGCGGCATCCGGTCCATCCATGACACCGGCCGCGGGTCCGTGCTCATGCGCGCCAAGACCAGCATCGAGCCGCTGTCGAAAGGGGACCGCAGCGCGATCGTGGTCACGGAGATTCCCTACCAGGTCAACAAAGCCCGGCTGGTCGAGAAGATTGCCGAGCTCGCCCGCGAGAAGACCATCGAAGGTATCTCTGATCTTCGCGACGAATCGGATCGCGACGGCATGCGAATCGTCATCGAGCTCAAACGTGGCGAGGTGCCGGAGGTCGTGCTCAACAACCTGTACAAGCACACCCCACTACAGACGACGTTCGGCGCCATCATGCTCGCCATCGTGGGTGGACAGCCCCGCGTGCTCACGTTGGTTCAGATCCTGGAGCACTTCCTGGACTTCCGCCGTGACGTGGTCCTGCGCCGGACCGAGTTCGACCTCCGCAAGGCGCTGGCGCGCGCGCACATTCTGGAGGGCCTGACGGCCGCGCTCGATCACCTTGACGCCGTCATCACGCTGATTCGTGGGGCGACGTCGCCGGCCGAGGCGCGCACCGGCCTCATGTCGGAGTTCACCCTCACGCTGATCCAGGCGCAGGCCATTCTCGACATGCAGCTGCAGCGTCTGACCGGCCTGGAGCGGCAGAAAATCGTCAACGAGATAACCGCGCTGCACAAGACGATCGAGCGGCTCCGCGCGATCCTCGTGAGCGACGTGTTATTGCTCGAGATCGTGGTGGACGAGCTGCGCGCGGTGCGTGACAAGTTCGGCGACGCGAGACGCACGGAGATTATTGAGGAGACCGGCGAGCTGAGCATCGAGGATCTGATTGCCGAGGAGGACATGGCGATCACGGTGACCAACACCGGCTACATCAAGCGGACGGCCATCACGACCTACCGCAATCAGCACCGCGGCGGGAAGGGCCGGATCGGGATGCGGACCCGCGATGAAGACTTCGTGTCGCAGCTCTTCATCGCGTCGACCCACGCGTTCATCCTGATCTTCTCAAACCGGGGTCGGGTGTACTGGCTCAAGGTACACGAGATCCCGGACGTCGGGCCGACGGGCAAAGGGAAGGCGATCGCCAATCTGGTGTCGATGGCGTCCGGTGAACGGATCGCCGCGCTGGTCGCGATCACGGACTGGCCCGAGGCGGACGGCCAGTGCTTTCTCGTCATGGGAACGCAGCGCGGCATCGTGAAGAAGACCGACGTCCGGGCGTTTCGCCACCCGCGGACCGGCGGAATTGTCGCCCAGGCGGTTGGGCCAGACGACGCGCTCATTGCCGTGGAGGCGACCGACGGCACCGGCGAGTTGTTCCTGGGCACCCGTGATGGGATGGCCATCCGGTTCGCCGAATCGGACGTTCGGGTCATGGGCCGGACGGCCGGCGGGGTGCGGGGCATCGCCCTCAGGCAGGGGGACGAGGTGGTGGCCATGACCGAGGTTCGGCCCGGGGGCGCCCTGATGACCGTCTGCGAAAACGGCTACGGAAAACGGACCGAATTGTCCGAATATCGCGTGCAGTCCCGTGGCGGAGTGGGTATTATTAACATCCAGAGCACCGAGCGGAATGGCAAGGTGGTCGGCGTCGCGTTCGTCCGAGCGGAGGACGAGTTGATGCTGATTACCCAGCAAGGCAAGATCCTTCGGATGCTGACCTGGAGCATCCGGGCCATTGGCCGGGCGACCCAAGGGGTCAGGCTCATCGAAATGGAAGACGGCGACCGCGTCGTGTCGATCGCGCGGCTCGCCGAGCAGGAACCAGGCGAGAACGGCGCAGACGGCGAAAGCGAAACAGAATAGGACCTAAGCGGCGGCGACTTTGGTCACCTCGCTGGTCTCGTGAACTGAGAATCAGGTATCGAAGGAGGCTGCGACATGCATCGGCCACGACTGACCGCGCTCGTGCTCTTCATCCTGGCTGTGATGGTTTCTGGGTGTTCGAGTTCGCCGGAGCAGCAGCTGATCTCAAATTTCTTCCGCGCGTCTCGAATGCGCGACAACACGACGCTCGCCAACATCTCGATGGTGTCGTTCCGCCCGACGGAGCAGGGCATCGTCCGGAGCTTCGACATCGAGAGTGTCTCGGAGGAGAGCCGGCGGCCGATGCGGGCGAAGGAGTTCGCCGAGGCGCTTCAGGCAGCCGAAGCCACGGAAGAGGAATTCTCCGACCGCAAGCAGGCATATCAGGACGAGAACCTCGTGGCGATCGAGCGCGTGCTCGAGGCGGAGCGCGAGGGCGAAGAGCCCGGCCGCCGCGACCTCGAGATCCAGGAAGCTTGGACCGAGTGGCGCGATGAGATGGCGCAGCACGCCCAGACCGTGTCCGATGCGCGCGCCGTGTTGAACGAAGAACGCGTCGTGGCTGAGGGCAGTGTCTTCAGCGCGGTCAGCGAGGTGAACATCATGCTGCTCGAAGGCGAGATCGCGTCGAAGACGGTGCGTATCGCCGCCGAGGTCACAACGCCCGACGATCAGACGTCGCAGCAGACTTACGTTGTCACGGTGGAACGCGCTGAGTTGACGGGGCCAGACGGCGCGCCGGTGACCGGTCGCTGGATCATCACATCGCTCGAGCCGGCGGGTTAGCGGCCGCATCCACGTTCTTTGGCTCACGGGTGCGGCGCTCGCCGACGGGCGCCGCACCGACCCTCACACCTCGACCTGGACGCGCGGTGCCACAAAGCCCTGAAGTTCTATAACTGATCACTGCTGCCTCAAAACGCTCCTGCAGCAATAGAGCGCTATTTTCAATCAGGCACCACCAGCCCCCTGCTCTCGTGTGCCGTCTCAATCTCGTCAATCGCCTGTCGCGCTGCGTCGCCGGGAACCGCGAGAACCCGTCGATGGTCGCCGATGCCGAAAACAGATTACACGCGCCGAGACCGGATATAAGATTGTGATGGGCGCGCGGCGAGCGCATCGGTCGAGGGAAGGACAGCGATGGCGAACGGACGATCAGGCAACCTGAGGCGCCTGGCGGTCTTTCTCATCCTGTTCGCGTTCTGGCTGGTCTTCTCCGGGCATTACGACACCTTGCACCTCAGCCTCGGCCTCGTCTGTACCTCGCTGGTCGCCGTGTTCTCGTACGATCTGCTCCTGCCCGATGTGACCTTCCCCACGAAGCTCTTGAGCACCTGGAGATTCTTGCAGTACATCCCGTGGCTTTTCTACCGGATCGTCCTCGCGAATCTGCATGTCGTGTACCTCATCTTTCGTCCGAGCGAGATCCGTCCCAAGCTCATCCGCTTCAAGACCAGCCTGACAGGAGATCTCTCGAGGGTCACACTCGGCAACTCCATTACCTTGACCCCGGGGACGCTCACCCTGGACATTGACGCTGATGAGTTCTACGTCCATGTCTTGAGCGACAAGGCGGCAGAGGACGTGGTGACCGGTGAGATGGAGCGACGTGTCGCGCACGTCTTTCTCGAGCCGACGGCACCGGAACAGCCGGCGTTTGGACCTGAACGGTGATGCAGACCTTCTTCCTCGCGACGTCCTTGGTCATCCTGCTCGCGGTCCTGTTGTCTCTCTATCGCGTCATCAAGGGGCCCACCATCATTGACCGCATCATTGGCGTGAACGTCATCGGGACGAAGACCATTGCGGTCATCCTCTTGACGGGCTTTCTCTTCGAACGGGTGGAGTTCTTCATCGACATCGCGTTCGTGTATGCGCTCATCAATTTCATCGGCACGCTCACCCTGTCGAAGTACTTCGAGCGGAAGGGCGTGGAGCACGGCCGGGTGACGTGATGATGGCGATCGCGGTGGTGCTCGTCAGTTCGGGCGCGTTCTTCCTGCTGATGGGCGCGATCGGCTTGCTCCGCTTCCCGGATTTCTACACGCGGATGCATGCCGCTGGAAAATGCGACACGCTCGGGAGTCTGCTGGTGCTCACCGGCCTGGCCTGCAGCGAGGGGCTGGCGCTGACGAGCGTGAAGATCCTGGTGATGGCGCTCTTCATCTTTGTGACCAGCCCCACGGCCGCTCACGCGGTCGTCAGGGCGGCGCACAGGAACGGGCTAGCCTTCTGGACGAATGAGGAGGGCCGGTGATCTGGCAGCTCGACATCGTGTTGCTGGGGTTCACCGTGATGTGCGCGATCGGCGCGGTGCACGCCACGGATCTTCTGGCCTCGGTCATCCTGCTCGGGGCGTTCAGCTTGTTCATGTGCCTCCTGTGGGTCGAGATGGGGGCCGTCGACGTGGCGTTCACAGAGGCGTCGGTGGGCGCCGGCATCACCACGGTCCTCTTCGTGATCACCGTCTACAAGACGGAACGGGTGAGCAAGGATTGAAGTCGCTCCCTCTCATCGTGACCGGCGTCACTGGACTCTTGCTGATCCTCGGATCGCTTGGCATGCCCGACACCGGCGATCCCGACTCGCCGCCCAGTCGGCACGTGTCTCCGCGATATATCGAACGCGGCTTCGAAGAGACGGACGTGCGCAACATGGTGACGGCTGTGCTCGCCGACTACCGGAGCTTCGATACCTTGGGCGAGGTCACCGTGATCTTCACCGCGACCGTGGCGGTCCTGCTCATCCTGCGAACGGGACGGAAAGACGGTGATTCGTGATCGCCGAGCAACAGAGCCTCATCGTCCGGACCGTCTGCCGCCTGCTCGTGCCCTTCATCCAGGTGTTCGGGCTGTACGTCATCATGCACGGCCACAGCAGCCCGGGAGGAGGCTTTCAAGGTGGGGTGATTCTCGGGTCGAGCTTCATCCTGCTGGCAATCGCGTACGGCATCGAAAGCGTGAAACGCCGGTTCTCACTGGCGGTGCTCACCGTTTTTACGAGTCTGGGCGTGTCGCTGTACGCCGGGATCGGGGTCCTCTGCGTGCTGCTTGGAGCCAACTTCCTCGATTATGGCATCCTGCCGGCGGCCGAGCCGCGAAGTCTCGGCATGCTGGGCATCGAGATCGGCGTGGGAATCACCGTGATGGCGGCCATGGTCTCCATTTTTCACGACCTGATCACCTTCGAGTGACGCCGAGATGATCGAGTTCATCATCGGAAACTTCAATATCGTCACGTACGTCATCCTCATGATGATCGGCTTCTATGCCATGATCGGGAAGACCAACCTGGTCAAGAAGCTCGTGGGGATGAACATTTTTCAGTGGTCCATCATCCTGTTCATCGTCTCGCTCGGCGCGAAGCGTGGCGCCACCATCCCCATCGTCTTGGGGGACCACGACCCGGGAGGGGCATCGGTGCTCGAGGCGGCGCAGTACGTCAACCCGTTGCCTCATGTCCTGATGCTGACCGCCATCGTGGTGGGTGTCGCCACGACCGGGGTGGCCCTGGCGCTTCTCCTCCGGATTCACTCGAGATACGGGACGCTGGAAGAGGATGAGCTGCTCGAACGCATCCGATCCTCGGGATGAACATCCATCAGTCCGCGGTTCCGATCCTTATCGTCGGCGCTCCCCTTCTCGCGTCATTCGCCCTTCCCGCGCTGGGCTTGTGGAAGCGTGGCGTGGCGTTCCCCGTGGCGCTGACGGCGCTCACGGTTTCCTTCGGCGCGTCGATCGTTGTGGCGGGAGACGTACTCGCACACGGTCCGGTCCAGTACTTCATGGGCGGATGGGCGCCGCCCTGGGGCATCGAGCTCCGAATCGACCACCTCGGCGCCCTGATGCTGCTGGTCCTGAGCGTCATCACGCTCCTCATTACCGTCTACTCGAAGAAAAGCATCTCGAGGGAGCTGCCGGGCAAGGAAGTCCCCTTCTACAGCGTGTACCTGCTGCTGGTTGCCGGCGTGATGGGGATGGTGGCCACCGCCGACATGTTCAACTTGTACGTCTTCCTCGAAATCACCTCCCTGAGCAGCTACGCGCTCATCTCGATCGGGGGCGGCGCGGCGGTGGTCTCGGCGTTCCGTTACGTCATTCTCGGCACCGTCGGGGCCGCTTTTTACCTCCTCTCTGTCGGGTATCTCTATAGCGTCACCGGCTCGCTCAACATGGCGGATCTATCACGGATTCTTCCCGCCCTCTATCACACGAACGCGGTCCTGGTCGGGTTCGCCTTCTTCATCATCGGGATGTCGATCAAGATGGCGCTCTTCCCGATGCATGCCTGGCTCCCGGGCGCGTACGCCAACGCGCCGTCGACCGTCAGTGCGTTGATCGCTGCGACGACGACCAGTGTGGCCACCTACGTGCTGATCAGGGTGATGTTCTTCGTGTTCGAGCCACGCTTTTCGATCGAGCTGATCCCGGTCACCACGCTGTTGAGCTGGATGGGCGCCATCGCCATGATCCTGGGATCAGTCATGGCGATCGCCCAGTCGGACCTCAAGCGGATGCTGGCATATTCGTCGGTCTCCCAGATCGGCTACATCGTGCTGGGCGTGGGGCTGGCCAACGCGGCGGGGTTCACCGGTGGGGTCTTGCACCTCGTGAACCACGCGGTCATGAAGGGCTGTCTCTTCCTGGTGGCCGGGGCCATCGTGTACCAGACCGGATTACGAGAAATCCGCGAGCTGCGAAAGCTGTCCCTCAAGATGCCTTGGACCGCCGCGACGTTCATGATCGCCGCGTTCTCCATGATCGGCATCCCGCCGTTGGGGGGGTTCTTCAGCAAGCTGTATCTGATTCTCGGAGCGATCGACGCGGGGCAGTGGATCTTCGTTGCGGCGATCCTGTTCAGCAGCGTGCTGGCCCTCGCATACCTCGGGAACGTGATCCGGTACATGTACTTCCCTGAAGAGGAGGCAGCGGCCGGAGCCGGCGGCGAGACGCGCGTCGCCGAGGAGCCCAGACGGGAGGAGGCTCCGTTGACCATGCTCGTGCCCATGCTCGTTCTGGCTGCGGGAATCGTGCTGCTTGGTCTCTTCAACGGCGAGGTCGTCTCCCTCTTCATCGACCATGCCATTCCGGTGAGCTTTATCAGGTGAGCCCGTGACGATTCCCGCGGCGTGGGTGTGCATTTTCTCTCCGTTGTTGGGCGCGGCAGTCACCCCTCTGCTCGGGCGGATCCATTCAACGGCACGAGATGCGGGCGCGCTGCTGTTCGCCTTCGTGTCGGCAGTGGCAGCGCTCAGCCTGCTTCCCGAGCTCTTCCGTCCTGAAACACTGCCGCTGGAGCACAACATCAGCTGGCTCGAATTTCCTATCGAGGTCGGGTTCGGCGTGCTGATCGATCCGTTGAGCATCGTACTCGCCAACGTCGTGGCCGTGGTGAGCTTCATCATCATGGTCTATTGCCTGGGGTACATGAAGGGGGACCCCGCTCGAACCCGGTTCTGGATGTGGATGAACGGGTTCATCGGCAGCATGCTGCTGCTCGTCCTCTCCAACAATCTGCTGTTCCTGTTCATCGGCTGGAAGCTGGTGGGCGTTTGCAGTTACGGCCTGATCGGTTACTACTACCAGGACCAGCGCGAATATTGGATCGGCGGCCCGCCCCCCACCGCCTTCGTGACGCCCACCCAGGCGGGCCTCAAGGCCCTTGTCATCACCAGTGCGGGAGACATGCTCATGTTGGCGGGCATCCTCGTCTTGTACAGCCATGCCGGGACGTTGAACTTTCTCGAGCTTTACGAGACCGCACCGACCTGGTTCGCGTCGATGGCGACGTCGCCCGGCAACGTTATTCTCGTGACCCTGCTCCTGCTGGCGGGGCCGATCGGCAAGTCGGCGCAGTTTCCATTTCACGAGTGGCTTCCGGAGGCGATGGCCGGCCCGGGGCCGGTCTCGGCTCTCATCCATGCCGCGACGATGGTCAAGAGCGGCGTGTATCTGGTGGCGCGACTGGTCCCGCTGTTCTACTCCGCGTACTGGGTGGCGGGCATCGAGGACGCGGCGTGGTTCTTTCACGTGATCGCCTGGGTCGGCGCCTTCACCGCACTGCTGGCGGCAACACAAGCCATGGTGGCGCTCGAGCTCAAGAAGGTGCTCGCCTACTCGACCGTCAGCCAGATCGGCTACATGATGCTGGGGCTCGGCGCCGCGGGGCTCGCGCCCGGGCTTCTCCTCGACGGCTACACCTCAGGTATCTTTCACCTCGTCAGCCACGCCTTGTTCAAGGCCTGTCTCTTCCTCTGCGCGGGCACCGTGATCCATGCCGTCCACTCCATCTACATCCAGGACATGGGCGCGGTCAGAAAACACCTTCCGCTCACATGGCTGTTCACGCTGGTCGCGGCATTGTCGCTCATGGGGCTTCCGCCGTTTCCGGGATTCTGGAGCAAGGACGCGGTGTTGCTCGTCACCTTGAACGCCAGCACACCCCTGTTCGTGCTGGCCCTCATCACGGTGGGCATCACGGCCTTCTACACCGTTCGCTTCCTGGGGATCGTCTTTCATGGTCCGGAGAGCGCGAAGCTCGCGCAGTTCACACACGCGGACGGACACCCGAACGACGGCGAGGTCTCGATGCGCTGTGCCTCCGGTGTGCTGGCCGTCCTCATCGTGCTTGCCGGCATCGGCGGACCGTTCCTCGAGCGGATACTCCACCAGGGCTTCGAGGCCGGCCTGGTCGGGGAGATTGCGGCCGCCGGCGCGGCGACTGCCGCCGACGCGGCGACTGCCGCCGACGCGCAGGGCTCTGCCTCCCACGCGTGGGTATCCGCCCTCGCCCTGCTCTTCCTTGCGGCCGGCGCGGTACCGGCCTACTACCTCTTCGTTGCGCGCAAGGCGTCTCCTCAGGCGCTCATCGATGGATCCACGCTGCTCAAGTCACTCCACACGTTCTTCTGGAATCGGTGGGCGATCGACGCGTTCTACAACCGTGTCTTCGTCGGCGGCACTAGGCGGCTGGCCACGTTCGTCGCCGATGACCTCGAGGACCGCTGGGACCGTCTCGTTCATCGCCAGCTCCCATCGTTGTTCACGGAGCGCGCCCAGCGCTTTGTGCACCGGCTGCGGACGGAAACTGAGGAGCTGGTGTACAACGTCTCCTACGTGCTCGTCCTGTTCGTGTTGTTGCTGACCTTTCTGTTCGTGCGCACGGGTGGAGGCTGAGGATGCCGGCTGTGCTTCTGCAGATCCTGCTGACCCCGGTCCTCACGTCTGTGTTGATCTTCCTGACGCGCCGGACAATCGGACGGCGCGCCGGCTGGATCGCGGCGTTCGCCCTCCTGTACACGACGTGCCTCGTCGCGCTGGCAGGAATCGAGGTCTCTAGCGAAGCGGTGCTGGTCGAGGAGTATCTGCTCATCGCGCCCGGCATCCGTCTCGGTCTACTGGCCGACGGGCTCAGCTTTCCGACGCTGGCGGTCATCATGCTTCTGTGCACGGCGCTGGCGTTTTACTCCATCCGGTACGTCGAGCACCGGGTCGAGATCCTCTATCGTGGTGAATCCGAGCGCGCGCAGATCGGGTACTACGTGCGGTTCTTCTACCTGCTGCCGTTCTTTCCGGTCGGCTTCATCGGGACGATCCTGAGCACCAACCTCGTGTCGGTCTATTTCTTCCTGGAGCTCCTGACCATCACGCTGTTCTTCCTGATGGCGTACTTCGGCTATCTGGAGCGGGTTCGGATCGCCTTCATCAGTTTGACGTGGGGAGTCATCGGGGCGCTCCTGTTTCTCGCGGCGTCCCTGGTCGTCTACAGCCAGATCGGCAGCCTCGAGATTGCCGAGCTGCATCGCATGGCGGGTGATTCCTTGGTGGACGTGGTCATCGTGTTGTTCCTCGTCGGCCTGATGATGAAATTGGCCGTGGTGCCGTTTCACGTGTGGATGCCGCTGGTGCATGCCGAGCACCCCACGTGCATCGCCGGGCTGCTTGCGGTGTACGCCAACCTGGCCCTGTACATCATCGTACGGGTCATCGTGATGCCGCTGGCTGGTGATTTCCAGCCGTTCGGCGTGCCGCTCATGCTGCTCGCCCTCTTCACAATGATCTACGGGTCGCTCTTGACGTTGGCGCAGACGGATATCAAACGTCTGGCGGCGTGCTCGACTATCAGCCAGATCGCCTACTCGGTCCTCGGCCTGGGCGCCTTGACGAGCACCAGTGTCGAGGGGAGCATGTTCTTCTTTCTCAGTCACATCATGGGCAAGACGGTGTTCTTTTCCACGGCCGGCATCGTGGTCTATACGACTGGGCTCCGAGACATACGCGAGATGGGCGGGCTGGCTCGGAAGATGCCGGTCACGGCGATCCTGTGGGTGATGGGCTGCATGATGCTCTCGGGGTTCCCTCCCTTCAGCAGCTTCACGGCGGAGTGGATCATGTTCACCGGAGTCTTCGAGCGGGGGTTGCTCGCCGGTCCGTTCGTCGTCGCGGTTGCGGTCGGGGGTGTCGCCGCGATCCTGCTGACCGTGGCGTATTCGTTCGGCGCGGCCCGCCGCATCTTTTTCGGCCCGTTGAGCCCGGCCCTGGAAGCCCTGGATCTCGCAGACCCGCGATGGACGATGACCGTGCCGCTGTTCGTGGTGGCTCTCGCGTCCATGCTGCTGGGGGTGTTTCCTCGGGTGGTCATGGATTTGCTGCACACGGCCATTGGCGACTTGTGACGGGCTCTGAGCCCGAAGACCTGAGACGCTTCGTGTCGACCTGAACGCCACGGGTCGAATCGCTCGAGTGGCACGTGACGCGCCGTCACGCCGGCGACAGCTTGGCGTACTTGGCGAGCAGCTTCTTCTGGCCGGCCGTCCTGAACTTCACGGTCAGCTTCGCGTCGCCGTGCAGCGGCTCGACCGCGACGATGGTGCCAACCCCGAATTGCGGGTGCCGCACGCGCGTACCCGGGCCGACCGTGCCCAGCGACTGGTTCTCGTCCGCGTAATCGTAGGTCGGCTCGAAGATTTCCTCGGTCGGCGTCTGGCGCCGCGAGCGGCCCGCCCAGCTCCCGCGCCGCCCGGCGCCGGGCAGCGCGCGCTGAGAGCCGGGCGTCGAGCGCTGCCCGACCCGGTCCAGCAGCGCGGCGGGCACCTCGTCGATGAATCGCGACGGGTCGCTGGCCTGATACTCGCCGAACACCCGGCGCCGGGCGGCGCCGGTCAGCACCAGCCGCCGCTGAGCCCGGGTCATGCCGACGTAGCAGAGCCGGCGCTCCTCCTCGAGCTCCTCGTCGTCTTCGCGCGAGCGGGCATGCGGAAAGAGCCCTTCTTCGAGCCCGGCCATGATGACCGTCGGAAACTCCAGCCCTTTCGCCGCGTGTAACGTCATCAGCGAGACGCGTGCGGCGTCAGCGCCTTCGACCTCGTCGGTCTCCGACAGGAGCGAGAGGCGATCGACGAAGCCGGCCAGCGACGGCTCGGCGTCCTCAGCTTCGTACTCGCGCGCCGCCGAGACGAGCTCCTGCAGATTTTCGAGCCGTCCCTGCGCCTCCTCGCTCCGTTCATGCTCGAGATCCTGGAGGTAGCCCGACCGGTCGAGCACCGCTTCGACGGTGGCCGACGCCGGCTCCCGGCGCGCGACGTCGGCCAGCTGATGGACCAGCGTCCGGAAGGCCGTGAGCGATTTGTGCGCCCGGGTCGGCACGAGCCGCTCGTCGACGGCCCGCCCGACCCGCATCCAGAGCGATGGCGGCGCGGCAGACGATGGACCGGACGCGGCCAGAAGCGGTGCGCCGGCCGGGTCGATCCGGTCGAGCGCGTCCATCACGCCCTTGCCGATGCCGCGCGTCGGCACGTTGATGACCCGGCGCAGGCTCACGTCGTCGTGCTGATTGATGGCGAGCTTCAGGTAGGCCAGGGTGTCCTTGATCTCCTTCCGCTCGTAGAACCGGACCCCGCCGATGATCCGATAGGCGACCGCCTGCCGGAGGAGCGCGTCCTCGATGGCGCGTGATTGGGCGTTCGTGCGGTACAGCACGCCCAGCTCGGTCTCCAGGTCCTCGTCCGTTGCCCGCCGTGCGGTGTCGGCGATGAAGTCCGCCTCCTCCAGCTCGTCACCACCGCGATAGTAGGTGATCTGCGCGCCGCCCTCCCGTTCGGTCCACAACCGTTTCTCTTTCCGGTTGCGGTTCTGGCGGATGACGGCTGACGCGGCGTCGAGAATCACCCGCGTGGAGCGGTAGTTCCGCTCCAGGCGGACGACCGTGGTCTCCGGAAAGTCCTCCTCGAAGGCCATGATGTTGCGCAGGTCGGCTCCCCGCCACTTGTAGATCGACTGGTCCGGGTCGCCGACGACGCAGAGGTTGCGGTGCACCTCGGCCAGCCGGCGCACGAGCAGGTACTGCGGCCGGTTGGTGTCCTGATACTCGTCCACCAGCACGTACTTGAATTGCTGCGCGTACTTGGTCCGCACGCGCTCCGACGTCTCGAAGAGCTCGACCGTTTTCAACAGCAGGTCGTCGAAGTCGAGGGCGCTCGCGTCGGCCAGGGCGCGCACGTAGCGGGCGTAGACCTGCGCCACGCGCTCCTCGAACGGGCTCCAGCCGCTGGCGGCCAGATCGCCCGGGTCCTGCATCCGGTTCTTCGCCGAGCTGATGCGCGCCAAGGCCGCTCTCGGCGGCAGCAGTTTGTCGTCGAGGCCCAGGTCCCGGATCGCCGTGCGTACCACGGCGAGCTGATCGGTCGAGTCGTAGATGACGAACGCGCGCGACAAGCCCAGTTCCGGCGCTTCACGCCGGAGCAGACGGGCGCACAGCGAGTGGAACGTCGAGATCCACAGGTGTCCGCACTCGAACGCCAGCAGTCGCGTGACCCGCTCGCGCATCTCGGCGGCCGCCTTGTTCGTGAACGTCACGGCGAGGACTTGCTCCGGTTGGGCGTGGCCGTCGCCGATGAGGTAGGCAATCCGAGAGGCGATGACCCGCGTCTTGCCCGAGCCGGCGCCCGCCAGGATCAAGAGCGGGCCGGTCGTCTGCAGGACGGCCTCGCGCTGTTCGGGGTTGAGCTGCGACAGGAAGTCCATCACTCGACCGTCACGCTCTTGGCGAGATTGCGCGGCTGGTCCACGTCGCAGCCGCGCCGTACGGCGATGTGGTACGCGAGCAGCTGGAGCGGCACGACCATCAGGACCGGCGTCAAGAGCGGATGGGTCGCCGGAATCGTCACGACGTGGTCCTGCACGGGGTCGAGCATTTGGACGATCGGGTCCCGGTCACCGTCGGTGAAGGCGATGACGGTGCTGCCGCGGGCCTTCGCCTCGTGCAGGTTGCCGATCATCTTCTCGAAGACATGATCGCGCGGCGCCAGGGCCACGACCGGCATCTGCTCGTCGATGAGCGCAATCGGCCCGTGCTTCATCTCGCCGGCCGGGTAGCCCTCGGCGTGGATGTAGGAGATCTCCTTCAGCTTCAACGCGCCTTCGAGCGCGATCGGATAGTTGATGCCGCGCCCGAGATACAGGAAGTCGGAGCGCGCGTGGAACAGGTCGGCCAGCTCGGCCATGGCCGGGTCGAGCGTCAGCGTCTCTTCGACCAGCCGCGGCAGCTGCGCCAGCGCCACCAGGTGGGGATGCACGGCGTCGGCCGAGAGCGCGCCGCGCACGCGGCCCAGGTGCAGCGCCAGCAGGTGGAGGGCGACGAGCTGCGCGGTGAACGCCTTCGTCGAGGCCACCCCGATCTCCGGTCCCGCGTGCGTGTACACCGTGCCGTCGGCTTCGCGGGTCACCATGCTGCCGACGACGTTGCAGATGGCGATCGCGTGGGCCCCTTTCTGCTTCGCCTCCCGTAGGGCCGCCAGCGTGTCGGCCGTCTCGCCGGACTGCGTGATGACGACCGCCAGGGTGCGCGCGTCCACGATCGGATCGCGGTAGCGGTACTCCGATCCGTAGTCCACGTCCACCGGCACGCGGGCGAGCTGTTCGAACAGGAACTTGCCCACCAGCCCGGCGTGCCAGGACGTGCCGCACGCGAGGATCACGATGCGCTCGATTCGGCGCAGCACGTCGTCGGAGACGCCCAGTTCCCCGGGGAAGAGATCGCCGGTCTCGAGGGAGAATCGGCCGAGCATCGTCTCCTGGATGGCGTCCGGCTGCTCGAAGATCTCCTTCTGCATGAAGTGGGCGTGACCCGCCTTCTCCGCCATCCCCGCGTCCCAGGCGAGACGCTGCGGCGTGAGCGCCAGCCGGACGCCGTCGAAGTCGGTGAACGTCGCACCGTCGCGCCGCACGACTGCCATCTCCCGGTTGCCCAGAAACACGACATCCCGCGTGTGGCTGAGGACCGCTTGGATGTCGGACGCGACCAAATACTCGCCGTCGCCCATACCGACGACGATCGGCGGCCCGCTGCGGGCGGCGACGATCGTGCCCGGGTCGTCCACCGCCACCACGACGAGGGCGAACAGGCCCCTGAGCGCGGCAAGCGCTCGGCGCACCGCGGCGGCCAACCCGTCGTCGCGCCATTCACGCTCGATCAGATGGGCCACCGTCTCGGTGTCGGTCTCGGAGACGAACTTGTGGCCGTCGCGCTGCAGCTCCCGTTTCAGGTCGAGGTAATTCTCGATGATGCCGTTGTGGACCACGACCAGGCGGGCACGGCAGTCCACGTGCGGGTGGGCGTTCTCCTCGGTCGGTCGGCCGTGCGTGGCCCAGCGCGTATGGCCGACGCCGTAGTCGCCGTCAATCGGCTGCAGGTCGAGCGCCTCCTCGAGCCGGGCGAGCTTGCCCGCGGCGCGCCGGCGCTCCAGCGCGCCGTCGCGGACGAGCGCCACGCCGGCCGAATCGTAGCCGCGATACTCCAGCCGCC
Source organism: Vicinamibacterales bacterium (assembly GCA_963667915.2). GTDB lineage: Bacteria > Acidobacteriota > Vicinamibacteria > Vicinamibacterales > UBA823. The sequence continues at coordinate 1,877,608 of CAXXNN010000004.1, read as the reverse complement.
GCAGCCCGTCGAGGATGACCGGCAGCGCTGGCTTCGCACCGATGTAGCCGATGATGCCGCACATGTGCTGCGTGAGGCGAGCGTCAGGCGCGCCGCTTCCTCGCCACCCACCCTTCCTTGTTGACCTGCCGGCCGCGCGCCACCGCGAGCGCACCGGGCGGCACGTCGTCGGTGATCGTCGATCCGGAGGCGACGTAGGCTCCCTTACCGATCGTCACCGGCGCGATGAGCTGCGAGTCGCTGCCGATGAACGCGCCGTCCTCGATCACGGTCTGATGTTTCGCCACCCCGTCGTAGTTGCAGATGATCGTGCCGGCCCCGACGTTGACCCCTTCGCCCACCGTGGCGTCCCCCAGGTAGGCCAGGTGGTTGGCCTTCGACCTGGCGCCCACCGTCGCCTTCTTCACCTCGACGAAGTTGCCGATCTTCGCCTCCGGGCCGATGTCGGCCTCCGGCCGCAGGTGCGCGAACGGTCCGATTCGCGCGCCGGCCGCGACCCGCGCGCTGGTGATGACGCAGTGGTTGTTGATCGTCACGCCGTCGTCGATCGTCGAATCGACGATGCGCGTGCCGCTGTGAATCTCGCACGCCTTTCCCACGCGCGTACGGCCCTCGAGCGTGACCCCCGGATGGAGCACCGTATCGGCGCCGACCATCACGTCCTGATCGACGTAGGTCGTCGCCGGGTCCTCGATCGTCACGCCCGCCGCCATCAGTTCCTCGTTCTTGCCCTGTCTCACGATGGCCCCCACCTCTGCCAGCTCGCTCTGGCTGTTGATGCCACGGATTTCCTCGAGGCGCTCCACCGATACCGTCTCGACCGTCAGACGGCGGCGCCGGTAGATCGACACCAGATCCGTAAGGTAGTACTCGCCCTGCATGTTTTCCGATGCGATCCGCCGCAGCGCGTCGAACACTGGCTCGAGAGCGAATGCATAGATGCCGCTGTTGACCTCCTGGATTGCGCGCTGGTCGGCCGTCGCGTCGCGTTCTTCCACGATACGGGCGATGCGGCCCTGCGTGCGCACGATGCGCCCGTAGCCGAAAGGGCGCGGCATGACGGCCGTCAGGACGGTCGCCGCGGCGTCTGCGTCCCGGTGCACGTCGAGGAGCCGCACGAGCGTGGCCGTAGCCAGCCGCGGCACGTCGCCGGCCAGGAGCAGGAGCGTGCCGGTGGCGCCGGCCAGGGCGTGCTCGGCCTGCAGCAGCGCGTGGCCGGTGCCGAGCTGCGGTTCCTGCGTGACGAACTGCAGCGCGGGCGCCGGCGTGACGGCGGTCCGCACACACTCGGCCCCGTGCCCGACGACGACGGTCGTCGACGACGCCTGCAGGGGTCCGACGGCACGCAGCACATGCTCGAGCATCGAGAGGCCGGCCACCCGATGCAGCACTTTCGGGATCGCCGACTGCATGCGCGTGCCTTTGCCCGCCGCCAGAATCACGACGTGCGTATCAGCCATCGCTTCCGGAATTGTAGTGCACCGAATGGCGGCGCGGCGGAGGCCGGGGAATTAGAACTATCGGGTCGCGCGCCGGCGGCGTCGGCCGGCTGGCGGCCGTTCCAGCAGCTTCCGGACAGGCGCGTTTTTGCGCAGCGTCTCGAAGTCCGCTTCGTGCCGGGCCAGCGTCCGATTTTCCGGCTCGAGCTCCACCGCCTTCGCAAGGTGGGTCGTCGCCAGATCGGGCCGGTTGGTCTGCGCGTAGACGACCGCCAGCATGTAGTGAGCCCGCTCGTCGTCGGCGTCCTGTTCGACCGCCTGCTGAAGGTGGCTGAGCGACTCGTCGAGGGCGCCGTTGTTGAGTGCGAGGGTCGCCGCGTAGACGAGCTCCTCCGGCGATTCCGGCGGGACAGGTTGCGCGGTCTCCCGCTCGCAAACCCTGAGATACAGCCGCGATCGCTCCTGGAGCTCGCGCGCCTCCGGATGGCCGTCGAGCAGTTTCTGGAACGCCGCGACGGCCTTCGGGAAGTCCCGCCGCTGGACGGCCGCCAGTCCGCGCTCGTAGACGCCCAGCGCATCCTGGTGCCGGGCCTGCTTCGCGTCAACGGCTGCCTGCTCCTCCGGACTCACCTCCGGAACAGCCGCTGACCGCTTGGACTGCCTTTTCTTGCGGGCCGGCGTGGACTTGGCGCGTGGGCGGCGCTTTTTCGCCATGTGGTTTCGGGGAGGCGCGGTAGATTAGCAAAAGGCTGCAGGAGGGTCAAGGCAGGCCAAAATGAGACAAGGCCACCCACCTGTCATAGGTCTATAGACCTATTTATTTGGCTGCCTCGATCGCCTTGTACACGTCCTTGGCTGATAAATCGTGTCGCCTGGCAAGCCTAGAAATCGCTTCCCGTCGGCCGAGGCCCTCATCATCGGTTAAATGACAGAACTCACTATGAATCAATAGCTTGTCAGGTGGCGTCTTGGAGACCTTCCGGTCCGACTGCGGACTGACAACAAGCGTAATTTCTCCTCTTATTGATGTTAAGTTATTTAAAATAAATGATATAGGTCCTTTAACCAATTGTTCGTGCTTCTTCGTGAGCTCTCGGCCCAAGAAAGCCTCCCTATCCCCCATTATTTCTTGTATATGACCTAATAATTTTGTGATCCTGTGGGGCGCTTCAAAGATCACGAGCGGCCTGGGCTCATCGGTTAGTTTCTCGAGCCATCGTTTTCTGTTGTTTGACCGAGACGGAGGAAATCCCACGAACAGGAATTGCTCTGACGCGAGCCCCGAAGAGGCTAGCGCGGCCAGGACGGCACTGGCGCCTGGCACGGCTTCCACCTTGATGCCCTTCGCCAACGCGGCGGCGACAAGCCGCGACCCTGGATCGGAGACGGTTGGTGTGCCGGCGTCCGACACGAGCGCAATCGGCTGACCGTCCGCGAGCCGGCGGAGCAAGACTGCCTGGCCGGTTTCAAGGGGTCGTCGCAACACGTCCTCACTGGTGTGAGAGTAGCAGTTCGTTGAAGGCTTCGGATGGGGTTCTCCAACCGAGCGTCTTCCGCGGGCGGCGGTTGAGTGTGACCGCGACAGCAGCAATGTCGCTAGCGCTGTGCCTATTGAGGTCAGTACCTTTGGGGAAGTACTGACGCAGCAGGCCGTTGGTGTTCTCATTCGTGCCGCGCTGCCACGGACTGCGAGGGTCGCAGAAGAATACTTGCAGCCCAGTGTCGATACGCAGTTGGGCGTGCTGGGCCATCTCCGCGCCTTGGTCCCAGGTCAGTGACCGACGAAGCTGGTCAGGGAGCGTCGTGATCGTCGACGTGATCGCATCCCGTACGGCGTCGGCACCATGCCCCGTAAGAGCCGGACCGTTCTTGACCCGGAGTCGGCCAGGTTCGGCCATGCGGGGCAGGTGGAGCAACATCGTAAATCGGGTGGTGCGTTCGACCAATGTGCCGATCGCAGAGCTGCCAAGTCCGATGATCAGGTCGCCTTCCCAGTGTCCAGGAACGGCTCGGTCCTCGGCCTCGGCGGGCCGCTCGCTGATCATGATGTCGGGACCTACAAACTCCTTGCCGCGACCACGGCGGCGAGCCCTCGGCACGCGCAGCGCCCGCCCGGTGCGCAGGCATGCCGTCAGCTCGCGGCGCAGTGCCCCCCGCCCCTGGATATACAGCGCTTGGTAGATGGCCTCGTGCGAGACCCTCATCGATGCATCGTCGGGATACTCTATCCGGAGCCGATGGGCGATCTGCTGCGGGCTCCACGACGTCGCCCAATGTCGGTCCTGGCGGCGGCCATGACGTCGACCACTCCAGGAGCCCACGTTGGGGCCAGGCACGGGCGTCCCGTTCTCAGCCATGACCGTGCCTGCGAGGCGGTCCTGCACGTAGCTCCTCAGCCGATCGTTCGCGGCCAGCTTGGCTATCTTCGGGCGCTTGGCACGTCGCTCGCTGTGCCACTGCGCAGTCGACGCCCGATACGCCAGACCGCCGCTGCGAGTCGCGGCATTGCGACGCAGTTCTCGCGAGACAGTCGACGGGGCTCTACGGAGCCGCCGGGCCATGTGGCGCACCCCGGCGCCCTGCGCGCTCAGGATCGCGATCTCTTCCCGCTCCGCAAAGGACAGGTAGCGAGCCGATCGGGGCGCCAAGCTGACCGGCGGCATACCCCCGCCCCCACGGAACCAACGACCACCCACGGGCGGCGACACGCCACATGACACAGCGGCATCCTCACTCGACAGCCCCCGGGCGATCGCCTTCCAGAACCGTTGCTGCTCCTCACGCCCCGCTACTGGCGGGCGACCAGGCGAACGCATCGCAGGCCGACCCGCCCGGTCTGACCTTCTCCGTCTCCGTTTCTGCATCGCAGCACCTCATCATCGAGGTGTTGCGACGACCAGTTGAATTCACCCTGTTTTTGGCGCTCGTTGTGAGCGTGGAAACTCGTGGTCGGGGTCGAGATCGAGTAGTGTTGAAGCAGACCGGCGGTGCGGCGGGTGTCCTCCGCTGCAACCAGATCAACCTCCCGGAGCACGCGCACCGCGCGAAACGTAATATCTTCAAGGTTGCCGATCGGCGTGGCGACCACGTAGAGGGTGCCGGACATGCAAGAGCCGCGCGTTGATAGACGCCAGACGCCGGGCGCCGGGCGCCGGGCGGCGATGGTGGCATTGTAGCATTCCGCGCAGCACCGCCCGACCCGGCGTCGGCCGGGGCTGAGCGGCAGACATCGCGATGTACTCGGCCGAGCCGCTGTCACACTTCGTCGAGGAGTATCTCACCCACCTCTACGAGACCTACCCCACAGGTGCCGCCTTCGACGGCATCCACCAGTACGACGATCTGCTGGAGGATGTCAGCCGGACGGCGCTCGAGAGCCAGGCCCGCGAGCTCGGCGGCCTGGCCCGCCGGCTGGCGGTGATCGGCAAGGCCGGCATGACGCCGATCGAACAGATCGAGCGGCGGTTCCTCGACCAGAACATCCGCGCGCGCATCTTCGAGCTCGAACAGGTGCGGTCGTGGGAGCGCAACCCGCAGCGGCATGCCGAGACCTTGGCGACGAGCCTCGCCGCGCAGGCCTTGTTTCCCTATGCCCCTGTCGAGGAGCGCGCGCGCCGGATCCTGTCGAAGCTGCGCCAGGCGCCGCGCCTGGTCGAGGCCGCCCGTCAGACCATCAAGGACCCACCCGGCATCTTCGTCAGGGAGGGGGCGAAATCGTTCGACGGGCTGGCGCAGTTCATCGAGCGCGATCTGCCCACGGCGCTAGCCGAGCTCGACGACCCTCATCTACTGAGCGATCTGGCCGATGCCTCGACCGAGGCGGCGAGTACCATTCGCAAGTACGTTCAGTACCTGCGGGACGAGGTCGCGCCCACCGCGCGCGGGTCGTTCCGGCTGGGCCGGGAGCGCTTTGAGGAGAAGCTCAAGCTCGAGGAAGGGATCGCGCTGGGTGCCGATCGGCTGCTGGCCATCGCCCAGCGCGAGCTGGCCGAGACACAGGAGGCCTTCCGGATCGTGGCCGGGCGCCTCGGTCGCGACGTGCCAAGCGCGCTCGAAAAGGTCAAGCAACAGCATCCATCCGATGAGGCGCTCGTTCCCACGGCGCAGCAGCAGGTGGAGGAACTGGCCGCCTTCGTCGAGCGCCAGGGGCTGGTCTCGGTGCCGGGCGGGGAACTGCCGGTGGTGGCGCCGACGCCGCCGTTCTATCGGTGGACGTTCGCCAGTCTCTGGGCGCCGGGGCCGTTCGAGACGAAGCCCTTGCCCACCTACTATTACCTCACGCGGGTCGATCCGGCGTGGCCGGCCGCGCAGCAGGAAGATCACCTGCGCGACTTCCACACCGGGGCGCTCTGGGCGATCTCGATGCACGAAACCTACCCCGGGCACTTTCTGCACCACCAGCATGTGTGTCGGCTCGAGTCGAAGGTTCGCAAGTCGAGTCTTCTCGCGTCGATCGGTTTCATCGAAGGCTGGGCGCACTACTCGGAGCAGCTCATGATCGAAGCCGGGTTCGCCCGGCAGGATGACCACCTCCAGCTGGGCCAGCTCGCCGAGGCGCTCATCCGCCTGGCCCGCTTCGTCGTCGGCATCCAACTGCACGCCGAGGACCTGTCGGTGGAGCAGGGCGTGCGGTTCTTCCGTGACGAGGCGTTCATGGAGGAGGGCAGCGCGCGGAAAGAAGCTGAACGGGGCACGTTCGATCCCGGCTATGTGGTCTACTCGGCCGGCAAGCTGATGCTGCTCAAGCTACGGGCCGACGTCGAGGCCGCGCAGTCGGGCAAGTTCTCGCTGAAGCGCTTTCACGACCAGCTGCTCGGCAACGGGACCATTCCGTTCTGGATGCACCGGCGGTTGATGCTGGGCGATCATGCCGGCGCCGCGTTGGATTGACACTCCGAATCCTCGGACGTACGATGAAGAGTTATCGCGCCCTGAAACATGCCTCTTTACGAGTACGAGTGTGACGCGTGCGGTGTGCGCTTCGAGCGGATCCAGCTCTTCTCTGACAAACCCGTGAAGATCTGCCCGGAATGCGGTGGCGCGGTCCAGAAGCTGCTGTCGTCGTCCGCCATCCAGTTCAAGGGCACCGGCTGGTATGTGACCGACTATGCCAAGAAGTCGGGCGCCCCCGCCGGTTCGGATGACGCGGGCAAGGCATCGAGTGGCGAGAAGGGCGACAAGAAAGGCAAGGGCGACAAGAAAGACAAGAAGGACGCCAAGTCGTCGTCCGGCTCGACCAAATCGTCGTCGTCAAGTGAGAAGTCGAAGTAGATCGGCACCCGTTCGGGTGCCGGCACTCTCCCAGCCGTGATCAGTCGTTGGTCGGCGTGCAGACGCCGAGGCTGCGGAGGTAGTCGCGGAACCCGTCGGCCAGGTCGGGGCGCTTGAGCGCGAAGTAGGCGGTGGCGCGCAGGAAGCCGGCCTTGTTGCCCGTGTCGTGCCGCACACCCTTGATCTCGCAGGCATAGATGGGCCGGTGGCGTCGCAGCCGGCGCAATCCGTCGGTGAGCTGGATCTCACCCCGCGCGTCGCGCTCGGTCGAGTCCAGGATCGGAAAGATGTCGGGCGTGAGCACGTAGCGGCCGATGATGGCCAGATCGGAGGGGGCCGTCTCGGCCGGCGGCTTTTCGACCAGGTCGAGGACGCGGTAGACGCCCGGTTCGCCTTCGACCGGATCGACCGCGACGACGCCGTAGTTGCTGATCTGGTCGGCCGGCACCCGCTCGACCGCGATCACCGGGTCCTGCAGCTTCTCGTAGACGTCGATGAGCTGACGAACCGCCGGTGGGTTGGCGTCGATGACGTCGTCGCTCAGAATGACGACGAACGGTTCGTCGCCCACCAGCTCTCGCGCCACGAGGACGGCGTGACCCAGGCCGAGCGGCTCGCCCTGCTGGACTGAGGCGAGGCTGGTGGGGCAGGGGACGCTTCGGATTTCGGCCAGCAGATCGGTCTTGCCGCGCGACTCGAGCAGCGTTTCCAGCTCGAGGTCCACGTTGAAGTGGTCCTCGATGGTGTGCTTGCCCTGGCCGGTGACGAGCACCACGTGATCGACGCCGGAGGCGAGCGCCTCCTCGACGCCGTACTGGATGATCGGCTTGTCGACCAGCGGCAGCATCTCCTTGGCCTGCGCCTTGGTCGCCGGCAGGAAGCGGGTGCCGAGCCCGGCCGCCGGAAAGACCGCTTTTTGAATGGTTTGCAGCACACGTGACCTCTCGACGGGGATCGTACCTCAGGTGCGACCGTCGGGATAAACGATTTAGAATGCTTCATCATGCTGGATCCAGCGCAGGTCAGAGACCACCTCGACGAGGTCGAGGTGAAGCTCGCCGAGCGGGGCACCCACCTGCCGGCCGAGCTTGCCGCCATCAAGGCGCTCGATGCCAAGCGCCGGGCGATCATCCCCGATCTCGAAGAGGCGCGCCGGGCGCGCAAGGCGCTGGGCGCCAAGATCGCCGAGGCGAAAAAGGCGGGTGAGTCGGCCGACGATCTCTTGCCGCAAGGCCACGGGTTCTCCGATCGGATCAAGCACCAAGAGGCCGCGCTCGACGCGGTCGAGCAGGAGCGTCGCCGCCTGCTCCTGCGATTACCCAACTTGCCGCACGAGAGCGTGCCGCGCGGGACCGGCGAGAAAGACAACCAGGAAGTCAGCCGCTGGGGCGAGCCGCGCACCTTCGAGTTCACGCCAAAGGCCCACTGGGATCTCGGCCCCGCGTTGGGCCTGCTCGACTTCGAGCGGGCCACCAAGATGTCCGGCGCCCGGTTCGCCGTGCTGCTCGGCGCCGGCGCCAGGCTCAACCGGGCGCTCATCAATTTCATGCTGTCGCTCCACACGCAGGAGCACGGCTACACCGAGGTGGCCCCGCCGTTTCTCGTCAACGACCAGGCGCTGATCGGCACCGGCAACCTGCCGAAATTCGAGGCCGATCTCTTCAAGGTGGCGGGCGACTGGAACCTGTATCTCGTCCCGACCGCTGAAGTGCCCCTGGCCAACCTCCACCGGGAGGAGATTCTCGACGGCCGCCGGCTGCCGCTCAGCTACGTGGCCTACACTCCCTGCTTCCGCAGCGAGGCCGGTTCGTACGGCAAGGACGTGCGCGGCCTCATCCGGCAGCACCAGTTCGAAAAAGTCGAGCTGTTCAAATTCACCGCGCCCGGTCAGTCCTATGACGAGCACGAGCAACTGACCCGCCACGCCGAGATCGTCCTCGAGAAACTCGGTCTGCCCTACCGGCGGATCGTCCTGTGCACCGGCGACATGGGGTTCGCTGCGACGAAGACCTACGACCTCGAGGTATGGCTGCCGGGGCAGGGGACCTACCGCGAGATCTCCTCCTGCAGCAACACCGAGGCGTTCCAGGCGCGCCGCGCCGGCATCAAGTTCCGGCCCGACGGCACCGGCAAGGCCGCGTTCGCGCACACGCTCAACGGCTCCGCCCTCGCCGTCGGCCGCACGCTCATCGCCGTCCTCGAGAACGGTCAGCAGAAGGACGGCACCGTCGTGGTGCCCGACGCGCTCCGTCCGTTCATGGACGGCCAGGAGGTCATCGAGCCCCGGCGCTCCTGATCCCCTCTCCCCCTGGGAGAGGGAGAGGGTGAGGGCCAAGAAGAACGACCAAATTCACCGGAGGGATGGCCGAGCGGTCGAAGGCGGCGGTCTTGAAAACCGCTGTGGGGGCAACTCCACCCTGGGTTCGAATCCCAGTCCCTCCGCCAATCTTCTCTTTGCTGGTTTGATGATGGTTGTGTAGCGCAGGGTTTTAACCCTGCGTGGGCAAGCCGTCAGGCGAAGCCCGGTCGTGGAGCGTCGGCGCGCACCAGCGGGCATACTCGCGCTTGAGTGCCACGATCAACGGCTCGATCTGCAGCGGGAGATGGAGTGGGCGAGCCGCAGGCGAAGCCCGTTTTTCAAGGCTGATATACTGCTCTCCGGAGCATTCGCCATGACGATCGCGGACTACAAGACGGTCCTCTACCGGCAGGAAGACAGTTCGTGGGTGGCCGAGATCCCGGCGCTTCCGGGCTGCTAGCGCGACGGCCCGAGAGTTTCAGCGGGTCGCGCCTGGGATTCAGACGCCGACGCACGACGGGCAGCCACGAGCGGTGGCTTCACGCTGACGGTCGTGCTATCACCATCCCGATTCACGGAGGACGCGAGATCGGTCCACCGTTGTTCTTCAAGATGCTTCGCCAACTCAGAGTGTCGACGGAGGAATTCGACAAGCTCCGATAGGTATAATTCTCCGTTCCCACGATGCCTTTGGAAGTTGGCACCACCCTCGGCGTCTACGAAGTCCTCGCCGCCATCGGCGCGGGCGGGATGGGCGAGGTCTACAAGGCCCGTGACACGAAGCTAGACCGCGATGTCGCCTTAAAGATCCTGCCTGACGCCTTCGTCAACGACCCGGAGCGGCTCGCCCGTTTCCAGCGGGAAGCGAAGGTGCTGGCGTCGCTCAACCATCCGAACATCGCGCAGATCCATGGCCTGGAAGAATCCGGCGACTCCCCGGCCCTCGTCCTCGAATACGTCCCGGCCCGACGCTGCAAGACCGAATCGCTAAAGGCCCGATCCCGCTGGACGAAGCCCTCCCCATCGCCCGTCAGATCGCCGAGGCGCTGGAGGCCGCCCACGAGCAGGGGATCATCCACCGCGATCTGAAACCCGCCAACGTGAAGGTCAAGGACGACGGCACGGTGAAGGTGCTGGACTTCGGGCTGGCCAAAGCCCTCTCCCCCGGGGGAGAGGGTATGGGTGAGGGGGATGCCAACTCCCCGACGATGACGATGACGGCCGCCGCCACGAAGATGGGCGTCATCATGGGGACGGCGGCGTATATGTCGCCGGAACAGGCGCGCGGCAAGACCGTGGACAAGCGTGCGGACATCTGGGCGTTTGGGGTCGTCCTCTACGAGATGCTCACCGGACGACAGGCGTTCGGGGGGACGGATGTTTCGCTCACGCTGGCAGCGGTCCTGCGCCAGGAGATGGACTGGACGGAGCTGCCGTCGGAGACGCCGCACTCGATCCGACGGTTGTTGCGACGGTGTCTGCAGCGTGACCACCGACGACGCCTCCCGGAAATTGGCACGGCGCGACTGGAGATCGACGAAGCGGATGCCGCACCAGACGCTTCACCGGTCGCCACCGCCGCGCCGGTCGCCACCGCCTTCCGGCAACGACCCCTCGTGGCGTCGGCCGCGCTCGCCCTGGCGCTGCTCGTGGGTGGCCTAGGCGTCTGGACTACGACGCGGTTCGAACCGTCCCCGGCGGACGTCGTTCGCTTGACGATCGTGCCGCCCGAGTCCGCGCCTCTGAGCTTCTTCCGCCTCGGGCACGACCTGGCGGTCGCGCCCGACGGATCGTTCGTCGTGTACCACAGCGGGCCTGGGTTGGGGCTCAGCCTCCGGCGGATCGGCGAGTTCGACGCCGCGCCGCTGAGAGGGGGAGGCGGTGTGTCGCCGTTCGTCTCGCCCGACGGCGCCTGGGTAGGCTTCACCGATCTGTCGATGCTGGACCTGATCAAGGTCTCGCCCGACGGCGCCTGGGTAGGCTTCACCGATCTGTCGATGCTGGACCTGGTCGGTGCTCGGTGGACCGCCGGTGACGCTGACAAACGTCGGCCGCCCGATTCGCGGCGCCACCTGGGGGCGCGATGACCAGATCGTCTTCGGGACGGCCGACGGCGGCCTCTTCCGGGTCGCCGGCGGCGGCGGGGAAGCCGAGGCGCTGACGACACCCGATCCGGACCGGCGCGAGGTGAGTCATCGCGGACCGTTCATCATTCCAGGCCGCGAGGCGGTCCTGTTCTTCACGACGACGCAGTCGACGGGCGTCGTGCCGACGGCCCAGCTCGCGGTGCTCGACCTCTCGAGCGGTGACGTCAAACCCCTCGACGTCGCGGGTGCCAGCCCGCACTACGTCTCGACCGGCCATCTCGTCTACGCCGCCGAGGACGGATCGGTTCGCGCCGCACCGTTCGACGTCGAGACGCTCGAGGTGACAGGCAATCCGGTGCCGCTGATCGAAGGCGTCGCGATCAAGAACACCGGCGCAGCCGATTTCAGCATTTCCGAGACAGGGCGGCTCGTGTATGCGCTCGGTGCCATCGAGAGTCGACAACGACTCTCCTTCGTCTGGGTCGATCGTACCGGCGGCGAGGAACCGGTCGGGGCCGACCCGGCGAACTACCAGGGTTTCGATCTGTCCCCCGATGGGACGCGCGTGGCGGTCAACATCGAGGGTGACGACCCGGCCGTCTGGATCTACGACCTGATACGGGACACGACCACCCGCCTCACGTTCGAGTCGCAGTTTGGAGCGTACAGCCCGTTGTGGACACCCGACGGGACCCGTGTCGCCTTCGGGCCGCCGCTGGCGTGGAAGCGTGCGGACGGCACCGGAGAGGTCGAACGTCTCGGCGACGACGACTTCACGGCGTTTCCCCACGCCTTCTCCCCGGACGGAGCGGCACTCGTCTCCTGGGCCAATCTGGGGCTCTGGATGCAACACCTCGACGGAGATCGCGAAGAGACAGTCCTTCTCGATGACAGCTTCAACGAGAGTGGGGCCACCCTATCGCCCGATGGCCAGTGGCTGGCCTACACGTCGAACGAGTCGGGACGGCCCGAGGTGTACGTCCGGCCGTTTCCCGATGTGGATGCCGGCAGGTGGCAGGTTTCCACGGACGGCGGGGACGTGGCCGTCTGGAATCCGGTAGACAACGAGCTGTTCTACCGTGGGCCGACCAGTGTCATGGCGCTGACGTACGAGGCCGATCCGACGTTCACGCCGGGCACCCTGACCGAGCTGTTCGAGTGGGTGGGCCCCGGCGGACGGAGTGGCACGTTAGCCGTGTCGCCGGATGGACAGCGGTTCCTGCTCTTGCGGGGCGTGGGCGATGGCATGACCGCAGAGGACGCGGCGTCGCCCGAGATCCACGTCGTCCTGAACTGGCACCAGGAGCTGCTGGAGCGGGTGCCGGTCCCCTGAGCGGGGCCGACCCGATCACCGAGGCACATGCCGGGGTGGTCGCCGGCAGCTCGCGAAAGTTGAGGAAAATCAGGGCCGGGTTTGGCAGACTAGGGCGGGCTCGGAGCGGTGAGGTCGACGAACCATTGGGGCCCTCGAGACCGCAGAACTGGCTGATCCGGCGTGTGCGTGATTGAGCGAATAACTAGGCGTCGCCGTAGTGCGAGCTACGGCGCGAGCCTGAGATCCTGAATAGTGAAGCCTGTGGCACGCGCTCCGCTCCGGCCGTGAGGAGAGACGGATGACGTATCGGATTGCGGGCATTGACGTGCACAAGCGGATGTTGGCGGTGGTGGTTGCGGACATCGCGGTCGACGGGGCGTATCAGTTTGTCCACCGGCGCGTGGGTACCAGCCCGCGCGAACTTCGCGAGTTGGCCGCGTGGCTGGGGGCGGAGGCGGTCGAGGAAGTGGTGATGGAATCGACGGCACAGTATTGGCGCCCGGTGTGGGAGGTGCTCGAACGCGACTGGCTGCCCGCCCGCCGCACGCGGGACGGCGCGAGTCCGATGGCGGGCACGCTGCACTTGGCGCAAGCGCTGTCGAATCGGGGGCGCCGTGGGCGGAAGCGAGATTTCGTGGATGCCGAACGCCTGGTGAAGCGGTTGGTGGCGCAGGAGCTGACGCTGAGCTTTGTGCCGGACGCCGAGCAGCGGTTGTGGCGGACGGTGATGCGCCGCAAGTATCAGCTGACGCGCAACCGCGTCCAGGTCCACAACCGGTTAGAGGCCCTGCTGGAAGAAGCGCATCTGAAGCTGTCGAGCCTGGTCTCGGATCTGCTGGGGGCCAGTGCGCGGCGGATGCTGCAGGCGCTGGCGGACGGGGACACGGACCCGGCGGCGCTGGCGGCGCTGGCCGACCAGCGGCTGCGCGCGACCCCCGAGCAGTTGAGCGATGCGCTCGGGGCGGCGACGGCGCTCAACCCCGTCTATCGCCGGCTCATCGGCATGGCCCTCGAGGACGTGCGCTTGATCGAGGCGCAGATCCGGCAGCTCGATCAGGAGATGGCCGGGCTGATCCGGCCGCACCAGGAGGCCGTGCAGCGGTTGGCCGAAGTGCCGGGGCTGGGGGTCGATTCGGCGCAGCAGATCATCGCCGAGGTCGGGCCGACGGCGGCGACGTTCCCCTCGCCCAAGCAACTCGCCTCCTGGGTGGGCACGTGCCCCGGAGCGGAGGAGAGTGCGGGCGTGAACGCCAGCCACCGCTCCCCGAGCGGCAACCGGCAGATGCGCCGCCTCCTCCATCAAGCGGCGAACGCGGCGGTCAAGACCAAGGGGAGTATCTTCCTCCTGGTGTATCGCCGGTTGGTGCCGCGCCTGGGCCACGCGCAAGCCATCGGGGCCATTGCGCATCGGCTGTGTCGCCTGATTTGGAAGATTCTGCACCAGGCCGTGCGCTACGAAGAACGCGGCCCGGCGGTCAGCCGGCTGCGCACGCAACGCCGCGCCCTCAAGATGGCCCGCGAATTGCGCCGCCTGGGGTATCGGGTCGAGCTGATCCCCACTCCCCTAGGGACGCCCGCATGAGTGGAGATGACTTTCGATCCTGGTTCTCCGAACTCCAGGCGCGGGTGCCGCCGGGACGGTAGGACTGTCCCCGAAATTGTCCCCATCAGGACTGCACTCCTCGTGTCTGGGAGCACTCCTCGTGTTTCCAGGACCGTCGCTAAGTTTCACGATCTAGAGAACTAGGCGGAAAAGTGACGATCACGGGTTGGACAGTGAGCGCCCTTGAAAACCGTTAGCGGGGAAACTCGCTCTAGGGTTCGAATCCCTATCCCTCCGCCAACCTTGTATTCTACACGCTACTCGTGTAACATGTATGACGGCTCGTGATTCAGTCCTTTGCCGACGAGACGACTGTTGATCTCTTTCGCGAGCGGAACACGCGTCATGCGCGCCACGTTCCTCGGGAGCTGTGGCGCAGCGTTCAGCGGAAGCTCAAGGCGCTGGATGTCGCGTTGCGTCTGAACGATCTGACGATTCCGGCGGGCAACCGCCTGGAACGTCTGAAAGGTCGGCAGGCAGGCCGCCACAGCATCCGAATCAACGACCAGTACCGGGTCACGTTCCGATGGGAGCAGGGTGATGCACACGAAGTCCGCGTCGAAGACTATCACTAGGGATCCGAGCTGGTTGGGGCCGGCGATCTCGCCTGGCGAGATGCTCCTGGAGGAATTTCTGAAACCCCTCGGGCTCGGCCAGACCGAAGCGGCACGCAAGCTGGGGATCTCCCTCAACCGTTTGAACGAGATCGTCCTCGGGAAGCGCGGCATCACGGCCGACACATCCTTGCGGCTGGCCCGACTGTTCAAGACGTCGCCGCAGTTCTGGATGCGGCTCCAGGCTGACTGGGATCTGCATCGCGCCCTTCAGCGCCAGGCACGACGGGCATCCTGAGACGATCGGAAATTGTCTTAGTGATGTCCACTACAGGTCCCACCCCTGCCTCCGCTATAATCCGGTGTTTCCACAATGCCTCTGGAAATTGGCACCACGCTCGGCGTCTACGAAGTCCTCTCCGCCATCGGCGCGGGCGGCATGGGCGAGTTACAAGGCCCGCGACACCAAGCTCGACCGCGATGTCGCGCTGAAGATCCTGCCCGACGCCTTCGTGAACGACCCCGAGCGGCTGGCCCGCTTCCAGCGCGAAGCGAAGGTGCTGGCCTCGCTCAACCACCCGAACATCGCACAGATCCACGGGCTGGAAGAGTCGGGCGACTCCCCCGCCCTCGTTCTTGAATACGTCCCCGGCCCGACGCTGCAGGACCGCATCGCCAAAGGCCCGATCCCCCTCGACGAAGCCCTCCCCATCGCCCGGCAGATCGCCGAGGCGCTGGAAGCCGCCCACGAGCAGGGCATCATCCACCGCGACCTGAAACCGGCCAACGTGAAGGTGAAGGACGACGGCACCGTGAAGGTGCTGGACTTCGGGCTGGCCAAGGCGCTCCAACCAGACCTGTCCGACCTCGACGCGGCCAACTCGCCGACGATGACCATGACCGCCGCCGCGACGAAGATGGGCGTCATCATGGGGACGGCGGCGTATATGAGTCCGGAGCAGGCCCGCGGAAAGCAGGTGGACAAGCGCGCCGACATCTGGGCGTTCGGGGTCGTCCTGTTCGAGATGCTGACCGGGAACAAGCTGTTTACCGGCGACGATCTGACCGAGACACTGGCGTCGGTCGTCAAGGAGCAGCCCGATCTCGGTGAAGCGCCGCCCGAGGTGCGGCGGCTCCTCGACACGTGCCTGCAGAAGAACCCGAAGCAGCGCCTGCGGGATATCGGCGACGTGTGGGCTTTGCTGGAGAGCGCTCCGGCGGCCGGGCGCGACACCGCGTCGGCGGGGCCGGGGTCGAGACTGCCGTGGCTGCTCGCGGCCGTCGCCGCGATAGCCGCGATCGCGGTGTCCGTGCAGCACTTCGGCGAGACCGCTCTGCCCACCGAGATTACGCGCTTCCAGGAGGCACCCCCGGCTGGCTCCTTTACAGTCGCCGTCGCGCTGTCGCCCGATGGGCGTCATCTGGCGCTCGTGCTCGACAACCAGGTGTGGGTGCGATCGTTCGACTCGCTAGAGGCCGCGCCGCTCGATGGCACGAACGGCGCGACCTACCCGTTTTGGTCCCCGGACAGCGCGTCGCTCGGCTTCTTCGCCGACGGGCAGCTGAAGATGATCGACCGCACGGGTGGACTGGTACGGACGCTGACGGCCGCCGCCGTGGGGAGAGGTGGAACGTGGAGCTCGAACGGGACGATCGTGTTCAGTCCGGGCGCTGGCGAGCAAGGGCTGTTTGCCGTCGCCCTGAGCGGAGGCGACGTCCGGGCCGTGACCACGCTTTCGGCGGCGGGCGGCGCCGACGCGCACCGCTACCCGCACTTCCTGCCGGACGGTGAGCGGTTTCTGTACCTGCACCTCACCAGCGTCGCCGACATCGAAGGCGTCTATGTCGGCTCGCTCGACGGGACGCCACCGGTGCGCGTGCTCGACGGCGGTGATCAGGCGATCTACGCCGGGTCGTCGGTCCGCGGCGAGAACGGATACGTGTTGTTCCGTCGGAGCAACGTCCTGATGGCGCAGTCATTCGATACCGGCTCGCTAGAAACCGTCGGTGCCTCGTTTCCAGTCGTCGAGGGCGTTGGGCTTGGGCAGAACACCGGTTCTGGCCTGTTCTCGGTCTCAGCCGGTGGCAGCCTGGCCTATGCACCCGACATGTGGATGAGCACGGGGTTGGCTTGGTTCAACCGTACCGGCGAACGACTGGACGACTTGACCGGCCTCACCGGAATCTGGAACTTTTCCGTCTCGCCGGACCAGCAGAACGCCGCGATCTCGATTTTTGAAGACTCCGACAACCTCGATGTCTGGTTGCAGGCCCTTTCGGGGGGGGCTCCATCGAGGTTCACGTTCGGCCCTCGGCCTGGCTGGGAGCATCCCGTGTGGGCACCCGACGGAGGCTGGGTGGCGTACAGTACGTCCGGTCTCGCCGGTCTCGCCAGCTACGACATCCGCCGGAAACCGACCGACATGTCCGGCGCCGAGCAGACCCTGTCGAGTTCGGACGCGGGTTGGATAGGTGTCTGGGACTGGGCGCCCGACGGGAGTTATCTCGTCTACGAGCACCTGGGTGACCTTCAGCTTCTACCACTGGAGGGAGACCGCGCGCCCGTACCTTACCTTGAGACGCCAGCTCTGGAGACCTACGCCCAGGTCTCTCCCGATGGCCGCTGGATGGCCTATGTGTCGGACGCGCAGGGCGACCAGCAGGTGTACGTCAAGTCAATACCGGCGACCGGGTCGCTGTGGCAAATCTCGACCGATGGCGGCAGTATGCCGCGGTGGCGACGGGACGGACGGGAACTGTTTTACCGGGCGGCTGACGGCACGCTCACGGCAGTGGACGTTGGCGCGAACCTCGCCCGCGAGGGGCCGGCCGCGGCGTCGTTCGAGTACGTCCCCACGCCGAAGCCGTTGTTCAGCGGCGTGCTGTCCGACAGCTACACCTCACGCTTCACCTACCAGCCGTCGGCGGATGGCCAGCGGTTCGCGTTGATCGCGCCCGCGACCGGAGCCGACGTTTCGATCACGGTCGTCCTCAATTGGTTCTCCGAACTCCAGGCGCGGGTGGCGACGGGACGGTAGGGGGCACCCTGGGACGGCGCGGACCATGAAACGCTCGACCATCAATTTCCACATCCGCGCCGCCATCGACCTCTTCAACGCCCACCGATTCCCCCTGCCTCCTTTCGCCTACTGGAGCCCGGCGGCCTGGAGAGAGAAGGGCTCGGAGGCAGACGAGATCAGGCGGTGCCGCCTCGGTTGGGACCTGACGGACTTCGGCTGCGGCGACTTCGAGCGGTGCGGCCTGCTATTGTTCACCCTGCGGAACGGCCGTGCGGCCGACGCGGCTGACAGCGGTGGATCGCCCTCGACGATGCTCCGGCCCGTGAAGACGTACGCCGAGAAGGTGATGGTCGTCGGCAACGCGCAGGTCGCACCCTGGCACTACCACGTGGTCAAGATGGAGGACATCATCAACCGCGGCGGCGGACGGCTGGTCATCGAGCTGTGCCGGGCCGACGCCGATGGTCAATTGACCGAGGACGGCGTGGAGGTCTCGGTCGATGGCGTGCGCCGCACGGTGCCGGCCCGAGGCCGGGTCGAGCTCTCGCCCGGGGAGAGCATCACGCTCCCGCCGCGGTTGGCCCATCAGTTCCAGGCCGTGGGCGGGACGGTGCTCGCCGGCGAGGTCTCGTCGCTGAACGACGATGAGACCGACAACTACTTCATCGAGCCGGTCCGTCGGTTCCCTTTGGTCGAGGAGGATGAGCCGCCGCTGTATCCACTCTGTACCGAGTACCCGTGAACGGGCAGGTGCAGGAATAGGGGAGGAAGCCAGTGAATCATCGGAGACTCACCGTCATCGTCGGGCTCGTCCTGGCCATGGGCGGCGTGGCCGCATCCCAGCAGGTGGACACGCCGCTCGACTATCCCATGCTGACCAAGATCAAGGACGAGGGACTCGCTCGTTCCCAGGTCATGGACCACGCCTTCTGGCTCACCGACGTCTACGGACCGCGGTTCACCGCCACGCCCGCCCTCTCCGAGGCCGCCGACTGGGTCGCCGAGCGATTCGAGGAGTGGGGCGTCTCGAACATCCATCGCGAGACGTTTCCCTCCGCCGCGGGATGGACGCTCGTCCGTTTCTCGGCCCACCTGATCGAGCCGCAGATCCAGCCGATCGTCGGCTTCCCGAAAACCTGGTCGACGGGGACGGACGGCACGGTCACGGCCGACGTCGTGCGGGTCGACATTCAGTCCGAGGCCGACCTCGAACGGTATCGCGGCCAGCTCGACGGGAAGATCGTCCTGACCCAGCCCGAGCGCGAGGTCGAGATGCTCGAGGGCACGCTCGTGGGGCGGTGGACCGAGGCGATGAAGCGCGAGTCCGAGATGACGCCGTTTACCGAGCGGGATGCCTTCCTGCACGCCGAGCCGCGGCGCGGGCGGTCGAGCCCGCCCAGCCTGCAGGCCCAGATCCTGGACTTCTTCGTCGCCGAAGGCGTCGTCGCGGAACTGGATCGCGGCCGGGACGCCAACTTCGGGCGGGGTGACAACCAGATGTCCTGGATGACGCAGCGCGCCGACGGCGGCACGGTCTTCGTCAGCCACGCGCGGCGCGACTTGCCCGCCGGGTCCGGCGTGCCGACGATCACGCTCGCGGTCGAGCACTACAACCGGATGGTCCGGCTCCTCGACAAGGGCGTGCCGGTGACGATGGAGCTGAATGTCGAGGTGCAGTTCCACGACGCGTCGGACGACAGCGGGTTCAGCCTGCTGGCCGAGATCCCGGGCACCGACCTCGCGGACGAGGTCGTGCTGCTCGGCGCGCATCTCGACAGCTACTCGTGGGCGACCGGCGCGACCGACAACGCCGCCGGTGCGGCCGTGATGATGGAGGTGCTGCGGATCCTGAACGCGATCGGGGCCCGACCGCGCCGGACGATCCGCGTCGCGCTCTGGGGCGGCGAAGAAGTGGGTCTGCTGGGATCCCGAGCCTACGTGAACGCGCACCTGGTGGATCCGGACACCGGCGCGACCATGCCGGAGCACGGGCGGCTGTCCGCCTACTACAACATCGACAACGGGACGGGCCGCATCCACGGCGTCTGGCTGCAGGGCAACATGGCGGTGGAGCCGATCTTCCGCCAGTGGTTCGGCCCGCTGCGCGATCTCGGCGTCGACACCATCGCGGCGCGGTCGGTTCGGGGCTCCGACTACGCGTCGTTCGACAATGCCGGCATCCCGGCCTTCCAGTTCATGCAGGACCGGTTGGAGTACAACTCGCGCACCCACCATTCGAACATGGACTTCTACGATCGCCTGCAGCGAGACGCCCTCGTCCAGATGGCGGTCGTGGTGGCGACTTTCGCATACAACACCGCGATGCGCGACGAGCGGCTGCCGCGAAAGGGCTTGCCGGAGGGCGTCCGGCGGGCGGGCACCGACACGCCGCAGCCCTGAGCCAGCCCAGGGCGGCTACTTGTACCGGAGGGCGGTCATCGGGTTGATCCGCGACGCCCGATGGGCCGGGATGAAACCGGCGGACAGGGCCACGGCGCCCAGCGCCAGCAACGCCGCGACGATGATGCCGGGCGGGGTCCCGTCGATCTCGAAGAGCAGCGACCGCGCGACGCGCTCGAGCCCGAGCGCCCCGACCAGGCCCACCGCGCCGCCCATCAGGGTCATCCGTCCGACCTGGCCGAGCACCATGGCCCGGAGGCGCGCCGGGTCGGCCCCGAGCGCCATGCGCAGGCCGATCTCGCGTGTGCGCTGCGCGACCGTGTAGGCGAGCACGCCGTACAGGCCGACCGCCGCCAGGAGCGTCGCGAGCAGGGCAAAGGCCGCCGACAGAGTGGAGATCATCCGGTCGAGAAACACGTTCTCGCGCACCTGCTGCGGCAGCGTCTTGAGGTTGTTGACCGGCAGATCGGGGTCCAGCCGAGCCATCAGGGTGGGGATCGACCGCAGCAGGGTGTCGGGCGGCAGCGTGGTGCGCGCGTAGAAGGTGAGGCTCCCGACAGACTCTTCCTGGCGGTAGGGCACGGCGAACAGCGGCGGCTCGGGGTTCTTCACGTCGTTGTACTTGGCGTCCTTGACGAGCCCGACGATCTCCATGTCCAGTTCGGCGTCGAGGCCGCCACGCCCCATCCGCTTGCCGACCGGTTCACGGCCGAGATTGAACTTGCGGGCGAACGCTTCGTTGACGATGACGACCTGCGGCGATTCCCGGACGTCCGACGCGGTGAACTCCCGTCCCGCCAGCACCGGGATCCCCAGGGTGCGGTAGTAGCCGGGGCCGACCCGGTTGAATCGGGAGTTGCGGTTCGTGTCCGGGCCCGCCTCGAACCCCTCGACCATGACGTTGTTGCCCCAGCTGCTGCCGGCGAACACCGCGACCGACGCGGCCGACACATCGGTCACGCCCGGCTGCGCCGCCAATTCGGCTTCGACACGCTCGTACAGGGCCTGCATCTGCGCGTCCGCGTAACCGTTGAGCACCGGCGCCAGGCGAAACGTCGCGACGCCCTCCGTCCGGATGCCCAGATCGAGGCGGGTCACGTTGTTCAGGCTCTGGATGAAGAGCCCGGCCGCGACGAGCAACATCGTCGACAGCGCGAACTGCGCCGTGACCAAGCCGTTTCGGAACCTGGCGGCCGCGCGGGCGCCCGCCGGCTGGCCCGCCTGGTCCTTGAGCGTCGACATCAGGTCTGCGCGGGTGCTATGGAGCGCCGGAAAAATGCCGAAGAGCAGGCCGGTCACGACCGAAATCGCCAGGGTGAAGAGCACCACCGACGGGTCGAGCGTCAACTGCATGTTGTTCACCGCCTCGGGTGGCAGCAGGGTACCGATGCCAGCCAGGGTCCATCGCGCCACGACGAGACCGGCCGCGCCGCCGATGAGCGCGAGGAGGCACGATTCGGTCAGCAGCTGGGCGAGCAGATGACGCCGGGAGGCGCCGAGCGAGAGCCGCACCGCCATGTCCGATGATCGAACGGCGGCCCGGGCCAGCAGCAGGTTGGCGATGTTGGCGCACGCAATGAGGACCACGAAGCCGGTGACGCCGAACAGGAGCATCAGCGGAGCGCCGGCCTCCTCGTCCATCGAGCTCTGGCCACGCCGCCCGTCCTTGATCGGGATCGGCTTCGAGACGAATCGCGCCAGCGTCTGCTCGCTCATGTCGACCTGGAGCGGGGCTTCGTCGCTGAGGAGGCTCCAGTAGAGCGGCTCGAGCGCCGCTCCGGCAAGCGCGATCGACACGCCTGGCTTCAGACGGGCGAACAAGTACACCCAGTAGGAACGCCGGTTCTCGAACGCGTCGAAGCCCGGCGAGAGCACGGCCCGCATCGTGATCGGCGCGAACAGCATCGGCCGCACGCCGAGCGTCGTGCCCCGGAATCCGGGCGGCGCCACGCCGACGATCGTCAGCGGCTGGCCGTTGACGCTGAGTGGGTCGCCGAGGATGTCGGGGCGCCCGCCGAGGCGGGACTGCCAGAAGTCGTGGCTCAACACGACGACCGGATGGCCGCCGAACGGCTGGTCCACCTCCGGGTCGAGCAGGCGCCCGAGCGCGGGCACCAGGCCCAGCATGGGGAAGTAGGATCCCGAGACCTCCACCGCGTCGCCGCTGAAGGTCTGCCCGTCGTAGACCACGCTGATGCCAAACGGCCGATGCGCGGCGATGTCGGTGAAGACCGTGTTGTTCCGCTGGAGGTCCCGGTACATGGGATAGCTGAAGACCTCGTCGCAGCCACCGGCCTGGTTGCATTGATCCGACCCCGGCTTGGGTCCCGGCGCTTCGAGGTTGACCAGCCGCTCCGGCTCCACGACCGGCAACGGGCGCAGCAGAATCTGATTGAACAGGGAGAAGATCGCCGCGTTGCACCCGATGCCCAGCGCCAGCGAGACCACCGCCACACCGGTCACGATCGGCGTCTTGAGGAGCGTACGCACCGCGAGCTTCAGGTTGGCCATCACTCTTGATCAGACGTACAGACGTAGCTGGAAGGCTGTAGGTTGCCCGCGGACGGCGCGGGTGCATTCGGACCGCAGGCGCGATGCGCTCAGCGCGTGCGGTTGACAGCCGCGCCCCGCAGGTACACCTCGGCGATCCGGCGGGTGTTGGTGATGTCGTCGAGCGGGTTGGCCTCGAGCACCACGAAGTCCGCGCTCTTGCCGGCTTCCACGGTGCCCATGTCGTCGAACCCGGCGAACGCGGCCGCGTTGCGCGTGGCCGCGACCAGCACGTCCGCCGGTGACATGCCGGCGGCCACCATGTCCTCCATCTCGACGTGCGGCGCCCACGGCGTGTTGCCGTCGGTGCCGATCGCGATCGTCATGCCCGCCTCGCTCAGCCGCGCGAGGTTGCGCGCCTGGATGCCGAACGCCTCCTGCACCTCGGGCCGCTCGACATTGGCAGCCTGCCGCTCCTCAAATTCCTCGGCCGGCAGCGCGTCGCTCAGCCAGTCGAGGTCGGTCGGCACACCGCGGCCGGGCATGTTCGGAATGAGCACCACGTTCGGACGCTCCTGGACCATCGCGACGAACTCGTCATCGACATCTTGGTCGCGGACGCCGTGCGCGAAGGCATCGATGCCCGCCATCAGCAGGCCCTTCGCGTCCTCGAGCCTGAAGATGTGCGCGGCCACGCGCAGGCCGGCCTGGTGCGCCTCGTCGATGACCGCGCCGTAGAGCTCGGAACTGAGCCTCTCGTACTGACCGTTCCGGTCGTCGACCCAGATCTTGATGGTGCCGACGCCGCGGGCCGCCTCGTCGCGCACGCCCTGCCGGGCCTCTTCTTCGCTGGTCACCCAGTGGGGCACCTCGGAGCGCCCGGGCTCGGGCGACGTGATGCCGCGCCCGGCCGACTTGTACCGCGCCGCGCCGGGAATGAGCTCGTCGCGGAGTTCGAACGGGGCGTCCGCACCGTCGCTGCCCAGGCTCAACGCGGCGCCGACGCCGAAGTACGCGCGGGACTCCAGGTCCTCGATCAGCGCCTCGCGCGTGGTGCTCAGGTGGGTGTGGGCGTCGACGATGGCGGGCATGACGGTCATGCCGGTGAGATCCACGCGGGCCGCCCCGTCGGGCACCTCCACCGCGCCCGCCGCGCCGACGGCGACGAAGCGCGTGTCGTCGACGACGAACGTCGCGTTCTCGATCGTCTGTCCGTCTCCCACGATCAGCCGGGCGCCCTCGAACGCCGTGGCCGTCGACGCGGGCGCCTCCTCGGGCGCTGGTCCCGAGCAGGCCGCAGCGAGCAGGCCCAGCGCCAGCAGCAGACTCCCACCGAGTATGTGACCGTGTGCCGTCTTCATTCGAAACATCAAGACCTCCAGTAGGCAGGCCGGCCCATAGCCGGGGGCAGGCCGGTTTTTCGAGTCGTCGAGGATTCTAACCTGTTCATGCGTGGGTAGCGAGATAGGGAATCGTCTGCGGTCCTTCGGGGAGCACGCAGAGCCGTGCCCCGGGTCCGCACCTGGCGAGCCGCTCGCTCGTGGCGCGTCCGATGTCGGCCACCGGGATGAGGTGCGCCGCGCGGACCTCATCGTCCGTCAGCCCGTCGGTCCGGAGCAGGACTTCGGCCTTTCGCTGAATCTGGGCCTGCACCTGGACCTCCCACTGGTCGTGCCGGTTATGCCCCGGCGCACAGATCATCTCGAGCAGCTGTTCCGGTGTGTCGCGGGCGGCCAGGATCTCCTGGTACTGGCCGTGCGACGGGATGCCGTCGGAACAGGCCGACGCGCACAGGATTGCGCCACCGTCCTTGACCACCTGGGCTGCGGCCGAGATCCCCTTGACCGTCTGATAGAGGTTCTGGTCGAGTGGGTACCCGCTGTTCGTGGTCACCACGACGTCGAACGGCGCGCCAAACGCCTGCATGGCCGACGCCTTGACGATCTCGCACATCGCCTCGTGAACCGGGAACAGCGCTCCAGCCCGGACCGAGGTGATCTGTCGCGCCCGGTTGATGGCGACATCGACGCTGAAGTCGACGCCGCACTGGCTCGCGATCCGCCGAACCGCGTCGTGAATCGGGTTCCCGACCGTGATGCCCCACCGGGCGTTGGGGTGGCCGATCATCTCGGCATCGTGCAGCCGCATCGTCGTGTCGAATCCCGCGAGACCCGGCGCCACCATCTTCGGTCCGCCACTGAACCCGGCGAAGAAATGCGGCTCGACGAACCCGGTCGTGATCCGAATGTCGGCGTCGACCCACTCCCGGTTCAGCCAGACCGGAACGCGGGGCTCGACGTCGGCGCCCTGGACGAGCCCGGACCGCTCGAAGGCATCGTGGTTGACGACCCGGTACCCGCGCACGATCTCCGCGCCGACCATCTCGACGAGCTCGGCGTCGGTCGTGGCCCGGTGCGTGCCGGTGGCGACGAGCACGACGATGTCCTCGGAGCGAAGCGCGGACAGCTCGGCCAGGATGACCGGCAGCACGGTCCGACTGGGCATCGGACGCGTGACGTCACAAATGGACACGGCCACCGTCTGACCCGGCCGGGCCAGGTCCCGGAGCGGGAGCGTGCCGACCGGGTCCCGAACCGCGTCCCGGACAGCGCCCGGCTGGTCCGGCAGCCCGGCGACATAGGTCGGCTCGATCACCGTCGTGCAGTCGTCGGGAAACTCCACGGGCAGGTGGCCGCGGCCGTAGGAAAGATTGACGTGCATCACTGACGGCCTGATGGCCCGTGCATCGATGATCGCTTCACTCTATCAACCTTCGTTGCTTGGCAGGGGTTTGTCGCGCAGCCCTAAAGTTCAGCCCTGCGACGATCTGATGTAGCGCAGTCCTTTGAGGGCTGCGTGGGCAAGCCGAAGGCGAAGCCCTCAGCGTCCCCGGGAACCCGCTATAATCCATTGTTCCCTCATGCCACTTTCACCCGGCACGAAGCTCGGCGTCTACGAGGTCACCGCAAAGATTGGCGCAGGCGGCATGGGCGAAGTCTATCGTGCCCACGATACCTCCTTGGATCGTGATGTCGCGATCAAGGTGCTGCCGGATGCGTTCGCCAATGACCCGGAGCGGCTGGCCCGGTTCCAGCGGGAAGCGAAGGTGCTGGCGTCGCTCAACCATCCGAACATCGCCGCCATTTACGGCCTGGAGAAGTCCAAGGCGGGCGAGCCCCCCGCACTGATTCTCGAGCTCGTCGAAGGGCCAACGCTGGCGGAACTGATTGGGCAAGCGCCTGCGGCCCGCGGGACGAGCGAAGCCGAGGAGCGCGCAGCTCGTGGGGGTGGGGCCCCGCGAGCGGTAAAGAATGCTGCGATCCCTCTGGAAGAGGCGCTTCCGATAGCCCGGCAGATCGCCGAGGCGCTCGAAGCGGCGCACGAGCAGGGGATCATCCACCGCGATCTGAAACCTGCCAACGTCAAAGTCAAGGCCGACGGCACGGTGAAGGTGCTCGACTTCGGGTTGGCGAAGGCGCTCCAGCCGGACCTCTCCGACCTCGACGCCGCCAAGTCCCCGACGATGACGATGACGGCGGCAGCGACAAAGCTGGGCGTCATTATGGGGACGGCAGCCTACATGAGTCCCGAGCAAGCCAAGGGCCGTCAGGTGGATAAGCGGGCCGACATCTGGGCGTTCGGCGTCGTCCTCTACGAAATGCTGACCGGCCGGCAGGCGTTCGGGGGAACCGATATCTCCGAGACTCTGGCGGCGGTTCTGCGGCAGGAGATGGATTGGACGGAGCTACCTGCCGACACGCCGCACTCGATTCGGCGCCTGCTGCGGCGCTGCCTCGAACGCGACCATCGACGACGCCTACCGGAGATCGGCACGGCACGACTGGAGATCGACGAAGCGGATGCCCCTTCGGAGGCCCGTGCCGCGACTGCTGCACCCGCGCCTTCATCCCAGCCAGCCCTCTGGCAGCGACCGGCAGTCGTCCTGGCGATGGTGCTGGGAGGGATCGTCGTCACTGGCCTCGCCGTCTGGACCAGCGTTCGACCCTCACCCAGTCCGCCAACGCGCTTCGCGATCCCACTGCCGCCCGACGGGCGGTTCCCGGTCAACGGCCGCTGGATCGACTGGTCCGCCGACGGCCGGACCCTCGTGTTCGTCGCTGAAGCAGACGGTGGGGGGATGGCCTATCGCCGCCCGCTCGACCAACTCGTGGCGACGCCGATTCCGGGCACCGAGGGAACGAACCAGATCTTCCGGTCACCCGACGGTGAGTGGCTGGGCTTTTCCAGCGGCGGCACCGGCCTCCAGAAGGTGTCCCTGACCGGGGGGCCGCCGGTGACGCTGTGTGAGGAGTGCCTGGTCCGCGGCGCAAGCTGGGGACCGGACGACAGGATCGTGTTCGCGCAGGGAGAGAGGGGCCTGTGGCGGATCCCCGCGGCAGGAGGAGAACCCGAACAGTTGGCGACCGCCGGACCGGACGAGCAGTACTATCGGCCCTCTGTCCTCCCTGATGGCCGGGCCGTGCTGTTCCAGATCTGGCGCGGCTCGATGGAGACGTCCCAGGTCGCCGTCCTGTCGCTGGAGAGCGGCGAAACGCAGACGCTCGTCGGGGGCACCACCCCCCGGTACGCGCCGACGGGCCACCTCCTCTTCGGCCGGACGCAGTCCGTCTGGGCGGCGCCGTTCGATCCGGTCCGCCTGGAGCTGACGGGCACGCCGGTGCCCGTGCTGGAGAACGTCTACGTCAACGCCTTGTCCGGTGCAGCGCAGTATACCTTCACGTCCGATGGGTCGCTCGGCTACATCCCGCCGGTGGGGGTCGGCAGTTCCCTGTCTTCCCTCGTCTGGGTGGACCGGGACGGAAACGAGGAAGCGCTGGCCGCCCCGCCTCGTCGCTACGTCTATCCGCGCGTCTCCCCCGATGGCACGAGAGTCGCGCTCGACGCCCGGGACGGGGAGAACGACATCTGGATCTGGGATCTCGCGCGAGAGACGCTGACGCGCCTGACGTTCGCGGCGGCAGGCGACCGGGATCCCGTCTGGACGTCGGACGGGCAACGGGTCGCGTTCTCCTCAAACCGCGGTCAAGGACCGAACATCTACTGGCGTGCGGCCGACGGAACCGGGACGGTCGAAGCGCTCGTCGAAGATACGAGCTTCCAGTGGCCTTCAGCAGCCTCACCCGATGGAAGGCATCTGGTCTTCGCGGAACGTTCAACCGATAGCGGCATCGACCTTCACGTCCTGACACTCGACGACGAGCGGCGAGTCGATCCGCTGATCGTGACCGAGTTCGACGAGCGGAACGGCGAGATCTCGCCTGACGGCCGCTGGCTCGCCTACCAGTCCGACGCCTCGGGACGCCCGGAGGTGTACGTCCAGCCATTTCCCGACGTGGAGACCGGTCGCTGGCAGGTGTCGACGCGCGGCGGGACGAGACCGCTCTGGGGCCCCGACGGGCGGGAACTGTTCTACGTGTCAGCGGCAGGCTTGATGCAGGTCGCGGTCGAGACCAGCGCGGGCTTCGTGCCGGGCACGCCGACGCTCATCGTCGACGGCCCCTACCAGTTGAGACCTGGCGGGCGCGACACAGGCCGTTCCTACGACATTGCGCCCGACGGGCAGCGTTTTCTCATGACCAAGTCCGGCGATGGAACGAACGCGGACGCCGCCCCCGCGGAGATCGTCGTCGTGGAGAACTGGTTCGAAGAACTGAAGGCTCGCGTCCCGATTCCGTGACGCGAGCCAGGAGATAGGAGTCAGAAGTTAGAGACGATTCTGCGACGAAGAAACTTTCGGGGGTTCGGCGGCCCTCGGGTGTATAAGGGTGATCAACCGGGGCAGGCACACCGGACATCTCGGCCAAGTTGAAAGGAAGAGCACGATGCAGATCAACCGACGCGCCTTCGTGGCGAGCCTCGGCGGGACCGCGGCGGTCTCGCTCATGACCCCGGACGAAAAGGCCGATGCGCTCGAGCACTACATGGAGGACCGGCTCAAGGAAGCCGACATCCTCCAGGGCATCCTGCGCGAGGCGCCGGGTCAGCAAGTCCCGACGGTCGCCGACCTCGACGCGCGCAACGCGGATCTCGACCGGCCGTACCGCGGCGGCACCGGCGCGCTCTTCGTGCCGAGAAATGACGGCGATCGTGAGGTCGACGGCCGCTTGCGTCAGCTGGTGGCGATGCCGGCGAAGCCGACGCTGCTCGATTTCTTCAAGTACCGCTTCTCGTGGACCGGCCACTGCCTGCAGAGTGCGACGCGGGCCGTGAAGACCGGGATGCGCGAAGAGGTCGTCCTGGCCTGCCTGCTCCACGACGTCATCCTCAGCTTGATGCACCCGGATCATGGCTGGTGGGGTGCTCAACTGCTCGAACCCTACGTGCCGGAGATCACCTCCTTCGCGATCCGATACCACCAGACGCTGCGCTTCTATCCCGACGAGGCGTTCGACTACGTGTATCCAGAAGGGTACCTCCGCGTCTTCGGCGCAGACTACAAGCCCGAGCCGTACCTCCAGCGCACCTATGAGTTCGTGCGCAACCACCGGTGGTACGAGTATCCGCGCCTCGTGACGGTGAACGACCTCTATTCGTTCGACCCGAACGCCAAGGTGTCGGTCGAGCCGTTCATTGACATCATCGGGCGCCACTTCAAGCAGCCGAAGGAAGGGCTCGGGTGGGACAACTCACCGTCGTCCCACATGTGGCGGACGATGATCATGCCGGACCGGCGGCTGTAAGACTGTCGGGACCCACGCTCCAGACCCGGAGGCCGGTTGCCATGCGCTGCTCATCTTCACTCTCACTCTCACCCTCACTTACTCGCCGCGAGATGTTCGCCGTGCTTGGCAGCGCCGCCGTCGCGCCCTATCTTCGACCAACGGTCCGGGCCGCCGAAGGCGCAGCGATGTCCGGCGCCTTCATCATCCTGAGCACGCCCTATACAGACTCCAACGAGGTCCATCACGAGGACCTGGCGGGTCAGGTCGACTTCCTCGATCGGTGCGGTGTCCACGGCTTCGTCTGGCCTCAGAATTCCAGCGAGCAGCGGTATCTGTCGAAGGATGAGCGTCTGCGCGGGATGGACACCATCGCGAAGGCGGCGCGTGGCAAGCGTCAGGCGCTGATCTTCGGGGTCCAGGCTGATGACACCGAGGGGATGCTCGAGTACGCGCGCCACGCGGAGTCGTTGGACCCTGATGGCATGATCGCCATCCCCCCCACCACGGCCGGCTCGTTGGCCGATTTTCGGGAGTACTACGAAGCCCTGGCCGGGGTGACATCGCGACCGGTCTTCATCCAGACGAGCGGAGGGGCACCGGAGGTGGAGCCGACGGTCGACTTCATGGTGGAGCTGGCCAGAGACTTCCCCAACCTGGCCTACATCAAGGAAGAGCGCGACCCGGTGCACGAGCGGATGCGGGGGCTGGCGAAACACCGACCGGACCCCATCAGGCGTATCTTCGGCGCGACATTCGGCCTCGCCTGGCTCTACGAGATGCGGATGGGGATGGACGGTGTCATGACGGGCGGCGCGATGTACGCTGACGTCTATGCCCGTTTGTGGGAGCTGCACACGGCCGGTGAAACCGACGAACTGCGCGACCTCTACGGCAAGCTGCTGCTGATGCTCAACCTCGATCAGATCATCCCGGGGGTCCGGCTGTACGTCCTCAAGAAGCGCGGGATCTTCTCCACGACGAAGTCGCGACGCGGCACATACTCGTTCTCCGCGACCGACATCGCCGAGATCGAATACCGAATGGACGGACTACAGGAGTATCTGCGGGCGTAGGACATGGCGACACTCTCACGGACCGAAGCCGAGCAGCGGACGAAGACCCTCGACGGGTGGACGCTGGAAGGCGACGCTGTTCGCAAGCAGTACACGTTTGCCGACTTCCTGGAGGCGATTGCTTTTGTCAATCGCCTGGCGCCGAAGGCGGAAGCGGCGGATCATCATCCCGACATCCTCATCAACTACAAACGCGTGACGCTCACCTATTCCACGCACAGCGAGGGTGGTCTCACCGAAAAGGACTTTGCGGGAGCGGCGATGGCCGACCGGCTGGTCTAAGTACCAAGCCAGGCTCAGATGAAGCGGCACCGAAGTCTGGTTCCCCTCTCCCGCGATCATCACGACGGTCTCGTCCTGGCTCAGCGGCTCATTCTCGGGCGGTCCTCGGCGCCGCGCAGCGACTGGCCCACAGACCGGAGGCAGCAGGTGAGCCGGGTCGTCGAGTTCTTCGAGACCGATTTACGAAAGCACTTCGAGGCTGAAGAAGCGCACGTCTTCCCCGCAGCGGTGGACCACCTTCGCGAGGGCGCCGATCTGGCCCGGCAATTGATCGAAGAACACGACGACATGAGAGCGCGAATCCGAGGGTTCGAAGCGGATCCCACGACGAATCTCCACGAGAGATTATCTTCGTTCGGCGAACGTCTGAAAGAGCATATTCAGAAGGAGGAACGGGTCCTCTTCGAACGGATTCAGGAAGAGATGGATCCGGCCGACCTGGAGGCCATCGGCGTCCGTCTCCGCACGTTCTATCCATCTGAGTCTGGCGGCTCTTACTGTCGGACATGAGCGTCCACCGAGGGACCCTGAGGGTTTCGCGTTAGAGTCAAGGCTATGACAGATGCCGACCTACAGATGCGCTGCCAGCGCTGTGGAGCGCTGATGGATCTGACTGATCCTGCTCCTGGAACGCCCTGGAAGCCAGACCAATTCTGGGTCTGCTTGGCATGCGGGCGCCACTTCTGGACCACCTATCCCGCCCCGAAAACGGCCTATGCCGTTCTCCGGCCCAGCGGGGTGAGAGAACGCTACCCTCGCGGTGGCCCCTGAGAAATCATGGCTCCAAGTGCCCCAGGTCCTCGCCTGAAGCGATGCGAGCCACGAAATGTCTGCAGATGACGTCAGGCCAGACCCATGTCCCAAATGCGGGAACCCGTCGAGGCTGTTCACCCCAAACGCTCAGCGCGTGCCGTACTCAGTCCCGCGGAGATATGAAGCTGCGTGGCAGTGCACCAAATGCGGCCACCTGACGTTTGTGGGCACAAGGATAGTTATGGCTGACGATCTGGAGCGGCGGCGTGACGAGGGCTCCGTGCACACCCATGCCGACGGGGTCGCGGCAGGACGGCAGGAAGCGTTTCGTGAGATGCGCCGCTTTCTCGTGGAGGGGCACACGCCCGACGAGTTGTGGGCGTGGCTGGACGCGAAATCCGGGGAAGCCACTTAGCCCTAATGTGACAAAAGCGGCAATCGCGAACCGAGGCCGGGCGCTGGGATGGGAGCATGCCGCATGTCAGGTCGCCTTCGGCCGGCACTCATCGCACTCGCAAATTGATCGCAAATACTCGAATGCGTAAATACCTGTGGCGTGGCCGTCCTTGAAGGCGATGTTGTAGGCGTACTGACCCGTGGGTTCCAGGCCGGCGAGTTGTTCACTGGAAGGGTCGAAGATCGGCAAGAGCTTTAGGCCGGTCGATGGCGCAGCCGGTTTCTTCGCCTCCTCTTGACAAAAGGCACAGGGGCAGCGGGCACGGAGCCACCCGGATCGGTACTGGCTGATATGGCCGTCGTTCCAGTGGATCTTGATGCCCTGGCCTTCCCACTTTTCCAGCTTGACGGGCTTCAGCAACTCGATCAAAACGTCATGCCCGGAATCTTCGAGGTTTCATGACCGGCAGCCTGCTCGCGGACTTTATGCGCCACGTCCACCAAGGCCTTGGCCGCCGCTGATTCAGGGTCGCGCTTCACCACCGGCAGGCCCTCGTCGCCGCCCAACATCACGCGCGGGTCCAGCGGGACGTGGCCCAAAAACGGGACATCCATCTGCTCAGCCGTGCGCTTGCCTCCACCGTGACGGAACACCTCCGTGCGATGCTGGCAGCTGGGGCATTCGAAGAAGCTCATGTTCTCGACCAAGCCAAGAATCGGGACGTGCAGGTTGCGAAACATCAGCAACCCTTTGCGGGCGTCAATCAGGCTGACATCCTGCGGCGTGGTGACCACCACACCACCGGTCAGCGGCGTCTCCTGACACAATGTCAACTGGGCGTCGCCCGTACCGGGTGGCAGATCGATCACCAGGTAGTCCAGTTCACCCCAGTCACACTGCTCCAGCATCGCCTTCAAGTAGCTGTGCACCATCGGCCCGCGCAAAATAGCGGCCTCTTCCTGCGGTGCCAAGAAACCCATGGACATCAGCTTCAATCCTAACGCCTCGATCGGCCGGAAGGACTTTTGAGTGGCTCCCATTTCGGGTTTGGCATCTTTGACACCGAACATGGTCGGCACGCTGGGACCATAAATGTCGCCGTCCAGCAATCCGACCTTCGCAGACGATTCCAGCAGGACCAACGCCAGATTCGACGCCACGGTCGACTTGCCCACGCCGCCCTTGCCCGACGCAACCGCGATGAGCTGTTTGACTCGATCGATCATTGGGTGTGTCCTTCATCGAGGTAAGAGCACGGCATTGCTTCTGCTGGGCTCTGGTTGGGCGCGTCAGCCGGCAAGGGGCGTGCAACTACGGTACGCCGCCGTCGGGTTCCCTGTCGTCCCGGTGGTCCGCTAGTGCACGGTGGGAGTTGTTACCGTCCAGTGTTTTGACTCGAGGCGGCGAACAACCGCTGGCCGGTACTGGCCAGAACCACCACCCGGGCGTTCGCGTTGTCGCTCATGTCTCTGGCGCGACTCCCTTCCACCGCGATCACGTCGCCGATCTTCATCGTGCGCCGCGTCCAGCCGCCCCTCACGAGCTGATTCGGGCTGCCCATTTCCATGCCCCAGTTCGTGACGTTGCCGTCGTCGTCGGTCACGTCCAGAAAGAACCAGACGTGGGGATTCAGCCACTCGATTTTCGTGACCGCCCCCGTCAGGTCAATCGGTGCATTGGCGTCGAATTCGGCGGAGAAGGAGTGATGTGCGATCACCGGCCCGGTGACCAGAAGCGCCCCGATGCCGACCGCAGTCACGAGCCACTTGGTACTCATCGCCAACCTCCCGGAACATGGAGCCCAATCGACGTGTGGACCTTGAGGCGCCATTTTCCCACCCCACACCGGCCAACGCAAGCCGCAGCGCCGCATCGCCAGGTGTCCACCCCGAGATATCGGGACGACGCTCCGCCGTCACCCGCTGGCTCCTAGCCGATGTAGACTAGCCGTGCCTGGATAGCGGATAGCGGGTGTGAGCGACGACCCCGCCCGAGCGGCGATGCGTCAGCTGAACGAAGGTCACGGGTCACTGGTCATTGGTCAATGAAGGAGGCGTCGCCATGAGACTGCCAATGTCAATGCCGCGCATGAAGACGAACACGAAGACGGAGGCGACGGCTCAGACGACGCCGTCGTGCGTCGCTTTCGTCGTGTTCGTCGGCCTCGTGTCCTTGTCCTTGTCCTGGCCCTTATCTTGGTCCTGGGCAGCCGCGCCGGCGGCCGCGCAAACCGCTCAAGCCGCCCAAGCCACTCAAGCCGCCGGTACGGAAACTGGCCCCACCGCAGCGGTGGGACCGACACCGCGGCTGCCCAACGGCAAACCTGACTTCAGTGGCACCTGGATGAAACCCTACGTGCCCGACATGACCAAGGTTCGGGACAATCACCAGGGAATCGCAGATCTTCCGTTCACGCCGTGGGGCCTGGAGAATTGGACGAACTACGATCCGATCGAGGGCGACTATACGGGGAACTGTATGCCGTACGGCTTAACCCGGTCCATCAACGGCCCGTTCCCGATGCGGATCATGCAGGACGAAACGCACCTCGCATTGCTGTTCGAGCTGGGCACCTGGTTTCACGTCATCCCGCTCGATGGGCGCGATCATCCCGAGGAGCTCGACCCGTCCTGGTTTGGACACTCGGTGGGCCGGTGGGAGGGCGATACGCTCGTCGTCGATACGGTCGGATTCAACGGATATACGAGACTCGACACCATTGGTCATCCCCATAGCGATGCCCTGCACATCATCCAGACGTGGGACCTGATCGACGCCGGTCATATCAAGTACACAATGACCGTCGATGATCCGAAAGCTTACACAACGCGCTGGACCAACGAGCGGATCTTCACGACCTTCGAGGGCGACCTCATGGAGTATGTGTGTCAGGAGAACAACCGGGCGCTGTGGGAAGGCCGCATCAAGCCCTGGACGCCGCCTTGGCGCGACCCGCCGCAATGAAGGAAGGGAGAGGCCCAACCCCCGGCCCACGCACTCAGTAGAACGCGATCCAGCGTCCTGAGAAGCCGACGCCGAACCACAGGCTGAGCGAGACCACGGCCACCAGCTTCCCGACGAACGGCTGCAGGCTGGCGTCGTCCGACCGCACGACCCTGCGCCGCACCGTGAACGTGAAGAGGATCGCGAGCAGGAGCAACCGCATCTTCCACCAGAAGGGCGGGCTGTAGTACACGCGGAGCGT
This sequence comes from Vicinamibacterales bacterium, assembly GCA_963667915.2. Classification (GTDB taxonomy): domain Bacteria; phylum Acidobacteriota; class Vicinamibacteria; order Vicinamibacterales; family UBA823. The sequence continues at coordinate 1,842,737 of CAXXNN010000004.1, read as the reverse complement.
TTCCGAAGAGAAGAGCAGCACGCCCGTGACCAGCATGACCAGCAGGCTGCCGACCAGCCACGGCTGGGCTTCGCGCGCGAGCTGGGCGACCGGGCGGCGCCGGAGCCCCAGACCGAGCAGCCGCATGTCGACCACCAGGACGGCGCCGCCGAGCATGGCCAGCCCCAGCAGATGGACGCACTCGATGACCGGAAACAGCCATATCGAGTCGCGGATCGTGATCCCGACGGCCGTGTCACCGAACCACTCGAAGAACGGCAAGAGAGACATGTCGTCGTCAGCGGCTCAGTCGAACCAGTTGTAGGCCTGCATCCGTCCCGAGACGACCACGCCCGCCCATAGCATCAGGGAGCAATAGCCGGCCACTCGGGCGCGCACCGGCGTGACCGGCGCCCGATCCCACTCGGTCACCCGGCGATACACCGTCGTGTGAAAGACGAACGCGTTCACACCGGCCGCGACGAGCATCGCCATCTTGATCCGGAAGAACACGTTCTCGAACGCATGCACCGGGTTGGAGTAAAAGAGGAGCACCCCGCTCACGACCATCAACGTAAAGCCGCCCACCGCCCACGGCAGGAGCCGCCCTGCCACCTCCGACACCGGGACGTCCCGGAGCGTCAGGCCCACCAGCCGGAGATCCAGCATCGCGATCATCCCGAGAAACAGGGTCAAGCTCAGCACATGGGTCGTCTCCACGATGGGATAGACCAAGAGCGATTCGAGGAGCGCGACGCTCCACGGCGTATTCCCCAGCCATTCGAAGAATTCAAGCAACGACATCGGAGTCACGCAAGCCGTCGACGTGGTGTGTTGAACGCGAGCGAGGAATTATACCTTCAAGGCGCGGGTGCTGCTGCCGTGATTGCAGTGTTCGGTAGTGGGCTAGTGCATTAGCCCACTACCCAGTGTCCCTGGCCTCTGGCACAGAGATCAGCCCGGCGGTGTTCTTCGATTTCGCACGATCCTCCGGAACTCGTCGAACTGCTCGGCGTGGTCTTCACCGGCACTCCACTTCCGGATCGCGGTCATGTTGAGCCGATGCCGCAGAGCGATCTGAACGGCGACTTCGAGACTCTGGCGGTCGTTCCAGTGGTAATAGGCGGCGAGCCGGTCGCGGCAGGAATCGGTTGGTGACAGCGTCTTCACTCGTCCGGCGTGGCCGCGAATGACGGTCGGACGGATCTTGTAGTCACCGCCAACGGCCAGCGGGCCACGCGGGAACTCCACCCACAATCGCGCGCGAGGGTGCACATAGCGATCGCCCTTCCGGACGAACTCGACCTCGTCCATCGCTGCGTCGAGCTTTGGTTGCGTGACCTTCGCTGTCAGGATGAAGTCGAGGTCGAGCGATGTGTACGCGCCTTCGGAATGGATCGATGCGCACGCGCCGCCGGTGAGGACGGCTCGAATCCCGTGCCGATCCAGCGCCGCGCCGACCGCCAGGGCCACGTCGCGAAGGCTCGATCTCTTCGACAGCGTCAGGGTCATCGTCATCCGGGCTTGCCGGTCCGGCGCGGCCGACGCCGGAGAGACGCGACCGCTCGTTGCAGCTCCAGATCGGCATCGGCCAGCCGGGCCAGATACGCCGCCAGCTCACGTCGGGCGAGATATGACGGGTTGAGGCTGTACAGCCTGGTCCGTCCGACAGATCTCGCCGACACGAGGCCGTCCGTCTCCAGGCCACGCAGCGCGCGCTGGATCGGGGCGAGTGGACTCCCGAGGACTCGGCTGAGCTCACGCGGATAGCTACTGCCCAGGAGCCGGAGGGCCAGCAGCGCTCGGGTCCTGTTCTGGCCGCCGAATGGGCTGGACAGCACGACACTCATAAGATGTCATATGACACCATATAAGTGTCTACGTCAAGACGGCGCGCCGTCCGCCGCCCTGCTGCACCGGAGCGTGGTGACGGCGCCTTGACAGACCGGTGGTCCGAGGGTAGAAACCAGTCTCACAACGATACGCGAAAAGGAGTGTCATGCGGCTGACCTTGGTTCTCATCGTTCTTGCGGCGCTCGGGAGCTCTGCGCCGGTCTCCGCACAGGGCGGGCCCGGACTGCCAGAGCTCGTCCAGTCACCTGAGCTTCGCGCGACCTAGCGCCGGTAGCTGCTGACAGCGACACGTTCGTCGCAGGAGCTGATCGATGACCTCGAGCGGATCGACCCCCCGTCGTGGATTCCTGGTTCACCGACGTGATGTGGGAGAAGTACGCCCTCGGCGAGTACAGCGGCCTTGTGGACCCGCAGACCGACCGACCCGCCACGCGGAACATGTTCTACCGGCCGCAGCCGGGCGATCCGCTCGGCCAGCGTGCCGGCATTGAGTCGCTCCAGCAGCGCGGCGCGACGTTCCTGGCGTGTAACAACTCGCTGGGCGGATTGTCGCGGCGGCTGGCCGAGGCCGGGTTCGGGGAGCGGGAGGGGATCGCCGACGACCTGGGCGCGAATCTCCTGCCGAGCGTTATCCTCGTCCCGGCGATGGTGATCGCGATCGACCGCGCCCAGGCGAATGGGTTCAACTACAAGGGGTTCTAACGCTGGAAGGGTTCATCGTCGCAAGCGCTGGAGATCACGGATGACATTTGTCGCTGCATTGTCATGAACCCCCGCGCTCAGTCCTGGGCCGCCCGCCGCAGATCGTCCAGAAGCGTCTGCCCGCCCTCGTGGTCCGGATGCGCCGCCGCCCAGCGCTCGGCGATCTCCATACCGCGCGGGTCGCCCGAGAGCTGGTAGGCCCACGCCAGGCTCTCGTGCGAGACGAAGGCGTCGGGGTGCTCCTCGAAGTTCAGCTCGAACACTCGCACGCCCGGCTCGGGCCGCCCGCCCCGGAAGAGCCGCCAGCCCAGCGGGTCGAGCATCAGCGGAAAGAACGCTTCTGACGGGTGTTCATCCTTGAGGGCGTGGTACCGCGCGACCATCGCGTCCGGCCCATCGGCCTCCAGCGCCTGCGTCATCCGAAGCTGGATCAGCCCGCCGTGCGCCTGTGGGTCGTCGTAGAACTCCAGGTTGAGCTGGTGCACGCCGCCGGCGTCGTCCAACTCGCGCATGGCGGCCAGCCGGTTGGCGACGCCGATGAGCGTGTCGATCCGAAAGTCGTAGGCATCCGCCTCGTAGTAGCGTGACCGCGCCGAGCGATACCTGCGCGTGAGGGCGTCGAGGCCGCCGTCCTCGTACTCGGTGACGAGCAGCTCCCCTAGCGGCATCGGATTGACCCGGCCGGCATGGCAGGTGGCGCAGGTGACCCGGACTTCCGGGGACGCGCGGTGTTCCAGGCGGTTGAGGAACCCGCCGTTGATCTCGCGGACCATCGCCATCATCACCCGGGCTGTTCCCTTCGCCGGCTTCTCGTCCGAGGCGTAATCCCAGCTGTCTCTCGGCTGGTCCATCGAGCCGGCGTGGCAGTGCAGGCACCCCTCGTTGGCGCGCCGACGGAGGCCGAGGCCCTGGAGGTTGGCGAGCATGATCTCCCCCAGCTCGGCCCGGCTGATGTCGGCCGGCAGCACTTGGAGGTTCGTGTAGCCAGGGGCCGCATTCTGGGCGCCAGCCGGTTCCGCCCCCAGCGATGCCACGAACAGAGCTGCACACACCAGGCCGCTCACGTGAGACGATCGCATCATTCGCTTTTCCTTATCATCGTCCGGCCACCGTGCCGAGCTCGTACTCGGCGGGCGGCTCGACACCCGCGAGGTGCCGGACGAAGTAGTCCCAGCGCCGCCGCATCCAGTACGGCTCTCGCGCGAAGCCGTGCCCCCGGTTCGGAAACATCACCAGGTCGAAATCCTTGTTGGCCGCGATGAGCGCGTTCACGACGAGCAGCGTGTTCGAGGGCGGCACGTTGCTGTCCATCGTCCCGTGCGCCAGCAGGAGCTTGCCCTTGAGATTGCTGGCCAGCAGCTGGTTCGCCTGGTTGTCGTAGTTGGTCGTGCCGTCGCTGTTCTCCTCGAGGAGCCCCTGCCACTTCTCGGCCCAATCGTCCTCGTAGTTACGGTTGTCGTGATTTCCGGCGCCTGACACCGCGACCTTGTAGAAGTCGGGGTAGCGGAGGATGGCGTCGGTGGAGGCATACCCGCCGCCGGAATGCCCCCAGATGCCGACCCGGTCGAGATCCATCCAAGGATGCCGGCCGGCCAGCTCGCGGATCATCGCTATCTGATCGGGCAGGCCGTTGTCCCCCATGTTGCCGTAGTAGGCGGTATGGAACGACTTAGATCGGCCGGGGGTGCCCATCGCATCGACCTCGACGACGATGAAGCCCAGCTCGGCCAGGGACTGCTTGTCGGCGCGCGACGCGCGGAACGCGCGGCTGCCGACGCTGCCGCTTTGCGGCCCCGGATAGAGGGAGTTCACGACCGGGTACGAGCGCGACTCGTCGAACGTGGTCGGCCGATACATCAAACCGTAGAGGTCGGTCGCGCCGTCGCGCGCCTTGACCGTGAACGAAATCGGCGGCTGCCAGCCGGCCGCTTCGAGCCGTGAGATGTCCGCTTTCTCGAGAGTCACGGCGTGCGCGCCGTCGGCGCGGCGTACCATAGCGACCGGCGGCGTCGTTGGCGTCGAGTAGTTGTCAAGAAAGTACTCGCCGCTGGGGGACAGCGTGACCGTGTGGTGCGCGGCGCCAGGGGTCAGAAGCTCCGGCTCCCCTCCGTCCAGGCCGACGCGATAGAAGTACTCGAAGTAGGGATCCCCGCCTTCTCGGCCGGACCCGGTGAAGTACATCGTACGGGTGGCCTTATCAATCCGCCGCACCTGCAGGACGTTCCAGTCGCCCTTCGTGATCTGGTGCTTCAACGCGCCGGTCTCGAGATCGTAGAGATACAGGTGCCCCCAGTCGTCGCGCTCCGAGAACCAGATCACCTCGTTCGATTCCGGGAGGACATGCCAGTTGACCTCACCGTCTCCCGACTCGAAGAACGTATCGACCGTTTCCTCCAGCACCTCGCGCACTTCGCCCGCGTCCGGGTCGGCCATCCGCAACCGCGCCTGCTTGTGATCCCGCGAGGACGACACGAAGCTGAGCAGCGAAGAATCGTCGCTCCACTCGACGTCGAGCCATCGGCCGTCACGAGCCGCGACGTGGTCCGAGATCGTGGAGCGGTGCGGGTCCGGCGCGGTCAGGAGCCGGACTAGGCGGGGCTCGTCGCCCAGGTGGATCACGACGCGGTGGATCATGAAGATTTCGTCGTCGCCCGCCAGCGGGTACTTCCACGCCTGCAGCTCGGAATGCCCGACCTCGGTGGACACCAGGTACATCTCCCCTACGTTGCGGCCGTCGTGCTGAAACGTGGCGATCTTCTGCGAGTCGTGCGACCACAGGAGCACCGGGCGGTCGCTGCGGATCCAGCCGGCGTTGTTGGTCGCGTAGCCGAAATGCTCGATGCCGTCGGTTGTGAGCTGCGTCTCGTCGCCGGTCTCGACGTCGCGGACCCAGAGGTTGTGGTCGCGAATGAATGCCGCCTTCTGCGCGTCGGGCGAGACAATCGCGTTGCGGGCGCGATCGAGATCCGCGCGCGGCACCGCGCAGCACGCGTAGCGCGCGATGTCGCAGGCGTACTGGCGCCGCTCGACGGAAAACGTGATCGTGGCGCCGTCGTCCGAGAACCTCGTCAACCCGCCCGGCAGGCCGAACCGCTCGAACGTCGAGTCGGCGGCCTCGGACAGCGCTGCTGCCATCCGCCCGTGGTCGAATGCCCGGCCGCGCGTGCCGGCCGCCGGATCGGCAACGACGAACTCGGTGCCCTCCGGAATCCGGTTCCGGTAGGTGATCCGGTCGTCGGCGAGCCACCGGGCGCCGGTCACCACGCCGGACACGAGCGGGTCGGTGGTGGTGCTCAGAAAGCGCTCCGCGCGGGCGTAATCCTTGGCCGTGACGGCCGGCTGGGCCGACGCGATCGCCGGCAGCAGCGCGGCCAGCAGTGACAGCAACGAACGTGTGTAGCGCATGCGACTCCCTGAAGGATTGAGTGCGTCAAGCAATCCAAGCAGTCTAAGACCGCACCGCGGCAAAGACAAGGATGGGGGAGGCGGCCATCTCCAGCTATACTTTCGGCTTCCATGTCCCTGAGAGGTGTTCCGCTTCTGGTCGTGCTCGCCGGCGCCGGCTGCGCCGTGCCGAACGGCGCGCCGCCGGCCACCGCGGCGCCGGCCGCCGAGATAGATGAGGCGCCGGTCCTGACGACCGGGCTCGCCACCTCCATCTTTGCGTGCGGGTCGGTGAGCGCCTGCACGGGCTCGTCACGTTTCAACGAAGCGCTGTGCGGCACGATCGCGGATGCGTCAGGGCAGTCGTGGACCGTGCCGGCCGAGATCAACGCGTCAGGCGCGACCTGCATCGACATCTACAACGACTGCACCGGCGGCGGCGACAATCCCGAGTACGGGTCGCAGCTGTCCACCGTTGTGCTCGATGAGGGCGGCACGGAGATCACGGCGACCCTCTTCGGTGACAACTTCTTCGAGCTCCACGTGAACGGCCAGTACATCTGTCGCGATGCGATCGGCTTCACGCCGTTCAACTCGAGCGCAAGCCGCTTCCGGGTGGACTACCCAATCACCTATGCGGTCCGGTTGGTCGACTGGGGCACGCACCTCGGCATCGGGATGGAGTACGACACCTACAACGTCGGAGACGGCGGCTTCATCGCCCATTTCAGCGACGGCGCCGTGACGGGCGCCGACTGGCGCTGTCAGGTCTTCTACGCCGCGCCCGTGAACGATGCCAGCTGTGTCGGCGAGCACAGGGACACCGGCGCATGCCCGCGGGCGCCGAGCTGTGTCGACGATCCCGAACGCTGCAGCGCGCTGCACTGGGCCGTGCCGGACGACTGGGCGACGCCGGCCTTCGACGACTCGAGCTGGCCGCCGGCGTCCATCTATGCGGCGGACGAGGTCACCCGCACGCCGGGGTACGCCAACTACACCGAGCTCTTCAGTGACGCGCAGTTCATCTGGACGAGGAATCTGAATATAGACAACCAGGTACTCTGTCGCGTCACCATCGACGCGAGTCCGTGACCGCCGACGGGCTGCTAGGATGCGATCGCGTGAACGTCGAACCGTCGGGCGCTTGATCGTCGCGCTGGCGGCGGCCGGCCTTGTCTCGTGCGGCGGCGGCGGCAGCGGACCGCCGACCAATCCGGTCGCACCGACCGGGGTGGTGCCGGCCGAGACCGCGCCGACCGGAGCGAGCAGCGCCGTACCGCCGGTCAATTTGAGGCTGCCGGTCAATCTCAACGCTATCAATCTGAGAGGTGTGATCAATCCGTTCGGCGTCGTCCGGAGCTCGCTCGATCGAGGCATGGTGGGACATCCCGGCATCGACCTGCCCCAGAACACCGGCGCGCCGATCTTCGCGATCGCGGGCGGAGAGGTCGTGTCGATCACGCCCGCCACCGACGGCCTGCCAGGCTTCGCGCTCCAGCTGCTGATCGCGGCTGGCACCGACTCGGGCACCGGCTGGGTTTTCCTCTACGAGCATGTCGTGCCGGTGGCCCCGCTCGGGGTCGGCAGTGCGGTGACGGTCGGGCAGCGCATCGCGACGAACGCGCAAGATCCGGCCTTCACGAATCACCTCGAGCTGGCCTGGGCATTCAAGGGCTTCCAGTTCCACTCGAACCAGACCTGCTGGGTCCCCCAGCTGGAATCCGGCGCGCGGTCGCGCTTCACCGCCGCCTTCAACACGACATGGCGCACCAGTCAGCGGTTCATCGATGCCTGGACGACCGTCAGCTTCGAGGGACGGCTGCCGTTTCGTGAACTGCTCGACCGGACGGCGTTTCCGGGCGGAGCGCGTCCGTGCTACCCACCCGGCACGGACGTCCGTGTGAATCCGTGAGCGCGCCTCGATTGCCCGGCGGCTCAACCTGCAGCCGCCCACCGGTCGCGTCCGTCCGGCTATAATCTCCCCGTCTCACATCGCTCACGCCGCGCGACGATCCGCGCGCGGCTGGCTGCTGGAGATCGAAATCATGCCGGTCCGACCGTGTCGTGTCGCAGGGCTCTTGATGGTTTTGGTGTTCGTCCTGACGTCGGCGCGCCTGCCGGCGCAGGAGACGCCGCCCGACCACGAGTGGCCGACCTACGGCGGCGACCTGGCCAGTACGCGCTACGCGCCGCTCGATCAGATCACGGCAGAGAACTTCGGCGATCTCGAGTTGGCCTGGACCTTCCAGACCGACAGTTTCGGTCCGCGGCCCGAATTCAACTTCCAGGGCACACCGCTCATGGTGAACGGCGTGGTGTACACGACGGCGGGCCGGCGCCGCGCGGTAGCGGCGCTCGACGCCGTGACGGGCGAGCTGCTCTGGATGCATCGGCTGGACGAGGGAGAGCGCGGGGAGCAGGCGCCGCGCCGGCTGTCGGGCCGAGGCTTGACCTACTGGGACGATGGGGGCGCCGGGCGCATTTTTTACGTCACGCCTGGATACCATCTGATCGCGCTCGACGCCGCGACCGGCCACCAGATTCCCAACTTCGGCCTCGACGGCATCGTCGACTTGAAGCGCGGGTTGGACCAGGAGATCGATCTTGTGACCGGCAAAGTGGGCTTGCACGCCGCGCCGATCGTGGCGGGTGACACCCTCCTCATTGGCGCCGCCCACGAGGTGGGCAGCGTTCCGGTCAGCCGCGAGAACGTGAAGGGCTACGTCCGCGGCTTCGACGTCAGGACCGGCGAGCGAAAGTGGATCTTCCACACGATTCCGCAGCCCGGAGAGTACGGACACGACACCTGGCTCAATGATTCGTGGCGGTATACCGGCAACACCGGGATGTGGGGGCAAGCGACGGTCGATCTGGAACTCGGCCTGGCCTATCTCCCGCTCGAGATGCCTACCGGCGACTATTATGGCGGCCACCGGCACGGCGACAACCTGTTCAGCGACAGCCTGGTCGCGGTCGATCTCAAAACGGGCGAACGGGTCTGGCACTACCAGACGGTGCACCACGACGTCTGGGATTTCGACCTGCCGTGCGCGCCGATCCTGGCCGACATCATCGTCGACGGCCGCGCCATCAAAGCGATCGTGCAGCCGACCAAGCAGAGCTGGCTCTTCGTCCTCGATCGGGAGACCGGCGAGCCGGTCTGGCCGATCGAGGAACGGCCCGTGCCGTCCTCCGATGTGCCGGGCGAGAGACTGGCGCCGACCCAGCCGTACCCCACGAAGCCGCCGCCGTTCGACCGGCAGGGGATCGGCCCCGACGATCTGATCGATTTCACGCCGGCGCTCCGCGCCGAGGCGCTGGAGGTCGCGTCGCGGTACCGCCTCGGGCCGCTCTACACGCCGCCGTCGGTTTCGACGGACGACGGCACCTACGGCACGCTCATGGTTCCGTCGGCGACCGGCGGGCCGAACTGGCCGGGCGGCGCGCTCGACCCGGAAACCGGAATCTTCTACATCTACTCCAAGACGCAGGTCACGTCGCTCGGGCTCATCAACGACCTCGAGCAGTCGGACATGGACTTCATTCGCGGCCGACCCGAAGGCGTGAACGCCGCGAGGGCGGCGCTCACCGTGTCGGGCCTGCCCCTGATGAAGCCGCCCTGGGGACGGATCACGGCGATCGATCTCAACGCAGGCGAGATCCTCTGGCAGGTCGCTCACGGCGAGACGGCGGATCGCGTGCGGGAGCATCCCGCCCTGCAGCATCTGGACATCCCGCGGACCGGCCGGGTCGGCCGCGTCGGCACCCTGGTGACGAAGACGCTCGTCATCGCCGGCGATGGCGGCGTCTTCACGTCGCCCGAGGGCGTGGAGGGCGCCCGGCTCCGCGCCTACCACAAGGCGACAGGGCAGGAGGTCGGCTCGGTCTTCATGCCGTCGTCGCAGACCGGCTCGCCGATGACCTACCGCGTGGGTGGCGTCCAGTACATCGTCGTCGCTATCGGCGGCGGGACCTACGCGGCGGAACTCTTGGCCTACCGGCTGCCAGAATCCGATGACGAGGAAGAGGAAGAGACGCCGAGGCTGCGCCCTGACGGTGCGTCCTCACGCGATCAGCCCTGACACGGTGATCAGCAGTACGGCGATCGGCGCGACGTAGCGTAGCAGTAGGTGCCACAGCAGGAATAGGCGGTCGTCATCGAACGCGAGCTCGCGCCGGATCGCGCTCGTCTTCACGACCCATCCGGCGAACAGTGAGATCAGCAGCGCGTTGACCGGCAGCAGGACCGACGCGGTCACGAAGTCGAAGACCTGGAAGAACGACATCTCCGCAAACACCCCGAGGAAGCCGAGCGGCTTCACGCCGGCCAGGACGTTGTCCGACAGCGCGGGCAGCAGACCGACCACCCAGATGGCCAGGCCCGCGGCGCAGGCCAGCGTGATCCGGCCGATTCGCCACCGCTCCTCCAGGTAGGACACGATCGGCTCCAGCATCCCCAGCGTCGTCGTGTAGGCGGCCAGCGACAACAGCAGGAAGAACAGCACACCGAGCAGGTGCCCCAGGGTCATCCCGCCGAACGCGATCGGCATCGTGACGAAGACGAGCCCGGGGCCCTCGGCCGGGCTCAGGCCCGACGCGAAGACGATCGGGAAGATCGCCAGGCCGGCCAGCAGCGCGACGAGGGTATCCACCCCGCCGATGATGATCGCCGCCTTGGGGACGGAGACATCGCGCGGCAGGTAGGCGCCGTAGGTCATCATGAAGCCGACCCCGACGCCGACCGAGAAGAACGCCTGGCCGAGCGCCATCAGGAGCGACGTCCTCGTGAGCTGTGAAAAATCAGGTGCGAAGAGAAAGGTCACGGCGGTGCCGACGTCGGCCGCGACGATGTTGTAGCCGATCATGACCACCATGAGGACGACCAGGCTGGGCATCATCACCTTCGTAGCCCGCTCGATGCCCCGGTGGAGTCCTTTGCCGACCACGACCGCGGTCAAGCCGATGACCACGCCTTGGAAGAGCACCGTCAGCGCCGGAGAGCTGGCCAGATCCTGAAACATCCCCTGCGACTGCTGGGCGCCCATCCCGTCGAAGCCGTTTCGGAGCGCTTCCAGGGTGTACTGGAACGACCAGCCGGCCACGATGCTGTAGTAGGTGAAGCCGAGGAACGGCACCGCGAGGCTGACGACGCCGATCGCCTGCCAGCCAGGATGTGCGCCCTGCTCGCGGATGATCGCCCTGACCGAGCCGAGCGGGCTCAGGTGGCCCATGCGGCCGAGCGCCAGCTCGGCCATGATGACCGGCACGCCGATCAAGAAGACGAAGGCCAGATAGACGAGGACGAAGGCGGCGCCGCCGTTCTGGCCGGCGAGGAAGGGAAAGCGCCAGACGTTGCCCAGTCCGACCGCGGCGCCGGCGGTGGCGAGCAGGAACGCGCCGCGGGACGACCACTGCTGATGGACGGAATCGGCCATGAGTCTTGGCTTCGGAGCCGCCGCCTGCTACGATGCTGCCGGTTGATTGCGCGAGGTCTTCTTCCGCAACACGATCCAGTGGACGCACTGTTGCTCGTCGGCGTAGATCCGCTCGCAGTCGTCGCACCGGACGCATTCGCTGACCAAGATCTTCGGCCCGTCGATCGCGCCCCACTCACAAGCCTTTTCGCAGATCTTGCACGTCTGACATTCGCCCCAGCGCTTGATGCGGAAGACCGTCAGGTTCGAGATGAGGCCGAGCGCGGCGCCGACCGAACAGAAATAGCGGCAGTAGAGGTTGCGAACGAACACGGTGGCCAGCAGGAGGATGGCCAGGAGTGTCCACATCACCGTGTTGCCGTTCAGTGTAAACATCCAGAACGGCTCGACGTAGCGGTACACGAGAAAGTCACCGGTCGCGAAGAAGTAGATCAGCACGCCGCCGAGAATGACGTATTTGAGGTAGATCAACCGGCGATCGAGCCAGGCCGGCGGCTCGACGCGGAAGCGCGACGGCAGGATCCGGTCGAGCGCTTGGGTGAGGGCGCCGAAGGCGCAGATCCGCCCACAGTACAGCCGCCCCCAGAGCACCGTCGATCCGGCGGTGAAGCCGATCAGGATGTACCACGGAATGCTGTGCCGAAGGTCCGGGAAGTTGCCCTCGAGGATCGCGAAGATGTTGACGATCGAAACCAGGTTCGACTTGTAGAAACCGAGGTACGCGATGGAGAGCGCGAACGAGATGTACTTGAGCGGGACGCTCTTTTTCGTGAAGCTGACGAAGGCGAAGGCGAGGACGAAGACGAGTCCGGCGACATCGACGATCTCGGCCCGGCTCAGCGACGCGATCGATTCCTCGGCCTCGTCTTCCGCGAGCAAGGCGTCCAGGTCTTCGAGCGAGAACGCCGGCGCGTCCACACCCGGATCCCCGGCCGGCTGCTGCGCCTGGGCCGACGCGACCGGAAGGAGCCCGACGGCGAGCAGGGTCGCGAGCAGCCCGGCCGCTACTCTCACGGCTGCGCCTCCAGCTGTTCCTTGACGAACTCCCGGAACATACGCCGCGTGGAGCGTCGGATGGCGGCCGTGGCAGCACTCATCGTGATCGTGGCGCCCGTGATGCCGTCGACGTCATCGCCGACCCGGAGCCGTTCGCGGTAGCGCCGGTCGGGGAACTGATCGGTGAAGCGGGGCAGATCGATCGACCGGTAGCCGTAAGGCTCCGCGTGACTGACCACCGTGACCGCGGTCAGCGTGCCGGCCGGGCGCAGGCCGACCATGATGACGATCTCACTGGCGTAGCCGGTGATGGCGTGGCCGACGTCGTTGTTCATGTAGGCCAGTCCCACGAGCGTGTCGGCCTCACCGGCCGCGCCGCGCGTGTAGCCGCGGAAGTGCGGGTACTCGCCGCCTTTGCTGACGAAGTAGTCGGCCTCGGGCAGCACGGCCTCGAGGTGCTCGCGGTACTGCGCGACACGCGCCTCGCCGGTCTGGGCTCCACCGTAGGTGAAGAGCCCCACCGGCAGTGCGAAGACCAGTGCCGTCGCGCCGGCGATGACGATGACGCGGGTGACGGATCCTCTCATCTGACGGCGCTGTTTCTTTGCGGAGGTGTGGCTGCAGGAATTCTACCCTGCTACGGCCCGGCGGGCCACCAGTGGCGGATTCGCCACGACAGGTGATCGACGACGTCGGGATACCGGTCGGCGACGTCGGTCGTCTCGTGGGGATCGGTGAGCAGGTCGAAGAGCTGGGGACCGTCAGGCCCGCCCACATGCACCGCCGCGTACCGGCCTAGCGTGCCGTCGTGGCGCACCAGCAGTTTGAACCGGCCCTCGATGACCCACCGGTAGAGCAGGCTGGCGATCGGATCGTCGACGTCGGCGATGTCGTGCGCAAACGCCTCGCCGAAGATCGCGTCGCGCAGGGGCGTCTCACCGCCAACGATTGCGTCGAGCAGGTCGAGGCCAGGCATCGCCGCTGGTGTCGAGGCGCCGGCCGCGCCGAGCAGTGTCGGCGCCAGGTCGACGCTGCTCGCCAGCATCGCGTGACGGCCCGGCTCGATGACGCCCGGCCAGCGCAGGACAATCGGCGTCCGGGTCCCGCCCTCGAACGGCGACTGTTTCGATCGGGGCGCGAACATCTGGTTCCACTCGTCCGGCAGGTCGCCGCCGGGCGTCGCCTGGATCCAGCCGTTGTCGGCGACGAAGGCGACGAGCGTCTGGTCCGAGAGGCCGCGGTCGTCCAGGTGCCCGAGCAGCTCACCCACGGTCTCGTCGAACCACTCGCACATTGCATAGTAGCGCGCGATCTCGATCGGCCGGCCGGGCCGTCGGTACTTCTGGAGCAGTCGCTCCGGCGGGTTGTGCGGTAAGTGCGGGAGAAACGGCGCGTACCAGACGAAGAACGGCTGGGCGTCCGCAGTCGCGCCGTCGATGAAGTCGAAGATCGGCTGCAGCCCGTCGCGGCCGATCGTCAGGCCGTCGTCGCCGTGCCGCCCACCGCGGTCTTGATCACCGTGCGTCATCCCCGCCGTGAAGCCGCCGCGCCGGTAATCACCCTCCCACCACTTGCCCGACTGGAAGCTGACGTACCCGGCGTCGGCCAGCAACCGAGGGAGCGTGGGGGTGTCGTCGATCCGCGTAATGACGCGCCGGTTCAGCGCCCGGTACGTCGGGTCGCTCCAGTACTCGCCGCCCGGCGGCGCCCCGGCGACGGCTGGGTCGTTGCCGGTGATGCCGTGGGCGTGGGAGTAGAGGCCGGTCGCGAGTGTCGCGAGCGACGGCCGGCAGAGCGCCGTCGGCACATAGCCTCGGGTGAAGACCGCACCCGCGTCGGCCAGCGCGTCGAGATTCGGCGTGTTGATCGTTTGATGGCCCATGAACCCGAAGTCGGTCCAGGACTGGTCGTCGCCGATGATGAGCACCAGATTCGGCCGCGCCGATGCTGTGGGCGACGACCGCGCGCGAAACGTCTCGCGGTCGTACGGGCCGCCGTAGGCGTCGCGCAGCGCGTCGGTGCGCGCCCGCAGGCGGTCGAGCGTCTCCCGGTAGGCCGGATCGCCGGCCAGGTTTTCGAGCTGATCCGGGTCGCGCTCGAGATCGTGCAGAAATTCGTGGACCGGCGCCTGCTCGAAGTAGCGCGCGTAGACCATCCGCTCGCCGCGGACCCCTTCGTACTTCGGGATGCTCTCTCCGAGCTCCATCAGGTGCTCGGCGAAGAAGTCGGTCCGCCAGTCCGCGGGCTTGGCACCCGTGGTGAACGGCCGCACGCTGCGCCCTTGATAGGCGGCGGGCCGGTCCACGCCGGCCAGATCCAGAATGGTCGCCGGAATGTCCAGGTTCAGCGCCATGGCATCGACGGTGCGGCCGCGATCGGACGGTCCGAGACGCGGGTCACGGATGATGAGCGGCACCCGCAGCGATTCCTCATAGTGCGACCATTTGCCGGCAAAGCCCCGTGACCCGAGGTAGACGCCGTTGTCGCTCGAGAAGATGACGACGGTGTTGTCGGCCAGGCCGAGCCGATCGAGCTCGTCGAGCACGCGGGCCATCGTGCGGTCGAGAGCGGTGATCATCCGGTAGTAGGCGCGGATGTTCCGGTCGTACTTCTCGGGCGTGTCCCAGCGCCAGTACCACCGCTCGCGGTTGAGCGACGCCTTCAGGAACTCGGGCTGCGCCTCGAACACCTCGGGGGCCGACAGCGCCGGCGGCGAGATGTCGGCATCGTCGTACAGCCCGTCCACGGCGGAGGGCCACGGGTAGTGATCGTTGTGGTCGATGTCCTCCGCATGCGACGCGTTGAAGCTCACGCTCAACGCGAACGGCCGGCGGGGGTCAGGGTCATGCGTGCGCAGGAACTCGATCGCCTTGTCGCCGGTGATCTCGGTGATGTGCCGGACCGACCCGTCGGGCTGGATCCGGAAGTACGGATTCCGATCGAGCGGCTCGAAGACGTCGAACATCGCCCGCACGGCGCCCGGTTCGACGTCAATGCCGAACTTCCCCACGAAGCCGGTCCGGTACCCGGCCTCCCGCAGCAGCGCCGGGTAGCTGTGGTCGGTGTGGCGCCGCTCGAGCGGCGGCGTGCCGAACGTGAAGCGGTGGCTCCGCTCGGGCAGGCCGGTCAGAATCGTTGCCCGGCTCGCCGCGCAGATCGCGGTCGTCACGAACGTATTCGTGAACCGTGTGCCCGCGGCCGCCAGCGCGTCGATCGTCGCCGTCTCCAGCACCGGATGGGCGGCCGCGCCGAGCTGATCGTCGCGCTGATCGTCGCTCAGGAAGAAGAGAATGTTGGGCCGGGTCGGGACCGGCTGGGCCAAGGCCGGGACGCCGGCCAGGACGAGGAGCAGGCCGAGGACGACCGGCGGCAGCGAGCGCATCGGACGAAGCAAACCACACCGCCCGCTGGGGCGCAAGGTTCGTTTCCTGGTACATAATGCTGGCCTCTAGCGGCGAGTTGGACGAGATGCAATGACCGACGCCCTGCCGATCCCCGCGGACGTCCTCGCCGAGCAGAACGGCCGCCTCGACGCCCACCTGCGGGTTGACTTCGACCACCTCGGCGCCCAGCTCGCACGCCGCGGCGTGGAGATCGAGCCGATCGTCCGGCGCGTCCAGGCCTTCGCCGTCGCGCTGCCGACCTGGGGCGTCGGCACCGGCGGCACGCGCTTCGCGCGGTTTCCGATCGGCGGCGAGCCGCGCAACATCTTCGAGCGGCTGGAGGACTGCGCGGTGGTCCAGCAGCTCGGGCGCACAACGCCCGCCGTCTCGCCGCACATTCCGTGGGACCGGGTGGACGACCCCGGTGCGCTGCGGCGGCACGCCGAGGATCTTGGGCTCCGGTTCGACGCCGTCAACTCGAACACGTTCCAGGACCAGCCCGGCCAGACGCATTCGTACAAGTATGGAAGCCTGACCCATACCGACCCGGCGGTGCGCGCGCAGGCGATCGCCCACAACGTCGAGTGCATCGAGATCGGTGAGCGCCTCGGGTCGCAGGCGCTCACGGTCTGGATCGCGGACGGGTCGAACTTTCCCGGCCAGCAGCATTTCACGCGGGCGCTGGAGCGCTATGTGGAATCCATGGGCGAGATCTACGCCAAGCTGCCCGATGGGTGGCGCCTGTTCCTCGAGCACAAGCTCTACGAGCCGGCGCTCTACTCGACGGTCATCGCCGACTGGGGCGCGAGCTACGTCTGCGCCGAGCGGCTGGGGCCGAAGGCGCAGTGCCTGGTCGATCTGGGACACCACGCACCGACCGTCAACATCGAGATGATCGTGGCGCGGCTGATTCAGTTGGGGAAGCTTGGCGGCTTCCATTTCAACGACTCGAAGTACGGTGATGACGACCTCGACACCGGCGCGATCGATCCGTTCCGGATCTTCCTGGTGTTCCACGAGCTGGTCGACGCCGAAGCGCGTCGGGCCGACGGGTTCGATCCGGCCTACATGCTCGATCAGTCGCACAACGTGACCGATCCGATCGAGAGCCTGATCGAGAGCGCCGCCGCGGTGCAGCGGGCGCTCGCCCAGGCGCTGCTGGTCGACCGCGACGCGCTCACCGCCGCGCAGGAGACCAACGACGCGCTGGGCGCGAGCCGCGTGCTGCGCCGGGCGGCGCAGATCGACGTCGAGCCACTCCTTCGGATGGCCCGGGTGCGCGCCGCCGGCGCCATTGACCCCATTGCCGCTTACCGCGCGTCGGGCTACCGGCAACGGACCATCACCGCCCGGCCCGCCTCGGACGCCAGCCGGTCCGGCATCGTGTGACGCCCATGTCCGAGCCTGCCGCGAAAGAACGCCACTACGAATTCGACCGCGAGCCGGTCCACGACGATCGCCTCCTCGGTCCGGGCCACTTCGCCGCGTCCTTCGCCGGGGAGCACGTCGCGGCGACCGAGTTCGTCATCGGCGCCAGCTTTGTCAGCTGGGGCGCGGCCATCGGCGACGTCTTCGTCGGCCTCGCGCTGGGCAATCTCCTGGCCGTGCTGAATTGGACGTTACTGTGTGCACCGGTGGCGGTGGACACGCGGCTGACGCTCTACTGGTACCTGCGGCGGATCGGCGGACCGGCCCTGACCGCGGTGGCCAACGTCTTGAACGCGGTGCTCTACTGCGTCCTGGCCGGTGCCATGATCACCGTCGCGGCGTCAGCCGTCAGGATTCCGTTCGGCATCCCGGCGCAGACCGGCCTCTATCCGACCGACGTGCGCTTCGTCCTGGTCGTCATCGTGGTCGGTGGCCTGGTCACCTGGTTCGCCATCGCTGGCTTCCGGCGGCTGGCCGACTTCGCGATGGTTTGCGCGCCCTGGATGTTCCTCATGTTCGTGGTCGGTGCCCTGGCCGTGCTGCCGCGGCTGGGCGATGCGGCCGGCGTTGGCGCGGTCGGGTCGTTCGAGGAGTTCTGGCGAGTGGGTGAATCGGCCATCTGGACCGGCCGGACGCCGGACGGCAGCGAGGGGCTGTCGTTCTGGCACGTCGCGGCGTTCGCCTGGGTCTGCAACCTCGCGATGAACGCCGGCCTCTCCGACATGGCGCTCTTCAGGTACGCGCCGCATGCCCGCTACGGGCTGTTCTCGATCTTCGGCACCTTCCTGGGCCACTACGTCGCCTGGATCGCCGCGGGTGTGATGGGCGCCGGCGCGGCGGTTCTGGTCGGCAGCCCGCTCACCGCGCTCGACTCGGGCGGCGTGGCCTACGCGGCGTTGGGCTGGGCCGGCGCGCTGGCCGTTGTCATCGCCGGATGGACGACGTCGAACCCGACGATCTACCGCGCGGGGCTCGCGCTGCAGGCGGTCACGCGGAACGGATCCCGCACGCGGATCACGTTCGCCGTCGGCGTGGTGACGACCGTCATCGCCTGCTTCCCATTCGTCTTCAGCCGGCTGCTCGACTTCGTCGGCGTCTATGGGCTCGTCTTGTGCCCGGCCGGGGCGATCGTGTTGACCGAGCACTGGCTCTTTCCGAAGCTTGGCTGGCGACGGTACTGGGCCGAGGGGCGCGGCGCGCTCAACACGCCGGCGATCGCCGCTTGGATCGGGTCGATGGTCGTGGCGATCGGGCTGCACCTGGCCGGCGTGCACTTGTTCTTCCTGTTCATACCCACCTACGTGGCCGCCGGTCTGATCTATGCGGCACTGGCGTCGAGGGCCGGCGCGCGTGAGGCACCAGTCGGTGTCGCCGCACCATCGCCCCCGTCTTCACCGAGCGTCGCCGCCGCGCCGCCGCCGCCGGCGCCAGCGGGTGCGACAGGTGCACGCGGTCGCCAGATGTGGGGGTGGATCGCCGTCGTAGCGCTGGCCGTCTGCTTCTGGCTGGGACTGCGAGTCGCGCTCGACGGGCTCGAGGGGTACGCCGAGCGCCACGCCACGCTCAAGAGCGGGCTCGGCTGGCCGACGCTCATCTACTTCGTCGCCGGTACGCTGTACGTGCGCGCTAGGGAACGGCGCTGACCGCTGAGGTCCGGAGGCAGACATGACTCGATCACTTCGTTACACGTTGCGCGTCGCCCCTTCCGTT
Organism: Vicinamibacterales bacterium; assembly: GCA_963667915.2. GTDB lineage: Bacteria > Acidobacteriota > Vicinamibacteria > Vicinamibacterales > UBA823. The sequence goes on along the minus strand of CAXXNN010000004.1, from coordinate 1,823,866 downwards.
CTCTCCGGCCTCTTCATCCTCCTGCTCGGGGCCGCCGGCTCCGCGCTGGCGCAGAATGCGGCCGGCCCCGTCGATCTGGTCACGGAGTACAAGACCGACCCGATCGGCATCGATGTCGCACGGCCGCGACTGAGCTGGAAGCTCACGGCCGACGCGCGCGGCTGGGTCCAGAGCGCGTATCAGGTGCAGGTGGCGTCGAGCGCCGCCGACCTCGATGATCTCGCCGGCGGGCGCGAACTGGTCTGGGATTCCGGTAAGGTGGCGTCGTCCGAGTCGATCCACAGGGAATACGCCGGTCCCGCGTTGCGGTCGAGTGAGCGGTACTCCTGGAGCGTCCGCGTCTGGGACGGAGACGACCGGGCGTCGGCCTGGAGCGACGCCGCGTTCTGGGAGATGGGCCTGCTCGATGCCGCCGACTGGACGGCCGAATGGATCACGCCGGGCTGGGACGAGGAGATGTCGGTCTCGCCGCCCGCCGCGATGCTCCGCGGCACGTTCGAGGCGGCTGGGGCGATCCGCTCGGCGCGCGCCTACGTGACCAGCCTCGGTCTGTACGAGATGACGATCAACGGCCGGCGCGTCGGTGACGCGCTGTTCACGCCGGGCTGGACCGCCTATCGCACGCGGGTCCAGTACCAGACCTACGACGTGACCGACCACCTGCGACAGGGTGGGAACGCCGTCGGCGTCACGCTCGGCGACGGGTGGTACCGCGGCGTCATCGGGTTTACCGGGCAGCGCGGTTACTACGGCGACCGGCTCGGCCTGCTCATGCAGATCCGGATCGAGTACGCCGACGGGGAGATCGAGGTCGTCGGTACCGATGAACGATGGCGGGCGTCGACCGGACCGATCCTCATGTCAGACATCTACATGGGGGAGGTCTACGACGCGCGGCTGGAAAAACCAGGCTGGACGCTACCTGGCTACGACGCTGCCGACTGGGAAGCTGTCGCGCACCTCGACGCGCCGGCTATTCGCGTCGTCGCGCCCGCGGGCCCGCCGGTGCGTCGGATCGAGGAGATCCGTCCGGTCGCGATCCTGCAGACGCCAAACGGCGAGACGGTCTTCGACCTGGGGCAGAACATGGTCGGCTGGGCGAAGTTGACGGTCGACGCCAGCAGCGCGGCCGCCGGCCACACCATCACGCTCCGCCACGCCGAGGTGCTCGACGGCGACGGCAACCTCTACACGGAGAATCTGCGGGCCGCCACGCAGCGTGTGGAGTACATCCTGGCGGGCGACGAAGTGCGGACCGTCTTCGAGCCGCACTTCACGTTCCAGGGGTTCCGCTACGTCGCGGTCGAGGGGTATCCGGGCGAGCCGACGCTCGACGACCTGACCGGCGTCGTGATCCACTCCGACATGGCCGTGACCGGCGAGTTCGAGGCCTCCGACCCGCGGCTCAACCAGCTCCAGCACAACATCCAGTGGGGGCAGAAGGGGAACTTCCTCGACGTGCCGACCGACTGCCCGCAGCGTGACGAGCGGATGGGATGGACCGGCGACGCACAGGTCTTCTGCCGGACGGCGACCTTCAACATGCAGGTCGCGCCGTTCTTCACGAAGTGGCTGGGCGACGTGGCGGCCGATCAGTACGCCAACGGCAGCATTCCCTGGGTCGTGCCCGACGTGCTCACGAGCGGAGACAGGGGCGCGGGCGCCACCGGCTGGGCCGATGCGGGTGTCATCATTCCGTGGACGGTCTATCTCGCCTACGGTGACGAGCGGATCCTCGCGGCGCAGTACGACAGCATGCAGGCGTGGGTGGCGTTCATGCGCGCCCGGGCGGGCCAGGATCTCGTCTGGACCGGTGACTTCCACTTCGGCGACTGGCTCGCCTACGCCACGGCCGACCCGGGATACCCGGGCGCGACGACCGGCACCGACGGTATCGCGACCGCCTTCTTCGCCCACTCGACCGGCCTGCTCGCGCGGACGGCGCGCGTCCTGGGCCGGGACGCCGACGCGCGTGAGTACGACACGCTGCGCGAGCAGATCGTGGCGGCCTACCAGCGCGAGTTCGTCACGTCGACGGGCCGCGTCGCGGAGAATACGCAGACCGCCTACGTGCTCGCACTGCACTTCGATCTCTTGCCCGAGTCGCTGCGGCCCGAGGCGGCCCGCCGCCTGGTGGCCGACATCCGGTCGCGCGACACCCACCTGACGACCGGCTTTCTCGGCACGCCGTATCTCACGCACGTCCTGACGCGGTTCGGCTACCTCGACGTCGCCTACGACCTGCTGCTCCAGGACACCTACCCGTCATGGCTCTATCCGGTGACGCAGGGAGCGACCACGATCTGGGAGCGGTGGGACGGCCAGCGGCCCGACGGCAGCTTCCAGAGCCCCGGCATGAACTCGTTCAACCACTACGCGTACGGCGCGGTGGGCGACTGGATGTATCAGATCGTGGCCGGCCTCGACGCCGACCCCGACCGACCGGGCTACAAGCACGTGCGCATCCAGCCGCAGCCGGGCGGCGGCCTCACCTCCGCCCGGGCCTCGCTCGAGACGATGTACGGCCGTACGGCATCGGGCTGGGAGCTGGCCGACGGACAGCTCACCCTGCGCGTCGTCATTCCACCCAATGCGACGGCGACGGTTCGGATTCCGGACGCGGCTGTGCGCCAGGTGACCGAGAGCGGCGCGCCCATCGATCAGGCCGACGGCGTGACGAGCGTCGGCGAGGACGGCAACGATGTCGTCGTCGAGATCGGCTCGGGGGCGTACACGTTCGTGGCGGATCGGCGGTAGTCACGCGCCGGCAGCGTGGGGTGGCCCGGGCAGAGTGTCTATACCCGCCGCGGACTTCGACGATGTACACTGGCGTCACCTTCGCAACCAAAAGGAGCTCTCATGGCCCTGAATCGTCGTGAATTTCTCGCCGGGACAGCTGGGTTGCTCGCGAGTGTGCCCGCACTGGGGCAGAGCGGCGGGCAGCCCGCCGCGGCTCCGAATTTTGCGACCATTCGCCGCGACTTTCCGTGGATCGAGAATCAGACCTACATCAACAACGCCGGAGTGCATCCGGTCAGCGCTCCGGCGGCCCGCGTGATCGAACAGCACCTGGCGTACAAGGTGCACGGCCCGGGCCCGGGTCGCCTGTTCATCGGTGAACCGGAGATCGAGGAGCTCAAGGTGCTCTACGGTCGCATCATCAACGCGAAGCCGACCGAGGTCGCGCTCGTTCAGAGCACACTGGACGGCGAGAACGTCGTCGCTGCGGGACTCGGGCTCCATCGCGGGGGTGGCAACGTCGTGACCGACGAGTTTCACTATCACGGCGGCGCCTACATCTACAAGCAGCTCGAAGCCGCCGGGTTGGAAGTCCGGATCGTCAAGCAGCGCGACTGGCGCACCCATCTGAGCGATTTCGAAGAGATGGTGGACCGCGACACGCGGCTCATCGCCATCACGTGGGTGTCCAATATCAACGGGTTTGTCGCCGACTCGAAGGCGCTCAGTGAGCTGGCGCACGCGCACGGCGCCTACCTGTACGGCGACGTGGTCCAGGCGGCTGGCTGCGTCCCGATGGACGTGCGAGCCCTTGGGCTCGATTTCTGTTGTGCCGGCGGCTACAAGTGGCTCATGGGCCTCGAAGGACTCGGCTTTCTCTACGTGAAGGAGGAGCTGCAGGACGAGGTCCTCCGGCCGATGCAGTTCGGAGACCGCCAATACGACAACATCCAGTACCACAACTTCCCCGGGAGTCCGACCGGGCCCGCCGACGTCACGTGGGAGCCGCGGCCGGGGGCCGCCCGGTACGAGATCGGCACACCGCCCCACGTCGTCATCGCGAGCCAGCTGCAGTCGCTGCAGTACATTTTGGATATCGGAATTGACCGGATTCAGGCACACGCCACCCCGATGGTGGAGCGTGTGCTTCGTGAGCTGCCGGCGCTCGGGTATCCGACGATCACACCGCCGGGTATGGGCACTCCGCTGGCCGCCTTCCAGGACCCACACCCGGACGAGACACTGGCCAAGTTGAAGCGGGCGAACGTCGACGTGAAGGTCAAGTGGCACCAGCTGCGCGTGTCGCCGGCCGTCTACAACAACGACGACGACATCGACGCAGTGCTGAATGCGTTGAGTTAGTAGTTAGCCGATCACCACGGCGACGACAACTCGAGACGACGAAGCGCGACGATTCTTCGAGGCGCGTCGGCAGCGCGTGGAGCGTCATGAGTGCGCTGGACAGACTGGCCGCGTGTGCGGGGAAGTGGCAAGGCACGAATCGCCTGCAAGATCCGAACATGAATGTCGAGGACGAGTCACCAGCTGGAGCCGAGGTGACCACGCTCCTGGGCGGCAAGTTCCCGGACGTCGACTGGGGCTGGCGGATCGTCCTGAAGCCTGTTGGCGGGAAGGCCCTGCATCTCCTCATGTACAACATCAATCCCACCCCTCCCGAAGACGTGGAGGAGCTGGCTGTCGAGGCCGACTTCACCCGGACGGAGTAGCGTCCCGGTGCGGCGCTCCTCTATCCGATGATTGCGGTGTCCGGCCTGTTCTTTCCCATCGCGCAGCTCTCGCCCCCGCTTCAGATCGTCGCCTACGTACTCCCCACGACCCATGCCGTCGCGCTCATGCAAGGGATCTGGGATGGCTCGGGCTGGGGTGCGCACTGGGGGAACGTAGCGGCGTTGATTCTCGTGTTCGCCGTGTGCACCGGGCTGTCGACAAAGTTCTTTCGCTGGGAGTGATTCCTCGGCTTGCCGATCTCACCGTGGTGGCACGAAATTCGCGTTTCCGCGGGAACGTCCCGGCGTGTTTCTTGCGCTGCTCCCTCTCCCTCTGGGAGAGGGCCGGGGTGAGGGCCTACCCGGGCAGGTTGATGACGCCTAGACCCCCTCTCCCTCCGGGAGAGGGCTGGGGTGAGGGCTTACGGGTCTATAATCAACCCCTTTCATGGCATCCACCCTGGACCCCGGCACGAAGATCGGTCCGTACCAGATCGAGGCCAAGCTCGGGGGCGGCGGGATGGGCGTCGTCTACCGGGCGATGGACACTCGGCTGGACCGGCCGGTCGCCCTGAAGTTCCTGCCGCCCGACCTGACCCGCGACGAGGACGCCAAGACGCGGTTCGTCCAGGAAGCCAAGGCCGCGTCCGCGCTCGACCACCAGAACATCTGCACGATCCACGAGATCGGCGAGAGCGATGACGGGCAGCTCTACCTGGTGATGGCCTGCTATGACGGTGCCACGCTGAAGCAGCGAATCGCGGACGGTTCGCTGACCCTGACCGAGTCGCTGGACGTCGCGATTCAGACGGCCGAAGGACTGGCCGAGGCGCATCGGGCCGGCATGGTCCACCGCGACATCAAGCCGGCGAACCTCATGCTCACCTCTTCCGGCGTCGTGAAGATCCTGGATTTCGGACTGGCCAAGCTCGTCGGGTCGGAAGGGATCACGCAGACCGGCACGGTGATGGGCACGGTGGCCTACATGTCGCCCGAGCAGCTGCAGGCACAGCCGGTCGATCAGCGGACCGACATCTGGTCGCTGGCCGGGAACATATGCCGCCCTCGGCTCTGGCGATGGCCGCCAAGTCGGTTGGTGACGTGGACGACGTGCTCCCACTCGTCGAGCGTGCGTACGCAACCTGGGATACCTATCTCCTGTTCGCGGCACGGATGCCGATCTTCCGTCCGCTTCTGGCAGTGCCTGGCGTCCGAGAGGTCATTCGACGGTTCGACCTTCCCGACGGCTGGCCGCCGGCCGAGGCCGATCCCGAGTGAGCCTGCTCCGGTTGCGTCCCACCCCTCGCTCCGATAGATTCTGATCCTCTTGATCGGGGTTTTCCCCCGAGGGGGTCACGATGACGAAGCTTCCCGGCCGGATTCTCACGCGCGGCGCCGTCTCGCTGGCGGCCGCCCTCATCATGTTCAGCGCGGCCGGTACCGCCGCCGCACAGGACGTCTCGCCCGATCAGTACGACGCTCTCACGTACCGGCATATCGGCCCGGTCGGCAACCGGATCGCGTCGGTGGCCGGCATCCCGGGCGATCCCTTCATCTATTACGTCGGCGCTGCTTCGGGCGGCATCTGGAAGACGGTGGACGGCGGGCTGTTCTGGGAGCCGATCTTCGACGACTACCCGACGCACTCGATCGGCGCCCTGGCCGTGTCGGTCTCCGATTCCGAGATCGTCTGGGCCGGCACCGGTGAGCCGCACATCCGCTCGAACGTCACGATCGGTGACGGCGTGTGGAAGTCGACCGACGGCGGCGGGACCTGGACCAACATGGGCCTCGAAGCCACCGGCCGGATCTCGCGCGTCCTGATCCATCCGACCGACCCCGACATCGTCTTCGTCGGCGCGCTGGGCCACGCGCACGGACCGCAGCCGGAGCGCGGCGTCTACCGGACGATGGACGGCGGCGAGACCTGGGAGCACGTCCTGTTCGCGGACGAGAACACCGGCGCGTCGAGCGTCGAGATGGATCCGAACAACCCGCGCATCCTGTACGCCGGCATGTGGACCGTCACCTTCAACACCTGGGGGCGCCAGAGCGGCGGACCGGGCAGCGGGCTCTACATGTCGCGCGACGCGGGCGACACCTGGACGAAGCTCGAGGAGAACGGCCTGCCCACCCGGATGATCGGCAAGGTCGACGTCTGCCTGACGCCGGCCGACTCGAACCGGATCTACGCGCTCATCGAGACGGGCGACGGCGTGCCGCTCGATGGTGAGGAGACGGACAACGGCGAGCTGTGGCGGTCGGACGACGGCGCCGAGACCTGGGAGCTCATGACCCACGACCAGAACCTCGGTGGCCGGACGGCGTACTACAACAACTGCGCTGTCGCGCCGGACGACCCGGACGAGGCGTACTTCCTGACCGCGCCGTTCGTGAAATCGATCGACGGGGGCCGGACCGGCGTCCTCCAGACCGGCCGGCGGCGCCCGGGCGGTGACAACCACGACATCTGGATCGACCCGACCAACGGTGACCGGATGATCGTCGGCAACGATGGCGGTATCGCGATTTCCCAGAACCGCGGCGAGACCTGGCTGCGGGTGAACCTGCCGATCGCGCAGATGTATCACGTGACGACCGACACGAAGATTCCCTACAACGTCTACGGCAACCGGCAGGACGGCCCGTCGTTCCGCGGCCCGAGCAACAGCCGGACCGGCGGGTTCGGCGGCAGCCGGATCCCGCGCGGCATGTGGCACTCGGTGGGCGGCGGCGAGAGCGGTTTCGCCACGCCCGATCCGGAAGAGCCGGACATCATCTGGTCGTCGGCGTCCGGCTCCGGCGCGGTCGGCGGCATCGTCGTCCGGTACGACGAGCGGACGCGGCAGTTCCGTCAGGTCGAGGTCTGGCCGGAGAGCACGATCGGGTGGCCGGCCGAGACGTTGCGCTACCGGTTCCAGTGGACCTTCCCGCTGCTCATCTCACCGCACGACCACGAGACCATTTACGTCACGAGCCAGCACGTCCACCGGACGACGAACGATGGCCAGAGCTGGGAGGTCATCAGCCCCGACCTGACGACGAACGACAAGGGCATGCAGGGGATGTCGGGCGACCTGACGCCAGACAACATCGGCGTCGAGTACTGCTGCGTGATCTACGCGTTCGACGAGTCGCCGGCGCAGCAAGGCGTCTTCTACGCCGGGTCGAACGACGGGATCGTGCACGTGAGCCGGGACAACGGTGCGAGCTGGCAGAACGTCACGGCGAACATCCCCGACCTGCCGGAGCTGGGCGTCGTGCGCGGCATCGACGCGTCGAAGTGGGACGCCGGCAAGGCGTATCTCGCCATCGAGTTCCATCAGGTGGGGAACTTCGCGCCCTACGTCTACCGCACGGAGGACTACGGCGAGTCGTGGACGAAGATCACCGACGGCATCACCGACAGCCCGCTCAGCTTCGCGCGGAGCATCCAGGAAGACCCGGTGCGGCCCGGTCTGGTCTATCTCGGCACCGAGAACGCCGTGTATGTGTCGTTCGACGACGGCAACGCGTGGCAGCCGCTCCAGCTGAACATGCCGGCCGCGCCGAACTACGGCATCGTCATCCAGGAGCACTTCAACGACCTCGTCGTTGGTACCTACGGCCGGGGGTTCTGGATCCTCGACGACCTGACACCGCTCCAGCAGCTCACGCCAGAGGTGGCCAGCGCGAACGCGCACCTGTTCGCGCCGCGCGCGGCCTATCGGTTTCACAACATCACGTCGCCCCAGGCGATGCCGAACGACCCGTCCGACGGCGACAACCCGCCCTACGGCGCCTCGATCAACTACTGGCTGGGGTCGGAACTGGACGGTGAGGTGAGCCTCCGGATCGAGAACGCGCAGGGGGAGACCGTCCGGACGCTGGAAGGCACCACCGACGAGGGGATCAACCGGGTCTGGTGGGATCTCCGGAGTGAGCCCTCGGTGGAGATCAAGCTGCGGACCAAGCCGATCTACGGCGAGTGGGTCGATCTGGGCGACGAGCGCTGGCGGTCGGGTGGCGGCGAGATCACCGTTCTCGAGCCGCCCGGCACCTACACCGTCGTCCTCGACGTGGACGGCCAGGAGCAGCGTCAGCCGTTGGAAGTCCGGAAGGATCCGAACTCCCAGGGCAGCGAGGCGGACATCGCGGCACAGATCGCGATGGTCCGCCAGGTGCGGGACGATCACGAGCAGGTCGCGCTCGCGGTCAACCAGCTCGAATGGATCCGGCGGCAGCTCTACGACCTGCAAGCGGTCCTGTCTGACGCTGCTGCCGGGGACGAGCGCGCATCGCTCGTCGAGGCCATCGGGGAGGTGGACGGTACGCTGATCGCCGTCGAGGAGAAGCTCGTCCGGCTGAAGACGACCGGCACCGGGCAGGACCAGATCCGGTGGCCCACGATGCTGTCCGGCCGCCTCGCCTATCTGATCCGGAACGTGGCGACCTACGACTTCCCGCCGAACGACCAGCAGCGGCAAGTCCAGGGCGTCCTCGAGGAGCGGATGCGGACTGTCCTTGCGGAAGTCCGCGGGGCGATCGAAGGCGAGGTGGCGTCGCTGAACGAAACGCTGGAATCGCAAGGCGTGCCGCGCGTGCTCGTCGTGACGCCGCAGCCGTGAGGACGGGAATTTCAGCCAGCGTCTGATGGCGGCGGGGCATAATGGGCGGGTTGTGCGGGCACCACGCCCACGCGCCGGCCGCGGAGAAATCGAAGAGTTCGAAGAGTTCAACGAAGGGGTAAACAGGATGCATCGCAGATCACTCGGGACGGTGTGGGTAGCAGCGGCGGCAGCGTTGGTGATCGTGGGATGGTCGGCGGTCGGGGCGGCCCAGGAATCGGGCTCGCCGTTTCCCTTCGACACGAAACGGTCGGCGACGATCGGCCACCAGGGCGTCGTGGCGACGAGCCAGCCGCTCGCCTCGCTGGCCGGCCTCGACATCCTGAAGAACGGCGGCAACGCGATCGACGCGGCCATCGCCACCGCGGCGGTGCTCACCGTCGTCGAGCCGAACAGCACCGCGCTCGGCGGCGACATGTTCGCGATGGTCTACCTGGAGGCGGAGAAGAAGCTGGTTGGGTTGAACGGTAGCGGCCGCTCGTCCTACAGCATGACGCTCGACGCGCTCCAAGAACGGCTCGACGCGCAAGGGATGGAGCGGATCAGCGGCATCTATTCGGTCTCGGTGCCGGGCGCGGTGGACGGCTGGTTCACCTTGCTCGAGGCGTACGGCACGATGACGATGGCCGAGGTGCTCGAGCCGGCCATTTACTACGCCGAGCACGGTTTCCACGTGACCGAGCGGATCGGCGAGGCCTGGGCGGGCAGCGAGCGGAAATTGCTGCGCGAGCCGTCAGCCGCCGCCACCTGGCTGGTCGATGGGCAGGCGCCGCACATTGGCGAGCTCTTCGTCAACCCCAGCCTGGCCCAGACGCTGCGGATGCTGGCCGAGGGTGGCCGAGACGCCTTCTATCGCGGACCGATCGCCGAAGCGATCGTGGCCTATTCCGACAGCAAGCACGGGTTCTTCACGATGCAGGACTTCGAGGAGCACACCTCGACCTGGGTGGAGCCGCTGGGGACCGACTACAAGAACTACACGCTCTACGAGCTGCCGCCCAACGGCCAGGGGATTGCCGCACTCGAGATGGTGAACACGCTCGAGAACGTCGACATGAAAGCGCTGGGCCATAACTCGGCTGCCTACCTGCACCATTTCGTCGAAGCCAAGAAGCTGGCTTATGCCGACCTCGGCCGGTGGGTGGGCGATCCCGAGGCGAACGAGCTGCCGGTGGACGTGTTGACCTCCAAGCGCTACGGCAAGGCGCAGTTCGATCGCATCGATCCGGATCGGGCGCAGGAGCTGAATGAGTCGGGCTTGCCCGAGCGAGGCGATACCATCTATGTGACGGTGATGGACAAGGACCACAACGCGGTCTCGTTCATCTACAGCATCTTCGCGTCATTCGGGTCGGGGCTGGTCGTGCCGGACACCGGCATCACGCTGCAGAACCGGGCGGCGCTGTTCTCGCTGGAGGAAGGGCACATCAACGTCGCGGCACCACACAAGCGCCCGTTCCACACGATCATTCCCGCGATGGCGTTCAAGGACGGTGAGTTCTTCATGAGCTTTGGCGTGATGGGCGGCTCGGTCCAGCCCCAGCAGCACGTGCAGGTCTTCCTGAACGTCGTGGAGTTCGGGATGAACATGCAGCAGGCGCTGGAGGTGCCCCGGATCAATCACAACCGGGGGATGACCGTGACCGTGGAGCCGGGTATCGACCCGGACGTCCTCGCAGAGCTGGAGGCGATGGGGCACGAGCTCAGGCGACGTACGGAGATCGGCGGTGTCGGCGGCGGGCAGGGGATCATGTTCGACCGGGCGACCGGCGCGATGATCGGCGGCTCGAGTCACCACAAGGACGGCATGGCCGTGGCCTACTAGAGAGGGCTCCAGGCTCTGGGCTCTGGGCTCTCGGCTCTCGGCTCTCGGAGAATCCTTGAGAGACGCGCAGCCTCCGTTACTCCCTCTCCCTCCGGGAGAGGGTTGGGGTGAGGGGTGTGGCGATCTTTGTCGGGTCGGGGCGTTGCCCCGAACCCCCGCGCGGTGCTCGCGGGGGCCCCGCTGCCCCGCGCCGCAGCGCGCGAGGCGCGCTGTGCGCGCCTTGGTTGCGATGCAGGGAACGGTGCCGCTTACAGCATGACGGCCCCTCGGCCAGACTCCGGATCGCTCGGCCTCACGACGGCGACCGCGTTCGTGATTGCCGCCATGATTGGCACCGGCGTCTTCACCACGCTCGGGTTCCAGGTCGCCGACATCCAGTCGACGTCCGCCGTCATGATGCTGTGGCTCGTCGGCGGCGTGATCGCGCTGTGCGGTGCGCTGACCTACGGCGAGTTGGGTGCGGCGCTCCCGCGCTCGGGCGGCGAGTACAACATTCTCAGAGAGGTGTACGCGCCGTCGGTGGGGTTCTTGGCCGGGTGGGTGTCGGCAACCGTCGGGTTCGCCGGCCCCGCGGCCCTGGCCGCCATGGCCCTGGCGTCCTATACCGGCGCCATCTTGCCCGGGGTGCCGGAGGATCATCTGGCCGCCGGCACCGTGCTGACCTTCAGCCTGCTCCACGCGTCTAGCTTGCAGGCCGGGACGAAGTTGCAGAAAGTCCTCACCAGCCTGAAGGTCGTCCTGATCCTCGTCTTCGTCGGAGCCGCGTTCAGCGTTGGGGACGCTCAAGCTGTCGCCCTCGTGCCGCAGGGCGCGGATCTGCGCCTCATGACCGGACCGGCGTTCGCTGTCGCGCTCGTCTTCGTCTCGTATGCCTACACCGGATGGAATTCGGCGATCTACATCGTGGGCGAGCTCGATGTACCCACCCGGACATTGCCGCGCGCCCTGCTGGTGGGCACCGCGATCGTCACGGTCCTGTATATGCTCCTGAACTACGTGTTTCTCCGTACCGTCCCGATGGACGAGCTGGCCGGCCAGATCGAGGTCGGCTTCCTGGCCGGCACGCGGATCTTCGGCGAGGCCGGGGGCCGGATCACGGCCGCCATCATCGTCGCGCTGCTGGCGTCGACCGTGAGCGCCTACGTCTTCCTGGGACCGCGGATCCTGGCCGTGATGGGAGAAGATGTGCCGGCACTGGCCTGGCTGTCGCGGCGAAGCCGCCGCGGCTTGCCGGTGAACGCGTTCATGTTCCAGCTGGTCCTGTCGCTTGGGTTCATTTACACCTCGACGTTCGATCAGGTGCTCGTCTACGCGTCGATCCTGCTCGTCTCGATCTCAACCCTGGCAGTCGCCGGCGTGTACGTCCTCAGGTACACCCAGCCCGACCTGCCGCGGCCCTACCGAACCTGGGGGTACCCCATCACGCCCGCCGTCTTCCTGGCCGTGAGCCTGTGGATGCTCACCTTCACCCTGACGAACCGCACCTTCGAGTCACTCGTCGGCCTGGGCATCCTGGTGGCCGGGCTCGCGGTCTATGCGGTGGTGGGGCGGCTGGGACGTTCGAACGGTCACGAAATTCGATAGACTAAACCGGTTCGCCATAATGAAAGGAGCTTCATGGCTGCGTATACCTGTCCGAAGTGCGGAATGAGTGTCGGGACGATGACGTGCGGGAAATGTGGCAAAGAGCTTGTGCACGACACGCTGGATGTAGACGGCACGTCGGTGCACGTCTCGAAGTGTCCGGACGGACACGGCAAGATCAAGTCGCCGATGTGCTGCGGCGAAGACATGGCCTGCGCCGTCTAATCCAGAGGCCGAACGAGGAGGCGGGCGCCCGCGGCGTCCCCCTCCTTCTTCCTAGTTTCCTTCCTAGTTACCGACCACAGAGCGACCCGGCGAGGCCGTGCCATCTGTGACATGATTGAGAGGATGTACATGTCGACACCCGCCCTTCCAGTGAGCGTTACTTGACTAGCAGTCTGAGTGAGCCTGGGTTTTCCGAGCCAGAGAACCCGCTGCCAGAAATCACGGTCGAGGGCCTGCCCGACCGGCTGCGCGCCGGCGTGGCCCGCGCCGGCTGGACATCGCTCATGCCGGTCCAGGCCAAGGCGATCCCATACCTCCTGGCCGGCCGCGACGTGTTGATCCAGGCGCGCACCGGCAGCGGCAAGACCGGAGCCTTCCTGTTGCCCATGCTCGAGCGGCTCGATCCGTCGCAGCCACACTGTCAGGCGCTTGTCCTGGTCCCGACCCGCGAGCTGGCGCGCCAGGTCTGGCACGAGGCGGAGACGCTGTGCGGCGACATGGGGCTGCGCCACGTGCCGGTGTACGGCGGCGTCGGCTACGGTCCCCAAATGGACGCGCTCCGCGAAGGCGCGCACATCGTCGTCGGGACCCCGGGCCGCGTGCTCGATCATCTACTGAAGCGAACGCTGTCGTTCAAGCATCTCGAGATGGTCGTCTTCGACGAGGCGGATCGCATGCTGTCGATGGGGTTCTATCCCGACATGAAGGAGATGCAACGGCACTTTCCGGAGCGACGGCTGCACAGCTGCATGTTCTCGGCGACCTTTCCGAGCTACGTCATCCGCACCGCCAGGGAATTCGTCCACGAGCCCGCACTGCTGACGCTCAGCCGCGATCACGTCCATGTCACCGACACCGAGCACGTCTACTACATCGTGCCGGGGATGGACAAGGACCGCAGCCTCATGCGGATCATCGAGCTCGAGAATCCGTCGTCGGCGATCATCTTCTTGAACACCAAGTCGATGGTGCACTACGTCTCGAACGTCCTCAAGAACTTCGGCTATGACGCCGACGAGTTGAGCGCCGACCTCTCGCAGGCCGATCGCGAGCGGGTGCTGAAACGGGTCCGCCAGGGCACCCTCCGCTTTCTCGTCGCGACTGACGTCGCCGCGCGCGGGCTCGACGTTCCGGAGTTATCGCATGTCATCCTGTACGAGCCACCGGCCGACATCGAGGGCTACATCCACCGCGCCGGCCGGACCGGGCGGGCCGGCGCTGCCGGCGTCGCCATGTCGCTCGTCACCGAGCTCGAGTGGTTCACGCTCAACAAGATCGCCAAGGCCTACGGGATCGAGATGCAGGAACGGCCGCTGCCGACGCCATCGGACGTGGCGGGGGTGGTGGCCGAGCGTGTGACGGTCCTGCTCGAGGCGCGGCTGCGCGAGCGCGATCAACTTATCACCGAGCGGAGCCAGCGGTTCGTCCCGCTGGCGCGCGCGCTCGCCGAGAACGAGGACGAGTCGGCGCTCATCGCGATGCTGCTCGACGATTACTACCAGCAGAGCCTCCACGCCCCGGTGCCGCAGGTGGGCGACCGGACACCACCGCCCGTGAGGGCGCCCAAGCCGGCGTCGGCCCGTCCCCCCGGCCGCCGTCGGCGCAGCCCCTCGACCCGCCGCTAGGCCGCTAGTGCTGGCTGTCGTTGCGGACGATGAACTGGAGGTTTCGCGTCGTCATGCGACCGGCGAGGTTGTCGGTGACGAGGACCTCGAGCCGGTAGCTGCCGTCGGGAACGTTGCCCAGCGGGAGCATCTGCGACGTGAGCACGCTCCGGAACGAACACCGGCAGGTTGCCCGGCTCGAATCCGATGATCCGCTGGCGGGCGGCGCGCTTCTTCCCGGCGCTCGCATCCTCACCCCGGTTCGCCAGACGGACGTACAGGCTGACCGACCGGAACCGGCCCGGCGCCTCGTCAATCGTGACCGTGAACGGCACGTAGACGCGACCACGATCGCCGCGCAGCAGATGGTGGCTCAGCTTGAGCCAGGCGTCGCCTCCAGCCGGCTGGCCATCCGCCACGACATCCACCATGCGGTCGAGCGCGTACACCTTCGCCGCGAAACCCGACATGCCGCCGCGCACCTCCGGTATCATGCGATATCCGGCATCGGAGGCAGGATGACGATCAATCCACGCGACCGGCCCGTGGCGCCCTGGCGTCAGCACATCCACCAGATCGTGTTCGAGGCGGACACGCCGGCCGGCAAGCTGTTCGACGTGGTGCTGATCACGTCGATCGTGTTGAGCGTCACCGTCGTCATGCTCGACAGCGTGGCCGACATTCACGCGGCCCACGGCCCGCTGCTGCTCGGGGTCGAGTGGGCGTTCACGCTGCTCTTCACGCTGGAGTATGTCCTCCGTCTGTCCAGCGTGCGCCAACCCGTCCGGTACGCGACCAGCTTCTTCGGGGTCGTCGATCTTCTGGCGGTCGTCCCGACCTATCTCAGCCTGCTCGTTGCGGGCACCCAGTCACTGCTTGTCATTCGAGCGCTGCGTCTGCTTCGAATCTTTCGTGTCTTCAAGTTGGGCTACTACCTGCGCGAGGCGGAGGGGTTGGCCAGGGCGCTCAAGGCGAGCCGGGCGAAGATCGTCGTCTTCGTCACGGCCGTGCTGTCGATCGCCGTCATCGTCGGCGCGCTGCTCTACCTGATCGAGGGTGAAGCGAACGGCTTCACGAGCATTCCCCGCGCCGTGTACTGGGCGATCGTCACGATGACGACCGTGGGGTACGGCGACATCGCGCCGCAAACCGTGTTCGGGCAGATCGCGGCGAGCGGCCTGATGATTCTGGGCTACGCCATCATCGCCGTGCCGACCGGCATCGTGTCGGTCGAGATCGCGCAGGCGGCGATGCGGCCCAAGATCTCGACGCAGGCCTGTCTGGCTTGCTCGCGGGAGGGCCACGACTCGGACGCCACCCACTGCAAGTACTGCGGCGCCGCGTTATACGCGGACGGCGAGTCGCCGCGGGCGTAGCAGCTAGCAGCCACGCCCTCACCCCAACCCTCTCCCAGAGGGAGAGGGAGACAGCTCGACCAGCACCTCGCCCGCTGGCGAACGTGCGGTCGGCGGCGATTCTGCAGATCAGGACGCCGCGTTCGGCCAGGTATACGGATTTCGCCCAGGTCGAGATGGATGACGCTCAGCTCCCTCTTGCTCTGGGAGAGGGTTGGGGTGAGGGGCCGCCAGGCCGTGTCACCGGCCGGGCCGGGCCGTCCACGATTGGAGTGTTGAACATCCAGACGGACGAGGTCCCGAATCTTCCGCGATAACTCGCGGGCCTGGCGTCGCGCCGGTGCGTCGATTCGCGGTTGCATCGCCTGTCCGCCTCACATACGCTTCAAGGTGGACCTCGATCGCACGCCGGCACGAGTGTCACTGACGACTGACGAACCGCCATGGGCCGAACACTGCTTCAGAAAGTCTGGGACGCGCACCGCGTGCGCCAGCTGCCGACCGGTCAGACTCAGCTGTTCATCGGCCTGCATCTGGTCCACGAGGTGACCAGCCCGCAGGCGTTCGACATGCTGCGCAGCCGTGGCTGGACGGTGCAGTTTCCCGAACGCACGTTCGCGACCGTGGATCACATCATCCCGACCGTCGACCAGGCCCGGCCGTTCGCCGATGCGCTGGCCGAGGAAATGATGGCGGCGCTCGAGCGGAACAGCCGCGAGTTCGGCGTCCCGCTCTGGGATTTATCCAGCCCGCGGCAAGGTATCGTCCACGTGATCGGCCCCGAGCTCGGTCTCACGCAGCCCGGCATGACGATCGCGTGCGGCGACAGCCACACGTCGACCCACGGCGCGTTTGGCGCCGTCGCGTTCGGCATCGGCACCTCGCAGGTCCGTGACGTGCTGGCGTCGCAGTGCCTGGCCATCGACCGGCTGAAGGTTCGCCGAATCGACGTGACCGGCGCGCTGACGCGGGGCGTCTATGCGAAAGACGTCATCCTCGAGATCATCCGGCGGCTCGGCGTGAACGGCGGCGTGGGCTACGCCTACGAGTACGGCGGCGACGTGGTCGATCGCATGACGATGGATGAGCGGATGACCGTCTGCAACATGTCGATCGAGGGCGGCGCCCGTGCCGGCTACGTGAATCCGGACGCCACGACCTTCGACTATCTGTCCGGCCGGCCGTTCGCTCCGCAGGGCGAGGCGTTCGACCGGGCGAAGGCCTGGTGGGCGTCGATCGCCTCGGATGCCGATGTCGTCTACGACGATCGGGTCGAGATCGATGGGCGTGCGCTGGCGCCAGTCGTGACCTGGGGCATCAACCCCGGCCAGTCGGTGCAGGTCGGCGAGCGCATTCCGACCCCGGACGACATCGAGCCGGCGCAGCGGCCGGCGATTACCGAAGCGCTCGCGTTCATGGGGTTCGAGGGAGGCGCTCCGATTTCTGGCACGAAGATCGATGTGGCGTTCATCGGGTCTTGCACGAACTCGCGGCTCACCGACCTGCGGGAGGCGGCGCAGGTGGTGGCCAACCAGCGCATTTCGGCCCACGTGACCGGCCTCGTGGTGCCCGGGTCGCAGGCCGTGCGGGCGGCGGCAGAGCGGGAAGGGCTCGACGCGGTGTTTCGCGCGGCCGGGTTCGAATGGCGCGGCGCCGGCTGCTCGATGTGCCTCGCGATGAATCCCGACAAGCTGCAGGGACGGCAGGTGTGCGCCTCGTCGTCGAACAGGAATTTCAAGGGACGGCAGGGCAGCCCGACCGGCCGGACGTTGCTCATGAGTCCGGCGATGGTCGCCGCCGCGGCGATCGCCGGTGAGGTGACCGACGTGCGCCAAATGACGCCGATGTCGACGCCGACGCCGGCCGGGGAGGCGACGTGATGCCGGGCGACGGCGACCAAGCGATTGACCGCGTGAGCGGCCGGGCGATACCGCTGCGCGGCCAGGACATCGACACCGACCGGATCATTCCGGCGCGCTTCCTCCGGTCGGTGCGCTTCGAGGGCCTCGAGGCGCACGTCTTCGAGGATGACCGTGCGGCGCTGGCCAAGGCCGGGACGCCGCATCCGTTCGACCAGCCGCAGTATCAGGGGGCGTCGATCCTGCTGGCCAACGAGAATTTCGGCTGTGGATCGTCGCGCGAGCACGCGCCACAGGCGCTCAAGCGCTGGGGGATCCAGGCGTGCATCGGCGAGTCGTTCTCGGAGATCTTTCTCGGCAACTCGACGGCGCTCGGGCTGCCGTGCGCCACGGCGACGCCGGAGGTGATCGAGACGCTCATGCGCGTCGCCGAGGAACATCCGGCGGCCTCGATGACGCTCGACGTGCAGGCGCTGACCGTGCAGGTGGCCGACCAGACGATGGCGGTGTCGATGGCGCTCGCCGTCCGCGCCGCGCTCCGCGCCGGCACGTGGGACGCCACCGGCTTGTTGCTCGATCGGTTCGACGACGTCCGCGCCGTCGCGCAGCGGCTGCCCTACGTGACCGGATTCTGATCCGCTCAGTCTGTCTTGTGCTTTCTCCCTCCGGTCTTCTTCTTCCCTTCCTGCTTCGCCGCATCGAGAAAGGCCGCTGCGGCCCGGGACATTTCGCCCGACCGGCGATAGACCAGTCGCACCTGTCGCGGCAGACGCAACTGCGGCACCCGCACCACGGCGAGCTGCCCGCGCGAGATCTCGGCGAGCGCGCACCGCCGGGGCAAGAGCGCGACGCCAAGCCCCATCTCCACGGCGCGCTTGATGCCGTCGAGGCTCGGAAACGACATCTGGATGTTGATCGGCGCGTGACGCTGCTCCGACAGGCGCAGCACCCGCTCGCGCGCCGGTGACGGGTCGTTGTGGGCGATCACCGTTTGCCGGCCGAATTCCTCCATCGAGATTTCCCGGCGGCCCGCCAACGGGTGGGTCGGGCTCGTCAGCAGGACCAGCTCGTCGCTCCCGATCGTCACCGACTGGACCCCTCGCTCCGGCGGATGGAAGGTCAGCACTCCGAAGTCGATAGTGCCGTTCAGCAGCTCGGCCGCCACCTGGCGGGCGGGCACGCGGCGCACGTCCACCTGTGCCGTGGGACGCTCGTGGCGGAAGCGCGCGACGATCGGCAGCAGGACGTGCACCGCCGCCTCGTTCGCGCCGATCGTGACCCGGCCCCGCCGGAAGTCCTGCAGCTCCCGCACGGCGCGCTGCGCCTCGTCGCGTAGCTCGGTCAGTCGCCGCGCGTAGTCGAGCAGGATGCGGCCGGCCTCGGTGAGCCGGCCGCCTTTCGACGTCCGGTCGAACAACCGTTCGTCGACCTCCACCTCCAGGCGTCGGATCGCTTGACTGACCGCCGGCTGGGTGCGGTGCAGCTTCACGGCCGCACGTGAAAAGCTCCGTTCCGAGGCGACCATCAGAAACGTCTGCAGCTCAGCAAGATCCACGGATCCGCCCCCATCTCGATGACATAAGTCAGAGTTATTATAAGGTAATGATTATAACCTTGACTACAGTTCCGACCGACACGTACAACAGCTGGTGAGGGAGGCGTGCATGACGGCTGAGCGGTTGACCATTTTCGACACGACGTTGCGCGACGGCGAGCAGGCACCCGGCTTCTCGCTGCGGATCGACGAGAAGCTCCAGCTGGCCCGGCAGCTCGACGCCCTGGGCGTGGACATCATCGAGGCCGGGTTTCCGATTGCGTCGAAGGACGACGCCGAGTCGGTCCGCCGCATCGCGCGGGAAGTCCGGCGCCCGATCATCGCCAGCCTCGCGCGCTGTCGCCGCGCCGACATCGAATGCGCCGGCGAGACCATCAAGGGCGCCGCGCGCAGCCGCATTCACACCTTTCTGGCGACGTCGGATCTCCACCTCGAGCACAAGCTCCACATGTCGCGGGAGCAGTGTCAGGACGCGGCGGTGGACGGCGTGAAGCTCGCGCGCCAGTACACCGACGACGTGCAGTTCTCGGCCGAGGATGCGCTGCGGACCGACCTCGACTTCCTGTGCCAGGTCGTCGAGGCGACGATCGACGCCGGCGCGACGACGATCAACTTACCCGACACGGTCGGCTACTCGACGCCGGATGAGATCTTCGATTTCTTCACGACGGTCATGGCGCGCGTGCCGAACGCCGACAAGGCGACCTTCAGCGCGCATTGCCACGACGACCTCGGCCTGGCGGTTGCCAATACCCTGGCGGCGCTGCAGGGCGGCGTGCGCCAGGTCGAGTGCACCATCAACGGCATCGGCGAGCGGGCGGGCAACGCGTCGCTCGAGGAGATCGTGATGGCGACACGGGTGCGGCCGGACCGCCTGCCGTTCGCGACCGACATCCAGACCGAAGCGCTCTTCGCGACGAGCCAGCTGCTGTCGGCGCTCACCGGTGAGGCGGTGCAGGCCAACAAGGCGATCGTCGGACGCAACGCCTTCGCGCACGAGGCGGGCATCCACCAGGACGGGATGCTCAAGGATCGGCGCACCTACGAGATCATGCGGCCGGAAGATGTCGGCGTCGCGCAGACGACGCTGGTGCTCGGCAAGCACTCCGGGCGCCACGCCGTGCAGAACCGGTGCGAGGAGCTGGGCTACGAGCTCAGCCGCCACGAGCTCGACCAGACCTACCAGGCCATGGTGCGGCTGGCCGACGAGCAGAAGACCGTCGGCGACGACGACCTGCGGACCGTCGTCGAACGGGTCCGCGCCGACCAGGCCGCCGCCGAGCCCAAGACGGCGGGCGCCGCGCTGGCGTGATGAACGCCGCGATCGTCCTGTTACCGGGAGACGGCATCGGTCCGGAGGTGGCCGACGGCGCCGCCGCCGCGCTGCAGGCGGTCGCCGATCGATTCGGCCACGCCTTCGACCTGCGGACCTACCCGGTGGGCGGCGCGGCGCTGGATGCCGGCGAACCTCCGCTGCCCCCGAAGACACTCGCCGCCTGTCTCGCGGCCGATGCGATTTTTCTCGGGGCGGTCGGTCATCCGAAGTTCGACAGCGAGCCGCCCGACCGGCGTCCCGAAACGGCCATCCTGCAGCTACGCCGTGAGCTCGGCACCTTCGCGAACCTCCGGCCGGCGCGCGTCTGGCCGGGGCTGGAAGATGGAGGATCGCTGAAACCCCATGTCGTCAAGGACGTGGACCTGCTCGTCGTCCGGGAGCTGACCGGTGGCCTCTATTACGGGCAGCCGCGCGGCATCGCCGCCGACGGCCGATCGGCGTTCAATACCATGCGGTATTCGGTCGAGGAGATCGAGCGAATCGCCGAGGTGGCGTTCGAGAGCGCGCGGCTCCGGCGGAAGCACGTGACATCGGTGGACAAGGCCAACGTCCTCGAGACCTCGAGGCTCTGGCGTCAGGTGGTCACCGATATCGCCACGCGCTACGACGACGTCGAGCTGACCTACGAGTACGTCGACGCGTGTGCGCTGCTCATCGCGTCGAAGCCGGATCGCTACGACGTCATCCTCACCGAGAACCTCTTCGGCGACATCCTGTCGGACGAGTCGGGCGCCATCGTGGGGTCGCTCGGCCTGCTGCCGTCGGCCAGCGTCGGCGGGAAGGTCGGGTTGTTCGAGCCGGTCCACGGCTCGGCACCCGACATCGCGGGCCAGGACAAGGCGAACCCGATCGGCGCCATCGGCTCTGTGGCGATGCTGCTGCGCCACTCGCTGCAGCTCGAGGCCGAGGCGACGGCAATCGAACGCGCGATCGGCGCGGCGCTGGCCTCGGGCTACCGCACGGTGGACCTCGTGCCGGTACCAGGCCGCGACCCGGTCGGCTCGAAGGCGATGGCCGCCGCCATCATCGAGCGGATTGCTAGTTGAGGTAGCGCAGGCCTTCAGGCCTGCGATTCGCGAACCACCCAGGATGCGGTATCCTTCTGCAGTCGCGCCCCCGAGCGAAACACCCCACGGTGAGGTGGCCGAGAGGCTGAAGGCGGCGGTTTGCTAAACCGTTGTAGGGGCTTAAACCTCTACCCAGGGTTCGAATCCCTGCCTCACCGCCACTTATCTACCGCGATATCAACACGTTAGCGTTTCGTACTCCACAGCTCGTCGTATCCTCGCCACCGATCTGGTCCGGAATCGGCTCGTCCAGCAGTCGAATGGCGCTCTCCTTGGCCGCAGGACTCAGGTGCATGTACCGCTGGGTCGTCGTGATGTTGGCGTGTCCGGCCAGCTCTTTGATGGCCATCGTCGGCGCACCCTTCATGGCCAGGCGCGAACAGAACGTGTGCCGGAGCACGTGCACCCCACTGTTCTGGACCTTCCCCCGACACGCTGCCCGTCGGACCCAGTTCTGTACGGTCCGCCGAAGAAGCGGTTGGCCGTCTTCGTCGCACAGCACCAACGGGCTTCTTAGATGCCTGTGCGTTCGGAGCGCCTCAGCCAGCCGATTCGTTAGACCGATATACCGCACCCGGCTGCCCTTCGCCGCGGTCACCTGGCCGCACCAGTCGGATCGCTGGACGTACAATTGAGGCGTGGCGAGATCGACATCCTCCCACCGTAGCGCGAGTACTTCCCCCAACCGCAACCCGGCTTCTCCGCCGAGCAGGACAATCAGATGGGTCTGCGGATCGACGGCACGAGCCGCCGTCACCAGGCGCTCGTAGGTCTCGAAATCGTGAAACACTGCCGATGATTTCGGGACTTTGAGCATCTTGATGGTGCAGGGGACACCCACGATCAGGTTCCACTCGACGGCAGTTTTGAGAAGCGTGTTCAGCACGGTGAGGACGTTATTGACCGTCTTTGGCGCTTTCGTTCTGAGCGCCGTTTTCAGCCGTTGCACATCCTCGTTTGTAATGGCATCCAGCTTCTTGCCGCCGAGCAGGGGAGCCAGATGGACCCTGAGAACGGTCTCCTTGGCGGCGATCCCGCTCGGCTTGTGCTGATTGGCTCTCGCGTACCCGTCCAAGAACCGCGGACCGAACTCGGTGAGTGTAGGCACCTCCTTCTGCATAGTGTTCTTGCCGGCCGGCAACCCCTCCGTCAGAAGGGTGACCTCGCGGGCGCGTCCCCAGCGAACAGCCGCCGACTTGGTTGACACCCGAAGCCGCCTGCGGTCTCGATGTCTGCGACCGTTCGGCAGCACGACATGAAGGTCCACCTCCCAACTCCCACTTGGTGTGCGTTTGACACTCGCGGGCGCGTCCCCAGCGAACAGCCGCCGACTTGGTTGACACCCGAAGCCGCCTGCGGTCTCGATGTCTGCGACCGTTCGGCAGCACGACATGAAGGTCCACCTCCCAACTCCCACTTGGTGTGCGTTTGACACTTACGCTCATCGCTGTCCTACTCCTCCAGCGACGGCGTGCGCTTCTGGCCGAGCCACCTTAGCAGATCGTCGTGATCGACCAGGACACGGCGTCCGATCCGAACCACGCCCGGCAGTTGGCCCCGCTCACACATGACGTAGATCGCTTTCCGGCTCGTCCGCAGCAGCTCGGCGACTTCATCCGCCGTCAGCAAGCGCGGGAGCAGGTCGTACTGTGTCATCGGTCGAATGGTGGGGACGGGTAGCACAGGAGCGCTACGCAACGCCCAAGGGGAGTCGCCCAGTAGCGCCCGTCGTCATCCTCCTTCACGGCCTTCACCGCCAAGAGCGAGTCTTTCAGCCTAACGAACACCTCGATAAGCATGACTTCATCGTTCATGGGTTCAACCTCAAACATCCATTGCCCAGGCGTCGGATGGTAGGGCCTGTAGCTGATCGCCCGGAGAAGGGTAATTTCCTCGACTGAAAGTTGACGCGCTATCTGCGCGACGTCCTGCCATGGAACGGTGGATTCGTCTGGCGTACTGTTTGTGTTAGTCATGTCTAATCCTCATGGTTGGTCTTGATGGGTCACCGCCGAACGTCTTCATGACTCCAGCAGCGCATCTTCAGCACTGCTCTATCTCCGATCGTCTTGCTTGTATGCCGAAGGC
The DNA here is from genome assembly GCA_963667915.2 of Vicinamibacterales bacterium. GTDB lineage: Bacteria > Acidobacteriota > Vicinamibacteria > Vicinamibacterales > UBA823. The sequence continues at coordinate 1,800,295 of CAXXNN010000004.1, read as the reverse complement.
CGAACCGAACACTCGGGTCGATCACCTTCCGTCCGCATCGGGCCCGCAGGCCGGCTTCGGTCACCGTCCTCCAGGGGCTCGGGACGGATCCAACATGCGCATCAGGGGTGCGGTCAGTCATGGGCGCCTCGGTGCTGGGGGTCGGCGACCGGGCCCCTTGTACGGTAGGGCTCCGCTGTGCTGCGCCGTACCTGTACGTACAGGCCGTGTGGCGCGGACCGTACGCTTCCTTGGGCGTCCCGGTGGCCGCAAGCGGCCCGTGAACCACCGCTCGGTGCCTTTCGCTTTGAGCAGGCGCACCAGATCGTTTGGCCGGCGATACTGCGACATGTACCGAAGCCCCCGGCACCAGCGGCACCAAAAGGGCTCGCTTGGCGCGGGGCTGTAGAGGCAGCCGACGCGGCGATCACACCGTGGGCAGCCGAACCAGTACCGCACGCCCCCGACGGCCTGCTGGGATGTCAGCACTGGGACGGAGAAATCGACCCGCTGCTGGTCCGGCCAGGTCACCGTGAGATCGGCCATCAGGGCCCCGCCAAGGCGCCCCAGCAGGGACTGGCGCAGGAGCCTGGCCGTTGCCCGCACGATGGCGCACTGCTCCACGAACAGGCGTGGTAGCGGTGCTGGGTGTGCCTGGGTCCCCTCCGCGGCGTCTAAATCATCTGGAGCCTGTGGCCACCAACGCGGAGTTTTAGGCATCGGGATAATAGAGGTGGTTGACCTCAGTTGAGTGCGTCATCGCTGTTCGACCTCCCGCCCCGGGTTATGGAGTTAAGTAAGTTAAGAAGTTAAGGGAGTAAGAAGGGGTGTCAGTATTCTCTCGCTTCTGGATTCCTGGCTGCATTTCCCTCCCTCCACCTTTCTTCTCTTACTTAACTTCTTAACTTCTTAACGAAGCTCAAGAGACTTTGGGCTTGGCGATGCGTAGTCCTCCAGGGGTCACTGCTTGTGCCGCCGGCCCTTCTTCAGCATCGCCCGGCGGGTGCAGCCCGTACCGCTCGGCCAACTCGGCGAGTCGGTCGCGCTGCAACGTGACGTAGGTGTAGTTGCCAGCACCGTTGTCGGTGGCCATCCTGAACTCGGTCCGCAAGATTGAACTGATCTTCTGAGAACTCAATGACCGCTCGCCCGTCTCGCCTCGCTCCTGGTTCATGGCGGTCACAAGCTTCTTCACTTGGACTTCCCGGGTCGGCCGCGACCCGATCTCACGGATACAGTGACGCAGTACCTGGACTTGAAGCGTCTCTCGGGACTCCCTCCGGCGCTCCTCGGCGAAGGTCTCCACCAAGCCTTCAAGAATCGGCATTTGTGCTGGATCAGTGAGTTCAACAACCAGAGCAAGGCCCTCCAGGATCTCTCCGAGGCGTCCCTCGGCAATGTGTGGTGTGGGTAGGTCGTTGCGAAGCTTCAACGAAAACGTCCGCGCCCGAAAGGCCGCACCCCGCTCGCGCAGCTCAAGTCCCATGTCGGCCGTCGGGCGAGGGCCGAACTGGCGGGTCGATTTGTGGACCGGAATCGTGAGTGTCCGAGACGAAATTACTGCATCCGACAGGGCGTAGTTGGACACCACCATCGTCGGCCCGTACGCCTCGTAGTGCTGCATGCCCTGGAACCTGCCCTTCTGGTAATCCAACACTCGGGTTGTCACGGTGCCGTCCCGATAGGTGCGGGCGGCATAAAAATCCTTCATCTCTTTGATCTGTTCCATGAAGTCGATGACGTCGAGACCCAGCGTCGCGTGGTACTCATCGGCGTAGCGAATCATCGCCGCCTCTCTCGACGCATTGGTGAGGATGCCTCGACGAGCGGCGTGCAGGCACGCGGCCAGCGTCCGTGATTTCCCCGTTTCCGGAGGACCGGGCAGGAAGATGTGCGGGGTCGCAGAGATCCAATCGACGATATGGGTGTGAACGATCCAGGCGGCCAGGAAGACCACGTAGGCTGCCGACGGCAAATCGATGTGCCTCTCGAGGTACGCCACGACAGCCCGGAAGTACTTCGCATTCGTGTCTTCCTTGAAGAATCGCTCCACGTGTTGGCGCCGAGGGAGCGGCCACGGCACGGAGGGTGGAGGCACCGAGACGACCTCGTCACCCTCGCGGGACGTTCTCCCGGTTGGCACCCTCTCTGACGCTGTCGGCCGGCCCCTCGGATCAAGGTGGTAGAACTCCATGTGGCCGTTGTCCTCGTTCCGCACCAGCTCGATCAGCCGAGGGAAGTCAGCCGTGAATTCCTCCTTCGACTTGTCCTTCTTGTCACTGGCCATGTTCCCGTCCGGTTCTGCCAGCCGCTCGATCTACCGTCGGCCCAGAGCTGTCCAACGGCTTGGTCGCAGGATCGCTAGGCCAGCTCGCAAGACTGCGTCGGCGGTTTTCGCCCACTTTCTCAACTCCGCCTGCTGTGACAGTCGGCGTGCGTAGTGGTATCTGGTGCGGCACAGGTCACAACAGAACAGCTTCTCGCGCCGACCTGCGGGGAACACCGGCCTGCCACAGAACAGACACCCGGGCTCGCCATCGGTGACCGGTCTGCGTGATAACGCTTCAACAGACGGGACGACCTCGCGCCTCGGCATGCCTCGACGTTACACGCCTGCACAAGAGCGTTCAGGCGTCGGAACGAGCACACGAAAACTGTCTATGGCGAATTACGTGTGGGGAGCACACGAATTGGTACGTGAGACTTTCCAATTCGTGAGAATGCCGCCGACTTGTTGATAACGCACTACTTACGGCTCTTCAAAGTCGCCAGTAGCCCGTTTTCTAGATCGGTGTCGCTGGGAAAGGATCTCTGCAAGTCCTCGGGCCAGTGTCCTTGGGCGATGAGACGGGCCTGCGTCGCCGCTTCGGCAACAGTCTTGCCGGCCACACCTGACATTGGCGACGCCAGGTAGGCCTGCTGCAAGGACTTCAAGGCTTGCAGCTTTTGGCGGTGGGTCGTCCGCTTCGTACGGTTCCGAATATCACTGATCGGCGCCCGAGCGTCCTCGGCAATCACACCTTCGACCTGAGCCAGGGCCGCCACGTAGGCCAAGCATTGTTCTTTCGGGATGTGCTGCCCCGCAAGATCCTCAACAAGGTCAGAGAGACACGCATTGACGATGCCAGCACCCGGCCTGCCTCGGCGTCGTGTCAGGGAAGGAAGAGACAGTGTGGCCATGAAGCGTGCGGCGGCGGCCTGCACTTTCATTGTGGGCGCCAGTTCCTCACGAAGCGTGAACAGTCGTGAGGCAAAATGTGCCTTCGCGGCCTGATCCAACCTCGAAGAGCTGACGAGCCCGACCAGCAGGTCCGTCGCTTTGTTCGCTTGCGACGCGAAGTCATCCCACCGTCGAGCAACTCGGGCCCACTCCCCTGCATCATGACTGTTGTCCTTCATGAACTCATCGAGCGAGCGTTGATCAGCAATCGCACGCCGCAACGCTTCTTGAAGCGGCGGACGATCAATCGGGTAACGTCGCTCCAGCGCGACAAGCCGCCCCAACGGCGTGGGCTGATGAACAACACTCCGCGGTGAAGGTTTCCGCCCGCCCATCTTCTCGATGCGTGTGGCTGACTGGCGTTGAAACAGTCGGTCCCTTATCGAGGCGACTGCTTCATAGGCTCCAGTGGTCGAGTTGTTGTCGAGGTGACCCCGAGACCTTACGACCATCCACTGACGTTCACCAACTTTTTTTTGAAATTTTAAAAATCGCTGGGTCCGGCGTTTCGGGGGTGGGACTGACCTGCTAGGCAGTGGCCAGCCTGCCCAAGCTCAGGAGGGACATAGGCCCGTCGTCCCAGCCGAAGCCCATGGGCGGCTTTCACGAAGGCCGGGGGCCCCGCGCTTCACGGTGGAGTGTTAGCTTGGCCCGCCACGCCATCGCGCGCTCACGGTGGAGTGTTAGGGTCGAGGCGGCGGAGTTCGTCTAGGATGTCTTGTTCTAGTTCCTGGAAGTACTCGCACCCCTCCTGGGACCAAGTCAGCCCGCCGAACCGATCTTCTGCCTGCTCACGCACACGCTCGTCTTGGATGATCCGAATCTTCTCCCTTGCTCTAGCTGACCACTCACCTCCGAGATCACACTGTCCCCCCGCCAGTAAGATCTGAGCGACCTTCGAGATTGGCACCCAGCTCTGAGGGTCGAGTTTCACAGCCTTGAGATACGCGTCGATCGCCAGGTTGATCGGTGCGGCTCCTTCGGCCACATCCGAAGGAGCTTCTTCGTTAGCGTCCATCCGATACACGTCACCGAGCCCGATCCAGACAGGGGCGCTGTCCGGTGCATCTCGAACGTCTTTCAGGGCGCAGCGCAACCGGACTTGAGGATCGGTCCAGACCCCCATGTAGATACCGAACCCGAAGACACTGATCAGGACCGCGCCGGCTGTCATCCGTTGAGTCAGCGTCACCGGAGCGAATCGCTCCCGGTCGGCTTCAACGAGAAAGTAGAAATGGGTGAGATGCAGCAGGAACGCAAAAGCGGGCGCGATCCACCATAAGTGTGTAATCGCGCCCAGCAGGCTCCACGTGCCATCCCAACAGTAGCGCTCGGCTTCGTAGTAGCCCGCCAGCAGCAGGCAACTCACCACCACGACCGGCAGGAACAGAGCAACGAGACTGCGCCGCTCCACCAGCTTGCGCTTGGCCTCGTCGAGGAGGAACTGTTCCCACAGGTCACTCACCAGCCGCCCGCCTTCCTAAATATTGGAAGAACATACCATGACCTATAGTCTATGGTGCTCTCTCACGAATCTATCCACGATCACCGTCGTGGACGATTTCCAGCGGGCGTTCGGCCGACGCGTGCGTGAACTCCGAACGCGAATCGACTTGTCGTTGGAAGAACTCGCGCACCGGTGCGATGTTCACTGGACTTACCTAAGCGGAATCGAACGAGGCCGGCGGAATCCGACGCTGATCAACATCGGCCGACTCGCCTGGGCTCTTCAAGTCTCGCTCGCCGAATTCTTCTCGGTCTTCGCCCGCCGCCGCAAAGTAACCGCACGCGCCCGCAAGAAGAGTGCATCCCGAAGTTGACCAGCAGCACCTAGCGCCCGATTCGAGCCCGCCAATGTCCTTTTTGGAATTTTGAAATTGAAAAATCTGAGACGGTCACGATTTTTTGAGATGGCTGGGTCCAGCGATTCGAGATTTAACGCCGGGGGGTATGGGCCCTCACGGACAACTCCAGCCTCTTGATTTTCGGGGGGACCCAGGGGCGATCGACCAAGGGGGATTCGAACCGGACGGCCCCCGCCGCCAGTCACAGCCTGGCGCAGGGTTGCACGGTCTTCGTCGCGTCGGGCTAGCGTCGGTCGCCGGCCCGCCGATAACGCTGGCTGATGTTGTGGTTCCAGAATCTCCGAAGTTTCCCAACCCAGTTCCTCGGCTTGAGCGTCGAGGCGGACGCCGAAAGGCCAGCACTCCGTGTGCTCTACCCGAATGGCGACCAGGTGACCGAGCCCTTCAGCACCCGCGACTCACTGATCCAAGGCGCCGTGAAGCTCCAGGAGGAGTTGATCCGGCGGGGATGGTGGCTGAGCCCGGAGCCCACCGACGATGAGACGCCGGAGTCCTGACGGACCATGAGCCAACTTCTGCGATTCCCCAGCTCGGTCAAGCGAGATCCAGCTATCGAGGTCTGGATGCACGAACATTCGGGTGAATTGGGGACGATCTCGCAGCCCTGGTTTGAGGTCATGCGCGACTGCGGAGACGATGTTCGAGAGTTATTGCATGATGGCCATCCGACAGCGTGTGTAGGTGATGCGGCATTCGCCGATGTCAATGTCTTCAAAGCTCACGTCAATGTCGGGTTCTTTCGTGGTGCCGAGATTGCTGATCCGGAGGGCTTGTTGGAAGGCACTGGCAAGTTTATGCGTCATGTGAAACTCACGCCCGAACGTGACCTCAATGCCACGGCTCTAAGGAAGCTAATCGAAACTGCATACACCGATATGAAGGGGCGCCTACAGGCGGAGCACTTCGTTGCAAACTTTCGATAAATCGAGTTCCTCCGGATGATCGAGGCATGCCAAGCCCTGCGTCCCTAAACCAAGTCCTTTAGTACCACCGGACCGACAGCACCGACACTCCGAAACGCTAGGACACCGAGGCGAAAGTCGGACCCGATTCGGCGAGCCTTTTGGGACGCCCTCTACTGCCCGACCTTCTTGGCCAAGGCCCGATGTGCCGCCGACCGGGAGATCCCCAGCCTGCGGGCCGCCTGACGCACGGAGAGACCCCTTACAGCTTCGATCGCATCCACCGACAGCTCGAGCTTGGGCCGGCCGATCCGTCGTCCTTCCCTCCGGGCCCGAGCCATGCCCGCCGCCACCCGCTCGGCGATCCTGGCCCGTTCAAACTCCGCCAGCGCGGCCAGGATATGGAGCTGCAATCTTCCCGCGGGAGTTGTGCAGTCAATCCCCTCGCCCAGGCTGACGAACGCGACCCCGAGGGCTTGCAGCTCATCGAGCAGCGTCACCAGGTGCTTCAAGTTCCGCCCCAGCCGATCCAACCGCCAGCAGACCACGACATCGAACCGCCGGCGCCTGGCGTCTCCGAGCAGCTCGTCCAGGGCCGGCCGGCGTTCCTTGGCGCCACTGACCCCCTTGTCCACGTACTCCCGGGCAGTCCAGCCCCGCGCCTCGACATACTGCCGCAACTCGGCGAGCTGGTTCTCGGGCTCCTGATCCAGGGTTGAGACCCGGGCGTAGATCGCCGCGCGACGACCACCAGTCCTCCCACCTGGCGCCGCCATCAGATCCGCCCCGTTTCTTTGAACGAGCAGTAGCGGCCCGAGTCCCCGATGATCACGTGATCGAGAACCGGGATCCCGAGCAGCTCACCGGCTTCGACCAGGCGCTTGGTGAGCGCGACATCATCCCGGCTGGGTGTCGGGTCTCCACTCGGGTGGTTATGCGCCAGGACGATGGCCGCCGCCATGTCCCGGATGGCCGGACAGAACACGCCACGCGGGTGGACCAGGGCGCTATCGAGCGTGCCCCGGGAGACCTGGTACCAGCGGTTCACCCGGTGCTTGGTGTCCAGCAGGAGGATGCCGAACACTTCGACGGCTTCCTCGGCCAGTCGGTCCCGGAGGATGGCGGCTGCGTCCCGAGGGGAGCCGATCGGTTTCCGGTGCTGCCCGTTCGTGCCGGGAACAGCGCTATAGACGAGCTTGATTTCTCGAAGTCTCACGGTGCCTCCTCCCGCCGGATCGGGCGGGTGAGGCCAACGGTCTGCAGATGATCGGGGTAGGATCCTGGGCAGGCCGCCAGCCACTCACATTGGTTGACGTGCTTAGGGGCGTCGGCCTGTTTCCGCAGACCGGCGTCCCGCTTGAACTACGAACGCCGCTTGACCTTCTTCTTCAGCTTCACCCCCTTGCCTTCCAGCCAGGCCGCAATCGCCCGCCGGGCCTGCTCACTTTGCGAAATTCCGTCCCGCTCCTTGATCGCCTTCAATCCCGCGGCCAGGTCGGGCGCGATCTCGAACGTGAAAAGGCGACGTTTGGGTGCCGGCATGGTTTCTGTAACTATACAGTGAATTATAGATAATGCAAGAGGTGATCGACATGTCTACACATTTTCATCGGGCCAAAGGACGCGCCGTATGTCAGGTAAGCGGCAGGGATCTCAGACGCAGCAAGATCGCATTCACGTCAGCACGCGATCGACGCAGTGGATCGGATCAGCGGCAACGAAGCGCCAGGGACCTGCGCGGCTGTCTGTCGCACGACCCGGGGCCGGGTTTTTCTAAAGGGAACAAGATCCGGTGGTCAGGCCAAGCGGCGCAACTTGTACTGAAGGCAGGGGGACTCTACAGTACTCTGACGTGTCACGCCGTCAGCAGGTCGAGGGAGGAGCTCTGTGGAAATGCAGACCAACGAGCGTGGCGCCGATGAGGAGCCCCTGACGACGAAGCTCCCGACCGGTCAAGTTGTCGGCAGGCTACTTCAGGGAGCACCGCCCGTCAACGCCGCGTGAGCTTGCTTAACCGGTGCAGCCGTCTCTGCGACCGAGGGAGATGTGACTTTCGGCTAGGGTCACCGATCTCGAACCGGTCCAATGTCGCGCCGAGAGCATCTTCTCAGCTCAGGTTGACCACGAGCGATTCACGAGCAGCAGCCCACGTCCGTGTGGGAGCGTCAGCAGCCTTCTGTTTCATCGAATAGCCTGCTAGCCGGTATGGGCCGGAACCGCGACGTACTGGAACGATTGAGGCGGGCGCTTCAATAAGAAGTGCTCCATCAGCTGAAGAGGCGTCCTGTATCGCCTAGTCGGGCCGACTTCAATCGCGTGGGCAAGGTCTCGACCGTGAAAGTACGCGTCATAATAACTCTTCTGTATCCCAGCTGCATGGCGGGTTCTGCGCCAGAGCACATCCGGTTTTCCGGTAAGGATGCTTCGAACAGTGAATTCGCCGACAACTTGCATTGTCGGATTAGACGCATACAGGAACACCCGCTTCGCCGATTCATGCCTAAAGATGCTTCGTCGAAACTCGAAGCGTTTTAGTCCCGACAGTATGGCCTCTGCGAACTCCGGCTTAATCGACAACAAGACGCATTTCTGCATGAGAAGCTCCAAGTAATCGGTCGAATGCCTCATTGTCTAGCGGCTCGAATCCCCTTGGGGCCTTCTGTATGATCCCCATTTCCATCAACTGCTTCAGATTGACCCGCTTAGGAAAAGGTGCCACGTACAGAAAATTAGTTACGAAAGGCCGGTTCGCACTGTAGTGCCAGTGCTCTGACAGCTGCTTGTCCGTGAACACGCTACGCTTTCGGCACAGCGAAATGAAGTGCTGTTCATCCTTAATATCGGTCACAACGCTCTGAACAACACCAATTGTCGTCGTGACTGAAGTGTAGTAGGCAGGACCACCGGACCCAGTGCGGTAGAAGACGACGATGTCACCAGACTGAAGGTCACGATTGATCGACCGACACACGTACACTTTGCTGATGGCATTGCGGTTGGGTCGATTCTCGACGAAGTCGAGCGGGGATTCAGTTCTAAGGATAGAATCTGGCAAAAGTTCCGTGTGGTATTTCGGATATATCGGGACGATAAACTTCCGAGCTGCCCGAGACACGTACGGATAGGTCAGAGTCGGATTGTCGAGATCTGCACGCGGAGTAAAGGCGCGAACATAAACCGCTTCCTCCCCACCAGCGGAACTCTTTTTTCCATGATATTCAAACCCCCAATCCTCAAATAAGCGCACGAGACGCTCCTGGTCTGGTGTCTTACGGAAGATGGTTACGTAGATCTCATCAACCTGAAACTGAAGAGCGTTGTCAAAGACTACTTTCAAGAACCGTTCACCCAACTTGTGGCCGTTCGCGACGACTTTTAATGTACCGATCTTGAGTCGCTTCCTCGGATCAAAGGCCGGCACGATGTCTGAGTAGCTCTCGTCCTTAAGCTCCGTCTTTAGATAGAGAAAGGCGAGAAGTGTTCCGTCATCGGATCGGCACACATAAGCGATTTCATCGGCCTTCCGCTGAAACCACTCGTCGAATCCAGGGTAGTCACGCCGGAACGAATCAAAGAACTGAGCTTTCAACTGGACGTTGCCGAAATATTCCTTCCTGACGGCTAGCACTTTGTAGTCGGCGAGATCCGGATTCTCGGCCGTGACTTTTTCTAGAAATCCGTCAATCGTGAAGACACGGGTTGGGATGTCCAACCTCGTCGCCTTCGCGTGAATGCCGCGGTCTTCAGTGATGAGGAAGTCCACGCGGCCCGAGAACACTTCAGAGACGAGGGAAGTATCGATTCGATCGTTCGTGTTCTGATCGAGAGTTCGCACAGCGGCGATCTCGGGGGTATCTGGTGCTAGGGTCTGGAGTTGGTGATAGCTGTTGAGCTTGGTCCGAAAACTTTCTACTACTGACCTGTCTTTGTGACCTTCAATTTCCGTTAAGGAGTCAGGATGCACACATTTCCGGTAGCCAAGGCGATCAAGCCACCGAAACAGGGTTCCAATGTCTCGCCGGACTACGGTCGCCGCTTCTCGATGAATCAGAACGTTCGTGTCTAGAAGAACTCGAAGCATTAGTTCCAGCCCGCATTTTCCACAGAACTGCGAATGTGCTGTATAGCTTCGGCTTCTCCGAGACTAAGATCACCAACGATGAGTGGGGCGCGGGTGGCCGCACTGACGATTCGAGCCCGCGAGATTTCCTGTTCCTGAAAATTATTCAGGAAGGCTACCTCGTAGTTGGCCCCATCTCGTTGACGGAGACGCTGCTTTATCGTTGAAGGAGCATTCGTGAGGACAACAAGGACGCTGGGGTCTAGTTGTTCAAAGACCTGCGTTGGCACCGCTTGGATCAGGCCGTCCTCGGTCAAGAGGCAGAAGTGCCCGTCAAGTAGCAAGCTACGGTCTCGGTAAGTTGGCTCATCCAACGCACGGAGTAGCGTGTACTGATTTTTGAGCATGTCCCGAACGCCCTTGCCTGCTTGATCATCGCCAGTGGTGTGTATCAATTCGCTGGCACTCAGGTGCAGCGCCGCGATTGACACAGAAAGACGACGGCACAGCTCGGTCTTCCCAACTCCATGTATACCTCCGACGAAAATCAGTTTTCTACGCATCCCTTACCGAAGCGAAAACGTTGCCGCCATCGTCGAGTCAGCACAAGCGCACGCCCGAAAGGGAACAAACTGCGGAGTTTCTCTTTCGAAACAAGCTCACCGCTTCGGATTGATCTGAGATCCTCGAAGCCCAAGTTGTTCACGAAGCCATTCAACGCGATGAGGAGGATTCTGTTGATGCAGCATCGCATGGCAGTTTGGGCACACTGGCCGCAAATCTCGCATCGGATCTACCGTCCCAGCGTCTCCAAGTTCAGAAACTGGCGTCAGTAGTTCTCCGTACACACCCTCGAAAGACATCCCACAAACCGAGCAATTACAGCCGTAGTGCTCGACGCACTTGCGTCTAGCTGCGGGATCGCGCTCATACTTGTTCACCACGACCCGCTTGGAGGCTCCCTCAGAGAAGGTCGTGTCGCCCTCAATCAACTCATCGGGAAACAGACGAATCGACAAATCCGCAAGCCCAGCGGTCAAGCCAACGGCATAAGCACAGACCACGCACCTGTGTCGCCCGGTTCCTGCCTGCGACTCTGGCAGCTCGCTGATAACGGCTTTCGGAGCTCCCTGACCGTGCTTACACGTTTCCGCGACACCCGGATCGGTACCGGGTCGCAGTGCTTGTTCCTGACCAAGAACGTACGCACAGATTGCGCACGCATGCCGCCCTGGCGCAGCCTGCGACTCTGGAAGCTCGCCCAGCACAGCCCTGGGAGCCGTGTGCCCGTGATTGCAGGCTTCGATTGCCATTGCAGGAGACCTCACTTGATTCGCTAAGTCAGGCGAGACCAAAGAAAAGTCGGAGCCAATCCTCAAGGTCGTCGTACGACACGGCCTTCCCTGTCGAATGCAGGTAGGACCGCATGTTGTCGGAGAATCCTTTGCCGGCAAACACCACCAACCCGGGAATGGGCCAGGCAGCAATATCCTGAATCGTCGCCGGGAGCTTCTCTTCGGCAGAGCCCCCACCGCCTTGCCACTTACACTCAATGCCGAGACTTTGGTTCAACTCGGCCCGAGTGACCACCACATCGATGGATCGTTGAGCGCCCCAGAGCCGCCGGCCGACCCTGACCTGCCGACGCACCTCAAGGCCAATCGACGCGGCCAGCTCCGCCACGGCTTGCTCAAGCTCGGCCCCACTGGACACCGCCGACGCCCCACCAGCCATTTACGTCTCGCTTCTCGGAATGTTCGTGATGATGTATTCGAGAACCTGGCCACGACGAGCGGCATTCGAGTTGATCGACCGCCTGGCAGGCACCTTGTGCGCACACAAACCGGCACGTTCCGTTTCACGGTTGCCGTCATACAGGCTGGCAATCTCGGGAGCCGTCGAGTTGCTGAGCAATACCCAGATGCCCCGCCTTGCCAAGTCTACGACGGCCCGCTGAAGCAGCCGTTGATCGTCGCCGGAAAACCCCTCGGACGTGTACGACGTGAAGAGCGCGGTGGAACTCAGCGGCGCGTACGGTGGATCGAGGTAGACGAAATCACCAGGTTTCGCCGTTTTCAGAACGCGGTCGTACGTGGTCTGCTTGACGGCGATCGACCGCCGAGACAGGGTCGCCGCCACGCGTTGAAGATTGTCCGCATCACAGATCGTCGGGTTCTTGTACCGACCCAGCGGCACGTTGAACAGGCCCTTGGAATTCATGCGGAAGAGACCGTTGAAACCAGTGCGATTCAAGTAGATGAGCATCGCCGCGAGCGACGCCGTGTAATCCTGGCTCTTCAGCGCCCCGCCGTTCCTGAGCGCGGCCCGCATCGGGTTGAAGCGATCGTTTCTGATCTTGTAGAAGTGTGCCTCGGGGTCTTTCTTGTAGCCTCCAGCGAGGCGCCTCAACGCACGAACCACGTTATCCGGCGCGTCCCGCAACCGCAGGTAGCACCCGATCAGATCCGCATTGGTATCGGTGAGGGTCGCTCTTCGCCTAGCGAGCAATCCCTGATTGACGAGGTCGAAAAAGACCGCACCGCTCCCGAGGAACGGCTCGAAGTAGCGTCGAAACGTGAGCGGATAAAACTGGCGAAGCTGTGGCAGAAGCTGCCGCTTGCCACCGGCCCATTTCAGAAAGGGTCGCAACGCGCTGACCGGCTTTAGACCGAGCGGCGGAACACCGCTGCTACCACCAGTCTGTCGGGATTCGGATCGTACGCGCATCGAGGCACCTTGCGGATGTCGCGGGCGAATCTTACCAAATCTCCAATAATTGTCGTGGGTTCGTTCGCTGCCACTGCCATTTCACTGCCACGCCACTGCCACGGCAGCGCCCCACTGTTACTGCCACCCCTGCCCCCCCTTCTTTAGAGGGGGCAGTGGCAGTGTGGGGTGGCAGTCCGAAGCGGCCCGCTAGGGTGGACAGCCGAGCTTCACGGTCCCGCGTAGACCAGCAAGGCCCCGAAGGCGATAGCCCCGGTCGCCGAGACGCGCAGCAGCGCCGGGCGGCCCAGCCACCGCTCGATGAAGGCGTCCAGGCGGACGCGCCCAAGGATGACGAGGGCCACCGCTGCCACAATCGAGATCACGCCGACCACGCGTATCACCAGCGGAGCGCGGCAGTCTGGCGCGACCGCGAGCAAGACCGCTCCCAGCACGACGCGGATGACCACGGCGAACCAGAATCGCGCGGGACTCTGCCAACGCTGGACCAACCCGATCAGGCGCTGTGGCTGAGCCAGCCCGAGGACACCGATCAGGACGATGGCAACGCCCAGGACCGTCACGATGTAGGCCATTTGCAACCCCTTCCGGAGGCCTCGCAGCCACCTCGTCCCCTTGCCGGGGGACTCTTGCTGAACACGCGACAACGCGGCCCCAGGGGCTATAATCCCTTCCTCAGCCTGGACAGTTCAAGATGCCCCTCGAACGCGGCACCAAGCTCGGCCCGTATCAGATCGAGTCCCCACTCGGGGCCGGGGGCATGGGCGAGGTCTACAAGGCCACCGACACCCGGCTGGAGCGGACCGTCGCCATCAAGGTCTTGCCCGCCCATGTGGCCTCGGACCCCGAGCGCAAGCAGCGGTTCGAGCGCGAGGCCAAGACGGTCGCCGCGCTGAGCCATCCCCACATCTGCCCCGTCTTCGATGTGGGCCGGGAGGGCGAGATCGGCTTCCTGGTCATGGAGTACCTGGAGGGCGAGACGCTGGCCGACCGGCTCAGCAAGGGTGCGCTGCCGCTGGACCAGGCCCTCCGCTACGCCATCGAGATTGCCGACGCCCTGGACAAGGCCCACCGCCAGGGTGTGACGCACCGGGATCTGAAGCCCGCCAACATCATGCTGACCAAGGCCGGGGCGAAGCTGCTGGACTTCGGGTTGGCGAAGCTGAAACCGACCGGGCCGCAGAGTGATGCCTCGACGAGGCTGGATGAGTCGCTCACCGAGCAAGGGACGATCCTGGGGACGTTCCAGTACATGTCACCGGAGCAGTTGAACGGTGAAGACGCTGACGGTCGCACGGACATCTTCGCCTTTGGTGCGGTGCTCTATGAAATGGCAACGGGTAGGAAGGCGTTCGAGGCGAAGACCCAGGCGAGCTTGATCGCCGCCATTCTGGAACGTGTACCGCCAGCGATGTCCTCGCTCGAACCGATGACGCCAGCAGGGCTGGATTACATCGCCAAGACCTGTCTCGGGAAAGACCCCGACGACCGCTGGCAAACCGCCCGCGATCTGTTGAGAGAGTTGAAGCGCGTCGAAGCCGGTGGTGCGGCTCCAGCCGACTCGGCACCGACCATCGCACAGCAGCGTCTGGCCGTCTGGCAGCGCCCGATACCCGCCTTGCTCACTGTCGTGGCTGTTGCTGCCGTCTCCGGCCTCGCGGTGTGGAGTGTGACCGGGCCGTCCACGCCCAGCCCGCTGACGCGCTACGCCGTAACCCTTCCTGACACCGACTCACTCGGCCCCGTTGGTGGAGGCCCGGTGGGTGTCGCCCTGTCGCCGGACGGTGGACAGTTCGTCTACTCGGCGTCGCGCGATGGCACCATCCAGCTTTTTCTGCGTGCGCGAGAGCAGGTCGAGGCGGTTTCGATCCGAGGGACCGAAGGTGCCATGTTCCCCTTCTTCTCGCCGGACGGGCAGTGGGTGGGGTTCTTCACCGGTGAAGCGCTGATGAAGGTGTCGCTCGCGGGCGGCCCACCCGTGACGCTCTGCGAGACCGACGGCCGACGCGGGGCCAGTTGGGGACCGGATGACACCATCGTGTTCGCCTCGAACAGCCAACCGGGCCTCATGCTCGTCTCGGCGTCCGGCGGTGAACCCCGGCCGCTCACGACTCCTGAAGACGGCGAGCGGCACATATGGCCGGCGTTCCTCCCGGGTGGCCGAGCGTTGGTCTACACGGCGAGGAGCGGCGCCAACGTAGCCAACGTACCTGAGACTGGCCGCGTGATGCTGCTCGACCTGGCGACCGGTGAAGCCACGGAACTGACGCAAGGGACTAGCCCCCGCTTTGCGGAGACGGGGCACCTGGTGTTCGCGCGGGAGGCATCGCTCTGGGCGGTGCCGTTCGACCTGGAGCAATTGGCGTTGACCGGTGAGCCAGCGCCCGTGGTGGAAGGAGTCGCGGTGGCCGGAGGCGGCTTGGCGTACTACGATCTGGCAGGCGACGGGTCACTCGCCTATCGGGTGGGAACGGACACATCAGGAAGCGACAGCCTCGTGTCCGTTGATCGGAACGGGCAGCCGACGCTCCTCACCGACGACCGTCGGACTTATGGAGAGGTGCGCGTGTCCCCTGATGGGAACCGGATCGCGGTCGAAGTCCCTGGGGGCGGGGCAACCGAGGTCTGGATCTTCGATGTCACGCGCGGCACCCTCACCCGGCTCACCGTGGGCGGCGGTCAGGACCCAGTCTGGACACCGGACGGCACGCGCATCACCTTCCGTGGGCCAGACGACAATCTCTACTGGAAGGCGGCGGACGGGAGTGACGAGGCCGAGCGGCTGACGACGAGCGACATCCCGCAGACCCCTCGCTCATGGTCCCCGGACGGGCAGGTCCTCGCGTTCGTCGAGGGCATTGGCGGCCGCGCAGCGGGTGATCTCTGGATGCTGCCGCAAGACGATGCCCCGTCGGCGTTTCTCTCCACGCCATTCGACGAGGAGAGCCCAGAGTTTTCACCCGACGGTCGCTGGCTGGCCTACCTCTCGGACGAATCCGGGCAAGATGAGGTCTATGTACAGCCGTACCCCGGCCCGGGCGGGCGGGTGCAGATCTCGACGGCGGGGGGACTGGCACCGACCTGGTCGCGCGATGGGCGGGAGCTGTTCTATCGCGAGCCGCCGAATGCGGACGTGATGGTCGTTTCAGTGGACACCGAGTCGGCGTTGGTCGTGGGGCAGCCCCGGGTACTTTTCGGTGGGCCGTATCGGGCAACGGGCGGTCCAAGCCGTTTCTTCGATCTGTTTCCCGACGGCGAGCGCCTGGTGATGGTCCAGATCGGCTCCGCGAGTGGTCGCGAAGAGTTCCACGTCGTCGAGAACTGGTTCCAAGAACTCGAACGCCTCGTCCCAACGCCCTGACCTCCGATGCCCATCGCCCCCGGCACCAAGATCGGCCCCTACGAGATCATCTCGCCCCTGGGCGAAGGCGGCATGGGGGCGGTCTACCAGGCCCACGACCCGACGCTCCAGCGCACGGTCGCCATCAAGGTGCTGGCGAAGCAGGACGAGGATGCCTCTGCCCGATTGCTCCAAGAAGCCCGTGCCGCCTCGGCCCTGAACCACCCCCACATCTGCACCATCCACGAGGTCGGCGAGCATGAGGGCCAAGCCTTCATCGTCATGGAGCATGTCGAGGGGAAGCCGCTCAGTGCGCTCATCCCTTCGGACGGCCTCCCCCCGGAGAGCGTCATCCGCTACGGGACGCAGATCGCCGACGCCCTGGCCCACGCCCATGAGCGCGGCATCGTCCATCGGGATCTCAAGAGCCAGAACGTCGTCATCACGCCCGAGGGGCGAGCCAAGGTGCTCGACTTCGGCCTGGCCGCAAGGATGCCCTCTGCCGATGCCGAGGCGGTCACGAAGACGCAGGAGGCCATTCCGCACGCCGGGATGCTGGTGGGGACGCTCGCTTACATGGCCCCGGAGGTTCTAAGAGGTGACGCGGCGACGGCGCGCTCGGACATCTGGGCGCTCGGGGTGCTGCTGTATGAGATGGCGAGTGGGCGGCTGCCGTTTGAAGGTGAGACGGCACTCGATGTGACCTCGGCCATCGCCAAGGAGTCACCCCGCGCTCTGCCGAGCCGCGTGTCGGCTGGATTCCGGAGCGTCGTGCAGCGGTGTTTGCAGAAGGAGCCGGGAAGTCGGTACTCGGCAGTCGTCGCTGTGCAATCGGCGCTTGAAACGATCCAGTCGGACACCGGCACCCAGCAAGCAAGCATCGCCCCCGTGGGCGCAACGCGGACCTGGCGGGCTGCTGCCGCAGTGATCGGACTCGTGCTCGTGGCTGGCGTCATTGGCTACTGGCTGCGCCCGGGGCCAGAAACATCTGCGTTCGGTGTCCCTCGGCTCGCCAACCCGGTCCAGATCACGAGCGCCGTCGGCGAGGAGGTCTATCCCGCCTGGTCGCCGGATGGTCAGATGCTGGCTTACGAGTCGAACCAGGCTGGCAACTGGGACATCTGGGTCGTCCAGCCGGGGAGTTCACAGCCCGTCAATCGCACCGCGGACCACGCGGGAGTTGATCGCAGTCCCAGTTGGTCCCCAGACGGAAATCAGTTGGCGTTTCTCTCGGATCGTGACGGGAATCGTGGCGTGTTCGTGATGTCCCCGTTGGGCGGAGCGCCACGCAAGCTGGGCACCTTCAGCGGGCGGGTTGGTGATGGTGACCCGATCGGTCTTCAATGGCTCGCTGATGGGACTGCCTTGGCCACGAAGGTGGGTGCGACTGAGGGGCCACTCGACGAGACCCGCGACGAGAGCGACTTCTTCGCCGAGATCCTAGTTGTAGCCACCGGTGAAGCTCGACGAGTGCCATTACCGGGGCGCAGAATCGATCGCCACGAACTGCAGTGGTCTTCCGACGAGCTGTATCTCGCCTACTTGGATACCAGCTCGCCGCGCAACGAAGTCACGCAGCTGTGGGTGTTGCACGTCGTAGATGGTGAGGCCAGAGCGCTGACCGATGGGCGAACCCGCGACCTGAGTCCCACCTGGTCCTCTGATTCGAAGACTCTGTATTACGTGTCGAACCGTGGTGGCAGCCTGGATCTCTGGCAACAGCCGATGGACGGTGGGATTCCTGCTGGCGACCCCGAGCGCGTGACAGTTGGCGTGGGGATGCAGTCGGCGACCTTCTCGCCAGATGGCACTCGGTTGGCCTATGTGCGAGGAGGAAACCTCCTCGGCAATCTGTGGCGAGTCCCGATCTTTGATGCACGTGCGGCGACGTGGGCTGACGCCGAGCAGTTGACCTTCGACGAGGCTTCGATCGACGCCGTGGATGTCTCGTCTGACGGCGAGCGCGTGGTCTTCAACTCCGAGCGGTCAGGTAACCAAGACCTCTGGGTTCTGCCAGCTGCAGGAGGCGAGTTGCAGCAACTGACAACGGAGCCCACGCCAGACTGGAGTCCCCGGTGGTCACCCGACGATCAGCAGATCGCTTTCTACTCGGCTCGGAGCGGCAGCCGGGACATCTGGGTCATGCCGGCGACTGGGGGCACCGCGCGGCAGCTTACGACACACGAGGCGACAGACGCGTTTCCGGCCTGGTCGCCGGACGGGACGGCGATCGCCTTTAATTCGAACCGCAACGGGAACAGCGACATCTGGATCATGCCGGTTGAGGGGGGCGAGCCGCGGCAAGTGACGGACGATCGCGCCGCTGATTTCGGTGCCAGGTTCTCACCTGATGGCCGGTGGCTGTCGTTCCAAAGACAAGGAGCCGTGTGGCGGGTGCCAACCGCGGGCGGCGAATCCGAGCGCTTGACCGACGGCGGCAACGCGAGATGGGCGCCCGATTCGCAGCAGGTTTACCTTCGACGAACCACGGAAGGGCAAATGAACGTGTGGGTCGTGTCGCTGGCGAACGGGGCCGCACGTCAAGTGACTGATTTGTCGGACAACAGACCAGGGGCCCTTCGCGGACGTTTTGCGACCGATGGCGACTACGTGTATTTCACCTGGGTTCAGAATAAGGGCGACATCTGGGTGATGGATGTCGTCCAGGACGACGGCAGCGACGACTGATGGCTTTGACCCCCGGCACCACCCTCGGCCCCTACGAAGTCCTCGCCGCCATCGGCGCGGGCGGCATGGGGGAGGTGTACAAGGCGCGGGACACCAAGCTGGACCGCGATGTCGCGCTGAAGATCCTGCCGGACGCCTTCGTCAACGACCCCGAGCGGCTGGCCCGGTTCCAGCGGGAAGCTAACCCTAATGTGACATTTCTTCGGGGCACGCCCGACACTTTGTAATTGAAAAAGGCCTTCCGTTGTGGTCTGAAGAGGGTGCAAACCAACTCCTCATGCCAACAACGAAAGGCCACCGACAGTGAGAAGAAGAAAAACCGATTTGCGCGCCCGTGTCAATAGCGATTTGGACCTGGAGTTCACCGACGTCGCGCTCACCTCGTATGCCGGGTTGGAGCTGTTCGGCCGCTACTTGCGGGCGATCCGTTTCAACGCCGTGGTGCGTGAGGCGTTCGCCGGCACCGACCGCTGGAGCGACTTCGGCGCGACGGCGATGGTGCGCCTGGTGATCGGGCTGCTCGTGGTGGGCGGGCGCCGGCTGCGCCACCTCGCCTTTCTCCACGACGATCCGCTGGTCCAGCGCTTCTGTGAGGTGCAAGTCCTGCCCACGGCCCGCACGGTGAGCCGCTGGTTGCAGGCCTTCACCCTGTCCACAGTCGACCGGCTGCAACAGATCAACACGGCCGTGATCGCGCGGGTGGTGGGGACGCTGGGCTTGCGCACCTGGACGATCGATGTGGACGGCGTCGTGGTGTCGACTGGGCTGCAGGTCGAGCGGGCTTTCCGCGGGTTTAACCCGCATCACCGCAAGGTCCCCAGCTATTACCCGATTCTGGCGCACCTGGCCGAGACCACCCACATCCTGCGCGTGAAGAACCGGTCCGGGAACGTCCACGACGGGAAAGCCGGGCTGCCGTTTCTGCGCGCCCTGTGGGCGCAGCTGCCGGCGCTCCGGCCGGCCGGGGGGCGCGTGCGGTTTCGCATGGATGGGGCCTTTTTCCGGCGGGATGTGCTGCACTGGCTCGCGGGCCGCGGCGCCGGCTACGCCATCAAGGTGCCCTTCTACCGGTGGCTGGATCTGCAGCAGTACATCCGCGCGCAGCCGACCTGGCGCCCGGTGGCGTCTGGCATGACCGGGTTCATCGTTCCCCAGGCGGCCACGCCGTGGGGCCGCACGGTGTGGGTGGCGATCTACCGGAAGCACGTCCACCACCGCGCGACGAAGAACTACCAACTCGATCTGTTCGACCCGAACGATGGGCACTACGAGTACTCCGCGGTGACGAGCAACCTCGACCTGACGCTGCGGAACCTCTGGTGGTTTGCCTGTGGCCGCGGGAATCAGGAAAAGACCATCGCGCAGCTCAAGAGCGGCTGGGCCTTCCACACCGTCCCGACCAGGGCGTATGCGGCCAACAGCGCCTGGCAGCAGCTGGTCGTCCTGGCCCACAACCTGCTGACCAACTTCCAGATCGAAACCGGGGCGGTGCGCCGCCGGGGGTCGCGCAAACGCACCGTGCTGCATGTCCTCCAAACGGTGCAAACGCTCCGCTTCGTGCTGTTTCATCGTGCGGCGCAACTGGTGCGCCCGGGAGGCCGGACACGGCTGCGCCTCCGGGACAACGTCGCGACGCGCCAGACATTCACCCGCATCCGTGATGCCTTGGCGAATGTCGCCTGAGGTTTTGTCACATTAGGGCTAAGGTGCTGGCGTCACTCAATCATCCGAACATCGCACAGATTCATGGGCTGGAAGAGTCGGGTGACTCCCCGGCCCTGGTCCTCGAATACGTCCCCGGCCCGACGCTTCAAGACCGCATCGCCAAGGGCCCGATCCCGCTCGACGAAGCCCTCCCCATCGCCCGTCAGATTGCCGAGGCCCTGGAAGCCGCCCACGAGCAGGGGATCATCCACCGCGATCTGAAACCCGCCAACGTCAAGGTCAAGGACGACGGCACGGTGAAGGTGCTGGACTTCGGTCTGGCGAAGGCGCTGGGCCCTGATCTGTCTGATGCAGAAGCCGCGAACTCCCCGACGATGACCATGACCGCCGCTGCCACGAAGATGGGCGTCATCATGGGGACGGCCGCGTACATGAGCCCAGAGCAGGCGGCCGGGAAGCCGGCCGACCGCCGCTCGGACAACTGGTCCTTTGGCGTCGTGTTGTGGGAGATGTTGACCGGGCGGCAATTGTTCGTCGGAGAGAGCATCTCGCACGTCCTCGCGGCGGTGCTGAAGACCGATCCCGAGTGGCAAGACCTGCCAGGGAACACACCGCCATCAGTTCGCCGCTTGTTGCGTCGGTGCCTGGAGCGATCTCCGAAGAAGCGGCTGCCCGACGCAGCGATGGCGCGGTTGGAGATCGATGAAGCGGATGATGGTTCGGCGTCTCCGGCCGGTGGCGCGATGGCATCGATCGCCAGGTCCGCTTTCTGGCAGCGTCCGGTGCCAGCCTTACTCATCGTGCTCGGCGTGGCGCTGCTCACGGCTCTTGCCTTCTGGAGCTTCTTGCGTCCCGCGTCACCGCCAGGCCAGGTCGCTCGATTCACTGTTGAACCACCGCCGTTTGGAGAGAGCAGCACCTTTCTTCCATGGGGGTCCAACGTCTCGATCTCTCCAGATGGCACGCGTGTGGTCTATGCGGTGAACGACCAACTCTACCTCCGTGCCCTTGATGAGCCGGCATTTACGCCAATTCAAGAGGTGAGCGGACCATCACCTCAGCCGTTCTTCTCTCCCGATGGCCAATGGATCGCCTTCGTGCATGACGATCAGCTGAAGAAAGTCGCTGTCAGCGGTGGAGCGCCTGTCACCCTCGCCGAATCGGTCGGCCTTGTCTGGGGAGCAACCTGGAGTACTGATGGCACGATCTTTCTGGGAGGATCGAGCATTCGTCGGGTCGACGCGGCCGGCGGCACGCCGGAGACGGTCGTCCCGCGAGATGAGCAGAGCGGCATGTTGCGGCCACAACTGCTTCCAGGAAGTGAGTGGCTCTTGTTTACGTCGACCCCGACCGGACAGGTGGTGATCCAGTCGCTGGTGACCGGCGAGCGCCGTGTCCTGCTCGATGACGGTGGTGGCGATGCGCGCTACCTGTCGACAGGCCACCTGGCGTACGTACTCGAGGGCACCCTTCTGGCCGTGCCGTTCGATGCCGAGTCCCTGACGCTCACACCAGGTCCCGTACCGCTGGTTGAGGGAATCGTCCAAACCCCAACGGGCTCGGCATCAGTCTCTGTGTCGGACAACGGTTCGCTGGTGTATCTGACAGGTCTCGCGTCTGGTGGCCACACGGCCGTCTGGGTCGACCGTGACGGGCACGAGGAACCCCTCGATCTCATTCTCCCTGCGATGGGATTGTGGTCTCGAGTGTCACCGGATGGGACCCGAATCGCCCTCAGTTTCGTGGGCGTGGGCGGCGAAAGCGACGTGTGGGTCGCAGATCTAAATCGCGGCACGCTCAGCCGAGTCACCACGTATGACGGGATCGACAATGTGCCGATCTGGACGCCGGACGGCCAGCGCCTGGTGTTTGCCTCTTCGCGCACTCCGGCGGACAGTCGAACTGGGGCGCCGCCACCGGACGGATTTCTCGGCTTCTATACCCGAGCCGCGGACGGGACTGGCCCCGTCGAGCACCTGATCACCAGTGAACACTTCGGCTACTTCATGCCGTACGACTGGTCGCCGGACGGCAACAGTCTGATCTTTGACTACGGTGAAAGCGGAGGAGCGAGCGACGCCATCGGCATCATGGACCTCGATGGGGAGCGGTCGTGGAGACCCCTGTTGAACACCGCTGCAGCGGAACGTTCCCCGGCTCTCTCACCCGATGGCGCGTGGATTGCGTATGCCTCGAATCAATCAGGCCAGTTCGAGGTGTATGTCGAGCGATTCCCCGACCTTGGCGGCCGACAACAGGTCTCGACGGGCGGCGGGAATCAGCCTGTGTGGGCCCCTGATGGCGGCGAACTCTTCTATCGGAACGGTCCGAAGATGATGGCGGTCGCCGTCGATGGCACCGAACGTCTGTCCCTGGGAGAGCCGGTGGTGCTCTTTGAAGACGCCTCCCATCAAACTTCTGGTACAGGTGTAGAACGCGGATACGATATTTCTCCTGACGGACAACGCTTCATGCTGTTCAAGACTGCCGGTGCGGAGGAATCTGAACCGCCGCAGATCCACGTCGTCCTCAACTGGACCCAGGAACTACTCGAGCGGGTGCCGGTCCCCTGAGCGGGCTGGTTCTCCGAACTCCAGGCGCGGGTGCCGACGGGACAGTGACAACTGTGCGACACCAGTAAGCACAACGCAACGTAGACGGCCCAAGGTGGCCCCTCTCGAAGGAACGAGCATGTCCACGATCACAGGAACCATCACGCGAATGATGACCGACAAGGGATTCGGGTTCATCGCCGGCCCCGACGGCACGGAGTACTTCTTCCATCAGTCGGCGTGCATCGGCGCGCCCTTCGACCAACTGCGGGAAGGCCAGACTGTGACCATGACAGCCGGCGAGGGTCCGAAAGGCCCCCGCGCTGAGGATGTCAAGGCTGAATAGCCCTCCGGCCGGAGCCGCCCGATGCGCGGGTGCCGACCGGGCGGTAGGCGGCTTTCTTGACGCGGTGCCGCCCTCGACGATATAAGAGGCTTCTTCATCAGTAGGTCGGCCTGTCCATTACTCTCGTCCGCGGGCGGACTTAAACCGCCTGCGAGCTTAAGGAGACACTCATGCGATACGTGATACTCGGATTCGCCCTCGTCGTCGTGGTCGGCGGTACGGCGTTCGCGCAGGAACCCGCGCCCATGCTGGCCGTTGAAAGTTGCACCATTAACTCCGGAGAAACCGCTGAGGCGACCCAGGCCCTCCAGGCGTTGGTGGACCACGTCATTGCGAACCCCGAGGAGTTGCCCGGCAACGTCTACGGCGTGTATCGAGAAGTGGCCGCGGCGGGCAACACCATGAGCTTCGCCTTGGAGATTGAGACCCTCGGCGAGTTTCAGGAGTTCATCCTTGCCAGAATCGAGGCGAACAATGCAAGCGAACAGCGCGGCAGGCTATTTAGCGCCTGGCGGTCGCACGTGGATGAGGATTCCTGTGACTGGAGCTTCCATCTGCGTATGAACCCCTAGCAGCCCGTGGTGGAAGGGCTCATTTGGAGATTGACGCTGGCGTACTCGGCCCGCGCGGTCGCTTCGCCGGCGACGGGTGAACGACGTGGATCAGGCGTCCAGAGGCGCGCCGGAACGGTCCAGAGCCGCCACACGAGCTCTATGAACGTGGTGATCACGGCCAGGCGGCCCTGCAGGCCCCGTGGCGTGCCGACGCCGATCAGCCGACGCATGAGCAGACCCAAGTTGAAGCCACCGGTGTGGACGAGCACGCGCTTCAGGATGTTGGTGTGCCCCCGCAGATGAACACGCCGCAGCGCGCCCGTCTCGTACAGATGCGCAAAGGGGCGTTCCAGCCGTTCACCGCGTTGGCGCAAGAGTCGTTGGCCCCGGGCCCCGCGGAGGCGTCGGCGGTTCCGATAGACCGCGTCGCGGGCCGTGGTCTTGCCGCGCCAGGTCCGCCGCCCGCGATCGGGTTCCGAAAGGTAGGCGCGCACGCCGACCGCCTCCAGGTCCACCAAGATCTGATTGCTGTGATACCCCTTGTCGCCGACCAGCTCGCGCACGGTGTCAGCCGCTGGTTGCACCGTCTCGATCTGCTCCGCGGCCGTGATGAGGGTCTCGACCAGGGTCGTCGTGTCCCCGGCATTTGCCGGCTGCACCGTCACCCCGACGATGGCCCCGGTGTCGAGATCCACCGCAGGCTCGGCTTTGTGGGCCAGGTGCGTCCGGCCATCTTTCATCTTGGTGATTTTCGCGTCGGGATCGTGCGGATGCGTCCAGTCGTCGTTCGAGCCCTTCTTGCGTCGCGTGCGATCCAGGCGCGCCAAGTCCGCGCGCGTCGGTGTCGCAATCCCCGAGGCCTGGGCGAGCTTCGTCAAGAACGCCTGATACGTGTCCCCCGTGTCGCGGCGCACGATACTCCGCAAGGCCGCGTTGGCTTCGAGCGTCGTCGCATCGATCCCGATCGTCTGTCCCGTGACCAAGCCGCCGTCGGCCAGCCGCTGCAGAATCCACGTGAACACCGCCGTGTGCATCTCCAGATCGATCAACCGCCGCGTGCGCGAGATCGTCGAGTGGTCGGGCGCGGGGTCGTGCAGCTCCAGATGCAAGAAGCTGCGCACGCTCAGCGAGTCCGCCGCCCGCCACGCCATCGCGCGCTCCGAATCGAGGCCTTCGAAGTAGCCGAGCAACAGCAGCCGGAAGTACCGCCCCGGCGCCAGACTCGGCCGGCCCAGGACCGGCGCGTAGAACGGGGCGCACTGCGCCTCGACAAACGCATCGAAGCCCGCGTCATCGAGGAGGCGATTCAACCGCCGATAAAACGGATGCGCCGAGCTGCGCGGCAGGTCGCTCGCCGGAATCCACATCGACGCTTGCCGTGCCAGGCGACGTCGTTTACCCATGGCCATGCGTGTCAGTGTAGTACGGGGGATCGATCGTGTCGATCCTTAATGCGGACTTTCACCACGGGCTGCTAGGACGCTTGACTCAAACGGAGGGGGCGCTCGGCCGCATCGGCTGGCGCCCCACTCCCCAGCTTGGATGACCGCTGGATGACCAGAAGGACTCCTCCTCAGCTCGACGTATCCTCGCCACCACTGGGGTCGACGCCAGAGGACTGGGGAGGACTGGAGAGCACTCAACGCGTCGTCGTAAGCGACTGAAAACGAACCCGTTAGACCAGAAGTCGCACGCAGTCACTGCGTTAGAGAAACTGCCTCGATAGGGTTCGAATCCCTGCCTCACCGCCACTTAACCTGCTGTCTCCGAAGTACTTAGAAATCTCGGAGACGAGGTTTCCCCTATCTCTCCCCGCACCGGCTCGTCCAGAAGCCGGATCGCCCCCTCGATGGCCGCCGGACTCAGGTGCATGTACCGCTGCGTCGTCGTGAGGTCGGCATGCCCCGCGAGTTCCTGAATGGCCCGTGCCGGTGCCCCACGCATCGCCAAGTGTGAGCAGAACGTGTGCCGGAGTACATGCACCCCGCTGTTCTGGACGGTCCCTCGCCGAGCGACTCTCCGGACCCAGTTCTGGAGTGTCCGCCGAAGAATGGGATGGCCTTGCCCATCGCACAGCACCAGGGGGCCTCTCAGGTTCCGGTGCTCACGAAGTGCCGTGGTCAGCCGGACGGTCAATGGGATGTACCGGAGCCGTCCGTTCTTCGGCACTGTGACCTGACCATTCCAGTCGGATCGCTGAACGCACAATTGACGCTTGCTAAGGTCAACGTCTGCCCATTGCAGTGCGAGCATTTCTCCCAACCGCAACCCAGCTTCCCCGCCGAGCAAGATGATCAGAAGGGTCTGCGGATCCGCAGTGCGAGCCGCCTCGACCAGGCGCCACCTCACTGTGTTCATCGTGGGCTCCGGACCAACTCGGGATCCGCACCGGACAACCGAGAGAAGTAACCGACAGTAACCGCCAAGATTCGATTTCTTGACCGGGGCGGACCAGTTGGCACTTTCTGAGCCGCCTGGACCGGCGGGACGCTATACTTTCCGCACTTTCTGCCCTGTATGCCCATCACCCCCGGCACCAAGATCGGCTCCTACGAGATCCAGGCCCCGCTGGGCGGTTGGCGTGCTCAGCTCGGATGAAACAGGAGACGAGACAGATGTCTTCGGTCACGCGCGTCACGGTGTTGGCGATCTTGCTCGTGCTTCCCGCCCACTTGGTCGGGCAGTCCGATGACCAGGTCCCGCGCTTGCCGTGGGGCGCTCCAGACCTGCAAGGGATTTGGCTGTATTGGACCGCGACACCGCTCCAACGTCCGGAGGAGTTTGGCGAGAGAGCGGTGGTGACGGCTGAGGAGGCGGCCGACTTTGTTGCTCGGCGGCAGGATGAGGGCGTAACGAGCGGCGACTGGAACCCGTTTGCCGGCGGCTTGCTGAATGGCCGCACGTCGCTGCTCATCGATCCGCCGAATGGGAGGCTTCCCGCACGGACGGAAGCCGGGCAGCGTCAGTGGGACACACTCGGCCTGCTAAATCGCGACCGGGTACTGAAGGCTGACGGACCAGAAGACCGGGGACCTTGGGAGCGGTGCATTATGGGGCGTTCAGTTCCATTCTTTCCCATGCCTTTTGACCAGCGGATGCAGATCCTGCAGACGCCGGACCAGTTGCCATCCAGGACGAGGAAGGTGAGTTACGCCTCATTCCGGTCACCGAACACGCGCGTCTCCCCGAGTCGATTCGGCAGTGGGCCGGGAGTTCGCGCGGGCATTGGGAGGGCGACACGCTTGTGGTCGAAACGACAAACTTCAACGGGAAATGGTCGTTTCACGGGGCCGGTCCGAATATGCGACTCGTCGAGCGGTTCGCCCGGACTGCTGCGGGGACGCTGGACTACGAGTTCACCGTCCACGACCCGGAGTCGTTTGCCAGCGCGTGGACCGGGGCGTTTCCGTTCACTCAGGATCAGGGTCCCATCTATGAAGTGGCCTGTCACGAGGGGAACTACAGCCTGCCGCTCATTCTGAGCGGTGCTCGTGCACAAGAGCGTGCGGAACAGGCTAAGTCTCGTTAGCACATGCCCCTCAGCGTTGGCACCCGCATCGGCAACTACGTAATCGTCGGCCCGCTGGGATCTGGCGGCATGGGCGCGGTCTACCAGGCCCACGACCCGACGCTCCAGCGCACGGTCGCCATCAAGGTGCTGGCGAAGCAGGACGAGGACGCCTCAGCCCGATTGCTCCAGGAAGCCCGCGCCGCCTCGGCCCTGAACCACCCGCACATCTGCACGATCCACGAGGTCGGTGAACACCAGGGCCAAGCCTTCATCGTCATGGAGCATGTCGAGGGGAAGCCCTTGAGTGCGCTCATCCCCGCCGACGGGTTGCCCCCGGAGAGCGTCATCCGCCTGTTCGTCGGACGGCGAGATGATTGCGTTAAGTCGAATGAGAGTGGAAACCGCGACGTGTGGATCACATCGCTCGGCGGCGAGCCGCTGAACCGAACGGCAAACTACGTTGGGACGGATACAAGGCTTGACTGGTTGTCGGATGGCCGCGACTTCTCGTTTTCGTCGCGAGGCGATCTGTGAAGCCCTCAAAACACTCCCTGGGCGAGTCATTGCGCTCACGCTGAACACGAGATAAGCCGGAGAATCTTGACAATGGACCCATCGCTTTACGTTCCTGTCGCAATCTCAAGCTTTTCGATGATGATTTCAGGATTTGCGTATTTCCATACCGTGCGAGCCAAACACAGAGAACTCGCTTTTCAGCGCTCCTCCTTTGAACTTGGCCGAAACGTAGCATTTGCGCTCCTCCTTTGAACTTGGCCGAAACGTTGTATGGAATAGACCTCGCTGAAGCAGCCAAGGACGGCGTCACTCCTCAACACATTGCGTACATGATCTTGTGTTTGGATGCTCAGTCTGCCACAGCCCTCTCAACCGGCACGTCCGTCCTGGACTACATCACCCAGTCCAGGTGGCGTCAGAACATGTATCGAAAGGACATCACGCGAAAAACATGGAAGTACGCTCGACACATGTTTGAAGATTTTACTGTAAAGGACGTGGACGAATATCTAGCTAGAGTTGATTCACAAAGGACGTGATCACGACATTTCCGATGGGAGTGTGAACGACTAGTGGCCCTTACCCCCGGTACCACCCTCGGCGTCTACGAAGTTCTCTCCGCCATCCGACGAACGAGGCCCAGTGCGCTAGGTTTGCGGAGCGTCGGCTGAGCAAGTTGGAGGATTCCTTGGCAGCAGAGCTTGAGACTTACGCCGCACGTCTACAGATCGATTACCCGGAACCACTTTCTCGTGCACGCCGGAGACTGGACCGCGTGACCACTTTCTTCCGGGTGATCTGGATCCTTCCAATCGGGATCGTTCTGACCCTGCTCACCGCCACTGGCCGCGCAGACACCGTGACTGAGACCGGGGAGACCGTAAGCGCCTCCGGAGGCGGGATCGCGGCAGGGCTCGTGGTCGCCACGGCACTGATGATCGTGTTCAGGCAACGCTACCCGCGTTGGTGGTTCGACTTCGCGTGTGAGTTGGTACGCTTCGGAGCACGAGTCGGTGCGTACTTCGTGCTGCTGACCGACCAGTATCCGTCGACGGTCGAGGAGCAATCGGTGCACCTGGAGATTGACTACCCCGACGTCGAGCAGGACCTGAACCGCTGGCTACCGCTCGTGAAGTGGTTCCTGGTGATCCCGCACTTCATCGTGCTGGCAGTGCTGACGATCATCGCCTTCTTCGCGGTCGTCATCTCCTGGTTCGCGATCCTCTTGACCGGGCGATACCCGAGAGGGCTGTTCGACTTCGTTGTGGGTCTAGCAGGCTGCTGAAAAAGTCCGTAAAATGGGATCGACAGATCGATCCCGGCGTCCTACCATGCTTCCAACACTTCTGAAGGGAGCCCCATCATGCGCGGACACGATGAGCAGACCCAGCACATGTTCAGCTATCTGTCGCCGGAGCAGCGGGTGCCGGCCGATCATCCGCTCCGCGCGATCCGTACGCTGACGGACCAGGCGCTGCGCACGTTGTCGCGGCGGTTCGCCAGCCTGTACGCCCAGACAGGTCGTCCGTCGATCCCGCCCGAGCAGTTGCTGCGCGCCTTGATGCTGCAGGTGCTCTACACGGTCCGGAGCGAGCGGCTGTTGATGGAGGAACTCAACTACAATCTCCTGTTCCGCTGGTTCGTCGGGTTGAATATGGACGACCCGGTCTGGCATCCCACGACGTTTACGAAGAATCGGGACCGGCTGCTGGCGGGCAATGTGGCGGCCGCGTTCTTCGACGCCGTGCGGGCCCAGGCCCGGGCGGCCGGCCTGCTCTCGGATGAACACTTTACGGTGGACGGAACGCAGTTGGAAGCCTGGGCCAGTCTGAAGAGCTTTCGGAGCCGGGACACCGAGCCGAGCGCGCCGCCCGATGACCCCGGGAATCCCACGGTCGACTTCCACGGCGAGCGGCGGCGGAACGATACGCACCAATCGACGACCGATCCGGAGGCGAGGCTGCATCGGAAGGGCCCAGGGAAGGAGGCGAAGCTGGCGTATCTGGGCCACGTGCTGCTGGACAATCGGTATGGGTTCGTCGCCAATGTCTGTGCCACCCATGCGACGGGGACGGCCGAACGCGAGGCAGCGGCGCTGTTGCTGGCGGCCAGCGCGCCCCCAGGCAGCACGGTCGGGGCGGACAAGGGCTACGATGCGGCACGCTTTGTGGGCGACGTTCGCGTGCTGGAGGTCACGCCCCACGTGGCGCAGAAGGCGCGTTGGAGTGCGATCGACGGCCGGACGACGCGGCATGCGGGCTATCACGTTAGTCAGCGGAAACGGAAACTCGTGGAACAGGTCTTTGGGTGGATGAAGACCGTCGGCGGGTTGCGCAAACTCCGGCATCGCGGCGTCGCGCTCGTGGATTGGCAACTCACCTTCGCCGCCACCGCGTATAACTTGGTCCGCTTGCGGAACCTGCAGGTGACGTGTCCCTGATCGTAGGCCGCGGACGTCGCTGGCCCGCCGGCGGGGCCAGCCCACACCAGTGCTCCGCCTGCGGCGGTTGGTCAATATCCGCATGACGCTTACAGAACCAGTCGTTCACCCGAGTTCTTCAGCAGCCTGCTAGAGCCCAGAGCCCAGAGCCGAAGGCCACGCGCGTTTCGCGCGCGGCCTACATTCCCCCCCGATAGATCGCGTTGAACAGCAGCTTGAAGGTGCCGTGCGGCTGGCCGCGATGCTGCGTGCGGAAGCCGAGCAGCACGACGCGGCCCCGCTCGACCTCTACCTCCACAACGGCCGCCTGTCCGGCGATGACCTCGTCGCCCATCAGCCATCCGCTCTTCAGGAGATCGTCCGACGGATAGCTCGCGACCGCCGTCACCGAATCCGGCGGCTCGGCCGTGACGCCCATCTGGCGGTCGCGGCGGCTGACCGGGCGTCCCAGCGCGAACGCCGGACTGCGTGAGAAGAACGCGGTGGCTTCCTCCGGCATGCCCCAGCCCAGCGGGTGCGTGGTGTCGACGTCGAGCCGCAAGAGCGTGCCCGGAATGAAGAAGGTGTCGTCCGACTGTCCCGTCGTGACGTCTCGCAGCGGCAGATCGAAAATTTCGAGGGGCAGCTCCGCTGCCGTGTCCATCGCGACCAGCGTGCCCCCGTCGACGACGAAGTCGTACAGGTGCGCGAGGCCGCGAATCGTCATGCCGCCGGCGTACTCGGGGGGCATCCGGTCGTCGGACAAACCGTGGAGCATGCTCCGGTAGGTGGTGTCAGGCAGGACGATGACGTCGTACGCGCGACGGAGGTCGCCGGCGCGGATGTCGGCGTCGTGGAGGCGCGCGTAGTCGAACTCGAATTGCTCGAGCACCCACCGCGTCCAGCCCTCGTCCATGTTGCCGCCCCAGGCGTGGTAGAGCCCGACGCGTGGCTGGCGGAGCGCCATCGTGTCGACCGGTGGCGCGTCGTCGAGGCCCGCGATCCGCAAGCCCAGCGACCGGGCGGCCTCCTCGACGCGCACGTGCGTGCCGTCCGACGCGCGTACCAGGAACGTGCCGGCCGGCCAGGTCCGCCCGGCGATGTCGACGACGGCGGTCGTCCGCGCGATCGTGTCACCGGCGGTCAAGAGCCGGTTGACCGCCGTGAACGCGTCGTTCACCTTGGGGTCGATCGCATACACGGCGGCCGCGCGCCCGGACACCGACCCGTTCGGCGGCGTCGCCCGATCCACCGGTTCGAGCGCGAGCTCGGCGCGGTGTGTACCCAGCCCCGAATGCGTCCGGACGTCCACTCCCATCTGGTGCGGCAGGGTCCAGCCGCTGACGTCGTAGGGGCGGTCGGGCGGTCCGCCCGGGTAGAGCCGCCGGTCCGGATAGACCTGCGGCGTCAACAGATCGGTCAGGTGCGGCCGAAATGGCTGGGCGCCCGGCACCACGTAGCTGCCGGCCGGATACGATACGCCGTCGAGCGTGAACGTGGCGTTCGCCTGCTCGACGTCCACTGCGCCCCACCGCAGGACATTCACCAGCTTCGCCGCCGTGCCTGGATCCCACTGGTCGGCCGAGATGACGTAGGTTTCGTTCTCGCCGCCGGCGATCGCCTCGCGCCCCATCTGGTAGATGTTCGACAGCCACTCGGCCCGCCGCTTCGCGCCGATGTCGAGCACTGCCATCGAGCCGGTGATCATGTACTCGCAGCTGTCGCGCAGATGCCACTCGCCGCCCATGTACGGGTTGGGGTAGAACGCCGACGGCGCCGTCGTCGACTCGCCGTTGGCGAAGGTCGCTGGAAACGTCTCGGGGTCGTAGACGGCCGGCGCCGGCGACGCGTGGGACGTCTCGGTCAGGATGCCGATCATGTTGTGGAAGTACGGCGCCGTGCGCATGCCACCGTTCCACCAGGTGTCGAAGCCGACACGTGAGACGACGCCCGACTTCCCTTCCTGATCGAATCGCCGACCCATGGCGGCGCCCACCGCGTTGATACCGCGCATGACCAGCGGCGGAATGTTCGGGTTCACCGGTTCGGCAAACGGCGGAATGAAAATGCGCGACGGATACGGCCCGGTCTGGTGCTGGTTGTAGACGATCTGCGGAAACCATTCCTGGTAGAGCTGGCGCCCGATGTTCTGGCTTTCGGGCTGGTTGAACATGAACCAGTCGCGGTTGTTGTCGTGGCCGACGTAGGTCTGGTACAGCTCGGGCAGCGGCGCGCCCTCGTACTCGGTGCCCACGTGCTGCATGTACCACTCCGCCACGAGCGTGGTGCCGTCCGGGTTCATGTTCGGGACCAGCAGGAAGATGACGTTGTCGCGGATGAACCGCATCTCGTCGGTGTCCTCGGTCACCGCCTTGTAGGCCATCCACGGAGCGGTCTGGCCGTGCGCCACCTCGGTCGAGTGCAGGCCGAAGTCGATCCAGACGACCGCCTTGCCCTCGTCGACCAGCGCCTGGGCCTCGTCCTCGCTCGCGCGCGCCCGCGCCAGGGTCTGCGAAATTTCCTTGTAGCGATCGAGGTTCCGCATGTTGGCTTCGGACGAGATGATCGCCATGAGCTGCGTGCGGCCCTCGGCGGTCTCGCCGATGTCCACGAGCTGCATACGATCGGTGGCTGCGTCGAGCACGCGGAAGTACTCGGCGATCTGCTCGTAGGTGGCCAGCGTGTTGTCAGCGCACGGAGCCCAGCCGATGACGCTCTCCGGCGTTGGTGCGTCGGCCTGCGTGGCGGGCGCCATCGACGGGAAGGCCAGCAACGGCAGGATGGCGAGAACGTGAGACCAGCGCTTCATGAATCCTCCAGTGTCGGCTCTAGGAACTAGGCTCTCGGCTCTGGGCTTGCGGCTCTAGGAACCCGGACCGTAGTTCAAAGCCCGGGCGACACTTCGGGACCGCCGGCCCCAAGCTCACGATGGCAGCCTACCGCAGGGAGGACCAGCGCCGAAAGCCGAAAGCCGAGAGTCGAGAGCCTAGTAGTCGAGAGTCCCTATCGCTCATATCCCGCCCGCGCCCGTTCGAGCTCCGCGGCAATGTCCGACGCCAGGGTTTCTGGCGCGATGACTCGCGCCTGCGCGCCGAAGCCGAGGATCCAGCTTCTCAGCGCCTCGTCGACGCAGACGTCCAGCGACAGTCGTAGGGCGCCGTCCCCTCGGCCGGTCGTCTGCTGCGAGGCGTGCCATTCTCGCTCACGGACATACGGCGCAATCCGCGGTGCGAACTCCACCTCGACGCGTTGCGGCGGGCCCTGATCGATGCCGATGCCGAGCGAGTGGGCCCACAGCTCCGGCGCGAGCTCCTGAGTCAACTGGAAGGTTGTCTCGAGCAGCGACAGTCGGGCGATGCGCTCGACGGCAAAGGTACGCATCTGTTCGTACTCCGGCACGTAAGCGAACAGATACAAGCCGCCCTGGGCATACAGCAAGCGGTAGGGCTCGATGAGATAGTCCTTCGTGCGGTTGCTCGAGAACGAATGATACCGGATGGTTGCCTGGCGTTGCCGCAACGTGGCGTCGATCAGACGCGCGATCGTCGCGTCGAGCTGTCCACCCCGGCGCTTCTTGGCCGGCTCGCCCTTGGCCTGCAAAACGCTAGGTAGTCGATCGAGGAACTGCCGCATCCGCGGGGTCAGCACCGCCTCGAACTTGCCGAAGGCGCTTGCGACATCCTGCTGGAACGGCGTCCCGGCGAGGCACTCGAGCAGCGTTCGGCTGAAGTAGAGCGCGCACAGCTCCGCCAGGGTGAAGCCGGTGTCGCCGAGCGCCTTGAACGGGCGACTGTCGAGCTTCCAGAAGCGCTTGCCGTCGATTAACTCGTCATAGATTGGAAAGCCGGCGGTCTGCAGCGCTTCGAGGTCCCGACGAATCGTGCGGGTCGTGACCGTGGTCTTGCGCGCGAGGCTGGCGATCGTCTCGCGGCGCGACGCCTCGAGCTCGCGCAGGATGTTCCACTGGCGAATGACCTCGGCGTTTCGAGGCATCGGAGCCTTTCCGTCCTAGAGCCGAGAGCCGAGAGCCGAGAGCCCCTGAAATCTCACAGCCCCTTCACCAGCAACTCTCCGATGGCCTTGTTGAACCGACCCGGATCGGGAAGCTCCGAGCCTTCGGCCAGCAGCGCGTAGCCGAACAGCACGTGCGCGTAATCCACCAGCGCTGGATCGTCCTGATTCGCGGCGAAGCGCTCCTGCAGCTTCTCGGCGATCGCATGCGTTGGATTGATCTCGAGAATGCGCTTCTGCTGCGTGACCGCGTCGGGCCCCTGCGTGCGTCGCAGCAAGCGCTCGAGATTCGGGCTGATATCGCCCTCGGCGCCCACCAAACAGACGGGTGACGTGGTCAGGCGGGTCGACAACCGGGCCTCCTTGACCCAGTCGGTGAGCGTGGACTGCAGGAACTCCAACACCGTGGCGAACCGTTCACGTTGCTCGCTCAGGTCGGCTTCCGCCTGCTTTCGTTCGTCCTCGCTGCCCAGCTCGACCGTGCCTTTGCCGACCGACGTCAGCGATTTGCCGTCGAACTCCCGCACGCGCTCGGTCACCAGTTCGTCGACCGGATCGACGAGGTACAGGACCTCATAGCCCTTCGCCTGGAACGCCTCGAGATGCGGGGAGTGCTCGACGACCGCGCGCGATTCACCGGTGAGGTAGTAGATCTTCGTCTGATCCGACTTCATCCGGACGACGTACTCGTCGAGCGTCGTGAGGGCCGTCGCATCGTTCGAGGACTGAAACAGCAGCAGCGGCAACAATTTGTCCTTGACGTCCCCCTCGCCGGCAATGCCTTCCTTCAGGACCGACCCGAATTCACCCCACAGCTTCCGGTACGTGTCGCGATCGTTGTCGCGCAGCAGCTTCAAGTGGTCCAGCACCTTGCGGCTGAGCCAGCTCTGCATCTGACTGATGTGGCGGTCCTGCTGAATCATCTCGCGCGACAGGTTGAGCGGGAGATCGGCGGAGTCGACAATGCCCTTGATGAAACGCAGATAGGGCGGCAGGAGATTCTGGCAGCGGTCCATGATCAGGATTCGCCGCACGTAGAGTTGTAGGCCGAACTGCTGGTCGCGGAAGTAGAGATCGAACGGGGCCTGGGCGGGGATGAAGAGCAACGCCTGGTACTCCAGCCGGCCTTCGGCCTTCAGGGACAGGCGGTCCAGCGGCTCGGCCCAGTCGTGGGCGACGTGCCGGTAGAACTCGGTGAACTCCTCATCCTTCACGTCGCCGGGCGGGCGGGTCCAGATCGGTTGCATCGAGTTCAGGACCTGCTCTTCGGGCGCAGCGCTGGTGTCGGCGTCCGGACGGGGGGCGGTCATCTTGATCGGGTAGCCCACGAAATCCGAATAGCGCTTCACGAGCGTTCTGAGCACGTCGGGCGCGGCGAAGTCGGCGAGGCCGTGCTCCGTGTCAACCGCCTTGAGGTGCAGCGTGACCGTCGTGCCGCGTGAGAACCGGCTGTCCTCGGTGATCGCGTAGGTGCCATCACCGGTCGACGACCAGTGGGTCGCCTTCTCGTCGCCCGCCCGCCGGGTGACGAGCGTGACGCGGTCGGCGACCATGAAGACCGAGTAGAACCCGACGCCGAACTGTCCGATGAGCTGCGCCGCGGCGTCACCCGACTTGCTCGCACGCAGCTGCTCGACCAGCTCGCGCGTGCCCGACTTGGCGATAGTGCCGATGTTCTCCGTGACCTCCGCCCGGCTCATGCCGATGCCGTTGTCGGAGATGCTCAACGTCCGGGCCGCCGCATCGGTGTCCAGCCTGATCTCCAGCGTGTCGTCCGGCTGCAGGACGTCCGGGTCGGTGAGCGCCTCGATCCGCACCCGGTCGAGCGCATCGGACGCGTTCGAGATGAGTTCCCTCAGAAAGATATCCTTCTGGGAATAGAGCGAGTGGATCACGATGTCGAGCAGCTGCTTTGCTTCAGCCTGGAACTGGAATGTTTCTACCGGCGCGGTCATGAGCACGTCCTCCAGATAAGGCAGTGTCGGCCTACCGACGCTAGATTGTAGCGATTTCGACAGGGCGAAGAAAAGGCGTGACCTCCCCTGTCACGCTCCCTGGATATAGTCGCGTCAAGACATTTCAGGCACATTTCCAGTCAATTTACATGCTCCACCGTATGGTTCTTCGCACCGTTTCGCGCCTATAACCCATGAATACTTCACCGGCCCAATGAGCGCGGCACCGCAGGAGCGTTCAAGTAGTGACTGAAATCCGTCAAGTCGACGTGCCGAGCCAGCCTGGGGAGGCGATCATCTAGCCTGGCCTCGTGTTTGCTAACAATATTTCCCTGAACTGCAAAAACGGGGTGTGAGATGCACTACCAGACAGCCACGGCAGCCCGACAACTGGAGCTCGAAGACCTCGAGCTGAGCTCCGCGCCGGGACGCCCGACGAAAAAACTTGCCACCACGGTCGGCCAGCAGACGTGTGCGATCTGCCAGACGCGTCACGTGATGGTGGAGAGCCGCCGCAGCCACCGGGTCGATCTCTTCCACACGCTCTGTTTCCGCTGCTACCACCTGCAGATGCAGCGCAAGCGAATGTCCACGCGGCGGCGCGCTCAGGCCGCCGTCCGCGGCGCAACGGCCGACCTCGTCGATACGTTGGATACATTGCGGCAGCGCCCCCCGATGCCGGAACCGAAGTATCTCGCGCTCGAGCATCGGCGCCGGCAGGCCCAGATGTCGGCGCGGCGCGAGATGGATCGGCGGGAGGCCGAGACGACCGACCCGGCGCGGGCCAGTCGCGTGGCCCGGCTGGCGGTGCTGGCCGGGCGGGCCGGCTGAAAGGAAAGAAGGCTGCGCCGCTTCCCATGTCTCCCTCTCGTCGGGGTGAGGTGGCAAGGCTGCGCCGCTTCCCATGTCTCCCTCTCCCCCTGGGAGAGGGTCGGGGTGAGGGCGTGGCGAAGCGCCACCGTCTCAAGTCTGACTGGGCGGCTAGGCCCTGGTCATCGTGATCGGAAACTTGAACTGCACGCAGTCGACCGGGCACTCTATCCGGCAGACCCGGTCAACGCCGCGAACGATTCACACGTTCGCTTCGAGCGACGCCTCCAGCGCCGTCAGAAAACGGTCGTTCTGCCCAGGGGTGCCGACGCTGACCCGCAGCGAGTCCTCGAGCAGCGGGTGGCCGCGCAGCTTGCGCACAAGGACGCCGCGTTCGGCCAGCTCGGCGATGATCGCATCACCCCGGTGCGGCGCCCTGAGAAACACGAAGTTCGCGTCAGACGGGTAGACAACGATCCCCGGCTGCGCGCGCAACGTTGCGAGGACGCGGTCGCGCTCTGCGACGATCGTCTCGACTCGAGATCGCAGGGTCGTCCGGTGACGCAGCGCCGTGAGGGCCGCCTGGCACGACAGCGGATTGAGCGAGAACGGCAACTTGGCCTTGAGGATCTCGTCCACCAGCGCCGGCTGGCCGAGCAGGTAGCCGACCCTGAGACCCGCCAGGCTCATCGCCTTGGAAAACGTGCGCAGCAGCACCACGTGGTCGTACTCGTCGAGCAGCCATCGGCAGTTGGTGTCCGAGAATTCGTGGTACGCCTCGTCAATCAGCGTCACGCCGCCGTAGCCATCGAGGATCGTCCGAAGTCCCTCCGGATCGATCGACGAGCCGGTCGGATTGTTCGGGCTGCAGATTAGGA
Organism: Vicinamibacterales bacterium; assembly: GCA_963667915.2. Taxonomy (GTDB): domain Bacteria; phylum Acidobacteriota; class Vicinamibacteria; order Vicinamibacterales; family UBA823. The sequence continues at coordinate 1,762,297 of CAXXNN010000004.1, read as the reverse complement.
CGAGCGACGGATCGATGCGTTCGATCTCGCGCCGGATCCGTTCGGGATCGAACGCGAGGTGCGTGTCGAGCGGCACGCCCACGATTTCGGCGCCGAGAATGCGGCAGAGTCGCCCATAGAGCAGGAAGCTCGGCTGGACAATCAACACCTGCCCGCCGACTGCCGCCGTGGCCAGCAGGGTGGCCATCAACAGCTCGTTCGATCCGTTTCCGACGATAATTCCCGCGGCCGGCCAGTCGGTCAGCGCCGACAGCCCCTCGAGGAGTTCAGGCGGACGCCCTGCGTAGTACCGCTCCCAGCGCTCCGCGCGGGCCCGTTCGAAGGTCTCCTGTTTGAGCTCATCGGGAAAATCGTAGGCATTCTCGTTCTGGTCGAGCTTGACCTCGGCATTGGGATGGGCGTCGTAATAGCCCGGCAATTCCCGGATGACGTGCCGCACCCGATCGAGCGCCGACGTGCGAGGAGCCATCGTCATGCGCTCGGTGTTCGATCGGCAGCGTGCGAGACGATCTGGGGTTTCAGCTGCTGGAAGTACGACTCGCTGTCGTCGCGATTCAGGCTGACGTCCAGGTCGGGCACGCGTTCCGCGGGCTGAAGACACTCAGGCATCGGGATTGACGATCCATACCGGGGCAGCCTCTGACACCACCGATCGAGACCGAAACGAACTTCTTTAGTTACAGCTATTTGGAGACGACGTCAAGAGAATTGCCCCAGCCGATCGGTGCAGATTGCGCTAGCTCGCGATCTGCCCCATCCGAAAGGGCTGGCGGTTCATTCCGCTATTCCCTCTCCCTCTGGGAGAGGGTTAGGGTGAGGGGCCGCTGGGCGTTCGGCTTGAAAGCCCGCTCAGAACCGGATCAATCTTGTCAGCTTGATCGCCAGACCGCGGTTGACGAGCTCTGGAAGTCCGCCGACCCGCGTGTCGCGCGCCTCGGTGTAGACGACGAACAGGTCGCTGCCGGGCGTGTACTCCCAGCGGTAGCGCACGTTCGTGCCGACCGCGTCGGACGACGAGTCGTACTGCGTCAGCGCCTCGACGAACATTCGCGGCGTCATCGTGTAGATCACGCGGGCACGCGCGATTCGGGTCGTGAAGCGGCCCTGGGGCAGGTCGATGAAGTTCACCGCCAGGCTCGGCTCGATCCCGAGCTTGGTCGAGAGCTTCACGCGGCCGCTGTAGCTGGCCTCCGACCGCTTGCCGCCGAAGAACGTCCCGGTCTGGAGGCTGACGGTGCCGGCGAGCAGGCGCTGCGAGCTGAGCCTATACCGCGACTGGACAGTCTGGAAGTCGTAGCCGCCCACCGGAATCTCGACGCCGGCAATCTCGAACTTCTCGGTCACGAATTCGAAACTGCGCGTGTAGCTATTGCGCCAGCGTTCGCCGTTCTCGAACTGGATCTCGAGCTGGGCGATCGCCTCGCGCGTCTCGAGCGCGCCGGTCGAGTCCGACGTGATGTAGTCGAGACTCGCCTGGAGGGTGTACTTGCGCACCAGATCGCTCGAGAGGTGCCGCGGGCTGAAGTGGACCTGGCCGAACGTCCGGCGGAAGTCCTGCCGGCGTATGAAACCGACTTCCGGGTTGAAATCGCGCCCGACCCGGAGATGCTCCACCGCGAACCCGTAGCGGTCGCCGGCGTTCTCGGCCCGCGTGCGGTAGCTCGTGTCGTTGCCGGTGCGACCCTGGGTGCGCGTCCGCGCGTAGTAGGCGTCGATGAAGAAGTTCGAGAAGAACACAAGACGCGTGTCCAGGCCGTAGGCCGAGTTCGACCCCGGACCGTCCACCGCGTTCGAGCGGTGGGTGCCGAGGACCCCGATCGTGCTGCGGTCGAGAATGTCCCGTTTCAGCCGTACCACCGAGAAGTTCGTCGACGCGACGAGGTTCTCGGGGTCCTCGTCCGTCTGGATGTTCAGCAGGCCAATCGTGTACGGCCCGGCCCGACCGGTGACACGGCCACCGCCGAGAATCGGAACTTCCCGATCCTCGCTCAGGCCAATTCGCCGGCTGAAGAAGAGGAGCGGCGTGTTGCCCGACGGCTGGCGGCGGGATCTGGATCCCGCCCCGCCGAACGCGAAGATGTCCCGCCCCTCGAGGAAGAACGACCGCTTCTCCGGAAAGAACAGGCTGAACCGCGTCAGGTTCACCTGGGCTTCGTCCACCTCGACCTGGGCGAAGTCGGTGTTGTAGGTCAGGTCGGCGATCAGCCCCTTCGTCAAGCCGTACTTCACGTCGAGCCCCCCGTCACCCGTGAGGTCGTTCCTGAACGCGGGCGTCTCGGCGAGATCGGTCGAGACCGTGGAGATGCCGTACGGCTTCAACTCGAGGTTGGTCGATTCGACCGGCGCTTCGAGCCCGACTAGCGTGGCGGCCGACGAGAACTTCCAGACGCCGATGCGCCCGTACGACGCCGGGACCGGGCTCAGGTACGAGAGTTCCTCGTACCGCAGCAGCTTCCGGCGGACGTTGAGGCCCCAGACCTGCGGTCCACCCTGCGGATACCGGAGCGACTTGAACGGGATGGCGAGCTCCAGGCTCCAGCCGCCGTCGAACCGCGCCGACCGCGTCTCCCAGACCGTGTCCCAGTCGGAATTCTCCGCTCGCTCGTCGGTCACGAGCGCCTCGTAGAAGCCGCCCAGTATGTTGGTTTCGAAGTAGAACCCGTTGCGGCGGTCGTAGAAGGTGTCGAGCGTCAGCGTGATCGAGTCGTCTTGGGAGACGCCGGAATTGCCGCGCCGCATCTCCTTTGCCACGATCCGCTCCGGCTCGGTGTCCCAGCAGCGAACCGACAGGTAGAAGGTCGTGTCGTCGAAGAGGACCCAGATCTCGGTGTCCTGCGTCGGGCGCGCGCCTTCGTCCGGCTCCTGCTGGACGAAGTCGCCGATGCCGGGGATGCGCCTGTAGAGGGCCTCGTCGAGGCGGCCGTCCAGGATGAACGGCTCGTCTTCATCCAAACGCACGGCGCGCAGCGTCACCCGGCCTTGCTCGTCGCGCGCCACCATGGCGGGCGGCACCGGCGCCGGCGGGCCGTCGATCGTCCGCGTGCTGCCGTCCTCAGGGGTTCCTCGATCGACGAAGGTGAGCTGGGCGCGGGCGGTCTGCGCACTGAAGGCGCTCAGGCAGACGCAAGACACCAGAACGCGAGAGATGCAGGCGCCGGGCATCGATTCGGGGTGGCCGTGGTTACAGGGCGCGTCGCGCCGTGACGACCAGATCCGGATCGTGGACGGTCAAGACGGCGGCGTGATCCTCGAAGGCGATCCTAACCCGGACGGCTGTGGCGCCGAGCGGATGGAATTCGTAGGAGCCGAGGTGAATGAGACGGCGGGCGTCCTTGCCCGGGCGGTTGAGACGAATCTGTCCGTTTCGCTCGTTCAGCGAGACTTCGAGATAGTCGTCGTCACCGTTCCCGAAGACGTAGCGGCCGAAGATTCGCTCCCGTTCCGCGTCCGACAGCGCCACGTGCTGCGGGCCGTCGTCGGCGCCACCGACCGATTCCAGGTACTCGACGACCTCCTGAGCCGCATCGCCGCCGCGCCGCGCGTGTGCCAGCAGTGTGATGTCGTGCGGGCCAGGGATCCCTTGCGCGCCCGGAGAGGCCTCGACAAACGCCTGCACGACGTCGAGCTGACCCAGCATGGCGGAAGAGAAGATCGTCGGCCGCGCGCCGTGATCCAGCAGCACCGCCGCGATCTCCTGATTCCCGGTGTGCGACGCGGCGCCCAGCGACGCCTCCCAGTCGCCGAAGCCCCAATCCCACGAGGCTTTGGCCAGGGCCGGTCTCGCCGTGACCAGCTCACGGACCCGTTCGAGGTTGAAGTGCGAGACGGTGACAATCTCCTTGACGACCTGCCAGTCCTGCTGGGGAAAGGTCCCGGAGACGACGGGATCGTCGGTCGTGGCCGCTCTCACCACGTCCGCGCCCAGCCAGTCGATCGTCAGGGGATGCGCCGCGGTCAACCAGACAGCAGGCGCGGCGGCCAGGAACCGACGACGGGATGCGAAAGAGGCCATGGGTCCTCCGGAATTCTTCGAGCGCTGCGAGCTGTCTGCGAAACCATGACCACTGTACTTCATGACCTGGGCCCCGGCACCCGTCTAGTGGCCTTTGAGATTCAGTCGCAGATCATGCGGCTGCGGCCGCGCGGCGGGTCATGCTCTTTCCGAGAGACTCTCTTCCCCTCACCCCCACCCTCTCCAGAGGGCGGACGGGCGCCAAGCTGCTAGCTCCCCGTCTCGAGGACGTAGCGGGCCACCTGCTCGTGCGTGGCGAACCAGACGCCGCCCTTCACCTTCATGTGCCGGATCAACCCTTCCAGCGCGGCGACGCGTGAGCGATGGCCCATGATATGCGGGTGCATCGTGAGGACGAACAGCCCGCCTTCTTCCCACGCCACGTCGAACTCGCTCTGGAAGACTTTGATCATGATCTCGGGCACGGGTGACGAACCGTTCGTGTTGCCGCCGAAGTACGGGAAGTCGTCGAGGATGCGCTCGATCGGCAGCTCGACCACGCCGCTCGGCTCGCCGTCGATCAGGATCTCGTAGGCATCGTCACTCGCCATGAGCGAGCTGTCGTACAGAAAGCCCGCCGCCTGCACCTGCGGCATCGTGTGCTGGCTGAACTGCCACGACGGCGCGCGATAGCCTGACGTGGAACATCTGCGCTTTCAGCTCGTCGAGGCTCAGCGTGACGCCGGGCAGTGCGTCGGCACCTGACTGTTGAGCCAACGCCGGCGCGGCGGATGCGAGCACAGCCCATACCGTCATCGTGACGATCAGTGTTCTCATGAGTGACTCCTTGGTCGAAGCGGGGCTCCCAGCGCCCATCACAATGCCGCCGTGTGTCACATTATCGCGCACCTCTTGGTGAGCACCCACCGGTCTGCCCATGACTCCACCCCCTCCCCAAGAAAATGAAGCCTCCGGAACCCGGGCTACCTGCTGACACAATCTTGACAAATGCCAGATATCCTGGCCTGACATGAGGCATAGGAGGCGTAGTCTTTCTGTGTTTTTCTGGATCTGCCGCCATGGCGTTTCGTGAATGGTTTCGCCCGCCCCGTCACGTCCTGACGATATTTCTGGGCGTTGCCGTCGTATCCGCGGGCGCCCTGGGCTGGCTGACCTGGCTCCTGGTGGAACAGGACAGGGCCCTGGAGGTGCAGCGCCACCAGGAGCGCCTGGAACAGGCGGCGGACCGCGCGACCGCCGTCATGCAGGGTGCGCTGGCCGATCTCGAACGCCAGCTCGACGCGTCTCCGGCCGGGGCGTCCGAGCCGCCACCCGGCGTCGTGATCGTCACGACCGGTCCTGCGGGGATTGCGGTTCGGCCTGGCGGAGGCCTGCTGTACTACCCGGAACAGGTCTTGGAGCCAGGGCAGCCGGTCGCGCCCCCGGCCGCGCCGTTCATCGCGGCGGAACAGGCCGAGTTCGCGCGCAAGGATCTCGCGGCAGCTCGAGAGATGTACACGGCGCTCGCTGCCGACAACGACGCGCAGGTGCGCGCCGGGGCGCTCGCTCGTCTGGCGCGGATTCATCGCAAGGCGGAGAAGCCTGATGCGGCGCTCGCGACCTATGACGAGCTCGGCGAGCTGTCCGGCGTGCGCGTCGCTGGACTTCCGCCTGGACTGGTCGCGCGCTCCGGCCGGGCCAGGGTGCTGGAGGAAGCCGGGCGTCGGTCGGAGCTTCGCGACGAGGCCGTGCACCTGGATCACGAACTCCGAAGCGGCCGCTGGCAACTGACGAAGTCCCAGTATCACTTCTCTTCAGCGGAGGCGCGCCGATGGCTGGGGCGCTCTGAGTCTGACCTGGAGTGGGAGACCGCCGAGTCAGAGTCAGAATCAGAAGCGCTCGCCCTTGCCGATGCGGTCCACTGGCTCTGGGACGAGCGTCCCTGGGAGGATGGGCCCTCCCCCGACCGCGCGTCGCGGCGTCTGGTGCGAATCGGAGGCACGCCGGTCCTGACGGTCTGGAAGGCTTCGCCGGAGGGTCTCACGGCTTTGGTGGCCGGTCCGAGCTACCTGACCGCGCTCGGCCGCGAAGCGATTCCGGGACGTGACCTCCAGTGGACACTCAGCGATCCCCAGGGACGCGTCGTGCTGGGTGAACCTGCCTTGTCGCGCCCGGCCGTCCGCACCGCCGCGGCGTCGGGCCTGCCGTGGAGCCTCCAGGTCTACGCCGCGACCGGGTCGACACTGTCCCCGACCTCGCCCAGACAGGGCCTCCTGGTGTGGGTGCTCGTCCTGCTCGGCGTGGTCTGGGTGACCGGCGCCGGTTTCATCGTGCGGGCGATCTCCCGGGAGTTGGCCGTGGAGCGGCTGCAATCTGACTTCGTGGCGGGGTGTCGCACGAGTTCCGCAGCCCCCTGTCGGCGCTCTGTCAGATCGCGGAGATGCTGGTCTCCGATCGGCTGGTATCGGACGACGTCCGCCGACAGTCCTACGGTGTGCTGGCGCGCGAGGCCGACCGCCTGCGCCGGCTGGTGGAGGGCCTGCTTGATTTCGGTCGCTTCGAAGCGGGCGGTGCGGTCTACCACTTCGAGCCACTGAACATCGGATCGCTCCTCGAGACCCTGGTCGCGGAGTTTTCGGCGAGGGTGGCCGCCACGGGCCACACGGTCGAAGTCAATCTACCGGCCGTCCCGACCTACGTCCGCGGGGACCGTGACGCGCTGTCCCGCGCTATCTGGAACCTGCTCGACAACGCGGTCAAGTACTCGCCCGATTGTCTTACCGTCTGGCTGGACGTTGAACAGGATGAGGACCGTGTCTCGGTCACCGTCCGGGACCATGGTCTGGGCATTCCCGTGGACGAGCAGCGCGCGATCTTCGAGCGGTTCGTGCGCGGCGCCGAGTCCAAGGCCAGGCGGATCAAGGGCACCGGGGTCGGCCTGGCGATGGTCCGACGCATTGTCGAGGCGCACGGCGGCGAGATCCGGCTGACGAGCCAGCCGGGTAAGGGGAGCAGCTTCACGATGATTCTCACAGCGTCCGACCGGCTCGAAACCGCGGGTGGTGTCCCGTGAGCATGACGCGGATTCTCGTGGTCGAAGACGAGCCGAGCATCGCCTTCGCCCTCGAAGCCGACCTCCGGACCGAGGGCTACGGCGTGACGGTCACGTCCACGGGTGATGACGCGCTGCGGCTGGCGCGCGACGAGTCGTTCGACCTCATCCTGCTCGACGTGATGCTGCCCGGCACGGACGGATTCGACGTCTGCCGGAGCCTGCGCCGGGGTGACAGCCGGACGCCGATCATCATGCTGACCGCCAAGGCCGGCGAGGCGGAAAAGGTGATGGGGCTGGAGCTGGGCGCCGACGACTACGTGACCAAGCCGTTCAGCCCGCGCGAGCTGCGCGCCCGAATCAAGGCGGCCTTGCGCCGGGGCGCCAACGATAACGCTGACGCCCAGCCCGACACCTTCCAGTTCGGCAATGTCGAGATCGACTTCCCTCGCTGCGGGGTGCGCCGTGCGGGGAAGGCCATCGATCTGAGCGCGCTCGAGTTCAAGCTGCTGACCGCCTTCGTGCGGAGCCGCGGCCGGGTGCTCACCCGCGACCAGTTGCTGGATGCCGCCTGGGGCGAGGGCGTGGCCCTGAACGACCGGGTCGTCGACAACCACATCGTGAGCCTGCGCCGGAAACTCGAGCCGGAGCCGGCGCGCCCGCGCCACTTCGTGAACGTCCGCGGTCTGGGATACCGTTTCGATGCGTGAATCGTACGGAATCCTGACAGGCGAGGCATCGGGCCGGACACTCCGCTCCTAGGATCGGGTGCCAGGAGATGAATTGACATGCGACACTTTCTAATTGCATCCCTCGCCGCAGTGTTTCTGATCCCTGGGACCGCTTCGTTGCTGGTCGCCCAGACGCCGGACTCGGCTGAAGTCATGTTCGAGGCTGCCAGGCAGATGGAACTGCTCGACGGCGACCTCGACGCCGCGATCGCGCAGTACGAAGCGATCGTGTCGAGGTATCCAGACCGGCGAACCGTCGTGGCCGAGGCGCTGCTCCGAATGGGCAACGGCTACGAGAAGCTCGGCCAGGCCCGGGCGCGCGAAGTGTACGAGCGGCTGGTGCGCGATTACGCCGATCAGACTGCGGTACTGGCGCTGGCACGAGAAGGCCTGTCGCGACTGACCGTCGAGCCAGCGCCGTCTCCCACCATGACCGTTCGCGAGTTGATGCGCAGTGGGGAACGACGGCCGGGCGAAGTCTCTGAACCCACGAACGGCCCCAACTTCGCCATCAGCGGTGACGGTCAGCTTTTCGTGTATACGGACTGGAGAACCGGTGACCTGGCGATGAAGAACATGACGACCGGGGAAGCCCGCAGCGTTTATGGCACTGACTGGAGCGGCGACGAGTGGTTCGGGAGTCCGGTCTTGTCACCAGACGAAACGCGAGTGGCTTTCGTACGTTACCCAAACCGAACCGGTGGCACCACCCGGGTCGAGGTCGATTCTCTTGAAGGGGGATATCGTGAGACTGTTCTCGATTTCAAAGAACTCGCCAACGTGTTTACTCACGACTGGAGTCCGGATGGAGAGAACCTCCTCATTACCAGTGAGGCGGCTGACCGCTCGGTGTTCTTGGCCACTGTCAGCCTGGAAGACAAGACACTACAACGACTGGTGACGTTGGACTGGGGGCATCCCGGCCGAGCCCAGTACTCCCCGGATGGGCGCTTCATCGCCTACGACTCCACCAAAGGCGGTGACAGCAAGATCTATCTCATCAGCGCTGATGGTGCTCAAGAGCGCGTGCTGGTCGATTCGTCCGGAGATGACGACCAGCCACTGTGGACACGCGATGGTCGCTTTCTCCTGTTTCGCAGCGACAGGTCGGGAAAGTCGGACCTGTATGCCCTGCGCATGCAGAATGGGGAGCCCGCCGGCCAAGAAGTGGTTGTCAAGTCCAACCTGGGGGCGGCAACCCAACTTCGCGGCGTGACCACTGAGCAGCAGCTGTTTGTCTTTGAGCTGGTCGGCGGCCGGGACATTGGCATCACGGAGAGGATCGACAGGACAGCGACGACAGTTCACGTCAGAGTTCTTCCCAAGGTGCAGACAATCGAAAACCAGAGCCCTAGCTTTGCCCCTGACGGAGAGCGCCTGGCGTACCTGGCTGGCACCCCGATGTCGAGATTCACGATACGCGTCACCAACCTGGAGGGGAAGGTCCTGAAAGACATTCCTTTAGACCGTCGATTCTCGACCATCGATCCTCCGAGATTTTCTCCGGATGGAAAGATGATGGCCCTTCGAGTCTACGATGCAGGCGAAGCCGAGATCATGGTGCTCTCCGCTGAAGTGGGAACGGTTCTGAAGGTGTTTTCTCCTGTGGAGGAGAAAGGGTATGCCCGCGTTCTTGGCTGGTCCCGAGACAGCCGACTCCTGTATGCGTTCGTGACACTGGAAGCGGGCGACCGTTCCCTGGCCGCGATCGATGTCGACACAGAACAGATCGTCGAATCCACCGTGCTGTCCGACAATGTTTCGCGTGTTCGGCTATCGCCTTCTGGAGACTATCTATTGATGCTTGTTAGGCCTCCTCAGGCCGGACAAGGTCTTACAACTCAACTCGTGCTCCATTCCTTGGAGGATGGGAGTGAGAAGCTGTTGAGAGAGGGGATCAGCATCCGCTTTGGATGGGACTTCGATTCGCGCCACGTGTGGTACCGAAAAATGGAGAGGGGCGAGAAGGGCCCCGTCTCTTCGCCCGAGTTGTACCGTTTCTCCCTCGACACGGAAGAGGAAACGGTCCTTGTGGAGGACATGAAGGAGCTCGATCTTGTCACTGTCAGTCCGGACGGGAAGTACTGGGCACTTCAAAACGGCGACCAAGATCGAGACTCGCGCATCTGGGTATTGGAGAATTTCTTACCAGAGAGCCCAGCCGGCGACGACCAGACTGCCGGCCGATGAGTAATTGAGTACGTGGCCATTCCTGACGGAGTGATCCATGCGCATACTCATATTGCTGCTGGCGCTGCAGATCCCGCTGGGCCTCGACCGCGGCTGGCTGGCGCCGCCGGACAATCCGCTGACGCCCGACAAAGCCGCACTTGGGCAACGCCTCTTTGCCGACAAGCGGCTCTCCTCGGACCACACGCGAGCCTGCTCCGACTGCCACCAGCCGGAGCGGGCTTTCTCAGATGGCCGGCGGGTGGCCCTGGGCATCCGGGACCAGCAGGGCACCCGCAACGCGCCCGCCATCATCAACCGGACCTACGGACGCGCCTTCTTCTGGGACGGACGAACAGCCACGCTCGAAGAGCAGGTCCTGCAACCGATCCAGCATCCGAAGGAAATGGGCGCCGACCTGACGACGGTCATTCAGCGGCTTCGGGGGGATGCCACGTATCAGCGGGAGTTCGACGACGTCTTCGGACGCCCGCCCGACGTGCAGTCGCTCTCCCAGGCGCTGGCCACCTACATCCGCACGCTGTTCTCCGGCGCGTCGGCCTACGACCGCTACGAAGCCGGTGAGACAACAGCGCTGAGCCCACTGGCGCAGGACGGGTTGCGTCTGTTCCGCGGACGGGCGCGGTGCACCGCTTGCCATTCCGGCAGCAACTTCACGGACGAGGACTTCCACAACACAGGGGTCTTCTGGGGCCGCCAGCCCTACGACCCGGGGCGCTTTGAGGTCACGGGCGTGCCGAAGGACACCGGCAAGTTCAAGACGCCCACGCTGCGAGAGATCGCGCGTACGGCGCCCTACATGCACGACGGCAGCATCTCGACGCTCGAAGAGGTCGTCGACTTCTACGACCGGGGTGGCAACGCCAATCCCTACCGGGACCGGGAGCTGCGAGCTCTGTCCCTCACCGCGGAAGAGAAAGGGGCCCTCCTGGCCTTTCTGAAGAGTCTCAGCGGCCAGGTTCGTGAAGGCCTGGAGGAATGACCCAGCGGGCTGCTAGACCAACCCGAGGAAGGGTCCGACGACGAGCATGACCACGGTCATCCAGACCACCCAGACCGCACTGATCAGGGCACCCGGCGCCAGCATCTCGTGCATCCGGTAATAGCCTTTCGAGTAGGTCAGGAGCGGCACGGCATCGAGTGGCAGCAGGAACGCGCACGAGGCGGTGAACGCGACGGGCAGCGCGTACAGCGCGGGATTGACGCCGGCGTTGATGGCCAGCAGTGCGATCGGCGGAATGACGACCGCGTTGACGACCGGGCCGATCGGCAGCGCCAGGTGGATGACCACCGTGAACGCGCTGATGGCGAGGAGGATCCCGACGATGTGCCAGCTCGCGACGCCGCCGAGCGACAACTCGACGAGCCAGTTGGCCAGGCCGGCGTCGACCGAGGCCGTGCCAAGCGACGTCACGCCGCCGATCATCAGCAGGGTGTCCCAGCCGATCGCGCGCTCGGCCTGCTTCCAGGTCAGCAGCCGCATGCCCGGCAGGAACATCACGATCGCGCCGCCCAGCCCGACCGTGAGCACGTCGAGGAATTCGATCCAGCTGCCCGCGATCCACAGCACCATCATGATCACGAGCAGGCTGGCGGTCTTCTTTTCCGGGGCCGACAGCGGTCCCATCGCCGCCCGCTCGCGGGCGATGTCGCTGATGTCGCCGATCGTGTCCACCTCGGGCGGGTAGCTCTTGAGGATTGCCCAGCATGCGACCGGCACCAGGACGAGCGCCATCGGCACGCCGATCGCCATCCACTCGACGAACGGCACGCGGACGCCTCCAAACTCCTCGATGAAGTGCAGGCCGATGATGTTGACCGAGCTGCCGGCCGGTGTGGTCACGCCGCCGATGAGGGAGCCGATCGGCACGCCAATCATGATCGCCTTGCCGATCGAGGATTTCCCCGGTTCCAGATTCAGCCGCGACATCACGCCGAGCCCGATACTCATGAAGATGGCACAGGCCGGCACATCGGAGATGAACACGGACGTCGCCGCGGTGCCGACGATGATGGCGGTGACGACCCGTCGGCTGTCGGTGCCGGCGCGCGCGAGCAGCCAGTAGGCGAACCGGCGGTCGAGGCCGGCGTTGGTCACCGACGCCGCGATGCAGAACATCGCGAGGACGAAGAAGAACACCGGGCTGACGAACGCCTCGAACGCGACGTTGAGCTCGGCCACGTCGAAGATCGGTTGCAGCACGAGCACGAGCAGCGCGGTCACCGCGATCGGGATCGCCTCGGTCGCCCACAGGATGATCGCCGCCAGGAACACGGCGGCCAGGCGCTGGCCCTCGGGCGGCAGGCCGGCCGGCGGCGGGAGGAGCAGGACGAGGGTGGCGGCCCCGATCGCGCCGGCGATGCCGATCGTCGTCTTGCGATCGGACGGCGCGGCGCCCGCCGTTCCATCCGTGGGATGACCCACGCTCGAGTCGGACATGGTCGGGATAGATTACCCGCTTTCGTCTGAGTTCCGTGATGCCGCCGCCGCCGTGCGAGACGATCAGTTTTCGCGTAGAGCGGATACCAATACTCCTCGCCGAGGCTGGGCGGCGGCGGACCCTCGCCTTCGTTGGGGTCGGGATTGATCAGGCAGCCCACGAAGCCCAGCTCCTTGACGCAGCGCTCCAGCTCGGCGAGCGAGTTCTCCGGGCTCACCCCGATGTTCTGCGGCAGGCCGGCGACGCCGCGGAAGGTGTCGGGGAAGAGCTGGCACTGCCGGTGGATGAGGTTGTTGACCTCCTCGATGCAGGCGGTGGGATCATGACGACCGCGGCCGTCGCGCGTCGGCTGGGCGGGCTGGTGATCGACGGGTGCGTCCGCGACGGCGACGAGCTCGTGACGTCCGGGTTTCCGGTGTTCGCGCGCGGCCGCGCCATTCGCGGCACCGCGAAGCAAGCCGACGCACCCGGTGCGCTGGCGACCCCGATCACGATCGGCCGGGCGGCCGTGGCGCCAGGAAACCTCATCGTCGGCGACGCCGACGGCGTGGTGGTCCTCACCGCTGAGACGCTGTCCAAGGTGTTGGCTGCGGCCCGGTCGCGGGAGCAGCAGGAAGCGTCGATTGCCGACGCCTTGCGCCAGGGCCGGACGACGCTCGATGTCTACGGCTGGAAATAGCGATTCGAGGGGCCGGTCGCCGGGCCCCGCAGTTCCCGATCGGCCGGCGCCGTTGAAAATCATCCGGACGGCCCATATGATGGCCCGGCCGCGCAACACAACACGATCATGCGGAAAATCGACATTTTCAACCACATCTTCCCTGCGCCGTTCCACGCGCTGATGATGAAGGTGGCCGGCGACCACACGGACATGGGCAAGCGCGTGCGCGGCGTTCCGATGCTGACCGACCTCGACGCGCGGCTTCGCATGATGGACCGCTTCGGGGACGACTATCGCCAGGTCCTGTCGCTGGCGTCGCCCCCGCTCGAGGCGCTCGGCGGACCGGACGTGGCGATCCAGCTCGCGCAGGCAGCCAACGACGGCATGGCCGACTTGGTGCGCACGCATCCCGATCGGTTTCCCAGCTTCGTCGCGTCGCTGCCGTTGAACGCGCCGGACGCCATCGTCCCGGAAATCGATCGCGCCATCAATGATCTCGGCGCGTGCGGCGTGCAGGTGTTCACCAACGTCCTCGGCACGCCGTTGACCGCGCCGGAGTTCAGGCCGCTGTTCGCCGCGATGGTGTCGCACGACCTGCCGATCTGGGCGCATCCGGCGCGCAGCGCGAACTTCACCGACTACCTGACCGAAACGGTGTCGAAGTACGAAATCTGGTGGACGTTCGGCTGGCCGTATGAGACGAGCGCGATGATGTCGCGCATCGTCTTCGAGGGGTTGTTCGACGACTATCCGACGCTCAAGATCATCACGCACCACATGGGCGGAATGGTGCCGTATTCCGAAGGCCGGGTCGGCCACGGCTGGGATCAGCTCGGCAGCCGCACGTCCGACGAGAATCTGGGCGAGGTGCTGCAGCGGCTAAAGAAGCGGCCGATCGACTACTTCCGGATGTTCTATGCGGATACGGCGGTCTTCGGCGCGCGTCCGGCGACCGTGTGTGGCCTGGAGTTCTTCGGGGTCGATCATGTCGTCTTCGCGTCCGACTCGCCGTTCGATCCCGAAAAGGGGCCGATGTACATCCGCGAGACGATCAAGATCATCGACGAGCTCGATCTGAGCGACACCGATCGCGACAAGATCTATCGCGCCAACGCCGTCAAGCTGTTGAAGTTGAAGGACACCTGAGGAGACGCCTCATGCTGCGCTACCTGGCGGTCGCCGGACTCTGCACACTGGTGTCGTGCGCCGCGCCGACCGAGTACGATCTCATTATCCGGAACGGCACGATTGTGGACGGCACCGGCGCGCCGGGGTACGCCGCGGACCTGGCCGTCGACGGCGATCGGATCGCGGCGCTTGGCGACCTCGGCCACGCACGCGGCGTCACCGAAGTAGACGTCGCGGGTCTGACGGTCGCGCCCGGCTTCATCAACATGTTGAGCTGGGCGGGCGACGCATTGATAGAGGACGGCCGCTCACAGGGTGACATTCGGCAGGGAGTCACGCTCGAGGTCTTCGGGGAGGGCGTTTCGGGCGGCCCGCTGAACGAGCGGATGAAGAACCTGGAGGTCACCAGCCAAGGGGACATCAAGTACGACGTCGAGTGGACGACGCTGGGCGAGTACCTGGAGTTTCTCGAAACCAAGGGGGTCTCACCGAACGTGGCGTCGTTCGTCGGTGCGACCACCGTCCGGATCCACGAAATCGGCTACGAGGATCGGGCGCCCACCGACGACGAGCTGGACCGGATGCGCGATCTGGTTCGTCAGGCGATGGAGGAGGGGGCGGTCGGCGTGGGCTCGTCGCTTATTTATGCGCCGGCGTTCTACGCGCAGACGGATGAACTCGTCGAGTTGTCGAAGGTGGCAGCCGAGTACGGCGGCCTGTACATCTCGCACATGCGCAGCGAGGGCAACGCGCTGCTCGAGTCGGTGGACGAGTTACTGTCCATTGCGCGGGAGGCCGGCATCCGTGCGGAAATCTACCACCTGAAGGCGGGCGGGCAGTCGAACTGGGACAAGCTCGACGCGGTGATCGAGAAGGTGGAGGCGGCCCGCGCCGAAGGCCTTCAGATCACGGCTGACATGTACAACTACACGGCCGGCGCGACTGGCCTGGATGCCGGGATGCCGCCCTGGGTGCAAGAGGGCGGATACGATGATTGGGCGGAGCGGCTGCGCAACCCGGCGATCCGCGATCGAGTACGCCGCGAGATGACGACGCCGACGAACGAGTGGGAAAATCTGATGCTGGCCGCCGGTGCCGAGGGGACGCTCCTGGTTGGTTTCAAGAACCCCGAGCTACGCGACTACACCGGCATGACGCTTGCCGCGGTGGCCCAGACGCGCGGGACGTCCGTCCCCGACACTGCGATGGATCTGGTGATCGAGGACGGCAGCCGGGTGCAAGTGGTGTACTTCCTGATGTCGGAGGAGAACGTTGCCCGACAGATCGCGTTGCCTTGGGTGAGTTTCTGCTCCGACGCCGGCTCGTATGCAACCGAGGGGGTCTTCCTCAACACGTCGACCCACCCGCGCGCCTATGGGAACTTCGCGCGGCTGCTGGGACGTTACGTGCGCGATGAACAGATCGTGTCGATCGAGGAAGCGGTGCGCAAGCTGACGTCGCTTCCGGCCGAGAATCTGCGGATCCGCGACCGCGGCCAGCTTGCCGAGGGGTACTTCGCCGACATCGTCGTCTTCGATCCGGGCACGATCCAGGATCACGCGACCTACGAGGATCCGCACCAGTACGCCACCGGTGTGGCGTACGTCTGGGTGAACGGTACACAGGTGCTGCGCGACGGCGAGCACACGGGCGCGACGCCGGGACGGGTCGTGCGCGGGCCGGGCTGGACCGGCTGGATGGAGACACCGTGACGCACGCCGCCGCGGCACCGGTCTTTCATCGAAACGTCAGAGAGGAGCCATTGTGAGCGACACGCCAACGATTGTTCTGTCCAGGAACGGACCCTATCTGGTCACGAACTGCAAGATGCTCAAGAGCTTTCAGGACGGCACGGTCTACAAGACCGAGGGCACCGTGGCGTTGTGCCGGTGCGGTGGGTCGAAGAACAAGCCGTTCTGCGACGGCACGCATCGGACCAACGGTTTCACCGGTGACAAGGCGGCGGACCGGATACCCGACAAGCGGGAGAACTATGAAGGCGACGGCGTCGTCATCCACGACAATCGCGGGATCTGCGCGCACGCAGGGCGGTGCACCGATGGGCTCAAGACGGTCTTCAAGCTTGGCCAGGAGCCCTTCGTCGATCCGACAGGTGCCGCGGCCAAAGCGATCATCGAGACGGTCAAGAGCTGTCCGTCGGGTGCGCTCAGTTATTCGGTCGACGGCGTCGAGCATCGCGACCAGGACCGCCCGTCGATCATCTTCATCGCGCCGAACGGCCCGTACGCGATCATGGGCGGCGCCGATCTCCAGGGTGCCGACTGGGCCGAAGGCGCGTCACGTGAGCACTTCGACCTGTGCCGGTGCGGCCAGAGCAAGAACAAGCCGTTCTGCAACGGCGCCCACTGGCATCACCGCTTCGACGAGCACGCGTCCGAGCCGGAGGCGTGAACGTGAGGGTGGGGTGAGCGGTCATCGGGCGGCGTCCACTCGCCGGCTCCAGTACCAATAGGCCGGGACGCCGGCCAGCATCACGACGAGACCGATCGCGGCGTCGCCCGGGCTGCTCCAGAGCGTGTGCAGCAACAGCGCCCAGGCGACGGTGCCGAACAGCACCGGGACGTACGGATACCCGGCCACCTGGTAGGGACGCGGCCGATTCGGCAGTCGGTGTCGGAGCACGACCACGGCGTATGCACCGAGCATCGAGAACAGCCAGACCGCAACGACGACCGCGGTGAAGAGCTGATCGAAGCGGCCGCTGAGCGTCAGGATGCTGGCCCAGAGGCCTTGAAAGAGGATGGCGCGGGCCGGGACCTTCCGCCGGCTGGCTGCGCCGAGGCCTGTCGGGAACAGCCCGTCGCGCGCCATGGCGTAGATGAGTCGTCCGCCGGTGAAGAGCAAACCGTTGACGGCGGCGACGCAGCTCACAACGATCGTCAGCGTGAGCAGGCCGCCGCCGAGGCGGTCGAACACCTGCGCGGCCGCCTCCACCGCGATCTGATCCGATCCGATCGCGACGTCCAACGGAATCGCCCACAGGAACCCGGTCGTCACGGCCAGCGCCAACGCGGTCATGCCGATCACCGAGTAGGACATCGCGCGCGGCAGTGTGTGCTCCGGGCGCTGGATCTCCCCGCCGACGAAGGTGAGGCTGGTCCAGCCGCTGAGCCCCCACAGAGCGATCGTGACTGCCGTAGCGAATCCGGCGACCGTTCGACTGACCGGCGCCCTCGGCACCAGCGCGCGAAACGTTTCGGCGCCGGCTCCGCCATACCAGACGCACCCGATGGCGACGAGGGTCAGCAGCGCGACCTTGGCCCCGGCAGCCGCGCGTTGACCGCCGAGACTCAGCCGCATGCCCGACGCGTTCCAGGCTGACAGGGCCAGAATCAGGCCGACCGCGCCGGCGGTCGTGGCCCGCGGTCCCAGGGACCAGAACGCGCCGAGGTATGTGAAGCTCGCGACGGCGACCGCGGCGATCGAGGCGGACTGGATCACGGCCACGGTGGTCCAGCCATACAGGAAGCCCCAGAACCGGGAGTAGGCCCGCGCGAAGTAGACGTAGGGGCCGCCCGTCCGCGGGAAGAGCACGCCGAGCTCGGCGAGGCTCACGGCACCGCACCAACTGATGGCGCCGGCGGTCGCCCACGCCGCCGCGGAGAGCCATCCCGTTCCGACGCTGGCCAACACGAAGGCCGGTGCCACGAACACCACGGCGGACAGCATGATCCCGGCGTTGACGGCCAGGGCGTCGGAGAGGGTCAGCCCTCGCGCAAGGCTCGAATCGTCGGGTTCGCAGGACGGCAGGCTGAAATCGTCGGCGATCGGAGGCAGGGCGGTGATGGGCACCGGCGCGTCACCAGCGTATCATGGCGCTGTGTGGAGGCGTTGCAGGCGATGACGTCGGAACCTCAGCTGATGCGCGAGCGGCCGCTCGTTCTTGTCGTGGACGACGACCCTGGCGTGCTCGCGATGCTCGGCCGCGTCGCGCGGCGCGGTTTTGACGTCTCTTGCTCGGCCAAGCCGGTGGTCGTCGCCTGAGTGGAATGTCGCGGTTGCCCTTGAAGCTGTTGCAGCTGCGACTATAATCATGGCCCTCAGAAGAAGGATGTCCGGATGCGTACACGGCTCACCGTAGGCCGGCTGCTCGTGATCGGCCTCGCGTCGTCCGTGTTGTGGACGGCGTGCGGCGTGGGGCCGGATGAGACCCCCGCGCCGGACCGGCCGCCGAACATCATCGTGCTCTTCGCCGATGATCTGGGCTACGGCGACCTCGGCAGCTACGGCCATCCGACGATCCGGACGCCGAATCTCGATCAGATGGCAGCGGAAGGCCAGAAGTGGACGAGCTTCTACGTGGCCGCGCCGGTCTGCTCACCGAGCCGCGCCGCGTTGTTGACTGGCAGGTTGCCCGTACGCACCGGCATGTACGGAACGATCGAACGCACGCGGGTGCTATTCCCCGATTCACCCGACGGCCTCTCCGGCGCGGAGATCACGCTTGCCGAAGCGCTGAAGGATCGTGGCTACGCCACCGCCGCGTTCGGGAAGTGGCATCTCGGTCACACGCCGGAGTTTCTGCCGGCTGCGCAGGGCTTCGACCAGTGGCTCGGGTTGCCCTACTCGAACGACATGGATCTCGTGGAGCGTCGGGATGAGCCCTGGCCGGGGTCGATTTTCCTGGAGCCGAAGAGCGAGTACTGGAATGTGCCGCTGATGCGTGGCGCAGAGGTCATCGAGCGACCGGCCGATCAATCGTTGCTGACGAAACGCTACACCGAGGAGGCCGTCGCATTCATCGAGGCCAACCGGGAACAGCCGTTCTTCCTGTACCTGCCCTACACGATGCCGCATGTGCCGCTGTTCAGGTCAGACGAATTCGTCGATACGAGCGCGGCCGGACTGTACGGTGATGTCATCGAGGAAATCGACTGGAGCGTCGGACAGATTCTGGACACGTTACGGGAGCACGGCCTCGAGGGACGGACGCTTGTCATCTTCACCAGTGACAACGGCCCCTGGCTGGTCTTCGACCAGCAGGGCGGGTCGGCCGGCCCGTTGCGGCAAGGCAAAGGCACGACCTGGGAAGGCGGCATGCGCGTACCGGCCATCTTCTGGTGGCCTCGCACGATTGCACCAGCCACCGTGCAGGCGATCGGTTCGTCGCTGGACGTATTTCCGACGGCGCTCGCGCTGGCCGGTGGTGACCTGCCTGCGGATCGGACGCTGGACGGCTTCGACCTGCGGCCGGTTCTCTTCGAGACCGGAGATGGCCCCCGCAACATGATGTTCTACTACCGTCTCGGCATGCTCTATGCCGTTCGGAAGGGTCCGTTCAAAGCGCACTTCATCACGGAGGGGTCATACGGCCAGGGTGGGGAGCGCATCTTCCATGATCCGCCGCGCCTGTACCATCTGGGGCAAGATCCCGGCGAGCACTTTGACGTCGCCGATCAGTACCCGGAGGTGATCGCCGACATCCTCGCCGAAGTCGAGGCTCACCGGCAGGGGCTCGAGATTGCCCCGTCGGTGTTCGACCTGCGCCCGCCGGAGCAATAAACCGGCTCTCGACTCTTGGCTCTCGGCTCTGGGATCGTCGTGCGAAAGCCCAGAGCCCAGAGCCTACAGAGCTGGCCGCCGTGTGCCGGCACCCGCGACCTGCTCGAACGCGTGCGCGACCTGCAAGACGCCGAAGTCGTCGCCCGGGCGGCCTACAATCTGCAGGCCGACCGGCAAGCCGTCCGGCGTGAACCCGCAGGGGACCGACACCGCCGGTAGCCCCGTCACGGAAATGTGGTAGCAGGACCGCATCCAGTCCAGGTAGGTCTCCATGGCCACTCCGTCGATGGCGGTGACGTACGGCACGTCCACGTCGAAGGGTGGGACCTGACAGACCGGAAGCGCGAGGAAATCGTAGGTCTCGAAGAACACTCGCACGCGAGCCTCCAGCCGGCTCCACGCGCGCGCGGCACGCCCGATCCGGTGCGCGTCCAGCGCGCGCCCCTCTTCGATGTTCCAGATCACCGTATCCTTGAGCTCGGCCCGATGGGCGTCCAGCAGCGTGCCGAGCGCGTGCTCGTAGTACCACGCGCGCCAGACCCGGAAGATCTCATCCGCGTCGGTGAGATCGGGCTCCGCGTCGTCCACGCGGCAGCCCAGCGCCTCGAGATGTCTCACGCTGGCCGTCACGACCGCCGTCACCGCGGGCGCGACCGGGAGCCCGCCCAGCGTTTGGCTCCACGCCACGCGAACGCCGCGCAGGTCGCGCTCGATCGGGTGACGGAATCGGCTGCCGGGTTCCGGCAAGCTGATCGGCGACCGCGCGTCCGGTCCGGCGATGGCGCTGAGCATCAGCGCGACGTCTTCGGCCGTGCGTCCCATCGGTCCCTGCACGTCGAGGCGGAACCAGGGTGCCGGCGCCGGCCAGACCGGCACGCGGCCGGGCGACGGGCGCAGGCCCACGACGTTGCAGAAGCTCGCCGGGTTGCGCAGCGAGCCGCCGAAGTCGGTGCCATCGGCGATTGGCGCCATGCCGGTGGCCAGCGCCACCGCCGCGCCGCCGCTGCTGCCGCCGCAGGTCTTCGTCAGGTCGTACGGATTCCGGGTGGCCCCGAACACGTCGTTGAACGTTTGCGAGCCGGCGCCGAATTCCGGGGTGTTCGTCTTACCGACTGTGATCGCGCCGGCCGCGTGGAGGCGCTCGACGATCAAGCCGTCGTGGTCCGGGACGTGGTCGGCGAAGATCTTCGAGCCGAAGGTCGTCCGAAGCCCCCGCGTCGGGATCAGATCTTTGTGGGCGATTGGCAAGCCGTGCAGCGGGCCGAGTGCCCCGCCGCGCACCTGGTGATCGTCGGCGCGCGCGGCAGCCTCCAGTGCCCGGTCTGCCGCGAGCGTGACGATCGCGTTGACACGCGGGTTGATCTGCTCGATCCGCGCGAGATGGGCACTCACAACGTCGCGTGCCGACAGCTCCCCCTGCGCGACTCGCCGCGCGAGCTGGGTCGCCGTCAGGAAGCACAGGTCGGCATCGGCCATCGGTGTGGACCGCGGTGAACGCGGATTATATAATCGCCACCTCTCGCGTTGCAGCCGACGCCCGGGCCGAGAAGGCCTGGGCGCCAGAATCGTCGGTGAAGCTTCCACGGAGGTGCTCGATGTCAGGCATCAACATCGGTCGCGTCGTTGGCGGTGGTTTGGTGGCGGGGCTCGTGATGAACATCGGGGAGTTCATCCTGAACGAACCCCTGCTCGGGGCCGAACTGACGGCGGCGCTGGCGGCACGCAATCTTCCGGAAATCGGCGGCGGCGCCATCGGCGTGTTCGTCACGCTGACGTTCGCCTTCGGCATCCTCCTGGTGTGGCTCTATGCGGCGGTGCGCCCGCGACTCGGGCCGGGTCCCAAGACGGCAATCAGCATCGGCGTGGTGATCTGGTTTCTCGCCTACTTCGGACCGCTGGTCAGCATGAGCGTCATGGGGATGCTCCCGGGGCGGCTCGTGCTGATCGGCAGTATTTGGGGTCTGGTCGAGGTGCCGCTGGCGGCGGTGGCGGGCGCCTGGATGTACCGCGAGGACTAACGAAGGAGTTAGGAGTTAGGAGATCTCCTAACTCCCAACTCCTAGCTTCTAGCTTTTTTCCACGACCAAGCCGAACATCGGGCGCAGCCGCGTGCCCAGAATCCCACCGCAGAACGCGGCCACGAGCCACAGCCAGCCGTGCAGGCTGCCCGAGGCGATGCCGCTGAAGTACGCGCCGATGTTGCAGCCGTAGGCCTGGCGCGCGCCATACCCCAGTAGCAGGCCGCCCACGATGGCGGCGACGAGCGACCGGCTTGGGATCTTCCAGACCGGGGTGAAGCGGCCGGCGAGCCCGGCCGCCGTCATGGCCCCGAGGATGATGCCGAAGTTCATCACCGACGTGATGTCGGTGAAGAGGCTGCCCTCGAGCGCCGCGGCACGGGACGCCGACGCCCAGTATGGCCAGGAGGCCGGATCGAATCCGACGGCGCCCGCCATCTTCGACCCCCACAACGCGAACCCCGAGGTGATGCCCCAGGGCCGGCCCGCCAGCGCGAGCGTCGCGAAGTTGGCCAGCGCCAGACCGACCGCCCCGACGACCAGCGGCCACGGCCCGCGCAGCCAGCGCTCCAGGCCCTGACGCGGCGCGGTGGGCGCCCGCCGGATCCGGCCGTGGCGCCGTCGTTCGGCGACGAGCGTCAGCATCGCCACGCCGCCGAACAGGGCCAGGCTCGTGGCGAGGCCGCCCGCCAGGCCCAGGCTGGTGACCAGCGAGACGGGCGGGAGGTCGGGGAGCGCGATCCACCAATGTTCGTGCCGGGCGCCGATCGTGGACCCGACGATGAACGCGCCGAGCGTGACGAGCGTGCGAGTGTTGCCGCCCCCGGCGGCAAAGAGGGTGCCGGACGCTCAACCGCCGCCGAGCTGCATCCCGACGCCGAACATGAAGGCGCCGGCGACGACCGACAGCGCCAGCGGGCTGACGTTGCCCCGCACCGCGTCGGTGAAGATCGGCGTGCCCGAGGCCAGCACCGGGAAGAAGAGGAGGCAGGCGACCGCCAGCATGAGCATCTGCGCCCGCAGCCCGGCGCCACGGCGGTCCGCGATGAAGATCCGCCACGACGACGTGAAGCCGAACGCGGCGTGGTAGAGCAGGAGGCCGAACACGCCGCCCACGGCGAACAGCGCAGCCTGGCGTCCGTGCACCGCCAGGTTCAGGTAGAGCGTGCCGCCGGCGAACAGCGCGAGCGCCGTCCCGACGACGCGCGTGTCGACCTGCGGCCGACCCATGAGCGCCGCGACCGGTCTGGCGGAGGTGAGCAGTTGAGACATCGTGCGCGGTCAGTCGATCTTCGACTCGTCCTTGTACATGACCTTGTGGCGCGTGTTCTTGATCCACGAGTCCACTTCCTCGTCGGTCATGAAACTGGCCGGATTGAACCGATCCCAATGCATGATCTGATCGAGCCGTTTCTTCCAGCGCTTGTACGACGGCTTGAGCGGTGGGCCGAAGCACATGATGTCGACGAGCGACAAGGCGTCGGGCACGCCGAGCATCGGCTTGACGATTTCCTGGATCCGCGCCTGGCCGATCGCCGTGACCCACCACACCGCGTAGCCGAGCGCCGCCGCCGCCAGGTGCGCCGACATCGTCGAGGCCGCGACACTCTGCAGCAGAATCCGCTCGGCGTTCTCCTCGTACATTGCGGCTTGTGCCGAACCGTTGGAGAGCACCGGAAACGCCCGGATGAACCGAAAGTCGGCGGCGATCGCGATGAAGCCCGGCGCCGTCCGCATCCCGGTGTAGTTCGGCGTCGGGAAGCCCATTTTCAGCTTGGCGCGCGTCTGCTGCTCCTCGAGGAACAGGTCGCCGATCGTCGCCTTCTGCGCCGCGTCGCGCACCACGATGTAGTGCCAGGGCTGGCAGTTCGCGCCGGACGGCCCGTGGCGCGCCGCCTCGAGAATCATCTCAAAATGCTCATCAGGGATTTTGTGCGGGGCGAACGCCCGGTTGGTCATCCGCGTCTTGATGACCTCCATCAACGCTGCGTACCGATCGCGCCGGTCGAACGGATCAGGGGTCTGCTGGTCGTGCGTCACCATGTCTTCCCAGGTGTCGAGCCTCTGCCGAAACACCTAGTCTACACCGACCCCGGCAGGATCAGGTGTCGAAGCGCGCGATGATGTCTGGCGGGATCTCCGCGGCCTTCATGCCGCGCGGCGACTCGGGGGCGGGCACGACCCAGGCGCGCCGCTCGAAGCCTTCCAGCGCCGGACGGCCGTCGGCGTGCCGGAGCCGGTGCTTGAGCAGCGTGTCTTCCGCTGCCAGTCGTCGACCCAGGTGTCCATGCCGAGCCGGTCGCCGAGCCGGCACGGGTTTTCGTAGCGCGCGCCCGTTTCCAGGAGCGGCATGCCGAAGATGCCCCTGGCGTTCAGCTCCGGGTAGGACAGGCCGTTGGCGGTGAAGAGGCGCTCGGTCGCCTGGTCGAACCAGGTGAAGAAGTATGGGTAGAAGACGATGCCGGCCGCGTCGCAGTGCGCCCACTCGACGATGATGGTCTGGACGAGGCGCTGCATGGGTCTATGGTGTCGATGCGGCCGGCGCGGCGTCTTCGTCGAAAATCTTGTTGATAATCTCCGCGCCGAGATTGAAGGCGGGCAGGCCCCGGAAGAGAAAGGCGAGCCCGGCGACGGCGTGGAGCTCTTCCTTCGTCGCGCCCGCGCGCTTCGCGGCGCGCGCGTGAAACTCCGCCGCCGGGGCGGCGTGGGCCAGCAGGATGCCGACGAGCATGAGCTGCGCCGTCTTGACGTCGAAGCACTTCGGATACATCGCCGTCTGGCGGATCTGCTCCGTTTGGCGCAGCAGCTCGGGGTCGACTTCGAGGCCCAGCCGGATCCGGTTCTGGATCCGCGGCGGGACGAATCCGATCAGCTCCGAGTAGATTTTCTCGTAATCTTCCTGTGTGCTCATGCTGTTCCTTCCAATGACGAGCGCCGAGCCTAGAGCCGAGCGCCTCCGTCACACCTGCCACACGGCGATGTTGGCGTTGCCGCTGCCCGACGATTGAGAGTACGGGCCGTACTGTTGGCCGGTGTAGGGCCGGTCGGACGTTTCGTCGAGGCAGCCGAGGAAGGTCGCGAGGTTGCGCCCGCCCATCTCGCCGACGACGGCGTCGTTGTACTCCTTGAACCAGGCCTTGGCTTCCGCGATCCGTCCGGACGTCAACATCTCGATGAACCGGCGATCGAGTTCCTGTCGCTCCGGTGTCGGCCACGCGCTCGGCCCTCGCACCAACTGGTGCGTGAAGGCGCAGCTCGCCGCGAACACCGCGCGCCGTCCCAGCCGCTCGACGGCCCGCCGGATGGCAGCACCCGCCTTCAGGCACTCGTCGACATCCGAGCTCGACACTGTCCCGATGAGGACGATCGGCAGCTCGGCGTCCGGATCCAGGTATTTGGTCGGCACCCACGACCCGTAGTCCCACTGGAAATGCTTGCTCTCGTTCGGTGCCGCCGGGATGTCGTCCGCCGCGAGCTCGGCGAGGATCGCACGACCCATCTCCGGATCACCGCGATACCGGTACGGGATGCCGTCGATCAGCTCGGGCGCTTCGTCGGCGACGCAGCGGCCTACGTGCTCGGCCTGGCACGTGACATGCCAGTTGAATGTGCAGACCCAGTGCGCCGAGTTGAGGATGAGCACGTCCGGCGTCGTGGCCCGAATGGCGCGGCCCATCTCTTTCTGGCTGTCGATCAACGCGCGCACGAAGTCGGGCGCCCGTTCCTCGATGCCCATGCGGGGCGTGTGCGGTGCGACGACCGCGTGCGTAAGGCCAACCATATCGGCTCTCGGCTCTCGGCTCTCGGCTCTCGGCGCGACGTTTCCTCGACGCCCCAGCCTACAGCCCACCGCGCTCCATTCACAACCCGCGCGCTTGCCAAACTCCTCGATGCTGTCGTCCAGGGCACCGAGAGCCGAGAGCCAAGAGCCTGGAAAACTCCTGCTATCCTTCCGTTCGATGACCGGCACCCCTGACGTCCGAGTCTTTTCCGACGTCGACGGCGCGGCCCGGGCGCTCGCGGCTCACCTCGTGCGGGACGCGCGGGCGCGCGTGTCGTCGACTGGTCGTTTCACCCTTGCCCTGACCGGAGGCAAAACGCCGCGTCCTCTCTACGAGGCATTGGGGACGGTGCACCGGGAGGACTTCCCATGGGCGGGAACCGAATTCTTCTGGAGCGACGAACGGGCAGTGCCGCCCGACGATGCCGACAGCAATCAACGGTTGGCGCGCGAGACGCTGTTGGCCCACGGCCTCTCGCCGGACACGCGGATCCATCCGATGGTCCGGAGTGCCGAGGATGTGCAGGATCCCGAGCGCGCAGCCGTGGCCTACGAACAGCGGCTCCGGGAGCGTACTGGCGACGATCGTCCGTCGCTCGACGCGGTGCTCCTCGGGCTGGGGCCGGACGGCCACATCGCCTCATTGTTCCCGGGCGCCGAGTCGCTGCGCGAGCACGCGCGCTCGGTGGTCGTCGTTCGTGACAGTCCGAAGCCGCCGCCCGTGCGGCTGACGATGACACTGCCGCTCATCAACCGCAGCGTGGCCGTCCACCTGCTGGTGGTGGGCGACGACAAGGCCGACGCGGTGCAGGCGACGCTCGACGGCGCGCGCGATCCCGACCGCTGGCCGGCCCAGGGGATCGAGCCGGCGGGCGGATCGGCGACCTGGTGGCTGGATGCCGGCGCGGCGAGTCGGCTGAGCCGGCGCTGAGATCGGCTCCCCTCACCCCAACCCTCTCCCAGAGGGAGAGGGAGCAAAATTGAGCTGCGCGGCAATCAAGAATCCCCCCGCTCCAGCAATCAAGAATTCCCTCTCCCCGGAGGCGAGAGGGTCAGGGTGAGGGGAACACGACTCGCGGCGGACTTCTTTCTGCGGGGCCCACCCCAACCCTCTCCCAAAGGGAGAGGGCGCTACTCTTGGATCCACTCTCCCCAGAGGGAGAGAGCGCTTTATTCCTAGATTCCCTCTCCCCGGAGGGGAGAGGGTCAGGGTGAGGGGTCGATCGTCAGACCCGAGAGCCCTCAGTCGAGCGCGCTCGCCAGCACCTGCACGACGTGCACCGCACGCCGGCCGGTCAGATCGGCAATCTGGTGCCGGCACGACGTGCCGTTGGCCACGATCACGGTATCGGCAGACGCGTCGCGCACGCGCGGCGCCAGGACACGCTCGGCCATCGCGGCCGAGATGTCGAAGTGCTCCGCCTCGTAGCCGAACGATCCCGCCATCCCGCAGCAGCCGGAATCGACCTCCGACACTCGAAGGTCGGGCACCAGGTCGAGCACGGCATGCGCCGCCGCCGTCGTCGCGATCGCCTTCTGGTGGCAGTGGCCGTGCATGAGGACGTCCACCGGCATCGATCGCAGTGGCAGGACCATGCGCCCAGCCGCGGCCTCACGCGCCAGGAACTCCTCGATCAGCCAGGCGCCGGCGGCCAGGGCATGTGCTTCAGGCGATCGCAGGAGCCCCGGGTACTCGTCGCGGAAGGTCAGCAGACATGACGGCTCGAGGCCGAGAATCGGCACGCCCTGGTTCACGAATGGCAGCAGCTGCCGGACGCTCTGGCGCGCCGCGTCGAGCGCCGGTTCGTGGAGCCCTTTCGAGATCTGGGGCCGGCCGCAGCAGGTGGGCTCCGGCACGGTGACGGTGTAGCCGGCCGCTTCGAGCACCCGGACCGCGTCGATCGCCACTTCGGGCTCGTAGAAGTTGGTGAAGGTGTCGGCGAGCAAGACCACGCGACGCGTTGGGGCCGCGTCCGATCCTTCGCTTACGCGCCGTCGCCACCATCGCCAGAACGTGTCGCGGCGAAAGCGCGGGAGCGATCGCCGGGGGTCGAGCCCGAGGAGCCGGTTCATCAGCCAGCGCAGCGGCCCGGCGAGGGCGAGATTCGACAGCGGCGCCAGGCTGGACCCCAGGGCCGCCGCGGCGTGCGCGTGACCCAGCAAAAGCGCGCGCAGCGGCACGCCGTGCCGCGCGTGATAGCCGACCTGGAACTCGTACTTGTGCTTGGCCATGTCGACGTGCGAGGGACATTCGACCTTGCACGCCTTGCACCCGATGCACAGGTCCATGACCTCGCGCATCTCGTCGGAGTACAGGCTCTCGGCCGGCAGCGCGCCGGAGATCGCCGCGCGCAGGGCGTTGGCCCGGCCGCGCGTCGAGTGCATCTCGTCCAGCGTCACCATGTAGGACGGACACATCGTGCCGACCTCGGACTTCCGGCAGCGTGCGTTGCCGTTGCACATCTCGAGGGCGTCGGCCATCGTGCCGAAATCCGAGTAGTCCAGCACCGGCGCAGGGAAGGTGGTCGCGTAGTCGGCGCCGTATCGCAGGTTCTCGTCCATCGGCGGCGCATCCACCTTCTTGCCGGGGTTCATCCGGCCGTGCGGATCGAACGCGGCCTTCACCTCGCGAAACGCGGCGTAGAGCGTTTCGCCGAACACCTTCGGGTTGAATTCGGATCGGGCGAGCCCCTCGCCGTGCTCGCCCGAATGCGTGCCGCCGAACCGGAGCGCCAGGTCGGTGACCTCCTCGGCGATCGCACGGTACATCCGAACGCCGTCCGCCTGGCGCAGGTCGAGCATCGGCCGGATGTGCAGGCATCCGACCGAGGCATGGCCGTAGAACGCGGCCCGGACGCCGTGGCGGTCGAGGATCTCCCGGAACGCCGCCGTGTAGGCCGGAAGCTGCTCGGGGGCGACTGCCGTGTCCTCGACGAAGGCGACCGGCTTGGCGCCGCCCTTGACGCTGCCGAACAGGCCGAGGCCCGCCTTTCGGACGGTCCAGACGTCCTGGCAGCGTGCCGACTCGGTGACGCGTACGACGTTGTCACCGTAGCCCAAATCTCGCATCAGCGTCTCGAGGTCGTCGAGCTTCTGCCGCAGCGGGTCGAGCGTGTCGCCGGCGAATTCGACGATCAGCAGCGCGTCGGGATCACCGTCCACGAAGTGCAGTTTGTCGCGGTGCAGCGGCGACGCACGAGCCAGGTCGATGAGCAGCTTGTCGGTGAGCTCGACGGCGTCCGGCGCGAGCTTCACGATCGGCGCGGAGGCGCGCATCGCGTCGGCGAACGTCTCGAAGTGGCAAACACCCAGGATCGCGTGCGCCGGTGTGCGTACCAGCCGGACCCGCGCTTCGGTATTGACCGCCAGCGTGCCCTCCGAGCCGACGAGCAGTCCGGCCAGGTTGAAGCCGCCCCGCAGCCCGAGCTCGTCGAGGTTGTAGCCCGCGACGCGCCGCTGGATCTTGGGAAACCGTCGGTCGATCTCGTCGCGATGGGTCAGCGCCAGGCGGTTGACGGTGCGGATGATCCGGGCCGCGTCGTCATCCCCGCGCATCCGCGCCTCGAGCTGCGTCTCCGAGAGACGTCCGAACGTGAACGGCGTCGCGTTCGCCAGCACGCCCTGCAGCTCGATGACGTGGTCCACCATCTTGCCGTAGCGAATTGACCGCGCGCCGCAGGAGTTGTTGCCCACCATGCCGCCGAGGGTGGCCTGCGACGACGGCGACACGTCGGGGCCGAACATGAACCCGGTGGGCCGCAGGAACGTGTTGAAGTTGTCGAGCACGACGCCCGGCTGGATGCGCGCCCAGGCGTCACCGTCCTCGGTGTTCACCTCGAGGACCCGGTTCATGTATTTCGAGAAATCGATGACGATCGCCTCACCGACCGCCTGGCCCGCGAGGCTGGTGCCGCCCCCCCGCGGCAGCAGCGCGATCCGGTCACGCGCCGTCAGATCGACGACGCGCTGCACATCGTCGGCATGTTTCGGGAAGACGACGCCGATAGGGACGATGCGATAGCTGCTCGCGTCGGTCGAGAACAGCTCGCGGGTCATCGGATCGAACCTGACGTCGCCGTCCAGCTCGCGGGCAAGCCGCTTGGCGATCGGATGGACCGGGTCGCGCATCACCTTCGGCACGGCATTAAGTGTAGCGCAGGGCTTTAGCCCTGCGATTGTTCGTCATGCAGGCGACTGGTGTAGCGCAGGGCTTCAGCCCTGCGATTGTCCGTCTGGCAGGGCTGCCTCCTGCCTCCTGCCTCCTGACTCCTAATTGATATACTCGCCGCTCCATGGACGTCGCCACGATCTCGCTGCTCGCCCTGGTGGTCACGATCGTCGTCAGCTGCACGATCCGGCTGCACGTCGGCTTCCTCGCGATCACCCTGGCCTGGCTCGTCGGCTTGTACGCGGACATCGGCGCCAACCAGGTGATGGAGGGGTTTCCGACGCGGTTGTTTCTCACGCTCGCCGGCGTGACGCTGCTGTTCTCGCAAGCCCAGGCGAACGGTACGCTCGATCGGATCGCCCACCGCGCCGTCCTCTCCTGCCGGGGCAACGCCGGCGTCATCCCGATGATGTTCTTCGTGCTCGCGTTCGTGCTCGCGTCGATCGGGCCGGGCAACATCGCCGCGACCGCGATCATCGCGCCGATGGCGATGGCGGTGGCGGGGCAAGTCGGCATTCCGGCCTTCCTCGTGGCGATCATGGTGGGGAACGGCGCGAACGCCGGCTCGCTCTCGCCGATCGCGCCGACCGGCATCATCGTCAACGGCATCATGGCCGACGTGGGCTTGGCCGGCTACGAGTGGCACAACTACCTCAACAATATGGTGGCCCACACCGTGATCGCCTTCGTGGCGTACTTCTTGCTGGGCGGACTCCGGCTGATGCGAAAGCGTCACACCGGCGTGATCGAGGTGCCGGGAGGCGCCGGGACGGACGCGACGACCGACTGGAGTTTCACGCGCGATCACTACGTGACGCTGGCGGTGATCGTCTCGCTAATCGTCGGCGTCGTCTTCTTCGGCGTGAACATCGGCATGGGCGCGTTCACCGGCGCGGTGCTGCTCTCGCTGCTCAAGGTGGGCGACGAGTTGAAGGCGGTGACCATGATGCCGTGGCGGGTCATCATGATGGTCTGCGGCGTGACGGTGTTGATCTCGTTGCTGGACCAGACCGGCGGCCTGGATCTGTTCACCCGCCTGCTGGCCGGTATATCGACGCCGGAGTCGGTGACGGCGGTGATTGCCTTTTCGACCGGCTTCATCTCGATCTACAGCAGCACGTCGGGGGTCGTGCTGCCGGCGATGCTGCCGACGGTGCCCGGCCTGGCCGCGCAACTGGGGGGCGTCGAGCCGATCGCGATCGCCTCGGCAATGAACGTGGGCGGCCACCTCGTGGACGTCTCGGCCCTCTCGACG
This sequence comes from Vicinamibacterales bacterium, assembly GCA_963667915.2. Taxonomy (GTDB): domain Bacteria; phylum Acidobacteriota; class Vicinamibacteria; order Vicinamibacterales; family UBA823. The sequence continues at coordinate 1,731,397 of CAXXNN010000004.1, read as the reverse complement.
CTCGGCGCGCTGTGCATGGCCGCGGCGCCCAAGACCGAGGACTCGCGCGCCCTCTTCAACAAGTTGATGGCCTGGGGCCTGTCGATGACCGTCGTGGGCGCCGCCGTCTGTTACCTCATGTTCGGGGTGCTGAAGATCGGGATCGGGTGAATCACCGTCCCTTCCACTTCGGTGGCCGCTTCGCCAGAAACGCCTCCACCCCTTCCGCGAAGTCCTCGCTCGTGTAGCACAGCTCGATTAGATCGCGGCCATCGGCCGGGTCCGGACGGCGGCTGGCCTGGATGCGCCGGACGATTTCCTTCGTCGCCAATATCGTCAGCGGCGCGTTCTCGGCGATGGCGGCTGCCACCTCGCGCACCGTCCGGTCCAGCTGGTCCGCCTCGACGACGCGGTTGACGAGCCCGAGTGCCGCCGCCTCCTTTGCGTTGATCAGCCGGCCGGTGAAGATCAGCTCCTTCACCCTGGCCGGACCCATGAGGTCCAGCAGGCGGGCGTGGTTGGCCACCGACAGACAGTTGCCCAGCGTCCGCGCGATCGGCATCCCAAACCTGGACTCCGGCGTGCAGTACCTCAGGTCGCAGGCCAGCGCGATGGCACAACCGCCTCCGGTCGCCACACCCTGGATCTGGGCGATCGTCGGTTTCGTGACACGCTCCAACCGGTCCAGCACCTCGTCCAGCCGCCGCTCATAGGCGATGCCGTCGCCGGGTGAGTCGAACTCCTGGAACTGCGCGATGTCGGTGCCCGACACGAACGCCTTGCCCCCCGCCCCGCGAAGGATCAGCGTACGGATCGCTTCCGAGGCGTCCACCGTGTCACATGCATCCACGAGGGCCTGGTACATCTCCCAGGTCATCGCGTTCCGCACGTCCGGCCGGTTGAAGGTGAGCGTGGCCAGCGGCCCGACCGTTTCGAAGATCGTGTGCGGTGTTGGCACGATCGCTGATTCCTGCAGTGTCTCCTGAGGGTAGAGTATGACCGATGGCCGTCCGCGGCGCCCTGGCCGACCTGCGGGTAATCGACGTCACGCAAGTGATGGCCGGTCCGTACTGCGCGATGCTACTGTGCGACATGGGCGCCGACGTGATCAAGGTCGAGCCGCCCGCAGGTGATTCGTCGCGGCGGATGGCCGGGGCGCGGGGAAGCGACAGTCCCAGTTTCAACGCGGTCAACCGGGGGAAGCGCGGCATCGCCGTCGACCTCAAGACGGCCGACGGACAGGCGGTCTTGAAACGACTGGCCGGCGCGGCCGACGTCCTCGTCGAGAACTTCCGTCCGGGGGTCATGGCCGGCTTCGGCCTCGACTACGCGCAGCTCTCGCAGACCTGCCCGACGCTCATCTACGCCTCGATCTCCGGCTACGGCCAGACGGGTCCGAGCGCCCGCCGGGGCGGCTTCGATCTGGTGGCCCAGGGGGTGTCGGGCATCATGTCGGTCACCGGCGAAGCGGGCGGCGCGCCGGTCAAGGCGGGCGTGCCGGTGACCGATCTCGGCGCGGCGCTCTTCGCGACGACCGGCATCCTGGCGGCGCTTCACCACCGATCGAGCACCGGCCGCGGCCAGCAGGTCGACACGTCGCTCGTCGATGCCGGGGTGGCGCTGTCGGTCTGGGAGGCGACCGAATACTTCTCCGGCGCGGGCCTACCCGGACCGCTCGGATCGGCGCACCGGATGAGCGCGCCCTACCAGGCGATCCGCTGCGCCGACGGCCACATCACGCTGGGTGGCGCGAACGACCGGATCTTCCGACGGCTCTGCGATCTGCTGGGGCACGCCGCGTGGGCCGACGACCCTGACTACCGCGACGACACCGCGCGCGTCAGGAACCGAACAGCTTTGGCGGCGAAGATCGAGGCGATCACGGCGACCCAGCCGTGCCGCCACTGGCTCGAGCTGTTCGAGCTGCACGACATTCCGTCGGGGCCGATCAACGACTACGCCGCCGTCGCCGACGATCCGCAGATCCAGGCGCGCGAGATGATCGTGGAGACCGTGCACCCGACCTTGGGTGCGATCAAGACGCTCGGCTCGCCGATCAAGCTGTCCGAGACCCCGGCGGTGCCGGGTCGCCCGGCGCCGCTCCTCGGCCAGCACACCGACCAGGTGCTCGGTGAGGCAGGCTACACCGCCGACGAGATCGCGCGGCTGCGGCGCGCCGGAGTCGTGACGTAGCGTCATGGCCCGCTCCCGCGTCAAAGTCTGGGAAGACCAGATCACGATTCCCACCTACCCGCTGCATCCGGACGACGTGAACCCTCGCTTCTTCGAGCTCGAGGGGACGCTCATCTACCCCTACACGATGCAGGACCATCTGTCGCGGACAAAGGTGGACCGCGCGTACCAAGCGCGAGATCTGGGAAGTGGATCGCGACAGCCGCGTGGCCGCCGTGTGTGCGGACCGAGGTTGATTTCTATAGGCAAAATATGTTATTTGAATATACAGAATAAATATTTTGAATTATGAAAATAAATCGGAAAAGGCTTGAAACTCGTAAGAAGAGGATATCGATCGATGCGCTTGCACTGTCTGGTCAGGAGTGACCGCCCAATCGCCTTCATTTTCTGCCTGCTGGGGGGTCTCCTCGCGGCTCCGCAGCCGGCGGAAGCAACGCCCCAGTTCGCCCGCACCTACGAGCTGAGTTGTACGGCCTGTCATCTGATTCCGCCGAAGCTCAACGAGGCCGGGCTCGATTTTCAGGCCGCCGGCTATCGCCTGCCGGAACGGCTGCGGCGCGAGGCCAGGTCGAGCAGCGGTCGAGCCGGGACTATCCCGCTCGCAGCCTGGATCACCGGCCGGTTCGAGGACAAGGGTGGAGACAGCCCGAACGACCTGTTCTTGCCGAAGGTCGAGCTCATCTCTGGCGGGACGATTGGCGAGCGCCTGTCGTACTTCGCCGAATGGCGGATCGTCAGCCTGTCGCTGAACGGCGACGGGTCACTCGGGGACCGTGCCGGTCGGTTCGAGGATCTCTTTCTCCAGTGGGAGTTCGCCGACAAGCACGCGCTGAAGATCGGGCAGTACCGATCGCTGTCGCAGGTCGACGTGTCGCTCCGGCTATCCGCGAGCGAGCCGCAGCTGTTCCGGAACGGCCTGCCGACCGGGGAACACGACGATCCCCGCATCAATTCGCTCAGCCGGTTCTCCCCTTCCAGCCGGTCGCCGAGCATCGGCTACCTGGTGCAGTCGATCTCCGGCGACCGGCCTAGCGACGGCCTGTTCCACCAGGTGACGCTGCCGTTCATCGGTGAGCTGTCGATTCCACTCGGGCCGGACGCCAGCGAGGCGGCCAGCTTCGAGCTGCAGGGCCCTCCCAAGGGGGTCTTCCTGGAGACGTTCTACCGCCTCGGTCACAAGTCGATCGGCGCGCATGCGTTCGTCGACGATGACGCGTGGCTGCTGACCGCGATCGGGACCTACGACTGGAGGAATCTCTACGTCACGGCCGGCCTCGGCGTCGACGATCGCGACGTCGGGGCGTCGCGCCGCCGCTCGAGCCTCGAGCTGGAGTACGTCTTCACGGGCCGGCGCGATCTCCGGGCGGCCCCGGGCCTGCGGATCGAGGACGTCAGCGGGGACGGCGCGCACGCCGCCGTCGTGCCGTACTTCGCGCTGGCCGGTCCCAACTCCGACTACACGATGCTGCTGCAGGTGCAGTACAAGATTCAGGAAGGGAACAACGGCTTCGTCGTCGACCTCTCGGCATTGTTCTGACGCGAGACGTGTGCCATCCTGCGCGCCCGTGCCCCGAGAATCCAGCTATAATTCACCGTTCTCATGGCTATCCAAGTCGGCACGCCAGAGGGCCTGTTCGATCTGGGCCCCTTCGAGGATGCCTTCGGGCGCCAATGGGACATGGCCCCCGACGGGGACCGGTTCGTCTTCCGGAGGATTCCCGGTGACCAGGTCGCCGGTGGAACGGAGGGCCTCATCTTCGTCCAGAACTGGCACCAGGAGCTGCTGGAGCGGGTGCCGGTCCCCTGAGCGGGGCCGACCCGATCACCGAGGCACATGCCGGGGTGGTCGCCGGCAGCTCGCGAAAGTTGAGGAAAATCAGGGCCGGGTTTGGCAGACTAGGGCGGGCTCGGAGCGGTGAGGTCGACGAACCATTGGGGCCCTCGAGACCGCAGAACTGGCTGATCCGGCGTGTGCGTGATTGAGCGAATAACTAGGCGTCGCCGTAGTGCGAGCTACGGCGCGAGCCTGAGATCCTGAATAGTGAAGCCTGTGGCACGCGCTCCGCTCCGGCCGTGAGGAGAGACGGATGACGTATCGGATTGCGGGCATTGACGTGCACAAGCGGATGTTGGCGGTGGTGGTTGCGGACATCGCGGTCGACGGGGCGTATCAGTTTGTCCACCGGCGCGTGGGTACCAGCCCGCGCGAACTTCGCGAGTTGGCCGCGTGGCTGGGGGCGGAGGCGGTCGAGGAAGTGGTGATGGAATCGACGGCACAGTATTGGCGCCCGGTGTGGGAGGTGCTCGAACGCGACTGGCTGCCCGCCCGCCGCACGCGGGACGGCGCGAGTCCGATGGCGGGCACGCTGCACTTGGCGCAAGCGCTGTCGAATCGGGGGCGCCGTGGGCGGAAGCGAGATTTCGTGGATGCCGAACGCCTGGTGAAGCGGTTGGTGGCGCAGGAGCTGACGCTGAGCTTTGTGCCGGACGCCGAGCAGCGGTTGTGGCGGACGGTGATGCGCCGCAAGTATCAGCTGACGCGCAACCGCGTCCAGGTCCACAACCGGTTAGAGGCCCTGCTGGAAGAAGCGCATCTGAAGCTGTCGAGCCTGGTCTCGGATCTGCTGGGGGCCAGTGCGCGGCGGATGCTGCAGGCGCTGGCGGACGGGGACACGGACCCGGCGGCGCTGGCGGCGCTGGCCGACCAGCGGCTGCGCGCGACCCCCGAGCAGTTGAGCGATGCGCTCGGGGCGGCGACGGCGCTCAACCCCGTCTATCGCCGGCTCATCGGCATGGCCCTCGAGGACGTGCGCTTGATCGAGGCGCAGATCCGGCAGCTCGATCAGGAGATGGCCGGGCTGATCCGGCCGCACCAGGAGGCCGTGCAGCGGTTGGCCGAAGTGCCGGGGCTGGGGGTCGATTCGGCGCAGCAGATCATCGCCGAGGTCGGGCCGACGGCGGCGACGTTCCCCTCGCCCAAGCAACTCGCCTCCTGGGTGGGCACGTGCCCCGGAGCGGAGGAGAGTGCGGGCGTGAACGCCAGCCACCGCTCCCCGAGCGGCAACCGGCAGATGCGCCGCCTCCTCCATCAAGCGGCGAACGCGGCGGTCAAGACCAAGGGGAGTATCTTCCTCCTGGTGTATCGCCGGTTGGTGCCGCGCCTGGGCCACGCGCAAGCCATCGGGGCCATTGCGCATCGGCTGTGTCGCCTGATTTGGAAGATTCTGCACCAGGCCGTGCGCTACGAAGAACGCGGCCCGGCGGTCAGCCGGCTGCGCACGCAACGCCGCGCCCTCAAGATGGCCCGCGAATTGCGCCGCCTGGGGTATCGGGTCGAGCTGATCCCCACTCCCCTAGGGACGCCCGCATGAGTGGAGATGACTTTCGATCCTGGTTCGAGGAGCTGAGGGCGCGGGTGCCGGTGCCATGACGAGGCAACCTTCTCTTGTAGCGCAGGCTTTCAAGCCTGCGAGGACGAGCCGCAGGCGAAGTCCTGCGTTTCAATTTGCCAGTAGATCGAGGGCGTCGCCCTACGGGCTCGCCCACGCAGCCCTGAAGGGCTGCGCTACAAAGGCCACTGGTACATCGCTCCGCGTCCTAGCGACGGCCCTTCTATTCCTGCCGGCCTGTGCGCCCGCGGCGACAGACTCGCAGGCTCCCGCGCCGGCGGCCCAGCCGCGGCCCATCGAGGTGGCCACGACGGTCGCGTTCACCGAAGGGCCGACGGTCGATGAGGCGGGCAACGTCTACTTCACCGACGTTCCGAACAACCGGATCATGCGGCTGTCGACCGGGGGCGAGCTCACCACGTTCCGGCAGCCGAGCCACCGGGCCAACGGCCTCGTCTTCGACAGCGCGTGGCGGCTGCTCGCGTGCGAGGGGGGCGACGGCGACACGGTGCTCCCGCGGATCACCCGGACGAACCTGGACACCGGCGAGATCGAGGTGATCGCCGATGCCTATGAGGGAAAACAACTCCATCAGCCGAACGATCTGACGTTCGACGGTCGCGGGCGCATTTACTTCACCGATCGGCCGGGGCCGAACCCGAGGGCCGATCAGACCGGCGTGCACGGCGTTTACCGGATCGATCCGGACGGGACCATTGCGAGGATTCTGACCGAGCCGGAGATCGAGCGGCCGAACGGCCTCGTGATCTCGCCAGACGATCGGACGCTGTATCTGATCGAGGCGAACGGCGGCGAGGGCGGCGCGCGGATGATCCGCGCCTACGACCTGGCCGACGACGGCACGGTCGGCAACATGCGGGTCTTCCACGACTTCTCTCCGGGCCGCAGCGGCGACGGGATGACGATCGATAGCGAGGGCAACCTCTGGGTGGCCGCCGGCCTCAACCGGCTCCGTGGCACTAGCGAGACGCTCGACACGCCGGCCGGCATCCACGTGTTCTCGCCGGATGGCGAGCTCAGGGAGTTCATTCCGATTCCCGAAGACACAGTGACCAACTGCGCGTTCGGCGGGCCAGGTTTGCGCACGCTCTACGTGACCGCCGGCAAGACGCTGTTCAGTATCAGGACCGACGTGACCGGCACCCGTCGGTAGCCCGTTCCTCGCCTCTATCCCCTATAATTCTCGCCATGTGGCTGCGCCACCTTGGGCGCGCCGCGAAAGGGAGGACATGCCGAAATTCCAGCCGTTCGTGATGGAACGGATGATGTCGAAGTGGGAGAACCAGGTCGACTACAACCTGTCGGAGAGTGGGGTGCATCCCGCGACGGTGCGCGACCTGGTGCCCGATCCGGATCAGGTCGACCGACTGCTGTCGACCGAGTTCGTCTACTCGCAAGCGAACGGCATTCCGGAGCTGCGCGAGCGGATCGCCGCGCTCTATCCCGGCGCCACGCCGGACAACATCCTCGTGACGGTCGGCTGCATCGAGGCCAATCTCATCTCGCTGCAGACCTTGCTGGCGCCGGGTGACGAGATGGCGGTCATGGCGCCGAATTACCTGCAGGTCTGGGGCGCGGCGAAGAACCTGGGGATATCGGTCAAGACGTTCGACCTGTCGGCGGACGATGGCTGGGCACTCGACGTCGATTCGCTGAACAGGGCCGTGACCGACCGGACCAAGCTCATCGCCGTCTGCAATCCGAACAACCCGACCGGCCACATCATGTCGTCCGCCGAGATGGACGCGGTCGTCGCGGCAGCCGATCGGGTGGGCGCCTGGCTGCTGGCCGACGAGGTCTACAGCGGTGCCGAGCGGCTGACCGACGAGCAGACGCCGTCGTTCTGGGGCCGGTACGACAAGTTGTTTGCGAACAACAGCCTGAGCAAGGCGTACGGCTTGGCCGGGCTGCGCGTGGGCTGGATCGTCGGGCCGCCCGACATGGTGGACGAAGCCTGGGCGCGTCACGAGTACACGACGATCTCCGTGGCGACGCTTTCGAACCAGCTGGCGGCGATCGCGCTGTCGCCCGACGTACGCAAGAAGCTGCGGCAGCGGACGCGGGAGTACATTCGCACGGGGTATCCGATCTTCGAGGAATGGATGCACGCGCACGGCGACCTGTTCTCGATCGTGCCGCCAGGCGCCGCGGCGATTGCGTTTCCGCGGTACCGGCTCGGCGTCAACTCGACGCGGTTCGTGGAGCGGCTGTTCGAGGAGAAGCGCACGCTCGTCGCGGCGGGCGACCACTTCAACGTCGACCGGCACCTGCGGATCAGCTTCGGCCTACCGGCCGACTATCTCCGCGCCGGCCTGGAGCGGATTCACCAGCTGTTCACCGACATCGCGGACTAGCAGCCGACCGCTCCGTTGATGGACCCCTTCCTGGACCAACTCGCGTCGCTCTGCCGCGATCATCCGACCTCGTCCAAGTGGGTGATCGTGCCGACTCACGCACTCGGGCATACGCTCGGCGATCGCCTCGCCTTGGCAGGCACGAGCTGGGTCAACCTGCGATTCAAGACGCCGTTCGACCTCGCGCTCGAGACGGCCGCGCCGTTCCTGGTCGAGCGCGGGATCAATCCGATTGCCGAAGACATCGGACCGACGCTCGTCATGCGGCTGCTGCTGGACCTGCCGGCCGACACGCCGGCCTACTTCCGCGCGCTCGACGGACAGGCGCTGCAGGAGAAGATGGCCGCGGCGCTCTGGGCGACGCTGAGCGAGCTTCGGATGGCCGGGCTCGGTGCCGGCGCGCTTTCCGCACGGGCCTTCGCGAACCCCGACAAGTGCGCCGAGCTCGTGGCGCTCGTCCAGGCCTACGAGGGGTACCTGGCCGGTCAGAAGGTCGCCGATACGGCGGCCGTGTTCACCGAAGCGTTGCGGCATCTGGACGAGTGCGCCGTCGGACCGGACGATCCGCGGCTGACGCTGCCCGACGTTCTCTGGCCGCCGCTCGCGCGCCGGTTCATCGACGCGCTGCCGGGCCACGACGCGACCGACGACACCGCGATCCACCGGCCGCCCGGTCTCACGATTCCGAGCCGGCTTACCGGCTTCGCCCTCGACCACTTGCCGGTGCCGGCCGCGCCGGAATCCATGCGACGCGCGGGCGACGGTGGGAGTGGGACCGACGCCGCGTCGTTCCGGTTCCTGATGACGCCGGAGGAGGCGCCACCGCCGCGGGACGACGGCACACTGACGATGTTCCGCGCCGGCGGCAAGGAGGCCGAGATCGAGGAGGTGTTCCGGCGGGTCGCCGCGTCTGGCCAGCCGGTCGATGCGGTCGAGATCGTCTGCGCCTCGCCCGATTATCCGTTCCTCATCTGGCAGAAGGCGATCCGACACGACTGGCCGGTGACGCTGAGCGCCGGTGTGCAGGTCACGGCCACGCGCCCCGCTCGGGCGCTCCAGGCGCTGTTCGACTGGATCGAGCGCGACTACCCGGCGAGCCGGCTGCGCCGGCTGTTCCAGTCGGGTGACGTGGCGCTCGATCGCGACGACAACCTGACGCCGGGACGAGCGGCGCGGCTGCTGGCGCGATCGGAGGCGGCCTGGGGCCGCTCGACCTACGACGCGGCGCTCAAGGGCCTCGCCGCCGCCGACCGGGAACGCGCCGCCGATCAAGAACTGGATGAGGACGCCCAGACGCGCGCCCGCGACCGCGCGGCCGAGGTCGACGGTCTCAGAATCTGGATCGAGCACCTGCTGGCGCTCGTGCCGGAGCCTGGCGACGACGGGTCCGTGGCGTTCGACGCGCTCGTCCGCGGAACCGCGCGCTTCGTCGCCGACTACACGCGGCGGAGCAGCCCGCTCGACAACGCCGGCGCGTCGGCGATTGGCGACGCGCTCGAGGAGTTGAAGCTGATCGGCGACATCCGACGGCCGATGGACGAGGCGCTCCGGCTGATCCGCAGCGCGCTCGACGGTCTGACCGCCGGCGCCGACCGCGCCCGACCTGGCCATCTGCACGTCACGACGATCGCCCGCGCGGGCCACGCCGGGCGGGCGCACACCTATGTCGTCGGGATGGAGGAGGGCCGTGTGTTTCCGGCCCACGTCGAAGATGCCGTCCTGCTCGATCGGGAGCGCGAGGCGATTGGCGGCGGCCTGCCGACCTCCGGCGACCGCGCCACCGAGGCGGTCTTCGCCGTCGTCTCACGCCTGGCGGCGATCGGCGCCGTCTGCGGCTCGGCGGGCGCCGTGACGCTGAGCTATTCCTGCCGCGACCTACGTCAGTATCGCGACACGTTCCCGTCGTGGCTGTTGCTGCAGGCGTTCCGTCTCGGTCGGCCAGCCGCGACGACCTACCGCGATCTGACCGACGCGCTTGGCGAACCGGCGTCCTTGGTGCCGGGATCTCCCGAGACCGCCGTCAGCGACAGTGGATGGTGGTTGGCCCACCAGCGCGCCGACGGCCTGCGCGAAGCGTCGCTGCTGGCGGCATTTCCCGATCTGCGACGCGGGCGACGCGCCGAGCAGGCGCGCGCGTCGGATCTGTTCACGCCGTTCGATGGCTTCGTGCCCGAGGCCGGTGGCCTGCTCGACCCGCGGGGCTCCGGCCGCGTCATGTCGGTCACGCGGCTCGAGCGGCTCGCCGAGTGCCCCTTCCGGCACTTCCTGCAGTATGGGCTCGGGGTCGACGCGCTCGAGGAACCCGAGCCCGATCGTGACGTCTGGCTCGACCCGCTCACGCGCGGCTCGGAGCTGCACGCGCTCTACGCCGACGTCATGCGACGGGTCCGGACCGAGCAGCGGGCGGTCGATCCGGCGCGCGACCTGGAGTGGCTCGTTTCCCGCGCCGATGAGCGGCTGGACCGGCTCGCCGGCATCATGCCGCCGCCGTCGCGACTCGTCTTCGACCGTGAGCGGCAACAGCTCGTCGACGACCTCGCGCTGTTCCTGACGCTCGAAACCGAGCGGCCCGGCGGGCGGCCGGTGGCCCTGGAGGTCGGATTCGGCCGCCCCGCACGGGGCCTGCTGACCGACGCGGCCGATGCGGTCGAGCCGCTCGCCCGCGCGGAGCCGATCAAGATCGGCGATGCGCGGTCGGGTTTCCTGCTGCGCGGAAAGATCGACCGGATCGACGAGGTGGATGGACGGTACGAGATCGTCGACTACAAGACCGGCGGCTTCTTCGATGCGCGGTACCGCGGCACGTTTCGCGCGGGCCGGCTGCTGCAGCACGCGCTGTACGGCCTCGTGGCGGTCGAGTTGCTGCGTCCGGTCGATTCCACTCCGCGCATCGGCGCCGGGACGTATTACTTTCCGAGCATCCGCGGGGGAGGGCAGAGGTCGTCGAAGCCGCACCCGCCGGTCGCCGACACGATGGCGGTGCTCGACGAGCTCTTCGACACGGTGGCCGCCGGCGCCTTCGTCCACACGGCGGACAAGGAGAACTGCCGGTTCTGCGACTACGCCGCGGCCTGCGGGCGGGATTATTTCGCCCGCGCCGAGCGGAAGATCTCGAATACGGCCAACGCGCCGCTCGAGCCGTATCGAAAGTTGCTGAGGAGGGAATGACCCGCCGTGTCTCGTTGGGTTGTAGCGCAGCCCTTCAGGGCTGCGTGGCGCGGCGTAGCCGCGGCAGAGTCGAGGGGGCCGCACAGGCCCCCGATGGGCTTCGCCTTCGGCTCGCCCTCGCAGGAAAGCCCGCTCGCTCACGCTCGGGGGCCCCGGCTTCTCTTGGTCCTGTAGGAGGCGGCAAGTCCTGCGCTACAAGACACTGATGCCATAACGTCAAAATCGGATCCGAGAGCCAAGGCCATGCCTGAATTGCCCGATCAAGCCGCGCGTGATCTGATCGCCACGCGCCTCGATTTGAACCTGCTGGTCGAGGCCGGCGCGGGATCCGGCAAGACCGAGAACCTCGCCCGGCGGATGGCGGCCGGCATCGCCGAGGGTGTCTACCAGATCGAGGGGATGGCCGCGGTGACCTTCACGCGCAAGGCTGCCGCCGAGCTGCGCGGGCGGTTTCAGCAGACGCTCGAGACGCGACTGGTCGACGAGACCGAACCCGAGAAGATCGCGCGGATGCGGGTCGCGCTCTCCTCGCTGGAGCGGCTCTTCACCGGCACCATTCACGCGTTCTGTGCCCGGTTGCTGCGGGAGCGCCCGGTCGAGGCTGGGATCGCACCGGGGTTCACCGAGCTCGACGAGGTCGCCGACGCCGAGTTGCAGCAGCAGTCGTGGCGCGACTACCTCTCGCGCGAGCGCGCCCTGGGCTCGGACACGCTGCGCGCCCTCGAGGCGGCCGGCATCCAGCCGAAGGATCTCGACGACGAATTCGCACGCGTCTGCCTGTTCGAGGAGGTCGGGTTTCCCGCCGCCGCCGCGCAGCCGCCCGACCCGGACCCGGCCTGGCAAGCGCTCGACGAGATGTGGGCGACGCTCCAACCGAAGGTGCCCTGGCCCGTGCCCCCGGACACCACGTGTGGGGTGCAGAAGCAGGCCCGCGAGTTCGACTGGCGGCGGCAGGCCTTACGCGCCCGCCGGCCGGCCGATCTCGCCACGCTGCTGGCCATCTGGGACCGGACCCCCAGGGTCATCATGAAACGATGGGAGGGAGTCACCGCCAACACCAGGGCGCTTCGCACAGAGCTTCAGGAGCTGCTCGGCCAGTTCCGCGAGGAGGTCGTCACACCTTACCTCACCGCCTGGCGCCGGCACGTCTACCGCCTGGCCATCGAGCTGCTCGTGGACGCACGCGACTATGCGCGCGAGGTCAGGTTCGCGCGGCTGGCGCTCAACTACGGCGACCTGCTGCAGCGGGCCGCCAAGCTGCTGCGCGAGCAACCCGATGTGCGACGCGCGCTGCAGGAAAAATATCGTTGGCTCTTTGTCGATGAGTTTCAGGATACGGATCCGATTCAAGCCGAAGTGATTCTCCTGTTGGCGGCTGACGAGGAGGCCCTGAAGAAGAGTCAGGAGTCAGGAGTCAGGAGCAAGGAGAAGGTGGTCAGCGAGGCTGACTGGACCGAGGTCCGGCCGCGGCCGGGGTCGCTGTTCGTCGTGGGCGATCCGAAGCAGTCGATCTTCAGGTTCCGTCGAGCCGACATCGAGATCTACGACCGGGTCCGGCGGATCATCGAGCAGTCCGGCGGGCAGACCGTGCCGCTGGAGGCGTCGTTCCGGGCCGCGCCGGCCCTGTGCGAATGGGTCAACGGCGTCTTCGGCGACGTCTTCCCCGACGCGCCGACACCGGAGCAGCCCGAGTTCCACCGACTCGAGCCGATCCGTGACGACCCCGCATCGCCCGCCGGCGTCTGCGTGCTCCTGCACGATGACTCGGTCGAGCGTCGCGACGTCACGGACGAGGATGCCGCGCGGATTGCGGCGTACATCCGGACCGAGGTGGCTGCCGGCCGGCGCCGGCCGGACGACTTTCTGGTGCTGACGCGCATCAAGAAACACCTCGCACTCTACGCCGCCGCGCTCGAACGGTTCGAGGTGCCGGTGGAGGTCTGTGGCGCCGGGGCGTTCGGCGACTCCGAGCACGTGCGAGAGCTCGCCGCGTTGCTCCGGTCGCTCAGCGATCCGGACGACGGCGTAGCGCTCGTCGGCGTCCTGCGCGGACCGTTCTTCGGCGTGAGTGACGAGGAGCTCTTCCGGTATCGGCAGGCCGGCGGCATCTTCAACCTGGCCGTTCGCGTCGCGGGTGAGGATGAGGCAGCCGCTGCGTCGCCCGCCCCAGCGCCCGGGTCGAAAGCCGGGCCTGGCAGACGGCGTCGGCACGGTGACCAACCCAGCCTGTTCGACGCCCCCACCAAACTGCCCCGCCCGGCGGCCGAGACCGCGCTCATCGAGCTTCGGGCGCTGTATCGGTGGACCCGGCAACTGCCCGCGGCCGCGGCGGTCGAGCGGATCCTCGAGCGGACAGGGTATCTTGCGCTTGCCGCGGCGGGTGCGCCCGGCGGTGCCGACGCCGGCGATCTGCTGCACGCCGTCGATCGAATTCGGCAGGTCGCCGAGGATGGCGGCACGCTCGCCGCGGCCGCCGCGGCGCTGACCCGCAAGATCGAGAGCAGCGACGTCGAGTCCCTGCCGCTCGAGCCGGGCCGGACCGACGTCGTGCGTGTCATGAACCTCCACAAGGCCAAAGGGCTCGAGGCGGCGGTGGTCTTCCTGGCCGATCCCTGTACGTCGGGCGGATCGAAAGGCGTCGACATCCGGATCGAGCGCGACGGCGAGCGCGCGGTGGGGTTCCTGCGCTTCACGCGGCGGCGGAACTTTACCGAGACCGTACTGGGCGAGCCCGAGGGGTGGGCGGAACGCGCCGCCGTCGAGCAGCAGTTTCTCGATTGTGAGGAAGATCGGCTCCGATACGTGGCGGCCACGCGCGCGAAGGACCTGCTGGTCGTGTCCCGGTCGCCCAAAGCCAAAGGCGGCCCGTGGACCGCGTTCGACGCGGCGCTGGCGACGGCGCCCGCACTGGAGCCGGCCGAGGTGGCGAACGCGAGCCGACAAGCCAGGAAGGACGACCGGGACGACCTCGCGGCCGCCGCCGTGTCGGCTGCGGCGAACCGGCACGATCGGCTGAGCCGTGCCGCGGCGCCGTCCTGGCTCGTCGAGTCGGTCACCGGCGAACGCCGACAGATCACCGTGCGCGAGGACGACCCGGCGCGATTGCTACGCGGGCCGGCGACCGGCATGGAGTGGGGGGAGCTGGTGCACGCCTTGCTCGAGTACGCGCTGCGTCAGGGGGCCGTCGATCGCAGCCGTCTCACCCGGCTCGCGCGATGGTTGACGTTCGGCAATCCCGAGCTCGAGTCGGTCATCCCGGAAGCGCTCGACACGGTCGAGCAGGTCGCGGCATCCGAGTGGTGGGCCACGGCGATGGCGTCGGGTAAGCGCCATGTCGAGGTGCCGTTCGCGATCGTGCGAGAGCAGGAGGAGGATGGGTGGCCCGTCGTGCGTCACGGCGTGATCGATCTCGTCTACCGCGACGACGACGGATGGCGGATCGTCGATCACAAGACCGACCAGCTGGGCGAGCGGGGCGCGGCCGAGCTGGCCGAGCGGTACCGGCACCAGCTCGAGTGCTACGCGGAGGCCTGGCGCGCCGCCACCGTGAAAGATGCGCACGTCACCACAGGCCTGCACGCCGTCCGTGCGGGCGAGGTCTGTTGGACGCCCTGAACTCCGAGGCGTTCACCTCCGGCCGTGGACTGACTGACCCGCTTTGGGCACGAGTCGGCTCCCTGAACTAAACTACACATCGGCCGCATCCTCGGCTGGCTGGAAGAAGCGGCAGTCCAGCGGGCCTCGGTTCTGGAGCCTGTAGACGCTCCGCGGCTCGCGTCTCCTGGCGTGCGACAAACTGCCAGTGCCGGTCCCGCTGGCGCGGGCAGAAACTGCGCGGCCGCTCGCCTGCTTGCCTGCACACCCCCCTCTTTTCGTGTCCCGCGGCGTGGCACGCGCTCTGCGCTCAGTCCGGCGTGGCCTCGCCGTCGAGAACGTATCAGCCGCGGCAGCCTGCGCAGGGCGTGCTGTACCAGGTGGTCCGCGATCACTTCGAGACCTTCCGCTCGCAGGCGGCCGCCCTGCGCGAGGGCGAAGGGCTCCCCCGGTTCGTCGAGCAGGAGTTTCGCGACTTTCTTCGGTGCGGCTGGCTGGCCGGTGGCTTCGCGCGGTTTCGCTGTACGGCGTGCGGCCTGGATCGGCTCGTGCCGTTCTCCTGTCGTGGCCGGGGGTTCTGCCCGAGCTGTGGCGGGCGCCGGATGGCCGAGCGGGCCGCGCACCTGGTCGACCGGGTGTTCCCGGCGGTGCCCGTGCGCCAATGGGTCTTGAGCCTCCCGCATCGCCTGCGCTACCGGCTCGCCTGGGACCACGACCTGTGCCGCGCGGTGGTCGGCGCGTGCATGCGGGCGGTGCTCGGCTTCCTGCGCCACCGGGCGCGTGAGGCTGGGGTCGGGGACGGCCGGGGCGGGGCGGTGGTCATCGTCCAGCGTTTTGGCGGAGCGGTGAATCTCAACGTACATCTCCATGCACTGGTGCTTGACGGGGTGTTTGCGAAGGACGCCGCGGGCGTGCGTTTTCATCGCCATCCGTCGCTCGACGCGGCGGACGTCGCCGATGTGCTCGCGACCGTGGAGGCGCACATCCAGCGCCTCCTCGCGCGGCGAGGGCTGGAGGACGCGAACGCAGGTGGCGGTACGCTGGACGAGTGGGCGGCGAACGCGCCGGTGCTGGCCGGCATCGCGGCGGCGTCCGTCCAGAGTCGGGTCGCGCTCGGCTCCCGAGCCGGCGCGCGCGTCCGCCGGCGGGGACATCCGCCGGAGGAGACTGAGACACCGGGGCTCGGGCGCTGTCACGCGCGCCACCAGGGCTTCGATCTCCATGCTGGCCTCCTCGTACCTGCAGGCCAGCGGGACCGCCTCGAACGCGTGTGCCGCTACGCGCTGCGGCCACCCATTGCGCACGACCGCCTCCAGCTGACCGCCGGGGGACAGGTCCAGCTCGAGCTCAGGCGCCGCTGGTCTGATGGGACGACGCATCTGCTGTTCGATCCGCTCGAACTACTGGAGCGTCTCGCGGCGCTGACGCCACGTCCTCACATCAACCTGATCCTCTATCACGGCGTGCTGGCGCCGCGAGCCGCGTGGCGGTCGCTCGTGGTCCGGTGCGGGCCGACCAGCAACCCCGGCGTGGCCGCGGAGGCCGGCACCTCATCGGATCCGGCTGTCGTCGCTGCGAATCGACCACACCGGGCCGGCGCGCGCTGGGCAGACCTGATGCGCCGGAGCTTCGGCCTTGAGGTGCTCGACTGCCCACGGTGTGGGGGGCGTCTGCGGTTGATCGCCCTGATCGAAGATACCTCGGTGATCGAGCGCCTCCTGCGACATCTGGGGCTGCCGACCGAGATCCCCGAGGCGTGCCCGCCGCGCGCGCCGCCGCTCCCGCTCGAGGGCTTCGCCGCCCGTTGAGCCTCGCGATCCTGACCGCCCGGCCCGGAGCCGACACGCGAGACGTGCGCCTTTCCGCACGGCCCGCGCCCAGCAGACATTGACGTTCGGCCTCGGCGAGGGCGACAATCGGCGCGAAGCGATCAATTTGGCCTGTGTTGGCCTGTGTTGGGGCCTGCAGGAGGAGCCTGCAGGAGACACGACGCGTTGCAACGTCGCTAATGCTTCCTATCGTCCACCACACTTGCTCGTTGGCACTGCCGGTCAGCATGTATCCGGTGCATCGCTGGAGGTATTTGATGAGGCCAGCGTCGGAATCAAACACTTCGTCAAGGAACCGCTCCCATTGCGGGCATCTCGCATCCCTGTCGTAGCCGACATTTGCAGAGAGGGTGAGGAGATCCTCGCGTCTGGCGCGGCGAAGCCGGCCAGTTCTCAAGTTCATGACACCGTTCGGCAGGGCGAGGAGCCACGGATTCGGGTCCCAATCTTCGCCGCCCCTCGTAATCGGGTGGAGCTGCGAAGCGATGTGCGTGACCTTCCGAATCCCCGCATCCGAGAGGCAATACTTGGCGAAACTCAAGAGTTTCTTGCGCGTATCGCCTTCGGCCATGCTCTCAGCTCGGCGATACAACTCCTGGGCAGATGCAATCGCAAGGCGACTCACTTCTCCATCCCTGTCTGGCATCCATACCGGGTCGCGGTAGAGAAACCACTGCTTTCGAGCATGGTCGTAGCGCAGGTCGTTCCCAGCGAGGGCAACGAGCCGCTCTGCCGCATGGGTTTCGGTGAGGCCGAAAGAAAGATCGGGCTCGGGCCGATTCCGCCTCGGCGAGCCCTTTCCTTTCATTTGCCGAACTCCTCCCGACACAACCGCTCCAATTCCTGCTCCGAAATCCGAACGGCCTTTCCCAGCCGAACCACCTTCAACCGACCCTGCCGCTGCAGTTTCTTGAGAAACTCCGGCGACACGGCCAGCACCTCCGCAGCCTTCTTGAGCGTGAACAACTGCATCATTCGTGCTACCCCCAAGTAACCGAACAGCAACTCCTACGAACTACTCCTTGAGGATACAGAGGCGCAGTAGTAGACTCAACCAATATGACTACTGCAGCCCACCCTCGCAGGCCACTCGAACTTTGCACTCTAGCGGGGCCGACCAGAGGACAGCCGGCGCTCGCAGGAAACGTGATCTCTGGGCGATCCGGCTATCCCGTGCGGATCGGTGCCGAGCGCAAGCTGCTGGATGAGTTCGCCAACTGGCCGAGTGCGCCCTCCGATCTGCTCCGCTTCACCAAGCGGCACGGGCCGTTGACAGTGAGAGCCAAGGAAGGTCAGCGGGCGACGTATTCCTTTACAACCACCCAGTGGAGAAAGTGCCAGCGGGAGTTTCGTGAATTGTGGGAGTCGTTGCTCTTGAAGCCTGGGCAACCCGCCAGCATCCTCACGCTCTTGGGATACTCGGGTTCCTTCAACTGCAGACCGGGAGAACACTTTGACGGTCGATACGGAGCGCTCAGATTCGAAGCATCGAACCTGTTTCGGTTGCTGTGCCTGGAACTCATCACCGTGCCGGTTGAGCGAGTGAGGAAATGCACCCGCCCGGATTGTGAACACCCCTACTTCATCGCCCCTCATCTGCGACAGCAATACTGTTCAGAGATGTGCGCGAATTGGGCGCAGCGCGGCTGGAAGAAACGGTGGTGGAAGGAGAAGGGAAACGCGCGGCGCCGCGAGCGAGCCGGACAGCTCAAGAAATAGCCGGCCGCCCCGTGGGTGAGGTCAGACCGGTTGAGGAACCGCCGAGAACAACTTTCGCACGCGCGATGATTGCGTTCGTGGTCAGGTCACCCCCCTGACCCCCCTCCCCCCTCTCGCGTCGCCGGCTGACCAGCGGAACGGCCGCGCGTCCCGACGGCCGACCCGGCCAGTCGTCTGCGCTCGCGTCAGGGTCGCCTGTCAGGAGCGGTCTCACCGGCAGCATGGGTCACCCGCAGCCGTCGTTCCGTGGGTGAAACGAAGAAAGACCTTGACACGTCAACAGCTTATACGTACACTAGGCGACATGAAGAAGACCGACCGCATCAACTTCCGACTCGGGCCCGATCTCCGGGAGGCGCTCCAGTCGTATGCGCACCGCTACGACCGGTCCGAGGCCGATGTGATCCGTGAGGCCGTCTGGCAGTTGCTGGAATCGAAGGGCTACGGGCGGCCCAAGGTGAAAGGAGGGAAGCGGAAGAAATAAATCAAGAAGCGGGACGCCAGCCTGCGCTAACAGGTCGGGCGCCCCTCACCGGCAACCAAGACACCCTTGGCTGACGGCTGATTCAGAGCATACCAGCCGTTGGCCTCCGACCAGGAGGTCACCATGACCCGTTCGACCCCACCGGCCTTTGCCGATCTGCTGCAAAGCGCCGTCACCGAGCCTGGGACCATGTCTCAGGCGTACTCGCAGTTCCACACCTACAGTCTCGGCAATCAGCTCCTCGCCTGGGCGCAGTGCCAAGAGCGAGAAATTCCGCTTGGCCCGATGGCGACCTATCCCCGCTGGAAGGCGCTGGGGCGCCAGGTGCGGAAGGGCCAGAAGGCCTTGATGCTCTGCATGCCCGTCACGGTCAAGGGCAAGGCGGAGACAGCGGACGGGGACACCGACGACGCGACGTTCACCCGCTTCGTCTACAAGGCGCGCTGGTTCGTCCTGAGCCAGACCGACGGCGATGACCTGCCGGCGGCCGAGATCCCCGACTGGGATGCCGCTCGGGCGCTGGCTGGGCTCGATGTCGAGGAACTCCCGTTCGAGCACGGTGATGGCAATGTGATGGGGTTCGCTCGGCAGCGTCAGATCGCCATCAATCCGGTCAACCCCCTCCCGCACAAGACGCGATTCCATGAGCTGGCGCATGTGCTCCTGGGCCATACCGCGGAAGGAGAACAGCAGGACGGAGAGCTGACCCCGCGCAATCTCCGGGAGTGTGAGGCCGAAGCGGTCGCGCTGCTGTGCTGCGCGGCTCTCAACCTCCCTGGTGCCGAGGAATCCCGAGGCTACATCCAGCACTGGTGGGGCCAGGGCAACCCGATCCCCGAGCGGTCGGCGCAGCGCATCTTCAAGGCGGCCGATCAGATCCTCAAGGCGGGCACATTGGAAGGGGGCCAGTCATGACCCCCGCCATCCGTCGCGCGGCCATCTATGCGCGGGTCTCCACCTTCGACCAGGAGCCCGAGAACCAGCTCGCCGAGCTGCGGCAGTACGTCACCGCCCGCAGTTGGACCGGGATCGAGTACGTGGACCGGGGCGTGTCCGGGGCCAAGGACCGACGGCCCGCCCTGGACCGGCTGCTCACCGACGCCAAGCGCCGCCAGTTCGATGTCCTGATCTGCTGGCGGCTGGACCGGCTGGGGCGCAACCTCCGCCATCTGGTGACCTTGCTCGACGAGCTCGACGTGATCGGGGTGTCGTTCGTGAGCCTGGGCGAGGGGATCGACTGTACGACTCCCGCGGGGAGACTCCAGCTCCACGTCCTGGCCGCACTGGCGGAGTTCGAGCGGGCCAGAATCGCCGAGCGGGTCATGGCAGGGTTGGCCAGGGCCAAGCGGAACGGGAAGAAGCTAGGCAGGCCCTCCAGGCCCGTCCCAGAGGCCGTCCTGGCACCCGTCAGGGGGCTCTCTGTGCGCGAAGCAGCTCGACACTGTCAAGTTGACGGACCCAGCGCGAGGCTCGTCCCGCGATGGCCGACCTCCCCCTGTTTCAGCAGGCGCACGTCACCTCCTGCCAGGCCAGTAGCGCGCGCATCCGCAGCAATCGGTAATGAGCCGCCTGCAGCAGGTGACGGCCCACGCGGAAGAGATTGAGCACGAGGCCGTGGACCGAGAGAAATCGTTGCGCGTGCGCGGCGGACTTGAACCGGCGCATCTGCCGCTCGCGCTGGCGGGTCGGTTGATGCGACACTTCCGCCCGATTGTTTTCGTACTGCCGGGTGCTGTGGACCACTGTCGGCATCACGGTGCGGTGCGCCGCTGCGTAGCTGCGCAGCTTGTCCGTGATCAGACGGCGTGGCTCCCGGCCTTGGCCTTTCAACAACTTGCGGAAGAAGCGGGCGGCTGCCCGGCGATCGCGCCGTGACTGGACCAGGATGTCGATGACGTCGCCGTCCTGGTCCACGGCCCGCCAGAGGTACTGCCGCCGCCCCTGGATGGTCACAAAGAGTTCGTCCAGGTGCCACGTGTCGCCCAAGCGGCCGCGCCGGCGCCGCAGCCTCCGCGCGTAGTCGAGCCCGAACGTCTGACACCACTGCCGAATCGCTTCATACGACACGGTGACGCCCCGTTCGGCGAGGAGGTCTTCGACATCTCGAAAACTCAGGCAGAAGCGATGATAGAGCCACACGGCGTGACTGATGATCTCGGGCGGAAAGCGGTAGCCGTGGTAGCTGAGAGCCGGGCGTGTCATCGCCCTACTCTGGCAGCCGCCCGTTAACTTGACAATGCCCCCCGGAGTTCTACGACCTGATCAACAACACGCCGGGACGGGTGGGTCCGCCCCTCGAGCGGTCGACCGGCGATGTCCGCGAGTTCTTTCACGATTGGCTCGACAACGACGCGTATCCCCTCTGGCCGTTCTGGTCGAACGTGCAGTCCTGGTGGAATGTGCGCGAGTATCCGAACGTGAGGCTCCTGCACTTCAACAATCTCAAGCGTGACATGCCGGGCGAGATCCGGCGGATTGCCGCGTTCCTCGAGATCGACATCGACGAGGCGCACTGGCCGGCCATCGTCGAGCACTGCACCTTCGACTACATGAAAGCGAACGCCGACACGCTGTCGGCCGTCTTCAAGGACTTCTTCGAGGGCGGCATGAAAAGCTTCATTCATAAAGGTACGAACAATCGATGGCGCGACACACTCAACCAAGAAGAGATCAAGAAGTACGAGGACACGGCCGCGCGGAACCTGTCGCCCGAGTGCGCGCGGTGGCTCGCCACCGGCGCGCTCGGCCAGGGATCCTGAGCGCCTCTGCTCTGGCCGTGTTGTTGGCGGCAACCGCGGGGACGGGCACGCCGGCGATGGCATCACAAGAGATCGACACCCACGACGCGTCGGTGGAGGGCAGCCAACTCCGCTATCTCGAAGCCGGACCGACCGGTGGTCAGACCGTCGTCCTGCTCCATGGGATGCGGTTCACGTCTGAGACCTGGCGCGAGCTCGGCACCATCGCGCAGCTAGCCGACGCGGGATACCACGTCATCGCGATCGACCTGCCCGGCTACGGCCACTCCGTCCGTTCGTCGGTTCCGGTCGAGAGCTACCTGGCCCTGGCCGTCGAGGCGCTCCTGCCGGGCGAGACGGTGGTGGTGGTGTCGCCCTCGATGAGCGGCGGGTTCAGCCTACCGTTCGTCGCCCGCCACGCCGATCGGGTCAGCGGCTACGTCCCGGTCGCCCCGGTGGGCATCGATCGCTACACGGACGAGCTACGTGGCGTGGACGTGCCGACCCTCGTGGTCTGGGGAGAGAACGATACGGTCTTCCCGGTAGCGCAAGCCGATGTTCTCGCGGACGCGCTTGCCGGCAAGACCCTGATCCTCGAGGGGGCGAGCCACCCTTGCTACCTCGACCGACCGGACGACTTTCACCGCGAGCTGCTGGCGTTCTTGGAAACGCTGTAGGAATCTCGAAGAATTTACAGGAGTCACGGTTCAGGCGTCAGACAACACCAGGCTGAACCGCCAGTGGGTCGGATCGCGCGGGAGGTTCGCATGAAGGTCAGCAGCTCTGTCCGTTTCGCCGCGCCGTTGGTGCTGTGCATGCTCGCACCTAGCCACGCTCAGGAGCAACCGATCGGCGTACCGGTTCCGGCGTTGGGCGCGGGACCATGGGTGTTCGATACCGCCGAGCAGCACAAGGTCCGGGTCAGCATCGTGACCAAAGGGCTCTCGCATCCCTGGGCCATCGCGTTCCTTCCCGACGGCGGCATGCTGGTCACCGAGCGGCCCGGTCGTCTCCGGATCGTGCGTGATGGAGTGCTCGAGTCACACGCCATTTCCGGCGTGCCCCCGGTCAGAACCGACGGCAATGGCGGGCTGATGGATGTCGCCCTCCATCCCCAGTTTGCCGACAATCGCCTCGTCTACCTCACCTATACCAAGCCCGTGGGCAACGGCAGGGGCGCCCCGGCGCTCGCGCGGGGCCGGCTCGAGGCTGGAGCGCTCACCGACGTCAGAGACCTGCTCGTCACCGAGGCCTACGACGGGAACTCGGGTCTCAACGGCCGAGTCGCCTTTGGGCGTGACGGGAAGGTCTACATGTCCACCGGCGGCAGGGTGGCGACGGTGTCGCAAGATCCGACGAGCCTGCGCGGCAAAGTCTTGCGGCTCAACGACGATGGCTCCGTGCCGGACGACAACCCGTTCGTGAAATACGAAGACCATCGACCGGAAATCTACACCTTCGGACATCGCAACACGCTGGGTCTCATCCTGCACCCGGAGAGCGGGGCACTCTGGCAACACGAAAACGGTCCGAACGGCGGCGACGAGATCAACATCCTCTTGCCGGGCCGCAACTACGGGTGGCCGATCGTGAGCTTCGGACGCGATTATTCAGGCGCGCGCCTCTACGAGCCGACGCGCGAGGGATTGGAGCCGCCGCTGGTGGTGTGGCTGCCCGCCATCGCGGCGGCGGGCATGACCGTCTACACCGGCGACGAATTCCCGGCGTGGAAGGGCAACGTCTTCGTGGGGTCATTGCGCCAGGGCGGCATCCCGGGCACGGGCCACCTGCAGCGCATCGTGTTCAACGAAAAGGCGGAGGAGCTGCGGCGCGAGTCGATCTTGTCGGAGCTCAGGCAACGCATCCGGGAAGTGCGCGAAGGGCCAGACGGGCTCCTGTACTTGCTGACGGACGAGGACGACGGTGCGCTCCTGCGGATCGAGCCAGCCCCGTGAACCCACCGCCGATGCCCCGCGAACCTGCCACCACCCTCGACCCGCATGCCGTCAGCGCCACGATCGGCGAAGGCGGCAGGGGCGAGGCGTGCAAGGCCCCGAACCCCGACCCATCCGCACATTCGCTCAGTTGTGACAACGGTCGGGGGCGGGCAGCGCGGTCAGCCTGCAGGAGACACCGACGCGTCGGTTGATGCGACACCTCCGCGCGATTGTTTTCGTACCTCCGGGTGCTGTGCACCACTGACGGCATCACGGTGCGGTGCGCCACTGCGTAGCTGCACAGCTTGTCCGTGATCAAACGGCGCGGCTCCCGGCCTCGGCCTTTCAACAGCTTGCGGAAGAAGCGGGCGGCCGCCCGGCGATCGCGCCGCGACTGGACCAGGATGTCGATGACGTCGCCGTCCTGGTCCACGGCCCGCCACAGATACTGCCGCCGCCCCTGAATGGTCACGAATAGTTCGTCGAGGTGCCACGTGTCGCCCAACCGGCCTTGCCGGCGCCGCAGCCTCCGTGCGTAGTCGAGCCCGAACGTCTGACACCACTGCCGAATCGCTTCATAGGACACGGTGACACCCCGTTCGGCGAGGAGATCCTCCACATCTCGAAAACTCAGGCAGAAACGATGGTAGAGCCAGACGGCGTGACTGATGATCTCGGGTGGAAAGCGGTATCCGGAGTAGCTGAGAGTCGGGGGCGTCATCGCCCTACTCTGTCAGCCGCCCGTCAACTTGACAATGCCCAACGGACTCATGTCAGGTAACTCGCAACCGTGATCCCAATCGTCCACCATCCCGCCTACGAAGTCGATATCGGCCCGCACGTATTCCCGACGCGGAAGTACGAGCTCGTACGCCAACGCCTGCTCACCGAGGGCACGATCGCGAACGACGACATCACGAAGCCGACGATGGTCACCGACGAAGACGTGGGCCTGGTGCACACGTCCGAGTTCGTGGAGAAGATCAAGACCGGTACGCTCTCACCGCAGGAACAGAAGGTACTCGAGGTTCCATTCTCAGCCGAGTTGCGCGAGGCCATGTGGTTCTGTGCCGGCGGGACACTGCTCACCGCCGCCAGTGCGTTGGAGCGCGCGGTATCTGTTCACTTGGGTGGTGGGTTTCACCACGCCTTCCCCGACCACGGTGAGGGCTTCTGCCTCATCAATGACGTGGCCGTCGCCATCCAGATTCTGCGCCGGGACCATCTGATCGAGCGCGCGCTCGTCATCGACCTCGACGTACACCACGGCAACGGGACGGCGGCGATCTTTGCCGAGGTACCGGAAGTCTTCACCTTCTCAATGCATCAGCAGCACAACTACCCCGGCTCGAAGCCACCCAGCGACCGAGATATCGGGTTGGAAGACGGCACCGACGATGACACGTACATCGGGCTGCTCGACGAGACCCTGCCAACGATCCTTCGGACACACGCACCCGAGATCGCCTTCTACCTCGCCGGGGCCGATCCCTACCGTGAAGATCAGCTCGGTGGCCTCAGCCTCACGATAGACGGCCTACGCAAACGCGACGAAATTGTGTACGAACGCGTGCGCGCCGCTGGCGTACCGGTCGCCGTCACGCTCGCCGGAGGCTACGCGGTGAATTCTGACGATACGGTTGAGATCCACAGCAATACCGTGCGCGCCGCCAAAGAGATCTACCTCAGGCCGGCTGAGCACGTGAGGCCACGATAGAAGGTCCCGTCGCGAAACGCTCGGAAGCTGCATCATCGTTGGACTCGGCTCGAAGCGGCAAGCCCTGAGCGACAGGGGCTTTGCACCTATAATCCGTCTGTTCACTCATATGCCCTTGGCCCAGGGAAGCTCAGGAGAGAAGGTCCGATGACGCGATCGAACCCAGGCGTGATGTGGCAGGCGCGTCTGATGCGCACCTCCTACACACGCGTCTCGTCGGCGGTGCTGGTGCTCTTCATGGCCGGCGGCGCGGCCCCGGTCGCGAAAGACCGCATTTTTGTCGACCAATGGAGCCCGACCCGGTCGCAGCTGTTCATCGCTGATGCTGATGGCACGAACCCGCGAACGCTGGTCGCGGGCTTCGAGCGCGACTACAACGCGTCCATCTCGTTCGATGGCCAGTGGGTGGTGTTTACATCCGAGCGCGACGGCTCGGCGGATATCTTCCGGGTGCGGCCAGACGGTATCGGATTGGAGCAGTTGACCGATGACCCGGCCTACGACGATCAGGCGGCGTTGTCACCGGACGGGAGTTTGCTGGCCTTTGTCTCGACCCGTGACGCGGGCTCCACCGACATCTACGTCTTGGATCTACACACCCGGAGGGTCCGCAACCTCACCAACTCGCCGGGTGGCGATTTTCGACCGAGCTGGTCGCCGGATGGCCAGACGCTGGCGTTCTCGTCCGATCTCGGAACGAAGTTCCAGAAGGCGGCTGGGCACTGGGAACATGTGCATCCGGCAAGCGTGTACCTCCTCGGCGTCGATGGCCAGGGTCTGCGAAAGCTCTCGCCCGAGGGTCAGTTCGCGGGCTCTCCGGAGTGGTCGCCAGACGGCACCCGTGTGGTGTTCTACGAGCTGGCCGTCGCCGACACGTTCAGGGCGCGCCAGCTCGGCCAGCAACCTAGGCTGGAGTCGCGAATCGTGTCGGTCGACGTCGCGACCGGCGCCCGCGTCGAGCATGCCTCGGGCCCGGGTCTGAAGGTGTCGCCACAGTTCCTGGGACCGGATCGAATCGGCTACCTCGCCAAGTCAGGACTGACCGCCGCGCTGGTCGTCGGTCCCGGCGAGACCGGCAGCGTCGGGGACATCGGGAGCCCCGACTGGTCGCACGACGGCACGCGCGTGGTGTATCACAGTGGCCAGATCGCGACGATGGCAGAGTTCCGGTCACCGGGCGAGGTGCTGTTGGGTCGTGACCCGCAGTTCGAGCTCGTCTATGCGAGTGGCTTTCCGGCCGTGTCGCCCGACGGACGACAGCTGGTCCTCAGCGAACGGACCCGGCGGAGAAGCCGCGACGATCGCACCCAGCTGGTCGTGTGGGATGCGGACGGGACGAATCCACGACGCATCCTCCGAGCCGAAGGCTCGGCGATGGCGCCGCAATGGTCATCCGACGGTCACTGGATCGCGGTCGGCGTTGGCAATTTCTTCCTGGGGCGCACCCGTCCGGCGCGGGTCGTGCTTGTGAAGCCCGACGGTTCGGAAACGAGGACACTCACCACCGGGCCGGGTAACGCCGGCTTCCCGAGTTGGTCGCCTGACGGTACACATGTCGTCTATCGCTTCTGGACCGACACCGCAGGGGGCCTGCGTATCGTCGGCGTGGCGGATGGAGCCGTCCGCCCGTTGACCACGGGCTATGACATTTTCCGAGCTGGTCGCCGCAAGGAGATCGTATCGTCTTCAGCCGGTTGGCCAACGATGATTTCGACATCTATGCGATACGGCCCGATGGCACGGAGCTGACCCAGCTGACGGAATCGGCAGGTAACGACTCGCACCCGGCGTGGTCAGCCGACGGCGCACATATTCTGTTTAGCAGCTCGCGCTTCGGTTTCAAGGACGAAGCGCCGCTCAGTGACATTCCACAACCCTACGGCGAGCTGTTTGTCATGCGGGCCGATGGCTCAGCGCAGCGACCGCTGACGGATAACCAGTGGGAGGAGGGTACACCGGCGTGGCAGCCGGCGTCGGTGACCGACAGGTCGTCAGCTCAGGGCGACGACGCTACACGCCTCCGTTGAACGTCACGCTGTGCGTGTGGCCGTCGTCATTCGACGACGTCTTCACGACTCGCCCGCCCCCAGCGATCTGTATCACCTCCGGGGCTGTCACTTGCACCGTGTGCGGATGGTCCGCGCTGCCCTGGATGTTCAACATCACCGCACCGCCGGCCGTGAGCTCCGCGCCGGTGATCAGCCCCGTGTGTCCGTGGTTGGCGCCGATCGAGGCGATCACGTTGGTGCCGGCGGGTCCGGGCGCAGACGTTGGTGATGGTGACGGCGGGCTGGACGAGCTTCCGCCGCAGGCGCTCACCGTGATCGTGACGCCGCTCAGCAGCGCGAGGGCGGACTTTGCGGTGAATTCCCGACGATTCAGGGTATTCGAGTCGCCCATGGTTGAATCTCCTTCGGCCGGTCGGCCGGGGCGGGTCAGAAGAACGTCCGCGTGATGTTGAAGCCGATGAACCAATCGCGCTGGCTGCCCCCCTGCGCGAGCTGGGCGAGCGTCGTGCCGATCGAATTCGAGAAGTTCAACTGAAACGCGTGGCCGCCGACCCGTTTTTCGATACCGAACGTCGCGTGGGCGTCGCCGTGGACGAAGCCAGCCGCGCGGGGCACGATCTCGCCGAGGAGGTAGAGCGAGCGGGTCAGGCGCACGCGGCTGCCCAGGCCGACCATGAAGGTCGAGTCGTCGTCACCGGGCGGGTCGGCCGTCGGATGGAGCAGCTCCGCGATGTTCGTGTTGCCGACCCACGTGGGCTGCGCGTAGAGCGTCGTGCGGTCCCCGATCGTCCGCGATACGACCGCCCCGACGGCGGGCAGGTACTCGTCTCGAAAATTGTTGGTGCCCTCGACCGACAGGATCAGGTCTAGGCCGACGCCGTGTCGCCGCTGCTCGAGCAGCCGCTGCTGGCCGAAGAACTGGATGGTGCGGTTGCTGGCTCGGTAGATGCCGGCCTGCATGCCGTCCACCAGGCCGATCCGGAATTCCAGACCGACGAGGGCGCTAGAGTCGAGACCGAACAGGTCTTCGGCCAGCGAGCCGAAATCCCCTCGCCCGAGCGGCCGGGTGAAGCGATGGGTCAGCCGAAAGGCGGACTTGCGCGCCGGCAACCGCTTGGTCGTAGCCAGCGTGATGACCGTGAAGTCGGGCTCGGAAACCGTGACGCCCGGCGCCCCGACGGTCGCGGGCGCCGCGGGCTGTCCCGCAACCGGAGCCGCGGTGATGCCGAACACCCAGCAACTCAGCAACCCGACGACACGGGTCGAGCAACTCCTTGCAACGGTCACACCACGGCTCCTTCTCGGTTTTGACGAACGGGCGCTCACCCCACCCTCTCCCAGAGGGAGAGGAAGTAGATAGAGGATTCGCGGCCTCTTTCTTCCTAGCGGCCGTCGTCGAGCGCCTCTTCCAGGACCCGTCCCGTCGACTGGTTGAGCGAGATGCCGATGAGGCGGGCCAGGGTCGGCGCGATCGAGGCGGGTGTCATCGGCTCCAGGTACTGCCCGGGCGAGATGCCCGCGCCCATGAACAGCACGGGCACCCGGGTGTCGTAGTCGTAGCTCGTGCCGTGGCCGGCGGCGTTCATCGACGTCGTCCAGTACGGACGCAGGACGACCAGCAGATCTCCGCTGCGGCCTGGATAGTAGCTGCGCGCCAGGGCGCGTTCCACGGCGCTGCCGGTGTCCCGGCGGCTCCGGATCGTGTCGGCCCGATACACCTCCGCTACCCCCTCCACCGACCGGATGGCGTCCATCACCTGCGTGAGCGCCTCCGGACGGTCGAGCAACCGCTGGTACACGCCCGGTGCGAAGTAGAGATCCTGCTCTTCGAAGTTGGCGACCGCGTCGGCCGTGTCGAGTGCGGCCCGGACGGCTCCGTCGGCCGCCTCGACGATCCGGCTGGCCGGAATCCGGCCGGCGTCACCCTGGCGGATGCGACGCTGCTCTGGAATCGGCATGACGCCGTGGTCAGCCGACAGCGCGACGACCCAGCGACCGGCGCCGACCGCGCCGTCGAGGTGATCGAAGAACGTGCCGAGTGCCCGGTCCAACCGGACCAGGACGTCCTGCACTTCGTGGCTGCGCGGACCGAAGCGATGGCCGGCCCAGTCGAGCGCCGAGAATCCGATGGCGAGATAGTCGGTGGCGCCGCGCTGACCGAGCTCGAGCGCGTCGACGGCGGCCGCCGCCAGGCGTGCCAGGTAGTCATTCGACTCCGGGCTGGCCATCCACTTCTGGTAAAAGAGCAGGTCGGCAGCGTCCCCCGCGCCGACGAGCGGATGGGGCAGCGACGCCGTCCACCCGTCGAACGGACGGCTCGATGGCGAGGTGCCGTCGAACAGGTAGTCATCCTCGGCCAGCGCCTTCGTCCAGATGGTTCCGACGCGCTGCTCGATCGGGTTGGCCGCGAGGAACGCCTCCACGAACGGCACCGGCTCGCTCGCGTAGGCGGTGGAGGTGACCCAGGCCAGGCCATTGCGCCAGACGGCGGCGTCGGTCCGCCGTCCGGCCAGCATGATGGCGACCCGCGGCTTCATCGAGAAGCTCACGGTGCGCGAGCGCTCGCGCTGCATCCGCAACTCGTCGGCGAGCGTCGGCGCGAGCAGGCTGCCCGGTCCCTGGGCGTCGTCGACCGATGGCCCGTAGCTCAGCAGCGGCGCCGATGCATTGTCGGCGCAGGCGCGCAGCTTGCCGTCGGCGCGGTCGTACCAGTTGTTGCCGATGATGCCGTGGACCTCCGGCAGCGCTCCGG
The DNA here is from genome assembly GCA_963667915.2 of Vicinamibacterales bacterium. Classification (GTDB taxonomy): domain Bacteria; phylum Acidobacteriota; class Vicinamibacteria; order Vicinamibacterales; family UBA823. The sequence goes on along the minus strand of CAXXNN010000004.1, from coordinate 1,701,511 downwards.
TCGAGATCGTCGCATGGCCGACGCAGGTGTTCGTCTGGAAATAGGGATACGCCGCCTGGCGGAACCAGGCGCCGTCATCGATGAGCCGCTTCAGCCCGGCGCGCCACTGATGCTGGAACCGGTCGATGTAATCGGCGCGCATCTGATCGACGACGAGGACGACGACCAGCCTCGGGGGGTCCGGTTGCGCCGCGCGCGTGTGGGCAAGAAGGAGAACGAGCAGCAGAGCAACAGCAACGGCGAGGCGGCGCATCATGCCGCAGCATCCGACATTGCACGGCTGCGGGTCAAGCGAAGAACGTGGATTCGGCCTACTCGTCCCGGAGCGCCGTCACCGGGTCGATCCGGGTGGCGCGCCGCGAGGGAACGAGGCAGGCGACGAGGCCGACGGCCGCCAGCATGCCCGAGACGGCGGTGAAGACCGCGGGGTCGGTCGGTTCGACGGCATAGAGCAGGCTCGCGATGAGTCGGGTAAGCCCGAGTGCGCCGGCCGCGCCGACGACGAGGCCGGCGCCGACCAGCCGGCTCCCCTGCCACAGGATCTGCTGCAGGATGCGCGACGGCTCGGCGCCCAGCGCCATCCGGATGCCGATCTCCTTGGTCCGCTGGCTCACCGAGTAGGCGAGCACGCCATAGATGCCGAGCGCCGAGAGCGACAGCGCGACGGCGGCGAAGACGAGCAGCAGGGTCATCGGTGTCTTGCGCTGGCCGAGCGAGTCCTCCAGGCGCGTCGCCATCACCTTGACGTCGTAGATCGGCAGCTGGGGATCGAGACCGAGGATCGCCGACCGCACGGTGGTGCCCAGTGACGCCGCCGCGCCGTCGGCCCGGATGACCAGTGTCATCTGGGCGATCAGCGCCGCCTGCTGGCCGACCTCGGCCTGGGTCATGGCGAAGTAGACCGCGCCCAAAGCGTCACTCCGAAGCCGGGCCGAGATCACGTCGCGGCTGTCGATCGAACCGCAGATTTCGATGGACTGGATCGACCTGCCGGCCGGTTCGTTCACGAGCACGTTGGTCGGCTCGCGGGTCACCTACACGCCGTCACCGCGGATGTTCGTCGGCGCGTTGGTGCAGTACAATTCGAGCCGCAGCGCACTAAACACGAACATCCGGTTTCGCTGGGAGTATCAGCCCGGCAGCGACCTGTTCATTGTCTATAGTGAGGGACGCGAGACCGGCCTGCGCCCGCACGAATCTGGCCTCAAGAACCGGGGGTTCGCGATCAAGTTGACCCGGCTGCTCAGATTCTGACGGCGGCACTGATACTGATGTTGAAGCGGTCGGCACGGCCGACATTGAAAATTGAAAGAGGAGAAGCCCCACATGAAGAAAGCTACTGCAGCGAGCGCCGGCGGGCCGATCGTGGCGCTTGCCCTCGGTCTAGCCCTGGTGGTTGCCGTGCCGGCCTGCACGACGACGGCGCAGATCTCCGACGCGCCCGACACGCCGTTCAAGCTGGCGACGTTCGAGGTGGGCGGCGACCCGGCGGTCGGCCTGGTGCTGGGCGATCAGATTCTCGAACTGTCGGGTGCCAGTGATCATCTCGCCACCGAGGCGGGTCTCGACGCGATGACGCTGCCGAACGAGATGAAGGCGCTGATCGAAGCCTATGACACGGCGGCGCCCCGGCTGTACCAGATCGCCAACTACTTCCAGGACGGCGCCGACGCGGCGCTGCCGTTCGTGCACGCCGTGGACGACGTGACGATTGCGGCGCCGATCAAGTATCCGTGGAACATCCTGGCGGCCGCGGCGAACTACAAGGCCCACGCCGAGGGCATGGCGGGCGGCGGGGACGATGAAGAAGATGAAGCGGAAGAGGGCGGTGGCCGTCGCGGCGGTTTCGACCCGTCGCGCGTCGCCGAGATCGACCCGGCCCGCGACGCGCCGGTCATGTTCGCCAAGTCGCCCCGGTCGGGCATCATCGGAACGGGCGAGCCGTACTACATCCCGCCGGGCCGCGAGCGCATCGACTGGGAAGGCGAGATGGCGGTCATTATCGGCAAGCCGGCCTATCTGGTGTCGGCCGAGGAGTCGCTCGACTACGTCTTCGGCTACAGCATCATGTACGACGTGAGCGACCGGGGCGGCCGCACGCGTGAGGTGTCGATGTTCCCTGGCCCGAACTGGTTCGACGGGAAGAGCACCAACCGCGGCGCGCCGTTCGGCCCGTACATCGTGCCGAAGGAGTTCATGCCGAACCACGACAGTCTGCGCCTGAGGACCTGGGTCAACGGTGAGCTGATGCAGGACCAGACGACCGCCGATCTCATCTGGCCGCAGGAGCACCTGATCGCCTACACCACGTCGATTCTCATGCTCTACCCGGGTGACGTGATCGCCACCGGGACGCCGTCCGGCACCGGTGCCGAGCGGGGTGAGTTCCTGAAGGCGGGTGACGTCGTCGAGATCGAGATCGAGGGGATCGGCAGGCTCACGACGCCGATCGAAAATTACCCGGGATAAACGAAGAATCTAGAAGTCAGAAGTTAGGAGTCAGGAGCTGGGTGGGCGGCCCTCCGGGCCGCCTCCGCTTTCTCCTAACTTCTAGCTCCTAACTCCTCGCTCCTTGCCTTACAATCGTCCCGTCCGCTTCGACCCGAGAGGCACCGGGATGGCCGCGAGCTCCGGATCCGTACTTAGACACTCTCGTCGGCTCCGCTGGACGTGCGCGCTGCTGGCCGCCGGTCTGCTCGCGTTGGCCGCGGGCGCGGCCGAGGCGCAGTGGGGCAGACGCTGGCGCGGCGGGCCTCCGCGGTTCCCCGATCCGGTCAAGACCGATCGCTCGTTCGCCTTCGCGCGGGTGATGTTCCAGAGCGTCCGGCGCGAGCGTGGCGGCTACGGCTGGAGCACCGACTATCCGCTGTCCGACGCCAACTTCATGATCCGGCTCTCCGAGTTGACCAGAACGCCGGTCAGCCTCGATCCGTACGGCAACCCGAACCACGTCGTCGTGCGGCTCACCGATCCGCAGCTCTTCGACTACCCGTTCATCTTCATGTCCGACGTCGGCACGGCGTACTTCAGCGACGACGAAGCGGTCGGCCTGCGCCGCTACCTGGAACAGGGCGGGTTCCTGTGGGTCGATGATTTCTGGGGACCGGCTGCGTGGGACTCCTGGCAGGGGGAAATCCGCAAGGCGCTGCCGTCGTCGCAGTATCCGATCGCCGACTTGCCCCTGAGTCACCCGATCTTCACAGGGATGTTCGGCATAGAGGGGTTTCCTCAGATTCCGTCGATTCAGCACTGGCGCCGGAGCGGCGGCGCGACGACCTCCGAGCGCGGCTACCGGTCGGAGCAGCCGCACTTCCGGGGTATCGCCGACGACGCAGGCCGGCTGATGGTGTTGATGACCCACAACACCGACATCGCCGACGGGTGGGAGCGCGAAGGGGAAGAGACCGAGTACTTCTACCGCTTCTCGATCGACGCGTACGCCGTCGGGATCAACGTCCTCATGTACGTGATGACGCACTGACGCGGGCGTCGGACGACGCGAACGTTAGGGCTCGCGCGGCGCGCGTTCTTGCAGCTCCTCGAACCAGTTGAGGACGACCTCGATGTGGGGCTCGACGGCGTCGGGGTCGTCGGCGACCATGATGAACTGCTCGCCGTCGGCCGTGACGTCATAGTTGCGGGAAAAGTCTGCGGCGAGGAAATCTCCCTCGAAGAGCAGCATCGGCGCGCCGGCCGTCAACTCGGCGCCGCTTTCGATCTCCACGGCGATCATCTGTGAGCCGCTTCGGTAGACGAGCTCCCGGCCGTTCTTCGCCCACCGGGGCTCGCTGCCGCCGTCGGGCGAGATCAGCGTCTTGCCGCCCGGTCCCGGGTAGGCCTGGACGAAGATCTCGTAGCGGCCAGATTCGTTCGATTGATAGGCCACCCAGCGGCCGTCGGGCGAAAACTCCGGCTCGGTTTCGCTGAAGGGCGTCCGCACGAACGGCTGGAGCTCGCCCCCTTCTGCCAGAGGGAGGATCCAGATGTCGCTGCCCGTGTCGGGATGATCCTCACGGAACGCGAGGAGCAAATCGTCAGGTGACAACGACTTCGGGTGCTTGTCGTACTGGGTCACGTAGAGCTCCTCGGCCTCGCCGCTGCCATCGGACGTTCGCCAGAACATGTCGTACGCCGGGCCGCCCGCTTCCGTGCTGAACAGGAGCCGGGTGCCGTCGGATGTCCAGACCGCGCTGGCGTCGAGGCCTTCGGTGAAGGTCACCTTGGTCAACGTGCCGCGTTCCAGTTCCAGGACCCAGATGTCCGATCGCTCGTCCTCGATCCGCACGGCAACACGTTGGCCGTCCGGCGACAGTTCCAGCTGCGAATACCGTCGGCGCTCCTCAGTTGCCGGCCGGAGTGTTCCGTCGCGGCCGACCCAGACGAGCATCTGGTCGGCCGAGAGCGCCGACGCCGGAACGTAGGCGAATGCGCCGTCGTCCGAAAAGCTGAACTGCGAGTTGGCGTCCGGACCGAAGACGACATCTTCGAGGACCGGCGTCGCGGGCCCCGTCACCTCGAGCGCCGCCAGATCGAACGGCGCGGCCATCAGCGTGTTCGACGGCGTCGGATAGATCAGGTGCCCCGTCGGGACGTACCGGACGAAGGTTGCGGCTTCAAGTACGGTCCGTCGCTCCCCGGTCGAGAGTGTCAATATCTCCGTCCGGCTGTTTTCGAGCCCTGACGCGTATACCGTGAACAGCACGCTGTCGCCGTCCGGCAGGAGCTGCGGATACCAATGGCCGAGCTCGCCGGCCGCCGCGTCCGGCGTCGTCAACACCTCCGGCTCGCCGCCGTTCGCGGAGACGCGAAGCACGCCGCCGGAATAGGTCGGCGAGTACACGATGGTGTCGTCCGGCCCCCAGTCGCCCGAGAAGCCGTCATTGGCGCCATTGTCGATGATGGAGATCGGCGACCCGCCCGCCAGGGGCGCCTTCTTGAGTTGGGTGCCGGCATAGAAGGCGACCCACTGGCCGCCGGGCGAGAAGAACGGCTCGCGTGCGCCGTCGCTGCCCTCGACGAGCGTTGCTTCCAGCTCGTCCATCTCGCGGACGTACAGCCGAGCACCTTCACCTTGCCCCGTCGTGAAGGCGAGGCGGGACCCGTCATCGGACAGCGCGACATTGGAAAATGTCGACGGCGACAGGGAGGTCTCGGCCGGGATGGCCACCGACAGCCGCGTGACTCTCTGGTCGGGTTCGGGACGCGTCAGGTTCCAGGTCAAGACGCCGGCGACGACCATTGCGATGCCGGCGACCGCCCACGGCAGGACGCGCCGCCAGGTCGGCGGCGGTGCGACCTCCGTCTCGTCGGTTGCCGCGAGGACGTCGTCCAGCTCGAGCCGCGCCGACCCGATGTGCGGCAGGCGCCGCTTCGCGTCTTTCTCCAGGCAGAGCCGCAGCAGCTTCCGGACGCCGAGCGGCGTCTGCGCCGGCAATGACGGCCAATCGACGTCGGCGCGCAGGACAGCGGCCAGGGTGTCGCTGATCGTCTGGCCGGCGAAGACCTGGGTGCCGGTCAGCATCTCGAAGAGGACGGCCCCGAATGCCCAGATGTCGGTCCGCCGGTCCAGGCGCGCGTCGCGCGCCTGCTCCGGGCTCATGTAGGCTGGGGTGCCGAGGATGACACCCGCCTGGGTCCCCATCGCCGTGATCGTCGGCGAGCTGCTGTCGGCATCCTCCGCCCGCTCGATCGCACTGTCGTCGGAGAGCGCCTTCGCCAGGCCGAAATCCAGTACCTTCACCGTACCGTCCGGCATCACCTTGATGTTCGCTGGCTTCAAGTCACGATGGATGATCCCCTTATCGTGCGCCGTCTCGAGCGCGTCGGCGAGCTGACGCGCGACCTGGATCGATTCGTCGATCGACAGGCCGCGCTGCCAGCCGTTCCAGTCGGCCTTGCCCATCGAGAGCGACCCGTGCGCGATGCACTCGGAGAGCGTCGGCCCCTCGACCAGCTCGAGGACCAAGGCGAGCACGCCTTCGCTCTGGTCTTCCTCCAGGCCGTAGATGGCGGCGATGTTCGGGTGGTTGAGCGACGCCAGGACCTGCGCCTCGCGCCGGAAGCGGGCCAGCCGCTCCGGATCGGCGGCCAGCTGGGCTGGCAGCACCTTCAGCGCGACGTCGCGGGACAGCGCGGCGTCGTGCGCCCGGTAGACCTCACCCATGCCGCCGGCGGCGATGTGGGCCTTCACCTCGTACGGGCCGACACGAGTTCCGGGCGTAAGCCGCATGGGTACCGCCGATTATATCGAAGCGGGGGTGGTCGTACTATAGAATGAGCGTCTACCGACTTCGCCCCGTCAGCGTTTCCAGTGAGGGAGCCCATGACCATCCGCCGCACGTTCGCCTGGTCCGCCATCGTCGCCATGGCCCTCGCCCTGCCGTCTGCCGACGCCACCGCGCAGTGGACAGCCGAGAAGCCGGGCAGCGACAACATCACCGTCCTGTCGCACCTGCCGCTCGGCCCGCGGCTGAGCGTGTCGGACATCGACCTCGAGCAGGAGCTGGATCGGCCCTACGCCTACGTCGGCCGGATGGTGTACGGCGTCGAGGGCGAGAAGGGGATCGACATCATCGACCTGCACGATCCGACGAATCCGAAGCGGATCTACAGCTGGCGGATTGAAGACCAGGATCTGCACCTCGGCACCGGCGGCATGGACGTGAAGCACTTCAAGTGGAACGACCGCTACTATGTCGTGCAGTCGCTCCAGTTCCGCCAGGGTGGCCCCGACCCGGATCTGGGCGGCGTCGTCCTCGACGTGACCGGCCTGCCCGACCCGAGCACCGTGAAGGAAGTGGCGCGCATTCGATCGCCCGACACGCCCGGCGGGTTCCACAACATCTTCGTCTACAAGCATAGCAACGGCCGCGTGCTGCTGATCGCCACCGTGTCCGGCCCGTTCGCGCACGTCTACGACCTGGGTTACGTCGTCGAAGGCTTCATGGACGATGCGCTCGTCGCGAAGATCCCGGTGCCGGACACGACCAGCGACCGCCGCGGCTACCACGACTTCTACGCCGGCTATCATCCCGACACAGGCGAGGACCGGTTCTACGGCGGTGGCACGGGCGGCTACTACGTCTACAACATCACCGATCTGGAAGAACCCGAGCTGCTCGTGACACTCACCGGCATCAGCGGCGTCCGCTCCGGTCACACGTTCACGCCGACACCCGACGGACGCTACGTCGTAGCGGAGACCGAGTACCAGTATGCGCCGCTCAGAATCTTCGACCTGGAGCCGGCGTTCGAAAGCGACGTCAAGAACATCCGCAGACCGATTTCGGCATGGACGGCCGACTGGCAGCACCTCGTGCACAACCACGAGATCCGCTGGCCTTACGTCTTCGTGTCGGGCTATCTCGACGGCCTGCAGATTTTCAGCCTGATGGATCCGGAGAACCCGGTAACGGTCGGCTACTACGACACCTACACCGGACCGCCGAACAAGATTCGCTACTCGCAGTTCAACGGCGCGTTCGGCGTCGACGTCCGCAACGCCGACGGCCTGATCGTCGTGAGCGACATGACGACCGGCTTCTGGGCGTTCCGCATGGAGGGGTTCTCCGGTTGGAACGGCGCCGACTGGGGCATGCCGGACATCTCGAGCGCGCAAAAGTGGGACGAAGAGCTCGGCGAGCTGATGTCCGACAGCTCGGGAGGCAGCCGGTGAGGTTTGCTCGGGCCGCGGTGGTGGCGACAGGCGGCGCGTTGCTGCTGCCGATGCTGATGGGCGCGACATTGGGCGCCACCGTCCCGTCGACCGCGGGTGTGGTGGGCGGCGCGGTGGACGGCCTGACGCCGTGCAGCGCAGTCATCTCGGCGCCGTCGCTGCCGTCGCAGTACTACGGCATCGAAATGGTGACGACCCGGCGCGTGCCGGGCACCGGGCGGGCGACGGGCGCCGGAACGGTGGCCTTCGCCCGGTCACCCTTCGGCGTCGCCGTCTCGCCGCGCGGCAGCTACGTCTACGACCTGTCGCTGTCGGTCGACCGCATCAAGGCGCCGCGTCGCGGTGCCTACACCGCGTGGGCCGCGTCGCCCGATCTCGACGATGTCGTCAGGCTCGGCGTGCTCGAGACGGGCCGGAGGGTGTCCGGCCGGATCGACTGGAACAAGTTCCTCGTGCTCGTGACGCTCGAGCCGTCGGCCGAGCCGACCGACCGCTGGCACGGTCCGGTCGTCATGCGCGGCATGTCGCGCTCCGGTCTGATGCATACGCTGGCCGGCCACGGCCCCTACGAGTACGAGCCCTGCCTGAAGTACGGCTTCAAGTGATTCTCGATCGCCCGGCGTCGGCGGGGTGGGCATTGTGCCGCCTGCTATTCCCGGCGCTCGTGCTGCTGGGCCTGTGCGCCGGCGCGACGCAGCCGGTGCGCCCGGCGCAGCCGTCCCCGGCCGAGCCGCCCCAGGTGCCGATGGCCGCCGGTGACATGGAGCCCACGAGTGACGACCAGATGGACATGATGAACATGGGTCCGGCCGAGGTCCTCGGCGATGGCATTGTCGCGTGGCGGATGCCGCCGATGGACGCGCCGATGCCGCCGCTGCCCGGCCTCGAGGGGGCCGTGCCCGTGGTCGGGCCGTTCATGGTGGCGGGCGACGCCGACCCGAGCGGCTATCCGGAGGCGCGGCCGGGCGAGATCGTCGAGATGGCCGACGGCGAGACACTCGACCTGACGGCGTCGATCGTGCGGCGCACGATCAACGGTAAGACCTTCTTGATGTACGGCTACAACGGCCAGTACCCCGGGCCGCTCATCAAGGTGGAGCGCGGCTCGACGGTCATCGTCAACTTCACGAACAAGATCGAGCTGCCGACCACGGTGCACTGGCACGGGTTGCGCCTCGACAATCGGTTCGACGGCGTGCCGGACGTGACGCAGCCGCCAGTCCTCGCTGGCGACTCGTTCACGTACGAAGTCTACTTCCGCGACACCGGCATCTACTGGTACCACCCACACATGCGGGAGGACATCCAGCAGGATCTCGGGCTCTACGGCAACATGCTGGTCACACCGCCCGAGACCGACTACTACGGCCGGGTGAACCGGGAGGAGGTCATCATCCTCGACGACATCCTCATGGACAGCCAGGGGCCGATCCCGTGGGGCGACCGGGCGCCCAGCCACGCGCTGATGGGTCGGTTCGGCAACGTGATGCTGGTGAACGGCGCCACCGGCTATCACCTGGAAGTAGATCGCGGCGACGTGGTGCGGTTTTACATCACCAACGTCGCCAACTCCCGGACGTTCAACATGGTGTTCGGTGGCGCGCGCGTGAAGGTCGTGGCCTCGGATGTCAGCAAGTTCGAGCGCGAGGAATGGGTGACCAGCGTCGTCATCGCGCCCGCCGAGCGCTACGTCGTCGAGGTCCGGTTCGACGAGCCGGGCGAGGTCGAGTTGACCAATTCGATTCAGGCGATCGACGACTTCATGGGCGAGTTCTACTATCAGCTCAAGACACTCGGCCGGGTGACCGTGCGCGAGACGGCCGCGGCCGAGGATCTCTCAGCCGAATTCGGCACGCTCCGCGAGCACGCCGACGTCGTGGCCGACATCGATGTGTACCGGGACGCGTTCGATCGCGAGCCGGATCATCACCTCGAGCTGACGCTGCGCGTGAAGGACCTGCCGCTGCCGATCATGCGGGCGATGGAGTTCGAAGCTGGGCTCTATGCGCCGCCGCTCGAGTGGAACGATGCCATGCCGATGATGAACTGGCTGTCGACCGCCGAGCAGGTCGAGTGGATTCTGCGTGACGCCGATACCGGCGACGAGAACATGGAGATCGACTGGCAGTTCACCGTCGGTGACGTCGTCAAGATCCGGATCTTCAATAATCCAGAGACGCTCCATCCGATGAACCACCCGATTCACCTCCACGGGCAGCGCTTCCTGGTGCTGTCGATCGACGGCGTGCCGAATCAGAATTTGGTCTGGAAGGACACCGCCATTGTGCCGGTTGGATCGACGGTGGACATCCTGGCCGATATGACCAATCCCGGCGAGTGGATGCTGCACTGCCACATCGCCGAGCACCTCCACGCCGGGATGATGACGAGCTTCACGGTCAGGGAGCCGTGATGGTCGCGGGACTGCTCTCAACATTTTTCCGGGCGACCACAATCAGGCCCAGGCCCGGCCAGGGCAGGAAGCGGTCGACGAGCCGGAAAAGCGGCACCAGCAGGTCGAAGAGCTTGAGCTGCCACCGACTGAAGTTGTGACGGCCGGTGATGCGCCCGTTCCACCACCAACCGGCCACCGAGACTCGGTTGAAGTCCTGCAGGTGCTCCACGGTGAAGCCGCTGGCCTCCAGTTCCTGCGTGAGCGTCCGCCGGTCGTAGCGGCACCGATGGCCAAGCGCTTCGTCCAGGGGTGAGTAGAGAGCCTGTCCCTGCGGCACGTAGATCACGGTACGCCCGCCCGGCTCCAGCGCCCGCGCGATGTTCCGCAGCCCGACCATGGGATCCTCGACGTGCTCCAGCACGTTGAGACAGACAACGGTGTCGAAGGCGGCCTCGTGGGAATCGAACGACGACGGGACCTCCAGATCGATTCGGTCTACGCGGAGGTACGGCTTGGCGGCTCCCATGCTCTGGAGGTAGTGCAGATAGCTCTCGTTGATATCGCTGACGACGTAGCGCATGCGTGGCATGAGGTACTGCGTGATGTTCCCGATGCCGGCGCCGATTTCGAGCACCCGGTCGCCCAGCCAGGGGTGCACCGCATCGGCGAGCCATCGGTTGAACCGCGGCGTGCGCTCCAGCCGGTTCAGGGCGTGGCGGCCCACCTCATCCGCTCGATACAGATCGTCAATCAGCCAGAATCGGCCAATCGTAACCAGTGCCTTGACGCCGTCCTGCCAGTGGATCTTCTTGCCTTCCCGGTAGGTCCGGCCGCGATAACTGATCGGGATTTCGAAGACCTGGCAGCCTCGTTTGGCGATTTTGGCCGTGATCTCGATCTCCATCGCAAAGTCGTTCGATCGGATCGGAATCGACTTGAGGAGCGACGCCCGAAACATCTTGTAGCAGGTCTCGACGTCCGTCAGGTTCAGGTCGGTGAACAGGTTGCTCAGGAAGGTCAGAATCCGATTGCCGATCGTGTGGCGGAAGTACAGCACGCGCCGCCGACTCCCGGCGGCGAACCGCGATCCGTAGACGACGTCGGCGCCGTCCTCCAGAAATGGCCGCACCATCGCCGCCAGATCGCGCGGGTCGTATTCGAGGTCGGCGTCCTGAATGACGATGAGGTCGCCGGTCGCCGCGTCGATGCCGGTGCGCACGGCCGAGCCTTTGCCCTCGTTTCGCGCCTTGGCGATAAGCTGAATCCGGTCGGGGTGCCGGGCCGCGAGCGTCTCGACGAGCGCCGTGGTCCCGTCCGTCGAACCGTCATCCACGACGATGATCTCGAGGCGGCCGATGCCAGGGGCCGACACGGCGAGCACCTGGGCGAGGAGCTCTTCGATGAGGTAGCGCTCGTTGAAGACCGGAATGACAATCGTGAGCGTCGCGCCGGCGGGAAAACTCTTACGCCACGCGTCTTCCCACGATCGGGATTGACCGTGCTCGGGTGAAGAGGGTGTTGCCATCATCATCATTGCTGACCACGTTGGATCGTATCAGAACCTTCGTCCCGACCCGCTGCTTCGACCCACGTTTTGAACATCGCCTGGCCGAACAGCACGTGGCGGATTTCACGCAGCCGTCCGGCGTGCGCGTGTGAGGCTTCGATGGCGATTCGCGCCGCCGCGTCGGCCGGATAGCCGTAGACGCCGCAGGAAATGGCGGGGAAGGCAATCGTGGCCAGGCCGTGCGCATTCGCGAGGTCCAGCGACGCTTCGTAGGCGGCGCGTAGCAGCGGAGCCGACGCCCGGGCCGATTGATAGACCGGCCCGACGGTGTGGATGACGTAGCGCGCCGGCAGTCGGAAGCCCGGTGTCAGGCGCGCCTCGCCGGTCGGACAGCGGACGCCGGGTCGTACCTCCGGAACGGCGCGGCACGCCGCGAGGAGCTCCGGACCGGCGGCGCGGTGGATCGCGCCGTCCACGCCGCCGCCGCCTAGCATCCGCTCGTTCGCGGCGTTGACGATCGCGTCCACATCCGCGGTCGTCACGTCGCCCTCGACGATGGCCAGCGTTGCGTCAGCGGAGATGGAGAAGCGATGCGGGGGCATGCGAGCCACATTATGCCCATCCGCCGGGGAAACGAACAGGCTGCCGCCGGCGAGGCCCGCGGCCAGGAGCAACCGAGAGCCCGGAGCCGAAGTCAGTCCTGACGCAGGGCCGTGGCCGGTTCTACGTTGACGGCCGGCCGGGCGGCGACGACACAGGCCATCGTCGCGATAGCGGCCAGCAGGGCCGTCACGATCAGGAACGTCGCCGGGTCGGTCGCCGTCACGCCGAAGAGCAGCGTGTCGAGTGTTCGCGCGCCGGCGTAGGCGCCCAGCAGTCCGAGGACGACGCCGAGGGCCGCGAGTCCGAGACCCTGTCGGACGACCAGCGACAGCACGTCGCCCCGGGTCGCGCCGAGGGCGACCCGAATGCCGATCTCGCGCGTCCGCCGGCCCACGGTGTAGGCGATCACACCGTGAATGCCGATCGCCGCGAGCGCCACGGCCGTCGCGGCGAAAATCGCCAGCAGCCAGGTCGTGAATCGGTCGGCCGCGACGACGCTGTCGACGAGCTGCGCCGATGTGCGGATGCGGGTCAGCGGGAGACTCTCGTCCACCGCCCAGACCTCCCGGCGGATCGCATCGACGAAGCCGGCCTGCCCGGTGTCGCCCCGGACGACGAGGGTCGTGCCGCGCGCCCAGACGAACGGATTCTGGGCGTAGGGAAAGTACATCTCCGGCCGGACGGGGCTGACGACGGCGTCCTGGTGCACGTCGCCCACGATGCCGACCACCGTGCGCCATGGGCTGTCGTCCTCCGACCGGCCGCGCTTTACCTGCTGGCCGACCGCGTCGCCGTTGGGAAAGAACCGCTCGGCGAAGGTCTGATTGACGATCGCGACCGGCTGGCCGTCCGTGGTATCGCGCGCCTCGAACGGCCGGCCGCGCACGATCGGAATCTGCATCGTGTCGAAGAGGCCCGGCGTGACGGCGCGGACGCTGGCTTCGTGCCCGTCTTCGGACGGCCGATCGACGAACGCCACTCCGTTCGTCCAGGTATCGCCGCCGATGTGGAGGATGTGAATGAAGCCGGCGCGCGCCACCCCCGGAAGCGCCTCGAGGCGATTGACGACGCGATCGAAGAATGCTTGCTGGCGGTCGGGCACATCGATGAGGTCGCCGGTGAGGCGCATCGATGTCGTGATCAGATCCCGCGTGGCGAATCCGGGGTCCACCCGCTGCATCCGGACGAAACTGTTGGCGAGGAGGCCCGCGCCGACCAGCAGCATCAGCGCCAGACCGATCTGGGCCACGACCAGCCCCTGTTGCATCCGATGTCGCTCGCGGCCGCCGATGACGCGTCCGCCTTGGAGCTGTCCAACGCCGTCGGCGCGCGAGGCCATCAGAGCAGGGCCCAGACCGAAGCCGAGCGCGCTCAGCACAGTGAGCGCAAGGGCGACCGCGACAACCCGGCCGTCCACGGCGATCTCGTCGAGGCGCGGCAATTGCGCGGGGGCGAGCAGCAGCAGGAGCCGTACGCCCCACGAGCCGAGGACGAGACCACCAACCCCGCCCAGCGCGGAGATCACGAGACTTTCGGCGAGTAGCTGCCGGACGAGGCGGCCGCCGCCGGCTCCCAGGGCGGCGCGAACGGCGAACTCTTGCCGCCGGGCTGTGCCGCGCGCCAGCATCAGGTTCGCGACGTTGGCGCACGCGATGAGCAACACCAGCCCCACCGTCGCCAGGAGCACCAACAACGCCGGCCGGATGTCACCCACGACCGGCTCGTGGATTGCCTGCACGTTGATGCCGATGCCGCGGTTGACGTCCGGGTACTCGCGCGCGAGCCTGGCGCCGATGGCCTGGAGCTCGGCTCGCGCTTCGTTCAGCGTGGCGTCGGGTGCCAGCCGTGCGAACACCCGCAGAAACTGGGCGTCGCGGTTGCTCGCGCGGGTCAGCGCGGCCGTTTCCCTGAAGACGAGCGGGGCGTAGATCTCGACATCGGCAGCCCAGAACGGTGGGAACCGGAAACCTTCCGGCATGACGCCGATCACCGTGAACGCTTCATCGTCGAGCGTCAGCACCTGATCGACGACCTCGGGATCGCCACCGAAGTGACGTTGCCAGAGGCCATGGCTCAGGAGCACGACTCGGCCGTCGGCTCGTGTGAGATCGTCCGGACGCAGGGCCCGCCCGAACAACGGACGCTCCTCGAGCATCTCGAACAGCGAGCCCGTGGCCAGCAGACCTGCCAGTCGGTCCGGGTACGCCTCGCCCGTGAGCGTCGGCATCCAGATCGTCGCGGCGGTCACCGCCTCGAGCGTCCGGCTCTGTTCGCGCCAATCGAGAAAATTCGCTGGGGACGTGGGGCTCTGATCGGTCGTGCTCGGCGCCTCGGTCTCGAACACCGCGACCAGGCGGTCGGCATCGGCATAGGGCAGCGGTTTGAGCAGGACGCCGTTGATGACGGTGAAGATCGCCGTCGTGGCGCCGACGCCAAGCGCCAGCGTCAGGACCGCGGCGGTGGTGAACCCCGGCGACCGCGCCGAGATCCGCAGACCATACCGGAGGTCACCCACCAACTCTCGGAAAATCGTCATAGAGCCTTGGACGGATACCAGGGCCAGGGAGTTGGTTCAGGCGAGAGCCGGGAGCCGGGAGCCCAGTGACGCCGGCTATTCCGCCCGCAGCGCCGTGGCCGGATCGATCGCGGCGGCGCGGCGGGCGGCGACCCAGGCGGCCAGGGCGGCGGCGCCGATCAGGACCGACGGCATGGTCACGAAGGTGAGCGGGTCGAAAGTGCCAACGCCGAACAACAGCCCGGACAGCACGCGGTTCGCGAACACGGCCAGCGCGAGACCGATCGCGCTGCCGAGCAGGACCAGCTTCAGACCGCTGGCCATCAGCATCCAGACCATCGCACCCTGCTCGGCACCGAGCGAGAGGCGGATACCGACCTCGCGGGTCCGCTGGGCGACGGCGTAGCTGACGATGCCGTACAGCCCGATGCACGCCAACGCCAGTGCAAGCACGGCGAACGCCACCAGCACCAGCGCGGACAGTTGCGCGGGCAGCAACATGATGCCCAGGTGGCCGGCCATCGACTTGGCGTCCCAGATCCCGATCTCCGGATCCAGCTGGCGCGCGGCCACCAGAACGTCGAGCGCCGTGCGCTCGCCGTCGGTCGACGTGCGCGCCACGATAGTCACGAACGACTGGTAGCTCTGGCTATAGGGCAGGTAGACGAAGGACCGAGGCGCTTCGCCCAGCGTGCGCACTTTGGTGTCGCTCGCCACGCCGACGATCAGAAGATCCGGGTCGTCGCCCCGTCGCAGCATCTCACCGGTGACGTCCAGCCGGCCCCAGAACCGTTCGGCCATCGCCGCGCTGATGATCGCCACCGGCTGGCTGTCGACCGTGTCGCGCGCCTGGTCGAAGTTGCGGCCGCGGACGATCTGGATGCCGGCCGCCTCGAACAGGCCGGGATCCACCCGCCCGCGATCGGCCAAGTGCCATTCCTGGTCGGGCGGCGGCTCCACGCCGTCCACGTTGATGCCAATCGTGCTCGTGTTGAGGACGTTCAGGTGGAGGTTGTCCATGAAGCCGACCGCCTCGACGCCCGGCAGCTCGAGCACCCGGTCACGCAGACGATCCATGAACCGGCGGCCCTCGTCCTCGGTGTAGCGGGTGCCCGGTATCATCATCTGGACCACGCCGGCCGGCGCATGGCCGAAGCCCGGATCGACGTCCTGGATGCGCTGGAAACTGCGCAGGAACAGGCCGGCGCCGACTAGCAGCAGCACCGACGCCGTCACCTGCAGCAGGACCAATCCGTTTCGCAAGCTCAGCTTGCCCGGCTTGCCCGCGCCGGCGCTCTCGTCCTTGAGCGTGACCGCCAGATCGGGCCGGGTGCTCTGCCACGCCGGGATCAGGCCGAGGACGAGACCGGCGGCGACCGACGCCGCCAGCGTGAAGCCGAGGACCAGGCCATCCGGCTCCAGGTCCAGCTCGATCGGAACGGGCAACGGCAGGTCGGCGGCCATCAGGGCGCGTAGCAGCCAGGTCGAGACGGCGATCCCCGCCGCGCCGCCGAGCAGGCCGAGGACGACCGTTTCGGTCATCAGCTGTCCCACCAGGTGGCGCCGGGTCGCGCCCAAGGCCAGCCGGACGGCAATCTCCTTGCGACGATCGACGGCGCGCGCCAGCAGGAAGCTCGCCAGGTTCAGGCACGCCATCAGCAGCACGAGGCTCACCACGACCATCAGCAACCAGGCAGCGGCCCGCACGAACCGGTCGAACGATGGCATCAGGATGACGTCGGTCGAGGGCACCATGACGAACGACGCGTTCGGATTCCATTCGTCGATCCGATCCGCCGTCAACTGTGCCGATACGGCGTCGAGCGCCACCTGCGCCTGCGGCAGCGACACGCCCGGCCGCAACCTCGCCGTGGCGAACATCGAGTGATTACCGCGCTCTTCCAGCTCGTCGAGGTTGCCCGGCATGAGCTGGTTGATCATCATCAGCGGCGCGTAGATGGCCGGCACCATACCTTGGAAATAGCCGGTGAAGCGCTCCGGGACCACGCCGACAATGGTGTAGGCCAGGCCGCCGATCCGGATGGTCTGGCCGACGATGCCCGGGTCGGCCCCGAAGGCGCGCTGCCAGAAGCCGTAGCCCAGCATGGCGACCGGATGGGCGCCGGGCGCCACGTCGTCCTCCGGAAGGAGCGTGCGCCCGATGTGCGCATCGATGCCGCGCAGCGTGAAGTAGTTGCCGGTGACTGCCTCGGCGAAGAACATGCTGATGCCGCCATCGATGTCGACTTGGGCCGGCACCATGCGCGTGGCCGAGATGCCGGTGAAGACCCCCTCGGTGCCGTCCCGGACATCCCGGTAGTTCGGATTCGAGAAGTTGCCCCACTCGCGGGCCGGGCTCGACTCGTACACCTCTACCAGCTCTTCGGGCGCCCGGACGGGCGGCTGCCGCAGGATGATGGCGTTGACGAGCGTGAAGATCGCCGTGTTGGCGCCGATGCCGATGGCGAGCGACAGCACGGCGCTCAGTGTGAACCCGGGACTCTGGCGCAGCCGGCGGACCGCGTAGCGAAGATTCTGGCGAAGGGTGTCCATGGTTCAGAACTACGTTCTGACGCGCCTCGGAGTTCCCGGCCTTCTCCCGACTCCTAACTCCTAACTCCTAACTCCTAACTCCCAACTCCTAACTCCTAACTCCTTCGTGCTAGCCTCTCCCTCGTGTCCGTAACCGAGCGTCCCGCGGGGTCCGGCGCCGGGGTCTTCACCACCGCCGACTATCTCCGTTTTCTCGTGCCGTCCGCCGTCGGCGTGTCGATAATGCTCGTCCCGATCCGCTTCGGCGATTCGATCAACATCGGCATGGGCATCCTCGCCGCACTGCTGCAGGAGCGCGTGGCCGGTCTGTTGCCGGCACTGGTCACGCTCGTCATTACGCTGTCGGCCGTAGCGACGCTCGCGACGGCGATCGCGCGGCTGCGCCTCCGTCTCCATGGCGACCGAGCGACCCTGACCGCGTTCGACGCGGCGGTGACCGCCAACCCCGTGCGGGCGATGTTCCTCGTCGGACGGACGACGCTCGTGGCACGGATCGCCGGCGCCATCGCCGCGAGCCTCGTCCTCTTTCAGCGCGGTCCGGCCTGGCTCATCTCCGACGCCACGGGTGGCGTCATCCTCAACGACCTCATGCCGGTCATCGTCGCGATCTTCGTCGTGGCGCCGTTCCTGCTGCCGCTCCTGACTGACTTCGGGTTGATGGAACTGGTCGGCACGCTCTGCCGCAAGCTGTTCCGGCCGTTGTTCACGCTACCGGGCCGGTCGTCGATCGATGCGCTCGCCTCGTGGATGGGCTCGGCGCCGGTCGGCGTCTTGATCACGGCGCAGCAGTTCGAGCAGGGGTTCTACACCGAGCGTGAGGCGGCAACGATTGCCACGACGTTCTCGGTCGTGTCGATGGCGTTCGCGTTGGTCATCATCAACTTCGTCGGGCTCGGTGAGCTCTTCGTGCCCTACTACGGCGCCATCGTGCTGTCGGGCACGGTCGCGGCGATCATCATGCCGCGCATCCCGCCGCTGTCGCGCAAGCGGGACGTCTACTACGCGCCGGCTGGAAAGCAGATCTCGGAGCATCTGCCACCCGGACGCAGCCTCTGGTCGTGGGGGTTCGAGCTGGCGGTGTGGCGCGCGCGACGCGCGCCGGCCGTCCCGGCGCTGCTACGGCGCGCCGTGTTCAACATCTACGACATCTGGTTCGGGCTCTTGCCGCTCATCATGAGCATCGGTGCGGTGGCGCTCGTGCTGACCGAGCACACGCCGATCTTCGTCTGGCTCTCGACGCCGCTCGTGCCGTTTCTGACGCTGCTCGGCATCCCGGAGGCCTCGGCCGCCGCGCCGGCCTTTCTGGTCGGATTCGCCGATCAGTTCCTGCCGGCCGTCCTGGGCCAGTCGATCGAGAGCCCACACACGCGGTTCGTCATCGCGGGCGCCGCGGTCACGCAGCTCGTCTACATGTCGGAGCTGGGCGCGCTCATCCTAAAGTCGAGGATCCCGGTGAGCGTCCTCGAGTTGTTCGCGATCTTCCTGCTGCGCACACTCATCACCGTGCCGGTGATCGCCGGCGTCGCCGCGCTAATTTTCTGAGAACGGCGGTCCTGGGAGAAGATCGTGTAGCGCAGTCCTTCAGGGCTGCGTGGGCGAGCCCGAAGGGCGACGCCCTCCATTCGCCAGCGGCAGGGACTTCGCCTCCGGCCCCCTCGCTATCGCTCGGGGGCCACGCTTCGTTCAGACTCTGGGCGAGGTGGCAAGTCCTGCGCTACATTCGGGGACAGGCGTCGTTTTCACAGCCGCACCCGCGCGCGGTCCTCACGGCATCCCATAGATCCGCAGCAGCCCGGCGTAGTTCGTTTCCACCCACTCCTCCATCGTGGCGCCAAGGACAACGGCCGGGGAGAGGATGATGCTGCCCCGGCGCCGGCCCGTCAGCGTCATCGTGAAGTCGTTGTTGCGTACCCGCAACTGCGCGAGGATGGCCTGCTCGCGGCGGGCCTGATTGACCCGCGAGCCGAGGCGCTCGTTGATTCCCGAGGCCGGAAAGCGGTCGTCGCGGTTCACCGCCCCCCATGCCGTGAAGGATATCGAGGATCTCGGTGCCGACAACCTCCATGACAACGTCAGCCTGCGTACCGACCCGATCCGCATTTACGTCTTCGCCGATGCCGGAGGGGCTTGGCGGCGGGGCGTCATGGCACGCGGAGATCCGCCTTCAGCCGCCCCAGTTCCGCGAGCAGCGCGTCGTGGGTGTCGGAGTAGGCCTCCTCACCGTAGACGGATCGCATCTCGTTCGGGTCGGTCACGAGGTCGAATAGCTCCCACTCATCGGTCTCGTAGTAATGAATGAGCTTGTGCCGCTCGGTCCTGACGCCCTCGTGCGGCGCGACGTTGTGCACGCCGTGCTCGTAGTAGTGGTAGTAGAAGCTCGTCCGCCAGTCAGCCGGCGTCTCACCGCGCAGGATCGGCACGAGGCTTCGCCCCTGCATGTCATCCGGCACATCGACGCCCGCGGCGTCGAGAAAGGTTTCCGCGAAGTCCAGATTCGACACAATGTCGGTGTTGACGCTGCCGGGTTCGACGACGCCGGGCCAGCGGACGACGAGCGGCGTCTTCAGCGACTCCTCGTACATCCAGCGCTTGTCGAACCAGCCGTGCTCACCCAGGTAGAACCCCTGGTCGGAGGCGTAGACGACGATCGTGTTTTCGGCCAGGCCGGTCTCGTCGAGGTAGCGCAGGACCCGGCCGACACTGTCGTCCACCGATGCGATTGTCCGCAGGTAGTCCTTGATGTAGCGCTGGTACTTCCAGCGGACGAGATCCCGCCCCTCGAGGCCGGCCGCCAGGAACGCGGCGTTCTTCGGCTCGTAGCTCGCGTCCCACACGCGCTGCTGCCGTTCGTCGAGCCGGCCGTAGCCGGCCAGCCACTGCCGCAGGCCGGGATCGTCTTCGGGTGTGTCCGGCGGCGGCTTCAGCTTCATGTCGTGCGCGTCGATCATGTGCCGCCCGATTTCCATCTCCTGCAGCCGCGCCGGGCTGGCCCGGTTCGCGTAGTCGTCGAACAAGGTCGCCGGCTCCGGAATCTGCATTCCGTCATAGAGGGTCAAATGTTCGGGTCCGGGCATCCAGCTTCGGTGCGGCGCCTTGTGCTGGGTCATGAGCATGAACGGCCGGTCGGGATCGCGTCCGTGGTCCAGCCACTCGAGCGTCAGGTCGGTGATGATGTCGGTCACGTAGCCGAAGTGCCGCTTTTCGCCGCCCGGCACCCGGAAGTCGGGGTTGTAGTACGACCCCTGGCCGGGCAGCACTTCCCAGTAGTCGAAGCCGGTCGGCTCGCTCTTCAGGTGCCACTTGCCGATGACCGCCGTCTGGTAGCCGGCCTGCTGCAGCAGCTTCGGGAAGGTTTGCTGCGCCCCGTCGAACACCTGGCGGTTGTCGAGGACGCCGTTCAGGTGGCTGTACTTGCCGGTCTGGATGACCGCCCGGCTCGGCGCGCAGATCGAGTTGGTGACCATCGCGTTCTCGAACCGCATCCCCTCGCGCGCGATCCGGTCGATGTTCGGGGTGTGGTTGATCCGCGAGCCGTAGGCGCTGATCGCCTGGTAGGCGTGGTCGTCGCTGAAGATGAAGATGATGTTCGGCCGATCGGTCTGCGCCGCTACCGGTGCGGCCAAGGTGAGCAGTAGCAGTGCCGCGACGAATCGAATCAGCGAAATCATCAGCGCGTCTCCCGAGCGGATTATATAGGGCATAGTATCGTCTCCCGAGCGAAGATGGAACGTGGAGGGCAGGAGACAGAAGGTTGTGTAGCGCAGGCTTTCAAGCCTGCGTGGGCGAGCCGGAGGCGAAGCCCAGATTTTCCGCGATGACGTGCTACAGCTCACGACCTTCAGCCTACCGCGCCTCCGCCAGCCGCGCCTCCACCATCTCCCCGAAATTCTCGATCACGCGCAGCTCGGTCGGCGAGCTGTCGGTCAGCATCAGGAAGTGCCGGCCGTCCGGCGCCACATCGTAGTTCAGCAAGCCGGTCCCTTCGTACGCGAATTTTCCCTCGAACAGGACACGCGGCGTGCTGGCCTCGAAGCCGTTCTCGACGGTCACGTCCACGACGAGCATCTGCCGGCCGTTCCGGTAGAAGATCTCCGAGCCGTCCGGCGACCAGATTGGCTCCCGCCCCCCGTCGTTCGAGATCGTCGCCCGTTGCTCACCGCCGGGATAATTCCTGACGTAGACCTCGTCGCGCCCAGACTCATCCGAGACGTAGGCGATCCAGCGGCCGTCCGGGGAGAAGTACGGCGTCCGCTCGTTCGCCGGCGTGACGAGAAACGGCTGGGCGTCACCGTCGCTCGACAGAACCCAGAGGTCGCGGTTGGTGTCGGTCTCGATCTTGTAGAAAGCAAGGAGCCGGCCGTCTGCCGACCAATCGCCGGCGATGTTGCGGCCGGTGTCCACCAAGTGGGTGAGGTCCGACGGGCTGCCGACCGGGATCTGCGACAACCTCAGCCCATCGATTCCGCTGGCCGTCACGCTCCGGCCGTCCGCCGACCAGACGGCAAAGTCTCCGCCGGAGAGCCGCGTCACGCCGCCCCGCTCGAAATCGAGGAGCCTCAGCTCGGACTCGGATTCACGCGTGCTCGTGGCGACGAGGACACGGCCGCCGTTCGGATCGAGACGCGGCAGACGGTACCGTCCGGGTTCCGCTGGCAGCGGTTCGACCTCGCCGCGACGATCGACCCAGACCAGCCGATTCAGGGGGCCGCGCGGCGCGTAGACGAGCACGCCGCTCGTGCTGATGGCGGCCAGCGGCCCACGCGAGCTCGTCAGGAAATCGACCTCCTCCAGGACAGCTGCCGGGGAACCGACGAGGCTGACGCTGGCGGGATCGAAGGTGCTGCTCCAGATGTCGCTGCCGCGGCCGTAGAACAGGTGTCCCGTCGGTCGATAGTGGACCCACGACACGCCGTCGAGTCCAGGCACCGGCGAGGCCTCGCCCGTGTCCAGCACCACACTGATGATCTCGCGCGCAAAATTCAACCGCGAGACCGAAACGAGGAGGCGTTCGCCGCCGGGCAGCACGTGCGGAAAGAAAACGTTCTCGGGTTGTTCCTGATAGATGGACTCCGTGGTTCCGCCGTCGGCTGGAACGCGATACAGACCGTTCAGGTCGGAGTACACGATCATGTCGTCCGGTGTCCAGTGGGCGCCGATGCCGACGGTGGGGCCATCCGCGATCTTCAGCGGCGCGCCGCCGCCGGTCGATACCTTGTAGAGGCCACCGGACGCGAAGAACCCGACCCACTGGCCGTCAGGCGAGAAGAACGGGCTGTTGGCGCCCTCCGACTGGTCGATCCGGCGGGCCTCGAACTCGTCCAGTCGGTGGATGTAGAGCTGCAGGGCCGTGCCTTCGCTGACCGTGTAGGCAAGCTGTGCGCCGTCAGGAGAAATCGCGATCGGCGACGCGTTCAGCAGTCCGCCGACCAGTTGCTGATCCGGACGCAGGGGCACGGTGGCATGGGTCAGCGGGGAGTTGGCTGAATCCGTGGTGCCGGGAAGCGCGGCTCGCGTCGCAAGGACGCCGGCAAGCACACCGGCGACGAAGATTCCTATCGCCCAGGCCAGGCGACCGGCCGCCGACGTCGGTTTGAACGGTTTGGCGGCCTCGACCACGGTCGTCTCGCCGCTCACCGGCTCGGCCAGCCAGCGCAAGGCGTCGGTCAGGTCGCCGGCCGACTGCCACCGCCGGTCGGATGACTTGGCCAGGCATTTCTTCAGGACGCGGTCGAGCCCCTGCGGCGTCAGGGGTTGCAGCTCGGTGATCGGTGTCGGCTCCCGCTCGAGGATCGCGCCGATGACGCTCGCCTGGCTTTCTCCCTGGAACGCCTTCCGACCGGTCACCATCTCGTAGACCAGCGCGCCGAAGGCGAAGATGTCGCTCCGCGCGTCTACGGCCTTGCCCTGGAGCTGCTCGGGCGACATGTACTGCAGCGTGCCCAGGATCGTTCCCTGGCCGGTCAGTGGGGAGGTTGCCGTTGGCGGTGCGGAGCCCCCCTCGCCCCAACCCTGTCCCCCTCCGGCGGAGAGGGGGAGTGCTGGCCGCGTCAGCTTCGCCAGGCCGAAGTCGAGCAGCTTGGCTCCCGTGGCGGTCAGCATCACGTTGCCCGGCTTCAGATCCCGATGCGTGATCCCCTGCCGGTGGGCCTTGTCCAACGCGTCGGCGATCGCAATCGCATGGGTCAGCGCGTCGTCGAGCTGGAACGGCCCCCGGGTCAGCCGCTCCGCGAACGTCTCGCCCTCGAGATGCTCCATGACGAGAAAGTCCGTGCCGTTCTCGGACCCGATGTCATGCAGCGTGCAGATGTTCGGATGGTTCAGGCTCGAGATCGTTTTCGCTTCGCGGGCGAAGCGCTGTTTTGCCTCGGCGTCGGCGGCCACCGACGGCGGCAAGACCTTGATGGCAACCGTACGGCCGAGCCGAGTGTCACGCGCCTTGTAGACTTCGCCCATCCCGCCCGAGCCGAGCTTCGACTCGATCTGGTACGGTCCGAGACGGGTGCCGGGTTCCAAGGTCGGGGACATGAAGATATTTCTATCGCTTCTCGAGATAGGTCACGCCGGGCAGGCCTGCGAAGTCGGCATCGCTCGTGACGAGCTCCGCCTCGTGGGACAGCGCGGTCGCGTAGACGAACGCGTCGGCCATGGCCAGGCCGTGCTCGAGACTCAGGTCGGCGGCGGTCATCGCGATGGTCTGTGTCAGCGGCTCGAGTCGAGTCTTGCACATTTGCGCGGCGGCGACGAGGGCGTGTTCCTCGGTGCGCTCACGTTTGATCTTGCGGTAGACCTCGTAGAGCACGACGGTCGGTGTGACGAGCTCGGCGGGATCGTTTAGGTACCGCGCGTAGCGCGTTGCCAGCGCTCCGTCGGTGAAGAATTCGAGCCAGCCGGAGGAGTCGACGAGCGTCACAAGCGGTCCTTCTTGTCGCGCACGCGATCCGTCTTGATGCCCTTGACGAAGCCTCGCAGGGCGTGCAGCGGCTGATCGGGTACCAGCGCGATCACGCCGTGCTTGGCGATGATCTGCACGACCTGGCCGGCTTTCAGGCCGATCTCGGTCCGGACCGCCTTCGGGATGACGACCTGATACTTCGTGGATAT
Organism: Vicinamibacterales bacterium; assembly: GCA_963667915.2. Taxonomy (GTDB): domain Bacteria; phylum Acidobacteriota; class Vicinamibacteria; order Vicinamibacterales; family UBA823. The sequence goes on along the minus strand of CAXXNN010000004.1, from coordinate 1,677,162 downwards.
TGTCGCCTGGGCCATGACGTTATCTTACATTATGACGATCGATCATGATAACGTAATACAAATTAACGACTCCCACCGGCCCCGCCGCTCGCCCCTCACCCCGACCCTCTCCCGAAGGGAGAGGGGGCTCTGGGTGGCAACGACTCCCACCGCCCCCGCCGCTCGCCCCTCACCCCGACCCTCTCCCGAAGGGAGAGGGGGCTCCAAGTGGCTCGGTTCCCTCTCCCCGGAGGGGAGAGGGTTAGGGTGAGGGGTCCCCCAAACCTCAGAGCCCCGCCACTCGTCTCGGCGGCCGGATGTTCCGTCCTTCGCGGTCGGTCAGGCTGTCGCCGAGATCGTCGCGCGCCTGCTCGATCAGTTCCATCAACCGCTCGACGACCTCGGGGTGCGTGTCCGCAACGTTCGTCGTCTCGCCGACGTCCGCCTCGAGATCGAAGAGCGACAATCCGATCTCCGCCCGGGCATACGTGCCCTGGAAGGTCGGCGTCCGCAGGTCGGCCCCCTCGATGGTGCGGTAGCCGTGCGGCACGTGCAGCTTCCACCGGCCCGCGCGGACGGCGTGCAGCTCGTTTCGGATGTAGTAGAAGAACGCTTCGTGCGGGCTGGCCGCGCCGGGCGCTCCCGACATGAGCGGCCAGATGTCCTTGCCGTCGAGGATCCGGTCGGTCGGCATCGGGGCGCCCGTCAGTCCGGCGATCGTCGGGAATAGATCCATAGCCGTGACCAGCTCGTCGCTGACCAGCCCCGCTGCGATCCGGCCGGGCCACCGCATGATCGCGGGTACGCGCTGGCCACCCTCGAACGTCGTCCCCTTGCCTTCGCGCAGCGGTCCGGCCGAGCCGCTGTGCGACCCTTTGACCAGCCACGGCCCGTTGTCCGACGTGAAGACGACGAGCGTCTGCTCGTCGAGATCGAGCCGGTCGAGGGTGTCTAGGATCTCGCCGACCGACCAGTCGATCTCCATGATCACGTCACCGTATAAGCCGCGGTCGGAGACGCCGGCGAAGCGCTCCGAGACGAACAGCGGCAGGTGCGGCATCGAATGCGGCAGGTAGAGAAAGAACGGCCGGTCGGCATGGCGCTCGATGAAGTCGACCGCCCGCTCGGTGTAGCGCGTCGTGAGCTGCGACTGATCGGGCTCGATCTCGACCGTCTCGACCCCGTCGATCAGCGGCAGCGGCGGATGCCGCCGCGCCGGAGGATTCGGGTTCTTCGCCGGGTCCGGGGTCATGTCGTTCGAGTAGGGCAAGCCGAAGTACTCATCGAACCCCTGCGCCTGGGGCAGATGCTCCGGATGGTGGCCGAGGTGCCACTTGCCGAAGACGGCGGTGGCGTAGCCGAGCGGCTTGAGCAGATCGGCGATCGTGATCTCGTCCGGGTGCAGTTCCTCGTCGAACTGCGGAAACAGGACGCTCGGAATGCTGACGCGCTGCGGGTACGACCCGGTGAGCAGCGCCGCGCGCGACGGCGAGCAGACGGGCGAGGCGACGTAGAAACTGGTGAACCTGACACCTTCGGACGCCATCCGGTCGATGTTCGGCGTCTCGAACCCGTCGGCGCCGTAGACGCCGAGGTCGGCGTAGCCCTGGTCGTCGGTAAAGATGATGACGACGTTGGGCGGCCGCTCGGTGGGTGCGACAGCCTCGGCTTCCTCAGTCGGCGCCTGGCAGCCGGCGGCCAGCAATGCCAGGACGAAAATAAATAGAGGTCCGATTCCTTGGCTAGCGTGCCGTTGCAAGGAATTCTTCATAGCCTTCCAACTCCGGGTCGTCGGTTGTCCGCATGTGCTCGAGCAGCAGCGCGCGGTACCGCTCGACGCGATCTCCGTGCGCCGGGTCGTCGATGAGATTCTCCAGCGCGTCCGGATCGACCGAATAGTCGTATAGCTCTTCCTTCGCCCGGAAGAGCAGGTGCTCCACCCGGGCCGCAATCGCCGGGTCATCCGCCGACGCATCGCGCATCGCTGGAAACGTCAGGCCGCGCATCGAGTTGTTGAAGAACTCCGTCTCGCCGTCCGCCCAGGCATTGTAGATATACCCGAGCCGCGCGCCGTTCACCGCCCGCATCGGAAACCACTCGGGGGCGACCGTCACGTTCATGTGCGTGAAGACGACGTCGCGGCCGGCCTGCGACTCGCCGTGCAACACCGGCGCGAACGTGCGGCCGTCGGCGCCCGGCAGCGCCGGCACGCCCAGCAGATCCAGAATCGTCGGCGCCAGGTCGACGCCCGAGACGAGATGCCGGGTGTCGACGGCGCCCGGCTCCACGACGCCCGGCCAGCGGATGATCCACGGCGTGCGCGTCGAGTGCATCCAGACGTTCGTCTTCGCGAACGGCACGGCGATGCCGTGGTCGGAGAGGAACATGACGATTGTCCGGTCGGCCAGGCCCGAGTCGTCGAGCGCTCGCAGCACGGCGCCCGTTGTCTCGTCGGCGCGGCGGACCGACGTGTAGTACTCGGCCAGCTCCCGTCGCACGTCGGGGAGGTCGGGCAGGAAGCCGGGCACCGGGATGTCGGCCGGGTCGAAGGCGAGCGTGGCGTCGGGGAAGCCGCCGCCGTACTGATGATTCGTCGATTCGGCATCGGTCACCCGTGCCCTGGCTTCGTCCGCGCTGGCCGTGAACGGCCGGTGCGGGTCCTGCGAGTTCGCCATCAGGAAGAACGGCCGGCCGGCCGTGCCGGCGTCGCGCAGAAAGGTCCGCGTCCGCGCGTAGTACAAGGACGGGTTGCGGCCGTTTTCCAGCTCCTTCGCCGGCACGATCTCGTCCCAGATGTGCGGCCGCGATGGGAGGACGTGACCGTGCTTCGCCATGAGGCCGGTGTAGTACCCCACGTCGCGGAGCGCCTCGATCAGCGTCGGAACATCTGCTCGAATCTCTTCGAACCCCAGGGCGCCGCTCCGGTGCGGATACCGGCCGGTCATCCAAACCGCGCGCGTACTCATCCCGATCCGACTGTCCTCCGAGTCTCCATCATCGTCATCATCTCGTCGAACGGCGGCACGTCGCTGCCCTCGACGTGCAGCGCGGCGGCCAGGGTGCCCACCCGCAGGGCCCGGTCCGGATCGACGCCTCGGCAGAGCGCCGCGAGAAATCCGGCGCCGAAGGTGTCGCCCGCGCCGGTCGTGTTGAGTATGCATCGGGTGTCGTACGCCGGCGCATGCATCGACAGGCCCGGCGACGGCAGCGTCACGGTGCGCGAGGCCGACCGGCCCGCGCCGTCGCCCGTCGCGAGGTACGCGCCGGCCCGTCCGCGCGTGATCACGACTGTCGCGACGCCGCACGCCAGGAAGAAGTCGGCCAGATCCTCCACGCGCCGGGCGCCCGGCGCGACACCGGCCAACTGCTCGGCTTCCCCTTGATTCGGCATGAAGATGTCGGTGTGGGGCAGTGCTGCCTCCACGTCGGCCAGCGGTCTGGGAGAGGTCGACCAGGTCACGTCGAGCGAGGCGACGATATCCTGGGCGTGCAGTCGTTCGAACAGCCGGGCCAGCCGTTCGCCGCTGCACCGGGGCAGCAGCGACGGGTACCCGACGTGGCAGATCTGCCAGTCGGGTGACGGCGAGATCTCGTCCGCGTCGAAGCGGTCGTTGACCCCGGGGTAGCAATAGACGGTCCGCTCGCCGTCGGGCGCCACGAGAATCATGCTGATGCCCGACGCGCCGTCGTCGACCACGCGGAGGCCGGACGTGTCGACACCGAGCGCCGTCAACTCCTCGGTGATCCAGCGTCCGGCGTGATCGGCTCCGACGCAGGCGAGCGCCTCGACCTCGACGCCGAGCCTGGCGAGCGCGCGGCCGACGTTCGCCGGCGCGCCGCCCGTCGAGTACCGCACCGCATCTACGGCCGACAGAGTGCCCTTCCGGGCGGGCTCGGCATGCAGGAAGCAGTCCTGCACGATCGCGCCGCAGCAGGCGATGGTCATCCTTTACGTCGGGGCGTTGCCCCGAACCCCCGCGCGTGCCTCCGCGGGGACCCCGCGCGCCCCACTCCGGCCCGCGCGAGCCGCGCTGTGCGCGGCTTCCTTCCCCCCGCGCGGTCCTCTGCGGGGACCCCGCATGCCCCACTCCGGCCCGCGCGCGCCGCGCTGTGCGCGGCTTGCTGCACGTCGGGGCGTTGCCCCGAACCCGGCCGCCGAGATTATAGCCGGCTGTCGGCGGCCGCGTAGTGTGTTATCACTGTGGCCGATGCGCGCGGCTGACTACGGGATGCGGGTGCTGGCCGCGTTGCTCAGCGGGGCGCTGATGGCGGGGTGTGGGGCGCCGCCGTCTGACCCCGCCGAGACTTCCTGGAACATCGTGCTGATCTTGGTCGACGACCTGGGCTGGACCGATCTCGGCGTGATGGGCAGCACGTTCTACGAGACCCCGAACATCGACCGCCTCGCTGCCGAGGGGATGCGCTTCACCAACGCCTACGCGGCGACCACGGTCTGTTCGCCCACGCGCGCTAGCCTCCTGACCGGCCAGTATCCGGCGCGGCTGCACGTGACCGACTGGATCCGGGGACACGAGCGACCCTGGGCGAAGCTGCGCGTCCCCGACTGGCTGCCTCGCCTGCCGCGCCCCGCGCTGACGATCGCCGAGGCACTCGGCCGGCCGGGCTATGTGTCCGCCTCGATCGGGAAGTGGCACCTGGGCGGCCCCGCGTCGCGGCCGGAAAGGCACGGGTTCGACCTGAACGTGGCGGGTGATCATCGGGGCCAGCCGCCGAGCTACCACGCGCCATTCGGGATTCCGACATTAAAAGATGATGATGAGCCGGACGGCGCGGAGTATCTGACGGACCGGCTGACCGACGAGGCGATTGCGTTCGTCGACACCAACCGCGATCGACCGTTCTTCCTTTATCTGCCGTACTACGCGGTGCACACGCCGATCGAGCCGGAAGCCGACCGGTTGATGAAGTACGAGGCGAAGGCGGAGACGGTCGAAGGCCATTGGTCGCATCAGAATCCGGGCTACGCGGCGATGATCGAGAGCCTGGATGATGGCATCGGCCGCCTGCTGGACACGCTCGACACACTCGAGATCGCCGATCGCACGGTCGTCATCTTCGCGTCCGACAACGGCGGCCTGGTGCTGCCGCTCTCGCCGTGGGGGCGCGTGACGACGAACTGGCCGCTGCGTTCGGGCAAGGGCTCGGCCTATGAGGGTGGCGTGCGGGTGCCGTTCATCGTTCGCTGGCCGGGCGCCACGGCGCCCGGCGCCGTGGATGACACGCCGGTCATCAGCGCCGACATTTTTCCGACGATTCTCGAGATCACGGGCGGGCCGCGCGGCCGCCGCGTCGACGGCTCGAGCCTCGTGTCGCTCTTGCGCGGCGAGGGCCCGCTTGACCGCGAGGCGCTCTACTGGCACTACCCCCACTATCACCCGGGCGGCGCCGCGCCGTACGGCGCGGTGCGGGCTGGCCGCTACAAGCTGATCGAATATTACGAGGACATGCGGGTGGAGCTGTACGATCTCGGCGCGGATGTCGGCGAAGCCGTGAATCTCGCCGAGACTCTGCCCGAGCAGACCGCGCGACTGCGTGGCCTGCTGCACGCGTGGCGGAACGACACGCGCGCGCAGATGCCATCGGAGAACCCCAACTACGATCCGGAGCGCGCCGCAACCTTCACGCGCTAGCCGCTAACCCGCATGTGACGAAAAGCGACAATCGCACGGGTGATCCTTGTCACATTAAGGCGAATTCCTAACTCCTTCGAGTATGATGGCAGCCCCCGAACAGTCAGGAGGTTTCATGAAGTCACACGAGATTCGTGCCACCGCTCCCACGAGCGAGACGCTCGCCGCCGGGCTGAGCCGCCGCGATTTCCTCGGCGCCACGGTGGCGGCCGGTGTGGCCGGCGCCTGCGGCGGAGCCTCGAATGGGCCGGCGCCTGCGGCGTCCACGGCGCCCGACCTCGAGGCGCTGGCGGCGGCGATCGAGCAGCAGGTCGAGGCGGACAACATCTACACACGGCTGCTCGGCGTGAAGGCGCACCTCCCGGGACACGGCCATGCCACGGCGCTGGGTGGCTCGCGGATGCCGCCCGAGGTGATCGAGGCGATGCAGGAGGCAAACGACTACTTCGTCATGCTCGACGAGCTAACGGTCGCCGCCGGACAGCGCGCCGCCGAGGTAGTCAAATCGGAGGCGGCGCTCATCACGTCGGGCGCGTCGGGTGGATTGCTGCTCGGCACGGCCGCCTGCCTCACCGGGACCGACGAGGCGAAGATGCGCGCGCTGCCCCGTCCGACCTGGGTGAAGCGGGAGTGCATCATCCAGAAGGCGCACCGCTATCCGTACGACTTCGCGATCCAGGCTGCCGGCGCGACCTTCGTCGAGGTCGACGGGCGCGAGCAGCTCATGAATGCCATCGGCGAGAACACGGCGCTGATTTTCGGCTTGCCGCGGCACGTCGCGCTGAGCGGCACGATGGCCGCCGACGTCCTGCAGCCCGAGGCGCTGATCGAGATTGCCAAGCAGGCCGGTGTGCCCGTCCTGATCGACGGTGCGTCGCGCCTGCCGCCCGTGGGCAACCTGACGCTCTTCAACGAGCTCGGCGCCGACCTCGTCGTCGTCTCCGGCGGCAAGGGTCTGCGGGGACCGCAGTCGACCGGCATCCTGTCGGGCCGCGCCGATCTGATCGAAGCCGCGCGCATGCAGGCCGCGCCGAACGATCTCATCGGTCGCGGGATGAAGGTGGGCAAGGAGGAGATCATCGGGCTCGTCGTTGCGCTCAACCGGTACGCACAGCTCGACCATGCCGCAGAACGTGCGGCATGGAAACAGAAAGCCGAGTATCTCGCGGCCGAGCTCCAGGGGATCGACAGCTTCACGGCGGAAGTCGTGGACGAAGGCGAAGAAGCGCCCTACGTCGACATCGACTGGGACGAGGCCGCGATTCCGATGAGCCACCGCGAGGTGCGCGACCATCTGCGCCGCCGGTCAGAGCAGCGCGTCGCCCTTTCGAGCCTCTACGGCAGCCGGCGTATCCAGACCCGGTGCATGCGGGACGGGGAAGAAGTACTGGTCGCGCGGCGCCTGCGGGAGTTCTTCACGGAAGGGTACAAGACGGTCTGACGGGTCCGGGCTTCGCCTCCGGCTCGCCCACGCAGGGCTCGCCCCTCGCTGGCGCTCGGGGGCCACGCTTCGTTTGATTCTTGGCGAGGTGGCAAGCCCTGCGCTACAAGGCCGGGGAACCTGGCAACTTGGGATGTAGCGCAGTCCTTCAGGGCTGCGAAAGATGGGTGTGTGAGTGACTCTCCGACACCTCTTCGTTCTCTCGCTCCTGGTGACCGTGGCCTGCTCCGGCGCTGCGCCACCTGACGGCGACGCGCCGCCCACGGACGCGTCGCCTCCCAACGTCCTGTTCGTCTTCTACGATCAGTTCCGGACCGACATCATCGGCGCGTACGGCGGCGGCGACAACATCACGACGCCCAACATCGATCGGCTGGCCGACGAGGGCATGCTCTTCACCAACGGCCTCTCGACGACACCGGTCTGCACGCCGTATCGCGGCATGCTGATGACCGGGCGCTATCCGACGCACACCGGGCTGATGCTCAACTTTCTCGAGGCCAACACCTCGGTCCGCGGCGTCGCGGACATCTTCGCCGACGCCGGGTACCGCACCGCGTTCCTGGGCAAGTGGCACCTGGCGGCGGGCAGCCACAAGATGGCGTGGGTCGGTCAGGAGCAAGGCAGCTGGGAGCACGCCCAGCCCTACATCGACGAGCACCCCGACTACAACTTCGTGCCGCCGGGACCGGCGCGGCTCGGCTTCGAGGACTGGGCCGCCTTCAACTTTCACGCCGAGTTCCTGGCCGCGCCGTATTACCGCGACGAGCCGACGCAGCTCGTCATGGACGAGTACGAGTCCGACGCCTTGACGACGATGGCGATCGACTACATGGCGGCGGCACGTGAGGCGGGCGAGCCGTTCTTTCTCATGGTGGCGCCGCACCCGCCGCACCCGCCGTTCAACCGCACGCCGGAGGGGTATCTCGAGCAGATTCCGGACGAGCTAGTGTGGGACGAGAACGTGCCGGACGATGCCCGCGCCGAGAATCTGTCGGACGCCCGGGCGTATTTCGCGATGGCGAAGAACGCCGACGACAACATGGGGCGGATCCTCGACTATCTCGACGCCGCCGGGCTGACCGACGACACGATCGTCGTTTTCACCTCCGACCACGGCGAGATGCTCGGCAGCCACCGCCGCCGCAACAAGATGGTGCCGTACGCCGAGGCGGTCCGCGTTCCGGTCGTCATGCGCTGGCCGGGCCGGATCGCCGCCGGCACCCGCACCGACACGCTGCACACGCCGCTCGATCACCTGCCGACGCTCGTGTCGCTGGCCGGGCTCGACGCGCCGGCCGGGCTCGACGGCATCGACCTGGCGCCCGAGTTACTGGACGGCGCGGCGCCCGACCGGGACGCTGTCCTGATGAGCAACTACACGGCGCACTGGGACTACTTCATGACCAGCTCGCAGCCAGGTGCCAACTGGCCGGAGTGGCGCGGCGTGAAAACCAAGCAGTACACCTACGCCCGGTGGATCACCGGTGAGGTCGAGCTCTACGACGACGCGGCCGACCCGTTCCAGATGCACGATCTGAGCGGCGACCCGGCGCACGCGTCGGTGGTGGAGGAGCTGGAGGCGCGGCTGCAGGCGCTGCTCGCCGAGGCGCACGACGAGTTCCTGCCGGGCAACGCCTACGTCGAATGGATCGACCGGGAGCGGAACATCGTACGGACCGGACTTGGGCCCGTGGAGTGAGGCTAGCGGTTTCACCACTCAGCGGGTGGCGCCGGCAAGGGGGCCCCCCGCGGGCGCGGAGCGAAGTGAGCACCCGTGGGGGAAGGCCGGCGACAGGACCCGCTGAGGTCATGAAACCGCCGTTGGGAGCATTGCCATGACGAAGATCACATCATTCGCACTCGCGCTGTCCATCGGCGCCGCGTCCCTGGCCGGCGCGCAAACGCTGCCGATCGTCTCGAACGTCGAGCCGCAGCCGTTCATCGCGCAGGCGATGCGGCTGGTCGAGGCGCTCGAGTTCCTCGGCAGCGCGCTGCCTGAACGAGACGCGCGGCGGATCACCGCGCTGCGCGACGCCGCGCCGACCGAAGCGGTGGTCGAGGAGATCCAGTAAATCCTCGACCCGTACGTCCTGGCCATGGTGCAGATCAATCCGGAAGCGCGGGTCAGCGTGGTGCGCGGCCCGGCGCCGGCCGAGCTCGTGCAGCACGGCTGGAAGGCGACGCTCGTCAAGGTCCATAACCAGGGCGGCGTGCGCGGCCGGCTCGAGGTGGAGAGCCCGAACGCCGAGCCCGCGCTGTTTCGATCGACCGGTGCGCCGACGGCGGGGGACGACACGCGCATCACGCCCGGCCAGCTCGCCAACCGCTTCCTCGAGCTGGTGATGTACCGCCGCCGGCCGATGCTGCCGAACCTGTCGGGGCAACCGCTCGAGTACGCCATCCTCCAGATCAATTCGAAGACGGCCGGCCAGCGCGAGGCGCGCATCGGCTTCCACGTCGGCCAGGGGACGCAGGACCTCGGCTTCCGGAACGCGATCGACGTGCTGTTCGACTGCCAGCCGTCGGTGCAGGTCGTCTTCCGCGTCACCGACCACGACGGCACCCCGACGATGGCGTCGTTCGTCATCACCGATGGCGTGGAGCGGTTCGGCGACGATTCTGAAATCTGGCCGGACGACTACCGGCTCACGCTCGCGCGGCGGCGCGCGTTCGAGGAGGGCGGCCCGGTCGCGGACCCGTCGGCGCGCAGCGGCGACCGGACACCAGGTCCCGGCCGGCTCATCGGCGTCTACCCGCTACCGTCGCGCCGGTCGGCGATGACCGACACGTTCCCTGATTTCTACTTCCATGCCCAGGTGTACCGCAGCGACGGCGAGTACGTAGCGCTGCCGCCCGGCACCTATGACGTGACCTACACCCGCGGCCCGGAGTACCTGCCGCAGACGAAGCGAATCACGGTGCCAGAGGGAGTCGAGGCGATGGAGGAGTCGTTCCAGCTCAGGCGCTGGACCGATCTGTCCAGCCTGGGGTGGCAGAGCGGCGACCACCATGTCCACGCCGCCGGGTGCAGCCACTACGAGAGCCCGGAGGAGGGGGTCGATCCGGAGCACATGTGGCGGCAGGCACTCGGTGAGGACCTCAACGTGGCCTGCGTCCTCAACTGGGGGCCGAGCTGGTACCACCAGAAGCAGTTCTTCGACGGCGAGGTGCACGTGCTCTCGACCGACCGCAACATACTGCGCTACGACGTCGAGGTGTCCGGCTTTCCGTCGTCGCACGCCGGCCACCTGGTGCTGCTGCGCCTCGACGAGGATGACTACCCGGGAGCCGATCTGATCGAGGAGTGGCCGAGCTGGACGCTGCCGATCCTCCAGTGGGGGCAATCGCAGGATGGCATCGTTGGCTACGCGCACTCCGGCTGGGGCCTCGAGCCGGTGGCGCCGACAAGCGAGCTGCCCAACTACACGATGGCGAAGTTCGACAGCATCGGTGCCAACGAGTACGTGATGACCGTCACGCACGGCGCGGTCGACTTCATCTCGGCCGGCGACACGCCGATCCCCTGGGAGCTCAACATCTGGTACCACACATTGAACACCGGCTTCCGGACGCGCATCAGCGGCGAGACCGACTTTCCGTGCATCTACGACGACCGCGTCGGCATGACGCGGACCTACGCGAAAATCGACGGGCCACTGGATTTCACGACCTTCGCCGAGGCTACCAAGAACGGCCGCAGCTACGTGTCGGACGGGCGGTCGCACCTGGTGGACTTCGCCGTGGACGGCATCGGCGTCGGCACGAACGGCAGCGAGGTGCGCCTGACGGGCGCCGGCGCCGCCACGGTCACGGCCAGGGTGACGGCTTACCTGCCGCCCGAGCAGGACGAGGTGGGCGCGGCGATCGCGGCGCGGCCGCTGACCCAGCCGCCCTACTGGCACATCGAGCGTTCGCGGATCGGGACCAGCCGGGGGATTCCGGTCGAACTGATCGTCAACGGTCAGGTCGTGGATCGCGTCGAGGTGGTCGCCGACGGCGAATGGACCGACGTCGAGTTCGAGGCGCCGATCGCGCGCTCGAGCTGGGTGGCGCTGCGCGTCATGGGCAGTTCCCACACGAACCCGATCTTCATCCTCGTTGACGGCGAGCCGATCCGCGCCTCCCGCCGGAGCGCCGAGTGGTGCCGCCTGGCGGTGGATCAGTGCTGGACGATGAAGCAGCCGCTCATCCGCGAGGAGGATCGCACCGCGGCCGAGGCGGCCTACGACCACGCGCGCCGCGTCTACGATGAGATCATCGCCGAGTCGAGTGTTCCTTAGGTCGGGGCTTGGCTCTTGGCTCTTGGCTTTCGACTGACGCACGTGAGAATACCGCGGGTGGCACTGGCCAAGGGGGCCACGCGGCTGTAGCGCAGGCCTTGAGGCCTGCGTGGGCGAGCCGGAGGCGAAGCCCTATTCTTTCACCAACGAAGCCGCGGCTCCGCCGCGCCACGCAGCCCTAAAGGGCTGCGCTACATTCAAGACGTTCGCACGCCAATGTTTCTGCCGGCCACCTTCACGATTGCCCTGCTGATGATGCTGGCGAGCACCATCTGCTGGGGGTCGTGGGCCAACGCGTACAAGTTGACCCGGGGCTACCGTTTCGAGCTGTTCTACTGGGACTACGCGTTCGGGATCGTGCTCGCGTCGCTGGTCTTGGCCCTCACGCTCGGGTCGTTCGGCTCGAGCGGCGACAGCTTCCTTACGAACCTGCGGGCGGCCGACACGATGAACATCGTCTACGCCGTTGCGGCCGGCGTTATCTTCAATGTGGCGAACCTGCTGCTGGTCGCCGGCATCGAGATGGCCAGGCTCGCCATCGCGTTTCCCATCGCCATCGGCGTGGCCCAGCCATGTTCGTCTGTTATCTGCTCGCGATCACGGTGATTGCCCGCGCCTATGGCGCGTGAGCAGCGGAATTGCGCGACGTTGTGAGAGGTGCTCGATCATGCGTCATCTGTGTCGGATCGGCTCGATCCTGTTTCTCTCGCTCACGGCCGCGGCGGCGGCGCGCGCCCAGCCCCACAAGGTGATCTTCGACACCGACTTCGGACTGCCGCCGCTGGATGACGGGTTGGCGCTGATCTTGGCGCTGAATTCTCCCGAGCTCGAGATTCTCGGGATCACGACGGTTGCCGGCAATTTCAGCGTCGAGCGCGCGACGGTCGACTGTCTACGCTTGCTCGAGATCGCTGAACGGGAGGAGATACCGGTCTTCAGGGGCGCCGATATGCCGCTCGTCCACGAGCCGTCCGAGTACGCCCGGCGCGTGCACGGGGAGTGGTGGTCGGACGAGCCCCCGCCTCCGCCCTCGGGTGGCTTCGCCACGAAACGGCCCGAACAGATCTCCGCCACGGAGTACATGGTGCGGACGGTGCTCGACGCTCCGGGCGAGGTGACGATCGTGGCGATCGGTCCGCTGACCAATGTCGCCATGGCGATTCGGCAGCACTCGAGGTTCGCATCGAGCGTCAAGCAGATGGTCATCATGGGCGGCGCAATTGCGCAGCTGCCCGATGGCCATGGGAACGTCACGCCCAACGCCGAGTTCAATTTCTGGGTCGACCCCGAAGCCGCCCGCATCGTGCTTCGTTCCGGCATCCCGACCTGGCTGTCGCCGCTCAACGTGTCGAGGCAGACCGCGCTGACACGAACCTGGTACGCGGCCATGGTCGAGATCGATACGCCGATCACGCGCCTCATCAAACAACGGTTGGGGCCTCGCTACGAACAGAATCCGGACCGGCGCGACCTCATGTACGACCAGGTGGCGGTCGCCAGCCTCATCGATCCGACGCTGGTGACGACCCGCGAGCTGTTCGTCGATGTCGACGTCCATGACGGCATCAATTACGGCGTGTCGGTTGGTGGAGCGGAGCCGTGGCCCGGCGCGGAAGGCGCGCAGCAAGTGCAGGTGCAGCATGATCTCGACTGGGATCGGTTCATCCGGCTGTTCGTCGAGCGGGTGACCCGGCCGATGGCGGCAGCACGTTAAATGGCATCCCCTGCCCGCATCGTCGTCGTCGGGAGCGCCAACGTCGACCTCACAACGTTCGTGGACGAATTTCCCCGGCCCGGAGAAACCGTGTTTGCCAGGCGCTTCGTCCTCGGGTTCGGCGGGAAGGGCGCCAATCAGGCTGTCGCCGCGCGGCTGTGCGGCGCCGAAGTCGAAATGGTGGCGCGCGTCGGGACGATCTGTTCGGCCCGGCGACGATCGACCACCTCGAGTCGCTGGGTGTCGGAGTCGCGCATGTCCGTCGTGTCCCGGGCGTGTCGAGCGGCGTAGCACCGATCTTCGTCGACGCGTCCCGGCGGGCGATCGGGTGATGACGATGAACAGGAGTGCACGGTGACGAAGATGAAGATGAAGCTGATTCCCCTGCTCGTACTCGGGTCGAGCCTGGTCGCGGTGCCGCTGGCGCACGCCCAGAAGCCGAAGGTCGCCGTGTTCTCCGGACCGACCGCCACCATTCAGAACAGCCAGTCGCTGGTGACCAGCAACCAGGCGCGGGCGAAGTACGGGCTGCCGCTGCTCACCAACTCCGACGGCACGCCGATCCGCTTCGACGTGGTGCGGTCACAGCGTCTGGCGGCGCCGGTGACCGCCTACATCGAGGCGTTCAGCGGCCATCCGCTCGAGCGTGACATGCGCGAGCTGTACGCGCCGCCGGACGGCTACCTCAGCGCCGAGACGGGCGCGTTCAGTCCCGAGCGGCACCGGCCCGACGACGTTCCGGTCTACGAGGTCACGCTGCGGCCTGACGACGGACTGTATCTGCTGCCTTACATGGCCCGACAGGCCGACGGGAGCGCCTGGGACGGACCGTGCGCCTTCCCGGGTGCGTCCGCCGATGAGTGCCGCGTGACCTTCTATCCGGATGCGTCACGCATCGTTGAGGAGATCGACCGCTTCGGGCTGGGCAACGAGGTGGGAAACAACCTCTTGAGCGCGCAGGCCGACTTCGATTTCTACCGTCCCGCGCCGTCGGGCGGTTATCGCAAGGGGCTGCCGGCCGATGAGCGCACCGACGTCGGCGCGGGGGACATTCCGCCCGAGGACTGGGGCGAGGACTTTTTCACCTACATGCCGCTGCTCGCGCGGCCGGCGATGCCGACGCTGGCCCGCCTGACCAACATGGTGCAGCGGGCCATGGCCACCGGCGACTACGCCGGGGCGATCTGGCTCGAAGGCAGCCCGACGACCGAGGAGACGACCTACTGGTTGAGCCTGCTGATCGACACGCGCGTGCCGATCGTCGGCATCTCGTCGCAGCGCACGCACGGCATGCTCAGCAACGACGGCGACCGCAACATCGTCGACTCCGTCAGCTACATCGTGTCGGATGTCTGGAAGGATGCGAACGGGCGCGATCGGATCGGCGGGGTCATGATCCAGGAAGAGCAGATCTTCACGGCGCGCGACGTGCAGAAAGGCGACGATCGACCGGGCGGGTATGTGGCCACCGGCGGCCACGGCGGTATCATCGGCGGCCTGAACCCCCTGGCGCTCTCGTTTCTACCGGTGAAGCAGCACACGTATACGTCAGAGGTCAACACCACCCGGCTGCCCGCGCGGGTTACCGGCGTGCACCGGATGGACAACACCGTCGCGAACACCGAGGTTGCGATCAAGGACAGTCGGGGTGACTTGCTGCCGTCGGCGATCCCGAAGGTCACCATCTTCAAGTACGGCCGGTACCTGTCGGACGACTACTCGAACACCGCCGAGCGAGAGGTGGAGATCCTGGCGCGCATCGAGCAGAACCTGCGTGCGGTCGGGCTCTCCGGCTTCGTGCTCGAGGGCACGGCGCCCTACGGCACACCCAACGAGCCGATCACGGCGGCCCTGACCCAGGCGGTGCTCAGGGGCATGCCGGTCGTCCGTGTCGGACGCGGCAACCACGAAGGGATCACGCCGACCGTGCCGACCGATCTGTTCGTCGAGGGCAACAACCTGACGTCCACCAAGGCGCGCATGCTGCTGATGGCCTGTCTGCTGAAGCTCGGCAGTCTCCCGGTGCCGGCCGACCTGGAGCATCCGACCGACGCCGAGTTGGACGCGATCCGCTCCCACATCGCGGTGTACCAGGCGATCTTCGACACGCACTGAACGAAGAACGGCTCTGGGCTTTCGGCACGACTGGTGGTCGTTGTAGCGCAGGGCTTCAGCCCTGCGATAGCGCAGCCCTAAAGGGCTGCGCTACATCCAGTTCGTTGGGGTGCCCGTCTCAGCGCCTCGCGGCCTGATCGTTCGTGGTGGGCGGCAGCGCGTTCTTCACGTACCGTTCGCTCCAGTTCAACATCTCCGCCACCGTGTGCAAGACCGACTCACGGGCGGCGTAGCCGTGTGACTCGTTGGGCAGCGTGACGTAGCGCACCGTCCCGCCGTGCCCCATGAGCGCCATGTAGAAACGCTGTGACTGAATCGGAAATGTCCCGGAGTTGTTGTCCATCTCCCCGTGGATCAGGAGGATCGGCTCGTCGACCTGCGGTGCGTGAAAGAAGGGCGACATCATGGCGTACACCTCGGGCACCTGCCAGAACGTCCGGCGCTCACTCTGGAATCCGAACGGCGTCAAGGTGCGGTTGTAGGCCCCACTGCGATGCCGGCGCTGAACAGATCGGAGTGCGCCAGCAGCGGCCCGTTGGTGCGTGGGTTGATCCGGCGCCCGGCTAGCCGCAACATCGGGCGCGCCAGCTCCGCGATCGACGGCATGCTTCGGCGCTCGAGCAGGGCCACCACACGTCGGTCGGGGCTGACGATCGCGTTGGGGAACGGCGTCGCATCCAGGATGTCGACGATGGCCTGCGGCGGCGTGAGGTACACCGGTGACGCCGCATCCTGCGCCTGCGCGGGCCGCGCCATCATGGCGATGGCAGTGAGGACGAATCCCGTGGCGAGCACGTGCGCGCGTGGCCTGATCTGCATGGGACAGCCTCCTCTGACGGGTGATATGCGTAAATCGGGTTCCTCGGCGTTCACGCGATGTTCGGCACGCCGATCGTCCTGAGGATCCCGCGCAGCTCGTCGCGCTCCTCCGAGGTGAGGCTCCGCGACGGCTGGCGGGAGGGTCCGCCGGGCCGCCCGGTCAACTCCTGCGCCGCCTTGACGATCGGTGACTCGCCGCTCGTCCGTCCGCCTATCTTCCCGCGCATGGCGACCCAGGCGTAGTTGTCGGTCGAGTGCAGGTCCATTGCCTCCTGGTGCCGTCCGGTCGTTGCCAGGTCCCAGATCTTCAGCTCGTGCTCCGGCCAGACCGTGGCCAGGTGGGTGATGAAGCCGTGGCCGCCCAGGAGCTGGGTCATCACGCACATGAAGGCATTGTCCACGACCGCCACGCGGCCCGCGTAGCGCTTCACGCCTTGCGCGTAGTTGAACGGGCTGCCGGGATGCGACCACTTGATGGCGACGACGCGCTCGAGGTCGACCAGCTGATCCATCACGTCGAACGGAATGTTGTAGCTGTGCCACCAGGTGTTGTAGACCATGATGCCGACGCGGGCGGTGGCGTCGTGCAGTCGCCGGTAGAGCCGCAGCACGTCGTCGTCGGACGGCACGTGGTAGTAGGGTGGGCTCATCTGCACGCCGTAGGCGCCAATCGACTCGGAGTATTTCGCCAGTTCGATCGAGACATCGGGGTTGCTGTCCTGCACCCCGACGATCACCGGGACCCGGCCGTCCGCCGTCTCGACGATCGTGCGGGCGACCTGCTTCCGCTCGTCCAGCGTCAGGATGTCGAAATCGCCGCCGGCGCCGGCCGCCAACAAGACGCCCTTGCCGGTGACCATGCCGTGGTCGACGAGATAGTCCACGTTGACGCGGATGCCGTCGAGGTCCAGCGCGAGGTCGTCCTTCAGGTTCGTGATGACGGGGATCTGCGGGCCGACGACGACTTCCTGGCCGCTGGCCTGCGTCGCCGCGGCGGGCAGCTCGACCGCTCGTGCCGCCGCCCGCGCCGTCGTCAGGCCCATGGCCGGCGCCGCAACCAGCGCGGCCGAGGCCGACAGGAACGCCCGGCGGCCTAGCCCCTCGGATCCATGGTCGGGGGGATCATCAAAATTCGAAAGCACCGATTCGACCGGAAATTCGACATGGCGCATCGCACACTCCTTTGCCCGCGGAGTGGATTATAGTGCGAAGCGTGCGTAGGGTGTGGGGTCGCCAGGCCGCGGTGGCGCGCCGCGTGAGGTTCGAGAGCGCCGTGCCTGGGAAGCAGACGGCGGCGGTGGGTTTGCTGGTCCTGCTGTGGGTGATGCCCGGCGGAGCGCAGGACGCGGCGGTCGACCCGATCCGCGTGTACGTCTTCGCGGCGGAGGAGGCGGCCGACGAAGATGCACAGGTAGCGGTCCATCTGCCGCCGCGGCACCCGGTGCCTCGAGATCCGGATCCCTACTACTTCGAGGCGGACCAGGGGCACCAGTCGGCCGAAGCCTTGCGGCGGCGGCTCGAGCGGACGGAGGTCGCGGAGGTCGTGATGGTTGTCTCTTCCCGCAATCAGGCCGACCTGTATCTCGAGGTCGTGGCGACGAGCCGCGGCAGCTCCGCGCCGTGGCGGTCGAGAGACGACGGCGTCATGGTGGTCCGCGTGTCCATCCGGAACCACCACTACACGACCGACTTCATCGGTGTGCACCGCGGGGTCCTGCGTCCGCCGGTGGTCGGCGTCGCAGGCCAGCTCACCCGGTGGATTGAGAGCAACTATTCCACGCTCCAGCGCCTCATCTACGGCCTGCCCTAGAGCCTAGCAGCCCGTGGTGAAAGTCCCCCTGCATTCGGCCGGCGCTGCATCCCGCCTCGCGGCGTTGTTCGTCGGTCGAATACTCCCGGTATTCTCCCTCCTCGCGCCTTGCGAGGCGGGCGCTTCGCCGGCCTCGATGCGACGCGGGACTTTCACCACGGGCTGCTAGAGCCCAGAGCCCAGAGACCATGCAACGTCGACTCTTCTGTGTGCTCGTGCTGCTTGCCGCCGCGGCCTGCGGTCGGAGCCACGCCGACGAGTGGCCGGTGTATCAAGGGCCTGGCAGCAATCAGTACTCGGCGCTGGACCAGATCACGCGCGACAACGTGCACGAGCTCGAGGTGGCCTGGGTGTATCGCTCGGGCGATGCCGACCCCGATAACCGCTCGCAAATCCAGGCCAATCCGATCGTCGTGGACGGTGTCCTCTATGCGACGTCGGCGAAGCTGAAGGTCTTTGCGCTCGACGCCGCGACGGGTGAGCCGCGCTGGGTCTTCGATCCGTTCGACGACGAATACGATCTGTTCGGTGCCGGGGTGAATCGGGGCGTCACCTATTGGGAGGACGGCGGCGATCGACGGATCTTCTTCACCGGCGCGTCGCGCCTGTATGCGATCGACGCCGGTCGGGGTGTGGCGATCGAGACGTTCGGCGACGGTGGCTCGGTCGATCTCCGCGAGGGATTGGACCGCGACATCGGCGAGTTGTTCATCGCGTCGAACACGCCGGGTGTCATCTACGACGATCTGTTGATCCTGCCCACGCGCGTCTCCGAGGGTGTCCGCTCGGCGCCAGGGCACATCCGGGCGTTCGACGTGCGCACCGGCGAGCGCGCCTGGATCTTCCACACCATTCCGCATCCGGGCGAGTTTGGGTACGAGACTTGGCCCGAGGGCGCCTGGCAGCGTGTCGGCGGCGCCAACAACTGGGCCGGGATGACGGTCGATCAGGCCCGCGGCGTCGTCTACGTGCCGACCGGATCGGCGGCGCCGGACTTCTACGGAGGCGAGCGCGTCGGGGCCAACCTGTTTGCCAACACGCTGCTGGCGCTCGACGCCCGGACCGGCGAGCGCATCTGGCACTACCAGATCGTCCGCCACGACCTGTGGGACCGCGACCTGCCGGCGCCGCCCAACCTCGTGTCGGTGACGCACGACGGAGAGCCGCGCGAGGCTGTCGCGCAGATCACGAAGTCGGCGCACGTGTTCCTCTTCGATCGTGACACCGGTGAGCCGCTGTTTCCGATCGAGGAACGCTCCGTTCCCGCATCCGACGTGCCCGGCGAGGTCGCCTGGGGGACGCAGCCCGTGCCCACCGCGCCGCCGCCGTTCTCACGGCAGGTCTTCACCGAGCGCGATGTCACCGACCTCTCGCCAGAAGCGTACGCCCGCGCGTTCCAGCGTTTGGCGCGCGTGCGCAGCAACGGACAGTTCGCCCCGCCGAGCCGCGAGGGGACGATCATCTTTCCGGGCTACGACGGCGGCGGCGAGTGGGGCGGCGCGGCGGTCGACCCGAACGGCATCATGTACGTCAACGCCAGCGAGATGCCGTGGATTCTCACGATGGTGGCGATCGGCGCCGGCGGTGAGCGGTCCCTGGGTCAGACCGTCTACGCCACCGAGTGCCTCTACTGTCACGGTACGGACCTGCAGGGCGACCCGCTCGGGGTGTACCCCTCGCTGGTCGACGTGTCGGCCAGCCTGTCGCGTGTCGCGATAGCCCGCATTGTGACCAACGGCGCCGGCCTCATGCCGTCGCATCAGTATCTTTCCGACAACGAGCTCGAGGCCTTGCTCGACTATCTGTCCGGGACGGAGGATATCGACGCGGATCGGGCTGCCGATGGCGGTCGGGTGCCGGCGCGCTCCTTTACGTCGGCCGGCTACATTCGCTTTCTCGACGCCGACGGCAACCCGGCCATCAAGCCGCCCTGGGGGACGTTGACGGCGATCGATCTGAACGCCGGGACGATCAGGTGGCAGGTTCCGCTGGGCGAGCTGAAGGAGCTGACCGCCCGCGGCATTCCGCCGACCGGCACCGAAAACTACGGCGGCCCGATTGTCACGGCCGGCGGCCTGCTGTTCATCGCGGCCACGAAAGACGAACAATTCCGCGCGTTTGCCGCCGACACCGGGGAGCTACTCTGGGAGACCGCGCTGCCGGCTGGGGGGTACGCCACGCCGGCGACCTACGCGGTCGACGGCCGCCAGTACGTCGTCATTGCGGCCGGCGGCGGCAAGATGGGCACGCCGTCGGGCGACAGCTACGTCGCATTTGCTCTGCCCGGGTGATAGGGTAGGAGCCTTCCACTAGGTAGAGGAGGTCACACATGTGGAGTAGACGAGCATTTCTTCAAAGCACCGGCGTGCTGGGCGCCACCGCGCTGACGGCGAGAGGGAACGGCATCGAGGCGATCGCCGAGGCGGCACAGTCGGTCGCCGACCGGACGCCGGAAGAGGTCGCGCAGGACGAGTTCTTCTGGCGTGAGATCCAGTTCTCGTTCACGCTCGACCGGACCCTCACGAACCTGAACAACGGCAACAGCTCTCCGACACCGCGGGTCGTGCACGAGGCGCTCAAGCGCTATCTCGACTTCTCGAACCAGCTGCCGGTGTTCTATCGCGGGCAGCTCGCGCGCAACATCGAGACGGTCCGGCGGCGCCTGGCCGACGAGTTCGGCTGCGATACGGAGGAGCTCGCCATCACGCGGAACTCGAGCGAGGCGCTGCAGATCGCGCAGAACGGCATCGACCTCCAGCCGGGCGACGAGGTGCTGACGACCGACCAGGACTACGGCCGGATGCGGACGACGTGGGATCAGCGGGTGCGGCGCGAGGGCATCACGCTGACGCAGATCCCCTTCCCGGTGCCGACGACGCAGGACGATCTCTACGAGCGGTTCGAACAGGCGATCACGCCGCGCACCAAAGTCCTGCATTTCTGCCACATCACCAACCTGACCGGTCAGCTGTTTCCGGTGCAGCGGCTCAGCCGCCTGGCACGCGAGCGCGGGCTCGTGTCGATCTGCGACGGGGCGCACGCCGTGGCGCACTTCCCGTTCAAGCTGCGCGACCTCGAGTGCGACTACTACGGCACGAGCCTCCACAAGTGGCTGCTGGCCCCGCACGGGACGGGCTTTCTCTATGTCCGCCGCGAGAACATCGAGAAGACCTGGCCGTTACAGGCCGCGCGGCAGCGCCAGGACAACGACATCCGGAAGTTCGAGCAGATCGGCACCCACTCGGCCGGGCCGAAGGCGGCGATCGCCGAGGCGCTGGCGTTCCACCAGGCGATCGGCGGCGAGCGCAAGGCGGCCCGGTTCCGCTACCTGACGATGCGCTGGGCCGACCGGTTGAAGGACCACCCGCGCATCACCATCCACTCGTCGCTCGAGCCGGGACAGACCTGGGCGTTGGCCAACGTCCAGATCGAGGGGGTGGACACCCGGGAGATCAACTCCTACATGTGGGATCGCTACCGGATCGTCCTCACAGCGGTCGTGCGCGACGACTACGAAGGGCTGCGCGTGACGCCGAACGTCTACACGCGGTTGCGGGAGATCGATCAGTTCGCCGACGCGATGCTAGAGATTGCGGACAACGGCCAGATCCCAACCCAGTAAAACGATGCTGTAGCGCAGCCCTTCAGGGCTGCGAGGGCGAGCCGAAGGCGAAGCCCACGGTCAGGAGAAAGCAGGAGGGCGGCCCGCCGGGTCGCCCTTTTTTCGTGTCGCGCGCTACATTCGAAACAGCTTGGTGAACTTGACGACGAAGCCGCGGTTGGCAATGCGGGGGAAGCCGCGGAAGTCGGTGTCGCGGCCTTCGCTGTAGACGACGAAGAGATCGCTGCCCGGTGCGTACTCCCAACGCAGCCGGATGTTCGTGCTGATGGAGTCGCTGCTCGAGTTGTACTGGATCAGCGTCGCCACGAGCAGCCGGGTGGACAGCGTGTAGTTGACGCGCGTGCTGACCAGCCGGGTGTTGAAGGCGCCCTCCGGTAAATCGATCCAATTCAGCTGAAGGCGCGGCTCGATCGACAGCTGCGGTGAGATCTCCACGCGTCCGAAATAGTTGACCTGCGTCCGGTCGCCGCTGAAGAACCCGCCGCGGCTCAGGTTGATAAAGCCAGACGCGCGCCGCTGCGAGCCCATCCGATAGGTCACCCTGACATCGCGGAAGTTGTAGCCGCCGATCGGCAGGATGATGCCGTCGCTGATGTCGAACTCCTCGAACAGGAACTCGTAGTTGTCCGAGTAGTTCACGCTGAACCGGTCGGTGTTCTCGAACTCGATCTCGAACTGGCCACCGATGTCACGCGTTTCCAGGAGGCCGGTCGACTCGCTGGCGATGTGGCGGATGCTGCCACGAAACTGAAATCGTCGGATCGCCCGGATGCCGCGCGGCCGCGGCGCGAACCGCACCGAGCCACTGTTCTGACGGAAGTCGTCGCGACGCACGAACCCGAGCTCCGGATTGAAGTTCTTCCCGACCAGCAGATGCGAGTAGCTGAAGCCGTACCGATCGCCGTCGTTGCGGACGTTGGCTGAATAGCTCGTGTTCTCGCCAGACAGCCCCGGCGTCTTCGTCTGGGCGTAGTACGTGCCGATGTTCAGGTTGTCCAGGAACGAGAAGCCGGCGTCGACGCCGTACGACTGGCTCGAGCCGTCGCCGTCGAGCGACACCGAGCGGTTCGTGGTCATGAAGCCGATCGAGCTCCGGCGGAGAATGTCGCGCCGGACGCGGACGACCGAGAAGTTGGTCGCCTGCGCTTCGAGGTCCGCGTCCTCCCCGGCCTGGACGTTCAGCAGACCGAGGGTGAACGCGCCGGCGCGTCCCGTGACGCGGCCGCCGGCCCGGATCGGCACCGGTTCGCCGCCGCTGAGGCCGATCTGACGGCTGAAGAACAGGATCGGCGTTCCGCCACCCCCACCCCCCCGGCCGCCGCGCCGGCCGCTCGCGCCGCCGCCGAACGAGAAGATCCCCTGGCCCTCCAGGAAGAACTCGCGCTTCTCGGGGAAGAACAGGCTGAACCGGGTCAGGTTGACCTGCTCGTCGTCATCCTCGACCTGGGCGAAATCGGTGTTCACGGTGAAGTCGGCCGTCAGGCCCTGGGTCAGGCCGTACTTGCCGTCGAAGCCGACATCGCCGGCGAAATCGTTGACGATCACGTCATCGTCGCCGCGGACACCGGTGCTGGCCGAGATCGCGTACGGCTTGATCTCGAAGTTGCGCGAGATACCCGGCGTCTGGAGTCCGACGAGGGTCGCGGCGAGCG
The DNA here is from genome assembly GCA_963667915.2 of Vicinamibacterales bacterium. Lineage (GTDB taxonomy): Bacteria > Acidobacteriota > Vicinamibacteria > Vicinamibacterales > UBA823. The sequence goes on along the minus strand of CAXXNN010000004.1, from coordinate 1,654,076 downwards.
ACAGCCGGTACTGCGCGCTGAAGTTGAGTGCCCGCGGGATCGCCGTGATGAACGAATCCTCGTTTTTCCACTGCACCCCGCGCCGGACGTTGACGCCCCACACCTGCTCGCGGCCCGGACCATAGCGGAGCGACTTGAAGGGGATGACGATCTCGACGTTCCAGCCCTGGTCGAACCGCGTGGTCCGGACATTCCAGACCGTGTTCCAGTCGGTGTTGAGCTGGCGCTCATCGGTGATGAGGCCGTCACGCAGCGCGCCCAGCGGATTGGTCTGAAAGAAGAAGCCGTTCCGCTGGTCGTAGAACGTGTCGAGCGTGAGCGTGAAGTTGTCGTTCTGCGAGATGTTGCGGCCGTCGCGCCGCATCTCGTTGGCGATGATCCGCTCGGGCTGGCTATCCCAGTTGCGGCCCGACACATACAGATTGCGGTCATCGAAGAAGATCCAGACGTCGGTCTGCTCGGTCGCCGGGATGTTGTCCTGCGGCTCCTGCATGATGAAGTTGGAAATCGGATCGACCCGCGAGTAGACCGGCTCGTCGAGGCGACCGTCGATGACGAGCTCCTCGCCGATGCGCACGGCCCGGAGGGTGACACGCCCGCTGTCGTCTCGGCTGACCACCTGCGGCGGGACCGGCGGCGGCGGTCCGTCGAACCCCTCCGGCAGCTCTCCGACAAACGTGCCGTTGTCGAAGAGGCCGCCGTTGCCGTCCGCTTGCCCCGCAGCCTCGGCTCGGTCCTGTGAGGTCTGCTGTCCGGCCGCCGCCGTGGCGGTCGCCAGACACAGCACGAGCGGGAGCATTGCCAGCCGCCGGAGTGGAGATGGGCTGGTCGTGATCGTGATCAGAGGCGAAAAAAGGCGCATAAATCCCCGGCATTCTATCCCGCTTCGTGGTCCCAGTAATAGATGACGACGCCCGGCGGCGGACCGTTGCTGCCGACACGGAGTCGAAATCACCCTCGCCTGACCCGCCGCGAGCGGATTCCGGTATGCTGGTGCCCCGAATCGCACTCTTCCAAGGGGCGAGCCATGCTGTGCTTGCAGGGTATGAACGCTGGTCGACTCGCGCTGATCGCGGCCGCGCTCCTCGTCGGCTCGAGTGCCAATCTGGCGGCGCAGGACGCCGAGAACCCGTACACGTCGCTCGAAAACGTCGAGACCGGCGAGCGGCTGTTTAGGATGCACTGCAGCCGGTGTCACGGGCGCGACGCCTCCGGCGACGACGGGCCGAGCCTCCGGAGCGGCCGATTCCGGCGGGCCCAGAGCGACGCCGGGCTCTTCCGGGTAATTTCCGACGGTGTGCCGGACACCCGCATGCCGCCGATCTCGAGCGGCCGGACGGATGCAACCGTCTGGCAGATTGTGGCGTTCCTGCGCTCGATCAATCAGCGGCCGGAGGACGTGTCGCTGCCGGGTGACGCTGCTGCCGGCGCCCGGCTCTTCACCGGCGCGGGGGAGTGCGCTGCCTGCCACATGGTGAACGGCGCGGGCGGCCTGCACGGTCCCGACCTGACCGCCGCCGGCGATCGCCGCTCCCCGGACGAGCTGATGGCCGACCTGGTGCAGCCGGACCACGAGGTGGAGCCGCGGTGGTGGTCGGTCCGCGTGACCTACGCCGACGGCCGGACGCTCGAAGGGCTCCGGCTGAACGAGGACACCTATTCCTATCGTCTGCTCGACGCCGACGCGAACCTGTGGTCCATCGTCAAGCGGGACCTGCGCGACGCCGAGCGCATCGAGTCGTCCACGATGCCGAGCTACGAGGGCAAGCTCACCGCGTCCGAGATCGACGACCTCATCGCCTACTTGTTTTCGCTGCGAACGGAGGAGACCACGCCATGAGACACCTTGCGCTCGTCAGCCTGTGCGCTTGCACGATCGTCCTTGCGGCCGGCCGGACGCCCGGGGCGCAGTCGGCCCAGTCGGGCGGGCCGACGCCGGCGTTCACGCCGGTCACCTACGAGCGGCTCCTGCACTCCGACGACGAGCCGGGCAACTGGCTGATGTACTCCGGCAACTACCGCAGCCAGCGCTTCAGCGGCCTCGATCAGGTCGATACCGAGAACGTGGATCGCCTGCGGATCAAGTGGGTCTACCAGCTCCGCGACCTCGACCGGGCCGAGACGACGCCGCTCGTGATCGACGGCATCATGTACGTCACCGAATCGCCGAGCACGGTCATCGCGCTCGACGCCCGGACCGGCCGCGTCTTCTGGCGCTACGAACACATTCTGCCCGAGGAGGTGAATTACTGCTGTGGCCGGAACAACCGCGGCGTCGCCGTGCTGGGTCATCGCTTGTTCATGAGCACACTCGACGCGCATCTGGTGGCGCTCGACGCCCGGACCGGCAGCGTCCTGTGGGACACCACAGTCGCCGACACGTTGACGGGCTACAGCAAGACGGCCGCGCCGCTCGTCGTGAAGGACAAGGTCATCACCGGAATTGCCGGCGGCGAGTTCGGCATTCGTGGGTTCCTGGACGCCTACGACCCGGACACCGGAGAGCGCGTCTGGCGCTTCTACACCGTTCCCGGGGACGGCGAGCCGGGCAATGACACCTGGGAGGGCGATTCCTGGAAAACGGGCGGGGCGGCCACCTGGATGACCGGGTCGTACGACCCGGACGAGGACCTTCTGTACTGGGGCACCGGCAACCCCGCTCCCGACTGGAACGGCGAAGCGCGCGAGGGGGACAACCTCTACTCCGACGCCGTGGTGGCGCTCGACCCCGACACGGGCGAGCTTCAGTGGTACTTCCAGTTCACGCCGCACGACGTGCACGATTGGGACGCCACGCAGATTCCGGTGCTGGCCGACGTCGAGTTCGACGGCCGCCCGCGCAAGCTCATGCTGTGGCCGAACCGGAACGCCTGGTATTACGTGCTCGACCGCGTCGGCGGAGAATTCCTGCGCGCCCTGCCGTTCGGGAGGCAGACCTGGGCCGAGCGGATCGACGAGAACGGCCGGCCGGTGCGCGTGCCCAACATGTTCCCGAGCGTCGAGGGCACGCTGGTCTCACCGCCGATCGAAGGAGCGGCCAACTGGTGGTCGCCCAGCTACAGTCCCCGCACCGAGCTGCTCTACGTGATGGCGTACGACAGCGAGCAGATCTACTTCATGCGCGAAGACGAGTACGTGCCCGGGGAACGCTTTACGGGCGGCGGCGGCCAGCAGGCTGGGCCGCGGGACCAGTATCAGAGCGTCGTGCGGGCGCTCGAGGCGCAGACCGGCGAGGTCAAGTGGGAGTACCCCGTGCAGCCGCGGTCATCGTCCGGCTTGCTCACCACCGCCGGGGATCTGCTTTTCGGCGGCACCGTGGACGGCTACTTCTTCGCGCTCGACGCGCGCAACGGCGACGAGCGCTGGGTAATGAATGTCGGCGGCATGGTCCACGCCGGGCCGATGAGCTACCTGGCCGACGGCCAGCAGTACGTCACGATCGCCGCCGGAAACACCATTTTCACGTTCGGGCTGGAGGACTGACGACGGCAGCGAGCACCAGGTCAGCTCAGACCCCAACGAGCCGCCGGTGTGGGTGTGCACCGATTGCGAGAAACAGCTGCTGCGCGGCGTCGACGACGAGGTCTCCGGCGGCTGACCTTTCACTCTCCCAGGGCTTCCAGATCGGCGAGGTCCTTCGTCCGGTGGCCGGCTCGATATAATCACCGGATTCCGATGACACCAATGCTTCGCCAGGGCCGGGGCGACCGATGGCGCTAAAGACGGGGACCCGCCTCGGCCAGTACGAGATCGTCGAGCCGATCGGCGCCGGAGGAATGGGCGAGGTCTACGCGGCGCGTGACACCCGCCTCGAACGGACCGTCGCTCTCAAGCTCCTGCCCCCGCTGCTGACGCGCGACGCGACGGCCAAGGCGCGGTTCATCCAGGAAGCCAAGGCGGCGTCGGGGCTCGACCATCCCAACATCTGCACCATCTACGACATCGGCGAAGCGGACGACGGCCAGCTCTACCTGGCGATGGCCCACTACGGTGGGGGCACGCTCACGGAGAAGATCGAGCGCGGTCCGATGGCGCTCGACGAGGCGCTCGACATCGCCGTCCAGGTGGCGCAGGGTCTCGCGAAGGCGCACGCCTCCGGCATCACGCACCGCGACATCAAGCCGGCGAACATCATGCTCACGACCGACGGCATCGTGAAGGTGGTGGATTTCGGCCTGGCGAAGCTGGCCGGACACTCCGGCCTCACCGATACCGGCACGACGCTGGGCACGGTCGCCTACATGCCGCCCGAGCAGGTGCAGGGCGAGTCGGTTGACCCGCGCGCCGACATCTGGTCGCTCGGCGTCGTCCTCTACGAGATGGTCACCGGGCAGCGCCCCTTCACGGGGGAGCATCAGCTCGTCATCGCCAACGCCATCCAGCAGCAGACGCCGAAGGCGCTGACGTCGGTCCGATCCGGCGTGCCGCTCGACCTCGAGCGGGTCGTCGGCCGGATGCTCGCCAAGGCGGTGGCCGATCGGTATCAGACGAGCATCGATCTGCTCTCGGAGCTGCGCCTGGCGCGGCGAGACTCGGCGGCGATGAGCGCGGCGAGTGGCTCGGTCGCCGGACCAGGCGACTCGACCCAACTGGCGTCGGCCGCGCCGTCGGCGCTGGCATCGACGGCGCCGTCCTCCGGCTCCGGCCGCATCCCGTCGGTCGGCGTCCTGGCGTTCTCGAACATGAGCGCCGACCCGGAGCAGGAGTATTTCTGCGACGGCCTGGCCGAGGAACTGATCGACGCCCTGGCGAAGCTCGACGGCTTGCGCGTGGCGTCGCGGACGTCGGCGTTCCAGTTCAAGGGGCAGGCGGTCGACATCCGGAAGGTCGGTGAGCAGCTCAACGTCGGCGCAATCCTCGAGGGCAGTGTCCGGAAGGCGGGGAACCGGCTGCGGATCACGGCGCAGCTCATCAACGTCGGCGACGGCTACCACCTCTGGTCGGAGCGCTACGACCGGACGATGGACGACATCTTCGCCGTTCAGGAGGAAATTGCGCGGGCGATCGTCGAGAAGCTGAGGGTGAAGCTCGTCGGAGAGACCGGCACGCATCTGGTCAAGCGCCCGACGGACAACGTCGAGGCCTACAACCTGGTGCTCAAGGGGCGGCACCTGCTGTTTCGACTGACGAAAGACGCGATGGTCAAGGCCGGCGAGTACTTCGCCCAGGCGATCGCGCTCGAGCCGGGCTACGCCGAGGGGCACGCGCGACTCGCCATGTCGCGGTCAGTCCCGGCGATTATGGGGCTGGAGGCGCCGTCCGACGTAATGCCCGAGGCCGAGAAGGACGTCTTGGCGGCTCTGGCCCTCGACGATGCCTGCGCCGAGGCGCACCACGCCCACGCGTGGTACCTGCACTGGTACGCCTGGGACTGGCTCGGCTCGGAACGAGCGTTCCTCCGGGCGATCGAATTGGACCCTGCAAGCTCGGACGTGAGAGCCGACTTTGCGGGGATGCTGAGTTATCTCGGACGAGCCGATGAAGCGGTCGCCGAAGCCCAGCGTGCCGTCGAGCTCGATCCGCTCGTGGTGCACGGGTACTTCAAGCTGGCGGACGCGCTGTTCTGCGCCAGGCGATACGACGAAACGATGGAGGTCTGCCGCCGCGGCCATGAGGTCGATCCGTCGGCCCTGTCCATCTACTACTACAAGGGCAACGCAGCGCTGTGGAAGGGAGACGTCACGCAAGCGGTCGCGGAGTTCGAGCATGGCCGGCAGCATTCGCAAGGTGATCCGCTCCTGGAGGGACTTCTCGCTACCGCCTACGGCTTCGCCGGGATGGTGAACGAGGCCCGTGCGATCGTCGAGGCGCTGAAGCGGCGACGGGAAGAAGGCTACCTGTCGGCCCATGCGATCGCCTGGATCTACATTGGGCTGAAAGAACACGAACAGGCGATCGCGTGGCTGGCCACCGGGGTCGAGGAACACGACCCGATGTGCGTCTTCCTGAAGGTCTCGCCCTTCTTCGACCCGCTGCGCGACGACCCCAGGTTCCAGAAGCTCGTCGAGACGGTGTTCGGGTCGGAAGTGCTCGATCCCCTCTCCCCGAAGGGGAGAGGGTAAGGGTGAGGGAACCGGCAAGCTTCGCGACCGGGCGACCTCTCTTAATGCGGCTTGTCCCGATCCAGGAGTTGGTCGAGGAAGTTGGCGAGGTTGCGCATCCCTTCCGGTTTCTGGAAGAGGTGGGCGCCGTGGCGGGTGACCGACCACTCCTCCTTGTCGGAGAGCAGCGCCCCGGTCCAGACGAGCACCGGGATCCTCTCCAGTTCGAGGTGCTGGCGCAGCGATTTCAGCACGTCGAGTCCCGTTCCTTCGCCGGGCAGCTTCACGTCCAGGATGGCCGCGTCGACCGCCGACTCCTTCAGGACCGAAAGGGCATCCTGGGCTGAATCGGTCTCGATCACTTCGTAGCCCCGCAGTTGCAGGACGCGCACCAGCGCTCCGCGCGCCGACGGCTCGTCGTCCAGGACGAGGACGGTCGCGCTGGCGCTGGCGATATCGAGGACGCCGATTGGTGCTGGATGCCAGTTGACTGCCATGGGGCAGAGATACCGATTCCGGTGACACCAAGATAGAGCAAGATGCCAGCCAGCGGATGATCGGCTCTCAGGCCGACGTAAGACGTTCTGTCGCAGCGCTTTAGGGAAGTACGTGCTGAATGTGTAACCGCGGCTTGACCAAACGTGTGTTCTGCAACGACACATCGGCGACAGATCCGTGGGTACCGGGGCGAGCCCTTCGGCTCACTCCTGCGGTCTGAGCAGATCTTCCAACGCATACACGTCCGACCCGAGAAATGGGTATCGTCTCGGATCCTCCGCCAAGCCCGCCCGGACCGGACTCTGGAGAATGTGGATCGCGACGTCACGCGCGGCCTCATTGCTCCTCAGGACGCGTTCGCAGTAGCCGGCTTGCCACAGGAGCCATCGGTCGGTCTTTCGGAGTTGAAAACCGCTGCGGCGCTTGAATTCCGTGACGAACTGCCTCAGGTCAGCGTGTTCACGCAGGCCCTCGACAAGCAGGTGGAGATGATTCGGCATGAAGCAGTACGCCAATAGTGCGAACTGCAGGCCGCGCGCGACATGCCGCATCTGCGGCAGCACTCGACTCACGAGCGGAGCCGAACGAAAGACCGGACGACGTCCATGGGTGCGAAGAGTGAGGACATACCGGTGACAACCCCGGTACGAAAAGCCTGGCACGTGCGGTGGATGACGTGTGGCCACACGTCAGCAGGGGCAAGACCCGTGCCTACAGCCCTGGGAAAAGTGCCGCCAGGTCCTGCCGCGCGGTGTCGTCGAGTGGGAGATCCAGCGCGGCGAGGGCAGGGTCGAGATGGGCCGGCGTGCGTGGGCCGACGATGATGGCGGAGACGAGGGGATGGCTGAGGACCCACGCGAGCGCCAGCGTCGGCATGTCCACGCCGCGCGCCGTCGCGCGCGCATCGAGGGTGTCCAGCCCGGCGAAGACCTCATCTCTAAGAAGATGCGCGTAGGGCTCGGGTCGAAGCGTCATCCGCGATCCGGCCGGGTAGTCGCCGGCCGAGCGATACTTCCCGCTGAGCCAGCCGCCCGCCATCGGGCTGAACGGCGTGAAGCCGAGCCCCTGGTCGCCGCAGAGCGGCAGCACCTCACGCTCGGCGGCGCGGTCGAGCAGCGAATAGGAGTTCTGTACCCAGTCGAATCGCGTGACGCCGCCCCGTGCGCCGATCCACAGCGCGCGCATCAGCCGCCACGCCTCGATGTTGCTGGCGCCGACGTAGAGCACCTTGCCCATCCGCACGATGTCCTCGAGGGCACGTACCGTTTCTTCGAGCGGCGTCTCCGGGTCGGGCTCATGGATCAGATAGAGGTCCAGCCGGTCGGTCCCGAGCCGGGCGAGGCTCGCGTCCACCTGCCGGAAGATGTGCCGCCGCGACAGCCCGCGATCGTTCGGCCCGGGGCCGACCGGGTTGAAGACCTTCGAGCTGAGCAGCAGCAGCTCGCGCACGCGCGAGCCTTTGCCGCGCAGCCAGTTGCCGATGCAGGTTTCGCTCCGCCCTCCGCCGTAGGCGTCAGCCGTGTCGAAGAAGTTGATGCCCGCGTCGACCGCGCGGTCCATGAGGACGAACGCCGCCTGTTCGCTCTCCCCCTGGCCGAAAAACTCCGGCGCGGAGCCGATCCCGCCGAAATTCCCGCAGCCCAGTCCGACGCGCGACACCTTGAGGCCGGTCGTGCCCAGCCGGCGATATTCCATTCCTCGTAGTTGTAGTATGTCGGCACTTCACCCTAGAGTTGGCGCAAGGGAGGCGCGCATGCGGTCGGCCATCGGATCGCTTATCGGACTGCTTACCCTGGTGTGTCTCATCGGTCTAGGTCCCGCTGCGACCGACGCGCAGGAGGCCGAGGTCCTACTCGACAACGCCTGGGTTAGCATCACGCGCACCGATCGCACCGCCGGAACGAACGTTGACGCGCCGTCGGCGGTTGCCGTCGCGCTGGAGAACAGCCAGGACTGGCGCGTCGGCGACGCGTTCTGGCTGAGGGAGGCGAGCGGCACGGAGATCGGCGACTTCATCATCCTCGAGCCGAAGCTCGACGGGCCGGAGGTCGAGGTCGACGGCGGCTCGGCGCCCGGCGAGGCCGAGTTCGTCGGCCTGAGCTTCCGCGAGCTGTTCGCGGACGACCACGTCGAGGTCCTGCGCGCCCGCATGGAGGTGGACGCGCGCGAAGGGTTTCACACGCATGGGTCGCACAGGATTGTCGTCCACCTGAGCGGCGGCTCGATCGAGGACACCGCCGCCGGCGTCACCAAGGTGAACGAGTGGCAGCGGGGTGACGTCGAGTGGGAGGGCAAGGGCTCGAGCCACGAGGCCCGCAACCTCGGCGAAGCGGTCGAGGTCGTCCTGGTCGTCTTGAAGTAAGGACCCTAAGCGATGCCCGCTGACGCCCGTCACGCGCCGGCCGCCCGGCGTTCGTCAGCCGCTGGCTCGGGCGGCCTGATGCGCATTCTCGGCGTCGGCTTCGGCCTGGCCGTCGTCATCGGGTCCATCCTCGGCATCGGCATCCTGCGCACGCCCGGCCTCGTCGCAGCGCAGCTCGGACAGCCGTCCGTCATTCTTCTCGTGTGGCTGCTCGGCGGGCTCTACACGCTGCTGGGTGCCGTTTGCCTCGCCGAGCTCGGCACGATGCTGCCAAGAGCGGGCGGCTACTACGTCTACGCGCGCCGCGCGTTCGGCGACACGGCCGGCTTCGCCGTCGGCTGGGCCGACTGGGTCACCTACTGCTGCGTTCTCGGCTACGTCTCGATCGCCATCGGCGAGTTCTCGGCCGAGCTGGTGCCCTCGCTGGCACCGAGCGCGAAGGTCATCTCCGTCGGCTCGCTCCTGCTGTTGAGCGGCATGCAGTGGAAGGGGCTGCGCGTCAGCAGCTGGTTCCAGGCGTGGACCAGCGCCGTGAAGTTCGCCGCCTTTCTCGCACTGGTCGTCGCCGCGTTGGTCTATGCCGGGGGGGCCGGCACGGTCGACTCGGTTGAGACGGTCGCGCCCGCACCGGCTGGCCTTGGCTTCGCCGGTCTCGTCGTGGCGCTGCAGTCGATCGTCATCACCTACGGCGGCTGGCAGAGCGCGCTCTACTTCGCCGAAGAGGACCGCGACCCCGACCGCAACCTGCCGCGCTCGATGATCATCGGCGTCGTGGCGGTCATCGTCATCTACCTGCTCGTGAACATCGCGCTGCTCGTCGTCCTGCCGATGTCGGCGCTGGCCGGCTCCATCCTCCCGGCGGCCGACGCCGCGCAGGTGCTCCTGGGGGCGCGGGGCGGGCAGCTCATCCTGGTGCTGTCGATCGTCTCGCTGCCGCCGCTCCTGAACGCCATCATGATGATCGGCACGCGCATCCTGTTCGCCATGGGACGCGACGGGCTGATCTGGCAGGGCACCGCGTCGGTGAATGCCGGCGGCACGCCCGGCACGGCGATGCTCGTCACGACCGGGGTCGCACTCGTCCTCATCATCGGCGGCACGTTCGAGCGGCTGGTCGCCTTCGCGTCGTTCTTCCTGGCGGCGAACTACGTCGTGAGCTGCCTCGCCCTCATCGACCTGCGCCGCCGCGAGCCGGAGACGCCGCGGCCGTTCCGCGCCTGGTTCTATCCCTGGTCGGTCATCGTCGTCCTGGCCGGCGCGGCCGCCTTTCTGGTCGCCTTCATCCTGGGGGACACCTCGAACAGCCTCGCCGCCCTCGCCCTCCTCGGGGCTGGGATGCTAGGGCGAGTTTTGATCTGGAAAAAGCAAACCCGGAGCAGCAGCTCCTGAACTTTCCGGGGTAGCGCCGGGCCATCTTGACCTCTGCGGTCGCCTTTGCCAGACTGTTTCGGCTCCCCCCTGGTACGTCGCCGTTCGTGCCGAGACTTTCTTCCGGAATGACACCATGGCGAAAAGACCCAATCGCAGACGGCAACTGTTTTTCGACGAGCTGCAGATCCGTCTCCTGAGCATCAACATCGCGTATTTCGCGGCGATCCTCCTCATCTTCGCCGTGGCGCTCTTCGCGCCCTTGATCCTGCAGTTGCTGGGCGCCAGCGGGGGGCCCGAGTGGCAGCAGCAGCTCGTGGCGGAGCAGTTTCTGTACCTGAGCAAGGCGATCTGGCTGCCGCTGTTCTTCACCTTCGTGGCGCTCGGCGCGCATTCGGTGCTGGTCTCGCACCGGATTGCCGGACCGCTCTACCAACTGCGTCGTGTGCTGCGCGGCGTCGCCGAGGGCAACTTCGCCGCGCGCGCGGTCCTGCGCGACAAGGATTACCTCAAGAAGGAGGAGCAGGTCGTCAACGACATGATCGAGAACCTCGGCGCTCTGATCGAGAACGTGGACGAGCGGGCGTACGAGTTACGGAAGACCGTCCAGCAGCTCAAGACTGCGCTGGGCGGTGGCCTGACGCAGGACGTGCAAACTTGTCTGGAGACCCTCGAACGGAACGCCGAGTCGCTCGACGCGTCGCTCAGCCGCTTCAAGACCCGCCCGGAGGATCTGACGCCTCAGCCGGCCGGATCCTGACGCACCGATGCACTTGAACCCCGTCCGTCGTTCGGCTACTCTGCCTGTACTACTCACTCACTGATCCGCCCCAGGAGGGTCGACATGGCTGACTTCAAGCTGATCGGCAAGGACTACCAGACTGCCGACATCGTCGCCAAGGTGACCGGCCAGGCCAAGTATGCAGAGGATTTCAGGGCCGAAGGGATGCTCTTCGCCAAGCTCCTCCTGAGCCCGATGCCGCACTGCCGTGTGCGGAGTGTCGACACCAGCGCCGCCGCGGCGATGGAGGGCGTTGCGGCGATTCTCACCGCCGACGACCTCCCGACGGTCGATGGGGAGGAGCAGGGACTGACCAACGAGCCGGTCTATCAGGGCGAGCCGGTGCTCGCCGTCGCCGCCGTTGACGAGACGACCGCCGCCGATGCGATCGAGAAGATCCGGATCAACTTCGAGCAACTGCCGTTCGCCGTTGACCCGCTCAAGAGCCTCCGCCCCGGCGGTCCCAACGCCCGCCTCGAGGGAAACGCCTACAAGGGCCGTGAGCTGACCACCGTGAAGTGGACCGAGGAGGCGTTCGCCGAGATGGCCGAGGGGCGCCTGCCGATGGGTGAGCCGGGCGAGGAGTGGAGTGTGGGCGACATCGAGGCCGGCTTCGCCGAGGCGGACCTCATCCTCGACGAGACGATGATGTCGCAGTCCACCTCGCACCAGCCGATGGAAACGCGCAGCGCGATGGCGTACTGGCAGAACGGCAAGTGCTACATGCACGCGTCGACGCAGAGCACCATCCGGACGCTGCCGAACGTGGCCAACTGGGTCGGCGTCGATCCGGACGACGTCGTCCTCATCGCCGAGTATTGCGGCGGCGGCTTCGGCAGCAAGAGCCGTGGCGCCATTTCCTGCCGCATCCCGGCGTATCTCTCGAAGCAGGCCGGCCGCCCGGTCATGCTGCGGATCACCCGGCTCGAGGAGGGCTACCTCGGCCGCGCTCGCGCCGGCTTCCAGGGGCGTGTGAAGATCGGCTTCCGCAACGACGGCCGCGTCACCGCACTGGATCTCTACATCATCCAGGACGCCGGTCCCTACGGCCTGCGCAGTGACTTTCGGACCGGAGGCCGCATCGCGTCGCTCGTCTACCAGCCCCTCAACATGCGCTGGCGCGGCATCAGCGTCGCCACCAACACGCCGCCGCGATCCGCACAGCGCGCGCCGGGCGGGCTGCAGATTATCGCGATGCTCGAGCCGGTCATCGCGAAGGCGGCGCGTCAGCTCGGCATCGACCAGGTGGAGATGCGCCGGATCAACGCGCCATCCGGCCGCGCGCCCTACGACCGGCCCGACGAGAACGGAGTGCAGGGCCACACGACGAGCGCCTTCGTCGCCGAAGCGCTCGACCAGGGCAAGGCGCTGTTCCGCTGGGACGAGCGAAAGGCGCGCAGCCGTCGGCGCGACGGCACGAAGGTGACCGGCATCGGCGTCGGCCTGAGCGCCTACTCGGGAGGCAGCGTCGGCTATGACGGCCTGATCGTCCTCCGGCCGGACGGGACGATGGCGGTGCACCAGGGCATCGGCAACCTCGGCACGCACTCGGTGATGGACACCGCCCGCGCCGCCGCCGAGGCGCTCGACTTCCCCTGGGACCAGGTCGAGATCATCTGGGGTAACACGAGCAAGCATCTGCCGTGGAGCTCGACGCAGTCGGGGACGCAGACCATCCATGCGCATACCCGCGCGAACTGGGCGGCCGGCCTCGACGCCAAACGCAAGCTGCAGCAGATCGCGGCGCATGACCTGGGCGGCGCACCCGGCGACTACGAGGTCGGCGGGGGACGCGTCTCTCGCCGCGACAACCCGTCCCGGTATCTCAGTGTCGCCCGGGCGGTGTCGCGTGCCATCCAGCTAGGCGGCGAGTACGACGGCCACGAGCTGCCGGCCGACATCCACGCCTACACGACGACAGCGGCGACGGCGCTCCGCGGCACCGGCCTCATCGGCGTGGCGCGCGACAACTACGGCCGGGACGGCAACACCATGTCGTTCGTCGCCGGGTTCGCCGAGGTCGAGGTGGACGTCGAGACGGGCGAGGTGCGCGTCGTCGAGTACAGCGCGTCGGCCGACATCGGCACGGTGGTACACCCGCGTGCCCTCGGGGCGCAGATTCATGGCGGCGGCATCCAGGGCATGGGCCACGCCCGCAGCCAGAAGTGGGTATTCGACCAGCACTGGGGGCTGTCGGTCGCCAAGCGCTTCTACTCCAACAAGCCGCCGTCGATTCTCGATGTTCCGCTCACGATGAAATGGGCTGCGGTGGGGATCCCCGACCCCGACACGCCGATCGGCGCGAAGGGAATCGGCGAGGGGGCGATCGGCGCCGGCGCCGCCGCGGTCCTGTGCGCGATCGCCGACGCGATCGGCGACGACGACTTCCGCCGGACGCCGATCCTGCCAGACATCATCCTCACCGCGCTGGAGGAAGGCGCGGCGAGCCAGGACGTCCTGACCGCGCACATTTGATGGACCCGGAAAAACACCAGGCGACCCCTCGAGGTCGCCTGGTGTTCGTGTGCGAGTAGCGCAAGGCCCACGGCCCCGCGTCGTTGCAGCCATCGAGGGCTGCGTCACCTACTAATCCTTATCGGGTCTCCGCGTCCCGATGTTTACCGAGCGCACGCGGGAGCGCGGGCCGGCGGTTCGCGAGGCCCAGCTGGTGACCGCTTCCGGGCCGTACGGGCCCATCATGACGACCTCGTCCGGCGTGGCGGCGACTTCCGTCGTTTCGGTCGATTCCGCATCCGGCTCGGCAGCGTCGATGTTTCCGAGGAAGCCCACAGATTCGGCCTCGGTGGCGGTGGCGGCGGCGGTGAACGGTGCGGCGTTCAGGTCGAGCTGGGCCACGCTGCCCTCCGCGCGCGGCTGGGCGGCTGCCGGCCAGGACAGTCCGAGGAGAACGGCCGCCGTGAGAACGATGCGAAAGATCTTGTCGTTGGTCGTCATAACCACACCCTCGACCTCTTACCTGTGCAATTGTGAGACCAAGAAATTTATGAATCGTAATGCTGATGTAACTGTTGTGCATAAACGTCTTAATGGATTCATGTTCACATAATGTCAAGTCTCCAAGGGCGAATAAGTGTCCATTATTAGTACTCGATGAACAATTTTTACCGAGAGAGAGCACTCTCATGGCAGTTTCTGCCATATCGAGGTGGGCAGACGGGCGGACTCCTAGGACTGCGATGTCGCGGGGCGGTTGGCGAGCTCGTCGAGATAGTCCATGAACGGCCGCCCTGGGTAGGTCTCGTAGGACTCGATCGGCTCGGTCGTGATGTCGTCGAAGTAATGGTCCAGGACCGTCTGCCGTTCATGGGCGAGCGGCGTTTGGCAGTAGCAGACCTCGCTCCACTCGATGTTGCCCGCGGCGCTGACCACTGCGCGGTGCATCGAGTCGACCATCTCCTGACCGTCCGGTTCCTGCCCGGCGATCGTGCCGTCGGTAAGCTGCCGGTGAAACTCCCGCGCGGACGTCTCCCGGAACCGCGCGCGCACCCGGTAGATCATGCGGTCGCCACCTGGAACTCCTCCGTCGTGCCGGCCGGGAGGGTGTGGCCGGCGTCGAAGGCTTGCTCGCCGCCGTCGCGCAGGCTGAACCGCTCGAGCGGCAGCGTGCCCTCGTAGTACTCGCCGTCGAACAGGTTCGCATCGAGCCAGGCGCTGCCCCGGTCGAACAGGTCGCGGCACTCGGCCGCGAACGCGTCGTCCCCCACGGCGCGCGCCATCTCCTCGGCCGCGCGCAGCGCGCCCAGGTACCAGAAGCCCATTTCCGGGTTCGGGCCGTAGTACTCCACGTCCATCGTGTTGTGCTGCGCCCCTTCCATCACGCCGTCGCGGTTGGCGTCCCAGCCGCCCGGGGCAGCCGCGCGTTCGGCGCGCTGCTGCCGTGGCTCGCTTCGTAGTCGTCGAGCGGCAAGGGGCCTTCGGCCAGCCGGCAGTGGCGCGTGTCGCCATCCTCTATATAGACGGCAAAAAATGGCGGCGACCCTCCATTCGGCGTGAAGCCCTTGGCCGGGCGGTTCATCATCTCCCAGTCGCGCAGGCTGCCGAAGCCGGTGAGCGACACGGTGCCGGTGCCGATCCCGCCGAGCGGCAGCGCGATCCGGTCGATGAACTCCGGCCCGTAGACCTTCACCACCGGCCAGTCGGCGTCGTCGAGCGCTTCGCGCGCGGCGGGCGAAACGTCGGCCGCGGCGCCCTCCTGTGGCGGCGCGCCGGGCGCGCAAGCCGCACCGGCGGCACCGACCGCCGCCACCGCCGACGTCAGGCCGGCCAGGCGGATGAAGTCGCGGCGATCGAGCCCGGGCGCAGGGCCCGGCTCACAGCCGCAGTCGCTGCCCGGCCCGCAGGGATCCTCTGTCTTGTCGCTCATGCGCCCGACTCTACGCTCGGGCGGGGCCGAGAGCAAGCTCTCCGCAGGGAGGAAGACCGTTTCTCCGTCGATCGTCTGGAAGGTGTAGCGCAGGGCAACGCGTTAAAGGGCATAGCTAGCTCGTCTGGCGAGGTGTAGCGCAGGGCTTCAGCCCTGCGAGGGCGAGCCGGAGGCGAAGCCCTCGTTCTTCACGAAGAGCACAGCCGCGGCTCCGCCGCGCCACGCAGCCCTGAAGGGCTGCGCTACAAAGTTCTGCGGCATGACGGCCGGGCTGCGAAGATCCTCACCGTCCGGGAGAGGGTCGGGCTGAGGGGCGCGCGATCCGCTAATCCTGTATCCTGAGGCCCCGCCGTTCCGCTCTGGCTTTGGCGACGCCTCGCGGCAGAGCGGCGGCGAAGCAGCACGAAAGGGACCGTAATGACACGAGCGCTTGGAGTCGCGCTACTGGCAGGGGCATGCGTCGCCTTCGCCTCCGGGAGTGCGGCGGCCCAGGCGGGCGACACGTTCACCGTCAGGCTGTCGGTTGTGCCGGTCGACGCCCGGACGACGCTGACGACTTCGGGCACTGGCTCGGTGCGCGCCGTCCTCATCGAGAACCGCCTGTTCATGACGGGCGCCTTCGAGGGGATGAGCTCGGCCGCCATCGCGGCGCACATCCACCAGGGCCGCGCGGGCCAGCGCGGGCCGATCGCCTTCCAGTTGAGCGTCAGCAGAAGCTCTAGCGGAGTCCTCGGCGGCGGGGTGCGCCTCACCGGCGAGGAGGTCGAAGCGTTGCGGGACGGCGCCTACTACATCCAGGTGCACACGGAGGGGAATCCGGGCGGTGAGCTGCGCGGGTGGATCCTCGAATCGGAGTAATCGGTGATGGGACCCAAGATTCGCATCGCAGTCGCTTTGGTCGCCGTCGTGGTTGCCGTCGCCGTCGTCGTCGGGAGCGGTCGCGCGCAGGAGGTGGCGCGTTACACCCAGGACCAAGCCGGGGCGGGCGAGACGGCCTACCAGGCCGAGTGCGCCGGGTGCCATATGTCCGACTTCGCTGGCGCGTTCGAGGCGCCGGAGCTGGCCGGGCCGAACTTTCGTAACACCTGGGGTGAGCGGACCGCCGGCGACCTGCTCGAGTACATCCGGGCCACGATGCCGCCCGAAGCGGCAGGATCGATTCCCGACCGGACCTACGTCAACATCGTCGCCTACTTGCTTCAGGCGAACGGCCTCGCCGCCGGGAGTGAGCCGTTGGCGTTGGCATCCACCGGCGTCCTGGCGTCCACGGGCGCGCCCGGGGTTCCGGTGACGCCCGCTCCGACGGCACTCTCGAGTACGCCGAGTACGCCAACTACGACGGACGCGCCAAGCGAGCCGGTGGTGGCGGGCAACCGCACGACCCTGTACGAGACGGTCACCGACTTCGTGCCGGTCCCCGACGCGACGCTGCGCGACCCCGACCCGGCGGACTGGCTGATGTTCCGCCGGACGTACAACGGATGGGGCTACAGCCCGCTGGACCAGGTGACGCAGGACAACGTGCACGACCTCAGGCTCGCGTGGGTCTGGGCGATGGCGGACGGCACGAACCAGCCGACGCCGCTCGTGCACGACGGCGTGATGTACCTGGCCAACCCCGGCAACATCGTCCAGGCGCTGGACGCCGAGACCGGAACGCTGTTGTGGGAGTACCAGCGGGAGCTGCCCGACGCGCTGCGGGGCGGCTTCACGACGATGCGCAACCTGGGCTTCTACGACGACAAGGTGTTCCTGCCCACGAAGGACGCGTTCATGGTGGCGATCGACGCGCGCAACGGCGAGGTCGTATGGGAAACGAAGATCGCCGACTACACGCAGGGCTACACCAACGTCAGCGGGCCGCTCGTCGTGCGCGGCAAGGTCATCAACGGCATCAACGGCTGCGGCCGGTTCCAGGAGGACAGCTGTTTCATCACCGCGCACGACGCCGAGACGGGCGAGGAGCTGTGGCGGACCTTCACCATCGCCCGGCCGGGTGAGCCGGGCGGCGACACGTGGGGCGACCTGCCGCTCACGCTCCGGGGCGGCGGCGACTCGTGGATCGCCGGCAGCTACGATCCGGAGCTGGACCTGATCTACTGGCCCACCGCGCAGGCGAAGCCGTGGGTCGCGGCCAGCCGCGGACTCACGGTGCGCGACGCGGCGCTCTACACGAATTCCACGCTGGCGCTCGACCCCGACGATGGGTCGATCGTCTGGTACCGGCAGCACGTGCCGGGGGAGTCGCTGGATCTGGACGAGGTGTTCGAGAAGGTCCTCATCGACGTCGGCGGCCGGAAGGCGCTGTTCACGATCGGGAAGCACGGCATCCTCTGGAAGCTCGACCGCGAGACGGGGGAGTTTCTCGGTTACAAGGAGACGGTGTTCCAGAACGTGTTCGATCGCATCGATCCGGTGACCGGCGACGTGACCTATCGCGCCGACATCGCCACGGCCGAAGTGTCGCAGTGGATCTCCGTCTGCCCGAGCACCGCCGGCGGCCACAACTGGATGGCCACGGCGTACAGCCCGGAGGCCGGGGTGCTCATCATCCCGCTGAGCCAGAGCTGCCTGGAGATTTCCGGCCGAGAGGTCGTGCTCGAGCAAGGATCGGGTGGCTCGCAGGCCGACCGGAAATGGTTCGAGATGCCGGGGACCGACGGCAACCTCGGCAAGCTGGCCGCCTACGACGTCGAGACGCTGGAGGAGGTCTGGAGCGTGGAGCAGCGCGCGGCGTTCCTGACCGGCGTGCTCACGACAGCCGGCGGTCTGGCGTTCGCGGGTGACCTCGACCGCTTCTTCCGCGCGCACGACGTCGAGACCGGCAAGGTCTTGTGGGAGACCCGTCTGGGCACGTCGGTCCAGGGCTTTCCGGTCACCTTCGAGGTCGACGGCGAGCAGTACATCGCCGTCTCGACAGGTCTGGGCGGCGGCAGCCCCCGCAACGTGCCCCGGCTCCTCACGCCCGACATCCGCCATCCCGCCACCGGCAACGCGCTCTACGTCTTCAAGCTGCCGGGCGGCCGCGTCGGAACCCGGCGGTAGGGGAGTACGAGGCCTTCGCTTCGCTCGGCCACGCAGGCATAAATGCCTGCGCTACATTCGATCCGGGGTGTCTCGTTGGCCTGTCCCGATCAGAGGTAGTCTACGAGGACGAGCCGCTTGAATGTTCCAGAAGAAGGGAGACGATCATGCTACCTCGACCATGTTGGCCTGGCGTCCGGTTGGTCCCCGTGCTGGTACTTGCGACCCTGGCCACGGCGCACGAGGTTCGGCCGCTCGCCCAGACCGACACGACGGTGCTGGTCGCGTACTACAGCCGCTCCGGCAACACCCGGACAATGGCCGAGGCGGTCGTGGCGGGCGCGCGCGGCGTCGACGGCGTCCAGGTCGTCCTGAAGTCGATCGACGAGGTGACCGCCGAGGACCTCGCCGGCGCCCAGGGTCTGGTGCTGGGGTCACCCACCTACTTCGCCAACATGGCGGGGGCGATGAAGAGCTTCATCGACGACTGGGGGCTCCGCTATCGCGTGAGCCTCATCGGCAAGGTGGGCGGCGCCTTCGCGACCGGCGGCAGCCGCACCGGCGGCCGGGGGCACGTGATCGTGTCGCTGCTGCTGGCGATGCTGAACAACGGCATGAGCGTCGCCGGCCCGGTGATTGACAACCGGCTCGGGTATCCGGGCGCGAGCGCCCTCGCGCCGGCCGAGGGTGAGGCGATCACGGACGCCGAGCTCGACGAAGCACGCGCGCTGGGCCGCCGGGTAGCCGAGCTGGCCCGGCGGACCTCGCAGCCCTGACGGGCTGCGTGACCACGGTCTGACCGATCGGTCTCGAGGCGCAGCGCAGACGTTGAAGTTCTGGAAGTGTAGCGCAGGCCTTGAGGCCTGCGTGGGCGAGCCGCAGGCGACGCCCGGTTTGTCGCCGCAACCCCGAAGGGATGCGCGGCTTCTTGACACCCCCCGGGCAACACGGTCAGAATTCCTCCCTCTCAACACCAGCCGCACTGCCGTCGCGGAAGGGGGAATCGATGAATCGCGGGTTCCAGAACGCCATCCCTCGACGACCGGGCGTGCGCGCGTCGCGCCGCCAGGCTCTCCGCAAGTTCGCCGATTTCATCGGCGCCTCCGCTGTGGTCGGTGCTAGCACCGCCACGCAGGCTTCGCAGGGGCGAGCGCGGCCGCCGGTGATCGCGCCGCCGGAGTACAGCCCGGAGATCATGGCGCCGGTCAACCTCCACGAATTCGAGGACGTCGCCAAGCGGAGGCTGGCCCAACCGGCCTACGACTACATCGCCGCCGGCGCGGCCGACGAGCTGACGCTACGGGCCAACCGCGCGGCGTTCGATCGCTACTGGATCCGGCGCCGTGTGATGGTCGATACCAGCGCCGTCGACACATCGGTCCAGCTTCTGGGCCAAACCCTGGAGCACCCGATCCTGCTGGCGCCCGCTGGCGCGAAGCAGCTGCTGCATCCCGAGGGCGACGAGGTCACCGCGCGAGCGGCCCGCCGGACGCAGGCGATCTACGTCGGGGCGTCACCAATGCGGATGGCCGAGTTGGCCCGGACGGCCGAGGCGCCGACCTGGTGGGCGGCGAGCTTGGGCCACCCGACCCAGGCGGAGGCCCAGGACTACGCGCGCCGTGTCACCGATGCCGGCGCCGCGGCGATCAGTGTCAGCGTCGACTACCCGTACACCGGTGCGCGCGACCGGCCCAGCCGCCACCAATGGGATCCGGAGTGGTTGCAACTCGGCCACTTCTCCACGCCGGAGATCCGGGCGAGCTTCCAGGCCGGCATGCTCGACCCCTACACGCCGAGCTTGACCTGGGAATGGCTGGACTGGGTCCACGCGGCCACCGATCTGCCAATCCTGGTCAAGGGGATCGTGACGGGCGAGGACGCCCAACTGGCTGTCGAGCGAGGGGTCCAGGGCGTGATCGTGTCGAATCACGGCGCCCGAACCCTCGATGGCATGGGCGGGACCTTGGATGCGCTCCCCGAGGTGGTGGACGCCGTCGGCGGGCGCGTACCCGTCCTGGTGGATGGCGGCATTCGACGCGGTGGCGACGTCGTGAAGGCCCTGGGCTTGGGCGCTACCGCAATTCTGATCGGACGACCCTACCTCTGGGGGCTGGGCGCCTTCGGTCAGGAGGGGGTGCAGCGCGTGGTGGAGTTGCTCTGGGGCGAGCTGCGCGTCGCGCTCGGCCTGTCCGGCAGCCCGACGGCTGGAGTGATCGATCGGCGCCTGATCCGCCGCGCGTGGAAGGCGCGTACGTAACGCGGCGGCCTGGATCCCGACGCGACGAGGCAAGGAGACTGACATGGCTACCAGCACGGCGCAGAGAGCGGCGCGTCACGGGCTGGACCCGGGGAACCGCCTGTGGCAGGCCGACCCGGGCCGCGTAGTCCTGAACGCGCTCCGTCGCTTCGAGCCCGGAGGTCGGCGCGGCCGCCGCGAGTTCCTGAGCACGCTGGTCATGTGCGCGGGCGCGGCACCGTTGCTCGGTCAGGTCGTCGGCCGCACCGATCGCACGACGTTCCCGCCGCAGCACAGCGCCCGGGTGATGGAGCCGGTGAACGTCCACGAGATCGCCGAGGTGGCAGGTGGGAACGTCGATTACGCCACCTACGACTACATCAACTCGGGCGCGGAAGACGAATATACGCTGCGCGCGAATCTCGAGGCGTATCGGCGGGTGTGGCTGCGCCGGCGCGTCATGGTCGATGTCAGCACCATCGACACGTCGCTGGAACTGCTCGGGCAGCCGCTCGAGTTTCCCATCCTCCTGGATCCGACGACGAAGAACCGGATCATTCCGCAGGGCGACCGGGTGGCCGCCGTGGGGGCCAGCGCGGCGAACGCGCTGTACTGCGTCAGCAACCCGCTGAGCTGGATGGACGAGCTCTACCAGCAGAACCAGGCGCCAGTCTGGTGGGGCAGCACGCTCGGCCACACCTCGCGGCAGCTGGCGCAGAACTGGGCGCGGCAGCACGAGGAGGCGGGTGCGACGGCGCTCGCCGTCACCGTCGACCATCCATACACGCCGAACCGCGATCGGAACATCCGGAACGGCTACGGCGAGTACGCCGCCGGCGTCCTCAGGCCCACAACCCCCAGCCTGACCTGGGACCACCTGGAGTGGATGCGCAGCGGCTCCAGCCTGCCGCTCGTCGTGAAGGGGATCCTAGCCGGCGAGGACGCCGAGCTGGCGGTCGAGCATGGCGCGCAGGCGATCATCGTATCGAACCACGGCGGCCGGACGCTCGACGGTGCCGTGCCGACCTTGATGGCGCTGCCGGAAGTGGTCGACGCGGTCGGTGGCCGCATTCCGGTCCTGCTGGACGGCGGGATCCGACGCGGCGGAGACATCCTGAAAGCCCTGGCGCTCGGCGCCACCGCCGTCCTGATCGGGCGGCCGTACGTCTGGGGGCTGGCAGCCTTCGGGAACGTGGGCGTCCAGCGCGTCGTCGAACTGTTGCACGCCGAGCTCAGGGTCTCGATGGGTCTGGCCGGGATGCCCGACCTCGCGTCGATCAACCGCAACCTGGTGCGGCTGCCCTGGGAGCAGTGACGACGCCAGGGACGGGTCGATGATGATTCGATGACGCCATGAAGGCGATTCGGCTCGACCATTTCGGCGGTCCCGACGTTCTCCAACTCACCGACATCGACCCGCCCACACCCGGCGACGGCGAGGCGCTCGTCCAGGTGAAGGCCTGCGGCGTCTGCTACCTGGACGCCATCGTCCGATCGGGCCTGCGCTCCAAGGCGAAGCTGCCGCTGACGCTTGGTCACGAGGTGGCCGGTGTCGTGACCGCCGTCGGACCGAACGTGCGCACCCTGGCGGTCGGCGACCGCGTGGCCAGCACCTACCGGGTGGCCTGCGGCCAGTGCCGCTACTGCCGGGCAGGCGACGGTGCCGTCTGCGACAACCGGACCGGCATCGGCGAGCATCTCGACGGCGGCTACGCCGAGTACACGGCGCTGCCGTCGAGCTTCCTCGTGAAGATTCCCGACGGCGTCGCGTTCGAGCAGGCGTCAGTCTGCGGCTGCGTCATCGGCGCGGTCTACAACGCCGTCGTCAGCGGCGCGAAGGTGCGGCCGGGCGAGACCGTCCTGGTGACCGGCAGTGGGGGCGGTGTCGGCTCGCACGCCGTACAGATCAGCCAACTGGCCGGCGCGCGCGTCATCGCCGTCACGACGTCCAAGCAGAAAGTGGCGCAGATTGAAGCGCTCGGCGCCGACCAGGTGCTGCTGGTCGAGGCGGGTGAGAACTACTCCGACGAGATCCGGCGGCTGACCGGCGGCCGCGGCGCCGACGTCGTCATCGAGGCGGTCGGCAGCGCCACGTTTCCGTTCAGTTTCCGGTCGCTCGCAAAACGCGGACGGCTCGTGTTCGTCGGCGAGGTGTCGGGCCAGCCGGCCAGCTTCAACCCGGCGCTCATGATCTACAAGGAGGTCGTGCTGACCGGCGCCCAGAGCGCGACGCCAGAGGAGCTGACCCAGGTTTTGAATTTGGTGGCGGCCGGTAAGATCAAGCCGGTCATCAACAAGGTACTGCCGCTCGAGGAGGCGGCGCAGGCCCACCAGATGCTGATCGACCGCTCGAACTTCGGGCGGACGGTGTTGACGGTCGGATGATGGGCGAGAATCAGGCCTTCGCTGCGCTCGGCCACGCAGGCCTGAAGGCCTGCGCTACATCCGGTTTCGGTGAACGCATCAGCAGATTTTGTCTCGTGAAAACCGGTGCGGCGTGCGCCGCGCCACGCAGCCCTGAAGGGCTGCGCTACAAAGGGTGGAGGTCCCCGAGATGTAGCGCAGGCCGTGAGGCCTGGGACCCGGTTGACGATGGACTACGATCGGATGTAGCGCAGCCCTTCAGGGCTGCGTCGGCGAGCCGAAGGCGAAGCCCAGAGACCAAGGACGAATGAGCGACAGCGCGAACACAGCAACACCGCGTACCTGGATCGGTCAGAGCATTCCGCGGCATGAGGATGCGCGGCTGCTGACCGGCCGCGGCACGTTCGTCGACGACCTCCAGATTCCGAACGTCCATCATGCGGCGATCCTCCGCAGCCCGCACGCCCACGCCCGGATCGCACGCGTCGATCTCCGCAAGGCGCTCGCCCTCGACGGCGTGGTCGGCGGTCTGACTGGGCGGGAGGTCGCCGAGCGGACGACGCCCTTCTCCGTCATCGCGACCTCGCCGATGCGCTACTACTGCATGGCGACCGACAAGGCCCGCTTCGTCGGTGAGCCGGTGGCGGCGATCGTGGCGCGCGACCGCTACATCGCCGAGGATGCGATCGACCTGATCGAGGTCGAGTACGAGCCGCTGCCGGCGGTCGTCGATCCGGAGCGCGCGCTCGAGCCGGACGCACCGCAGCTGCACGACGAGGTGCCGGGCAACCTCGCCTGCCACCGGCTGCTCAGCTACGGCGATGTCGACGCCGCGTTCGCCGAGGCGGACCAGGTGCTCCGCGCGCGGCTGAGCTTCCCGCGCTACACCTCGATGCCGCTCGAGACGTTCGCCGTTGTCGGCCGCTACGATCCGTTCGGCAAGGCGCTCACCCTCTGGTCGAACTTCATGGGGCCGTTCATCATGCACCCCATCACGGCCCGAGCGCTCGGCGTGCCGGAGAACAAGCTGCGTTTCATCGTGCCGCCCGACATCGGCGGCAGCTTCGGCATCAAGACCAGCATCTATCCGTACCTCACGCTCATCGGTCTGCTGTCGATGAAGGTCGATGTGCCGGTCAAGTGGATAGAAGACCGGCGCGAGCACCTCCTGGCCAGCTCCTGTCAGACCGACCGGGTGAGCTACCGCGAGGTCGCCGTGAGGCAGGACGGGACGATCCTCGGCGTCCGGACGAAGGTGGTGGACAACGTTGGCGCCTATCTCCGCACGCCCGAGCCGGCCACGACGTTTCGGCCGATCGGCAACATCGTCGGCCCGTACCGCGTGAAGAACTTCCAGCTCGACGCCCACGTCGTCGTCACGAACAAGTGTCCGACCGGGCCGAACCGGGGCTACGGCTGTCAGCATTACTACTTCGAGCAGGAGCGGCTGATGGACAAGGTGGCCGCGGCGCTCGACCTCGACCCGGCCGAGGTGCGGCGGCGCAACTTCATCCAGGCCGACGAGTTTCCCTACACGACGCCGAGCGGCGGCATCTACGACAGCGGCGACTACCCGAAGGCGTTCGAGATGGCGCTCGAGATCTTCGGCTACGAGGCGATGCGGGCGCGGCAGGCGGAGGCGCGCGGGGCGGGCCGGTTGTTCGGCATCGGCATGGCCACCGGCGTCGATCCGTCGGTGTCGAACATGGGTTACCTGACGGTGGCGCTCGATCCGGAGGTGCGACGACACCCCGACTACCTGCCCAAGTCGGGCGCGGCCGAGACGGCGACCGTCAAGATCGATCCGCTCGGCCAGGTCACCGTCTTCCTGACCACGACGCCGCAGGGGCAGGGGCACGAGACGACCCTGGCGCAGGTCGCCGCCGACGAGCTCGGCCTCTCGCCCGACCAGATTGCGGTGATCGACGAGTGCGACACCGCTAAGAACATCTGGAGCATCTCGTCGGGGACGTACTCCAGCCGGTTCGCGTCGGTCGGGACCAGCGCCGTGGCGCTGGCGGCGCGCGGGATGCAGAAGAAGATCCGCCGGATCGCCGCGCACCTGCTCGGGGTGCCGATGGCAGAGGTCCGTTTCGACGATGGGAAGTTCCACGCCGCGGGGGCATCGCAGAAGAAGTCGATCAAGTTGTCGCACGTCGCCGGCACGGCGCACTGGAATCCGCGCGCCCTGCCCGAGGGGATGGACGCCGGGCTGCAGGTCACTGAGACCTTCAGCTTCCCGCAAGCGCAGGCGCCGGATGGCGACGACCGCGTGAACTCCTCGAACACCTACGGCTTCATGGCGGACATCATGGCGGTGGAGGTCGATCCGGACACCGGCCGCGTCGAGATCCTCAAGTACGCCTCGGTGCACGACGCCGGCACGATCATCAACCCGAAGATCGTCGAAGGGCAGATCTACGGTGGCGCCATGCACGGCATCGCCGGCGCGCTCCACGAGCAGCTCGTCTACGACGACGACGGCCAGTGCCTGACGGCGACGCTGGTCGACTACGAGTGCCCCTTCTCGACCGAGGCGCCGAAGATCGACATCGGCCATCTGGAGTCTCCCTCCCCCTTGACGCCGCTGGGGTCGAAAGGGGCAGGGGAAAGCAGCTCCGAAACCGCGCCGGCCTGCGTCGCCAGCGCCGTGGCGGATGCGCTGGCGCCGCTCGGCGTCGAGGTGACCGAGCTGCCGCTCACGCCGATCCGGTGCTGGGAGCTGGTGCAGTCGGCCAAGGCCGAGAAAAAGCAGGCGGACTCCGCGTGAATATCAACCTGTCGCACGTCCTGCCGGCGCCGCGCGAGACGGTGTGGAAGCTGCTGCACGACCCGGCACGCATGGCCGGCTGGATTCCGGGGTGCGAGCGGCTCGAGGAGTCCGGGCCGGACACCTACACCGCCACCTTGAGCGTCGGTGTCGCCGCCGTGAAGGGGACCTACACCGGCACGGTGGAGATCAAAGACAAGGTGTTTCCGTCGCGCTACACGCTGGTCGTCGAGGGAAACGGCCAGCCGGGATTCGTCCGCGGGACGGCGGCGATGGAGCTGACCGAGGAAGGGGCGGACCAGACCCGCCTGGCCATCAGGGCGCAGGCGCAGGTGGGTGGTCTCATCGCGTCGGTCGGGCAGCGGTTCCTGGGCGGCATCGCGAAGCAGCTGACGAAACAGATGCTGCAGAGCATCGAGCAGGCGCTGCGGCGGGAGGTCGGGTCGTGAAGCCGGCGCCGTTCGACTATGCCGCGCCGACGACCGTCGACGAGGCGGTGGCGCTGCTGGCGGCGCGCGGAGAGGAGGCCAAGATTCTTGCCGGCGGGCAGAGCCTCGTGCCGATGATGAACTTCCGGCTGGTGCGTCCCGTCTGCCTCATCGACATCAACCGGATCGACAGCCTGGCAGGCATCACGGAGCGCGACGACCGGCTGCACATCGGTGCCATGACGCGGCACCGGACGGTGGAGCGCTCGGCGCTCGTCGGCGAGAAGAATGGCTTGCTCGCCGAAGGCGTCCGCCTGATCGGCCATGCGGCCATTCGCAGCCGCGGCACCGTCGGCGGGAGCATCGTGCATGCCGATCCGACCGCCGAGCTGCCGGCGATCCTTGCCGCGCTCGACGGCGCGGTGACGGTCGTCGGGCCGAACGGCCGGCGGACGATCGGCTGGCGCGATCTGTTCCAGACCTACTTCACGACGTCGCTCGAGTGGTCGGAGATCTGCGAGGAGGTCATCATCCCGACCTTGCCGCCGGGCGCCGGCTGGGCGTTCGAGGAGTTCGCCAGGCGGCACGGCGACTTCGCCGTTGTCGGGATCGCCGCGGCCCTGCGGGCCGACGGGGGCAGATGCACCGAGGCGCGGATCGCCGTGACCGGGGCTGGCCCGACGCCGGTCCGCGCGGCTGACGCGGAAGCGTGCCTCACCGGCGAGGTGCTCGTGCCGGCCGTCTTCGAGGAAGCGGGGCGGCGGGTGGCGGAGGCGATCGACCCGGATGCCGACCTGCACGCGTCGGAGGCGTATCGCCGCCATCTGGCCAAGGTGCTGACCGTGCGGGCGCTCAAGCGCGCCGCGGCGCGGCTGGAGAGCTGATCGGTGATCGGATGTAACGCGCGGGCCATCTTCACAAGGGCTTCGCCTCCGGCTCGCCCACGCAGGGCTGAAGCCCTGCGCTACACGATCGGGGCATCCAGCAAACAAGGATGTAGCGCAGGGCTTCAGCCCTGCGTGGGCGAGCGAAGCGAAGCCCTCTTGCGCGAGCCGGAGGCGCGAATAGCTTTGTGGGTGTAGCGCAGGCCTTCAGGCCTGCGTGGGCGAGCCGAAGGCGAAGCCCTATTCAAAAATGTCCGATAAAATTGCGATCAGGTTCACCGTGAACGGCGTTGCCCGCGAGGGCTGGGCCGAGCCGCGCAAGCTGCTGGTCGACTTCCTTCGCGAGGATCTCGGCCTCACTGGGACGCATGTCGGCTGTGAGCACGGCATCTGCGGCTCCTGCACCGTACTGCTGGACGGCGAGGCGATGCGGGCCTGTCTCATGTTCGCCGTCCAGGCGGACGGCGCGGAGCTGCGGACCGTCGAGGGCCTGGCGACCGGAGGCGAGCTGCATCCGCTGCAGGAAGCCTTCCGACAGCATCACGGCCTGCAGTGCGGCTTCTGCACGCCCGGGTTCCTGATGACGGCGTGCGATCTGCTGGAGCACGAGCCAGCGGACACGCTCGACGAGCACGCGATCCGGGTGGCGCTCTCCGGCAACCTCTGCCGCTGCACCGGCTACCAGAGCATCATCGAGTCGGTCCAGGCGGCGGCGGAGAAGTTGCGCACGTAATTACGACGGACGGCCTTCGCTTCGCTCGGCCACGCAGGCCTGAAGGCCTGCGCTACAACTGCTACGGTTGCAGGTTCGGATGTAGCGCAGGACTTCAGTCCTGCGAGGGCGAGGCGAAGCCGAAGCCCTGCTAAATGATGCCTATCACCAACATGGCCTCCCTCGTCCTCGACCGTCACGTCGAGGCGGGGCACGCGGACCGGCCGGCGCTGTACTTCGGGGATCAGTCGTTCACCTACGGCGAGTTGCAGCGTCAGGTGAACGCCTGCGGCAACGCGCTGCTCGAGCTGGGCGTCGCGCGCGGCGATCGGTTCATCCTTCGATCGGGCAACCGGCCGGAGTATCTCATCGGCTTTCTGGCCGGCCTGAAGATCGGCGCCGTCCCCATCCCGACCAACTCGCTCTTTCGGGTCCGGGAGATCGAGCACATCCTGAACAACAGTGGGGCGAAGGCGGCGCTGACGACCAACGATCTGGCCGGGCCGATTCTGGAGGTGCGCGACCGCTGCCCAGCGCTCGAGCAGCTGATCACCTTCGACCAGGAGGCGGCCGACGGCCTGCGCCCCTTCGCCGACCTGGTCCGCGACCGCTCGACCGAGCTCGCCGCGGCAGACACCGCCGCCGACGACCTCGCGTTCATCATCTACACGTCCGGCACGACGGGGGAGCCGAAGGGGGTCGAGCACGCGCATCGCTGGATAGCCGCCACCGGCGATCCGATCTGCCGCGACCTGATGCGGCTGACCCCGGACGACCTCTGCTTCAGCCCGCTCGAGGTCAGCTTCATCTACGCGCTGGGCTGCAACTTTCTCTATCCTCTATATAGCGGCGCCGCCGTCGCCATGATGTCCGGTCGCTTCGATCCGGAGCGGACCCTGGCGGCGGTCGCGACGCTGCGGCCGACGATCCTCGTTGCCGTCCCGACCATCTTCAGGCGCTTCTTTGCGCTGGGCGACGCCATCGAGCGGAGCGACCTCGGCTCGCTGCGACTCGGCCTGAGCTCCGGTGAGCCACTGCCGGAAGATACGCTCAGGCAGGCGCGCGCGCGGCTCGGCATCGAGATCCTGGACTGCCTCGGCCAGACCGAGATCCACATCTTCATGAAGCCCGACCCGGTGCGGAAGCTCGGATCGCTCGGGCGCCCGCTGGCCGGCCACACCGTGACCGTCCTGACCGATGATGGGCTGGACGCGCCGCCGGGGCAGATCGGCCATCTGGTCATCCGGGCGGATGACCCCGGGCTCTGCCTCGGCTACCGCGGCCGGCCCGATCTGTGGAGCGCGACGCAGAAGGACGGCTGGTACTACACGAAGGATCTCGCCTACAAGGACGAGGACGGCGACTTCTGGTACGTGTCGCGGTCGGACGACCTCATCAAGAGCCGGGCCTACCTCATCTCGCCGCGCGAGATCGAGTCGGCGCTCATGGAGCACCCGGCGGTGCTCGAGGCGGGCGTCATCGGCGCGCCCGACGAGATGATCGGCCAGCGGGTGAAGGCGTTCCTGATCCTGACGGCAGGGCAGACGCCGTCGGACGACCTCGCCGCCGCCATCACCAGGTCGGTTGCCGACAAGATCGCCTCCTTCAAGGTGCCCAAGGAGATCGTCTTCGTCGACGAGCTGCCCCGCACCGCCACCGGCAAGCTCATGCGCCGCGAGTTGCGTAAGTCGTGATGTAGCGCAGGGCGGAGGGCTACATCGCATGCTCGACATCAACTTGTAGCGCAGGGCTTCAGCCCTGCGAGGACGAGCCGGAGGCGAAGTCCTGGGTTCTGGTCAGGCACAGGCATCGATCTTGCGATCTCTTGGTCCATGTTCCGGGGCGGACCGAATCGCGCGGACGGCTTCTGGTACCGTGGCCGACAGCGCTATAGCTTGACGATCTGCACGCACAAACGGCAGCGTGCCTTTCGAAACGCCGTGATCGTCAATCGGGTCTTGTCCCACCTCAAGCAGGCTGCCGCCCATGCCGGATTCGACATTTCTGCGTACTGTTTCATGCCCGACCATTTGCATCTGCTCACCGAAGGCCTTTCGGAAGATGCCGATCTGAGGCGGTTCGTCCACGAGTTCAAGCAGCGTAGTGCCTTCGAATACAGACGGGCGGTGGGTCAGCCCCTCTGGCAGCCGCGCTACCACGACCACGTCCTCAGGAATGATGAAGCCACGAAGTCGGTCGCCGGCTACATCATCCAGAATCCGGTCAGAGCCGGGCTCGTCGAGGATCCCAGGCGATACCCGTTTCTGGGATCCGAGGTGTATGCGATGGAGGATTTGTTGGAGTTCGTTCGGCGATAGGGGGAGGGCGTCGCCTGCAGGCTCGCTCACGAGGAACCACGGTGAAACGATTAGGCCTTCGCTCCGCTCGGCCACGCAGGGCTCAAGCCCTGCGCTACACGAGGGTTCATGTCCTTTCAGATAGATCTGTAGCGCAGGCTTTCAAGCCTGCGTGGCCGAGCGACGCGAAGGCCTGATCGTTCGAACAGGTCTACGCCAAGACCTGATCGACCACCCGTCCGGAGACGTCGGTGAGACGGAACCGCCGCCCTTGATACAGGTAAGTCAACCGCTCGTGGCCGATGCCGAGGCAATGCAGGATGGTGGCCTGAAGGTCGTGCACGTGCACCGGGTCCTCGACGATGTTGTAGGAGAAGTCGTCGGTCTGGCCGAGCGAGAAGCCGGGCTTGATGCCGCCGCCGGCCATCCAGATGGTGAAGCACCGCGGATGGTGGTCGCGTCCGTAGTTGTCCGGCTTCAACGTCCCCTGGCAGTAGACCGTCCGGCCGAACTCGCCGCCCCAGATCACCAGCGTCTCGTCGAGCAAGCCGCGCCGCTTCAGGTCGGTGATGAGCGCCGCCGACGCCTGGTCGGTGTCCTGACACTGCAGCGCCAGATCGCGCGGCAGATCCAGGTGCTGATCCCAGCCACGGTGATAGAGCTGGACGAACCTGACGCCCTGCTCGCTCAGCCGCCGCGCCAGCAGGCAGTTGGCCGCATAGGTGCCCGGCGTGCGCGCGTCCTCGCCGTACAGCTCGAACGTAGCGTCGGGCTCATCCCCCAGGTCCATCAGCTCCGGCACGGAGGCCTGCATCCGGTAGGCCATCTCGTACTGCGCGATGCGCGTCTCGATTTCCGGATCGCCGAACAGGTCGGCTCGCTGCTCGTTCAGCTCGCGCATGGCGTCGAGCATCCGGCGGCGGTTGTTGCGTGTGATACCCGGCGGGTCCGATAGATACAGCACCGGATCGCCGCTCGACCGGAAGCTCACCCCCTGGTGGCTCGACGGCAGGAACCCGCTGCCCCACAGCCGCGAAAACAGCGGCTGCGCGTCGAACTTGGCGCTGCCCTGCGACAGCAACACGACGAAGGTCGGCAGGTTCTGGTTGTCGGTGCCCAGGCCATAGCTCAGCCAGGCGCCCAGGCTCGGCCGCCCCGGCTGCTGGCTGCCGCTCTGGATGAACGTGATCGCCGGATCGTGGTTGATCGCGTCGGTGTGGACGCTCTTGATGATGGTGATGTCATCGACGATGCCGGCCGTGTGCGGCAGCAGGTCGCCGACCCACGTGCCCGACTGGCCGTGCTGCGCGAAGCCGAAGATCGGGTTGGCAAGCGGGAACGAATCCTGGCCCGACGTCATGCCGGTCAGCCGCTGGCCCTGCCGCACCGAGTCGGGCAGCTCCGTGCCGTGCGTGTCGGCGTAGCGCGCCAGATCGAGCCAGCGCATCGCCATCCGCTCGCCGTAGCGCGGCGAGGCCAGCAGGCGGTCGACCACCCGCTCGTAGGCATCCGGCGCGTCGTCATCCAAAAAGGCGTCGATCTCATCCGGCGTCGGCGGCAGCCCCGTCAGGTCGTACGACAATCGCCGGATGAGCGTCGTCTGGTCGGCCGGCTCGGAGGGTTCCAGCCCCTCCCGCCGCAACCGGTCGAGAACGAACGCGTCGATCGGGTTCTTGGACCAGCCGGTCGGAGCCTCTGTATCGCGCACGCTGACTGCCGGGACTTCGGGACGCTCCGGCGCCACGAACGCCCAGTGCGGCTTCCACTCGGCGCCCTGGTCGATCCAGAGCGCGATGGTCGCGATCTGGTGATCGGTCAGCGGACTCTGCGGCGTTACCGCGCTGCCGCGCGGCATCCGGCGGCTCTCGTCTTCGTGCGTGATCCGCTGATAGAGAAGGCTGCCCGCCGAGTCGCTCGGCACGACGACTGCACCACCGTAGCGGCCGCGGTCGCTGAATGGGCCGTCGGCCACGTCGAGGCGGAGTCCGCGCCGGCGCCGCTGCTCGTCCGGCCCGTGGCAGGCGAAGCAGCGGTCGGAGAGGATCGGCCGCACCTCGCGGTCGAAGTCGACGACGCGCTCGACCGTGCCATCGGCGTCCTGCGCCATAGCCGAAGCAAGGATCGTAGAGTGGGACTTTAATCCCGCGAATGGCGCCCACATGCCCATCCCGGCCAGCACCACTGCCGCGATCGCCGTCCTCGCAGGGGTCCGCATGGAATCGCCTCTATCCTAATGCAATCGGAGAGACTCGACCGACGCGTCACCCGCCTCGAGCGGCACGCCGGGTTCTGATCACCCTCACCCCAACCCTCTCCCAGAGGGAGAGGGAGAAAGTGGGTCCCCCTCTCCCAGAGGGAGAGGGAGTTCGTGAAGTGGCCCTACCGCTCAAGGAACGGAAGTTCGATGAACGTCCCCTCTCCCCGGAGGGGAGAGGGACAGGGTGAGGGGTCAAGCTCGCCTAGCGTCCCGGCACGATCCGCTCGAGCTCCTGGGTCCAGTTCTGGACGAGACGCAGCTCCGCGCCTCCGCCGCCAGCTCGCCTGAGACAACGTGCAGAACAGGCGACGCGCTCGCGATATAATCCCCCTTCGGCCCTCTAAGAAGGAGATCCCGATGCGCCGCGCCCATTGCCGTCCAGCCCTTCGAATCAGCCTGGTGTTTGTCCTCGCTCTGGCGTTCACCGTATCCGGCGCCCTGGCGCAGGGCGTCGATCATCGCAACGCCACCAGCGAGCACGGGATGGTCGTCTCGCGCTCGGTCGAAGCGAGCGACATCGGCGCGGCGATCCTCGCCCAGGGCGGCAACGCCGTCGATGCGGCCATCGCCACCGGCTTCGCCCTGGCGGTCACGTATCCGTGGGCCGGCAACATCGGCGGCGGCGGGTTCATGCTGGTCCACCCGGGCGACGGCCGCGCTCCGGCGTTCGTCGACTACCGAGAGAAAGCGCCGCTCGCCTCGACCGAGGAGATGTATGTCGACGGCGGCAGCCGGAATAACCACCGCTGGGTCGGCGTTCCGGGCACCGTCGCCGGCTTCGTCCTCGCGCACGAGCAGTTCGGGTCCTTACCGTGGGAGGCGCTCGTGATGCCAGCCGTGCGGCTCGCCGAGGACGGCTTCGTCCTCAACAGTCTGGCCGCAGGGGCAGCTGGTAATTTCGATCCAGGCCTCAACCGTGTGCTCGAACGCTCCGAGAACGACGAGTTCAAACGGGTCTACGGGAAGAACGGCGGCTCTGAACCCAATGCCGCGTGGCAGCCGACCGACCGACTGGTCCTGCCCGATCTTGGCCGGACGCTGCGCCGGATCGCCGTGCTGGGGCACGATGGGTTCTATGCCGGCGAGACCGCCGACCTGCTAGCCGCCGAGATGGAACGGGGCGGCGGCTACATCACGAAGGAAGATCTGTCGCGCTACTCGGCCGTCATGCGCGAGCCGATCCGCACGACCTTCCGCGGCTACGAGATCTTCGGCGCGCCGCCGCCCAGCTCGGGTGGGATCACGCTGACGATCATGCTCGGCATCCTCGAGAATTTCGACCTGAAGGCGAAGGGCCGCTGGGCGCCCGAGACCGAGCACCTCATCATCGAGGCGATGCGTCGCGGCTACGCCGACCGCGCGCGGTACCTCGGCGATCCGGACTTCGTCGAGATCCCGCGGCACCTGACGACCAAGGACTACGCGCGCGAGCTGGCCGCGTCGATCGACCCGACGCACGCCACGATGAGCGAGAAGCTCGGCCCGAGGGTGACCGAGGTGGAGGAGAGTCGGGAGACGACGCACTACTCGGTCATCGACCGGAACGGCATGGCCGTGTCCAATACGGTCACGCTCGAGTCGGGGTACGGCTCGGGTGTGGTCGTCGAAGGCGCGGGCTTCCTCCTGAACAACGAGATGGGCGACTTCAACCGGAACCCGGGTGTCACGGACACGCAGGGCGGCATCGGTACCGACGCCAACCTCATCGTGCCCGAAAAGCGGATGCTCAGCTCAATGGCGCCGACGATCGCCGCGCGCGACGGCAAGGTCGTACTGGTGACCGGCAGCCCCGGCGGCCGGACCATCATCAACAGGGTGCTCAACGTCATGTTGCACGTGCTGGAATTTGGGATGAGCCTCCGCGACGCCGTCGACGCGCCGCGGCTCCACATGCAGTGGTTCCCCGACCGTGTCAGGTTTCAGGCGGCCGAGGATCCCGAGTATGCCGACCTGGTGAAGCACTTGACCGTGATGGGGCACCGCGTCGTGCCCAGCGCTCGGGCAGGCGACCTCAACTCCATCCTCGTTAAGGACGGGCTGTTCATCGGCGCGGCCGACGAGGCGAGCAGCGCCGCCACTGGCGCGCGGAGATAGACACGGTGGCGCCTCCGGCGCGCGGAGATAGGAGTGTCTACAACCGGCCCGGCCGTCGCGCCGGCTGCTTCGCGCGTTCCACGGCTCTCATGATTTCCTCGAACCGTGCGCTCGTCTTGTAGATGATCGTCGCCAGCGCCGCCCCCTCTTGCGGGGTGGGCGGCCGCTCGCGGATCTGGTCTTCCATCCGGTCGATCACCGCCGCCACATGGCGCCGGATCTCCTCGAGCTGTTCGGCCGCGAGCAGGTTCGGGTGCGACTGCAGCACCCGGTCGAGTGGCCGATGAACCGCCGCACGCGGTGGCGCGACCGCCGTTCACCGGCGGAGGAGAACAGCCGCTGCCAGAGGGAACGGCGTTCGGGCCGCTTGAGCGCCAGCATCGCCGCGGCTGCTGCCGACACGGCGTCGATCGCCCGCTGCAGGGCACTCGCCGCGGGTGGGCTGGTTCCGGTCGTTGCTTCAGCCATGTTGTGCAACACCCTGCCTCGTAAGGTACGTGTCGGAGGCCGCCGGCATTTTCTTCACAATATTTCCTGATCGGTGCCGCACCTCTTCAGCGGTGCCAGGGGCCGATCCGATAGGATTGCCCAAGAAGGACAGACACCATGAAACGACCTTTGCTCATCATCGCGGCCCTCCTCCTGGCGCCGGCGCTGCTGCTCACCTATCCGTCCGTCTTCCCGACCGGCACCACCGTCTTCCATCCCGACAAGACCTGGAGCGGCTACACCGTGTTCGGCCCGCCGGGCGAGTGGGGCACCGCCGTTATCGACATGAACGGCAACCTGGTCAAGCGCTGGACCGAGGTGGCCGCCGTGCCCGGGCCGTTCCGCATCCTGCCGGGCGGCTATGTCGTGGGCGGCACCACCCGGCGGCGGCCGCATCAGGAGACGCCGGAGCTCGTCCAGCTGAACTGGGACGGCGAGGTTGTCTGGAAGTTCGACCACACCGAACTGGTGGAAGAGGACGGGGAAGAACCCCGGTGGATGGCCCGGCAGCATCACGACTGGCAGCGCGAGGGCAGCCCCGTCGGCTACTACGCGCCCGACGCCGAGCCCCTGGTGGACCGCGGGCGCACGCTCATCCTGGCCCACAAGAACGTCCTGAAGCCGGAGATCACCGACAAGCTGCTCGGGGACGACTACATTCTCGAGGTCACCTGGGACGGCGACATCCTCTGGGACTGGCTGGCGAGCGACCATCTCGACGAGTTCGGCTTCAGCGAGGAAGCGCGCAACACCCTCTATCGGTTTCCCAACTGGAACGAGGAACGCGGCACCAGCGACTGGCTGCACATCAACGCCATGGCGTACGTCGGCCCGAACCGGTGGTACGACGATGGCGACGAGCGGTTCCACCCCGACAACGTGATCTGGAGCAGCCGCAACGCCAATATCATCGCCATCATCGATCGCACCGGCGCCGTCGTCTGGCGGATGGGGCCCGACTATCGTGACGATCCGGCGTTGGCCGAGCTGGGCCAGATCGTCGGCCAGCATCACCCGCACATCATTCCGAAAGGGCTGCCGGGCGCCGGCAATCTGCTGGTCTTCGACAACGGCGGGGCGGGCGGCTACGGCGCGCCGAATCCGACGGCGCCCACGGGAAGAAATTCCGCCAACCGCTTCTGGTCGCGTGTCCTCGAGGTCAACCCGGTCACGTTCGAAAAGGTCTGGGAGTACTCCCTCGGGGGCCAGCTGCGCCTCAAGTTCTTCAGCAACTTCGTCAGCTCGGCCCAGCGGCTACCGAATGGCAATACCTTGATCACCGAAGGGGCCAACGGCCGCATCTTCGAGATCACCGCCGAGAAGGAGATCGTCTGGGAGTACGTCAGTCCCTACTTCGATGAGCGGGACACCGGACCCACCAACTCCATCTTCCGCGCCCACCGCGTGCCCTACGAGTGGGTGCCGCAGCTGGAGCGTCCCATCGAGACCGCCGTCATCCCCCCGCCCAACGAGGAGTTCCGCGTGACGCCGCAGGGTTAAAACCTGCGCTACAGAAATCATGTCGATGTTGCGCAGGGCTTGCAGGCTGCGACGTCTCCGTGATGTAGCGCAGGGCCTTTAGGCCTGCGTGGGCGAGTGATGTAGCGCAGGCCTTCAGGCCTGCGTGGGCGAGCCGCAGGCGACGCCCTCATTCTTCCGTAGATGGTTTAATCTTGATCCATGATCGGCCTCTTCGAGTTCCTCGTCATCGGCCTCATCGGCTTGGTCATCTTCGCCGCCACCCGCCAGTCCGGCGCGCATCCTCGGGCGGCGAAGCCGACGAAGCCGCCAAGAATAGACAAGGTCGAAACAAGCGCAGCCAGGAAAAATGATGACCTGACCAGCTTTGTCCAAAGCAGCCTCAGCGGGCAGGTCCCCCGCGCACTTCTGGTCGTCATCCGGCTCGTCCAGGGCCCCATGTGGCTGGGCACCGGCTGGTACTGGCTCACCACAGACACCGCGGCCGAGATGACCCGGCAGATCAGCGGCGTCATCGAGTCCGGCCGGCCCTACGAGTTTTTTCTGCCGTTTCTCGAGGGCACCGTCCTGCCCTCCGTCCTGGTCTTCGCCGTCCTGGTGACGATGGGGGAGCTGTTCGTCGGCCTGAGCCTGACCTTCGGCGTGGCCACCCGCCTGGGCGCGGCGGTCGGGATGTTCCTGGCGGCCAACTACGCCTGTCTGTACGGCAACACGCTGCTGCCGGTCGAGGGCAACTGGCTCTACTTCTGCTACCTCATCCCCGTCCTCGTCGGCGCCGCCGGCCGCTCGTTCGGCCTGGACTACTGGCTCCACCAACGCTGGCCCCACCTGCCCATCTGGTAGCGCGCAGGCCTGCCACCTCATCTGACCTTTGTAGCGCAGGCCTTCAGGCCTGCGAGGGCGAGCCGCAGGCGACGCCCTGGCCTGCGACGTCGCAGGGCTGAAGCCCTGCGCTACACTCATCCTCGCACGCCGACGGCACAGGCATGCGTTCTCCTCACCCCTGGTGGCCGGACGTCGACGCGCGAAGCCTGCGAGGGCGAGCCGCAGGCGACGCCCTGGTTGCCGTTGATGATTCTCCGAGTCCGTCCAGGGCGTATACTGGGTGCAATACTGAGGAGTTCATGGCTAGCAAGCCCCCGGTCGTCCACAGCGATCCAGATACGCTCGGTGGCACGCCTGTGTTCATCGGCACCCGCGTGCCCCTCCGGGCGCTCTTCGACTATCTGGAGGGCGGTGAAACGCTCGACGAGTTCCTCCGGCAATTCCCCTCGGTGACTCACGAGCAGGCTCTGGCGGCGCTCGATCACGCCCGCGACTCTCTCCTGTCCAGTGCGCGTTCTGCTTGACGAGAATCTGCCGCACGACCTGGCTGCGCACGATAATGGTTTAAGCTCTTCCTGTGATCGGTGTCGCCGAGCTCCTCCTCATCGCCGCCATCATCCTGCTCGTCTTCGGCACGACCCGCCTGTCCCGTGCCGCCGACACCACCAAGGCGGCCGTCAAGGTCGGCAAGAAGCGCTTCTGGGTCACCAACCCGGTGACCGGCGAGAAGGAGCTCACCCTGATGAGCGTGGAGAAGGAGCTCGCCCTGGGCAAGCGGACCGACGCCGAGGTGCGCCAGAAGTGGGGTCTCTACGAGGACCAGGCGCTTCAAACCTATGTCCAGACGATCGGTCTCCGCATGGCAAAGGCCTCGCACCGGCCCGACCTGCCCTGGCGCTTCACGGTCGTCGACGACTCGTCGGTCAACGCCTTCGCGGCGCCCGGCGGCTACATCTACGTCACGCGCGGCCTGCTGGCCTATCTGTGCGACGAAGCCGAGCTGGCCGGCGTCCTGGCGCACGAGATCGGCCACGTCACCGCGCGGCATCGGGCCAAGGGCTACACGCGCGAGCACGGCGCGCAGGCCGGGCTGTGGCTCGTCCGGATCTTCTGGCCGGCGGCGCGCACTTTGAGCGGCTTTGCCGACAAGGGGCTCGACATGCTGTTCCTCAGCTACGGGCGCGACGCCGAGCTGGAGTCCGACCGCCTGGCCATCGGCTACACCGCCGCGTGCGGCTGGGACCCGGCCGGGCTGCCCCGCGTCCTCACCACGCTGGGTCGTCTGCAGGACGCCGGTGGAGAAGAGGTTCCCACCTGGCTCTCGACGCATCCGTCGACCCCCGACCGGGTGGCCCAGCTCGAGGATGGCGTCACCCAAGCCAGGCCGCGCCTGACCGAGGCCGGCCGGGAGACCTATCGGCAGCAGATCCAGGGGCTCGCCTTTGGCGACGGGCCGTCCACCCGGATCGGCGTCTACACTGTTCGTGACGGCGACACCTGGCAGGCCATTGCCAAGCAGGCCGGTCACGGCCAGGCCGCCGCCACACTGGCGATCATGAACGGCTATCCCGCGACCAAACAACCGCGCGCCGGGGAGCAGATCAAAGTCGTCGGCGGCTGATTTCCGTTGATTCCACCTCGTTGTTTCCAAACCGGACATAGAATCGGCCATAAACCACTCGCTGTTACGACTTGAATAGACTATAACTATATGTTATACAGTTATTTATGAGCAGTTCTGACCAGGACATGGAAGCGGACAGTACAGAGGTCACTGATCGCGGCGAGATCCCGACCCAGATGGAATCGATGCTCCTGTCGGAAGGGTCTGCGCACCGGCCGGCGCTGAGTGATCTCGCGATCGAGCTGGCGGCCGCGTCGGCGGGCTTGCGCCGCAGCCTGCCGGCTGGCCTGCTCAGCGCACTCGCCGATCTCGTGCGGGCGATGAATTGTTACTACTCCAACCTGATCGAGGGGCACGACACACATCCCGTCGATATCGAACGGGCTATGAAGAATGACTACAGCGCTGACACAAGGACCCGCACCCTGCAGCTTGAAGCCAAGGCCCATGTCGCCGTCCAGCGCTGGATCGATGGTGGTGGCGTCAGTGGGTGCGCGGTCACGGCTGAGGCCATCTGCGAGATTCACCGGCGCTTCGGTGAGCTGCTGCCGGCAGCGCTCCTCGTGGTGAGCGACCTGGACACGGATGAGGACATCTCTGTCGTTCCCGGTCAACTGCGCCGGCGCGATGTGAAGGTCGGGCCTCACATTGCCATCAGTCCCGGTGCCGTGCCCCGTTTTCTGGAGCGCTTCGAGAACGTCTATGGCAGTCTGGGCAGGTCGGAGACTATCCTGGCGGCGGCCGCGGCGCATCACCGGCTACTGTGGATTCACCCGTTCCTCGACGGCAATGGCCGCGTCGCGCGACTGATGTCGCATGCGGTTCTGTTGGCCGCGCTCGACACGGGCAGCGTCTGGTCGATTGCACGGGGCCTGGCGCGCAGCGAAGGCAGCTACAAGGGGCACCTGGCGAGCTGCGATGCTCCCCGCCGCAACGATCTCGACGGCCGCGGTCCGTTGAGCGAAGCCGCGCTGGCGGCCTTCACGCGTTTCTTCCTGGAGACCTGCCTCGACCAGGTCCACTTCATGGAACAGCTCGTGCAGCCGAACCGTCTGCGCGACCGCATCCTGCTGTGGGTCGAGGAAGAGGTGCGCGCGGGCGCTCTGCCGGCCAAGGCCGGGCAGGTGCTCGAAGCGGTTCTGTTCCGCGGCGAACTGCCGCGCGGCGATCTGCCGGTACTGCTCGGCACGAGCGCTCGCCAGGCGCGGCGCGTCGTGTCGGCGCTGCTGGAGCGCGGTGTCCTAGCTTCCGAGAGCACGAGGGCGCCGCTGTTCCTGACCTTCCCCGCGGCGCTGGCCCCGCGCTGGATGCCCGGCCTGTTTCCGGACAAGGCGGCCTGAGCCACGTGAGCCATCACCAGCCCGACTTATTTCCGCAAGCCCCGCCAAGCGCCCGCGCGCTCACGCCGGCAGCGCTCCGCACTGCAATCGAAGAATTCCACCAGTTCGGCAAGGCGACCAGTGTGCTGGACTTTCCCGATCCGGCCTTCGACATTCCGGTGTTCGTCAACGAGTTCTGGACGTCGAAGCAACGGGCCGCGCATTCCCTGCACGAAGTGTCGTACCGCGCCTGCTTCAAGCCGCAGTTGCCGCGCTTCTTCATCGAGCGCCTGACCGACCCTGGGCAGGTCGTGTACGACCCCTTCATGGGGCGCGGGACCAGTGTGATCGAGGCCGCCCTGCTGGGCAGAGTCCCGGTCGGGTGTGACATCAATCCGCTCAGCGCCATCCTGATCGAGCCGCGCCTCAATCCGCCTTCCCTGGCTCGCGTGCGGGAGCGGCTCGGCGAGATCGATCTCGGCAGCGATGTCGACACGTGGGACGAGCTGCTTGCGTTCTATCATCCGCGCACGCTGCGGGCCCTGACCAACCTTCGCGCGTACCTGCTGACCCGCGCCGTGCAGCATGCGCTGGACGACGTGGACGGGTGGATCCGGATGGTCGCGACCAACCGCCTGACCGGCCACTCCAGGGGCTTTTTTTCGGTGTACACGCTGCCACCGAATCAGGCGGTGTCCGCCGGGGCGCAGCGAAAAATCAACGCCGCACGCCAGCAGACCCCGCCCGAACGGGATCTGGTCGGCGCCATTCTCCGCAAGAGCCGCTCGCTGCTCAGGAAGAGCGACCCGGCGCAGCTCGAGCGGCTCCGGGCGGTCGCCGCGGTGACGGTGCTGGTCACCGGGTCCGCGGACGACACGCCGAGCATCGCGGAGGCGTCGGTCCATCTCGTTGTGACCTCACCGCCGTTCCTGGATGTCGTCGACTACCAGGCGGACAACTGGCTCCGCTGCTGGTTCAACGGGCTGGACGCGCAGCAGGTGCCGGTCTGGCAGTTGAAAAAACTCGAAGACTGGCAGGCGCGTATGACCCGGGTGTTCTCCGAGCTCGAGCGGGTGCTCGTCCCGGGAGGGCACATCGCCTTTGAAGTGGGTGAAGTGCGCAGCGGAAAAATATTACTAGAGGACCTGATCGTGCCCGCGGCCGCCTCCGCGGGGTTCGAACCCTTGATGGTGCTGATCAACGATCAAGTGTTCACGAAGACCTCGAACTGCTGGGGCGTGGACAATCTTCGGAAGGGCACCAACACCAACCGGATCGTCCTGCTCCGAAAGCCCGCCTGATCCGGCAATTGCGTCAAACGCCGTGAGCACTCGGCGTTGATCGGCGACGCCAGCTTTACACCGGCTCAATTCGACAGGGTCCACGCGCGCGCGACGGCGCCGAGGATGGCGTCGGCGTCCAGACCGTAGGTCCGGTACAAATCGGGGAGATCGCCCGACTGGCCGAACCGGTCGACGCCGAGCGGGACGACGCGGTTCCGCCTGACGCTGCCCAGCCACGACAGGGTCGCGGGATGCGCGTCGACGACGGTCACGAGCGCGGCCGTCTCGGGCAGTGCGCGGAGCAACTGTTCGGCGTGCGGCATCCGGCGGCCGGCGTCGAGTGGGCCTTGCCGGCTGCTGTGCACCCAGCCGCGATGGAGTCTGTCGGTGGAAGTCACCACGAGGAGGCCCGCCTCGGGGATGTCCTCCTGGACCTCGGTCAACGCCTCGAGCGCGTCCGGCACGACCGCGCCCGACGCCACGATGGCGACCTCGGCTCCGGGGCCGGGCTCGACCAGCCAGTAGCCGCCGTCGACGATCTGGCCGCGCAGCTCCGGTGTGAGCTCCCGCTCCCGCTGCGCGATGGGTCGGGTCGAGAGCCGCAGGTAGACCGACTCCCCGTCGTCGTCCTGGATGTGCGCCAGGCTCCAGCGCAGGATCTCGCTCAGCTCGTCCACGTAGGCCGGCTCGAACGCGGTCAGTCCCGGCTGCCCGATCCCGATGAGCGGCGTCTCGACCGACTGATGCGCGCCGCCTTCCGCTGCCAGGCTCACGCCGGACGGTGTCGCCACGACGATGAAGCGCGCATCCTGGTAGCAGGCGTAGTTCAGCGCGTCGAGGCCGCGCTTGATGAACGGGTCGTAGAGCGTGCCGATCGGGAGCAGGCGGGCGCCGAAGAGCGGTCCCGACAATCCGAGGGCGGCCAGCAGGATGAACAGGTTGTTCTCGGCGATGCCCAGCTCGATGTGCTGGCCGGTCGGCCCCATCGACCAGTCCTGGGCCGAGAGCTGCCGGCCGTCGCGGAACGTGTCGACCCGCTCGCGGACGTCGAACACGCCTCGCCGGTTGACCCAGCCACCGAGGTTGGTCGAGACGGTGACGTCGGGCGAGGTCGTCACGATGCGCTCGGCCAGGTCGGGGTGCTGGCGGGCGATCTCGGTGAGCAGCCGCCCGAACCCCTGCTGGGTCGACAGCGTGTCGCCGGGCGGGGAGGCGATCCGATCCGGGACCGTCACCCGCGGCGTCGCGTGGTTGCGCTCGCCC
The DNA here is from genome assembly GCA_963667915.2 of Vicinamibacterales bacterium. Lineage (GTDB taxonomy): Bacteria > Acidobacteriota > Vicinamibacteria > Vicinamibacterales > UBA823. The sequence goes on along the minus strand of CAXXNN010000004.1, from coordinate 1,611,294 downwards.
GCCTGATACTGATTGAAGGGCACTGCGCCGAGGTAGGCGTCCAGCTCGTCGGCCGCCAGGTCGAGTCCCGCGAACCGCTCCCACTCCTCGCCGTCGGCGATCCCCATCGTGCCCTGGAACGCCTCCATCTGCTTCGGCGTCAGCATCCCGGCGTGATTGTCCTTGTGGCCCGCCAGCGGCAGGCCATAGCCCTTGATGGTGTAGGCGATGAGGCAGGTCGGCACCTCGTCCCGCATCGCGTCGAGGGCGCCCAGGACTGACTCCAGATCGTGGCCGGCCAGGTTCGTCATCAGCGCCTGCAGCCGAACATCGTCGTGCGTGTCGAGCAGCTCCGGGATGCCGCTCGCATCGCCGAGATCGCGCGTCAGCTGACGCCGCCAGGCCGCGCCGCCCTGATAGGCCAGCGCCGAGTAGAGCGAGTTGGCGCAACCGTCGATCCAGTCGCGCAGGGCGCCGCCCCCGGCGCCGGTGAACGCGCGCTCGAGCAGCGTCCCGTATTTGATCGTGACGACGCGCCACTCCATGTCCGTGAAGATACCGTCCAGCCGCTGACACATCCGGTCCTCGGAGATCGCGTCCAGGCTCTGGCGGTTGTAGTCGATGATCCACCAGACGTTGCCGACGCGGTGCTTCCAGGCCTCGAGCAGCGCCTCGAACACGTTGCCCTCATCGAACTCGGCGTCGCCCGCCAGGGCGATCATCCGCCCCGGCGGCGCGTCGTCCTTGAAGATGCCGAAGCCCTTCGCCCGCACGTATTCCTGGACCAGCGCGGCGAAGCTCGTCATCGCCACCCCGAGCCCCATCGAGCCGGTCGAGAAGTCGACATCGTCCGCGTCCTTCGTCCGTGACGGGTACGACTGCGCGCCGCCCAGGGCGCGGAACCGCTCGAGCTGGTCCCGCGTCTGACGGCCGAACAGGTACTGGATGGCGTGGTAGACCGGGCTGCCGTGCGGCTTGACCGCGATCCGGTCGCAGGGCCGCGCGACCTCGAAATAGAGCGCCGTCATCAGCGTCACCATCGACGCCGACGAGGCCTGATGCCCGCCCACCTTCAGGCCGTCGCGCGCGGGCCGGACACGGTTGGCGTGGTGGATCATCCAGACCGCCAGCCAGAGCACCTTCCGCTCGAGCGCCCGCAGGCAGTCGAGCCGTCGCCTGGAGGGAGATGGCGGCGGCACCGTGTCGACCGATTCTGTCACCGACGTGTCCCTCACTGGCCGCGTGCCGGAAAGAGGACCTCGCGCATCCCGTCGTCCAGGCTGGCGTTGCCCTGCCGCGGCGGCTCCAGTGTAGCGCAGCGCCGATGAGGATCGTGTAGCCGTGTAGCGCAGCCTTTCAAGGCTGCGAGGGCGAGCCGCAGGCGACGCCCTGTTCTTTTCTCGGGGCCTTTCTCACCCCCACCCGTCCGGATGCTCGCCCAAGAACTTCTTCAACCGTGTCCCACACACCGACGAACGTGATCTTTACCTCCTGTGAATATCGCCGCCGGAAGTCCTTCGCCTGCCCTGCGTCCGGCTTCAACCGGTTCCGGTACAGCTTGTAGGCCTGCGGGATCCGCTGCTCCCAGCGCGCCGCTCATCAGCTTGGTGCCCCGCTCCGATCCCACGCCCCAGTCGTAGAAGACCACTATCTCCGAATGCGAGATTGCCAGTAGCCAGGCAAGCGGCGATCATGGGCGAACGCAAGAATACGAATTGCTGCTGGCGTTTCAAGGTACACGACGTGGTACGGGAAGCGCGCGATGGGCACACGTCGTACGGGCAGGTCAGGCGAGAGCTGTGGCACCGGCGCGCCCGCGTGCGGCCATTGTGCAATCTGCTTGAGAGCGAGGTCGATCGCTTCGAGAAACTCGGCGCCGAGACCGGCTCGCCGCTCTTCGTACCACTGGACCGCTTCACCCAGTTCAGCGCCAGCTTCAGGCTCTGTTCGGAATCGACGCTTCACCGGTCGGCCAGGTGACGTGCCACTCGTTCACGCACGTCCTCCCACGGCTCGCCGGCCGATTCGTCGGCCAGAACCCGCCGTGCACGCCTTTCGATCTCTCGCGCCCAGGCGGTTTCGACGGCGGCTGGGTCGTCCGCGGGCTCGTCGAGGCTCGCGAGCAATTCGGCAGCAACGTCCGCACGTTCCTCGGGCGCCAGCGCCAAGGCGGCGCGCAAAAGCTCTTGCGCTCGATCGGTCATGAGCCCATTCTAGCATCCGGCTAGCATCCGTCATTACAAGCCCAATGGAGGCGCCGGACCCGACGGTTCCTACGCGGCGGTGAGCGACCCTTTCCAATCTGCCTCGTGAACCTATGACCGCGACCCCAGACCCCCAGGACCGATTCCGCGGATGTTTCCTCGGTCTCGCCGTCGGCGACGCCCTCGGGGCGGCGGTCGAGTTCCAACCGCGAGGTAGCTTCGAACCGCTGAGGGACATGATCGGCGGTGGGCCGCACCGCCTGCAGCCCGGGCAGTGGACCGACGACATGTCGATGGCGCTCTGCCTGGCCACCAGCCTGGTCGAATGCCAGGGCTTCGATGCCACGGATCAGATGGACCGCTACACCCGCTGGTGGCAGGACGGCTACCTCAGTAGCACGGGTACCTGTTTCGACATCGGAAACACGTGCTCCGCCGCGCTGGCCCGCTATCGCGCCTCCGGCGATCCGTATGCCGGTTCCGCTGATGCGGACGCCGCCGGCAACGGGTGCATCATGCGGCTCGCCCCGATCCCGATCTTCTACTTTCCGGATGCGGCCCGTACCGAGGCGTTCGCCGTCGACAGCGCCCGTACCACCCACGGCGCACAAGAGTGCCTCGATGCGTCTCGATTGCTGGCTGCCATCACTTCGCGGGCGCTCGCCGGCCGCGACAAGGACGACGTCCTCTTGCAGGACGGTGACACGTTCAAGGGTGAGGCCAAGATCGCCGCCATCGCCCAGGGTCGCTATCGCGACAAGTCGGAAGAACAGATCCGCGGCTCGGGCTACGTCGTCGAGAGCCTCGAAGCGGCCCTGTGGTGCTTCTGGAAGACCAGTAGCTTCAGCGAAGCGGCACTCCTGGCCGCGAACCTGGGCGACGACGCGGACACCACCGCCGCCGTGTGCGGCCAGGTCGCCGGCGCGTTCTACGGCATGTCGGGTATCCCCGCCCGCTGGCTCGAGAGGCTGCACATGAGGGACAAGATCGTGGAGTTGGCCGCTCGCCTCTGTGAATCTCGCGACGCGGCGTGAGCCAGCCAACTGGTTCTCTTCTGACACCCGCAGTTTCGTTGCTGCCAAACTGCGAAGATTGACCGATCCATATGAATATACTTATACTCGTATAGTGAAAGGCGAGCGAGACCCCAAGCCCATCATCTGGGTCGGGTCGTCACGCAAGGATCTCAGGCGTTTCCCGAAGCAGGTGCGTAGTGACATGGGCATGGCGCTCTAACGGTGCAGCAGGGTGAGACGGACCCGGCTGCAAGACCGCTTAAAGGCTTTGGGGGTGCCAGTGTCATGGAGATCATTGACCGACACGAGACGAACATGTACCGCGCGGTGTACACCGCGCAACTCGGTGACGCCATTTACGTTCTCCATGCCTTTCAGAAAACATCCACGAAGGGTCGCGGCACGCCGAAGCATGAGATTGATCTGATTCGGCAGAGACTGACCGACGCACAGCGGCTGCACAGCAAGGGATAGAACGAACATGGCAAGGAAGAAGAGTAGGCCCGGCTACGAGACTGGCAGCGGCAATGTCTTCGCAGACCTTGGCGTGCCCCAGCCGGAGCAGGAACTGCTCAAGGCCCGCCTGACACTACAGATTCACCGCATCATCAAGGCGCGCAAGTTGACGCAGGTGAAGGCGGGTGAAATTCTCGGCATCAAGCAACCACACGTGTCGCTGCTGATGCGCAACCGGTCGGGGAGTTTCTCCGCAGAACGCCTGATGGATTTTCTGACGGCCCTCGGCCATGACGTGGAGATCCGCGTGACGCGCACGCGCAAGAATCACGGCCGGATGTCCGTCGTCGTTCCTGCGTAGTCCTGGGTCGAGCACGCTCACACGACAGTCTCCCAAGACGCGCTCGACAAGAGTCTGCCGCATCGAACAACCGCGGAGCGAGCAGCTATCGACGGTCTTTATCGGCGTGACTGCGTGGCAAGCCGTGTGCGCTGCATTCGACATCGACCCGGCGTCATGCTGCCAGCATGGTTCAGGTGCGGCGCCGCGTTGGCCGCCGGCGAGCGCGCGGCTGGAAACACTTATTCAGTTCATCGAGATCGAAAGCCTTCGGATCAAAGTTCCCACCACGCCATTGGACCATGTCGTCATGTTCAGGATGCTTCGAATCGCGCAGTGCCTCTAGAAAGTCGTAGTACCCGCCAAGTCCTCCGACATCCTCAGGAGGACAGGCCCCCTTGCCGGCTAGAACACGTGGAAGGGGGTCTCCGGGGCCAGCCAGGGTGATGCTCTCGAGGACAACATCATGGTCCCAACCGTCGCCGAAATCGTACTCATAGTGCATCCGGTCCTTCGGCTTTCGAAGGACCTCGGCGAGTCGAACCCGTCTCTCGTTCTGGCGTTGCATGCCGAATTCGGGATCGGGTTCGCCGTAATATGTGTTTCCGCGCTCGAACTGGTGCAGATGGCTGTCAGTCCAGCCCATGACGATTTGCAAGATCTGGTGCAACTTGAACAACGTGATGTCCGCTGAGACTTCGACCCTTCTCCAGATCAGAGGCCGAGAACCACGGAGAGTGACTTTCAGCCGATAGACGCGCGTGTTCATGACTTGGTTCTTCATCTCGCGATTCGGATCCTGATTCCGGACGTCTGACGGCGGGCCGATGCGCGGGCGGCGAAGTCACTCCGCTTCATCGGCGTGTTAGCGGGCACCGACCAGGTCAGCGCTGCACGGGCGTGAGACGATACACGCTCAAGGTCCCCGGTCCGTAGCGCGTCTCGCACGTCATCTAGCTTGTACGCGTCTTCTAGCGCCATGTAGGGTGCCCAGCCGCCCTCGGCCTCGATAAGCTCAACATCGAGCTCAGCGACGAACTCCCCCTCGCGCACCAGTTTCGAGGTGGATCTTTGATTCACGAGCGTCTCGGGTCGGTACGCCGTCACCCCTTCTGTTCGTCGGTGAGCGGAGGAAGAACTTCTGTCGGGCAGTGAATCGAAGAATTCCGAAGTCATCCTCAACTTGAAGTGCGTCGTATGGTTTTCAAAATAACGAAGGCGGCCATATAGGCCGCCTAACCGGTTCTCACCGCGGAGTCATTGAAACCATGCTAGCCATTACCCTAAGGGCAGTCAACGCCAATCCTTTCTGTTGCGCTGCCGCCGACGAGGTCTAACAGCACCTCGACCGGCGGCTTCACCGTCTCCAGCAAGTAGCGCTGCTTCTCATTCTGCCCCCAGTTGTCGCGTGACGGCGCACTGGGATGACCGAACGTGGCCAGTAGCGTGGTCAGCGGCCCGATACGCACGCGTTCGATCGGCAAGGAGTCATCGATCCGATCGAATCCGTCCAGCGCACCCTCAAGCCACTTCCGGACACCCTTCCCTTGAGCGACCATCACGGTCGGTTCGAGAATCTCCATCGCGGCCCGGAAATGCTCTGCGCAGTTCTTGCGCATCGTCTTCGTGGACTTACCGCGCTGGGCGCCGAGCACCCGCATTTCGACGAATGCCGTCTCGTCGAGCTGCTTCCCTGGAACGGCTGAGCAGAGCAAGAAGTTCGTCAGCGCGAACAGCTCGTAGATGTGAACCTTGGCACCGTCCAGCTCTACGAACTCAGTGGTGGGGAGAAGCGGTTCCTCACGTAGCGGATCGTCACCAGACGCCCGGCTCGTGTAAGTCAACTCGTCTCCCACCTTCGCGACGCGATAGGAGGGGCCAAAGTAGCCGCCGATCGAGATCTCCAACTCGTCGGGCATCCCGGGTGATGTCGATGCCGTCATGCCTGTACCACCCCTCCAGCCCCTTCACACTTCTCCCCAAACTCCCGCACGGTCTCGATCCACCCTTCCAGCTCACCCACGGTGGGTGCCAGCTCGTAGGAATGATGATGGCAGGCGTTGCTGAGCGCGGACCAGGCGTGGGCGACGCGGCTGGCGAGCGGGTCGTCGCCGAGGAACGCGCCGAGGCAGAGCAGCTGGGCCCGCATGCTCGACGCCCGGCTGCCGGCGCACCCAGAAGTCGTCCAGCGCGGTTTCCAGCGCCTGCCGGGTCAGAAACGCGCTGCACCGGAGCCACAGGCCGGCGGTGGACGGTGGCTTCACCCCCGCCGTGGCCGCTGCCGCAGAAGTCGACCGCGCCGCACCCGTCGCGCCGATCACCCTCCGCGCCGTCTGCAGTAGCGTGGCCGCTTCGGTCGTCATAACGCGCTCCGCAGCCGCTCCGTGAGCCGCCCGGTATCCTCGGCCAGCGTCCTGAGGTCGCCGGCGTGCCCGGTGTGCGTTCCCTTCTTGCACGCGAGGAAGACGTCACCGGCCCACGACCCGAACTTGTTGAGGCGGTGCATCACATCGCCCGCCCGATCGGTCGAGTCGAAGAGCGCCAGCGCCGCCCGCTTGTTGAGCGTGCCTGCCTCGGCCAGCTCCGCCTCCACGTCGCGGTGCGGCCGGCCCGCTGCCAAGCGCTTCCGCCGGATCGACTCGACAAACACCGCTTCGAGCGCCGAGCGACAGAAGCCGGGCACGACCTTCGCCTTCGCCTGGTCCGGCAGCTCGTCGGTCGAGACGAGCGCGACGGCATCCTGCAGGTACGCCTTCACCGGATCCATCGCCGGCCGGCACTCGACGACCGAGCCCGCCCGCCGGGCCACATCGATTACCGTGGCCTCCAGGCCCATGCGCCGCACCGCTGCCGGCAACCGGTCGTCGTGGGTGAAGACGACCACCTGCCGATCCTGCGCGGCGTCGTCCAGCACCCGGGCCAGGCCGTCCACCCGGGCCGGGTCCATCGACTGCACCGGGTCGTCGATGACGATGAACCGGAATGGGCTCTCCGGCAGCGTCGCGCGCGGCAGGAACAAGCTGAGCGCCATGGCGTGCAGCTCCCCCTGGCTCATGACGCCCAGCGCGGTCCCCTTGACGCCGTCCACCGTGACGTCGAGCTCTACGCGTCGCTTGGTCCTCGTCCCGCTCAGCACCACATCCGCGAGGTCCACGTTGCTCTGATGTCGCAGCGCAGTCCAGATCGACTTCGTCTCAGCGGCAATCGGCGCGAACCGCTCGCTCCGGATCGCTTCGGCCGTCGCCTTCAGCCAATCTTCCGCCTGCATGATCTGCTTCAATGGCTCGGCCCCGCGCGCTGCCTCCCTGGCCTGCGTCAGCCAGACGGCCAGCTCCAGGGCGATCGGCCGCCAGACGTCCTCGCGGCGGGCGAATTCCTCACGGGCCTTCCCGACCAGATCGTCCACCGCCGTGCGCAGCGGGTCGATCCGATCGGTCAGATGCGTCGCCAGCGTCTCCGGATCATCGAGCACCCGACCCTGGTGCCACGCCTGCCACTGCTCGATCGCGGCTGATGGATCGAGACCCACCGTCTCGAGCCGAGCCAGCACGCTCGGCGGCTCCTGCAAGAATTGCCGCGCCTCACGCTCCAGCTGTTCCAGTTCTCGATCGGCCTGCTCGCAAGACTTGGCCAGCTTGTGCAGGCGAGCCACCTCGGCGACGGCCGTCTTCTGCCACGACGCATCCAGGGCATCGGTTCGTCCGCAGACCGGGCAGTTCGTGGCCGTATGCTTCTCGTGATAGTCGATCGCCTGTTGCAGCAAGCTCGCCAGCTCGCCGGCCCGCTCCGCTTCGGTGCCGCGCAGCTTTGCGCGGGCGGTCGCCGCATCCACCAGGCGCAGCGCCACCCGGGTGACCGCCTCGCTGTCTGGCGCCCTGATCAACGTCAACGTGGCCTGTCGCAGCAGATCCTGATCCGTCCCGGACGACGCCTCGGTCGAGTCGCCCAGCAGTGCCTCCAGCGCATCCAGATCGGGCGTCCGCGCGCCAAGCAGCTCCGCGCATCGTGTCAGGCGGCTGTCGGATTTCTCGGACCGATCGGATTGCTCGGTGACCCGCGCCTGGATCTCTTCGCCCAGCTCACCCGCCGCCGTCTTCACCGTCTTCTTCGCTTTGTCCCGGTCGCGTCGCGCCTTCGACAACGCCTCTTCCGCCTCCACCAGGTCGTCGAGCCCCAGGACGCGGGCCAGCGCGTCGTAGAGCTTCGACGGCCCGTCATCCAGCATCGAGCCCAGCTCGTTGTAGGAGAGAAATGGCCGATAGGTGGTCAGCGCCTCCTCCCAGCCCAGCGCGCCGAGCGTCGTCTTCCGTGTGCCGTGCGGCTGCACCGTCGTCTCGCCCGCGTCCAGGTCGGCACCCGCCGCCCACTCGCGCCGCACCGTCGTCACGCCGGCTGCCTCCACCGCCAGCACAGCCTCGAGCGTGCTGCCCCCCTTCGAGTGCAGGTTCTGCCAGCCTTCCTGCCAGGCTTTCGACCGACCCGACCAGCGCGTGTTGTCACCGGTCAGCAGCAGTTCCAGCCCTTCGGCAAAGCTCGACTTGCCCGAGCCGTTCCGGCCGACCACCAGGGTCAGGCCCGGTCCCGGCTGCAGCGTCAGCGTGGCGGGCGCGCCGATGCCGCGAAACCCGCTGACCGTCACCGATTGCAGATAGGCCCCCGGCGGGTCGGTCGGTACGATGGGCGCGGTCGGGGCGCCTGGCGCCGCGGCGTCCCCTTCCACCCTCAGGGCGGCGTCCAGCTCGTCCGCCCCCTCGCAGGCTGCCATCACCAGGTTGCTCCACGGCTCGCTGGCCGCCCCGTCCGCCTCCAGACGCGCGTAGATCAGGGTCAGCAAGGTGTCGTTCATGGGGGTCTCCCGCTTGGTTATACTCGCCGTCGTCCCTGAATTGTGTGAAATAGCTCACGATGGCAAACTCGCCCGGTTCGGACTACACTGCGCGAACGTTTCGAATCTTGCCGAGCTGCTGGGCAATCCTGAAGCTCGCCGACAGCAGGAAGTTCGAGGGGAAGCAGACCGATTGGGGTACGTAGGAGGCTCTCAGGGTGCAACTTTCCGAGCGATTCGATGAGGCGTTAAGTTTCGCCGCTTCCAAACACCGCACCCAAAAACGAAAGGGCACTGAGATTCCCTACATCTCGCATCTACTCGGCGTTGCCAGCATCGCCTTGCAGTATGGCGCCGACGAAGACGAAGCGATTGCGGCGCTACTACACGACACGATAGAAGACCAGGGCGGCGCCGACGCGCGTGACGAGATCAGGCATCGCTTCGGCGATCCGCGATCGCGTCACCGAGATCGTCGACGCCTGTTCGGATACCGGCGTCCAGCCGAAGCCGCCGTGGCGTGAACGCAAGGCCAAGTATCATGCCCATCTTCTCCAGTCGAATAGTTCCGTCCGCCTGGTATCAGCGGCAGACAAGCTGCACAACGTCTCTGCGATCCTGAGCGACTACCGTCAGATCGGCGACAAGCTGTGGGACCGGTTCAGCGCGGACAAGGAAGACCAGCTCTGGAATTACCAGGAGCTGGTGAAGGCGTTCAAGGCGGGGGAGTCGACGGCATTGATTGAAGAACTGGAGCGGGCGGTCAAGGAGTTGGAAGCGGTCGTCGACTAGGGGATCGAGCCACCCGTTCCAGAATCACCGTCAGCCAGGATAAAGACATAGAGGTACCGGAATGATTGACCGATGGGCCACTCCAGTCTGGAGAGCTGCCGATGGAAGCACCGAGTCGCTCAAGCGCGTGCCCGCGAGCCAGCAGCCGTTCAAGGAGGCAACTCTTCGTGACCTTCTAGCGAGCACCCCGTCACTTCTTCCGGTGAACCGGTTCGACCCCGTGTTTTCTTCGCCGGTCTGCTTAGGTACAGAGTTCAGAGTTCCCGGCGTTGGGCGCGTGGACGCGCTATTCCTGAGCGCGACCGGGTACATAACTATCGTGGAAACCAAACTCTGGCGGAATTCTGAAGCTCGCCGTGAGGTTGTAGCCCAGATCATCGACTACGCGAAGGAACTGGCTCGGTGGACCTACAGCGACCTAGAGAAAGGTTTCAAGGACAAGCGGTCAGCGACAGACGGCGACGGGTCGTTGTTCAGCCACGTATGTGAAGAAGAGGATGATCCAGCTGATCAGGCGGAGTTCGTCGATGCCGTGAACAGATGTCTCCGAAACGGGCGGTTCCTACTGCTCGTCATCGGTGATGGGATTCGTGAGGGCGTCGAGGAGATGGCGGAATTTCTCCAGCGCACGCCGACCCTCCAGTACACACTCGGTCTTGTCGAACTGGCCTGCTACCAACGCCGGGATGACGCTGACAGCCTGCTTTTCGTCCCGCAAGTCGTGACCCGGACCGCCGAAGTCACGCGTGCGGTGGTCCACATCGACCTCAACGAGAGTGCCAGAAACACCGTTGCGGTATCCGCCGAGGTCCCGAAGACGACGACATCATCTTCAGAAAAGAAGAACCCCTTATCTGAGGAAGAATTCTACGAGTTGTTGAAGGGTTCCACATCCCACGAGGTAGCTCGACAGCTGCGGACTTTCGTTGATGGGCTTTCGGACCGTGAGGAGTTGATCGAGGTGTCGTTCACACCAATCAGACTTCTCTTGAAGATGCAGCTTCCAAGCGCCGACGGAGCTCAGCCTGTCATTCTCAGCGTTTCGAAGGGAGGGAAGATCCGGACGAGTAAGCGGTGGTTAGATTTTCTTCGTGAAGACCATTCAACTGAGCTGCTGGAGGAGTTTATCGCAGGTCTCGTAGCCATAGATAGATTTTCTTCGTGAAGACCATTCAACTGAGCTGCTGGAGGAGTTTATCGCAGGTCTCGTAGCCATAGATGACCGACTAGGGCCAAAACGGAAGCCGGATGGGAGCCTGACGGTGTCCAAGGGTTCGAAGGCGACCGACCTCACGTCCATCGGGCCGAAACTTGGTGCTCTTGGCGAAGTCGTGACGAAGGCGCTACGAGCCGTCGAAGGTGGAGCTAGTCAACGTGAGAGACCCCCCGGCTTTGCCGGGGCGGCACCCAGTTATAGTTAGAAAGCGACTGACCGACGAAGGAGCATTTCCGTGGAGACCCAGGTTCGTACGAGATATAACCGAAAGTTGTGTTTGAGGTTTTGAACAGGCGGCGTACCCTGGGTGTTGCTAACGCACCCCCCTCACCCGAAGGGCAAGGAGGTACGCCACCATGCCGGAGCCTAACGAAAAGCTGGTCCAGTTCCCACAAGAATCGTCCCGAGATGGGGGGTGTCCCTCTCGCTGTTGAAATTTGAAGCGGCGGCTCCCTGCTGGTCGTGATAGACGGCCGGTGGGAAACCTGGGGCCGAAGCCCCCAGAAAGGAGCCACCATGAAGAAGTCTGGCACAGTCACCCGGAGGCACCAATCAGATTCGCCGGCACCTCGGCACCTGCCGTTGGTCGACATCCTGGTCGATGCGCAGGCCGAGCTCCAGGCGTTGGTCGTCGCGTCGGGCCTGAAGGTGCTCGAGGCGATGCTGGAGGAGGATCGCGTGGCCGTGTGCGGGCCGCGGTATACCCATCAGTCCACCCGGCGCGCCTCTCGGGCGGGGCATGCGCCCAGCGAGGTCGTGCTGGGCGGCCGCAAAGTGGGGATTCGCCGGCCGCGGGTGCGGCGCGACGGCCACGAGGTGGCGCTGCCCTCCGTCGAGGCTTTTACGCACACGGACCCCCTCAACCGACGCGTGGTCGAGCAGATGCTCATCGGCGTGGCCACGCGCCAGTATGACCGGAGTCTAGAACCGCTGGGGGCCGACGTCCGCACGCGCGGGACGAGCAAGAGTGCGGTGAGTCGCCGGTTTGTCGCGCAGACCCAGGCGCAGTTGGACGCCTGGCGGGTGACGCCGCTGGACGACCTCGACCTCGTCGGGCTGCTGATCGACGGCGTGCAGGTCGGGAGCCATTGCATCGTCGTGGCCCTGGGCATCGACCAAACGGGCCGAAAACACGCGCTGGGCCTGTGGGAAGGCTCGACCGAGAACACGACCGTGTGCCAGGGCCTGCTGACGAACCTGCAGAGCCGCGGGCTGCGGACCGACCGCAGTCTGCTTGTGATCCTCGATGGGGCGAAGGCGCTCCACACGGCCGTGACCCAGACCTTCGGCCCCGCCGCCCTGGTGCAGCGGTGCCAGGTGCACAAGCGGCGCAACGTGCTCGAGTATCTGCCCGAGGCGCAGCGCCCGTGGGTGAAGGCCATCCTCACGCGCGCCTATACGCGCCGCGCCGTCAAGCCCGCCCGGCGGCTCCTGCAGGACCTGGCCCGCCGCTTGGACGCCGACTACCCGAGTGCTGCCGCGAGCGTGCGGGAAGGCCTCGATGAGACGCTCACCGTCATCGGCTTGGGGTTCTCGGCGCGGCTCCAGCGGTCGCTCGCCACGACGAACGCCATTGAGAGCCTCCTCAGCCGGACGCGCCACGTCGAGCGCAACGTGACACGCTGGCGGGGTGGCGCGATGGTGGTTCGCTGGGTCGCCGCTGGCGTGTTGGAAGCCGCCAAAGGGTTTCGGCGGCTCAAGGGGTACAAGGACATGCCCACGCTGGTGACCGCGCTCCGAGCGCGCGACGCTCAGCTGGGGTTCGGTGATTCGTCGGAGATGGTTGCATAATCGTGAACCGAGCTGCCGCTGAATTTCAACAGCGGATGGGGCAACCCCCCGAGATGTCCTGACCGAGGTGCTGCACCGCGGAGCGCAACAGATGTTGCTGACGGCGATCGAGGCCGAGGTGGACGACTACCTTGCGGCCCGGGCGGCGACGATGGACGCGGCCGGGCGCCGGCGCGTCGTTCGCAACGGCCACTTGCCCACTCGGGCGATTCAAACGCCGCTCGGGGACGTGCGCGTGCAGCAGCCCCGGGTCCGGGACCGTCGGCCCGTAGGCGAACGGGAGACGTTCCGGTCGGCGATCCTGCCGCCCTACCTGCGAAAGACGACCAGCTTGGAAGAACTGTACCCGTGGCTCTATCTCAAGGGCATCAGCACGGGAGACTTCAGCGAGGCCTTGCAGGCGCTGTTGGGGCCCGACGCGCGGGGGTTGTCGGCGACGACGATCACGCGGCTCAAGGCGGTGTGGGAGCAGGACTACCGCGGGTGGTCGCAGCGGTCCCTCGCCGGCCGGCGCTATGCCTATGTTTGGGCGGACGGGGTGTACTTCAACGTCCGCCTCGAGGACACGGACAACAAGCGGCAGTGCATTTTGGTGCTGATGGGCGCCACGCGGGAGGGGCAGAAGGAGCTGATCGCGATCACCGATGGCTACCGCGAGAGCGAGCAGTCGTGGCGCGAGCTGCTGCTGGACGTCCGGGCGCGCGGGCTCGCGATCGACCCGGAACTCGCCGTCGGCGACGGGGGCCTCGGATTCTGGGGCGCCGTGCGGAAAGTGTTCCCGAAGACCCGCGAACAGCGGTGTTGGGTGCACAAGACGATGAACGTGCTGAACAAGCTGCCGAAGGGCGTGCAGCCCAAGGCGAAGGCGATGCTGCACGACATCTGGATGGCGGAGACGACGTCCAGCGCCAACCAGGCGTTCGACTTGTTCGTGGCCACGTTTCACGCGAAGTTTCCGGCGGCGACCGCCTGCCTGGCGAAAGACCGGGACGTGCTGCTGACCTTTTACGAGTTCCCCGCCGAGCACTGGATTCACATCCGGACCACCAATCCGGTCGAGTCGACGTTCGCCACCGTCCGGCTCCGCACGCGCAAGACGAAGGGCGCGGGCAGCCGCCTGGCGTGCTTGACGATGGTGTTCAAGCTGGCGATGGCCGCACAGAAGACCTGGAGAGCGTTGAATGGGTGTCAACTGATCGCCGATGTCATCGACGGTGTGCCCTTCGTCGATGGCGTCCGAAAGGAAGCCGCCTGATCATGCCGCATACACAACATTTGGCAATATCCCGGTTCGTACGCCCCAGACGGTGTTCATGCAGCCTCAACGGCTTGTTGTCCCTCTATTTCAGCGTTCGTACGTCTGGAATAAGGAGAATCAGTGGGAGCCACTCTGGAACGACGTCGTCCGCGTGGCGGAGCGGTTACTGATGAACCCCTCAGGTAACCATCAACCACACTTCCTCGGGGCAGTCGTCCTTCAGCAGACTCAGAACCCAGTTGGCCTGATGCAGATATGGACGATCATCGATGGCCAGCAACGACTCACAACCCTTCAGCTGCTCCTCGATGCACTGCATGCGGAATTGATTGGCGTAGGGGCTCGGGCATCAGCAGCCAGAATCGAGCCACTGGTAACTAATGCGGAGCCTTTCTGTATCGAGCCAGAAGACCGTCTTAAGGTTTGGCCGACGAATCGTGATCGCGCTGCGTTCGTCGCAGTTATGACTGCTACGCCGCCGGTGAACCACAGCGCACTTAGCCAGCGGAACGAGCGGATGGTGGAAGCGCATCAGTGTTTCTGTGAGCAGGCACGTGATTGGCTCGCGCTTGGCGGCCAAGAGCTCGTCCAGCAACGAGCAGAAGCGATCGAGAGAGTAGTGCGGGAGTTTCTACAGACGGTCGTGATTGTCCTTGGGGTAGACGAGAACGCTCAAGAGATCTTCGAAACCCTTAACGCTCGTGGGGCGCAGCTCACGGCGGCTGACTTAATCAAGAATTTCATTTTTCAGCGTCTATTGGAAGCAAGCACGGACGTCGACCTTGCCTATCAGGAGTACTGGAAGGAATTCGAAACTGGGTTCTGGGAAAAGGAGATTAACGTCGGGCGGATCCGATACCAGCGGTCATCGATTTTCCTAAACCATTGGCTGATCGCCCGAAAAGGCGAAGAAGTCGTGGCCAGGGAAGTGTTTGATCGATTCAAGAGATACGCCGACCATGATTCTGACATTCCGATGATGACGATGCTCTCGCGAATTCATGATGCGGCGCATGTCTACCGCGAGTTTGTGACCAAGGCATCGGATTTGGTGGGGCCCATCGACCGTGTCGGGCTCTTCGGGTACCGGACGGGCGTGATGGAGAGCGAGGTCATTAAGCCGCTCGTGCTTTGCCTCCTCGATCCAGAGGAAGCGCCAATTCCTGAGGACCAGTTCGTCAAAGCCCTGGGTGTAGTGGAGAGCTGGATGGTTCGTCGGATGCTGGTCCGCGCTACGACAAAGAACTACAACGCAGTAGTCGCCGAATTGGTCGCGTTGGTTCGGTCTTCAGCCCGAGAACTGGCGGCAGAAGTCATCGAGACGTACCTTGGCGGACAATCCAGCGGGAGTCGGTACTGGCCGGACGATACTGAGCTCCACCAGGAGCTCGCAACACTGCTCGCCTATCGCCGCCTCGGCCGGGGTCGCCTGCGAATGGTACTTGAGGCAATCGAGGACTACAGGCGAGGCTGGGAGGAGGGGAAAACAGGCCTCGGGGGCGAACGAGTCGCCAGGGGATCGTACGCGATCGAACACGTAATGCCTCGTAAGTGGGCGGTGAACTGGAGGCTTCCGGATGGTGACGGCACCGAGGAAGAAAGAGACCAACTCATTCACACGCTCGGAAACCTCACCCTGCTCACGCGCAGGCTAAACAGTAAAGTGTCTAACGGACCGTGGATTGGCGCAGGCGGAAAGAAGGAGGGCCTTGAGGGTCACGACGTTCTCCTGCTGAACCGCGAGCTTCTGAGGGGTGCAGGCGACTCCTGGACGGAGGATGCGATCAGAGCACGCACCCGCGAACTAGCCCAGGTGATTATCCAGATCTGGCCCACGCCAAGTGGCCATCGCTCGGGTTATATTCCAGACCGGCCAAGACTGCGCAAGAAGGTGCTACTAGCTGATCTCATGAATGCAGGAGCGCTCGAGCCAGGTATGTCACTTTTTCCGCGCAGTAAAACATTCAGCGACAGGGTCGTCGTGCTGCTCCCGGACGGCCGTGTGGAGGTCGATGGGGCGGCGTTTTCGAGCCCGTCTGAGGCTGCCCGCACGATTACAGGTACTTCGACTAACGGCTGGTGGTTTTTCCTCGTTGACCAAGCGTCGCGGCGCTCACTTCGGAATGTCCGTAGTGAATATGTAGAGGCCATGGCCGTGGATGCAGAAGACGACGAGGGAGACGGCGATGGCGATGATGATGAGGGGTAGAGCGGTTCGACCTATTCACGGCCATCGATTTTTGGCGGCCGGGTTGGTGCGCCCGCTCGGTGTCGGGACCTGTGGCCTGCTTTAACGGCCCTCCGGTCAGCCAGCCTCCAGCGAGTCTGGTGGCCCTTGAGCCGGGCTCTGCGAAAACCGCGTTCGCACGTACTCGCCCACATCCTTCGCACGAAGCCTGACGGATCCCGGTCCGCTCCGCACGTAGAAATCACCCTGTTCCGACTTTTCAAGGTTCTTCCACCGCAGGTAGACCGGCTCGGGGCTGCGCTGGCACGAGACCAGACAGACGGTCTTCCCTTCCACGATCTGGGTCTTCGGGTCTATGCAGGTGCCGGCGCGATCGCCGAGGCCGTTTCGAACGATCTGAGCGAGGTGACGCATGAACTTGTCGTCGGACTCGAGCTGATCGTGATCGATTCCAAGGACGGTCCGGTCGTCCGCCACGCCGAGCAGCAGGTCCCCTCCCTCCGTATTGAGAAATGCTGCGATCGTCTTGAGAGCGGCGTGTGTCACGCAGGTGTCGTCTTTCCGGTTTTCCTTGAGGTCCCACCGCAGGCTCGATTTGAACTCCAGCGTCTTCGATTCCTGAAGCTTGAGTAGTTCTTCGGCTCGCCGGTGGCGCCGAATGTAGTCGTCGAAGAGGAAGTTCTTGAGAGCGTCACCGAAGGCGCTATCGTCGGTGATGCGCCTGTAGAAGTCGAAGTTGGTCTCGACGATTTCCTGAATCTTGTCCTGCACCTTCGGATCGAAGGTCAGTCGCACGTTCTCGCGGGTATTCACTCGGGCGCTCGCATCCAGGCCGGCGTCGTCATCCAGGGCCTCTCGAATCTGCTCCAGCGTGAGTCGATGCTCCGGGCCGAGATTCAGGCCGAAGCGCTCGTTCAGCTCGGCGATGATGCGGGAGAGCGGTTCCAGTTCCTCCTCGCCGTGCCCGGCGTGACCCTTGGTCCGGACAGGCTGGAGATGGCTGGCCTGCCGCTCGAGTGCGATCTTGCCCCGGCTCGTCTCCTGGATCCGGTAGGACTCCATGTCGATGCTCTGCTGCACCTCGCGCGGCAGTTCCTCCTGGTCTGCTGGCAGCAACCGCCTCAGGTGGCGAGCGAAGACGTAGAGCTTCTCGAGATCAGGGTCGGCAAACGTCAGCACCTGAGCCAGGAAGGCATACAGCCGCACGTAATCGGTGAGCTGGCCTCGAAAGTCAGGTTTCTCGTCAACCGTGATCTCGTCGAATCGCCTCCTAATCGGCTCGAGTGCCGCGTAAAGCTGATCTTGAGTCGCCCCCTTGTCGAAGTACACGCGGGCAAAGCCTTCGACATCGGCTTCGGTGTACACGGCGAAGGCCAGGAGCCGGCCCTGGATCTCGTAGAGGAGGTTGGGGTCGGTTTCCTCGGACAGTAGCGTCGTTTCGTAGTACGGCTCGAACGACTTGCGAATCTCCTCGGCGTCGTTGGCGAAGTCGAGCACCATGGTGCCCTTCTTCCCCGGATGGATCCGATTCAGGCGCGACAGAGTCTGCACCGCGTTCACGCCACCGAGTTTCTTGTCCACGTACATCGTGTGAAGCAGTGGTTGGTCGAACCCGGTCTGAAACTTGTTGGCGACTACCAGAAAACGGTAGTCCGGCTTGTCGAACTCGTTTGCCGTATTCCGCTCACCGATCACGTGTTCTCGACCCGCCGAGTTCATTCCCGACTCGGTGTACGCCGCACCCCCGTCCCTCACGGTTCCCGAGAAAGCCACGAGAGCCTTCCAGGGGTAGCCTTTCTCGTTCAGGTACCGGTCCAAAGCTAGCCTGTAACGCACGGCATGTAGCCGCGAGCGGGTCACAATCATCGCCTTCGCGCGCCCGTCGATGGCACTTTCGACCTGGGCGGCGAAGTGCTCTACGATGATGCCGATCTTCTCGTCGACCGCGTGGGGATGGAGCTCGACGAAGGATTTCAGCAGGTACGTCGCTTTCTGTCGGTCGTATCGCGGATCGTCTTCGACCGTCTTGAGTAGCCGCCAGTAGGCCCTGTAGGTCGCGTAGTTCTGGAGCACGTCCAGGATGAAGCCCTCTTCGATAGCCTGGCGCATGCTGTAGAGATGGAAGGGCTCGAACTTCCCATCCGGGCGCTTCCGGCCGAAGAGTTCGAGCGTTTTGGGCTTCGGTGTCGCCGTGAAGGCGAAGGTCGAGAGGTTCGGCAGGCGCCCTCGCTTGCGAATCTCGTCGAGGACGGCACTTTCGAGTTCTTCCTCGGGAGTCTGCGCGCCTGCCTCTTCCTCCTCGGCTTCTTCGAGGGTGCGGGAAGACAGCACCGCCTTCAGGCTCTTCGTGCTCTCTCCGGACTGCGAGGAGTGTGCCTCGTCCACGATCACGGCGAAGCGCTGGCCCTGGAGCTGGCCGATCTGCTCCGCGATCACCGGGAACTTCTGGAGCGTCGTCACGATGATCGTCTTCCCGGATTCGAGCGCCTCCTTGAGCTGGCGCGACGTCTGGTCGATGTTCTCCACGACTCCCAGCGTCTGCTCGAACTGGCGGATCGTCTGCTGAAGCTGGCGGTCCAGGAGTCGCCGGTCGGTCACGACGATGATTGAGTCGAACACGCGCCGGTCCTGGGCATCGTGCAGGGTCGAGAGCTGATGGGCGAGCCAGGCGATGGTGAAGCTCTTCCCGCTCCCCGCGGAGTGCTGGACCAGGTAGCGCTGACCGGCGCCGCTGCCTCGTGCGTCCGTGACGAGCCGGCGGACGCAATCGAGCTGCTGGTAGCGTGGAAAGACCAGGAAACGGCGACCGGTCTTCCGGCCCTTCTCGTCTTCTTCCTCTACCTCGTGGATGAACTGGCGGACGAGATCCAGGACGCTGTCGCGAGCCCAGATCCGCTCCCAGAGGTATGCCGTCGGGTAGCCCTGCCGCGTCGGCGGTACCGGCGGGTTTCCCGCGCCGCCGAAGCGTCCCTGGTTGAATGGCAGGAACCACGTCTTCGATCCGGCCAGCCGGGTCGTCACGAAGGCGAGATCCGGGTCGACCGCAAAGTGGGCGAGGCAGCGGCTGTAGGCGAAGAGCGGTTCCCGGGGGTCTCGATCGTGCTTGTATTGGCGGATCGCGTCCTCGACGTCCTGGCCGGTGAGCGGGTTCTTGAGCTCGGCGGTGAAGACCGGGATGCCGTTGAGAAAGAGCACGAGATCCAGGCTCTGTTCCCCCTTCTGGCTGTATCGAAGCTGGCGCACCACTGAGAACAGATTCGCGGCGTGGAGGCGCTGCAGCTCTTCGTTCAGACCGCTGGCCGGCCGGAAGTAGGCCAGCTGGAACTTGCAGCCGGAGTCCTTGAGCCCGTTCCGCAGCACGTCCAGCGTGCCCCGCCTGCCGATCTCCCGAGACAGCCTGGCGAGGAAGCGCGCCTTCAGCTCCGAGCCGTGATGCTCCCGGAGCTTCTTCCACTCCTTCGGCTGCGTGGCGAGCAGGAAGTCGAGTACGTCCGAGGGGATGAGGCAGAGTCCGCGGTCGTAGTCCTCCGGTCGCCGCCTCCGGTAGCCTCCTGGCAGGGCATCGTCGCCGTAGGGCGGTGGCGACTCGCGGAGCGTGGTCGGGTCTCCCGGGCAAGCGTCCGGCGCGTTCTGCAGAAGCGCACACTCGATCGCCTCCTCGAACTTCCGTTCCGAGACCTCGACCGTCATGCCACCTCCTCGCGGACGTCGATCTTGCCGGTTACGGCTGCGGAGATCAGGGCCGTGCGGAATTCCTTGAGGTGATCGATGGCTTTCTGAACCTTGCCAACCAGCTTATCTATCGTTGCCGTTTCACTGCGCAGAAACGTGACGATTGCCGACTGCTCAACGTCGGGTGGTACCGGAACAGCAAAGTTCTTCAAGCTTCCCACGGTAAGCTGATTAATGGTCGATGTGAGGAAAGTAGTCGACTGATACTCGAACAACGTTGAGTTGAACACGTAGAACAGATAGTCGTTGAAAGCGCTTCGGAACACCGTCATGAAAGCGCCCCAAGTCAGCCCGGCGGTGCCAGCGTCAATACTTGCGTTCTTGCCAATCAACGATCTGCTACCACTTCTGGAGCAGATGAGAATGTCGCCCAGGCTAGTCCTCAACCGATCTGGGATTGCGCACCCAACGTAAACGTTGTCTTCGAGAGAAACACGGCCATTCGAGACGTTCGATGCTCGGAGAACGAGCACCCCTCCGCTGTCTGGCCCCACGACGTCCGAGGGATCGTATGTCAAGCCGATGATGGCCTGGCCAAGATGGCGAAGTCGCTTGACCTCCCAATGCGCAGGGATCTTGCCCAGCCACTCGACGCCGGAGTCCTTCATGGGGACGATCGGGTTGAGACCACGGGTGACGGCGCGCGTGATGAGGGCGGTGCGCTTCTCCTCTAGCAGCTCGATCAGACGCCCCTTCTCCGCCACCAACGCGTCGATCTTCGCCGTTTCGCGGTCGAGGAATGTGGCTATGGCACACTGTTGACTATGCTCGGGATAGACGATCGGAAAGCGGACCAGCTCGCTAGCATTAATCGCCGGGTAGCTCACACCGACCGAATTTGCGACGACCGTGTCGACGAAATAGGGCGCGCTGAGAGCGTAGGCGGCGAAAGTGCTGTTCAGGCTTCTGGGGCGGATCACAGCGAATCCAGTGGAAACTATGAGACCTGGCTCGGGATCCCGGATCGAAGCAATCGCACGCAGGTAGGTGCGTACGGTGGAGACGATCACATCTCCGTGTCGGACGACACGTCTAGCCCGTGAGGGAGCCTTCTCAAACGGGAACACTTCTGTTTTGGTTATTCCCCTACCGGGGTCGATACTGCTGATATCCACGTAGGTCATCTCAAGATTAGGATCCGTCGACTCAGGCAGCGCCTCATCGTTCACAGTCGCGAGGTACTTGAGACGCCGGACCTCCCAATGCACCGGAATCCTGCCCAACCAGTCGACACCAGAGTCCTTGTACTCCGGGTATGGCCTGAACCTCCGCGGCCCGGCCTCACGCAGTTGTTCGGCAGCCTCAGACATCGCTCGAACCTCGTTCACCGCCTTCCATCCGGGGTTGCCAGGGTCCGCCTGCGGGCCAGGCGAGGGTGAACGGCTGACCAGCGACGAGGCTGTCACGGACGGGAGCAAGGAAGCGGCGAACCTCCTCGCCCGCGTCCACGAGGCGGAGCGGCCCTTCGGCCTCCACCTGACGCTGAAATTCTTCCCACCTCCGTGCCCTCATCGGATCCTCGTAGAAGGCGGGCCGAAACACCTCCGAGATCCTGTCGGTCAATTCCGTGCTTCGTCGACGGAAAGTCTCGTCGATCGCGCTGCGAAGCGTCTCGCCGTCGAACGGAAAACGGCGCGCGAGACATGCCACGTCCCACAGGTCCTTCACCCGGGAGTTGGGCCGGCCCAGGCGCACCATCGCTTCAAACTTCTCGGCCACGACCGTCTCGCGAGGATACGCCCAGATCCTTGGCGCCGGGTGGTCGAGGAGCGTCGGGTAATCCTGCTCTTCGCGGTGGGGCGTGATCGTGTCGCCGAAACCGATGTCCACCTGTAACGCCAGACGAGCGTTCCCGAGGGCTCCGTGCAGCCGGACGCGCAGGCCGCCGTACCCCTGCTCGTTGCGGATGTCGTCGATCCTGATGCTTGCCGGATCGAAGATGACGCCGTCCTCGGCACAGGGCATCACGCAGATCGCCTCGACGGTGCGGCGGATTGCAGCGCTGTCCTGGTTGTCGCCGCCGAGAAAATCGATGTCGCGGGTCTGGCGGAGTTCCCGCCCCGCCCAAACTAAGAAGAGCGCCGCGCCCTTCAGCGTGAGACGATCGACTTCGCTTGAAACGCCGACGCGATAGAGAAAACGCTCGATGGCATACCGCTTGAGCAGGCGATTGAAATCGATCCCCTGCGCGTGCGCCAGGTTCAGGAGCAGCTGGTGCACAGACGCGGCGACGTCTCGGACTTCCCTCGCAGCGGTCATCCGCCCAGTGCCTCGAGGTAGGGTCCGACGAGCGCGCGGGCGCGGCACACCTCGGCCGCCCGCCAGATCTCATCGGGGCTAGCCCTTCGATCGCTTAGGGCATCACGGAGCGCCTCGCGAGCCACGTCGTGCCCGACCAGACGGCGGAAGCGGAAGCAGTCCACCACGGTCCGTGCCGGGCTGGTGATACGCACGGGGACGCCCTCGAGCCGAATCTCTTCGATGCCGTAGCGCAGGGAGGGTCCGGAGAAACGGATTACCTTGATCGGAAACTCAGGAATCCTCGGCGCGCGGGCCTTGTGGGGGATGCCGATCCAGACCTCGCGCGGAAGCTGGGTTCCCAGCTCATGCACACTCAGCGCGGAAAGCAGGCAGACGATGGCGGCAGGGGCGCGGGCGCATACCGCGGCGACTGTGTAATGTTCGGTGGGCTCGGCATCTGCGAGGCGATAGAGGCCGCGCGCCACATGTTGGAGAACACCTGCTTCGACGAGCCGCTTGAGATCACCAGATCGGAAGCCGAGCTCGGCGGCATCCCGAGGGCGGAAGAAGCTCCTCGCACCGATCCCCTCCAGGCGCGCTGATGCCAGCCTGGCGGAGGCTGGAGATTCATCGCGATTTGATTTGTCGGCATCTGTTCGCGAATGCCGACTGTTGGAAGCAAGCACATCGAACAGAGTATCTGATTCGGCCTAGCCAATCAAATAGTAGACATATATATTTAAGTGCCGACATTTAGACAAAAATAGTTGGACTCTCACCCGGCGACCTCTCGGAGCCTGGTGACGATCTCCTTCCCGACCGCCTGGATGTCCGCCTCGATCTCCTCGAGTGGGCGCGGTGGCCGGTACTTATAGAAGTAACGATTGAAATTGATCTCGTATCCGACGATTCCGACTTCCCCGTCGTGGTCATCGCGGCGGGCGGTGTCAATCCAGGCGTCGGCGACGTGGGGCCTGACCTCGCGCTCGAAAAACGCCTCGACATCATCGGAAAGGGGCACGCTTTCCGTGTCGCGGAGCTCAGGGTCTGGCTCGGCCTGGCCGTCCTTGTCACGGCAGATCGCGGCGTCCTCGTTGCGCTCGGAGAGGGCAGAGAGGATTGCCTTCCTGACCGGTGCGACCAGTGGAATACCCGCTTCGCGTGCCGAGTCGCTGAGAGCCGTTTCGAAGTCTGATCGATCCAGATAGAGCTTGTCGGGCAGACTCTCCAACAGTTCGCGGATCGCGACCTGCTGCTTCCGGCCCGCCTCTTCCTCTTTGGCTTTGCCCGCTCCCTTCTTACGCGAGACCGCGAGGTTGCGGAACGCGCGCTCGTGCTCGAGTTTGGCGATCCGCTCCGGCGTGGCCTGGAAGTCCAGCCTCAATGGTCGCTCGACGGTGATCTTGCGGAACCCGAAGTGAGTGGTCGGAAAGATCCGGCTCACGATCAGCTCTCGTTCCTCGCCGCTCTGCACGACCGGTCGCGTCTCTCCGTCCTGGAAGTTCCGCAGGAGTTGGAGGATGTCCTGCTTCTTCTCGAACGGGATCTCTCTTCGTTTTTCGCCGAGGCTGGCGCCGAGGCTCTTGCGCAGCAGGACCCAGAATGAGGTGGCATCGATGAGCTGTACCTTGCCACGTCGCTCGGCAGTCTTCCGGTTCGTCAACACCCAGACGTAGGTCGCGATCCCGGTGTTGTAGAAGAGCTGCTCGGGCAAAGCGATCAGCGCCTCGAGGAGATCGTTCTCCAGGATCCAGCGCCGGATCTCGCTCTCACCGCTCCCGGCGTCGCCGGTGAAGAGCGGCGAACCGTTCATGATGATGGCGATGCGAGATCCACCTTTTTCGGTCTCCTTCCGGTGGGCCAGCAGGTGTAGCAGGAACAGAAGCTGACCGTCGCTGATTCGCGGGAGACCAGCTCCGAAGCGTCCGGCCGCACCCCGATCATGCTCGCCACGCACGGCGTTCTCGTCGCGCTTCCAATCCTTGCCGTAGGGCGGATTCGCAATGAGGTAATCGAAGCTGCCGCCGCCGTGGCGATCGTTCGAGAGCGTGCTCCCGAACGCAATCCGCTCGGCATCCTCGCCTTTCTCGGATTTCATGAAGAGGTCTGACTTGCAGACGGCGAAGGTTTCCGGGTTGACCTCCTGACCGAACAGGTGAACATCCGCGGTCGCATTCACGGGGCCCACCCGCAGATCGTCTGCGCGCCGGTCGCCAACCGTCACGTGGTCCTTGGCGGTCGTGAGCATGCCGCCCGAGCCGCAGCACGGGTCGTAGACCGTCAGCACCACCCCCTTCTTCGTGAGGCGATTCTCGTCACCGGCCAGGAGGAGATCGACCATGAGGTGGATCACGTCACGCGGCGTGAAGTGCTCGCCAGGGTTCTCGTTCAGTGCTTCGTTGAACTTCCGGATCAGTTCCTCGAAGATGGTCCCCATCGCGAAGTTGTCGACATCGTCCGGGTGCAGGTTCACCTGCGGGTCGCCGAACCGTTGCATTACCTGGAAGAGCAGGTCCGCCTCGTCGAGCTTGCTGATCGTGTTGTCGAAGTCGAATTTTTCCAGGACCTCTCGCATGTTTGGGCTGAAGCCAGCAATGTAGTTGCGGAGGTTCTGGGCGATATGGGGAGCATCGGCCAAGAGCCTGCCAAAGTCGTAGCGGGAGGTGTTGTAGAAGGCGAAGCCCGAGGCGCGACGCAGCTGCGGATCGAGGTTTTCGATCTTGCCCTTGTACTTCGCCTGGACCTCAAGGACCTTGGTCTTGGTGGGTGCCAGCACGCAGTCGAGCCGTCTCAGCACGGTGAGCGGCAGGATGATGTCCTGATATCTCCCGCGCCTGAACGTATCGCGGATCAGGTCCGCCACGCCCCAGATGAAACTGACGATCTGGCTGTGGTTCATGGTCTTCTGTCTCGGCGACTACTATACGGGTGGGCTTTCTTCGAGAACAAGCGCTAACGCATGTACTCGCGACCAGCTATGGCTTCTCAAAGTGTGCAAAGACTGAGCGTGGCGTGAGGTTCAAGACCCTCTCAGTACCCCCACCACCCCGTGTCACCCCGTCCGGCTGTTTCCTGAGGACAAACTGCGCCTTTTCTCGTAGCTGCTCGGTCTGCGTGACCGGGCCGCTCCAGCAGTGGGGCTCCCGGTCGCCATACATGAAGACGCCGGGGTCGTGCGGGTCGGTGGTCTGCTGCATCCACTCATCGAGCAGGACGACGCCGACATCCAAATAGTAGGTGTCCATGTCGCCGGTGGAGATATAACCGAAAGTTGTGTTTGAGGTTTTGAACAGGCGGCGTACCCTGGGTGTTGCTAACGCACCCCCCTCACCCGAAGGGCAAGGAGGTACGCCACCATGCCGGAGCCTAACGAAAAGCTGGTCCAGTTCCCACAAGAATCGTCCCGAGATGTCCTGACCGAGGTGCTGCACCGCGGAGCGCAACAGATGTTGCTGACGGCGATCGAGGCCGAGGTGGACGACTACCTTGCGGCCCGGGCGGCGACGATGGACGCGGCCGGGCGCCGGCGCGTCGTTCGCAACGGCCACTTGCCCACTCGGGCGATTCAAACGCCGCTCGGGGACGTGCGCGTGCAGCAGCCCCGGGTCCGGGACCGTCGGCCCGTAGGCGAACGGGAGACGTTCCGGTCGGCGATCCTGCCGCCCTACCTGCGAAAGACGACCAGCTTGGAAGAACTGTACCCGTGGCTCTATCTCAAGGGCATCAGCACGGGAGACTTCAGCGAGGCCTTGCAGGCGCTGTTGGGGCCCGACGCGCGGGGGTTGTCGGCGACGACGATCACGCGGCTCAAGGCGGTGTGGGAGCAGGACTACCGCGGGTGGTCGCAGCGGTCCCTCGCCGGCCGGCGCTATGCCTATGTTTGGGCGGACGGGGTGTACTTCAACGTCCGCCTCGAGGACACGGACAACAAGCGGCAGTGCATTTTGGTGCTGATGGGCGCCACGCGGGAGGGGCAGAAGGAGCTGATCGCGATCACCGATGGCTACCGCGAGAGCGAGCAGTCGTGGCGCGAGCTGCTGCTGGACGTCCGGGCGCGCGGGCTCGCGATCGACCCGGAACTCGCCGTCGGCGACGGGGGCCTCGGATTCTGGGGCGCCGTGCGGAAAGTGTTCCCGAAGACCCGCGAACAGCGGTGTTGGGTGCACAAGACGATGAACGTGCTGAACAAGCTGCCGAAGGGCGTGCAGCCCAAGGCGAAGGCGATGCTGCACGACATCTGGATGGCGGAGACGACGTCCAGCGCCAACCAGGCGTTCGACTTGTTCGTGGCCACGTTTCACGCGAAGTTTCCGGCGGCGACCGCCTGCCTGGCGAAAGACCGGGACGTGCTGCTGACCTTTTACGAGTTCCCCGCCGAGCACTGGATTCACATCCGGACCACCAATCCGGTCGAGTCGACGTTCGCCACCGTCCGGCTCCGCACGCGCAAGACGAAGGGCGCGGGCAGCCGCCTGGCGTGCTTGACGATGGTGTTCAAGCTGGCGATGGCCGCACAGAAGACCTGGAGAGCGTTGAATGGGTGTCAACTGATCGCCGATGTCATCGACGGTGTGCCCTTCGTCGATGGCGTCCGAAAGGAAGCCGCCTGATCATGCCGCATACACAACATTTGGCAATATCCCTCGCCGGTGTAGAGGTGGTTGAAGCGCAGAGTGCACGGGCTTCGCCTTCGGCTCGCCCACGCAGGCTTGAAAGCCTGCGCTACAACCCATACTCGCGAACGCCGGAGTGATTGGAACAGGTCGGTCGGCACGACCCGGCCCTCCTTACACCTCGTCGAGCAGCACGCGAGGATTCTTCGCCGCAATCCGCAACAGCATCCGCGCGGCCCCGGTCGGCGCGCGTCGGCCCTGCTCCCACTCCTGCAACGTGCGCACCGAGACGCCCAAGAGCTCCGCAAACTTGCCCTGCGACATGCCCGTGAGCGCACGGACATTCGCCACCGGCGGCACGGCGCTAGCGCTAACGCGCCCGTGCGCATCCCGCTTGAGCCGGCGGATGCTGTCGAAGATTTCAGGGCCAACCGTTGGCAGAGCCTTCGTCTTCGGCTTCGACATTGTCATCGCGTTCTTCCCGAGGTTCTCTGGAGTCCGCTCCCGACGCGTCTTGTCTGGGCGACGGGAATAGAATTCCCGTTAATTATACGTCACTGACGTAATCCGTCAACACAGAAAATACGATCGCGTTCGGGTAGTATCTACTCTAAATAATGACTTGTATATCTGCATGGTGTATTATAGTTTGTGATAAAAACTTATTCTTGACAACTGTCCATGCGTGTGAGATTCTGCCACCCGAGCTCGAGGACGTGCCCGATGGACCTGCGCACCATCAGCTATCTCACCGCCAACTACGCGCATCTGCAGGGGCTGCGACTGGTGCCGCTGGGCCTGCTCTTCCTCGCCTCGGCGGCGTGGCGAGCCGGATGGCTCCCCTGGCCGCCCGACGGGCCAGGCCACGTGGCCGGCCGATGGTTTGCCGTCGCCTTCCTTGCGTGCCTGCTCGCAGGGCTCGGGCTGGGCCGCTACTACCGCACACGGTTCGGCACGGTGCGCCCGCTGCCGAGTCGATTCCACGCGCCGGCACTCATCATCGTCTTTCTGGCGTTTGTCCTGCTCGTGTCCATCCAGGATACGCAGGACACGGCGGCCTGGCGGTTTCCACTTCCGCTGGTCTTCCTCGGCGCCATGTTGAGCGTGCTGGGCCTGGCCGCGGCCGGCCTCCGGAACCACTACATCGCCATCGCCGTCGCGTTCATGGCGTGGCCGAGCCTGGGCATCGTCGGCGTGTCGCTGCCGGTGCAGCAAGTGTTGCTGGACCTGCTGATCGGCCTGGGGCTGATCGTTGGGGGAGTTGGCGACCATCTCATCCTGCGGCACCTGCTGCAGCCGCCGAAGGAACCGTATGCCCGGACCATTTGAGGAATTGTGCAAGATGGACCGGCTCGTTCACGAGCCGGCGCGGCTCGCGATCCTGACGGCACTCTCGTCGTGCCGTAGCGCCACGTTCCTGTTCCTGGAGGCGCTGACGGGGATGACGAAAGGGAACCTGTCGGGCCATCTCAGCCGGCTCGAAAAGGCCGAGCTCCTGGTGATTGAAAAGCGGTTCAGGGGCAAGGTTCCGCTCACCGAGGTGCATCTGACCGACCGCGGGCGGGAGACGGTGGCACGGCACTGGGCGCAACTGGACAAGCTTCGCAAAGCCACGCGGCACTGGCGACCGCCGATCGACACCGGGATGCTCAGCTTTGATTAGGCCGGGGCTCTGCCCCGGACCCCGGCTCGGTCGCTTGCGGGGCCCCCAACGCCCCGCGCCGCTCTCTCGCGGGCGCGCCGTGCGCGCCGTTTAGGGGACTAGAGCTCTGGGCTCTGCCCCGGCTCGGCCAGGGGGATCTGTTACACGGAGGTCACTGATCTATGGGAACACGCTACCCCGCGGGACGAAGTCTGCGCGCAGGAGAAGAGACCGTGGCACCTGAGATCAAGCCGATCAGTCTGTCGTCACGCGTGGAGCGCCACCATCGCGAGATGCCGCGCTATCTGGAGGTGCCCAGCTCCACCGTCGCCCAGTGGAGGCTGCAGGGCACCACGGTGGTCGAAGGCACGATCAACGAGATCCCGATCGGCCGTCGCAGCCTGAAACGATGGGGCGACGAGCGATGGCTCATCGATCTGCCGGCGAAGCTCTACCACGCGGCCGGCGTCGACACGGGCGACCACGTCAGGCTGAACCTCAGAATCGCCTCGACTGAGCTACCACCCGAGCTTGCCGGTCTGCTGTTGCGATCCTCGGCGGCGAGGGAGACGTGGAGTCGGCTGACGCCCCGGCGGCAACGGATGGTGCGTGAGCGCGTCGCAGCCGCCAAGCGGCCGCAGACGCGCGACCGGCGGGCCCGGTGCGCGCTGGGCGTCGGCACTGAGGCGTAACGTCGCGTAGCTGGAAGGGGGACACACCCATGCGCTGGTATCAATGCGACGCGGCCGCCGACCAGGACCCGAAGATTCGCGTGATCATCCGCCAGTTCCGCAAGGTGGGGGAGCGGCTCGCGCGCGACTTCGAGTATCCGACGCTCGCGCCGCTCGTCGAAAACGCCGGCGTCGGAGCGCTCTGGCGAACGTGGAACTTCGTGGCGCGTCACGGGACGTTCAGGCCCGGGTGGAGCCTCGACTCGGCCGGGCGGCCGTATCGCGTCCGCGAGATGGCCGACAACTGCGGCTTCACGGTCGCGATGTTCGAGCGATTGATCAGCCTGTGCGCGCGAATTGGACATGTTGATCAGGAGCAATGGACGAACAATCGCGTGGTGATCTTTCCCGCGATGGCGAAGCGGGCCGATGACTACACGAAGAAGAAGACCAGAGCACGGGGCTCGACCGATGCCGCGTGTCCGGACAGTCTCCGGACGCCGTCCGGAGATCATCCCTCTACAACACAAGACAAGACAGTACAGAACACCAAACAGAACAGACGATCACGATCTCCTGATCATCGCTCCGCAATGATCCGGCCTGAGCTGTTCGACCTGTGCTGGGGTGCGTATCCGCGGAAGGTCGCGAAGCAGGAGGCGATGAAGGCGTGGAACCAGGTCGATCCGAGCGAGGAACTGGTGCGCACGCGGATGCATCCGGCGATTCTCCTGCACAGCCGGCTTCGACACTGGTGCGAGGAGAAGGGGAAGATCCCGCACTTTGCGACCTGGCTGCGGGGAAGACGCTGGGAAGACGAGGTGCGGGATGAGATCGACGACACCAACACGCGCGCCGCGTCGCGCCTGCGGGCCCGGGTGGCCCCGAAGGCCGGAGGCGCGGGTGCGACGGGCGCCGCGGACGCCGCGAAGTCGGACGCCTATGCCGCGCTGCAGCGGCAGGCGACCTGAGCCGAGCTCAGGACACGAGCGCACGAGCGAGGAAGCGAGATGCTGCGGACTTATGACCGCGTCGCAGAGCGGCGACGACCGACGAAGCTCGAGGCGAGACGCGATACTAGCCCCGGAACTCACTTGCGTTGCCATGTAGCGCAGGCCTTCAGGCCTGCGAAAGGCCGCCTGCAACGCAGCCCTGAAGGGCTGCGCTACGAGCGCGGGATTGGCAACTCGAGTGAGTTCCGGGCTAGCGATCTTCGTGGAAGGCCGTCTGCTGGTCGCGGCTGCCGTGGAGGACACGGGCAATCAGCACGCGGCCGGCTGTGTCGCGGTAGTAGATCAGGTAGTTCCCGACGGAGAAGCTGCGCACGCCGGGCGCAAGCTCTTCACGGAGATGCCCGGCCGCGGGATGGCGGGAGAGAAGCTCGAACCGCTGAACGATCTCATCGATCAGGCGGTCGGCCGTTTCAAGACTGGCCTCCTGAGCGACGTGGAGCCAGATGCCATCGAGATCCGACTGGGCCAGTTCAGAGAGACGAACGCAGCTCATCGTGCCGCGGTCTTGCTCCGTCGGCCCAGCTGGTTCCTTCCGCGACGCTTGACGCGCGATGCCAAATCGCGGAGGGAAGTGGCGCTGTAGTCGCTGGAGGCGCCGCGCTCGATCTGGTCCAGCCCGGCCTGCACGTCAGCGCGAAGCCGCTGGAACTGCTCGTCGCGTTGCTTGAGCAGGCGCAGTGCCTCACGCACGACTTCGCTGGCCGTCTTGTACATGCCGCTCTTGAGCTTCTGCTTTACGAGCCGGTCGAGCTCGGGCGTGAGCGAAACGTTCATCGGCTATCCGTCTTCTATCTTCTATCCGTGAAATCACGTTAACACAATATGGCAAGTATTGACATCGAGGCGACGGGCGCACCGGACGCCGCGAAGTCGGACGCCTATGCGGCGCTGCAGCGGCAGGCGACGTAATCCCGGAGCTCATACGTAGCGCAGGCCGTCAGGCCTGCGAAGCCCGCCGGCGAGGCAGCCCTAAAGGGCTGCGCTACGAGTGCGGGCACGGAGGACGCGAGATGCTGCCGATTCACGACGACGTCGACGTCGCTGTCGCCGAGCGGCGACGAGACAATGACCTGGCGCCGATGGGACACGGCTTCGCGAAGCTCGCCGAGTCGACGCCGATCCGCGGCCCGCGCCCGCCGGCGCTGGTCTGTTCGGACTGCGACGAGACGATCCGCGCGCACTACCAGAACCCGCTGCTCGTGGCCGCCAGTCGGCTTGGCTGCTACCGGGGGCCGCCGACCGGCGGCCGGGCACTCTGTGCCGTGTGCCAGCACGCGCGCGAGGCACGTGAGCAGGCGCGACGGCTGGCGAACGTGCCGACGGTGGTCGATCTGCCGGCGCCGTTCACCGACGCGACGCTCGAGAGCTACAAGCGGCGCAAGGGGTCACAGGCCGCGCTTGACCTGGCGCACGCGTGGCTCACCGAGCGTAATCGCGACCTCTATCTGTTCGGACGCACGGGGACGGGCAAGACGCGCCTGGCCTGCTCACTCGCCAACGCGGTCCTGAGCAAGAAGCTCGTCTCGGGCGCGGTCATCTTCGTGCGCGCACCCGCGCTCCTGCAGCGGCTCAAGGTGGCCCAGTTCGACGCGCAGCGCACGGCGGGGGAGCTCGGGCGCCTCGAGACCTACGAGCGCGCCGGGCTCCTGGTCCTCGACGACCTCGGGGCGGAAAACGGCACGCCCTACACGCGGACGACGATCGAGATGCTCTACAACGCGCGACTCGACGCCGGGCGCCTCACGATTCTGACGTCGAACCTCCCCCTCGGCCTCCCGCTCCTCGAACAGTCGAAGCCGGTCGAGGCACGGACGTACCGCGAGGCGCTCGGCGACTTCCTGGGCGACGACCGCCTGGCGTCACGCATTGCGGGCAACGCGGAGATCGTCGAGCTCGGTGGGGAGGACTACCGCCTGCGCGGCTGGCAGGCGGCGCGCCGGCGCCGGTGCGGACAGGAGACGACACTCTAATATTCAAGGGCATCGACATGGCGAGCAAGGGCGAGACACACGCGTTCGGACCAGACATCGTGGTACCCGACGACATCAAGGCGCTCACCGTCTGGGCCGAGGTCAGCTCGACCGACGACACCGGCGTCACGATCGACGGCATCAAGGCAGGGGATGTGGTCGAGGTGTCGGAGGTGACCGGCATCTGCTCATTTGATGACGGGTCGGTCGGTCAAAAAATCTCCGGGTTCGTCGCCATCGTCGGCGGAATTCTGGCAACGGGCCTTCCGCTCCTCGGGACGGCAGCCGCCCTGAAGGTGGCGAAGGCGTTCGGCGACCGGGCCGCGGCCCTGAAGAAGGGTGTCGGCACACCCGGCACGGGGAAGCGCAGGGACGGCTACGGCGAGAATCCCCGCACCAGCGACTTCGCCACGCGCGAGGGCGGCATCATCGTCTGCATGCCGTCAGCCAAGGGCGTCTTGTACGCCACCGAAGAGAACTACCTGGCCGCCGGGTCCAGGGCCAAGGGGCGACTGCCGCAGTATTTCAGCGAGAACGTCACGAAGTTCAACTGCTTCTTCCCCTGTCGCGAGGAAGACGGTGTCATGTCCCGGCGGGCAGAGCAGGACGGCTCAGTCCACCTCATCGTCTTCGACAGCAAGTTCACCGACAACGCTGGTGACTACGAGGTGAAGTGTCGGGTGATCAGGGCGACGCCTGGGGAATCTGCAGACGAGATCAGATCGGACTTGCTCCGCCGGGCGACGCCGAACGTGGGCCGGGGGTTCCTGGACGACCGAGTGGCCTAGGCTGCTCACCTTCCGTCATGCGAGAAACACCGCTGCGACGCCCGGCACCCGCCAGCCTGCTCGCGCGCATCACGCCGGGCAGCGTCGTCCTGCTCGTGTTCGCTGGAATCTCGGTACTCTTCGGTGCCTTCACGGTCTACCGCTACCGGGAGCAACTCGAGGCCGCGCAAGACATCGCCTTGTTCGTGAGCTGGCTGTTCCTCACGATGGCTGGTGGGATGTTCGTGCAGGTCATCACCACGAATTATCGGGATGGAAAGCCACTTTTCGATGTCTCTGCGTCGCAGTTGATCTTCCCACTCTTGTTCTCGGTGATTGTGTTCTACCCAATATGGGCGATTGCTTCTCAGGCAACGGACAGCGCCTTTGCCGTCTACGCAGCGTTTCTGAACGGCTTTTTCTGGCAAACCGTCGTCAAGAACGCTTAAATTAAATTAATTGCCTACACCCGATCCTGATCCCGACGGGTGAGCTTGTCGAAGAGCGGCGCGTAGTAGCCGTCGGGAACAACCTCCTCGGCGGGTGGGAAAACGGCGTCGCCCAGCCCCACGTCGACCTGGTAGCGTAGCCGCGTGCGTCCGAGGAGCGCGCCGAACTTCGCGCGCAGGCCGAGGACGGCTGATCCGACTCGAACCGGGTCGACGGTGATCGAGTCGAGTTGGAACTCGATGCCGTCCTCCTCCACCTTGGTGCGAAGGATGTCTTCCAGGAGACCTCGCAACCGTTCCGCGTCCAGGTCTGACGCGCCGAGCAGATCGATGTCGCGCGTCAGGCGGGTCTCGGCTCCCAGCCATTGACGCAAGAGCAGCGCACCCTTGAGCACGAACCGTTCGCGGTGCTCGGAGCGCCCCAGGCGGTGCAGGAAGCGCTCCACCGCGAAGAGCTCGAGCAGTTCGGCGAACGGCCGGCCCTTGTCGCGCGCCTCGTTCTTGAGCCGCGCCTGGAGCGAGTGGACGAATCCCGATGGAGAGGGGCGATTCACTGCACCGCCTCCAGGTAGGGCTGGACGACCGCATCGACGCGGCAGAGCTTGGCCGCACGGAGGATCTGAGCCGGCGTGAACGTGCGCTCGGCGAGCCCGGTGCGCAGCGCGTCGAGCGCGACTTCGATCCCGATGCGGCTGCGAAACTTGAAGCAGTCCGCTACGGTCTTGGCAGCCTCGTACACGCGGATCGTCACGCCGTCGCGCTCGTGTGTCTCGATCCCCGAGGTGAACATCGCGCCAGACATGCGGTAGACGCGAAGCGGCGGCCATTCGAGCCGGGGCCGGGCGGTCCCGCGCGGCAGGGCGATGCTCACCTCGTGTGGGATCTCCGTCGTGAGCCCGTGGAGGTAGAGGGCCGAGACGAGGGCGACCACCGCCTTCGGCACGCGGATGGCCACCGTCACAAGGTCCGGGTCGGCCAGAGGCGGGAGTTCAGCCAGACGATAGACGCCCCGGCTCAATCGCTCGAGGAGACCGGCGTCGCGCATGGCGTAGAGATCCCGCCGGTGGATCCCGATCCGCAGCACCTGCGCAGTCCTGAGCACACCGCCGGCGCGACGGAACGCTTCGATCACCCTTCGTTCTTGGGGGACAGTTCCCATGGGAGGACAATAATAGCATCACTTATCATTAAGTGTTAATTATTTTGTCCAACCCGGTTCCCACCCCCTCAGTACCTCCACCACCCCGCCGTCACTCCCTCGGGCTGCTTCCGTAGAACGAACTGCGCCATTTCTTTGAGATATAACCGAAAGTTGTGTTTGAGGTTTTGAACAGGCGGCGTACCCTGGGTGTTGCTAACGCACCCCCCTCACCCGAAGGGCAAGGAGGTACGCCACCATGCCGGAGCCTAACGAAAAGCTGGTCCAGTTCCCACAAGAATCGTCCCGAGATGTCCTGACCGAGGTGCTGCACCGCGGAGCGCAACAGATGTTGCTGACGGCGATCGAGGCCGAGGTGGACGACTACCTTGCGGCCCGGGCGGCGACGATGGACGCGGCCGGGCGCCGGCGCGTCGTTCGCAACGGCCACTTGCCCACTCGGGCGATTCAAACGCCGCTCGGGGACGTGCGCGTGCAGCAGCCCCGGGTCCGGGACCGTCGGCCCGTAGGCGAACGGGAGACGTTCCGGTCGGCGATCCTGCCGCCCTACCTGCGAAAGACGACCAGCTTGGAAGAACTGTACCCGTGGCTCTATCTCAAGGGCATCAGCACGGGAGACTTCAGCGAGGCCTTGCAGGCGCTGTTGGGGCCCGACGCGCGGGGGTTGTCGGCGACGACGATCACGCGGCTCAAGGCGGTGTGGGAGCAGGACTACCGCGGGTGGTCGCAGCGGTCCCTCGCCGGCCGGCGCTATGCCTATGTTTGGGCGGACGGGGTGTACTTCAACGTCCGCCTCGAGGACACGGACAACAAGCGGCAGTGCATTTTGGTGCTGATGGGCGCCACGCGGGAGGGGCAGAAGGAGCTGATCGCGATCACCGATGGCTACCGCGAGAGCGAGCAGTCGTGGCGCGAGCTGCTGCTGGACGTCCGGGCGCGCGGGCTCGCGATCGACCCGGAACTCGCCGTCGGCGACGGGGGCCTCGGATTCTGGGGCGCCGTGCGGAAAGTGTTCCCGAAGACCCGCGAACAGCGGTGTTGGGTGCACAAGACGATGAACGTGCTGAACAAGCTGCCGAAGGGCGTGCAGCCCAAGGCGAAGGCGATGCTGCACGACATCTGGATGGCGGAGACGACGTCCAGCGCCAACCAGGCGTTCGACTTGTTCGTGGCCACGTTTCACGCGAAGTTTCCGGCGGCGACCGCCTGCCTGGCGAAAGACCGGGACGTGCTGCTGACCTTTTACGAGTTCCCCGCCGAGCACTGGATTCACATCCGGACCACCAATCCGGTCGAGTCGACGTTCGCCACCGTCCGGCTCCGCACGCGCAAGACGAAGGGCGCGGGCAGCCGCCTGGCGTGCTTGACGATGGTGTTCAAGCTGGCGATGGCCGCACAGAAGACCTGGAGAGCGTTGAATGGGTGTCAACTGATCGCCGATGTCATCGACGGTGTGCCCTTCGTCGATGGCGTCCGAAAGGAAGCCGCCTGATCATGCCGCATACACAACATTTGGCAATATCCCCATTTCTTTTAGCCGCTCGGCCTGCGTGACCGGGCCGCTCCAGCAGTGGGGCTGGCGGTCGCCGTACATGAAGAAGCCGGGGTAGTGCGGGTCGGTGGTCTGCTGCATCCACTCGTCGAGCAGGACGACGCCGACATCCAAATAGTAGGTGTCCATGTCGCCGGTGGAGATGTACTTGAAGACAAGTTTACCTCCGTGAAGCGCACCGTGAGGGGGCTTCGCCTGCGGCTCGCCCACGCAGGCTTGAAAGCCTGCGCTACAACACGCTCTACGAAGCCTGTGCCACACGTTCGGCGCTAACCGGGACCTTTCCGAGTAGCAGAACTTGCACGCGTGCGCCGCTGACCGCCCGGAAGGAATCGTGGTCTACAATGCCGGGGTGAGGCCGAGGCAGGTCGTGACGGCGTTCTTCGACCGTCGCCTTGCGGAGTTGCCATGAAAGTACACTACGACGACAAGGCAAATGCGGTCTATTTCAGGCTGGACGACTCTCCCATCCACGAGTCTGACCTGGTGCAGCCTGGAGTCGTCCTCGATTTCAATGACGATGGACAGGTCGTGGGCATGGAAATCCTCGGAGTCCGTGAGCGCGTCGGGCGCCAGCATCTCACTCACGTGGACTTCGAAGCTTTCTGACGAGTCCTCTGGCTACCCGGCGGTCCGGCCCTCCAGAGCCTCGAGAGTTTCTTGCGACTCGCGGCGCAGTCCCGCAGATACAGATTGATAAGCGTCTGATAGGGGATACCAGTCTCAGTGGACAGACCCTTGAAGTAGGCGATGGTGTCCTGATCGAGCCTGATCGTGACCTGCCTCTTCAGTCGCTTCGCATACGGATTCCGCCGCGCCTTAGAGAAGTCGTAGTGTTCCTTCATCGTTCCAGCCTGCCCTTGTACGCTTTGTGCTCGGCTCGGTTGGCCTTACGAGCCGAAATAATCCGAACGACGTCGCCTCCTGCCCGAACGCAGTGGCAGACAACCAACGCTTGGGCCATGGTGCTGAGTCCCGGCAGGACGTTCCGGCTGACGTTTCCGGCTCACCTGCGGCGCCGTCAGGCGCAGCGGGAATGTTGGGCGGCTACTCAGAGTTTCGTCGGAAAGCTCTGGGATGCGTGGTGGACCGTCAACACGTGAATCTCGTCGACACCTACCAGCCGGTAAACGATGCGATATGGCGGGTGTACGACCTCGCGGACCAGCGGATTCTCAAATTCCGGAACGGCTCGGCCCGACTCAGGAAACGAGGCCAACCGATCCGTTGCGGCAATGAGACGGGAGGTGATGACGGACGCGTAGTGAGGAGAGTCTTGGCTGATGAACGCGCGGATGGCGGCCAAGTCGGCACGGGCCTGCTCGGTCCAGCGGACAACCCTCACGACTGGAACTGTTTCTTGACCTCGTCGTGCGACACGAGCCGGCCCGCATCCGATTGGCGAAGGCCTTCCTCGATCTTCGCGATGAAGCAGAGCCGTTCGATCGCATCCTCGATCGTCGCGTGTTCAGGCAAGGCTTGAAGCGCCTCGATGGCCCGCTGCTTCCCCGGGGTTTCCATGCGCATGATTCTACCATGGCCAGAATGAGCGTCGTGTTTGCCGTGTCGCGGCCCAGGCGCCCGCTCATGGTTGTCAGTGCTCTAGATATACTCGGCTTGGTGTCAGGCGATGTGCAAAGAGGGAGTGAACCCGTGTGTGAAAAGTTCTTCTCACCCGATTATGTGACGGCGCGGACTCGATTCCGGCAGGCCGTGGACCGGGCCGGGGGTCGGGTCACTCCGCTGGAGCTGACAGCGAGAGGTCCGGCGGGCGAAGATCTCACCATCGACATCGCCTGGTTCGGAGCGGAGCGGCCCACGCGCGCGTTCGTGCATTCGTCCGGGGTCCACGGGGTGGAGGCCTTTGTGGGGTCGGCGATCCAGTTGCAGTGGCTCGCGGAAGGCCTGCCCGAGATACCGGAAGACGCCGCGATGGTTCTGGTGCACATCGTCAATCCGTTCGGGATGGCGTGGCTGCGACGGTTCAACGAGCACAATGTCGATCTGAACCGGAACTTTCTTGGCCCGGACGAGGCGTACGCCGGGGCGCCGGACGGCTACGCCGCGCTCGACTCGTTCCTGAATCCGTCGAGTCCGCCGTCCCTGGATCTGTTTTACCTGCGGGCGGGCTGGCTCATCCTGCGCGTCGGTCTGCCGGCGCTCCGGCAAGCGATTGCCGGCGGTCAGTACGTGAATCCGAAAGGGCTGTTCTTTGGCGGCGCATCGCTGGAGGAGGGACCAGACCAATTGCAGCGATACGTCCAGGATCGGTTGGATGACGTGAGGCACCTGGTGGTGGTAGACGTGCACACCGGGTTGGGGCCGTTCGGGGTTGACACCTTGCTCGTGCACGCGGCCGATGAAGGGGACCCGCTTTTCCTGAAGATGCAGGAAACCTTCGGGGACCGGGTCTCGTCCATGGACCCTGACCGGGGGCCGGCCTATCGGGTTCAGGGGTCCTACGACACGATGTTTTCGCGTGCGCTGCCGCAGGCCGACATCTATTACGTGGCGCAGGAGTTCGGCACCTCCACCGCGGTCCAGGTCGTGAAAGCGCTTCGAGCCGAGAACCGGTGGCACCACTACGGTGAGGGAAGTGTCGACCACCCGACGAAGCGCGACCTCAAACGAGCGTTCATCCCCGAGGAGGAGTCCTGGCGGCACACGGCGCTCAATTGTGGGCGGACCGTCATTCGTCAGGCGCTGAGGCTGTTCGCGGGACGGTAGAGCAAGGCTCGGGCGCCACGGCTTCGTTTGATGGGCAGGTGGTGGCAAGGCCTGCGCTACA
Source organism: Vicinamibacterales bacterium (assembly GCA_963667915.2). Classification (GTDB taxonomy): domain Bacteria; phylum Acidobacteriota; class Vicinamibacteria; order Vicinamibacterales; family UBA823. The sequence goes on along the minus strand of CAXXNN010000004.1, from coordinate 1,572,632 downwards.
GACTCATTGTCGCGGCCGGGAGATGTAGAGGGTCATGACGCCGCCGTTGTTGTCGAACTTCACGTCGTTGACGAGCAGGACGAGCTCGCCCTCCTTGGGCGCGGTGAACTCGTGCGGGCGTCTCGCATCATCGGCGTCCAGGATCGAAAACGCCTCCCGTTCGTGATCGATCCGGCCCACCACCTCGAACCACCGCCCCTCGGGCAAGGGGCGCCGCCAGCGCATCCAGATGAACTTCGGGACGCCTAGCACCGTCTCGAAGGACTCGAATCCTTCGCGTCGGGGTTCCTTGCTGGCATCACGCCACCCGACGTTCGAAATGAAACGAGCCGTGTACGTCTCTCCCTGTTCCAGCATGAGGCCGGTTTCGTTCCGCGGCTGGTCGGCACGCAGCGTCACCAGCATGGACTCGCCGGGGGCCAGACGGCAATCGCCTTGGACGTCCTCACAGCCGGCCAGGTTTTCGGCAGCGCCGGCCGCGTAAGTCGCGGGCGACCGGTTGACCACCAGCACCACCGCCAGTGCGACCAGCGGTAAGAAGAGACCGGGAAACCAGGCGAGCGCCACCGGGATGCCCCACAGCATGCGGCCGGTGCTGGGCGGTGGTGGAGTCGAGGGTGCCTGCCCAGGGGCGGCGGCCACTATCAGGCGCCACGCCTGGAACGTGTATTCCTGGGCTGTGTCCTTGACGATCCGGCTTAACGTCCGGATAAGCCAGATCAGACCCACCGCCCCGAGCGCCAGGTACGGATACTTTTCGGCGAAGTCGAGGACGATGGCCGGCAGGTCACTCAGGACGAACGCCAACGTGCCGGAGAGCCAGGGCGGCAGCAGTGGCTCGATGGCGTCTGTGGGAAAGGCGACGGCGAAGAGGACGAATCCCGCCACGACGAACAGGGCGGTTCCGGCGAAGATCAAATACAGGGACCACCGCCAGCCTGCTAGCCACGCAAGGGTGTCGACCGCCTTACCCGGTAGACTGCGCTGTGTGCTGAGTGATTCGGAACTCGGTGACATAGTCGTTCCCCTAGGGCTTGGCGTACGGCCCGCTCTCTGAATAGGCGATTTCTGGCGGGTGATAGATCACCTTGGGCGCGTAGTTGTCGGTCCCCCGACGGACCCGATCGAACACACTGGCATGCACGTGCACCTGCCGGACGCTCTTCGCATCAGGGGGAGCGTTGGACGGCCGCTCGTAGAGATTGCGCGGCGCGTAGCGATAGAAGGCGCCGGAGCCGGTGCGCGAGTCGTACAGGCGGCCGTAGGCGTCGGCCTGTTCGCGATACTCCGTCCACTTGTCGGGCAGGAACCTCAGGTCGTGCTTGTTGGCCTTGCCCATCATCCAGTCCAGCGGGACCAGGGACAGCGAGTCCTTCGGATAGCCGCCACCGACGTTGGAGTGGACGCCGGCGAACCAGACCTGCTCGATGGTCTGGTCGACGAGTTGCTGGCCGTTGCACGTCGGCGGCACGGCTGCGGGGTCCGGTGGGTCCCAGACGTTGGGGTGGAAGGTCTTCCGCTCGTCGTCGAGCGCCAGCGCCTGGTAGGCATGCTTGACCTTCCGGCTCAGCTTGCGGTCGTGAAAACCCCACAGGCGAAGGCCGAAGAACCGCCGTGAGATCCTGTCGATGACCTTCAGCCCGTCGAACGGCATCCCGACGGCGTCGACCGTGTCCCACACGCCGATGAAGTGGATGGGGATGCATTCGTTGCGGAAGGGCAACTTGTCGAGCTTGAGCTGCTCCCGAACGTGCTTGTCGTACGCCTCGTAGGATTCTCCCTCCTTGCGCTTTCTGATCTCCTTGGCGCTGCGGTAGGCCCGCAGGATCTTCTTGAGCTTCTTTTCGCGTTCTACCGGGGACCAATTCAGGAATTCCTCGCGTTTCAGTAGCCCGCAGCGGCAGATCATCGCGCCGAGCGACCGCACGGTGAAGGCGCCGCGGCTGAAGCCGAACAGGAACAGCCGGTCATCCTTCTCGTAGTTCATGACGATGAACGTGTAGAGCTGGCGGATGTTCCTGCTGAGGCCCCACCCGAACGCGTTGCCGATCAGCCGGAGCCACCGCAGGTTGTCGGTCCCAACTCCGTCGTCGTAGAAGGTGATCTGCTCGACGTCGGTGCGGTACCGGTTGACGGTGTTGAAGATCCGCCAGACGTTGGTGCCACGCTTCTTGCCGCCGTTGTTGCCGGTGCCGTCGGAGCAGACGACGATGTTCTTGGGCATGCGAGGAGTGTGGATCTCCGTTGGCCGCCGGGCAACCCTACTTTTAGGGGCTGCTGAAGGGCAAGGGCCAACCGGCGTGACAGCAGCTGTCACCAAGCGCCAGAAGGGACAGTTGCGGTCAGCACGAACGATGCTACGATCCGTCTGTGGCTATGGCCAAGCGGAAGTCCAGAGTGACGTTGCCGTCGTTGGATCGCAAGATCGACCAAAACACTGCCGACCTTGGTCGCAAAATTGCCGATCTGGACCGAAAGGTTGACCGGAACACTGCCGATCTCGGTGGCAAAATCCACGATCTAGACAGGAAGGTCGACCGGAACACTGCCGATCTCGGTCGTAAGATTCACGATCTCGACGGGAAGGTCGACCGGAACACTACCGATCTCGGTCGCAGAATTGACACTCTCGACCGGAAGGCCGACAAGACACTGGTGCTGGTCGAGGATCTCCGCGGCGACGTGCAGAAAGTTACCGAGTATCTCGTGGTGATAGACCAGAAGTGGGATCGCCGCTTCGATAACCACGAGATCCGCATTGTCAATCTCGAAAAACACGCCGGATCCAGCTGATCCCACAGTCGGCGTCGCGGGACAGGAGCGATCCTGCGGATTACCGCGTTCGCGGGACCGCCGAAGGGCTTCGCCTTCGGCTTGCCCACGCAGGCCTGAAAGGCCTGCGCTACACCTGGTGGTAGCTTTGATGTTTCAACTGTAGCGCAGCCCTTCAGGGCTGCGACGTGAGGGCGTCGCCTGCGGCTCGCCCACGCAGGCCTGCCCGCTCGCTGACGCTCGGGAGCCACGGCTTCGTTTGGTCCTGCCGGAGGTGGCAAGGCCTGCGCTACACCTGGTGGTAGCTTTTGATGTTTCAACTGTAGCGCAGCCCTTGAGGGCTGCGACGTGAGGGGCCTGCGCGTCGCCTGCGGCTCGCCCACGCAGGCCTGAAGGCCTGCGCTACACCTGATGGTGACTTTGATGTTTCAACTGTAGCGCAGCCCTTCAGGGCTGCGACGTCGCAGGGCTAGAGCCGCTGCGCTACGGAAGATCGAGACGGAAGCGCTGCACCTTGGAGGCGGCGAAGTCGGCCACGTAGAGCCGGCCGTCGGCGGCGACGGCGATGTCGGTCGGTGAGTAAATCCTCCGCGTGGTCTGGTACCAGCGTTCGTCCGCGCGGGAGATCAGCAGGGGCTCCCCGGCCGCATCGAGCACCTGGACGCGGAAGTTGGCGCTGTCGGCGACATGGATGCGTCCCGCCTGGTCGACGGACGCGCCGACCGGAACCTCCCACTGTCCAGGTTCAGCACCCTTCGTGCCCCACCCGGCCGAGAAGTCGCCGTTCGATGTGAAGACCAGCAACTCATAGGCGTGGGTGTTGGTCACGTAGATGGTGCCGTCGGGCGCCACCGCGGCGTCTGACGGATACACGTACAAGCCGTCGGGATTCCCCGAGATCGCCTACCCATGTGCGCCATCATCTCCTCCATGTCGGGGATGGGCGCTCGGTTGGCGACATGGTCCGCGGCGGCCGGCCCGCCCGTGAGGAACCGGATGAAGCGGCCGTCGGCATCCAGCTCGCGCACCCGTTGTCCCATGAACTCGACAACCAGGACGGTGCCCTGCGGCGTGAGCGCGATGCCACTGGGACCCTGGAACGGGTCGGCCTCGTCAGCCCAGGTCGCGACCACGGCGCCGTCGGCGTCGAGCACCAGCACCTGGTCGCCGGTGAAGTCGGTGACGAGCGTGACCCCGTCGGGCCGCACGACGAGTCCCACGGGCCGCGACGTAGTGGGCAGCTGCCACGCGGCCAGGTGCTCGCCATCGGGCGTGAAGAGCTGCACCCGGGCGTTGCCGCTGTCGGAGACGTAGATGTTGCCGTCGGTGCCGACGGCGATGCCGCTGGGATGGTCGAGCTGGCCGGGCTCGCTGCCCCGATCCCCCCATTCGGTCTCGAAGATCAGACGGCCAAGTGGGAGCTGGGCGGCCGCCGCCTCCGGCGCTTCCTGGACAGGACTTTCGCGGTCGCCTGCGCAGGATGAGACCGCCACAGTGATGGCGAGCACCCAGAGCGCGACGGTCGAGAGCTTGACGCCAAGAACCGACATCTAATCCCACGCAAGCCTGAAAGGCCGCTACATGGTCGTCAACACATCCGCGCAGATGTAGCGCAGCCCTTCAGGGCTGCGACGTCGCAGGGCTCAAGCCCTGCGCTACAGAAGATCTAGACATCCGCGCAGATGTAGCGCAGCCCTTCAGGGCCGCGACGTCGCAGGGCTCAAGCCCTGCGCTACAGAAGATCTAGACATCCGCGCAGATGTAGCGCAGCCCTTCAGGGCCGCGACGTCGCAGGGCTCAAGCCCTGCGCTACAGAAGATCTAGACATCCGCGCAGATGTAGCGCAGCCCTTCAGGGCCGCGACGTCGCAGGGCTCAAGCCCTGCGCTACAGTTCCGGGATTGACCCTCAGGGCGCGCGCTCCACACCCTCGACGTGGAGCACCAGGTCGGGAACCCCGGACACCGTCTCCACCACGCCCCAGACGGTCAGGCCGCCGGCCCTGCTCGGGTCGAGATCGGCGTGTCCGGTGCCAGGTGTGAGGGTAAGTAAGAAGCGCTGGCCGGTGTCCCCATCGACGAGCGCAAGCGAAAGCGTGTCGAGCTCGGCGGGTACATCAGCATTACCCTCACTGCCGGGCTGCCAGGGCTCCAGCGTGCCGGTCACCCAGACTCGCAGGTCGGTCGGCGTGAACTCCACCCGGCGGACCGCGTCTTGCAGCGCCTCGGGGTCGAGGCGCACGTTCGGTTCGAGCGTGACCGTGATCAATTCCCGCTCGAGGTCTTCCTTGGTTTCGGCAACGCCGTCCAGGCGTTGTAGGGATCGGTTGATCCCGTAGGCTCACAGCCCTCAAAACATGCCGGCGACGCCGACCTCGATCTTGACGATCTCGGCGTCGACCGGCGCCGCCACGACGGCCAAACCCAGCAGCATCCCCAGCGCCGTGCGCCACAGTCCATGCCTCATGATGTGCACCTCTTCTTCGTGTCTGTCCTTACGATGTCAGTCCATACAGTACCGGGTTCACGGGATGATGATATAGCGGAGGCCCACCAGGACGTTGTAACTCGGTTCCAACTGGCTGCCGTTGAAGGCTCGACGTACCGGCAACTGGACCCCGCCTTCGAGAATCAGGTTCTGTCGCCACAGAAACTGCACGCCGGGCGAAAGATAGACACTGTGCCCGCCGGAGTCGAAGACCGGCTGCCCGTTCGCCTCCGCCCGACCCTGCCAGCGTCCGTTGAGCTCCAAGAGCAGAAACAGTTCGCGGCCGGGGTACCGCCTCGGACGGACTCGATACTTGACCAGGCCATCATAGCTGGTCTGGTTGCCGAACTCGAACGCGTCGGCTACGGTCGTGGCGGTGACTCCGACATCGCCGCCGAACACCCAGCGTCCGCCAGGTGGCGCGTAGGTCGCGATGATGTCCGCGGTCGGGTCCCACGAGCCGGACCCGCGTTGCAATGGCCGGGGCAGGCGGTCACCGTCCGCGTCACGAAGGTCGGTGCGTCCTGTCGGGGCTTTGACGCCGCCTTCGACGGCAAACTGGAGCCCGCCCCGCCCGCGATCGCGCTTGTAAAAGCGCCACTTCGCCAGAAACACCGAATCGCCGAGTCCCCCGTCGCCTCCCAGATCGCCCGCGCCCGTGCCGATCGTCTTGTCCACGAACGGCAGCACCGCCACGACGGACAAGGCCGGCCGCAGCCCGTACACCACGACGAGCGGCGTCGCACGCACCCGGCGTTCCCGAGGCTCGGCGTCCGAGCCGTCGCCGCTCCCACCGCGCCGCCGGTCGGCTGCCAGGAAACTGACGAACGTGCGAAACCCGAAGCCCGAGATGAATTCGGTGCGGGCCCCTTTGGAGAAGATCTGCGCCTGGGCCGGGCTGGTCCAGGCCACCAGCAGCAGACAACCGATTAGGGCGGCCCGTTCGAAGTTGCCGGTCGATGTGGTCACGAGACGTATCGACTAGAGCTGCGCGAGCAGGCGGGACGTCCAGGAGGGAAACACGCGGAGCAGCAGCGCCGCGGCGACGACGACCGTTGCGAAGACCAGCATCGCCAGATTCACCCGCTCGCCGACGAACCGGCAGCCCGCCGTAGTGCACTGCCGGCGGTTCCTGACGTGCAGCATGTAGGCACCGGCGAGCCCCACGACGCCGAGCGGCAGCGTGAGCCACTCGTAGCGCATCGCCGACATCATCAGGCCGGCGCCTGCCAGCCCCGTGGCGATCAGGGCAATCGGCAGCAGGCAGCAACTGGCGGCCAGCAGCGCTGACAGGAGGCTCGTCGCGGTCGTCGCGCGCGCGCTGGGGGCGAGTGCGAGGTTCATTCAGTCTCGATCACGCTGGCCCCGAAGCCGACATCCTCGACGGCCTGGACCAGGGCGCTGGTCTCGACCAGGTCGGCCTCGTAGGTGATTTCCGCACGCGCATCGTCATACGAGACGTCGGCAGCGAACACTCCCTCGACGCTCAGCAGGGCCTGACGCACGGTCAGGGGGCACCCGCCTCACGTCATGCCTTCGACGTGCAGGACGACGGTGTCGGCGTTCGCTGGAGGGATCGCGTTGCCGGCCGAGACTTGCGGGCCGCAGCCCCACACCGCCAGGGTGCCGAGCGTCAACATCGCCGCGAGACTCATCCGCGCGACTGATGGGATCATGTGCGTTCTCCTTCCGAATGCTTCCGGGCACCTTTCAGGGCCTGCCTGATCCGCGTCACGGAGGGCCAGCCAGCCATGCGGCCTTCATCCGAGTATACCCGGCAGCCCAGGGCATACCCTTGTTTGTCGGCGTCCGGGCCCTCGATGTCGACGCCGTCGATGCGGATGGTCGGCGACCCGATCAAGCGCTTCGCCTGGGCGTCCGCGTCAGAGGTGACGGCCACCATGTCAACGTCGGGCGCTTCGGGTGCCTCCAAGTGCAGCGCTTCCTTCAGGTTGTCCAGCGCCCGGAGATAACATGGGCATCCGTCGAAGTAGAACAGCTCAATAGACATGAGTCCTGGCGTGGTCATGGATTGGAAAACTCGATGACCGGACAGGCGGTGGCATCCTCGGTCGTCAAGGCCCGCGCACACTGCCGCTGCGTCTCTTTCAGGGTTTTCTGGAGCGCGGTGAGCTCCTTCAGCTTGGCGTCGAGCTCCGCCACTTTGCGGCTCAGCAGGTCGTGCACGCGCCGGCATCGCCGAAGGCCCCCACGGCCGTTGAAACTGACGAGCTCATGGATTTCCTCGAGACGGAAGTCCAGCAGCTGGGCCCGCTTGATGAAGCGTAGTCGACCGAGCGCGGTGTCGGAGTACAGACGGAAGCCGCCTGGACTGCGCGCCGGGGCCGGGAGCAAGCCCAGCCGCTCGTAGTAGCGCAGCGCATCCGGCGTCAGCCCACTCTGGGCAGCCAGCTCGCCGATACGGTAGGTGCGGTCTGCTACGGGCATACCAACTAGTATGCACCCTGGAGTTCACTCCAGAGTCAAGCCCGTTCTGGGACGGCGGGTGCCATCTCCCAGAGGGCGTCGCCTCCGGCTCGCCCTCGCAGGCCGGCCCGCTCGCTCCGCTCGAGGGCCACGCTTCGTTTGGTTCTTCAGTTGAGGTGGCAAGGCCTGCGCTACACCCGTGCACACGTCTGGTGGGCGCTACGGGTTCAAGCGCGTGAGCGTCCAGCCGTTGCCGTCGCGCTCGTAGACCAGCCGATCGTGCAACCGGTTGGCGCGGCCCTGCCAGAACTCGATCCGCTCGGGCTTGACGACATACCCACCCCAGAAGGGGGGTCGCGGCGCATCCTGTCCCTTGAACTTCTGCTCGAGCATTTTCACCTTCTGGACGAGTCGGTCGTAGCTGTCGAGTGTGGCGCTCTGCGCGGAGGCCCAAGCGCTGATCTGGCTGCCGCGCGGGCGGGTGCGGAAGTAAGCTTCGGATTCCTCCGAGCTGGTGCGCTCGACGGTCCCCTCGACGCGCACCTGGCGCTGCAACATGGTCCAGTAGCAGATGAGCGCGGCGCGCGGGTTCTCGTCGAGGTCGCGGCATTTGCGGCTGTCGTAGTTCGTATAGAAGATGAAGCCGCGCTGGTCGACGCCCTTGAGGAGGACCATGCGGGCCGAGGGGGCGCCGTCCTTCGAGGCGGTGGCGAGGGTCATCGCTTCGGGGAGCGCCATGCCGGACGCTTTCGCGTGGTCGAACCATTCGCCGAAGAGGCGGAGGGGGTCGGGGCCGGCTTCCTGTTCGGAAAGGCCCTTGGTGAGGCCTTTGATGCCCTGGCCGAGGGAAAGGACGAGCCGGAGCTTGGTCAATAGGGACATGGATTTGGCGATGACGCGAAACCATCATTGTAAACCAAACCAGATTGTTTCGATTCCGCGCGGTGCGCCGGCCGCGCAGTCCGTATAATCCCAGGGATGCGTCGGTGGGGCGGGATGGCCGGTATCAGCGCGATGCTGGCCCTGATGGTGACGGTGACGGTGACGGCGGCGGCCTGCGGCCGCGGCAGTGAGGAGCCGGTCTGCCCCCGCGGCACGGATCTGCTGCTCGTGAACGGCCGCGTCCTGACGATGAACGTCAGCGACATCGAGGCGGACGCCGTCCTGGTGCGCGACGGGCGCATCCTCGAGGTCGGCGAGCCGGACACGATCGACCCCTGCACCGAGACGATCGACCTCGACGGCCGCACGGTCGTCCCCGGCCTGATCGACGCCCACACGCACTTTCTCAGAAACGGCCAGGGCCCCGGACATTTTGTATCAGCGGTGGAGACGGCCTCGACGCATGCCGAGCTGCTGGCGGCGATGCGCGAGCAGTCGGCCCGGATCGCCGACGATCGGTTCCTCACCGTCCTCGGCGGCGTCATGGGGACGCAGTTCGAGGAAGGCCGTCTGCCGAACCTGGGCGAGCTGGACGCGGCGCTGCCGAACCATCCCGTCTACTTGCAGCAGGGCTTCAGCGGTCCGGCGGTGACGAACTCGGTCGGCAAGGTGTACTTCGAGTCGCGCGAGATCGACGTCTGGGACGACGGGACGATCGAAGGGAGCTCGGTCGGGCAGGCGCTGGGCGAGCTCATCGTGGGCCAGACCCCGATCGACAAGCGGCGCGCCATCGGGGAATGGATGCGCTACGCCACCTCCGTCGGGCTGACGACGGTGCAGGACCAGGGCTGCTGCGGCTGGTTCGGCGCGCAGGTGCCGCTGGGCCGCGCGCCCGGCTACGGCGTCTACTACGACCTGTGGCGCGAGGGCGCGCTCACCCTCCGGCTGCGGCTGCGCTACCTGAGCGGCGGCGTGCCGGATGTCACGGGGCGCTATCCGGCGGCGGTGCGGATGGACAACGCCGTGCAGCAGCTCGGCGACGACTGGATGAAGGTGGTCGGCCTGGGTGAGTTCATCGCCGGTGCCATCGGCATGGCGCCGAACCAGCGGCTGCTCGAGGGCGCCTACCGGCACGCGGCGCGGCGCGGTTGGAGCGTGACGCAGCACTCCGGCTCGGCGGCGGAGCACGAGGCGCACCTCCGCGCGATGGAGCAGGTGGCCGAGGAGTTTCCACTGGAAGACCTGCGCTGGTCGCTCGAGCATGTCTTCGAGATCGACACGGCGCAGATCATGCGGCTGCGGCTGATCGGTGTCGGCGTCGGGCTGCAGAACCAGCAGTACCTGAAGACCGGCGCGCAGGTCGTGCCGAGCCGCAAGGGCCCGCCGTTTCGCAGCATCGTCGACGCGGGCCTGCGCGCGTCGGCCGGCACCGACGCGGCCGGCGTCAGCCCGCTCAGTCCATGGGTCTCTATCTATTACATGGTGACCGGCAAGAACGCCGCGGGCGAGGTGGTGAACGACGGCCAGCAAATTACGCGGATGGAGGCGCTGCGGCTCTACACGATGGGCAGCGCCTACCAGTCGTTCGACGAGGACACGCTCGGCTCGATCGAGGCGGGCAAGCTGGCCGACCTGGTCGTCCTCGACGCCGATTACCTCGATGTGCCGGACGAAGCGCTGCGCGATCTCTCGTCGCTGCTGACCATCGTCGGCGGCCGGGTCGTGTGGGCCGAGGCGTCCTTCGCGGGGCTGGCAGGGACGGAGTGGTGAGGCGCGGCTATCCCTTCCTGACGGTTCCCTTCCCATATCCGTACACTTTGTCGCTGGCGACAAGACGGCCGCTGACATTGATCGGCGGCCGTATTTGGACCAGCGCACCTTTATCAGTTCACCCAGTGTTTCCAGCGATATAATCCAGCTCCTCTGCGGAAAATCGATGGGTATCACCCCTGGCTCCCGGGTGGGACCGTACGACGTCGTGTCCGCCATCGCTGCTGGCGGTATGGGTGAGGTCTTCCTCGCCCGGGATACCCGCCTGCGCCGGCAGGTCGTCCTGAAGACCCTGCTGGGTGCCGAGAGTCAGTCGGCCGAGGCGCGGAAGCGGCTGCTGCACGAGGCGCGCGCGGCCGCCACGCTCAACCACCCGAACATCGCGTCGATTTACGACATTCTCGAGGTCGACGACCAGACGGTCATCGTCATGGAGTACGTGCCGGGCGAGTCGCTTGTCGCCAAGGTGCGGAAGGGCGGACTGCCCCAGGCCGAGGTGGTCGACCTTGGGCTCCAGCTGGCCGACGCGCTGATCGAGGCGCACCGGCACGGCATTGTTCACCGCGATCTGAAGCCGGCGAACGCCTGTCTGACGCCCGACGGCCGCTTGAAGGTGCTCGACTTCGGCATTGCCCGTATTCGTCCAGTCGATCGCGTTGGCCTCACGCCGGGCACGACCCCGGATACCACCCCCGGTGCGACCGTCGGCGAGACGATCAGCGTACCGGGGCGCATCGTCGGCACCCCGGGCTACACGGCGCCCGAGCAGCTGCGCGGTGAGTCGGCCGACCATCGGAGCGACATCTATTCGTTTGGTGTCCTGCTCTTCGAGCTGTGCACCGGGCGGCTGCCGTTCGACGCGCCCGATGCGTTGGGCCTGGCGCTGGCCACGGTCAGCGACACGCCGCTGCGCGCCCACGAGGTGCAGCCGGCCGTGTCGCTGCAGATGAGTGACGTGATCACCCGCGCGATGACACGCGAGCGGCACGACCGGTATCAGTCGGTCGAATCAATGCGGGCCGACCTGCGCCGGCTCGACATCCCGAGCAGTGAGCGCACGACCACCGCGGCCGAGATTCACGTGCCGCCTTCGACGTCGACGCCGATCCTGTCGAGGACCCTAACGGCATTGCAGCAGGTGACAGGCGGGCACTTGGCCCGCGCCGTTGCGGTCGTGGCGGTGATCGTGGTCGGCGCCTGGTTCATCGCGAATCAGGGCGGGCCAACGCCGTCGCTGACGACGACCGTGACCATCGCGCCGACCGTGGCGGTGCTGCCGTTCGTCAACGAACAGAACGACCCGGCCAGTGACCATGACCATCTCGGCGTGGGGTTGGCCGACCTGATCATCTCGGCGCTGGACGGACTGCCGGGGGTGTCGGTTGTCTCGGGAGCGGCCACGCTCGGCGGCGACGCCACCGATGCGAGCCTGGCAAGCATTGCGAGCGGCCTCGGTGCGACGGCGATTGTACAGGGGAGCTTCTCGCGCGACGGCGACGAGTTCGAGGTCAGCGCCAGCCTCCACGCGGCCGACGGCTCGGACGTGTGGGACGACGCCTACAGCGATTCGTTCATGAACTTCTTCACGATGGAACGTGAGCTCGTCGAGGATCTCGTCCAGGCGATCGGTATCGACCTGACGGAGGCGGAGCGCGCAAGGCTGGTGCGCGTGCCGACCGAGTCGGTCGAGGCGTTCGAGGCGTACGCGCAGGCGCGAGTCAGGCTCGACCGGAGGGATCCGGCGCTCGAGGACGTGCCGACGGCGGTCGGCCTGTTCACCGAAGCGATCGAGGTGGACCCCGAGTTCGCCCTGGCGCATGCCGGGCTGGGCGATGCCTACTGGTGGCAGTTCCGGGAGGATCGCGCGGCCGAGGCGGCCACGCGTGCGGCCGACGCCGTCCTCGCCGCGCTCGCTCTGGATCCCGATCTGCCCCAGGTGCGGCTCTCGCTGGCGACGATCTATCGGGGCACCGGTCGCGTGGAGCAGGCCGAGGATCAGGTGCGGCAAGTCATCGAAGGCTATCCGAGTAACAGCGACGCGCACCGGGTGCTGGGGCAGATCCTGGATTCGCAGAGAAGAACGGATGAGGCGGTGGCCGAGTACGGGCAAGCGATTGCGCTGCGTCCGAGCTACTGGCGGAATTACTTCGAGCTAGGCCTGACCTACTACCAAGCCAATCGCCGTCCGCTGGCCGCGGCGCAGTTCCGGCGGGTGACCGAGCTGATGCCGGAGAGCGCCCGGGGGTTCCAGGTGCTGGGCAGCATGTACCAAACGATGGGCGAGCTGGAACTGGCGCGCGAGAACTACGAGCGCTCGCTGGAATTCGGTGCGTTGCCTGCCGCCCACTCGAATATCGGACTCCTCGAGTGGGCTGCTGGCGACTACGAAGCGGCGGCCGAGGCGTTCGCGGCGGCGGTGGAGCTGGCACCCGATGACTTTCGGTATCGACGCAACCTCGGCGACGCCTACAAAGTGCTGGGACAGGAAGAGGAGGCGCAGGCCGAGTATTTGCGGGCAGTGGAGCAGGCCGCAGAGGTCGTCAGGGTGAATCCGGCCGACGTCATGACGCTCGGCCAGCTCGCGACCATCGAATCACTGGCCGGTAGCCACGAGGCCGCACTCGGACATGTCGACGACGCCCTCCAACTTGCCCCGGGCGATCCTGGGTTGCTCTACACGAAGGCGGTTGTCTATGCGGCGGCCGGTGACACCGAGACGGCGCTCGTGTCAGTCATCGTAGCCGTGAGCGGAGGCTACCCTCCGGCACTCGTGCGTCAGCAGGGCGAGTTGACCTCACTCGAGGGCATCACGGGGTTTGAGGAGATCCTGGCCGCAGCGCCCGGACCCGCCGCCGATGCGCCCGACCAGCAGATGCAGCAGCTGCGCGGCCTGCTCGAAACGTTCGAGACGGTCGTGCAGCAAGGGGGGCGACCGTAGATGCCGTGGCGGGAGGGTTCGTGCAACCGGTGACGATGGCAGCCGAACGATCGCCGGTTTTGTAAGTACGGCTGGCAGGAGAGATGACAATGCCTCAGCAAAAAGGAAAGCCGGATGGCGACAACACGGTGCGGGTCGGGTGGAAGGACGGGCAGTTCACGCTCGTCAAGGACCAGGCGGTGATGGCTTCAAGCGCCGGCTCGGCTATCCATTGGCAGATTCGGAACAGGACCGGGGATGATGGGAACGGCAAGGCGATCGATGTCGAATTGCTGAACGCGCCCGGGAATCAGTCGAATGGCAACAACATACTAGATCTTCATAACCGAACTCTGAACTTGGCCATTCCGGGCACCACAACTCGACAGGTGTACGACTACGTCTTCAAGGTGTCGGACCATGCCGACACGAGTGTCACCAGGACGTTCAGCGCTGACGACCCGTGGATCGTCGTCTTCTGAGCTGCCAGGCCCAGCGCTGTCTAGAACGGGCGGCCGCCGCGCACACGCTCGCCGCCGATGCGCCCGACCAGCAGATCCAGCAACTGCGCGGCCTGCTGGAAGCGTTCGATACGGTCGTGCAGCAAGGGGGGCGACCGTAGATGCCGTGGCGGGAGGGTTCGTGCAACCGGTGACGATGGCAGCCGCCGTCGCCGGCTTCGTAGGCAAGGCGAGCAGGAGCGATAACAATGGCACACATTCAAACAGAAAGACCAGGTTTTGACAACCAAAACGTGAACATCGGGTGGTACGGCACCTTCACACTCGAAAAAGAACAGGCGGTGCTGGCGGGACCCCCCGGATCGACCTTCCAATGGTATATCAAGAACAGGAGCGGTAAAACGATCGATGTCGAGTTGACAGGCACGCTCGGGAATCCTCCGAATGGCAAGAACATCCCGGACGGCTCCGACAGGACAATGACCTTGGCCGTACCGGGCCACACTACACATGCGGTGTACGACTACAAGATCAAGGTGACAGAAAAAGACAAACCTGCTGTCACCGAGACGTTTGAAGATCCCTGGATCGTCGTGTTCTGAGCGCTGGTTCCAGCACCGTAGCGACGGGCGGCCGCTTGGCCGCCCGTTCTTCTGTTTCGATCGTTTCAGAACCAGGCCTTCGCCTCGACCGGGCAGCCTTGCCCGCTCGCTCCGCTCGGGGGCCACAGCTTCGATCAAGTCTGCGCGAGGCGGCAAAGGCTGCGCTACATCCCATCGGGATCGGTTGTAGCGCAGGACTTGCCACCTCGCCGAGACTCAAACAAAAGCGTGGCCCCCGAGCGTAGCCGAGGCAGTCCTGCGAGGGCGAGCCGGAGGCGAAGCCCATCGCCACACCCTGCGGTACAATTCGTTCGTCCTCCATGACGGTCTTCCTCGATCGTTTCTTCCACATCTCGGCGCGCGGGTCGGACGTGCAGACGGAGTTGGCGGCCGGTCTGACGACCTTCCTGACGATGGCCTACATCATCGTCGCGCAGCCGGCGGTGATGTCGGGGCAGATGCTGGGGGTGGAGACCGGCATCGACTTCGGCGCGGTGCTGACGGCGACCTGCCTGGCGGCGGCGCTGGCCACGCTGATGATGGGGCTCTACGCGAAGGCGCCGCGGTAACTTGAAGCAGTCCACCGGATACCGTCGATGCGTTACGATGATCGAACGATGAGCGCAGCACCGGACGAGATCCGGCAGAAGATGAACGAGTCACTCGCACGCGTGTACCCCCGGTGGATCGCCGAGCGGCGCGCCGCGGTGGTCCGGGGCGGGTGGGCGCGTCTGTCGGAGACGCTCGCCTCCGAGCCGGCGCCAGCGGGCGCCGAGCTGTGGGGTTCGGTGTTCGCCGCCACGCTGGCGGAGGTCCGTGGCCACGCCGCCGACCGTCCGGCCGAGCCAGCCCTGGGTACAGCGGTGCAGGCCTGCCTCACCGCGCTGGACCGTCCCGCACGGCTGGCCCTGACGCTCCATCTTCAGGGGCACGCGGCGTCGGAGATCGCCGGCCTGCTGAGACGATCGATCAAGCAGGCAGAGCAGCAGGTCTTTCACGCGCTGTCCGAGTTGCGCGCCTGTCTGGAAGCCAAAAGGATACAGCCGTGACGCTTGGAGCGATCGATCACGTCCGGCGTCTACGCGACGCGCTTGACGAGCTGTCGGACGCACCGGCTGCCGACGGATTGTGCCCTGACGCCGAGCGACTCTGGGGGGCGACACGCGGTGAGCTGCCGCATCAGCAAGTAGAAGAAACGATCGATCACGTGGCGTCGTGCCAGGCCTGCGCCCGGGCGTGGCGGCTCGCGGTCGATCTGGGACGCCTGGCGCCGCCCGTCACGATCGCCGCGCCGCGGACCTCCTGGACGCTCGCGCGGTTGGTGCCGGCGTTCATCGGGGCGAACATCCTGCTAATCGCGGGAACGCTCATCTTTCAGATTGTGCGTGGACCTTCCGAGACACCCGTGGCCTCGAGCGCTAAGGCGCCGGAATTCATCGAGCCGAGTGAGTTGGTCAGCCTGGTCGGGCCAGACGGGCCGGTGACGGAGATACCCGACCAGTTTCGGTGGGAGCCGGTGGCGTCCGCCGACACGTATCAAGTGCGCGTGTATGCCGCCGACGGGACGCTGGTGTGGACGAGCGAGGAGCTGACCGAGCCCAGGGTAGCGTGGCCCGACTCGATCTCACTGGGTGAAGCCACCTACTACTGGGGCGTCAGCGCGTTCAGCGCGGGCGACATCGTCGCAGAGTCCGGTCTGGCGTCGGTCGAACTGGCGCGCTAGAGCGGGGTGTGTCTTACGGTAGGTGCCCCTCACCCCGACCCTCTCCCGGGGGAGAGGGGGGTTTTACCGGAGCTCTTTGCCACCCCGCCGATTGTCCATGACGAATCGGTCTTTGGCGGGCATCTCGACTTGCGGCAGGGTGTCCGCGTTCATCACGGCGTCTTCCGTGATGATGTCGTTCAGATAGAGCAGGTAGGCGGTGAGGCTGTAGACCTCGTCCGGGTCGAGGGTGCCGGGCAGGTCGAACGGCATCGCGCGGAAGGTGTAGTCGTATAAGGTCGGAGCGAACGGCCAGTAGTTGCCGATCGTTCTCACCAGCGAGGGCTCGTTGCCGAACGGAAACCCTTCGCGCGGCTCCCGCTCGACGAGCTGATCGAACGGCTGGCCCTCGCCGTTCGGGCCATGGCAGATCTCGCACTGCTCGACGTAGATCTCCCGGCCCTGCGCGGCGGTCCCGCCGCCTGCCGGCAGCCCGTGGCCGTCCGGCGTGACGTCGATGTCCCAGGCCGCGATCTCCGACTGGGTAGCCGGCCGGCCGAAGCCGAACCGATCAGGCTGTTGCTGCTGCTGCGCGTGAGTCGGGATCGACAGGAGTGCTGCAGCGACGATTCCCGCCGCGGACATGCTCACAACCGTTCGTCGATGCATCGACATCTATCAGTACCTCTAACAGGACGTGTCGCAGGGCTGAAGCCCTGCGCGACAAGTTGCCATGTAGCGCAGCCCTTCAGGGCTGCGACGTCGCAGGGCTGAAGCCCTGCGCTACACGCCCACTCAAGTGAGCTCCGGCTTGACTCCCGCCTTCTCTATTTTTTATGCATCCACGGTAAACACCGTCGAGCCGTCCTGCCGGACCCGACAGCCGCGGATGTGGTTGTGGTGATACCGCGTGCCGATGCCGCGCACGGCGATCAGTTCGTCCAGCGTCGGCTGCACGTAGCCGGTCTCGTCGGTCGCGCGGCTGAGGATGACTGTTTCGTCACCCTGCCAGTCGAACGCCGCGCGGAACCGCGTGTGGCAGATCGGCAGAACCGGGCCCTGCAGCTCGGCATCCCGCCAGGTCTGGCCGCCGTCGGTCGTGATCTCGACGCGCGCGATCTTGCCGCGGCCGCTCCATGCCAGCCCGGAGATCTCCCACCAGCCGCGCTCGGACAACGTGTCGGGGTAGGCCGGGAAGGTGATGATCGACTTCGAGTCCATCGTGAAGCTGAACTGACGCGCGGTGCCGTCCGGCAGCGGGTCGGTGTACTTGGACGTTTCCTCGCGCGTCATGAAGGCCTCGTCGCCTACCTCGATGCGACGGATCCACTTGACGCTGGCGCTGCCTTCCCAGCCCGGCAGGAAGAGGCGCACTGGATAGCCTTGCTCCGGCCGCAGCGCCTCGCCGTTTTGGCCATAGGCGATCAGCGCGTCGTCCATCACCTTGGCCATCGGGATGCTGCGCGTCATGACGGCTGCGTCGGCCCCTTCCGCCAGCACCCACGTGGCGTCGGCGTGGGCGCCGACCTCGCGCATGAGCGTCGCCAGCGGCACGCCGATCCATTCGCTGGTGCTCGTCAGGCCGTCGACCTGCTGCGGCGTGCGGTCCTCGGTCGTGCGGTCGCGATACGAGCGGCCGCCGTTGCCGGAGCACTCCATGAAATGAATCACCGAGCGTGACGGGAACCGCTTCAGATCAGCCACCGTGAACACCGTCGGTCGATCCACCATGCCGTGGATGAGCAGCGTGTGCCGCGCGGGATCGATCTCCGGGATGCCGCCATGATGCCGCTCGTAATGCAAGTCGGACGGCGTGATGATGCCGTCGAGATCCTGGTGCGGCGTGAAGGAGGCGCTCCGCCGCCGGCTGAAGTACTCCCGCCTGGGCTGCTCGAACGGTGAGCGTGCGCCGAGGCCACTGGCGCCGCGTCCCTGGACCTTCGTCGGGTCGTCAGGCACCGCCGGCCGATCCTGCTGCCGGGCCTGCGCTTTGCCGAACGGCATGGCGGCCGTACCCAAGATGCCAGCCGTGCCGGCCAGCATGGCGCGGCGGCTGATTCGCTGGGTGGGTGAGCCGATGGTCTGCTTGGGCACTAACGCCTCCTCAAATCTCGAACTGGGTTGGCTCGCGCGGCACACACACCGCACAACCTGCGAATATAGCACGGACTTACCCTCACCCCAGCCCTCTCCCAGAGGGAGAGGGGGCACTGAGCCGCCCTCTCGCAGAAGGAGGGGCACTGAGCCGCCCTCTCGCAGAGGGAGGGGCACTCAGCCGACTCTCTCCCAGAGGGAAAGGCGGTGGAAGGTCGGAAGGATTACTTCAGTTTCCAATGGCGATCAATTCTCCGGCGGTCCGGAAGTACCACCGTCCGTCGACGAGGGCGGGCGAGGCTAGCGTCCGCGCGTTCAGCTCGTTGACGTGTAGCAGCTCGAATTCCGGCCCATCTCTCACGACGAAGGTTTGTCCCAAATCGTTCATGAAAAACACCTTGCCGTCCACGACGACGGGGGAGGCGGAAAAGCCCTCGCGGGCCGTTCGGCCGAGCCGGCCCTGCCAGAGCACCTCGCCGCTGCGGGCGTCGTAGCAGGTCACGATGCTCGCCATGTCGTTGACCAGATAGAGCCGGTTGCCGGAGAGGAGCGGCGACGGGACGAACGGCGAGCCCTTGGGGCTCTTCCAGACGACGTGCGTGGCGGTGACGTCGCCGCTGCCGCCGGGGCGGATCGCCAGCGTCGGGCCGGCGCGGCCCGAGGAGCAGAACACCAGGCCGTGGCCGACGACCGGCGTCGGGATGACCTCGAAGAGGTTGCCCCCACAGTTCCAGAGCTCGACACCGGTGTCCGGATTGTAGGCCTGCACGCGGCGCTGGCTGCTGACGATCAGCTCGTCGCGCTGGCCGGTGTGAATCGCGATGGGCGAGCCCCAGCCGACACTGGCACGCCGTGAGGTGCGCCAGACCGGCTCCCCGGTCGCCTTGTCGAACGCCGCGACGAAGGCGCCGCCCCGCGAGCCGCCGTCGTGGTCCTGATAGAGGATGATCGTGTCTTTGTAGAGCAACGGGGACCCGGCCGTGCCGTGGTAGTTGTTGATCGTGCCGAGCGAGCGGTGCCAGACGACGTTCCCGTCGAAGTCGACGGCGACGAGCCCCTTGCTGCCGAACGACGCGTAGATCAGCTCGCCGTCGGTGCTGACTGTCGCCGACGCGTGCGTGTTCTTCGGGTGGAGGTGCTCGCGTGTCGTATCGGGAACCGCGGTCTGCCAGAGCCGCTCACCGTCGGATCGGCGATAGCTCAGCACCGACACCGTGCCGGCGCGGTCGTCCGCGGTCGTCAGGAAGATCCGATCGGCCCAGACAATCGGCGACGAGGCCCCTGCGCCCGGCACCCTCGCCTTCCAGATGACGTTCTGGGTGTCGGACCAGGTGTCGGGGTAGCCGGTCCCCTCGACCAGTCCCTGCCCCGACGGCCCGCGCCAGCGCGGCCAGTACTGCTGCGCCTCGCCGTCGGGAACGACCATGCGCACCTGCGCGGCCGACGAGCCGACGAACGCCGGCGAAACCAGGAGCCCGGCGGCTGCCAGAATCCCGATGCCCAGCCGCGAGCTTGGTGAGCGAAGTTTCATCGTGTTCTCCTTTTGAGGGCAGGACTTCGCCTTCGGCTCGCCCCCGCAGGCCTGAAGGCCTGCGCTACAATTTCGCCCTTAGCCCTGCGCTACAAGAACAGCCCTCAGCCTAGCCCTTCAACCCCGTATGCCGCAGCAGCGCCGCCGTGTCTGGCTCGCGGCCGCGGAAGGCGGTGAAGACCTCCATCGCCGGCCGGCTGCCGCCGAGGCCCAGCACGGTGTCGCGGAACCGGCGCCCGACCCGGGCCACCGCCGCTGCGTCACCGAGCCCCGCTTCCTCGAAGGCGGCGAAAGCGTCGGCGCTCAGCACCTCCGCCCACTTGTAGGAGAAGTAGCCGGCGGCGTACCCGCCCGCGAAGATGTGCGCGAAGCTGCAGAGGAATCGGTCCTCCGGAATCGGCGGCAGCGGGCTGGTCCTCTCGGCGATGGTCCGCTGCACGTCGAATGCGGTGGGCTCGCCGTGCGGGTCGTAGCCGTGGTGCAGCGCCAGGTCGGTGAAGCCGAAGTAGAGCTGGCGCAGCATCAACGAGCCGGCTCGGTAGGTCCTCGCCGCGCAGAGCTTCTCGTAGAGTGCGTCGGGAAGTGGGGAGCCGGTCTCGACGTGCCGGCTCAGACCGAGCAGCGTCTCGCGGTGGTAGCACCAGTTCTCCATGAACTGGCTGGGCAGCTCGACGGCGTCGCGCTCGACATTGTGAATGCCGGAGGCGAAGCCGTAATCGACCTGCGTCAGCATGTGCTGCAGGCCGTGGCCGAACTCGTGGAAGAGCGTCTCGACCTCGCGGAAGCGCATGAGCGACGGCGTGCCGTCGATCGGCGGGCTCTGGTTGCAGACGAGGTAGGCGATCGGCAGCCGCGGCCCGCCGCGTGGGCTCGTGAAGAGGCGGCTGCGGCCGGTGCACTCGTTCATCCACGCGCCGCCGCGCTTTTCGGCCGGCCGGCTGTAGGGGTCGAGATAGAAGGCGGCCAGCGGCGCGCCGTCCTCCCCCGTGACGCGGAAAAAGCGCACGTCGGGGTGCCACACCGGGGCCTCGTCATGCACTTCGCGGATGTCGACGCCGAACAGATGCTTGGCCAGTCCGAACATGCCGTCGAGGACGCGCGGCAGAGGGAAGTACTGCCGCAGTTCCTCTTCGGAGTAAGCATAGCGCTCCTCACGCAGCCGCTCGGCCCAGAAATGGAGATCCCAGTGGGCGAGCGCGTGCCCGCCTCCCACGCCGTTCGTTTCCAGTTCGGGATGCGCGCGGGCGAACGCTCCGAGGTCGGCGAGGTCCCGATGCGCCGCGTCGAACGACTCGGTCCGCAGCTCCTCGAGCAGCGTGTCGACCGCCTCCACGCCGGGCGCCATCTTGGTCGCCATGCTGAGCTGGGCGTAGTCGTCGTAGCCGAGCAGGCTCGCCTCCTCACGGCGGAGCTGGAGAATGCGACGGATGAGCGGCGCGTTGTCCAGCTCCCCCTCCGAGGCGCGCGTGATGTAGGCGCGGTACAGCTGCTCACGCAGGTCGCGCCGGTGGCTGTGCCGCATGAACGCGTCGAAGCTGGGCTGGTCGAGCGTGAGGCGCCATGGACCGTCGGCCGGGGTCGCACTCTGCTCACCCGCGTCGCGCGCTGATTGCGCCGCCAGCTGCCGCGCGCTCTCAGGCAGGCCGGCGACCTCATCGCGATGGTGCAGCGTCGTCGCGAATGCCTTCGTCGCGTCGAGGACGTGATTCGAGAAGCGCGTGGCCAGATCGGCCAGCTCGGTCTGGATCTCGTTGAACCGCTCACGCGCGTCGCTGTCGAGGCTGACCCCGGCCAACTGGGCGTCACGAATCAGCAGAGTGACGATTCGCTGCTGAGCCTCGTCGAGCTGTACCCACTCGAGTCCGTCGCGCAGCGTGCACAGCGCGTCGTAGACCGGCCGGCTCTGGCCGAACCGGACGGCGAAGCGGACGAGCTTCGGCTCGACCTCCGCGTAGGCAGCGCGCAGCGGCTCACTGTTCGCGACTGCCGTCAGGTGCGTGATGATCCGCCAGCGGCCGGACAGCTCGTCGTCGATTCGCTCGAGCGGCTCGACGAGGCCGGTCCAGGTGGGCGTCGGGCGCTGTTCGAGCTCGACGAGCTGTGTATCCAGCTTGGCCAGGAGCTCCTGTATGCCGGGCTCGATATGTTCCGGCCGGATGGCGTCGAAGCAGGGCAGCGGGCTGTTGTCGAGAAGCGGATTGGTCGGCTGGGTCATGGTCGGGATGCCGAGTCTACCAGTTACCTAGTGACTCATCGCGTACAGCACGACGTTGATGCCGACGGCGTAGGCGTCGATCGAAAAGCGATGGAAGAACTCGGCCGATTCGCCCTCGCGCTCCCACCCGTCGGCGATGTCGGTGTTGTGCGACATGAAGACCATGAGCCGGCCGTTGGCGTCGCTGATGCCCCGGAAGTGCGGCTGGCGGCTGTCGGCGCCGCGCTCCGAGGTGGACCCACCGCCGCTACGGCGCCAGAACTGGATCGACGGGATCTGCGGAATCTCCTCGACCAGGTAGAGGCTGGTGAAGATCGGGTGACTCAGCGGGAGGTCGCGGATCGGATACTCGCTCGGCGGCAGCGCCTGGCCGATGAGATCGCTCCAGTGCGACCAGGCGGCCGGCCCCCAGAAGTCGTCGACCCACAGGAACCCGCCCAGCTCCAGGTAGGTCCGGAGCCCCGCGATCTCCTCAGGCGAGAAAGCGGCGGTGCCGACATCGGACATGAACAGGAACGGGTACTCGAACAGCGCCGCGTCGGTCAGGCGGACAACGACGTGGTTCGGCTGGTCACCGTCGAAGCTGACCGGCGTGCGGGTCAGCTCCGACAGCCGGATCATGAAGTTGTAGTCGGAGGCGGGGTAGTCGGTGTTCCAGCCGGTGCCGAGCCGCTCGCGGCGAACGCTGTCGTACATCCCCCGGCCGAAGACGAACGCGCGATCCGATTCGCCGGGCGCAACCAGCCGCGGCGGCGTGCGCCGCCAGCCCCAGCCGCGGCGTCCGTACTGGGCGCCGGCGATCGACGCGGCGGCTGTGAGAAAGACGAGGATGATGCCGAGGAGGACACGTGCGGGGATCGAGAGCGGGCGGCGCGTCAGGCGGTGCACTCGGAGGTCCTCTGCGTCACGCCGCGCCACAGGCGGGGGGCAATCCCTACGGCTCCGGCGCCTCCTGCGACAGCGATCGGAAGTACTCCTCGATCAGGTCGCGGAAGCCGGACGGCACCTCGTCGGAGCCGGCCAGGAAGAGCTGGTCGGCTTCGTCCCCCTCGATCTCCCGCCGCAGCCGGTACTCGAACCGCTTCAGGTTCTCGCTGACGAACGTCTGGAGCCGCGCGATTTCCTCGGCGTCGGCGTAGATGCGCTGATCGTCGAACTCGCGCAGCGCCTGGATGACGCTGTCGAGATCCTCGACGCTGAAGCCCTGTTGTGCGAGCAATTGGCGCAGCGTCTCGGCGTCCATCGCCCGCTCGCGATACTCGCGGCGGAACTGTCGGACGTCGTCCGGACCGACATTCCAGTCACCCGGCCGCGCCGAGCCCCAGCCGCCGTCCCCGTTGGGCGCGCCCGTCCGGTCGCCGCCGCCCGCCTGCTGCCCGCCCGGCTGGCCACCCTGGCCCTGCTGACCACCCTGGCCCTGCTGACCTGGCTCACCCTGCTGGCCGGCCTGGGCTTGACCGTCTTGGCCTTGGCTGTCTTGCCGGCCTTCCTCGCCGACCCGCTGCTCGAGCGACTGCACGCCGCGCATCAGGTCGCGCGCGGCCTGGAGCGCTTCGGCCCACTGGTCGGCCGGATCCTGACCGACCGCAGCCTGCGCGTCGGTCAAGGCCTGGCGGATGACTTCGATGTCGGCGCCGATCTGTTGCTCGAACGCGACCGAGTACTCCGGCGCGCGCCCGAGGATCACGCCGCGCGAGTAGCGGATTTTTTCCTTGAGCTTGTTGCGCCGAATCGAGTCGGCCGCCTCCTGCAGCCGGCGCGACGCTTCGCGCTCGTCACGCCGAAAGTCGGCCGAGGTGTTGTCGAGCTGACGTTCGAGGTCGGCCACGTCGGCGGTCATCTGATCCTTGCGCTCCATCAGGCCGCCGACCTGCGTGCGGCGTTCCTGCGCGTCCTGGCTGAGCCGGCTCACGTCCCCGATGATCTCACGCTCGGCGTCGGCCAGCGCCTCGACGCGGTCCAGCGCGTCGGCAATATCGCGCTGCAGTCGCCCCGATTGCTCCTGCTCCAGCCGCCGCTGCGCCTCGCGCAGCTGGTTGAGCGCGGCGGTTGCCTCGGCCATGGCGTTGCTGTCGGAGTTCGCCGCGGCGCGCCGCATGGCGTCGGCCGCCGCTTGCAGCTGCCGCGCCGTCTGCATCAGGTCGGGATCGGATTCCTCGCGCGCCAGGCGCTCGAGCTGCCGGGCCGCTTCCTCGGTTTCATCGGCCAGCGCGCGCTGGCTCGCGCCGCTGCCGGACACGGCGGTCGGCTGGCCGCTGTTGCGCAGCCGCTGGCGGTCCGCTTCCTGCTCCTGCCGGCGCGCGAGCTCCTTCAGCCGCTCGAGCGTCTCGTCGAGCCGCATGTCGTTCGCCTGCTGCTGGGCGCGCTGCATCGTCTCGTACTGGTTCTGCAGCTTGTCGAGCTCGAGCTCGAACAGATCGGCCAGGTCCTCGGCCGCGGACTGCTGGCCCCCGCCACCGCCGCCGCCACCCTGCTGGCCCATCGCGACGCGCACGTCCTCGTAGGCCGCCTCGGCGCGCTGGAGCATCTGCAGCGCATGCTGCTCGGGCGGCAATGCGTCCGTGGCGTTCTGCGTTTGCAGCGTTTCCTCCGCTTTCAGCATCGACTCGGCGGCGCGCGGCAGGATCTCGGAGATGGTGGCGAAGGCCGGGTCCACGTTGGCCACGCGGCTGTTCAGCCGGCCGAGGAGGGTCTGCACCTGCTCGCGCAGCCTGCCCTGCGCCAGGGCGAGGAAGACGACGTTCTCGCGGAACTCGTCGTCGGTGTAGTCGTCCCGGTCGCGCACGATGTTGAACGTGGCCGAGATGATCTCGCGCTGCTGCTGCGAGAGCGCGTTGGGCGACTCGGCGCCGCCGCCTCCCCCACCGCCGCCCATCCCGGCCTGCGATTCGGCCGGCAGAAAGTTCTTGCCGAACGGGCGAATCTGGACGAAGTAGAGGTCGCTGGTGCCGACGTTCGGCTCGTCGGTGACCGTGGAGGCGTCGCGCGCGCGCGCGTAGTAGGAAATGAAATCGCCCGGCTCGAGCTCGAACTCCTCGAGGAAGAAGGTGTGGCCGGCCGTGACGTTGTTCAGGCGGCTCGCCTCGTCGTCGATCAGCTCGACCACGTCTTGTTCGCCGCCGTTGATCGAGTAGACCAGCTCGAGATGGCGCACGCCGAAGTCGTCGTCCGCCTTCGCTTCGACGAAGACTTCCTCGATGGCCGAGGCGGTCGTATCACGGCCCGGCTTCCCGAAGCCGACGACCGGCGGCTGATCGTCGAGCGCGTCGATCGTGTACTGCGCCGACGCGGTGACCATCTCACCATTCGGGTCCTCGAGGTCGATCCGGTAGAACCCGTTCGCTTCGACGGTGAAGGTGGTGGTGAACGAGCCGTCCATCTGCCGCGTCAGGGTCAGCACCGTGTCCTCGTCGTCGTCGAAGACGAGCCGGCCGGCCGGCGTACCCATCGTCGGCACGGCGCGCAGCCGGACCTCGGTGCCTCGCAGCACCGCGATGTCGCCGCCATCCTCGATGGTACGCGGTGGCAGCCCGGTGTAGGGGGGGAAGCGGTACTCCAGCTGGAGCTGGCCGACGTACGGCACGTCGACCACGTCGAGCGTGTACATCGCCGATCGGACGCCGGACGACTGGACGAAGTACTCGGTCGCCTCACCGACGTCGAACAGCATCACCTCGAACTGGTCGCCAGCGAAGCTCGGGACGAGCGGCAGCGGGTCGAACGGCACGCTGGGATTCGAGCGCGAGTACAGCTCGACCTGTTCGGCCTGGAAGCCGACGAGCTCGGCCGTGATGACCTGATCGGCGCCGCGTGCGATCGTGGCATCGCCCGGGGCTACCGTGATCCGGTACGGACTGGCGGCCTCGATGCTGCGCGTCGGGAACGCCAGCGCCGACAGTCCGTGGCGCAGGTAGCCCGGGCCGAAGAGGAAGAGGGCCATCGAGACCGCGGCCAGGCCGGCCAGAACGCCGGACGAGCGCTGCACGCTCCGGCGCTCGACGCCGCGGCCCGAGTCGATCGTGCGGCACTTCTCGACCGCCACCGCGATCAGCTGCCGGATCAACGCCGGCGACAGGTCGGCCCGGCCGATCATGTTCGGCTTGCCACTTTCCTCGAGCGCGCTGACGACCGCCGCCTGGAGCGACGGCTCATGCTCTTCGAGATACAGCGCGACCCGTTCGTCCGAGACCCGCCGGGCCAGCGGCAGCACCAGCGACCGGACGAACATCGCCGTCAGGATCACGTAGGTGAGCACGCGGAAGGCGATGATCGCCGGCGCGCTGAAGCGGAAGTACTCGAGACCGTAGGCCGACATCAGGAACGCGACGATCCCGGCGGCCACCATCACGGCGACACCCCGCAGCGCGAGTTTCAGCCGCCAGCGGTTGCGTACCTGACGAATGACGCGGACGAGCTCCTCACGACTGGATCGTGGCTCGTGGCTGGTCAACATGATCGATCGTGTCCCCGTTATCTCACACTTTGGCGCGGCCTCACAACACTTCCTGAGAAGCAAGAACCGCGCCGGATTCGTGTCTCTCCCGTGAGGACGCGCCCCGGACGCGCTGTGTGTACCGCCACTATCTCGCCGCGCGCGACACCCGGTTCGACAGCACGGTGTCGGCCGCGAGGAGCAGCAGGACGGCCATCAGCAGATACCGCCACAGCGCCTGCTGCCCTTCCTGCTCTGCCGGACTGCGCGGGCGCGCCACCAGGTTCCCGGGCGTCCGGCCGCCGGCCCGGCCGGTGATGGCGCCCGCCAGCTCGTCCGGGTCCAGCATCGTCAGATCCGACTCGCGCCGGTCGGCGTTGACCGCCACCGCCAGCGGCAGGTCGACCTCGGCACCCGGCGTGTGGATCTCGTAGAAGCCCTGCTCGGCCAGCTCGAAGAGCACTGCCGCGTCGTTGACCCTGATCGGCAGACGCGCGCCGTCCGGCGAGACGGCGATCGGATCGTCGCGCTCCGGCGCCAGTCGATGGCCGTTCGCGGCGTACAGGCTCGCCACGTCGAGCACCTGCGCGGCCGTGTGCCAATCGGTCGGCTCGACGTAGCCGGCCAGGTGCTTGGCCAGCTGGTGGACGAAGGGAAGGAAGACCGGCTTGAGCACCAGGTCGTTCCAGTAGCTGTCGAGCGTGGACGACCAGGCCAGGACACGGCCTCGGCCGATCCGGCGCTCGGAGAGCGCCACCGACCCGTCGTCGAACCTGGCCAGCACCGCCTCCGGGTTCGACACCGTGAACGGGCGATGCTGGAAGAAGCGGGCGGACGACAGGTCGCCGCTACGCGGCGCGCTGAAGATGTCGAACACCGGGTGGCTGTAGTCGATGTACCCCAGCGCGCGGCCGCGCCTGCCGGTGCGGCCGGCGGGCGCACCGAACGAGCCGGGTAGCAGGTCGGGCGCCGCCGCGGTCCAGCGCACCTGTTCGCCCAGGATGACCAGCAGGCCGCCACCCGCCTCGACGAAGTCGGCCAGCGCCTGACCGGCCGGGCCGGCCGGCGGGGCCGTGTCGTTGAGCATGACGACCGATCGGCCGTCGAGCATCGCCGCGTCCAGCGCGTTCACCGAGACGACGTCGGTCTGGAACGCCGGCGTGCTGCCGATGTCGAGCGCGCGCTCGAGATACAGGCTGGCGTCGGGGCTCGACGCGGCGGCGTCGACGATCAGGACCGAGACGATCTGCCCGGGCGACAGCACGAAGTGGAACTCGTTGTCCTGGGCCAGCGCGTCGTCGCCGACGCGCACGGTGCCCCGGCGCGGGCCGTCGGCGACGATGAACGGCTCGAGGGCAACCACGGCCGCACCGTTCGCCTCCAGGTTCACCGCCTGCGTCGCGACGTCGCGGCCGTCGATCGTCAGCGTGATCGACACGCTGGTTGCCGGCTGCGGGCTGCGGTTGATCAGCCGCGCCGACGCTGTCACCTGCTCGCCGGCGCCGAACGGCTCCCGGTCGAAGGTGACCGCCGTGACGGCCACGTTGGCCGTGTCGGACTCCGCGACCGACACCGGCCGCAGCACGATGCCTTCGGCGAACTCGATCGCCTCGTCACCGACCCAGGCGTTCTTCTGAAAGTCGGAAATCAGGATGACCTCGCGCTCGGCCAGCTCCGATCGCTCGAGGATCCCCTCCGCCAGCTTGAGCGGCGGCCCGAAGCGCGTGACACCGACGCCGACCTCCGCGCGGTCGATCGCCGCCCGCAAGCTCGCGTGGTCCGCGGTGGCCTGCGTGCCAGCCCGCGCGCTCTGGGCGAAGAGGACGAGCGTGGCCCGATCGTCTGGGCCGAGCGTGTCCAGCGCCTGCCGGGCGGCCGCCTGGGCGCGCGCCCAGTGGTCGCCGTAGCCCATGCTGTAGGACTGGTCGAGCAGCAGGACGATCTCACGGCCGCCGCCAAGCGCGCCGGCGATAGCGTTCGAGCCGGTGAAGAACGGCCGGGCAAACGCCAGGATCAACAGGATGATCGCGGCGCAGCGCAGCAGGAACAGCGGCCAGTTGCGGATCTTCTGCCACCGCATCGAGCGGAACGGCACGCGCTCGAGGAACATGAGCGACGGGAACTGAATGACCTGTGCGCGCTCGCGATGGATGAGGTGCACCAACACCGGAATGGCGAGTGCGGCCAGGCCGAGCAGGAGCAGCGGGGCGAGAAAGGCCATCAGCGCACCCTGGTCATCCGCTCACGCGCCGACAGGAACTTGAACAGCGCGTAGTCGAGCGGCATGGACGTGTTGAACACCGCGTAGTCGATGCGCTGCTGCGCGCAGCGCTTCGCGAGCGTGGACGTGTGCTCCTCGATGAGCTTCTTGTACTGCTCGCGCAGGTTGTCCGGCACGACCGGAATGCGGTCGCCCGTCTCGAGATCCTCGAAGCTCGACGCCGCGTCGTACGGGAAGTCGAGCTCGGCGGGATCGAGGATGTGAAAGAGCATCACGTCGTGGCCCTGGTAGCGGAACCGCTTCACCGCATCCAGGATGGTGTCCGGCTCCTCGTAGAAATCCGAGATGATCGCGAGGATCCCGCGCCGCTTGAAGAACTCCGTCATGCGGAAGAGCGGATCGCCGAGCTGACCCGGCCGCCCGGCGCGGATCCGGTCGATCGTGTGGAGCACCACGTCCACGTGCTTCGCCGACGGCGGCACGCGCTCGAGAATCTCGCTGTCGAACGTGACGATACCGACCCGGTCGCGCTGGCGGCTCGCGAAGTAGGTCATCGACGCGGCGAGGTAGCGCGCGTAATCGAGCTTCGTCAGGCCCTGGCTACCGAACGCCATCGACTTCGACACGTCGAAGAGGACGGAGAAGTTGGCGTTCGAGTCGGCCTCGAACTCCTTCACGTAGTAGCGGTCGGTCCGGGCGTAGAGGCGCCAGTCGATCCGGCGGATGTCGTCGCCCGGCATGTAGCCGCGGTGCTCGGCGAAGTCGACCGAGCTGCCAAGGTACGACGTCTTGTGGATGCCGTTGATGAACCCGTCCACGACGGTGCGGGCCAGGAGGTCGAGGTTGGCGATTCTGGCCAGCACCTTCGGGTCGACGAACGTCGCGCCGGGGATGACCGGGTGTCCGTGCGCCACGCGTTACATCCCCGACGCCGGCACGGGCACGGCCTCGATCAGCTGGTCGATGATCTGATCGGTCGTGACGCCCTCTGAAGTGGCGTGGAAGTTGATGAGGATGCGGTGTCGGAGCACCGGGTGGGTCAGCGCCCGGATGTCGTCGAAGTTCACGTGGTAGCGCCCCTCCGTGAGCGCGCGCGCCTTGCCGCCCAGGACGAGGTACTGCGCGGCCCGGACGCTGGCGCCGAAGGCGACCCACTTCTTGATGAAGTCGGGCGCGTCGTCGTTCTTGCTGCTGCGGCTGGTGCGTGCCAGGCTCAGCGCATAGCGCATGACTGGCTCGGAGACGGGCACCTTCCGGACGAGCGCCTGGAATTCGACCAGATCGGCGCCGGTGATCGCGTGCGAGAACTCCGGGTTCTGGATCGCCGTCGTCGTCCGCACGACCTCCAGTTCCTCGTCTTCGGGCGGGTGCTCGATGATGATGTGGAACATGAACCGGTCGAGCTGCGCCTCGGGCAGCGGATAGGTGCCCTCGAGCTCGATCGGGTTCTGCGTGGCGAAGACGAAGAAGGGCTCCTCGAGTGTGTAGGTGCGGCCCTGAATGGTGACGCAGTGCTCCTGCATTGCTTCGAGCAGCGCCGACTGCGTCTTGGGCGGCGTCCGGTTGATCTCGTCGGCCAGCAGGATGTTGGTGAACACCGGGCCGGGTGAGAAGACCATCTTCCGGCCGCCGGTCGCGGGATCGTCCTGGATGATGTCGGTGCCGGTGATGTCGGACGGCATCAGGTCGGGCGTGAACTGAATCCGCTTGAAGTTGAGATCCAGGACCTGCGCCATCGTCCGGATGATGAGCGTCTTGGCTAGCCCCGGCACGCCGACGATCAGGCTGTTACCGCCGACGAACAGCGTGAGCAGGATTTCGTGGATGACGTCATCCTGTCCGATGATCTGTTTCTTGAGCTCCGAGATGACCTGGCGGCGTCCGGCCTGCATGCGGTCGGCGAGCGCCACGTCGTCCGGCGCCTCGAGGTCGAGCGTTTGGGTGTCGAACGTGTCCACGCGATGTCCCTCCGGGAATAAAAGGACGCGTATCGCGGAGTATCATACCTGCGATACGTCGCCTTTTCGCAGCCCTCAAGGGCTGCGCTACATTACTTGACGCGGCCCGCCGCCACGCCTTGCGGTTGTAGCGCAGGGCTTCAGCCCTGCGACCGTCAGTGCGTCATTGAATAGATCACGTAGTTCACGCCGAGCTTGTACGCCTCGTTCGACAGCTCGATCGGCGTGAAGCCGGTGTCCGAGTACTCCCAGTACTCGCCGATGTCGTTGTTGTAGTTGGCAATCAGCAGCAGCCGCCGCGACGGGTCGTTGTCCTCGAAGACGCCGTGGAAGGTGGGCAGGCCGCCGCGGCCGTAGAACGGCACGAAGTCGAGCGTCTCGATCTCGAAAAATGCGTGGAAAATCGGATGCGAGATGTCGAGCTGGACCAGGCGCCCCTCGGGCAACAGCAGGCTCATCTGCGCCTCGAAGTTGTACCAATGCCCGCCGCGGAAGTCGTCGAAGATGAGAAAGCCGCCCTTCTCGACGTAGTGGCGCAGCGTGAGCATCTCCTGCTCGGTCATCGTCCAGAAGCCCGGCTCCGACATGTAGGCGAACGGGTACTTGAAGAGCTCCGGGTCGCCCAGCGTCAGGATGTTGCCGCCGCTCGCGCCCATGAACGGGTTGAGCCCGGTGAGCTCGTCCAGGATCTTCATGAAGTTTCGCTCGGCGCGCGGGTAGTCGTGCGCCCAGGGCGGCAGCCCCCAGCCGCGGCCTCCGAGCGTGGCGCCGTACTGGAGCCGGACGAAGGTGAACTTGCCGTCGTAGGGCGTGTTGGGCGCGTTCAGCGACACGGGGGCCTCCCGCCGCCGGCCGCGCCGCCGCTGCTCGGCCAGCAGCTCACCACGGGCGGCCAGCATCGTGCCCGCCGCCGCGGCGATCGTGACCGCCAGGAGGGTCAGCGCGACGAGACGGCGGGCTGCTGGGATCATGGCTGCGGCACCTCAGCCTCCAGTTGCCGGATCTCGCGGTTCTTCAGCGCCAGCTCGATGAACAGCCGTTCGAGCTCTTCGTCATAGAGCGCCGGGTCCATGCCGTCCTTCAGCATCTGGTGCGCCGCGATCCGCTGCTGGATTTCGTCACGCGCCGCGTAGGCGGCCCGCACCGCCGGATCGTCCGTGTCGCGCCGGGCGGCGGCGTGCGTGGAGGCAGGTGCGAAGAAGAGCGTCTGCGCGATTCGCCCGTCGGCGCCGACTGCGATCGGATCGGGCTCTTCGGACCCCTGCCCGTCACCGTTGTCGTCGAGCATCGCGTGCTCGGTCAGCAGCAGGCCGTCCCGCTCGTAGACCCGCGCCACTTCTTGCCGCGTGAAGTTGAACGCCTCGAGCAGCGAGATCCGGCCGTCCTTGTTGATGTCGGCGGCGTCGCCGAGGTCGGCGGGCATCTCGGGCGCGTCGTCCGGCGCCGGCTCCACCGGCTCATCCAGCGGTATCACGCTGACGGGAGCCGGAATGTCTAGGCTGGGGCGATTCGCGCCAACCTCGGCCGGCAGCGAGTCGACCGCGCCGTCTGGCATGAGAATCGTGGCGCCGATGGGATCCGCCTCGAGGGTGACCTCGGCCGGCGCCGCCGCGCGGCCGGCGATCGCGTCCACGAAGAAGCCGCCGAACTTCGTCTCGTTGCGCTCGCGGGCCGTCTTCGTGGCGGTGATGATCGTCCGGTTCTGGCCCGACAGGCCGGCGATGAACTCGCCGCTGGCGCTCGCCGTGTTGATGAAGACGACGCGCTGGGCGGCGAGCCCCTCGAGCGCGACCGCGAAGTCGGCGACGGTGGGATCCGGACCGGGCAGATTGTAGTGCGACGCGCTGCCAGAGGACGTGCCGTGGCCGATGAGCACGATGAACACGACGTCTCCCGCCGCCGCGCGTTCGGCGACGTCGGTGATCGCGGCCTGCACGTTCTCCCAGGTCGAGCGCGCGTGGATGCGCTCGGGGTCGCGGTCTGGACGCTCTGCCAGGTAGACGACCTGATCGGCCGGGATGCCGTGGCGCTCGATTGCGGCATCGACCAGCCGACGGCTCCACTCGTAGAACCGATCGCGATACTCGTCGGCGCCACCCAGCCCGGAGACGACGATGAGGTGGCTTTGCTGCGCCGCGGCCGGCGCGGCCGTCATCACGGTGGCCGCGAGCGCGAGTGCGGCCACGCGCCGCACGCCCTTCGCCGGGCTCGGGGCCATCAGGCCAGCCCCCTGACGCGGCGGTAGCCCCACTCGCCGCCGACCAGCGCGATCAGCAAGAAGAGCAGGGCGGGCATGTCCCACAGCTCGAGCTCCTCGACGACCGTGACGCCCGCGCCGGTGTAGGTGATGTCTTCGGGCAGTGCCGCGGCGGTGTCGGCCGTATAGAACTGGCCACCGGTCTCCTCGGCGATGCGGCGGAGCAGCGGTGCGCGCATGGCGGAGTCGAAGAACTCGTCGTCGCTCGCCGCGGCGAAGACGTACGCCGTGTCGCTGCCGACGAGCTCGCCCCCGCTCGTCGCCTCGGTTCGGATCTCGTAGAGGCCTTCCTCGGTCGGCGTGAAGCGCCCTTCGTACTCGCCGTCACGCTCGGTCGTCCAGTCGAGCGGCACCTCGATGAACCCGCCCGACGGGGTGGTCACCTCGGCAACGACGCGGCTGTTGTTCATCTCGAGATAGCTCGCGTCCACCACCTCGGTCAGCAGCTCGATCGTCTCGTCGGGCTCGACCCGATTGCGCCGGACGCTGGCCACGACCTGATCGGGGACGCCGTCGACCAGCCACCGCAGCAGCCGCCGCCAGAACAGCTCGTGCGTCATGTCGTCCGGCTCGATATCGGCGTGCATCTGCCACATCCAGGAGTCCTGGATCGGCAGGGCCAGCGTCTTGCCCGCGCCGTATCGCTGGAAGGCGAGGACGACGCGCTCGATCGACCCGCCCGTGCCCGTGCCGGTCAGGAGCGTCGTCGCGCCCGGCTTGATATCGGTGATCGGGTTGAGGCTCGAGATGGCCGGCAGCGACCGCCAGCGCTCGGCCGACGCCTCTTCCGTGTCGGCGACCTGCATCGCCGGGTGGGTCTCGCCCGCCCGCGTCGGGGTGACGACCAGTTCGGTAAACACCGGTTCGCCGTCGACCAGCACCGGTTCGCCGATCATGACCGGCAGGATGTTGGCCACCGGCGTGCCGGCGTAGCCGCCTTCGCCGAACGCGCTCCGTCCGCCCAGCATCAGGAATCCGCCGCCGCGCTGGTTGACGAAGTCGGCGATCATCCGCAGCTGATCGGGCGTGAAGTAGCTGGCCTCGACGCTACCCAGCATGAGCCCGCGGTACTGGAACAGCTCCTCGCGCGTCTTCGGGAAGCCACCGACCAGGTCGTCGGCGTCGTCGATGTCGAGGCGCAGGTACTTGTTGTCGGCTGTCCGCTGCAGCACGACGAGCTGCAGGTTGTCGTCGTCGGCCACGGCGCGCCGAATGAACTTCACCTCGAAGCGCGGCTCGCCCTCGAAGTACAGGATCTTCTCGCGACGGTCCTCGACCACGACCAGTACGTCGCGCACGTTGTTCTGCGTGACCATCTCGCCGGGCTGCGGTGGCACGCTGAAGCGGAGGATACGCGGCCCCGCCTCGGTCGCGGTGAATCGCATGCGCACCGTCGCCGGTTCGCCGTTGGCTGGAAGCTCGACCTCCTCGGTGCTGGCGATGCGTCCCTCGTCCTCGACCTGCACGGCGATCGTCGTCCCGGCGTAGCCGACCTGGCCGATGACGACGTCGACGACGAGTGAGGTGCCCAGCAGCACCGAACGCGGCGTCTCGACCCGGCTCACCTGGATGTCGCGCTCGAACGCCTCGCGTCCGAGGCCGACCGTGTACACCGGGACGCCGTCGGCGCCCAGCGCGCGCAGCGAGTCGGTCAGGACCGACTCGGAGTTGTCGGCGCCGTCGCTCACGACGACGATCCCGGACAGCGGCACGCCGGCCAGCTCGTCACGGACCCGGCTGAGCGCCTGGCCCAGATCGGTGCGCGAGCCGGCGTAGCCGAGATCGCCCAGGTCGTTCAGCCGCTCGGTAGCCGACGAGAACTTGAAGAAGCGCAGGGCGAACCGGTCGGCGAGCGCGGCCCGCAGCGTGCTCGCCTCGCTCCCGAAGCTGCGATCGACGAACGCACGGCGCGGCTCGTCGTCGCGATCGGCGATCTCCATGCTGCGCGAGTCGTCGAGGAGGATGCCCAGGAAGTTTTGCTGCGGGACGATCGAGCTCAGCACCAGCACCGGGCGGAACAGGCAGAACACGACGACCGCGAGCGCCGCCAGTCGGAGGCCGGCCAGCACCCACCGGTCGAGCGGGCGGGTCTTGCCGCGCACCCGGGCGTAGGTGGTCAGCGTGACGGCCGCGCCGAGGCCGAGCACCAGCACCACCAGGACCAGCGACCCCGGTGACCCGAGGAGGAAGTCACCCTGCTCGAAGACCAGCGGGCGGTACTTGAACAGCAGCTCGAAGAGTGCGTCGAACACGATAGTGGACTCTCGGCTCCGGGCTCTCGGCGCTGGGCTCTCCCGAGAGCCGAGAGCCGAAAGCCGAGAGACTGCTCAGTGCGTCATCGCATAGACGATGAAGTTCACGCCCATCTGGAACGCATAGGTCGAGTATTTGAGCGGATAGTATGGACTGTCGGCCCACTCCCAGGCGTCACCCAGATCGGTGTTCCAGTTGATCATCACCATCATCCGCCCATCGTCGTCGAAGATGGCGCGTGTCTCGGGCACGTAGCCGTCCTGCTCCCACGTCCGGCCGCGGTAAAAGGCGTTGTTGATCGCCGGCACCTGGACGATCTCGTCGATGTTGTAGACGATGCTGAAGATCGGGTGGTCGAGCGGGAGGTTCACGATCCGCCGCTTGGGCAGCACCCGCCCGATCTCCCTCTCGAAGTTCTGCCACTCCCACGTGCCCCAGAAATCGTCGATGACGAGAAATCCGCCGGCGTCCAGGTAAGCGCGGAGGCCGGCCACTTCCTCCTCGGTCATCGCCATCGAGCCGACTTCGAGCGCGTAGAGAAAGGGAAACCGGCGCAGGTTGGGGTCGTCGAGCCGGATCGCGTTCTGCCGCTCGTAGACGCCGAGTCTCGTCACGCGCTGCAGGATCGAGATGAACTGCAGATCGGCCTTGGGATAATCCGTGGCCCACTTCGAGCCCCAGCGCCGGCTGCCGCCGCTGTAGATGGCACGGGTGAAGTAGAACTCCCACGGCCCGACGGGGTGCTGGAGCGTGCCGCCGTCGACCCCGAGGTCGTCGAAACCGCGCAGAGCTTGCGCGCCGGCCGCCGGCCGGATGGTGACGTCGACCTCGACGCGCTGTCCAGCGAACAGCGCCGCGCCGAGCCAGAGGCTCGTGACCAGTATGCCGAGTGTCACGCGTTGCCAGGTGAATGGCCGCAAGTGAGGCTCCAGAGGCCAGCGTACCACAGGCGACCTGGCCGCGGCCCCGCCGGGCCGGACTGTCGGCGAACTCGCCCTATGACGTAATGACCGATTTCCTCCGCCGAGTTCGGCGCCGGCGTTACACGCTCGGCAGGTGCCACGGGCTCCGGTACCCGGGCGTGAGCATCTGGTTGGCGTCGGCGTCGTTGCGGAACTTGCCCGCCGACGCGTCCCAGTGAACCTTGCGGTTCGTTCGGAACGCGACGTTGCCCAGGTGCGCGTTGACGGCGGCAAGGCTGCCCGTCGCCGTGTGGCATCGCGGCTGGGCGCGCGTCTGCATGCACTCGATGAAGTTCGTCGTGTGCTGGTCGAGTCCGCCCTCGCCGGCTCGCACGCGATGCTCGGGGACCGGGTTCATCTTGTAATACGGCTTGCCGGCCTCGGTCCCGGTTTCGGCAAAGACTTCCCAGCCGCGGCGATCGACGACCAGCGTGCCCTCGTTGCCGACGAACGCCACGCCGTGGTCGCGCTGGAACGGGCCCAGGCCGATGTCAACGGCGTGCTCCCAGATCATCGAGAAGTCGTCGAACTCGTAGATCGCCTGCAAGGTGTCGGGCGTCTCCTCGGCGTCGTCCGGATAGGCGAACTTCCCGCCGCTCGCCACGACCGAATGCGGCGCCGTGGCGTTCATGCCCCAGAGCACGATGTCGATGAGGTGGACGCCCCAGTCGGTCATCAGGCCGCCGGCGTAGTCCCAGAACCACCGGAAGTTGAAGTGGAAGCGGTTCGGGTTGAACGCGCGCTGGGGCGCCGGGCCGAGCCACATGTCGTAGTCGACGCCGTCGGGTGCCGGTCCGTCGGGCACCATCGGCACCGGCGGCATCACGAGGTGGTCGGCGGCCGACATGGTAGCCAGGCCGGCGCCGGCAGCCGCGGAGTGCGCCAGGAAGCGCCGTCGTGACTGAGTCATCTCTCGTTCCTCCTGGGGTTAGGTTTCGCTCTCGACGACCTGCGTGACCGCCAGCTTGTCCCCGAGCCGCCGGCCGTCGACGTCGACGACGACCAGCACGATCTCGACGATGCCGATCACGAAGGCGAGGAGGCCGAGCGGGATTGCCAGGACGATGCCGATGATCGTGAATGCCAGCAGCTGCGCGATGCCGCCGAGCGCGAACATCCAGTTCCGCTTCATCGACGTCGTCAGGTCCATCGGCGCGCCGTCCAGCCGGACCGGGCGGATCTTGACGAGCCGCTTGCCGATCGAGCGGCGGTCCATGAAGTCGAGCTCCATGCCGTCGCGGACCAGCCAGTAGGCGGTCGCTGCCAGGCCGCCGACAAGCGGAATGAAGCCGACGACCACGGCGATGATGGCGTCGATGATCGCCGCGATGAAACGCTTGCCGAGATCGGCCTTGACCGGCGTGGCGCCGCCGGCGCCGGTCGCGCCAGACGGGATACCGGCCGCGTCGCTCGACGAGGGCGGCGACGTCTCGCCGACAGGATCTTCTGTCATGGTCTCTCTCCTCTGAATTCCCGAATACCGACGACACAACGGTCGAGCGGATCTTGCCGAGTCGTCAGCGTTCTCCCCGCCGCATGCTACCTCAGAAGTCGGCGTCGTTGCCGTCTTCTTCTTCCATCGCGTGAACCTTCCCGGTGAGCCCGTCGTATCTTCCCAGTGAGACCGCGGATTCGGCCGTTCGAGTGGGAGGCACCATGAAACGACCTATTGGGATGTTGGCGATCGCGCTGGCCGTGCTGATGGCGAGCGCCGGTGTGTGGGCGCAGGCCGCGAGCGAATCAGGCGCCCGCCCGTGGCTGCA
Source organism: Vicinamibacterales bacterium (assembly GCA_963667915.2). GTDB lineage: Bacteria > Acidobacteriota > Vicinamibacteria > Vicinamibacterales > UBA823. The sequence continues at coordinate 1,534,927 of CAXXNN010000004.1, read as the reverse complement.
CGTGCGGGTCAGCGAACGGGGCGACGCGGCGTCGAGTGTCAACGTCAACCTGCCGCTGTCGGCCGTCGAGGCGGTGGTGGCGCTCCTGCCGGACCGGGTGATGTCCCGCGGCCGCATGCGGATGCGGTTCCATCGCGATCACGAGCTGTCGGTGAGCGACCTGCGGACGCTGTGGAACGCGGTCCGCGATACCGGGGACAGCGAGTTCGTCTCGATCGACCACGACGACCTTCGAATTCGCGTCGCGCGCAGTGGCGACGTCGTTCAGATCCGCATCGACGGCCTTGACGACGACGACGATGATGGTGCGACGAGCGTCCGCGTGGAGATTCCGGTGGACGTGGTCGATGCGCTGCTGTCGGGCGACGACGACACGCTGAATCTCGTGGGGGCGCTCGAGCGGCTCAAGGAACGCCGCGGCGACCTCGTACGGATCACCGACGGCGACGACCGCGTGCATATCTGGATCGACGAAGAGCAGGGCTGACGCGCCCGGGGATCTATTCCGAGGGGTGTCGCGCCGCGGGCGCGACGCCCCTTTTTGAATGTGCGGCTCTACTCGGCCAGCGCGAACGCGACGAGGTGCGTGCCGGCGCCGCGGCCGACGCGGCGCTCAGGATCGTGACGGCGAGCCAACCCGCGAGCTTCGGCACGCGCCGACGATAGCACAGACGTTGACGTCTACTGAGAACGCTACGGGATTGACCGGAGCCTGACGCGGCCGCGGTCCGATTCGATCGACAGTTCCGGGCCGCCGCCGTTGATCGTGCCGCGGAAGTCGCGGCCGTCCATCGATTCCATCGTGATCGGGAAGTCGCTCTCGAACTCGCTGCGGCGCGACAGGTCCGTGACGATCGTGAGCGCCAGATCGGCCGGCAGCGCGATCTCGATCTCGCCGCGGTCGATCTCGATCTGTGAATCGCCGTCGATCGTGATGTTCCGCATCGTGACGTCGGTGCGATCGAATTCCAGGTCGAGCGACCCGCTGATGTCCGAGAATCGCGAGTGGTCGCCGCGGTCGATCTCCACAGTGATGCGGCCGCTCAGGTCGCTGAGATCCGCGTCGCCGCGGTCCGTCTCGATGTCCAGGGTGCCCTCGAAGCCGCGGATCGTCGCCGGGCCGCGGTCGGATTCGACGATGAGCCGGATCTGGCGCGGTGCGCGGATCTCGAAGTGGACGAACGGGATGCTCCGCGAGTTGTCGTTCCAGCGATCTTCGCGGTACGGCACGTCGGAGTAGTCCGTCTCGATGCGAACCGACTGGCCGCCGCCGCTCACCTCGATGCGCGTGGCCTCCACGGCGCGCCGGGCGTAGTCGGCGCTGACGTTCTGGGGCGGCTCGATGCGCGCGTGGATCTCGATCTCGTCGCGGTCCCACCCGGTCAACTCCAGACTGCCTTTATCCGATTCGACCGCGAGTCGGCCGCCCGAGGCGAGCGGAACGGTCTGATCGAAGACCCGACTCTGGGCGGACGGCCCGGCCGGCAGCGCCGTGATCAGGGCCATGGTCAACGCCGCCGTAGCGGCACGCATGCCAATCATGAGAATTCCTCCATCCGGCCCCGCCGACCGGCGCAACCGTTCCTCTGGATTAGACGGGTATCGGGAGGCGGAAAGTTGCACGGAGAGATTCCGCGGGTGAAATCACGTTCTGCTCCTCTCCGGGTCATCGATCGATCATGCTGCCCCAGTTCAGTGCGACAATGGTTGCCCGGAGAAGCTGAGCGATGCAGATCGTGGACGAAGCAACCCTGCGAGACGGGGTCGACGACGCGACCGCACTGGCCGCAGTCGAGCGGGCATTCCGCGCCCTGGCCGAGGGGCGCGTCACGCAGCCGCCACCGATGGGGCTCGACGTCGAGCCGGTCGGCGGGGAGGTGCACGTCAAAGGGGCCTATCTCCGCGGCGCGCCGATCTTCGCCGTGAAGGTGGCGTCCGGCTTCTATGCCAACGCGAAGCGCGGGCTGCCGAGCGGGTCAGGTCTGGTGCTGGTGTTCGACGCGGTGACCGGCTTTCCCCTGGCGCTGCTGCAGGACAACGGGTACCTGACCGACCTTCGTACGGCGGCGGCCGGCGCCCTCGCGGCGAAGCTGCTGGCGCCCGAATCGCTCGGGACGGTGGCGATTCTCGGCAGCGGCGTCCAGGCGCGCTACCAGGCGCGCGCGCTTGCCGGCGTGCGCGCGTGGGACCGTCTGGTAGTCTGGGGGCGGACCCGGGAGCGGGCCGAGCGCTGCGCCGCCGAACTGGCCGTCGAGCTGGCGCGTCCGGTCGAGCCGGCGCCGACCGCGGAAGCGGCGGTACGCGGCGCCGACCTCGTCGTGACGGTGACGCCCAGTCGCGAGCCGATCGTGAAGGCCGACTGGGTCGCCCCGGGCGCAACGATCATCGCTGTCGGGTCCGACGGGCCCGCGAAGCAAGAGCTCGAAACGGCGGTCCTCGCGCAGGCCGACAAGGTGATCGCGGACCGGCTCGCGCAGTGCGCCGACCTGGGCGAGATCCATCACGCGCTGGACGCCGGCGTGCTCACGCGCGAGCGGATCCACGGTGAATTGGGCCAGGTGGTGACCGGTGAGGTGACCGGCCGCGAAGCGAGCGAACGCATCGTCTGCGACCTCACGGGCGTCGGCGCGCAGGACGCGGCAATCGCCGAGGCGGCGTGGCGAGCGGCTCGCGATGGCGCACCTGGCCCCGCGTGACTAGGGAATTTTCCATGCAGCTCGACCGTGCGGGACGCGCGTGGACGTCGATCGTGTGCGGTGTCCTCTGTCTGCTCACACCTGCCGTGGTTCCGGCGGTCCAGGCGGCAGATCGGCCGCGGCTGGTCGTCATCCTGGTGGTGGACCAGTTCCGGGCGGACTACGTCGAGACCTACGGGCAGCAATGGACGCGCGGGCTCAGGCGGCTGCTCGACGACGGCGCCCGGTTTCCAGACGCGGCCTATCCTTATCTGAGTACGGTCACCTGCGCCGGGCACGCGACAATTGCCACCGGCACCTATCCGGCGACCCACGGGATGATTTCCAACTCCTGGTGGGATCGCACGTCTGGAAGCCGCGTCCGTTGCACGTTCGATCCGGCGATGCCCGCCGTCAGCTACGGCGACCAGGCGCTGGAGCGTGACGGCGAGAGCCCCCACCGCTTGTTGGTGCCGACGCTGGCCGATGAAATGCGGCTGCAACTCGGTGGCGGCTCGCGCGTCGCCTCTTTTTCCCTCAAGGAGCGGTCGGCGATCATGCTCGCGGGCCAACGGGCTGACGCGCTGCTCTGGCTGGGGGGCGACGGGTCGTGGCTGACGACACGGGCGTTCAGCGACGGACCGGTGACGTTCCTGGCCGCCGTGATGGCGGCGCATCCGATCGCGGCGGCGCAAAGCGCCGTGTGGCGACGGGCGCACGACGTCGATCGCTACCTCTATGGAGATGATGCCGACGGCGAACAACCGCCGGCCGAGTGGGATCGGACGTTCCCGCATCCGTTGGCCGGAGCGGAGGGCGCCGACGCCCAGTTTGTCGAGCGATGGAAGACCAGTCCCTGGTCCGATGCGTACCTGGCGCGTCTGGCGGTCGCTGCGGTCGAGCAGCTCGAGTTGGGACAGCGGGCGGCGGTGGACTATCTGGGCGTCGGGTTCTCGGCGCTGGATCTGGTGGGCCATCGGTTCGGCCCGCGGAGCCACGAGGTGCAGGACCTGCTCGTGCAGCTCGACGAGACGATCGGAACGCTCCTCGACGAGCTGGACGCCCAAGTCGGCGCCGGCCGGTACGTCGTGGCGCTGTCGGCCGATCACGGCGTGTCGCCGGTGCCGGAGCAGATGCAGGCGGCCGGCTTCGACGCCGGGCGGGTCCAGATGCGGACGATCCGGGAGCGGGTCGAGCGCGCGCTCGTGCCCCATTTCGGTCCCGGCAGCTACGTGGCCGGCAGCGCGGCCAGCGGCGTCTACTTCGCACCCGGGGTATACGCGCGGCTGACGGCGACTCCGCGTGCGCTCGACGCGGCGATCGACGCGGTGCGGACGAGCCCCGGAGTCGCGCGCGTTTTTCGCCGCGAAACCCTGGTGACGGCGCGCGGGTCGGCCGACCCGGACGAGCGCGCCGCCGCCCTGAGCTTTCACCCGGAGCGGAGCGGCGACCTCCTGTTCACGCACAAGCCGTACTGGATCAGCGGGAACGCCGCCTCGCACGGGACGGCGCACCTGTACGACCGCCGCGTGCCGCTGATCCTGTACGGGACCGGCATCCGGCCCGGACAGTACGCCGGCGCGGCGACGCCGGCCGACATTGCGCCGACCCTCGCGCGGCTCATCAGTGTGACGCTGGCACAGCCCGACGGCCGCGTGCTGACCGACGTGCTCGCCCCGTAAACCCCCGTACGCGATGAACGCCTACGCCGTCATCATCCTCGTCGCGCTCGTCGGCGAATACCTACTCTCGCTGACAGCCAGCCTGTTGAATCTCAGGGCGATGACGTCGGAGGTGCCGGACGAGTTCGAGGATCTGTACGACGCCGCGCGGTACGCCACGGCCCAGCGGTATGCCTTGGTCCGCACCCGCTTCGGGTTGCTGCAGGGGACCCTGCGGCTGGCCGGGCTGCTGGCGTTCTGGCAGCTCGGCGGGTTTGGTTGGCTCGACGCGCTGGTGCGCGCGCAGGGGTGGGGGGCGGTGCGGTCCGGCCTGATGTTCGTCGGCCTCCTGACGGCGGCATCGGCGCTGCTCGGCCTCCCGTTCCGTCTCTATTCCACCTTCGTGATCGAGGAGCGCTTCGGCTTCAACCGGACCACGATGACGACCTTCTGGGCCGACCGCGCAAAGGGGCTGCTGCTGGCGGTCGTGCTGGGTGGCGGGCTGCTCGCCGCGATCATCTTCTTCTTCGAATGGGCCGGCCCACTTGCCTGGCTCTGGTGCTGGGGTCTGGCCACGGCCTTCATGCTCATCATGCAGTTTGTTGCGCCCACCTGGATCATGCCGCTGTTCAACACGTTCTCGCCGCTCGGCGACGGCGCGCTGCGCGAAGCGATTCTCGGCTATGCCCGATCAGTCGAGTTCCCGCTGGACGGCATCTTCGTTATCGACGGATCGCGACGGTCCTCGAAAGCCAACGCGTTCTTCACCGGCTTCGGCAAGCATAAGCGGATCGCCCTGTTCGACACGCTCATCGAGAAGCAGACGGTGGACGAACTGGTGGCGGTCATCGCGCACGAGGTGGGGCATTGCAAGCGCCGGCACGTCCTGGAGCGCCTGGTCCTGGCCACCGCGCACACGGGTGCGATGTTTTGGCTGCTGTCGTTCTTTCTCGAACAGCCCGGCCTGTTCACGGCGTTCGGCGTGACCGAGTCGTCGGTCTATGCCGGTCTGCTGTTCTTCGGACTGCTGTTCACGCCGATCGAGCTGGTGCTCTCGCTCGCCGTGCACGCCCGAGCCCGCAAGAACGAGTTCGAGGCGGACGAGTTCGCCGTCACGACCACCGGCGCGAGCGGTCCGCTCATTGCCGCGCTCAAGAAGCTCTCGGTCGAGAGTCTCACGAACCTGACCCCGCATCCGCTGACCGTGGCACTCAGCTATTCCCATCCGCCGCTGCTCCGCCGCATCGAGGCGATGCGCGCGGTCGAAGGGCGTGGGTGAGAACCGGGGAGACACCATGAGGATTCCACGCATCGCGTTCGGCAGCCTCGTGCTCGCCGCCGCCTGTCAGCCTGGCGGCGATCCCGGCAGCGGCATGACGGCCCAGTCGCTGATGGACCACATCCGCGTCCTGTCGTCCGACGAGTTCGAGGGGCGGGCGCCGGGGTCGCCCGGCGAGACGCGGGCGGTGACGTATCTCACCGACCAGTTGCAGCAGCTCGGCTTGTCACCCGGCAATCCGGACGGCACGTTCGTCCAGCAGGTTCCGCTGGTCGGCATCACGCCCCAGCCGGCCGGCGGTCTCGAGGTCGAGCGGGACGGCGCGGTCGTGACGCTGGAGCCGGGCACCGACTACGTGGCGTTCACGAAGCGGGTCGTCGAGACAATCGATCTCGAGGGCGAGTTGATGTTCGTCGGCTACGGCGTGGTGGCGCCGGAGTACGACTGGGACGACTTCAAGGAGGTCGATGTCACCGGCAAGGTGCTGCTGATGCTCGTCAATGACCCGCCCGGGCCGAGCATCTTCGGCGGGCGCGCGATGACCTACTACGGCCGCTGGACCTACAAGTTCGAGAATGCGGCGGCGCGCGGCGCCGCCGGCGTGTTCGTCATCCACGAGACCGAGCCGGCCGGCTACCCCTGGGACGTGATCGGCAGCACCCCCTACGGGGAACAGTTCGACCTGGTGACCGAGGACCGGAACCTGGGCCGGGCGCGGGTGGAAGGCTGGATGCAGCGCGGCGCCACGGTGCGGCTCTTCGAGCTGGCCGGCTTGGATTTCGAGGCGGCGAAGCGCGCCGCCACGCAGCGCGACTTCGTGCCGGTGGCGCTGGGACTCACCGCGCGGACGACGATCGTCAACACGCTGCGTAGGGTCGATTCGCAGAATGTCGTCGCCCGGCTCCAGGGAACGGACGCGCCGGACGAGACCGTCATCTACGTCGCGCACTGGGATCACCTTGGCCGTGACGAAAGCTTGTCGGGCGATCAGATCTTCAACGGCGCCAAGGACAACGCCAGTGGGACGGCGGCGCTGCTGGAGATTGCCGCGGCCTTTGCACGGGAGGCCCCGCCGCGGCGCAGCGTGCTGTTCCTCGCCGTGACCGCCGAGGAGCAGGGGCTCCTGGGTTCGCGCTACTACGCCGGACAACCGCTCTATCCGACCTCGCAGACCGTGGCGGCGATCAACATGGACGGCCTCAACGTGCTGGGACGGACCCGCGACGTGACGGTCATCGGCATGGGGCAGTCCAGCCTGGACGACCTCGCGGCGCGGCTCGCGCGCGACCGGGCGCGGGTGCTGCGGCCCGATCCGGAGCCCGAGAAGGGGTTCTACTACCGGTCGGACCATTTCGAGTTCGCGAAGGTCGGCATTCCGGCGTTCGATCCCGACGCCGGGGTCGAGTTCCTCGACAAAGAAGAGGGCTGGGGACTCGAGATGCGCGAGCGATACACGGCCGAGGATTACCACCAGGTGTCGGACGAGGTGAAGGACTACTGGGATCTCTCGGGCGCGATCGACGATCTGGAGCTGCTGTACGAGATGGGCCGCGACCTGGCGACCGGCCAGGCGTGGCCGGAATGGAGCGAATCGAGCGAATTCCGGGCCGTGCGGGAGGCGGATCGGTAAAGCAGAAGGCCAGAGGCCGAAGGATCGCGGATTCCGCCGATCAGACACCGCCTGTCACGCGAGGCTTTAGCCCTGCGAGGGCGAAACATCTTGATGTAGCGCAGGGCTTCAGCCCTGCGAGGGCGAGCCGAAGGCGACGCCCTGACCTGACGGCGCGGACGCTCGCGAGAGGCTAGGAGTTAGGAGTCACGGCAGGTCTTCTCACTCCCTACTTCCTCGCTAGCTCCGCCGCGGCTCGCCCTTCGCGACCGAGAAGTGGAGCGTCGCGGGGCCCCCTGTCCGGCGTCACGCGCGGGTCCAGAGCCCAGAGCCTTTCAGGGTGCCCAGCCGAGGACGACGCGCACCGCGCGCGGCCGCTCCGCGCGCTGCAGCATCAGGAAGCGGCCGTCCGATGCGACGTCGTAGTTCGGCAGATGGCCACCCGGGTCGAGATCGAACGGCCGCTCGAACAGTCGAGTCGGCGTCTCGACCTCCAGCGCGCCGTCGCGTACCGTCACGCCGCCGGCCAGCATCTCGGCGTCCCTCCGGAAGAAGAGCTCACGCCCGTCGCGCGACCAGACCGGCTCGCGGCCGCCGGCCGTGGAGACGCGCCACCGATCGCCGGTCGGCGGGTAGGGCTGCACGTAGACCTCGTCCATATCCATATCCATGCCTTCGTCGTTCGACACGTAGGCCAGCCACCGGCCGTCGGGCGACCAGGCGGGAGATCGCTCGTCGCTCGGGGTCGCGGCGATCGGGACGGCCTCGGCGTCCGGCGACCAGACCCACACGTCGCGGCCGGACTCGGTGACCTCGTAATAGGCGAGGTGGCCATCGCGCGACCAGCCGCCGGGGTTCTGGGGCAAGGTGCTCGCGAACAGCCGGCGCGCGTTATTGTCATCCGCGTCATCCGCGTCGTCTGCCGGATCGGCCACGAAGATGTTCTGCGGTCCGAGACGGTTCGAGGCGAACGAGAGCCGCCGGCCGGGCGGCATCCATGCGGGCGAGCGGTTGTCGCTGCCTCCGGTGGTCAGGCGCGCGCGCGCGCCGTCGGACAGTGTCTGCAGCCACAACTCGTGGCCCAGCAGTCCGGTCCGGGTGACGACCGCCAGGCGCGTTTCGTCGGGGGACAGCCGCGGCGTGCGGTGCCGGTCGGCGATCGGTTCAGGCGCCGCCGGCGTGGCGTGGCCCGTTCGGTCGACCCATACCAGGACGTTGTCGGGTGGTGACGGCGGGAGGTACACGAGCGTTCCGGTGCGCGACAGGTCGAACCTCGCATCGCCGAGGCCGGAGAACCCGGTAACCGACCCGCCGATCCCGTCGAGCACCGTCGTGGGTATGCCGGAGGTCTCGAGCGTCTCCGCGTCGAACGCCACGGACAGGAGATCACCGTTGAGCGCGTAGACCAGTCGGCCCGCCGCGGCGTACCTGGGCTGGCCGTTTGCCGGGAGCAGGTACGCCCAGGCGTCCTCCGCCGCGGACAAGATCGCCAGGCGGGCATCGCGGTCGTGGCGGGTGACTATAAAGAGGATGCCGGTGCCGTCCGGCAGCCAGGTGGGCCAGCCATGCTCGACTTCCTGTCGGGCGAGGTCGGGTATGGTCAGCGGCTCGGGTGTGCCGCCGTCGGCAGGGACCCGCAGCAGGCCGCGACCCTGGAGCGGTGCGAAGACGATCGTCCCGTCGGCGTTCCAGGCGCCGCCCGCGCTGCCGCTGGGCGCGTCGCAGACGACCGCGTGCGCGCCGTCGTCGAGCGAGACGCGACGTAGTGCGTCGTCGGCGAAGAACGCGATCGCCCGCCCGTCGGGCGAGAAGAACGGGCTCCGGGCGCCGTCCGTGCCGGGCACCGCCACGGCGTTCGGCTCGTGGAGCGCCCGGTAGAACAGTTGCGGGCGACCGCGGCCGGCGGCCACGAAGGCCACCCCGCGTCCGTCCGGGGCGAGCGCCAGCTCGAGCATCTCGTGGTCGGCTGGAGCGGAGATGTCGAACCGGATGACCGGCGCCGGCTCGGGGGCCGGCGCGCGCGGGGCCAGCCATGCGACCGCGCCGCCGATGGCCAGGCCGGCCGTGAGCCAGATCCAGTGCCGCATGGTGTCGGTCGGTCATTATATGAAGAAGCCGGACGCGCGCGAACGAACGTCCACCCAACTGTGGCAAGATGCACCATTCGTTCAGGGGGATTCATGACGATGCAGAGGCTTGACCCCATGCGCGTGGTGTGTGCCGTGGCCGCGCTCCTACTGGCGGCGCCGGTCGCCACGGCCCAGACCGACGGCGATGCGATCGTCGACTATCTCGAGCAGGTGCGGCATCAGACCGGCGCGCCGGGGATCACGGCCGCCGTCGCCCTCGACGGCGAGATCGTCTTCTCCGGCGGGGTGGGCGCCGCCGAGCTCGACAATCAGACGCCGGCTGACGGCGCGACGGTCTGGAACGTCGGCTCTGTGTCGAAGGTGCTGGCGGCGATTGCCGTGATGCAGCTCGTCGAGCGCGGTACGGTCGGCCTCGGGGACGACATCCGGACCTACGTGCCGTCGTTTTCCGACAAGGGAACGCCGATCACGCTGCGGCAGATCCTGACGCACACGTCAGGCATCCGCCATTATCGAGACGGCGAGTTCGGACCGCACCGTCTGCGTTCGATGCGCTTCTTCGACGATTTCGACGAGGCGATCCAGCATTTCACGGACGACCCGCTGCTCTTCGCGCCGGGCGAGCTCTGGTCTTATTCGTCGCACGCGTTCAACCTGCTGCAGGGCGTCGTGGAGCAGGCGTCAGGCATCGGGTTCGAGGCCTACATGCGAGCCTACGTCTGGCAGCCGGCCGGGATGCTCAGCAGCTCGTTCGACGTGCCGTCGCGCGTGGTGCACCGGCGCGGGCGCGGCTACTCGCGCACCGACGACGGGACGATCGTCAACAGTCGCTACGAGGACGTCAGCTACAAGTACGCCGGCGGCGGGATGCTGTCGACGGTCGAAGACCTGGTGCGGATGGGGGTGGCGATCAACGACGGCACGCTGCTCGGGCCGGAGGCGGTCGCCGAGATGCATGCCCCGCACGTCGATCCGGTCATGCAGTTCCGCGCCGACACCGAGCCGCGTGAGCTGCCGTTCAAACAAGCGCTGGGCTGGGACCTGCCGACTGACGTGCCGGGACGCGCTTACATCAGCAAGACGGGCACCGTGCGTGGCACACGATCGGTCGTCATCAACTACCCCGACCACGGCCTGGTCATCGCGTTGCAGGCGAACATCGCGCCGTTCCCCGTCCTGCAGACCGGCCAGGCGATCGCGCAGATGTTTCTGCCCCCGGCGCACGCGCGGTAGGATCCGAGCAGCCAGATGCTTCCGTCCCGCCCGATCGTTGGCTGGCGCTCCGCCTGCGCTGTCGCCGCGTGCGTGGCGATGGCACCGGGGGTCTCGGCACAACCCGGCGCTGATCGGGCTCAGGGCGCCATCCTCGACCGCCTCGGCGAGATCCGGCGGGCGTCCGGCGCACCCGGGATCACAGCGGCGGTCGCCGTCGATGGGGAGATCATCTTCTCGGGCGGCACCGGCTGGGCCGAGCTCGAGAACCAGGCACCGGCCAGCGGCGCCACGGTCCACAACGTCGCGTCGATCTCGAAAGTGATGACGGCGGTCGCCGTCATGCAGCTCGTCGAACAAGGGACGCTGAGTCTCGAGGGTCGCCTCCGGGTGTACCTTCCCGCGCTGCCCGAGAGCGTCGCCGGCGTGACGCTCCGGCAGGTCTTGCTGCACACGTCGGGCCTGCGAAGCTCGTACGGGCTGACGAGCATCGGCCGTTTCGCAGAGCTGATCGAGGCGATCGCCCGGGCCGGTCCGAACGCCCTGCGCTTCACGCCAGGTGCGTTCTGGGCCTACTCCTCGGACGCGTTCAACCTCCTGCAGGCGGTGATCGAAACGGCGTCCGGCATCGATTTCGAGCTCTACATGCGCACGCGGGTCTGGGAGCCGGCCGAGATGCCGAGGACCGCGTTCGACGTGCCCTCACGAATCGTGCCTAGACGGGGCCGCGGCTACGAGCGGGACGAGGCGGGGAACCGCGTCAACATCGCCTTTCGCGATCTGCGCCACAGGTACGCCGGCTTCGGGATGCTGTCAACGGCGGGAGATCTCGCGAGGCTGGGCGTCGCGATCAACCGCGGGGCGCTGCTGAAGCGATCGACCGTGGCGCAGATGCACCGGGCGCAGCTCGATTCGGTGAAGGAGTTCGTGGCCGATGGGGCACCCCGGCCGCTGGACTTCGGCCAGGCGCTGGGATGGCGGGTGGATACCGACGTCGCGGGACGGCGCTACGTCAACCACACCGGAGCCATCAAGGGCGTCGGCTCGATCCTCATCAATTATCCCGACGAGGATCTGGTCGTGGCCCTGATCGCCAACATCCAACCGTTCGACGCGCGCGCGCACGGCCAGGCGCTCGCCCAGCTGTTTCTCCAGTAGGCAGAAGTTAGGAGGTGGGAGTTAGGAGGTAGGAGATGTAGCGCAGGGCTTCAGCCCTGCGACGTCGCAGCCCAGGGCTTCGCCTGCGGCTCGCCCACGCAGGCTTCGCTCACTCGCTCCGCTCGGAGGCCCCTGTTTTTCAAAGGCTGCTGGAAGGGGCAAAGCCTGCGCTACACAAGCGCGCCCCCGTCCCGGCGAGCGGCCGGTGAGGACGCGCGTCTTTCTTTTGTCACACTAGGGGCTAGTACCGTCGGTTCTGCTGCCTGAGAATATCGAACTGGGCGGTGTCGGCGACCGCCATCACCGCCATGACGCCAGCCTGCACTGGGTCACTCACGACCAGATCGGCCGCATCCGGCACGCCGCCGGCCATGTTGAGCGAGATCACCTTGAGACCCTGCTGTCGAACCTCTTTGACGGCCACGGCGATGTCGCCGCCCATGAGGGCGCCGGCCAGCACCAGCAGATGCGCGCGTGGCAGCCGCACGACAGCGCGCACGGCGTCGCTGATCGCCTGTTCGCCGACCAGCGGAATCGTGTCGACCGAAATTCGTTCGCCCCGGATGTTGTGGCGGTCCGCTTCGGAGATTGCGCCGAGGGCGACCTGACCGACCTGGGCGCCCCCACCCGTGATGATGATCCGCTTGCCGTAGATAGCGGCCGACGACGAGATTGTCTCGACGTCACTGACGAGCGGCAGCGCGCGCAGCGCGGCGAGCACGCGCTCCACACCGCCTTCGAGTGTGAACTCTACCGAGAGCTGACGGGTGGTGTCGGAGTGGGAGACCACCTCGAGCGACGTGACGTTCGCGTCGTGCTCGGCGAGGACCTTCGAGACCTGGTGCAGTGCGCCGGGCTCGTCGGCCAACTTCAAGACGAGGGCGTGCTCGTTCGCCATGCTGGGATCTTACTGAATTTGGCGGACGAGAAGTGAGGAGTTAGGAGCGAGGGGAGCCGTTTCGCGATCACGGCTCGCTGACCGCCCAGTCGTAGTGCGCGGCGGCGCGCTCGAGAATTTCGGGGAGGTCGGCGGCCAGGAGATATCGCTGCTCGACGAGCGCCAGCGCCGCCTCGGTGATCCGACCGAGATAGTCGTGTTGGTCCCGATAGCGCTCCGCGATCGAAGGCCGGGCATCGCCGTTCCGCTGGCGCTCGGCCCGCGTTCGGGCGAAGGAGAAGTACGACCCGATTTCGCTCGACAACCGATCCGGCGCGCCGATGCTGGGGTGCCGGTAGTTCCAGCCGGTTTGGGTCGCCAGCGGCACCTCTATTTCCGGCATCCGGATCCCGGCGCGGTCGTTTCCGGCCGCGTCGACGGCCGGTACACGCTGGATGAACGGCTCGCCGATGCGCGGCGGTTCGTGGGAGACGATGCCAGACGTCCAGTCGGGCCCGAAATCGAGTCGGAGCGCCGTCAACGGCGCGCGCGGCAGTTCGTTGCCCGGTCCCACCGGCCAGCCGGCGTCGGCCGGCGAGGTCAGCGTTCCATCGGCCAGCCGTGGGTACGCGCTCGGCGGCGGCTCACGGCCGTCGACAACCCAGGCGTCGAGCGCGTCGAACAGTGCCCGGAGCACCGGCGCGTAGACGAGCGTGTTCATCGAGGCCTGGCCGAGGAACACGGCCGAGGGGTTCGGCGCTGGCGGGAACCGGCCGATGATGTGCGGCGCCGACGCGATCATGTAGATCCGGCTCGTCGCGGGCGGCGCGACGTCTCGGGTGCCGGTCGGATCGGTGTGCACCAGCGACCCGGCCCGGTTGAAATACTCCGAGTTGGTCAGCAGGTGGAACACCTTCGGGACAGTGCCGCTGGCCTCCGCGCGGCGGAGCAGTCCGTCGGTGTCACCGGTGATCGGGTCGGTCAGCGTCGCGTCGGTGAACGGGAACATGTCCACCGGAAAGAGGAAGTTGAAGTGCTGCAGCGCATCGCGTGACGCCTGGGCGAATCGGTGGTTGAACGACCCGCGGCCGGCGCCGCCCACCTGATCGAATACCCCGTCGAAGACCTGTCGGCCCGATTCGTCTTCGTTGAACCCCTGATACAGGAAGTGGCGGAGAAACCGGCCGGTCTGCGACACCCCCCACCCGAGGGTGACTTCGATGCCGGGCAGCGGGTTGTCGGCGCCTTCGTCGTACTTGAAGAAGCTGACGATGTCGCGCGTGCCGGCCAGGCCGGTGCCGACGACGCGCGGGCCCTCGCTGAGGTAGACGACGTCGTAGATGCGGCCCGGCTCGAATCCGCCGTCGAGCTCGACGGTACCCGGTTCGGTGAACCGCCAGCGGCCGCGCGGCACCACCTGGGGTCGATCGGTCGGCAGCGTCTTGACGAGCATGACGTGCTCGTCGCTCGCCGGATCGACGACCGGGTAGGCCCGGTGTCCGCGGTCGGCGAGGCGCGCCGTCGATCCGACAGGGCCGACGAAGTTGCCGCGCACGAGGCCGGTGATCGGCTCTCCCTGGTTCGTCGCGGTCGGCATCGTCATCCGCATGCGGCCCTCGGGCACGTCCCACTGCCAGCCCATCCAGAGGAACGAAAACCCGCGCCGCATAAGTGCGCCGTCGCCGAACTCTGCGGCGGTCATCGGATCCGCCGAGGTGGTCGCCTTCTGGAACGTGCGGAGGATTCGCTTGCTACCGCGGTTCCCAGCTTCGTAGAACAGCCGGCCGTTGCCGCGGGTAGGATCCACCGGCTTCAAGAGATAGAAGTCGGCGCTGAACTCGACCTCACCCCTTGGGTTGCGTGGTGCGAGCGCCAGGTCCACGACGATCTCGTTTTGGCGGAGGTCGGGGTCGAGCGCGAAGTGGGCGGTGCCGATGAGCTTCTCGTAGGGACCGGCCAGGCCGAATGACCGGCCGTCGAGGACGACCTCGCGGCGCTCGATCTCGAGGCGGACCAGTCTGGCGTCCGTGGGTGCCGCCACGAGCAGCGATGTGATGATCAGCAGCGCCGAGAGTTGAGCTTTCATAACAAAGGCACTCATAGCATATATGCTAGGTGAGTGATGCGATTCGTCCCGATGCTCCCCGTGCTGGCGATCTGGGTCTCGGCTGGGGTCGTCGCGGCCCAGTCGGTTGACGAGGCGGCGCTCCGCGCGCTCGAGCGGGCACAAGCCGCCGCGGTGGTCGCACGGGATTTCGACACGTTGGAACGGATCTATGCTAACGATTTCGTCTTTACGCACGGGACCGGCGAGGTGCACGACACGACGCAGTGGCTCGACGCGCTGCGCGCCGGTCGCCGGTACCTGTCGCGTGAGCACGAGACGATCGAGATCGAGCTGCACGGTGACGTGGGCGTCGTCTACGGCATCCTGCTCGTGCATGCGAACATGAACGGCGTGGAAGGGCGGTTCCGCGCGCGCTACGTCCGCGTCTACGCACGGCGCGCCGGGCGCTGGCAGCTCGTGTCGCACCGAACGGTGGAGCAGACGGAAATCGACTGATCGCGGGCCGCCGGCACCCGTAGTTCGCATCCGGCGTTGCGCCGGGGGACCTTGACGGGGTATCGTAGGACGCACGCCTAGGACATCAGCGTTCCAGTTTGATCATCTCCAGCGCGATCAGCGGAATACGTTGAGATCGGTTCGGGGGTCGCCCTGACCCGCCGAACGCCGGGCGCGACATGAATCACCAGGGAGGCCATCATTTCTTCAAGAGTGTTCGTCGGCAATCTCAACTACGACACCACACAGCAAGACCTCGAGACCCTGTTTGCCGGGGTCGGACCGATCTCGGAGGTCTTCCTCCCGATCGATCGGGCGACGGGCCGGCCGCGCGGGTTCGCGTTCGTCGAATTCAGTGACGCCACCACGGTGCCCCTGGCGATTGAGAAGCTCGATGGGGCAGAGCTGCAGGGGCGCAACATCCGTGTCAGCGAAGCCCGGGAGCGGGCACCACGGGCACCCAACATGCCGTTCGACCCGATGCCCTGGGGTGACGACCGGCCACGCCGCGGCGCCGGCGGAAAACCGAAGGGCAGCCGCCGCGGGCTGCGCGGCCGCAAGCGCGGCTTCTGATTCACCTCCGACCTCTCGGCCCTCGGCTTTCGGCTCTGGGTACGGCACTGCCCAGAGCCCAGAGCCTGCCTTCACCACCCCTTGCGTTCCCGCAATCCCGTGATGTGCGCGGTGTGATGGCGCCCGTGCCAGGCGTAGATCTGGAGCATGTCGTCCAGATTGATCGTGCCGATTTCCGGATGCCGCATCGTTCGGGCGAGGTCGGCCGGCGACAGCGCCCGCAGCATCAGGATCCAGCGCGCGTGCAGCGTCTCGAGGCCGGCCAGCGACAGCTCGATCGGTGCGGTTCGCGCTTCGGGCAGCCCCGCCCAGGTGTCCTGATCGTAGACCTTGATCGCGGGCTCGGCTTCGGTGAGCGCCCACTTGAATCGCACGTAGGCATTCACGTGGCTGTCGAACACGTGATGGACGACCTGGCGGACCGTCCACCCCTCCGGCCGGTACCGCGTGTCGAGCTGCGCGGTGCTCAGCCCGGCGACCGCCGTGCGCAGCTTGGCCGGCGCCTCGGCGATCTCCTGGATCCACTGCCCGCGCATGGCGTCGGTGACGTCCTTGGTCAACTCGACCTTACCCACTGGGTACCGCAGGTCACTCATGGTGCGTCACCCTATCCGGCTCACGAGTCGATCAGCCAGCCGCGTCGGCTCCGGTAGCCGGTAACCGGTCGCGCAGCGCAGGACGAGCGCAACGGCAGCGGGCAGATCCGTCCGGTGGCCGATGCTGACGTACACGGGGTTCGTGGCGTCCTTGGTCCGGAGCACCGTGCCGATGGTCTGGCCCCGGTGTCGAAGCGAAACGCGCGCGCCGCGCCGGGCCGCCGGTGTGCCATGTTCGCCGACGAGCCGGCTCTTCGCGCAGCCGATACTGGGCAGGTCGCAGAGGACGCCGAGATGGCAGGCCACCCCGAAGGCGCGCGGGTGGGCCAAGCCGTGCCCGTCGCACATCAGCGCGTCGACCGGCGCCCTCAGCTTCCGCAGGGCGGCCAGGATCACCGGCGCCTCCCGGAACGACAGCAACCCCGGCACGTACGGAAAGCGGAGCGGACGGCTCGCGCACTGCTCCTCGACCACCTCGGCGCGGTGCACGTCCCAGACGACGGCGGCCGCCACGCAGCTATCGCCGCCCGGGAACGCCGCGTCAACGCCGGCCACGTAGCGGATCGCCGTGGCTGCGCGACGCCGGATGACGCGTGCGGCCAGACGCTTCTGGATTGCGATGGCCTGCACGGGCGTGACGCTCCAGCGATGCGGCGGGTGGGGGATGTTCATGAGAACAGGCTCTCGGCTCTCGGCTTTCGCTCTGGTTCCACGATAGAGTATAGGCCCGAGCCACACCGGTCACTCCGCTGCCGAAGGGAAGGTTGTCATGAAGCTTCTCCGCGTGCTGATCGCGTCAGCCGTCGCGGCCCTCGTCGTCGCCGGTTCCTCCGTGGCGTTGGCGCAAGCGCCGTACTATCCACCGCCGGGCGAATGGGACCGCAAGGCGCCGGAAGAGGTCGGCATGGATTCGGCGCTCATGGCCGAGGCGATCGCCTTCGCCGAGGCCAACGAGACCAGCAAGCCGATGGATTTCTCGGATCAGGAGCGAATCTTCGGGCAACCGCTCGGACCGCTGCCCAAGCGCCGGGCGCACACCAACGGGCTCGTGATCCGCCATGGCTACATCGTCGCGGAGTTCGGCGAGACCGACAGGGTCGATCCGACCTACAGCGCCGCCAAGAGCTACCTCTCGACGATTGCCGGGCTGGCGTACGACCGCGGCCTGTTCACCGACGTGCATCATCCGGTCGGGCAGTACGTGACCGATGGCGGCTACGACTCGCCGCACAACGCCCAGGTGACCTGGCAGCATCACCTGCAGCAGACCACCGAGTGGGAAGGCACGCTCTGGGACCGCCGCAGCGACTTCATCGGCAGCGTGGAGTTCGGCAGCGCCGAGCGGGCGCCGCGCGACCTGCGGGCGCCGGGCGCCTACTACGAGTACAACGACGTGCGGATCAACCGGCTCGCGCTGTCGCTGCTGCGGTCGTTCGAGAAGCCGCTGCCGCTCGTGCTGCGTGACGAGATCATGGTCCCGATCGGCGCATCGCGCACCTGGTCGTACCACGGGTACTCGAACTCCGACGTCGTCATCAACGGTCAGACCATGAAGTCGGTCACCGGCGGCACGCGTTGGGGCGGCGGCCTCTGGATCAACTCGTTCGACCATGCGCGGTTCGGCCTGTTGTTCTTGCGCCACGGGAAGTGGAAGGACCGGCAGCTCGTCTCCGAAGCATGGATCACGATGGCGCTGACGCGCGGCGACGTGGGGCCAGACTACGGCTATCTGTGGTGGCTGAACACTGACGGCGAGGCCTGGCCCGACGCGCCGAGAGCCGCGTACCGCGCGAGCGGGCACGGGTCGAACACGGTCTGGATCGATCCTGAGCACGACCTGGTCGTCGTATGGCGCTGGCACCAGGGACGCGCCAGCAACGAGTTCTACAAACGGATCATCGCGTCGATCAAGTCGGAAACGACCGAGCCGGCATCGGCCGCCGACCGTCCGTGACCGAGCCGTCATGACGCCCGTTGACTCGACGGAGGCTGGCTGGTCGGGTCCGGTCGTACCGGCGTCGCAGACGCTGCCCGAGATCACGGCGAAGGCGGTCGTGCTCGGCGTCGTCCTGTCGATCGTGCTGGCAGCGGCCAACGCCTACCTTGGCCTGTTCGCCGGCATGACGGTGTCGGCGTCGATTCCGGCGGCCGTCATCTCGATGGCCGTGCTGCGGCTGTTCGCGCGGTCGAACATCCTCGAGAACAACATCGTTCAGACCGCGGCGTCGGCCGGCGAGAGTCTGGCGGCCGGCGTCATCTTCACGATTCCCGCCCTCATCATCCTCGAGACCTGGACGACCTTCCACTACTGGGAGGTCACGCTCATTGCGGCGTTTGGCGGCCTGCTTGGCGTGCTGTTCACCATTCCGCTCCGCCGGGCGTTCATCGTCGACCAGCCGCTGCGGTTCCCCGAAGGCGTCGCCACGGCCGAAGTGCTGAAAGTGGCGGCCGGGGGCGGCAGCGGCGTCGGCCACCTCGCGGCGGCCGGCGCCATCGGCGCGTTGTTCAAGCTGGGTGGCCTGGGACTGCGTCTCTGGCACGAAGCGTTCGAGTATGCGCGGTTCGTCGGTGGATCGATCGTCTACGTCGGGTCCAACTTGTCACCGGCGCTCGTCGGTGTCGGCTACATCGTCGGCCTGAACGTCGCCGCCGTCGTCTTCATCGGCGGAGCGCTCAACTGGTGGATCGCCATTCCGTGGCTGGTGGCGAGCGGCGCTGCGCCCGACGGCGATCCCGTGGCGGTCGCGGGCACGCTCTGGAGCACGCAGACGCGCTTCTTGGGCGTTGGTGCGATGGTGGTCGGCGGTCTGTGGGCGCTCGTCCGACTGCGGGGCAGCCTGGTCTCGGGCATCCGTTCAGGCATCGACTCGTATCGGCGGATGCGCGATGGCGCTGGCGTCGATGTGCCTCGCACCGAGATCGATGTGCCGATGCCCTGGATCGGCTGGACCCTGGTGGTGTCGGTCGTGCCGCTCTTTCTCATCTTCAACTTCTTCACCGGCAGCGTCGGCGTGTCGGCCGTGATGGCCGTGGTCATGCTCGTGGCCGGCTTTCTGTTCTCCGCCGTTGCCGGCTACATGTCGGGGCTCGTCGGGTCGTCGAACAACCCGATCTCCGGGGTGACGATCGCGACGCTGCTGGTCTCGTCCCTGTTGCTGCTGCTCATGCTCGGTGCGGACTCGCCGACCGGTCCCGCCGCAGCGCTCTTCATCGCGGCGGTAGTCGCCTGCGCCGGTGCGATCGCCGGCGACAACATGCAGGATCTGAAGGCCGGCTATCTCGTCGGCGCGACCCCCTATAAGCAGCAGATCATGCAGGCAGTGGGCGTCATCGCTGCGGCGACCGTGATGGCGCCGATCCTGACGCTGCTGATGCGCGCCTACGGTATCGGCGCGGCGACCGCGGAGCACCCCGACCCGCTGGCGGCGCCGCAGGCGACGCTCATGGCCTCGGTGGCGCGCGGCGTCTTCGGCGGGGACCTGCCCTGGACGATGGTCTTCATCGGCATGGCGATTGCCGCCGTCGTCATCGTGATCGACCTGGTGCTGGAGCGGCGCGACGCGCCGGTCCGCGCGCCGGTCCTCGCCGTCGCTGTGGGGATCTACCTGCCGTTCGAGCTCGAGGTGCCGATGCTGGTCGGCGGGCTCATCGCGTGGGGGGCCGATGGCGCCCGCCGGCGTCTCGGCGACCGGGCCGGCGCGCAGCACGGGTTGCTCTTTGCGGCGGGGCTCATCACCGGTGAGGCGCTGGTGGGTATTCTCATGGCGATCCCGATCGTCGTGACCAGCAACCCCGACGTCCTGGCCGTCGGCATGGCGCCGCAGACCTGGCTCGGCGGGCTCCTGCTGATTGCGGTGGCGGTGGGGTTGTATCGGAGTGCGACAAGCCGCGACGCGACCCAGGGCTCTGGGTTCTGAACTCTAGACTTTTGGCTCTCGTGGGTGACGGCCGAACAGTGAGCAGACAGCCATGTCCATGACTCGACGTACGTTCGTTGGCTCGATGGGGATGGCCGCATGTGCGGCCGGCCGTCCCCCACGGCCCGGCTCCGGACGACACGTTCACGGCCGAGTATTTGCGACGCGTCGTCTTCGACGGCGAGTCCTGTGCTGGCCCGCTCCCCAACGCGAGCATCAGCACCGTCGAGACGGTCACGGCCGGCCTGTGTCGCAGCGTGCGGACGGCGTATCGCAGGTCGTGCAAGAAGGTCATACGCGGCGGCTCCGCCGGGGTTCTTCGGAGTAGACGGACCGGGTCGGCAATTGGTTTGATGCAACCGTGGCGACGCCCCGGGCGTGAGATACTACGCCAGTTCCCGCGCGTGGAGCTCACGGAAGGGGCAAGGCATGACCATGACCGCTGCAGAAATCGCGGAGCGCGTCGGCGCCGAGGTTGTCGGCGACGCGTCGCGCCGTCTGGCCGACGTGTCGTCGCTGGACCGGGCAGGGCCCGATGAGATTGCGTTCGCCGACTCGTCCGACCGGGTGGAAGCGGCGCTGGCGTCGAAGGCCGGCTGCCTGATCGTGCCGCCGGGTGTAACGTCGGAGACCAAGACGCTCATTCTGGCCAAGAATCCGAAGCTGGCTTTTGCGCGGACCATCCGCCTGTTCCGGCCGGCCAAACCGCTCGTGCCTGGGGCACACCCCTCGGCGGTCATCGGCGTCGGCGTGCGCCTCGCGGACGGTGTCCGGATCGGGCCCTTCGCGGTCGTCGAAGCAGGAGCCTGGATCGGCGCGCACACCGACGTGGGGCCCGGCACGTACGTGGGGGCGCGATGCGTCATCGGTGAGTCGTGCGTCCTGTATCCACGCGTCACGCTGTATGCGGACGTCACCCTGGGCGACCGCGTCGTCGTCCACGCGGGCGCCGTGCTCGGCAGTGACGGGTTCGGCTATGTGATGGAGGACGGGGTGTACCACAAGTTCCCTCAGATCGGCCGACTCGACGTGGGCGACGACGTCGAGATCGGGGCCAACACTGCCATCGACCGCGGCGCGCTCGATGCGACCGTCATTCAGCGCGGCGCGAAACTCGACAACCTGGTCCAGGTGGCCCACAACGTTTCGGTCGGCGAGCATTGCGCCTTGTCGGCGCAGGTGGGTGTGGCGGGGAGCTCCCGCGTGGAGGCGGGAGCCGTTCTGGCCGGACAGGCGGGCATCGCCGATCACGTGACGATCGGCGAAGGCGCGATCGTCGGCGCGCAGGCGGGGGTACCGACCGGAAAGAGGATCCGACCCAAGCAGATCGTGTGGGGGACACCGGCACGGCCGCTGAACGAGTTCAAGACACGGTATGTAGCGGCCAGCCGGTTGCCGAAGTGGAGAGCCGATCTGGATGCGCTGAAAGCCCGGGTGGCCGACCTCGAGGCGCGGCTCTCGAGCTCGTCCTGAGCCGCGGTTCACCCGGGCTGCTATACTCAGCACTTCCCGTCCGTTCGATTCATTACTTCGTGGAGGTTCGCGTATGTCCAGTCCGAAACCAACGTATCAAGATGCCGATTTGCTGCTGCGCGTGTACGAGTTGCGGCGGGAAGCGGTCACGCGCGACGCGCGCAGCAAGATCAACTTCGATTTCTGGCCGAAGAGTTACGACGATGTCAAGGCGATCGGCGACTTCGCGCACCCGTCGAACGAAGCCTGGCGACAGGTCACGTCGTACTGGGAGATGGTGTACGGCATGGCGTACCACGGGATCGTGCACACCGATTACTGGGTCGAGAACAACGGCGAGGGCTTGTTCTTGTTCGCCAAGGTGGCGCCGTACCTCGATCAGATTCGCGCGAACGGTTCGCCGACGGCGTTTCTACATCTCGAGTGGGCGGCGAACGAGACCGACAAGGGGAAACAGGTCTTCGCGATGGTCAGCGGCTACGTGAAGCAGCGACTCGAATCGGCCTAGGAGCGGAATCGGTCCGGCGGCCGGATGTCCGGCCGCCGGACGCTACGCCGCCGGTGGGAATCGGTCCGGCGGCCCGCGCCGCCCGCAAGGGAGGGGCCACCGTGAAGTCGTCGTTCTTCCAGAAGTACCTGCTGCCCGGTTTCATCTTCCAGTCGGTCGTCATCGCCGGCGGCTACGGCACTGGCCGCGAGCTGGTCGAGTTCTTCTTGCGCCGGGGGCCGCTCACCGGCTTGCTCGCGATGGCCGTGGCGACGGTCATCTGGAGCGCCGTGGCCGCGACCAGCTTCGAGCTGGCGCGGCTGACCCGGAGCTACGATTACCGGACGTTTTTCAAGCACCTGCTCAGCCGCGGGTGGTTCCTGTACGAGATCATCTATTTCCTGATGGCGTTCCTGGTGCTGGCGGTCGTTGCCGCCGCGGCGGGCGCGATCCTGCGCGAGACGTTCGGGGCGCCGACGGGGGTGGGTGTCGTCGGGATGATGGCGGCGGTCGGGTTCCTCGCGTTGCGCGGCACGCCGGCCATCGAGCGATTCCTGGCTAGTTGGTCGTTCGTGCTCTACGGCGTGTACGCCGTCCTCTTCGTGTGGTGCTGGTCGCGCTTCGGGGATGCGATCAGCGCGAACCTCGGCGCCTCGACGCTCGAAGCCGGCTGGCTGCTGGGCGGCGTGACCTATGCCGGCTACAACCTGCAGATGATTCCGGCCATCCTCTTCTGCATGCGGCACTCGGTGTCGCGGCGAGACGCAGTTGGCGCCGGCCTGCTGACGGGACCGATCGCGATGATGCCTGCTCTGTTGTTCTACGTCGCGATGGTGGGACAGTATCCAGGCATCGTCGGCGAGGAGGTACCGGCCAACGTGCTGCTGGAGTTGCTCGGGTCTCGGATATTCCAGGTGGTCTTCCAGATCGTTCTGTTCGGCACGCTGATCGAGACAGGCGCCGGCCTCGTGCATGCCGTGAACGAGCGGCTGGCCACGACCTACATCGAGCGCCAGCGGGAGATGCCGGTCTACCTGCGTCCGACGATCGCGATCGCGATGTTGGCCATTGGCGCCGTGTCGGCGCAGGTGGGCCTGATCGATTTGATTGCCCGCGGCTACGGCACGATTACCTGGGGCTTCCTCGTCATCTTCGTCGTGCCGGTGCTGACGCTCGGCGTCTGGAAAATCGTACACGCGGGCGGAACCGCACGTCAGACATAGTGCGACATGGCGCGCGCGGCTGCGTCCACGTAGCTGCCGCCGAAGAGATTGACGTGCACGAGCAGCGGATAGAGCTGATAGAGAGGGATGCGCTCGCGCGCGTCGGGGGCGAGCGGGTACCGGTCGTCGTAGGCATCCAGGAACCGGCGGCTGGGATTCCCGAACAGCGCCAGCATCGCCAGATCGATTTCCCGATGACCGCCGTAGGCGGCCGGATCGATGAGACACGGACCGCCCCGCGCGTCAGTATGCAGGTTGCCGCTCCACAGGTCGCCATGCAGCCGCGCGGGCGGTTCGTCGGGTCCGACCAGATCCGGCACCTGCGCCGACAGGCGGGTGAGCATCCCGGTCCAGCTGGCCGGCGCGGTGCGGCGGTCCACGGCCAAGCGCAGCTGCGGCTCGAGCCGGCGCGTGACGTAGAACTCCGCCCACATCGCGCAGGGGGCGTTGCACTGCTCGAGCGTGCCGATGAAGTTGTCGTACGACAGTCCGAAGCTTTCGGCGCCGCTGGCGTGCAGAGCGGCCAGATCACGTCCGAGTTGCTCGTCGAAGTCCGGTGCGCGTGGCGCGGGGGTGACGAGCTCGAGCGCGAGGAATGTGGGCGCCTGCCCCGCCTCGTCACTGACGGCCAGGACCTTCGGCACGGCCAGGGCGTGGGCATCGGCCAGCCAGGCGAGGCCGCGCGCCTCCCGGGGGAACATTCGCCGGTCGGCGCCGGCGTTCGTCTTGACGAAGAGGTCGCGACCGTCGTCTAGCCGGACGGCGAACGCGTCGTTGATGGAGCCGCCGCCGAGGCGCCGCGCCGATGTCACACTGGCACCGAGAGCACGCGTGACGGCACGCCGGACGTCGCTTCGCACGGGCTGCTCACTGCCCGAAATGGTGTTCGCTGCGGATCGTGTCGAGGAGTCCGTGGCAGGCCGCCTCGCACAAGTTGAACACGTGGTCGAACCCGCGCGGGCCGCCGTAATACGGGTCGGGCACCTCGGCGCCGGCGGGCGCGGCCGGATCGAAGCTACGCAGCAGACGGACCTCGGCTTTGGCCCCGGCATCCGGCGCCAGATCGAGGAGGTCCTCGTGATTTTCGACGTCCATCGCCACGACGTAGTCGAATCGGTCGAAGTCGTCGGCCGTGAACTGCCGTGCGTGGCTGTTCAGCGTCACACCGCGGGCGCGCGACGCTTCCTGCGCCCGCCGGTCCGCCACTTCACCGATGTGGTAGGCGCCCAGGCCGGCGCTGTCCACCTCGATCTGGTCGTGCAGCCGGGCCCCGCGCACGAGCGAACGCATGATT
Organism: Vicinamibacterales bacterium; assembly: GCA_963667915.2. GTDB lineage: Bacteria > Acidobacteriota > Vicinamibacteria > Vicinamibacterales > UBA823. Next base: position 1,510,240 of record CAXXNN010000004.1, on the reverse strand, counting down.
CCTTCGGCCATGGGCGAGCGACAGATGTTGCCGAGGCAGACGAAGCAGACACGCACCATGACGCCCAAGAATACAACAGGACCTGCGCGGCGCAGGGTGGACGCAACGGCTGGGGTATAATCCGGCCCTTTCCGGGTGGATCGAAGCCGACGTCAGCCGACATTCGACATGCAGGCTGCCGAGGAGCCGAATCATGAGGTGTCATCTCCGAGCGGTGTGCCGGGTCCTTGCGGCCGTGGCGTGGTCATTGAGCATTGCCGCGAGCGGCGTCGCGCAGTCGGTGCCCGACGGGGCCCTCGACGGCCTCGCGCTGCGATCGATCGGGCCGGCGGTGATGGGCGGCCGGATCGACGACGTGGCGGTGGATGAGTCCAGGCCGTGGGTGTTCTACATCGGGGCGGCCTCCGGTGGCGTCTGGAAGACGACCAACGCGGGGACGACCTGGACGTCGCTGTTCGACGACCAGCCCGTGTCGTCGATCGGTGACGTGACGCTGGCGCCGTCCGATCCGGAGATTGTCTGGGTGGGCACCGGCGAGCCGAACAACCGACAGAGCTCGACCATCGGCCACGGTGTGTACAAGTCGACCGACGGCGGCGCCAGCTGGGAGCACGCCGGCCTGGCCGACACGCATCACATCGGCCGTATCGTAATTCACCCGACCGACCCGGCGACCGTGTATGTGGCGGCGGTGGGGCGCCTCTGGGGCGCCAATGCGGAGCGCGGCGTGTTCCGGACGACCGACGGCGGCAAGAGCTGGGACAAGGTGCTGTTCGTCGACGAAGACACCGGTGTCATCGACCTGGTGATGGACCCGGTGAATCCGCGCATCCTGTACGCCGCCGCCTACCAGCGGCGCCGGACGCCGTGGGGCTTCAGCGGCGGCGGGCCGGGCAGCGGCCTCTACAAGACGTCGGACGCGGGCGAGACCTGGCGGCGCCTCGAGCAGGGGCTGCCCCAGGGCACGCTGGGTCGGATCGGCCTGGACGTCTACCGCGGCGACCCGCGGGTCGTCTACGCGACCGTGCAGCATGACGCCGCCGGCGGCATCTATCGCTCGGACGATCGGGGCGAGTCCTGGGTCAAGATGAGCGACCTCAACCCGCGCCCGATGTACTACAGCCAGATCCGGATCGATCCGAGCGACGACCGCCGCCTCTACGTACTGGGGGGGCCGTTCTACTACTCCGACGACGGCGGCCGGACGTTCACGCGCAACACGGACATGACGCCGACCTACGACGTGGGGGTGCACGGCGATCATCACGCGCTCTGGATCGATCCGTCCAACGGCGGTCATCTGATTCTTGGCGGTGACGGCGGGCTGTACGTCTCGTGGGATGCGAGCGTGACCTGGGACAAACTGAACAACATCCCGCTGGGACAGTTCTACGCGATTGGCGTCGACATGCAGAGCCCGTACTTCGTGTACGGCGGGTTGCAGGACACGCACTCGTGGGGTGGCCCCAGCGCCACGCGCCGCCACATCGGCATCCTGAACCCCGACTGGGATCAGATCAACTTCGGTGACGGGATGTACCAGCAGGTCGATCCGACCGACCCGGATACGATTTACACCGAATCGCAGGGCGGCAATATCGTACGGTTCGACCGCGCAACCGGCGACCGCAAGACGATCAAGCCGACGCCGCCCGATGGCGAGGATCCGTACCGCTTCCACTGGACGGCGCCGATCGCCATCTCGCCGCACGACTCGAACCGGATCTACCTCGGCGGCAACCGGCTGTTCACCTCGACCGATCGGGGGGAGACCTGGACCCGGACGGACGATCTGACGCGCGCCGAGGACCGCGACGCGCTGCCGATCATGGGCCAGGTGCCGGACGAGACGACGCTGTCGCGCCACGACGGCACGTCGAGCTGGGGCACGATCACGACCCTGGCCGAATCACCGATCGCCGCCGGCGTGCTGTGGGTGGGGACCGACGACGGGCTCGTGCAGGTGTCGCGCGACGAAGGGCAGACCTGGGCGAGCCAGGCCGGCCGTTTTCCCGGCCTCGACGATTCCCGCGCGCTGGTGAGCCGCGTCGTTGCGTCGCGCGCCAATCCGGGCCGCGCCTACGCGGCCTTCGACCGTCACCGGCTCGATGATGTTATCCCGTACATCTACACGACCGACGACTACGGCGGCAGCTGGCGGTCGATTGGCGACGGGTTGCCGGACGACGCGGGGTGGGTCAACGTCGTCGCCGAGCACCCGCAGAACCACGACCTGCTGTTCGCGGGGACCGAGACCGGGCTGTTCACGTCGATCGATCGCGGCGTGACGTGGCACCGGCTGCGCGGCAACTTTCCCACCGTGCCGGTGGACGATCTCGTCGTGCATCCACGTGACCACGACCTGGTCGTCGGGACGCATGGACGCAGCATCTACATTCTCGACGATCTGGCGCCGCTCGCCGAACTGTCGGCCGAGGTGCTGCAATCGAGTGCCCATCTGTTCAGCGTGCGCGCCGCCACCGAGTTCCATCGCTGGAAGCACGAAAGCTACGGCGCCCAGCGGCAGTTCATCGGGGCGAACCCCCCGTACGGCGCGATCATCAGCTATTACCTGTCTATAGATGATGAGGACGAGGCTGAGGCTGAGGATAAAGACGGGGATGAGGATCAGGCCGAGGATGAGGATGAGGCCGAGGATGGCGTCTCGCTCACGGTCCTGGATCCGGCCGGCGAGATCGTGCGCGAGCTGCGCGGCCCCGGCGCTCGGGGCATCCAGCGGCTGGCCTGGGATCTTCGCGCCGCGGTGCCGGACGGGCTCGACGCCGACCGCGGTCCGCTCGTGCCGCCGGGTCGCTACACCGTCAGGCTCGACGCCGGCGGCCGGACACAGGAGCAGCCCGTGGAGGTGGTCGTCGATCCGGCCGCGGCGGCGATCGGCCAGGCCGAGCATGAAGCGCGGTACGCGTTCTTGCTGGCGGTGAACGACCTCCGGGCGACGATCGCGAAGAGCCTGACCACGCTCGAAGAAGTAGACAGCCAGGTGCAGGCGCTGCTGGTCCGTGGCGACGACCTGCCGGCCGCTGTCACGACGGCGGCGGACGATACGCTGGAGGCCGCCAAACCGATTCGTGAGCGGCTGCGCGGACCCGACGACGGCCCGGCGTTCGGCAATCCGAATCTTCGATCGCAGGCGAGTCGGCTCTTCAGCGAGCTCGACGGCGGCGCCGTGCAGCAGGGCACGTTCGGGGGACCCACGACGGGGCAGCGCGACCGGCTGGAGGCCCTGCGCCGGTCGCTCGATGACGCCGTGGGAGAAGTCAACGATTTTCTCGGCTCGTCGGTTGCGGCCCTGAACGAGGTGATCTCGACGTCGGGCCTGACCTGGATTCAGACGGCCGATCCGGTCGTTCTTCCGTCACGATGACGATGGAGCGAGAAGTCGCGTGGGTCCACGACCAGGTCGGTCGCGCCTTCGCCGGCCCGGCGTGGCACGGTCCGGCGGTCCGTGATGTCCTGCGCGACCTGTCCGCGACGTCGGCCGCGGGGCGACCGGTCGCCGGCGTCCACTCGATCTGGGAGCTCGTCCACCACATCACCGCCTGGAAGGCGTTCCTGCGGCGGCGGCTCGAAGGGGAGGCGATCGCCGGCGTGACACCGGCGGACGATTGGCCCGCGGTGGCGGCGACGACCGACGCGGCGTGGGCCGAGTCGCTGGCGTCGCTCGAGGCAGCGCACCAGGCGCTGCGGGACACCATCGCGAAGCTGACCGCAGCGCGGCTCGGCGATCCGCTGGTCAGTGAGCCGGGCACCACCGAGACCGTCTACACGTCGCTGCTCGGCCTCGTGCAGCACGACCTCTATCACGCCGGCCAGATAGCCGTAATCCGGCGAGCCGGCGGGAGCTGACATCAGCTCTCGTTCCGCGGGACAGGGCCGGCGACAGGACCCGCGGCGTCACGGTTTCTAGGTGCGGCACGCCAGATCCCGGTCGAGTCGTTCGGCCGGTGCCACCGCCGGATCCGGGGTCACGCCGGCGACGTGGGACAGGATGGCATGCAACTGGCGCACGCCCTCGGTGAGCGCCGCCGGTCCTGGCTGCAGGATGTAGGTCGATTTGATTTCGTAGAGATGGCCGTTGCGGATCGCGGACACGCGATCCCAGCCGGCGCGCTCGCGGATGCGGCTCTTGCGCACCGCCTTGCCACACCACGAGCCGATGATGACATCCGGATTTCTCTCGACGACCGCGGCCGGCTCGAGCACCCGGTCTCGCGCCAGGGATTTCTCGCGAAGCTCGGGGTAGGTCGGTTCGCCCCCGGCAATCTCGATCAACTCCTCGACCCAGCGGATGCCCGAGATGAGCGGGTCGTCCCATTCCTCGAAGAAGACGCGCGGTCGCGTCGGAAATCGCACGGCGGATTTCCTGATCGCGTCGAGATCACCCGACAGGCGGTCGGCGAGCGACTCGGCCCGTGCGGCGCAGCCGATCATCCCGCCGAGCACGCGGATCATCTGCAGGATCTCCTCGACGCTGCGCTGGTTGAAGGCGACCACGGTTCGGCCGCGGCGGATCAGCGATGATGCGATGTCGGCCTGCAGGTCTGAAAAGGTCAGGACCAGATCCGGATCGAGCGCGTCGATCTTGTCGATCTTCGCGCTCGTGAAGGCCGAGACCTTCGGTTTCTGTCGCGCCTCGGGCGGACGGACGGTGTAGCCGGAGATGCCGACGACGCGGTCGCCCTCGCCGAGGAGGTACAGTGTCTCGGTCGTTTCCTCGGTGAGACAGACGATGCGGCTCGGATAGGCGGTCGTGGCCTGTCAAGCCTACACCGTCGCCGGAGACATCGGCTATCCTAGCAGCCCCTGGCTGCGGAATGGATCGACGGAGCTGAAGATGACTCAGATGACGAGACGTACGGCGATTGGCACGGTCGGCGCGGCGCTTGGGGTGGCGGCGAGCGGCGCCGAACTGGCCGGGCAGGGCCGCGTGGTGCGCAACGGCCGGCTCAAGCAGTCGGTGTCCCGCTGGCCCTACCGCGACATCCCGTTCCCGGCGTTCTGCGCGGCGGTGGCCGAGATGGGGCTGCCGGCGATCGACCTGCTCGAGGCGCCCGAGTGGGACATCGCGGCGGAGCACGGCCTGGTCTGCTCGATGGGCTACGGCGGCGGCGGGACGATCGAGGATGGCCTGAACGTCCGTGCGAACCACGATGCCATCATCGCCAACCTCCGGCGGGCGCTGCCGCAAGCGGCCGAACGCCACGTGCCCAATCTGATCACCTTCTTCGGGAACCGTCGCGGCATGGGCGATCCCGAAGCGACCCGCAACTGCGTGGACGCGCTGCGCCGGCTGGCGCCGGCCGCCGAGGAGCATGGCGTCACGATCTGCGTCGAGCTGCTCAACAGCAAGGTGGATCATCCCGACTACCAGGGCGACCGGACGCCGTTCGGCGCCGAGATCATCCGCGCCGTCGATTCGCCGCGCGTGAAGCTGCTGAACGACATCTACCACATGCAGATCATGGAGGGCGATGTCATCCGCACGATCCGCGACTACGCCGCCGACATCGCGCACTACCACACGGGCGGCGTGCCGGGCCGCCACGAGCTGGACGAGAATCAGGAGCTGCAGTGGGCGACGATCTGCCGGGCGATCGTCGAGACCGGCTTCGAGGGCTATGTGGCACACGAGTTCGTGCCCACGCGCGACCCGCTGACCTCGCTGCGCGAAGCGGTCGCGCTGTGCGACGTGTGATTGCTCGAGACGTACCACCCATGTGTAGCGCAGGGCTTCAGCCCTGCGAGGGCGAGCCGCAGGCGAAGCCCTCAACCTACAACACAAACCGCCGCGGCTTCGCCGCGCCACGCAGCCCTCAAGGGCTGCGCTACAAAAGCTTTCCGTTATAATCCTTTCTTCCACTAATGCCACTTTCTCCAGGCACTAAGCTCGGCGTCTACGAAGTCACCGCGCAGATCGGTGCAGGCGGGATGGGGGAGGTATATCGCGCCCACGATACGACCCTGGACCGCGACGTGGCGATCAAGGTGCTGCCCGATGCCTTTGTCAACGACCCGGAGCGGTTGGCCCGGTTCGAGCGGGAGGCCAAGGTCCTGGCGTCCCTGAACCACCCGAATATCGCCGCCATCTACGGACTCGAGAAGTCAGGCGACTCGCCCGCCCTCGTCCTCGAATACGTCGAAGGCCCGACGCTCCAGGATCTGCTCACCCCCTCACCTGGCCTTCGGCCATCCTCTCCCCCTGCGGGGGAGAGGGCCATAGGGAAGCCTCTTCCGCTGGAAGAGGCACTTCCGATAGCCAGGCAGATCGCCGAGGCGCTCGAGGCGGCCCACGAGCAGGGGATCATCCACCGCGACTTGAAGCCAGCCAACGTGAAGGTCAAAGCCGACGGCACGGTGAAGGTCCTGGACTTCGGTTTAGCGAAAGCCCTCTCCCCCGCCGGGGGAGAGGGTCTGGGTAAGGGGGACGCCGAGTCCCCCACGATGACGATGACAGCCGCGGCCACGAAGATGGGCGTCATCATGGGGACGGCGGCGTATATGAGCCCGGAGCAGGCGAAGGGCCGCCAGGTGGACAAGCGGGCCGACATCTGGGCGTTCGGGGTCGTGCTCTTTGAAATGCTCACAGGCCGGCAGGCGTTCGGGGGGACGGACATTTCCGAGACGCTGGCGGCGGTCCTGCGGCAGGAGATGGATTGGACGGAGCTACCTGCCGACACGCCGCATTCGATTCGACGGCTGTTGCGGCGCTGCCTCGAACGCGACCATCGGCGACGCCTGCCGGAGATTGGCACGGCCCGCCTGGAGATCGACGAAGCGGACGCGGCGCCGGAGGCTGCTGCCGTAGCGGCCACAGCGTCCAGAGCCCAGCCCGCTCTCTGGCAACGCCCGGTCAGCATTGCCGCGATCGCGCTGGTCGCCCTGGCCCTGGGTGGCCTGGCCGTCTGGACCCTCGGACCACCCGAGCCGCCACCCATCGTCCGGATGCCGATTCCGCTCGGGGCGGACGAAACTTTCTCCAACACGGGTCGGCACGCCGTCGCCATTTCTCCCGACGGTACCCAGATCGTCTATTCCGCCAACCTCGGCCTCTCGCTCCGGCCCGTGGATCAACTGGAGGCCACGCCGCTCGCGGGCACGTCGGAGGGCGTTGGTGGCGGTATTCCCGGTGCCAGAAACCCCTTCTTCTCGTCTGACAGCCAGTGGATTGGCTACCACGTGGGTGCGCAGTTGAAGAAGGTTTCGATCGGCGGCGGGGCCCCGGTCACGCTGTGCGAGTGCGACGCGCCGTGGGGGGCCAGTTGGGGCGCCGACAATACGATCCTCTTCGGCCGGGGACCGGGCGGCATCTGGCAGGTGCCGGGCGCGGGCGGAACGCCCGAGCGGCTCATTGCCGTGGAGGAGGGGGAGCTGGCGCACGGCCCTCAGATGCTGCCCGGCGGCGAGTGGGTGCTCTTTACCTTGCGACCCGCCGGCACCAGCGTATGGGACGCGGCGCAGATCGTCGTGCAGTCGGTGACGACGGGCGAGCGGCAGGTGCTGATCGAGGGGGGACGGGATGGGCGGTATCTGGCGACAGGGCATCTGGTCTATGCGCTGAACAACGTGCTGTTTGCCGTGCCGCTCGATCTCGATGCCCGCGACGTGACGGGCGGACCGGTGTCGCTCGTCGCGGGTGTTCAAGGTGCCAGTGGCGGGCGGACGGGGGCCGCACAATTCAGCCTGGCGGGCAACGGCTCGCTGGTCTACATTCCTGGCAGTGCCGGAGGCGGCCAGATCGAGCTGGTCTGGGTGGACCGCGCGGCTCAGACCCAATCCGTCGGGGCTGACCAGTTGGCGTATGGCCGCGGACGGGTCTCACCGGATGGCACGCGTGTGGCGGTCGATACCCCCGGCGAGGACAACCCCGACGTGTGGATCTACGACCTGGCGCGGGAGACACTGACGCGGCTGACCTTCGACGAGGCGGTCGACGTCTTTCCGCTCTGGACTCCCGATGGCTCGCGGGTGGTGTTTCAGTCCTTGCGCGAGGGGGGCGGCCTGTTCTGGAAGGCGGCGGACGGCACCGGCGAGGTGGAGCGGTTACTGGAGAGTTCAGACGCGCCCCGACCCTATGGCTGGTCGGCAGACGGGCGGCTGGTCTTTGAGCAGGCTCCTGGTGATATCGGGGTCCTGACAGTCGACGGCGACCGCACGATGGAGCTCGTGCTCGACACGGAATTCCGGGAGGCCGAGCCGGCCATCAGCCCGGATGGCCGCTGGATCGCCTATGACTCCAATGAGTCTGGGCAGTCAGAAATCTACGTGCGGCCCTTTCCGGACCTCGACGATGGCAAGTGGCAGGTGTCGGCTGCTGGCGGCTTCGATCCGGTGTGGTCACCCGACGGGCGGGAGCTGTTCTTCTTGAGTTCAAGTGAGTTCATGGTGGCGCGGGTCGAGACGGAGCCGACCTTCAATGCGGCGACGCCCGAAAGCCTGTTCATCAGGACCGGCTTCGCGGCTAGCGCGGGCCGCGAATACGACATCGCGCCGGATGGAGAACGGTTTCTCTTCCTGAGAGGTCAAGGCGGGCAAGTCGCCGATGGGAACCTGGGCCTGGTCTTCGTGCAAAACTGGTTCGAGGAATTGAGGGCTCGCGTTCCGGTTCCGTAACGCGAGCCGCGTCGCAGCCCTGTCCGCTCGCTCCGCTCGGGGGCCACGCTTCATCTGGTGTCTGACGTGGTGGCAAGGGCTGCGCTACAGGTCAGTGCGCGGGTACCGGTGCGGTAGCGCAGGGCTTGCGCCACCCATGAGTAACGCCGCCAGCCGGGAGGCAGCGCCAGCCGAATGCAGCTGGAGTTGCACCACGGGCTGCTAAGTCAGCCAGGAGGGCACGATGGTCGATCGACGCAGCTTTCTGCGTGTGTCAGCCGCGACAGCGGGCACGGCGCTCGTCGGTGCGCCGGCGTTTGCGCAACGGCCGGATCTCCCGGAGTCGATCCGCAACCTGCAGCCGATGACCGAGGGGATCGTGCCGATTGCCGACGCGGAGCGGCGCGCGCGGATGGACAAGGCCCGGCGTCTGATGACCGACCACGGCATCGACGCGATCTACATGGAGGGAGGCTCGGGTCTCTTCTATTACACCGGTGTCCGGTGGGGCAACAGCGAGCGAATGTTCGCGATGGTCCTGCCGGTGCGCGGCGAGCCGGCCTACGTGTGCCCGAAGTTCGAGGAGGCGCGCGCGCGCGAGCTGATCAGGTTCGGCGACGACATCCGTACCTGGGAGGAGGACGAGAGCCCGTATCAGCGGGTTGCGCAGATCTTCCGAGACCGGGGCATCGCGACCGGCCGGGTCGGCTTCGAGGAACGCGTTCGCTTCTTCCTCTGCGACGGCATCCGCCAGGCCGCGCTGCACCTGGAGTATGCGAGCGCGGATCCGGTCACGATCGGCTGCCGTGTGTCGAAGTCGGAGGCCGAGCTGGCGCTGATGCAGCGGGCGAACGACATCACCATTGCCGCCTACAAGGCGACGATCGAGACGCTGCACGAGGGCATGACGAAGGCGGAGTTTCGCGAGCACTCGGCGGCGGCGCACGAGGCACTGGGCGTGTCGGGCGCCATCGGCACCAACTTCGGTGAATCGACGGCGTATCCACACGGCAGCATCCAGCCGCGGCATCTCCGCGAGGGCGACGTCGTGCTCATGGATGGCGGCTGCAAGGTCGAGGGCTACTCCTCGGACATCAGCCGGACGATCGTCTTCGGGACGCCGACCGACCGGCAGCGGGAGATCTGGAATCTCGAGCAACAGGCCCAGAATGCCGCGCTCGCCGCGGCGCGCGTCGGCGTGCCGTGTGAAGAGGTGGACGCGGCAGCCCGCAAGGTGCTCACCGACGCCGGCTTCGGCCCCGACTACCAGGTGCCCGGCTTGCCGCATCGGACCGGTCACGGGATCGGTCTCGATGGCCACGAGTGGGTCAACCTCGTGCGCGGCAACACGACGCCGCTCGCGCCCGGGATGTGCTTCAGCGACGAGCCGATGATCGCGATTTACGGCGAGTTCGGAATCCGGCTCGAGGACTGCTTCTACATGACCGGCGACGGGCCGAGGCTGTTCACGAAGCAGAGCCCGTCGATCGAGCAGCCGTTCGGGTAAAAGATGGCGACGATTCATCCGGGCGCGCACGTCGATCCCGCGGCGGCCCTCGCCGCCGATGTCGTCGTAGGACCGGGCGCGGTGATCGAGGCGGACGTGACGATCGGGCCGGGGTGTCAGATCGGGCCGCATGCGGTGTTGCACGCCGGCACGACCCTGGGGGCGGGAGTCTACGTGGCCGTCGGCGCGGCGATCGGCGGCGTGCCGCAGGATCTGAAATTCCAGGGCGGGGAAAGCGGCGTCAGCATCGGCGATCGCACGGTGGTACGCGAGTACGTCACGGTGCACCGCTGCGTGACGCCGGGGGCGATCACGCGGGTCGGCGCTGATTGCATGCTGATGGTGAGCAGCCACGTCGCGCACGAGTGCGTGCTCGGCGACCGCGTGATGCTGGCGAACGGCGCCGTCCTGGCGGGACACGTCACGATCGACGACGGCGCTTTCCTGTCTGGCAAAGCGCAGATTCACCAGTTCGTGCGGGTTGGCACGCTGGTCATGGTGGGCGGTGCCACGAAGGTGATGAAGGATCTCCCGCCGTACTGCGTGGCGGATGGGCACCCGGCGCGGCTGTTCGGATTGAACCTGGTGGGGCTGCGCCGGGCCAAGCTGGACCGCGACCGGATCCGCGGCATCAAGGAGGCGTACCGGACGCTCTTCGCGCCAGGCGTGAAGCTCGAGGACGCGCTGGCGCGCCTCGACGCGCTGGGTGCCAACGGCAACCCGGCGGGCGCGGAGTACGCCGCGTTCGTCCGGGCGTCCGAGCGCGGCATCGCGCGCCCCCCGCGCCGCGGCAAGTCTTCTTGAGATGTAGCGCAGGGCTTCAGCCCTGCGAGGGCGAGCCTTTCTGAGATGTAGCGCAGGGCTTCAGCCCTGCGAGGGCGAGCCTTTCTGAGATGTAGCGCAGGGCTTCAGCCCTGCGAGGGCGAGCCGAAGGCGAAGCCCCGAACATGCAAACAAGACCGCCGCGGCATCCGCCGCGCCACGCAGCCTTGCGACGTCGCAGCCCTGAAGGGCTGCGCTACATCAGGGTTGGCCGACGACGCTCTACACTCCTACCGCGACTCCTCCGGCTCGGGCAGTGGCTTGCGCGGCAGCAGGTCGTCGCGGGTCGCCGCGTGGTAGACGAACGACGCCACGATGACCGCGTTCTGCATCATGTCGGCCGGCTGGATCCGCTCGTACAGATCCAGATTCGAATGGTGCGACCGCGAGCCGTACTCGACCGGGTCCTGGATGAACTGGAAGCCGGGCAGGCCGACGGCGTTGAACGACAGATGATCCGTCCCGCCGGTGTTGCGGATCGCCAGGGTCGTCATGCCGATGTTGGCGAACGGCTGCATCCACGCGTCGAAGATCGGCGCGATCGCCTCATGCCCCTGCAGGTAGACGCCGCGAATGGCACCGGTGCCGTTGTCGAGGTTGAAGTAACCGGACAGCGTCGCGTGCTCTGGCTCGAGCGCCATCGTCTCGCGGTCGCCGAAGTGCGCCTTCACGTAGGCGCGTGACCCCAGGAGTCCCTGCTCCTCACCGGTCCACAAGGCCAGCCTGACGGTGCGCTTCAAATCGAGGCCGGTCGCCGCGAGGATGCGGATCGCTTCCAGCATCACGGCCGACCCCGCCGCGTTGTCCGTCGCGCCGGTGCCGGCGTGCCACGAGTCGAAGTGGGCGCCGAGCATGACGACCTCGTCCGGCTTGTCGGTGCCGGGCAGCTCCGCCACGATGTTGAACGAATCGAGCGTGTCGTCGTAGAACTGGTTCTGGATGTCCAGCTCGAGCGTGACCGCAATGTCCTTGTCCAACATGCGCGCGATCCGGCCATAGTGCTCCGAGGCGAAGACGAGCTGCGGCGGGACCGGCGGGTCGTCCGGGTTGCGCGAGCCGCCACTGCCGACGCGCACGCTGCCGCTGTCGCCGCGGCCGGTCCCCGGCTCGATCAGCGCCGCCACGCCTTCGTCCAGGAAGAACTGCATCCGCTTGGCGGTGAATTCCCGGTTGCCGCGTCGGAACCGGCGGGCTGGCCGCGACGGGTCGGGCTGCATGGCCAGATCGGCCAGGTCGTCGTCGGTGAAGCGGCGGCCGGGCGGCTCGAACAAGGCCTCGACCCGTGGTGCCGGCTGCGTGAGCACTGCCTTGCCGCGCAACGTGCCGCGATGCTCCTCGAAGTCCTCTTCGCTCCGGATGACCGCCAGGGTGGCTTCGGCCCTCACTAGCCCGGGAGTGCCGGGCGTCCAGGCTTTCGCGTAGGCGATGATCGGGAAGGCCTGTGGTGTGACGCCCAGCGCGACCGTGCGGTCGTTGGCCCAGCCGCGTCCGAACGGGAACTGCTCGAGCTTGACCGTTTCCATGCCCCATTCGCGCAGCTTCGCCATCGCGTAGTCGGCCGCGGCCCTGGCGTTGGGCGAGCCGGTGAGCCGGGGTCCGTGGACGTCGGTCAGATATTCGAGGGTCTCCAGGATCTGCGAGCGCTGGAAGCCCTCCGCCTTGATGCGGTAGATCGCGTCGAGGTCCACGGGCTCCTGCGACTGCGCGGTCGCCGCCGCAGCCAGCGTCAATGTCGACGTCAGCACCAGGAGCCCAAACGAACGCGTCACCCACCCGACCTGTCGATTGCAGAAATTGGACATCGTGTGCCTCATTGAAGCCGAGAGCCGAGAGACTGCCTCTCCCTCCCCTTCGCGGAGGGCAATCATATCGCAGGCTCGTCAGGCCTCCCGGCGTCAGCGGAGAGGTCGATTGTAAGGCCCCCCTTCCAGCCCGCATCGCGGGCCGGCATACAATGGCGCTCCATGGCGGAAGAGCAGGCGTCGAATGCGGCGTACACGTACATCTGGGCCTATCGGGTGAAGCCGGACTCGCTCGAAGGGTTCCTCGAGTACTACAGGCCGGATGGCCGGTGGGTCGAGCTGTTTCGCCGGGCCGAGGGCTATCTGGGGACTGAGCTGCTGCGCGACCGAGCCGAGGCCAATCGCTACGTCACGATCGATCGATGGAGCTCAGCCAAGGCGTTTGCGGAGTTCCGGTCGACGTTCGCCAGCGAGTTCGAGCAGCTCGATCGCCACTGCGAATCGTTCACCACGGAGGAGCGGGACATCGGGACGTTCGGGCCCGTCGAAGGCCAAGGACGATGCCGATGACGATGACCATCGCGCTCTGGATCGGTGCGGGTCTGCTCGTCGTGCTGGGCGTCATCGGCACGGTCCTGCCGGTGCTGCCCGGACCGACCTTCGTCTTCGGCGGGCTGCTGCTGGCCGCCTGGATCGACGACTTTCAGAAGGTCGGCTGGCTGACGGTGGCGGTGCTGGGACTGCTGACCTTCACGACGGTCGGCGTCGACATCCTTGCGGCCAGCCTGGGCGCCGGCAAGCTGGGCGCGAGCCGGCTGGCCATCGCGGGCGCGGTTGTGGGGACGGTCCTCGGGGTGTTCGCCGGCCTGCCGGGATTGATCGTCGGCCCGTTTGTGGGCGCCGTGGCCGGTGAGATGCTGGCGGGGCGCGACCTCAATCAGGCCGGCCGCGTCGGCGTCGGGACCTGGATCGGCCTGGCCGTCGGCGTGGCGATCAAGATCGGCCTCGTGGCTGCCATGATCGGCGTCTTCGTGACGGCGTTTCTGCTGTAGGGGGATCGCAGCGCTTCGCTGCGTTCATTCTGCTCGTAGGGCAACCATTGGATCGACCTTCGCGGCGCGACGCGCGGGCAGCCAGCAGGCGAGGAGCGCGACACCGGCAAAGAGCAACCCTGATCCGATCAACGTGACGGGATCGGTCGGTTCGATTTCGAAGAGAAATGATTCGAGCACCCGCGACAGGGCCACCGCCGCGGCCAGGCCCACGATCGTCCCCCCCGCGATCAGTCGCGCGCCCTCGCCAAACACCAGTCTCAGGAGCGTGCGCCGCTCGGCGCCCAGGGCCGTCCTGATCGCGATCTCGCGCCGGCGGGACACGACCGACAACGACAGGACGCCGTAGATGCCGCCGAGCGTCAACACGCTCGCCACGAGCGCGAACCCGATCAGCAACTGCATGGCGAAGCTGCGGGAGGCGAGCGAATCACCGCGAATCTGATCCAGTGTCTTCACGTTCTCCACGGCGACGGTCGGATCCACCGCGCGCAGTTCGCGTTGAACCGCCCCCACGGTCGCGCGCGGGTCCCCCTCGGTCCGGATGACCAGGTGCTTGGAAAAGGCTCCCGCCTGCCAGAGCGAGAAGTAGATCTCTGGCTCAGCCGCCTGCGTGAGGTCGTCGGTGCGCGCGTTGGCCACCACACCCACGATTTGATTCGCCGGTTGCTCACGTCCCCGACGCCACAACCTCTTGCCCAACGGATTGGTGTCATGAAAATACCGCTCGGCCAGCGCTTCGTTGATGATTGCGACAGCGGGCGCGTCGTCGGTATCGCCCGCATGGAAGTCTCGCCCGTTCAACACCTCGAGGCCAAGCAGCTCGAAGTAGCCCGGCGTCACCGAGCGCAGCGGCAGCCTGAGCCGGTCGTTCCTCCGGTCCGCGACAGGTTGTCCCTCGAGCTCGACGGCGCCCGGCCAGTTGTTGCCCGTGAGCGGCACGCCCCAAGCGAAGGCCGCGTGCCGCACGTCGGGCAGCCGGGCGACGCGCTCCAACGCCCGAAGATGAAAATCTGACCAATCGCCCTGCACGGCGGTGACGCTCATCGTCAGGATCCGCCCGGTGTCGTAACCCGGCTGCACCTGCGACAGGTTGTACATCGTCCGAATCAGCAGCGTGGCGCCGACCAGGAGCGACAGGGTCAGCGCCGTCTGCATCATGGTGACCCCGCTCAGCAGCCGCCGCTCGCCGCGTCCCGCGCTGCTCCGGGGTCCGGTCTCCTTGAGCGCGTGGACCGGGTCGAGCTGGGAGGCCCGCAGCGCGGGAACCAGCCCGGCCCCCAGCGCGGCCACGACGGCCGAACCGAGACCGCAGGCCAGCACCGGCCAGCCGATCGTGACGGCATCCAGGCGGGGAATCGCGTGGCCGCCGATGAGCTTGAGGAGCTGCACGATCCCGACCGCGAGCCCGACGCCGAAGGCGCCACCCACCAGCGCCAGGAGCAGACTCTCCACGGTCACCTGACGAAAGAGCGCGCCGCGTCCGGCGCCCATCGCGCTGCGCACCCCGTACTCCTGCTGCCGCTGCAACCCGCGAACCAGCAAGAGCGCCGCGGCGTTGCCGCAGGCGATCAGGAGCACGAGCGCCGCCGCGCCGAAGAGCGGCCACAGGATCCGCTGTCCGTCGCGATTTGCTTCGACCATCAGAGACTGCACACGGGGAACGACACCTTCGAACTCGGGATCGGCCTGCGCCTGCCTGGCCGTCAGGACTTCGAGTTCGGCTTGCGCCGACTCGAGCGTCACACCGGCCGGCAACCGCCCGACGACGTTCCAGATCGGTGCCTGCAACAGCTCGGGATTGGGGATCACGGGAATCCAGAAATCGACCTGCGCGTCCACGTCGTAGTTCGGCTCCTGAGCCCCCGACCGCGATGGAAGAAAACGCACGGCGGGGGGCATGACGCCGATGATCGTGGGCGGCGTCTCCCGGCGGCTCATCGGGAGGGGTTGGCCGAGAACATCGGGGTCGCCGGCGAACCTGCGCTGCCACAGGTCGTAGCCAAGGATGATGACCGGCGCCGCGCCCTCTACGGTGTCGAGGTCCTGGAAAGTCCGGCCGATCTCGGGCTCGAGGCCGGTGACCTGGAAATAGTCATTGCTGACCCACATGCCTTCGAGCGATTCGCTGCCGTCGTCCGACACCCAGAAGTTGAACGTCCATCGGTAGCCCGCGACGGCTTCGAACGACGTCGCCTCTTCCCCCCATTCCAGCCACTGCGCGGCCGCCCAGTCCGCCGGACGGAGTGTCGGATCCGGTTCGGCTCGAGCCGACGAGATCAATACGAGCTGCTCCGGATTCCGGTAGGGCGGCGGCGTCAGGAGCACGCCCTGAATCAAACTGAAGACCGCTGATGTGGCGCCGATCCCCAGGGCCAGGGTGAAGACGACGATCCAGGCGAAGCCCGGTCGCTTGAGCAGCATGCGGATGGCAAAGCGGAGATCTCGAAGCATCTTTTACGTCGGGGCTTCGCCCCGAACCCCCGCGCGGGCCTCCGCGGGGACCCCGAATGCCCCGCTCCGGCCCGCGCGAGCCGCGCCGTGCGCGGCCCAATTCTTCCGTGAGCCGAGAGCTGAAAGCTTACACCTCATTCTGCTCGAAGCGCGACCATCGGATCGACCTTCGCCGCGCGCCGGGCCGGCAGATAGCTTGCCAGCAGCGCAATGGCGGCGAGCCCGGCCGCCACGATCGCGAAGGTCGAGGCGTCGATCGGGCTGACGCCGAACAGCAAACTGTCCAGGACACGCGTCAAGCCGACCGCGCCGAGGAGCCCCGCGATCACGCCGATGCCGGTCAGCCAGAGCCCCTCGCCGACGACCATCCCGACGACGTCGCGGATCTGGGCGCCGAGCGCCATCCGGATGCCGATCTCCGGTGTCCGCTGTGCGACGTGATACGACAGCAGGCCGTACACGCCGACCGAGGCCAGCAGCAGCGCGAGCCCGCCGAAGAGCGCCAGCAAGAGCATGTTGAATCTGGGCTGGGCCACCGCCGTGGCGTAGTGCTGGGCCATCGTCGTGACGTCGCCAATCGGCAGGTCCGAATCGATCGACCAGATCGCCTCGCGCACCGGGGTCACGAACGACAACGGGTCGGCTTCCGTGCGCACGAGCACCTGCATGAACGGGTCGGGAAATTGCTTGAACGGCCGGTAGTACGCCGGCGCCGGCTCGGTGTCCGGTCCGAGAAACCTGACGTCGCGCACGATGCCGACGATCTCGAACAGTTCCGGCGTCTCGAAGCGCCAGTGGCTCTGCAACCGCAACCGTTGGCCGAGCGGCTCGTCATTGCTAAGCGGAAAGTATCGACGGACGAACGCTTCGTTGACGACGAGCGCACCCGGGTGATCGAGGTCGTCGGTATCGGCGATCGTCCGCCCGCGCAGGAGGTCGATGCCGGCCGTCCTGAAGTACCCGGGGCTGATCGGGCGCAGCCAGGCACCTGGCGCTCGCCCGGGCTCCGGTTCGGGGCGGCCCTCGATGCGGAAGACATCACCCCACGTCGCGTCGAGCGGATGGTCGTAGGCGAACGCGACCGACTGCACGCCCGCCAGGCCGCCGACCTGTGCGATCACCTGATCCTGGAAGTTCAGAATCTGGTGTGCGTCCTGATAGGTCGTCTCCGGAAGGGCCACTCGGAAGGTCATCGTGCGGCCAGGGTCGAAGCCCAGATCCACTCGTTGCAAGTTCCAGAAGCTCTTGATGAGCAGGCCTGCTCCGATGACCAGCAGCACGGCCACACCCACCTCGGCGGTCACCAGCGCGCGACGGAAGAGATCGCGTCCGCCGCGCACGTCGGCGCGTCCACCTTCCTTGAGCGCATGGTGCAGGTCGGCGCGCGTGGTGCGCATGGCCGGGACGAGGCCGAAGAGGACGCCGGTCACGGCTGTCGCGGCGAGCGCGAAGCTCAGGACCGTGCGATCGATCCCGACGGTGCTCAGGCGGGGAATGTCCTGGGGGGTCACGCTGGTCAGGAGGTCGATGCCGAGGTACGCGAGGCCGAGTCCGGCGCTGCCGCCGAGCGCGGCCAGCAGCAGGCTCTCGGCGATCAGTTGGCGGACCAGACGGCCGCGTCCGGCGCCGAGCGCCGTTCGGATGGCGAGCTCCTTCCGGCGCGCGACCGAGCGCGCCAGCATCAAGCTGGCCATGTTCGCGCACGCGACGAGCAGCACGAGGGCGACGGCGCCGAGCAGGATGACCAGCGCCCCCCGGACGTCGCCGACCACCTCGTCGACGAGTGGCACGACGGTGGCGCCGTCATCACGATTCGCCGCGGGGTATCGCTGCTCGAGGCGCGCGGCGATCGTGTCCATGTTGGCCTGGGCCTGTTCGAGCGTGACGCCATCCCTGAGCCGGGCGATGGTGCCCAGCACGTGGCTCGTCCGAACGCTGGCCCGTTCCGCCGTCATTGCCATCGGGAACCACAACTGCTGGTACCGGGGCAGGAACGGGATGTAGGCTTGCGTGGCCGGCCAGGTGGGATA
Source organism: Vicinamibacterales bacterium (assembly GCA_963667915.2). Taxonomy (GTDB): domain Bacteria; phylum Acidobacteriota; class Vicinamibacteria; order Vicinamibacterales; family UBA823. The sequence continues at coordinate 1,492,023 of CAXXNN010000004.1, read as the reverse complement.
GATGCCGGGCGGCATGACGCCCACCACCGTGCGCGGCGTGTCGTTCAGCCTGATGTCCCGGCCGATGATGTCGGCCTGTCCGCCGAAGCGCCGCTGCCACAGGCCGTGGCTGAGGACGACGACCTGATCTGCGCCCGGCACATGCTCTTCCGGCACGAACGTTCGGCCGAGCAGCGGCTCGACGCCGAGCACTCGGAAATAGCTCTCGCTGACATTGCCGCCCAGGAGCTGCTCGGGGTCGCCGTCGCCCGTGAGATTCCCGCCGCTGGCGCCGAACATCGCAAGATCCTCGAAGACGTCATTCTGTTCCCGCCAATCCAGCGCATTGGCCGGCGTCACGCGGCTTTTCCGGCGCGCGTCACTCAGGTTCACTTCCCAGACCGCGACGAGTCGATCCGGCTCTCGGTAGGGCAACGGCCGGAGCAGCACGGCGTTGACGACGCTGAAGATCGCCGTGTTCGCGCCGATCCCGAGCGCGAGCGTCAGCGTGACGACCGCCGTGAATCCAGGCTGTTTCCGGAGCATCCGGGCGGCATAGCGCAAGTCCTGGAGCAATGTCTGCATGCTGCAATTAGACGGAATCGGTGGAGGGGAAGTTTAAAGGGAGGGCCGCTCGATGCCCCCAGAGCCGAAAGCCCAGAGCCGAAAGCCCAGCCTGTCACGATATGCTAACCGCTACGGTGCCCCCCAACGGGGAGGAGAAGACCTCAGATGGATCGACGCTTCCTGTTACTTGCCCTGATCTTGCTGATCTGGCTTCCATCCGCCGGTTTCGCCCAGGCCGATCGCTACGTGGGCGATGACGGGAAGATCCGTGTTGCCGTCGTCAAGCAGCCGGTCAAGGGGTCGCGCAACGTGCCGGAGTTGTCGGAGAACCCGGACTACATCGAGGCGGGCGGCCTGGCGTCGCGGCTCGAAGCGATGGGCGTGACGCTCAAGCCGACGGCCACCGCGCGGCTCACCGTCGAGGAACAGGGCGACTACGGCGAATGGCATCGCCTGGGGCTGGCCAACGGCCACCTCGGCGATCTCGTCGCGGCCAACGAGCGCGAGGGCTACTTCACGGTTGGGCTGCTGGCCAACTGCAGCTCGCTATCGGGGGTGCTGGCGGGATTGCAGCATTCGGGCCCGACGCGGCGGCCGCTCAGGGTCGGCCTGGTCTTCATCGACGCCCACGGCGACTACAACACGCCGGAGACGACCTTGAGCGGCATGTTGGGTGGGATGCCGGTGGCGGTGGCGGCCGGTCACGCGCTGACGAACGTCCGATTGGAGTCCGGCCTGAATCCGGCGCTCCCGACCAGCTACATCGTTATGAGCTGTGTTCGCGACACCGACCCGCTGGAGCAGGAGCGGATCGACCGCTCGGACATCGAGATGATTCCGGTCGATGACATCCGCTCGCTGTCGCAGAACATCCACGACCAGATGCGACGCCTGTCGGAGACGACCGACATCATCTATATACACATCGACATGGACGTGCTCGATCCGAGCGAAGTACCCGGCCATCCGCTGACCGTGCCGGACGGTCCGACGAGCCGGGAGCTGGCGGCGGCGCTGACCGTGATGTTCGAGTACGAGAAGACCGCGGCGCTCGGCCTGGCGTCGACGCCGTCCGGCGATGCCGACCCCGATGGCCGCTCCCGCCAGGCAGCCTACAACCTGATCGAAGGGGCGATCAAGGGCGTTCAAGCGAGATGAGCGGCCTGGGTCGCGTCTAGCCCTCACCCCGTCCCTCTCCCAGAGGGAGAGGGAGTCAGGAAGGCTTGGCCGACCCCGGGACGGGGGCGTGCTTGTGTAGCGCAGGCTTTCAAGCCTGCGTGGGCGAGCCGCAGGCGAAGCCCTGGGCTGCGACGTCGCAGGGCTGAAGCCCTGCGCTACACTCATCCTTTACACGCCGACGGCACAGGCATGCGTGCTCCTCACCACGGGTGGCCGGACGTCGACGCGCGAGGAACTCGCCTGCGACCCCCGTCCCAGCGCCCGGCCTCGGTGCTCAATTGCCGCTTTTGTCACATTGGGGCTAGTCGACGATCGCCTGGTAGATGAGCGCCCGAAGCTTGCCGTGATCGTCGAGCCCGTTGGCCGGGATGAGCTGGGTGAAGTACACGACGACGAGATCTTCTTCCGGGTCCACCCAGTACGTCGAGTGATATGCGCCGCCCCAGCCGAACTCACCGACCGATCCCGGCAGGCCGCGCGCCCCGAGATTCTCCACGACCTTGAAGCCGAGACCGAAGCCGGTGCCGGAGTCGTAGTCCACGTCGGCGCCGAGATGGTTGACGGTCATCAGGGAGACCGTGTTCGCCGACAGGAGATGTGTGCCGTCGCGTGAGCCGCTGTCCAACATCATCTGCAAGAACGTGGCGTAGTCCTCCGCCGTGGAGAGCAGGCCGGCGCCTCCGGAAAAACTCTTTCTGGGGCCTTCAACATACGCGCCCTGACCGACCATGCCGCCCGGGTCCGGCGCGCGCTCGAGGCCCGTGTCCGACGCCGAATAGACGGTCGCCAGACGCGCCGCCTGGTCTCGGGGTAGATAGAAATGCGTGTCATCCATGTCCAGCGGCTCGAGCAGTCGGGTTCGCAGGACGACATCGAGCGGTTGTTGGGTGACCTCCTCGGCGGCTATTCGACCCGTAGCGCCGTCACCGGATCGATCCGGGTCGCGCGGCGGGCGGGGAGGTAGCTGGCCAGCGCGGCCACGGCCAGCAAGCTGAGCGCCACCGACCCGAACACGGCCGGGTCGGTCGGGGCCACGCCGAACAGCAGGCTCTCGAGCATACGGGTCAGCATCCAGGCGCCCGCCAGACCGAGCGTGACGCCCGCCGCGGCGAGCGCCAGGCCGCCGCCCACGACGAGGCGGAGCAGGCCGCCCGGGTCGGCGCCCAGCGCCATCCGGATGCCGAGCTCGGCGGTCCGCTGGGTGACCGTGTAGCTGAGAACGCCGTAGATTCCGATTGCGGCCAGTGCCAGCGCGACGGCGGCGAAGATGCCGAGGACGAGCATCGTGAATCGGCGTTCGGCGATCGAGCGAGAGACCGTTTCGGTGAGCGGCTCGACGCCGAATACCGCCAATCCAGGGTCTTGTTCCGCGATCGCGGCGCGGAGCGGACCGGCCAGCTGGGTCGGATCTCCGGCCGAACGCGCCAGCAGGACCCCGGCGCCTCGCGGCGGCGCCTGCGCCAGCGGGAGATAGACGGCCAGTGGCGGCGCCTCCGTCAGGCCGAAGAAGTGCTCGTTTCCAACGATCCCGACGATCGGCCGGGCGGCGCCGTACAGTCGAATCTCGGCGCCGAGCGGGTCGCGGTCGCCGAAGAACCGTCGCGCCGCCGCTTCATTGATCACCGCAATCGCCGGGTCGAAGGTGCCGTCGGCGTCGCGCGGCAGGCGGCCGCGGACGAGCGGCGTCCCGACCGTCTCGAAGTAGCCGGGCGTGACGCTGCGGACCGAGATCTCCGGCCAGGTGTCCGCCTCGGCTTCCCGTCCCACGATGGCGAACGAGTTGGTGTAGCCCCGGTCGAGCGGATGGTTGCCGCCGATTGCGGCCGCCTCGACGCCGGGCAGCGCCCGCACCCGTGCGAGCAATCCATCGGTGAAGGCGTGCTGCTCACTGAAGTCGGGCCAGCGCGAGAAGTCGCTCGGATACCGGCTCGCGGGTAGCTGATATTCGGCCTTCATCACGCCGCCCGCGCGAAACCCGGGGTCGACCTGTTGCAATTGCCAGAAGCTCTTGATGAGCAGCGCCGCGCCGATGACCAGGATGACAGCGAGTGCGAGCTCGGCGACGATCAGGACCGACTGCAGATGCCGCCGCTCGCGTCCGGCCGAGCCGCCGTGGCCCCCTTCCCCCTTGAGCGCCGACTGCAGATCAATCTGTCGGGCCTGCAGCGTCGGGACGAGGCCGAACGCGAGGCCGACCACGATCGAGACGGCGAGCGTGACGGCCAGTACCCGGCCGTCGACCGTGGCATCCACAATCCGGGGGATCGCGGCCGGCGCCAGCTGCAGGAGGAGACGAAGGCCGACCTGGGCGACCGCCACGCCTGCCCCAGCCGCGACCAGCGTGAGCAGGAGGCTCTCGACGAGAAACTGTCGCGCCAGCCGCGACGCGCCTGCCCCGAGCGCTGTCCGCACGGCAACTTCCCGCCGCCGCGCCGCGCCGCGCGCGAGCAGGAGATTCGCGACGTTGGCGCACGCCACCAGCAACACGAGCGCGACGGCGCCCAGGAGCACGAGCAGCGCCGGGCGAATCGGTCCGAAGACGACCGCTTCGAGCGGCTCGATGAACGCGCCGCGGCCGTCGTTTTCCGGATAGTCGCGCTCGAGGTCGGCCGCAATGGCGGCCAACTCCTCTTGCGCCGTGACCGCGCTGGCGTCGGTGGCGAGCCGGGCGATCACCAGGATCGGGTGCGTCGATCGCGGATAGGTCTCTTCCGACGCCTGCAGCGGCATCCACACATCGACGTCCGTGCGCGCGCCTCGGTCGGCGAACGATCGTGCGTAGGCGGCTGCCGAGAGAATCTGGAAGATGCCGAAATCGGATGCTGACGGCATCACGCCGATGATCGTGGCGGTGCGGTCGTCCAGCTGAATCGTCCGTCCGAGCACGTCCGGGTCGCGCGAGAGCGCGCGAGTCCAGAATCCCTCGCTCACCATCACCACGAGCGGGCCGCCGCTGGCAGTTTCTTCTTCCGTGAAGCCTCGGCCGACGATCGGGGTGACGCCCAGCGTCGGAAAGAAGTCGTGTGTGATCCCGAGGCCGGCGAGTCGCTGGGGGTCGCCCTGGGGAGGTGTGTGGTTGACCTGGCGCCCGGTGAAGGCGCCCCAGGCCTCCAGGCGGGCGCTGCGATCGCGGAAGTCGATGAAGTCGGGCCACGACGCCGGTTCGCGGGTCGTGCCGCTGTGGCGGTCGGTTTCCCAGACCATGACGAGGCGATCGAGCGCCTCGACCGGGGCGGGCCGCAGGAGCACGCCATCCACGACGCTGAAGATCGCCGTGTTTGCGCCGATGCCGAGCGCGAGCGTCACGATCGCGACCGCCGAGAACCCGGGATTGCGGGCCAGCATCCGGGCGGCATGGCGAAGGTCGTACAGGAAGTCGTTCATCGAAGTCTCCCGAGCTGCTAGAGTATTAGCATGAAGATGCTAATAATTTAACACTTCGGTGTCAAGTGGCTTCGGGCGTCGGACGCAGGCGGACCATCAGCAGCATCTTCTCGAAGAGGTCGACCCACTCGTCTAATTCGCCAGCGAGCTCCCCGGCGGGCGGGATGGCCCACGGCACCGGGCAGGCCGCGCCCATCTCGTTGACCGCTTTCTGGCGGTAATGGCCCAGCGTGCGATCGTTCGAACGACCGATCTCGAAGAACTCCTCGGTCAGGAAGACCGCCACCGGGACGCGCATCGCGCCCATGATGCGCAGCTCGTCGCGCAGCGCCGGGTTCGCGTCGCGATCGACGACGCGCAGTTTAACCTCCTCGCCGCCATGGCGGCGGCGGTCGTCGGCCCGCCCGCGCGAGCCGGCTAGCTGCTAGGGGTTTCTGTTTCTGCGGCGGCTAGTCCAACGGCGGATCGCGATCGCCCACGAGCGTTTCGTAGACGAAGCCAGCGCCTTGGGCGTCGCGCAACTCCGCCCGCGCGGCGTCGAGATAGCCAGGGTCGAGGAACAGATCCGTCGCCGTCATCGCCAGTGTCTTGGCGGCGATCAGCATGCCCTTCGTGCCGATGCCGGTGCCGCCCGCTGCCACGGCCTGCCAGGAATGGGCTGGTGTGCCGGGGACCCAGGTGGCAGCCCGGAACTGCGCCGTCGGCACGACCCAACTGACATCCGCCACGTCGGTCGAACCGGTGCCCGGCTTTGGCTCCCACGGTTGGACGTCCTGCTGCGAGCCTATGGGTTTGGGCTGGGCCAGCGTCGCCTGGATCGCCTCGGCGAAGGCGATCTCGTCCGGTGCGTAGGCGAAGCCACCCACCTCGCGCAGGTTCGCGTCGAGCAGACGCCCGAGGTGCTCGTTGGGCAGAAGATCATAAAGGCCGTGGATGCGCTCGTACTCGACGCGCGTGCCGGTGCCGAGCGCCGCACCCTCTGCGGCCTTCATGATCCGTTCCAGCAGGCTCTTGACGACCTCGACGTCGGGATGACGGCAGTAATAGAAGACCTCGGCGAAGTCGGGTACGACGTTCGGGGCGCTGCCGCCGTTCGTGATGACGTAGTGGATGCGCGCGTCTGACGGCACGTGCTCGCGCATCATGTTCACCATGTGATTCATCGCCTCGACGCCGTCGAGCGCCGAGCGCCCCTGCTCCGGCGCGCCGGCCGCGTGCGCCGACACACCGTGAAAGCGGAACTTCGTGGAGATGTTCGCCAGCGACGAGGACGGGCTCGCGTCGTTGACGTCACCCGGATGCCATGCCAGGACCGCGTCCACGTCCGCGAACAGGCCGTCGCGCACCATGTAGACCTTACCGGCGCCGCCCTCCTCGGCCGGCGTGCCGTAGAGCCGCAGGGTGCCGGGTGTGTCGGTGCGCGCGAGCCAATCCTTCACCGCGATGGCGGCCGCGGTCGATGCCGTGCCGAAGAGGTGATGCCCGCACGCGTGCCCCGCGATCGCCCCGTCGATGGGCGACCGTTCGGTCGTCGCATGCTGCGAGATGCCGGGCAGCGCGTCGAATTCGGCGAGGATGGCGATGACCGGCTCGCCGCTGCCGTAGCTCGCGACGAATGCCGTCGGCATCTGCGCGACGCCGGCTTCAATGTCGAAGCCGGCGGAGCGAAGCTCGCCCTGCAGGAGGGCGCTGCTGCGCTCTTCCTGGTAGCCGACCTCGGCGAAATTCCAGATCTGCCGGGCCACGTCGGCATAGGTGTCGGCACGTTGGTCGATTGTCTCGACGACCTCGGCTTTGGCCGTCTGGGTTTGACCATGGGCTAGCGGTGCCAGGAATACAACGAGCAGCACGACCGACCCGGCGAGCCACGGGATGCATCGTGGACGTGTCATACAACCTCCAATGTCGAGCAATGTCGAGCAATGTCGAGCGGCTCGATCCTAGCAGAGGTGGAGGATGCGGGCTGCTAGAATGAGGCCCTCGGAACGCCGTCGAGGAGCCCCATGCCGCCCGCCGATCCCACGCTCGCCACCACCCTCCTGCATGATCTCGTGCGTCTGCCGTCCGTGAATCCGGACCTCGTGCCCGGCGCGCCGGGCGAGGCGGAGGTCGCGGCTTACATCGCCGACACGCTGCGCGGGTGGGGGCTGGACGTCGAGGTGAGGGAGGCGGCCGCGGGCCGCCCGAACGTCATTGCGACGCTGTCGGGCTCGGGCGGCGGCCGAACCCTGCTCTTCAACGGTCACATGGACACCGTGAGCGTGGACGGAATGGACGAGCCCTATGCGGGCACCCTTCGCGACGGCCGTCTCTACGGCCGCGGCGCGGTTGACATGAAGGGCTCGCTCGCCGCGACGATGGCGGCGACGAAGGCGCTCGTCGATGACGGGGCGACCCTGCGCGGCAACGTGGTGTTCACGTACGTGGCCGACGAGGAGTACGCGAGCATTGGCACGGCGGCGGTCGTGGCCGACATTCGCGAGGGCCGGCTCCCGCGGCCGGACGCCGCCGTGAACACGGAGGCGACCGGCCTGCGGGTCGGCATCGGTCACAAGGGGTTCACCTGGCTGGACATCGTGACCGAGGGAAAGGCGGCGCACGGGTCCCGGCCCGACCTCGGCGTGGACGCGATCGTCCAGATGGGGAAAGTGCTCGTCGAGCTCGGCGCGCTGCAGGCACGGCTGATGGCCGGGCCCCGGCATCCGCGCCTGGGGACCGGATCGGTGCACGCGTCGCTCGTCGAGGGCGGGCGCGAGCTGTCGTCCTATCCGGATCGGTGCCAGCTGCGGCTCGAGCGGCGGACCGTGCCGCCGGAGACGGCCGACGACGTGGTGAGCGAATTCGACGAGATCATCGCTCGACTTTCGGCACGTGACGAGACATTCCGGGCGAGCTCGACGGTGACCCTCGTGCGCAACCCGTGGGAGGCCGATCCGGCGTCGGACATCGTGAAGGCGACGACGGCGGCGATCGGCCGCGTTACCGGGGCGGACGCGGAGACGATGACCCAGACGGGCTGGCTCGATTCGGGCTTGCTCGGGGACGCCGGCATCCCCACGGTCATCTGCGGGCCGAGCGGCGAGGGGCTTCACGCCGCGGTCGAGTGGGTCGACGTAGACTCGCTGACGACCTGTGCCGACATCTACGCGGAGATCATCCGGCAGTTCTGCGGCTAGTCGATGTTTGCGGCGATCACCCGGCCGTGACGACGTCGATCAGGATGCGCCAGCCGTCACCCGGCGCATGCAGCCAGACCCGGAGGTATCCACTCGCGCTCCCGTCGGCCTGCCGAGCCGCGCCGTAGGTGTAGCCGAGATCGCCGGATTGCGCGACGACGGCATCGACGAGCTCGCGCGAGACGGCTTCACCGGACGCCAGATCGGCCACGGCCTGGCGGCCGGCGATCGGATCTCGTCTGTTCCTATGCGCGAGCGCCGACGGATCGGTCCGGGTTTCATACGCGGTTGCCGAGTCCTCCGCGGCCAGCGCACGATCGACGGTTCGCAAGGCCTCGAGCCGTTCGTCGAGCGCCCGTTCGGACAGGTCGTGTCCGGCCGATCGCGGTGTCAGCGCGCCCGCTTCGACCGCGGAGGGCCAGGCGACCGGATCGGTGGCCGACGTGCCGATGTCGGCGGTCACTCTCCAGGATCCCTCGATCGTCCGTCGCCAAAGTGTCACGTACCGGCCGTAGGTCCGTGCGCCGCCCGAGGCAGAGCGGCGCCACGCGCCGACCGTCAGACCCAGGTCGCCCGCCTGTGACAACTCCGCCCGTGCCGGTGCCCATTCCAGGGTCGCGCCGTCATCCGGCTGCTGCGCGACGGTGTCCCATCCATTGACCGGTCCAGGCCTGAAGATAACGGCCTCGCGCTCGAGGAACGTTCGAAAGGCCGTTGCCGAGCCCAATTCGACCGAGGTGGCGGCGAAGCGGCGCTCGGTCTCGATGAGGGAACGATACCGGCGGCCGACCTGACTGTGATCCTGGTCCTGGCTCTGGGCGGCAATCCCTGCCGTAGCGCCGGCCAGCAAGACGACGGGGATGAGCGAGCGCTTCATGATGCCGCGGTGATTATGGCCTTCGCCCGTCGCGGATGGGGCAGAAAAATGTAGGCAATGGCCAGGCCGTAGATGAAATTCGACCAGCCGACCTCGACGCTCGATCGAGGGCGGCGCCTCTCAATCGGTTGCCGCGGCGAACCGCCGGAATGGCAGATGCGTCTCTTCGAAGAGGGGCGGTGTCGGGGGAACGGCCCGGTCACCGGTACTGATAGGATACCGAGGAGTCTCGACGTTCCCGCGGCTTCACATACTCGGTCGAAAGAATCAGTTTCATGAAGGTCATCCAAGACGCGGTTCGCTACCCGGTGACGACGGCGGTCGGCGTGATCTTGGTCGTCCTGTTCGGCATGATCTCGCTCTTCGGCTTGCCGGTTCAGCTCACGCCCGACATCACCCAGCCCCAAGTCTCGGTGATGACCATCTGGCCGGGTGCGAGCCCGGAGGAAGTGGAACGCGAGATCATCGACGAGCAGGAAGAGCAGCTGAAGTCGCTCGAAGGACTGGAGAAGATGTTCAGCTCGAGCGCCGACAGCGTGGGCACGCTGACGCTGCGGTTCTTCGTCGGCGTCGACATCGATGCGGCGGTGCTGCGGGTCTCGAATCGCCTCGACCAGGTGCCGAGCTATCCAGACGATGTCGACAAGCCCATCATCACGGCGCAGGGCCTTCGGCCGATCGCGTCAGCCTATTTTGCGCTCGAGCCGTTGCCCGAAAACGGCTTCGAGGGTGACGTCTCGACGCTCTGGGACCTGGCCGACGACTTCATCAAGCCGGAGTTCGAGCGGATCCCCGGCGTGGCGTCGTCGCAGATCTTCGGCGGGCGCGAGCAGGAGCTGCAGGTGACGGTCGATCCGGCGAAGCTCGCCGCCCGCCAGATCACCATGAACGAGCTGGCCGCGGCGCTGGATCGAGAAAACCGGAATTACAGCGGAGGTGACTTCTACGAAGGCAAGCGCCGCTACATCGTCCGTACGGTCGGGGAATACCAATCTCCGGAGGACATCAACAACATCGTCGTGGCGGTGCGGGACGGTGTGCCGGTCTATCTCCGAGACGTCGGTGAGGCGGCGCTGGGTCATCGCAAGGCGACCGACCGCGTGTTCGGGATGAACGGCCAGGTCATAGTCCTCCCCGTCATGAAGCAGGCCGGCGCCAACGTGCTGGAGATCATGGACGAGCTGCAGCTCGCCGTCGAGCGGCTGAACGAAGCGCGGCTTGGCCCGCTCGGCCTCCAGCTCACACAGGTGTATGACGAGACCGTCTACGTGCGCAGCGCAATCAGCCTGGTCCAGAACAGCCTGCTCGTCGGCGCCGTGCTCGCCATCACCGTCCTCCTGCTCTTCCTGCGCAGCGGCACGAGCACGCTCATCATCGCGGTCGCTATTCCGATCAGCCTGATCGGGACGTTCTTGATGATGTCGTGGCTCGGCCGGACGCTGAACGTCATCAGTTTGGCCGGGCTCGCCTTCGCGGTCGGGATGGCGGTCGACAACTCGATCGTGGTGCTCGAGAACATCTACCGACATCGCCAGATGGGCAAGTCACGGGGCGTGGCTGCCGTCGACGGGGCCAAAGAGGTCTGGGGCGCGGTGCTCGCGAGCACGCTGACGACCATTGCGGTATTCATTCCGATTGCCTTCATCGAAGAGGAGGCCGGACAGCTGTTTGGTGACATCGCGATCGCGATCAGCTGCGCGGTCGGCCTGAGCCTGATCGTGTCGATCACCGTCATTCCGAGCCTGTCGGCGAAGATCCTGCGTGCCGTACAGCCGGACGAGACGCGGCGCGGGTTCCACAATCTTTGGGGTGCCACCCGAATCGCGGCCGGTTTCGCGAATGCCATCGCCGCAGGTGTCGGGTGGGTGATCGGGTCCACCGTTCGGCGCGTGGCCATCGTCCTCGTGCTGTCGGTGGCCTCGATTGGCGGCAGTGCGTGGCTCATGCCGCAGACGGAGTATCTGCCGGTCGGCAACACGAATTTCTTGTTCGGGGTGATGTTGCCACCGCCGGGCTACAACGTCGACGAGATGACGGACATCTTCCACACGTACGAGGAAGAGTTGCGTCCGCTCTGGGAGTCCGAGCCCGGCTCGCCGGAAGCGTTGCAGCAGCCCGGCGGCGGCATCGAGCAGTTCTTCTTCGCCGCGGTGCCCTCGTTCGGGTTCATGGGTGTGTCCGCCCGCGACCCGATGCGGGTCCGCGAGCTGGTGCCGCCGTTCTTCGCGCTGAACGCCAAGGTGCCCGGCGCGATTATCATCGCGCAGCAGTTCAGCATTTTCATGACCGACGTGGGTGGAGGGCGAAGCATCGACGTCGAGCTGACCGGTCCGGATCTGGAGCGGCTGATCGGCCTCGGCCGGCAAGTCTTCGGACAGGTGATGGAGAAGCTGCCGGGCGCGCAGGCGCAGCCGATCCCCGGTCTCGATCTGGGGAACCCGGAAGTGCGGGTCGTGACCGATCGACGGCGCGCGGCCGACGCGGGCATTTCCAATCGCGAGCTCGGCTACGCCGTGAGCGTCCTCGTGGACGGCGCCAAGGCGAGCGACTTTCGATTCGAAGGCAAGGAGATCGATCTCCGTCTGATGGCCGAGCAGAGCTTTGCCCATCGGACCCATCTGCTCGAGCAGATGCCGATTGTCACGTCCGAGGGGCGGATCATTACACTGGGATCGGTCGCCGAGATCTCGCAGACCAGCGGCCCCGTGTCGATCGACCATCGCGACCGCGAGCGGGCGATCACGATCCAGATCACGCCGGCCGAGCAGATGCCGCTCGAAACGGCGATGGAGATCATCCAGGACGACATCATCGCCCCGCTCCAGGCGTCCGGGCAGATGAACCGCTTGGAGCATGCGACGCTGAGCGGGAGCGCCGACAAGCTGACGCAAACGTTCGACGTGCTGCGGTCCAGCTTCTTGCTGGCGATCGTGATCACCTACCTCCTGATGGCGGCGCTGTTCGAGAGCTTCCTGTATCCGTTCGTCATCATGTTCAGCGTGCCGCTGGCGGCGCTCGGGGGGTTCCTGGGCCTGGTGGCGCTCAACGCCTTCGTCGCCTACCAGGCGCTGGACGTGTTGACGATGCTCGGGTTCATCGTGCTGGTGGGCACGACGGTGAACAACGCCATCCTCATCGTGCATCAGTCGCTGAATCACATACGGGAAGACGGGATGGACGCCCAGGAGGCGATCCGGGAGTCGACGCGCGGCCGGATTCGTCCGATCTTCATGACCGTCATGACCACGGTCTGCGCCATGATGCCGCTGGTGCTGTACCCGGGTGCCGGCTCCGAGCTCTACCGGGGCCTCGGCAGCGTGGTGGTGGGAGGGTTGGTCGTCTCGACCGTGTTCACGCTGTTCCTGGTGCCTGCGCTCTTCAGCCTGGCGCTCGACGCGCGCGCGGCGCTCGGCCGGCGGATGCAGCGTCTGCTGCACGCGCCCGGACACTGAGCCTGGGCTCGCTTGACTGGACGAACCCGCGCCCGTAGCGCAGCCCTGCGCTACCCGGCACACTCACGAGAGCTCAGGGATTAGATGACCGTGACGATCGTCGGCTGCGGCGACGCGTTCGGCAGCGGTGGCCGGTTCCAGACATGCTTCGCCATCGAGACGGCGGGGCGCCGCGTCCTGGTGGACTGCGGCGCATCGTCGCTCGTCGCCATGCGCCGGACGGGAATGGACCCTCTGGCGATCGAGGCGATCGTCCTGTCGCACCTGCACGGCGATCATTTCGGCGGGCTGCCGTTCTTCATTCTTGACGCCCAGTTCATGTCGAAGCGGACCGCGCCGCTCACGATCGCCGGACCTCCCGGTACGGAGATCCGCGTCACCCAGGCGATGGAGACGCTCTTTCCCGGATCGTCCACGGTCGTGCGGCGGTTCGAGACGCGGTTCGTCGAGATGCCGGTGGCGGTCCCGTCATCGGTCGGGCCCGTGCAGGTCAGGCCGACCGAAGTCATTCACGGGAGTGGCGCGCCGGCCTACGCGCTGCGGATCGAGGCGCCGGATGGCGTCATCGGATACTCGGGCGACACCGAATGGACGGATGCGCTCTACGACGTGGCACGGGGCGCGGATCTTTTCATCTGCGAGGCGTCGACGTACGACAGGCGCGTGCCGGGACACATCGCCTACACGTCGTTGCTCGCGCATCGCCAAGGGTTCGACTGCAAGCGACTGCTGCTGACGCACATGGGACCCGACGTGCTGGCTCATCTCGCGGATCTGGAAATCGAAGCGGCAGCCGACGGTCAGGTGATCAGGCTATAGAATGAGGCCATGACCTCACCGGCCGAGGGCGACCGCGCCACGCGAACCGAGAGCGCACCTCCGCTCGATTTCATTCGGACGATCATCACCGCCGATCTCGCCGCGGCCAAGCACGGCGGTCGGGTGGCCACGCGCTTTCCGCCCGAGCCGAACGGCTACTTGCACATCGGCCACGCCAAGTCGATCTGTTTGAACTTCGGCGTGGCGGCTGAGTACGGCGGCACCTGCAACGTCAGGTTCGACGACACGAACCCGACCACGGAGGATGTCGAGTACGTCGAGGCGATCAAGGCTGACGTGCGCTGGCTCGGCTTCGATTGGGACGACCGGCTCTACTACGCCTCGGACTACTTCGAGCGGCTGTACGACTTTGCGGTGCGGCTCGTCGAGCGCGGCAAGGCCTACGTCGACGACCTTGACGCGCAGCAGATCCGGACGTATCGCGGGACGCTGACCGCGCCCGGTCGGGAGAGCCCGCATCGCGACCGATCGGTCGGGGAGAATCTCGACCTGTTCGCCCGCATGCGCGCGGCGGAGTTTCCCGACGGCGCGAAGGTGCTGCGCGCGAAGATCGACATGGCGTCGGGCAACCTGAACCTGCGCGATCCGACGCTGTACCGGATTCGGCGCGCGGCCCATCATCGGACGGGTCACGACTGGTGCATCTATCCGATGTACGACTTCACCCACGCGCTGTCGGACTCGATCGAGGGCATCACCCACTCGCTCTGCACCCTCGAGTTCGAAGATCACCGCCCGCTCTACGACTGGGTGCTCGACGAAGCCGAGGCCGCGTGCCATCCACAGCAGATCGAGTTCGCGCGCCTGAACCTTTCGTACACGGTACTCAGCAAGCGCAAGCTGTTGGCGCTGGTGCAGCAAGAACAGGTGCGCGGCTGGGACGACCCGCGCATGCCGACGCTGGTGGGGATGCGGCGCCGCGGCTATCCGCCCGAAGCGATCCGGACGTTCTGTGATCGGATCGGGATGGCGAAACGGGAGAACGTCGTCGACGCCGCGGCGCTCGAGCACGCTGTTCGCGAGGAGCTGAATCGGACGGCGCCGCGGGTGCTGGGCGTGTTGCGGCCGCTGAAAGTGACGATCGAGAACTACCCGGAGGGCCAGGTCGAGGAGGTGGACGTCATCAACAACCCGGAGGATCCGGCCGCCGGGACACGGCGCGTTCCGTTCTCCCGTGAGCTGTATCTGGAGCGCGACGATTTCCGTGAGGATCCACCGAAGAAGTTCTTCCGGCTGGCGCCGGGCCGGGAGGTCCGTCTGCGCTGCGCGTACTTCATCACCTGCGTCGGGGTGGTCAAGGACGAGGGGGGCAACGTCGTCGAGTTACGATGCACCTACGATCCGGCGACGCGCGGCGGCTCGGCGCCCGACGGGCGGAAGGTCAAGGCGACGCTGCACTGGGTGTCGGCGCCCCACGCGGTCGTCGCCGAAGCGCGCCTGTACGATCGGCTGTTCACCGACGAGCATCCGGGTGAGGCGCGGGACGCTCTGGAGTCGCTCAATCCCGGCTCGCTGGAGGTCGTTGACGGCTGTCGCGTGGAGCCGAGCGTCGCCGGCGCGCCGGCCGGAACGCGCTATCAATTCGAGCGGCTCGGCTACTTCTGCGTCGATCCGGACTCTGGGGACGGCCGCCTCGTCTTCAACCGGACCGTGTCGCTCCGGGATGCCTGGGCGAAGATTGCGCGTTCGATGAAGGCCGGCGCCTGAGGTCGGCGCGGCGCGGCGCACCCACAGACGTGCGCCCGAGAGGATGACTGCGATGACTGGCTTCGTGCTGTTCGCCGCGCTCGTTGGCCTCGTGTTGCCGTTGCAAGCGGGCATCAATTCGCAACTGCGGACCCATGTGGGACACCCGCTCTGGGCGGCAGTCGTGTCGTTCAGTGTCGGGACGCTCGTCCTGGCGACGGTGCTCGCGATCACCGGCGTGGGCTGGCCGGCGGCCGGCTGGGTCGGTCGCGTGCCCTGGTGGCAGTGGACGGGCGGCCTCCTCGGCGCGATGTTCGTCACGTCGGCCGTGGTGTTGGCCCCTCGGCTCGGCGCGGCGACGCTGGTGGCGGCGGTCGTCGCGGGCCAGATGATCGGCTCGCTCGTCATCGATCACTACGGCATCGTCGGCTACCCGCAGCACTCGATGAGTGTCGCGAGTGTCCTCGGCGCCGCGCTGGTCGTGGCCGGCGTCGCGCTCATCCAGTATCGATGACGGCCCTCCGGATGTCGCGCGTGGGTTGGGATGTGCGAATGTCGCGGGTCCGGTCGAGTTGACGCGCATGGCTGCCACTGCCCAGACCGTCCAGTTGTTCGCGACCTGCCTCGTCGACACGATTCGTCCGTTGGCGGCGGTGGCCACGCTCCGGCTGTTGGAGCGGCTCGGCGTGACGGTCGAGGTACCGGACGGACAAACCTGCTGCGGGCAGCCGGCGTTCAACTCTGGGTGTCTCGACGACGCGCGGGCCATGGCCCGCTATACCGTCGATCTGCTGGACCGGTCTGCGGCGCCAATCGTCTTGCCGTCCGGCTCATGCGCCGACATGATCGTGCACCGGTATCCCGACCTGCTGGCCGACGACGTCGTGTACGCCCCGAAGGCGCGCCATGTCGCGGACCGCACCTACGAGCTCACGCAGTATCTTGTCGACGTGCTAGGCGTCGAGGATGTCGGCGCGTGCGGGCAAGGCGCCGTGGCCTACCACCCGTCGTGTCATCTGCTGCGCGGGATAGGGGTCCGTGACGCGCCCGGCCGGCTGCTCGCCTGCGTAAAGGGCGTGCGGCGCGTGCCGCTTCCGGGTGACGAGGAGTGCTGCGGGTTCGGTGGGACGTTCTCGGTGAAGATGGACCAACTGTCGGGCGCCATGCTCGAACGCAAGCTCGATAGCATCACCCGCTGCGGCGCCGACACCGTCGTGGCCTGCGACGCCGGATGCCTGATGCAGATCGAGGGCGGGCTGCGTCGGCGCGGCTCACGCATCGCGGTTCGGCACCTGGCCGAAGTGCTGGCGGAGGGCGCGTGAGCGCGCCGGCGGCGGCGTTCTCGCGGCGGATTGACAAGGCCCTGCGGGACGGGCAGCTGCGTCTCGCACTGGACCGGACGACCAGCCGCTTCACGGCGTTGCGTGTGGCCGGCCTGGCCTCGCTGCCAGACGCTGATGCGGTGCGGGACCGCGCGCGGACGATCCGTCTGGAGACGCTCGATCACCTCGACCAGCATCTCGAGCGATTCGAGGCAGCGGTCACCGATGCCGGGGGGCAGGTGCACTGGGCGGCGGACGCGCGCGAGGCCAATGCCCTCGTGCTCCAGATCGCCCGATCGCACGGGGTGTCCCTCGTCGTCAAGTCAAAGTCGATGGTCAGCGAGGAGATGGGCCTCAACGCCACGCTGATTGAGGCGGGCGTGGACGTCGTGGAGTCGGATCTCGGCGAGTACATCATTCAGCTCGCGGGCGAAACTCCCTCGCACATCATCGCGCCCGCCGTGCACAAGACGCGAGAACAGATCGGCCAGTTGCTGGCGGACAAGCTGGGCGTTCCGATGACCGACGATCCGGCGCGTATGGCGGCGACCGCGCGGTCGACGCTACGACAGGTCTTCTTGCGTGCCGACATGGGCCTGACCGGCGTCAATTTCGGGATCGCCTCGACCGGCACGCTCGCGATCGTAACAAACGAGGGCAATGCCTCGCTTGGGGTCAGCGCGCCGCGCGTGCACGTGGCGCTGATGGGGATCGAGCGGGTGGTGCCGACGCTCGACGACCTGGCGGTGATGCTGCAGGTGCTGGCCCGGTCGGCCACGGGCCAGAAGTTGACCGTGTACACCGATCTGATCACCGGACCGCGGCGGACCGAGCCAGACGACCCGGACGGTCCGGACGAGCTGCACGTCGTGCTGCTCGACAACGGCCGCAGCCGGCTCGTGGGGAGCGAGTTCGGTGAGGCGCTGGCGTGCATCCGCTGCGGCGCCTGTTTGAACGCGTGCCCGGTGTACCAGCAGATCGGAGGGCACGCCTACGGCAGCGTCTATTCGGGACCGATCGGCGCCGTCATCACACCGAGCCTCGACCGCGACGGACCGTGGCACGTATTGCCGGACGCGAGCTCATTGTGCGGTGCGTGCCGGGAGGTCTGTCCGGTGCGGATCGACCTTCCGCGCATGCTCTTGGCGCTCCGGGCCGACGCCGTGCGTGCGGGCAAGGCGGGGCGCTGGGGCCGCCTGGCCTTCCGCCTCTATCGCGAGGTCACGACCCGCCCGTGGCTGTTCCGCCGCGCGGTGTCGGTGGCCCGGTGGGTCACGGAGATCCTCGCCGGCGCCGGGTGGGTCCGGCGCTTGCCGCCGCCGCTGTCCGGGTGGACCAGGTTCCGGGATTTTCCGGTCGTTGCCAGCCGAACGTTCACCGAGCGGATGCGCGCGCGGCCGCGGAGGCGCGCATGAGCGACAGCCGGGCCGCGATTCTCGGACGGATCCGCGCGGGGCTCGCCAGCGGCGTGCCTCTCGCCGCGGGGGCGGCGGCGGCGAGCTCACTCCGGCCGCCGGTCGTTACTGACCGGGCTGACCGGGCGAGCCTCGCCGACCAGTTCGCG
This sequence comes from Vicinamibacterales bacterium, assembly GCA_963667915.2. GTDB lineage: Bacteria > Acidobacteriota > Vicinamibacteria > Vicinamibacterales > UBA823. Next base: position 1,473,997 of record CAXXNN010000004.1, on the reverse strand, counting down.
GACGAGGCGGAGCAGGCCGGGGCGGTCGTGCATCGCGCCGGCGGCCTCGACGCCGCGGTCGAGGCTGTACTCGGCGTGCTGGCCACCGCCGGGGTGTCACGGTTGGCCGCGTGGGATGGAGCCGACCTGCCCGTTCCGCAGCTCTTGGATGCGGTCGGCGATCGCGGCATTGAGGTGATCGAGCCGACCGTGCCGTCGGACACGGGCGGTCTCGATCGGGAGTGGAGCGCCCTGGCGGATGCGGACGCCGGACTCACGGGTGCGGCCGGTGGACTCGCCGACACCGGAACGGTCGTCTTGCGAAGCGGGCCGGGTCGGGCACGGCTGGTATGGCTGTTGCCGCCGCTGCACGTCGTGGTGCTGCCGTCGCCGTTCCTGTACCCCACGCTGTCGGCGTTCGTGGTGGCACGGGGCGACCTGGTCGGCCGCTCCAGTCATGTCGCGCTGGTGACCGGCCCGAGCCGCACGGCCGACATCGAACAGACGCTGACGATCGGCGTCCACGGGCCCAAGCAAGTGCACATCGTGCTGGTTGACGACGACGACACCGTGTGACGGCCCGGTCCAACCTTGGGAAATCGGATGCCTTCGAAGAACGGGCTGCTGGGCGTCGGGCTGGTTGGCACCGGATGGGTCGCCGCCTCGCACGTGCGCGCGTTTCAGGCGAACCCGCAGACGCGCCTCCTCGCGATGTGCGGACGGCACGAGGCGCGCGCCCGCGCGACGCTGACCCGCTTCGGCGCTGACGTGGCCGGCGTGGCGTTCACCCGCAGGTTTCAGGACCTCCTCGACCGTCCGGACATCGACATCGTGGCCATCGCCACCCCGAATCATCTCCACGCCGAGCAGGCGGTGGCGGCGGCCAACGCTGGAAAGCACTTTCTACTCGAGAAGCCGACTGGCCTCGACCTCCGCGAGCTGGCCCGGATCCGGCGGGCGGTCCGCCGCGCACAGGTGCGGACGATCGTGTCGTTTGTCCTGCATTACAACCCGTTCGTCCGGTTTGCCCACTGGATGCGGGCGTCCGGGCAGCTCGGCATGATCCGCTACGCGCGCTTTCAATACCTGTCCAGGATTCTGGAGGGCTATTCGGGGTGGTCGTGGGTGAGGCGGAACGACAGCGGGCGCAGCCACCTGCTGGCGGCCGGCTGCCACGCGGTCGACGCGCTGCGATGGTGCTCCGGGCTCGAGCCGACCGAGGTCTCGGCGTACCATACGAAGTTCACCAAAGGCTATCAGTGGCCGACGTCGATCGTCGTGAACCTGAAGCTCGGCCGCAAGGCGCTGGGGCAGGTCGTCAGCTCGACGGACTTCATGATGCCGTACACGTTCGGGGTCGAGTTGATGGGCGATCGCGCCAGCCTGGTGGAGGGGCTCATCCTCTGGAAGGACGAGCCGGTGGACCTCGAGGCGCTGCGGCGGGCGAACCCGTTCGACGACGTGACGCTCCAGGCGGCGCAGGCGCTCGATGGCAGTCCGGCCATTCGCGTCGAGTGCGACATGCCGGCGTCGGCCGACGCGCGGCGCCACCCGTTTCAGGGGGAAGTGGACGAGCTCGTGGACTGTGTGCGTGAAGGGCGCGAGTCGCACCTGAGCGTCATCGACGCCCAGAAGACGATGGAGGTCTGCCTGGCGGCCGACCGATCGGCCGCACGGGGCGGACGGCCGGTCAGGCTGCCGCTGACCCGCTAAACGAGCGGGCTGAGCCGTGTCCGGAAAAAACTACGTCGCCGTCGATCTGGGCGCGGGCAGCGGTCGCGTGACCGTCGGCTGCGTCACCGACGATCGCATCACGCTCGACGTGGCGCATCGCTTTCCGAACGCGTCTCTATTCGCCGCCGGCCATGAGCGGTGGCCGGTCGGCCGGCTCCTGCAGGAGGTGCGGACCGGGCTGGCGAAGGCCGCGCAGGCCGGGGGCGAGCTGGTGAGCGTCGGCGTGGACACCTGGGGCGTCGATTTCGGCTTGACCGACGCGGCCGGGCGCATGCTGGAAGACCCGGTGTCCTACCGCGATCGACGCACCGAGGGCGTCGTCGATTCCGTCCTCGACGTCATCCCGCGCGCTGAACTGTTCCGGGTGACCGGCCTGCAAATCCTTCCGCTGAACACGCTGTTCCAGCTGGTGGCCCAGCGCGCGTCGGGGGAGTGGCCGGCGGGTGCCGCGCGGCTGCTCATGATGCCCGATCTCGTCCATCACGATTTGTGCGGCAGCCTGGTCGGCGAGCTGACGATGGCGAGCACGACGCAGCTGGCGTCGGCGACGACGCGGCGATGGGCGCCGGAGCTGTTCGACCGGCTGGACCTCCCGATCGATCTGATGCCCGAGCTCGTCGAGCCCGGCGCGCGCCTCGGACGGATCCGCCGCGACCTGCGCGAGGCGGCGAGGCTTCCGGAGATGGAGGTCGTGGCGCCCGCCACGCACGACACGGCGAGCGCCGTTGTCGGCGCGCCGCTCGAGCCAGGCTGGGCCTATCTGAGCTCGGGCACCTGGTCGCTGCTCGGCGTGGAGACCGAGGCGCCGGTGCTCACCGACGCCGTACAGGCGCAGAACCTGACCAACGAGGGAGGTGTCGAGGGCACGAACCGGCTGCTCAAGAACATCGCCGGCCTGTGGATTCTAGAATCCTGCCGAAAGGCGTGGGCGGCGCAGGGTCACCCGTTGGGCCTCGACGCCCTGGAGGCGGCGCTAACAACGGCGCCGGCGCGGCGGGCCTTCGTCCTGCCGGACAACCCCCGCTTCTTCAATCCACCGGACATGCCCGGGGCGATCGCAGCCTTCCTGCGTGAATCTGGGCAGCCGGTGCCGGACGAGCCGGCCGGTTTCGCGCGCGTCATTCTCGAGTCGCTGGCGCTGCGCTACGCGTCCGTGCTCGAGCAGATCGTGCGCGCCGCGGCGCGCCCGGTTCGCGGCGTACGGATCATCGGGGGCGGCGCGCAGAATCGGTTTCTCAATCAGGCGACCGCGGACGCGACCGGCCGGGAGGTCCGCACCGGGCCGGTCGAGGCGACCGCGCTCGGCAACGTGATCGTGCAGGCGATCGCCGACGGGCAGTTCGCCAACGTCAGCCAGGCGCGAGCGCTTGTGGCGCGTGAGGCGACCGACGGGGTCTACACGCCCGGCGAGCCGGAGGCGTGGGCCGAGGCCCGCGGGCGGTTCGAGCGTCTGGAGCGCGAGTGGGGGAGCTTCACTTAGATGGGGCGCCTTGCGCCCCAAGCCCCAGCTCGGCCCCTCGCGGGGGCCCCTCGCCCCGCGCCGGGGCCTCGCCACCGCGCTGTGCGCGGTGTAGGCACTCCGAGTGCCCGCACCACACCTGCGCGAGCCGCGCCGTGCGCGGCTTGATCCCTATGGATCGTCGCTCGTCACCGTGTCGAGCGACCAGTTCTGACGGATCAGCGTCATGTGGGCCTTCTGGCTGAACAGCGATTCGATGACCGGGTGGCGCCCGATGCCGTCGCGCCACGTGGCCAGCGCCGCATCCTCGTCGCCCGCCCGGAAGTGCAGCCACCCCCTGAGGTAGTAGGCCTCGGCGGCGTCCGCGTGATCGGGATGCGTCGCCAGGAACGCGTCGAGCTGGTCGCGGGTCCGCGCGGTGTCACCGCGCCCGTAGGCCACCCGCACGCGCTCGATGTCGGTCGCCGGCCCGGCCGGCGCCGAGGCCAGTACGGCTTCCGCCTCCGACCACCGGGTCTGCAACCGATAGGCGCGCGCTCTCGCCACCGCGCTTCCCGCCGGCGGGTCATTGATCGCGTTGCTCGCGTTGCTCGCGTTGCTCGCATTGATCGCGTTGCTCGCGTCGAGCCCGTCGAGGATCTCGAGTGCGCGGTCGGTGGCCCCCTCGTCCAGCCACAGCTCGGCCTGACGCAGACGCGACTCCGCGTCGCGCGCCGCCTCGAGCCGGGCCAGCTCCGGCCATTCGTGATCCAGGTTGGGATGCCGTCCCAGGAACTTCAGCAATTCCTGCTTCATGAACGGCGGGTCGAGCACATACGCGTTCCGCGCCGCGTCCGGTCCACGGTGACCGTCGGACCAGCCGAAGGTGATGCTGTCGACCGGCTGGCCGTCACCCAGCTCCGGCGTTTCGAGGATGAAGTAGGCATCCTCATGGCCGGGCGGCATGCCGTACCGGACGCCCGAGCCGTCGAGGTTGTCGAGGTGCACGGGAACGAAGTAGCGGTTGATCAGCGTGGCGACGGCCGGATCGGAGAACGGACCCGTTCTCATGAAGAGTCCGCCCTCTCAGGTGCCCGCCGTCGGAAAGATCATGAGCGGCTTCCGTGACCGGGTCGCTTCCCGTCGGGCGGTCGCCTCGTCGGCCCGCCACTCGACGCCGCCGGTCGCCCAGTACAGGTCCGGCGGGCCGAGGCCGTCGTAGCGGTCGGTGAGGACGATGTCCTCGAACGCGTCGGTGCCGCCCAGTTGGCCGATGGTGGCGCCGCCCGTGGCCTCGATCCGAAACAGCAGCCGGCCCTTCGTCCGGTAGTCGACGACCGACCAGTCGACGACGAACGGGCGGCGCGCCAGCGTCTGGCCCAAGGGCCCCTCGGCGCAGAAGAAGCAGACGCCGGCGTTCAACTGAATGATCGTGTGGGCGGCGATGCGGATCCTGTCGCGATCGATCCGGGTATCCGGGGCATGTTCGGCCAGCGCGCCGGAGAGGTCGCGAATGCTGACCGCGGCACCGGACACGACCTCGATGCTCAGCGCGTCGTTATCGCTGTCGAGGGCAACCGAGGCGATGCCGGGCAGCCGCTCGATGGCCGTGAGCGCCTCGGCGCTAGGCGCAGTACCGGTGAACGGTACCAGCGTGACCAGCGTGACCGGGCCCGACGCCATGGAGACGGACGCCGCCAGCGCTACCGACAGGATCAAATTTGTCATGATGCCAGCATGTTAGTGTCCTGTTCCGGGTCTGTCAACGCGCGACGCCGAGCCCGTCGGCCACCCGATTGACGTAGTTGAACCAGGCCGCGATGAGCGCGATCTGCACGATCGCCGTGTCGTCGAGACTGGACGTGCGCCAGCAGGTCGGGCGCGTCGGGTGACGGCGGGAGGGTTTTGATCCACGGCACGGCGAATTTCCTTTCAGGCCTATCGTCGGTCAAGCGGCTCGAACCGCGCACCGATCGGGTCGCCGGGCGGCACGGGCAGCGGGGGTGTGGACTCGTAGGTCCGATCGGGCCGGTCGAGAAACCGCCGAATGTCGTCGCGCGCGGCTCGGTCGTGGGCCGAGGCGGCGAGGTCGAGGCTGTCGGCCAGACCGCGCAGCGACTGGGTCGCGATAGCCCGTACCTGTGGCGCGGCGCTGGCATCGGCAGCGAGGTCTATCAACCGCGTCACCGTCAGCCGCTCGACCGCCTGCAGGTTCGCCGCCGCGCGAGCGTCGGGCGGCGGCTGGGCGCGCCAGGTCCGCGCCAGCAGCGCATCGACGATTTCTTCGAAGCCCGGATACTCGCCGTCGCGCGCGTGGAAGTCGACGAGCCGTGCCGCGCGCTCACGCTGGAGCAGGGCGGACAGCGCCAGATCCGCCGCCGTCGTCGCGGCCGCGATCGGGTCGAAGATCATGGCGGTGCGCCGGTCGAACGGCTCCGCCGTCCCCCCGCCCGCGTGGAAGGCCCGCGGCGGCAGCAGATCGAGGATCGGAGACGGCAGGAGCAGGGCGTCGGCGTCGATTGTCTCGAGTACGGCCTCGAGGGCGTCGCGCTGCCGCGCCGCCGGTACGATCTCGAACACCGACGGCGGACTCGTCCCCGTCGGCGTGCGCACGGCGTAGGTGTAATAGACGCCGCCCAGCGTCTTGACGGCCGCCGCCAGCTGATAGCGGTGGTGGAGGTAGAGGGGGAGCAGTTTCGCCTCGAGCGTCGACAGCGGCGCGCCGATCGGAATGTTGCGCAGGCCGAACTGGCCGAGGGCAATCCGCCGGACGTCCAGTTCGTGGCGCAGCATCGCCACCGGATCGTCGCCGTTGTCCCACAGGTTGGCGAGCGGGTGCGCCGCTCCGGCCGGCCGCGCGTCGGGGTCGGTCAGGAACAGCATGCCGCGCGACACGCCTTCGTCGATGATTTCCTCGAGTGCCGCCGCTTCGTCGACACCCGGCGCGAACTGCGTGTAGCTGTACGCGACGGCAAAGGCGTCGAAATCGCCGATGCCTTCCGCGTAGGCCTGCGACAGGTCGAGCCGCCCGTCCCGGATCTGGGTCAACGGCGCGGGGTAGTCCATGACCGACGCTCGGCCGTACGTGCTGGCGGCGAAGTTGTGCGCGAAGCCGATGGCGTGTCCCACCTCGTGGGCCGCCAACTGGCGGAGGCGCGCCAGCGACATCGCTTCGGGATCGACCGCGGGATCGAGCGGCTGCAGGTACTCCATGTCCGGGGAGAGCGCCACGAGGCACCACGCCGCGGCGTCCGCGCCGTACGGCGGCACGAGTCCGCTGCCGATGAGATAGTCCTGCCGCGCGCGCAGCGACCCGATCCGGACATTGCCCTTGAGGATTTCGCCGGTGCGCGGATCGACGACACCGCCACCGTACGACCAGCCGCGCGTCGATCGATGGACCCAGTGGATCATGTTGTAGCGCACGTCCATCGGGTCGGCGCCCGCGGGCAGCATCCGGACGTGAAAGGCGTTCCGGAAGCCGGCCGTCTCGAACGCGTCGCGCCACCACGACGCGCCGTCGAGGAGCGCGCGTCGAATCGGCTCGGGCACCCCCGGGTCCAGGTAATAGACGATCGGCTCGACCGGATCGGAGAGCCGCGCCGTCGGGTCTTGCTTCTCCAGCCGATGGCGGATCACCCAGCGCCGTTCGACCGGCTCGCTGAGCGGCGTGGCGTAGTCGTAGAACTCGATGGCCAGGGCGCTGACACGCGGATCGACCGGCCTGGGCCGATACCCGCCTTCCGACGGGTCGGGCAGCTCGATGAACGAATGGTGCTGGCGGACCGTCACCGCCTTCGGCGACGGTGTGGTCTGGCTGACGAGTGGACCGGGGTCGGTTCCCGGCTCTGCCACGAAGGTGAGCGTCGCCTCGACCTCCGTGTTTTCGGGAAAGCCCCGGGTCCGCGCCAGGTGAATCGCGCTGCGCGACGGCTCGAGGCTATAAGTGCCCTGATCCATCTGCCGAAGCCGATCGATGACGCCGTAGGCGTCACGCAGAAAGAAATCGGTCGCGTCGACGAGCACGCGCGGTCCGGTCGCCGCCGCGACCTCGAAGCCCCACGTGACCGATTGCGCGAACGAGTCGTCGACCGCCCGTCGCTCGGCGGCGTCCGCCGTGATCGCTCGGTAGCGGTAATTGGGCTCGACGAGCAAGACCCGCGGGCCGATGCGCTCGAAATAGACGACCCGGGTCGCGCCGAGCGCGCCTCGATCCAGTCCGAGCGGGTTCGATCCCACGCCGGTCGGGAGCGAGACCTGATAGAGCAGCTCGGTCTCGAATTGCGAAACCTCGAGGTACAGCCGGCCGGCCTCGGCGTCCCAGTAGAGCGGCACGTATCCGTCGATGCGTTGCAGCCCTGCGGTGCGCTGCGCGATCGACTCCGGTTGCGCCCCGGCCGGCACGGCGCCCACGACGCCCATGCCGACGCCGATGACGATGACAATGACGATGACGAGACTCAGCCGTGCGCGGAGCATCGAGGCCTCCTTACGTACCGCTCCCAATCCCTGATCGACCGTCACGGTCCCCGCGTTCAGGCTGAAGCGGGGCCGTCCACCGGCTCGTCTTCCATCATGCATCATGCCAGGACGTATGTGCTGACGCCAGCAGCCACACCTGCGTCACAGACGTTCGCGGACCTCAGACGGTGCGTGTCGCCGGTGGGTTGCGGTAGGCTTTGGGGCCGGCCGTTCCACCGGCTTAGGCATCGAAATGTTTTCCACGAGAATTCCGGCGGACCTTCGGCCCAATCCGGTCACGCGCACGCTGCGCCGCCTCCGGCGGCAGGGAACGCCGATTTTCGACCTGACCGAATCGAATCCCACCCGGGTCGGGTTGCGCTATCCCCCGGGGCTGTTCGACGGATTGGCGAGTGGCGCCGCGACCTACGATCCCGATCCGCTCGGCGCGGTGGCGGCGCGGGCCGCGGTTGCGGCGTACATCGAGGCCGAAGGCATCAGGGTCCGGCCGGAGCAGGTCGTGCTAACGGCCAGTACCAGCGACGCGTATGCACTGCTGTTCAAGGTGCTGTGCGATCCAGGCGATGAGGTGCTCGTACCGCGGCCGAGCTACCCGCTGTTCGACCACCTGGCGCGTCTCGACGCGGTCGTCGCGGTGCCGTACGATCTCGAGTGCCACGGCCGCTGGTCGATCGATCTGGATCGGCTGGTGTCGGCGGTCTCCCCCCGGACCCGTGCGATCCTCGTGGTCAGCCCGAACAACCCGACCGGGTCGTACGTGACCGCCGGCGAGCTCGAGGCGATCGCGGCGCTCGCCGTCGAGCACGATCTGGCGGTCGTCGGCGATGAGGTGTTCCGGGCGTATCCGCTGGCCTCGGTGGCCCCGCCGGCACCGACCGTGCTGGACTGCGGAGCGCCGCTCACGGTCAGCCTCGGAGGCTTGTCCAAGTCGGTCGGCCTGCCGCAGCTCAAGTTGTCGTGGATGGCCATTGGCGGGACCGAGCCCACGGTCGAGGCGGCGGTCAGCCGGTTGGAACTGGCGTGCGACACCTACCTGTCCGTGGCGTCGCCGGTACAGCACGCGTTGCCCGAGCTCTTGACTCGCGGTCTGGCAATTCGCGCCCAGATCGACGCGCGATTGCGGCGCAACCTGAAGATATTGCACGAGGCGGCGGTCCAGTACCCGGCGTGTCGCGTGCTCCCGGTCGAAGGCGGGTGGTCGGCGATCGTGCAGGTGCCGGCCACCGTCGGCGAGGAGCGGCGGATGCTGGACCTCCTGGAGCATCACCAGGTGCTCGTCCATCCCGGATACTTCTTCGACTTTCAAACCGAAGCATTCCTGGTGTGCAGCTTGCTCCCGGAGCCGGCCGTGTTCGACAAAGGAGTTGCGCATCTGTTTACGGAGGAGTGACTGATTGCGGTAGTGTCCCGTCTCAGAAGTTCGGTGACAGATATTCCGTGGCGCGGCGCCCACCTCTCCTGGCTCTTACCTCCTGTGTTAGAATGCGTGGAACATGCGCCTGTTCAGCTACTTAGCGGTCGTTACCGCCGGCCTGGTGTGGTCGTTCGTCGGCTGCGCGCCCGCGGAGTCCGAACCGGTGCCGGCGCCCTCCCAGGGAGTCGACATCGAGCTCGAGGCCGAGACGCGGACCGTCGAAGGGGTCGTCCCGCGCAATGCGACGTTCGCCGGCTTGCTCCAGTCGCACGGCCTGTCGAACGACCTGATCGCCGCCATCGTGGACCAGACGCGCGAGGTATTCGATCCCAGGCGGCTGCGGGCGCAGAATGCCTACCGGTTGGTGACGGAGCCCGACGGCAGCCTGCGGCAGTTCGAGTACCACATCGACTCCGACAGCTCCCTGCAGATCCGGCGGGCGTCGAGTGCGGGATCCCGGTTCGAGGCGGTGGTCGTGCCGTACGTGAAGGAGCGGGCGGTCATTTCGCTCAGCGGTACGATCGACGAGACCCGCTCGTCGCTCGTGGCGGCTGTGGACGACGCCGGCGAGCAGGTGCTGCTGGCCATCGCCATGGCCGACGTGCTGGGCGGCGAGATTGACTTCAACAACGATTTGCGGCGGGGCGACTCGTTCAGCGTGGTCTTCGAGCGGTTCCTTCGCGAGGATCGGTACGACGACTACGGCAACGTCCTGGCGGCCGAGTTCAACAACGACGGCCGTCGGGTGCGGGCCATCCGGTTCACGCCGCCCGGAGGCGATCCGGGGTACTACGACGACCAGGGACGGTCGCTGAAGCGGATGTTTCTCCGGTCGCCGCTCCGCTTCGAGCCGCGGATTACGTCGCGCTTCTCGCGAAGCCGGATGCATCCGATTCTCGGGGAACGCCGCGCGCACCTGGGGGTGGACTACGGCGCGGCCACCGGCACCCCGGTGATCGCCGTGTCGAACGGCACGGTCGTGTCGGCAACCAGAAGCGGTGGGTCCGGCCGGATGGTGCGCCTGCGACACGCCAGCGGGTACGAGACGTACTATCTGCATCTGTCGTCGTTCGCCAACGGCATGCGGCCGGGCGCGCGAGTGATGCAGGGGCAGCTCATCGGCCGCGTGGGGTCGACTGGCCTGGCCACCGGCCCCCATCTCGACTATCGCTTGAAGAAGAACGGGGTTTTTGTGGACCCGCTCGTCGAGCATCGCAAGATGCCCCCCGGCGAGCCGATTCCGGCCGAGCATCTGAACGTGTTCCGCGCCGCGCGCGACCATGTGCTGGGCCTGTTCGTGACCTCGCCCCCGGGGCCGATCGTCCTGGCCGCCGCTGACGCCGGCGCCCCCTGAGCGCTCCTTTCTTTACTCGCCATCACCGCCGTCGTTGTTGTGTTCGGCCCGCTGGCTGTCCGCGCTTGGCGTTTCTGGCTGCCGCGGGTGGCGCCGGGTCGGGGGCCCCCCGCGGGCGCGGAGCTTTGCGAGCACCCGTGGGGGAAGCCCGGCGACAGGACCCGCGGCTTCAGAAAGGCGCCGATATCCCAGGTCAAGGAGGCCGCTCGGGTAACATGAGGCGCGATGGCCGTCATTCGTCCCTTCCGAGCCTTGCGTCCCGCGCCCGAGGTCGCGTTGCGCGTCGCGTCGGTGCCGTACGACGTGGTGAGCCGCGATGAGGCACGGGCCCTGGCGCTGGACGAGCCGCTGAGTTTTCTGCATGTCTCGCGCGCCGAGATCGACCTGCCCGCTGGAACAGATCCGTATGCGGACGAGGTCTACGCGCAGGCGACCGACGCCTTCCGGGGCGTCCGGCGGCGCGCGCCGTTCGTGCGCGACACCGACGCGTCGTTCTACATCTACCGCCTGACCGCCGGCGGACAAAGCCAGACCGGCGTGGCGGCCTGTTGGTCGCTGGACGAGTACGAACGGGGGGCGATCAAGAAACACGAGCACACACGCCGGGACAAGGAAGACGATCGCACACGACACATGCTGGCCCTGGGCGCGCAGACCGGGCTGGTGTTCCTGACCTATCGCGCGGCACCGGCGGTTGCCGCGATTACCCGGCGCGTGTGTGAGGCCGCCCCGGAGAGCGATTTCGAGGCGGCCGACGGCGTACGCCACACGATCTGGCGCGCGGCAACCGGAGAAAACGGCGCGATCATGGCGGCATTCGCCGCCGTGCCGGCTCTGTACATCGCCGACGGTCATCATCGGGTCGCCAGCGCCGCGCGCGCGCGCGCCGCACTGACGGCGACGACGACCGCGGCGCCGGGCGACGCGGACGGGGGCGTCGACACCGTGCTTGCCGTGGCGTTGCCACACACCGAAGTGCGCATCCTGCCGTATAACCGGGTCGTCACCGATCTCGCCGGGCGATCGCCGGCCGAGCTGTGTGACGCCATTGCTGCGAGGTTTCCCTTGCGCGACGGTGCGCCGGCGCCGCCGCGTCGTGGTGAGGTGTCGATGTATCTCGACGGACGGTGGCACGCGGTGGACCTCGATGCGGTCGAGGTGGCGCCGGCCGCGGGGCGCGCCAACCGCCTCGATGTGGCCAGGTTGCACGCCGGGATCGTCGGGCCATTGCTCGGGATTGGTGACGTCCGTCAGGATCCGAGAATCGACTTCGTCGGCGGCGCCCGCGGACCGTCGCCGTTGCAGGCTCTGGTAGATGGTGGCCGGGCCGCTGTGGCCTTTTCGATGTATCCGGTCACGGTGGACGACCTGATGGCGGTCTGCGACGAGGGCGGCATCATGCCGCCGAAGTCGACCTGGTTCGAGCCGAAACTGCGTGACGGGCTGTTGGTCCACCTCATCGCATGAGCGGCACGTTCATGACCACTCCTCGCATCTTCAACTTCAGCTCGGGTCCGGCGATGCTGCCCGAGCCGGTGCTCGAGGAAGCCCAGCGCAACCTGATGGCGCTTCCAGGCGTCGGCATGTCGGTGCTCGAAATCAGCCACCGGTCCCCGCACTTCGACGCGATCCTGGAGGAGGCCGAGGCGGAGCTGCGTGCGCTCGCCGGCATTCCGTCCACACATCGCGTGCTGTTCGTCCAGGGCGGTGCCAGCCTGCAGTTCACGATGGTGCCGATGAACCTCCTCGCCACCGACGGCACCGCCGACTATCTCGTGACCGGCGTCTGGTCGAAGAAGGCGGTGACCGAAGCCGAGAAGGTCGGCCGCGTGCACGTTGCGGCGTCGACCGAGCCGGACGGATTTGTCAAGGTGCCGTCGGTGCGCGACCTGGCTCTGACGCCTGGCGCGGCCTACGTGCACATGACGTCGAACAACACCATTTATGGCACCCAGTGGCACGACGTGCCGGAGGTCGGCGCCGCGCCGCTGGTGAGCGATATGTCCTCCGACATCCTGAGCCGGCCTGTGCCGGTCGATCGCCACGGCGTGATCTACGCCGGCGCGCAGAAGAACCTCGGGCCGGCCGGCGTGACGCTGCTCATCGTGCGGGAGGACTTGCTGGAGCGCTCGTCCGCGTCCCTGCCCTCGATGCTGAGCTATCGCGTGCTGGCCCAGGGCGCGTCGCGCTACAACACCCCGCCGGTCTTCGGCGTCTACCTCCTGCGGCTCGTGCTGCGCTGGCTGCGCGATGCCGGCGGATTGACGGCGCTGGCGGCGCGCAACGAGCGGAAGGCGGCGGGGCTCTACGCCGAGATCGATCGCACGGGGTTCTACCGCGGTGTTGCCGAGCCGGAGAGTCGGTCATGCATGAACGTCACCTTCCGGGTGCCGAGCGCCGACCTCGACGACCTGTTCGTGCGCGAGGCGGCCGCCGCCGGGCTGGACGGCGTCAAGGGGCATCGCTCGGTCGGTGGGCTGCGCGCGTCCATCTACAACGCCATGCCCCAGGCCGGCGTGGACGCCCTGGCCCAGTTCATGCGCGAGTTCGAGCGCACGCGTGGGTAGACATGTGCAAAACAGGCCAGTTTTTGCGCGTCGATGGGGATTGTGGTAGCCTTGGCGGTCTATTTTCTTCGATTGTGTGTTCCCGGGGACCGGCAGCTCATCGGTTCAGCCTCGGAGGTCCTACGTGGTTTCTTCTCTGATCTTGACGCTCATCGCGATCGTCGTCGTCGTGCAGATCGCCGTGTTCAGCACGACGATCTACCTGCATCGAAGCATCACCCATCGCGCGATCGTCCTGCATCCGGCGGTGGCGCTCACCTTTCGCCTGTTGCTGTGGTTGACGACCGGCATTGTCCCCAAGGAGTGGGTGGCGGTCCACCGGAAGCACCATGCGTTCACCGACGAGGAGGGCGATCCGCACAGTCCGCTCCTGGCCGGGTTCTGGTCGGTGCAGCTCGGCAACATCTTTCATTACGTGCGCGAAGCGCGGGATCCCGAGGTGCTGAAGACGTACGCGAAGGATCTCAAGGACGACGCGTGGGACCGCTATCTGTTGAACCACGGGACCGCGGGGCTGCTCGTCGGAGTGGTCATCCTCTGCTCGGTCCTGGGTATCGGCTGGGGGCTGCTCGCCGCGGCGACCCACGCCATCCTGTACGTCTTCGTCCTGTCACCGTCGATTAACGGACTCTGTCACGTCTTGGGCTACAGGAACTTCGACAACACGGCGACCAACCTGCAGTCGATTGCGTTTCTGACCGGCGGCGAAGGCCTCCACAACAACCATCACGGGTTCCCGAGAAGTCCGAAGTTCAGCTATCGCGCCGGCGAGTTCGATCCGGCCTGGCCCGTCATCTGGATGCTGACGAAGCTCCGATTGGCCAAGCCCTACAAGACGATCAACCAGGCGCTGATGCAGCCCCAAGAGTCCTAGGCGACGGTGCGGGGAGAGCGGGTGGTCCGATGCCCGGCCGCCGGGCCACGAATCGTCGAGCGCCAACCTTGGCTCGGCGTGCGATGAAACCCAGACCTATGTGGACACTTGAGCGTGGTACGACTGCGGGCGCCGGTGGCGCACGCGCGTCCGATGACCCACGCGGATCTGGTCGTGGCATGTTCTTCTTCTTGATGATCTTGTTGTCGGTCTGGCTCGGCGCGACGGTCCCGATCGCCGAAGCCCAGACCGGGCCGGGCGCCATTCGGGGATCGATTCGCGACGAAACCGGCGCGGTGGTGCCCGGGGCGACCGTGACGGCGACGAACCTTCAGACGGACGTCTCAACCAGCGGTGTGAGCGACGACGCGGGGCGCTTCGAGCTGCTTCAGCTGCCCGCCGGCGATTATCGGATCGACGCGCTCGTGCCGGGATTCAGCCGCCAGACGGCGAACGCCACGGTCGTTGCGGGTGGCTCGCAGACCTTGAACCTGACGCTGGAGATCCTGCCGCTCACCGAATCCGTGACGGTGACCCGGACCCTACAGGAGCGGCGCGCGGTACCGGGCGCGGTCACCGTCATCGGAGGCGACGAGATCCAGTTTGCCCAGCGCCAGGAGGCCCTGGCCGAAACGCTGCGCGGCATTCCGGGACTGTTCGCCGAGAACCGGCACAACTTCAGCCTGGCGGGTGGCCTGCAGGCCACCATCCGGGCACCGATGGTCGGATTCGGGATACGCGGCATCCAGGTGTTTCAGGACGGCATCCCGCTCACCACCGCGGACGGCACGACGCAGCCGACGAACCTCGATCTCGGCTCCGCCGAACGGATGGAAATCATCCGGGGCCCCAGCTCCGTGCTCTATGGCAACGCGGCGGGCGGCGTGATCAGTTTATGGACGGCGTTTCCCTCCTCCAGGCGGTTCGAGATCCAGCCGGACATCCAGTTCGGCAGCTACGGCTACGACAGGCAGCAGGTGAAGGTCCAGGGGACGTCAGGTCGAACGAGTTACCTGCTCAACGCCAACCGGATTCAGACCGATGGGTTCCGCCAGCACAGTGCCGCCGAGGTTCGTCGGGTCAACCTGGTCGTGCGGAGAGCCGTGTCTTCGAACACCGAGATACGCGGGATGTTCAATCTCTTCGACATGCCGTTTGGCGAGAGCGCCAGCACGCTCAACGAGGCAGACGCTCGAAACGACCCGCAGAGCGTGCGGGGGCTGGCCTTCACCCAAGGGTGGGGCGAGTCGGCGACCCAGGGGCAGGGCGGCGTCACGCTCGAGCACCAGTTCGGCGGTGGACGGGTGTTCCGCGGCACTGGGTGGGCCGCATGGCGGGACCTCTACAATCCCATTCCGTTCCGGATCATCGACCTCGGCCGGAAGGCCGCCGGGTTCCGCTCCGAATTGGCGGGTGGGCGTCAAACTGGGGCGGTGCCGATCCGATGGACCACCGGGTTCGACCTCTCGTATCAGCGGGACGACCGGGCCGAATTCGGTAACGGGGGAGTCCCTGACGGCGGCGGATTGTCCGAGCGCGGTAGCTTGCGGCTGGCGCAACTGGAAGAAGTGCTCTCCCTCGCGCCGTTCGCGCAGGTGACGCTCACGCTGCACCCGCGCTGGCTGGCCACCGCGGGTGTACGGTACGACTACTACGATTTCAGCGCGACCGACAGGTTCTTGACCGACGGGGATCAGTCCGGCGGTCGGACGCTCGACGCCGTCAGCCCGATGGCGGGGTTGACCTTCGTGGCCTCCGACGAGCTGAACCTGTACACCAACTTTTCCACGGCCTATCAGACGCCGACGACCGTCCAGCTGTCGAACAAACCGACCGGGGAGGGGGGCTTCAACGAGAACCTCGACCCCGAGGATCTGCGGAGCTTCGAGGTCGGTGCCCGTGGCACGGCGGGGGAAGGGCGCGTGCGGTACGAGCTCGCCGCCTACTTCGCCACACTGGATAACGCGTTCGTCGAGCTGCAGCGGCCAGACGAGCAGACGTTCTTTCTCAACGCCGCCGAGTCGTCGCGCAATGGCCTCGAGGCGAGGGTCGACTGGTCGCCTATGGAGCGCGTGAGCACCTACGTCTCGTATACGTATCAGGACTTCGAGTTCAGCCAATTCCGGACCGGCGACGACGATTTCTCCGGCAACGTTGAGCCGGGCGCGCCGCCGCACCAGCTGTACATCGGCGGCAGCTACGAAACCGCCTTCGGCCTCCGTTCCGTCGCGCAGCTCCGGTGGGTGGACGCCTATCCGGTCAATAACGCGAACACGGCCGAGAACTGGTCGTACACGGTCGTGGATCTCCGATTCGGCTGGGACGGTGAGGTGAATGGCGTGACGATCCAGCCGTTCCTTGGCATCGACAACTTGTTCGACGAACGGTACAACGGCTCCACGATTCCGAACTCGTTCGGGAGGCGGTACTACGAGCCGTCCCCAGGCCGCGAGATATACGTGGGCTTCAGAATCGGGGGCGGGCTGCAGTAGCCGTCGCCGTCGGCGTGCCGGGTCCCGCCGCCGACCTCCGCCGGCGGGTCGCTGGCCGTGTCGTGCCCTGAGTCATTCCCATGCGCCAGACTCAAGGGTCGCTCGTCTGCTCCCGGTGCGGGAAGCTCATCGGCATCAACGAGCCGACCTGCCCGTTCTGCGGGGCCTGGCGGCCCGGGCTCTACGGCTGGGCCCCTATCATCCAGCGGGTCGTTGGCCGGCACCTCGACCTGATCTCGCTCATCGTCACCACCTGCATCGCGCTTTACGTGGTGGCGCTCCTCCTGCAGCCCGAGGCAATCACCCAGCCGCGCGGCATGCTGTCGCTGCTGTCCCCAGGCACGCGTGCGCTGTACCAGCTCGGCATGACCGGCGGTATCGCCTGGCAACTCGGCTGGTGGTGGACGCTCTTCACCGCCATCTACCTCCACGGCGGCGTGCTGCACATCCTCTTCAACGTGATGTGGATCCGGAACCTCGGCCCCGCGGTGACCGACGTCTTCGGTCCGGGCCGCGCGTTCGTCCTGTTCAACGTGGCCGGCGCGTTCGGGTTTCTCGTGTCCAACGTGATGAGCCCGGCACCGTCGATCGGCGCGTCGGGGAGCATCTTCGGCCTGCTGGCCGCGCTCATCGTCTACGGCCGCCGCCGGGGCAGCTCGATGATGTCGCAGCAACTCTGGCAGTGGGCGATCGTGCTGTTCGTGTTCGGCTTTATCATGCCGGGCATCAACAACTGGGCGCACGCCGGCGGCTTCGCCGGTGGCTGGGTCGGCGCCTACGCGATGGGCTTCATCGACGAGCAGCGCGAGAGCACGTCGATGCTGCTGCTCGCCCTCGCCTTCATCGCCATCACGGCGGTCGGCATCTTCCTGTCGTTCACGAAGGTCACCGGCATCCTGCTCGGCGGCTGAGCGCTCGAGAAAAAGCCTCTCCGCGCCGTGGGGGCCCCTTGGCCGGTGCCACCCGCGGCGGCGTTACTTCGTTTAGTCTTCGGCCGGCCGCGGCCTGCGCCGCCGGCGTCTCGGCCGGCGCCGGTCCTGCGGCGGACGCTCGCCGAGATGCGACACGAAGTCGCGCCAGCGCTCGAGGAGGACCGGCTGGTTCCCGTGAATCTCCATCCAGGTCAACGCCTCGTCGAAGACGCCGCGACGCGTCAGCCCGTGCTTGGCGCGCTCGGGCAGCTTCGGATCGATCAGGCGCTGCTGCAGGCTGACGATCTGCCGGAGGCTTTCCACCTGACCGCGGGCGATCGGCAGGTTGCCCAGGGTCGGCAGCTCGCCCTGACGCTGGGGCAGCAGGCCGGTCGGCACCACCATCGAGCCCAGCAGGATCGGATTCGTCAGCGTGGGCGGGGTGGTGTCGAAGCGGGCGCGGTAGGCGTCGAGCGCGCGTAGCGAACGCCAGAGCGCTTCGGAGCGATGCCGGTGCAGCTCCGGGCTGATCTGCGCCAGCAGGCGGAGGTCACCGAGACCGCGGAACGTGCGCTCGGCGGCGCCGCCCCGGAGAATCTTGTAGAGCTCTTCGAGCATCCTCGGCGGCGCCGCCTGGCGGATCTCGGCGCGGTGCTTGCCGATCGCGTCCAGAATCGGTTGTTCGATCTTGAAGTCCAGCCGGGCGGCCAGCGCCACGGCGCGCAGCATCCGGACGGGGTCTTCCAGAAACCGAATGCCCGGCTCACCGATGCTCCGGATCAATCCGGCTTCGAGGTCCTTCAAGCCGCCCACGTAGTCGATGACCGAGAAGGTCGCGATGTCGTAGAACAGCGCGTTGACCGTGAAGTCGCGCCGGAACGCGTCCTCCTCCGGCGTGCCGAACGTATTGTCCTGGATGGCGCGGACGTGGACGCGGCCGCGGCTGCCCGGCTCAAGACGGCGTGCGTCGGGAGTGTCGCCACCTGATGACGGCGGATCCGGGTCGCGCTCGGAGCCCGGTGTCACCAGGCGCCGGAAGGTCGCGACCTCGATCGTCTTCGGCCCGAACTTCACGTGCGCGAGGCGGAAGCGGCGCCCGATGATCCAGCAGTTCCGGAACAGCCGTTTGATCTGGTTCGGATGGGCGGAGGTGCCGAGGTCGAAATCCTTGGGGCGCCGGCCGATGAGCAGGTCACGCACGCTGCCGCCGACGAGATAGGCGAGGTAGTCGAATTTATGGAGCCGGTAGAGCACCTTCAGGGCGTCCGGGTCGACGTGGCTCCTGGACAGCGAGTGCTCGGCGCGCGGAATGACGACCGGCGTGACCATTGGGTTCGATGATAGCAGGACGCTACGCTTTGGCCTCCTTCCAGGTGGGTCCCGCGCCGACGTCGACCGTGAGCGGCACCGCCAGGTCGGCGGCCTGCTCCATGCCTTGTCGCACCACGGTGCGCAGCTCGTCGGCTGACTGCTCGCGCACCTCGAACAGTAGCTCGTCGTGGACCGTCAGGATCATCCGGGCATCGTCGCGGGCGGCCAGGGTGCGGTGCAGCGCGATCATGGCTCGCTTCAAAATGTCGGCGGCGGTGCCCTGAATGGGCATGTTGACGGTGGCCCGCTCGGCCGCCGCGCGGATCTGTCCGTTGCGGCTCTTGAGCTCGGGGACCAGTCGGCGCCGGCCGAACATCGTCGTGACGACACCGCTCTCGCGCGCGGCGTCGATGGTCTGCTCGATGTAGGTGCGCACCGCAGGAAAGCCGCTGAAGTACGCGTCGATGAACTCCTGTGCCACCGACTGCGGCACGCCGATGTCTTTGGCCAGCGTGAACGCCGTCTTGCCGTAGATCAGCGCGTAATTGACGATCTTCGCCCGCCGTCTGAGCTCGTGCGGATCGAGACCACTGTCGGCACCGAAGACCTTGAGCGCCGTCTGGTCGTGAATGTCGTCGCCGCGGCGAAACGCCTCCCGCAGCGCCGCGTCACCAGACAGATGGGCCAGCACACGCAGCTCGATCTGCGAGTAGTCGGCCGAGATCAACACGTATCCCGGCTCGGCCACGAACGCGCCGCGAATCTGGCGCCCGATCTCTGTCCGGATCGGAATGTTTTGCAGGTTCGGGTCGCTGCTGCTGAGTCGTCCGGTCGCTGCCACCGCCTGGTTGAACGACGTGTGGACTCGGCCGGTGTCAGGATGCACCAACTGCGGCAGCGCGTCGACATAGGTACCCTTGAGCTTCTGCAGCGAGCGCCAGTCCAGCACGAATCGCGGCAGCTCGTGGCTGAGTGCCAGTGTTTCCAGCACCTCGACCGCGGTCGACGCCGCCTTGGTCTTGCCGGTGCGCTTCAGCGCGGGGAGCTCAAGCTTTTCGAAGAGCACCTCCGCGAGCTGCTTCGGTGAATTGATGTTGAACGGCTCGCCCGCCAGCTCGTAGATGCGGTCGCGGTACACGGCGAGCTCCTGCTCGAGATGCGCCGACTGCGCCGCGAGCGCCGACGTGTCGATCCGCACCCCGGCCCGTTCGATCTCCACGAGCACCGGGATGAGCGGAAGCTCCAGCTCGCGGTACACGGCAGTCAGGCCCTCGCGGTGCAGGGCGGCGTCGAACTGTTCCAGGACCTGGAGCGTCAGATCGGCCCGCTCGGCGGCGAGCGGCATCGCCGCGTCGACCGGCAATTCGCTGAACGGGAGCGCCTTGGCCCCCTTGCCGCGGACCGATTCCTCGACAATCGCCTTGTAACCGACCTCGGTGAGCGCCGCGTCCTCCAGCCGATGCGCCGACTTGGTGGCGTCGAGCACGTAGCTGGCGAGCATCGTGTCGTCGGCGAGGCCGTCGAGCGCAATGCCGTGCCGCCGCAGCACGATCGTGGCCCCCTTGAGGTCGTGGGCTATTTTCTGGACTGCGGGATCCTCCAGGATCGACCGCAGCGCCTCCAGCGCCTCGGTCCGACTGAACCCGGCCGGCGCGTCGAGCGACGCATGGGCGAGCGGCACGTAGCGCGCCGTGTGCGGGGCGACTGACAGCGCGATGCCGACGAGCGACGCCCGCATGGCGGCCGGGCCATCGGTCAGGAGGTACAGCGCGACCCGGCCGGCCTGCCGTGCCGCGCCCGCCAACTGCTCGAGATCTTCCGCCGTCTGGACGACCTGGTAGTCGGCCTGCGTCGTTTCGGCGGTCGGTGCGTAGTCGACGAGCAGCGTGCGGAACTCGAGCTTGGAGAACAGCGCGAAGCAGCGCTCGGGCGTCGGCCCGGTAAACCTGAGGCGATCGAGGTCGAGCTCGATCGGGACGTCGGTGTGGATGCGCACGAGCGCTCGGCTCCGGTGGGCCGCGTCGGCGTGCTCGATGAGTGCCGTGCGGTAGCTCCGTTTCGTCAACTGGTCGGCGTGGGCGAGCAGGGCGTCCAGCGTCTCGTGCTCGGCGATGAGTGCGCGCGCCCCTTTCTCGCCGATGCCGGGGACGCCCTTGACGTTGTCCACGGCGTCGCCCATGAGCGCCAGTACGTCCACCACCTGGTCGGGCCGCACACCGAACTTCTGCCTCACGCCGTCGGCGTCGTACCACGTGCCGTCGTCCTTCGGGTTGTAGACCCTCACCCTGTCGCCGACGAGCTGGAAGAAGTCCTTGTCACCGGTCACGATCACGACGTCAATCGCCTCGGCCTGGGCCCGGCGCGTCAGCGTGCCGATGACGTCGTCCGCCTCGTAGCCCTGCACGGTCAACACGGGTACGCCCAGCGCCTCACACGCCTCGTGAACCCAGGCAATCTGTTCGACCAGATCGTCCGGCATCGGCGCCCGGTTGGCCTTGTAGTCGGCGTCCAGCTCCTCGCGAAACGTCGGGCCCTTGACATCGAACGCGGCGGCGACGTGCTCGGGCTGCTGATCGTCCAGCAGCTTGCGCAACATCGCGACGAAGCCGTACACGGCGTTGGTCGACTTGCCGCCGGGGCCGGTCAGGCCGTGAAGGGCGTGATACGCGCGGTACATCTGCGAGCTGCCGTCGATCAGCAGCAAGCGCCGTCGCGTTGATTGGCGCATCGGGTATCGGCTCGAGTACTTGCGGACGGCTGAGGGGCCGTCGCGGGCGGGTCGAGGCCACGAGTATACCACCCACGTCTCGGTCCATGGAGGCAGCCGGGTGGGGGCAGGGGCTGCTAGGGCTGTGAGCGCGAGGGCACGTCGAGGTGCAGGTCGAGCGTGTTCAGCTCGCCATCGCGGACGGAGACCCGCACCGCGTCCTGGCTGAGCTGACCGAGGAAGGTTGGGTCGTACCAGGATCCCTGCTCGATACCATCGACCGCGACGACGTAGTAGTCGCCGGGCGGCAGCCCGCGCACCTGATAGCGGCCGTTCTGGTCGGGCCGGCCAACGGCGATCTGTCGCGACTGCGATCGCCACAGCGCCGTGTCGGTCGAGAACGCGACGACGGTGAACTCCGGGAGCGGCCGGCCGCGTCCATTCGACACCAGGCCCGACAGCTCGGACACCTGATCGGTCAGCACGATGCTCACGTTTTCGACTTCGGATCCGGCGCGGAACTCGAGCGGCACGTCGGTGACGTCCTGACCGTTCACGTAGACCGTTTTCAGGATCCAGGGATCCGGAGCGTCCACCTGGAAGAGGTGCGCGCCGATCGGCACGTTGGTCAGCTCGAACGTGCCGTCCGACTCGACACCGGTCCTGGTGTCACCGCCGAACGGCAGGGCCCGCAGCGCTCGTGTCGAGACGCGCACGCGTGACAGGTCGTTGGCCGCCGGCAGGGTGCTCGACTCGAACACCACCGTGCCGGTCACCGCGGCGCCCGCCGCCATCATCATCGTCAGCCCGCCGATCTCCTGGCCGTCGACGGTGATCGATTGCATCGCGAACAGTGGGTTGTTGAACCGGCGGCCGGCCGAACGCGCGATGGCCAGGTAGCGTCCCGGCGGAACGTTGCGGACGGCGAACCCGCCGTCAGCCCCGGTCTGGGCGTTCAGCAGCGTGCCGCCGAACGCCTGACCCTCCCCGTCCGGGACCAAGGACACGGCCGCGCGCGACGCCGGCGCGCCAGACGGCGACAGGACGACGCCGGCCACGCGCACCGTCGGCACGAGCTGAACGCCGAAGCTGATGCCGGTCATCTCCTCGGAGACGCCGAGTGCGAGCGGCACGGCCTGGGCGCCGGTCGTAACGCCCGGGTAGTAGGTCGGGGCGTAGCCCATATCCTGCTCGACCTGTGGGTTGCCGCGTCCGCGGCCGCGGCGGAACCCACGGCCGCCGTCGATGAAGCGTGCGACGGCGCTGACGTAGTAGGTACCCGGCGCGAGGCCGTAGACACGGTACTGGCCACGATCGTCGCTCGTGTCGGTGCCGACGATGGTCAGGCGGCGCGCGCCCTGCCGGTACTCGTGGCGCATGGCGCGCACCGACACGCCGGCGAGCGGCTCGCCGACCTCGTCGACGACCTGGCCGGTGATCACGCTTCCGCGCGGCAGGGCGAGGTCGATCTTTTTCAGCGTTTCGCCGTCGGCGATCTCCAGCGGGGTGCCCGACTCCAGCACACGACGCTGACCGTAGGACACGGACACGAAGCCGGTCTTCGACGCGGTGATCGTGTAGCGTCCGGCCGGCAGCCCATCGAGCTGGTACCGCCCGTCGGCGTCGGTCACCGTTGCCCGCCCGCCCCGCAGCGTGCCGGAGGTGGCGCGCAGGTAGGCGTGCCGGACGGGCTGTCCCGTATCGGCCGCCACGACGCGGCCGGTGATGCCGGCTGTCCCGGTCGGCTCCGCCGCCGGCGGGCCCAGGTCCCGCGCGGGCCGCCCGCCACCCGGCCGCTGCGGCTGCGCCGCCACCGGTGCCGCGACCGCCAGGCCCAGCAGGCCCAGCAGCAGCAGCCGGGTGGCGAACGTGCCATGGGGACGTGTCGGCATGTGTACCTGCTAAGACTTTCTGCACGGGGAGAGCATTTCACCGCAGCCCTCCGAAGGCGGGAGCCTTCAGCCTTACAGCGCCAGGATCGTCCCGACGCCCGCCACGATCAGCAGGATCTGCCTCACGGCGCCGGTGCCGATCGCCTCGCCCGCGTGCAGATGCGGAATCAAGTCGGCCATGGCGACATAGAGGAAGCTGCCGGCTGCCAGCGCCAGGAGGTAGGGCAGCGCCTGGGGCACCGTTTCCGCGGTGGCGTAGACCAGGACGGCGCCGCCGACGGCGCTGAGCGCCGAGAGCGCGTTGAACATGAGCGCGCGGCGTCTGGAGAAACCGGCGTTCAACAGGATCGCGAAATCGCCGACTTCCTGCGGGATCTGATGCGCCGCGACGGCGAGCGCCGTGCTGATGCCGAGCGGCACCGAGATGAGCACGGAGGCGGCGATGATGGCGCCATCGGCGAAGTTGTGCAAGCCGCCGCCGATCAGGATGAGCGTGGCGCTGGCGTCGTGGAGGTCGCAGTCCTCGGTGTGACAGTGGCGCCACAATACGAATTTCTCGACGACGAAGAGGGCGAGGATGCCGGTCAGGAGCGCGCTGAACGCCGACACCGGCGGCAGGTGCTCGAGCGCTTCGGGCACCAGCGCCAGCAGCGCGACGCCGAGCAGGGTGCCGACGGCGTAGCTGAGCAGCCACGGGAGGAGGCGGTGGCGCACCGACGCGGGGAGCGGGAGCAGCGCCGAGGCGGCGAGCAGACCGCCGAGGCTGCCGACCAGACTCAGCCCGACCGCCGTTGCGAGCAGTTGCACGCCAAGGATGATAGTCCAACCGAGACGACGGACGACGGGAGGCAGAAGGTAGGAGACGAAGGGCTCGGGGCCGAAGACTGGGGTCAGCGCGTCGCGACGTAGCCGCGGCGGGCGCGCACGCGGTGCTTCGAGCCCGCCACCTCCACTTCGATCTCGTGCCATCGCCCGTCGCGGTGCCCCGGAGCTGGGTACGCCAGGCTGTACTGGCGGCTCAGCTCGTTCGCGACACCGGCGGTCGCCGGATCGAGGTCGCCCACCGACCGGATGATCTCGGTACGGCCGCCGCTGTCGTCGGTCAGTTCCCGGAGGGCTGCTTCGTTCACACGCTCGTCACTCGGCGAGCGGCGCGACCCGCCTGGTCTGCCGCCGCGACCCCGTCCGCCCGGTATCGGAAAGGGCACCGGGAGGGGTGCCCGGGGCACCCGCAGGGTGAACCCGGAGCCTCCGCGGCTGTCGATGCCGATCGCGTACACGAGCACTTCGGTCTCGCGGATGAGCTGGCGGAGCGAGTGCGGATCGGTCACGCTGTTCGTGTCGTTGCCGTCCGAAATGATCACGATTGCCTTCTTCTGATGCTGGCCGCGACCGGCCAGCGGGATGGCTTCGGCCACCGCGTCGTACATCGCCGTGCCGCCGAGCGGCTCGATGCGGTGCAGCGCGCGGCTTACCGACTCTCGATCGGTCGTCCAGTCGCGGACCAGGATCGGGTAGTTGCTGAACCGGTAGAGGAACACTTCGTCGGTCCGATCCAGCAGCTCGAGCAGGAACCGGTCGAGCGCGCTGCGTGCCGAGCGCATCTTTTGGCCGGCCATGCTGCCGCTGGTGTCGAGCACGATCCCGAGGCTGACCGGCACGCGCTCGGCGCTGAAGTGGGAAATCTCCTGAAGGACACCGTCCTCGTAGATCCGGAAGTCCTCCTGCCGCAGGCCCTCGACGAATCGGCCGCGTGCGTCGGTCACCGTCGCCGTCACGTTGATCAACTCGACGCCCGAGCGGAACCGGAACCCTTCCTGTTGCTGCGTCGAGACGGCGGCGTGACCGACCAGGGCCAGCGTGATGACGACGCGCGGGATTGGCATGGTCCTCATGGCGTGCCGATCTCCCGTCCGGCGCGGAGGCCCGCGTCGTCGGGCGACGCGTCGCGGCGATCCACGTGTGGCATCACGGCGTCGTCGGCGTCGCGGAAGCTAATGCGGTACCGGCCGACCGACCGCTCGGCCGGCGCCGACACGACGAATGGCGAGGTCGCGCCGCGCCCCAGAACGAGCTGCTCCAGCGCCGCTCGACTCGTGCCGAGCAAGTCGCCTGCGCGATCGAAGAGTGACACGACCGCCACCAGATTCCGTTGCTCGCCGCCGTCGTCCGGGTTGCGGACCGTGCCACGGATCACCAGGGTGTCGTCGAGGCGGTCGTGCATCAGCGTCAGCAACTCCAGAGGCTGCGCGGCCGGCGCGGTGACCAGAACGTCTGGGGTCGAGGCGGGACCGTTCACGACGATCAGGCTCGCGACCACGCCGACGACGAGAACGGCGGCCGCGATGATTGGCGCCGGGCCGAGGCCGGCCAGCGACGGTGTGCTTTCGACGAACAGTTCGCGCGGCGCAGATGGCGCCGTGGGACTCGACGTCGCGGCGGGTCGGCCGTGCCGCCAGTCGGAGACGATGTCTTGCTCGACCTCCGGTCGTGCGGCCGCCGCGCGCTCCGCCACCAGTAGCGCGATGCGCGCGTCCGAGCGACGCCGCTCCTCGCGCAGCAGGCGCCACGCCAGGATGGTCATGCCGATGGCGACGAGCAATGACACCAGCGTGACGGCGGCGAGGACGGTGTCCATGACGGGCTGCTCCCTGATTCACGCGCCGGACGTCAGCGCAAGACGAACTCCACGGCCACCTCGACGATGACGTCGACGGCCACGCCCTGCCGCGTCGCCGGCGAGAACCGCCATTGCCGCACCGCCTCCACCGCGCGGGCGTCGAGGCCGAAGCCGAGGCTTCGCCGCACGTCCACCTGGCCGACCGATCCGTCCGCCAGGATGATCACCTCCAGCACCACGTTGCCTTCGACATTGGCCCGGCGCGCCTCCTCCGAATAGCGTGGCTTGACTTCCCGCAGCAGTCGAGGCGGTTCGACGCCGCTCCCTGGCCGGTATGGACCGCCGCCCACGCCCCCGCCGGATCCAGGGCCGAGGCCGGGGCCGTCACCGTCGCCCAGTCCAATGCCGCTCCCCGAGCCGGCGCCGCCGCCCGTGCCCGAGCCCTGGCTGGGGCCGGCGGCCGACGTCGACGCGAGGATGCCGAGACGGTTACGCAGGTTGCCGGGACGGCTGACGACCGGGGCGAGCAGCAACGGCTGCGGCTCATGGTCCAGAACCGGCCGACGCGTGGCGGCGACGACGCGCGGCGGCCGGACCGACGGCACCGGACTGACGATCGGCCTGGGTCGGGGAGCCCGCTGCTCGGCTTTCGGCGGCGGCTCCGGCTGGCCCAGCCCGCCCCCGCCGCCGCCCCCGCTCGGTCCCGGAGTGGTCAGGTAGACCAACCGTGCCGGCTCGGGAGGAATCCGTTCCTCGGTGACCAGCGTTCCCGCCCCGACGGTCGTCATGATGACGATCGCCAGGATCCCGATGGCATGGACGGCGGTGGAGAGCAGCGTGGGCAGGCCCATCGAGCGCTGGGCCTCGAGCGATCGGGCGAAGAGGGCCGGGACGCCGATCAGCGCCGGTGTCTGCCTGGCGTCCGGGCCGAGGGCGGCCCGGGTTTCCGCCAGGCGCCGGATCAGTCTGGTGGCCTCCTGATCGCCGATGAAGCCCTCGTGAACGGTCGCGACGAGCCCGTCGGCGATCCATCCGTCGATCTGGAGGACCGGGATCCCGATGGCGGCGGCCAGTTCCCGGGGTGTGTACACCTCTGGTGCGTCAGTGCGGCTCATGTCAGGAGGCAGGCGCTCCGCGCCCGCGGGGGCTCCCGGCCCGGCGATTGCCCGGGACGTTGTGAAACGGCATCTACCAGCGTCGCGTGGAGCATCGTTCCCGGTCCACTCGACGCACGTTCACGCAAAAGACTTGCCGGTGGCGGGAAGCGGCTGCCTTCACTGGTCTTAGACGCTTTTTCGGCCGATTTCGTGTGGTTCTGTCCCGGCGCTGCGGCCCGGGGGCGGGGGAATCGTGCTCGCGGCAACGGGCACCGCTGTCGTCGGGAGAGGACACTAGACTAATGCGGCTTGACGCCCTCGACGAAAGCAAGGCCGTCACGCTCGGCCAGGCAGCGCACCGCCCTGAAGCCCTCGGCCTCGAGCGCACGCTGGGCGCCGCCGGAGGCCTTGTAGTGCTCGTCCACCTGCGGGTTGCCGAGCAGCGCGCCCAGCCCCCCCCGGGGCGCGCGCTCGATCACCATGCCGCGTCCACCCGGCCGCAACACCCTCAGCGTCTGCTGCAGACAGCGCACCCGGCGCTCCGGTGACAGCCGGCCAATGAGATCCCACAGCACGACGACGTCGAACGAGTCCGGCTCGTAGGGCAGCGCGTCGTACGACGCTTGCTCGACCTCGACCAGCACGCCTGCCTTGGTGGCGGCCTTGCGCCCGTGCTCGCATTCCTCGGCCGCCTCGTCGACGGCGCAGGCCCGACCCGAGAGACCGACCTTCGCGGCGATGGCGGCGCACATCTTGCCGTTGCCGCAGCGAAGCTGGAGGAATCGCTCGCCCATCTTCAGGCCGGCCATCGACACTTCGAGCGCGTGGGGACCCTGGCCCGGGCGGAAGAACCTCATGGAAGGCCTCATGATATAGTCTGGCGCCGTGAAAAACTCCAACGAAATCGCCCTCGCACGAGGTAAGTTGGGCATCCTGCTGGTCGGCCTCGGCGCCGTCGCCACGACGCTCATCGCCGGGGTCTACGCCGTTCGTCGAGGACTGGCCACCCCCATCGGGTCGCTGACGCAGATGGGGACCATCCGCCTCGGCAAGCGGACCGACGGACGGACGCCACTCATCAAGGATTTCGTACCGTTGGCCTCGCTCGACGACATGGTCTTCGGCGCGTGGGACATCTTCGAGGACAACTGCTACGAGGCGGCACGGACCGCCGGCGTCATCGAAGTGGGCCTGCTCGACCAGCTCAAGGACGAGCTCTCCGCGATCAAGCCGTGGCCGGCCGTGTTCGATCGCCGGTACGTCAAGCGACTCGACGGTCCGAACGTGAAGACAGGGACGACGAAGCGCGACCTGGCCGAGCAGGTGCGAGCGGACATCCACACGTTCAAGGAAACAACCGGCGTCGACCGGCTCGTCATGGTCTGGTGCGGCAGCACCGAAGTGTTCATGACCGAGAGCGACGCGCACGCGTCGCTGGACGCGTTCGAGCGCGCGCTCGACGAGAGCGATCCGTTGGTGCCGTCCAGCATGATCTACGCCTATGCGGCACTCAAGGAGGGTATTCCGTTCGCGAATGCGGCGCCGAACCTCACCGTCGACACGCCGGGCATGCTCGAACTGGCGGCCCAGACCGGATCGCCGCTCATGGGCAAGGACCTCAAGACGGGCCAGACCCTCATGAAGACGATTATCGCGCCGGGATTGAAGGCGCGGCTGCTCGGCGTGGCGGGGTGGTACTCGACGAACATCTTGGGCAACCGCGATGGTGAGGTGCTGGACGATCCCGAGTCGTTCAAGACCAAGGAAGAGAGCAAGAAATCGGTCCTCGACTACATCTTGCAACCCGATCTGTATCCGACGCTCTACAAGGATCTGTGTCACGTTGTGCGGATCAATTACTATCCGCCGCGCGGCGACAACAAGGAGGGCTGGGACAACATCGACCTGTTCGGTTGGCTCGGCTACCCGATGCAGCTCAAGATCAACTTCTTGTGCCGCGACAGCGTCCTGGCCGCGCCGATCGTCCTCGACGTGGCGCTGTTCCTCGATCTGGCGAAGCGCGCCGGCATGAGCGGCATCCAGGAGTGGCTTTCGTTCTACTTCAAGAGTCCGATGCACGCCGTCGGGCTATATCCGGAACATGACCTGTTCATCCAGATGATGAAACTCAAGAACACGCTGCGGCACCTCCGCGGCGAGGAGCTCATCACGCACCTGGGCCTCGAGTACTACGACTAACCCCAGAACTCACGTGTGTTGCCAATGGCTGGCACCGGGCTGGACGGTGAGGGCCAGGCGCGACGAAGGAGTGTGGTGGGCCCACATGACTGAGGAGCAACGCCGCTCTCGCCGGGCAGACCAAGCCAGACGTGGCAACACACGTGAGTTCTGGGGTTAAGCGCGGGTTCGGCCGTCCGCGCGACGGCGGTCACATTCATGAACTCGAGCAAGCTCCAGCCGGCGCTGCTCGGCGGCGCGTTTCTCGGGGTCTTGTCGGCCCTGCCGATCGTCTCCGCGGCCAACCTGTGCTGCTGCCTGTGGGTCGTCGCGGGCGGCGTCCTGGCGGCCTATCTGCTGCAGCAGGGGCAGTCGGCGCCGATTACGCTGGGCGACGGCGCGGCGGTCGGATTCTGGGCGGGGGTGGTCGGCGCGTTCGTCTACGTCGTGGTCGCCCTTCCGATGCAATTCGTGCTGGCGCCGTTGCAACGGCGGATGACCGAGCAGGTGCTGGACCGCGTGCGTGACATCCCGCCCGAGCTGCGGGAGGTGCTGCAGGACGTCAATGTTGGAGCGGTGGGGCTGGCGGTCGGCTTCGTCTTCATGTTGATCGTCGGCGTGATCTTTGCGACGACGGGCGGCGCCTTGGGCGCGGCGCTCTTCGCGAAGGCGGCGCAGCTCGAGCCGCCGACACCGTCGACCGTACCGCCGTCGGCCTAGCAGCCCGTCGTGAAAGTCTGTCGTTTCCGATCCGGTGCCACCGGAGCCGCCACACGAGGACCCATGACCAAGACTCCCGAACCTGCTCCGCAGGAAATCGACGCGCTGCTCGAGGAGCACCGCACGTTCCCGCCATCCGACGCGTTCCGTGCCGCCGCGAACGTAGCCGATCCCGGCGTCTACGACCGGGCCGCGAACGACCCCGAAGCCTTCTGGGAGCGCTTCGCCCGCGAGCTCGACTGGATCGAGCCGTGGACGACGGTGCTCGAGTGGGCGCCGCCGCACGCCAAATGGTTTGTTGGCGGCAAGATCAACGCGAGCGTCAACTGCATCGACCGCCACGTGCGCACTGCACGGCGCAACAAGGCGGCGCTTATCTGGGAAGGAGAACCGGGCGATCGTCGGACGCTGACGTACTTCGATCTCTACCGCGAGGTCAACGCGTTCGCGGGCGTCCTGAAGTCGCTCGGCGTGCGGCGCGGCGACCGGGTGGTGCTCTACATGCCGCTCGTGCCGGAGCTGGCGATCGCCATGCTGGCCTGCGCGCGGATCGGCGCCGTGCACTGCGTCGTCTTCGGCGGCTTCAGCGCCGAGTCGCTGCGCGACCGGATCAACGACGCGGAAGCCTGCGTGCTGGTGACCGCCGACGGTGGCTACCGGCGCGGCCAGGTCGTGCCGCTCAAGCAGATGGCGGACGACGCGGTGCGCGAGACGCCGTCGATCAAGCACGTCGTCGTCGTCCGCCGGCAGGCGCACGATCCGCTGCCAGTGACGATGCAGCCCGACCGCGACCACTGGTATCACGCGCTGATGGCGAAGGCGCCGCTGACCTGCGAGCCGGAGGCGATGGACGCGGAGGACATGCTCTACATCCTCTATACCTCCGGGACGACCGGGAAGCCGAAGGGGATCGTCCATACGACCGGTGGGTACCTGGTCGGCACCTACGCGACGACGAAGTGGGTCTTCGACCTCAAGGAGGACGACGTCTACTGGTGCACGGCCGACATCGGGTGGGTGACCGGTCACAGCTACCTGGTCTATGGGCCACTCGCCAACGGCGCGACCGCCGTCATGTACGAGGGCGCCCCGGACTGGCCCGCGCGCGACCGCATGTGGGAGATCGTCGAGCGATACGGCGTCACCATTTTCTACACCGCGCCGACCGCGATCCGCACGTTCATGAAGTGGGGAGACACGTGGCCGGCGAAACGGGATCTGTCGAGCTTGCGACTCCTGGGGTCGGTGGGCGAGCCGATCAACCCGGAAGCCTGGATGTGGTACCACGAGCATGTCGGCCGGCAGCGCTGTCCGATCGTGGATACCTGGTGGCAGACTGAGACCGGTGCCATCCTTATCACGCCGCTCCCGGGACTCACGACGCTCAAGCCGGGCTCGGCCACACGGCCGTTTCCCGGCATCGCGGCGGAGATCCGGACGGCGGATGGCCAGGCGGTGGCCCGAGGCGGCGGATTGCTCGCCATCGTCAAGCCGTGGCCCTCGATGCTGCGGGGGATCTACGGCGACCCGGACCGGTTCGCCACGCAGTACTGGAGCCAATGGACCGACGGCATGTACTTCACCGGTGACGGCGCCAAGCTCGATGCCGACGGGTACTTCTGGCTGCTCGGCCGGGTGGACGACGTCCTCAACGTTGCCGGCCACCGGATTGGCACGATGGAGGTGGAGAGCGCGCTGGTCGATCACCCGGACGTCGCCGAGGCGGCGGTCGTTGGGCGGACCCACGAGATCAAGGGGCAGGCGGTGGCCGCGTTCGTGACCGTCCGCGAAGGGGTGTCCACCTCCGACGAACTGGTCAAGCAGCTCAAGGCGCACGTCGTGAAGAAGATTGGCGCGATCGCCCGGCCCGACGTGATCCTGTTCACCGCCGACCTGCCCAAGACCCGGTCCGGCAAGATCATGCGGCGACTCCTGCGCGACATCGCCGACGGCAAGGCGCTGGGCGACACGACGACGCTCGCCGATCCGGCCGTCGTGGCCAAGCTCAAGGACGAGTACGCGGATGAAGAGGGGTAAGGGCTTCCCTCACCCCGACCCTCTCCCAAGGGGAGAGGGAGTATAAGGAAGCGTCGCAACCTTCCCCACAGCCGAGAGCCGGTCACACCGCCGCCCAGTGGCCCGGCGCGAGTTCACGGAGCGGCGCGTTCCGGTCGAACTGCTCCGGGTCCACCGGGATTCGCGTTCGCTGCGCGTCCGGGTCGGGCACGGGGATTGCCGAGAGCAGCGCCTGGGTGTACCGGTGACGTGGGTTGTCGAAGAGGGACGCCGCCGGCGCCTGCTCGACGATCTTGCCCAGGTACATCACTGCCACGTGATCGCAGATGTGCTGCACGAGGCGCAGGTCGTGCGCCACGAAGAGATACGTGAGCTTGAGCCGCGCCTGCAGCTCCATCAGCAGGTTGATCACCTGCGCCTGGATCGAGACGTCGAGTGCGGAGACCGGCTCGTCGGCGATGATGAGCGACGGGTTGAGCGCCAGCGCGCGCGCCAGGCCGATCCGCTGGCGCTGGCCGCCGCTGAACTCGTGCGGATACCTGGTGAGGTGGGCCGGATCGAGGCCGACCAGCTCGAACAGTTCGGCGACCCGCGCGCGTCGCTCCGGACGGGTGCCGATCTTGTGAATGATGAGTGGCTCCTCGACGATGTCGCCGGCGCGCATCCGCGGATTGAGCGACGAGTACGGATCCTGGAAGACCATCTGCATGTCGCGGCGCGCCTGCCGCATCCGCTTGGTCGAGTAGGCCAGGACGTTCTCGCCGCGGAACCGCACCTCGCCGGAGGTCGGCTCGATCAGCCGTAGCATGCAGCGGCCGGTCGTCGTCTTGCCACTGCCCGATTCGCCGACCAGGCCGAACGTTTCGCCTTCCTCAATGGAAAAGCTCACGTCGTCCACCGCCGTGACGATGGTCGCCTCGCGGAACATGCCGTGACGGCGGACGAACTGCTTGACGAGCGAGCGGACCTCCACCAGCGCCATCAGCTCGTTCCTCCGGGTGCGCTGTCGTGCAGGTAGCAGCGCGTGTCGTGACCCGGTGCGATCGAGACGACCTTCGGCGGCGAGGCGTCGCACCGGTCCATCCGATCCGGACACCGGGGCGCGAAGGCACACCCGGCCGGGAGCTGGCCAAGCGGAGGCACGGTGCCCTCGATTGCCTTGAGCCTGGCGCCCGGCGCGCCGCCCGGCATCGACGCCAGCAACCCCTGGGTGTACGGGTGACTGGGGCGGTGGAAGATGTCCCGTACGGAACCCTGCTCGACGATCCGTCCGGCATACATGATGGCGACCCGGTCGGCCGTTTCGGCGACGACGCCGAGGTCGTGCGTGATCAGCAGCAGCGAGAGCTCGAACCGGGTCTTGAGATCCCGCAGGAGATCCAGAATCTGTGCCTGGAGCGTCGCGTCGAGTGCCGTGGTCGGCTCGTCGGCGATGAGCAGCGCCGGCCGGCAGGCGAGCGCCATGGCGATCATGACCCGCTGCCGCAAACCGCCGGACAGCTGGTGCGGGTAGTCGCTGTACCGGCGGTCCGGATCCGGGACCCGGACCGAGGCGAGCAGCTCAACCACGGCTTGCCGCGAGCGGGCGCGGCTCACGCGCTTGTGGACGAGCAGCGCCTCGGCGATCTGGGTACCGACCGAGAAGACCGGGTTGAGGGCGGTCATCGGCTCCTGGAAAATCAGCGCGATATCGCCGCCGCGTACCTCGCGCATCGCCCGCTCGGTGAGCGTGAGCAGCTCGCGGCCGCGCAGCCGGACCGATCCGCTCGCGATACGGCCAGGCGGCTCCACCAGCCGCATGATCGACAGGGCCGTCACCGACTTGCCGCTGCCCGACTCGCCGACGAGCCCCAGCGTCTCGCCGCGGGCGATGGAGAAGCTGACCCGATCGACGGCCGGTAGCGCGCAATCACCCGCGTCGAACACCGTCGTCAGGCGCTCGACCGCCAACAGCGGGGCTGCGCCGGCCGCCGGTACCGCGTCGCCGGTCACGGCATCCCTCCCTCGCGATGCTCACCGAAGACCTCACGGAGCGAGTCGGCGATCTCGCCGACGGTTGCGCCCGCCTCGACCGCCTCGACGATCGGCGGCATGAGGTTGTCGGCGCCGCCGGCCACGGCACCCACAGCTGCCAGGGCCGCGCGGCAGCGTGGCTCGTCGCGCGCCGCCCGATGGCGCCGCAACCGGGCGACCTGGGCCAGTTCGATCGTGGGGTCCAGCCGCAGGCCATCGATCGCGTCGAGCTTGGCGCCGGGCGCCTCGGACACGTCGGAAAATCGGTTGACGCCGACGACGACCTGCTCGCCGCGCTCGATGGCCTGCTGTGCACCGAACGCCGACTGGTGGATCGCGCGCTGCACCGTACCGGCCTCGATGGCGGCTAGCGTGCCGCCCTGCGCGTCGATGTCCGCTAGGATCGCGCGGACCTCGGCCTCTAGATCGTCGGTGCGACGCTCGACGGCATAGGCGCCGGCGAGGGGGTCCACCGTGCGAGCGACGCCGGTCTCGGTGGCGAGAATCTGCTGCGTGCGCAGCGCCAGGCGAGCCGATTCCTCGGTGGGCAGGCCCAGGGCTTCGTCCCGGCCGTTGCAGTGCAGCGACTGGGTGCCGCCGAGGACGGCCGCGAGCGCCTGCAGCGCGACGCGCACGATGTTGTTGTCTGGCTGCTGGGCAGTCAGGGTGCTGCCCGCCGTCTGCGTGTGGAAGCGGAGCTGCTGGGTAGCCGGATTGGTTGCGCCGAACCGGTCGCGCATGAGATGAGCCCAGAGGCGGCGAGCCGCCCGGAACTTCGCAACCTCCTCCAGGAAGTCGCTGTGTGCAGCGAAGAAGAAGGACAGCCGCTGTCCGAATCGGTCGACGTCGAGGCCGACGCTCACGGCCGCCTCCACGTAGGCGATGGCGTTGGCCAGCGTGAAGGCGAGCTCCTGGGCGGCGGTCGCCCCCGCCTCACGGATGTGATAGCCACTGATCGAAATGGTGTGCCATTGCGGCAACGCGGCATCGCAGTACGCGAACAGGTCGGTGACGAGGCGGAGCGACGGCCGCGGCGGAAAGATGTAGGTGCCGCGGGCGACGTATTCCTTGAGTACGTCGTTCTGCACGGTGCCTCGCAGGTCACCGAGGGGCGTGCCTCGCCGGCGCGCCAGGGCGACGTACAGCGCGAGCAGAATGCTCGCCGTCGCGTTGATCGTCATCGATGTCGAGACCTGCTCCAGCGGGATCCCCTCGAACAGATCGGCCATGTCGTCGAGCGAGTCAACCGCCACGCCGACCCGACCCACCTCACCGGCGGCCAGCGGGTGATCCGAGTCGTAGCCAATCTGGGTCGGCAGGTCGAAGGCGACGCTCAGGCCGGTGACGCCCTGGTCGAGCAGATAGCGATACCGCGCGTTCGACTCGACCGCGGTGCCGAAGCCCGCGTACTGGCGCATCGTCCAGAGCCGGCGCCGATACATCTCCGGATGAATGCCGCGCGTGAAGGGGAACTGCCCGGGCGGGCCGAGATCGCGGTCGGGCTCCCAGTCGGAGAGGTCGTCGGGGCGGAACACCGACACAGTCATGATGCGAGGCATTGTAATGCAGGACCTGTGGCGGCCGGGGTCGCCTTGACACCCCCAGATCGCCCGTTTAGAATGCGAGCAGTTCATCGAGCACTCCAGGGTACAGATGAGCGAAGCATGGCGCCGACCCCCGTCTCGCGTAGCCAGCGACGATGCGGATCGCGAGGCGCCGGACTTCGTGTCGTTGAGCTGGGGTGCGTGGGCGCGGCAAGGTAAGGAGTTCCAGCCATGGACGACGTCGTGAACCGGTTGGCTCGAGAGCTGGCCGATGCCATTGCCGCTGTCGTTGCGGAGGATCCGAAGGTCGAAGCGTGTCGTGAGAAGACGCGCGCGGCCGGCTACGACATGCGCGTGTCGCTGGAAGCCGTGATCGGTTTCGTCAACCGCTCGAACCCGACGGCGCTGAAGCAGGTTAGCGCCTCGCGGGCGGTGCCGCCGCAGCAGGGGATGGAGATCAACCCCAACGATCGCCGGTTTCTCCGGTCGCTACGGATCGCTGTCGACGAAACGCCAGAAGAAGTCGAATAGCTGGCTCCTAGGGGATGCGAAGGTCGCGTCCCGTCATTTCCGCCGCCGGCTCGATGTCCAGCAGGGCGAGGAGCGTCGGCGCGACGTCGCGCAACGACCCGCCCGTCCGCAGCGTCCCCACCCCTTTCGCCTGCCCAGCGATCACGATCAGCGGCACCTGGTTCATCGTGTGCGCCGTGTGCGGGCACCGCCGCTCGGCATCCCACAGGAGCTCGGCGTTGCCGTGGTCCGCGGTCACCACGACGGTGCCGCCCGTCGCCCGTACGGCCCCGACAATCCGGCTGAGACACCGATCCAACGTGCCAACCGCCTCGACCGCCGCGTCTAGCTTGCCGGTGTGGCCGACCATGTCCGCGTTGGCGAAGTTGCAGATGATGACCCGATGTCCACCCGTCTCGACGTCAAGAACGAGCACGTCGGTGATGCCCGAGGCGCTCATCGCCGGCTGCAGGTCGTAGGTCGGGACCTTGGGTGACGGCACGAGGATGCGGTCTTCGCCGGCGTAGGGCCGCTCCTCGCCCGAGTTGAAGAAGTACGTCACGTGTGCGTACTTTTCCGTTTCTGCCAGCCGCAGATTCGTCACGCCGTTCGCGGCGAGCACCTCCGCCAAGTTGCCGGAGAACGCCTGGGGCGGGAATGCGGCGGGCAGCCCGAAGGTCGCGTCGTACTCGGTCAAGGTCGTGCAGGACAGCGATGGATGACGCCGGCGCTCGAACCCGTCGAACGCCTCGAACGCCAGGGCGCGCGTGAGCTGGCGAGCCCGATCGGCCCGAAAATTGAAGAAGACGACCGAGTCGCCGTCCTGCATCGGCCCGAGTGGCCGGTCCTCGGCGCCGACCATGACCGCCGGCTCGATGAACTCGTCGGTCACGCCGTCGGTGTAGGATGCGGCCACCAGCTCGGTGGCCGAACGGGCGGTCCGCGCCTCGCCGCAGACGATGGCGTCGTACGCTCGCTGGGTTCGCGCCCAACGCTGGTCGCGGTCCATCGCGAAGTAGCGGCCGCAGACGCTGGCGACACGGCCGACGCCCACGCGGGACATCGTCGTCTCGAGTGCCGCCAAGTAGTCCACCCCCGCGTTGGGCGGCGTGTCGCGGCCGTCGGTCAGTGCGTGGACGAAGACCCGTGCGATCCCCGCGGCGGCCGCCAGCTCGAGCAGCGCGTCCAGATGCCGCTGATGACTGTGGACACCGCCGTCGGAGACTAGCCCGACCAGATGCAGTGCGTGGCCATCCCGGCAGCCCGTCATCGCGGTGGTCAGGACGTCGTTCGACACGAACTCGCCACTCCGGATGGCGGCGTCGATGCGGCTGATGTCCTGGTAGACGACCCGGCCCGCCCCCAGATTCATGTGGCCGACCTCGGAGTTGCCCATCTGGTCGGCCGGGAGGCCGACCGCCTCGCCGCTGGCGATCAGCGACGTGTGGGGAAATCGCTCGAGGATCTCGTCGTAGGCCGGGGTGCGGGCGAGGGCGACCGCGTTGTGCTCGCGCGCGCGGCGCAGACCCCAGCCGTCGAGCACGACCAGGACGAGCGGGAGAGGCGGATTAGACATCGTGATGCCGACCGGTGTGAACGCCCGCTGGATCGACTGCTAGCTAGGCCAAATGCCGGAGCGCCCCGCGGCCGGCGTAGCGGCTGCTTGCGCCCGCGGCCGCTTCGATCCGAAGGAGCTGATTGTATTTGGCGATCCGATCCGTGCGGCTGGCCGATCCGGCCTTGATCTGTCCCGCATCGGTGGCGACGGCCAAGGCGGCGATCGTCGTGTCCTCGGTTTCACCCGATCGATGGGAGACAATCGACGCGTAGCCGGCCTCGCTCGCCAGGGCCATCGCCTGGAGCGTTTCGGTCAGCGTGCCGATCTGGTTCAGCTTGACCAGCAGGGCGTTGGCGACGCCGTCGGCGATGCCGCGCCGCAGGATATCCGGATTGGTGACGAACACGTCGTCGCCGACCAGCTGCACGGTGGCGCCGAGCTCGCGCGTCAGCAGTTGCCATCCAGACCAGTCCTGCTCGGACAGGCCATCCTCGATCGACGCGATCGGATACTGGGCAATCCACTCGGCGTACAGCGCCACCAGGTCGTCCGCCGTCCTGGTGCCGCCGCCTGACTTCGTCAGGACGTAGTGTCCCGGATTGTCCTGGTCCCACAGCTCGCTGGCCGCCACGTCGAGCGCCAGGTAGACGTCGCGGCCGGCGGTGAAGCCCGCGTCGGCCACTGCCTGCAGCACGAGCTCGATCGCCTCCTGGTTCGATTTCAGATTGGGGGCGAAGCCGCCCTCGTCGCCGACCCCGGTGGCGAGCCCGCGCCGCTGGAGGCCGGCCTTCAACGCGTGGAAGATCTCGCTCCCGGCGCGCAATGCTTCCGCGAACGTGGTGGCGCCGGTCGGCATCACCATGAACTCCTGGAAGTCGACGTTCGTGTCGGCGTGCGCCCCGCCATTGAGGATGTTCATCATCGGGACCGGGAGGGTCCACGGCGCATCGACCGGCCCGCCGGCCAGCCGTCGTAGGTGCGCATGGAGGGGCAGGCCCGCGTGCGCGGCGGCCGCCTTGGCGGCGGCGAGCGAGACGCCCAACAGCGCATTGGCCCCGAGGCGTCCCTTGTTCGGAGTGCCGTCCAGCTGGGTGAGGCAAGCGTCGAGCGCCGCCTGATCGAACTCTCGGCCCTTCAGGGCGTTGGCGATCTCCCCATTGACGTGGGCGACCGCCTTCAGCACGCCTTGGCCCCGGTAGCGCCCGCGGTCGCCGTCGCGCAGCTCCAGTGCCTCCCGGATGCCGGTCGATGCCCCGGAGGGGACGGCGGCCCGGCCGGTCGCGCCGTCCCACAGCGTGACGTCCACTTCGACTGTGGGATTTCCTCGCGAATCGAGAATCTCCCGACCGACGACTTCAGTGATGTGCACGACGACCCTCGACCCTCGTTGGGAACCACCGGCCGGCCGTGACGATGGTCAGGCGAGTCACGGGCTGCTAGCGGCCGGAATCATAACATGCGCCGGGGCGGCTCGGTGCTGGCATACGATGGGGAAAATTGCCCGGAATTAAAGGGTCAACCTGGATTCGACCTACCGCGGAGCGGTTGCCTAGGATGGCGGTCTCCCTGTACACTTCCCAGAGGTTGAGCGTCGCCAGTATCACCAAAGGAGATCTGTCCGGCATGCACGTGAGTCGTGAGCGAGCGACCCTCTGGGGGCTCATGATGGTGGTCAGCCTGTGCCTCGGGAGCGGCGCCGCGTGGGCGCAGACCCCGGCGAGCGGGGAGCAATCCGCCCTGTCACCGCTCGAGCCCGAAGCGCTGCTGAGCGAGGCGGAGCGCGCGGAAGCCTCCAAGTTGCTCCCGTTGATGAACGACGCCATGCAGGGCCAGCCGGTGCCGTCCGACATCAGCGTCGATCTGAGCTACGACTTCCTCAAGGCGCAGCCAGGACAGGTCTACGTGCCGTTCACGTTGAAGCTGGATCCGGCGACAGTGAGCCAGTCGATCACGCTCTACGTCCGGTTGGCGCCGGCCGGGATGGTGTTGCCGTCCCCGCCGCCGGAGCCGGAGCCGGGTGCGCCGCCGGCCGAGGCGCCGGCGGTCGAGCCACCGTCGTTTCCCTTCGAGGATGTCCACTTCATCGACATGCCGATGGCGACCGACAGCTACGTCGTGCGGCGGGCGTTCGCCGTCGCGGCCGGGTCGTACGATCTGTACCTCGGCATCAAAGATTCAGAGCTGGTGGAGACCGACTCCATCGAGATCCGGCGGGCCGTCGTGAAGCGGACGGTCAAAGTGCCCGACCTGTGGGGCGGGCAGCTCACGACGAGCTCGGTGATCGTCACCGATCGCGTGGAACCGATTCCGGCGCCGCTGTCGGCGGAGCAGCAGCGCGCCGACCCGTACGCCATCGGTTCCGCGCGGATCGTGCCGCGCGACGTGCTGCAGTTCGAGACGACCGACACACTGTCGTTCCTGTTCTTCATCTACAACCCGCAGTTGATAGAAAACAAACCGGACGTCACGGTCGAATACAGTTTCCATCAGCGTACGAGCGCCGGCGAGCAGTTTTTCAACGCGACCTCGCCGCAGACCCTGAGTGCAGAGACACTGCCGCCCCAGTTCGACATGTCGATGGGGCATCAGTTGTCGGCCGGCCAGAACGTGCCGCTGAGTGCGTTTCCTGAAGGGGCGTATCGTCTGGAGATCAAGGTCACCGACAACACAGCATCGGCATCGATTTTGCGCAACGTGAATTTCACCGTCGTCGCATCCTGAAGGAGTCGAGGCGGAGGGACGATGAGTCATTACCACGGAGTCGCCGCATTCGTCGTATCGATGCTGATCGGCATGGGGTATCCGCTCGCCGCGCAGGACGGACCGCTGACGCAGATGGCGTCCGTGGACGGCGCGGTTGTACGCGGAGTCGTCACCGATGACGCCGGGCGTCCGCTCGAGGGCGCCATGGTGTCGGCGCTCGGGGCCGCGATGACGGCGCTGGCCGTCACGGATGGCGTCGGCCGCTACGAGTTGACCGATCTGCCGCCGGGACCGTATCTCCTGCGCGCCCATCTGAGCGGGTTCTCCGAATCCGGGAGGAATTTCATCGAGGTCTCGCGCGCGGCCGAGATCGAGCAGGCGTTTGCGCTCAGGGGGTTGCCGGACGGCATCGCGGCCGAGCCGGAAGTGCTCGCCGCCGGCTTCGTCACCGCCGCGCAGAGCGTTACCGTGCCGGCGGCGCCTGGAGTTCCTGGGGCCGTGACCGGCGGCGAGGACAGCGAAGCCACCGGACATGACCACAGCGAGCTGGCGTGGCGGCTCCGCCACGTGCGTCGGAGCGTGCTGAAGGAGGCGAACGAGCTGACGAGGGTCGGATCCAGCCAGCAGGATTCGCCGTTTCTGCCCGGCACGCTGTCGTTCTTCGGCCGC
This sequence comes from Vicinamibacterales bacterium, assembly GCA_963667915.2. GTDB lineage: Bacteria > Acidobacteriota > Vicinamibacteria > Vicinamibacterales > UBA823. The sequence continues at coordinate 1,433,214 of CAXXNN010000004.1, read as the reverse complement.
GCGCTGGAATCGTCCGCACGCACGGCGTCCTCGTTCTTCAGCGGCGCGCCGTTCACCGGCGAGATCAACCTGCTGACCTCCGGTTCGATCGACCAGCCCGGAGACCTGCTGTCGTCCGACTTCGGTCCGCGCGGCGTGGCCTACGTCGAGCTCGGCGCGCCTGTCAGCGATCGCGGAGCGTGGTCGGTGCAGGGGGCCATGACGCGCGGCGATGTCTCGTCGTGGATGCTGGCCGGGTCCTACGCCGACGACGTGACCGATGACCACAGCGTTGATCTCGGCATGTCCTACAGCGCCCAACGGTACAACGGCGGCGACCCGGCGGCGATTGCCGCGCTGCGCGCCGACCGCCGCACCGTGAGCTCGGTCTACGCGTTCGATCGCTGGACGGTCACGCCCGGTGTGGCGGTCGACTACGGCGTGCGGATGGCCAGCCACGACTACGTGCCGGGTCCGTCCCTGCTCAGTCCCAGGGTCGGCGTCACGATCTCGCCAACGACGCACACACGGATTCGGGCCTCGGTGTCGCAAACGACCCGTGCGCCTGGCGGGGAGGAGTTCCTGCCGCCCTCGGGGATGGGCCTGTGGCTGCCGCCGGAGCGCACGTTCGCCCCGTTCACGGCCGGCGCAGATTTCAGGGCGGAGCGCGCGCGGCACGTCGCCATCGCCGTCGAGCGCGACCTCGGTGACGCCTACGTCGTGGGGTTGCGCCGGTTCAGCCAGAGCGTCGACGACCAGCTGGTGACGTTGTTCGGCGTCGAAGGCTCCGGTGGCCTCACGTCGAGCCTGCGCCATTACTTCGTGGCAAACGGGGGCCACGTCGCCGCCGACGGGTGGGGCGTGACGTTCCGGCGCGAGATCGGTCGTTTCAGCGGATCGGTCGACTACGCGTTCACGCGGGCGCGCTGGGATCCGTCGGCCGAGACGCAGCGCATCGCCGCCGTGGCACCGAGCGCGGTGCGGCTGGGCGTCGAAGAGTTCCACGATGTCACGACGTCGCTGCAGACGTACATTCCCGAGACCAACACGCGGGTCTACGTGCTGTATCGCGTCAATACCGCCTTTGCCGCCGCCGACCCGGGGATCGCCACGCCCGGGTTGGACGGACGTTTCGATGTCCAGGTGAAGCAGCGGCTCTCGTTTCTGCCGTTCGCCGGTACCGACTGGGAACTGCTGGTGGCGGTTCGAAACCTGTTCCGGGAGGATTTCGGAAACGGCTCCGGCGTCTACGACGAGATGCTCGTCGTCAGGCCGCCGAAGCGAATCGTCGGCGGACTGATGGTGCGGTTCTAACGGACTCGGAAGAGTCGGCTCCTAGCGACCGGGGGCCGGCTTTTTTTTGAGCGATAACAAATTCAAATATTTGAACAGTTGATTCTGATGTTTGGATCTCAACCCAATTGTCTTGAATTCTTGGAGTTCTCGCTGGACCGATCTGCAGCCTCGGCTGGTACAGCGATTGCTATTTCATTCTTGGGCCGCCCGTGGTGAGAGCCCAGCGTGGCAGCGGGACCCTTACCACGAGCGGCTAGACCCCGGCGCGATGCGAGCACGTTTCTGATGCGGCCAACCAAACGACCCCACACCACGACATGGCCCCGTTTCGGGGGGCTGGGTCACGGCTTGCTCGCCGTGTCGGTCGTCGCGGGTCTGCTCGCCCTGGCATTCGCCAACATCGCCGTTCGGTCGAGCTGGAGCGAGGTGGAGGACGGCGTCCTCTGGGTGTCGAGGCCGGAAGGGGTCGTCGCGGCCGAGATCGGGAGCGGGTCGGCCGCGTCGCGTGCCGGTCTCCAGGCCGGGGATGTCCTGCTGGCGATTGACGGCCAGCCGGTCGATTCGCCGGAGGCGGTCGTCGACCGCCTCCATGCCAGCGTTCGCGGCGACCAGCTCGGCTACGTCGTGCTTCGTCTCGGATCGCAGGAGCTCCGCGAGCTGACGCTCCAGCCGATTCCTGCCGGGAACCGTGCACTCTATTTCGTCCTGGCCGCGGTCGGCATCTTCACGTTGCTGGTGGGCGCGTCTGTCCGGCTTCGTCGGCCAACCGCCCAAGCGACGCTGCACTTCTTCTGGATCACCGTCGCGTTCTTCGGCGTGCTGACCTTCTCGTTCGCTGGCCGGCTCGACCGACTGGACTGGGTGTTCTACTGGGCGGACGTCGTCGCGATGCTGATGCTCCCGCCGCTCTTCGTTCACTTTGCCTTGGTCTTCCCCGAGCGGGCGCCCGGCTGGATGCAGAACCAGTTGCGGCCGTTTCTGATGCCGCTGCTGTACTTGCCCGCGGTGCTGCTCGGCGGCATGCGGGCCATTGCGATTTCGGATGCCGGCATCGAAGGGCCACGCTTCACCTCGACGATCGAAACGCTGGAGTCGCTCGAGCTGATCTACCTGGCGGTTTGCGTTATCGGCGGCGCCGCGATCATGATCCGCGCGCTCCGGCGCGCGAGATCGGTGACGGCCCGCCGGCAGCTACGCTGGATTCTCTGGGGCACTGTGCTGGGCGGCATGCCGTTCCTCGTCGGGTACCTGCTGCCGTTCGCGCTGGGCTTCAAGCCCCCGCCGCAGATGGAGTTGACGGCCATTCCGCTGGGACTGATTCCGTTGGCCTTCGCTTCGGCGGTGATCCGCTACCGCTTGATGGACGTCGAGGTCATCATCAAGCGGGCGGTTGCCTACACGACCGCGATTCTCGCGATGGTGGCGATCTACGCGGTGCTGTTGCGCGTGGCCAGCGAGATCCTGCTCGGCGGATCGGAACAGCACAACTCGATCATCGCGTTGCTCGCGACGCTGGTCGTCGTCTTGCTGGCCAGTCCGGTGAAGAATGCGATTCAGTCGGCGCTGGACCGGGCGTACTACCGGGATCGCTACGACTACCGGCGCGCGCTCGTCGGCTTTGCTCGAGACCTCAATCGCGATCTGGATCTGTCCCGCCTGAGCGAGCGCCTCGTCGCCCGGGTCATGGAGACGTTCGTCGTCGATCGCATGGCGCTCCTGCTCGCGGCGTCCGACGGCGAGGCGGATGCCGCGCTTCGGGTCATTCACGCCGTGGGCCTCGACGATGACCTGCCCGCGCTGTCGCGCCAATCGGTGCTTGGGGAGCGGCTGTGGGAGTCGCGGACGGTGGCGCTCGACGACGTGGCGCGGCGGCTCGACGACGCCGATGTCGAGTCGTGGCGAGCGGCCGGGATTCACTATCTGGTGCCGAGCGTGTCGAAGGATGGCACGACGGCGGTGCTCGCGGTGGGTCGTAAGAACAGCGGCGAGCCGCTGAGCAGCGAGGACCTGGCGCTGTTGGCCGCGGTGGCGGCGCAGGCGGCGACCGCGCTGGAGAACGGCCGGCTCTACGGCCAGCTGCACGCCAAGGCGGCCGAGCTCGACCGGTTGTGGGCGTTCAGCGAGAACGTCATCGAGTCCCTGAACGATGGCCTGGCGGTCGTGGACTTCGACGATCGGGTCCTCCGCTGGAATCGTGGGCTCGAGAAGCTCTACGGCCTCGATCGTGCGACGGCGCTGGGCAAGTCGCTGGACGATCTGTTCGAGCCGTCGTTCGTACGCCTCTTGCGGAGCGCGCGTCAGCAGGACCCGGCCGGCGCCGTGCGCTATCGCGTCCCGCTCGTGTCACGCCACGCGGATGGACCGCAGCGGCTGCTGGTCAACGCCGCGACCGCCCCGCTCCGGACGCCGGATGGCGGCAGCGCTGGGACGATCGTCATCCTGGAGAACATCACCGAGCGCGTGCAGCTCGAGGAGCAGCTCCAGATTTCGGAGAAGATGGCGTCCATCGGCCTGCTCGCCGCCGGCGTGGCGCACGAGGTCAACACCCCGCTGACCGGCATCTCCAGCTATACCCAGATGCTCTTGGAAGGCGCCGAGCCCGAGGATCCGAAGACGCGGCTGCTCGAAAAGATCGAGCGCCAGACGTTCCGCGCGGCGAAGATCGTCAACGGGCTGCTGAACCTGGCGCGTCCGGCGCGGGCGGAGACCGGTCCGGTCGACGTGAACGCGGTGATCAACGACGTGCTGTCCCTGCTGGAGCATCAGTTGAAGGCGTCGCACATCGGCGTCCGCAAGGAGCTCGGCGCGCCGGCGCCGATTGCGCTCGGGCTCGACTACAAGCTGCAGCAGGTGTTGCTGAACCTGGTCCTGAACGCGCGCGACGCTATGCCGAAGGGTGGCTGGCTGACGATCCGGACCCGGCGCGACGGGGACCGCGCGGTGATCGAGATTGGCGATACGGGGTCGGGCATCTCGGACGAGGATCTGTCCCGCATTTACGATCCGTTCTTCACGACGAAGTCGCTCGGCCAGGGCACCGGCCTGGGACTGTCGATTACCTACGGCATCGTCCAGGAGCACGGCGGCACGATCGAGTGCGAGAGCGTCAGGGACCAGGGCACGACGTTCAGGATCGAGTTACCGCTGGCCACTGCGGTGCTCGGTCAGCCCACCGAGGCGGCGCAGTGACGGTCAGGAGCCGCGGCGGGACGGCATGACGGACGAACGCACGATTCTGGTCATCGACGACGACGAGAGCATGCGCGATGTGCTCAGCGAGCTCCTCGAGAAACGGTACACGTTGCAGGTGGCTGCGACCGGGGAAGAGGGGCTCGAGATCGCCCGCGAGCAGTCGCTGGACGCGGCCATTGTCGATGTCATGATGCCGGGAATTGGGGGGATGGCCACCCTCGACGAGTTGCGAAAGATCGACAGTGAGCTGCCGGTCATCATGCTCACCGCCTATGGGTCGGTCGATAGCGCAAAGGCGGCGATCAAGGCCGGCGCCTTCGACTACATCACCAAGCCGTTCAAGAACGACGAAGTGCTCAAGGTGCTGCGGAACGCCGTCGAGCGGCGGCGCCTCGCCCTCGAGAACCGGACGCTCCGCCAGAACCTGCAGGCCCGGAAGCACAATTTCGGGGACATCATCGGCCGCAGCCCGCGCACGCGTCAGGTCTTCGACCTGATCATGCAGGCGGCGCCGAGCCGCACGACGATCCTGATCGAAGGCGAGAGCGGGACCGGCAAGGAGTTGGTGGCGCGCGCGCTGCACACACATTCGACCCGTGCGGCCTGCCCGTTCATCACGGTCAACTCGGGCAACCTGCCGCATGACCTCCTCGAGTCGAACCTGTTCGGGCACGTCAAGGGGGCGTTCACCGGCGCGATCTACCCGAAGAAGGGCCTATTCGAGCTGGCTGACACCGGCAGCATTTTCTTCGACGAGATCGGGAACATGCCGTTTGAGACGCAAGCCAAGCTGCTGGGTGTCATGCAAGAACGGCAGTTCATGCGTCTCGGCGGCGTCGAAACGATCAAGGTCGACGTCCGGATCATCGCGGCGACGAACGTCGACCTCAAGCGGATGGTCGACGAGCGGAAGTTCCGCGAAGACCTGTACTACCGACTCCACGTCATCACGGTGCAGTTGCCGCCGCTGCGCGAGCGCAAGGACGACATCCCGCTGCTCGTGCAGCATTTCCTGAGCAAGTACAGCGGGGAGAACGAGCGATCGGATTTGGAAATTACGCCCGAGGCGCTCGACCTGCTGATGGAGTACAACTGGCCGGGCAACGTCCGTGAGCTCGAGAACGTCATCGAACGTGCCGTCGTGCTCTCGTCAGATTCGCGGATCGGCGTGGATCTTATTCCCGATCACGTGCGCACCACGCACGCCTTCGAGATGCCGACGATCGTCATGCCGCCCGAAGGGATTTCGTTCAAGGAAGTGATCGTGAATTCCGAGAAGCAGCTGATCGAGTCGGCGCTGCGGGAGGCCGGCGGCGTGCAGAAGCGCGCGGCCGAGCTGCTGCGGATCAAGCCGACGACGCTGAACGAGATGATCAAGCGCTACGCGATTCAGCCGCGTCGCCGGCGCGGCAGCCACGGGCGCAAGGCGACAGAATCCTCGTCGCCCGCTGTCGAATCGCACGCGGCGCCCACCTCGCCACCCGCGTTCGTTGCCGACGCCAGCCGGGACGACTGATCCGGAACGGCTCTCGGCCTTTTCGGCTCTCGGCTCTCGGCTCTCGGACGGTCAGTCGCCGCGCTTGATCGCAGCCCCAGGGGTGGGGTTGTGGGGCGGCGACCGGACCCGCGGCGTCCGAAAGCCGAAAGCCGAAAGTCTAGATCCGAGAGCCGCGTCAGCGACTTGCTCGGCGGAACCCACCGCTGGCCGCCGGGCCGCGAACCTTCGAGATGAGCGAATCGTACTTGGTCATGATGGCCTCCCACCGGTAGTGGCGGCGGATGTACTCCCGTCCGTTGCGACCCAGCGTCGTGCGCAGCCGCTCGTCGGCCACCAGCAGCTTGAGGCACTCGACGAACTCGGCCTGGCTTTCGTAATACAGGCCGGCGTTGCTGCGCCGGCAGTGATCGACGACGACCTCGCTCCGGCCGTTGGCGAGAATCGGCGTGCCCACGGCGAAGGCTTCCAGGGTGAGGAGCGACAGGCTTTCGTACGGTGACGGTACGATGACGACCGTCGCCGCCGCGAGCGCGTCGGTCCGCTCCTGATCCGACAGGCGTCCGGCGAAGCGGATGAAAGGCTCCTCCGGCAGCGGCATCAGTTTGATGCCCATGAGCGCCAGCGTGGCCTCGCCGCCGTCGCCGGCGTAGGCGCCGAAGTGCTCGACGAGCTCCTCGCAGCCTTTCCCCGGATCGATGCGGCCGCCGTAGAGCGCGATGGGCCCGTGGAGACGATGGCGCCGGCGGAAGACTTCGCCGCGATCTGGCTGACGGTTGCGGTCCCGCCCGTTGTCCGCCTGGGCACGTCGCCCGGCGTCACGCGAGCGCTCGCCCCCACGGCGCCTCGATCGGCCCTGGCGCTGTGGGCGGTCGTCCTCGGACTGCGGCGGCAGGTCGACCCCGCAGCCGACCGTCTCCTCGGCCACGGCTCGAATGCCGAACGTCGAGGTCAGAAACGCGCGCTCGACGTCGGTGTTGTACGCCAGCCCGGCCGGCAATCGGAAGACGTCCCGGTAGAGGTCGAGGTGAATCGCTGGCTCGTCGTGAGCCGTCGGCACGAGAATGCTGCGCCCGGGCGCGACGGCGAGGCCCAGCACTGTCGGGGCGTACAGGTAGGTGAAGAAGATCAGGATGTCATACGACGTGGCCTGACGCTCGAGATACTCGAGGAGCGCGGGGCACCAGGGCCCCTGGCGCCGGAGCCACTCCATTTCGTCTTCACGTGTGTGGGGGTGGTGGAAGATCCAGTCCGAGTAGCGGTTGAACGCCTCGATATCCCGCGTCTCGGCATTCGCAAACCGGCGTACGGTGACGCCGCGCACGCGATCCGATCCCTCCGGATACTCATTTTTCCAGGTGATGTACTCCTGCGCGCACGTCGTCAGGACATCGACGTCGTGCCGCTGGGCCAGGCGCTCGGCGATGAGACGGCAATGGTACTCGGAGCCTCCGAGAATCTCCGTACCGTAACGTTGGACGATGAACGCGATGTTCACGATGTCATGCGGCCCGGGCGTCGGTCTGGCGACCGACGAGGGTTCCGCCGCCGCGCCGAATCAGCCCACGACGAGACCCGCGCCGCGTCATGAGAACCGCGCGACAAGCTGCGTCAATCGCCGCCGCATCGCCGCGTCTCCAAAATCTTCCAGGCGCCGGCGCTGGCCCGCCAGCACCGGCGCCCGCAGATCGTCATCGTACACCAGCCGGCCGAGAAGCTCGGCGGCATATTCGAGATCCTTCGGCGCGAACTGCACTCCGGCGTCCCCCAGCGTCTCGGGCACGGCGGCGGCGGCGTAGGCGAGGACCGGGACGTCGGCCGCCATCGCCTCCAGCAGCGGCACGCAAAAGCCTTCGTGCTCGCTCAACGAGACGTACGCGTCGGCGGTGCGGTAGAAGGTGGCCAGATCGTCCTCCGGCACCGGGCCTGTGAACCAGAACCGGTCGGACGGCATGTGGAATTCGGTGACGAGCGCGCGGATCATCGTGAAATACCGGGGCACGGCGTCGTAGCGTCCGACGAAGATGAACCGGTAGTCGGCATCGATGTATCGCTTGTAGAGCTCGGCCAGGCGAATGTGGTCCTCGATTTTCTTGTTGGGCGCCAACCGGCCGACGAACAGGATGTTCGTGAGGCCGTCATCGAGCATGCGCGTCAGCGCCGGCCGGGTCGGGAGTCGGCTCATTCGAGCCGTATCCACGGCGATCGGCAGGACGCCGGTGTCGGTGAAGCCCAGCTCCTCCAACTCCCGGCGGTTGTAGTCCGAGTCTCCGAGCGCGTAGTCCACACGGCCGGCGAGCGCTGCAAGCTCGCGGCGGCCGAGCACCGCCAGCCGGAACAGCCCCGGATCGTACGGCGCGAAGAAGTGGGCAGGCGTGATGTTGTGATACTGCAGGATCCGGCCGCTCGAGAGTCCCGCAAATCGTTCGGTCATGGGCGACGGCAGGGCGTAGTGAAAAATCGTCGCGTCACCCCGATCGGCGCCGGCATCATCGAACGGGTGAACGTCATCACGAAGCGATTCGTCGATCGTGAGCGCGAAGAGATCCGACGTGTGGCCCAGCGTACGCAGCATGTCTCGCACCCGCCGGGCGCTGTCGCCGATCGCGTCTCCGCGGTGCGCCGCTGGAACCCACTGGTTGATGATCACGGTGCGGCCGGGTCCTTCGGCAGCGCCTGATAGATTGCCGGCCGGTCCGTCCGGAGCGCCTCGAGGCGCTCGTCCATGTCGAACTGCTGCCAGAAGTTCCAAATGACGTCCCAGGCGGGCAATCGCGGCGCGCGGCGGACCTGATCGACGAACCGCAGCAGCGTCCCCGCAAAGTCGCGGGCGCGCAGCCGTGCCAACGCGGCATCCTGTTCGTCGAGAATCCTGTCGTAGAGTGACGGATTCGACACGACGGCGTCGATGAGCGCCGCGACGACTTCTGGGTCCCTGTCGTCATACAAGATGCCGGCGCCGTCCATCGTTGCGGGCACCGCCGTGGCGGCGCGCGCGATCACCGGCACGCGCTCGTAGAAGGACTCGATGATGGGGACGCAAAAGCCCTCATGTTCACTGGCGCACAGGAAGAGATCGGCGACCTCGTAGAACGCCGCCAGCTCGGCGTTCGTGATCTGACCGACGAAGTGCACGTCCGGCGTGCGCAATCTTGCCAGCAAGTCGTGCACCATCGTCAGGTAGCCCTCGAAGCCGCCATAGGATCCGACGATCAGCAGCCGTGAGCGTGGGTTGAACGCCAGCCGATAGGCGTGGAAGAAGCGGATCAGATCCTCGATCCGCTTGTTCGGAATGACCCGGCCCACGAAGAGGATGTTGGTCCACCCGTCGTCGAACTGTGACGCCAGCGCGCGATCCGGCTCGACGTCGAGATGCGCGAAGCCGGGCACGACCGGCAGGACGCCGGTTCGTGGAAACCCGAGCGCTTCGAGTTCCTGACGGTTGAATTCGGAGTCGCCCAAGGCGAGGTCACACCGCGCCACGTAGGCACCGAGTTCGCGCCGGCCCTCCCAGCAACGCAGGGCCAGGAACGGGTTCACCTCGATCAGGTATCCGGGCGGCGTGATGTTGTGGTAGATGAGCGCCATGCGGCTCGGCAGGGCGTAGGCGGTTCGTGACGCTTTGGAGGCCAGCGAGAAATGGTGAATGAGGAGGGCGTCGGCGTCGGCCTCCTCGGGCAGTTCACGGTAATCACGGGTGAGTGGCTCCAGCCGCGGATCGGCGGTCTCGACGAAAATGTCGGACCTGAAGCCGGCCTCACGCAGCACGCGTTGGATCCCCAGCACTTCGTGGCCGATGGCGTCGCCGTAGCCCAGGGTGGCGAGCACCTGGTGCACCTTCGCGCAGCCGGCCGGTCGTCCGCTGGTGGTCGATGACACGTCTCATCCGCGCCGCGAGTGACGCCGTCCACGCGCCGTTTTCAGCGCCGGGCCGGTCGGCAGCGCGTTGACGATGTCGCGCGCCGGAGGAATGTTCCGTCGCCGCCTGGTGACCCACCCGGGCAGCGATTCCATTCGCGGCGCCGCTTCCTCGCTCAGTCGGTTCAGCACGTCCATGTACTTGCGCTCGATGACCGGCCACGCGTAGTTGCGAGTGAAATACTGCCGTCCGTTGTGGCTCAGTGCTGCATGCAGCGGACGGTTGGTTTCAAGGGCGTGGAGGGTCTCCGCGAACTCCTCGTAGTTGTTGTAGTACAACCCGGCATTACTCCGGAGGCACTGGCCCTGCAGCACATCGCAGTGTCCATTGGCGAGCACGGGGCGGCCCATGGCCCAGGCCTCGAGCGCCACCATCGACAGGCTCTCGAACCGTGACGGCATCACCAGCGCCCGCGCGGCGGCGATCGCATCGAACTTGTCTTCATCCGAGACGAACCCAAGATGGTGAATGCGGGGATGCGGCGGGACCGGCAGCAGCGACCGGCCAATCAACACGAGCTGCAGGGTCGTGGAGACGCGCGACGCATAGTTTGTAAAGAATTGGAACAATTCAGGACACCCCTTATTCTCGTCGATGCGGCCCACATAGACGATGAACGGCTTCGAGATGTCGAACTTTTGCCGGAACCGATCCGGTTGACTGTCGCTCGGAATCTCCGATCCGACGCCCACGACGGTGTGCTGGACACTGGCGTTGTCGGCCACGGCCTGGATCATCGCGCGCTCTTCGAACGAGTTGTACATGATCGCGCGGACGCCCCGGAAGACCGGTCCGAAGATCGACAACCCGACCGCCGGGTCGCGTTCGGCCGTCGGGACCAAGACCGCGCGCCGCGCGACCATGCGGCAGCCGTAGTAGGCGTGGTAGTAGCGATAGCTGAAGAAGATATAGAAGTCGTAGTCGGTGCCATGCCGACGGAGGTGGTGAATGAGCTCGGGGCTTACGGGGCCTTCACTGTCGAGCCACTTCAGCTCCTGCCCGATTGAATGCCGCTGCTCGAACACGCGCTCCGACCACCGCCCGAAAGTGGCCGGATCCCGCTGGCGCTCGACAGGGAACCGACGGACCAGCAGGTCCCCCACGCGATCTTCTCCGGGCTCGAACGCGTTAGCCCAGGAGACGTAGTCCTCGGCGCAGGTGGTCAGCACCTCCACCTCGGCGTGACGCGCGAGGTGCTCGGCGACGTAGCGGGCGTGGAGCTCGGCGCCTCCGTTGATCTGGGCGCCGTAGCGCTGCACGACGACGGCGAGCTTCACTGGTCGGACGTGTCGGCCGGCCCATCGTCCGATGTGGTGGGGGCGGCCGCCTCCGGCGGTGTGGACTCGGTCACCGACGGTGCGGAATCCGGTTGGGCCACCGGCGGAGCGGGCGCCGGTGGTGGGGTGACCGGTGCGGCGTCTGCGTGAGACGGGTCGCCGCCGGGCGTCGCTTCTGCGGTCTGCGTTGCGCCAGAGACCCCGCCGGGTGCGTCAGTCGCGGCCGTCTCGGTGCCCCGCCGTCGGCCGCCCCGCCGGCGTCGGCGTCGGCGCTTCTGGTTCGGGGATTCGTCTCTCGTGTCGGCTGCGCCGGTGGGCGCCGCCGCCTTGGGGGCCGGCGCGGCCGGGGCCGGCTTGACCAGGCTTTCGAGCGCGCGCGCCCGGCGCTCGTCGAAGTCGAGTCGGCTGCTCACCGACTGCACCAGCATCTTGAGATTTTTGACGTCGATGCCCAGTCGGGTGATTTCCACGACCAGGTTGTTGAGCACCTCGTAATTCAGCGTGTCGGTCTCGTCGCGCGTCTGAAACCGGCGTGCCACGCCACCGATCTGCTCGGAGAGCTGGTCGGCCATCGCATGAAGCTGTCCCTCGGTGTGTGCGTTGATCAGCGATTGCTGGTGGATCACCGTGATCAGCGGATTCGGATTGAACAGGAGCTTCAACACCGGACGCAGGAGCCGGCGGATGAGCAAGAGCAGCCCGCGCGTGGAGGCGTAAATCGACTTGTCATCGAACGGGAACGGCTCCGGCCAGGGCGCGACGCTCACCGGTGCCGTGTCGAGCGGGGCGCTCTTGGGCCGCTGCCGGAAGTGCTCGAACAGATCGGATCGAATCCCTTCCGGGTCGAGAATGCGCTCCAGCTTCACGTTGGCCAGTTCTCGAATTTCCTTGTCGGTGTAATCGATGCCCCGCTTGTCGCGGATGCGGGTGCGGATGTGCCGCATGATCTCCTCGACATCGATCGAACCCGCTCGGATGGCAAAGTCAGACATGAACTCTCGACTTTCGGCCGTTCGGCGCGTGGCCGGCGGCAGTGAAGGTCACTAGGGGCGATAGACGATCAGTACGACCGCCACGCTCCAGAGCACCACGCAGCTCAACAAGGGGCGGTCCGCCAACAAGATTTCGGCTGGGTTCCCACCCTCGGATTTCTGGTGCACCAGATACAAATACCGAAAAATCCCGTACAACGGAAATGGGATCGTCAACCCGAGCCAGTCCGTGCCGAATCGGGCGCCGACGTCCGGGCTGATGGCGTAAAAACTGTACGCGATCAGCGTCGACGCGGTGACGACCGAAATCATCTGATCCAGCAAGTAGGGGCTGTACTCGCCCAGGCTTGGTCGATGCTCGGCCGCGCTTCCCGCCAGCTCGACCATTTCGTGCCGGCGCTTGCTGAGGGCCAGGAACAGCGCGAGCAAGCTCGTGCAGAGGAGCAGCCAGGCGCTGACCGGCACATCAATCGCCACGCCGCCTGCGACGGCACGCAGGACGAAACCGGCCGCAATCGTCATGACGTCGACGATGACGAGATGCTTCAGGAAGAGGGAATAGGCGACCAGGAGCGCCACATAGCCCGACGCCACACCCGCCATGGCCGGCGACAGCCGAAAGGCGCCCGCGATCGAGGCGAGTCCCAACAGGGCCGCCGCCGCGAGCGCCAGCCGGGGGGAGATCTCGCCGGCGGCAATGGGCCGCGTTGCCTTGTGGGCATGTCGGCGGTCGCTTTCCCGATCCATGACGTCGTTGACCAGATACACCGCGGCGGACAGGCCGCAGAACACCAGGAACGCCGCCGTCGCACGCAGGCTGGCGGTCGGATCGGTCAGGCGCTGTCCGAACAGCAGCGCCGCGAAGATCAGTAAGTTCTTGGTCCATTGGTGCGGCCGCAGGGAGACGATCAGGCCAGAGGCGATCGAGCGGCCGGACGCCCGAACGACCGGTTCGGCATCCGGCGAAGCGAGAGACTGAAGAGAATTGCGCGCCATGAAGCGCGGCTGGAAAGCGGGCCCAGCTACGAGGCGAAGCTCTGGACGGCTTCCTGCTCCGAGTCGAAGGTATCGAACACCGTGAGCAGCTTGGTGATCGCCAGCAGATCCTGGATCCGCTTGGTCAGGTTCAGGAGCTTCAACTTCCCCCCCTGACGGCTCACGGTCGTGTAGGTCCGGACGATTTCGCCCAGTCCCGCGCTGTCAATGTAGGGGACACCCGCGAGATTCAAGACGAGCTTGCGCCGACCCTGCTGAATCAGGCTGTTGATCTTGTCCTTGAGGAGCTCGTCGCCTTCACCGATGGTCAGCTTCCCGCTCAGGTCGAGAATCAGAACATCACCGACCTCTCGTTCCTCGATCCGCATCGCTGCTCTCCCTCACCGTGTGCGATTCCTGCGTGGGCCGTCACCATGACCGATTTCGACGGCGCCCCGGTACGGTGTCGCTCGACGCAGGACCGGCCACGGTACTACGCAAACTCTAATGCTGTCAAGCATCTGCGGGGTTTTTGCTCAATCAAAACCGCCGCAGTTCGAGGCCGCGACCGTTCGATCTAGCCGTTGACCTTCGAATTGGGAGGACCGCCGTCCCTGGACGCCTCACTCGACCTCTCGACGCTGCTTCTTCCGAGTGCGTTTGCGCGCAAGCGCCTGCTTCGCGCGTCGTTTGTCACCCGGCTTCAGATAGTAGGAGTGCTTCTTGATGTCCTTGATGATGTCTTCTTGCTGGACTTTTCGTTTGAAACGACGGAGCGCGCTTTCGATCGATTCTCCGTCCTGGAGTCTCACTTCAGCCAACCTGATCCACCCCCTCACCCGCCGATCTGGGCGCCTGTCCGCCCGAATGGGACCTACCGAATATGCTAGGCTATCATAGCTCATTCGCAATCTTGAAGTTCAGTGTAACCGTATATTTTTCAATGACATAGAGCGTCCATGAAGATCCTGGTCGTTGGCAGCGGTGCGCGAGAGCACGCCCTGGCCTGGAAGCTCTCCCAGGAGCATCGGCCGGGGCAGATCCTGACGGCACCAGGGAATCCCGGCATGGCCCAGGTTTCGACCTGCGTCCCGGTCGACGTCGCCAATCCGGACGCGGTGTTCGAGTTGGCGGACCGGGAGTCGGTCGAGTTGACGGTCGTGGGTCCGGAAGCTCCACTGGCCGGCGGCGTCGCCGACCGGTTCGCCGCCGGCGGTCGGCTGCTGTTCGGTCCGACGCGGGCCGCCGCGCGCCTCGAATCGAGCAAAGCGTTCGCCAAGGCGTTCATGAGCCGACACGGGATTCCGACGGCCGCCTACGAAACGCACGACGACCCCTCGAGCGCCTTGGCGGCCATCCGGTCCGGCCGGTTCGGGTACCCGGTCGTGCTCAAGGCTGACGGCCTGGCGGCTGGCAAGGGCGTCATCATCGCGGCGGAAGAGCCGGCGGCCGCGCGTGCGGTGTGCGACCTGCTGGTGGACCGCCGGTTTGGAGCGGCTGGCGCGACGGTGGTCGTCGAGGAGTATCTCGATGGCGAAGAGGCCTCGTTCTTCGTGCTGTGTGACGGCCGGTGCGCGCTGGCGCTGCCGTCGGCGCAAGACCACAAACGCGCCTTCGATGACGATCACGGACCCAACACGGGTGGGATGGGGGCGTTCTCGCCAAGTCCGCGGCTGACCGACGAGGTGCACGCACGGGTCATGCGGGAGATCGTCCAGCCGGTGCTGGACGGCATGGCGGCCGAAGGGCATCCGTACGCGGGTGTGCTATACGTCGGGTTGATGCTGACCGGCGATGGCCCGAAGGTGATCGAGTTCAACGTCAGGTTTGGCGATCCTGAGGCCCAGGTCGTGCTGCCCCAGGTGGCCGAGGACTTGACGCCGCTGCTCGTGGACGCGGCTCGAGGTGCCCTCGACGGCCGGTCGGTGGCGCTCTGCATCGAGCCGCACGTCGGCGTGGTGGTCGCCTCGGGTGGCTATCCGGGCGCCTATCCGACAGGGCTGCCGATCTCGGGGCTGGATGCCGTGGCCGGGTGCGAGGGCGTCCTGGTCTTCCACGCCGGGACGAAGCACGCCGATCCCGGAATTGTCACGGCCGGCGGCCGCGTACTGACCGTGGTCGGGAAAGGGACTGGGTTCGAGCAGGCGATCGATCGGGCGTACGCCGCGGTACGGCTGATTCAGTTCGAAGGGATGCACGTCAGGCAGGACATTGGACGCAAGGCGCTGACGCCAGCGTCATGAGCGGCCGGCACCGCGAGTTGCTAGGCTAGGGGTGATCACGATGGGCGATCGGCAGGTATTGATTCTGATGGGATCGGATTCGGATGCGCCGGTGATGCAGGCCGCGGCGGAGGTCCTGACGCAGTTCGGCATCGGCTACACGATGACCGTGGCGTCGGCGCACCGGTCCCCGGATCGGGTGCGCGCGCTGATCGATGCCGCGCATGCCGGTGGCGTCGGCGCCTTCATCGTTGGCGCGGGTGCCGCGGCTCACCTCGCGGGTGTGGTCGCCGCCCACACGACGCGACCGGTCATCGGGGTGCCGATCGATTCGACGGCGTTGAACGGGCTCGACGCGCTCCTGGCCACCGTGCAGATGCCGCCGGGCGTACCGGTCGCCACGATGGCGGTTGGGAAGGCCGGCGCGACGAACGCGGCGGTGCTGGCTGCCCAGATCCTGGCCACAGGCGACGCGTCGCTCGTCCAGAAATTGACCGACTACAAGGCTGCCCTGGTCGCCAAGGTCGATCAGGCGGCCGCGCGGCTCGAGTCGTGATGAAATTCGCGGTCCTCACGTTCGGATGCCGCGTCAATCAGGCCGATTCGGCGTGCATCGACAGTGATCTGCGCGCCTGCGGAGGCAGCCCGGCCCCGCCGGAGGAGGCCGATCTCATTATCGTCAACTCGTGCTCGGTCACGTCGTCGGCCGACGGGTTTGCCCGGCAGGCGATTCGACGGATCGCCCGTCGCAATCCGGACGCCCGGATCGTCGTCACCGGGTGCTACGCGACTCGCGCTCCCGACGAGCTCGCCGCGCTGCCCGGTGTCCGGGCAGTGGTGACGAATGACCGCAAGGAGGCGCTCGTCGCCGACATCCAGCCGCTGATCGATCCGCTGCGACTCCAGACCGGCGAGGGCCCCTGCGGTGCGCCGGTCGAGCCGGCGGCGGGCCGCACGGTGCACACGATCGCCGTGCAGACCGGCTGTGACGATCGCTGCAGCTACTGTGTCATTCCCCGCACGCGCGGCCGCGGGCGCAGTCGTTCCATCCCCGAGGTGCTGCGTCGCGTCAAGGTCGCGTCGGACGCCGGATTCAAAGAGGTAGTGCTGTCCGGCGTGCATCTCGGCTCGTTCGGGCGCGACCGGAGGCCCGCATCCTCGCTCGTCGACCTGCTGCGGGCGCTCGATCGGCAGGACGCCGCATGCCGGCTGCGGCTCAGCTCGCTTGAGCCGATGGATTGCACCGAGCCTCTCATCGATCTCGTGGCACGCAGCGGCCGGTTCGTCCCGCATTTCCACCTGCCGCTGCAGCATGCGAGTGACGCCTGTCTGCGCGCGATGGGGCGCCCTTACTCGTTGGGCGACTATCGCCGGGTGGTTGAGATGGTTCGCGATCGCCTGCCAGACGCGGCGATCGGGTCCGACGCCATGGCGGGGTTTCCTGGCGAGACCGAGCGGGATCACGACACGCACGTGGCCTACCTGGCCGACTCACCGCTGAGCTCCATCCACGTGTTCCCGTATGCCGATCGGCCGGGGACGGCCAGCAGCCGGATGCCTGAGAAAGTCGATGCCGGCGTGGCGCGCCGCCGCGCGCGTGAGCTCCGGGCGGTGGCCGGGCAGCTCCAGCGGCGGTTTCAAGCGGCGGCGATCGGGACGATTCGTCCGGCGCTGGTGCTGGACGACCGAGGCACGGCGCTCACCGACAATTACCTCAAGGTCCAGCTGCGCGAGCCGGCGATCAGGAATCGCCTCGTGGACGTGCGGGTCGAGTCGGCCGAACTGGGCCGGGTGACCGGCCGGGTCGTGTAGCAGGCGGCTCACGATCGAGTAGGCTCGCGAGCTGCTGGCCGGGCAACGGCCGGGTCCCCTCCACGACGAGCTGCCCGCACGCGGCCCGGATGTCGCGTCCCCGGCTCTTGCGGATCGACACCCTCACGCGGTGATCGGCCAGCAGACGGCCGAACCGATCGATCCGGCTGGCCGACGGGCGCTCGAACGGAATACCGGGCGCCGCGTTGAGCGGGATGACATTGACCTTGGCGCGCAGCCCGCCGAGCAGGCGGACGAGCCGGTGCGCATCAGCGATCGAATCGTTGACATCCTTGATCAGCACATACTCGAACGTGATGCGGTTGCGCCGCTTGAGCGGGAAGGCGCGGCAGGCGGCCAGCAGGTCCGCCAGCGGGTAGCGCCGGTTGATGGGGACCATCTGGCTGCGCTGGGCGTCGGTCGTGCCGTGCAGTGAAATTGCGAGGTTGGGCATCATCGGCTCCGCTGCCAGCCGGGTCAGCGCAGGCAGAATGCCGACCGTCGACAGCGTGATCCGGCGGGGTGACAGCGCCGCGCCGTGCTCGCACACGATCATCCGGAGCGCCTGCATCGTCGCGTCATAGTTGTGCAGCGGCTCGCCCATGCCCATGAGGACGACGTTGACGGACTGCCCCAAGAGACCCAGCTCCGACGCGAGCACCCGCAGCTGCCCGGCAATTTCACCAGCGGTCAGGTGGCGCTCCAGACCCATCCGCGCGGTCAGACAAAAGGTGCACTGCATCGCGCAGCCGACCTGGGTGGACAAGCAGAAGGTGTGGGCGGGCGAATCCGGGATGTAGACGGTCTCGATGCGCCGGCCATCGCCGAGCTCCAGCAGGAACTTCGTGGTACCGTCGCTCGACTGGTAGCGCTCGGCGATACGTGGCGTCGAGAGGGCGAATGCGTCGGCCAAACTGTCTCGATGCCGCCTGGAGAGGTCGGTCATCTGCGCGACGTCGGTCACGGCGTGCCGGTGGATCCAGCGATAGATCTGTCGCGCGTGGAAGGGCTGGATGCCCAGCGGCGCGACCGCGGTTTCGAGATCGGCGAGCTCGAACTCCGCCAGGTCGCGTGTTGAGCCAGGCACTCGCGTCTGCTTTCTGGAAGAACGTTGATCCCCTTATTCTAGCATGGGGAGTTTGGGCGTCTCCCCCCGGTAGTGGGCTCACTAGTGAGCCCACTACCCTGCCAGTCATCAGTCACGGATCGCGCGGCCGACACGCGCGCATCGGCCGTTTCACGGTTGCCGAGGCCGGCCTCGCGTGGTATGATCAGGCGTTCGTGCCGAGGGCCTAATCCCTTTTCGATCAATGACTTGCGCCGTCGCGCGCGTCTCGTGACACGGGCTCACTCTCTTCCGCCGCCGATGATCGTTCGCGATGTCCTGGACAACGGTTTGTGTCTCCTCACCGAGACCATGCCGCATGTTCGTTCGATCAGTCTCGGCGTGTGGCTCACCCGTGGCTCACGCCACGAATCGGACTCCCAAACCGGAATTTCGCATTTCATCGAGCACATGCTGTTCAAAGGCTCGACGTCGCGCTCGGCGCGGGAGATCGCGGAGGCAATCGATACCATCGGCGGGCAGCTGGACGCCTTCACCGCCAAGGAGTACGCCGGGTACTACGTCAAGGTGCTCGACGCGAACCTGCCGGCGGCGCTGGACATCCTGTCGGATCTCGTGCTGCACCCCGCGTTTCAGGATGCGGATATCGAACGGGAAAAGAAGGTCGTCCTCGAAGAAATCAAGATGGTCGAGGACACGCCTGACGATCTGGTCCACGATCTGTTCACGCAGTATTTTTGGGAGCGCCACGCGCTGGGTCGCCCGATTCTTGGGTCGGCCGAGTCAGTCTCGGGGTTCACCCGCGACGAGCTGCGGGGTTTCTTCGAGCAGGCCTACGTGGCGCCCAACGTGATCATCTCGGCCGCCGGCAACCTCGACCACGCGCAGCTGCGCGGCCTGATCGAGTCGGCGTTCGCGGACCTGCCGTCGCGCGGGACCAGTGTGCCGTGGGTGGCGCCGACCATGGTGTCCCGGTTGCACGTCAAGGACAAAGATCTGGAGCAGAGCCACCTCTGTCTGGGCACCGCCGGCTACCGGCAGGACCACGACGATCGCTACGTCAGCTATCTCCTGAACACGATCTTCGGCGGCTCCATGAGCTCGCGGCTCTTCCAGCACGTCCGCGAGGAGCGCGGGCTCGCATACGCCGTCTTCAGCGGCTTGAATGCCTACCGCGACGCCGGGGCGCTGACGGTCTACGCGGGGTGCGCCACGGAGTCGGTCGACGAAGTCCTGGGCCTCGTGTTGGAGGAGATGCGGACGCTGGCCGAGACGCCCGTGCCCGAGACGGAGCTGCAGCGGGCGCAGGATCATCTGAAAGGCAGCCTGATGCTCTCGCTGGAGCACACCTCCAGCCGCATGTCGCATCTGGCCCGGCAGGAGATCTATTTTTCCAGACAGGTCGGCCTGGACGAGACGCTTGCGAGCATCGACCGGGTGACGGTGGACGACGTGCAGCGGGTCGCCCGGGATTTATTCGTCGACGGCGTGCTGGCCGCGACCGTGCTGGGGCCGTCCGCCGGGCTCGACCTCACGCCGGATCGGTTTGGCGCCGGGGTGGGCATGATCGTCGAGTGAGCCTCGCGGGTCGGGAGGTGGCCTGACACATGAATCGGAGGGAGGGTCCCGTTTCAGCCGAATTGACGGTGCTGGGAAGTGGCAGCCTCGGCAACGCCACGCTCGTGGCGTCCGGCGACGACCGGGTCCTGATCGACGCGGGCCTCAGCTATCGCGCGATCCGGCAGGGGCTGGAGCGGTTGGGTGTGGCGCCCAATGCGCTTCGCGCCATCGTGATCACTCACGCGCACGTCGATCACGTCCGCAGCGCGGCGCGTCTGTCCGCCCGGCATGGAATTACGGTCTACGCGACGTCGGCCGCGCGGGAATCTTGGGGTCCGAGTGCGGCAAAGGTGTCCGGGTGGGCGCGGCTACGCCCGGGGCGTTCGGTGGACTTTGGTGCCCTGCGGTTTTTGCCGTTCGCCGTGACGCACGACGCCGACGAGACGCTGGGCTTTCGGATCGACACGCCGGCGGGGGCCATCGGGTTCGCCACCGACGTCGGGTGTGTCACGGCCGAGCTCGTCGAACGGTTCCGCCAGTGCCTGTTGCTCGTGATGGAGTCGAACCATGCCGTCCAGTTGCTGCGGGTGAGCCCGTACGCGCCCAGGGTGCGGGCGCGAATTGGCGGAGACGACGGGCACCTGTCGAATGAGGCGCTGGGGGCGTTCGTGGGGGAGCACCTGGGCCCGGCCGTCCGGTGCATCGTGCTGGCGCACCTGAGCCGGACCAACAACGTGCCGGAGATTGCGGAATTGAGCTGTCGGGAAGCGCTGGCGCGCATCGGGCGATCCGAGGTACGAGTCGTGGTGGCGTCGCAAGACCACCCCACACCCACGATCGATCTCACGGCCCTGATACAGACGCCAACAGCGGTGCCGCCGTTGCCGGTCGCCCGTCTGGCCGCGCACCAGGCCCCGCTCCCGTTCGTTTGACCGAGAGCCGAGAGCCGAGCGTCATGATCCCACGCTACACCCACCCCGAGATGGGCCGCATCTGGACCGACCAGCGCCGCTACGAGACGTGGCTCCGCGTCGAGACGGCGGCGGCCGAGGCGATGGCCGAGGCGGGCATGATTCCGGCCGACGCGGCGCGCGACATTCGTGAACGCGGCGCCGTGGACGCCGCCCGGGTCGACGAGATCGAAGCCACGACGCAACATGACGTCATTGCGTTTACGACCGCGGTCGCCGAGCAAGTCGGCGAGTCGGCGCGCTGGCTGCACTTCGGCCTGACGTCGTCCGACGTGCTCGACACGGCGCTGGCCTTGCAGATGCGCGAGGCGTGCGACCTCATCCTGCAGGATCTCACCGGTCTGCTCGACGCCGTCCAGGCGCGAGCCGAAGAGCATCGCCGTACGCCGATGATCGGGCGCACCCATGGCGTCCATGCCGAGCCGATGACGTTCGGGCTGAAGCTGGCGCTCTGGCACGCGGAGCTGGTCCGCGATCGGGTGCGGGTCCGCCGGGCGCGGGACATCATCAGTGCCGGCAAGATCTCGGGTGCGGTGGGGACCTACGCCCACCTCGATCCGTCGATCGAGGCGCGCGTCTGCGAACGCCTGGGCCTCACGCCGGCGCCGGTCTCGTCGCAGGTGCTGCAGCGCGACCGGCACGCGGAACTGCTCGGGGCGCTGGCCATCACGGCCGCCTCGCTCGAGAAATTCGCGCTCGAAATTCGTGGATTGCAGAAGACCGAGATCGGCGAGGTCGAGGAGCCGTTCGGAAAGGGCCAGAAGGGTTCGTCTTCCATGCCGCACAAGCGCAATCCGATCGGCTGCGAGCAGGTGACCGGCCTGGCGCGGCTGGTGCGGTCGAACGCGATGGCGGCGCTCGAGAACGTCGCGTTGTGGCACGAACGCGACATTTCGCACTCCTCGGTCGAGCGGGTGATCGTGCCGGATAGCTTCATCGTGCTGGATCACATGCTGCGGCGGTTCACCCGGATCGTCCGCGGACTCGTCGTGCATCCGGACCGGATGCGCGAGAATCTGGCACGGTTGAGGGGGGTCATCTTCTCGGGTACCGTGCTGCTCGAGCTGGCGCGGCGCGGCGTGTCGCGCGAGCAGGCCTACGAGTGGGTGCAGCGCAACGCAATGCGGTCGTTCGATGAGGCGGCCGAGTTCAAGACGCTGTTGTTGAACGACGCCGAGATCGTGGCGGTGTTGCCGCCCGAGGCGATCGAGCGCGCGTTCGATCTCGAGGTGCAGCTGCGCCACGTCGATCGGATTTTCGAGCGGGTATTCGGCGACCACGCCGCCGCGGGAAAGGTCGCTTCGTGAAAGCTCGAGTCTTCGTGACGCTGAAACGGTCGGTGTTCGATCCGCAGGGGCAGACGATTGCCGACGCGTTGCACACGATGGGGTATGCCGGCGTGCAGGACGTCCGCCAGGGCAAGTATTTCGAGCTCGAAGTCGACGCGACAACCCCCGACGCGGCGCGCGCGATGGCGTCCGAGGTCGCGGACAAGCTGTTGGCGAATCCCGTCATCGAGAGCTATCGTGTGGAGATTGAAGGGGACAAGGAACAGAAGTTAGAAGTTAGAAGTTAGGAGGTTAGGAGTTAGGAGATTAGAAAGCGCGGAGCGGCACCGGCTCTCCTCACTCCTTGCTCCTAGCTCCTTACTTCTAGCCCCTCGACGCATCATGAAATTCGCGATTGTCGTGTTTCCTGGTTCCAATTGCGACCACGACGCGTATCACGCGGCGAAACACGTCCTGGGCGCCGACGCCGAGTTCGTATGGCACAAGGATACCGACCTGAAAGGGGCCGACGTGGTCGTCCTGCCCGGTGGGTTCTCGTACGGCGACTACCTGCGCACCGGCGCGATTGCCCGATTCTCGCCCGTCATGACACCGGTCCTGGCCTTTGCCGAATCGGGCGGCCCGGTGCTCGGCGTGTGCAACGGATTCCAGGTCCTGCTCGAAGCCGGCGTGCTGCCCGGCGGCATGCTGCGCAACCGGAGTGTGAAGTTTCAGTGCGAGCAGGTGCACGTGCGCGTCGAGCAGACCGACACGCCGTTCACGCGCACGGCGACGGTCGGCCAGGTGCTCAGAATGCCGATCGCCCACGGGGAAGGGAACTACTTTGCACCGCCCGACGTGCTGGCCGCGCTCGAGGCAAACCGGCAGATCGTGTTCCGGTATTGCGACCCGGACGGCGAGGTCACCGAGGCGGCCAACCCGAACGGCTCGGCCCGCGGCGTCGCCGGGCTGTGCAACCCGCGGCGCAATGTCGTCGCGCTGATGCCGCACCCGGAGCGGGCGTGCGAGTCAGCGATCGGCAGCGCCGACGGCCTGGTGATCTTCGAGTCGGTCGTTTCGGCGCTGGCGGGCGACGGGATGTTGAAAACCGGGTGACTTTAACGCGCGAGTGGCGCATGACCAGCATCGATGCACAGACCCTCGCACGGCACGGCTTGAACCGTGACGAGTACGAGAAGATGCTCGCGATTCTCGGACGCGAACCGTCGTCGACCGAGCTCGGCATCTTCTCGGTCATGTGGTCGGAGCACTGCAGCTACAAGAGCTCGCGGATTCACCTGCGCACGCTGCCGACCACCGGCCCCCGCGTCGTGCAGGGGCCGGGCGAGAACGCCGGTGCCGTCGACGTGGGCGACGGCCTCGTGGCCGTCTTCAAGATCGAATCGCACAACCACCCATCGTTCATCGAGCCGTACCAGGGGGCGGCGACCGGCGTGGGCGGGATCATCCGCGACATCTTCACGATGGGCGCCCGGCCGATCGCGCTGCTCAATTCGCTGCGGTTCGGATCGCTCGAGGACGCCAGGACACGCGGGATTCTCGAGGGGGTCGTGGCTGGCATCGGCGGCTACGGCAACAGCATCGGGATTCCGACGGTCGGGGGGGAAATTGCGTTCGAGGACTGCTACGCGGGCAATCCACTCGTCAACGTGTTCTGCCTCGGGCTGGCCAAGGCGGGCACGCTGGTGCTGGGGCAGGCGTCGGGCACCGGAAATTCGGTGTACTACGTCGGCGCGAAGACCGGCCGCGACGGCATCCACGGCGCGACGATGGCCTCGGCCGAGTTCGACGAGCGATCGTCGGAGAAGCGGCCCGCGGTGCAGGTGGGCGACCCGTTCATGGAGAAGCTGCTGCTCGAGGCGTGCCTCGAGCTGATGCAGACCGACGCCCTGGTCGGCATTCAGGACATGGGCGCGGCGGGGCTGACCTGCTCGACGGCGGAGATGGGATCGCGCGGCGGCACCGGTATCGACGTCGATGTCTCGCGCGTGCCACAGCGCGAGACCAACATGACGCCGTATGAGATCATGCTGTCAGAGTCGCAGGAGCGCATGCTCATGGTTGTGCGGCGCGGCCGTGAAGCCGAGGTCGAGCGGATCTTCGAGAAGTGGGACCTCCACGCCGTGCCGATCGGGGAGGTCACCGGCGACGGGCAGCTGCGCGTGCGGGAGCAGGGCACGGTCGTCGCGGAGATCCCGAATGACAAGCTGGCCGATGGGGCGCCGCTCTACGACCGTCCGACCGAGCGGCCCGTGTACCTGGACGCGGCGCGTCGCCTGGATCTCGACGCGTTGGGGGGGGTGCCGCCAGCGGACGAGGCGCTGCGGCTGGTGCTCGGCTCGCCGGCCGTGGCCAGCAAGCGATGGGTGTACCGGCAGTACGACTACATGGTGCGGACCAACACGATTGCTCCGGCGGGCATGGGGGCCGGCGTCGTCCGGCTGAAGGGGACCGACCGGGCGCTGGCGATGTCGGTCGATGGCAACGGACGGTACTGCTACCTCGATCCGCGTCTCGGGGCGATGCTGGCCGTGGCCGAAGCGTCGCGCAACGTCGCCTGCGCCGGCGCGCTGCCGATCGGCGCGACGAATTGCCTCAATTTCGGCAATCCGGAACGGCCCGAGATCATGTGGCAGTTCGTGCGCGCGGTCGAGGGGATCGGAGAGGCCTGCCGGGCGCTCGACCTGCCGATCACCGGTGGCAACGTGAGCCTCTACAACGAAACCGACGGCCAGGCGATCTACCCGACACCGGTCCTGGGGGTCGTCGGCGTCATCGCCGAGGCCTCGCGCGTTCTGGGCCGGACGTTTCGCGCGCCGGATGCCACGATTCTGCTGCTCGGGGCGGGGCGACCGTCGCTCGGGGGCAGCGAGTACCTCAAGACGGTGTGCGGCCGGGTCGCGGGCGTGCCGGCCGATCTGTCGCTGGCGGCGGAGCGGGCGCTGCAGCGGCTCGTCGTCGACCTGGCGGGCGACGGGCTCTTGCAGTCGGCTCACGACTGCTCGGATGGTGGCGTGGCGGTGACGCTGGCCGAATGCTGCTTCGAG
Source organism: Vicinamibacterales bacterium (assembly GCA_963667915.2). Taxonomy (GTDB): domain Bacteria; phylum Acidobacteriota; class Vicinamibacteria; order Vicinamibacterales; family UBA823. The sequence goes on along the minus strand of CAXXNN010000004.1, from coordinate 1,408,122 downwards.
ACCCACGGCATCGGGGCGTCGCTCACGCTGTCCGGTGACGCCGACGTGGGCGCTGGCCGCTCCGACGTGGCGCGCGGGTGTGCGCTGTTCGGCGAGGCGCCGACGCGCATTGCCGTGTCGGTCGCCGACGGCAACGCCGACACGGTGCGCGCGCGGGCCGGGGCGGCCGGGGTACCGGTCCAAGGTGTCGGGCGGACTGGTGGCACGCGGATACGGATTGACGGGCGTGGCGGCACGCTGCTCGATGTCGCCGTCGCGGACGTCGAGACGTTGTGGATGCAGGGGCTGGAACGGTGTTTCGTCGATCCGGCGGCCTAGCCTGGCAGGCCGTGGTGAAAGACCCCGTCGCACCGAATGCAGTGGGATGTGTGCCACGGGCTGCTAACTAGAAGTTGACCGATGTGGCTTCTCCACGAGTGAGCCGAGCAAGCATGCGAGACAAATTCAAAGACGAATGCGGCGTGTTCGGGATCTTCGGGCACCACGACGCGGCGAACCTCACGTATCTCGGGCTCTACGCGCTGCAGCACCGCGGCCAGGAGAGTGCCGGCATCGCCTCGACGGACGGCACCCGCGTCTTCCTCTCGCGCGCGATGGGGTATGTGTCCGACGCCTTCAACGAGGACACGCTGCTCACGCTCCGGGGTTCGGCCGCCATCGGGCACGTGCGGTATTCCACCGCGGGCGACAGCCGCCTGATCAACGCGCAGCCGATCCTGATCGACTGCGCGCACGGTGAGATCTCGCTCTGTCACAACGGCAATCTCGTCAACGCCACGGAACTGCGCGACGACCTGGTGAAGCGCGGCTCCATCTTCCAGACCACGAGCGACACCGAGGTGATCCTGCACCTCTATGCCAGGTCGCAGGCGCCGACCGCCGAGGACGCGATCATCGAATCGATCTCACAGGTGCGCGGGGCCTTTTCGCTCGCGATGCTCACCAAGGACAAGGTGATTGCGGTTCGTGACCCGCACGGGTTCCGACCGCTGGCGATCGGCCGGCTCGACGGCGCGACGATCGTGTGCTCTGAAACCTGTGCGCTCGACCTGATCGGCGCGACCTACGTCCGTGACGTCGAGCCCGGCGAAGTGCTCGTGATCGACGAGTCCGGCATGCGATCGTACACGCCGTTCCCAGAGGTGCCGCCGGCTCACTGCATTTTCGAGCACGTGTACTTCGCGCGGCCCGACAGTGACGTGTTCGGACAGAGCGTCAACGAGGTGCGCACCGATTTGGGACGCCGGCTCGCACGGGAAGCCGCGGTGGACGCCGACGTCGTCGTGCCGATTCCCGACTCGGGCGTGTGCGCCGCCCTGGGATTCGCGGAGGAATCCGGCATTCCGCTCAAGATGGGGTTGATCCGAAACCACTATGTCGGCCGGACGTTCATCCATCCGCAGCAGGCGATCCGGCACTTCAAGGTCAAGGTGAAGCTGAACCCGGTTCGGAGCATTCTGGCGGGTAAACGGGTCGTGCTGGTCGACGACTCGATCGTCCGCGGCACGACGAGCCGGAAGATCGTCGGGATGGTGCGCGCCGCCGGCGCTAGCGAAGTTCACATGCGGATCAGCTGTCCGCCGACGATTTCGCCCTGCTACTACGGCATCGACACGCCGCGTCGCTCCGAGCTGATCGGCGCCAGTCATTCGGTCGAGGAGATTCGGAAGTTTCTGAGCGCCGACAGCTTGAGCTATCTGGGCATCGAGGAACTGCTCGGATCCGTGGGGCCGCGGCGACAGGATTACTGCACGTCCTGCTTCACCGGGAAGTATCCGGTGGCGTTTCCGCGCGACGAGAACGCCTATCTCCAGCTCGCGCTGAAGCTGCCTGACCAATCGTGACTGTGCGCCACTTCCGATGCGTCACGGTCGTTGCGCTTGTCGCCCTCAGTTGTCTGGCGGGCGGCGTCACGAGCGGGAGCACGGCGGCGGCGCCGGCGGTCTGGCAGGTCGCGGCCGCCACTGAACTAGCGGCCGCGATCGATCGGCTAGGCGACTTCGACTACGGCACCCGAACCGCGGCGGCCCGCGCGCTTCGGCGCGCGTCTGGGTCGGAGGTGGTGCCGGCCTTGGCCGTCGCAGTGGCCAGTCACGCAGACGGCTACGTCAGGTACCGGGCGCTGGTCCTGCTGACCGGATTCGACGACGGGCTGGCGCGCGACGTGGCGTTCGGTCTGCTGGATGACCCGAACGACCGGCTGCGGGGCGTGGCCTATGCCTATTTCGAGCATCACGCCGACGCGGCAATCACGCCGACACTCCTGGCAGCGCTGGAGGCGGAGGCCTCGGAATTCGTCAGACCCGCGATCGTCCGAGCGCTGGCCTCGCGGGGGAACGAGGCCGGCGTCCAGACCGCGTTGATTCGGGAGGTCGATCGTGGGGAGGATTTCTTCCGCAGCACGGTCATCGAGGCGCTCGGCGATTACGAGGCGGTCTATGCGCTCGACGTGCTCATCCGCGTGGCCGGACAGGACGGGCCGCTCCAGGACGACGCGGTCGTGGCGATCGGCAAGATCGGCGCCCCGGGGGCGCTGAGCGCGCTCGGAGCAGCGCAACGCGGCGCGTCCCGTGCGCTGCGGTCGTCGATTGCCGCGGCCAGCTGTTTGCTCGGCGTCGACTGTCCGGTGCAGATCGGCTATCTGGAGGATGCGCTGCGCTACGCGTCGGGGCAGGAGGCCTATCAGGGCGAGCTGCGCAGCGTCTGTGCCGGTCTCGGGGCGCTCGCGGCCCGGGGACATGCGGCCGCGCTGACCGTGCTTCTCGATGGCGGGCACGACGCGCCGGAGCGTGCGCGGGCGCCGATTGCGCTGGCCCTCGGCACGGCCGCGCTCAGGAATCCGGCCTTCGTCGTGTCGGCGCTGGGCGCGCGAGGCGACCGGGTGCGTGCCATCGATCTCCTGGTCGAGGCCTTCGACATGTTCCAGGAGGACTACGAGGAGGAGCGGTTCTACGCCGGGCTGCGACGGCGCTACTGGGCGGCCGAGGCGGGCTCAGCCGAACGGGCGCTGGCGGAGGAGCTCATCAACCGCCTCGAGTTCTGAGCGGCGAGGCACCGGCGCGGGGCGCAAGGATCAGGCGCGCACAGCGCGCCGCCGCGGCCTCGGCGCGGGGCGTCGGGCCCCCGCGAGAGGCCGCGTGGGGCTTGGGGCGCAAGGCGCCCCATGTAAGTAAGAGAGATGACGGACTACAAGGAGTCCGGCGTGGACATCGACGCCGGCAGCGAGGTCGTCCGTCGCATTCGACGACTCGCCCGCAGCACCTTCACACCCGGGGTCCTCTCGGACATCGGTGGGTTCGGCGGGTTGTTCCGTCTGGAGACCGCGGGCCGGACCGATCCGGTGCTGGTGTCCAGCGCCGACGGCGTGGGCACGAAGCTGCGTGTGGCGTTTCTCGCGAATCGCCACGACACCATCGGCGGCGACCTCGTCAACCATTGCGCGAACGACATCCTCGTGCAGGGCGCCGAACCGCTCTTCTTTCTCGACTATTTCGCCACCGGCCGGCTATCGCCGGAGGTGGCGGTACAGGTCGTCGGGGGCATGGCGACCGCGTGCCGGGCGAACGGCTGCGCGCTGCTCGGTGGCGAGACGGCGGAGATGCCAGGATTCTATGCGGACGGGGAGTACGACCTGGCCGGGTTCATCGTCGGCGTCGTCGACCGTGGGAAGATCCTGGACGGCCGCGGCATCGCGATCGGCGATCGCCTGATCGGGTTCCCGTCGTCCGGATTGCACACGAACGGTTACTCGCTGGCGCGCCGGATCGCGTTCGACACGCTCGGCCTGGACGTCACATCCGTTGTCGATGAGCTCGGAGGCACGCTCGGCGAGGCCCTCCTGGCGCCGCATCGCTCGTACGTCAGGCTGGTCCGGCCGCTGCTGGATGCCGGGTGGCTCAAGGGTCTGGTCCACGTCACGGGCGGGGGCATCACCGGGAATCTGCCGCGCGTGCTGCCCCCGGGGACGGCGGCGGCGGTCGACCGAACGGCATGGACCGTGCCGCCGGTCTTTGCCTGGCTTCAGCGCGGTGGGGGTGTGGCCGATGACGAGATGTTCCGCGCCTTCAACATGGGGATCGGGCTGGTGGCGGTGGTCGACCGCCAAAACGCCGACCAGGTGCTGGATCGGTTGGCCGAGCTCGGCGAGGACGGCGCGTCGCTGATCGGCGAGATCGTCGCGGGCGACCTCACCGTGACCTATTCGGCGGGGTGAGGCAGATGAACCGTCGCCTGGGCGTGCTCATTTCCGGTCGGGGCAGCAACCTTCAGGCGATCATCGACGCCATCGGATCGGGCCGTCTGGACGCGACGATTGGCGTCGTCATCTCCAATCGCGCGGAGGCTGGGGGTCTGGCGCGCGCGCGGTCCGCCGGCATCGAGACCCGGCATCTCGATCATCGACGCCATCAACGGCGAGCGGATTACGACGCGGCGCTCCTGGCCGCGCTGCGCGCCTGCGACGTCGGGCTCGTCTGCCTGGCCGGCTTTATGCGGCTCTTGGGCCCGACGGTCATCGACGCGTTTCCGAATGCGATTCTCAACGTGCACCCGTCGCTGCTGCCCGCCTTCCCGGGCCTCGAGGCGCAGCGCCAGGCGTGGGAGCACGGCGTCAAGGTGACTGGCGCGACCGTCCATTTCGTGAATGCCGATCTGGACGCCGGGCCGATCGTGGCGCAGGCGGCGGTCCCGGTGCAGGACGACGACACGCCGGAGTCGCTGGCGGGGCGCATTCTGGTCGAGGAACACCGAATCTACCCGGAAGCGATCGGGCGCGTGCTGGACGGCGGTTGGGCGGTGTTGGGCCGCCGGGTGGGAAGTCCTTAGATCTGCGATTGTCGCTGCAGTGTGAGGACCGCGATCTCGGGGGGGCAGTTCAGCCGGAACGGGACGTACACTGTGCCGACGCCCCGGCTGACGAACAGCGAGGTGTTCTCGCGGGTGAGCAGGCCGGAGGCGATCGGGAATTTTCGGGCGGCCACCGCCCCGAGGCCAGGCAGGATGATCTGGCCGCCATGGGTGTGGCCCGAGAGGATGACCGGCAGATTTAGCGCAACGGCTTCGATGAGGCGGCGGGGATCGTGGGCGAGCAGAATGGCCGGGCCCATGGTGCCGCTCAACACCCGGATGACGTCGGTGGCGCGACGGGTCCAGAATTTCAGCCCGACTAGTTCGAGTCCCTCGCCGGCGATCTCGCGGTGCGTCCGTGCGTCGGTGAGGACCTCGATGCCCCGCGCCGTGAGCGCGGCAGGCATCTCGCGCTCGTCGTCATGATTGCCGAGGATGGCGAACACGCCGTGGGGCGCGGTCAGCGGCGAGAGCGCGTCGGCAACGTCGTCGACGTAGTCTCGATTTTGCCACGACACATAGTCACCGCCGAGCACGATGAGGTCGGGCTGCTCCCGGCGCATGAGCCTGACCGCGCGGTCGACGTCCTCGCGCGGCACCGTCAGGCTCCGGTGCAGGTCGGTCATCAAGCCGATGCGCAGCCCCGACAAGGCGTCCGGCAGGCCCGACACTGGTACGTCGGCGTAGGTGACCTCGAGCTGCCGACGTTCGTAGAGAAATCCGTACGCGCCGGTGCCTGCCACGCCCCCGACGCCAGCGGCGACGAGCGCCTTCACG
>CAXXNN010000004.1:0-1397500 GCA_963667915.2 Vicinamibacterales bacterium | reverse complement strand
ATAATGAGCCGGCTAGTTACTCTCTGTGGCGAGGTTAAGCGCAAGCGAGCCGAAGCGAAAGCGAGTCTTAATAGGGCGTATAGTCGCTGGGAGTAGACGCGAAGCGAGGTGATCTATCCTTGGCCAGGGTGAAGCGCGGGTAACACCGCGTGGAGGCCCGAACCAGTGTTGGTTGAAAACAACTTGGATGAGCTGAGGATAGGGGTGAAAGGCTAATCAAACCTCGTGATTGCTCGTTCTCCTCGAAATATCTTTAGGGATAGCCTCGGGAGGTTGGCGCTGGTGGTAGAGATCTGGATGGACTAGGGGGCTTACCCGCTTACTGAATCCAACCAAACTGCGAATGCCAGCGACTCATATCCCGGGAGTCAGACAGTGGGGGCTAAGCTTCATTGTCGAGAGGGAAACAGCCCAGACTACCGGCTAAGGTCCCCAAATCTGTGCTAAGTGGGAAAGGATCTGGAGACGCCGAGACAACCAGGAGGTTGGCTTAGAAGCAGCCATCCTTTAAAGAAAGCGTAATAGCTCACTGGTCAAGCGGCTCTGGGCCGACAATATAACGGGGCTCAAGCACAGTACCGAAGCCGTAGATTGGAACAAGCCCTTCGGGGCTTGACAATGGTAGAGGAGCGTTCTCTAGGCAGTGAAGCCAGACCGTGAGGACTGGTGGAGCGTAGAGAAGTGACCCTGCCGGCATAAGTAGCGATAAGAGAGGTGAGAATCCTCTCCGCCGTAAGCCTAAGGTTTCCTGAGGAAGGTTCGTCCGCTCAGGGTCAGTCGGGTCCTAACGCGAGGCCGAAAGGCGTAGCGGATGGATATCAGGTTAACATTCCTGAACTACCTGGAAAGCGTTATTACTGATGGGGGGACGCAGGAGGCTAGCCCAGCCTACGATTGGAAGTGTAGGTTCAGACATGTAGGGGGATCCGCCAGGCAAATCCGGTGGGTCGCATTCCCTGAGGTGTCATGGCGAGGCCCGTAAGGGCCGCAAAGTGGGTCACGCCACGCTGCCGAGAAAAGCCTCTAAGGAGTTTTCCGGGTACCCGTACCGTAAACCGACACAGGTAGGCGAGGAGAAAATCCTCAGGCGCGAGTGCGAACCCTCGTTAAGGAACTCGGCAAACTCACCCCGTAACTTCGGAAGAAGGGGTGCTCCATGCTCGTCCGGCGGCATGCCCGCCAAAGCGAGTAGGAGTTGCAGTGAAAAGGCCCAGGCGACTGTTTACTAAAAACACAGGACTCTGCGAAGTCGAAAACGACGTATAGGGTCTGACGCCTGCCCGGTGCCGGAAGGTTAAAGGGAGAGGTCAACCGCAAGGTGAAGCTTTGAACTGAAGCCCCGGTAAACGGCGGCCGTAACTATAACGGTCCTAAGGTAGCGAAATTCCTTGTCGGGTAAGTTCCGACCTGCACGAATGGCGTAACGATCTGGGCGCTGTCTCAACGAGGGGCACTGCGAATTTGTGGTACCGGTGAAGACGCCGGTTACCCGTGGCAAGACGGAAAGACCCCGTGCACCTTTACTACAACCTAGTAGTGAGTGTTGGCGCGTTATGCGCAGGATAGGTGGGAGACTGTGAACCGGGCCTCTTGGGGTCCGGGGAGTCAACGGTGAGATACCACCCTTAGCGCTCCGGCGCTCTAACCTCGATCTGTTATCCAGGTCAGGGACACTGCTAGGCGGGTAGTTTGACTGGGGCGGTCGCCTCCCAAAATGTAACGGAGGCGTGCGAAGGTTCGCTCAGGCTGTTTGGAAATCAGCCGTAGAGTGCAAAGGCAAAAGCGAGCTTGACTGCGAGACCTACAAGTCGAGCAGGTGGGAAACCAGGCCTTAGTGATCCGGTGGTTCCGCATGGAAGGGCCATCGCTCAACGGATAAAAGGTACGCCGGGGATAACAGGCTTATCTTGGCCAAGAGTTCACATCGACGCCAAGGTTTGGCACCTCGATGTCGGCTCATCGCATCCTGGAGCTGTAGCAGGTTCCAAGGGTTCGGCTGTTCGCCGATTAAAGCGGTACGTGAGCTGGGTTTAGAACGTCGCGAGACAGTTCGGTCCCTATCTGCCATGGGCGTAGGAAATTTGAGGGGGGCTGTCCTTAGTACGAGAGGACCGGGATGGACGAACCTCTGGTGTACCAGTTGTCGCGCCAGCGGCAGCGCTGGGTAGCTACGTTCGGAAGGGAGAAACGCTGAACGCATCTAAGCGTGAAACCCTCCCCAAGATGAGATTTCCCGAGTCGTAAGACTCCTGAAGGCTCCTGGAAGACGACCAGGTAAATAGGCCAGGTGTGTAAGATCAGTGATGGTCTCAGCTAACTGGTACTAATCAGCCGTGCGGCTTGACCATTTCCCTGTTCATGCTGCGTGTGCGGTCGGGAACACTACCGTTTGTAGGGTATTCAGTTGTCGGTGCAGCGCTGCCGTATGTGTAGGCTGCATCACGTTCTTTGACAGTTCGCTGGTGGCAGGTGACGCGCGTTACGCGCCAGCCCGCACCAAGTTGTAGCGCAGGCCTTCAGGCCTGCGACGCGGGCTCGACAGTTCAGGTTGTAGCGCAGGGCTTTAGCCCTGCGATGCGGGCCCGCCAGGGCCCCACCAGCACAAGGTTCCCGGTGGTCATAGGAGAGGGGTCACACCCGTTCCCATTCCGAACACGGAAGTTAAGCCCTCTACCGCCGATGGTACTGCGGGGGCAACTTCGTGGGAGAGTAGGTCGCTGCCGGGATTATTATTGAGGCCGGATGTGAGAAATCGCGTCCGGCCTTTTGTTGTTGGCTTCTCGGGGTCGGTTGGCGGGGCAGGCGGTAGAAGTTCAGCGTCGCGTAAGAAATGCACTTAGCAGCGCTGCCACACCGCCTCGGGCAGATCAGTCCGGCCGAGTTTGAACGCCGGAGAATCACGCTGGCAGCTTATAATAGTCAACCTGTCCACGGAACCGGATCAAGCCCAGAGCTTCGATTTTCCGGTTGTGTACGTCAAGTTGTGCCGTAAGCTTCCCCGTCAAGTAGACACTCCGAAAGGGGACTGTTCCGGCAGCGTGGGCCTCGGCAAGAACATGAGGGGCGGCACCCGGCCGAGGCTCTCGTGCGGCCGCTCCCTGGTTGTAGCTGACGTGCTCTTGAGATGCTTGTGGTGTTGGCGGGGCAGGCGGCGGCCCGCAGAGCCCCTCGGTGATCGCCTTGGAGATATAACCGAAAGTTGTGTTTGAGGTTTTGAACAGGCGGCGTACCCTGGGTGTTGCTAACGCACCCCCCTCACCCGAAGGGCAAGGAGGTACGCCACCATGCCGGAGCCTAACGAAAAGCTGGTCCAGTTCCCACAAGAATCGTCCCGAGATGTCCTGACCGAGGTGCTGCACCGCGGAGCGCAACAGATGTTGCTGACGGCGATCGAGGCCGAGGTGGACGACTACCTTGCGGCCCGGGCGGCGACGATGGACGCGGCCGGGCGCCGGCGCGTCGTTCGCAACGGCCACTTGCCCACTCGGGCGATTCAAACGCCGCTCGGGGACGTGCGCGTGCAGCAGCCCCGGGTCCGGGACCGTCGGCCCGTAGGCGAACGGGAGACGTTCCGGTCGGCGATCCTGCCCGCGGAGCGCGGGGGTAGGCGAACGGGAGACGTTCCGGTCGGCGATCCGCCCTACCTGCGAAAGACGACCAGCTTGGAAGAACTGTACCCGTGGCTCTATCTCAAGGGCATCAGCACGGGAGACTTCAGCGAGGCCTTGCAGGCGCTGTTGGGGCCCGACGCGCGGGGGTTGTCGGCGACGACGATCACGCGGCTCAAGGCGGTGTGGGAGCAGGACTACCGCGGGTGGTCGCAGCGGTCCCTCGCCGGCCGGCGCTATGCCTATGTTTGGGCGGACGGGGTGTACTTCAACGTCCGCCTCGAGGACACGGACAACAAGCGGCAGTGCATTTTGGTGCTGATGGGCGCCACGCGGGAGGGGCAGAAGGAGCTGATCGCGATCACCGATGGCTACCGCGAGAGCGAGCAGTCGTGGCGCGAGCTGCTGCTGGACGTCCGGGCGCGCGGGCTCGCGATCGACCCGGAACTCGCCGTCGGCGACGGGGGCCTCGGATTCTGGGGCGCCGTGCGGAAAGTGTTCCCGAAGACCCGCGAACAGCGGTGTTGGGTGCACAAGACGATGAACGTGCTGAACAAGCTGCCGAAGGGCGTGCAGCCCAAGGCGAAGGCGATGCTGCACGACATCTGGATGGCGGAGACGACGTCCAGCGCCAACCAGGCGTTCGACTTGTTCGTGGCCACGTTTCACGCGAAGTTTCCGGCGGCGACCGCCTGCCTGGCGAAAGACCGGGACGTGCTGCTGACCTTTTACGAGTTCCCCGCCGAGCACTGGATTCACATCCGGACCACCAATCCGGTCGAGTCGACGTTCGCCACCGTCCGGCTCCGCACGCGCAAGACGAAGGGCGCGGGCAGCCGCCTGGCGTGCTTGACGATGGTGTTCAAGCTGGCGATGGCCGCACAGAAGACCTGGAGAGCGTTGAATGGGTGTCAACTGATCGCCGATGTCATCGACGGTGTGCCCTTCGTCGATGGCGTCCGAAAGGAAGCCGCCTGATCATGCCGCATACACAACATTTGGCAATATCCCCAGATCGTGTCGTCTTGCCCTGGGGCGATTCTGTGGTCTGCAGTCGACAGGACGACATTGGTCGAACGTTACTGGCGCTAGGAGTGTTCGAGCTTTCCGTAACGGAGGCGATCTTTCGATTAGTTGACGAGGGTGACACGGTTCTCGACATTGGTGCGAATATCGGTTACATGACGTCAGCCCTGTCAATTCGGGCCGGAATGACGGGCAGAGTCATCGCCTTTGAGCCACATCCTCTCCTGTTTCAAGAGCTTCGGTACAACGTCGAGAATTGGTCGCGTGCCAACGTCACAACCCATAATTTGGCTTTGTCGGATCGGCGAGGGCACGTCATGCTTGAGATCCCGCCGAATTGGGCAAGTAATCGTGGCGTTGCACGAGTCTCGACTTCTCCAGATCCCAAGGGATCACAATGCGAGGTCGAGGCGACGACTCTCGATGCTTTCTTGGAGTCGCTATTTCCGTCGCAAGGCACGCCCTTCATTCAAGCGGTCAAGATGGATGTGGAAGGCCATGAATGGGCCGTGTTGCAAGGTGCCAGCCGCATGCTGGAGCGCAAGATCGCGCATCACTGGATTTTCGAGGAGCATGAGGCAATTCCCTCGCGCGTTACACGCATATTCGAGAGCCACAAGTACTCCGTGTATCGCTTAGAACGATCTCTACGAGGTCCGGTTCTCCTAGACGCTTCGTCTTCAGCCAGAACGCGATGGGAGGCTCCAAACTTCTTGGCGACCCTGGATCCAAACGTGCCTAAGCTCTTTGAGCACCGGGGCTGGCGATGTTTGCGGTAGCAGATCGAGATGCGATTCCTAAAAGAACTTGGCCACCTACCAAACGTCCCGTTCACGTCACGTCGCCCGCGCGGGCGCGACTGTATCGCGGGCACCACGCCAGTTGGCAGAAGGAGTCCCCGAATACCGGACAGCTTGCTTTCGTTTTTCGCTTTGGGCTGGGGCAGCTCTCCTGACGAGGTGTTCGACAACCGCGCATGACCGTCGATTCGGTTTCGAGCCGGCGTGGCTGGATCCAGATGGGTCGAAGCCTCTGGGCGACTCGTGAGCTGTCGCAACGGCTCTTCGTGCTCCAGCTGGCCGGCCGGTATCGCCAGAGTGTCCTGCGATATGCCTGGGCGGTCGTCCCACCGGTGGCGGCGGCGGTGACTTTCACCGGACTGACCCGCGCCGACCTGCTCACGGTCGGACCGACGCCGCTGCCGTATCCGCTGTTCGTCCTGCTCGGTATGACCGTCTGGCAGCTCTTCGCCGTCGGATTGAGTGCTGCGACCGACAGTCTCACCGGGGCATCCGCGCTCGTGTCGTCGATCCGTTTCCCGCGCGAGGCGCTGGTCCTGGCTGCCATGGGCCAGTCGATCATGGAGTTCGCCATCCGGTCCGCGTTGCTGGCCGTGGCGTTTGCGGCCTTCAGCACAGTGCCCGCGTGGACCGTGATCCTGCTGCCGCTGGCGCTTCTGCCGCTTTGCCTCCTCACTCTCGGTTTAGGCTTTCTCGCCGCCCTGGCCAACGGAATCACGCGAGACGTCGGGCACATCCTCAGATTCGCCTTGACCTTTTGGATGCTGCTGACCCCGGTCGTGTACCCGGCGCCGACCGAAGGTGCGGGGAGGCTCATCACTGTCCTGAATCCGGTCAGCCCCTTCGTCGTGGCAGGACACGATCTGGCAATCCGCGGATACCTCTCAGAACCTGCTGGTTATGTCATCGGGTCCGTGGTGAGCGTCGTCATCTTTCTGGTCGGCTGGCGCATCTTTTGCGTTGGCGAACACCGCGTCGTCGAACGGCTCTGAAGGTACGTATGAGCGGTTCCGACAATGCTGCCCCACGCGACGTCATCGTGCACGTCGATCGGTTGTCGAAGAAATACTGTCGTGCGATCGGCCGGTCGATGGGCTATGCCGTGCTCGACATCGGCCGGGACCTCGTGGGACAACGCGACTGGGCGCCCCTTCGCCCAGGCGAGTTTTGGTCGCTGCGCGACGTGTCTTTCGATCTCGTCAGAGGTGAGTCGCTGGCTGTCGTGGGCGCGAACGGTGCGGGGAAGAGCACGCTTCTCAAAATGTTGGCCGGCATCATCAAGCCGGACGGCGGTTGCGTTTACGTTGGTGGACGGGTCGTGACTCTCATCGATCTCAATGTAGCGTTGCACCCCGCGCTGACGGGGCGCGAGAACGTCTACACGCTCGGCGCCTTGTTCGGCCTGACCCGGTCGGAGATCGATCGCCGCTTTGACGAAATCGCGGCATTCTCGGAGCTCGACGCCAGCGTGATCGATGCGCCAGTCAGAACCTACAGCAGCGGGATGTGCGCCCGGCTCAGCTTCGCGTTGGCCACGCACGCCGACGCCGACCTGCTGCTCATCGATGAGTTGCTGACCTTCGCCGACCGGCGATTCCTCGAGAAGGCGTATCGGCGTCTGAGTGCACTTCGTGATGACGGCGCTTCCCTGATCATTGTGAGCCACAATGCGGTGGCACAGCAGGAGTTGTGCGATCGGGCGATGCTGCTGGACGCGGGTTGCGTAATTCGCCACGGCTCGATCGACGAAGTGCTTGATCAGTATGGACGTACCCCTGCGGGGCTTCCCTGGTCCTGACGGCCCTCTTGCGAGGCTCCAAGCACGAGACTAGTCGCCCACAGGATCTACATTATCGAGACACTCTATCCCATAGCCCTCTTGTCGTTAAGAAATCAGCGATGACCTCGGCTAGAATTCGATATCCCTGCGGGGTCATATGTCCATCTCTACTGAAAATAGACACACCCTCTTGTTCTGGCAATCCTTTTAGGTTCGTCGGTGGGATCGAAGTACGCGTACCCTTCTCTCAGGTGGGCTATCTTCCAGGATGAGAAGAGTATTCACCGAGACTCTTGTCAAAGTCGCACTCCAAGAAAACCGCGTTCGATCAGTTCCATCATACCCTCCACGTACATAAGATGCCGTGGCGCAGACGGATAATGCTTCGCGACTATTGGATCCCCAACGGCAGTCGTGAGTCCAGGCGTAACCGAGACCAGGTAGGTGTTGGGAAGAAAACGTGACGGGAGTCTTGCAGCGCAAAGCGCGTGGAGTGTTTGTTCCACGAGCCAGCTGTCGTTGGACAGCGTATCGTCCTCCAAGAACTCCTCGATCAACGACAGATACGGCTGTGAACGGGAAATCGTTGTGAGTCCGGCGTTGATCTCGGCAACGGGTCTCACCCCAAATCGTTTCTGGGCGTATTCTGGTGTAATAGAATAGTATGTCGCGATGTCGCGGTTGTAATACGCGGTTGTCCCTGCATCCTGCGCAGCAACAAGAAGTTCCTCCGGAGTCGAAAAGAACAGAATATCGGAGTCGAGCGTAACGACTCTCGGTGAACGACTCAGTAAGAGACAATCAACGAACTTGAGCATCATGACGCTCTGGCGACGCACCCTGAGCGTTCGAGTGAGCCCGAGACTCCGGAGTTGGGGTTCTACTTCTGCCGCTGCCGCATCGGGGTAGAGAATCCGTGAGCGAGGGAAGTGGCGTTGCAGGGATCTGGCACGACGGCGAGATAAACGCCCGCCCACGTGGAAAGTCAGCGGCCAGTCGATATCGGCGTAGGTGTAGAAGGTCTTGGCTGCCCACAGCGCGAGCAGCCAATCACGGTCCCACGTGAGCACATGTACGGATGCGGGAGCGTCGCTGTCTCGTGGCGCCGTACGGATAGGTCTTGTGTACAGGATTCTTCGCGCAATGAGTTGGTGCTGGAAATGGCGCAGAAATCCCATCCGTTGAACGCGCCGCAAAACGACCCACGCGTTCCAGGCTCGTAGGCGGTTCCTAACCGTCATTCTCAACCACTACCGAGCGCTCGTGAGAACCAGCTTCTGACATTGGCGCGCTCGTCGGATCCTAAGATCGCCGTCCAAACAAGGACGAGATACGCGATTCCAATCGCTGCCATCGACACGATCGTGGAGATTAGCCCGGACACGGGAAGTGATTGGCCGGTGCCTAGCGCGATCCAGACAATGAGGGATCACGTTCGGCCTTATTGTTTGTGAGGCTCGCCGACGATCGTTAACTCGGATCATGGCAGAGGTGGACCCATCTCCGGTCGCTACGGCGTGTTGGGCTTGATCCAGTTTCGGGGACACGTTCCGAAAGGCGGATACGATGTCCACGATGGCAGACACCACGAAGCCGCGACGGCCGCGTCGACGGTTCACGGACGAGTTTAGGGCGGAGTGCCGTGCGGCTGGTACTCGACGAAGGTAAGACCGCCGGTCAGGTCGTGCGTATTTCGGTCCATCGTGATCGCTGATTCCGGCCGAACGTGATCGCCCATTCATTGTGATCAGCGATTCCGCTGAATTCGGCCATCGTGATCACCGATTCCGGCAATCGTGATCACTCGTCGGTCGCGAAGCTGAGGCACCCTGGGCCCTCCACGATGGAGGGAGGGCCCGATGGGAGCGACACGGCTACCGATGAGAAAGTTACGCGACATCCTGCGACTGAAATTCGAGCAGCGCCTGCCCCACCGGGCGATTGTCCGCGCCTGCGGCGTCGGCGTGGGGACCATCTCGGCGTATGCCCGGCGGGCCCACCAGGCCGCAGATGCTGCCGAGTGGCGAGGCCGTCCTGTACACGCTCGGGTCCGGCGGCTCGAAGTGACTGGTGGCCCGGTGCCGCTGGTCGAAGGGGTCAGCGAGTCGCGGTTACGGGATCGGACGCACGCCATTGCACTTCTGGAAGAGAACGGGCGTGTTGTCGGCGTAAGGGCCGAGACCAACAAGCGGGAGCACACCTGTCGCGCACGATTGGTCGTGGGTGCCGATGGACGGCACTCGACCATCGCGAGTCTCGTCGACGCCGACGAATACCTGACGTGGGACGCCCCCAGGGCGGCCTGAGGAAGCATTAGCGATGGATCACTCTATCCGAGAAATACAAAAGCAGGGCCCTCTTGTTGACATTTTGCCTGACCACCTCTTTGTTGATTCCCATGATGGAACAATTGAGGGTGGGGGCAGAGCATAACTACCTGGTTCATTTTTATTTGTTGACTATCATTCCATTATGCATAGGAATTCAAGCCCTCACAAATAAACCCGGATGGAAGTCTGCAAATGGGGCTCTTAAGATCAGTTTACTTTTGGCGTGTACCATCGCTGCAATACAGTCAATCGGGCTCCCTGTAAATGTATTTTTCAATCAAAGAAAAACTTATCCCTTTCACGAGGTAAGAAACTACATTGATGCCCGGAATCCGAGCAGCAAAATTTACTCACGGGATGACAGCGTATTGGTGCACCTTGCGGATCGAACCCTCATGCTGCCATGGTTTGACAGATCATTGGAAGCCGGAATTACGCACTTTCGTCCACTCATGGCTCCAGTCAAAGAGGTAATGGATCAAACCAGTATTGACTGGGCAATTATGCTGGGATCCAATTGCCAGAATTGGAGGCCCTTTGGATTGTTTGCCAATTCCATCAATCAGCTGGACAAACTGGAGAAACAGTTTGGTAAAATGTGCTTGTTTGGAAAATCGATTGAATAAAGTCTTTAGGTGCTGTTTTCATTGAACTGAGCCTCTGCAGTGCCATGAAAACCTGACGGGAGTCCATGAAGGTCACTCACTTCTACAGCGGCAACCTGTTCGGAGGTCTGGAAAAACTCCTTATCTATTTAAAGGAATTCAA
The DNA here is from genome assembly GCA_963667915.2 of Vicinamibacterales bacterium. Taxonomy (GTDB): domain Bacteria; phylum Acidobacteriota; class Vicinamibacteria; order Vicinamibacterales; family UBA823. The sequence continues at coordinate 1,387,188 of CAXXNN010000004.1, read as the reverse complement.
TCAATATGCCCCGGAACTGGAACAGAAATTTTTTCTTTGTTTTGAGGGGACCCTCTCTAAAAACTTAAGGGCCATCCAGGCGACCGTTGAGGTGATTGGAAAAAACAGTTCACTCAAAAATCCCATCAGCTTCATATCCACAGGGATCAGTATTTTGAAATACATTAAAAGGGAAAAACCCGATGTATTTATCTGCCATCACTTTTGGGCTTATGCCATGGCGGTTCTGTTTGTAAAAATAAGCAAAACCCCCATTGTGATCTGGAATCACAGTTCCGGAATCGGCTACATTGTCAGAAATTGTCTGAGATTCTTCAAACCCGATCTATCCATCACCTGCAGCCGATATGTGGCGGGCCTGCTGACTGACATCATCCCGGAACAAAAAATCAGAACCTTCTATGCTCCCCTTCCCCCGCCAAATTTCGAAGGTTTGAAAAGCAGGGAGGAAATCCGAAGGCAATTCAAAGTGCGGGAGAATGAAACTGTCGTTCTGCATGTGGGGCGAATGAGTTATTACAAGGGACAGCGTGAATTGCTCGAAGCCCTTGCCCTGATTGCAGATCATCCATTCCATGTCTGGTTTGTAGGCGGACCCCAACAAAAAAAAGAGGAGGAATTTCTCGATTCACTTCAAGAATTCACAAGACAGAATCATTTAACCGGGAAAATTGAATTTTTGGGCCAACAGAGCGACGTCAGAAAATTTTACAAAGCAGCTGATATCTATTGCCAACCCAACCCTTTTCCAGAACCCTACGGATTCAGTTTTATCGAAGCACTTTATTGGGGCCTTCCCGTGGTATCCACCGATATAGGGGGCGCACGTGAAATACTGAAAAATGAAGAAACGGGAAAAGTTTTTGGAGCCCTCGTGGAACCCAATAATCCCGCTTCCCTTGCGGAAGTGCTCGGTTCTTTGATCCAAAATTCGGACAAAAGACAGGAGTGCAATGTCAACGGTCCACTCAGGGCAAAGGAGTTAAGCGATCCTGTCAGGAATATGCCCCAGCTGCCTGCCCTTTTCAAGGAGTCCATTGTAAACTTTAATCAATGAATCCCATTTATCGGTTTGGAAAACGATTGATGTGGCCGGGTCCCGATTATGGAACCCGGGTGAGACACGATCTGCAGAATCGCTTTCTCAGCGGTCCCGACGTCAAAACCCTTGATCTGGGTTGTGGCAATGGGTGTATGACACTTGCAGCAGCCAAAAGAGGCGGAACTGCCCTCGGCGTCAGTCTGGATTCTGCCTCCATCAGCCGGGCTGAAGCCTTTAGAAATTTAATTGGCTTCGATGAAAATCGATGCAAATTCACGGAAGCCAGTGTCTATGATCTGAAGCAGATGAATTTGCCAAAATTTGATCAGATCATCGCCTTTGAAATTCTGGAACATCTCTTCCGTGATGAAGAGGTCCTGAAATACTGTTCAGATCAACTGACTGAAGATGGCTGGATCCATATCACTGTACCCAACAGGGATAATCACGTTCACTTCGAGGGAATCTCTCGTTTTGAAACAGGTGCACATGTCCGGCACGGGTATGACTATACGGCCCTTGAAGCCATGTTACGCAAGGTCGGTTTGGAACCAGTTGATCGTCAGGGTGTGGGGGGACTGGGAACAGTCATGGGTTTCTCCGCGGTGGCCAACAGTCAGGTGCACTCGGTCAGATTCCTCCGATCTTCTTTCTGGTGGCCCCTGGTAAGGGTCTCTCTACGTATTGGGCGTCAAACGCTGCCAGGTGCACTCGGTCAGATTTCCTCTGTTCTGATCTTCTTTCTGGCCTGGCCCCTGGTAAAAATTCTGAATTTAATTCCATTCAAACCATGGTCTCTCTACGTATTGGGCGTCAAACGGGGTTCATGATCATTCCCGTGATCCCGTGATCCTAGAGGTGAATCTCGCCTATGGTCCATGCGGGGCCTGATAGTAGTTAAGTGCTTAAAAATACTTATTTTTTACAGTTCATCCCAGGCTGACGTTGGGAGGGGCTCTGAAAGGCCGGCCCGGGCCTCGTCGGTCAATTCCTGGCCATGGGCCGCCACGTCAGCGCCATTACGAAGGGGTTGAACGCTCGGAAACGTCTCGTGGAGGAAGCGGTTGAGCCGGGCATCGACCCCGCACTCGCGACCGTCATCCACGACCTCATGGACAGCTTCTAACCCCGGAACCCCGCTCGGCGCGGGCGGCATGACCCGCCGAGCCTGGTTGCGTTCGCTGCCGGCGTTAGCCCTTGCCCGCCGCGTGTTCGCACAGGTGCAGCCCGCTCGGCTTCGTGTTCGAGGGCTGCACCATGTAACGCTCGCCGTATCGGATTGGGAGCGCTCGCTGGAGTTTTACCAGGGGCTCTTCGGCCTGCCCGTCCAGGCGCGTCACGGGGCGACGACCCTCCTGCGCATCGGCGACGGACCGCACTTCCTGGCGCTCACCGACGCGGGCTCTGGTCCGCCGCGCATCGACCACTTCGGCCTGGCGGTGGAAGACTTCGACGTGAATCGAGTCGTTCAGATCTTGGTGAGTCACGGGGTGACGCGAGCCGGCGGAGGAGAAGGGTTGAGCGGAGTTAAAGCGCATACTTGATCGAACATAGACTGAACATAGTCATGTTTTATTTTCTTCCGACAGCCATGCAAAGCCCGCCCATGTTTTTAAAAACAGGTAATCGAGCAGCTAGTTGGCCTAAACCAAATTTTTTCAGCGCAGTGAAACGGGTGGTCTTAACATTCACCTGAAGTGAGTGTTTAAGAAACATGGACTTAAAAACCTGTCTTTCAAAACCATAGTGAACAAGTTTGAGAGGAGTCATCGGGGCGTAAAGATCGTGAAACGGTGGAAGAATTTTCGGAAAGAGAGTTCCAATGGCCACAGTTAAATAAGACAATGGGTTTTTACAGTACATGTTGGCATTTATGCTTGGAGCGGTTACACAATAGATGCCTCCCGGCTTCAATATGCGAGCAATCTCACGAACCATTTCTTCAGGGTAGCGTAAGTGTTCAATCACTTCTGAAGACACCACTATATCCTGAGAATTATTTGCCAACTCCACTTTATGGGCCGTGCAGTAACAGGGGGTTATGTTTGCCTCACTTAGATTTTTCAATTCGTCTGGACTGAAATGAAAGATAGAGGTTCCAGTGAGGGTCGCCTCTGGACATTCAATGCCCAGTCTTTTTAAAAGCCGACCGCCTCCACACCCTAGATCAACTACGTTTCTCACGGATTCATTCATACCCAACTGTCTAAGCTCCCGAACAATCTCCTCGTCAGAGTCCGAATAAACTCCACCACTTCCCAGACCAGGCCAGTATTTGCGAAGACCAGGATGAAAAGTTGTAGAGCTGTCCAGTTCGTAATCTATAATTTCATTTTGAGTTATATTGTTGAAAAAACTCCGTGTTCTCTTGTAAACCTCTTTATGGTGACGACGCCAGAACAAAACATCTCTCACTGCAACAATCTTAGAAGACCTTGGATAGGAGTCACGAAAGGCCGAATTCTTGTAAATACGACTTAAATATTCGACCATTTCTAATCTTAAGTTATGTTCTGACAAGCCCTCTGTGACTTTCAGCCAATCCTGAATCACAATTGATGGTACGTCCTCAATTTTTATCCCAGAAACACTGATATGATGTAGTAAGAAAATCAACTGGTCTTCAAGTTGACCACTACGGGATACAGACAATTCTGATATCTGCTCCTTAAATTTTGAAAAACAATGGTAAATCGAATCGGTCATAGAAATGGTCGTAGAGTGTGTCATAGCGTCAGACATGGAATCAGTCAGAGTTTCGATCATTGATTTATTTTACCTGAACATCTGCAGGAGAGACTGTACAAACCCTCTGACAATCCGACAAGATGATGTCGCGCTTCCTGACGTTGCCCCCTTGACTGACACCAAACCCGAAAGTTGTACCGGTCGCCGCTTGAGTCGAGGGTGGATTCGTGGTTCGCGGAGCCGCTTGGCAGAGTACGATGAGTATTTCAGCGATTCCGTAGTGAGTAACCTGCTGATGGATGGCTATGACGCTGACGTGAGTCTCAGGCCGAGTGCGCCGTCAAGCCGTTCCAAGGTTAGACTCATGGCGGCGGTCTTGAAAGCAATTCACAACGAAACGCAGCGTACTTCTGCCGCTGCCGCATCGGGGTAGAGAATCCGTGAGCGAGGGAAGTGGCGTTGCAGGGATCTGGCACGACGGCGAGATAAACGCCCGCCCACGTGGAAAGTCAGCGGCCAGTCGATATCGGCGTAGGTGTAGAAGGTCTTGGCTGCCCATAACGCGAGCAGCCAATCACGGTCCCACGTGAGCACATGTACGGATGCGGAAGCGTCGCTGTCTCGTGGCGCCGTGCGGATAGGTCTTGTGTACAGGATACAGGATTCTTCGCGCAATGAGTTGGTGCCGGAAATAGCGCAGAAATCCCACCCGTTGAACGCTCCGCAAGACGACCCACGCGTTCCAGGCTCGTAGGCGGTCCCTAAGCGTCATCCTCGACCACTGCCGAGCGCTCGTGAGAGCAAGCCTTTGACATTGGCGCGTTCGTCGGATCCTAAGATCGCCGTCCAAACAAGGGCGAGGTACGCGATTCCAATCGCTGCCATCGACATGATCGTGGAGATTAGCCCGGACACGGGAAGTGATTGGCCGGTACCTAGCGCGATCCAGACAACGATGAAGGCAGGTATTGCGGGCTTGAAGACGTTGATGATGACGTCCCGCGTTCGGAGTTCGAACAACTGTTGGAGGATTGGCGGCACTCCAAGTCCGTGAATGACACCGAAACCAACCAGTGTGCCCACTAATGGTCCGGCAACACCTAGAGGTCTGATCAGAAAGACGCTAAGGGCGAGGTTCACGATGGCGGCCCCAACTCCCAGGGGGACCAGTCGGTTCACGGCGCCCACCGCGATCACCGGCCAAACCCAGAGCGTGATCTGTGCGTGCACCAGCGCATTCACCGCCGCAAGAAGGGTCACCGTGTTTCCAGCATAATTGTTTTCGCCTACCCATGACTCGACGAACTGTGGATTTAGAAGCACAATCGGCAAGAGAGTCGAGCAGCCAAGAATGGTGACGAGCGAGGCGAGCTCGAGAAAGCGCTTGCGGAAGAGGTCGAGTTCCCCCGTGTGGTACAACTCGATCAGTCCGACCCAAGTCGAGCTCGATATCGACTGGAGTTGTGCCTCGACCAACTCGGGCAGGCGCTGGGTAAGGTAGAGGACGGTTGCAGCCATGGGCCCCAGAAACGCCGCGACGATCATACGGTCGGATTGAACGCTCATCCGATGTGTGATCTGTCTCACGAAGGTAGGGAGGTTGATTTGTCTGATCGATCGCGATGCGGCTCGTACGCTATCGCTCGTCGCATCTGATGGCGGAGTAGTTCGGTACGTAATCAGCCAGACGCCGATAGCGCTTCCAGCGACTCCGAGAGTCACAGCGCCTACTTGACCCGGTATGCCGAGGTCGGCGAATGCCGCCGCGATCGCCAGGAGCGACGTCGCGATTCCAGAGGCTAGCTGCACTGAATTTACGATATAGCCTTGCTGTTTGGCCTCCAGGAGCACCCGGAAAGGAAGCAAAGGAGTCACGAGAAACGCCGCAACGCCGATGAACACCGCCGCCCGCAACTCTACGACGATGTCCGGCGTGACAGGGATCACCTGGCTTGCGAATGTAACGAGAACAAGGCCAGCGATCACCATGAGGCCAGTGACGACCAGATACTGACGAACACTGGCCGTGATTACGGCGCCAACGTCAGCTGGGTTGATGGCCACCGCCCGGGCCATCACGGGGCGCACGGCGCCCCCCAGGCCGAATTCGAGAATTGTGATGAGCGCAAGCCAATCGAGTAGGACTCGAAACACGCCATTCTCTCGCGCCCCAGTGAGTTCAAAATGATCGGAACCACTACCAGCGCCAACAGGGTGGTGATTCCCGTGAAGAGCAGGGCGGATGCAAACGTGCGAGCCGATCGCTTGATGCGACTCAACGGTTCTTCCTAAACACAGATACGAGTTTCGAGATCAGCCACCCGGACGACAAGCGGATCCTCCAGCGGTACAGGGACAGCCGTCGGTGGGATGGTTTCTGGTAGTCGTGCATCGAAGCAGCGACCTCTTCGTGAACGACAGGAACACCAAGCCGTTGCGCCAGGTCGAGTGCCCAGCGCCAAAGGCCAAGGCGAGAAAGGCCGTGCCAGAACGACCGATGCTCAAGCAAAGGCAGATTGGATGGCTCATGGATGCTCTTCACTCGCTGCTGGGCAGGCCTATCATACCGTAGCCGACTTGCTCAGCAGTCTCTCGTTTCCCTGCCAGGGCTTGTGAAGGTCCTGAATGGTAATCTAAGGCTATACTTCGAAGATGAAACCTAGTAAGGAAGGTCGAGTAAGACAGCGATGAATGCGTCTGATCTGGCGAGGCTCCGGGGTTCCGCTCTGACGAGTTCCGTGAGCGGTCGCGCCTCTCCGCGTTGGGGTTTGCTCGAGTGGTTCGTGATTGGGCAACTGGTGCTGCCGGCCTTGATGTTCCTGCCTGGAACCCAGCCGTGGCGATTGCCGATCCGGACTGCGGCGTTTGCCGTAAGTCTGATGGCGTTGGCCCTCTGGTTCGAAAAGTCTACCCGCACGCCGCGACACCCGGCCCAAACCTGGCTCGTTTGCATCACGGTGTACCTCGCGCTGATGCTGTTCCACCCGACGACCAACAGTTTGCTGGCTGGAGTAGCCCAGATCGGGCTGTATGCGGCCGTCTTCGCACCGGTGTTCTGGGTGCCGCCCCTCATACGCGGACCCGAGCATCTGTCTCGGCTGTTGCTGATCTTTCTGATCTGCAATGGTCTGAATGCGGCCGTTGGCGTCTTGCAGGTCTATGATCCCGACACCTGGATGCCCGCCGAATTCTCGTCGCGGGTGCTGGCATCGGAGTACGGTCTCGACGCCGTGTCCTATATCGGGCCGGACGGACAGCAAATCGTGCGGCCACCAGGGTTGTTCGACAACCCCGGGGCCGTCGCCGGCCCCGGCATGATGGCCAGCGCGCTGGGAGTCATGTTTGTAGTGGCGCCGGTGAGTTTCAAGCTGCGAGTGATCAGCATGGCCTTCGCCATTCTCGGAGTCGCCGCCATCTACTTGAGCCACGTCAGAACGAGTCTCTTGATTGTGATCGGGGTGTCGGGTGTCTATTTCACGGCGATGTGGTTTCTTGCGCGTCGTCAGAAGATGCGCGGTCTTGTCTTTTTGGCCATCGCTGGCATCATCGGCGTCCTGGCGTTTTCGCTGAGCCTGACGCTTGGAGGAGAAGCCACGCGAGCGCGCTTTGAGACCCTCGTGGCCTCGACGCTCGTCGACGTGTATTACGATTCGCAACGAGGACCGATGCTGGAAAGTGCGTTCTCTTATCTGCTCGTCGAGTTTCCGTTCGGTGCCGGCCTGGGGCGATGGGGTATGATCCATGCCCATTTCGGCGATCCGTCGAATCTGGATTCATCTGAAATCTGGGCGGAGCTCCAGCCCAATGCCTGGATCGTGGACGGCGGGTTGTTGCTGCTGGTGTTCTACAGCACGGCGTTGGTCGTGACGGTGCGTTCGAACATTCGAATTGCTCGGCGAATTCGAGACCCGCAGCTTCGGAATTGGTCGATTGCCGTCCTCGCCGTCAGCACCGGAATCGTTGCGCTCGGACTCGGCTTCACTCCGTTCACGACGCAGATCGGCCTCCAGTACTGGTTTCTCGTGGGAGCACTCCAGGGCGCCGTCGTTCATTCGGAGGGACGCGATGGTGTTCATGCGTCCGTACGAGGTCGATGACTCTCGTGGGGCGATGCTACGCACCGGAGGTCCTTGGCCCACGTGGACACTGACGCAACGTTCGTCCTCGTCGCCGGCGACTTCTGGATGACTGGCGGGATGGATCGCGCGAACTTCGAGTTGGCGCGGCATCTGGCCTCGGAGGTTGGCGCCCATGTTCACGTCGTGACGCACCGGGCTGCGGACGAGCTGCGGGCGCTGCCGTCGATCGTGGTCCATCCCGTGCCTCGGCCCCTGGGATGGCACGTGCTCGGCCGCCCCCTGCTGGCGCGACACGGCCGCCTCGTCGCACGCCGACTGGCGGCCGGCGGTGCCCGAGTCATCGTCAACGGTGGCAATTGCCTCTGGAACGATGTGAGCTGGGTGCATTATGTACATGCGGCGTTCGACCCTGCCGCGGGCCGGGAAGGCACCTACGGACTGAAACGCCGGCTGGCACGGCATCGCGCGCTGCGCGCCGAGCGTGCGACGCTCGAGCGGGCTGGCTTCGTCATCTGCAACAGCCGGAGTACCCAGCGGGACGTCACCACGCACTACCGGGTGCCGGAAGCTAGAACCCGCGTGGTCTACTACGGCATCGACCCACGTGAGTTCGGGCCCATCAGCGGAGCGGAGCGTCGGACCGCCCGCGAGGATATGGGATTGCACCCCGAGCGCCCGCTCGCAGCGTTCGTTGGTGCCCTCGGAGATCGGCGCAAGGGCTTCGACATTCTGTATGAAGCGTGGCGACGGCTCTGCCTCGATCATTCATGGGATTGCGATCTGCTCGTCGTCGGCACCGGCGCCGAACTGGCTGCCTGGAAGCGCCGGACGAGGGATGCCGGGTTGGAGTGCAGGATACGTTTTCTCGGCTTTCGCGACGATGTGGTCTCCATTCTGGCGGCAAGCGACGTCCTCGTGCACCCGGCCCGTTATGAAGCCTATGGTCTCAGTGTGCACGAGGCGCTCTGTCGCGGCGTCCCGGCCCTGGTGAGCGCAGGCGCCGGTGTGGCGGAGCGCTACCCAGCGTCGCTTGTGCACCTGCTGCTCGAGGAGCCCGTGACGTCCGAAGCGCTCGTGGAACGCCTGCGCGCCTGGCGTGTCGAGATCGATGAATGCCAACGACGCGTCGTGGTGTTCGCCGCCGAGCTGCGCCGCCGCACCTGGACCGATATGGGCCGTGACATTCACGCGTCTGTGAGCGGTCACGACCATCCGACCGCCCGACCAGGGCCTCGTCAGGCTGGCCCGACTCGTCAGGAGCCTGCACTGTGAAGCCGCTGAGAATACTCCTCGTGATGATCGAGCCGCCTTTACCATTCGGCAACGCGCCCTCCCGATGGTTCTACGTGCTATTGAACGGCTTGGTGGAACGGGGACATCGGGTGACGGCGTTCGCGTCATGCAGCAAGCCCGAGCAGATTGAGCAGGCGCGGCAGATTTTTCCGGCAGCTCGGTTCGACCTCCGGTGTTTTCCGAATCCGGCGCGAAAAGATTGGCGGGCCAAATGGGACACCATCCGCCAGCCACATTCCTATATGTTCGGCCCGGACCTGCGAGAGGCGCTGCGGTCGACCGCCGAGGAGGAGTTCGACATCCTGCACCTCGAACAGAGCTGGAGCGGGTGGCTCGGCTCGGACTACGTCGACCGCGCGCTCGTCAACGTCCACCATCTCGTTTCGATCGATCTGGAGTACGACAGAGGCGCCACGACCTGGCGCGAGCGCTTGGGGTACCTCCGGATGTTCCGCGCCGAGAAGCGAGTCTTGCGTCCTTTCAAGTTCATCCGCGCGTGTTCGCCTCGGTTGGTCGAGCCGATTCGTCAGATCAATCCCGGGGCCGAGATCACGACGGTCCCAGTGGGCGTGGACCCGTCACAGTACGACTTTCCGCGGGAAGAGCGCTCCCGTCAAGGACCGCCGACGATCGGCTTGATCGGCTCGATGGGTTGGTACCCGAGCTACTCGGCGGCCGTGCGGCTCATTACGCGGCTTTGGCCAGAGATCAAACGGCGCCTTCCCGACGCGCAGCTTCGGATCGCGGGGTGGTCGGCCCGATCGGCCCTTCACGACTACCTGGAGCTACCCGGCGTCCAGATCGAGGAAAACGTGCCGAGCTCGCGTGGTTTCTTCCAGCAGCTTAGCGTGTTTCTCTACGCGCCCAGCCGCGGGAGCGGGATGAAGATCAAGACGCTCGAAGCCATGGCCTACGGGATTCCTGTCGTCACGACGTCGGAGGGAATCGAGGGCTTGCCTGCGGAGGACGGGGTGCACGCAGGGATTTGCGAGGATGATGCCGGCCTCGTCGAGCGAGTCGTGAAAGTGTTGAGCGATCCCTCGATTCGCGATCGGCAGCGCACGGTCGCCCGCAAGCTCATCGAGGATCACTGCGGTCCCCGACCCACGGTCGATGCCATCGAGCGTATTTATGCGCGTATGATCCAGGTTCGAGGGTGAGGCGATGGGACAACGTTGGATCGTGACAGGCGGCGCCGGCTTTCTCGGCTCGCACGTCGTCGAGCAGCTCCTCGAACGAGGGCACGAAGTGACCGTCCTGGACACGTTTTCGTCAGGGCGCCGGTGGCATCTTACACCGTTTCAGGCCGACGGCAGCTTCGAGCTGGCCGAGATCGACATTTGCGATCTCAAGGCCGTGGAGTCGGTGTTCAGCCGCCGCAAGCCCGACCGGGTTGCGCATCTCGCCGCGATTCACTTCATTCCAGCGGCGTTGGCTGATCCTTCCAGGACTATTCGTCTGAACGTGCATGGTCTGCAAGTGGTGCTCACGGCATGTAGGGTAACCAACGTTCAAGGGGTGTGGTTCGCGAGCACCGGCGATGTCTATCGGCCGTCTGCCGAGCCGCACTCTGAGACGAGCCCGATCTCACCTGGTAACATCTACGGGCTTTCGAAGGCGATGGGCGAACAGCTCATCGCGCTCGAGTCCCGGCTGCGGCCAGACGCCAGCTTCGTCGTGGGGCGGCTCTTCAACCTCTACGGTCCGCGTGAGACGAACCCGCACATCCTGCCGGAGATCATCGGCCAGCTCCGCGCGCGTCCGAAGCAACCGCTCCGCCTCGGTAACCTCTGGCCGACCCGCGACTTCGTTCCAGTGGGTGATGCGGCGCGCGTCGTGATCGAGTCGATGCGCCAGCCACCTGCGGGTGTGACGACGGTGAACGTGGCGACCGGAGAATCGTGGTCGATGCTGCAAATCATCGACGTGATGAGCGAGATCTTGGGGCGGGCGATTCCTGTCGAAACGGATCCGGTGAAGGTGCGCGCGGTCGACCGACCGCATCTGCAGGCGGACGTCAGCCATCTCCTCACGATGCTCGGCTGGGTGCCGCACGCTGATCTATCGAAGGGCCTGGGCGATTTGCTAGCCTACGAAAAGCTGTCGTGAAGGTTGGCATCAACGCACGACGCGCGGTCAAGGGAGACGATGCTTGAAGAGTCTTAGAATCGTGCGCGTCATGATCGAGCCTCCCGGTACGCCCCTGAGCGCGGGAGCGGAATGAAGGTCAAGCTTCAGGAAGCAGGCGGACGAAATTCCGGTCATAACCACAACCGAAAGTGTTGAGGGATTGCCGGCGCAAGACGGCGTTCATGCGGGCACCTGCGACGACGATGGGCGCGCGGAGTCTGAATGCCAACCTTGAGATGGGCGATCGTGACGGGTGAATACCCACCGCACAGGGGTGGTGTGGGAGATTACACGAGTCTGCTCGCGGAAGCGTTGGTTGAGGCAGGGGATGAGGTCCATGTGTGGGTCCCGGCGTGCTCAGAGGCACCGCCAGCAGAACTCGGTGTCCAAGTGCACCCTCTGCCCGGTCGCTTTGGGCCTCGAGCACTCGCCAGGCTCGGGGCAGATCTTGACCGACTGCCACGACCGTATCGGTTGCTCGTGCAGTACGTGCCGCACGCGATGGGCTGGAAAGCCATGAATCTCCCGTTTTGCTTCTGGGTTGCATCCCGGCGGCAGGACAGGATCTCCGTCATGTTTCATGAGGTGGCCTTTCCTTTTGGCTGGAACCAGCCATTCCGCCACAATGTTCTCGCGGCGGTTACCCATGCGATGGCGGCTCTTATTGGGCGATCGGCACATCAGATCCTAGTAGCTATCCCTGCGTGGCAGCAGATGTTAGAGCGCTTGGGTGTCGGTCGGAGGAACATGACTTGGGTCCCGGTGCCCAGCAGCATCCCTACACGTGTCGACTCCGACAGCGTGGCTCAGGTCCGCGCGCACTTGGCCCAAGAGCCAGGAACCCATTTACTAGGGCACTTCGGCACCTATGGGTCACCGGTGGCGGGAATGCTCCATCAGGTGCTTCCAGAGGTGCTGGCCGCGGACGTCAGGCGGAGCGTCCTGTTGCTCGGAGCTGGAAGCGAGGCATTCTACCAGGACCTACGTCGCCATTACCCCGAGATCGCCAGTCGTGTGCGAGCCGTTGGTTTCTTACCGGCTGATCGGCTGAGTACCCATCTGAGTGCGTGCGACGCGCTGCTGCAGCCGTATCCCGACGGTGTCAGCACGCGACGGACAAGCGTGATGGCCGGCCTGGCACTTGGTCTCCCGATCGTGACTACCGAAGGGCATTTGACCGAAGCGCTCTGGCAAGCATCCGACGCAATTGAATTGGTTCCGGTGAAGGCGTTGTCGGGTTTTGGGGCGGCCATCGAACGGGTGATTTCCGATCCCGAACGCCGGCGTAGTCTTGGTGCCAACGCGCGCGCGCTCTACAATGAGCGCTTTGCGATCGAGCACACGGTCAGCGTCTTGAGGTCGTTTACGGAAAAGGAAATCATCGGGTGATGGGACCGCCATTGATGAGCCTTGTTGGACTCGCAGCGGACGTTGTCGTTACTATGTCACTGTGCTTGACGGTCTGCTGGGCCCTCGTATTGGGTGATGACGAGCGTGCCACCTGGCTGCATCGTGTTCGATCGGTCCTCGTGTGACAAGGGATGTCGTCATCGAGATTGGATCCGGCCCAGACGCGACAGTCATCAACTGATGCGGCACACCAAGTTCCTCCGTTGGGAGTGGTCGTGTCTGTGGTGGTGCCGACACATGCTCGGCCCCAAGCACTCAGCGCACTGCTGAAATCGCTGGATCGACAACGCTATCCGCTGGCGCTCATCGAGCTAACGGTCGTCGCGATCGTCGGCGACCCGGCGTTCGAGGTGGTGGAAGCTTGGCGAGTACTGGGCAGGATTGATGCCAAGTGCGTTCACCTCCCTGACGACGAGTGGCAGGGCCGCAACGTCTCGGCGAAGCGAAACTACGGCGTTGAACGCTCGCGCGGGGAATGGATCGCTTTCATCGATGATGACTGCGTTGCTGATCCCGGTTGGATCGAAAGCGCGTCGGAATTGTTTGGCCGGTCTGACATATGGGCCCTCGAGGGGCGGACCGAGATTCCGTTCATGGATCCACCTACGCTGACGTGGAAGGGGCTGCAGTCGTTGGCGAGACCGGGCGGGTACCAGACATGTAACTTGTTCGTTCGGCGTGAACGCTTTCAACAAGTCGGAGGTTTTGATCTACGATTTCCGTTCTATCTCGAAGACACCGATATGGCATGGACGCTGCTCGAGGCAGGTTCGAAGATTCCGTTTGCGAGCGGCGCCAGAGTCACTCACCCGGTGCCGAGGCCGGCACCCTGGCGGCTGCTGGATGATGCGAAGCGAGCGTCGCTCTTGCCATATTTGTACAAGAAACATCCTGCGCTGTATGCTGGGTCGCGGGTTCGCGCACTTCAGCGGTTTCATTGGATGTATCTCGTTGCGTACGTCCTGTGGCTCGCTGGCATGGCAACTGGCGGGCTGAGTGTGGCCATCGGGCTGGCCTCCATCGCCGCTATGACCGCGCTCCACTGCCTGAAGCTCTTCTGGCGGTGCCGAGTCGAGGTGAGCGAAGTCATGGTGACGGCAATACTGCTACCCGTCGTTTCAGTCGTGCGGTTGGTGCAACTGATTCGAGGAAATCTCAGGAATAGGGTCTGGCTGTGGTCGTGACGAAGTCCATGATGATGGCCGACGGTGGATCTGGAAACGTGGGTGGGAGCGTGGGCCAGCTGGACTGGCGTCCCACCGTCACGCCCGAGACGGCCGTCGAGCGCCTCGTTCGGTGGGTCGCCGAGAGCCGAATACTGTTCACCTGAGCGGTAGCGTCCGGCAGCCCAGGGCGCCAGATCCGCATGAATATCGATGCGCCGACGACGGCTCTTATCGATCAGTCACTCCTATTGCGTGGCTCTCAACCGCCGGCTGGCCCACGAGCTGGCCGATGTTGGCGCCGAGTCCTGGGAGGTGACGGCCGTCGCCCCGACGGTTGTGCACGGCAACATCCGGACGGTGCGGTTCGAGCCGGCGGCCGACGAGCGCTGTGCGCTGGAGGTCGTGCCGGCCTACCTGACGCGGTGGCCGCAGCTGATGATCTACGGTCAGCGCCTTCGATGGATTCTCGCACAGCCGTGGGACCTGATCCATTGCTGGGAGGAGCCGTACGTGCTGGCCGGCGGCCAGGTCGCGTCGTGGGCCCAGCGGGGCGTTCCCCTGGTATTCGAAACGGCGCGCAATACGCCGAAACGTTACCCGCCGCCCTTCAACTGGATCGAGCGCTACGCCATCGCCCGCGCCGACGGGTGGGTCGCGCACGGGCAGTCGGCCGAGCAGATGCTGATGCGCCGGGCGGGTTACGCCGACACGCCGCACCGCGCGGTCGGCCTCGGTGTCGACCTCGGCCGATTTCGCCCCGATCGGGAGGCCGGAGAAGCGGTGCGGCGCCGTCTCGGGTGGGACGCCGTGGCGGAGCCGGTGGTCGGGTACCTCGGTCGATTCGTGGCCGCCAAGGGGCTGCCGTTCCTGATGGAGGTACTGGACCGGGTGGACAGGCCGTGGCGGGCGTTGTTCGTCGGCACCGGCGCGCTCGAGGCGCAGGTCCGACGCTGGGCCGCGCCGCGTGGCGACCGCGTCAAGGTAGTCACCGGAGTCGCCCACGATCAGGTTGGGGACTACTTGAATGCCATGGACCTGCTGTGCGCGCCGAGCGAGACGACGCCAACGTGGCGTGAGATGTTCGGAAGGATGTTGATCGAGGCGTTCGCGTGCGGTGTGCCGGTAGTCGCGAACGATAGTGGAGAAATCGCCAACGTCATTGGTGACGCCGGTATCGTCCTCCCGGAAGGCTCGGAAACGGGCTGGCGTCAGACGCTGGAGATGCTTCTTGGCGATCCCGCTCGGAGAGCTTCACTGGGGGCTGCCGGGCTGGCGCGTGCGCGCGACGTGCACTCGTGGCGGGCGGTTGCCCGTCGCCATCTCGAGTTCTACGAGACGTTGCTGCAGAGAGGCAAGCGTGTATCAGGCTAAACCCCACTCTGACGTGCTCTTCTTTCGGGACCCGCAGGAGCTGACATCCGCCGTAACGGAGGGCGCGAGACGGCAGGGTTTCCTCCAGGCGCTCTCATGCTCACGCTAAGCGGGTTGCGCTCTCGGCTGCGGCTGATCGGCAAGGCGCTGACCGCCCCGTTTGAGGTGCTGTATACCAAGCCGCGAAGCGCCACAGGTCTCTTCGACTTCCTCGAGCCGCTGCTGGCCGAACTTCCCGCGATTCCCCAGGACCTACGCGCGATGCGACTGCCGGATGATCCCGACGCCGAAATAGTGGAGAGCAGTGAGCTGGAGGTCGCGCGGACGATCTACGTCGTGAGCCGGTTGCTGAGAGCCCGAAGACTCGTCGAGGTGGGCGTGTTCCGGGGCGCAACGAGCCGCTTCCTCGCGCGCGCTTTGAGGGACAACGGTGGCGGGGTCCTGCATTTGGTGGACTGGAGCAGGGAAGCACTTGCAGAGGCGGAAGGTGCACTCGAGCCGCTGCTCCACGTCTCCATCCAGCGGCACCTCGGACGCTCGACGGACTCCGCAATCCTGGAGGCGGTGCCGCCCACGTGTGACCTCGTGTATCTCGACGCCCAGCATAGTGAAAGCGGTGTTCGTGCAGAGCTCGCCGCCTGGCTCTCCAAGGTCCGCCGCGCCGGCGTCGTCGCGGTGCACGACTCCATAGGGATCGACGGCGTATGCCGCGCCGTACACGCATACGCTGATGAGTATCCCATCCTCACAGTCGCGACCGGGCGAGGCGCCGGCCTGTCGCTCATCCGCGTCGAAACCGTCGCCGGAGCGGCAACTCGAACACGTGGCTTCAACCGTGGCACTGTCAAGTTGACGTTGAACGAACCGGTTCTGCCGCCGATGAGGCGATGACTCAGACCTCCGCTGCGCGTGCGGCGGCGGTGCACCCTGCAGCTGTCGCTCGCACTGGCGAGTCGGCTGGTGAGACACTTCCGCTCGATTGTTCTCGTATTGCTTGTAAAGGGTTTAGTCAATGAGCGATAAGGCTCAAATCTTTTACAAGATAAATGCTTCAAGCACTGAAGTCGTAAGGCCTAAGTTTGCAAGAAACATTGACGCAGCAAAAACATATTACTTCCGCTACATTGATTTTGTTTGCAGACACCTGCAAACAAAGCCGTCAAGAATTTTAGATATTGGTTGCGGTGAGGGCTGGTTCGACAACAAGGTCATGATGCCCACGGCATGGATTTGCAAGAAGGAGAATTGGAAGCCAAAGCGTTTGATGCGCAACTGCCGTTTATGACTGGTGATGCTCGTCACATTCCATTGGCCGATGCCAGCTTTGATGTTGTAGCCATGTATCAAGTGTTGGGTCATGTCCCAGACCCTGATGCCGCCCTGCAAGAGAGCATTCGAGTCTTGCGCCCGGGAGGGCGATTGTATGTGATCGGCCCAAATCTCATTAGCTTTCTGGTCAATGGAAAATGGGCCATTCATCATACCCTCAAATGCCTAAAGCAAGGAAAGCTTTGGGAGTCCAGAACGAAGGACCTCCCCAGGCACCCAGGTGGCAATACAATGCCAGAAGCCTGGAAGTTCACCTTTTTATTTTTTCTAAAAACCATAAGAAAATTAATTGGTGAAAGGCCCGTCAATTTTTGGATGCGCGAGCCGGACACAACACCACCTTTTTTTTCCAACAATGACACTTGTTACTTTAGCAACCCCATGGACCTCTTGAATTGGGCCAAACTTCAACCTAACGTAAAAGCCATTCGATGGTGGAGCAGTGACCGCTTTTTGGGAAGAGGAACCTGGTTTTTACGAGGTGGCATGTGGGTGGTCCTGGAAAAGACCGATTAGTTCAACGCCGTTATTTGATGCAACGATGATTGTTGATTTTGAAACATCAGATGAACTCGCAAAGCTTCAGGCCGATATCTGCATTGTCGGCAGTGGCGCTGTGGGTATTGCTATCGCCAAAGAGTTTGAACATAGCAAGTATTCAGTTCTGGTTTTAGAAAGCGGCGGCTTCTCAGCAGAAAAACAGACTCAAGAACTTTATCGTACCGAAAACCGAGGGTTAACTCACAACAATTTCGGTGGCAGGATTCGCATTTTAGGCGGAACGACCACTCTCTGGGCGGCCCAGGCAAGTCCTTTTGACGACATCGATTTTGCCAAACGTAGTTGGGTGCCATTTTCTGGCTGGCCAATCAGCCGCAAAACGCTGGAGCCTTACTTTGCTCGCACCGAAGATGTCTTCCAAGTAAAGCATATACATTACGACCACCGAGACTGGCCAGGCCCGAAGCCTCCACCTGAGTTTGATTCCAGTAGCCTACGTTTTGTTTACTCTCAGTTCAGTCCCGAAGCCAATTTTGCGAAGCTCTATAGAACGTTTCTAACTCGCGCGCACAATGTCCGAGTGTTACTGCATGCCAATGTTGTTGATCTAAAACTTCACCCCAATGGTGGTCGGCTTGAAAGTATCGACTTCAAAACTTTAGCCGGCAAGTCAGGTCGTGTGTCAGCCAAGTACTTCATTGTTTGCTGTGGTGGTATAGAAACAGCTCGACTGTTACTAGCCTCCAATTCGGTGGAACACCATGGCATTGGCAACCGCTACGATGTGGTCGGTCGCTTTTTTCAAGATCATATCCATATGCGTGCCGCACAAATTCGACCTAAAGATCGGAAAGAGTTTCTCAATGTTTTTGGTTCCATATATGCCGGTAAAGTTCGGTTGTGTCCAAAATTTGCCAGTAGCGAAACGTTTCAAAAACATATGGGAACACTAAACATCGCTGGCGATATCTGTTTTGAGCCAGATTTAGATTCGCCAATTCGGACCGCAAAAAGTCTGGTCAGGTTTGCGAAGCGCGGTGGCTTGAATGAATTTCCAGGAGGACTCTTGCCAGCAATTGTTCGAACGATTAAGGGGGCACCGGAATTATCGCTCGCAGCCTATAAGTATTTTGTTCTAAAACACGTTGTCGTCGATCAGCGAGGCCCTGTATATCTGGGAATTCAAGCAGAACCGGAGCCTAACCCCGATAGTCGAGTGTACTTGAGCGAAGAAACAGATCGCCTAGGAATGCCTCGGACCGTTGTCGACTGGCAACTGTCTGATTTGGTTCGCAAAACAATTGAAATGTTTATCGAAACCGTTGCCAACGAATTCAAGAGACTAGATATTGCTAGCCTGGATTTAGAGATCGAGTTGGTAGTTCTGTCGATCCCGGTGCGTGCTTCCGGGACTCGCCACCCATCTATTCCACGGTTGTCAGATTCGCCTTTCCCTCTGGACGTGTTTGACTCCAATCATCACATGGGCACGACCCGAATGTCAGCGGACCCTAAAACCGGAGTGGTTGATGCAGAGTGTTGCGTGCACGGTGTGGACAATTTGTTCATAGGGGGCACCAGCGTTTTGCCGACAACAGGCTTTTCAAACCCCACCTTCAACTCGATCGCTTTGGGCTTGAGAGTTGCTGACCGTCTTAAAACTCTACTTAGTAGCGGACACACTGGCTGATGGAAATGAAGCTGTTGATGTTTTCGATCATTTTGTTGAGAAAAACCCTCAAACAGATAAGTGCCGTATCACTCGCCATTCTGACCAGCAAAACCTCATTCTTTCCAGACTTTCTGATTAGATTTGAAGAACAGTTTGCGCAATTTTGCGGCACAGACTATGCGCTTTCTTTTTGTAACGGCACTTCCGCTATTGAAGCAGCTCTTTTTGCCCTTGGTGTAGGTCCGGGTGATGAGGTCATCGTGCCCTCCCTCACTTTTCATGCTTCAATTGATCCTATTTGTAATGTGGGGGCACAACCCATATTTGCCGACGTCGACCGGCAGAACTTAACAATCTGCCCTAAGGACATAGAAGATAAGATTTCTGAAAAAACCAAGGCTATTATTGTCGTACATATTTTCGGAATTCCAGCCAACATGAAGGCCATTCAGGAAATCGCAAGCGCAAATGAAGTGGACATTATTGAGGATGCCTCTCACGCTCACGGGGCCATGGCAGAGGGCAAGATGTGCGGCAGCCTCGGCCGCATCGGGGTATTTAGTTTACAAGGCGCCAAGGCGGTGGCGGCGGGCGAAGGTGGAATGTCTGTAACTCAAAATAAGAAAGACTTCCTTGCAATGTCATTGTGGGGACATTTTGGGCGACACGGCACTGAGTTTTCAGAGATCAATTGCCAGGATTTCAAACATACCGGTTTAGGGTTTAAGCGAAGAATGGCTCCGCTTGGCGCATTACTTGCTCAAGCTGATTTAGACGAAGTTCATAAGGTTAATAAAATCATGAATCAGACTGCCAAGAGATTGGATCAAGCGCTTACGGGGGTCAAAGGATTGCTAAGGCCGCAACTTCCCACTGGAAGTCAGCAAGGCGGCTTTTTCGGTGGTTATGCTTTTAGTGTAAATGGAGTGGCGTCGGATGTTATTGCTCGTCTGCGTAGCCTTGGTATTCATGCCAAAGCATATCCCTTTGCAAGGCATCATCAATTGGCAATTTATAACGACTTGGATTATCGTCAACGGCTTGTCGCTAATCGAAACAAAGTATCCAATACTAAAGTCGAAAAGATGCCGAGAGTCGATGTCGTATTGCCTAATACAGAAGCTCTAGAAAGCAGTCTTGTATTGATTCCTAGAAGATACCTAATTACTTTGTCGAATGCGGAAATTAAAAAAATCGCTGTCGCCATTGAACAGACCCTGGCCCATCATTAGAAAAAAGTCGGTCTTCTTGAGTTGAAAAAACGCCTCGCAATTAGAGACAATAAAGTAAGTGAAACTTTCATCTCTTGGGTTTTACTTGTCTCAACCGATGCGCGGCATTCGTCGAATTCATTACGGAATCCATATCTGCCTGCATCCCGACGAGCCCTGGCTGGGGATATTGCCAAATGTTGTGTATGCGGCATGATCAGGCGGCTTCCTTTCGGACGCCATCGACGAAGGGCACACCGTCGATGACATCGGCGATCAGTTGACACCCATTCAACGCTCTCCAGGTCTTCTGTGCGGCCATCGCCAGCTTGAACACCATCGTCAAGCACGCCAGGCGGCTGCCCGCGCCCTTCGTCTTGCGCGTGCGGAGCCGGACGGTGGCGAACGTCGACTCGACCGGATTGGTGGTCCGGATGTGAATCCAGTGCTCGGCGGGGAACTCGTAAAAGGTCAGCAGCACGTCCCGGTCTTTCGCCAGGCAGGCGGTCGCCGCCGGAAACTTCGCGTGAAACGTGGCCACGAACGATCCTCCTTCTGCCCCATCGAATCAGCACCAAAATGCACTGGCGCTGGAAGTCGAACGCCTGGTTGGCGCTGGACGTCGTCTCCGCCATCCAGATGTCGTGCAGCATCGCCTTCGCCTTGGGCTGCACGCCCTTCGGCAGCTTGTTCAGCACGTTCATCGTCTTGTGCACCCAACACCGCTGTTCGCGGGTCTTCGGGAACACTTTCCGCACGGCGCCCCAGAATCCGAGGCCCCCGTCGCCGACGGCGAGTTCCGGGTCGATCGCGAGCCCGCGCGCCCGGACGTCCAGCAGCAGCTCGCGCCACGACTGCTCGCTCTCGCGGTAGCCATCGGTGATCGCGATCAGCTCCTTCTGCCCCTCCCGCGTGGCGCCCATCAGCACCAAAATGCACTGCCGCTTGTTGTCCGTGTCCTCGAGGCGGACGTTGAAGTACACCCCGTCCGCCCAAACATAGGCATAGCGCCGGCCGGCGAGGGACCGCTGCGACCACCCGCGGTAGTCCTGCTCCCACACCGCCTTGAGCCGCGTGATCGTCGTCGCCGACAGGCGGCTGCCCGCGCCCTTCGTCTTGCGCGTGCGGAGCCGGACGGTGGCGAACGTCGACTCGACCCCCGCGCGTCGGGCCCCAACAGCGCCTGCAAGGCCTCGCTGAAGTCTCCCGTGCTGATGCCCTTGAGATAGAGCCACGGGTACAGTTCTTCCAAGCTGGTCGTCTTTCGCAGGTAGGGCGGCAGGATCGCCGACCGGAACGTCTCCCGTTCGCCTACGGGCCGACGGTCCCGGACCCGGGGCTGCTGCACGCGCACGTCCCCGAGCGGCGTTTGAATCGCCCGAGTGGGCAAGTGGCCGTTGCGAACGACGCGCCGGCGCCCGGCCGCGTCCATCGTCGCCGCCCGGGCCGCAAGGTAGTCGTCCACCTCGGCCTCGATCGCCGTCAGCAACATCTGTTGCGCTCCGCGGTGCAGCACCTCGGTCAGGACATCTCGGGACGATTCTTGTGGGAACTGGACCAGCTTTTCGTTAGGCTCCGGCATGGTGGCGTACCTCCTTGCCCTTCGGGTGAGGGGGGTGCGTTAGCAACACCCAGGGTACGCCGCCTGTTCAAAACCTCAAACACAACTTTCGGTTATATCTCAATCTGAGCCCACGCAAGACCGCTATGACCCCTTGCCAAAATATGTGCAAATCGCCAGCGAGTTTGCCGCTGAGTCATTGGATTTTGTTTTAGTCGATGGGCACTACCGTCACACTTGCATATTGGCCATACTCCCGAAAATAAAGAAAAATGGGTTTTTGTTAGTGGACGACACTAAACGATGCCCTCTTCCTGAATGGGGGGTTCCGTCAAAGTGGCCGGTTCGCAGCCAGAGCGAAAACGTGATGTCAGAGACTACGATCTGGCAAAAGCCAACTAACTAAAATATGTGATGGGTACGACCGCTTCATAGGGCGTCTTCCCTTGGAAGGCTCCGTGTGGCTTTTGGTCTTTGTAGAAGTTCTCCCATTCAGTTCAGCGAGCTTCTCCTGCCCTGGAGCCTCAAGGCCAGCCCCTCTGTGACGCCTTGGGGGCATAGAATTCGTCGTATCAGACGATACTTCGTAATGATGGCGTGCTCATCGGACTGTCGTATCGAATACGATATTATAGTTGCTAAAATGATACAATGACACAATGTCCTCTCCATCGATCGATCAGCGGATGCAGGCCGGCGCGGGCGTTGACTCGCTCAACGATGCCTGCTGGCCGGTGGATCTCGTCGGCCGGTCGAGCGGTATCATTGCGGCGCGCGAACAAGCCGAGCGTGCCGCCGTCACCCGCGGCCACGTCCTGATTTCGGCCGAGGCCGGCTTCACGCTGATCGACATTGCCCGTCGGATCCACGCTCGCGCGGAGCGCGCGCCCGATCGGTTCACCGAGGTCGACTGCGCGACGCACGATCGCAACGGGCTGGAGCGTGAGTTGTTCGGCGCGGCAACGAGTTCGGGTGATCCCCCCAGTCAAGGTCTGGAGACGGTGGGCGAAGGTAGCCTCCTGGCGCGCGGCCGCGGACACACGGTGTTTCTGCCGAACGTCGTCGAGCTACCGACGTCGGTCCAGGCACGGTTGGCGCGGCTGTTCCGCGACGGCGAGGCGTGTCTCCGGGGCTCGTCGCGAACCGTGCCGATGAAGGTTAGGGTAATCGCTGGTGGTGATGCGGGTATCGCGGGTGATGTGACGGAGGGCCGTTTCAGGCAGGATCTCTTCAATCGCTTGGCAGCCATCTGGATCGACGTGCCGCCGCTGCGCGACCGGGGGCAGGACGTGCCGGTCATCGCCCGGTGGCTCGCTCGCGAGATCTGTGCCGCCACCGGCGCGCCGGTGCGACCCTTCACGGAAGCGGCGATGGCGCTGATGGCGGCCCTGCCGTGGCGCGGCAACACCCACGAGTTGCGAACAATTCTCGAACAATTGCTCACGTCAGATGCTCGTGCACGGATCCAGGTGGAGGATGTCCTAGCTCGGATTCTCCTGCAACCGGAGAGCGTCGCCCCGCAGCCGAACGCGACGTTGCGGGAGGCCAGGTGCGAGTTCGAACGACGATACATTCAGACGGTGTTGGCCCGACACGCCTGGCGGATCGCCGAGTCGGCCGAAAGCCTGGGGATTCAACGGACGAATCTTTATCGGAAGATTCGTGACCTCGGGATTCCGCGCCCTGCGCCGCATTATCCGGAGAGGCGATGATGCCAAGCTTCCGAAGCCAGGGGAGGTTGAACTGGGTGCGGCTCGCTTCCGGCGCGGCGCTCATTGCCCTGGGCGCCGTGTGTCCCGAGCCCGCCCGGGCCCAGGGAAGCTCGGCTGCGGACGAGCCTCGCATGCGCATTGGGCCGGTCGGATTGACACCCACGTTTCGAATAACAGACATCGGTGTCGATTCCAACGTTTTCAATGACGAAACACTACCGCGGGAAGACTATACGGCCACGATGAGTTCGGGTATAGAGGCGTTTATTCGTCTGGGGGGCGCGCTCGTCGAGTTTCGGAACAGCAGTGATTTCGTGTGGTTCAAGCAGTTTTCGTCGCAACGACACGTCAATCGATCGTACGGGGGGCTGACCGTGCTGACCGCCGCTGAACAGGTTCAATTTGACCTTTGGCGGCGACCGTTCAGCCTTTAAGGATCGGCCGAACACCGAGATCGATCTTCGAGCGGGACGAGCACGGAACGGTGTCAACGGCGGAGTCGACATCGCCCTCACCGCGAGAACGACGATTGTCACGTCGTTCACCCGCGAGATCGAGCGCTACGACGACGAGGAGGTCTATCAGGGAACTTTGCTGAGTGAGACCCTCGACAGGGATACCGACACAGCCCGGGCCGGACTCAGGTTTTCGCTGACACCGCTGACGTCGGTCACACTTGCGACCGAAATACAGAAGGACCGCTTTCCGCGGTCGCGGATCCGGGATGCCGACAGCATTCGGCTGGCGCCTGAGTTCGAGTTCAGCCCGGACGCGCTCGTGAGCGGACGCGCTGCCGTTGGGTTCAGACGGTTTCGGACCCTCGATTCTGATGTGCCGGATTTCACCGGGCTGGTCGCTCGGGTCGAGGTGGGATTCACGCTGCTTGGGCGGGCTCAAATTGATGTTGTGTTTGACCGTGACGTGCGATACTCGTTTCAGGACAGCCATCCGTTTTATCTTGCGACGGCAGCGTCGGTGGCCCTCACGCAGCGGGTGGCCGGACCGATCGACGTTCTCGCCGAGGTGGGACGTGAGAACCTGGATTATCAAGCGCCGTCGTCATCGCTGATTGAACCAGAACGTGACGCGATCAATACGGTGGGCGGCGGGGTGGCTGTTCGTTTTGGCGAGACTGCGAGATTCGAACTCACGATGGAACACGCGAGGCGTGCTGGGACGGATGTCAACTCTGGATTCAGGCGGAACCGGATCTTCGGTGCGATCGATTTGGAGTTCTGAGTGATGACATTGTTGCTCATCGCGTGCACGATGTTCCTGGGAGCGTTTGTACAGAGCGAGGTGCCTCAGGGTGTTGCGAGCAGTTATGCCATCGGCGCTGATGACGTCTTGCGTGTGACGGTCTTTTGGCGAGGCTGATCTCACCGGCAGCTACAGGGTGGACGGCGACGGGATATTTGAATTCCCGTTGATCGGACGAGTTCAGGCTGCTGGCCTCACCGTGACAGAGGTCGCCGAGCGCTTGACGAACCAGCTGAACGATGGCTACCTGCGGTCACCGCAGGTCACCGTCGAGGTCGAGCAGTTCCGGAGTCAGAGTATCTTCGTCATCGGGGAAGTCCGCTCTCCCGGCAGATATCCCATGACCGGAAACATGGGATTACTCGAGGCGTTGGCCGAGGCGGGCTCGACGACGGCAAACGCGGGGTCGGAAGTGCTGGTCATCCATCTACGAGAAGGCGAGGTTGGAAGCGCGCCGATGTTGCCAAGCGACGAGGAGGAACAGGATGTCACCCGCGTCGATCTCCGAGCGTTGCAGACCGGGCGACTGTCTCAGAATATCCGGCTTCTCGACGGCGACACGATCTTCGTCCCAAGAGCCGAGAGTTTCTTCCTGAGCGGTCACGTGAGAACGCCAGGTTCTTACGTGCTCGAGCCAGGCATGACGGTACTTCAGGCTCTGACGCTGGCGGGCGGCATCAGCGATCGAGGGTCGAGTCGGCGAATCAAGATCCTTCGGGTCGTGGACGGCGAACGTGTGGAAATCGATGTCGAGATGGATGACATCGTGCTGCCCGGCGACACGATTGTGGTTCCCCAGCGCTTCTTCTAACGTGAAAAGAGGCTCAGCGATTTTCGGTGTCGCTAGCACGTGAGTCACATGCGTGTATTGCACGTCTACAGTGGGAACCTGTACGGCGGTATTGAGTCCATCCTCGTCACATCCGCGAGATGTCGCGCCCAATGTCCTTCCATGGAGCCGGTGTTCGCCCTGTGCTTTCCAGGCCGGCTGAGCCGAGAGTTCGCCGCCACGGGTGCCGCGGTTCATGTTCTCGGCGAAACTCGCTTGAGTCGGCCCCTCAGTATCTGGCGCGCGCGAAAAACCCTGAAGCGGTTGACTGAGGCGATTGCCGCTGATGTCGTGGTGTGCCATTCGGAGTGGTCACACGCGCTGTTTGGCGCGGCGATACGCCAAGTCGGTGTTCCGTTGGTCTATGCATTTCATGGACCGCTCAATCGTCGCGACCTGCTCGGGCGTGTATCGGCGTTGACGCCGCCAGATCTCCGCTTGTTTAACAGTCGTTTCACGGCGATGTCTGTCCGACACAATGATCACATTCCTATGAAGGTTGTTTACAATCCTGTCGAACGGCGTCAGATTGCGGATCCGCAGGCCGTGCGTGAAGAGGTTCGCGACACGTTGGGCGTGAGCCCTGGCTCAAGAGTGATCATCCAGGTCAGCCGGATGCAACCTTTTAAAGGACACGAGGCGCTCTTTCGAGCGCTCGAGTTGCTTGTGGATGTGCCCAACTGGGTGTGCTGGATCGTTGGTGGGGCTCAGCGGAAGAAGGAACGTGCGTATCTGGAGCGATTGCAACAAGTCGTCACCAGGCTGGGAATTGCCGATCGGGTACGCTTTCTGGGAGAGCGAGACGACGTCCATCGTTTGTTCGCTGGTGCGGATCTGTTCTGTCAATCGAACCAGGAACCGGAGCCGTTCGGCGTCAGCTTCGTTGAAGCACTGCTTGCCGGTATTCCGGTGGTGACGTTCGCCATGGGAGGCGCCACCGAAATCATCGATCGCTCGTGCGGCGTGCTCGTGCCCAGAGGCGATTGTCGTGCGCTGTCAGAAGGTATTCGTGGGTTCCTCACCGAATCCGGCGACCAGAGCCACCTGCGTGAAGCCACGATAGCCCGAGGCCAGGCATTGTGCGATCCTGCACGCCAATTGAACCAGCGCGCCGATGTATTGTCGACCGTGGTTGCTTAGCTGCAGCGCAGACGTCTCGTGACGAGGGACCGCGACTTTTCGAATCGGTTTCGGCAGAGCAAGGGCAGGAGTCATGTTTCCATCTACGAGATGGTTGGCAGGGCTCTTCGTGAGCGCCACTGCCGAGGGACGCTGGTTGATGTTGGCTGTGGCGTCGGCGGCCTTCGGCCGTTTGTCGATGTTCCTATCGCTCGGTATATGGGCATCGACGCCGTGCGGTTCGAACAATTCCCTGCGGATGTCGAGTTTAAGCAAGCGGATCTCGACACTGAAGCGATACCGCTTCCTGACGGCTTTGCTGCTGTGAGCGTTGCCGTCGAGGTCATCGAGCATCTGGAGAATCCTCGCCGGTTCGTTCGTGAGCTGGTGCGGATCGTGAAGCCGGGCGGCTGGGTGCTCATCACCACGCCTAACCAGTTGAGCTTCTTGAGTCTAGCGACGCTCGTGATCAAGCGTCGGTTCGCGGCGTTTCAGGACGGCGAGTATCCGGCCCATCGGACTGCACTACTCGAGGTCGACTTGCGGCGAATTGCGAGCGAGTGCTCGCTGGAGAACGTGGAGATTCGCTTCACGAACCACGGTCGGCTTGTGTGGACGCCGTACCATTATCCTGCGCTTCTTGCCCGCTTGTTTCCTCGAGGCTGTTCCGACAATTTATTGCTCGTCGGACAGACGCCGGATGTCGCTGGAGCTGGATGACGTTCGCGAAGGGCGACTGGCGTCGATGCGAATCCTCCTGACCACGACCGAGTTTCCTCCCAGTCGCGGCGGGGTGCAGCACATTTTGTGGCGTATCGCGGCGGGAATTGCGCAGGAACATGCCGTTCGTGTCGTCACGCCGAACCAGGCGCAGGCGAGCGAGTGGGGCGTAGGCCAGAGATTTCGGACGGTTCGGACCTGTGCCTGTCAGTGGCGTCCGCTGTTGTTGGTGGCACTTTGGCTACGGACCGTGTGGGAGACGTTTAGATTCCGTCCGACCGTGATCGTGTGTGGGCACGTGACGACGGTGCCCGGAGGTGTGTTGGGACGCATGATCTTCAGAGTTCCTTACGTTATCTACGCACACGGGTCGGAGATCCACTCTGCCAAGCTTCGGCGGTTCTTCGGGTTCGGGTTACGTCGAGCCGTGAGAGTGGTGACCGGCAGCCGGTTCAGCGCCGAGACGGTTGAAGCGACGGGCGTGCCACGGTCGCGCATCACGATCATCCACCCGGGCCCGGTACATGACGATGTTGGCAAATCGGATGATGTCGGGCAAGTGACGGGCAGGTTCAAGACACTGCTCTCGGTGGCACGATTGAGCAGACACAAGGGCCACGACAACATCATCAGCGCGCTTCCAGAAATTCGGAGGCAAGTACCCAACCTACGCTACAACATCATCGGTGAAGGTGAACTTCGGGACGAACTGAGCGGGTTGGCTGCCTCTTTGGGCGTCAGTGATATCGTGACGTTCGCCGACGAAGTGTCTGACGATAAGCTGAACAGCCACTATCGAGAGTGCGATGTGTTCATTCTGGCCAATCGCTTCGATGCGGAGAGCGGAGGTGTGGAAGGGTATGGCATCGCCTTCATCGAGGCGAACCTGCGCGGCAAGCCGGTCATCGGTGGGCGATCCGGGGGCGTCGAAGATGCCGTCATCGATGGTGTCACCGGGTTGCTCGTGGACCCCCTGAGCGTCGAGGAGATCGCGGAGGCCGCCGTGCGACTGCTGACCGACCGGGAGTTGGCACACCGACTGGGTGAGCAGGGCCGCCGGCGTGCAGCCGAGGAGCTCTCCTGGCCAAGGTATATCGCCGCGTTCGAACGGGTCCTGACGGATGCCGTGGCCGAGGCATCGTAAGGAATCCGACGATACACCCTGCTGACCCCAAGACATTGTCTAAGCGAGTCTTATTCATCAACTCGACTGGCCAGATCGGTGGTGCCGAGTACAGCCTGCTCGACTTACTGGCCGGTCTCGACCGGTCCCGGTACGAGCCACTGCTCCTCAGTCTGGGCGATGGTCCCCTGCTAGCGCGAGCTCGGGAGCTGGCGGTCGAGACTCGTGCGCTTCCCGTGCCCCGAGCGTTTTCGCGTATCAGTTTTCGAGGCGCTCGCTCCGGGCCAGTTCGGATGACACTCGGCGCCGTCGCGATGGTGCCATCTCTCGCACGCTTGCGTCAGTTGGTGAAGGTCCGAAAAATCGACATCGTACATGCGAACGGCAACAAAGCACTCGCCGTGATGTTGCCAGCTACGAGAGCTTCGTCGTGCCGGACCGTCTGGCACCAGCGTGACTTCCTGCTCGCCAGGAGGCGAGAGCGGTTCATGGTGAGCCTGGTCGACCGCGCGGTCGACGCTGTGGTCACATCGTCCAAGGCGGTGGCGGCGCAGGTAATGCAGCTCGGTTTGCGCCCGAGTCGGGTGCACACCATCTACGGAGGTGTCGACTGCGACCGATTCTCTCCGGATGGTGCCGTAGCCGATCTGCGCACGGATTTCGGGTGGCCCGAATCTAGTCGCTTGGTCGGGCTGGTCGGGATGCTGGCTCCCTGGAAAGGGCAGGAAATTTTTCTCGAAGCCGCAGGCGCCATTGCACAGGAACATCCGGACGCACGGTTCGTCGTGATCGGTGCTGAGATCTACTCGACCGATGGACACGGAGCGTTTCGTGCCCGCCTGGAACGCCTGTGTTCACGGCTAGAGTTGAGGCGTCTTGTTGGATTCACCGGCTACCGCGACGACATGGCGGACGTCATGCGAGGCCTCGACATCGTCGTGCATGCGTCGGTCGAGCCGGAGCCGTTCGGCCGAGTCATTGCTGAAGCGATGGCCTGCAGCCGTCCCGTCATTGCCACGGACGGTGGCGGGGCACCCGAAATCACGGGACGTGACGCCGTCGCGGCACGGCTCGTGCCGATGGGCGACGCGCCGGCGCTCGCGGGTGCGATAGCATCCATCCTTGGCGATCCTATTAACGCCGCTCGCATGGCTGTCGCGGCACGCCAGCGGATCGGCGAGCGGTTCAGCCTGGCGCTCCACGCCGATCGAATTCACGCTCTGTACGAGCAACTGATCTGATCTCCAGTGAAGATTCTGCATGTCGGCAAGTTCTACCCGCCAGTGGAAGGTGGCATCGAAGCTGTCGTCAGCCAGTTGTGCGAGGGGACGGCGGGGACGTGGCAGGTCGATGTCATCGTGGCCAACGATCGGTCGCGGACCGTGCGAGAACGACGTGCCGGCGTGCGAATCGCTCGCGTCGCCGCGCTCGGCCGTGTCGCGTCGGTGTCGATCTGCCCCACACTGCCTGCCTACCTCTGGCGAAGTCGTTACGATTGCGTGATTTTGCACGAACCCAACCCGCTGGCGGCGTGCAGTCTGCTCTTGCGCACGCCGGGGCCAAGTCTCATCGTGTGGCACCACAGCGACATCGGGCGGCCCCGCTGGGCGCGGGTCGCCTACCCGGTGTTGCAACGCGCACTGTATCGGCGCGCGGCGTGTGTGATTGTCTCGAGCCCGAGATTGGCCAAGACGTCACGCGTCGTGTCGAGTGCGCGGTGTGTTGCGGTCATCCCGTATGGCATCGAGCTTGGCCCGGAAGCGGACAGCGGTACGAGGGCCGGTGAGGCGGCCGGAGGCCATCACGCGGGTGGACCTCATTTCCTGTTCGTCGGCCGGCTCGTCTACTACAAAGGCCTGGATGTTCTGCTGCGAGCCATGACCTCTTGTGACGGTGTACTTCGTATTGTGGGAGACGGGCCGGAGCGACGCTTCCTGCAGAGCCGTATCCATGAGCTTGGACTCGGCTCGAGGGTCGAGTTGATGGGGCATCTCAGCGACGAGGAGGTGTTGCGCTGTTACAGAGACTGCGACGTCTTCGTTTTACCCTCGACAGAGACGACGGAAGCGTTTGGCGTCGTGCAGATCGAGGCCATGGCCGCCGCACGGCCGGTGATCAGCACGAACCTGCCGACCGGCGTCCCCTGGGTGAATCAGGACGGCGTGACGGGACTCATCGTGCCGCCGGGCGATGCCGCGGCGCTCGCGTCGGCGATGAATCGACTCGGGCAGGATGAGGCCCTGCGCCGCCGGATGGGCTTGTCGGCTCGAGAGCGCGCTGTCCGAGAGTTTTCAGCCGAGCGGATGATCAGCCGGTTTCGCGATCTGGTCGAACAGGTCGTGTTCGGGCTGCCGGCCGGGATCCGGGTCTCAGCCAGGCGCTGGTCATGAAGCGCGCGTTCGACGTCGTCCTGTCCGGCCTCGGCCTCTTGCTGTCGTCGCCGCTGTGGGTTGTGCTGGCACTGGCGATTTGGCTGACTGACCGTGGATCCGTGTTCTTCCGGCAGGAGCGGGTCGGGCAGCACGGACGGGTCTTCGACGCCCTCAAGTTCCGGTCGATGGTGCCGGACGCCGAAACCGGCCTCGGTGCGGTCCAGGCACGGCCGGACGATCCCCGGGTGACTCGGGTGGGGCGCCTGCTCCGCGCCGCGGCCCTGGACGAGCTGCCGCAGCTCTGGAATATCTTCAAGGGCGACATGAGCTTCGTCGGCCCGCGGGCGCTCAGGCCGGGCGAGATCGAGGTCAGGGGCAACGGCGACGAGGTGCCGATGGAGGCGATCCGAGGGTTCGCCGAGCGCTCGGCGGTGTCGCCTGGGCTGACGGGCATTGCACAGATTTACGCGCCCCGCGATGCACCCCGGCATCGGAAGTTCCGATATGATCGGTTGTACATCCGGAAGCAGTCGCTGGGGCTGGATGTGCGTTTGATTCTGCTTTCCTTCTGGATTAGCCTTCGTGGCACGTGGGAATCAACGGGCACGAAATTCTGAGACTCGTCGCCGTCGTGGCATCATGAACACGATGCGGGATGTGCTGATCATCGGGGCCGGTCCGGCCGGGCTGATGGCCGCCCGGACGCTCTCGGAGCAGGGCCACGATGTCGTCGTGCTCGAGGAGCATCCGCAGGTCGGCACCCCTGTCCACTGCACCGGCGTGCTCGGCTTCGAGGCGTTCGACGAGCTCGACCTGCCGCGCCAAGCGATCTGCGGCGTCAATCAATCAGCGCAGGTGTTCGCCTCGAACGGTCACTCGTTCTTCGTGGAGAGTCCCCGGGTGCAGGCGGCGGTCGTCGATCGCGCGGTCTTCGATCGAGCCATGGCCGACCAGGCCGAAGTCGCCGGCGCGTCGCTCAAAACAGGATCGCGCGTCGAGTGTCTCGACATCGGGCCGCGAGGCGTGCGCGCCACGGTTCGAGATTCGGGCGAGTACATCGACGCGCGCGTCTGCGTGATCGCCTGCGGTGCCAAGTATCGGTTCAATCGGGCGCTTGGCCTCGGTGTGCCGCGGGCCTATCTTCAGAGTGCCCAGGTCGAGATCCCGTTCCCGTTCGTCGAACACCTGGAAGTCTATCTGGGACGGGCGGTAGCCCCATCGGGATTCGCGTGGCTGGTGCCGTTCCAGCGGGGCAGTGGCACGTTTGCCAAGATTGGCCTGACGTGCGCGTCGAACGCCAGGCAGAAGTTCGAAACATATCTGAGGCGGATCACTGCCCGACATGACGCGGTGATGCCGACGCTGCCGGCCCCCCGGCTGAAGATCCTGCCACTCGGCCCGGTGCAGAAGACGGTCGCCGACCGGGTTCTCGTCATCGGCGACGCGGCGGGGTTGGTCAAGCCGACGACCGGCGGCGGGATCTACTACGGCGCGCTGAGCGGCCGGATGGCCGCGGAAGTCCTTGACGGCGCACTGCGACAGGATGCGCTCGGCGAAGGTAGCCTGAGAGCCTATGAGGCGAGCTGGCGCGGCCGGCTCGGTGCTGAGATCCGCGCCGGATTGATGTTCCGCAAGGTCGTCTCTCGGCTCGATGATGGCGCCATCGAGTCGCTCGTAGAACTGGCCCGCGTCGATGGCCTCATTCCGCTGCTGAAGAGGACCGCGAACTTCAACTGGCACCGCTCCGCGGCGCTGGCCCTCCTCCGTCATCCACCCTTCCGACGGATCGTTCTCAACTCGCTCTGGAGCTAGCAACCCCCTCCGACAGTTCTGAGTTGCGACTGGCAGGTCTGCCGACTCAGGCAGGGCGATCGCGAGATTCGGTGCGACGCGGTGCGTGGACCGCGATACTCGCCAGCACAGCCGCCAGGAGGGCATTGGCCGGTATCCGCAGCCCACCTTCCCAGAAGCTCTGGATCGCCACCGCGATGAGTCCGACCGATGCGCCCGCGCGCAGCCAGTGGCGCCACGACGTGTCAAGCTGGAGGCGCGTGTGCGCGAGGCGGACGAAGGCGACGGCTGCGACCAGTAATGGAAGACCGAGCAGGAGCCCGCCCTCGGCGGCGAGCTGCATGTAGTGATTGTGGGCCTGGTTGAAGAAGACATTTCGGTCCGAGGTCTGATAGACGAGCATGCTCGTCGGGTAGGTCCCCAACCCTGTCCCGGTCAGCCAGAAGTCACGAATGACAGAGGCCGTGTCGCGCCAGATCCTCAAACGTCCACCGGTCGGCTCGACGAGCGCCGCGTCGAATCGCTGCAGGAAAAGGTCGACGTTCGCCCAACCCAGCACTATCAGCACGACGAGAACACCCCATGCGGTGAACCAGGCCTTGCCGCGCCATCCGACGACACGTGCTTGAACCAGCCAGAGTCCGAGACCGGCAGCCATCACGATGCCCGTGACACCCGAGCGCGACAGGGACGCCAGCAGGGCCAGCGTCATCAGGACGGTTGCGGCGGTCAGCCACACCGCCGACAGATCCGTGAGCTGCCATAGGAACGCCAACCGGTGCTTCCGTCGCGAACGCCGGCCTCGATTCCTCCGGGCCACGACAAACCCTACGGCAAGCGGAAGCGCCATGATCACCCACGTGGCGAAATGATTACGGTTGACAAACGGGCCGAACGGGTTCGCCTGTTCGGCGATCGGCTCCCACCACCAGTAGACCAGGCCGGACGACGTGGCCTGGTGCACGATTGCCAGAAACGACATCGCCAGGCCCAGCCACGCGACGCTGCGGGTCACGCGGCGGAGACCACCCTGATGGAACATCTCCCGGCAACTCCAGAAGAGCCCACAGGTGGCGGCGGCCATGAGCAGGCCGTAGAGCGTGGCGTCCGGGTCGATCGAGAGAGCCTGGGTAGACAGCCCGCGGGGGGCGGTGAGCGAGTGGCGGACTCCCGGCGCTCGGGGCGCCAGCGTGGTGACAAGGCTGATTGGCAGAGGAACGAGCTGAAACGCGATTCCCCCCAAGAAGGCCAGCAACGAGAGGTCCAGCAGTTTCGTCTCTGGCGCCGCCGCCGGACGGGGCCGCTGCAG
The DNA here is from genome assembly GCA_963667915.2 of Vicinamibacterales bacterium. Lineage (GTDB taxonomy): Bacteria > Acidobacteriota > Vicinamibacteria > Vicinamibacterales > UBA823. Next base: position 1,353,500 of record CAXXNN010000004.1, on the reverse strand, counting down.
CAGGGCCAGCACCGCGCATCCGAGGATGATCGGCACGCCCGCCCAGAGGTACACCCCGCCGATAGCCGCAACCGCCCAGCCGAGCAACGCGACGACCACGTAGCTCGAAAACGGAGGACGCGGGCTAGCTGGCCACTGCCGAGCCGTAATAGGACGTGTACTGATAGCCGTAATAGTGTGAGTAGTAGTACTTGTCGCGGTCGAAATCGACGCGATTCAGCACGACCCCGAGCGCCTTGGGCGAGCTGGCCATCAGCATTTCCACCGCTCGCTCCACTTGGCGCTTCTGTGTCATCCGCGAGCCCAAGACGAAGACCACGCCCGATGCCTGGGGCGCCAGCACGACGGCGTCGGTGACGGCCAGCACCGGCGGCGTGTCAATGATCACCCAGTCGAACGGGCTCGACGCCAGGCTCTTGATCAGATCCTTCATCCGCCCGGATGCGAGCAACTCGGACGGATTTGGCGGAACAACCCCAGCGGTCATGACGAACAGGTTCGGATCGGACGTCCGCTGGATGGCGTCACGAATGCGCGACTGCTTCGTCAGAAGATGGGAGAGCCCGACCGTGTTCTGCAGGCCGAAATACTGGTGTAGCCCTGGGCGGCGCATGTCGGCTTCGATAAGCAGCACGCGTACGCTACTCAGCGCGAGGGCCATCGCCAGATTGCACGATGTCGTCGTCTTGCCCTCGAACGGCTGTGCGCTGGTGACGAGGATGATCCTCGTCGATTCAGCACCGCTCGTGAATACCAGCGACGTCCGGATGGCGCGAAAGGCCTCTCCGAAATCATGCGGCGCGTTACCGAACAGCATCGGCGCCACTTTACCTTTCACGGCCGGCACGAGTCCGAGGAACGGTAGCCGCAGTTGGTTCGTGATGTCCTCCGGCGTCTTGATCGTGTCGTCCAGATGGTTGAGGCCGAAGGCTGTGCCGATGCTGAGCCCGAGGCCCAGCAGGATGGCGATGAACAGCTCGCGCCCCGGCCGCGGGCTAAACGGTGCGTTGGGTACCTCGGCCAGATCGACGATCTGGACGTTGTTGGCCTGGCTGTTGCTCGTGACGCGCAGCTCGTTCTCGCGCTGCAGGAGCTGTTCGTAGACCTGCCGGTTGCTTCCGGCCTCGCGGTCCAGGATCGTGTAGTCGACGCTCTTCCGATCGAGATCCATCGAGGCGTTCTTCTGGGCTTCGAGCGCGGCGCTGAGGTTCCGCTCTTCCGTCACCGCCGCCTCGTAGTCGCTCCGGATCGCCTCCTTGGCGCGGACCACCGACACCTGCAGCTGGCGTCTCGCGTCTTCGATTTCTGCGGCCACGCGGACCATGTCGGGATGCCGTTCGCCGTAGCGCTGGGAAAGCGTGGCCTGTTCGCGCTGCAGCTCGAGCAGGCGTCCGCTGGCTTGCTGCACTTGAGGCGTCGCGATGATGGTCGGCAGCGATTCGGTGAGGTCGGCCTCGCCCAGGGCCTGCACCTGGTTGTAAAGGGTCTCCCGCTGAAGCCGCGTGGTCCGGGCGCTCGTGACCGCGGTATTCAGTTGGTTCAGGCGCGAGACCACGATGTTCTGCTGCTCGTCGAGCGACAGCGCGTTCTGGCTTTCTCGGTAATCCGCCAGCGCGCGCTCGCCCTGCTCGACGACCGCTTGCTGCCTCTGGATCTCACCGGTCAGCCAGTCCAACGATTTCTGGACGATGGCGAGACGGTTCTCCAGATTCTGCGTGACGTATTCCTGGACAAGTGCATTCGCCGCGTCGGCGGCGAGCTGCGGGTCGGTGGAGACGAAGCTCACGTCGACCAGCTGCGTCCCCCTGATCGGGACGACCTCGATGCCGCCCACGACGGCACCCGTCAGCGTACGCTCGGTCGCTGTTTCGTCAGGGGCCGGCAGTTCGGCCGGTGGCGTGTCGGTGAACGCCGAGGTGACCGCGGTCCAGATCCAGGAACGTGCTGACACCAGCGCCCGACCGATGCTTGGCGACACCGGCCCTTCTCCACGTAACTCCGGCGCCCGCGCGATCTCCGGATACGTGACGACCCGGCGCGCCAGCCCGCGGCTCTGCAGGATGCGATACTGCGTCTGGAAGTAGGGTTCGGAATCGGTCCAGTACATCTGGTTGGTGACATCGAACGGCATGACGGTTGCCGCGCGTTCTTCTTCCAACATGACTTGCGCGGTCGCCCGGTACCTGGGCACCGTCGTATAGGTTCTCGCCGCGGTAGCAACGCTGACGTGTTCCGATGATCAGCACAAAGGCGAAAATCGTTCCCGCGATGCCGCGGTATCGATAGACAACGCTGACGTGCTCCCACAGCCGCACCCGATCCTCGGTGAGGCTGCCGGTCGATAGCGGCCCCCTCTCCGGGGACTCGACGCGGGGAGTGTTCCCTTCAAACGCCATGTCAATTGCTGCCGAAATCAGCGGAAATTCGCCTGAGCAGCCGAAGCTATTATATCAGTGGCCCTTTACAGATATCGGTCGCTACCAGAGACGTTTACATAAGGCTATAGGACGTCTTCTAGGACCCTTTGTATTAATATGGCACGGTTCGGTCAAGTCGAGTGAAAGAAACCATTGGCAAGGGGTTTCTTTTCACTCCAGCGCGGAGCATGCTTGCGCAATACTGCGCAAACGCTGTGCCGATTGCATGACTGCCGGAGTTTGACTGGACCAATGGAAGTTGTTTCGTCCGTTCAAGCTGCCGGCTCTGAGTTACGATTTTGGAATCACTGTTCTCTTTCCGGACACCCGAAATGGGGGATACCTCGCCCCCCGACTGGCGACGACCTTGCCATCAGTCATGAGTGATGAATCGGTAACCGCTGCCCGCCCGCTGACAGCCCCCGAGCCGGCCGCAGCCGCAGGCTACGACATTCCGGTGGAGCTGGCAGCGCAGCGAAAATTCCGGCCGCGAAACAAGGGGTATTACCGTGTGCTGCACTGGCCGATCTGGATCTGGGTGTTCTTCATCGCGCCGGGCCCGGTGACGTTCGACCTGTTCGAGAGCGGCTTCGACCTGCGGATGTCCACCTGGCTGGGCCTCGTGCTGCTCGGAACCGGCATTGCCGGGTTGCGCGGGCGGTTGCCCGGCGTCGAGCCGAAGCCCTACATTCTGCGCTTCACCGAGGATCGGCCCAATCCGCTGTATCGTCGGGTCTGCTACACCTTCGCGTGGAGCGCCGTCCTGACCTTCGCGCTGCTGAACTTCACGGGGTTGCTGGTCGCGCTTGTGACAGGCCAGTGGCAACTGCGCCAGATCTACGACGTCGGGTACTATCCCCTGGCGGCGGTCATCTGGCTGCTTGGGGCGGCCGGGCAACTTCCACGCGTCAAGGCCTCGACGCAGGGTGAAGGGCACGAGCGACGCTATTTCTATGGGTCGGTCTGGGCGGTCTGCATCGCCCAGCCGGTGCTCTGGCTGATGTGGACGGCGCTGCCGAGAGGCTTCGGTCCCGACCTGCTCAAGCTGGCGGTCTTCGTCGGCGTTCTGGTCTTTGTCGGCAACCTGGCCCGGTTGGGACGTCTGCCCCGTACCCGTCCGATCGTTCCCGGCACGTGGGCGATCGCCGACTGACCTCACGCCCGCTGTGCTACGATGAATCTCGCTCCCCTAGCTGCCAGGCGAGGCACCATGGCACTCTCGCTTCGCGACACCCTTCAAATCGCCCCGGACGTCGTGTCTCGCGAGCTCGACGGCGAGATCGTTGTGCTGAATCTCGAGAATGGAACCTACTTCGGGCTGGACGCGGTGGGCGCCAGGGTGTGGCAGCTCCTCCAGGAGGACGGGGCGCTGCAAAAGGTCTTCGACGCCATGCACACCGAGTTCGACGTGGCGGCCGATACGCTCGAGCAGGACCTGCTCAGTCTCGTCGGCGAATTGTGCGAGCGAGGGTTGAGTCGAGTGCGTCCGAACGGGCGCGAGTAGGGCCGCGCGGTCCGGCGATCACTGCTTCAAGTACCGGCGTGATGCTAACCACGGCCAGGCCGCTCGGCTCGGATATCGAGCTCATCTGCCGCGTGTTACGCGGCGAGGCGCCGGGTGCTCCACCCGGTCTCGACAGCCCTGACGCGGCCGCGGCGTTCTTCGACACCACCTACTATCACGGCGTGCAGGAACTCCTCGACGCTCGCCTGGGTGCCGAGACGCGCGACGCCACCTGGCCTGCCGACGTCCTGGCGTATCTTGCCCGGCGGAGGCGGTTCGAGGCCGCTGCGGAGATCGTCCGCGGACGGGAGCTGGCGAGGGTACTCGAAGCCTTCGAGGATCGCGGAATCCATCCACTGCTTTTCAAGGGCGCCGCCCTGGCGTCCACGCACTACCCGTCACCCGAGCTTCGATCGCGCGGCGACAGCGATCTGCTGGTCGGGGTCGAGGATCGGGAACGCGCTGTTCAGGTGTTGACCGACCTCGGCTACGCCCGCGGCCTAGCCACGAGCGGGGCGCTGGTCAGCTACGAAGCGATGTTCACCAGGGAGGATCGATATGGCCGGTCGCATGTTGTCGACCTGCATTGGCGGGTCAGCAACCGCCAGATTTTCGCGGAGAGCCTGTCATACGACGAGTTAGCCCGCGGCGCCTGGCCGGCGCCACGGGTATCCCCCCCCGCGCGCGTCCTGTGTCCTGTGCACGCGTTGGCGGTCGCCTGTATGCACCGCGCCAAACACCTGACGTCGCCCGTCTTCGTGAACGGCCAGCCCAGGGTTGGTGACCGGTTGATCTGGTTGTACGACATCCACCTGCTGCTCGAGGGGATGTCGACCGCTGAGCTGACAGAGTTCCACAGGTTCGCCGTCGAGCAGCGGATCGCCGGCATCTGCCTGGATGGGCTGAAGCAGGCCGAGCGATGGTTCCACACCGCGTTGCCCTCTGAAGTCGTCCGCGTGCTGTCGGAGGTCCCGACGGAGCCGTCGATTAGCTTCCTGACGCCGGGGAGGTTGAGGACCATGCTGCGAGACATCCGCTCGCTGTCGAGCGGGCGAGACCGCCTCAGGCTCGTCAAGGAGCACCTGCTGCCACCCGCCGAGTACATGCTGCGGAAGTATGCCGTATCGAGCCGCGCCTGGCTGCCGGCGCTCTACGTCCACCGGGGCACACTCGGGCTCTGGAGGCTCCTCAGGGAAAGGTGACTCGTTTGTCAGGGAAAGTCGAAGATCTTCGGGTCGCGCAGCGTCAACGCGATCCAGTGCAACCGGTCGGTGAAGGGCACGGCGGACGGGACCGGGAAGGCCGATTCGTCGTACGGGGGAACTGCGCGGCTCTGGAGGTACATGGCGATGCTCATGCGAGGAACGCCGGCGCGACGGCTGCCGCGGCTGCCCCAGTGGAGCAGGTGGGTCGTCCAGCACACGACGGAGCCCGCCGCGGCCGGTACGGCGCGGATGTGCTGAAACGGCACGCGATTTGCGAGGAACTTCCGGTCGCTGCTGAGGTAGGAGGGATCCCGGTGGGCCGGCAGCAGGTAGATGCACGAGTTGTCCAGTGTGGCATCGGTCAGGGGGATCCAGGCGTTGACCAGCGTCGGGTTTTCTCGAGCGAGGTCGTGTCGGTCGGGTCCGAGCGAGTCACGATGCGGCCCCGCCGGTCCGAACAACCGGCTCTCGGTGTCGCCGCCCTCGATGTGCCAGGCGCCGAACCCTTCGGCCACCATGAGGTAGCCGTCACCCAGGATGGGGGCCAGGAGCGCGCCCAGTCGATCGAAGGCTTGATAGAATTCGTCGTAGACGCACACGAACGAGGCTGGGAATCCAGCGTGGACGACCCGACCGATGCCGTCGGCTAGACGTGCGGTCTCGTCCGGCGCGAGCAGCGGCGGGGTGTGAAAGTAGCCTTCCTCGCGAATGTGCAGCAGGTGCGCGTCGGCCGACGCGGCGGCGACCTCGCACAGCGGCCGGCGCTGGTCGAACGGATTGGCGGAGATCGTCAGGTCGGGGTTCAGGCGACGCCAGTGGTCGGGGTTGGTGATGGCCTCCCGTTGCTCACGCATCCGTTCCACGAGGCGCACGTATTGAGCGGCTTGGAAGCCCACGTCGATCTCGTCGATGTTCATGGGAGTAGGCCGTTCAGGCACCGTGTGAGGCATGGTAGCCGAACGGAGCCACGGATTTCCAACCGGACGACATGACGTTCTGGTCCGACCTGAAACGGGTGCTGGCGCTGGGCGCGGCCGAGCAGATGGTGGTCGTGCAGGCCTCAGTTCTCTTCTGCCTGCTGCGGGTCGCCCTTCGGTTCTTCTCGTTCACCTCGATCCTGCGGCTGCTGGATCGCTGTGGGCGCGCCCGCGTGTGGCGAGGGCGCGCGAGCTCGCTGACACCGGATCGCGTCGCGCAGCTGGTCGAGGCCAGCGCGCGGCGGGCGTGGACGGGGCTGTCCTGTCTCGTCAAGGCGTTGACGGCGAGCTTCTTGCTCCAACGCCGCGGCATGCAGGTCGAGATGGTCATCGGAGCGGTCAAACGGGGCGCCCAGCTTCACGCGCACGCCTGGGTCCGTCATGACGGACGAATTCTCCTGGGTGCCACCTCGGAGCGTTACCCTGATCTCTGCGTGTTCGACGGACAGGCGGGGGAAGAGATTACATGAGCGGCATCGTCGCCATTCTGCATGCGGACGGCGCGCCCGTCGATCGGCAACTGGTCGACAGGATGACCGCGGCCATGACGTTTCGCGGGCCGGACGCACAGGACGTGTGGGTCGAGGGCGCCGTGGGCCTGGGCCATGCCCTCTTTCGGACGACCCGTGAGTCGACTGACGAGCGGCAGCCGTTCAGTCTCGACGGGCGCGTCTGGATCGTCGCGGACGCGCGGGTCGACGACCGCGAAGCGCTGATTGATCGGATCGATCGGATTGATCGGATCGAGGTGCTCGATGCGTCCGATCGCGCGCGCCTCATCCGCGCGCCCGACGTGGAGCTCATCCTCCGCGCGTACGCGGCATGGGGCGAGCGCTGTGTCGAGCATCTGCTTGGGGATTTCGCCTTCGTCGTCTGGGACGCTCCCCGGCGCCGTCTGTTCGCCGCGCGGGACCATTTCGGCGTCAAGCCCCTCTTCTACGCGCGGCGGGGCGATTGCCTCCTGCTCGGGAACACGCTCGACAGTCTTCGGTGCCATCCGCTCGTCGGTGACACCCTCAACGAGCAGGCGATCGGTGATTTCCTGCTGTTCGGCTATAACCTCGATCTGGCGACTACCGTGTTCCAGGAGATTCAGCGGCTGCCGCCCGCCCACACTCTGACCTGGTCGGATCGGTCGCTGCGCACGAGCCGCTACTGGCGTCTCCCGGTGGAGGAGCCGCTCCGGTACGCACGGCCGGACGATTACGTCGAGCAGTTCGGAGAGCTGCTTCGCGTGTCGATCCGCGACCGCCTGCGTACCGACAGCCTCGCGGTCTCCATGAGCGGCGGATTGGATTCGACGGCGATCGCCGCCACCGCCGTGCACCAGCTGCGCAACGGCGGCAGCGAGCCGAGCGTTCGTGCGCAGTGTGTCGTCTACGACCGGTTGATTCCGGACGACGAGCGCCACTACGCCCGGCTCGCGGCCGAGGCGCTCGGCGTTCCGCTCGAGTATTTCGTTGCCGACGAGTACCGGCTGTTCGAAGGCTGGGATCGGCCGGGGTTGAAGCGGCCGGAACCGGTGAACGATCCGTTCCTGGCGGTGTCGGCCGATCGCTTCGCGCGCCTCTCCGCCTCGAGCCGCGTGATGCTCTACGGGGAGCCGGCCGACAATCTGTTCTGGCCTGCGACGGCGGCGGACATGCTGTCCGGGATGCCGCCGGGCGACGTGATCCGGGCCGTCTGGCGGTGCTGGCGAACGCAGAAGCGGCGGCCTCCACTGGGGCTCGGCATTCAGCGACGTCTGAAGGCCTGGCTCGGCCGGATGCCTGCGATGGTCTACCCGCCGTGGCTCAACCCGGAGTTCGAGGCCCGGGCGGCGCTGCGAGACCGTTTCGAGCTGGGTGTGCGGCCCCGGCCGGAGGTCGCGCACCCGATGCATCCGATCGCGCACCGGAGCCTCACGGAATCCGCCGTGTCGACCTTTATCGAAGGGCTCGATCCGGGATTTACGCAAATTCCGCTGGAATTCAGATACCCTTTCCTGGATGTTCGTCTCGTCCGGTTCGTGCTGGCGTTGCCGCCGATCCCCTGGTGCGTCGACAAGCACCTGATGCGAACGCTGATGGTCGGCGTCCTTCCGGAGGAGGTGCGGCGGCGTCCGAAGACGCCCCTGTCGGCGAGCCCGTACTGCGCGCTGCTGCGGGACCCTCGCGAACACTGGGTCGATCGGTTTCGCCCGGTGCCGGAGTTGACGCCGTTCGTCGAAAGACGCGCCATTCCTAAGGTGGCGCACGAGGTAAATGTGGACGTGGCGTGGAGCAATCTGCTGCCGCTGACGCTCGATCATTGGATGAGAACCAATCTGCAGACCGGCAACGCGCACGAAGGTTAGAGGAAGAGGAGTCCAACGCATGACTGACAAGGCCGAACGGAAAGACGATGTCTCGAGAAAGCCGTACACACGTCCGCAGCTGCGTGTCTACGGCGACCTGCAAGACATCACGCAGAACGTCGGAATGACCGGAATACCAGACGGCGGCGGAGGCGGCAATATGGACACATCCCCCTGAGACGATCGACCGCCGTGCCCTTCTACTACTCCGCCTTCGGGCTCGAACTTTGCGTTGACCGACCGATTCCTGGGCTGAGGGCCGCCCCGGATGACTCGCGCGCGGACCTGCGTGTCCGCCTGCGGCCGGACCGCTTGGGCGTGCCCGACCTCGCCTCGCGGCCGCCCTGGTTCGCGAGCGCCCGGTGCGACACGCGTGGCGATCCGCAGTTGAGAATCTGGCAGGATCCGAAGCGCCAGCATTTCTGGATCCGGTACAGCGACGGCGCGGCGTTCGTCGTCGATCGCTGGGGCACGCGTATCGATGCCACGTGGCCGTCGACGCTGACCCAGGACGACGCGCTCGTCTATCTGCTCGGCTTCGTCTTGAGTTTCGTCCTGCGCTTACGTGGGGTCGTCTGCCTGCACGCCAGCGCTGTGGCGATCGGTGACCGGGCGGTGGCGTTCATCGGTGAGCCTGGTGCCGGCAAGTCGACGACGGCGGCCGCGTTCGCCGCGGCCGGCTATCCGGTGCTGACCGACGACGTGCTGGCGCTGAACCTGAGCCAGCCGGCTCCGCTGGCGCAGCCCGGTCTCCAGCGGATGAACCTGACCCCCGACTCGGCCCAGGCGCTGCTCGGCTCGACCGACGCGTTGCACAAGCTGGCGCCGACGTGGGACAAGTGGTGCGTCGACTTGACCAACGGCCCGTTCCGTCGCGAATCCCGGGCGTTGCCGCTGATGGCAATCTACCACCTCGCCGACCGCCGGCCGGCGCTGCCCGGACCGGTGATTGCCCCGCTCGCCGGGCACGCGGCTCTGACGACACTCGTTGCGCATACCTTCGCGAACAAGGTCCTGGATGCCACGATGCGGGCGCACGAGTTCGACGTGCTCACGCAGGTGCTTGCGTGCGTCCCCTTTCGCGGGGTCGTGGCCAGAGCCGGGTTCGCCGAGCTGGCCGGACTGCGGGACGGCATTCTCGACGACCTCGACGACCTCGACGGGTTGGCCGGGTCCGCGTCGAAAGAAGCCGGGCGCGCGTGCTCCACGGCATGTACAGCCTGACCACCCACGGCAGCTTCATCGCCGACCAGCGCAGGATGACCGCCTACGCCCGGGCGATCGAGCGCACCGTCCGGTCCGGCTCCGTGGTCGTCGATCTGGGAACGGGCAGCGGCATTTTCGCCCTGCTCGCCTGCCGAGCCGGAGCGAGGCAGGTCTACGCGATCGAGTCGGATGACGTGATCCAGGTCGCGAGACAGCTCGCGGCGGCCAACGGCTACGCCGATCGGATCGAGTGCATCCAGGCCCTGTCCACCGCCGTGTCGCTGCCCGAGCGGGCGGACGTCATCATCTCGGACCTCCACGGGCTCCTGCCGCTGTTCGAACGGCACCTCCCGGTGCTGGCCGACGCCCGAAGGAGGTTCCTCGCGCCTGGAGGCGTGATGCTCCCTCGCCGGGACATCATCTGGGCCGCCGTCGTCGAGGCGCCCTCGCTCTACGGCCGGATCGTCCAGCCGTGGGACGCGAACCCCTGGGCGTTCGACCTGGGCGTGGCCCGGGAGATGGTGACCAACGTCATGCACGCCAGCGCGAACGCGGACGAGACCGAGTTCCTGACAGCGCCCGCGGAGTGGGCGACGGTCGATTACCTGACGCACGATAATGCGAACATCGCCGCACCGCTGACGTGGAATGCAACGCGGGCGGGTGTCGGCCACGGACTGATCGCCTGGTTCGACATGGAGCTGACCGACAGCGTCCGATTTTCGGCAAGCTCGGCGCAGTCCGTCGGGGTCTACGGCAGCGCGTTTTTCCCATGGTCCCGGCCGGTCGAGATCGCCGAGAACGACGCCGTACGGACGGTGCTCCGTGGCGATCTGGTGGGTGACGGCTACGTCTGGGGCTGGGACACGACAGTGGCCGACGACCGGTCGGATACGGTCAAGGCGCGGTTCGTGCAGTCGACGCTTCACGGAGCGCCGCTTTCGCTGGCACGCCTGCACAAGCAGGCGACGACCTACGTGCCGGCGCTGGGTGACGATGGCAAACTCGACCGAGCGGTGCTCGAGTTGATGGACGGGAAGGCGGCGGTCGACGAGATCGCACGCATCGTGGCTAGCCGCTTCCCGGGTCGGTTCCCGACGCCCGCTGAGGCCGTTTCCCATGTGGCGCGGCTGTCCCGGCGGTACGGGTGAGCGAATTAGGAAAATTTTCCGGTCGAATCATGTCGAATCATGGCGAGAAGGGAATATTGTCTCGTTGTGAGACATGCGTTCTATTTTGACCCATTTGTCGTTGTCAGGCGATCCAATAGGATTTGTCTCCGTTTTAGTTAACTCTTGTCGCCATGTCCACGCCGTCGCTTCCGACACCGTGTGCCATATCGCGACGGATACGATGATCCTGCCAACCATGGCTCGGGCGAGAGAAGACGGTAAGTGTAATTGCAGCAATGAATTATCACGAATCGTTTCTCGGAACGCTCAGAATACCTTCTGTGGCTTCCAAATTGCATTGTGATCCCGCAGAGGAGCAGGTTTCCGAGCCATTGGCCGCTTGGAACTTCCCGGCATGCTCCACGCGCTTTGGCTCTGGTGCGAGTTTGGGTCTACGCGAGCATGTCTCCGAGCAGTTGGCTGCTCGGACTCCCCGGCATGCGCGATTTGGCTTTGGCGTAGGCGGCCCAGGTGCCGTTCCCAGGAGTATCGTCATGAAGACTTTTCGTTCCGGCGCATTGGCTCTAGTGTCTCTCGCAGTCCTTACCGGGGCGGCCTGTGAGCAAGGTCTGCAGAACCCAGTGGCGCCGGGCAGTCCGGGCGCGGCCGTCGTCGGCAGTGCCGGGCTGGCAGCACATTCTGGCAGCGGACAAGTCAGGGGAGGTGTTCTGAACGCCATCATCAACAACAGCAGGGTCATCCTGCAGCAAGACGTGAACCCGAACAGGCTGAAGGTTTGCTATGACGTGATGGGATCGTTTGGTAATAATTTTACAAACTTCGAGGTCGTCAAGGACGAAGTTACAATCTATTCTATTGGCACCGACCCCGCGGACAACAGAAAGTGCGGATCCGGGCACATGGTCGAACCTGACTTCAATGTCGCCGTCACCCGATCCGAGAAGGCTGCAGCCCTGCGCGGCCTGTTTCGGAAGCCAGGCGATTACATCATCGTGATCAACGGAACGGACAGTCAGGCGTTAAGTCACGGTCCTATCGGATAGCGCCTGTGATTCACGCGGACTAGCCAAGTTCCGGGTCGTTGAAGTTGAAGAGAGCGTCTGGGCAAGCAGCCGAGGCGCTCTTTCCATGTGTGACGGCCTTCCACGGTCGGAGCAAGACTTTCAGCTTCCGTCGGGCGAGTCCAAACCACGCCTCGTAATCCTCCAGCCTGAACGTTCCCGTGACGAGCGGCCAGGTTCGGACCTGGCTCCGGCGGACCGCAGTTTCGGTGCAGTGGCGCCCTCGGTGCGACGCCGGACTTTTACCACGGGCGCTAGGTTACGCGCCGGCCGGGCTGTAACGCTTCCCGTGATGGAAGGTCGGCACGGCCATGAAGTGTTCAACGGAGCAGACACCCGACCGCTGATGGCGGCTGATCTGGACGATCGCGAGATCGGCGCGGCTTTCGATGACGGCGACTCCGACTGGGACGCTCCCGATGAATTCCGAAATCTGCGGCCACACGGCTTCCAAGGAGATGAATGACGTCCCGTGCGGCGGTATCGTCCCTTCGTGACGAAGCGCTTCACCTTCCGAATTGCTCACACGGAGGACGAACGACACTTCAGAGTGATACTCTTCCTCGATCCCGCAGTTCGTGATCGCGATGTCCGAGGTGATAGGCGGCTTCAGCCAGACTCTGAAGTAGGATCGATACACCAAGGGCTCTTTCACGTTTCGTCGATCTGCCGAATTCCACTGATCGCTCCACGCCATGACGCGCGAGACGTTGACCGGTGTGCGGTACTCGAGAAGCGCCTGGAGCCTCAACGGATAGACCGGTTTGTCGTCGGAGGAAAAGCTCAGGGCGACATGACCCCTGAAGGGTTCGTCCGGATCTGCCAGGAGATCCCGAACGTTGCCGCGGCTCAGACCGTGGCGCGCGGCCAACAGCCAACGCTCGCGCACGGCGCAGAGCCGGCCCGCCTCGTCGAACAGGCGGGCATCGACCCAGAAGTCACCCTCCACATCGCCATGCGTATTCAGCACGTTCACGGTCGTCGTGAGGTCCTTCTGATGTACCACCATCATCGGATTCACCTCACCCCGGCCCCACCACTTGTAGAACGTGGCCGGCATCCCCCGTCCTTGCCACCGATACCGATTTCCACCGTGATAGCCGCACAGATGGCGTTCCTGCGTCATGACGTAAGGACGCGTGAACAATCCGGGCGCCGAGAATGATCCCTCCATCGACACGTGTTGGCCGTCGCAGAATTCCGGCAGGCCCGGAAACAGTGCTCCGAGTTGGATCTTGTTCACGGTGAACGGTCCCATCGGCTGGGAATGGATCGCGGTCCGGACGTCGCCGCGGTGATTCTTGATTTCCAGCCGACCGCTGTGTACAGCCTGCGCGTCAGGCCCGTTGAGGATGACCAGAAAATTCGTCGCCTCCGACGTTTCCTGAAAGACGATCTCGGTAAACTCAGTCGGAGTGTCACTTGACGTCAGCGTCTGGTCGCTGTGCAGCGTGCACAGTTCGCCCTCCTCGGAATACCAGTCAATCATGCTGTAGAGGCGTCCGTATTTTTTCCGAAGGTGTTCTGGAGGTGCATCCTTCGTCGAGGTGAAGACGGCGAGCACACCCTCCCCGACACGCCGCGCGTCACGTGCCGACGCCGGCGGGCGCTGCGAGTCGATCACGACGAACCCATCGTCGCGGAGCATCGTCTGCCATCGCCACTGAGGCCGTCCTGCCTGATCGAACAGTGCGAAGGACAGACACCGTTCTTTCAATTCAGGATCGAACGCTCGTCCGTAGATCGTCACGAGGGTGTGGAGGTCCGCTCGTTCCTGCCACCAGAACAATTCGATGCCGATCAGATGGGTGGGCAACTCGATCATGACGCCAGGATTTCGGCTCCAGCACGGATTCTAGCAGTGCCTTTACGAGACCGCTACTATAGGCGAGGAAATCCCCGTGACGTGAGCGCAGCATTGAGCAGAGAGAGCAGAGAGAGCAGCCGGAGCAGACAGAGCAGACGACGGCGAGCCGCCGCGTCGCCTTCCCGGGAGGGATGGCACGGCTGGGATGCGTATGCCCCCTTCTACGATTGGGAGAATGCGCGGACGGTCCAGCGGCGCGACGTGGGGTTCTGGCAACGTCTCGCGACGCGTGTGGGCGGTCCCGTCCTGGAGTTGGGCTGCGGGACCGGCCGTGTCTCGCTGCCGGTCGCCAGGACGACCGACCTGCTCGTCGGGGTCGATCGGTCCGCCGAGATGCTCGCGCGGGCCAGACGCCGGCTGCGCCGCTCGCGCTACGGGACGCGGGTCAGGCTCGTTCGTGGCGACATTCGGGCGCTGCCGTTGCTCAGCGCCCGGCCGTTTCAGCTCGCGATCGCGCCGTACGGCATCCTGCAGTCGCTGCTGTGCGACCGCGATCTCACCGCCGCGCTCCGATCGGTCAGCGCGGCGCTGGCCACCGGCGGCACGTTCGGCATCGATCTCGTCCCCGATCTTGCGGCCTGGGCCGAGTACGAGAACCGGGTCAGCCTGAAGGGCCGCCGCAGCCCGAAAGGCTCGCACCTGACGCTGATCGAGTCGGTGCGTCAGGACCGTGTGCGGCGCTTGACGATCTTCGATCAACGCTACGTCGAGCGGCGCGGCGCGGCGCGCGCCGAACGCCGGTTCTCGCTGACCTTTCGGACGATGTCCGTGGCCCAGATGACCCGCCGCCTCGATCGCGCCGGCTTGGTGGTCGACGCGGTCATGGGTGATTACCGCGGCGGGCCGTGGGAGCCAAGCGCGGAGGTCTGGATCGTCCTGGCCACGAAGCGGTAGCGAGGTAGCGCGGATGCGGCCATCCGACGGATGGCCCACTCGCAGCCCCACTATGCTAGACTTTGCCTGATTTTTCTGCCCCGAACTTCAGAGGACTCCCGCCATGTCTGGCCATTCCAAGTGGCATTCGATCAAGCACAAGAAGGGCGCCGCCGACGCGAAACGCGGCAAGATTTTCACCAAGGTCATCAAGGAATTGACCGTGGCGGCCCGCGCCGGCGGCGGCGATCCCGACGGCAATCCGCGGCTGCGCGCCGTCATCGCCGAGGCCAAGTCGGTCAACATGCCGGCCGGCAACATCAAGCGCGCCATTCGGCGCGGCACGGGCGAAGAGCCCGGCGTGTCGTACGAAGAAGTGACCTACGAAGGCTACGGGCCGGGCGGCGTGGCGATCATGGTCGACGCCCTGACCGACAACAAGAAGCGCACGGTCAGCGAGGTGCGGCACATGCTGTCGAAGCATGGGGGCAACCTGGGCGAGTCGAACAGCGTGGCCTGGATGTTCACGAAGCAGGGGTACATCCTCGTCGCCAAGTCGGCCGCCGAGGAAGAGGCGTTGATGGCGGCGGCCCTCGACGCCGGTGCCGACGATCTGCGCGACGACGAGGGGCACTGGGAAGTCGTCAGCCCGCCCGAGGCGTTTCCCACGGTGCTCGAGGCGGTGAAGCAGCTCGGCGTCGAGCCGATCACGGCCGAGATCGCGATGCTGCCCCAGAATTACGTCCAGCTCGAGGGCAAGGTGGCGCAGCAGATGCTGAAGCTGCTGGACGCGCTCGAGGACAACGACGACGTCCGGCACGTGTGGTCGAATTTCACCGTCGAGGAGAAGGAGATCGAGGCCTCGCTGGCGTGAAGATCTTCGGAATCGACCCCGGCTCCCATCGCACCGGTTACGGCTGCATCGACCATGGCGGCAGCCGGCACCGGCTCATCGTGTACGGCGCCATCGCCACGCCCGTCCGCGCGTCGTTTCCCGAGAAGCTGAAGGTCATCCACGCCGAACTGGTCCAATTATTGTCCACCTGCCGGCCCGAGTGTGTCGCGGTGGAGAGCCTGTTTCACGCGCGCAACGTGCGCAGCGCCTTGAAGCTGGGCCACGCGCGCGGCGTCGCGATTCTGGCCGCCAGCCAGGCCGGTCTTCCCGTCGTCGAGTACACGCCCACCGAGATCAAGCGGGCGGTGGTGGGCTACGGACGCGCCGAGAAACATCAGGTCCAGCAGATGATCAAGCTGCTGCTCGGACTCGACGCCGTGCCGAGCCCGCATGACGCCGCCGACGCGCTGGCCGTCGCCTTGTGCCACGCCAACAACTTGGCGCCGGCGGGCATCCCCGACGATCCGCCGCCCGGACCCCGGCGGCCGCGCAGCTGGCGGCAGGTCAAGCCGGAGACGCTCGCGACGCGGAGACCCTCGTGATTGCCACGCTCACGGGCCGGCTGGCCGAGAAGCACCCGAGCCGGATCGTGATCGACGTCAACGGGGTGGGCTATGACGTGCGCGTGCCGCTGTCCACCTTCTACGAGCTGGGGGACCCTGGCGCGGAGGTGGCGCTGCGGATCCACACGCATGTGCGCGAGGACGCCCTGGCGCTGTTCGGCTTCGCATCGGCGCTCGAGCTGCAGCTGTTCGAGCACCTCATCGGCGTCAGCGGCATCGGGCCGCGCCTGGCGCTGACGGCGCTGTCCGGCATCGAGCCGCCGGCGCTGGTGCGCGCCGTGCGGCAGGGTGACGTGGCCCGGCTCACCGGTATTCCGGGCGTCGGAAAGAAGACGGCGGAACGCATGATCGTCGAGCTCAAGGATCGGCTGCCGGCCGTCGACGGCGATGACGTACCCACGACGACCGGGTCGGCGCCGCCGGACGACCTGCGCGGCGACGTCCTGTCCGCGCTGCTGAACTTGGGCTATCATCGGCCGCTCGCCGAGAAGGCGATCGACGGGGCGCTGAAGGCGTCGGACGATCGCGCGCTCGAGCAGGTGCTCCGGCGGGCACTTCGCGCGCTGGCTCGCTGAGTGCGCCGCGCGCGACCGCCCGGGGCGTGAGCGTTGATCCCAGAGTCATGACCGATCCGAGAGTCGTGAGTTCGGTGCGCGCTGATGAGGACGCGCAGTACGAGGCCGGTCTCCGGCCGAAGACGCTCGACGACTACATCGGCCAGGATCGGATGCGGGAAAACCTGAAGGTGTCGATTCAGGCGGCGCGGCAGCGACACGAGGCGGTCGATCACGTGCTGCTCTACGGACCGCCCGGCCTGGGCAAGACGACCCTAGCCCATGTCATTGGCAACGAGATGGGTGTGCCGGTGCGGGCCACGGCCGGCCCCGTGCTGGAGAAGGCGGGCGACCTCGCGGCCATCCTGACCAACCTCCAGGAGCGGGAGGTCCTGTTCATCGACGAGATTCACCGTCTGAATCCGGCCATCGAGGAGATTCTGTATCCCGCGATGGAGGACTACGAGCTCGACATCGTGATTGGGCAGGGCCCGAGCGCGCGATCGGTCAAGGTGCCGGTGCAGAAGTTCACGCTCATCGGCGCCACGACCCGCGCGGGTTTGCTGACCGCGCCGCTCCGGGCGCGCTTCGGCATCGTGCACCGGCTGGATTTCTACACCGAGGTCGATCTGCTCGAGATCGTCCGCCGGTCGGCTGGCATTCTCGGTGTGCCGATTCACGACGACGCGGCCGAGCAGCTTGCCCAGCGGTCTCGTGGTACCCCCCGCGTGGCGAATCGACTCCTGCGGCGGGTCCGCGACTTCGCCGAGGTGCGCGCCGACGGTACCATTTCCGGGCCGGTCGCACAGGACGCGCTGAAGCTGCTGGAGGTCGATGAGCACGGATTCGACGACGCCGACCGGCGCCTGCTGAAGGCGATCATCGAAAAGTTCGGCGGTGGCCCCGTCGGCCTCAACAGCCTGTCCGCGGCCATCGCCGAGGAGAAGGACGCGATCGAGGACATTTACGAACCGTTTCTCATTCAAATAGGCTTTCTGGATCGCACGCCAAGGGGACGCGTGGCCACGGCGCGGGCGTACGAGTATTTCGGGCTGGACACACCGAGGAAGGATTCCAAACTGTGGTAGCGGGCGACGGGAACGCACCAACGGGACGACGCTTCACGCGGCCAGTGAAGATTGCGGCGCTGGCGACGCACGTGCCCCCGCGGGTGATGACGAACGCCGAACTGGAGAAGCTCGTCGAGACCTCGGACGAGTGGATTCGCCAGCGCACCGGCATCCGCGAGCGGCATGTCGTCGATCCGGGCGTGGGGACGTCCGATCTGGCCGTGCCGGCGGCGGCGCAGGCGATCGCGCAGGCCGGCCTCACGCCGGACGACATCGACCTGATCGTGGTCGGCACGACGACGCCCGACATGATGTTTCCCAGCACCGCCTGTCTGGTTCAGCACAAGATCGGGGCGTCGCATGCCTGGGGATTCGATCTGGGCGCCGCCTGTTCGGGATTTACCTACGCGCTGACGACGGCGGCCGCGCTGGTCTCCACCGGCGGGCAGCGTCACGCGCTGGCCATCGGCGCCGACGTGATGACGAGCATCCTCGATTTCCAAGACCGCACGACCTGCGTGGTGTTCGGTGACGGCGCCGGCGCGGCTGTGGTGTCCCCGGCCGACGAGGGGGGACCGGCGATCATCGATTACCTGCACGAGATCGATGGCGGCGGCGGCGCGGCGTTGTGCCTTCCGGCCGGCGGCTCGCTGAAACCGGCATCGCACGAAACGGTCGACCAGCGTTTGCACTACGTGCACCAGGACGGGAAAGCCGTCTTCAAGTTCGCGGTCCGCAAGACGGAAGAGATCTCCAGGCGGATTCTCGAGCGAAACGGCATCGAGGCCAGCCAGTTGGATCTGTTCGTGAGTCATCAGGCGAACCGGCGCATCGTCATGTCAGCGGCCGAGCGGCTCGGCCTGGATGAGCAGAAGGTCGTGGTCAACATCGATCGCTACGGCAACACGACCGGGGCCACGATTCCGCTGGCGCTCGGTGATGCCGTCGCCGACGGGCGGCTCAAGAAAGGCGATCTCGTCCTGCTGGCGTCGGTCGGTGCAGGCTTCACCGTCGGCTCCGTCCTGCTGCGGTGGGGGTTTTGACGGGCGGCTAGGATGAGACTGGCAGGAGCGTCGGTCCCCCCGTGGGTGCCGGCGCGGCGGCGTGGCGATGGATGTTGCCGATTTCGATTTCGCGCTGCCGCCTGATCTGATCGCGCAGATGCCGGCAGCTCGGCGGGAGGCGGCCAGGTTGCTCGTGCTCGATCGCGCCAGCGGGGGCGCGACGCACACGACCGTCGCGGCGCTCCCCGAGTGGCTGCAGCGGGGTGATGTGCTGGCGCTCAACGACACCCGGGTGTTTCCGGCGCGGCTCCGGGGTCGGCGCGTGCCGAGCGGCGGCGCCGTGGAGTGCCTGCTGCTGGAGCGCCTCGACGAGGCGCGGTGGAGTGCGCTCGTGCACCCGGGGCAGAAGCTGCGCGTCGGCGAGTGCGTGCGGTTCGAGCGGCGCGGGTGGACCATCGACGGGCAGATTCTCGAGCGCCGGTTCTTCGGCCGGCGTATCGTTTGTTTGACGACCGGCGCCGGGAGTCTCGGGCCAGGTGATGTGGATGCTGCGATCGACGCGATCGGTCACGTGCCGTTGCCACCCTACATCCGGCGGCTGGACTCCGAGTCCGACCGCGAGCGCTATCAGACCGTCTACGCGCGCGCGCGTGGGTCGGTGGCCGCGCCGACCGCCGGCTTGCACTTGACCGACCGCCTGCTGCAGGCCGTGGGCGCGCGCGGTGTCCACCGCGTGGACGTGACGCTGCACGTCGGGTACGGTACGTTCAAGCCGGTGCGAGCCGAGCGGGTGGAGGCGCACACGGTCGATCCGGAGCGGTACGTGATTTCGGAGCGGGCCGCGTCGGCGCTCAGCGCCGCGGTCGATGCCGGTCGGCGTATCGTCGCGGTCGGGACGACGACCACGCGGGCGCTGGAGAGCGCCTGGCGGCAGGGTCGGGTCGCCGCCGGCGAGGCCGTCGCCGAGCTGTTCATCCGTCCCGGACACCGGTTCGCCGTCGTCGGAGGCTTGCTCACGAATTTCCACCTGCCCCGGTCGTCGCTGCTGATGCTGGTCTGCGCGTTTGGGGGTCGAGAGCGCGTGCTGGCGGCCTACGCCGAGGCGATCCGGCGGGGATACCGGTTCTACAGTTATGGCGACGCGATGCTGATTCTCTGAGCGTGGGCGGCAGAGATCGGGCGTGCGTCGTCGAGTGATGCGATGAAGTTTCCGTACGAGGAATTCGGGTTCGAGCAGATCCGGACCTACCCGCTCGGGTCCAGGCGGAGCAAGGCCCGCGTCGAGGATTTCGCACGGCCGTACGAGCCAGGTGCCGGCGTCGCCGCCCTGGTCGACCGCCTTCCGCGGCTGCTCGCCGGCGTCGACTTCCGACGGGTCGTCGACGCGCTCACCGACGCCCGGCGTGACGAGGCCGGCATCGTGTGGGGACTCGGCGCCCACGTCATCAAGACCGGGCTGTCGCCCGTCATCATCGACTTGATGGAACGCGGCTTCGTGTCGGCCATCGCCACGAACGGGGCCGGCATGATTCACGACTTCGAGGTCGCGCTGTCGGGCGGGACGTCAGAGGACGTCGACGAGTCGCTCGGGCCCGGACGGTTCGGCATGGCGGAGGAAACCGGCCGCCTCTTGAATCAGGCGATCAGCGAGGGCGTGGGTGCCGGGCGGGGGATCGGTCAAGCCGTGGGCCGTTTCCTGGCCGAGCGTGAGCCGCCGCACGCGTCGGTCAGCGTCTTCACCGCCGCGCATCGCCTGCACATTCCGATCACCGTCCACGTGGCGATCGGCACCGACGTCATACACATGCACCCGCAGGCGTCAGGCGAGGCGCTTGGTGCCGGCAGCCTTCGGGATTTTCGATACTTCGTGTCGAGCGTCGCCAGGCTCGAGCGCGGGGTCTATCTGAATTGCGGCTCGGCCGTGCTGCTGCCGGAGGTTTTCCTCAAGGCGGTTGCGCTGGCGCGCAATCGTGGCATTCCCCTGGCGCAACTCACGACCGTGAACCTCGACTTCCTCCGGCACTACCGTCCCCAGACGAATGTCGTGGAGCGGCCCACGGCCGGCACGGGGCGGGGGATTGCCCTGATCGGCCACCACGAGCTGCTGATCCCGTTGCTGGCCGCTGCGCTCATCGAGCGAGGGGGCTCGGCCCGACGCTGAGCATCGCTGAGCAGTGAACAGAACACTGGAAAACAGACCCTTGATATAATCCCTTGTTGCCTCGCCTCAGCCTGGCCGCGCCGAGGCGAGTCGCGGCTCCGAGACGCGAGGGGCAAGCAGTGCCCACAGCGTTCTGCCGGTGTAGCTCAGCTGGTTAGAGCACGCGGCTCATATCCGCGTTGTCCGGGGTTCAAGTCCCTGCACCGGCACCATTTTTCCCTCATGAACATGGGCGGGAACTGACCCCGCCCGTCCGGTTTCCCCCATCTCTCCCCCGATTGAGAAGGGTGGAGGCTCATTGAGCAGCCGAATGGCCGCCTCCGTCGCCGCCGGGCTCAGTGGCTCTGAAACACCGTGAGACGGCGAGCAGATTCACCTGGGCTTGGCGGTCGTCCGCGTCGCCGGGGCGTCCATAGTCGCGCGCCGAACGGTCGAGCCGCTGGACGACCGTTACCGTTGGTTTCGTCTGCTTGGCGGCCAGAACCGCGTCGAACGGTACGGCGAACGAGTAGCCTCTGAACGTCGAACAGCTCCGGTTGACCGTGGGCGGACTGTCAAACACTGGCAGCTTGATGTGCCTTCGGTGAATCGAGCCCGATAGTTCCCAACCTGCATCCAGACGGTTCCGGCAATCCTAAAGGCCACCTGCACGAGCGTAGCCTGTCCCTACTCGGCGCGACTAAGGAACATCACATGTGCGTCGTCGTCCGTCAGCAAGGCAATCGTGCCATCTGACAATTCGACCATGTCCCGGATTCTCTGTCCTATGGCGATCGGTTCCACGTAGACGACACGATCGTCTTGGATCCGTGCCCGATACAGGATCCGGTCCGCCAAACCTGTAATTAGCAGGTCACCCCGCCAGAGCGGGAACTCTTCGCTATCCGAAAACACGATGCTGGACACGCCGATGGATGGAACCCACACGTGCACGGGTTTCTGATATCCCTCATGCCAACCCTGAACAGGATTACCGGGATAGTCCCTGCGCTCATATTGCGTGCCATATGTCACGACTGGCCATCCGTAGTTTGCTCCCGGCACCAGGATGTTCAGCTCGTCGCCACCCCGAGGCCCATGTTCGGATTCCCACAGCGTGCCCTGAGCGTCTCTTGCAAAGCCTTGGGGGTTACGCAATCCGCTGGACACGATCTCCGAATCTCCCGTGCCCAAGTCGATGCGAAGCAGTTTCCCAAGATCCCAATTCGGATCCATCGCCGTTCCCACACCGCCGACGATTTCCGTTCCGCCGTGGTCGCCAATGACCGCAAGCAGATGGGTGTCACCGTCCATCACCAGACGCCCTCCGGTAATCCCCGCACGGAAATCCGCCTTTTGGAAATTAACCCTAATGTGACATTTCTTCGGGGCACGCCCGACACTTTGTAATTGAAAAAGGCCTTCCGTTGTGGTCTGAAGAGGGTGCAAACCAACTCCTCATGCCAACAACGAAAGGCCACCGACCGTGAGACGAAGAAGAACCGATTTGGCGGCGCGTGTCAATGGCGATCTGGCCCTGGAGTTCACCGATGTCGCGCTCACCTCGTATGCCGGGTTGGAGCTGTTCGGCCGCTACTTGCGCGCGACTCGCTTCAACGCGGTGGTCCGCGACGCGTTTGCCGGCACCGGGCGCTGGGGCGACTTCGGCGCGACGGCGATGGTGCGCCTGGTGATCGGGCTGCTCGTGGTGGGCGGCCGGCGGTTGCGGCACCTCGCCTTCCTCCACGACGATCCGCTGGTCCGGCGCTTCTGCGAGGTGCAGGTCCTGCCGACAGCGCGCACGGTGAGTCGCTGGTTGCAGGCCTTCACCATGTCCACGGTCGACCGGCTGCAGCAGATCAACACGGCGGTGATCGCCCGCGTGGTGGGGACGCTGGGCCTGCGCACCTGGACGATCGATGTGGACGGCGTCGTGGTATCGACCGGGTTGCAGGTCGAGCGGGCCTTTCGCGGGTTCAACCCGCATCACCGCAAGGTGCCCAGCTACTACCCGATCTTGGCGCACCTGGCCGAGACCACCCACATCCTGCGCGTGAAGAATCGGTCCGGGAACGTCCACGACGGCAAAGCCGGGCTGCCGTTTCTGCGCGCCCTGTGGGCGCAGCTGCCGGCGCTCCGGCCGGCCGGGGGGCGCGTGCGGTTTCGCATGGATGGGGCCTTTTTCCGGCGGGATGTGCTGCACTGGCTCGCGGGCCGCGGCGCCGGCTACGCCATCAAGGTGCCGTTCTACCGGTGGCTGGATCTGCAGCAGTACATCCGCGCGCAGCCGACCTGGCACCCGGTGGCGCCCCGCATCACCGGGTTCATCGTTCCCCAGGCGGCCACGCCGTGGGGCCGCACGGTGTGGGTGGCGATCTACCGGAAGCACGTCCACCACCGCGCGACGAAGAACTACCAACTCGATCTGTTCGACCCGAACGATGGGCACTACGAGTACTCCGCGGTGACGAGCAACCTCGACCTGACGCTGCGGAACCTCTGGTGGTTTGCCTGTGGCCGCGGGAATCAGGAAAAGACCATCGCGCAGCTCAAGAGCGGCTGGGCCTTCCACACCGTCCCGACCAGGGCGTATGCGGCCAACAGCGCCTGGCAGCAGCTGGTCGTCCTGGCCCACAACCTGCTGACCAACTTCCAGATCGAAACCGGGGCGGTGCGCCGCCGGGGGTCGCGCAAACGCACCGTGCTGCATGTCCTCCAAACGGTGCAAACGCTCCGCTTCGTGCTGTTTCATCGTGCGGCGCAACTGGTGCGCCCGGGAGGCCGGACACGGCTGCGCCTCCGGGACAACGTCGCGACGCGCCAGACATTCACCCGCATCCGTGATGCCTTGGCGAATGTCGCCTGAGGTTTTGTCACATTAGGGTTAATACATGGGCGTGCCACGTAGACTAATTCCCAGGGCCCCGTCAGGCGTACCACACCCGCGTCGAGCTCGAGCTGGATGGACGAGATCCTGAATTCGATGCATCGATCCACGTAATAGTGGTGAGAGACGAACAGCTTGGACACACCGTCGCGGGTCTCGTGCGCGAGGATATCGGCCACCCGGGTTTGCGGTATGCGGTCCAGACCCTCGTCTTCCACATAGGCGAGCAACGCCGCTTCGTTCATGGGGACAGATTCATCCAGGGATGTCCGATGCCCGTCGCGTGACGCAAAACCCAGCCGGCCTTTGGTGGTGGCAAACACGACGCCATCACCGAATTCATCCAGTGAGCCCCCCCTGGGCCCGAACAGTTCCAGTTCGATGCTCTCCACGCGCAGCTGATAGAAATGTGAGTTGATGTCCGGCCCGCGGGCAAGACCGTTGCTTGAGATCGCAAGCGACCACGTTCTGAATGTCGCCGTGATGCCGAACTCATGCAGCAGGTTGCGAAGAAGTCGCTCCGACAGCCAGTCTCTAGCGAACCAGCCCGCTACGAAAATCGCGAACAAAACACTGATCACTCCGAAGAGCCACTTCGGAGTGATCTCTGAAAGTCTGGGCGGCATGCGCGTGATCATCGGGACCAACGGCCTTTCTCCTCGTTAAGGCCCGCCGCCCGAACGGCGAGGGCAAATAAGAAACAGAGACGTGCCGTACAGTTTAGATCTTCCCGCAACGTTCGTACCGCATCCCGGATCTTGTGTGTCACCTTGTCACCGAGAACGATGCCAGCCAGCCTTGCCAGTTTACGCGTTCTCGAAATCCTTATCACCTGCTGCCTTCAGCGTCCTGAGGCGGCGGATGTTGTAATAGGCCTCGTTCGAGGTGTCCGCAAACTTCACGCGGTGCTCGAAGAGGTGATCGACGATCGCCGGAATCTCCTGGGCGGGACGGAACCCGAGGATCCGCTGTGCCTTCTCGGTGCTCACCCTGTAGTTTCGACAATCGCGCCGATGGTGCAGCTGGAGGTCGACCTCAATGCCAGCGCATTCGTGGAGGCGGCTTCTGACGAACTCCGCGATCTCGCCGATCGTGTGGTTGCATGTGGCCACGTTTAAAATACCGGAGACGTGTGCTGGCGCTTCGATGGCCACGCGATAGGCCACGGCGGCATCGAGAATACCGAGAATGGGCCGCCAGGTGTTGGGTTGTCAACCACGATGACGCCCTTGTCCATCGGGTTACTGAACATCGTGTTCATGACCAGGTCGAGGCACATGCGCGGGCTGTATCCGCTGACTGTGCCCTGCCGCAAGCAGACGACCGAGAACGTGGAATCGGCCAACTGCATGACTGACAGCTCACCTTGTAATTTCGCAATTCCGTAGGGACACTGGGAAGTTGCCGGCGAGTCTGCGCTGGCCGGCTGGCCATCGGTCGATCCGTAGACCGAACAGGAGCCGGCGTAGACAAACCGGCGGACGCCGGCACTCTTAGCCAGGTACGCAATGTAGGTAGGAGCGGCGGCGTTCATGACAAAGTTGTCCCGGGGAGAAAACTCCGCCAACGGGTCGTTGGAGGGCCCGGGCATGAACACGACCTGGTCGTACCCACTCAGATCGTCAACGTCAAGGGTGAACAGATCTCGTGACTTCACGTACTCGCTGCCGGGCAAGAGTTTGTCGAACCGCAGCAAGTCGACGACGTCGACCGCATGACCCACACGAACCAGAGGGACACGGGACGCATCCTAGTCCCCCGCGTTCCAGTAGTTCATCAGGTAGAACCCGAGCTTGATGTATTCGTTGTTGACGATTACCAAGCCGCTCTCGTGCCGCCACCAGTCCGTTTCGTCGAACTCGTCGTACCCCGCTGGAGCGGAACGGACCTCTCTACGGCCATCGAACACCCGAGCGAAGATCCAGCGTGCGCGACGCGAATGAAACGCGTCCGTCACTATCACCAGAGGACCGTCATATTGCTGTTCGTCGAGGTACTGCTTCACGGTCATGGCTTCCTCATAGGTGGAAGTTACGCCCGGATCCCCGCCCAGTACGACGATCGATGCCTGAGGCACGGCGTGCCTCTCCAACGCCTTGATCTGCCGAGTAGTGCTGTCCGGGAGCAAGCCGGCGCGTTCGGACGCTGTCAGTCGCGTCTGGCAGACCAGGATGACCTCGACCATTCCTTGATGAAACAGCTCGGCAACTCTTGCGGGGCGCCGGTCCTCCTCGGCGGCGACAAGCACCGCGAACTTGGTTGGCTGAGCGGCGTCGTCGATGATCAAAAATTGCGCAATAGCTTGCAGGATCGCGGTGCGGAAGACCCACAGCGTAGGGACGAGAGCTACGGTGAACGCCAGGCCGACGAGGAGTCTGCGACGCGCCGGGCTCAGCAGGAACCGCGATGGTTGGGGAGATTCTGCCATTTTGCACCGACCAGTATGAGATCCGCTCCGAACGTTCTATCATAGGCCGCCCTGGACCCTCACCGGTCTCTATCCGGCCGGGAGGCCCTTCGAGCCAGGTGCGTTCGTGTTCGGTAACGAGGTCGGGGAACCGATCAGCTCGATAAAAACCAGTGAGCAGACCGCCTGTCGAAAGGCCGGAATCGACGATCTGCACTTCCACGATCTCCGGCATGAAAGCAAGGAATTCGGCCCTGAACTGCGAAAATCGTGCGCCATTACCATGTTAAGATCATCGCTCTGTTAGGGTTCAAGTCCCTGCACCGGCATCATTTTTCCGGCTTCAGTTGCTCGGCGCGGCGGTCCCCGGCGAGGGGGCCGACGCCGATCGGTCGGAGACCGAAGGCGATGCACGCTCTCCTCGACCGCGTCCGCCGTACTGTTCGACGACACGACCTGATTCCGGCGGGCGGCCGGGTACTGGCGGCTGTCTCCGGTGGATCGGATTCCGTGGCGCTGGCGCATCTGCTGCACCGGTTGGCCGACACCGATCCGTTCTCGCTGGTGGGCGTCGTGCACCTGCATCATCGGCTGCGGGGTGACGACGCCGACCGTGACGCCGAGACCGTGCGCGATCTCGCGTGTCGACTCGGGTTGCCTTATCACGAGGACGCCGTCGATGTACAGGCGCTGGCCGACGAGCGCCGGTGCTCGGTCGAGGCGGCGGGCCGTGCAGCTCGCCTAACGTTCTTCCAACGGGTGGCGGGAGAGGTTCGAGCGGACCGCGTGGCCGTCGGGCACACCGTGGACGACCAAGCGGAAACCTTCCTGCTGCGGCTCTTGCGGGGTGCCGGCACTCGAGGGCTGTCGGGCATCTACCCGCGGCACGGCGTGGTCATCCGACCCGTGCTCGACGTCACGCGGACCGAATTGCGGGAATTTCTCGGCGCTCACGGCATTCCGTTTCGGGACGACGCATCGAACGCCGACCTGAGCATCCCCCGCAACCGGGTCCGCCACGAACTACTCCCCTATTTGCGAGAGCATTTTTCCGGCGGCATCACCGACGTGCTCGCTCGAGAGGCCGACGTGGCCCGGGCAGACGCCGACTGGCTGGACGCCGCGGCGAACCAGGTGGAGGACCGCGTCGTCCTAGTACATGAGGGCGCCGTCGAGATCGATGCGCCCGCCTTGGACGAGCTGCCGACGGCGCTGGCGCGTCGGGTCGCCCGCAAGGCACTCGTCCAGGGTGCGGGCGGCCGTTTCGTTGGGTTCGAGCACGTCGAGGCGCTGCGACAGCTGGGTGGCACCGCTGGCGCCGGTCGCGTGTCACTGCCCGGACAGGTGGCGGCCCGGGTCGGCGACCGCGTCCGGCTGACCTCGCTGGACGAGGCTCGGCCGCCCCTCGCGCGCGCGGCATTCGCGTATGCGCTGTCGGTTCCGGGAGAAGTCACTGTGGCGGAGGCCGAGGTCGTCGTGACGGCGGAGCACGCCGGTGTGCCGGACCGGTCGGCGCTGTCGAACCGGGGCGGGGCCGTGGCGATCGATGCGGCGCACCTGGTCGAGCCGTTGACCGTGCGCGCACGACGGCCGGGCGACCGCCTTCGGCCGCTCGGCGCGCCGGGCGGGCGCTCGGTGCAGGATCTATTCGTCGATCGCAAAGTTCCCCAATCGCGTCGCGATCGCGTGCCGATCGTGACCGATTCCAGGGGGCGAATCGTGTGGATCGTGGGGCAGACCATTGCCCACGAATTTCGAATCACGGACGCGACGCGGTCCGTGATACTCTTGACGGTCAAGCAGTTAGGAGGAGTAGGTTGAATCCGACGCTTAGGAGTTTGCTGTTCTGGATGGTGCTGGTCGTCGTGGGCGTGCTGATCTGGAGCTTCTCGGCTGATTTCCAGACAAGCGACACGGCGCGGAACTTCAGCGAATTCATCGAGCAGGTCGAGGCCGGGCAGGTCGAGAGCGTCACGATGACCGGCAACGAAATCGTCGGCACCCTCAAGAACGCCGAGCGATTCCGCACCTACGCGCCACCCCAGTACGAGGGCCTGGCGAATACGCTGCTCGAGCGCGGCGTCCAGATCACGGCGGAAGAGGCCACGTCCAGTCCGTGGGCGACGCTGCTGTACTCCTGGGCACCCGTCCTGCTCATCATCGGGTTCTGGATCTTCTTCATGCGGCAGATGCAGAGCGGCGGCAACAAGGCCCTGTCGTTCGGCAAGAGCCGTGCGAAGCTGTCCTCGAGCACGCAGAAGAAGGTGACGTTCAAGGATGTCGCCGGCGTGGATGAGGCGAAGGAGGAGTTGCAGGAGATCATCGAGTTTCTGAAGGAACCGCAGAAATACCAGAAGCTCGGCGCCAGGATTCCGAAAGGCGTCCTGCTCGTGGGCGCGCCGGGCACCGGGAAGACATTGCTGGCGCGCGCCGTGGCTGGCGAGGCGAGCGTCCCGTTCTTCACGATCAGCGGCTCAGATTTCGTCGAGATGTTCGTAGGCGTCGGCGCCTCACGCGTGCGCGACCTGTTCCAGCAGGGGAAGAAGAATGCCCCCTGCATCGTGTTCATCGACGAAATTGATGCCGTGGGCCGCCACCGCGGCGCCGGTTTGGGCGGGGGACACGACGAGCGGGAGCAGACGCTGAATCAGTTACTTGTCGAGATGGACGGCTTCGAGTCGAACGAGGGCGTCATCCTCGTGGCCGCGACGAACCGGCCCGACGTGCTCGATCCGGCGCTGCTGCGGCCCGGTCGCTTCGACCGGCGGATCATCGTGAACCGTCCCGACGTCAAGGGGCGCGAAGGCGTGCTGGCCGTGCACACGAAGAAGATCCCGCTGGCCGATGACGTGGACATCGGCGTCGTGGCGCGCGGCACGTCCGGATTCACCGGCGCGGATCTGGCCAACCTGGTGAACGAGGCGGCGCTCTTTGCCGCGCGCTACAACCAGAAAACCGTTCGGATGTTCGATTTCGAGTTTGCGAAGGACAAGGTGCTCATGGGCACGGAGCGCCGGTCCATGATCATCAGCGACGAGGAGAAAAAAGTGACCGCCGTGCACGAAGCCGGTCACGCCTTGCTGACCGTGTTGCTGCCAAACGCCGATCCGATCCACAAAGTGACGATTATTCCGCGCGGTGCGGCGTTGGGAGTCACGATGCAGTTGCCGGTGGACGACAAGCACAACTACTCTCGCGAGTACCTGAACGACCAGATCGCCATTCTCTTGGGGGGGCGCATCGCCGAGGAGATCACGAACGACAGCGTGACGACCGGCGCTGGCAATGACTTCGAGCGCGTCTCGGAACTGGCGCGGCGCATGGTGTGCGAGTGGGGCATGAGCGACGCGATAGGGCCCCTGGCGTTCGGAAAGAAGGAAGAGCAAATCTTCCTGGGCCGCGACATCGCGCAGCACCAGGATCACAGCGAAGAGACGGCGATGCGGATCGATCAAGAGATCAAACGGGTCGTCATGGAGAACTACAAGCGGTCCCGCGCCGTGCTCGAGGAGCATCGGGACATCCTGGTGAAGATGGCGGAAGAGTTGCTGGTTCGGGAAGTGCTCGACGGCGAGCAGGTGCGGCGCATGGTTGCCGGGCTGCCTCTGGACGAGGTCGAGCACTCGTCCGACACGGCGCCGTCTGCCGACACGGCGTCGGACGCGAAGCAGCCGTCGGCCGTACCGCCGCTACCGCCGCTCAACAAACCGCTGCCTCAAGAGTGACGCGTGGCGCCGTCGGCACGGCGTGCACAAGTCGGCTGGCTGAGTGTCGGTCACCGGTCGCCTGTCATCGGTCATCGATTATCTCGACCGGACGCGGCCGCCGCGTGCGTCGTTGCCAGACGAGGCGCGTGTGTGATCCCCAGAACCCCTTACGATGTCCCGCTGGCGCACGGAGGCGTCCTGCGCCTTGGTGCGCGGACGCTGGTGATGGGGGTCGTCAACGTCACGCCCGACTCCTTCGCCGGCGATGGTGGTGGCGTGGACGCTGCGCGGGCGGTGGCCGAGGGGCTGGCCCTGGTCGAGGCGGGCGCTGACCTGCTCGACGTTGGCGGCGAATCCACCCGGCCCGGCGCCACGCCGATTGACGCGGCGGAGGAAGCCTCGCGGGTGCTTCCGGTCGTCGAGGCGCTCGCTCGCCAGGTGACGGTTCCCATTTCCATAGACACCTACAAGGCCAGCGTCGCGCGCCGAGCGACGGCGCACGGCGCGTCGCTGGTCAACGACGTCAGCGGACTAAGGTATGATCCGGACCTGGCAGAGGCGACCGCGGCGGCGCATGCGGCGCTCGTGGTGTCGCATACGCGCGGTCGCGCGCGTGACATGTACGGTGAAGCGCGCTACGAAGCGGTCGCCGACGAGGTCGCCGCGGAGCTCGAGTGGAGCCTGAAGACCGCGGTCGCCGCCGGGATCCCGCGAGACCGCCTGATCGTCGATCCGGGCATCGGATTCGCCAAGCGCGCCGGGCACAGTTTCACCGTGCTGGCGCAACTCGATCGGCTGCGGAGACTCGACCGGCCGATTCTGGTGGGGCCATCGCGGAAATCGTATCTGACGGCGGTGTTGGGCGATGTGCCGCCTGAGCGTCGCGAGTGGGGCACGGCCGGCGCGGTGGCCGCCAGTGTCCTGCTGGGCGCGCACATCGTCCGGGTGCACGGCGTGCGGGCGATGCTCGACGTCGTGCGCGTCGCCGATGCCATCCGGAAGCATCGAGGGACGGCGGATCCCGAGGCGCCGGCCGCCCCGAGGTCGTTCACCACGTCGTGATCGTCGTGAGGGATGTGATCGATGATCGAGTCGATGTCAGCGCTGGCGGCGCGCGCGCCCATGGGCTGGTGGGATCTCGTCGATATCGCGATCGTCGCGTTTCTCATCTATGAATTCCTCACGCTGATCCGCGGCACGCGCACCGCGCAGATGGCGCTCGGCGTCAGCCTCATCGTTGTCCTCTTCTACGTCTCTCGCCTCGCGCCGCTCCAAACCGTCAATTGGCTCATCCGCAACATGATCGGGTACGTCGTGTTCGCCGGCATCGTCCTGTTCCAGTCGGACATTCGTCGTGCGCTGGCCCATTTCGGCCGCGGACCGTTCTTTCGCTACTTCGCGCGTCGTGACGCCGACGACGAGACGACCGAGGAGATCGTGGTGGCCGTCTCACACCTGGCGGCGCAGCGGGTCGGGGCGCTGATAGTGGTGGAGCGCGCGATCGGGCTTCGTGCCCATGTCGAGAGCGGCATTCGTCTCGATGCGGCGCTCACCTACGATTTGCTCGTCAGCATGTTCCAGCCCACGTCGCCGCTCCACGATGGTGCGGTCATCGTCCAAGAGGATCGAGTCGCCGCCGCGGCCTGCTTTCTGCCGCTGACCGTGAATCCGCGTCTTGGTCGGGACCTCGGCACGCGGCACCGGGCGGCGATCGGCGCGACGGAGGAGAGCGACGCCGTGGCGGTGGTGGTGTCCGAGGAGACCGGGCAGATTGCGCTGGCGGTCGATGGCCGGATCGAGCGAGACCTGGGCGCCGACGAGCTTCGGACGCGGCTGCAGGAGCTGGGCGTTCACCTTCGCGACACGGCACCGAACAGTGAGGCCTCGGTGGCATGAGGCACCTCTTCCGCCATTTCTGGCTCAAGCTCCTGTCGCTGGGGCTGGCGGTCGTGCTCTGGCTCGCGATCGCCGGCGATCCGCTCGTCGAGCGCGGACTGCGCGCGCCGCTGGAATATCAGAACGTGCCGGCGGGTCTGGCCCTGGTCGGGACAGGGCCGAGTACGATCGACGTCCGGGTGCGCGGACCCTCGGCGCTCCTCGCGGGGCTCAGCGCTAGTGACGTTGTGGCCGTACTCGACCTCGGGGCGGCCCGGTCTGGCCGGCGCCTCTTTCATCTGTCGCCGGCCGAGGTGCGGGCACCCTTCGGCGTGGAGATCGCGCAGGTCTCACCGTCGACCATCCCGTTGACACTCGAGCGCTCCGGTCGTCGATTCGTGTCGGTCGAACCGGTCATTGAGGGCACGCCGGCGCCGGGGTACGTCATCGTCAACGTGTCCACGTCGCCGGTCAGCGTGGAGGTCGAAGGACCGGTCAGCCGGTTGGCGGATCTCGCGGTCGCCATCACCGAGCCGGTGCAGGTAACCGATGCGACGGAGACCGTCGAGGCGGAGGTCAGCGTCGGCGTGTCGGACGACGCGTTGCGTCTGGCGGAAGCTGGCACGGTGACGGTCATCGTGCAGATCGAAACGGGAGATCTGCAACAAGTCAGCCGTCGGGTGGTCGTCACGTTCAGGAACCTGGGCCCGGAGCGGCGGGCGACGCCCACCGATCCGACCGTGACGGTGCGCGCGAGCGGTTCGCGTCAGGCGCTCGACGGCTTTCGCGCAGACCTGATCGACGCCTTCGTCGACCTTGCTGGCTTGGACGCCGGCCGTTACACTGTGCCGGTTCACGTCGGACTCGGCCCGGCGCTCGAAGTCGAGGCCGTCGAGCCGGCTATGCTCGAGATCGAGATTCGCTGAGGCGGCCGACGGACGGCTAGACATCGCTTCGTTCCATGACGCCACGGTTGTTCGGCACCGACGGCATTCGGGGAGCCGCCGGGACCTTTCCCCTCGACCGGCCGACGGTCGCCCGCATCGGCGCGGCGCTCGTCAAGGTCCGGCCGGCTGGAGCCGAGCCGCCCGCCATCATCGTCGGTCGTGATACTCGCGAGTCCGGCGGGTGGATCGAACACGCGTTGGCCGAAGGTGCGACGTCCCTGGGGGCGAGCGTCACGAGCGTCGGCGTGGCGCCCACGCCGGCCGTCGCGTATCTGGCCGCGTCGGCCGGGTTCGAGCTTGGTGTCGTCGTGTCCGCGTCCCATAATCCGTACGCCGACAACGGCATCAAAGTGTTCGGCGCCGACGGCGTCAAGTTCGATGACCGTCGGGAAGACGAACTGAGCCGCGTCATCCTCGACGAGAGCTGGTCCGTGGCGACCGCGTCTCTCGAGATGACGACCGATCCGGCTTTACTCGACCGCTATCTCGATCATGTGCGCGACGTCCTGCCCGATCCATCGCCGCTTGGGCCGATGCGCCTCGCCATCGACTGTGCGAACGGCGCGACCTCCCGCGTTGCGTCCCACCTGTTTCGGGGATTGGGGTTCGACGTCCAGACCATCGGCTGCGAGCCGGACGGCCGCAACATCAACGACGATTGCGGCTCGACGCACCCGGAGCGACTCGCCCAGATCGTGACGACACGGCGGTGCCGGATGGGTGTCGCGTTCGATGGCGACGGCGATCGAGCCATCTTTGTCGATGCCGAGGGGCGCATTGTGGATGGCGACGCGGTCCTATTCGTGTGTGCGAGAGATCTGCAGCGTCTGGGACAGCTCCGTGGGAACGCGATCGTGGCGACGGTCATGAGCAACGTCGGATTGGAGATTGCGCTGCGGGCGCTCGGCATCGACCTGGCGCGTTGCGCCGTTGGTGACAAGTACGTCGTCGAACTGCTGCGTGCGCGTCAGCTGGCGCTAGGGGGCGAACAATCAGGACATGTCATTTTCCCCGACGTGTTGCCCACCGGAGACGGGTTGGTGACGACGCTTATGGTCCTTCGCGCGATGGCTGCCAGTGGTCGTGGTCTGGGTGAGCTGGCCGCCGATCTGACCGTCTATCCACAAGTGCTCGTCAACGTGCGCGTGCGCGAGAAAGTGGACCTCCAATCGGTGCCCGCCGTCGCGGCGACTGTACGCGACGTGGAGGCGCGGCTCGAAGGCCAGGGGCGTCTCCTGGTCCGGTATTCGGGGACGGAGCCGCTGCTCCGGATCATGCTCGAAGGGCGTGATCGGGACGCCATCAACGCCTGGGCCGAGGAGATCGCCGCCGTCGTGCGGGGCGAGCTCGGGTAGCCGCCCGTGCACGTCACGCGGCACGACTGCAGCGCAACGTGCACCACAGACTGCGCGGGGCGGCCCGAACGCCGTGGTGCAGTATGATGGGCTCGGATGACGGCTCAGGGGTTGCGGTGCGATGAAGCGTGAAGCGCTCGTCTTTCTCGTTTCGGGCACGTGTTTCGGGTTGATCATCGGATGGGTGCTGGGGAGCCAGCAGGTGCCGGACGGCCAGGCCGCCGTGCTCGCGGCGGTGCCGCCGGCCCCAACGGAGTCGGCCGCCTCCGTGCCCTCACCGCGACCACCCGATCAGGCACGCGTCGAGGAGCTCATGGCGGTGGCCGAACGCGATCCGTCCGACGCGGCGGCGCGAGCCACGCTGGGTGATCTGTTCTTCGACGCCGAGCGCTTTCAGGATGCCATTGCCTGGTACGAGGCTGCCCTGGCGCTCGACGGGCAAGATGTGAACGTCAGCACCGACCTCGGCGTGAGCTATTACTACACGAATCAGCCTGACCGCGCCCTCGATCAGTTTGCCCATTCGCTCGAGGTCGACCCCGAGCACATCAAGACGATGCTGAACATGGGGATCGTGCGCGCGTTCGGGAAGCAGGATCTTGCGGGGGCGGCAGACGCCTGGGAGCGGGTCATCGGGCTCGCGCCGGACAGCTCCGAAGGGCGCGCGGCGCGGCAAGCGCTCGACAGCCTTTTATCGGCGCACGCGGCCGAGGTGGGGACGACCGGCGCGCCGAACGAGTGACCCCCGTCGGCTCTGCGCGTCTCATGTCTTGACGGCGATGTGGATTGGCTGGCTCCTGCGGATTCTCCTGATTGTCTTGGTCGTCCACGCCCTGCGGCGATTTCTGGGGGGCGTCGTGGACGGGGCGTCAGGTCCGCGGCAGGCGCCGCCGAAGAGCGTGCCGTTAGTGCGCGATCCGGTCTGCGGCACCTACGTGACCCGATCGGGAGCCGTCATGTTGAAACAGGGTGACCATGTCGAGTATTTCTGCTCCGACACGTGCCGGGAGCGGTTCTCCTCCCGTTGACCATGCAGCCTGAAGAGCGCGTTCGCGCCGAGATCGTCGAGGTCGGGCGGCGTCTCCACGAGCGCGGCTATGTCGCGTCGAACGACGGCAACATCAGCGTCAGGCTCGGCGACGAGCGGCTCTTGACGACACCAACCGGTGTGTCGAAGGGCTTCATGACGCCGGACATGATGGTCATGACCGACATGCGGGGCACGAAGCTCGCCGGCGATCGGAAGGCATCGTCCGAGTTGCTCATGCACTTGGCGGTGTACGAGCATCGTCCGGAGATTCGCGCTGTCGTGCACGCGCACCCGCCCGCCGCGACGGGCTTCGCGGTCGCCGGCATTCCGCTCGATCGCGCGGTGCTGGCGGAGGTCATCGCGACGCTGGGCAGCATTCCGATCGCGGACTACGGCACGCCCTCGACGGCGGAGCTCGCCGATGCCGTCAGGAAATACATCTCCACCTACGATGGGCTGCTGCTCGCCAATCACGGCGCGTTGACGATCGCCCGAGAGTTGTTCGCGGCGTACTACCGGATGGAGACGGTCGAGCACTTCGCCCGCATCAGCCTCGTGGCGCGACTGCTCGGCCGTGAACGCGTGCTGTCCAGAGAAGAAGTGCTTCGGTTGCAGAGCTTGCGTGGGACGTACGGGATCGAGGCGCCGGCGCCGATTTGCGACGAGAACGAGCCGTCCGGCGAGCGCACCGATTGTCAGGTCATACAGGCTCCCTCGTCGCCCGACCAGCGGCTGATCGACGTGGGGTCCCCGACGCGCGTGCCCGAGGAGGTAGGCAGCGATGGGGAAATTCGACTAACATACCGCGAGTTGACAGCGCTCATCGAGGATGCGGTCAAGGCGCTGAAATAGCAACGGTCCTGAACCAGTCGTTCGCTGCGGTCCAGCGCTGTGAGCGCGGGCGTGCGCGGACGCGTGGGAGGAGAGCATGGGCGAAGCACTAGGGATGATCGAGACCAAAGGGTTGGTGGCGATGATCGAGGCGGCCGACGCCATGGTTAAGGCCGCGAAAGTGACGCTGATCGGTTGGGAGAAGATCGGCGCGGGGTACGTGACGGCGATGGTGCGCGGCGATGTCGCAGCCGTGAAAGCCGCGACGGATGCGGGCGCCGCTGCGGCGCGCCGGGTCGGAGACCTCGTGTCGGTGCACGTCATTCCCCGCCCGCACGCGAATCTCGAGGACGCTCTACCTATTGGCAAGTCGGGCAAGTGACCGCTCACGCGAATGATCGGCCGGCGGCCGTGATGGCCACGGCCGCGCCACGCCTTCCATGATCCTGGCCAAGGTTGTCGGTACCGTCGTTGCGACGCAAAAAGACGAGCGCCTGGTGAGCAGCAAGCTCCTGCTCGCCAGGCCGATCGATCCCACGGGCAAGGAAACCGGAAGCTATCTCGTCGCGGTCGATACCGTGGACGCCGGCGCTGGAGACACCGTCCTGATCGTGAGCGGAAGCTCGGCGCGCATGGCGGCCGGGCTCAAGGATTGCCCGGTCGATGCGGCGATCGTCGGCGTCGTCGACGCGATCGAGACGAAGGCGTAGCAGCCCCGGGAGCGATGATGCAACTCGTGAAAGTCATCGGCGAGGTCGTGGCGAGCTGCAAGGACCCGAACCTCACGGGGCAGAAGCTGCTGCTCGTGCAGCCACTCGGTTCGGACCGAATGCCGGCGGGGCGGGTGCTCGTGGCCGTCGACTCCGTGGGCGCCGGCGCCGGCGAGGACGTGTTCGTCGTGCGCGGGCGTGAGGCCTCGTTTCCGTTTCTCCCTGCCCAGGTGCCGACCGATCTGAACATCGTCGGCATTGTCGATCACTGGACGACATCCGACGGACACTGACATGCAGCTGGCGCGCGTCATTGGGACGGTCGTCTCGACGCAGAAGCACGAGGCACTGATCGGCGCGAAGCTGCTGCTCGTCGAGCCCTTGGTCCTCGGGGATGAGCGGGCCGGACTGTCTGTGCTCGCCATTGATTCGGTCGGCGCCGGCGTGGGCGAGCGGGTCCTGATCGTGCTCGAAGGGCGCGCGGCCGGTCAGGCACTCCACACACCTCTCGCACCGGTCGATGCCGCCATCGTCGGCATCGTCGATGACATCGAGATGACATGGCGCGCGAAGAGTCCGCCGAAAGGCTGACGCGAGACGACGTCCGCGATCTGGTGCGGCGCGCGGTCGCCCGGCACCTCACGACGCCGTCCGCGGCTGACCGTCATCCGAGCCACGTTCGATTCGCCCTTCGGTCAGGCGCCTCTGACGGCCACGCGTGCCTCATCGAGCCGACCGTCACCTGCGTTGGTTGCGGCTACTGCGAGTCGTTCGGCCACTAGGCCACTCACTGCGGGTATTGGCCGTCGGCGTGCTAGCTGCCCTTTCGGCCGACTCGCCGGCGACCCCGTCCGGCAGCGCCCAGCCTCGGTTCATGATGCCGCGTGCTGTCACGTGAGGGCGAACGCCGCGTTCGAATGCCCACCATGAAGCCCCCAGTGCTCGTGACGAGCCGGATTCCATCGTCGGTGCTCAGCCGCCTCGACGCAATCGCCGCCGTCGACGTGGCGAACGACGGCTTGACGCGCGAGGCCCTGCTGGATCGCGTCCGGGACAAAGCGGCGCTGGTCTCGGTCGTGACCGATTGTGTCGATGCCGATGTCATCGCGGCGGGGCGGGATCTTCGCGTCATCGCGAACATCGCGGTGGGCTACGACAACATCGACCTCGGCGCGGCCGCCGATCGGGGCATCTCGGTCACGAACACACCCGGTGTCCTGACCGATGCCGTTGCCGAATTGACGTGGGGGCTGATCTTTTGCGTGACCCGGCGAATCTCCGAAGGGGAGCGGCTGGTCCGTCAGCACGCGTGGAAGGGCTGGGCACTGGACTTCATGCTGGGCATGGAACTCGGCGGCAAGCAGCTCGGCATTGTCGGTGCTGGACGGATTGGCCGTGCCGTGGCGGCTCGCGCGCCCGCATTCGGGATGCGGGTCGTGTTCGCCGCCCACCGGGCGAGCGGCGGTTCGCAAGACGCTGGCGGCGACGCGGCCGTCATGCCGCTGGATCAGCTGCTCGTCTCGTCTGATGTCGTGTCACTGCACCTTCCGCTCAGGCCGAACACGCGCCACCTGATCGATCGACGTACCTTGGTGAGAATGAAGCGTTCCGCCTATGTGATCAACACGGCGCGAGGACCGATCATCGACGAGGCGGCGCTCGACTGGGCGCTCGAGGAGCGGTTGATCGCGGGTGCGGCGCTGGACGTGTACGAGCACGAGCCGACGGTCCATCCTGGCCTGATGCGTCGGCCCAACGTCGTCCTCGCGCCGCATCTCGGGAGCGCTTCGCGGGAGACGCGAACGGCGATGGCCGATCTGGCCGCCCGCAACGTCGAGGCGGTCCTCTGCGGGAAAGCGCCGCTGACGCCGGTGGCGGCCGGAGACACGGCGTGAGCCCCATGGGCGGGCGCAAGACGGCGTCCCGGGCGCGCCGACGGCGTGGCTCCCAGTCGGTCGATGGTCGACGCGTGTCGAGCATCCTCCGGCGGCTGGCCCGGGCGATTCAGCAGCTCGATGTGCCCGCCATGGAAAAGATCGCCGACGAGCACGCCGCCGATCCGTTCCGTGTCCTGATCGGCACGATGCTGTCGGCCCAGACGAAGGATGCGGCTACGCTCGCCGCGTCGACTCGGCTCTTCGATGTCGCGGCTACGCCGGCCGCGCTCGCCAAGGTCCCCGTTCGACGTATTGAGCGCCTGATCTATCCGGTGAGCTTCTATCGTCATAAGGCGAAACATGTCCGGGCGACCTGCCGGCTGCTGATGACGCGTCACGGCGGCCAGGTGCCGACGGCGATGGACGAGCTCTTGGCGCTCCCGGGTGTCGGGCGCAAGACAGCCAACCTCGTGCTGATCCTGGCGCACCAGAGCGCGGACAACATCTGCGTCGATACACACGTCCACCGGATTTCGAACCGCCTGGGTTGGGTCCGGACCAAGACACCTGATCAGACGGAGTTGGCGCTCTACGAGGTCGTGCCGCGCCGCTGGTGGCCGCACGTCAATCGCTGCCTGGTAACGTGGGGACAGCATGTGTGCAAGCCGGTCTATCCGGTCTGCACGCGGTGTGCCATTGCGACACACTGCCCGCAAGTGCACGTGACCCGCGTCGGGCGCTGAGCAAGTCGGGGGCGTCTGCTAGCCGGGCAGTGACGGCGCGGACACGTGCACGAGATCCGCGAGCTCCGGATATCGGGCCACCATCTCCGGCGAGTAGTCGCCCGTGATCGGCAAGTCCAGCTCGTGTTTCAGCACGGTCGCGTTGGCCACCGCCTTCGCGGCGAAGTGGTTGTTGAGATACAGGTACACGGTCTTGCCGCGCCGGCCGGCGGTCCGCGCCGATTCGGCGAGTGGCTCGAGCTCGGCGCGGGAATACAGGTAGTCGTAGCGGTCCTCCGACGCCTTCGGCTGCCACCAGGCGTCCGCGTTCCGGCCGTGGAGACGGGCGTAGGCGAACGGCGTCGCCTTGGGGTCGAGGGTGTCACCGATCGACGATGCGAACTGGGGTTCGTCGATTCGTGTCCACGCGGCACCGAATTCACCC
Source organism: Vicinamibacterales bacterium (assembly GCA_963667915.2). Lineage (GTDB taxonomy): Bacteria > Acidobacteriota > Vicinamibacteria > Vicinamibacterales > UBA823. Next base: position 1,313,903 of record CAXXNN010000004.1, on the reverse strand, counting down.
AGGAGCGCGGCGGTGTCCCCGCGTTGGTCGCTCCAGCTGCGGTGGCGGAGCTCGACTGCGAGCGGCACGTCCTCGAACGCGTGGAGCACGGCGCCGAGATGATCGACCGCTTCCACGTTCCGTTTGAAGCTGGCCGGGAACTGCGCGAGCACGGCGCCAAGTTTTCCGGCGGTGCGGATTGGCGCGATGCCGTCGCGAAAGGTGTGTACGTCGTGCGGGTCGACGCCCGCCGGTCGCGCGCTCGTCGGCCGCCCGGGTCCACCGCGATGGGTGAATCCATGAAACAGCTTCACCGAGAAGACAAAACCGGACGGAGTGCGCGCGGTCCAGCGTGCTGTCATGGCCGCGCTCGGCTGCCGGTAGAACGTGGAGTTCACCTCGACGGTGTCGAAATGCTCGGCGTAGTAGGCGAGCTCGTCGAACCCCCGGCGCGCCGCCGACCTTTTGCGAGGATAGAAGACGCCGTTCCAGGTGCCGCGCCCGGACGGGTAACTCCAGCCGGAGGTGCCGACACGGATCTCCATCGGCCTACGATATTCTCACTCGTCGCGCCTGGCTCTGGCGGACCGTGGCTGCGGTTCAGTGCCGCCCTCGGTGCGACGCCGGACGTCCCATACGGGCTGCTCGCCCGCGGCCCACGCGAATACTCGGACGGGCTCCTGGGTTCACGCCATTTCACCTTACAATGACAGGCGCCGTCGATGCCACTGTCCAGCGCCCAGGCCGACGGGCTGCTCGTGCTGACCATCAACGAGATCTTCCACTCGATCCAGGGTGAGTCCACCTACGCGGGCCTGCCCTGCGTGTTCGTCCGGCTGACCGGTTGCGACCTGCGGTGCACTTGGTGCGACACGGCCTATGCGTTCCACGAGGGACGCAAGATGACCGTCGAGGAGGTCCTGGCGGCCATCACGCCCTACCCCTGTCGTCTCGTGGAACTCACCGGCGGGGAGCCGCTCCTGCAGGACGACGTGCATCGGCTGATCGACCGTCTGCTCGACGGCGGCTGGCAGGTCCTCATCGAAACCGGAGGCCACCTGTCGACCCAGCGCCTGCCGGCGTCGGTGATCACGATTCTGGACGTGAAGTGTCCGGCGAGCGGAGAGGCCGACGGCCAGGACTGGGACAACCTGCAGCGGTTGACCGCGCACGATCAAGTGAAATTCGTCATCCGGGATCGTGCCGACTACGAGTACGCGCGGGAGATAGTCGAGCACCACGAACTCCCGCGCCGTTGCGCGGCGGTGCTGTTCTCGCCCGTGCACGGCGTGCTGCCGGCGAAGCAACTGGCGCAGTGGGTGCTGGCGGATGGCCTCGCCGTCCGCGTGCAACTGCAGATGCACAAGTACATCTGGGGTGCCGACGCCCGGGGCGTCTAACCCCAGAGTTCACTTGGCTTGGCGGGTCTGGCGCCGGGCTGGGCGGCGAGGGCAAGGCACGACGAGGGAGTTTGGCGGGCCCAAGTGACCGAGGAGCAACGCAGGCCTCGTCGTCCAGAACAAGCCAGGCACGTCAATGCAAGTGAACTCTGGGGTTAGCGCAGTGTCGATGAAGGCGGTCGTGCTCTTGAGCGGCGGGCTGGACTCCTATACTGCCGCGGCGGTGGCGGCGCAGCGTGGGTTCGAGCTGTACGCCCTGACGGTGCGCTACGGCCAGGTGCACGCCCGCGAGGTGGCCGCGGCGCGCGAGGTGGCCGGCGCGCTCGAGGTCGCGCAGCACCGCGAGATCGACGTCGACCTGGCGGCCTTCGGCGGATCGTCGCTGACGGGGGAAGGCGCCATTCCGAAGTCGACTCTGGAATCGCCGGAGCGGACCCGCATTCCGTCGACCTACGTGCCGGCCAGAAACACCGTCCTGCTTTCGCTGGCGCTCGCGTGGGCCGAGTCGCTGGGGGCCCGCGATCTCGTCATCGGCGTCAACGCCGTCGACTATTCGGGGTATCCCGACTGTCGCCCGGCGTTCATCGAGGCGTTCGAGAAACTTGCCGTGCTGGCGACCAGGGCAGGTGTCGAAGGACAGGCGTTCACCGTGCACGCGCCGCTCATCCGATCGTCCAAGGCCGACATCATTCGCCTGGGGCTCTCACTGTGCTTGGACTACAAAGTGACTCACAGTTGCTACGACCCCGCGCCTGACGGCGGGCCGTGCCAGGCCTGCGACAGCTGCCTGCTTCGGGCGCGCGGCTTTCGCGACGCCGGCGCCGTCGATCCGTTGCTGACATCGGACGCGACGTCATGACGGAGCGCCTCTATTACACCGAACCGGATCGGACCCAGTTCGATGGGCGCGTCGTGGCGGTCGCGCGCGACGGCCAGCGGTCGCTCGTGGAGCTCGATCGCACCGCGTTCTATCCGACCTCGGGCGGCCAGCCGTACGACACAGGCACCCTCGGCGGCTTGCGCGTCGTGGATGTCCGCGAGATCGACGACTTGCGGGTGACCCATGTCGTCGAGGGCACACTCGAAGTGGGTCAGGTAGTCAGCGGCGTGATCGACTGGGGCCGCCGGTTTGACCACATGCAGCAGCACTCGGGTCAGCACACGCTTTCCGCTGCCTTCGACCGGTGCCACGGGGCGCGCACGGTCGGGTTTCATCTCGGCCAGACCGTGTCGACGATCGACCTCGACCAGGCGCTGCCTGCCGACGCCGTGGCGGAGGCGGAGGCGAAGGCGAACCAGATCGTGTGGGACGACCGGTCGGTGGCCGTCACGTTCGTGACCGCCGCCGACGCGGTGTCGTTGCCGCTGCGCAAGCCGCCGGTCAAGGGTGGAATACTCCGGCTCATCGGCATCGACGGGGTCGACCTCTCCGCGTGCGGTGGGACGCATGTGGCGCGGACGGGCGTCATCGGCATGATCGTGGTGAGCGCGACCGAGCGGTGCAAGGGCGGTCTGAGGGTGTCGTTTCGTTGCGGCCGGCGCGCGCTCGACGGGTTCAGGAGTCAGCGGGCCCTGCTGAGCGACAGCGCGAGGCTGTTTTCCGGCGCGGCCTCCGAGCTGCCCATCCAGATCGCCAAGCTTCAGGCCGACGTCAAGGGGCAGCGGCGCGCCCGTCATGAGCTGGAAGCCAAGCTCAGCGAGCTCGAAGCGGCCGCGCTCGTGACGGGTGCGCGTGCGATCGGCCCATGGACGGCGGTTGTGGCCGCCGTCCCGGCGACTGACGCCGGCGCGTTGAAGCAGCTCGTCGGGGCGATCGTCGGCGAGCCCGGGCGGCTCGCGGTTCTTGTCTCGTCGCGGCCGCCGCGATTCGTCGTCGTGGCCCGGTCGAGCGACGTCGCGCTGGATGCGCGCGTCGTGCTTGGACGCTTGACCGAGCGGTTCGGGGGGCGTGGCGGAGGCCAGCCGGAGCTCGTGCGGGCCGGGGGGCTCGGTGGCGCCGAGGCGGACGTCGTGGCTGAGGCGTGGCGTATCCTGGCCGAGTTGTGCTGAGTGATCGGGCCGCGAGCGCCGGTGTCTCGAACACCGTGGAGGGGAGCGGGGGCCGGTGACAGGACCCGCGGCGTCCGAGAGCCAAGAGCCGAGCCGGTGGGCGATTAGGGAGCGTCGCCGGCGAGCGTGCCGGCGTCTGCGAGGGCCGCGTCGAAGGCGGCAGCGTCGATGATTCCCGCGCCGCTGTCATCGGCCACCGTCGCGTGGACCTCGTCCGCGACCCGATCGAAGACAACCTGCTCCTCCTGATCGTCCCCGAAGCGTACCGTGACCGTGGCAATCGGGCTGCTGCGCCCGACGAGGGCATCCGCGTCGGCGAAGCTGTCGGCACGAAGGCCGGAGAGCGCCGACAGCAGAGCGGTGACCTGCGGCTGGCCGATCTCACCGGCCGCCGGCTCCAGCCGTCGCCACTCCGGCGGGTCGCCGTCCGACTTCTCGAGCACGAGCGTCGAGTCGGGCTGAGCGATCTCGAGCCGCGTCGCATTGAACGACCGGAAGGTGAACAGATCCTTCTGGCGATAGACATCCGGGAGCCGCATCAGCTCGTCGACGAGCGATTCTTCGACGGTGAAGACTAGCGGTCGGGCGGCATCACGCGCGTAGACGGTTCCGTCGTCGGTCGCATCGCCGACCCACAGCGTCGCCCGCGTCGATCCGGTACCGACGACCGCTGTGAGGCGCGGGGCCTCGAGGCCAAAGGCGTCCAGCGCTGTCGTGTCGGTCGCCACGATGGCTTGCATGCGGCCGGTGACGAGCCGCGTCACCAGGGCATTTGTGATCCCCGCATCGCCCCTGGCGCTCCAGGGCTGCTCGACCCGCCAGGCCTCATCCGTCTTCACCAGCGCGACCGTGTGTGACGGCGCCGTGATGTCGAGTCGGTCGACCTCGTCCGTGTCGAAATCCAAGATCGCCTTGTCGCGCAGGTCGAACGTGGCCCGGTCGAAGCTGGTGTCGAGGTAGGCCGCGACCAGGAACACGCGAGGGTCGTTCGAGGTCGTGGCGTACATGTCGCCGCCCGTCGCCGTGTCGTCGCCGAGCAGGAGTCGCGTGAACTCCGTGTCGCCCTCCGTCTTGAAGGCGATCACGATTCGAGGATCCGCGAGCCCGAACGATGCCAAATCCGCCGGCGACTCCGCGACGATCCGTTCAATTTCGATCGACTCGACGCCACTCGTGATCCCCGAAACCTCGATAGGGTCGGCGTCCACCTGGACGGGATCGGTCAACCGCCATGTTCCGTCCGTCTTGCGCAGAACGGTGCGCCCTCCCGAGGAGTCGGTGACCTCGAGGTCGACCAGATCCGACGACTCGATCGCAAAGACGCTGTCCTTCGCGCTCTCGATTTCCATGCGCGTGGGCCGCTCCGATTCGACGAAGTAGGCGTACGCGCCCAGGGCCACTGCCGCGACGACCAGGAGGAGAGTCGAGCGCATGCGAGTGTCCTAGTCGCGACGCTGCCACCAGCTGTAGACACCGGCGCCGAGGACGACGCCGGGCAGGAACAGGATGGACAGCCAGAAGATACGCTGCTGCTGATCCAGGGTCAGGGTGATGCGCCGATCCTCCGGCTCGCGCGGGCGGATGGCGACGAGATTCTCCTGCTGCGCGAGCCAGTTCACGGTATTGAGAAAGAGGTCGCGGTTGCCCTGAATGCCCAGTCCGAAGTTGGCGGCGAAATCGGAGTCACCGATGACGGCGACCCGCGCTTCGGGTGCTGGCGCGTCGGCGTCGAGGCTACTGTCGTCGGGCAGATTCGCTGACTCCGTTGCGCCGGAGTCCGCGGGTGCCTCCGGATCGCTCGGGCCGTCGACCTCGGCCGGCGCGTCGGTCTCCGCGGCCGGGTCGGCGCTGACACTGACCGGAGCCGCGACGGCCAGGCCGATGACGATCGGTCCCGGCCGGTCGCCCTGGTCTTCCTGGAGCTCGACTTCGCCGCTGCCGATCAGCCGATCGATGTCGGATTCGGCCCAGCTACGAGCGCTGGTTTCCACGAACGGCTCCGCCATCCGATCCCCGACGCCGCCCGGTGTTGCCGCGATGGACCGGGCCAGCGGAAAGGCCGTAAGGAAGCTGAACCGCTCCGTGATCGGATGGTCCGGATAGCTGGCGGCGACCGGGACGGACGCGTCGGTACCGAGCAGTTGGCCCATCCCGCTCACGTCGACCACGACGTCGTGGCCCAACTCGATCGCCCAGTCGGCCAGGAGCGCTGAGAGATTGGGCAACTCGGCGGCGTCAACCGTAGCTGGCGGATCGACGAGAAACAGCGCCTTGCCGCCTGCATCGAGATACCGCTCGACGGCGTCGACTTCGCCGGGCAGGAAGTCCGTCATCGGGCCGGCGACGATGACGACCGCGGCATCCTCCGGCACGTTGGCCTGCTGCGCGAGGACGAACGTCTCCACCGTGAAATTGTCCGCTTCGAGCGCGCTCGCGACGGCGTTGTAGCCATCGCGCTCGGCGCTCCGAATGTTCTTTTCGCCGTGGCCTTCTACGAAGTAGACGGTCTGTGCCTCATCCTCGACCGCTTTGATCAGGGCGTTCGTGAGCTCCTGTTCCGTGTCGGCGATGACGCGCTCGACGCGTCCGCCGTACTCGAAGACGACGGTGCCGTAGGACTGGATGTCGTATTGCCGCGTCTCGATCGGCTCCTTGTCAATGTCGATGTACCGCACCGAGATCTGCGGACTCACGTCTTCGTACTCGACGAGCCGTCTGCGGAACCGATCGAAGTCGTCGTCCCGTCCGAAGACGGCGATCGCCATCGGGCCGTCGAGCGCATCGAGGATTCGGACCGTCTGGTCCGACAGCGTGAACTGCCGGGCCGCCGTCAGATCCCAGCGCCGGTTCTGCTTGGCCGCGATGTAGTTGACCGAAACCAAAATGCCCAGGGCGGCCAGGGTGCTGGCGGCTGCCATCGAGCCATACCGCGCGTGGCGACGCTCGAACAGGCGCAACAGCTCCCGCCACTGCGCGAGCAAGTAGAGCGAGACGCAGACGAGGCCAGCGACGGAGCACCAGTACCAGAGGTCCTGCCACTCCGCGCGCAGCAGGCGCCCCGCGACGGCGCTGAAGACGAGCGCGGCGCCTATCCAACCCAGACCGGCGATGACCGTATGCAGCATGGTGTGTGGCTCAGGCGTGTCGCTTATGGTGCCGCGTGAGCCGGGCTTACCCTTTCCAGCGTTCGCTGTCGACCGACTTGGCCGTCAGGAACAATCCGAACGCGATGAAGCTGACGTAGTAGACGACATGCTTCGTGTCGAGTACGCCACGCGAGAAGTCATCGAAGTGCCAGGTGATCGACAGATAGGTCAGTACCTCCTGCGTCACCGGTCCACTCGAATCCGCCATCCAGTTGATCACCCACAACATCAGAAACACAGCGAAGGTCGCCATGCCGGACACGACCTGATTTTCGGTCATGCTCGAAATCAGCAACCCGACCGACACGAAGCATCCGCCCAGCAGCAGCAGCCCGAGGTAGCCGGTGACGACGGGCAGCCACTCGGGCTCACCGTAGATGAAGAGGATGCCGATGTGCACGAGTGTCACGGCCAGCATCAGGCCGTAGAGCGCCATCGCGCCGAGGAATTTCCCCAGGATGATCTGCAGATTGCTGAGCGGCGAGGTGAGGAGCAATTCAATCGTTCCCGATCGCTTCTCCTCCGAGTAGGTGCGCATCGTCACCATCGGGAGGACGAACAGGACGATGACGCTGGCGTTGATCAAAAGCGGTCGGATCAAGTCCTGGTTGATGTTGACGGTCGTCGGTCCGCCGAACCCGAACTGGCTCACCTGCATGCTCTGGCGCACGAAGAACGACAGGATGGCACTGTAGAACCATCCGAACAGGAGCGCGAACAGGCCAATGAGCACGTAGGCGATCGGCGACGCGAAATACGATTTGAGCTCCTTCTGCGCGATGGCGAGGAGATTACTCATCCTGCACCTCCGCCTCGGCGTCTCTCTCGGCCTCGGTGCTCGCGGCCACCCGGTCGTCCTGCTCGGCAGGCTCTTCCTCTTCAGTGGTCAGGTGCAAGAAGATCTCCTCGAGGCTCATGCGAAGCGACCGGAGCTCCAGAAGGCCCCAGCCCCGGTCGACGACCGTTCGCGCCAGTTCGCGGCGCAGGTCACGGCCCTGCACCGTTTCGATTGTCACGTCGACCACGCCGTCGCGCGCGGGTGCGGCGCTCACGCGGGTCACGCCGTCCACGGCGGCCAGGGCGGGCACCGGGTCGACACCCGCGGTGTCCGTCTGCAGCGACACCGTCTCCGCGCCTCGGAGTCGTGCCGTCAGGTTGTCGGGGGTATCCTCGGCCACGACGCGCCCGCGGTTGATGATGACGACGCGGTGGCAGGTTTGGGAGACCTCCGGCAGGATGTGCGTGCTCAAGATGATCGTGTGATCGCCGGCGAGGCTCTTGATGAGCTCTCGGGTCTCGATGATTTGCTTGGGATCGAGTCCGGCTGTCGGCTCGTCCAGAATGAGGACGTCCGGATTGTGCAGGATGGCCTGCGCCAGCCCCACCCGCTGGCGATAGCCCTTCGACAGCTTGCCGCAATGCCGCTTGGCCACGTCGGCGATCCGGGTCCGCTCCATCGACGACGCGACGCAGGATTCTCGGTCCGCAGCCGAGACGCCCTTGATCCGCGCGACGAACGTCAGATATTCGCGGACCGTCATCTCCGGGTACAGCGGCGGTTTTTCGGGCAAGTAGCCGGTGCGGCGCTTCGCCTCGAGGGGCTGTTCGAAGACGTCGAACCCGGCCACGATCGCCTTGCCGTCGGTCGGGGGCATGTACCCGGTCAGCACCCGCATGGTCGTCGTCTTGCCCGCGCCGTTCGGGCCGAGAAGTCCGAGAACCTGTCCGGGCTCGACACGGAAGCTGATGTCGTCGACAGCCGTGATCGAGCCGTACGACTTCGTGAGGTGCTGTACTTCGATCATGAATGCGATCTCCGCTCCGATCGATCGGCCGCCGACCCGCCGGCGTTGTCTCGGAAACTGGGACGCGCATGCACCGTGGCTGGCCGGTCCGGACTACTCATGAAGTTCAGATCGTATGTCCACCAAAAAAGGAGTGTCACACTCGGGCTGTCGCGTCACGATGTCGGCGAGTGCGGGTCATTCCTCATCCCGCCGGTCCTGGTCTGGAGCGCGGTCGGCTTGGCGATCGACGAAGTCGTCGATCGCCGCCTGCGCCGCGACGTCGATGCGCTCGAATTGCAGGCCCATGCCGACGCGGTGATCCGTCCAGGTGACGCGGGATTCGGCATCGATCTCTTGTTTGGAGCCCGGAAGGCGAAACGTGACGCGTGCCTGCGAGAACAATTCGAGCGGGCGCATCGTGCCGACCGCCACGCCCCCTTTGCCCAGATTGAGCGTCGTGGCCGTCATGAGTGATTCGCCGAGGCGAAACGAGACAGGGATCCTCAGCGCGACTCTGGCGCTGCCGCGACGATTGAAGCTGTCCGGAAACAGGTGCGGGGCGAGCGCGGGCAGGATCTGCGGTGTGGCGCAATGCTCGTTGACGTAGCCGGCAACGCCGAGCGACGCCAGGCGCCTCACCTCGTCTGTTGACTCGATCGTCCCGCTGAAGACGAGGATGGGGAGGCGGCCCTCGTCGAGGCCTCGGATCCTGCGAACGAGATCGGGCCCCGGGATGGCACCCAGGCCCGCATCGAGAATCAGTAAGTCGACACGGCCGTTGCGCTGCGCCACGCGCTCCAGCAGATCCTCGACGTCGGTGACGCGCACGGGACGGTGTTCGGCAGAGACGAGCGCCGACGCGAAGCGCTCCGAGACGACGAGATGGCGAGAGGCGACGACGACGGTCTTGGCAGTCATGGCATCGACGGGTCGGCCGGGGACGCGCTCACTATTGTATCCAGATAGCGGTTGCGTGCGGTATCGTGGAAAATCTCGGCATCTTGGCAGCCCGTGGTGAAAGCCCCGCGTGGCACCGAGACCTTGCTGAATCGAAGCCCCGATCAGTCGCGGCCAGGCGCGAGGAGGGAGCATACCTGGAGTATTCGACCCATCGTGGACAACACCCAGCGCCGCTGAAGCCGGGATGCATCGACGGTCGAATGCAGTGAGACTTGCACCACGGGCTGCTAAACTATGATCTCGCCGCCGCACCACCCAAGAGATTATTCCGGAGTGTGCGATGCCTGATTGCCCAGCGTGCGAAGCGGACGTCGACGTGGACGCCTTCGATGTCGATCTCGGGGACACGGTGAGTTGCCCCGAATGCGGCGAGATGCTGGAGGTCATCAGCCTCACTCCAGTCGAGCTGGATCTTCTGCCAGGCGACGAAGCGGACGAAGACGAAGACGAAGACGAAGACGAAGACGGACACGGACACGGACACTAGGGCGGGGATTGCTCGCGTCGTCCACCGTTGAAATGCTGAGGCTGTCGGTCTCCGTCGATCGCAAAGAGGACCGAGTAGGTCCAGCTTTTCGACCGCTCGTGTGTCCTCGCCGGGCCGCGGCAAGGACGTTCCGCCCGGCCGAGGCGTTTGGTTGAATTGCAGGTGCGCCTCAGAAGACCTGTTTTTGCTGGGATAAATGCTCGTGTCATGCGGTGAAATAGTGTGAATTGACAGATTTCGCCCAAAATCTGTAAGCTCCTGCCAGCGCTCTGTGTGACCGCCTGAGCGGGCGGAGGATGCTGGGGACGGTTCTTCGGGTCGCTTCACGGACGCCGAGCATCGGAAGAGGAGAAGCTTCATCATGAATCGTAGTTACCGCATCATGCTCGCCGCGTGCCTCTGCCTGGTGCTGGGCCTCGGGGCGTTCGCCTGTGGACCGCAGCCGCCGCCGCCGGAACCGGCGCCGCCGCCGGCCGAGCCACCGCCGCCACCACCACCGCCACCACCACCACCGCCGCCGCCGCCGCCGCCGCCGCCGCCACCCACGGAAGAGGAGTTGTTCGAACGGATGTCGCTGGCGGAGCTCAATGCGCAGCAGCCGTTGAGCAACGTGTTCTTCGACTACGACGAGGCGGAGCTGCTCGACGAGGCGCGGGCGACGCTGCAGGGCAATGCCGAATGGCTGCAGCGGTGGACGAGCACGCGCATCATGGTCGAGGGCCACTGCGACGATCGGGGAACCAACGAATACAACCTCGGGCTGGGTGAGCGTCGGGCTCAAGCCGTCGTGGAATACCTGACGAGTCTCGGGATCTCCGGGAATCGGGTCACGATGGTGAGCAAAGGCGAGGAAGAGCCAGTCTGCACCGACGAGGCCGAGAGCTGTTGGTCGCGCAATCGCCGCGGCTACTTCATCGTCACCGCAAAGTAACCGTCGTTCAAGCGATCGCGTTCGAGACGGGCGCGGCGGGTCACCCGCCGCGCCCGTCGTGCGTCAACTTCCGAATCAACCGGGAATGAGGTGCAGTTCCAAGCCTAGGCGCCGAGCTCCGCAGCCAGTGCGTGCGCGGCGGCGACCGGGTCTGGGGCGGCGACGATCGGCCGGCCCACCACGAGATAGCTCGCCCCGGCGGCCATGGCCGTGGCCGCGCTCGTCGTTCGTGCCTGATCGTCGGTACGGTCACGGCCCGCCGGACGAATGCCCGGCGTCACGATCGTGAATGACGAACCGCACGCGTCTCGAATCGCCGCAATTTCCAGAGGCGACGCCACGACGCCGTCGAGGCCGGCCGTCTGGGCCGTTCGGGCCAGGACCACGACCTGCTCCGCGACCGGGCGCTCAATCCCGCTCTGCGAGAGCGCGCTCTGATCCAGACTCGTCAGTACGGTGACACCAACGATCTTCGGCGGTTCGGACGAATGCTTCGCCGCGGCGTCCTTCGCCGCACGGAGCATCTCGAGCCCCCCGGCAGCGTGCACCGTCAACATCCAGACACCCAGCGCCGCGGCCGAGCGCACCGCGCCGGCCACGGTGTTCGGGATGTCGTGAAACTTCAGATCCAGGAAGACGCGATCGCCTCGTTCCGTCAACGCCCGGACGATGGACGGTCCCTCGGCCGTGAACAGCTGACTGCCGATTTTGAAGCCACCGACATGGCCGCGCAGCGCGGCGGCCAGGGCGACGGCGCGGTCCCGCGAATCGACGTCGAGCGCAACTAGGAGCTGGTCCATCCTTGCGTGTCCGCCGGCGCGAGCGTGCCGATGAGCTCTCGAATCGTCGTCAGCCCGTGACGGGCGCCGTACGCGTCGAGGCCCGTGAGCAGTTTCGGCCAGATGTGCGGATCGATGAAATTCGCCGTGCCCACCTGCACGGCGGTCGCCCCCGCGATCAGGAATTCCAGGACGTCGGTCGCCGTCATGATGCCGCCCATGCCGACGATCGGAATGTTCACCGCCTGGCGGCACTCGTAGACCATGCGCACGGCGATGGGGCGAATGGCCGGTCCGCTCAGGCCGCCCACGACGTTGGAGAGCTTCGGTCGTCGGGTCTCCACGTCGATCGCCATGGCGAGGAACGTATTGACCAGCGATACCGCGTCGGCGCCGGCGTCCTCCGCCGCGACGGCGATGCCGGCGATGTCGCTCACATTGGGCGTCAGTTTCGGCATGATCGGAAGCGGGGTGGCCGCCCGCACGGCCCGAACGACGTCGCGCGTGCCAGCCGCACTGCAGCCGAAGGTAATGCCGCCCTCCTTGATGTTGGGGCAAGAGATGTTCAACTCGATCGCGGAGACACCCTCGGCGTCCGAGAGGACCCGGGCGATTTCCGCATATTCGTCGATCGAGCTGCCGCAGATGTTGACGATCGTCGTGGCGCCGCACGCGCGCAACGCCGGCAGCTTCTCGCGGACGAAGCGATGCACGCCGATCCCCTGCAGGCCGATCGCGTTCAGCATCCCGGCCGGTGTCTCGACGATGCGCGGCGGCTCGTGTCCTTCGCGCTCGGCCAGAAACAGTCCCTTCACGGCGACGCCGCCCAGCGACGCCAGATCCACGACGTCGGCGTACTCCAGGCCGTAGCCAAAGCACCCGCTGGCCGCGATCAACGGATTTTTCAGCCCGAGCGAGCCAATGTCGACGCTCAGATCCATGTCGGTGCAGGGCGCGCGGACGGACGTCGCCCGGTTCTCTCAGGTCGTGTTCGCCGGTTCTCGCCAGGCGAGCCGATCGCCGGCGAAAACCGGGCCTTCCAGACACGCACGAACGAAATGCGGCGAGGCGTCATGGTCGTCTCGCACGGACACGACGCAGCTGTAGCATCCGCCCATGCCGCAGCCCATCATCGGCTCGAGTGACACTTCGGACGGGCAGGCGTGCGTCGCGCCGATCGCGACCACGGCCCGCATCATCGGCGTCGGGCCGCAGACATACAGCATCGGTGGGAGCGCCGCCGCGGCCGCGTCGAGTGCTCGGTGCAGCGGTGCGGTGACGAGCCCTCGCTCGCCCCGGCTGCCGTCCTCGGTCGCCACCTCGAGGGTCACGCCGAGCTGTTCGAAGGCGTCCAGGAAAAAGAGATCGTCAGCCGAGCGGCCGCCGTAGAACAAGGAGGCTGCCGTGCCCCGCGCCCGCAGGGCACGCGCCAGCGCCAGGAACGGAGCCAGCCCGACGCCGCCAGCCACCATCCACGCCTCGCGAGGCGGATCGACGAGTGTGAACGGGCGGCCGAGTGGCCCGAGACAGGCGATCTCGGTCTGCGGCTTCACGTCGAACAGCAGACTCGTACCGACGCCGACTCGTTTGTTCAGCAGGGAGAATCCGGCGGGCGAGCCGTCGGCAGTCGTCAGGATTTCGAAGATGGAAAACGGCCGCCGGAGCAACGGCTCGAGGCCGGCCGACGGTTTGACCATGACGAACTGACCCGGGCGCGCCGTCGCGGCCAGCGCGGGCGCGTCCAGCCTCACGACGTTGCAGTCGCTCGAGAGGCGAATGTTGGACGAGACGCGCGCGTCCACGTCGATCGTCATCGACGCAGTATACCTTGACAGCCCGAGGTGAAAGTCTCGCGGCATTCGACCACCGATGCATCCCGCCATGGGCGGCGCTGGACGTTGTCCACGATGGGTCGAATACTCCCGGGCAGCTCCCTCCTCCCGCCTGGCCCCGGCCGACCGCGGCTTCGATTCAGCGGGGTCTCGGTGCCACGCGGGACGGGCACCACGGGCTGTTGACGGTCAGGGTCGGCCGGCGACCGAGACGACGTGCATCCGTGGCGGCGCCTTGCCATAATCGACGAGCGCGGCCTACGCGAATACTCGGACGGGCGCCTAGAGCGCGGGACCTACGATGCGATATCTGCGGATGCTCAGTAATGCGGTGCTCGGCGGCACGCTCGTCGCCGTCTATGCCACCGTGCTCGTCCTGCAACTCAACCCCCATGTGGCGCTGCATCCGACGCAGCTCGTGCCGTTGGGACTGGCGCTCTGGCTGTTTTACGGCGTCAACCTCACGGTCCTGTTCTATGGGTTGATCGTGCTCAGACAGATCGTGGCGCGGCGGGTCATGTCCCCCGGCTGGCTGAGCCTCAGGATTCTGGCTTGGCTGAGCGCCGCCGGTGCGATGGCGGCATCCAGCCTGATGTGGCTCAATCTGAGCAGCTTGCAGCTGGCGCTGCCCGAGGAGACTGCACGACGGATGGCGGTCGGCGCGGTCGCGACCAGCGTCTGCGCGCTGGCTCTTCTGGCGATCGCCGTCGTGCATTACTCGTTCGGCCGGCGCGGCAGCCGCGTAGGCGGGTCCCTGCTGGCGCTGGCCGTCGCGGCATCGGTCGCCCTGCCCCTCGTCGCACGCGGCCCAGGCGTGGCGCGGCCGCTCGGTTCGTCCCGACTGGATGTGGGAAGCTGGATGCCTCCCAACGATGCGTCACCTCACGTCATCCTCGTCCTGCTCGACGGCGCCTCGCTCGAATACATCTCCCCGGCCGCGGCGGCGGGCCAGCTCCCCAACTTCGGCGCCTTGCTCGACGCCGGCGCGTCCATGCACCTCGCGACGCTTCGGCCCACGCAGCCAGGTCCGGTCTGGGCCGCCGTCGCGACCGGCAAGTACCCGCCCAAACACGGCGTGCAATCGACGTCGAGCTATCGGCCGCTGGGCGGGGACCCCATCATCGAGCTGTTGCCCCAGCGCGCGCTCGCGCAAAGGCTCGTCCGCCTAGGCTTTCTGACCGAAGTGCCCAACACGCCTGGCGCGCTGCGGGCCCGGCCGCTGTGGAACATTCTCAGCGGGCTCGGGATCTCGGTGGGCGTCGTCGGGATGCCGCTGACCCATCCGGCGCAGCCGGTGCACGGCTACCTCGTGAGTGACCGCCTGCACGAGTTGACCGATTCTCCGATCGACGCGACCGCGGACGACGTCGCGTATCCGCCAAACGTCGTTCCGCTCGTGCAGCGCGCGGCGTTGCAATCGTCAGTGCGAGACGCCGGCGCCCTGCCGGTGCCCGCGGCATCAGCCGCTCGCGACGAGCTGTACGACGACGTGGCGGCGATGTTGCAGGCACGCCTGGATGCCCAGGTCGTGGTGGTTCGCTACCAGGGGCTCGACACCGTCGGGCACCGATTCCTGCGATACGCGATGCCCCGAGCCTTCGGTGACGTCTCAGCCGACGAACTGCGCCGCTATGGGGATGTCCTGGACGAGTACTACGCCGTCATCGACGCGCGCATCGGGACCCGCATGGCCTCGCTGGGGCCCGACGACCTCCTGCTGGTCGTGTCCGGATTCGGCATGGAGCCGGTTCGCCTGGGAGAGCGCCTCCTGGCGCGCGTGTTCGGCGATCCGGATCGCTCGGGCACACACGAGCGGGCGCCGGACGGATTCTTGCTGGCCTACGGCGCCCACGTGGCCGTGGGGCGGGTCCGCCGAGGCTCCGTCGTCGACGTGGCGCCGACGCTCCTGTACTACCTCGGTCTTCCGGTCGGCCGCGATGTCGACGGGATCGCGCGGACCGACATCTTGACCGACGCGTTCACGGCGTCGCGGCCGATCACCTTCATTCCCACCTACGAGCGGTGACCGTCCGTCGCGGGGCAGGACACCGGTGAGGCGGCCCGAGCGAGCCCAGGGCCGAGAGCCCAGAGCCGAAAGCCGAACGTCCACGCGCCTTGACACGCTTCTCGAGCCGCCGATAAGATGAGAGCACTCTTTAAGCGTGGCTCTGTGAGGTCACGAAGAGGTGCATCCGTGACGGCGACGTTGTTCCCCCACTCCACTCGCGACTCGCCTTTTCCCATGGCCGTTGTCGGTTCGGTGTTCGCGTGGGGACCGGTGTCCTCATGCGCCAGCCCAGGCTGGAGGGCCGCATGCCGGTCGTGATGGACGCCGACCGGGTGGAACGAACCCTGACGCGCATCGCGCATGAGATCAGCGAGCGCAATCGGGGCGAAGACCAACTCGCGATCGTTGGGATTCGCACGCGGGGCGCCGTCATTGCACGACGTCTCGCCGACAAGCTCGTGGAGATTCTCGGTACGTCGGTGCCGACCGGCACCCTCGACATCACCCTGTACCGGGACGACTTGATGCGCCAGCCGCTCGGGCCGCAGCCGCTGGTGCGCCACACCGAGATTCCATTTTCCATCGACGACAAGACGATCGTGCTCGTCGACGACGTTCTCTATACGGGCCGCACCATTCGCGCGGCGCTGGATGCCCTCATCGACTTCGGTCGGCCTCGCGCCATCCAACTGATCGTCCTCGTCGATCGCGGGCACCGTGAGTTGCCGATTAAGGCGGATTACGTGGGGAAGAATCTGCCGACATCGCCTACGCAAAGTGTGCGGGTGCGCGTGCAGGAGGTCGACGGTCGCGACGAGGTCGTGATCCAGGATGCGGACCGTGCGTGAGGGCGAGTGGAGGGGTGACGCATGAGCGGACTGGCCGACACGCGACGCGCGACGGTCTCCCCCGACGCGGTCGACGCCGGACGCGGCGCCGTGACGGCGTTGCGTTCGCGACACCTGCTCAGCATTGCCGATCTGTCCGCGGACGAGATCGCGCTGATTTTCGACACGGCCGACGCGATGAAGGAGATTGGGTCGAGACCAATCAAGAAGGTGCCGGCCCTGCGCGGCAAGACCATCGTCAACCTGTTCTACGAACCCAGCACGCGCACCCGGACCTCGTTCGAAATCGCCGAGACGCGGCTCAGCGCCGATTCACTCAGCGTGACGGCGACGGGGTCGAGCGTGGCGAAGGGTGAGACGCTACTCGATACGGCGCGCAACCTCGAGGCGATGGCCCCCGACCTGATCGTGGTGCGGCACACGGCCTCGGGTGCGGCGCACCAGCTGGCTCGTGTCTGCCGCGCTGGCATCATCAACGCGGGCGACGGTATGCACGAGCATCCGACGCAGGCGCTGCTCGACGGCTTCACGATTCGCGCGCACAAGGGGCGATTCCTGGGGTTGAAAGTGGCGATCGTCGGGGATCTGTTGCATAGCCGTGTGCTGCGGTCGAACATCCTGCTGCTGCAGGCACTAGGCGCCGACGTGTGGGTGTGCGGGCCGTCGACATTGATGCCGGCGGGGATCGACCGATTCGGCGTGCACGCGACGACCGTGCTCGATGACGCGGTCGACGGAGCCGACGTCATCATGATGCTTCGCATTCAACGCGAACGCATGCACGGGCACTTCGTGCCGTCGCTCCGAGAATATTTCACCATCTTCGGGCTGACCATGGCCCATGTTCGGCGGGCGAGCCCGGAGGTGATCATCATGCACCCCGGGCCGATGAATCGCGGTGTAGAAATCGCCTCGGAGGTGGCCGACGGGCCATGCTCCGTCGTGCTGGAGCAAGTGGCCAACGGCGTCGCCGTGCGGATGGCGGTGCTGTACCTGCTGGCTGGAAATCCGGCGCAGGTATGACGACGAAATAGCTGACTGGCGCCAACGTCATGAAGATATTGCTGAGGGGCGGACGGGTCGTGGACCCCGCCGCGAACCGGGATGGGGTCTGTGACGTGCTGATCGACGGCGAGACGATCGTGCAACTTGGCTCCGACCTGCCCGTGGACGAATCTGCCGTCATCGACGTGCCCGCCGGGTGCGTCGTGTGTCCCGGTTTCATCGACATGCACGTCCACTTGCGAGAGCCGGGCCAGGAACACAAGGAGACGATCGCAACCGGCACGGCGGCCGCCGCCGCGGGAGGATTCACCGCCGTGGCCTGCATGCCGAATACGCAGCCGGTCAATGACTCAGCCGGCATTACAGGATTCATGCTGGGCAAAGCCGCGTCCGCGGGGCAGGCGCGGGTGTACCCGATCGGCGCGATCACACGCGGGTCGAAGGGCGAACAGTTGGCTGATCTCGGGGAGCTCCGCGCCGCCGGCTGTGTCGCCGTCTCGGACGACGGGCATCCGGTGCCGGATGCGTTGTTGATGCGCCGCGCCCTCGAGTACGCTGGGATGATCGGCCTGCCGGTCATCGACCACTGCGAGGATCCATCGTTGCGGGGCGGGTCGGCCCACGAGGGCTACCATGCGTCGCGCCTCGGCTTGGGCGGGTTGCCGGCCGTGGCCGAGGAGCTGATCGTCGAACGCGACGTGACGCTGGCCGGGCTGACCGGATCGCCGATGCACGTGGCGCACCTGAGCGTCCGCGGCGCGCTGCGAGCCGTACGGTCGGGCAAGGATCGGGGCATTGGTGTGACCTGTGAGGTCGCTCCGCACCACTTCGTTCTCACGGACGAATCGCTCGAGGGCTACGATACGAACGTCAAGATGAATCCGCCGTTGCGCGAGCCCGAAGACCGGGACGCCTTGTTGGACGGGCTGGCCGACGGTGCAGTGGACGTCATTGCCACCGACCACGCGCCGCATCACGACGACGAAAAGGCGGTCGAATTCGACCAGGCGCCGTTCGGGATTACCGGCCTGGAGACGGCTGTATCGCTGTCGCTCGATCGCCTGGTCCACCGGGGCGTGGTGTCGCTGGGTCGGCTGGTCGAGCTGTGTGCGGCGAATCCGGCGCGGATCCTGGGAGTGCCGGGCGGGACGTTGGCGGCCGGCGGGCCTGCGGACCTCACGATTCTGGCGCCGGATGTCACCACGACAGTCGATGTCGCCCGGATGCGGTCCAAGTCGAAGAACACGCCGTTCGGTGGCTGGGAGCTGCGCGGCGCCGTGGCGGCCACGATCGTGGCCGGCCGGACGATCTACGTCAACGATGCGGTATCCGGCGCCGAGGCGTTCGTGGAGGTCACCTAGACGTGAGCCGTCAGGACGATATTCGCCAGAAGGCCCTGAAGGACCTGCAGCAACTGGAGGTCCTGATGGTGGATGGGCACTTCGACTACGGCAACGGGTATCACGGACGGGTCTATCTGAATCCCCATCAACTGTTTCGCCAGCCGTCGACCATCTGGCGCCTTGCGCAGGACCTCATCGACGTCCTGCCGTTCGAACTGGTCTCGCAGGCGGAGGTCGTGGCGGGCCCGGTCACCGGGGGGGCGCTGCTGGCGCACACGATCGCGGGTCTGTTGGACGGGCGGCGCAGCCTGACGCACCCCCCGTGCAGCTTTGCGCCCTTCAACCTCGATCCCGATCGGCGCTTGACGTTGCGCGCATTCTACGCGCGTCAGCTCGACGGCAAGCGCGTCCTGCTGGCCGACGACGTGCGCAACACGGGCTCGACGTTCCAGGCGTGCGCGGCGCTCGTCGCCGAAGCGCGCGGCAGCGTCATTGGCACGGTCGAGATCTGTGACCGCCTCGAAGTGGTCGTACCGCTGGATGTTCCCAACGTAGCGCTCGCGGAGTATCGAGCGCCCGACAACTACCCGGCGGACGCCTGCCCGCTCTGCGCGGCGGGTCAGTCGATCACCGCGTTCTGACGGCCTCTCCGTGCCGGGTTCCCGGAGTGATTCGCCCGCCCGCCTGCGAGCCGCGCTGGACCGGCTCTACGCCGAGTACAACCGGGTGGAATCGGCCGCCGATCCGATCCACATCGTTCGTCGCTATCCGGACCTGGCCGATCGGGAGATTGTCGCATTGTGTACGGCCGCGCTGGCCTTCGGCCGGGTACGGAGCGTGCTGTCGTCGGTCGAGGCGCTGCTGGCGCTGATGGGGCCTTCGCCGTCACGCTTCATCGCGACCTTCGACCCGGTCGCCGGGCGGCGCCGCTTGCGAGGGCTCGGCCATCGATGGGTGCGCGACCTGGACATCGTGGCGCTGCTGTGGCTGATCCACCAGATGCTAGACCGACGTGGCTCGATCGAGCGCTTTTTTGCGGACGGGGCAGGCGTCGACGCGGGGCGTGTCGACGATGCGCTGGAGTCGTTCTGCGCACGAGTGCTGCGCCTGGACCTGCGCGCGGTCTACGGCAGGGTTCCGCGCTCGCCGGGGGTCCGCTATTTCTTCCCTCGCCCGTCGGGTGGGAGCGCCTGCAAGCGCCTCAACCTGTTCCTGCGATGGATGGTGAGGCGTGACGCGATCGATCCGGGCGGGTGGTCCTGCCTGGCTCCGGCTGCCCTCGTCGTGCCGCTCGACACCCACGTCATCCGCGTTGGACGGTGCCTGCGGCTGACGCGGTATCGCTCCCCCGGTTGGCGGATGGCCGCCGAGATCACCGCGTCGCTCCGGGCACTCGACGCGGAGGATCCTGTCAAGTACGACTTCGCGCTGTGCCACCTGGGGATGATTGGCGCCTGCGGGTTCATGCGTTCCGAAGGGGATGACCACTGTCCGCTACGAGGGCTGTGTCGCCCGGCACCAACGCGTCGAGCCGCGTCGCGACACTGAATCGCTCCCCGCCGCGTGACGGACCCACCGCGCGAAGGCGTACGTACGTTAGCGGCGCTCGTGTCGTTCCCAGAGCTTGGCGAACTTGAGGAAGACGTAATAGGCGTTCATGGCGGAGATGACGAATCCGGCCGTGCCGTCACGCATCCCTCCGCGCAAGACATAGTTTCGGAGGAAGGCCAGCGGCGGGTGCACCAGGAGTCGCAGCCAGCCGGCGCGCCGGCCGCGCTCCGCCATGTCGCGTGCCGCGAGCGTCGTGTAGCGGTCGATCGTGGCCAGCTGATGTGACAGGTCGCGGTAGGTGTAGTGCTCCAGTTCGTGGCGCAGCACGCCTGGCGCACCGTCGATCTGGACCGATTCGTGAACGCTCGGCGTGCTCCAGCGTCCGGCGCGCCGGTCGTACAACCGGAGCTGAGGATCCGGATACCAGTCGGTCGATCGAATCCAGCGCCCGAGGTGGAACGCCACACGCGGCAGTCGGTAGCCACGCCGCGCCGGTTCAGTGGCCAGGAGCTGGTGAATCTCCTCGGCCAGCGCCGGCGAGACGCGCTCGTCGGCGTCGAGCGACAGGATCCAGTCGTGGCTGGCAATGTCGGCGGCGTGGTTCTTCTGGGCGCCGTATCCTGGCCAGGGGTTGACCGAGACGCGATCGGTGAACCGGCGTGCGACGTCGACGGTGGTGTCGGTGCTCCCGCAATCGACGACGACGATCTCGTCGGCCCACGCGACCGACGTCAAGGCGTCAGGAAGGTTCGCCTCTTCGTTCTCCGTGATCACCGTGACCGAGAGCTTCGGCACGCGGCGAGTGTAGCATCATCCCCGACCGCTCTAGGCGACCAGGTCACAGGACAGGCGACCCAATCTGCGCCCGCCACCCCGGGCGGCTAGAACTGGCCGCCGCCCACTCCGCCGATGCCGACGCCGACGACCGCGCCGCCGCCGACCGCCTGGCCGCCCACCGTTCCGGCTCCGGTTGTCAGCGTGAACGAGCCGCCGCCGCCGGTCAGCGACGTCTCCTGCACGGCTTCGAAATCGACCAGTGCCCGGTTGTAGTCGAGAATCGCGCGCAGCTCGCCGTTGCGCGCGTTGGCCAGATCTCGCTGAGCCTGGAACACGAGGAAACTGGTGGACATGCCGACGGCGAACTTCTTCTGCTCGGCTTCGAGTCGCTCCTCGGCCAGCTGGCGGGCCGCTCTGGTGGCGTCCACCCGCTTGAGGTTCGTGTTGACCGACCGGCCGACGCTGCGAACCTCTGCGGCAGCCTGGAGCTCGACGCTGCGGATCCTCGCCTCGGTCTGGGTCCGCTCCAGGCGAGACCGCGCCAGGTTCGCATCCGCGCTGCTCCCGCCGATCGGGTAGCTGATGGTCAGGCCGAGTGTCCACGTGGGGAAATCGCTCGCGAACACGCTGCCAAGAACCGAGCCGAAGCTCGTATCGATCGTATCGACGACATCACCGCCGAAAAGGCCCTCCCGAATTAACTCCGTGCCGCCCGCGCCGGTCGCGGAGTAGTTCACCTGGACGTTGATATCCGGCATCCGCTGGTTCCGGTAAAACCGGATGTTCGTGTCGGTGTTGTCCAGGCTTCGCCTGATTTGTCTCAAGTCGCCGCGGCCGGCGAGCGCGTTGGCCACGGCGGCGTCGATGTCGATCTCCCGCGCCTGCAGGAGCGCCGTGTCGGTGGGGTCGATGTGCAGCGACCAGAAATTCGGTGTCGACGGATCCATGATCAGCGCGCGCAACACGTCTTCCGCCTCGTCGATCGCCGCTTCCGCGACGATGACGGTTTCCTCGTTCCGGGCGACTTCCGCTTGGGCTTCCACGATGTCGATCGGGGCCATGGTGCCGACTTCGACTCGCGTGCGGTTGTTGCGCAGTGATTCCTCCGCGAGCTCCAGCGACTGCCGCTGGACGGCGAGCGCCGAAATGGTGTACGACAGTTCCCAGTAGGCGTTCTTGACCCGGCGGACGGTCGACACGATCGTGTCACGCAGCTGGATATCGGAGATGTCCCGATTCGTCCGGGTGATCTGGAGCCGTTGCCGGACGTTGTCGATCTTGAAATTTCGGAGCAGCGGCTGCGTGTACTGCAGCGACATGGTCGACCGCAGCTGCGGGTTGAAACTGGTGAAGAAGTTCGTCGTCGACTGGTTGGAGCTGTTCCAGTTGACGTTGTAGAATCCGCCCCACGGCGTAAGCTGGTTCAGTCCGACCGTGTTCACGAACGTGTCGGTGTTGATCTGGTCCAGGCCGCCGGACAACTGGTTCGTCGACGGGAAGGTCTGGGCGTTGTTCTGGAACGTCGTGCTGAGGTTCGGCGTCCAAGCCGATCTGACGTCCGCGATCGACAAGTCCTGAATCAGGGGATTCAGACGCTGCACCCGGATGTCGAGGTTCTGTTCCAGCGCCAGCTCCACCGCTTCGTCCAAGGGAAGCCTCAGCAGCGGGCGGTTCGCCAATTGGCTGGCGGAGACCGCTGGCAGGCGCAGGCCTTCGTTCGTTCGTGCCCTGGCGAGAAGGGACGGCCGTTCGAATTCGGACATCGTCTGGCCGTATGCGGGCACGACGAGCAACAGCACCATCGCCGCGATTCCAAGCCGGCGGCACCCTCGAGCAACTTCCGCTGTCATGACTACCTTCTTTCCTCTGTTTCCGGGCCCGTGCACGGGCGACTGGAGTCTGAATCGAGCAAGAACCGCGCCGACCGCGTGTCAAGCGCATTCGGCAGGATGTTCGAGCCCTGTCATACATAGACGAAGGAGCCCGAAGCCAAGTTTCAGTCAATTATACTAGCGTCACTGCTGGAGGTGGACCCGCATGACGTCGGACGAGATCCTGTCGCTGTTTCGCGAATCTGGAGCCCTGCTGGAGGGGCACTTCAGGCTGTCCTCCGGTTTGCATAGCTCGGGATATCTCCAGTGCGCCCTCGTGCTGCAGCATCCCGTTTCGGCCGGTGCGCTCGGGTCCGCGCTCGCCGACGCGGCGCGGGACTGGCGGCCGGCGGCGGTGCTGTCGCCGGCGCTGGGCGGCGTCATCATCGGTCAGGAGGTTGCCCGAAGCCTCGGCACCCGCGCCGTGTTCGCCGAGCGGGTCGAGGGTGCGCTGACGCTGCGACGGGGCTTCGGCTTCGAGCCGGGAGAGCGGGTGCTCGTCGTCGAGGACGTGATCACGACCGGCAAGTCGACGCGAGAGACGATCGACGTGGCGTGCGCGGCCGGCGCACAGGTCGTCGGCGCCGTCTCGATCATCGATCGAGGCTCCGGGGCGGACTTCGGCGTGCCGTCGCACGCGCTGGTCACGCTCGCGCTGCCGACGTACGACCCTGCGACCTGCCCCCTGTGCGCGGCCGGAACTCCGGTCGTCAAGCCGGGCTCTCGGCCGGATCCGGTGTAGTGTCCTGGAACAGTGATTCGCGACATATCTTCCGGGCGGCCTTGACGTCCAGAGGTGATCACACGTATTCCCACCCCAGTCCTCACCATGCTCAGAACCCTCAAGCTGACGCTTGCCTACGACGGCACCGACTACGTCGGCTGGCAGCGACAGCCGAACGGGCCGTCCGTGCAGGCGCAGCTCGAGCAGGCGCTCGAACGGATCGAAGGACGAGCGGTGAAGGTCACCGGCGCCGGACGGACCGATGCCGGGGTCCACGCCTTGGGCCAGGTGGCCAGCGTCACGCTCGACCATGACCTGGACGTGACGACGCTCGCCCGTGCGCTGAACGCCACCCTGCCCGACGACATCCGGGTCATCGAGGTGGTCGACGCCGCGGCCGATTTCGACGCCAGGTCGAATGCGCACGGCAAGCTCTACCGGTATTGCGTCGTCACCGGACCGAGGGTCAGCCCCTTCGAGCGGCGCCACGTCTGGCACGTCCCGCAGGCGCTCGAGTGTGCGACGATGCGAAAGGGAGCGGCGCTGCTGTGCGGCGAGCATGACTTCGCCGCGTTTCAGGCGGTCGGCGGGTCGGTCAAGACGTCGGTGCGCCGGATCGATCGGATCGACATCGATGCGCGTCCGCCGCCAGCGTCGCCGGCTGTCGGATGCGGCGTCACTGTCGAGGTCGAAGGCAACGGCTTCCTGCGACACATGGTCCGGATCATCGTCGGCACCTTGATCGAGATCGGCGCCGGTCGGCGTGCGGTCGATGACGTCGCCCGGGCGATCGAGTCCGGACGCCGCGCCGATGCGGGTCCCACCGCGCCGGCGCGTGGCCTATTTCTCGTGCAGGTTCGCTACTAACCCCAGAACTCACTTGTGTTGACAGTGGCTGGCACCGGGCTGGACGGTGAGGGCAAGGCGCGACGAAGGCGTGTGGTGGGCCCCACATGACTGAGGAGCAACGCCGCCCTCGCCGGGCAGAACACGCCAGACGTGGCCACACAAGTGAGTTCTGGGGTTAAGTCGCCAGCTTGAATGGCGGGTGCGCAGTCGGTATCATCGCTGTTTCGAGGAGTCCTGTCAGTCGTATGGGCCTGGAAGACCTCCTGACCTGGGTTGGTGAAGGAACGGCGGAAGCCGAGTTGGCGCGCCAGCTCGACTTCGATCGTCTGCCGGCCCATGTGGCCATCATCATGGATGGCAACGGCCGATGGGCGGCGCAGCGCCGATTGCCCCGTGTGCAGGGGCATCGCGCCGGAATCGACTCCGTGCGCGACGTGGTCGAAGCGTCGGCCAGGCTGGGCATCGGTGTCCTGACGCTCTACGCCTTTTCTGTCGAGAACTGGAAGCGCCCGCCGAGCGAAGTGGCGACGCTGATGTCCTTGTTGAAGCGGTACCTGCGCCAGGAGCTGCGCACCTTGCTCGAGAACAACATCCGGTTCAAGGTGGTGGGACGCGCCGACGAGCTGGCCAGCGACGTGCGCGACGAGCTCGAGCTCGCGAGGCAGCAGACCGCCGGCAACACCGGCATGCAGTTCAACATCGCCCTGAATTACGGTGGACGCGCGGAGATCGTCGACGCGGCCCGGCGGGCGATCGCGGCCGGCGAGCGGCCCGAGGATTTGGACGAAAAGCGATTCGCGGGATATCTGTACACCGCCGGTCAGCCAGATCCCGACTTACTGATCCGCACGAGCGGCGAGATGCGGGTCAGCAACTTTCTGCTGTGGCAGATCGCCTACGCGGAGATCTGGGTCACCGAGACCCTCTGGCCGGACTTTCGCAGCCGCCACCTGTTCGAGGCCCTGCACGCCTATCAGCAGCGCGATCGGCGTTTCGGCGGCATCGCCCGTCCGGTCGTCGCCGGGTGACGCACGCCCGTGGTGAACGTCGGGCGTCGCTGGTGTCCCGGAACGAGGATCTGAGCGGATGACGCGCGTGATCAGTGCCCTCGTCATGCTGGCGCTCGTCGTCGGCACGCTCACGTGGCTACCGTCCTGGGCGACGCTCGTGTTGGCGCTGCTCGCCGTGTGCTTCGCGCTCACGGAGTATGCCGATCTGGCGCGGCGCGCCGGCATCGGGCTACCGACCGGCATCGTCGTCGTGGCCGGACTCGCGGTCTGCGCCGCCGTGGCGCTCGGGCACGGGGTGGACCTGGTGCTGATGGCGGCGACGATCGCCGTGGGGGCGACCGCGCTCGCGCAAACCCAAGGCCGGGCGTCCGGCGCCTGGGCAGCCGCCGCCGGCATGTTCGGTCCGCTGTACGTCGGTCTGCCGGTGGGCACGCTCGTGGCGCTCCACGCGTCGCGCGGCGCCGAAACGGCCTTGGTGCTGCTGGCCGTCATCATTGCCAGCGACACGGCGCAGTACTACGGGGGACGCGCGTTCGGGCGTCGGCCGTTGGCGCCGGCCATTAGCCCGAAGAAGACAGTGGAAGGCGCCGCGTGCGGTGTCGTCGCCGCGGCGCTGGTCATGCTGGTCGCGGGGCCGCGGGTGCTGGAGCTCCAGGCCGGCTTGCGTGTCGGCTTCGGGGCGGCGCTGGCGGCGGTAGGCCTGCTCGGCGATCTGTTCGAGTCGCGGCTGAAACGCGAAGCCGGCGTGAAGGATGTCTCCGGCCTGATCCCGGGGCACGGCGGCGTGCTGGATCGCCTCGACAGCCTGCTGTTCGCCATTCCACTCTACGACGTCGTGCTGCGGGGACTGTGAATGAAGCGGATCGCCATTCTCGGCTCGACCGGCTCGATTGGGACCAGCGCGCTCGCGGTCGTCCAGGCGAATCCCGACCGGCTGCGGGTCGTCGGGCTGGCCGCCGGCGAGAATGCCGCCCGGTTCGCGCCGCAGGTGGCCCAGTTTGCGCCCTCCGTCGTCGCGATGGCCACCGGCGCCGCGCTCGACGAGGTCCGCGGGTCACTGGGTGCCGACTTGCTCCGGGACGTGTCGGCCCGCGCCGGTCCGGACGGTCTGATCGCTGTGGCCACCCATCCCGACGCCGACATCGTCTTGTGCGCGTCGGCCGGCACGGCCGGCCTCGAGGCGGTGCTGGCGGCGATCGACGCCGGCAAGACGATTGCGCTCGCGAACAAGGAAATCCTGGTCATGGCCGGCAGCCTCGTCATGGAGGCCGCCCGGCAACGTGGCGTGTCGGTCTTGCCGGTTGACAGCGAGCACAACGCGATCCATCAGTGTCTCCACGGCCGGACCGACGCTGAAGTGCGCCGGTTGATTCTCACCGCCTCGGGCGGGCCGTTTCGTGAGTGGTCGCCGGAGGCCTTGGCCGGGGCGCAACCGGCCGATGCGCTCCGCCACCCGACCTGGAAGATGGGCGCCAAGATCACTGTGGATTCAGCGACGCTCATGAACAAAGGGCTGGAAGTCATCGAGGCGCACTGGCTGTTCGGCGTTCCGGCCGATCGCGTCGATGTCGTCGTACACCCGCAATCGATCGTGCATTCCATGGTCGAACTGTGCGACGGATCGGTCATCGCCCAGCTGGGCATCACCGACATGCAGCTGCCCATCCAGTACGCGTTTTCCTATCCGGAGCGATGGAACGCCACCGTGCCGACGCTGGACCTGACCGCCTGTGGCCCGCTGGAATTTCATGCTCCGGACCTCGAGCGCTTTCCCTGTCTTGCGCTGGCCTATCGCGCCTTGCGCGTCCAGGGGGCGTCGCCGGTCGTGTTGAACGCCGCCAACGAGGTCGCCGTGGCCGCGTTCTTGGCGGGGACACTGTCGTTCACTGGCATTCCGGTCGTGATCGAACGAGCGCTCGACGCCCGGGCCGACCCGCCCGGCCAGCCACTGTCGACGCTGGATACCGTCCGCGCCGTCGACCGGTGGGCGCGAGAGTTTTCGCAGGGGCTTGTCCCGGAGATACAATCGGTATGAGTCCCGTGCGGCCCCGTGACGATCGGCGTCCCTGACGTGCCGACGGGGACAGATGACAGACAACAGATGACGAGTTCTGGCCGGCATCGTCCACAGCCGGGCCTCACGGAGGAGTAGTGCTGACGAGTCTGGTGGCGTTCCTATTCGTCCTGGGTGTTCTCGTGTTCGTGCACGAGCTCGGCCATTACATGATGGCGCGGCGTCTGGGCGTGCGCGTTTTGACCTTTTCTCTCGGGTTCGGTCCGAAGCTGCTGACCGTGCGGCGCGGTGACACCGACTACTGCGTGAGCGCGATTCCGCTCGGGGGCTACGTGAAGATGGCCGGGGACAACCCGGACGAGGCCCGCGCCGGGAAGGATGACGAGTTCCTGTCGAAGAGCAAGTGGGCGCGGTTCCAGATTCTCGTCATGGGGCCGATCATGAACATCGTCCTGGCGCTAGTTGTCATGGCGGTTGTCCTCTACCAGGGGGCCGAGATCCCGGCCTACGAGGCGCAACCGCCGGTCGTCGGCTCGGTGGCGGACGGGTCCCCGGCGGATGCCAGAGGGATTCTGCCGGGGGATCTCATCGTCAGCGTCGGCAGCAGACCAGTGCCGACCTGGGAGGACCTGTTCCTCGCGGTCATGCCACAGGCCGAGCGCGAGCTGGAGGTGGTGCTCCGACGCGACGGTCGATCCATCACCATGCGGGTCACGCCCGAAGCGCAGACCCAGTTTGAGATGGGCGACCTGGGCGTCCTGCCGATCATGCACCCGCAGATCCGCAACGTCATGCCGGGCGAGCCGGCCGATCGCGCGGGGATCCAGCGCGGCGACGTCATGGTGGCGGTGGACGGCGAGCCGGTAGGCCCGGACAACAGGCTGGTCGAGCGGATCAACGCAAGCGCGAACAGGCCGCTGACGCTGACCGTCAGACGCGGCGATCGCGAACTGGACATCGAGGTGACGCCGGCGCTGCGTGGTGAGATCGGCCTGATCGGTGTCGAGCTGAGCCCGTACGAGCTTCGCACCATCGAGCCGGGACCTGTACAAGCCGTTCAGATGAGCATCGAACGCAACTACAGCTGGTCCGGACTCATCTTCCAGACGCTGTGGGGCTTGTTGACTCGCGAGACCTCACCGCGCCAGCTCATGGGGCCGGTCGGCATCGCGCAGCTGTCGGGTGGCGCCGCCCAGATCGGATTCGTGGCGCTCTTCACGCTGATGGCGATGATCAGCCTGAACCTCGGCATCTTGAACTTGCTGCCGATTCCGGTGCTCGACGGTGGGCACATCTTCATCATGGCGCTCGAAGGCGTGTCCCGGCGCGACTTCAGCGTGCGCGTCAAGGAGAAGATGCTGATGGCCGGCTTCGTCGTCCTGATGATGTTGATGGTGACCGTGATCTACAACGACCTGACGCGCGTCACGTGGATCGAAAACCTGATGCCGTGGAGATGAGACGCCCCATGTCAAAGCCCACGCTGATCGCTCTGCTTGTGGCTGCCGGCCTGTCGGCCGGTCCACAGGCGTCCGACGACCAGGTCGACGCTGACGTCAACTGGCGGATTCGCCAGGAAGCGACGACCCATTCGCAGATTCTCGACACGCTGCATCACCTGACCGACGTCTACGGTCCACGCTTGACCGGATCGCCGAATCATGAGCGAGCGGCGCGTTGGGCGGTGGAGCAGATGGCCGCCTGGGGATTGACCAACGGCCATCTCGAGCCATGGGACTTCGGCCACCCGGGCTGGCTGAACGAGCGAATGACGGCGCATCTGGTGTCGCCGGTCAAGGATCCGCTCGTGGCCGAGGTGCTCGCCTGGACGCCCGGTACCGGCGGTTCGGTCACGGCGCCGGTCTACCAGCTGACGCTGCCCGACCGGCCGACGGAGGCAGAGCTGGTGGCGCACCTGGAGGCGGTGGGCGACGAGGTGACCGGCCGGATCGTCCTGGTCGGCACGCCGCGAATCGTGCCGGTGACGATCGACGGTCCGCTGCGGCGCCGCGAGCTCGCAGACCTGAGAACGCAGTACGACCCGAGCAACGCGTCCACGCCGCCGCCGCGCCGGCCTGGTCCGGTGGACGACGACGACGGCGTCCTCTCACGTCGGGAGATTGCGCAGCGCGTGGCCACGTTCCTGAAGGATCAGGATGCGGCCGTGCAGGTCAACGATGCCGGCCGCGACCATGGCCAAATTCGCGCGTTCAATAACCGGACCTTCGACGTCGATCAGGCGCCGCCCACGCTCGTGATGCGGAACGAGGACTTCGGGCGGATTTCGCGCCTGCTGCGCCACGGCAACGTCGAGCTCGAGGTGGAGATCGTCAACCGGGTGTACCCGGAAGGCCGGACCAGTTACAACGCGATCGCCGAGATTCCAGGCACGGACCGGGCCGACGAGGTGATCATGCTCGGCGGCCACCTGGATTCATGGCACGCCGCGACCGGCGCCACCGACAACGGGATCGGCGTGACCGTGATGATGGAAGCGGCGCGCATCCTCCAGGCGATCGGCGTCGAGCCCCGCCGGACGATTCGCGTCGCGCTGTGGGGCGGCGAAGAGCAGGGTCTGCTCGGCTCGCAAGCCTACGTGAAGGAGCATTTCGGGTCGTTCGAGGATCAGAAATCGGACTACGCGACATTCGGCGGCTACTTCAACATTGACGGGGGTACCGGGCAGGCGCGCGCGGCCACGGTGTTCGGGCCGCGCGAGGCGGCCGACGTGCTGCGCGTCGCGCTGGCGCCGTTCGAGGATCTCGGTGTGGTCGGGGTGAACGCCACGGTGAGCCGCCGCCGCGGTGGTTCGGATCACACGTCGTTCAACGAGGCGGGGCTGCCGGGGATCAGCATGCGCCAGGACCCGATCCAGTACGGGACCTACACCTGGCACACGAATCTCGACACCTACGAGCGAGTCATCGAGCAGGACGCGATCACGTCGGCGATCACGATCGCCGCCGCGGTCTACCACCTGGCGATGCGCGACGAGCTGTTGCCGCGCGTCGGCGACGAGATGCCGCCGCTGCCCGAGCGGCCGACGCCCTAGCAGCCATCCTCAGCGGTTGGCCTGGGCGATGCGGTGCAGATCCGCCTCGGCGGCGATGTAGCCGAAGGCGGCCCACTGGTCGCCCGCCGCGATCCGATTGAGCAGCACCAGCCCCACCTCCCGGCGTCCGTTGGAGAGGTGCCAGTTCGCCACGCCGTAGGCCGAGGTGGGGAACTGGACGCCGCCGTCGGCCGCCGCGCGTTCCAGAATGAGCTCTGGCGGGATGAGATCTTTGTACATCAGCAGGAGCCGGTAGTAGGCGCCATTCTCGATGATGTCCATCCCGTCCTCGATCGGCTCGAGGATGGCCGTGGCCGCGTCGTCGTCGCCCAGACGGCGGAGCGTCATGTACAACCAATGGCTCGTCGCGACCAGCATGTCGGGGTTCTTAGAGAAGGCGAGACACTGCCGAAAGGCGTCGCGTGCCTTCTCGAGGTCGCCGGTGAGGTAGTAGGCGAGGCCCAAGTGATACCAGATGTTCGTGTGCGAGGTGCTGGTCGGGATGTTGCGCTCGTTCGGTGCGCCGTCCGGCTCGACCTCGTCCGGGACGCCCTCGATCAACTCGGCGGCGCGTGCGAGGTCGGCGATGGCGTCGTCGAAGTGCCGCGTCGAGATGTACCGGTGCCCGCGATGGCGGTAGAGCTTGGCAGAGGCTGGATGCGCATCGATGGCGTCGGTGAACGCCGCGATGGCGTCCTGGTAGCGCCCGAGGTAGGCTAGCCGACGGCCCACCCAGATGGCGGCATCCGGATCGTCCGGGTTCCACGCGTAGGCCGCGTGCGCCTCCGCCAGGTTATTCTCGAGCCGGGCCTGCACGTCAGCCGTCAGCGGGAGCGGGTACAGCGGCTCGCCGTCGAGCGACCGCGCCTCGGCGCCGGCGGGCAGATCCTGCTGCTCGGCCGGCATGGCGGCAGTCAGCCACGTCACGGGACCGAGACCAAGGACCAACACGAATGTCAGCAGTCCATCCCAGAGCAGCGTGTCTCGCATGATCGTCCGTTCCTCGCTCGCCTTCCGGAAATCCCGCATTCGGCGGCTGCGATGATACCGCGTTTGTCCGGCCTCCGGCGAGAAGTGGGACCCATGTTGACGCTGGCCGTGCCGGTCGTCGTCGCCGAAATGGGCTGGATTGCCATGGGCACGGTCGACATCCTGATGGTCGGCTCGCTCGGGCCGGAAGCGATCGGCGCGGTGGGCGTCGGCTCCATGCTGTTCATAGCGCTGGCGGTCTTCGGCATCGGGGTCCTGCTGGGACTCGACACCTTCATCGCCCAGGCGTTCGGAGCCGGGCGGCTCGACGAGTGTCACCGGTGGCTGGTCCACGGTGTCGTGATGAGCCTGGCGCTCGCCGTGCCGCTGACCCTCGTCGCCTGGATCGGCATCGCCTACCTCGACCGGTGGGGCTTCGATCCGACGGTGCTGCAGCTGACCGAGCCGTACCTGCGAATCGTGACCTGGAGCATCTGGCCGTTGCTGCTCTACGTGTCGTTCAGACGCTACCTGCAGGCGATGGGCGTCGTCACGCCGATCATGATCACGCTGTTGACGGCGAACCTCATCAACGTGGCGGTCAACTGGGTGTTGATCTACGGCAACCTGGGCGCGCCGGCGCTCGGCGTCAGCGGCGCGGGCTGGGCCACCTGCATCTCACGCGCGTATCTGGCGCTCGGACTTCTCGGTGTCGTCGTCCGTCACGATGCGCGGACCGGCCACGGGCTCAGACGCGCGTCCTGGGCAATCGAGCGGGCACGCTTGGCGAGACTGTTCTGGCTGGGGCTGCCGGCCGCCTGCCAGGTGACACTCGAGGTCGGCGTATTTTCCGCCGCGACCGCCCTGGCCGGCCGTCTCGCGCCGGTGGCGCTGGCGGCCCACCAGATCACGCTGAACATGGCGAGCTTCACCTTCATGGCGCCGCTGGGCATGGCCTCGGCCGCTGCCGTCCGCGTTGGCCACGCGGTTGGGCGGCGCGACGCCGTTGGCGCCGAACAGGCCGGGTGGACCGCCGTGATGCTGGGAACGTTCTTCATGGCGTGCGCCGCCGCCGTCTTCCTGCTGATGCCCGCTCCGCTCATGAGGCTCTTCACCGCTGACCGGATGGTCGTCGACATCGGCGTGACCTTGCTGTTCGTGGCGGCGATTTTCCAGCTGTTCGACGGCGTGCAGGGCGTGCTCACCGGGGCGCTGCGAGGCCTCGGCGACACCCGGACACCCATGCTTTGGAACCTGGCCGGCCACTGGGCGTTCGGCCTGCCGCTCGGCTACACGCTGTGCTTCGTCTGGGGACGGGGCGTCGTCGGCCTCTGGATCGGCCTGTCGGCCGGGTTGACCGTGGTGTCGCTGGTCCTGCTGGCCGTTTGGAGCCGGCGGATTGCGCGGCTGCGGAAGGACGTTGCCGGAGCAGCTGTCGGGGACGTCTAACCCTCAGGGCCGGGGTCCGGTGACACGTGCTTCTCGATGGCGTCGGCCAACCCGCCCGCGTCGTTCGTCCCGGTCTCGGCCCATCCGAACGTCTTCAACTCCGGTGCCGCATTGCCCATCACCACGGGCGTGCCGGCAAATTCCAGCATCTCGCGGTCGTTCAGGTTGTCGCCGATCGCCATCACCTCGGCGGCGGCCAGGTTCCGGTGTGTCGCCCATTCGGCGAGCGTCCGCCCCTTCGAGCGGCCCGGACCGAGGACATCGAGAAGCGAGAAGTCGCGCAGCGGGTATTCGGTCAGCGTGTGGGAGTACTCCTCGGCGCGCGGCAACGATGCCAGCAGGTCGGCCAGCGCCCGCATCGCGCGCACGCCGCCGTTGAAGCCGATCTGCAGCGGGTCCTCGGTGATCTCCGCGGCCAGTGACGTGGTCTGCGTGATCCATTCTCGATGCAGCCGGTAGTAGCCCTGGCGGTGCGGGTGGGTCCAGTCGATCCGCTCGCACACGAACTGCCGGTCGTCGTCGCGGTCGAAGATGGCCGCGACGCCTTCGCGCGCGTTCCGGGTCTCCTTCACGATGTAGCGCGCCGTTTCGGCCGGCAGGCCATGGCGCGCCAGGGTGGCGCCCGAGCGATCCTTCACGAGCGAGCCGTTGTTCAGGATCAGGATGGTTGACGCCGGCATCTGCCCGGCGATCTCGCGGGTGTGATGAAAGCTCCGGCCCGTGGCCAGGGCGATCTCGACGCCCTGCGCCGCCGCGTCGTCGAGCACTCGCCGATTGCGATCGGGCAACTGGCCGGCGCTGTCGAGCAGCGTACCGTCGATGTCGATGGCGATCAGCTTGACGCGCATCGACCACGCACTGCCGGGCAGCCGTCGACGGCGTTCAGACGGGCTCCCGATCCGGTTTGCGGGGGTAGTGCTGGACGATGTAGTCATCCACCAGCGTGCGGAAGGCGTCGGCCAGCTCGTTGTAGCTGCCCGTCAGCGTCGTCGTGTGGCGGCCGTCGATGTAGACGGGACAGTGCGGCGCTTCGCCGGTGCCGGGCAGGCTGATGCCGATGTTGGCCGCCTTCGACTCGCCCGGGCCGTTCACGACGCAGCCCATCACGGCCAGCCGCATCTCTTCCACCCCGTCGTACTGCGTCTTCCACTCGGGCATCATGTCGCGCACGTAGGCCTGGATGCGTTCGGCCAGCTCTTGAAACGTCGTGCTGGTCGTCCGCCCGCAGCCCGGGCAGGCGGTGACGCTCGGCGTGAACGAGCGCAGGCCGAGCGCTTGCAAGAGCTCGCAGGCTGCGACCACCTCGTCCCGCCGATCGCCGCCCGGCCGCGGCGTGAGCGATACGCGGATCGTATCGCCGATCTCCTGGTGCAGCAGGATCCCCATCGCGGTCGAGGACCAGACCATCCCTTTGATCCCCATGCCGGCCTCGGTCAGGCCGAGGTGGAGCGGCTGCTCGGTCCGGCGCGCGAGCTCCGTGTAGACGGCGATCAGATCGCGCGGCTGCGAAACCTTGCAGGAGATGACAATCTGGTCGTCGCGCAGGCCGGCGGCCAGCGCCAGGTCCGTGGACTGGAGCGCGGACCGGACCATGCAGTCGTTGATGATCTCCTCCGACGTGTGGCCCAGATCTCGGTCCGTATTCTCCTGCATCTTCGCCATGACCAGGTCCTGGTCCAGCGAACCGCCGTTCACGCCGATCCGGATCGGTATCCCGTGATCGCGAGCGATCTTGCAGATGGTGGAGAACTGCTCGTCACGCCGGTTTCCCGTGCCAACATTGCCCGGGTTGATCCGGAGTTTGTCGAGCGACCGCGCGCACTCGGGGTACCGCGCCAGCAGTTGATGGCCGTTGTAGTGGAAATCGCCGATGAGCGGCACGTCGCAGCCGTCGTCGTCGAGCCGCTTCCGGATCTCCGCCACGGCGGCCGCCGCCTCGGGCACATTCACCGTGATCCGGACGAGCTCCGATCCGGCCCGGGCCAGCTCGGCGCATTGCGCCGCGGTCGCCGCCGCGTCGGCCGTGTCGGTCATCGTCATCGACTGCACGACCACCGGCGCGCCGCCGCCGATTTGTACCTGGCCGACCCTGACGCCGACCGTCCGATGCATCTTCACCTCGGGCACGATCCCGATGATATCACCCGCCTTCGGCTGGCTTGCGGACAGCCCGCGTTCTCACTCGCCGCGGCGGCCGAGGCTGCTGAAGTCCGCCTCGTGTGGACCCTCAGGCCCCGAGACGCCAGGTATATACTGGCCGGTCATGAGCCAATGAGACTGACGGGTCTCATCGGCTTTCGCCTGCGGGTCGGCCCGGCACGGGATGATGTGATTTCAGGTAGCCGGCCTCGAGCCAAAGAGATCGGCGAGGTGCGGTGGACTGAACCTCAGAAGGCGCATGATGCCGATTTACGAATATTCCTGTAACGGCTGCGGTCACGAGTTCGAGATCCTCGTGCGGAAAGACACGGTGCCGGCCTGTCCGGCCTGTGCCCACGACGATCTCGAGCGCCTGCTGTCCTTGCCGAGCGTGCACTCCGAGACGACGAAGCAGCTAGGCCTGAAGGCGGCCAAGCGGCGTGATGCGGTGCGGGCAGACGAGCGCGCTCGGACGCAGCGCGAGTACGAGCTGCATCATGACGACCATTGACACGTATCAGGATCAAGGCTTCGCGACGGACCGCATGGCGCGCCGCGAGGCGTCGATCGTCCGATCCACGTCGCGCGTCGTGTGCGCCGCCGACAGGAACCAGGCTTCGAATTGCGACGGCGGAGGATAGATGCCCTGCCGCAGCATCGCCCGGAAGAAGACTGCGTAGTCCGCCGCGCTGGCGTGGACGGCGGAGCGGTAGTTCCGGACGGGCCGATTCGTGAAGAACGGCGTGACCATCGAGCCGAAGCCGTTGACCTGCAGCGGGACGTCTGCCTCGCACGCGGCCTCCGCCAGCCCGGCCGCCAGGCGCGCGCCCAGCTCCCCGAGGCGGCGATATAGCCGATCGGAGAGCTTCGACAGCGCCCAGAGGCCGGCCGTCATGGCCAGTGGATTACCCGACAGGGTGCCCGCCTGATAGACAGGGCCCTCGGGCGCCATGCGGCCCATGAGATCGGCGCGGCCGCCGTACGCGCCCACCGGCAACCCCCCGCCGATGATCTTGCCGAGACAGGTGAGATCCGGCTTCACGCCGAAGACCGCCTGGGCCCCGCCGGCCGCCGCGCGGAAGCCCGAGATGACTTCGTCGAAGATGAGCAGGGCCCCGTTGCGCTCGCACAGCTCACGCACCCCTTCGAGGAACCCCGCCTTGGGCGGAACGACGCCCATGTTGCCGGCGATCGGCTCGACGATGACGGCGGCAATCGACCGGCGATGCCTGCGGAAGAGCCGCTCGACCGATTCCAGGTCGTTGTAGCTGGCGACGAGCGTGTCCGCCGCGCTCGCCTTGGGGACGCCTGGGCTGGTCGGGATGCCCAGGGTGAGCGCTCCGGATCCGGCCTGGACCAGCAGCGCGTCCGCATGGCCGTGGTAGCAGCCCTGGAATTTCAGGATCTTGTCCCGGCCGGTCGCCGCGCGTGCGAGCCGTAGCGCGCTCATCGTGGCCTCGGTACCCGAGTTGACAAACCGAACCCGTTCGATCGACGGGATCAGCGCCGAGACCCGCTCGGCGAGGTCCACTTCCTGGGGAGTCGGCGCCCCGAAGCTGGTGCCGCGCTTCACGGTGGCGGCAAGCGCCCGAATCAGGCCGGGCGGGGCGTGACCGTGAATGAGCGGGCCCCACGACATCACGTAGTCCACGTACCGCCGGCCGTCAATATCGGTCAGGTGGGCGCCGGACCCGCGCGCGATGAACGGCGGCGAGCCGCCCACGGCCGTAAACGCGCGCACTGGGCTGCTCACGCCGCCTGGCATGAGGCGTCGCGCGCGCGCGAACTGCCGTCGAGATGATGCTGAAGTAGGCCGAGGCATGGGCTGACTAGGTCAGCCGCCGCGCGGCGTCCCGGGCGAAGTACGTGATGATCATGTCCGCTCCGGCTCGCCGAATCGAGGTGAGCGACTCCAGCATCGCCTGCGATAAGTCGAGCCAGCCGTTCGCGGCCGCCGCCTTGAGCATGGCGTACTCGCCGCTGACCTGATAGGCCGCGGTCGGACAGCCGAACTCCTCCTTGATGCGGTGGATGACGTCGAGGTAGGGAAGCGCCGGCTTGACCATGACAATGTCCGCCCCTTCCTCGAGGTCCAGCGCGACTTCACGCAGCGCCTCGTCCGCATTGGCCGGATCCATCTGATGCGTGCGCCGGTCGCCGACTGCCGGCACGGAGGCGGCGGCATCACGGAACGGGCCGTAGAACGCCGAGCAGTATTTGGCGGCGTAGGACATGATGGCCACCTGGTCGTGCCCGGCGGCGTCAAGCGCGTCGCGGATGGCGCCGACGCGCCCATCCATCATGTCTGACGGCGCCACGATGTCGGCGCCCGCGTCGGCGTGCGATCGTGCGACGTCCACCAGAC
The DNA here is from genome assembly GCA_963667915.2 of Vicinamibacterales bacterium. Lineage (GTDB taxonomy): Bacteria > Acidobacteriota > Vicinamibacteria > Vicinamibacterales > UBA823. Next base: position 1,276,579 of record CAXXNN010000004.1, on the reverse strand, counting down.
GCGCAACGGTGTCGTCGTTCAGCACGTCCCCGTCCGCCACGATGCCGCAGTGGCCGTGCGACGTGTACTCGCACAGACAGACGTCCGTGATGACGACGAGATCAGCGTCGGCCTGCTTCAGTGCCCGCACGGCGGCCTGGACCGGTGCCGTTGGGTCGTCGGCCGCCGATCCGCGATCGTCCTTGCGTGCCGGCAACCCGAACAGCAGGACCGCTCGCACGCCGTCGGTCCTGGCGGCGGCCGCCTCGCGCACCGCTTCGTCCACAGAGAGCTGAAACACGCCCGGCATCGACGCGACCTCACGCCGCACGCCGGTGCCCTCACAGACGAACAGTGGGTACACGAGTTTGTGCGGCCGGACGTCGGTCTCCCGGACGAGCGCCCGGATGGTGTCGGTGCGCCGCAGGCGACGGGGCCGCTGGCGCCCGTCGAAGGTCGTCGAGGCTGTCGGGTCGTCAGTCATCCGGATGCCTTCGCGAAGTGCTCGACCAGCGCGTCCACGAGCGCCGGGATCGTGTACGTCGAGGGCATGACGTCGGTCTCGATGTGCAGCTGCACGGCCGCTTCGGCCGTGACCGGTCCGATGGCAGCGACGACGGTCGTGCGCAGCAGATCGGCGGCCGGCTCGGCGCCCAGCTGCTGCACGAAGCTCCGGACCGTCGAGGCGCTCGTGAAGGTCACGGCGTCCACCTGGCGTTCCAGCAGCATCTTGTAGATGTCTGGACCGCCCGGCCGATCCTGCGGCTCGAACACCGTGCGATAGGCGGTCACCGGTTCCACGATGGCCCCGGCGGCCTCGAGCTCACGCGGCAGCACCTCCCGCGCGAGATCGGCCCGCGGTAGCAAGATCCGTTTGCCCTGGAGATCGTGCTGCGCCCGCAGTACAGCGGCCGCCGCCTCGGCGCGGTACTCCTCCGGCACCAGGTCGACCTTGATGCCGCGGCGCGTCAGGCGCTCGGCGGTGGCCGATCCGACCGCGCAGAGCCGGACGCCCTGGAGGTCGCGCACATCGCCGGCGCCGGCCACGAGGCGGCGCAGGAAATACTCGACGCCGTTGACGCTGGTGAACACGATCCAGTCGAAGCTGGAGATCCGGGCGCACGCCTCGTCGAGCGGACCGAGGTCGGTCGGCGGCGCAATGCGGATCGCCGACGCTTCGATCGGGTCGGCGCCGAGGTCGGCGAGACGATCCACGAGATCCGCGGCCTGTTCCCCGGCGCGGGTCACCACGATCTTCCGTCCGAACAGCGGCCGGGTGTCGTACCAGCGCAGATGCTCTCGCAACCCGACAGTCGGGCCGACGACCAGAACGGCCGACCCGTGCTCGTCCGACTCACGGACCGAGGCCTCGATCTCCTCGAGGCTGCCCAGCACCGTTCGCTGGCTGGGCTGGGTCCCGTGGTACACGACAGCCGCGGCCTCGTCGCCGGGACGGCCGTGTTTGAGCAGCGACGCGACAACCTGTTCCAGCTGCCGGGCGCCGACGTAGCAAGCGATCGTGCCGGTCAATTTCGCCAGGCTGTTCCAGTCCACGTCGGGTGGCGCATCGGTTTCGTCTTCGTGGCCACGGATCAGGATGAGTGTGTCGCCCGCGCCGGGGTAGGTGATCGGAATGCCGGCGTAGGCCGGCGCCCCGATCGTGGCGGGAATCCCGGGTACGACCTCGAACGGGATGTTCTGCTCGTGCAGGAACATCGCCTCTTTCGCGCCGCTGTCGAACACGAACGGGTCGCCCCACTTCAGGCGGACCACGGTCTTGCCTTCGCGGGCTTTTTCGGCGATCAGAATGCTGATGGCGTCCTGCTTCAACGACTGCGTGTGGGCGGCCGCACCGACGTCGATGATCTCCGCATCGAGCGGCGCCAACCGGAGGATGCGACGGGGCACGAGGTGATCGTGCACGACCACGTCGGCCGCCGAGAGATACCGCTGCCCGCGCACGCTGATGAGCGAGGGGTCGCCCGGTCCGGCACCCACGATGAAGACGCGCGGCTTGGGCTGTGTCACGATGGGTCGCTCGCTGGCGGCTGCATCCGGCGCACCTCCTCCAGAATGTCTGCCGCACCCGCGGCGACGAGCCGTTCGGCAACGGTGCGGCCCAGCGCTTCCGGCTCGGCCGGCGCTCCGCGTAGACGGATGCGCGGCGCGCGGCTGCCATCGAGCGAGCTCACCAGTCCCTCGAGGGTCAGATCGTCGTCTGACACGGTGGCCAACGCCGCGATTGGCATCTGGCAGCCGCCGCCGAGCGCTTCGACCAGCGCTCGCTCGGCCGAGACGGTTGCCATGGTGCCCTCATCATTCACGTGCGCCACGACTTCGTTGACGCGCCGGTCGTCCGACCGGGTCTCGATGGCCACGGTTCCTTGTCCGGGAGCGGGGAGGCACAGCGCCGACGGCAGTCGGGCCGTCAGCCGGTGCTCGAATCCTAGCCGCCGCAGGCCGGCGGCGGCCAGCACGATCACGTCGTAGGAGCCCACGTCGAGCTTCCGCAGGCGCGTATCCAGGTTCCCCCGGATGGGCTGAAACCGCCCGCGCGGCAGCCGGGGCGCCAGTTGGGCGATTCGTCGCACACTGCTCGTCCCGATCCGCGGCTCCGGGCCGAGGGCGTCGAGGACGGCGTCCGCGCGCGAATCCGCCACCGCCGCGCCGTCCGGTAACACCAGCGCGTCATGGGGGTCGTCCCGGGGGAGCACCGCCCGCACGGACAGGCCGTCGGGCAAGATGGCCGGCAGATCCTTGGCCGAATGCACGGCCAGGTCGATGTCGCCGCGAATCAGGGCCTCCTCGATTTCCTTGACGAACAATCGTTTGCCGCCCACCTCAGACAGCGAGACCTCGTGGAGCCGATCGCCGCTCGTGTGAATGACGCGCAGCTCGCATGGAGGGCCCCCGGTCCGCTCAATCGCGGCCGCGGCGGCGCGGGCTTGCCACATCGCCAGGTCGCTTCCCGGGTGCCGATCCGCAGCCCGCTCACGATGTCACCGGAGCCTTTGATCCACTGCGCGTCTCGGGAGTGGCCTCGCGATCGGTCTGGGAGGCCGGTTCGGTGCGTGGGGGATCCAGCTCGAACAGCTGGTTGAGGGCGTCCGCATAGACGGCGACCGTCTTGGCGTCCGAGAGGCTCTTGAGCTGTTCGGTCGGCGTCGACAGGAGCTTCTCCACGATGAGCCTCGTGACGTCGTCGACGCGCGCGCGATCGGCGGGGGCCATTGACGAGAGCTTGCCGTCCAGTCGTCGCAATTCGGCTCGGCGGATCGCCTCGAAGCGCTGCCGGAGTGCGACGACGGTCGGCACGGCGCGGCGCGATCGCAGCCAGGCCATGAAGCCGTCGACCTCCTCGGCAACGATCGCCTCGGCGCGTGCGATCTGGGCGCTGCGACGAGTGAGGTTCTCATTCACGATTGCCTGGAGGTCGTCGATGTTGTAGAGGAACACCTGCTCGATGGCGCCGGCCGACACGTCGACGTCGCGCGGCACGGCGATGTCGATGATGAAGAGCGGGCGATTGCGGCGCGCACGCATGACCCGGGCGATCTGGTCGTGCGTCAGGATCGGCTGGCTCGATCCGGTGGCCGTGACGACGATGTCAGCCGTCGCCAGCGTCTGCGAGATCTCGGCCCAGGGCAGCGCCACGCCGCCGACTTTCTTGGCGAGTGCTAGGCCGTGCGCCGCGGTTCGGCTCGCCACGGCGATCCGCCGCACGTGCTGTGCCTGGAGGTGGACGGCCGTCAGTTCCGACATCTCGCCGGCACCGACGAGCAGAACCTCATGCTCCGCCAGGTCGCCGAAGATCTTGCGCGCGAGCGCCACCGCGGCATAGCTGACCGACACGGCGCCTTCGCCCAACTCCGTTTCTGACCGCACGCGCTTGCCGACGATGAACGACCAGTGAAACAGCTTGTTGAGAAGACTCCCGGTGCCGCCGTGTTCGGACGCGGTCGCGTAGGCCTCCTTCACCTGACCCAGTATCTGCGGCTCCCCGACGACCAGTGAATCCAGGCCGGCAGCCACCCGAAACAGGTGCCGGGCCACGTCCATTCCGGACAGCCCGTAGAGGTGTGGTGCCAGGGCGGTCGGCTCGATGCCATGAAACTCGGTCAGGAAGGCGGCGAGGTCAGCGTGCGCCGTGTCGGGATCTTCGCAGCGGACGTACATCTCGACGCGATTGCAGGTCGCGAGGACCACGGCCTCGTCGCACGTCGGCCGCGCCGCGAGCGCCGCCAACGCCTCGGGCAGTCTCTGCGTCGAGAAGTCCAACCGTTCTCGCACATCGATGGGTGCCGTGTGATGGCTGACACCCAGAAGAAACAACAGACTCACGGCTTCGGCCTTCGCTCCTCGATCTCGAACCTAGAAGTTGTGACTGCGACTCAGGAAATACCCGACCGGCAAGAAGTTCAGCAGGACGATGGCGAACCCGATGGTCGACAGCCAGGCCGTCCGCCAGCCGGCCCAGCCGATGGCGCGGCGCGCGTAGAGCTCGAACGAGTACACCAGCCAGCACAGCAGCGCGACGAAGATCTTCGGGTCGAGCAGCGACATGGCCTGCACCCGTGGGTCGCTGAACTCGGCCCGCGCTTGGGACGCCCACACGCCCCCGACCACCACGCCGACGGTCAGGAACAGCCAGCCGATGGTCACGGCGCGGGCGTTCATGGCGTCGAGGACCTGCAGCGAGGGCAGTCGGGCGTAGAAGAAGCCGATATGCTTCGTCTTGAGCTCCTTGAAAAGGAGGACGTAGGTCACGCCGATGACGCAGGCCAGTGCGAAGCTCGCGTAGGCGAACAGCAGCGACGAGACGTGCAGCACGAACCAAGGGCTCTCCAGCACGGGTGGGCGCGTCGTGACCTGGTAGTTGCTGAACGCCGGAATGGTTTGCAGGACGGCCAGCAGCGGAACGATGAAGACACCCATCGAGCGCTCGTTGCTCGTCGTCTCCGTGTACAGGTAGGCGAGCGACGACAGCCAGACGAAGACCGATACCGCGCCGGTCGTCCCGACCAGCGGCAGGTGACCCGCCTCGGTCGTTTGCATGCCGATGATGAACGTGTGCACCAGGCAGGCAGCGACGAGCAAGATCGTCGCGACCTTACCGGCTTCGGCGCTGCGCCTCGTGAAGTGCCACGTGTACGCGCCGGCGGCGACGGCATAGAACAGCAAGGGTGCAGAATTCACAGTGTGACTCCGCCTCGCGAGATTGGCATGACGACGCCACGCGCGGCAGGCGTTGCTGGCCGTGCGGCGTCAATTCGACGTCGGTGCGTAGTAGCCCCGCTTCGTCCGTGCCGTTGCGCTCGGTCGGGTGGACTGGACGATGATGCGGCGCCACTGGCCGTCACGGAGCGGATTCTTCGAGGTGTAGCCGATCGTGTACTGGCTCGACAGTTCATCGGCAATCTGCCCGTAGATGTCGGTCAGTTCGTCGATCGAGTCCGGAAAGAAGACCCGTCCACCGGTTTCCTGGGACAATTGCCGGAGCACGTATTCCGCCTCCTGGAATCCGCGGCTGCCGCGATGCTCGCGGGTCCGGAGTCCGATGGCATAGATGGCGGTTTCCGAGCGCTTGGCGAGTTCCAGCACTTCGTCGAAGCCGACGAGGCTCGACGTGTCTTCCCCGTCGGACAGGACGATGATAGATTGGCGCCGAATCTCATCCGGCGTCCGTGCGCGCACCTTGCTCAATTCCTTGAGCGAGATGTAAATGGCATTGTGCAGGGACGTCGAGCCACCCGCGGCGGTCCGCCGGATGGCCCGCTCCAGCCGATCGACGTCGTTGGTGAAGCCCTCCAGAATATTGACGCGGCTGTCGAAGTCGATCACCGAAGCCAGGTCCTGCGGCCGCAGCCGATTCGCAAACCCGCTGGCGGCTTCCTGGGCGGTCTGCAGCCGCCGCTCCATGCTGGCGCTTGTATCGATCAGCAGCGCCAGGGCAATCGGCAACTCCGAACGGGTGAAGAAGCTCAGCTCCTGCTGGATGCCGTCCTCGAAGATGCGGAAGTCCGCCTGCTCCAGATCGGTGATGTAGCGGCCCGCGGGATCGGTGACGGTGACGGTGACCGAGACGATGTCGATGCCGGTGCGGAACGACGGAGTCTGCGGCTGGGCCGGCGCCGGCGTCTGGGCAGAGGGCGCGGGCGCGACGACGCCGGCGACGACCACCATCGACACCACTATGGCGGCGCCGGCCCGTCGAGCGACGCGACCCGTCATCGTCATGGCGCCTCCCGCACGGGGCGGCCTCTCGCCGTGAGCGAATCGCGCGTCGTTCCCAGCTCGATCCGGTCCGGGGGTACCAACATCTCGGGACGGGCGTAGACCAGCAGGTACTGCGACACGAGCTCACGGCCAAGCGCCTCGAGCGTCTGCTCGATCCGCTGGCCTCGCAACAGGTCGATTCGTCGGCCTCCGGTCAGCGCGGTCCCCCGATCGAGGACGATGTCTCGGAATCGGCTGCCGGTGACGAACGAGGAGCCGCGCGCGGTCATCACCACCGCATGGAACGTCGCGCCGGCGTCTTCGATCGTCCGCAGCACCATCCGGTACGGCCGGTTGCTGTACTCGACACCCTCGGTGGTCACCACGACGAACACCGGCCGTGCGGCCGCACGGCGCTGCAGGCCCTGTCCGGCGTTGTGAATCGCATCCAGGAGGAGGGCGCCGCTGCCGGGGCGTGGAAAGATCCGGCCGATGGCCTGCCGTAGCTCGATGAGGCTCCGCGTATAGTCCACCACGATGGTCGGCCGGTCACCGAACGTGATGACGGCTACCTCGTGATCGCCGCCGAGTTGCTCGACGAACGACTCGAGCCCGTTCCGCAGATCTAGCAGGTACGGCGACATCGCGACGCTGTTGTCCACCAGCAGGGCCACCTGCATCGGCTCGGTGGCGGGGCCCACGCGGAGCACTTCCCGGAGCAGACCATCCTCTCGCACCGTGAAGTCATCGACCGTCAGGTCGGCCACCGGCGCGCCGTCGGCATCGAGCACGCTGACATACATCTGGCGTTCGAGTGACTGAGCCGAGGCGTCGACGCAGCCCGACGGCACGACCAGAAGCACGATACCGACCGCCCACGCGTTCCCCGCGCGCGGCACCGGCAGCGCATTCCGACCAAAATTCAGTCGCGTCATCACAGCGGCGTCCCGCCAGCAGTATAGGTCTCGCGGTTTCGGGACGTCAAGGTCGGTCAACCCTCCAAACTCATTGTAAATGAAGTAGTTGTCGCGATCGGCGCGGGTCGGAGGAGGGGGTGGCGTTTCTTGACAGCCCCTGGGGCGCATGCTATAAACAGCGGGTTTTACTCGACGTGATGTTCACGTCGGTCTAGCCAACCCAACCCGCGTCAGAGTTCCCCGGCATGCTCGAAGCCTACGTCCCGATTCTCATCTTCATGTTCGTCGCGGTCGGCTTCGCGATCTTCACGCTGGTGCTAGCCAGCCTGATCAGTCCCAAACGCTACAACAAGGTCAAGCTCGAGCCGTACGAGTGCGGCATCGAGCCCGAAACCGATGCGCGTGACCGGTACAGCATCCGGTACTATCTCGTGGCGATGCTGTTCGTGATCTTCGATGTGGAAACGGTCTTCATGTTTCCCTGGGCCGTCAGCATGGATCGCCTGGCGCTGTTCGGGTTGATCGAGATGATCGTGTTCCTGTTCATCCTCGTCGTGGGCTACGTGTACGCGTGGCGCAAGGGCGCGCTGGACTGGGCTTAGCCCGTCGGCACCGATGGTAGACGAGCCCAAGCCCGATCCGACCGGCGTCCCCCTGCCGCCGCCCAAGCCCGAGGTGGCCGCGCCGGTGTCCGCGAAACCGAAGCCGCCGCCGAAGGCGCCGCCCGCGGCGCCGACCGGACCGCCCGATCCACCGCCGCCCGACGATGCGACGGAACCCGGGTTCCTGGCGGGGCTGCGGTCGGCCCATGGCGGAGCCATTCAGCAGGTCAGTTACTGGGTGGGGGACTGGACTGTGATTGTCCCGGCCGGATCGCTCCTCGACGTGGCGGGGTATCTGCGTGATGCGCCCGATGCGGCGTTCGACTATTGCTCCGACGTCACCGCGACAGACTGGCCGCCGCGTGCCCAGCGGTTCGATGTCATCTACTGCTTGTACTCCATGCGGCACCGGCACCGGATTCGCCTCAAGGTCCGCGCGGCCGACGGCGAACCGGTGCCGTCGGTCACCGGCCTGTGGCCGGCCGCCAACTGGCTGGAGCGGGAAGTCTACGATCTGTTCGGGGTCAACATCACGGGGCATCCCGATCGACGGCGGCTGCTGATGCCGGAGGAGTGGCAGGGCCACCCGCAGCGGAAAGACTATCCGCTGGAGGGTCCGGGTGAGCTCTTGATGGAACATCCACAGGACTGGCTGCGGCTCCGGAATCTGCGCGACGAAACCGAAATCGAATAGCGATGCAGGATCGCCGCGCACCGTCCGCCTGACGAGAAAGCATGTGACGATCGAAGCTCCCAGTCCGATGTTCGATACGAGTGAGCTGGTCCTGAACATGGGCCCGCAGCACCCGAGCACGCATGGTGTGCTGCGGATCGTGCTCCGTCTCGACGGCGAGCGCGTCATCGACAGCGACATCGTCGTCGGCTACCTGCACCGCGGCATCGAGAAGCTCTCGGAGAACAGGGACTGGACGCAGATCATCCTCTTGACCGACCGCATGGACTACGTGGCGGCGGCCTCCACGAATCTCGTCTACTGCGAGACGGTGGAAAAGCTGATGTCGGTGGAGGTCCCGCGGCGCGCGCGCTACGTGCGGACGATCCTGGCCGAGCTGCAGCGGATCGCGAGCCATTGCCTGTGGCTGGGGACGCACGCGATGGACATCGGCGCGATGACCGTGTTCCTCTACGCGTTCCGGGAGCGCGAGCTCATCCTCGATCTCTTCGAGGAGTACTGCGGCGCGCGGCTGACGTACAACGCCCTGCGCATCGGTGGTCTCCCGCTCGACATCCCGCCCGGCTGGGACACGAAGGTGCTGTCGTTCTGCGACATTATGGACTCGAAGCTGGGCGAGTACGAAACGCTGCTCACGCACAACCGGATCTGGCTCGATCGGACGAAAGACATCGGAGTCATCGACGGCCCGGAAGCGATTGGGCTCGGTTTGTGCGGGCCCACGTTGAGGGGTTCGGCCGTGCCGCGCGACGTTCGCAAGGATGAGCCCTACGCCGCCTACGACGAGTTCGAATTCGATGTGCCGATCGGCGTGAAGGGCGACACCTACGATCGCTACCTGGTGCGCCTGGAAGAGTTCCGGCAGTCGCTGCGCATCATCCGGCAGGCGATCGACGGGTTGCCCGAAGGGCCGATTGTCGCCAAGGTGCCGCGCCTCATCAAGCCGCCGGCGGGCGAGACCTATCATGCCAACGAGTCCCCCAAGGGGGAGATCGGATTCTTCATTGCCAGTGACGGCCGGTCCACGAACCCGTATCGCCTCCGCGTGCGGCCGCCGTCCTTGTGCAACCTCCAGGGGCTGCGCCGGCTCATTCGCGGACACCTGGTCGCCGACGTTGTCGCGCTGATCGGGTCGATCGACATCGTGCTGGGAGAAGTGGATCGGTAGGTCATGGTCGACACGCTGGTCATCCCCCTGCTCAAGATCGTCATTCTCCTGAATGCCATCCTGATCGCCGTGACCTACATGGTGCTGCTCGAGCGGAAGGTGATCGCGTGGGTGCAGTCGCGGCTGGGGCCGATGCGCGTCGGACCGTATGGCGCCCTGCAGCCGATCGCCGACGCGATAAAGCTGATGATCAAGGAGGACATCACGCCGACCCGCGCCGACCGGTGGGTCTTCACCGCGGCGCCGATCATCGTCCTGGTGCCCGCACTCATCGTATTTGCCGTCATTCCCTTCGGCCCGGAAGTCGAGCTGTTCGGCCGGTCGGTGCCGCTCTACATCACGGACATTAACGTCGGTTTGCTGTACGTCGTGTCGATCGGCTCACTCGGGGTCTACGGCATCATCCTCGCCGGATGGGCGTCCAACAGCAAGTACCCGCTGCTGGCGAGCCTGCGCGCGACCGCTCAGCTCATCAGCTACGAAGTGGCCGTGACGATGATCCTGGTCAGTTTGGTTCTGACAGCCGGCACCCTGAGCATGGTGGGGATCGTCGAGGCGCAGCGCGACGCCGGACTCTGGTTCGCCTTCGTCCAGCCGGTCGCCTTCGTGGCCTTCTTCATCGGCGGGCTGGCCGAGACGAACCGTGCGCCGTTCGACATGCCCGAGGCGGAGCAGGAGCTGACCGGCGGGTTCCACACCGAGTACAGTGGGATGCGGTTCGCGCTGTTTTTCTTGGCCGAGTACGCCAACATGATCGTCATTTCGACGGTGGCGACGACGCTGTTCCTGGGGGGCTGGCTGCGGCCGTTTCCCGGCGTGGCCGCGCTCGGCTTCCTGGACCTGGTGCCGGCCTGGATCTGGTTTCTCTTCAAGACCTTCGTGTTCCTGTACGTGTTCCTGTGGATTCGCGCCACGCTGCCGCGCTATCGCTACGACCAGCTGATGCGGCTGGGGTGGAAGGTGCTCATTCCGCTCGGGATCGGCAATATCGTCGTGACGGGGATAGTGAAGGTCCTGCTGTAGCAGTATTTCGGGCGACATGGGCGAAGCGATCGTCTTCTACGGCTTGGCGGCACTGATACTCGGCTTCGCGGTGATGGTCATCAGCACCCGCGACACCGTGCACAGCGTGCTGTTCCTGGTCGTGAACTTCCTGCTGGTGGCGATGCTCTACGTCCTGCTGGGCGCCGAGTTCCTCGCCGTCATTCAGGTGCTCGTCTACGTCGGCGCCATCCTGGTCCTGTACCTCTTCGTCATCATGCTCGTGAACCTGAAACGTTCGCCCGAGACGCACCATGATCCCCGGCGCCAGACGCGCATGGGACTGGCACTGTCGGGCGCCGTTCTGGCCGAGTTCGTGGCGATTATCGTCTACGGCTACAGCCCGCCGGAGGGGCTGCCCGCCGTGGCAGCCCAGGCGGTCGAGGGCGGTAACGTCGAGCAGGTCGGCTGGCTGCTCTACACGAAGTATCTGATTCCGTTCGAGGTTGCGTCGATCCTACTGTTGGTCGCGATGATCGGCGCCATCGTGCTGGCGAAGCGGGAACTGTAGCGGACCCAGCGTCCTAGGCAAGATCGGAGAGAATGACGACGTCGTGATGGAGATCACCCCGGCACATTACTTGGTCCTGTCGGCGACGCTGTTCATGATTGGCGTCATCGGCGTGATGGTGCGGCGTAACATCATCATCATTTTCATGTCGATCGAGCTCATGTTGAATGCGGTCAACGTGAACCTGGTGGCGTTTTCGCACCAGTGGCAGCACGTGACAGGCCAGGTCTTCGCCCTATTCGTGATTGCGGTGGCGGCCGCCGAGGCGGTGGTCGGGCTGGGCATCATCCTGGCGTTTTACCGCAACAAAGAAACGGTCAACATTGACGAGATGAACGTGATGCGCTGGTAGGGCGCGGCGCCGAGAACTGTTCGAGTTACGACGAGTCGTTGTTAGAGTCATGGACCTGATCTGGCTGATCCCCCTGCTGCCCGGCCTCGGCGCCGCCGTGAACGGCCTCGTCGGGATCCGGTTCTTCTCGAAGGCACAAGCCGCGACCGTCGCGTGCGTGTCGATGGGGCTGGCCGCCGTGCTGTCGATCTACGCGTTCATCCAGTTGCTGGGCTCGGACACGCGGGTGCACGACGTCGTGCTGGGTTCATGGATTCCGGCGATCCCGCTGGAAACGGTCGACGGGATCGGCGCGTTCTCCGTGGACTGGGCGTTCCGGCTCGACCCGCTGTCGGGCCTGATGATTCTGGTCGTCAGCGGCATCGGTTTCTTGATCCACGTCTACTCCACGTCCTACATGCAGGGCGAGCCGGATGGCGCGTACGCGCGGTTCTTCTGCTATCTGAACCTCTTCTGCTTCTTCATGCTCACGTTGGTGCTGGGCGCCAACCTGCTCGTGATGTTCGTCGGCTGGGAGGGAGTCGGCCTCTGCTCGTACCTGCTGATTGGCTTCTGGTATCACAAGCCGAGTGCGTGCGATGCCGGGAAGAAGGCCTTCATCGTCAACCGGATTGGCGATTGGGGCTTCGTCCTTGGGATCTTCCTGATCTTTTTCACGTTCGGAACCCTCGACTTCCGGGCGGTGGCGGAGGGCGCGGCCGCGATGCCGATCGAGGCGACCGAGTTCGGCGCCATCTCCCTCATTTGCGCGCTGTTGTTCGTCGGCGCGATTGGCAAGAGCGCGCAGATTCCGTTGCACGTGTGGCTGCCGGACGCCATGGAGGGACCGACGCCGGTGTCGGCCCTGATCCACGCCGCGACGATGGTCACGGCAGGGGTCTACATGGTCGGCCGGAATGCCGTCCTCTTCTCACATGCTCCGATGGTGATGAGCGCCATCGCGGTGATCGGGGCGCTGACCGCTCTGATGGCGGCGTCGATCGGCCTGACGCAGACCGACATCAAGCGCGTGCTCGCGTATTCGACGGTGTCGCAGTTGGGCTATATGTTCCTGGCGACCGGCGTTGGCGCCTTTGCCGCCGGGGCGTTCCACCTGCTGACGCACGCCTTCTTCAAGGCGCTGCTGTTCCTCGGGAGCGGATCGGTCATCCACGCGATGAACGACGAGCAGGACATGCGGCGCATGGGCGGATTGAAGACCTACATGCCGGTGACATTCGTCACGATGCTGGTGGGGACCCTGGCGATCGCCGGGATCCCGCCGCTGTCCGGGTTCTTCAGCAAAGACGAGATTCTGTTCCGTACGTTCCTGCACAACCGAGCGCTATGGGCCCTGGCGGTGCTCACCGCGGCGATGACGGCGTTCTACATGTTCCGCCTGATGGCGATGACGTTCTACGGGGAGTACCGCGGACCGGCGTGGGAGCACAACGGATCGGGCCACGGCGGCGATGAAGCTCACGGGGCGGCGGAAGACGGCCACGGGCACGGTGCGTGGCACGGCCCGCGCGAGTCGCCCTCGGCAATGACGGGGCCGTTGATGGTGCTCGCGATCGGCGCGATCGTCGTGGGGTTCGTCGGTATTCCCGCCGCGCTCGGCGGCGGCAATGCGATCGAGCACTTCCTGGAGCCAAGCTTCACGACGAGTGCCACGCACGCCGAGGCCGAGGCGAGTGAGAATGACGAAGGCGAAGCCGGCGCGGTCGTGGGTGAGCCGGTGGAAGCCGAGCACGAGATGTCGCGCGCGGGCGAGCTCGGGCTGATGGCGCTCTCGATCCTGGTTGCGCTCGGCGGCATCGCGCTGGCGCATCGCCTGTATATTGCCCGGCCCGAACTGGCCGACGCCTGGCGGATCCGATGGGCGGGTGTGCACCGGGTGCTGCTCAACAAGTACTTCGTCGACGAGCTGTATCACGGCACGGTCGTGCGCCCCATCATGTCGAGCTGCCGTGGGCTGTGGCGCTTCGACGGTCGGGTCGTGGACGGCGCCGTGAACGGTGCTGGCTGGCTCACGCGAGCCGCCGCCTGGTGCTCGCAGCTCTTCGACAAGTACATCGTGGACGGCGCCGTGAACTTGGTTGGCTGGTCCGCGTGGGAGGGGAGCTTCAGCGTCAGGCGGCTCCAGACCGGCTTGATCCAGAATTACGCGCTCCTGATGGTGCTCGGGCTCTTCGTGTTCCTGAGTGTGTATTTGTTCGTTAGATGATGCGGGTGTCGCTACCGCCGCGCTGGTCGCCTTTATGAGTAACGCTGCTGAGTTCCCGTTGTTGTCGCTGGTCTTGTTCACGCCGCTCGCCGGCGCCGTGCTGCTGCTGTTCGTGAACCGGACGCGTGAGGACACGATCCGCTGGATTGCGAATCTGTCCGCGGGCGCCGGATTTCTGGTGTCGCTGCCGCTCTGGTTCTGGTGGGACACGGACGGCACCCAGTGGCAGTTCGTCGAGCGCGTGCCCTGGATTCCGTCGATCGGCGCGGAGTATTTCCTCGGCGTGGACGGCTTCAGTGCGCTGCTGGTGCTGCTGACGACGATGATGGGGTCGATCGCGATCCTGTCATCGTGGACGGCGATCACCGAGCGCGTGAAGGAGTACTACATTTTTCTGCTGGTGCTCCAGACCGGGATGATCGGGGCATTTGTCTCGCTGGATTTCCTCCTGTTCTTCCTGTTCTGGGAGGTCATGCTGGTGCCGATGTACTTCCTCATCGGCATCTGGGGGAGCGATCGCCGGCTCTACAGCGCGATTAAGTTCTTCCTGTATACGTTGGTCGGTAGCGTGGTCATGCTGCTCGGCATCCTGGCGGTCTATTTCGAGCATCACCGTCTCACGGGAACCTACAGCTTCGACGTGACCCGCTTCCACGAGATGAACTTTCCGGTGGAGCTGCAGTGGTGGGTGTTCCTGGCGTTTTTTTTCGGGTTTGCGATCAAGGTGCCGATGTTCCCGTTTCATACATGGCTGCCGGACGCGCACACCGACGCGCCCACGGCGGGGTCGGTCATCCTGGCAGCCGTGCTCTTGAAAATGGGCACCTACGGCTTCCTCCGGTTCAGCCTGCCGATTCTGCCCGACGCCACGCGCCAGTTCGTGCCGCTCATGATCTGGCTCTCGATCATCGGTATCGTCTATGGGGCGCTGGTGGCCATGGCGCAACGGGACTGGAAGCGGTTGATCGCGTACTCGTCGGTCAGCCATATGGCGATGGTCACGCTGGGCATGTTCGCGCTGACGCCGGTCGGCATCACCGGGAGCATCGTCCAGCAGATCAACCATGGGATTTCGACCGGCGCGCTGTTCCTGCTCGTGGGCCTCGTGTACGAGCGTCGGCACACGCGAGAAATTTCCGAGTACGGTGGTCTGTCGAAGGTGATGCCGGTGTATGCCGCGATCTTCCTGATCATGACGATGTCGTCGATTGGGCTGCCGGCGCTGAACGGGTTCATCGGGGAAATCCTGATCTTGCAGGGCGTGTTCGTCGTGAACAAGATGTGGGCGGCTGTGGCGGCCAGCGGTATCGTGCTGGGCGCTGCCTACATGCTGTGGCTGTACCAGCGGACGATGTTCGGCCCCGTGGACAATCCGAAGAACGAGCAGCTTGCGGATCTCAGCATGCGTGAGGTGGCCACCTTCGTGCCGTTGATTCTCCTGGCCGTCTGGATCGGGTTGTACCCGTCCCCGATTCTGCGGCGCCTCGAATCGTCGGTGGCCCACGTGATGGCTCGCGTGAATCCGGTGTATGCGCCGCAGAACGCGAACGCCACCGCTGGCGGGGCGCCGGCGGAGGGGCAATAGTCGATGCCTCCTGGGTTTTCAGCGGCTGATTTCTACAACATCCTGCCGGAGATCGTGCTCACCTCAGGCGCGCTGCTGGTGCTCATGACCGACGTGATGACGTCCCGTGCTTCACGGCCGCTCCTTGGTCGGGTGACGCTGGCCGTCCTGGGGGCCACCATTCTCGCCTTGTTGCCGTTCCGTGACGCCGACACGCTGGCGTCCCAGGGGCTGCTGGCGATCGACGGCTTCGCGTTTTTCTTCAAGCTCCTGTTCCTGCTGGCCGCCGTGATCACGGTCCTGATGTCGGCGTCGTATCTCGAGGTCGAGGGCTTCCGGGCGGGTGAGTACTACTTCCTGATCTTGTGCGCGACGCTCGGCATGATGTTCATGGCGAGCGGTATCGACCTCATCACCATCTTCGTCGGTCTGGAGACGATGGCGGTCGCGTTCTACATTCTCGTCGGATTCCTGAAGCCCAACCGGCGATCGAACGAGGCCGCGGTCAAGTACTTCCTGCTCGGGGCGTTCTCGCTGGGCATCCTGCTGTTTGGTATGTCGACGCTGTACGGACTGTCCGGTACGACCAACCTGCGGGAACTGGCCACGACGCTGGCGGCCCAAGAGCGCAGCCCGCTCCTGATCCTTGCGCTCGTCATGGTGGTTGCCGGCATCGGGTTCAAGATTGCCGCCGTGCCGTTCCACATGTGGGCGCCGGACGTCTACGAAGGAGCGCCCACGCCGATCACCGCGTTCCTGTCGGTCGGCTCGAAGGCCGCAGCCGTCGCCATGCTGTTGCGGATCTTCGTCGAGGGCTTGCCGTTCCTGGCCGACATCTGGCAGCCGATGTTCTGGGTGCTCGCCGTCCTGACGATGACGGTCGGCAACGTGGCCGCGCTCACGCAGAGCAACGTCAAGCGGATGCTGGCCTATTCGTCGATTGCGCACGCCGGCTACGTGTTGATTGGCGTCGTCGCCGGAACGAGCCGCGGCGTGACGGCGATACTCGTCTACATGGTGGTGTACGCGTTCATGCAGCTTGGGGCGTTCGCCGTCATCGTGATGCTTCGGCGCACAGACGTCGTGGGCGACGAGTTGAAGGATCTGAGCGGGCTCTATTTTCGACATCCGGCGGCCGCCTGCGCGATGCTGTTCTTCATGCTATCGCTCGGCGGAATCCCTCCGACGGCCGGTTTCATGGGCAAGTTCTGGCTGTTCGGTGCGGCCATCGAGTCCGGATACATATGGCTCGCGGTGATCGGTGTCGTCAACAGCGCAATCTCGCTGTACTACTACGTCCGGGTCATCGTGTTCATGTGGTTCAAGGAAGAGACGCTCGGATCGCCGATCGTTACAGGCCCGGCCATGGCCGTGGCGCTGACGGTGTCGCTGGCCGGCGCCGTCGTGCTCGGCCTCTACCCGGGTCCGCTCTTCGAGTTGGCGGAGCGGTCGGCACAGTCACTCGGCGGTGTCGCCGCCATGGTTGACGCGCTTCCCTTCTGATTGCGACGGCGACGAAGGCCGCCTGGGTAGTTCCGTATGTGGCGTCTCGGCACATCGCGCGGGCGCACCGTTGGCACGGTCGGCGCGCTCAGCGCCGTTGGCATTTCGTTCGTCCTGGCCGTCGTGATGGGGGCGGGCGCTGGGTATGGACTGGACCGGTGGCTCGGCACCTCACCGTGGCTCTTTCTGGCGTTCTTCTTCATCGGTGTGGCGGCCGGCATTCTCAACGTCCTTCGGGTCGCCGCCGCGTTCCAGCGTGACACGCAAGGATCTGGACCCCGCGCTCGGACGCATTGAACGCGACACGGTGCTCGCGTGCGGGGTGTTCGCGGCCGTCGCCTGGCTGTGGTCCGGCGCTCCGGCTGCGGCGGTCGGCGTGCTGGGCGGTGGTCTGCTGATGGCCGTGAGTTACTGGACGATCAAGAACGCCGTTGACCGTCTGACGGCGCCGGCGGGGGAGGCGCCGCCCGGCCCGATGCGGGTCTCCGTCGGCGTGGTACTGCGCGTCGTCGGCCGGTACGCTTTACTCGCTGGAATTGCGTACGTTATGATTGCTCGTTTGCGCCTGCACCCGCTGAGCCTACTGGTCGGTGTCTCGACGCTAGTGGTCGGCATCGCGTGCGAAGGCCTTCGATCGCTCGTCGGGCGACGAGCGGCCTCGTGACCGGTCCCGGACGTCTGTAGCTTTGTAGCATGGAACAGCTCGCCCACCCCCTGTGGATTGTCGACGCGACCAACGCCGTGTTCGGGCCGCCGGTCGCAGCCTTGCTCGGCGTGCTGGGGTTCGACCTGAGCCATGCCGAGCAGGTCATTCCGGATTACCTGGTCATTTCCACCCTCATCGTCCTGCTCGTGGCAACGGGCTGTGCCTTCATGAGATCCCGCCTGAGCGTCGAGAATCCCGGTCCCGTGCAGCTCCTGCTCGAGGACGGCCTCGGCGGGTTACTGGCCCTGCTGGAAGACACGGTCGGTCCCAAGGGGCCGCGGTACGTGACCCTGGTCAGCGCGGTCGGTCTGTTCATTCTGATCAGTAATCTGGTGGGGTTGGTGCCTGGACTGATGGCGCCCACGAGCAACATCAACGTAACGCTCGGATGCGCCATTACGGTGTTCGTCTATTATCAATTCCACGGTTTCAAAGAGCAGGGCGCCCTCGCCTACATCAAGCACTTCGCGGCCCCGCCGGGCGCGCCGATGTGGATTGCGCCCATCTACTTTCCGATCGAGATCATCAGTCACGTGTCACGCATGCTGTCGCTGTCCGTGCGGTTGTTTGGCAACATCTTCGGCGAGGAGCTGGTCATCCTGATCTTGTTCAGCATCGTGCCGTTCTTCGTGCCGCTGCCGATGATGCTTCTGGGCGTCATCACCGGGAGTCTGCAGGCGTTCATCTTCGTCATGCTGACGATGATCTATCTGCAGGGCGCCGTGGCCGAGGAGCATGAACACGAGCCCGCGCAGGACGAACACGCGCCCGGCGATGTGGCGGCGGCGCACGCGTGAGGACAGCGGGCGGCGAGGGTCGAACGACGGGCAATGTCATTATTTTGGTGATCTGAGGAGGTAGGGGTCGTGAGTACACGTGTAGTGTGGACGCTGACATTCGCGGTGGTGGTCTTCGGGCTGGTCTCGCCGTTGTACGCGCAGGAGGCGGTGGCAGGCACCAACTCCGAGCTGGTGAAGTGGTCGATCATCACGGCGGGATTCGCGCTGGCGTTCGCTGCCGGCTTGGGCGCGATGGCTCAGGGGAAGGGGCTGAGCGCGGCTGTCGAAGGCATCGCGCGCAACCCGTCGGCGGCGCCGGACATCCGGTTCTCGCTGATTCTGGGGCTCGTGCTGATCGAGTCGCTGGTCATCTACGTGCTGCTCATCGCTTTGATTCTCTTCTTCGTACAGCCGTTCGGTGCCTAGCAGCTGCAGCCAACTGTTGAGGTGAGTCGGGCGGGTTGCACAGTCGACTCGCCCGACACGCCATGCCGTTGCGCGTTGCGCCGATCGACGGCCTGTTGATCCTGTTGACCCTCATTTGGGGCAGCAACTTCAGCGTCGTCAAGACTGCGCTCGAAGAAATTCCACACCTCCCGTTCAACGCGCTGAGAATGTCGCTGGCCACGGCGCTGTTCCTGGCGCTGGTCAAGGTGGTGCCTGGCTCCTTGCCTGCGCGTCGCGATTGGCCTGGCCTCGTCGGCCTCGGCCTCGTCGGCCACTTCCTCTACCAGGTGTGTTTCATGGAGGGCATCGTGCGAACGAGCGTCGCGAATAGCTCGCTCATTCTCGGCGCGACGCCGGTCGCCGTCGCCCTGCTCAATGTGATGAGTGGTCGGGACGTGCCGTCGCGCTGGCACTGGCTCGGGATCGGCCTGTCCCTGCTCGGGGTCTACCTGGTGGTCGGGCAAGGCGCGCGAGCGGGGACGACGTCGCTGACGGGTGATCTGCTCATGATGGGGGCCGCATGCTGCTGGGCGACCTACACGGTCGGCGCGCGGTGCATGCTCGATCGACACTCGGCCTTGGTTGTGACCGCCTGGACGATGGCGGTAGGCACGGCGCTGTTCGTGCCGCTGGGGCTGCCGGGGTTGGTCGCGCTGGAGTGGCGCGCGGTCAGCATGGGTGCCTGGTTCGGGCTCGTCTACTCGGCGGTTTTTGCCCTCTGTGTCGCCTACGTCATCTGGTACACGGCAGTCCAGCGCATCGGCAGTGGCCGCACGTCGGTCTACGCCAATATGGTGCCGGTGGCCGCGATGGCGGTGGCGGTCGTGTGGCTCCGCGAGCCGGTGGGTCCGGTCCAACTCGGCGGCGCCGCCAGCATCCTAGCCGGGGTGGCTCTCACGAAACTCGCAGCCCGCGGCGAACGTCCGGCGTCGGCGTGAGGGTCGTCCGAATCGTCGGGCTGCTAAGATAACGTGGATGCTGCGAGACCTGATGGGATACTCGTGCTGAAGCGAATTCTCGACGACCGTCAAGAAAACCTGCTCAAGGAGGAGCGCGGCTGTCTGGGAGACCTCCGCGTCGCGCTGGCACGGTTCGACGCCCCGTCCGAGCATCAGGTGACGCTCGAGCGGTCGATCGAGCAACTGGACGAGTTCTTCTTGCTCGTGGTCATCGGCGAGTTCAACTCGGGCAAGAGCGCGTTCATCAACGCGCTGCTCGGCCAGGCCATCCTTCGCGAGGGCGTCACTCCGACAACGGCCAGGGTGACCGTGCTTCGCTACGGTGAGGCGGATGGGCGTGAGGTGGTCGAGGAGCAGCTGGAAGTCCTCACGGCGCCGATCGACCTGCTTCGGGACATCCACATCGTGGACACGCCCGGGACGAACGCTGTCAATCGAGAGCACGAGCGCATCACCGCGGACTTCGTGCCTCGATCGGATCTCGTCCTCTTCATCACGTCGGTCGATCGGCCGTTCACCGAAAGCGAGCGGGCCTTTCTCGAGCGCACGCGTGACTGGGGCAAGAAGATCGTCGTCGTGCTCAACAAGACGGACATCCTCGACGCCGCACTGGACGTGGTGGAGGTGCAGCGGTTCGTGGCCGAGAGCGCCCAGCATCTGCTGGGGTTGACGCCGGAGATCTTCCCCCTCAGCGCGCGCCTCGCCATGCGAGCCAAGCAGGGCAATCGGGACGTCTGGGCCGCCAGCGGCTTCGAGCGACTCGAACGGTACGTCCAGGAGACGCTGGACGAGGACGGCCGGATTCGCCTCAAGCTACTGAATCCGCTGGGCGTGGGTCTGCATCTCTGCGGGATCTATCTGGCCGCCGCTCGCGACCGGCTCGCTGTCCTCAAGAAGGACTTCGGCATGCTCGAGGACGTCGAGCGGCAGCTGGCGCTCTACGAGGAAGACATGGAACGCGAGTTCCGGCTTCGACTCGCCGACCTGGGCAAGATTCTCGTGGAGATGGAGGGTCGCGGCCACCACTACTTCGACGACCTCATGCGCCTCAGTCGGGTCGTGGATCTGCTGAACACCGCGCGAATCCAGCGGGGATTCGAGCGGCACGTCGTCGCGGATGTGCCGCAGCAGATTGAGCGACGCGTCGGCCAGTTCATCGACTGGCTGGTCGAGAGCGATTTTCGCCAATGGCAGGCCGTTCGCAGCCATCTCGCCAACCGCCAGCAGGAGTATCGCGATCGGATCGTCGGACACGACGAGGGCAGCGGGTTTCACTACGACCGCGAGCACCTGATTGACACGGTGGGACGCGACGTCCAGCGTGTCGTCGAAACCTACGATCGCACCCGCGAAGCACAGCTGATTGCCGACGGCGCACGCGGCGCGGTGGCGGCGGCGGCGGCGGTCGAAGCCGGTGCGATCGGACTCGGGGCGTTGGTGACGATTCTGACGACCTCGTTGGCGGTCGATGTGTCCGGCCTCCTCGTGGCCAGCACGCTGGCGGTGCTGGGGTTGTTCATCATGCCGGCACGGCGTCGGCGTGCGAAGCGGGACATGGCGGAGAAGGTTGCCCGCATGCGCGAGCGACTCGAGGGCGTGCTGCGGAGCCAGTTCGAAACCGAGCTTTCACGCAGCGTGGCGCGCATCCGTGAGGGTATCGCCCCGTACGGCCGATTCGTGCGCGCCGAGCGAGCGGCGCTCGATGCCTCGCAACGTGATTTCGAGCGCCTCCACCTCGAACTCGAGCGGTTCAAGTCCAGAGTCGACCAGTTGTAGCCGCCGCGAAACCACGTCTTGCGTCGCCGGTCAGTAACGTGCCACGTCGTGGATGGCGCGTAGGACGTCGGCGGCCTGGGGAAGTGTGGCTGCCTCGAGGATCGGGTGGTACCCGACCGGACAATCGAGCGCGGCGACGCGCTTGATCGGAGCGTCCAGCTCGCCGAAGAGCTCGTCGGCGATTCGCGCGGCCAACTCCGCGCCGAATCCGCAGGTCAACTGGTCTTCGTGGGCCACGACGACCCGATTCGTTCGGGTCACGGCGTCGGCCACGCCGTCCCAATCGTACGGCGCGATCGTCCGGAGATCGAGCACCCCGACGTCGATCCCGGACTTTTCCGCCTGCTGGGCCGCCAGAAGGGATCGCTGGACGAGTGCCCCCCAGCTGATGATCACGACATCCTTGCCTTCACGCCGGCGAATCGACTTGCCGAACGGCAGCATGTGCTCGGCGCCCGGGTAGACACTCTTGTTGTAGGTCTGGCGGTAGAGGTGCTTGTGTTCGAGGAAGAGCACGGGATCGTCGCATCGAATGGCGGTTCGCAGCAGCCCGCAGGCGTCGGCGGCGTTGGAGGGATACACGACACGGAGTCCGGGGCAGTGCGCGAAGATACTCTCGCCCGACTGACTGTGATAGATCGCACCTCCGCGCAAATACCCGCCGATCGGCACGCGGATGACGATCGGACAGGAATACGCATCATTCGAGCGGTAGCGGAGCATCGACACTTCACTGCGCAGCTGCATCATCGCGGGCCAGATGTAGTCGAAGAACTGGATTTCAATGACCGGTTTCAGGCCGCGGATGGCCATGCCCAGCGCCCGCCCCACGATGTTGGCTTCCGCCAGCGGGGCGTTGAAGACCCGGTCGGACCCGAACGCCCGTTGCAGTCCGTGGGTGACCTTGAAGACGCCGCCCATGCCGGCAATTTCCTCCAGCGCCTCGGGATGGCTGCTGTCCGCCACATCTTCCCCGAATACGACGATGCGCGAGTTGCGCGTCATCTCGTCCTTCAGGGTCTGGTTGATGGCGGCCACCATCGTCATCGGCGCGCCGCTGGGCGCGCGGGGTGCGTCGA
Source organism: Vicinamibacterales bacterium (assembly GCA_963667915.2). Classification (GTDB taxonomy): domain Bacteria; phylum Acidobacteriota; class Vicinamibacteria; order Vicinamibacterales; family UBA823. The sequence continues at coordinate 1,254,080 of CAXXNN010000004.1, read as the reverse complement.
AGGCCGGCGAGCACGGATCGACGTCAGGGGAGTAGACATAGCGCGTGACGGTGTCGGGTGACGGCGCCGGGGCGCCGAGCGCCACGCGGGCAGCGTCGGCGACTTCCGCGTCGACTTCGGCTTCGAGCGCCGTCAACTCATGCTCCGTCGCGACCCCATCGGCCAGGCAGAGTGCTCGCAGTCGCACGAGGGGATCCTGACGCGCTTCTGCCTCGCGCTCGGCACGTGTCTTGTAGAGCCGTTCGTCGTCTGACAGCGAGTGCGAGTACGGACGCACCGTGCGCGCGTGAACGAGCGCCGGGCCGCGCCGCTGCCGTACGTAGCCGGCTGCCTGCTGCACCGCCGTCCAGCTCGCCAGGACGTCCGTGCCGTCCGTTCTGACGATGTGCAGGCCCGGGAACGAGGCGACCAGATGAGAAATGCTGCCGCCCGGGGTCTGGACGTCGACCGGGACCGAGATCGCGTAGCCGTTGTCCTGGACCAGGAACACGACCGGGAGAGACCGCGTGCAGGCTGTGTTGAGCGACTCCCAGAACTCTCCTTCGCTCGTGGTGCCGTCGCCCAGCGAGATCAGCGTGATCTCATCCGCATGTGCCGTCGGTTCTTTTCCGTCGGCAGCGCCAATCGCGCGATCGAGCACGCCGCCTTCCGCGCACCCGATGCCGGCCAGGCACTGTGTACCAGTCGCGCTCGACGACGAGACGATGTGCAGCCTTCGGTCGCTCCAGTGGGACGGCATCTGCCGTCCACCGGACGACGGGTCGTCGGCCGAGCCGACGCTCCCGAGCAGCATGTCGGTCGCCGAGATCCCGAGGGTCAAGCACAGCGCCCGGTCCCGGTAGTAGGGGAAGACCCAGTCGTATCCGCTACGCAGCGCCATGCCGGCCGCGATCTGGATCGCTTCGTGGCCCGCCCCGCTGATCTGGAAATACGCGAGACTCTGGTTCTTGAGCTGGATCTCCTTGTCGTCCAGACGCCGCGAGAGACGCATCGTGCGGTACACTCGCAGCAGCTGCGCTCGTGAGAGTCCGGCGTCCTCGTGTCGTAGGGAGGTTGCGGTGGAACGGGGTGAGCGATTCGCAGCCGAACTTTTGAGGCTCATCGACTCGTGGACTCACGCGGTCGTCGTCGAACTGACCGGCGACATTATAGCACCGGATACCGCCGGTCCATTTCAAGGATCAAGTCCTGTAAATGACTTACCCTACAGCAGTTACAGACGCCACGTGCAGCCCGTGGTGGACGTCTGGCGGTCCAGCGAGGACCCTGAATTGACGCGGCGGTCCGTCTGGGCCAGGCACGACGAGTGAGCATGTCGGGAAGAGAGAATATTGGGAATATTGGAATGACAAGTACCGCCGCCAGCGGGGATGCATCACCGGCCGACTGCGGCCCGACGCCCCCCACGGGCTGCTGCTTGGAGGAGGTGCGCTGGTGTCCAGGGCCTGTGTCCACCGCTGGGACGAGATTGCTCCGGAGAAAGTCACCGAGATGGTGTCACGCAAGATCGTGGCCGGTGCGCGCGCCCTGATGGCGCAGGTGTACCTCAAAAAAGGGGCGCTCGTGCCCATGCACGTGCACGAGAGCGAGCAGATGACCTACGTGCTGCAAGGGCGACTTCGCATTGTGGCTGCCGGGCAGGAGTCGATCGTCCGCGAAGGCGACATCATCCTCATTCCGGCAGGTGTCGCCCATCAGGCTGAGGCACTGGACGACACGCTGGAGCTCGACGTGTTCAGTCCGGTTCGGCACGACTGGCTCACGGGAACCGACGTGTCCGGTGACGACGACGCTTAGTGAATCCGGCTGTCCCAGTCCTTTCGACGTCCGCCGGAATGCACGTTGAAGCGACGGCGGAGCCGATTCATCCGCCATTTGACGTATTGGTACTTGAGCTCGCCGACGACACCGCTGGTCCCGCCCTTGAGGTACAGATACCCGACGACCAGTCCGCCGAGGTGCGCCGAGTGTGAGACCCCTCCACCCGCGTTGCTCACCGATGACATGAAGACGAAGGCGCCGATGATCATGACGAAGTACTTCGCCGGAACGGGAAACAGAAAATACATGTAAATAGGGCGGTCGGGGTAGTGCAACGCGAACGCGAGCAGTACGCCGTAGATCGCGCCGGACGCGCCGATCGTGGGAATGGCGTACATCTGATCGGCGCCAGACATTGGGAGAAGCGCCATGATCAGCACGGTTGCCGCGGCGCCCAACCCTGTGACGAAGTAATACTTCAGGAACGCATTCGCGCCCCACAGGCGTTCGAGCTCCACGCCGAACATCCACAGCGCGAGCATGTTGAACAAAATGTGAGAAAAGCCGCCATGAAGAAAGAGGTAGGTGAGCGGCTGCCAAATCCAGAGCCGCTCGATGACGGAGGCTGGCGTCAGCCCGAAGAAGATGACCAGGCCAGGGGCCAGCCACTGCATGACGAACGCGCCGACGTTGGCCCAGATGATCATCTTGATGGCGGGAGGGAGCCCGCCTGGGCCGAACGAACGCATCCTGGGTGCGTAGCGATATCGATACATGTGTAGCGGGCGCCGGACGTGGCACTGAGAGGCTCGTCACCGGCGGCGAGCCATCGTACCATAGCTGACACTAGGTGTTAGCGGGGAGAAAAGAATCTCGTGAGGATGCGCCGCCGGGCCTCATCGAACTCTTCGATGCGTAACACGCGGGCTGCGCCGGCCAGCACCACGAGACCCACGACAATGGCGCTGCCCAGACGGATCGTTTGTCCGACTACCTCGGGCGTTGGCCACAGCGACGCCCACCACCGCTCCGTGGCGCCGGCGGCCAGCCCCATGCAGGTGGCGGCCACACCGATCTTGGTCAACGCCGTCACCAGGCGTCGGTCCTCCAGTCCCCCGAGGCGGCGCCGTAGGACGTGCACCAGCGTCGCCGCGTTGACGATGGCGGCGATCGCCGTGCCCAGGGCCAGACCCCGGTAGCCGAGGAACCTGACGAGCAGGAGATTGAGCGCCACGTTGAGCGCCACCGATCCTACGCTGATCAATGCCGGCGTCCGGCTGTCTCCGAGCGCGTAGAAGCTCGGGACCACGATCTTGACGGCCGAATAGCCCAGGAGTCCGGGAGCGTAGCAGATGAGCGCGGCGGCGGTCGCGGCGGTGTCGGCCGCCGTGAAGCTCCCTCGTTCGAAAATCAGCGCGACGATTGGGGTCGCGAGGACGACCAGGCCGATCGTGGCCGGCACGTTCAGCATCAGCATCAGCCGCAGCGCGCTCGACACGGTCTGGCGCATCGCGTCCGGAGCCCCCCGCGCGGCCTGCTGTGACAGCGCCGGGAGGACGGCCGTGGCGATCGAGACGCCGAATAGCCCGATCGGAAGGTACATGAGCCGGAACGCGTAGGAGAGCCAGGACACGGCACCGGTGCCCTCGCCCGTCGCGAGCACGGTGTTGACCAGCAGATTGATCTGCACCGCCGCGAGCCCGAGCGTGCCCGGCCCCATCAGCCTGAGAATTTCGCGAAGGCCGGGATCGCGTAGGTTCAGCATCGGACGGTACCGGTAGCCCGCCCGGTGCAGCGCCGGCCACTGCATGATCACCTGTCCGAATCCTCCGGCGATGGCGCCGATGGCCATTCCCGTGATCGGCGGCAGCCCGAGTCGAGGCATGAGCGGGACGAGCGCGAATCCGCTGGCGATCATCGCGAGATTGAACATCGCCGGTGAGAGTGCCGGTATGAAGAAGTGCTGCAGCGAGTTCAGCATGCCCATGAACGCCGCCGCGATAGCCACGAGGCTGAGGAAGGGGAGCATGATCCGCGTGAGCATCGTGGTGAGCTCGAGCTTGCCGGGCACCTCGGCGTAGTCCCCCGCGAACAGGCTCACGAGCGGGGCGGCAAAGACGATGCCGGCGGCGACCAGCAGGCCGGTCGTGACGATCAGCACGTTGATCAGCTGGTTGCCCAGCTTCCAGGCGTCGTCCCGGCCCAGAGCCGTCAGTCGCCGGGTGAACGTCGGGACGAAGGCGGCGCTCATGGCCCCTTCGGCGAAGAGATCGCGCATCAGGTTCGGGATGCGAAACCCGATGGAGAACGCGTCCATCGCGTTGCCGGCGCCGAACAGGTAGGCCAACACCTGATCGCGAACCAGCCCAAGCAGACGGCTCGTCATGGTCGCGGCACCGATGATGCTGGCGGAACGCACGAGTTGGCCGGACCGAGTTGCCTGCGGAGGACGTGCGGCCGGGGGGTGATCGACGTCCGAAGAGGGAGCAGCGGTCATCGGATGCGTGTCAGCCTAACATACGACTTCTCCGGTCGGCGTCGTGTGTGAGAACCGACCGGTGTGCGTACACAAATCGGATCTGCCGGGGTTGTAGATGCCAGTGACCCGGCTACGAGAGACCATGGCTGTACACGTCGCGACGTTCGGCGAGCTCATCGACGCGCATCAGGCGGAGATCCTGCGATATCTCGTGCGGTTGACGGGAAATCGCGACACCGCCGACGACCTGTTTCAGGAGACGTTCCTCAGAGCGTTCCGGGCATTCGGTCGCCTGCGCCGTCACTCGAATCCGCGCGCGTGGGTATATCGAATCGCCACCAACACCTATCTGAATCATCGCCGTGGCGTGCGGCGGAGAGGAGAAACAGCGCTCCGCGACGACGTCCCAGCTTGGGGCCTTCCGGCGCCAAGCGAGCCCACGCTGGCCCGGCTGGCGCTGACGCGTGCGATGCGGAGGCTGTCGCGCCGTCAACAAGCAGCATTCGTGCAGCGACACCTCGAGGGACGGTCATATGCCGAGATCGGCCAGGCCCTCGGATGTTCGGCGACGACGGCCCGGGCGCACGTCTATCAAGCTGCCACGCGTATTCGGCGAGAGCTAGCCGCCCGTCGTGAACGTCCCGCCTCGCACCGAGACCGTTGAGGCGCCTGCCCCGCAAGGCGCGAAGAGGGAGCATACCGGGAGTATTCGACCCATCGTGGACAACGCCCAGCGCCGCCCATGGCGGGATGCATCGGCGGTCGAATGCAGCGGGACGTTCACGACGGGTGGCTAAGGACAAGGAGAACACGATGAGGACGTGCTCGAAGTTTCAGAGGACGATCGAGGCGGCGCTGGTCGGCGATGCAAGCCCCGCGGCGTTGGCATGGGCAAAACGTCATGCGAAGGCATGCGGAACCTGTGAACTGATCTGGCCGGAGGTGCAGGCGACGCTCGAGGTGTTCCAATCCGTGTCGGTGGAGGCATCACGTGTCACTCGGGAGAGCCTCGGGACGTCTCGAGCGCGGCTGCGGGCGGCGTTCGCTCGCGGCGGGTGTCCACCGGTCACGTTCAGTTCGGTGCGGTCGCCGGTAGGACTGGTGTATTTCGGGATGTCAGACCGCGGGCTCTGCGACGTCACGTTCGGCCTCCGTCGTGACGTCGACTATCGTCGGCGTTTGGGCCATCGTGTGCCGGAGATTTGGCGAGATGATGCGACGTTGCGGGAAGTCAGGGCCGAATTCGTGGCCTACTTCGACGGTCGGACCCGGAAGTTCTCGATTCCGACCGACCTCCGTGGTGTGACGCCTTTCGTCCGAGCGGTGCTTCGGCTGGCGAAACGACTTCCGTTTGGGCGAGTGACCAGCTATGGCTCCTTGGCTGGGAGCCTCGGCCGACCGGGCGCGTCGCGCGCGGTCGGCCGTGCGCTCGGCCGGAATCCTATCCCGATCGTGATTCCGTGTCATCGGGTGGTTCGTGCGACGGGCAAGCTGGGAGGCTATGTGGGCGGCGCACGCGCGAAACGCGCGCTGCTGAGACTCGAGGGGGCTATCGCGTGAGTCGCTGCCGCGTGCGACGGGGCCCGCCTGAAGACTAGGCGCCGGTCAATCGCTGTTTCACCAGTCGGCTGACGGTCGCGCCGTCGACCGGTTGACCGCTCAACTGGGCCATGACTCGCTTCATGACCCGTCCCATGTCTGTCGGTGAGCTGGCACCGATCTCCGCGATTGCCGTGTCGATAGCGCAGACCACGTCGGCCTCGTCCATCGGCGGCGGCAGAAAAGTCTCGAGCACCGCTATCTCGGCGCGCTCACGCTCCACCAGGTCCATTCGCCCGGCGCGTGAGAACTGCTCGATTGAATCCCGGCGCTGCTTGACGAGCGACGTCGCCACGCGTTGTGCCTCGACGTCGTCGAGAGCGCGCCCAAGCTCCACGCGTCGGTTCACGAGCGCGGTCTTGAGCATGCGCAACGGAGCGAGCGTCACCCGGTCGCGGGCGCGCATCGCGGCGGTCATCGCGCCGTCCACGCGAGCTAGCAGATCCATAGGCGGTCCCTGTCGACACGGGCCGTCGTCGAACCGTACGATTACTGGCGCACTCCAGGAGGAGTGGTCTGCGGTAGCGGGATGATGATCCCCGGGCGCGGCGCCGTCTGGGGAGTTGGCTCCGCCGCCGTCGGCGGCTGGAGGAACGGATTGCCTGGCAATATCTGCGGCTGCGTGGGATTGAAGGCCGGTGTCTGCGGGAACACGGGAAGCGTCGCCGGTCCGCTCGGTGTCCCCGTCAATGGCGACGCGGGCGCCGCGCCGCCTGGCGCAGGTGGTTGGGGGTTCACGGCCCGCGGACTCATGGGCGAGACGAACGCAGGAGCGGAAGCCGACCGCGACACCAGAATCAGGATTCGATCGAATCTGGACGCGCCCGGCGTCCCGGCTGGCCGGGGTGCCGCGACGTACCCGGTGGCCGACCGAAGCAGGGTTTCGAGCGCTCGATTTTCAGGCACGTCTTCCAAGGTGAGCGTGATTGGCGTGTCGTCGAGCGCGTCGGCGTCCACGATGGTCGTGCTTCCGAGGCGCGCCCACTCGGCAAGCACCTGCTCGACCGAGACGTCCCTGGCGACGAGCGACACCCGTCCACCCTCGAGTTGCAGCGTGAGCTGTTCGGCGGTCGCGGTGGCGGCGCCGACGAGCAGCCCGACCATTGCGAGGCCAATCATGTGCCGTGAGGTGTGGCTGGTCATGCCAAGGTCAGTATACGCTAGCCTACTCTAGTGTCCTGTCCCAGGGCGGCTGCCAACACCCACGCGGGTCGATTCCCGTTGCCGGAAATGGTCGATCACACGGGTGAGAATCTCATCCAGCTGGACGCGCGGCTCGTATCCGGTCAGCTCGCGAATTTTTGCAATGTCCGGCACGCGCCGCGGCATGTCCTCGAACCCTGCCTCGTAGGCCTCTTCGTACGGGATCGTCACGATAGGCGACGCGCTGTTCGTCATCTGCTTGATCCGCTCCGCCAGGTGCCCGATGGAAATTTCCTCTTCGTTCCCGATGTTGAAGACCTGGCCGACCGCCTTCGGTTCGACGATGAGCCGCATGAGCCCGTCCACGACATCGCCCACATAGGTGAAGCTGCGTGACTGGGAGCCATCGCCGAACACGGTAATCGGCTGACCGGCCAACGCCTGCTGCACGAAATTCGGAATGACCATGCCGTACCGGCCGGTTTGCCGCGGGCCGACGGTGTTGAACAACCGGACCACGATGACCGGCAGTTTCTTCTCCTTCCAGTACGCCAGCGCCAAGAACTCGTCGATGGCCTTGCTGCAGGCGTACGCCCAGCGGTGCTTCCAGGTCGCGCCCAGCCTGAGGTCGGCGTCTTCCCGGAATGGGACTTCTGTGGACTTGCCGTAGACTTCCGACGTCGATGCGATGACCACGAGCTTCTTCTTCTTGTTGGCGTGGGTCAGGACGACCTCGGTGCCGTGCACGTTGGTTTCGATCGTGTGTACCGGAGCTTCGACGATTAACTTCACGCCAACGGCCGCGGCCAGGTGAAACACCACGTCGCACCGGTCGATGTGCTCCGCCAACACCGGCTCGTTCATCACCGTATCGATCGTGTAGTGAAAGCCTGGCCGATCCTTGAGGTGATCGATGTTCTCGATCGTGCCCGTGGAGAGGTCGTCCATTGCGTGCACCACGTGGCCCGCGTCCAGGAGCGCCTCCGAGAGATGGGAGCCGATGAAGCCGGCGCCGCCCGTGATCAGTACGCGCATCGCCAGATGGTATCACGTCGCGAATCGAAAATTGATCACGTTGCCGTCCTGCACGACGTAGTCCTTTCCCTCGAGTCGCACGAGTCCGTGGTCGCGGCAGGCGGGCAACGAGCCGTGGGCCACGAGATCGGTGTAGGCGACGACCTCCGCTCGAATGAATCCCCTGGAAATGTCCGAGTGAATTTCCGCGGCGGCCTCTCGCGCGGAGGTTCCGCGCGGCAGCGTCCAGGCCCGACACTCGTCGTCACCCACGGTGAAGAACGAGACGTAGCCGAGCAGCTCATAACTCGCCCTGACGATCCGGTTCAGCCCGGACTCCGGGAGACCCAGATCGTCGGAGAAGGCGCTGGCCGCGTCCGGGTCGAGCTGGCTGATCTCGAGCTCGATCTTGGCGCAGACTGGGACCGCCTGCGCGCCGGATTCTTCGAGGAAAGGGGCCAGGGACGACGCGGACGCCTGCAACCCGCCGGGAAGGTCGGCCTCGTCGAGGTTGTGGACGAGCAGTAGCGGTTTTGCGGACAAGAACTGAAAACCGCGGAGACGTTTGGCGGCGAGCGGATCGAGCGACAGGCGCCGCAGCGGCGTCCCGGCCTCGAGCGCCACCCGACACTGTTCCAGCACGGCGTGTTCGGCGGTGAGATCGTCGTTCTTGATTTTCTTGAGCTCCTGCGCAAGTCGCTCCAGTCGCCGCTCGGCGACGCCGAGATCGGCCAGGATCAGCTCGTCCTCCATCGTGCGCGCGTCACGGAGCGGGTCGACGCTTCCAGAGACGTGCGCCACTCGTTCGTCTCGAAATGCGCGCACGACGTGCAGCAGGGCATCAGCGTTCCTGAATGCCGCGACGTCCAGCAGGGACCGCGTGGCCGCGTGGCCGACCATCTCCGCGAGCTCGACTGTCGCCGGGACGCGCCGCCGGGGACGGTACAACTCGACAAGTCGATCCAGGCGAGGATCCGGCACCCGGGCGACGCCGACATGAGCCGCCTGCCGTCTGGCTCCGTCTCGAGCTGGGGCCGCGCTGGTCATGAGGCGGAAGAGCGTCGTCTTGCCGACCGAGGGGAAGCCAATCAGGGCCGCACGAAGCATCGCGGATCGACTCGCGGAAAGGGATGAGCCGGCCTGGCTGAGACGGGACTCAGGGGCGAAACAGAGACGCGCTGGTGTCGGGATGGTAGCACGGTGATGACCGCGTCGCTCATCTCTGCCGGCGATAGGCGAATATTTAGCGTAAGTCATTGACTCTTCAGATTTTAGTTGTTGACAAGATACGAGTGCCTTCTTACGATTGCGGTGGATTTTTATGGATTTATTTGGAGCCTTCTGGTGTTGAGAGGTAATTTTTCGGCGAAGATAGATGACAAAGGCAGACTCAAAATTCCGTCTACCTTCAGGACGCCGATCGAGCAGCGGCACGGGGTGGAGCTGTTCGTGACCAGCCTCTCCGGCGAGTTCGTTCGCATCTACCCGATGTCGGTCTGGGAGTCCATCGAGGCCAGGCTCGCCCAGGTGCCATCGTCTCATCCCGCCCGCATCCGGTTTTTCGACCGCGTCAACTATTTCGGACAGCCGGCCGAGTTCGACAAGCAGGGTCGCGTGTCCATTCACGGACGCCTGCGCGAATCGGCGTCGATGACCGGAGAGGTCGATGTGTTTGGACACTACGACTACCTCGAGGTCTGGAACCACGATCGCTTCGTGGCCAAGCTCCAGCGTGAGCCCTACTCGGATGATGACGCGCGCGCGTTGGCGGAGTTTGGAATCTGATGCCGAACTCCGGGCACGTATCGGTCCTGACCGTGCCGGCGGTGGCCTTTCTGGCGCCGCAGCGGGGTGGATTCTTCCTCGACTGTACGGTGGGCGGGGGTGGCCATTCGCGTGCGCTGCTCGAGGGGGGTGCGACGCGAGTACTCGGATTGGACCGCGATGCCGAGGCGTTGACGATGGCGGCGGAGACGCTTGAGCCGTGGCGCGACCGGGTTGAGCTCGTCCACGCGGATTTCCGCCAGCTCGACGCGATCCTGGACGCGCGCGGCGTGCCGACCCTCGACGGCGCGATCGCCGACATCGGGCTGTCGTCCATGCAGCTCGACGGCGAGGGGCGGGGGTTCAGTTTTCGCCGAGATGAGCCGCTGGACATGAGGATGGACCGGTCCACCGGCGCGACGGCGGCCGACCTGCTTCGTGACGCGTCAGAGCAGGAGTTGGCCGACCGGATTTTTCAGTACGGCGAGGAACGGCACTCCCGCCGCATCGCACGCGCCATCGTCGAGACGCGGCGGGAGGACCCGCTGCACACGACCGGCCAACTCGCGGCCACAGTCCGGCGGGCGATTCCAGGACGCGGCTGGCGGCGGATTGACCCGGCGACGCGGACGTTTCAGGCGATTCGCATCTGGGTGAACCGTGAGCTCGAGGATCTCGGTCCGGCGATCGAAGCCATTTGCGGTCGGCTGGCGAACGGCGCCCGGGTCGTGGTCGTGACGTTCCACTCGCTCGAAGATCGAATCGTCAAGCACACTTTGCGGGCCCTCGAGCGAGGCCAGGACGCGGTCATGCGGGTGCTGACGAAGCGCCCGCTGATCGCGGATGCCGACGAGCGCTCCCGGAACCCTCGCGCGCGGAGCGCCAAGCTCCGCGCGGCGGAGCGCATCGCATGAGCCCACGCCAGGTTGACTACGCGGTCAAGAAGGACGTGCGGAACCGATCGATCGTCCGCGAAGTCGACGAGACTCGGCAACGCGAACTGTGGCAATTCTTGGCCGTGGGCGGGCTCCTCGTGGCCGTGCTGCTGTTTTCTGCGTGGCAGCATTTCGAGTTACTGCGTCACGGGTATCGGGTCGAGCAGATGGAGCACGACCGGGCCGAAGAAGAGGAAATCCACCGGCATCTCCGGCTCGAGATCGAAACCCTGCGATCGCCGAAGCGAATCGAGCAGATCGCCACGGAACAACTGAACCTGGTGGCTCCCACCCAGGAGGACGCAGTGGTCATCGAGCGCGTCACGCCGGGGCGCCCAGCCGGTCGCGACGTCGTGGCGACTCGCTAGCTGTCCGTGGTGGAAGTCCGGCGTCGCACCGAGACCTCGCTGAACCAACGCCGCGGTCGCCCGGGGCAAGGCGCGAGGAGGGAACATACCGGGAGTGTTGGACCCATCGTGGACGACGCGCATCACTGTTAGAGGACACTAGCCCGGGAGAGAGCAGTGGCCGAGCGGGTAGGACGCAAGAACAAACGCCGCCGCCCCGCGGGCGGGCGGGGTGGTCTGTTCGCCCAATTCGAGGCCGCCGAAGGCATGGCCCCGGAGTCGCCGGCGCTCGAGTGGCGCCGGACGATGCGCAGCCGGATCTTCGTCGTGGCGGTCGGCATGGCCCTCTGGACCATCGGCATCGAAGCTCGGCTTTTCGTGTTGCAGGTGTGGCAGTTCGATGCCATGGTGGCACGCGCCGACCGGCAGCAGCGTCGCACGATTGAGACCCCGGCCAAGCGAGGCGAGATTCTGGACCGTCACGGCAAGGTCCTGGCGTTGAGCGTCGACGCCGACTCCATCTATGCCGTTCCAGCGGACATCGAGGAACCCGAGCGGGTGGCGCGCTTGCTCTGCGACACGCTCGAGGACTGTGAGGAGGCGCTTTACGCGCGCCTGGTCGATCGGCTGTCGAGCGACCGGGCGTTCGCCTACGTCAGCCGGCACGTGTCGCCTCGTGAGGCCGCCCGCGTCGTGGCACTTGACCTGGACGGGGTCGGCTTCCTGAAGGAGAACCGCCGTTTTTACCCCAACCGCGAGCTCGCCGCACATCTGCTCGGATACGTCGGCATCGACAACCAGGGGCTCCACGGCATCGAGTTTACCTACGACAGTCAGATCCGGGGGCGCCCAGGCAAGACCCTCATTCAGACCGACGCCCGGCGCCGAGCCTTCAGCCGGATCGATCGGCCTCCGACCGTCGGAGCGACACTCGAGCTGACGATCGATGAGTACCTCCAGCACATCGCCGAACGCGAGCTGCGCGCCGCCGTCGACCTACATGACGCCGACGGTGGCACGGTCATCATCATGGACCCGCACACGGGCGAGGTACTCGCGTTGGCCAACGAGCCGACGTTCAATCCGAACATTTTTGCCTCTTCACCCGCGGACGACCGTCGGAACCGCGCGATTCAGGATATCTATGAGCCCGGGTCCACCTTCAAGATCGTCACAGCCGCGGCCGCGCTCCAGGAACAGGTCGTGCGCCCCGACGAGCTCATCGATGTCTCGGCAGGGATGATCCGGTTCGGCTCTCGGCAAATCGACGACGAGTACCGATACGGCACGCTCTCGTTTACCGACGTGATCGTCAAGTCGAGCAACGTCGGCACGATCAAGGTGGCGCTGCGCGTCGGACCCGAGCGGCTGGGCCGCTATGTGAAGCAGTTCGGGTTCGGGCAGACGCTGTCGCGAGACTTCCGCGGCGAGAGCGCGGGCATCGTCTGGAGTCCCGCCCGCCTCGATGACAGCGCGCTGGCTTCGGTCGCCATTGGATATCAGGTGGGTGTGACGCCGCTCCAGATGGTGGCTGCAGCCAGCGCCATCGCGAACGGCGGAGCATTGATGGAGCCCCGCATCGTGCGGGCGATCCGGCAGGGCGGCCGGCGCACCGTCGTGTCGCCGCGCCTCATTCGTCGGGCGATCACCGCCGAAACGGCCGCGGCGATCACGACGATGATGGAGGGCGTCGTCACGCGCGGCACGGCTCGCCGCGGCAACCTTTCCGGCTACACGGTGGCCGGCAAGACGGGGACGACTGCGAAGATCGTGGACGGTCGCTACTCGACCAGCGAGCACATCGCCTCGTTTGTCGGGTTCGTGCCGTCACGCGAGCCGGTCTTCACGGTGCTCGTCGTGATCGATGCGCCGCACGGGGCCGAGTACTACGGCGGAGCCGTGGCGGCTCCGGTGTTCAAGCGGGTTGCGGAGGCGGCCCTGCGGCACCGCGGCGTGCCGCCGTCGATCCGGCCGACGTCACCCATCGTGGCCCGCCGGCGGAGCGATCCGCTACCCGCGTCGGGTGTGATGGCGCGCCCGGTGTTGGCCTCGGTGGCGACCGCCGAGCCAGGCCGGTCCGTGATGCCGGATCTGAGCGGACTGAGTGCACGACCGGCACTTCGCATCCTGACACGGCTCGGCGTCTCGGCAACGATGCAGGGCGATGGCTTCGTCGTGGCCCAAGCACCGGCGCCAGGTGCGTCCATCGAGCGGGGGACCTCCAGCAGGCTTCGCTTGACGCGGATCGTGTCGTCGGTCGCTTCCAGCAGGTCCAGGCCATGACCCTTGGGGAGCTGATCCTCCGGCTCGAGGCGTCGTTGGGTGCGGGAGTGACCGGGCTGAGGCCGGACGAATCGGCGGGGCGCGCTGGTGTGAGCGGCGTCGTGCACGATTCGGCCCAGGTCGCGCCCGGTGCCGTGTTCGTCGGTCTTCGGGGCCAGCGCTTCGACGGGACGTCGTTTGCGGGTGATGCCGCGCGAGCCGGTGCCGTCTGCGTCGTCTCGAGCAGCGACGCGGACCCCAGTGTCAGGGTCCCCTGGGTGAAAGTTCCGGACGCGAGGCGTGCGCTCGGCGTGCTGGCAGCCGAGTTCTACTCGCACCCAAGCCACGAGATGACCGTCGTCGGGATCACCGGAACGAACGGCAAGACGACGACGGCCTATTTGGTTCAGGCCATCTTCGAGCGCGCCGGCATGCGCTGTGGCCGGCTGGGCACGATCAGCCACCAGGTGGGCGCGGACGAGCGATTTGCCTCTCTGACGACACCCGAGGCGCCCGACATTCAGCGCTACCTGCGCGAGATGGTCGACCGTGGCTCCGCTGCGTGCGCCATGGAGGTCTCTTCGCACGCGCTCGCGTTTCATCGGGTCGCCCAGGTCCGGTTCGCGACGGCGGTGTTCACGAACCTGACTCGCGACCACCTCGACTTTCACGGCAATATGAACCGGTACTTCGACGCGAAGCGGCGACTGTTCGAGATGCTGTCGCCCGGGCGGCCGTCGATCATCAACGTCGACGATCCTCGCGGCGCCACGCTCGTCGAGACCGTCGAGCGTCCGGTGACGTATGCCGTTCGGGCGAATGCGGACGTGACGAGCGGGCCGATCGACGCCTCACTGGCCGGCCTGCAATTCGAGGTTCGCACGCCGCGAGGCGCGCTCCGGGTGCGTTCCGCCCTGATCGGTCGGGTGAACGCGTCCAACATCCTGGCAGCGATTGCTGCGGGCATTGCCCTCGACCTGCCGCTCAAGGCCATCGAGGCCGGGGTTGCCGACGTACAGGCGGTGCCGGGCCGGTTCGAAACGGTTTCCACGCCGAGCGACGACCTGACGGTCGTCGTCGATTTTGCACACACCGACGACGCCCTGCGAATCCTGCTGGAAGCCGCGCGGCCACTCGCGAAGGGTCGGCTGATCACCGTGTTCGGGTGTGGGGGCGATCGCGACCGCTCGAAGCGCCCACTGATGGGTGCGGTGGCGGCCCGGCTGAGCGATCTCGTGATCGTGACGTCGGACAATCCGAGGTCGGAGGATCCCGACGCGATCATTGCCGAGGTGGTGAGCGGTATCGAGCCCCGCGGCGACTGGCTCGACCCGCCAGCGGTTCCGGCCAGAGTGGATGAGGGTCGGACGCCGTTTCGAACGATCGTCGATCGGGCCGAAGCCATCGAGTACGCGGTGCGGGAAGCTCGCATCGAGGACGTGGTGATCCTGGCTGGCAAGGGCCACGAGGCCTCTCAAATCATCGGCCGCGACACGGTGGCGTTCGACGACGCCGAGATGGTCCGTGCCGCGCTGGTGCGGCGGCGCAGCAATTCGTCCGTGCCGTAAGGACCTGGTGCCGACACAACCTGAGTGGTGGTTGACGGCCCACGAAGTCGCGCGCGTGATGGACGGGGAGTTGAGGGCCGGCCGCCCGGACGACGAGGTCGGGCCGGTGTCGATCGATTCGAGGAGCCTGGAGGCCGGTGACCTGTTTTTCGCGATTCGAGGCGACCGATTCGATGGACACGAGTTCGCAGGTCAGGCGATCGAGGCTGGAGCGAAAGGCGTCGTGGTGAGCGACGCCGCTGCGCTGCGCGGCCTGGCGGGCCGGTCGCAGATTGTCATCGTCGTCCGCGACACCGTGCACGCCCTGCAGCAACTGGCGCGGCACGTGCGGCACGAGTCGGGCGCGCAGGTGGTAGCTATTACCGGCAGCACAGGGAAGACATCGACGAAGGAGATTGTGTTCGAGTTCTTGTCGTTGAGGTATCGGGCCGTGCGGAACCGCGACAACCTGAACAATCACATCGGCCTGCCGCTTTCACTCATGGCCCTCCGCCATCGGCCCCAGCTGGCCGTGATGGAGTTGGGCATGAGCCACCGAGGTGAAATCGCTCAGCTCGTCGCGATTGCCCAGCCCGACGTGTGTGTCTGGACGAACGTCGGCCAGGCGCACGTGGGGTTCTTCGAATCGCCGGACGACCTGGCTGATGCGAAAGCGGAAATCATGCAGGGTGCGGACACGCACAGCCTGCTCGTGGCGAACGCCGACGATGGGGCCATCATGCAGCGGGCACGATCGTTTCCGGGACGTGTCGTGACCTTTGGCCTGACGCAGCCGGCCGACGTCTCGGCGGCGAGCATCGACGATTTGGGCGTGAACGGGACCACCGCGGTGCTCCGCACGCCCGTCGGACAGGTCGAGATCAACGTGCCGCTGCTCGGACGGGGCCAGCTGGCGAACGTGCTGGCCGCCGTCGCCGTCGCGTTGCAGTTCCAGGTGCCGCTCGAGGCGATCGTGAAGCGTGCTGCGGCCCTCCGGTTGCCAGCTCGTCGAGGTGACGTCGTGCGACTGCGCGATGGCATCGTCGTGATCGACGATTCGTACAACTCGAGCCCGATCGCCCTCGAAGCGACGCTTGAGGTCGTCCGCGTCGAACGACCGAGCGGTCGAAAGATTGCGGTCCTTGGCGAGATGCTCGAACTCGGGTCGCACGCGCGCGAACTGCACCGCCGCTGTGGAGCCGCGGCGGCGGCCTGCGGCCTCGACCTGCTGGTGACCGTGGGCGGTGAGGCGGCCCGGGAGATGGCCGACGCCGCCGTTCGCGCGGGACTCGATGCCGGCGCAGTCCGTCACACGGCGACCAGCGAGCAGGCGGCCGAAGACATGGCGTCGACGGTGAGCGCCGGCGATCTCGTGCTCGTGAAGGGTTCGCGGGGCGTGCGGACGGACATCGTCGTCGCACGTCTGAGGTCGGAGCTGACGTGATGCTGTATCACGTGCTGTATTCGTTCCACACGGAGTTGTCAGTCTTGAACGTGACGCGCTACATCACGTTTCGGACCGCCGCCGCCAGCGTGACCGCACTGGCCATCAGCCTCGCGCTCGGCCCGTGGATGATTCGCAGGCTCCGTGCCGCGCAGGTCGGCCAGATCATCCGTACCGACGGCCCGGTGGGGCACCGTCCCAAGGCGGGGACGCCCACCATGGGCGGGTTGCTGATCCTGACGGCGGCGTTGACGCCGACGCTGCTATGGGCCGATTTGACGAACACCTACGTCTGGATCGCCGTGCTCTCCACCCTGGCGTTTGGCGCCATCGGTTTCGCCGACGATTACCTCAAGCTGACGAGGCAATCTCATCACGGACTCCGGCCTCGGTACAAGCTCGTCGCGCAGGTCGGTGTCTCGGCCGGAGTCGGCATCGCGCTTCTCGTCTTGGCCGGTGAGAACCTGTACAACACCCGGCTGATTTTTCCGTTCTTCAAGAACGCCATTCCCGATCTCGGTTGGCTGTACGTGCCGTTTACCGTCCTGGTGCTCGTGGGGGCGTCGAACGCCGTCAACTTGACGGACGGCCTCGATGGGTTGGCGATCGGCACGTTTACCGTCGCCGCCGCGGCATTCACGTGTCTGGCCTACGTCACGGGACATCGGGTGCTGGCGGAGTACTTGCTGCTCGTGCGCTTCTCACCGGCGGCCGAGTTGACGATTTTCTGCGGCTCGTTGGTCGGCGCGAGCCTCGGGTTCCTCTGGTACAACTCGTATCCGGCCGACGTGTTCATGGGCGACGTCGGGTCGCTGGCGCTGGGTGGGGCGCTCGGTACCGTCGCCGTGCTGATCAAGCAGGAGCTGTTGCTGCCGCTCGTCGGTGGTGTGTTCGTGATCGAGGCGCTCTCCGTGATCATCCAGGTCGCGTCTTTCAGGCTGACCGGGCGCCGCGTGTTCAAGATGGCGCCGCTCCACCACCACTTCGAGCTCATCGGATGGAGCGAACCAAAGATCATCAGCCGCTTTCTGATCGTCTCGGTCGTGTTCGCGCTGTTCAGTTTGACGACGCTGAAACTGCGGTAGAGACGCAGGGTGACTGACCGATGAGCCGGACAGGGCAGCGCGGGACGGAGGAGTTCACGGTGGACGGGTTGCACGTGGTGGTCGTGGGCGGTGCCCGCAGCGGCACCGCCGCAGCGAAGCTCCTCGCCGCCAAGGGGGCGACCGTCGTCGTCAGCGACGTCCGCGAGACTCTCGAGGCGGGTCGCCAGTCGACATCCGATCGTATCCGGTTCGAGCTCGGGGAGCACAGGGTGAAGACCTTTACGGACGCGGATCTCGTGGTGCTGAGTCCTGGTGTGACGCCGGAACTGGAGGCGGTTCGCGCCGCCCGCGCGGCCGGGGTGCCGGTGATCGGCGAATTGGAGCTGGCCTCGCGGTGGGTGCGTGGTCGCATCGTGGCGGTGACCGGAACGAAAGGCAAGTCCACCACGAGCGTGCTGGCGGGACGTCTTCTCGACGCCGCAGGATTTTCGACGCTCGTCGGCGGCAACGTCGGCACGGCCTTGAGCGCGCAAGTGGAGCAGTCGACGCCCGATGTGATTCACGTCGTCGAAGCCAGCAGTTTCCAGCTGGAGCTGACCGAACGGTTTCATCCGTGGATCGCCGTCGTGCTGAACTTCTCGTGCGACCACCTGGATCGGCACGGCACCGTCGGACGGTACGCCGCCGCCAAACGGCGCGTGGTGGCCAACCAGACCGCGCGCGACTGGGTCGTGGCCAACGCAGACGATCCGCAGGTACTGGCGATGATTCGGGACAGCCGGGCCCAGCGCGTCCTGTTCGGGCTGGAGGCGTCACTCGTTGATGGCGTGACCGTCGCGGACGACGCGATTGTTCGCCGCCGGGCGTCGGCGTCCACGCCGATCATGCCGAGGTCGACGGTCCGCTTGCGCGGACGACATCTCCTGCAGGATGTGCTGGCTGCCGTGGCGATTGGCCTGATCGTGGGTGCGACTCCGGAGGCGATGACCCGAGCTGTTGCCGAGTTCGAGGGACTGGAGCACGCGCTGGAGACGGTCCGGCAGATCGGCGGCGTGCGATTCGTCAACGACTCGAAGGCGACGAACATCGACGCCGCCCGGTATGCCATCGAGAGTTTTGACTCCGGGCTCGTCGCGATCGTTGGGGGTCGCTTCAAGGGTGGCGACTGGCGCGCGCTGCGACCGGCGCTGGCCGGTCGCGCCACGGCGGTGGTGGCCATCGGCGAGGCGCGGACGCTCATCCGCGAGTCGCTGGGTGACGTTGTCCCGGTGCACGACGCCGGTTCGATGGGCGACGCCGTGCGGATGGGATTCACGCTCGCGGCTCCCGAAGGCACAGTGCTGCTGGCACCGGCCTGCGCGAGCTTCGACATGTTTCGCGACTACGCCGAGCGGGGCCGGCGGTTCAAGGAGGAGGTCGATCGGCTGGCCGGAGGCGTGACGGACGTGCAGCGTGAGCAGTGAGTAGTCATCAGTCAGAGTGCGGCGGTGGAGAACTGGCTGCTGGGAACGCAGGCTACCCCGGTCTGCGAGGCTGGTGTCTCCTCCCCCAAGTCTGACTGATGACTACTGACTGCTCACGGCCGTCTGCAGTCCACGTGTCGGGTTCCGCCCGGCAAAGCTTTAGCCGGGCTGGGCCGACGGCGTCGGGCGACCGGAGAACGTGAAGTATGGCTCGAAAACTGAAGTCCGACAAGCTGCTCTTCATGGCGACGCTGCTCCTGGTCGGGGTGAGCGTCCTGATGGTGTACAGCGCGTCGGCCGTGCTGGCCATGGAACGGTACCAGCAACCGTATTGGTTTCTCTTCAAGCAGGTGACCTGGGCTGTCGTCGGTGTGTTCGGGTTGGCCGTCATGATGCGGCTCGATTACCGGAACTATCGCCAGCCGGTCGTCATCTGGAGCGCTTTGGGCGTGGCAGTCGTGCTGTTGGTCGCCGTGCTGTTTTCGCCGCCCATCAACGGCACCCGACGCTGGTTCGCGCTCGGGGGCATTGGCGTCCAGCCGTCGGAATTGGCCAAGCTCGCAGTCATTCTGTTTTCCGCGGCGATCCTCGAACGGCGGATGGATCGAATCAACGAGATCGGCTACTCGCTGACGCCGATCGCGATCGTCGTCGCGCTCGTCACGGGACTGATCCTGCTGGAGCCGGATTTCGGAACCGCCCTCGCCCTCGGGCTCATCGTCGGCGTCATGGTGTTCGCGGCGGGTCTGACCTACCGCTACCTGCTGGGTACCGTCGTCGTCATGTTGCCGTTGCTCTACGCCGCCGTGATCAGCGCGGACTACCGCCGACGTCGGCTGCTCGCATTTCTCGATCCTTGGGACGATCCGTTGGGCGACGGGTTCCAGGTGATTCAGTCCTTGATCGCCGTCGGCACGGGCGGCCTGACGGGCCGCGGCTTGATGGGCGGTGTCCAGAAGCTGTTCTTTCTGCCCGAACCGCACACCGACTTCATCTACGCGGTCATCGCCGAAGAGACCGGACTGCTCGGCGCGACCGCCGTGCTGCTGTGCTTCGGCGTGATCGCCTGGCGAGGATTGCGGGTCGCGCTGCGTGCGCCGGATCGGTTCGGCGCCTTCATGGCGCTCGGGCTCACGACGATGTTGACGCTGCAGGCCTTCGTCAATATCAGCGTCGTACTCGGTTTGCTGCCCACGAAGGGGATTGCGCTGCCGTTCGTGAGCGCCGGCGGGTCGTCCTTGCTGAGCAGTCTGGTGGGCATGGGCATTCTGCTGAACGTGTCGCAGCATGCCTCGGCAGAGGCGTGAGCGGGAGTGGATGGGACAGACCGGCCGCCGTCGGCCGAGTAGGGCCATGTCCATGGCGGCCAGGTTGCGGGTGGTTATTGGCGGAGGCGGCACGGGGGGCCATGTCTATCCGGGGATCGCGGTGGCGCGAGAGTTTGTCCGGCAGCGTCCGGAGGCGATGGTGACCTTTGTCGGCACGGTGCGTGGTCTGGAGGCGCGGGCCGTGCCGGACGCCGGGTTCGAGGTGGAGCACATCCGGAGTGCCGGCCTGAAAGGGCGGTCCTGGGGGGCGACGGCGCGAAGCGCGGCCCTCTTGCCACTAAGCGCCTGGGACGCGTGGCGTGCGCTGTCGCGGCTCCGGCCGCACCTGGTCATCGGCGTCGGGGGGTACAGCTCCGGGCCTACCGTGCTGCTCGCCGCCCTGCGAGGCATTCCGACGATGGTGTTGGAACAGAATGCGTGGCCTGGGCTGACGAACCGCCTCCTCGCGCCGTTCGTGCGAGCGGCCGCCGTCTCATTCGAGACCGCGCGGGCATCCTTCGGTGGAAAGGCCTTCGTGAGCGGCAATCCGGTCAGGCCGGAGTTCCTGGCGCCGCGGCAGGAGGCCGAGGCGCCGTCCGACACGATCCGGCTGCTCGTCATCGGCGGCTCTCGAGGGGCGCGGCCCATTAACGAGGCCATGTGCCTGGCTGCGCCAGCGCTGGCGGCGGTGCAGCCCAGGATCGTCGTGACGCACCAGACCGGCGCGCGCGACGTCGAACGCCTGCGCGTCGCGTATCGAGCGGCGGGCGTGGCCGCGCGGGTCGAGGCGTTTCTGGAGCCGATGGCACCGGAGATGCGGGCGGCGCAACTCGTGTTGTGCCGGGCGGGTGCGACGACCCTGGCCGAAGTCGCCGCCGTCGGGCGCCCGAGCATTCTGGTGCCACTGGCCACCGCGGCTGACGACCATCAGCGCAGGAACGCGGAGGTGATCGCTGGCGCTGGGGGTGCGGAACTGTTGCTGCCGGCCGACCTGAGCCCGGCATCGATCACCGAGCGGATCGCCGCGCTGGCGGGCGACTCGCCGCGGCTGGCCGCGATGGCCGAAGCCGTCCGGCAGTTCGCGCGGCCTCATGCGGCGTCAATGATCGTCGAGCGCGGACTGCAGCTGGCGGAATCGAGATGAATCGGGCCTGAACGATGCTGGGGCGTACCAGACACATTCACTTCGTGGGCATCGGTGGGAGCGGTATGTGCGGCATTGCCGAACTGCTGGCGAATCTCGGCTACGTCGTCACCGGCTCGGATCTCGTGCGATCGGCGGTGATCGACCGGCTGGAAACGATCGGGGTGGCGGTGCACATTGGTCATGACCCGAGCCTGGTGCAGCCGGCCGATGTCGTCGTCGTGTCGTCGGCGGTGACCGAGCAGAACGAGGAGGTGACCGAGGCGAGGCGCCGCCAGATTCCGGTCATTCCCCGCGCCGAAATGCTGGCGGAGATGATGCGGTTGCGATACGGCATCGCGGTCGCGGGATCGCACGGCAAGACGTCGGTCACCTCGATGATCGCGCTGGTGCTGGAGCGCGGCGGTCTCGACCCCACCGCGGTGATTGGCGGGCGACTCAGTGCGTTCGGCAGCAATGCGAGGCTGGGGCGAGGCAACTACATGGTGGCGGAAGCCGACGAGAGCGATCGGTCTTTTCTCAAGCTGTCGCCGGTGATCGCGGTCATCACCAACATTGATTACGAGCACCTCGATTGCTACGGCACCTTTGACCGTCTGTGCGAGGCGTTTCTGGATTTCGCGAATGCCGTGCCGTTCTACGGTGCCACCGTGGCGTGCGCGGACGACGAGCATATCCGCCAGCTCTTGCCGCGCATGACCCGACGGGTCATCACCTACGGGCTGGATGCAGCGCACGGCGCGGACGTGCTGGGTACCGGCGTGCAGTTGCGGCCGTTCGGCGCATCCTGCGAGGTGCGGGTTCGCGCGGCCGGCGCCGGTCCGGCTGACGCTTCGGGAAGCCTCCATCTCCAGGTCCCGGGCCACCACAACCTACGCAACGCCCTGGCGGCTGTGGTCGTGGGGCTCGAGGTCGGCGTGGCGTTCGACTGCATCGCGGATGCGCTGGCCGAGTTCCGCGGAGTCGAACGACGGTTTCAGCTTCGCGGCGAGGTAGGCGACGTGATGGTGGTCGACGATTACGGCCACCATCCGACCGAGATCCGCGCCGTGCTCGCGGCGGCCCGCGCCGGATTGGATCGCCGCGTCATCCTCGTGTTCCAACCTCACCGGTACACGCGCACGATTCGCTTGCTGGATGAATTCGGCTCCGCCCTGGCCGAGGCGGACGAGATCGTCCTCACCGAGGTGTACGGGGCGGGTGAAACGCCCATTCCGGGTGCCACGGCGGCGGCCCTGGCGGCGGCCGTCAGGCAGGCAGGCCAGTCGCACGTGCGGGTCGTCGAGTCGCTCGAGGATGTGGCCGAGGTCGTCCTCGGGCTCGTACGGGCGCGTGACCTGGTCATCACGCTCGGTGCTGGCTCGATCGGGGATGTGGCTGGAACCATCGTGGGCGGGCTCGAGTCGGCGCGGCCTGCCGGAGCCGGCCGGAAGGAGCGACGCGGGTAGATGGGCGTTCGCGCACCTACGGACAAGCGTTTTCGTCGGTCGCGCGTCAGACCGGCACGCCGGCGCCGTGACTGGAAGCTGCGCTGGAAGAACGCATTCCGCGCGGGCGTGGTGCTTTCGCTGGTGGGCTACGCCGCCTATCGTGCGGCGCATCTGGTACTGAACGCGTCGACCCTGTCGATCGACCGGGTCGAGGTTCAGGGCAACACGCGACTGTCGACCGGGGAGGTCCTGGCGCTGGTCGACGGCCTCCGGGGCCAGAACATCTTGACCGCTCGGCTGCGCGAATGGCGCAGCCGCCTCATGGCCTCACCGTGGGTGAAGGATGCGGCGCTTCGGAAGGTCATGCCGTCGACTGTCGAGATCGTTGTCTCGGAGCGGATACCGGTCGGTCTCGGCCGAGCCGGCAGCCGGCTCTACCTGGTCGATGCGCGTGGAAGCGTCATCGACGAATACGGTCCGCAGTACGCCGACTTCGACCTTCCGATCATCGACGGGCTGATCGAGTTGGTCGAAGGCGGGCCACCTACGATCGACGGCGCGCGCGCGACGCTGGCCCGCCGCCTGCTCGCCGACCTTTCGGATCGACCCGATCTGGCGCGCCGAGTCTCGCAGTTGGACGTCACCGATCCCTACAACGTCGTGGTGCTGCTCGACGGTGACGGCGCGCTCCTGCACCTCGGGAACGAGCGGTTCGCCGATCGGCTGCATGCCTATCTGGAAATGGCCGCGGCGCTTCGTGAACGCGTGCCCGACATCGACTACGTGGATTTACGTTTTGGTGAGCGGGTGTACGTGGGGCCGACCGGGTCGGAGGCATCGGTCCGGGCCAGCCCCTAGCAACCCGTGGTGAACGGGACGGAGGATGCGTGACACGTAAAGAGCGATATCTCGTAGGACTTGACGTCGGGACGTCGAAGATATCGGCCGTGGTTGGCGAGATCGTGGATGACGACGGGCTCGACATCATCGGCATTGGCGTGGCCGAGGCGCACGGCATAAGGCGCGGTGTCGTGGTGAACCTGGAGGCCGCGGTCGAATCGGTCAAGAAGGCCATCGAGGAGGCTGAATTGACGGCCGGCGTGGAGATCGACTCGGTGCACCTCGGTCTGTCCGGCGCCCATGTCAAGGGGTTCAACAGCCGAGGCGTCGTGGCCGTCGCCGGACGGAACCGCGAAATTGAGAGGGAGGACGTGCGCCGGGCGATCGCCGCCGCCCAGGCCGTGGCGCTGCCGAGCGGGCGTGAGATTCTTCACGTCCTTCCGCAGGACTTCGTGGTGGACGAACAGGATGGCATCGGCGCGCCGATCGGCATGACCGGCGCCCGGCTCGAAGTGAATGTGCACGTCATCACGGGAAGTGCGTCGTCCACGCAGAATGTCGTGGCCTGCGTGAACCGCGCCGGTGTGGCCGTGCTCGACACCGTCCTTGAACAGTTGGCCGCAAGCGAGTCCGTGCTGACGAGCGATGAGAAAGAGTTGGGCGTTGCGCTTGTCGACATCGGGGGCGGGACAACGGATTTTGCCATCTTCGAGCGCGGCAGTCTGTGGCACACCGGCGTCGTGGCGATTGGCGGCGATCACTTCACGAACGACATCGCCATCGGGCTTCGCACGCCGATTCCAGACGCCGAGAAAATCAAGCGCCGGTGCGGCTGCGCCTTGTCGGCCATGGTGGACGAGGAAGACACGATGGAGGTCGCCAGCGTCGGCGGACGGCAGCCACGGGTGATGGCACGGCGCATTCTGTCCGAGATTCTGCAGCCCCGGGCGGAGGAGATCTTCCACCTGCTCTGGGACGAAATCCGGCGAGCCGGATACGAGCAAGCGTTGAATTCGGGCATCGTCCTCACCGGAGGCGGGGCGGTACTCGACGGCATGGCAGAGATTGCCGAGCAAATCTTCGACCTGCCGATTCGGCGCGGATGTCCAGGCGAGGTCGGCGGTCTGGCCGATCACGTGCATAGCCCGGCGTTTGCCACGGCCGTCGGGCTCGTGATGTACGCGCACCGAACCGGCGCGGCCGAACCGACGCGCCTCGTGGGCGTGGGAGCCCTTGGACGGGTGGCTGGCCGGCTGCGCGGGTTGTTCAAGGAGTTTTTCTAGGGCGGATTCTCCGTCCCCTTCGTGACGTGGAGACTCAACCATGACCGACTTGCACACGACACCAACCGGGACCCCTCAGCGATCGGTGGGCGGACCGTTACGGCTCACGCTCGACGACGATCTCCGTGCCGGCGCTCGCATCACCGTCATCGGTGTCGGGGGCGGAGGCGGCAACGCCGTGAACCGGATGGTGGCGTCCGGCCTCCAGGGCGTCGACTTCCTCGTGGCGAACACCGACATCCAAGCCCTCAAGGGGACCGCGGTGCCGAACAAGATTCAGCTCGGGGCCAAGATCACGAAGGGGCTCGGTGCCGGCGCCGATCCGAACCTGGGGCGGCAGTCGGCGCTCGAAGACACCGACAAGCTCCTGCAAGCGCTGGATGGGGCGGATATGGTGTTCGTGACGACCGGGCTCGGCGGTGGCACCGGCACCGGCGCGGCACCGGTCATCGCCAGTCTGGCCAGTGAGCTCGGCGCGCTTACCATCGCCGTCGTGACCAAGCCGTTCGCCTTCGAAGGCAAGAAGCGCGCGGCGCGCGCGGAGCGCGGCCTCGAAGAGCTACGCGAGTGCGTCGACTCGGTCATCACGATTCCCAACGAACGCCTGTTGTCGACCATCGACCGCTCGACGTCGCTCGTCGATGCTTTCTCCACGGCAGATGACGTCCTGCGCCAGGCCATCCAGGGCATTTCCGATCTGATCCTCGTTCCGGGGCTGATCAATCTTGATTTTGCCGATGTCACCACGGTCATGTCTGGCATGGGCATGGCGATCATGGGCACCGGCGTCGGCGAAGGGGCGTCTCGCGCCAGCGACGCGGCGAACCTCGCCATTTCCAGCCCGCTACTGGAAGATGCGTCCGTCAAGGGTGCGCGCGGCGTCATCATCAACGTGACCGGCGGTGGCGATCTCTCGCTGGTTGAAGTGAGTGAAGCGTCTTCGATCATCCAGGAAGCCGCCCACGAAGACGCCAACATCATCTTCGGCGCGGTCGTGGATCCCTCGATGCAAGGGCAGGTGAAAATCACCGTGATCGCCACAGGCTTCGAACGAGACGGAGCCACGCGGACAGAGCCGAGTACGACGCCGGTTGACCTGCAGCACTACTCCTCCTGGGCGCCTGAGCCGCAACCGGAGGCGGTCGAGCCGCGACTGTCCTTGGCACGGCGATCCGCCGTGGATCTGCCGCCAGCTGCGGCGCGGCCGGCCGTCGACGGCGCGCTGGGGTCGGTCCAAGAAGATCTCGACGAGATCACGGCCGAGGTCGACGTGCCGGCATTTCTTCGACAGCGATCGGAAGCGTGATCGATCGGTGCGCGGCCCACGCGAATACGCGGACGGGCTCCTCGCGTGGTAGAGTAAGCCGAGGCGGGTTTCTCGGCGTGCCGCGCCGGTGCGATCCCGCGTCCTGCTCGCCGCGAGGGGCAGGTGCGAGACCAGCCGCCGCCGACTCGATCACCGATGTCTTCCTGGCGCCAACGTGAGCAGGCGCAACAACTGCTCGAGCTCGAGCGGGGCGAGTGTGCCCGCACGGTAGGCGATCGACTGCGCGTCGCTCTCTGCTTTCCCAATAGCTACTACGTCGGTATGTCCAACCTGGGCCTGCAGACGGTGCGTCACCTCTTCAACGAGGAGTCTGGCGTGTCGTGCGAGCGGGTGTTCCTGCCGCCGAAGCAGGAGGTGCGCGCGCTCTTGGCCGCCCGTTCGCCCCTGTTGACCCTCGAGACTCAGACTCCGGTGTCCGACTTCGACGTGCTCGCGTTCACAGTGTCGTTCGAGTGGGATTACGTGAACGTCTTGACGATCATGCGACTGGCTGGAATTCCGGTGTACGCCAGCGAGCGTACGAGCCGCCATCCGCTGATCGTGCTAGGCGGTGCGGTGAGTTTTCTGAACCCGGAGCCGCTGGCGCCGTTCGTGGACCTGGTCGCGGCTGGGGAGGGAGAGGCGCTCGTGCCCGCGCTCGTGGCCGCCGCCGGGTCGGCCGACCGCACGGCGGCGTTGCGCTCGCTGGCCGCGATGCCGGGATTCTACGTTCCGTCGCTGTACGAGGTGGGGTATGCGGATGACGGCACCGTTCTGCCGCACGAACCGATCGACGCCGCGCTGCCGCCGTTCGTCACGAAGGCGTCCGTCCCGTCGGTACGCGACCTCGACCCGCCGTGCACGCGAATCTTCACCCCGCAGACCGAGTTCGGGTCCCGTTTCCTTATCGAAGTCGTGCGCGGGTGTGCGAACCTGTGCCGGTTTTGCTGGGCCGGATACAACTATCTTCCGGTGCGCGCCTTCTCGACGAGCCGAATCCTGGCGTGCGCCGAGCACGCCAAGATCCACGCCAACCGGGTGGGATTGGTCTCGATCGCGCTCTGCGACCATCCCGATATCGAGGAGATTCTGGCGCGCCTGCTCGATTTAGGTTACACCGTCAGCCCGGCATCGCTGCGGCTCGACGACTTGACACCCCAGATCATCGAGTTGCTGTACCGGAGCGGTCAACGTTCGCTCACGATTGCGCCGGAAACCGGCTCGGATCGGCTGCGTCGCGTCATCAACAAGACCGTGACGAACGCGCAGATCCTCGATCGCGCCGATGCGATCCTGTCGAGCGGCATCGAAAACCTGAAGCTGTACTTCATGATCGGGCTGCCCACGGAGACAGACGACGACCTGGTGGCCATTTACGACCTGGTCCGGCGGATCCGGGACCGGATGCTCGTCCACGCCAGGCGGCGGGGCCGGCCCGGACGGCTCGTGGCGAGCGTCAACCCGCTCGTGCCGAAGCCCGGCACGACCTATCAGTGGCTGCCCATGACGCCGCTGGCCGTGGTGGCCTCACGCACGAAGCGGCTGCGGTCGCTCATGGCCGGGCTCGACCGCGTCTACCTGTCGATCAAGTCCGAACGCCATTCGTACTATCAGGCGCTGCTTTCGCTCGGGGACCGGCGGATCGCCCCGGTCATCGAGGCGGCGGAGAGGAACGGCGGCGATTGGCGACGTGCCGTCGAGACGGCCGACATCGACCCGGATTTCTGGGTCTTTCGCGACCGGAGCCGCGATCGCGCCCTACCCTGGGACATCATCGGCGGCGGCGCAAAGGCGGGATTCTTCCGATCGGAATTCGACAAGGGATTGCGTGAGGAGTGGACCCTGTCTCAGCGGCGCACCGGCGTGGCCGCGGCGGGGGCGGCCGTCGGCGAGCTGGCGTCCGGCTGAACCACGGGCGGCCAGGGTGAGGGTCCTGCCCCAGTCATTCGTGGCATCTCTTCCGGACGGGGCCTCCGGGTTTCAGCCGCGCGCGGGGCCGAGCAGCAGCACGTGGGCCAACGCGAGTGCGTCGGAGTGGGTGATTGTCAGCACCGTCGCGTCGGCTCCGAGCTCGGCGAAGCGTCTCGCGGCGCCCCCGTGCAAGGCGAGGCGTGGTGGGCCGCCTTGTCGTACGACCTCGATGTCGCGCCAGAGCACCCCGCGGGAATGCCCGGTCCCGAGCGCCTTCATCGCCGCTTCCTTGGCGGCAAAGCGCCCGGCGAGGTGCGGCGCCGGGTTGCGGCGCCGGCGGCAGTACGCGACTTCCCCTTCCGTGAAGATGCGGGTGAGAAACCGCTCGCCGTACCGCGCCAGGACTCGCTCGATTCGCGGAATGTCGGTCGCGTCGAGACCGGTGCCAAGGATCTGCATGATCAGGTCGGCGTGCCGGAGGCATCGTCCCAGCCCCGGCGGCCCTCGTCTTCGTCCTCGGCTTCGTTCATGGCCAGGTTGGCCAGCCGGTCGGCCTCCGTGTTCAGCGCCCGCGGCACGTGCTCGAAATGCACCCGGTCGAGACGGGCCACGAGCGCCAGGGCCTCGCTATTCAGCCGTTGGAGTGCCGGATGGCGGACACGATACTCTCCCCGCATCTGCCGCACGAGCAGGAGAGAATCCGACCGCACGGTCACCCGCCGCGCCCCGGCCTGCACGAGGTGCGTGAGCGCCGCAATCAACCCGCGATATTCGGCCACGTTGTTCGTCGTCTCCCCCAGGGAGCCCCTGAGCTCGGCACAGACCGTGCCGTCGGGCGCCTCGATTCGTACGCCGTAGCCGGCCGGACCGGGATTGCCGCGCGATCCGCCGTCAATGTAAGCCACGAGCGCCGGATCGGACGTCACGACTGGTCAACCGTCGCCGTGCCACCCAGCGGCTCGACGAAGTGCAAGATCCGGCTGCAACTCTCGCACTGAATGAGGTTGTCGTTGCGCCGGATCTCATTGAAGACCTGGGGGCGCAGCCTGACGTGACATGAGCTGCAGAGTCCGTCGCGAGCCTCGACGACCGCGACCCCCTTGCGGTGCTTGGCGATCTTCTCGAAGAGCGCCAGCGCGGCGGCATCAACCTCCTGGGCGAGCACCGTGTGCGCGTCGAACGCGCGGTGGGCGTCGACTTCGAACCGGGCGCGATCTTGCTCGATCGACTGACGCTCGGCGGAGACCTCCGCTTCGGTGGCGGTCAGCGCGCGCTCGGTGTCCGCGACGTGGGCTCCCAGTTCGTCGCTCTCGAGCATCGACTCGAGGATGCGTTCTTCGAACGACTGGACTTTCCCTTCGGCGCCGGCAATTTCCTTCTGCACCGCTTGGTATTCCCTGTTGGTCTTGACCGCCATCAACTGGTCTTTGAATTTGCTCAGCCGGCTCTGCACGCCCGCCAAGTCCCCTTCGACCGTTCGGCGGGCCGTCTGGTTGTCGTCCAGACGGTGTTTCGCCTGGTCGACCGAGGCGCGGTGCTCGTGCAGTTTGGCATCGAGGGCGTCGAGTTGAGCGGGGATGTTGGCGATGCGCTGCCGGGCGTCGTCGGCAGTATGGTGAAGGCTCTGCAGTCGGATCAGCCGTTCGAGATCGGGCAGCATGGATTGACAAGGCACAGGCGCTCGCGCGGGACCGCGCGTGGGTCCACCGCCTCGGCCGGCCGGGGGAGCCCAGGTCGGCGGTCGGCTGCGCCACGTTGGTGACTCGACATCATGCGTATTGTGTCAGGTTCGTGGCCCGGAAGTCGACCGCAGCCCGTGGTGAACGTCGCGCGGCATTCGACCGCCGATGCATCCCGGCTTCAGTGGCGCCGGGCGCTGCTCGCGAAGGGTCACAGACTCCCGATTGGCTCCCGTCGCGCCTCGCCAGCCGGGCGCCGCGCTCCGGGATCTATGTCGCGAATCGCTGTCACAGGACACGAGGTAATGGTGGGCCCACCAGGATTCGAACCTGGGACAGACCGGTTATGAGCCGGCGGCTCTACCGCTGAGCTATGGGCCCCTAGCGCTAGCAGCAAGTGGTGGATGCCCGGCGGTCGGCCGATGGCATCCCCGCCTGGCTGCGTCGCTTTTCGCTCACAGACTCCCTATCTTCTCACGTGTCACGACGTGTCAGGGGCGCCTCATTGTCCTTCGCGGCAACGCCAGACTCTCAGTACGGGCCGCGAGACTACCGGCCGTCGCCGCTAGTGTCTCGTCTCAGAAGTTTGCCGACCTATTCCAGGCGAGGCACTCCGCCTGACTGCGTTGCTCCTCATTCACATATTCCCGATATGCTCACTCGTCGCGCCTGGCCAGCCGGGCGCCGCGCGCCGGAATATTTGCCACCGAACTTCTGAGACGGGACACTGGCCAGCGGTTACCCGCGTGCCGCCGCGCCGGCTCACATGCGTCCCTCGAGGAACGCCCGCAGTTTCCGGCTTCGCGACGGATGTCGCAACTTCCTGAGCGCCTTGGCTTCGATCTGCCGGATCCGCTCGCGCGTGACCGCGAAGCTCTGGCCGACTTCCTCCAACGTGTGCTCGCTTCCGTCGCCCACGCCGAATCGCATCTTGATGACGCGTTCTTCGCGTGGGGTGAGGGTCCGCAGCACGGATTCGGTCTGCTCCTTCAGGTTCAGGTTGATGACCGCGTCGGCGGGTGAGAGGACCTGTCGGTCTTCGATGAAGTCGCCGAGATGGCTGTCCTCCTCTTCGCCGATCGGGGTCTCGAGCGAGATCGGCTCCTGCGCGATCTTCAGGACCTTGCGGACCTTCGAGACGGGAATGTCCATCCGTTTGGCGATTTCCTCCGACGTGGGCTCGCGTCCGAGTTCCTGCACGAGGGCCCGCGAGGTGCGGATGAGCTTGTTGATCGTCTCGATCATGTGCACCGGAATGCGGATGGTCCGTGCTTGATCGGCGATCGCCCGCGTGATGGCTTGCCGGATCCACCACGTGGCATAGGTCGAGAACTTGTAGCCACGGCGATATTCGAACTTGTCCACCGCCTTCATGAGACCGATGTTGCCCTCCTGGATCAAATCGAGGAACTGCAGGCCACGGTTCGTGTATTTCTTGGCGATGGAGACCACGAGGCGCAGGTTGGCCTCGACGAGCTCCTGCTTTGCCTGTTCGGCCTGCCGCTCGCCGCGCCTGATCGTGTGCAGCGTCCGCCGTAGCTCCTCAGGCGTGCTCTCGAGCTCGGCCGTGATCTCTCGGAGGGCGGCCCGGACCTCGCGCTGGCGCCGCGTGAGCGCCTTCCGGTCCTCTTCCTTGAGGCGGCCACGCTTGGTCTTCGAGTGGAGCTGGCGGCTCACGCTGTCCAGCTCCCGCTGGATGCGCTGCACGGCTTCGACCGAGTCCTTGATCTGCTCGATCATCCGCCGCTTGACGAGCTCGGTGAAGGTGATCCGCCGGATCAGCTCTGAGAGCTCGATCCGAGCCCGGAGCATCTTCCAGCGGGCGCGCCGGTACTTCCGGCGGTCGCGTTTCGAAATCCCGTGCACTTTCGCTTCGCGCTTCTGGACGCCAATACGCGACTGGCGCACGGCATCCATCTGCTTGAGCACTTCGCGCGCTCGCGCTTTGATCCGCTCCTCAGTGACTTCTTCGTCCTGGAAGGTGACAAGCTCACGGATGGTGACGGCGCGGGCTCTGAGCTGTTCGCCCATGTGGATGATGCCCTTCGCGATCGTGGGCGTCCTTGAGATGGACTTGATGATCGCCAGTTTGCCGCGCTCGATGCGTTTGGCGATCGCGACTTCACCTTCCCGGGTCAGCAACGGCACCGTGCCCATTTCGCGCAGGTACATGCGGACCGGGTCGTTGGTCTTGTCGAGGGCCCCTGGTGTCAGATCGAGCTCGGGCTCGTCACTGCGCTCAGACGTCCGACCGATCAGTTTCTCTTCACGATACTTCTGCTCGGACTCGACCACTTCGATGCCGGCGTTGCCAAACGTGCTGAAGAGATCGTCGAGCTCCTCGGATGACGTGATGTGCGCCGGCAGCAGCTCGTTGACTTCGTCGTACGACAGGAAGCCCTTTTCCTTGCCGAGGATGATGAGCTGTTTGACTTCGTCGTACTTTTCTTCGATGGACAACGGTGTCTCCTTCCGAACCCGCACGCCAGCGCGCCGGGACGATCACGCCCGGGTCATGCGTTCAGGGCTTCGATCCGCTGGAGCAAGTCCTTCTTCCGCAGCCACAGCGCGTCGATTTCGTTCATTCGCTCCGTGCCGCCGAGGCGCTGGAGGCGATCGATGTCCTCCTGGACGGCCGCACGCTCCCGCTCGTAGCGGAGGCGCTTGATCGCCCGTACGCATTCCGCGGCCGGAGCCGGTGGGGTGTCGGCCTCGGCCAGCGTCGACACCAGCACCCGCTCACTCTCCGTGAGACGCTCGAGCAGCGTCTGCGGCATAGTCTCGGCCGGCCAGTCGCCCAGGGCCCTGGCGGCCCGCAGAATCGGCGAGGTCGCCAGGCCCTCGAGGTCGCGGTCGTCCAGGCCCCGCAGCGCGGCCTGCGCGACCGCCGCGTCTCGGAGCAGCGCCCAGACTAGACCCTTCTCGGCCGGCCGAACGTGCCCCTGACCCGTGAGCGCGCGAACCTCGTCCCGCAGCGTCGGCCGGCGCGCGACGGCAGCCTTGCGAATCTCGGTCCGGACCACTTCTTCCATGACCCGTGCGCGGTGGGCGAGCCGGTCGCCGAATTGGTCCCGGACGGTCGCGTCCGGAATCCTGGCGGCGACCCCCAACATCTGGGTCAAGAACGCCCGCCGTCCATCGTCCCGATTGACGTCGTGCTCGGCGGCGCCACGGTCGAGCAGAAAGTCCAGGTACGGCTGCGACGTGCGCAACTTTTCCACGTAACTGGCGCCGCCTTGCCTCTGCACGAATGTATCGGGATCTTCACCCGCCGGCAGCACCGTCACGTTGACCTGAAATCCCTCGCTCAGGAGCAACTCGCCGGAGCGCAGCGCCGCACTTTGACCGGCCGTATCCGCGTCGAAGCTCAACACCACCTTGTCCGTGAAGCGCCGCAGCATCTTGCACTGCTGGGGAGTCAGGGCCGTGCCGCAGGTGGCCACGACCGACGTGATGCCCGCCTGAAGCGTCTGGGCAAAGTCGAAGTATCCCTCAACGAGCACCGCATAACCAAGCTGACGGACTGCCGTCTTGGTCAGGTGCAGGCCGTAGAGGGTGCGCCCCTTGGAGTAGATCGGGGTTTCGGGGGAGTTCACGTACTTGGGCTGCTGGCCGTCGTCGACCGCCCGCCCGCCGAAGGCAATGATCGAGCCGTTCTCGCGGCTGATCGGAATCATGAGACGGTTGCGAAACCGGTCGAACCGAAGACCGGACTCCCGTTCCACGACCAGGCCGCTTGTCAGCAAGAGCGGGAAGTCGAATCCTTGATCCCGCAACCGCTTCGTCAGCCCCTCCCGGGCGGCCGGAGCGTATCCGAGTCCGAGGCGTTCGATGGTTGATTCGCCTATATGGCGATCGGCGATCTGCTGCCGGACCCGAGCTCCGGCCGCACCCGTCAGGTGTTCGTGGAAGTACGCCTGGGCCACCTCATGTGCCTTCAGAAGCGACTCCCGCTGGACATCCGCGGACGGGTCTCGTCGCCCGCCTTCGAGCTCTGGCACCGGAATGCCAAAGCGCTGTGCCAGCTGACGCACGGCGTCAGGAAACGCGACTTTCTCCTGCAGCTCCAAAAACTTGAAGACGTCGCCTCCGACGCCGCAGCCAAAGCAGTGGAAAAATCCGCGATCACGGTTCACGTGGAACGACGGGGTCTTCTCGCCGTGAAAAGGGCAGAGGCCCTTGAAGCTCGACCCGGCCTTCTTGAGCGGCACGTAGTCTTGCACCACGGCGACGAGGTCGACCTGCGTCTTCAGGTCGTCGATGAACGATTGTGGAAACAGCCCCATGCTAGTCCCTGAACTCGACCACCGTCACCCCGTTCCCGCCGTGCTCGGCCGGGGCGGGGCTCACGCGCGCCACCAGCGAGTGCCCCTTGAGTGCCTCGGCGATTGCGTTCCGAAGCCGGCCGGTACCGTGTCCATGAATGACGCGCACCGTGCGAAGCTCTGCCAACAGTGCGCCGTCGAGAAACTTCTCCACGCGTGCCACGGCCTCCTCGACACGGCAGCCGATCACGTTGAGCTCGGACGAAGCACTGTCCGCTCGGGGCTGTAACCGGACCGTGACGTCGACCGTTCCTCGATCCGCTGTGCCAGCGCCTTCGACGACGCGCAGGGCGCTGAGGTCGACACGCAGGCGCTTGCCCTCGGCCTCGACCACGGCTTCTTGCCCATTCATGGCGCTGAGACGACCGCGCAGGCCCAGCGGCCGGATGTCTACGAGATCGCCGATTGCCGGCTGTTGCCCCGGCGGACCTTCCACGAGATCAGTCGATCCTTCCGCCGGTGGCCCGAGCCGGTCGGCGATCGCCGCCAGGGCGTCCCGCGCCTGCCGGCGGGCCGCTCCCTGCTGGCCGGTCGAGAGGCGCGGCGGACCGAGTGGGGCGGGACGGCGCGCCGCCTCCCGCGCCAGCGCCTCGGACCGTGCCCTGAGGTCTGACACGACCGCGTCGATTTCGCGCCTCGCCTTGCGTATGCGCCGGTCGACCGCCGCATGCTCCTGCCGACGCATCGTCTGGGCCCGGTTGCGAATCTCCGCCTCGCGGGCGTGCAGTTTGGCGGCGGCTGCGGCGACTCGCCTCCGTTCCCGCTCCAGGTCGACGCGGTCTCGGTCGACGGCCTGG
Source organism: Vicinamibacterales bacterium (assembly GCA_963667915.2). Taxonomy (GTDB): domain Bacteria; phylum Acidobacteriota; class Vicinamibacteria; order Vicinamibacterales; family UBA823. The sequence continues at coordinate 1,219,254 of CAXXNN010000004.1, read as the reverse complement.
CGGTCCCGGTCGAGTGTCGCCAGGTGGTCCGCCAGCTGACCTTCTCGCCGCCCCCGAAGGCGCCGTGCGGCGTCGATGACGCTTGGGGCCATACCGAGCCGGTCGGCGATTTCGAGCGCGAGGCTTCGACCGGGCGAGCCGTAGCGCAGGGCGAAGGTGGGCGCATAACTCTCGGGGTCGAATCCGAACGCCGCGCAGGCCACGCCGTCGGTGGTCGACCCGAAGGACTTCAAGGCGTCATCGTGGGTCGTCACGATGACCCGTGCATCGCGGGAGCGAAAATGGTCGACGATCGCTGTTCCCAAGGCGCCACCCTCGCGGGGGTCGGTGCCCGCGCCCACTTCGTCCAGGAGCACCAAGGCTGGGAGCTTCAGCTCGCGGTCCATCGTGACGATGTTGGCAATGTGGCCGGAGAACGTACTGAGGTTCTCGTCGATGGACTGTTCGTCCCCGATGTCGGCGAAGATCGATCGAAACACCGGGAGCCGCGATCCCGGAGCGGCCGGCACGTGCAGGCCGGCCTGGGCCATGAGCGCCAAGAGTCCAGCGGTCTTCAGCGCCACGGTCTTGCCGCCCGTGTTGGGTCCGGTGATCACCAGCGTGGTCACCGGTGGAATCATCACGATGTCGATCGGCACCGGGGCGGCCCGGGGTGGCCGCGCCCGGGACGGGTCGACGCCTCGCATCGTCTCCAGACGCGCCACGACGTCGGCCAGCAACAAGGGATGCCTGGCCTCGAGCAGCTCGATTCGCCCGTCGGGTGCCGGTGCCGGGGCGACGCCGTCGACCAGCCGGGCGAATCTGGCCTTGGCCTGAATTTCGTCGAAGTCGGTCGCCGAGGTCACGGTGCGCTGGAGGTCCGCCGCCCGGTGTCTGAAGGTGTCGGTCAGCGCGAGCAGAATGCGATGAACTTCCTCGCGTTCCTGATCCTGAAGGGTGACGATGTCGTTGTTCAGCTCGACGGTACTCAGCGGCTCCAGATACACGCTGGCGCCGCTGGCCGAGCGGCCGTGGACGAGCCCCGGAATCGCCCCGCGGTGCTCGGCGCGCACGACCAGCACGTATCGTCCGTTGCGGTCCGTGACAATCAGGTCCTGCAGGTAGCGCCCGGTATCCTTGCCGCGCACGTACGATTCCAACGTGCCACGCAGACGCTGCCGTTGCTTCCGCAGGCGCTCCCGGATGGTCCTGAGCTGGGGGCTCGCCGCATCAACGACTTCCGCACCGTCATCGATCGCGTGTCTCACCCCGGCGATCTCGCCTTCGAAGCTGGCCACTCGATCTGCAATTGCGCGAAGGTGCGGCGCAGCCTCGGGCGCCAGGCCTCGGATCGCCTGACGCACGTCGAGCACTGACGAGAGGAACGTCGCCACGGCCAGCAGGCCCGTCGGCTCGAGGCGGCGGCCCTCGACCGCGAGTGCGTCCAGCACCTGCACCAGATCATCCGCGGCGCGCAGGGACGCGTCGGCTGCACGCAGATACAGCACTCCCTCCGAGGTCATGTCCAGCGCTTCGCGCGCATGTCGCGGATCGGTGTGCGGGCACAGACCGGCCAGCCGGGCGGCGCCGAGCGAGGTCTGTGCGAAGCTTCGAACCGCGTCGATCACGCGATCGAATTCGAGGGCCCTGAGGGCGCCAGGGTGCATGGACGGAGTACTACTGGAGAGCGGAAGGCCTGGGACGCTTCACTCAGGCGCCGAGGCCTCACGGCAGTGCAACCCGAAATTGTATACCATCCCGGCGGAGGAGGCTCAAGCGGGTTGCGCGAGGAATATCCGGGCTCCGGCAGGAACCTGCGCGGTGCGTCACCGCAGATGATTGATCGTACTGGCGATCGAGGCCGCCCCGAAACCGTTGTCGATGTTGACGACACAGACACCGGTCGCGCAGCTGTTGAGCATGGCCAGCAGCGCGGTAATGCCCCCAAACGCGGCGCCGTAGCCCACGCTGGTCGGCACGGCGATGACCGGAACGTCCACCAGTCCGCTCACGACGCTGGGCAGCGCCCCCTCCATGCCGGCCACCACGACGATCACCCGTGCGGCGCCCAATCGGGGGGATTCGGCCAATATGCGATGGAGTCCGGCGACGCCGACATCGTACACCCGGTCCACCGTGTTGCCCATCACGTCCGCCGTGACGGCGGCTTCCTCTGCGACCGGGACATCGGACGTGCCGGCCGCCACGATGAGAATGGTCCCGTGCCCGGCCGCCGTCGGCGTTCGGCTGTAGGTGACGATCCGCGCCGTCTCGTGGAACGCGGCATCCGGAACGACCGCACGGACAGCGTCGAACGCGTCAGCCGACGCGCGCGTGACCAACAGCGTCTGCCCGCTGTTGACGATGCGCTCGGCGACGGCCGCGATCTGTGCCGGGGACTTGCCCAGACCGAAGATCACTTCCGGAAATCCTTGGCGGATCGGTCGGTGATGGTCGACGCGAGCGAACCCGAGGTCCTCGTAGGGCGCTTGGCGCAGGTGGTCGAGCAGACGGTCGTGCGCGTCGTCGGCCGTGACCGTGCCTTGTTGAATCGCGTCGAGCAGCGTTTTCAGTTCGTTCGGCGTCATCGGCGCGCGGGCGTCACGTTGACTTGGCCCTCTGTCAGCGAGTACGCTCCCGGGTCGTCCTCATCGTCGAGATAGCCAGCGCATGATCTCGCCCGATCTGATCCTGCTCGCATCGTACGCCCTGGTGCTGGGCGTCCTCGCGCGGTATGGCTGGCATCGGTATTATCTGCTTTATCGCTGCCGATCGCATCGTGCCAACAGGCCCGCCGAGGATTTCTCGTTGCGGGTCTACTCCTGCGTGACCATCCAGGTGCCGGTCCTCAACGAAACGTATGGCGTGGCGCGTCTGATCGACGCGGTCTGCGGACAGGACTATCCCCGAGATCGATTCGAAATTCAAGTCCTCGATGATTCGACCGATGCGACGCGCGACATGTTTCACGTCGGCTGCCTGTCTCCCGGGGTGGTGTCGCTGATGCAGCTGCGCTCGCCGGGTGTCCCGGCCCTGGCGCCGCAGGTCGACTGCGTGCCGAGAGAGGCGCGACGGCCGACTCCCGTGCGAGAGCCCGTGTCGTAGGTCGATGCCAGAGACTGCCAGCTCATCGACGTTCAAAGCCGGCCTCCAGGACGTGATCGCGACGTCATCGGACATCTGCTTCATCGACGGCGACCAAGGCGTGCTCGCGTATCGCGGGGTAGACATTCACGACCTGGCCGACCAGGCATCGTTCGAGGAAGTCTGTTTCCTGCTGTGGCACGGTCGGCTGCCGACACGCGCCGAGTTGGGCAACCTGCAATCGGAGTTGGCCGCGTCGAGAGCGCTGCCGGACGCGGTCGTGCGGTTGATGCGGTCGCTCCCGCCGGGGAACGGGATGGATGCGCTGAGAACGCTCACGTCCGTCCTCGCCCACACGGACCCCGACGTCTCCGATTCTTCGCCCGAGGCCAACCTGCGGAAGGCGGTGCGGCTGACGGCGCAGATGGCCACGCTGGTGGCGACCTACGGTCGATTTTCCGAGGGCGGCGCCCCGATCGACCCGGACCCGGCGCTCGGGCATGCCGCGAATTTCTTGCTCGTGCTCACTGGCGAGCGGCCGGGGGCGTTGGCAGCGCATGCGTTCGACGTGGCGCTCGTTCTCCACGCCGACCACGAGCTGAACGCCTCGACGTTCGCGGCTCGAGTGGCGGCGGCGACGCTCACCGACGTGCACTCGGCCGTCGTGGCGGGCGTCGGAGCGTTGAAGGGGCCATTGCACGGTGGGGCCAACGCCAACGTCATGCGGATGTTGCTCGACTTCGGCGCCGAGGCGGAGCCGTCCCAGGTCGAGGCCGCGATACGCGAGCGGCTGGCGCGCAAGGAGAAGATCCCAGGGTTCGGTCATCGCGTCTACCGGGCGGAAGATCCGCGGGCCACCCATTTACGACGCCTGTCGTCCGACCTCGGCGCGCGTGTAGGGCAGCCCCAGTGGTTCGACCTGTCGCGATGCATTGAAGCGGTCGTCAAGGCCGAGAAGGGGCTCAATCCGAACGTCGACTTCTACTCGGCGTCCACGTACTACACCCTCGGAATTGCCATCGACCTGTTCACGCCGATCTTCGCGGTCAGTCGCATCGCTGGCTGGACGGCGCACATTCTCGAACAGTACGCCAACAATCGCCTGATTCGCCCGCGCGCCGAATACACTGGGCGGCCGCACCCGCAGCCCTACGTTCCACTCGACCAGCGCTAGCGCAGGCCGGTCGGCCCGCCGCCGCGAGAGGTCGCCGGGGGCCTATAATGGTGTACTGGCTCTCATGCACCACCGCTTCATTCGCAACTTCTCGATCATCGCGCACATCGATCACGGCAAATCGACGCTGGCCGATCGCATTCTCGAGGTGACCGGGGCGCTGCGACCCCGTGAAATGGCTGCCCAGGTCCTCGACTCGATGGATCTGGAACGCGAGCGCGGCATCACCATCAAGGCGCACTCGGTACGCCTTCGCTACACGGCCGCCAGCGGTCAGGACTACGTGCTGAATCTGATTGACACGCCTGGGCACGTTGATTTTTCCTACGAGGTCACCCGTTCGCTGGCCGCCTGCGAAGGGGCGCTGCTGCTGGTCGACGCGTCCCAGGGCGTCGAGGCGCAGACCCTGGCGAACGCCTACCTGGCCGTCGATGGCGATCTCGAGGTGATTCCGATTATCAACAAGATCGATCTGCCGGGGGCGCTGCCGGAAGAGACACGCCGCCAGATTACCGACATTGTCGGGCTCGATGCCACCCACGCCATCTTGACCAGTGCCAAGGACGGGACCGGGACGGTAGACGTGCTGGAAGCCGTCGTGACGCGGGTGCCGCCGCCGACTGGAGACCGGGACGCGCCTCTGAAGGCGCTGATCTTCGACTCGTGGTACGACTCGTATCGCGGAGTCGTTGTTCTCGTCCGCATCCTGGACGGCGAGGTTCGTGTCAAGACGAAGGTCCGCTTGATGGCGCTCGGCCGGGACTACGAGGTCGAGGAGGTCGGCGTCTTCTCGCCGAAGCCGGTGGGCGTCGACTGCCTCGGCGTGGGGGAGGTTGGCTTCGTGATCGCAGGGATCAAGCGGGTGAGTGACGCGAAGATCGGCGACACGATTACCGAAGCCGCCCGCCCGACCGCGACGCCGTTCCCTGGGTTCAAGGAACTGCGGCCGATGGTCTTTGCGGGCCTGTATCCGGTCGAGGGGCACCAGTATCCGGAGTTGCGTGACGCGCTCGAGAAGTTGCAGCTCAACGACTCGTCGTTCTTCTTCGAGCCCGAGACGTCAGCCGCCCTGGGCTTCGGGTTTCGCTGCGGATTTCTGGGGCTGTTGCACATGGAGATCGTGCAGGAGCGGCTGGAGCGAGAGTTCGGCATGAACCTGGTGACGACGGCGCCCGCCGTCCTCTACCGGGTCACGACGACCGCGGGCGAGGTGAAAGAAATCGACAGCCCGGCCAAGGTGCCGGCCGCCAACCTGATCGCGCGTATCGAGGAGCCGGTGATTACGGCGATGATTCTCACACCGGCCGAGCACGTTGGCGCGACGCTGAAGTTGTGCCAGGAGAAGCGGGGTGTCCAGAAAACGCTGGAGTATGTGGCGTCGAACCGCGTCCTGGTGACCTACGAACTGCCGTTCAACGAGGTGGTCCTGGATTTCTACGACCGACTGAAGACGCTGTCCCGAGGGTATGCATCGCTCGACTATCATGTATCGGGGTTCTGGGAATCGCCGTTGGTTAAGCTGGACATCCTCGTCAATGGTGAGCCGGTGGACGCGCTGTCGGTCATCGTGCACCGTGACACGGCGATTGCTCGGGGGAAGGCACTTGTCAGCAAGATGCGCGAGTTGATTCCGCGGCAGATGTTCGAGGTGGCCATCCAGGCGGCGATCGGCGGACGTATCGTGGCGCGGGAGTCGGTCAAGGCGCTTCGGAAGAACGTCCTGGCCAAGTGCTACGGTGGCGACATCTCACGCAAGCGCAAGCTGCTCGAGAAGCAACGGGCAGGCAAGAAGCGGATGAAGCGGGTGGGGCGCGTCGAGATCCCGCAAGAGGCGTTCCTGGCGGTCTTGAAGATGGATTCGGGCACGACGTGATGAGCGACTTCAAGAAATCGACCCTGCGTGAATACTTCGAGTCCATCGTTGTCGCGGTGATTCTGGCGCTGTTCATTCGCACGTTCGTGGTGCAAGCGTTCAAGATTCCTACCGGATCGATGGAGCAGAACCTGCTGATCGGCGATCATCTGCTGGTCAACAAGTTCGTGTTTGCGCCGACCGCGACCGACGCGGAGCGGGGCGTGTTGCCCGTGAGCGCCATCGCGCGCGGTGACGTCATCGTGTTCAAGTACCCCGAAGATCCTGAGCGCGACTTCATCAAGCGCGTGATTGGATTACCCGGCGACGTCGTCGAGGTCCGCCACACACGTGTCTACATTGATGGCCGCCCCCTCGACGAGCCGTACATCAACGGCTCCCGGCGTCCACCGACTGGGCGCGGGATGCCGCCGGACGTGGGGGATGTTCGTGAGGAGTTCGGGCCGGTGACCGTACCGCCGGACGAGTACTTCGTGATGGGGGACAATCGCGACAACTCCCAGGACAGTCGCTACTGGGGGTTCTTGCCCCGAGCGCTCGTGAAGGGGCGGGCCTTGGTCATCTATTGGTCTTACGAGAGCGACGCCAGCGAGTACCGGCCGACGGGCCCCGGCGCCACGCTGCGCCGGTTGGGATCTGTCGCCACCCACTTCTTCACGCGTACCCGCTGGGAACGGCTGCTCCACCAGATCCGCTAGCCGACCCCCGTCCCACCACCCGGCGGCGACCCGGACGAGCACGGCATCCTGGCGTGTTCCGGCGACATGCGTCCGTCCGGCGCGCGGGATGACTCGGACGGTGACGACGGCGCCGTCCTCGATGTCGGCGACCGCTGCGGTCAGTGGCGGGATCGGCACCTTAACCCCAGAACTCACGAGTGTTGCCACGTCTGGCGTGTTCTGCCCGGCGAGGGCGGCGTTGCTCCTCAGTCATGTGGGCCCCCACCACACGCCTTCGTCGCGCCTGGCCCTCACCGTCCAGCCCGCTGCCAGCCACGGTCAACACACATGAGTTCTGGGGTTAGGCGGACGGCGCCGGAGCCGGTCGACGCCCGAAGATGGCGCTCCCGACCCGCACCAGGGTCGCGCCCTCCTGGACAGCCACCTCGAAATCGTGGCTCATGCCCATCGACAGGTGCTCGAGCATGGCCGGGTCGACCCCGTCATGGCGCAGGCCGTCCCGGACATCACGCAGGCGCTGGAAGTGTGGACGGACCCGTTCCGGATCCTCGTCGAACGGCGGGAGGAGCATCAGGCCTCGGACCCGCACGGCCCGACAGGCGGCCGCCACGTCGAAGATGGTCGGCAAGGACGACACGGTTGCACCATGCTTCGTGGTTTCGCCCGCGAGGTCGACTTGAATCAAGAGGCTGGGGCGGCACCCGTGCTCGGCCGCGGCCCGGTCCAGGCGCTGCAGTAGCTCCACGCTGTCCACCGAATGGATCCAGGCGAACGGCTCGACCACCTTGCGGGCCTTGTTGGTCTGCAGGTGGCCAATGAGATGCCAGCGGAGGTGGAGGTTGGATGCCTCCGCACACTTGCCGAGAGCTTCCTGAACGCGGTTCTCACCAAAGTCGATCTGACCAGCCGAGGCCGCCGCCCGGACCCGGTCCATACCGAACGTCTTCGAGACGGCGATCAGCGTGACGTCGTCCGGTGCACGGCCGGCCGAGACGGCCGCCGCGTCGATCCTGCCTCGAATGTCTCTGAGGGTCTTGGCGACCGGATGATCGAAAGAAAGATCGCGGGCACCGGCCGTGGGGCCGGCACCCGCGTCGAGCTCATGGCCAGACGCCATGCTTAGGACTCTTACGGCTGCAGCTGCGGAAGCATGCTTCTCGCTTGGTCCGTGTACTGTCCATCGGGAGCCAGCTCGATGTACTTTTCGAGCGCCGTGGCAGCATCGGCCATGTTGCCCTGGTTCAGGTTGGTCATCGCCAGGAAGTAGTGCGCGTCCGCATGATTCGGATCGAGTTGGATCGTCTGCTCGAACTGCGCCTTGGCCTCGGCAAACTTCTGTGCGTTCCAGAAGATGACGCCCTGGTTGTAGACCACGATCGGATTGGTGCTGCCGCCGAGCGCCGACCCGGACAAGCGGGCGGCCTCCGCGCCTGCCTCGGCTGCCTCGTCGAAGCGGCGCTGCACGTTGTAGATGTTGGCGAGGCCGATAAACGCGGGGGCGTAGTCGGCCTTGAGGGCGATGGCCTGCTTGAAGGCTGTCTCGGCCTGGTCATGGTTTTCCAGCTGGACGTAGGCGAGGCCCAAATTGTGGTAGCAGTCGGCGCAAAAGTCCGCGATTCCAACCGCGATCTGGAACTGATTGATCGCTTCCTGATAGTCGCCGGCGTTGCTCGCGTTCACGCCTAGCTCGAACGCGGTCTTGAGGCCCTCGATCTGCTCCACCATGGCGAGATCCTCTTCGGACAGCGTCGCCATCGCCGCGGCTTCCGCGGCGGCGATGTCCAGGGTGACATCCAGAATCTGGCCCTCACGGAGGGTGAAGATCGCCGCGGCGCTGCCCAGGCCTTCCTTTTCGGCTATCACTTCATACCTGTTCGCCGGGAGGCCCATGAGGCGGTAAGTTCCGTCGTCGTTCGTCTCGGTCTCGAGAGTCATGCGGGGCGCTTGCTGACCGACCGCGGTAACCTTGGCTCCAGCGACCCCACCGCCCTGCCCGTCAGTGACCCGGCCCCGCACAATGCCGGATGACTGGCCGCCGCTTGGGGCCGCCACCGCCAAGGCCGCGGCCAGCACGACGGCGGCGATCAGGGGCCGAAACAAATTGAAGTCGCGAATCATAGTGTATTCCTCCGCCAAGCAGATGCTGCCGATACGCAGTGTCTAGTCTACACCGATTCTGCCAGCGATTTCGCCGCCCTCATCCAGCGGGCGGCGCGCCGAAGAACTCGCCGACCTCTGCCAGTTCGTGGGTCACGGGTGCAGGCGGGAGCGACGCGAGAAACCGGCGGCCGTACGCTTTGGTCCGGATCCGAGGGTCGAGGATGGCCAGCACGCCGCGGTCGTTGCGGTGCCGGATCAGCCGGCCGAGACCTTGCTGGAGCGTCAGCATTGCCAGGGGCACCTGGTACTCGGTGAACGGATCGTCACCCCGCGCCGTGATCGCGTCGATCCGCGCCGAGATGATCGGATCGGCCGGCGAGGCGAACGGGAGCTTGTCGATGATGACGCAGCTCAGCGCGTCACCCACGACGTCCACGCCCTGCCAGAAGCTCGACGTGCCCAGCAGGACGGCATTCGGCGTCTGTCGAAAGTCCCGGAGCAACACCGACCGAGGGGCCGAGCCCTGCACCAGGAGCGGGAATTCGAGGTCGGATGTTGCGAGGAGATCCCGGACGCCATGGAGGGTGGCGTAGCTCGTGAACAGGACGAACGCCCGCCCCGACGTGCGCTTGAGAATTTCCACGATTTCGGTGGCCGCCGCCGACGTGAACGCTGGGGTCCGGGGATCCGGCATGTGGCGAGGCAGGTAGAGAATGGCTTGTCGATCGTAGTCGAACTCGGGTGGCAGCTGGAGCTCGAACGCCGTCGCGATGCCCAGCCGGCTCCGGACGTACTCGAACGTGCCGTCGACCGCCAGGGTCGCCGAGGTCAGCACGGTGCCGCGCATTCGATCCCAGAGAACCTCACGCATGATGGCAGAGACGTCGATCGGCGCAGCGCGCAGAAACACGCCGCGGTTGCGGATTTCCAGGAAGTACACGAATGCCGGGTCGCTGGCCGTGAGCAGAACGCGCAGCGCGTCCCGGACCTCCCCGGTTCGGTGTGCCAGCGTGAGGATATCCTCTGGAACGTCCTGGAGCAGGGCGAGGGTCGATTCGAGCGTCGTCAGGCTGTCCGCGAGGGCGTGGCCGAGGCCGGCGACCGGCTCCAATGTCGTGGCGTCGACGCGCGAGCGACTGTCGCCGCCTCGACCCCGGTCCGACGGACGCGGCGATGTCAAGAGGCCGGTGAAGAACTGACGCGCCCGTTCCCTGATGCGTCCGAGGGCGGCGCGCACCGTGTCGAGGTCGTCAAGGTCCGGCAGCGTGCCGGCGCCGAGCATTCGCTCACCATCGCGGACGAGCTCTTCCAGCCGAAACGTGCTGACCGAGAGGCCGAAGTACTGGGTCGCGACGTCCTCCAGCTGATGCGCTTCGTCGATGATCGCGAACGAGCAACGCGGGATGACCTCGCCATAGGTGCCCTGCCGGACGGCGGCATCCGCGCACAGGAGATGATGGTTGACGATCACCAGATCGGATTCGGCCGCACGTTGGCGCATGCGGGTCACGAAGCACTCGTCGTATTGCGGGCACTCTGTGCCGAGGCAGTGTTCTTGCGTGGCGGCCAGGTCGTTCCAGAAGGGCAGGTCGTCGGGTAGGTCCTCCAGTTCGGCCCGGTCACCCGTCTCCGTCTGCGGCGCCCATTCCTTCAACAGGGTCAAATAGGCTTGATCGGTCGGCGAATGCTGGTTGAGATCCTCGCAGGCGGCTTCGAAGCGATGCAGGCAGAGGTAGTTGCCGCGGCCTTTCATGTAGGTGGCCGTGAACGGCACGTCGAGCGTCTCCCGCAGCGTGGGCAGGTCCTTGAAGAAAATCTGCTCTTGCAGGTTCTTCGTGCCGGTGGAAATCAGCACGCGCTGCCGGCTCAGGATGGCCGGAACGAGATAGGCCAGCGTCTTGCCGGTGCCGGTTCCCGCCTGGGCGAGCAGCGTCCCGCCCGTCTCGAGCACGTCGGCCACGCCGACCGCCATATCCCGCTGTCCGGCCCTCGGTTCGAACGCGTCGACGGCTCGGGCCAGTGCGCCGTCGGCGTCGAAGGCCCGGGCGACGCGCTCGGCGAGCGTCACGCCGTCGGATGCAGGGGGAACGCCTGGCACAACCCTTCGACCTCGGAACGCACCGCGGCGTGAACGCGGGCGTCGTCAGGGGCCGCCAGCACACGGCCGATGAACTCCCCGATGGCGTCCATGTCCGTCTCTCGCATGCCCCGCGTCGTGACCGCCGGCGTGCCCACCCGGATGCCGCTCGCGACGAAGGGCGGCTTCGTGTCGAACGGAATCGTGTTCTTGTTCACGGTGATCCCGGCCAACCCCAGCGCGTCCTCCGCCTGCCGTCCGGTGAGCCCTCGAGAGAGGACGTCGACCACGACCAGATGCGTGTCGGTGCCGCCGCTGACGAGCCGGAATCCCTGCTGGACCAGGGCGTCGGCCAGCCGTCGGGCGTTGACGACGATCTGCCTCTGATACGCCGTGAAGGACGGCTCGGCGGCTTCCTTCAGACAGACGGCCTTGCCGGCGATTGCGTGCATCAGTGGGCCCCCTTGGACGCCCGGAAACACCGCTTTGTCGATCTCCTTGGCCAGCGACGCCCGGCAGAGCACGAGTCCGCCGCGCGGTCCGCGGAGCGTCTTGTGAGTTGTCATCGTCACGACGTCTGCGTGGGGGACCGGGGTCGGATGGATTCCGGCCGCGACAAGGCCGGCAATGTGCGCGATGTCGACGACGACCCGCGCGTTCACCGCCTTGCCAATCTCCGCGATGCGGGCGAAATCGATCGCGCGTGGATAGGCGCTCGCGCCCGCGATGATCATCTTGGGGCGGTGCTCGTCCGCCAGGCGGGCCATCGCATCGTAGTCGAGGCGCTCGTCGTCGCTCCGGACGCCGTAGGGCACGATGGTGTACAGCTTGCCCGAGAAGTTCAGGGGGTGACCGTGTGTCAAGTGGCCGCCGTGGGACAGGTTCATCCCCAATACGGTATCGCCGGGTTGGAGCAGCGCGAAGTAAGCCGCCATGTTGGCCTGGGCGCCTGAGTGAGGCTGGACGTTCGCGTGCTCGGCGCCGAACAGGGCGCGCGCACGCGCGATGGCCAGCGACTCGATGGCGTCGTAGAATTCGCATCCACCGTAGTACCGGCGACCGGGATACCCTTCGGCGTACTTGTTCGTGAGGATTGATCCGGTGGCGGCCATGACGGCGGCGCTGACGAAGTTTTCCGACGCAATCAGTTCCAGGCCTTCGTTCTGCCGGGTTCGTTCGCGGAGGATGGCGTTCGACACGTCAGGGTCGACGGCGGCGAGGGGTCGGAGTCGGGGTGGGTCGGTCATCCTTGTCGAGCGTGTCGCGCGCCACGCGCAGGGGCGGCGGGGTCAGTCGTCAGCGCGGCGCTCGAGGTCGCTGATCTTCGAGACGCGGCGTGCATGACGGCCGCCCGCAAACGGGGTATCCAGGAACGCCCGGACGATCTCGAGTGCCCGAGTCGTGGCCGTGATACGGGCGGCGAGTGCGAGCACGTTGGCGTCGTTGTGCTCACGGCTCGATCGAGCGGCCTCCACGTCGAGCACGTTGGCGGCTCGCACGCCGGCGATTTTGTTGGCCGCGATGGCCATGCCGATCCCGCTGCCGCAGACGAGAATGCCACAGTCATGGGTGCCCGAGGCGACGGCCGCACCGACGGTCCGGGCGAAATCGGGGTAGTCCACCGACGCCTCGGAATCCGTGCCGAAGTCGGTGACGTCCATCGACAGATCCGTCAGCGCCCGCTTGACGTCGTTCTTGAGTGCCACGCCGGCGTGGTCCGCGCCGAGCGCAATCCGCATGCGGGAATAATACTATAGCTGCCAGATTGTCGCGGTCATCGCGCCGCGCTGGGAGTCCGCATCGCCATGTCATCCACTGTCACGTTGTCTCGACGCGGGGAGGATCGCCTCCGCGCCGGCCACGTGTGGGTCTACCGGTCGGATGTCACGCATGTCGGGGCATCCGGTGGCGACGTGGTCACGGTTATCGGCCGTGGCGGCCGGCGAATTGGCACCGCCTTCTACAGCGATCGATCCGAAATCGCCGTCAGGCTGTTGACGCGTCGTGACGAGCCGGTCGATGCGGGGTGGTGGCGGACGCGACTGGAGGAGGCGTTCGCCTACCGTGCGTCGCTCGACATCGATGCGACGGCGTACCGGCTCGTGCACACCGAGGCCGATCGGATGCCGTCCCTGGTCGTCGATCGCTACGGCGAATTCGTCGTCATCCAAACCCTGTCCCAGGGAACCGAGCGGATCCTGCCGCAGCTCTGCGATCTGCTCGAGGAGTTGCTGTCACCGAAGGGCATCCTCGAGCGCAACGACCGGAGGGTGCGCGAGTTGGAGGGACTCGAGCGGCGTGTGGGCGTGGTCCGTGGCCAGGTGCCGGAGCGACTCGCCGTGCGCCAAGGCGCGATCACCTTCGACGTCGATCCGTGGGCGGGCCAAAAGACGGGACTCTTCCTCGACCAGCGCGAAAACTATGGAGCCGCCGCGACCTACGCGCGCGGCCGCCTGCTGGATGCCTTCAGCTACACGGGCGGGTTCGCCCTCAGCTTGGCGGCGGCCTGCGAGGAGACGCTGGCGGTGGACATCTCGAAGGCTGCCCTGGCGACGCTGACGCGCCAGGCGGCGGACCAACGTCTGGCCGTCACGCCGAGAGTCGGGAACGCGTTCGACGTCCTGCGCGAGCTTGAGCGTGCAGGCGAGCGCTTCGACACGATCGTTCTGGACCCGCCGGCGTTCGCCAAGAACCGCAAGTCGGTGACGAACGCGCTGGTGGGCTACAAGGAAATCAACCTGCGGGCGCTGAAGTTGTTGGCGCCTGGCGGCATGCTCATTACCTGCAGCTGTTCGTACCACGTCGACGAGGCGAGCTTCGCGCAGATCTTGTATGAGGCCTCGCTCGACGCGCACGCGCCGGTCGTCGTCGTCGAGAAGCGGATGCAGGCGCGGGACCACCCGGTCGTGCTGGGCATTCCCGAGACCTACTACCTGAAATGCTTCATCGTGCGCCGACTGCCGTGAGGGTCGGGTGTGGCGGCTCACCTGCATGGTATAGTGCCGCGTACGCCGCCAGGGGTATCCCGGTCGCGGGATTGAGAGACGACTCTTGGAACCTGAATCCGGTTGAGACCGGCGCAGGGAGCGCGGCCATCCCTCAACCGCCTCATCCGCCCACCGCGCGGTCCGCGTGCGGACGCCCCGCGCGCGATGGCCGCCTGGTACTCGTGTGAGAAGGAGAACTCGATGAGTCAGCACGACCTGTCCGACGCGTCCACCATGACCCTCGCCGACGCCTATCCCGGTTCGCGGAAGGTGTATGTCGGTCACGGCGACGTGCGCGTGCCAATGCGGGAGATTGCCCTGTCGGGCGAGGAGCCGCCGCTGCGGCTGTACGACACCAGCGGACCCCAGGGGCACGACGTGACCGAGGGCCTGCCGCCGCTGCGGGAGTCGTGGATCGCGGCGCGCGGGGACGTGGCGGTCGTCGAAGACGCCTCGACCCTTCCCGCGACCGGTCTGCACCTGGCGCGACCCCGCGTCACGCTCAAGGGGCGGGACTGCGTGACGCAACTGCATTATGCGCGCCGCGGCATCGTCACTCCCGAAATGGAGTTTGTCGCGCTCCGGGAGGAGTTCGAACCGGAGTTCGTCAGGGCCGAGGTTGCCCGCGGGCGGGCCATCATTCCGGCGAACATCAACCACCCGGAATCGGAGCCGATGGCGATTGGCCGTCACTTCCTGGTGAAGATCAACGCCAACATCGGGAACTCGGCGATCCGATCGTCGATTGCCGACGAGGTGGCGAAGCTGCGCTGGGCCACCACCTGGGGCGCGGATACGGTCATGGACCTGTCGACCGGCGCGGACATCCACGAAACACGCGAGTGGATTCTCAGGAATTCGGCGGTACCCGTGGGCACCGTGCCGATCTATCAAGCGTTGGAGAAGGTTGGCGGGCGACCCGAAGATCTCACGTGGCCGGTGTATCGAGACACCTTGATCGAACAGGCGGCACAGGGTGTCGACTACGTGACCGTGCACGCCGGCGTGCTGTTGCGGTTCATCCCGCTCACGGCGGGCCGGTTGACCGGCATCGTCTCGCGCGGCGGCGCGATCTTGGCGAAGTGGTGTCTCGCGCATCACCAGGAGAATTTCCTGTACACCCATTTCCGGGAGACGTGCGAGATCCTTCGCGCCTACGACGTCGCGTTCTCGCTGGGTGACGGGTTGCGGCCGGGGGCCATCGCGGACGCCAACGACGCGGCTCAGTTCGGCGAGCTGGAGGTGCAGGGCGAGCTGACCCGCATCGCCTGGGAGTACGACGTCCAGGTGATGAACGAAGGTCCGGGGCATGTGCCGATGCACCTCATCAAGGAGAACGTCAAGCGCCAAATGGACTGGTGTCACGAAGCGCCCTTCTACACGCTCGGTCCGCTGACGACGGACATCGCGCCGGGCTACGATCACCTGACGTCGGCGATTGGCGCCGCCATGATCGGCTGGTACGGCACCGCCATGCTGTGCTACGTGACGCCCAAGGAGCATCTGGGGCTGCCGAATCGTGAGGACGTCAAAGCGGGGGTCATCGCCTACAAGATTGCTGCCCACGCGGCGGACCTCGCCAAGGGCCATCCTCGTGCCCAGGCGTGGGACGATGCGTTGTCCAAGGCACGATTCGAGTTTCGCTGGGAGGACCAGTTCAATCTGTCACTCGATCCGGCGACCGCGAGGGCATTCCACGATGCGACGCTGCCGGCCGAGGGGGCGAAGGTGGCGCACTTCTGCTCGATGTGCGGACCAAAGTTCTGCTCGATGGAGCTGACCCAGCAGCTCCGGGAGTACGCGGCGGCGCGCGGCTTGACCGACCAGCAGGCCGTCGAGGTCGGGATGGTCGAGAAGTCGGAGGAATTTCGGAAACGCCCGGACGCCCAGACGCTGTCGGGTCAGCGTCCGCCAATCGCGGGGACAATCTGAATGATCGTGCGATAATGGGTCGGCTCGTCGCCCGGGAACGGGTTGGCGTAGCCGGCCGCGCCGCTCCAGGTGTAGTCCTTGATCGTCACGCCGGGCGGAAACGCCATCGTCTCTTCGCGAAAGCGTCCCACCTCGAACATATGCACCGGCGGCTCTTCGAACACGCGGTTGCCGCGCTCCCGCAAGATCGCCGAGTAGTAGCTGACCATGTCCTGGAAGCTGGCGTTCGTTCCGAACAGGTGATACTGCTGCCCCTTCCCGGCATCGTACGATGCCAGATACCGGGCGTTCGGGTAGACCGGAAACCCGAGCGCGGCCTCGGTCGGGGTGTCTGCCGACGCCGGCGCCTGCGGAGTGCGACGTGACGTAGGGGGGTCGGCAGAGCGTGGCGGTGTTTCGCCAGATCGCTCTCCCGGAGGGGGAAACGGACGCGGGACTGGGACTGGCTGCGCGGCTGCCGTGGCGGCGATGAGGACACCGGTGACGAGCCATGGCATCGCTCGCGGGACGCAGGACATCCTCTGTATTATCGGGCGACGGCGACAGCGGCGCAAGCGAACGTAGGCGAGATCGATGACGACCAGCCACACGCTCGAGGCGATCCAGACCTTCTGCGACCGTCAGGCGGCGTGGGCCGCCGAGACGGTCGAAGGACTCGTGCGGCTCGAGTCTCCGACGACCGACAAAGCGGCGGTGGATCGCTGCGGGCACGAACTGGCCAATCGCTTGCAGCGCCTCGGAGCCAGCGTCACGCGGCTCCCGCATGAGACAGCGGGCGATCACATTCTGGCGGAGATGGGGGAGGGACCGGCTCGAATCCTTCTGCTCGGGCACTTCGACACGGTCTGGCCGGTCGGTCAGCTTGCGCGCATGCCGCTCGAACGCAAAGGGGACCGGCTGTTCGGACCCGGTGTCTTCGATATGAAAGGGGGCATCACCATCGCGATGCTGGCGGTGCGCGCGTTGTTCGAGGCGGGGCCGCCGCCCCCGTGCCGATTGGCCATGCTCTGGACCTCGGATGAGGAGACCGGCAGCGTCGCGTCGGAGGCGTCGATCCTGGAACACGCGGCGCAGAGCGACGTCGTCCTCGTTCTCGAGCCGGCCGGCCCGCAGGGAGCGCTGAAGACGTCGCGCAAAGGCTGTGGCCAGTTCGAAATGGTGGTGACGGGGGTGTCGGCGCATGCGGGAATCGAGCCGGAGCGCGGGTGCAGCGCCGTTCACGAGCTGGCACGGCAGATCGTCGGCCTCGAGTCGCTGCACGATCCCGAGTCGGGGGTCACGGTGAACGTCGGGCAGGTGCACGGGGGGACGCGTACGAACGTCGTCGCGGCGGAGGCCCGCGCGATGATCGACATCCGCGTGCAGACCCGAAAAGACGCCGACCGGCTTCAGTGGGTCATGGAGACGCGGACGAGCGCGGACGAACGGGCGACCGTCCGGACCACCGGCCACTTTCGACCGCCTCTGGAACGCACGGCGGCAGTCGTGCGGCTGTACGAAATGGCGAGGGCCGTTGCCTCCGAGCTAGGATACGACCTCGGGGAGTTCGCGACCGGCGGTGGGTCGGATGGCAATCTGACGGCGGCTCGAGGGATCGCCACGCTGGATGGCCTAGGCGCCGTTGGTGAGGGCGCCCATGCCCTGCACGAGCAGATCGATCTGTCGGCCGTGCCATGGCGTGCGGCCCTGCTGGCCGGGCTCATTGACCGTCTAGCCGCCCGTGGGGCACGTTCCGCATCGCACCGAGACCGGTGATGCCTCGGCGGTCGAATGCAGCGGGACGCGCCCCACGGGCGGCTCAGCCGGCGCTGAGCGCCGCGCGAGAGGGGTGTCGCGTAGGGCGCCTAGCTCGCGGCCGGGCCGGCGAGCTCCTGTCGCCAGTAATCGAGTAGATCGCGAAGGGTGCGGTCGAGCGGGACTCGGGGCTCCCATCCGAGCTCGGTCCGGGCGCGGCCGGCGTCACCAAGCAGCACCGGGTTGTCGTTCGGTCTCAGGCGGGAAGGGTGCGTCTGGATCGTCACGGGGACCTGCGCCAGCGCCAGGAGGCCATCCAGGACGTCGCGAATCGGAGAGGCGCGCCCCGAGCAGACGTTGTAGATGCGGCCTGGCGTGCCGCGAGCGACGAGGTCGCAGTAGGCCCGGACGGTGTCGCGCACGTCGGTCAGGTCACGCTGGGCGTCGAGGTTGCCCACGGAGATGGTGGGCTCCGCTTGTCCGGCTTCGATCGCCGCGATCGATCGCGCGAAACTCGAGGCCGCGAAGGACGGTGATTGTCTCGGGCCGATGTGGTTGAACGAACGCGTGAGCATGACGGCCTGGTCATCCTCGCTCGCGAACCTGACGCCGAGCTGCTCCTGCGCCAGCTTGCTCACGGCGTAGGGGCTCGCGGGCCCGATCGGGGCGTCCTCGGTCAGGGCCTCGCTGGATTGCCGGTAGACGAGCGCCGAGCCCGGAATCAGGATTCGCGGCGTCAACCCGCAGTGGCGAATGGCCTCCAGCAGCCGGTGAGTGCCCCGCACGTTGATGGCAAACGTGTCGTAGGTCTTCTCCCACGAGGCGCCGACGTGAGCGGCGCCGGCGCAGTGGAAGACCACGGCCGGCCGGGTGTCCGCCATGGCGCCGGTGACCGCGAAGGTGTCGAGGATGTCGACGGCGCGCCACTGGACGGCGGGGCCGACTCGCGCACGCGCGGCATCGACCGACACTCCGGGCTTGTGCCACGCGACGACCGACACGCGTTGTTCGGCCAGCGCGTCGAGCAGGTGGCTCCCGACGAAGCCGGCCGCGCCAGTCACGAGCACCGGGGAATCAAGTGCGATGGCCGTACTGCTCCTGGTAGTAGGCCTTGAAGGCAGGATCGCCGTCGGTGATCGGTCGCCACCACGATTCGTGGTTCCGGTACCAGGTCACCGTGTCGGCGAGGCCGTCCTCGAAGCGCATCTGCGGCCGCCAACCCAGGCCGCGTAGCTTCGTCGTGTCGAGACTGTAGCGGCGGTCATGACCGGGGCGATCGGCAACGGGCTGAATCAGCGAGTCGGGTTTGTCGAGCAGGGTCAAGATCGCACGCGTGAGTTCGATGTTGGGTACCTCGTGGCCGCCCCCGACGTTGTACACCTGGCCCGACGCGCCCTGGTCGATCAGGAAATCGAGCGCCCGGCAATGGTCGTCCACGTGCAGCCAGTCACGAACGTTGAGACCGTCCCCGTAGAGCGGCACGGGCCGGTCGTCGATCGCGTTGGTGATGAACAAGGGGATGATCTTTTCCGGAAACTGATACGGTCCGTAATTGTTCGACGCCCGCGTGATGACGACTGGAACATCGTGCGTGGCCCAGAAGCTGTAGGCGAGTCGGTCGGCGCCCGCCTTGCTGGCCGCGTACGGGTTTCTCGGTCGCAGCTCGTCTCCTTCCCGGCTGGCGCCCTCGGGCACGCTACCGTAGACCTCGTCGGTCGAAATTTGGACGAATCGTCGGAGCCGCGGTGCCCGGCGCGCGGCTTCCAGCAGCACGAACGTGCCGTAGACGTCCGTGGTGATGAACTCGCCGGCGCCTTGAATCGAGCGATCGACATGGGTCTCGGCCGCGAAATGGACCACGATCTCCGCCCGTTCGACGAGCGGCGCCGCGACGCTGGGATCGGTGACGTCCCCGCGCACGAACGTGTGCCGCGGGTTGTCCATCACCGCCTGGAGGTTTTCGAGTCGCCCCGCGTACGTCAGTTTGTCGAGCGTCGTGACGCGCCAATCCTCGTGAGCGGCCAAGGCGAATCGGACGAAGTTGCTGCCGATGAAGCCGGCGCCGCCCGTGACCAGCACCTCAACCATCGACCGTGGACCCATCGTCGGGCAGGGTGCCGTGCGGTTCCAGGCGGTAGTGCCAGGCCTTGACGACCGCCGGGTAGGTCGCCCAGACGTAGGCCTGTCCGAACTTCCGGAACAGCTCGTCGTCGGAGCGCAGAATCTCCATTCGCCACCCGCGCTCGTCGGGAACGAGGCGAAGCGTCTTCGTCTTGACGCCGTCGATGGGCCTGCGGGAGACCGGTGCGTCGGACTTCGGATCGCTCATCGCCTGGCGGATCTTCCTCCACCGCCTACCATCGTATCCCGACCTCGGAATTGTCCCCCAGCATGAATCGGTAGGCCGAGGGCGTCACGGGCCGCCTGAAGATCTTGACATTCCGCCCGATCAAGCTGTCGATGACACGGCCCTGCAGATCGCTGAGGACGCTGCCTTCGAGCACGATGCTGTGTTCGATCTCTGATCCGCGCACCTGCACGTTGTTCATGATCGACGTGAAAGGACCGATGTAGGCGTTCGAGATCTCGGCGCCCGGGCCCACGATGGCCGGCCCGCGAATCGTCGACTGCGTGACCGTGGCGCCGGGCTCGATGACGACGTTACCTTCGATGCGGGAGTCGTCGTCCACGCGCCCCTCGACCCGCCGCTCCATTGTTTGCAGGATGAGCCGGTTGGCTTCGAGCATGTCCTCGAGCTTGCCGGTGTCTTTCCACCACCCGTCGACGATGTGGGGCGTGACGACCAGCCCGTAGTCGATCAGCTTCTGGATGGCGTCGGTGATCTCGAGCTCATGCCGGGCACTCGGGGTGATCTCACGCACGGCGCGAAACACGTCCGGGCTGAACATGTAGACGCCCACGAGCGCCAAGTCGCTCTTGGGCACCGCCGGCTTCTCGACCAGTCTCACGACGCGTCCCTCGGACAGCTCGGCGACACCGAACAACTGTGGATCCGGGACACGGGCGAGCAGGATCTGCGCCGCCGGCTGTTCAGCCACGAATTGCTCGACGAACGTGACGATCCCTTTGGCTAGCAGGTTGTCACCGAGGTACATCACGAACGAATCGTCGCCGACGAATTCCTCGCTGATGAGGACGGCATGCGCCAGGCCGCGGGGCGCATCCTGCTCGATGTAGGTGATGTCGACTCCCCAGGCCGAGCCGTTACCGACGGCGGCTCGAATCTCGGCGTGCGTGTCACCCACGACGATGCCGATCGTCCGGATGCCGGCCGCGACGAGTGCCTCGATACCGTAGAAGAGCACGGGCTTGTTCGCGACCGGCACGAGCTGCTTGGCGCTCGTATAGGTCAGCGGACGCAGCCGTGTGCCCTTTCCGCCGCTGAGGATCAGACCCTTCATTGACGCTGGTCGCCTCCACCGAATGCGCCGAAGAAATTTGCAAACGTGCCGATGCCCGCCAGCGTGAACGAAATATTGAAGCGATTGTCGACCGGCACCCGGACCCGGCTGCCGAGCCCCTCGAAGTTGAAACTCTGGAACTCGACGGTCACGCCGCAGCATTGCGCATTGTAGTAGCCCATGATGCGCTGCTGCAGATAGCGGTTTCGGAGGACATCGTAGTTGAAGGTGTAGATGCCGCCGACTCGATTGCCCCGACTGCGCACGATGGTGGAGGCGTTGAGATAGTGATCAAGCCTGGCCGGGTCGTCGAAGCCTTGAAGCCCTTCGACGAACCGCCGCTGGCTCCATCCGGCCGTGGTCTGAAGCCAGTCGCCCACGGCGAGAGTGCCGTCAGCGCTGATTTCGCGGAACCCGCCGTACTGCGTGTCGTACTCGGCTCTGATCGACGCGTTGATCTGGTCGCTCGGACTCATGCGGGCCTGCAACGAGACCGGTGTCAGCCGACTGGGCGCCGTGTCGTTGAAGCTCGTCCGAAATCTTCGGTCGAACTGGGCGGCGCGGGCATCGGTATAGAAGCTTTGCATGAGCGAGATGCTCAGCACCTCGAGCGCGTCGCCCCCCCGCCGGCGCGCCAGAAATCGATTCGCGATGCCGTAGCCGACGCGCGTTGCGCTCCCGACGACCGAGTCGATGCCTTCCAACTGGACGATCTCGTCGAAATTGTCGATGGCCGTCACCCGCTGCACCGTGACCGTCGGCTCGATGACGTGCTTGAATCGCTCGGCGTAGCCGTTGTTCGGCGTGTCCCAGATTTTCGTGAAGACGGGGCCGGTGATCCGGGATTCCATGTCGAGGTACTGCCGGGAGATTCCCGCTTCGATCTGGAGATCTTGCTCCGGGTCAAAGCGCTCCGTCCAGTAGGTACTGTGCCACGAGACCGACGAGTTCACCGTGAGGAACGGCCACTTCGTGAAAGGCACGCGCACGGTCGGCCTGACGTGCATGCGCGTCAGGCCGCGTTCGTCGACCTGTTCATCACGGCGTCCTTCGCGCAGCAGAGTCACGTACTCCGCTCCGAGGGAGAAGTAGATCGGCCAATTGGTCGCGATCGGCTGCTCGGCCCGGCTGAGTGAAATCCTCGGCAACGATCCGTTCAGGGCCGACTCCGTTTCGCCGAAGAACGTTTCGTTCCAGTCCAACGTGCTGCTGAGCGTGTAGGCGCCCCAGGTGCCTTGCAGGTTGCCGATGAACCGGCGTTCACGCCGGGACGCCTCGAGCACGTCGTAGTTGAAGGTCTGCTGGACCGTGACGTCGGAGAAGAAGTCGACCCGTCCGCGGGCAACGAGGTTCGAACCAAGTGTCTGCGACAGATCGCCGGTCATCTGAAAGCTCTGCCGGGCGGGCTGCAGGTCGTCGTCGTCGCCGGAGAGCGCGAAGGCCGGCTCGTTCAGGAAATACGCTCGCACGTCGCCCCGTGAGCCGTCCGTTCCCAGATACCGGTACTCGCCACCCATGCCCTGACCGGCCGTCGCGAACCAGTCGTGGAAGAGCGTCGCATCCTGGCTGCGGTTGATCGCCCAGAAGAACGCGTTGCTCAGCGATTGGCCGCGGTACGTCGAGCTGCCGTATGCCGGAATCAAGAATCCGGTGGCGCGGTCGTCGTCCTGAATGGGAAAGTACATCACGGGCAGATAGAAGAACGGCACGCCTTTGACGCTGAGGACCGCGTTCTTCAAGATGGCGTAGTCGCCCATGTTCACGACCACGGAGTTCGACGTGAGCTCCCAACGCGGTGTCGGCTGGACGCAGGTCGTGAAGCCGCCATTGGTGATGCGGTACTTGCGAGGGCCGAGCTTTTCGATCGTCTCGCCGTAGAAATAAGCGTCAGGCTCCTGAGTGCCGAACAGGCTGCGGTCGAACCGATCGCCGATCGACACGGTACCGGTGGCCACATAGAACATGCCGGTCCGTGTGGCAGTGTTGAAGTCGACGCGGTCGGCGGCGATCCGAGCGCCTGCCGACGTGTAGACGACATTGCCGCTGGCAACCAGGCGGTCAGTGTCCGTGAACAGATCCACTTCCTCGGCGAAAAATTTCCAGTCGTCGCGTTCGATTTCAACCGCGCCGAGCAGGCGGATGTGGTCGTCGCCAATGCGCTCGATTCGAAACTGCCGCGAGTCATAGCCGGAAGGCGTCTGGGCGCTCGCCGAAGGCGTGAGGAGGGTGCCGCAGAGGGCCAAGAGCGATAGCCGGCGAGTCATCCCCAAGGTGGAAGTCGTGAAGTCACCACGGTGTACACGGCGCGCGCAGCGCGCTACCGGGATTCGGCGAAGGATAGCATGACGCTGACACCCCATCAACCGGATGGCGGCTGCGCTGGGGCGTCACAGAGGGGTTGCGGACGGGCGAGGAGGGCGAGCAGATGGCCCACGAGGTAGATCGATCCCGTGACACAGACACAGGTGTCGCCCCGGAAGGCTCGGGCCAGCGCCGCGAGTGGTGCCGGCTCGGCATCGACATGGAGACCCGGACGGTGGGCGCGCACGCGGTTGGCTAGTTCGCGGGCCGGCCGCGCGCGCTCGTGCGGCACGGCGGTGCACACGATCGTGCTCGCGTGCGGCGCGAGCGCGTCTAGCATGGCCGTCGTGTCCTTGTCCCGCATGACCGCGAACACGAACGGGAGCGGCCGCTGTCTCGTGTCGGTGAGATAGTCGGCGACGGCACGGGCCGCCGCCGGGTTGTGGGCGCCATCCAGCAGCGCCTGGCCGCCGGGCAGCGGGAGCCACTGGAGGCGTCCGGGCCAGACCGTATCCCGCAGTCCGTCCGCCACGCTTCGCGGCGGCACCCGGATACCTCGCCGGTCGAGTTCCTCGAGTAGCCGCACGGTCGTGACGGCGTTGGCGGCCTGATGCCGTCCGGCGAGGGCCAGGGCCAGCCGTCCGTAGCATCGCTCAGGTGTCGTGAGCGACAGCGTCGTGCCGCGCGCTGTGACCTCGACGACGGTCGACGTGCCCGCGAACGCGTCCACGAAGTCCGCGTCGCGCTCCTCGCACGTCGCACGCACGAGCTCTCGGATTTCTGGACGGCGCTCGCCCAGGATCACGACGACGCCGGGCTTGATGACGCCGGCCTTCTCCCGTGCGATCGATGAGAGGCTGTTTCCCAGCTGTGCCTGGTGATCGAGATCGACCGAGGTGATCGCCACTGCCATCGGCGTCACGACATTGGTCGCGTCGAATCGGCCGCCGAGGCCGACTTCGAGTACGGCGACGTCGACCGCCCCGCGCTGAAAGGCCACGAACGCCGCGGCCGTCGTCACCTCGAAGTACGTCGGCTGCTCGGTCAGCCGGCCGTCGGCCAGGAGACAGTCGATCGTATGCTGGACGTGACGGACGGCCCCCCGGAAATCGTCCGCCGCGATCGGCCGGCCGCCGATCGCCACACGCTCTTCGATGCGGACGAGGTGTGGCGACGTGTACCGCCCGGTGCGATGGCCGGCGTTGCGGAGCACGCTCTCGGTCATCGCGCTGACGGATCCCTTGCCGTTCGTTCCGGCGATGATGAGCGAGCGAAAGCGGCGTTCGGGATGTCCGAGGGCCTCGCAGACGCGGTCCATGGCGTCCAGCCCGAGCCGGATGCCGAACCGGTCGAGCGAGTGCAGGTAGGCGTCGAGGTCGGCGCCGGTGGCCAAGTCGACCATTGGCTGTCAGGGCGTCTTGGCGGGTGGAACCTCGGTGGTGACGGGATCCGCCGGGCCGCTGGTGGAGGGCTCGGGGCTCGTGTCCGGCGGGTCTCCGGTCGGCCGGTCGATGCCGCCGGTTGCCGCGGGAGGCAGTTCGGTTGCGACCGGAGCCAGGCTCTTCAGATCGACCTCGGCTGGCCGCGTCGCGCCCATGAACCGCAGCGCTCGCGACAACGTGCTCTTCAATTCTCGCCGGTCCACCACCGCGTCGAGCATGCCGTGCTCGAGGAGAAATTCGCTGCGCTGAAATCCTTTCGGCAGTTTCTGCCGAATCGTCTGCTCGATGACGCGGGGTCCCGCGAAGCCGATCAGCGCGCGCGGCTCCGCGATGTTCAGATCGCCAAGCATCGCGAAGCTCGCCGTGACACCGCCGGTGGTTGGATCCGTGAGCACCGACACGTACGGCAGCCGCGCTCGATCGAGCCTGGCCAGGGCGGCGCTGATCTTGGCCATCTGCATGAGGGACAGCGTACCCTCCATCATCCGGGCGCCGCCTGAGCACGACACGATGACGACCGCCACCCGCTCGGCCAACGCGCGCTCCACGCCGCGGGTAATTTTCTCGCCCATGACGACGCCCATGCTTCCGCCAATAAAGCCGTACTCCATGGCCGCGATGACGGCGGGGTAGCCATCGATTCGCCCGGACGCGACGATGATGGCATCCTTGAGCCCCGTCGACGCCGTTCCAGCCTCGAGCCGGGTCTTGTACGGCTTGGTGTCCTCGAACTCAAGCGGGTCCGTCGACGCCATCATGCGGTCGTGTTCGGTCCACTGGCCGTCGAAGAGCGAGTCGAGGCGATCAGCGGCGCTCAAGCGGAAGTGAAACGCGCATTTCGGGCAGACACTGAGATTCGCGACGAGGTTCTTCTTGTAGAGGATCTGCGTACACGACGGGCACTTCACCCACAGCCCTTCGGGTACGCGACTGGCGCGATCGGCGTTCGCTTCAATCGGCTTCCGGCTCCGCTTGAACCACGCCATGGGAATTGAGCTTAGAAGGTGCGCTGCGGGAGGTCAAGCTCACGCGCCGGTGCGTGGCACGTAGTAGCGCGTGCCTCGTCCCATGCCACGGAGTTGTCCGAGCAAATCGTCCAGCGCGTCGTTCTGCCAGGCCGGATCGAACTGCGAGGTTTCGACGACCAGCAGCGGAGTGGCCGTGTAGTGGAAGAAGAAGTGGTTGTAGGCTTCGTTCAGCTCCTGGATGTAGGGCGGGTCGGGCGCGCTGAAGCCCGGGTCGCGCCGGGCCCGATCTCGCAGGCGTCGTGTGAGCACGTCGGTGGGTGATTGCAGATAGATGACGAGATCCGGCGCGGCGACGTCGCGCGCCAGGAGGTCGTAGAGCCGCTGGTAGATGAAGAGCTCGTTGTCGTCGAGATTCAGGTACGCATAGATCTTGTCCTTGTCGAACAGGTAATCGCAGACCGTCGACTGGTTGAACAGGTCGGTCTGTCGCAAGGCGGCCTGCTGGCGGTGTCGCGCCAACAGGGAGAAGAGTTGGGTTTGAAACGCTGCGCCGAGCCGGCCGGCGTAGAAATCCGCCAGGAAGGGATTCTCGGTCTCGTCCTGGACGACCGCCGAGCCGAGTCGCACGCCAAGCCCTTCGGCCAGCCGCAACTTGCCCGCACCGAGCGGCCCTTCGATCGCGATGTGGCGGAACTCCAATTCGACGCGCAGTATACCAGCGATGCCGGCGCCTCCGGTCCACGACGGGCCGCAGGACCGCGTGGTATGATTCAGCCATTCGACATGTGACAGCCGCACGGCGCGTCCCGGCCACCGTGCGATGACGGCACACTCATGAGAATCGATCGGGTCGAGCTTCGCCTGGTTCGACTGCCGCTGGTCCATTTCTTCGAAACCAGCTTCGCCCGGATTCACGATCGCGAGTTCATCGTGGTGATGGTGGACGGCGAGGGTCATCGCGGCTACGGGGAGTGCGTCACCGATCGCGATCCTTACTACAGTGCGGAGACCTCCGAGACGGCGTGGCACATCTTGACGCAGTATCTCGTGTCACGTGTGCTGGGGGTCGACTTCGGGCATCCGCGGGAGATCTTCCCCGCACTGTCCCAGGTGCGCGGGCACAACATGGCGAAGGCCGGCCTGGAGATGGCGGCGTGGGACCTGTTTGCCAGGATGTCTGGCATCCCGCTCAGTCAGGCCATCGGCGGTCGCCGAAGGACGATCGCCTCCGGTGTGTCCGTGGGCATTCAGGACTCGCTGGCGGCGCTCGGCGACAAAATCGCAATCGAGCTCGAGGCGGGCTACCAACGCATCAAGGTGAAAATCAAACCAGGCTGGGATGTCGAAGCTGTGCAGACCATCCGGCAGCGGTTTGGTGACATCCCGCTCATGGTCGATGCCAACGCGGCGTATACGCTGGACGATGCCGATCATCTGGCCAAGCTCGATACCTTCGAGCTCATGATGATCGAACAGCCGCTGCACTACGATGATGTCCACGATCACGCGCAGCTGCAGCGTCGGTTGCAAACGCCGATTTGCCTGGACGAATCGATCCACACGGTGCACATGGCCGCCGAGGCGATCGCCGCCGGTGCCTGCCGCATCATCAACGTGAAGCCGGGCCGGCTTGGCGGGCACGGCGAGTCCATCCGGCTGCACGATCTGTGCGCAGCCCACGACATTCCCGTCTGGCACGGCGGCATGCTCGAAAGCGGCATCGGTCGCGTGCACAACATCCATCTGTCGACGCTGCCCAACTTCACGTTGCCCGGCGACATCGCGGCGAGCCGCCGCTATTTCGAGCCGGATCTCATCGATCCGCCGGTGGAGCTACAGCGGGACGGCACGATCGCGGTGCCGTCACAGCCGGGACTCGGCGTCACCGTTGCCGAGGATCGCGTCGAGCACGCGACACAGCGAGCCTTCACGGTTTCCGCATGACGGGACGGCGAGGACGGATGACCTTGATGCAGGTGAGATCGGCGCAACGCGTCGCGGGCGGCGCGGTGATGGCTGCCAGCCTGCTGATGGGCGCGTGTGCCGCAGCGCCCCCGGCGGAAGCGCCGCCGCTGGCGGTTCGCCAGAAACTGGCGGTGGCGATTCAGCTGGAGCAGCAGCGCGTGATCAGGCCGCCCGTCGGAGCGGTGCTTCCGCTGCCGGCCCTGGCACCGGGGACGCCGTTGCCCCCGATGCCCGATCTTCTTGAATTGCTGCGGGATTCCGACGCGAGAGTCCGTCGTCGATCGGCGATCGCGCTCGGCCGCGTTGGCCTGCCGGAAGCCGTGGCGCCCTTGACTGTGGCGCTCTCGGATTCGAACCCGGCCGTGCGGCAAATGGTGGTGTTCGCGTTGGGCGTGCTCGGTGACGCAGCCGCAGCTGACGTGCTGCTCACATCGCTGGGCGACCCCGATCCGCTGGTGCGTGGGCGTGCGGCGGAGGCCTTGGGCCGGCTCGGCGTGCGTGCGGCCGCCGAGACGATCGGGCAGATGGTTGGCGAGTTGGTCCCCGCCGCGGCCGCGCTCGATCCAGACGACATGACCTATCCACAGGCGCCGCCGGTCGAGGCGTTTCGCCTCGGGCTCATGGCGCTGACGCGGCTTGCGGCGTATGAGCCGTTGGCGTCGGCGGTGCTCGACGCGAACAACCTGCCGACGGTTCGATGGTGGCCCGTCGCGTGGGCGCTGGGGCGCCTGGGCGACCCGCGCGCCGCGGCGGCGCTGGCGGACCTCGCCTCCGGGTCTGGGAGCTATCGCATTGCGTTCGCTGCGAGTGGGCTGGGTCGGCTGGGAGAGCCGGCGGCGGCCGAGTTGTTGCTGCCGCTTCTCGATCCGAGTCGATACGACTCGCAGGTCATGATCGCGGCCGTGCGTGCGTTGGGTGACCTGGACCACGCCCAGGCGGCGCCGGCGATGATCCAGCTCGTCCGGTCGCCCGATCTCGATTCGTTGGTGCTGCTCGAGGTGGTACGGGTGCTCGGCCGGTTGCATGGGTCCGAGTCCATCGACTTGTTCCTGGATTTGCTCTCGCATCCGTGGGCAACGATGCGGGCGGCAGCGCTCCGCGCCCTGGGCAGCCTCGATCCACAGACGTTCTTGCTGGTGCTGTCGGGGTTCGACACGGACCCGCACTGGAGTGTGCGTGCGGCGATGGCCGAGGTGCTCGGTGCGATGAATCCCGACTTCGCGGTGCCTCGCGTTCAGGCGATGCTCACGGATGGTGACCGCCGCGTACGGCCGGCCGTCTTGGCCGCCCTGGGTGCGTTACGGGCGCCTGGCGCGGCAGCGACCGCGCTCCAGCAACTTCAAAGCGAGGATCCGGTGACCCGGATGGCCGCCGCCCGGCTCACCGGGCTGCTCCGGCCGGCCGGCGGCGCCGAGGCGCTGAGCCGCGCCTACGAGACGAGTCAGGGTGGGCAGTCGGCCGGTTTGCGACGGGCCGTCGTCGAGGCGATCGGCAACTACGGTGGAACGGCGGCGGCAGCGCTGCTGACGGCCGCCCTGGAGGACGAGGACTGGGCGGTGCGGGTGCGGGCCGCCACGCGTCTGGATGGTGAGGATTCGTTTGGCGACTTCTCGCGCCGGATCAGGCCGGTTGCCGGACCCCAGATCGACCTCGCCCAGCGGCTGGCCGACCCCGACGTCTCTCCGCAGGTCTATCTGGACACCGACCGCGGCACGATTCAGATCGAACTCGCGGTGCTGGACGCGCCGCTGGCCACGCATTGGTTTGCCGACCTGGCGGCCCGCGGCTACTTTGACGGCACGGCCTTCCATGAGGTCGTCCCCAATGGCGTCGTCCTGGGTGGCGATCCCAGAGGCGACGGATTCGGCGGATCCGGGACCGTGGTACGCGACGAGGTCAGCGGGCGACCGATTCTCCGAGGCACCGTGGGGATGGCCTTGCAGGAGGGGGTGCCCGAGACGTCCGATGGTCAGTTTTTCATTGCCTTGATGCCTCAGCCCGACATGGACGGCCGTTACACCGTGCTCGGCCGGGTCGTCGAGGGGATGGATGTCGTGGATCGGTTGGCCGCCTGGGACGTGATCCGGCGGACCCGTGTGTGGGACGGCGTGTCGATGATCGGCCGCGAGTGAGCCGGCCGACGCGGGGGTACGTGAAAAAGGGGGCGCGGATGCCCCCTTTTTCACAGCGGATGAAGTGCGCTTAGCGCTTCTTGGCGCCCTTCTTCGCTGCCTTCTTCTTGGCTGCCTTCCTCTTCTTTGCCATTCCGCGTATCCCCCCTTTCGTCCGGAGATTCCACAGCGCCGAGAACGCTCACCGAACGGCCGGCCCAGCGGGCCAGCGCGGGTGCGACAGCGTCCTACGCCTCCGACGGCCACGCTCGTCGCCTTGGTGGCGAGCGAACCGCGCGCAAAAAACTAGGGGCGTCGACTTGACACCCCCGTACCGGTTGGACGTCGCGATTAGCGTTTCTTTCCGCCCTTTTTCTTGGCGCCCTTCTTCTTCGCGGCTTTTTTCTTCTTCGCCATGCGTCCTTCTCGTTGGAACCTAGCTGCTCAGCTAAGTAACCGGTACCGAGGTGTCACAATAGGTGGGCTGAGCGGACCACCTACATACAAGATGTAGATTATGGATGAGAAAACGGATGTGTCAAGCACAAAGTGCACGAAATGTCAAAAAGATGCATCACGTTCATCGCTCGTTAGATCTCTCGGTTGGTCTCGAGTCGGGCTGTAGTGCGTCGTCGAGTCCGGACGCGCGTCGCTGCTGGGATGCCTCGATCGCCGCCGGCGATCGCTCCACCCGTCATCGTGACGGCGTTCGTGGATGCGTCGGACTGCTCGTGAGGCTGGTGCGCAAGGCCTGCTTCTCCCGGTGGCGTTCGAGCGCCAGTTCCACCAGACGAGTCAACACGTCGGCGTACTCGACGCCGCTGGCCGCCCACAACTTGGCGTACATGCTGATCGTCGTGAATCCTGGAATCGTATTGATCTCGTTGACGAACACGTCGTCGGTCTCGCCGTTCACCAAGAAGTCGATCCGCGCCATGCCGCTGCAGTCGACCGCCTTGAACGCGGCCACTGCCAGTCGCTGGATGTCCGCGGTCTGGTCCGGCGTCAGCGGAGCCGGAATGCGAAGCTCAGAGCCGTCGTCCAGATATTTCGCGTCGTAGTCGTAGAACTCCCGGGACGGGACGATTTCTCCGGGCACCGAGGTGCCGGGTCGGTCGTTGCCGAGGACCGCGCACTCGATTTCCCGCGCATGCGGCACGGCCGCTTCGACGACGACTTTCCGGTCGAACTCCGCCGCGAGATCGACGGCCGCTTCGAGGCCATCGGCCGACCTGACTTTCGAGATGCCGACGCTCGAGCCCAGGTTGGCCGGTTTGACGAAGACCGGGAAGCCCAGGTCGGCGGCGATCATCGACCGAATCCGTCCGGCGTCCCGCAACCACTCGACCCGCTGAAATGCCCGGTACTCGACTTGGGGCAGGTCGCTCGCCGCGAACAGCACCTTCATGATCGCCTTGTCCATGCCGACCGCCGACGCCAGGACACCGGCGCCGACATAGGGGACGTTGGCCAGCTCGAGCAGTCCCTGCACGGTGCCATCCTCGCCGTACGGGCCGTGCAGGACGGGAAACACGACGTCGAGGCGCAGCCCGTGGACGAGCGGAGGGTCGGCCGGGCCGCCTGGCGCTTCGACCAGCGCGAGCGGATCACCGAGCCTGGCGGGCGGCTCGGTGGCCCGCGCCGTCGTTGCGGTATTCAGACGGGCCTGCTGGATCACGTCAGCCGCTTCGATGATGGTCGGTGGCCGGCTCGGCAGGGTCCAGCGTCCATCCTTGCCGACGAGAATCGCGATCGGTTCGTACCTCGCCGGGTCGAGATGGCGGATGACGGCGGCGGCCGACGCGAGCGAGACTTCATGCTCGCTCGATCTTCCGCCATAGAGGACGCCAATCCGAAGTCGAGCCACCGTGGATGATGGAAGCAGAGTGCCGAGAACCCTCGAGAATCTCGCATAGTATACGCCCAATGGTGCCGGCGTTCGATTTTCGGGTGACGCATCGAGACGGCGCGGCGCGTGGCGGCATCCTGGCGACGCCGCACGGCGTCGTGCGGACGCCGGCGTTCATGCCGGTCGGGACGCGCGGCGCGGTCAAGGCGATCCTGCAGCGTGATCTGAGCGAGCTCGGGGCCGAAATCATCTTGGCCAACACCTATCATCTGCATCTCCGACCCGGCGTGGACCTGATCGCGCGCCACGGGGGGCTGCACGGATTCATCGGGTGGTCGGGGCCGATCCTCACCGACAGCGGAGGGTATCAAGTGTTCAGCCTCGCGGGCCGTCGAACGGTCAACGAGGAGGGGGCGCGATTCCGGTCGCACCTCGATGGCGCCGAGCAGTTGCTGACACCCGAGCGAGCGACCGAGCTGCAGTGGCAGCTGGGCTCGGACATCGCCATGGCCTTCGATGAGTGCATCGCCTATCCCTGTGAAGCGTCGGTGGCACGGCGCGCGATGGAGCGGACGCTGCGCTGGGCCGAACGTGCGCGCCGTCGGCATGCGGCGCTGCAGCAGGGCGACGTCGCCGGACCGAATCCAGGCCAGGCCCAGTTCGGCATCGTGCAGGGTGGGATCCACCGCGACCTCCGCGCGGCCAGCGTGCGCGCCACGGTGGACCTGGGGTTCGACGGGTATGCGATCGGCGGCCTGAGCGTCGGTGAATCGGTCGAGGTGATGTACGACGTCGTCGCCGACGCCGCGCCGCAGCTACCCCAGGACCGCCCGCGGTACCTCATGGGAGCGGGGACGCCGGTCGATTTGGTGGAGGCCGTGGCTCGGGGCGTGGACCTGTTCGACTGCGTGCTGCCGACCCGCAATGCGCGGAACGGACAACTGTTTACATCGGCGGGGCGTCTGAACATCAAGCAGGCGCGGTTCGCCGACGATGCCAGGCCTCCGGACGAGCGCTGCCGGTGCTACACGTGCCGTCACCATTCCCGGGCGTACCTGCGACACCTGTTCGTCGCCCGAGAGATGTCGGCGGCGACGCTGAACACGCTGCATAACCTCCACTTTTACCTTGACACGATGCGGAGGATTCAGGAGGCTATTAAGCTCGGCTCGCTGGAAACGCTCAGGCAGGAATTCCACCTGATCGACCCCCGCCCACCTCAGGCTCAGGCCCGCTCGGATGCCGAGTGAGCGGCGCGCAGGCCCAGTCCGGCGAGCGGGGATCCCTCGGCGTGCCAATGAGTGGCCACGCGTGAATTGTTCATGACTATCTGGCAGATTGTCGATGCGCCGCTGATCATCGCCATGGCCGCGCCGGCCGAATCGGGCACGAGTATCTGGGTCCAGTTCGTGCCGTTCGCCATGATCCTGGCGATTTTCTATTTCGTCATCTTGCTGCCGATGAAACGGCGGCAGAAGAAGGTGCAGGAATTCCAGGTGTCGCTCAAAGTAGGGGATCGGATTGTCACGACCAGCGGGCTCTACGGTGTCATCACCAAGCTGAGCGACGATCGCTCGGTGCAGGTGCAAATCGCCGAGAAAGTCCGGGTCGAGATCTCGCGCGCGGCCATCGGCGGCTACCAGGGACAGGATCCGGTGGTCCAGGAGGGGCGAAGCTAGGCTGCGAGGCTGTCAAGCACGCCCTGGGCAGAACGATGAAAACCAACCTTCGCTGGAAGATCGCCTTCATTTTCGGCATTACGGCCCTGGCGGTCTGGACTGTCTATCCGCCCGGGGAGAAGGTGCGCCTCGGGCTCGACCTCAAAGGCGGCGTGCACATGGTACTGCTCGTGCAGACCGACGACGCGTTGCGGATCGAGACCGAAACGAGCATGGAGCGGTTCCGCGAGGTGCTCGGCGTGCGGAACGTGTCGGTCAGTGGCATGACAGTCGAGTCGCCGACTCGCTTCCGGGTCGAGGGTGTGTCACGGAGTGAGGACGCGGAGTTTCGCACCGTCAGCGACGAGCAGTTGTCGGCCGTGTACCGCCGGGAGTCCGGCGCGGGCGGACGGTACGCCTTCGAGATGCGGCCAAGCATGGCCGTCTCGCTCCGCGATGAGTCGGTGCGGCAGGCGCTGCAGACGATCGAGCGGCGGGTCAACGAACTCGGTGTCACCGAGCCGATCGTGGCGCCTCATGGGGTGGGTGGCGACCAGATTCTGGTGCAATTGCCGGGGGTCACGGACGTCGCCCGGGCGAAGGAGATCATTCGCTCGACGGCGCTGCTCGAGCTGAAGATGGTCGAGCAGGGACCGGCGATGTCCAGGGAGATCCTCCTGCAGGCGAACGGCGGCACCGTGCCGGAGGGGATGGAGATCGTGTCGGGCGTGGACGACGCGGTGGTGCCAGGCGCCACGCCGCAGACCCTCTACTATATGGTCCGCCGCGTGGCGGCGGTCACGGGACGGGACCTGCGCAATGCCCGGTCGACGCTCGACGAGAACAACCTGCCGGCGGTGAGCTTTTCTCTCAATCGTGACGGTGCGCGCAAGTTCGGTGACGTCACCAGCCAGAACATCGGTCGACAGCTCGCCATCATCCTGGACGGCCGCGTCTATTCGGCACCTCGCATCGAGGGCCGGATCACCGACGAGGGCCGCATCAGCGGTGTGTTTACCCAGCAGGAAGCAGCCGATCTGGGGCTGGTCCTGCGTTCGGGTGCCCTGCCGGCGTCGCTGACCTATCTGGAAGAGCGGACCGTCGGCGCGACGCTCGGTGCCGCCTCGGTCCGCGCCGGGGTGACGGCGGCGCTCACGGGGCTCCTTCTCGTGGCGCTGTTCATGCTCATCTATTACAAGCTGGCCGGCATCAACGCAATTCTGTCGGTGGCGCTCAATTTGCTCGTCTTGCTCGCGTTCATGGCCTACCTGAATGCCACGCTGACGCTGCCGGGCATCGCGGGGTTCATCTTGACGCTCGGCATGGGCATCGACTCGAACGTTCTCATCTTCGAGCGCATCAAGGAGGAGATGGGGGCCGCGAAGAGCGTCCGCCTGGCGGTGGCGGCTGGGTTCGATCGCGTGTTCTTGACGATTCTCGACACGCACGTCGCCTCGCTCATCGCCGCGGCCTTCCTGTTCCAGTTCGGGACCGGGCCTATCCGCGGGTTCGCGACCACGCTCTTCTTTGGTCTGCTGTCGAACGTGTTCACGGCGGTGTTCGTGTCGCGCACGCTGTTCGAGGCGATCCTGTCGCGACGGCACGTGGAGAGATTGAGTATCTAGGCAGCCGTCCGGTTCCTCGGGAGACCGGTTGGGTGGACACCGGCGACGGACATGCAGATTTTCAGAGAGCCGAACATCAACTTCTTTCGATGGCGCTGGCGGGCGGTCGGGGTGTCGACCCTGCTGATCGTCACCGGCCTCGCCACGATGTGGTTCCGCGGCGGGCTTCCGCTCGGCATCGATTTCTCGGGCGGCACGGCCGTCGTCGTGCGCTTCGACGCGCACGTGCCGGAGGAAGCCGTGCGGGCGGCGATCGCCAGCGTCGAAGGCGAGAAGGTCGTCCAGCAGTACGGCGACATTGACGCCAACGAGGTGCTCATCCGTCTGCCCCAGATCGGTGAGGAGACGGGCGCCAGCCTCGAACAGGGCGCGAACGCGGTCGTCGAGGGGCTCCAAGCGGCGTCGCTCGGCAGCTTCGTCGTCCAGAGCACGGACCTCGTGGGGCCGGTCATCGGGCGCGACCTGCAGCGAAAGGGAATCTACGCGACCTTGGCCGCGCTGGCCGGCATTCTCATCTACATCAGTCTCCGATTCCGGTTCACGTTTGCGGTTGGGGCCATCGCCGCCGTGTTTCACGACATTCTCGTCACCCTGGCGTTGCTCGTCTTCTTCGGCTACGAGCTGTCGCTGAACGTCGTGGCCGCGATCTTGGCCATCACCGGGTACTCCGTCAACGACACGATCGTCATCTTCGACCGGGTCCGCGAGAATCTGCGATCGATGCGGCGCGACCGTCTCGAGTTGGTGATCAACAAGAGCGTGAACCAGACCTTGGCCCGAACGGTGATCACCTCCACCACGACGATGCTCGCGGTGCTGGCGCTGTTCGTGTTGGGCGGCGAGGTGCTGCGCGGCTTTGCGTTCACGATGCTGGTCGGCATTGTCAGCGGCACCTACTCGACGGTGTTCATCGCGGCGGCCGTCGCCGTGTTCATGAGCGAACGTCAGGCGGCGAAGCGCGCGACCCCCGCGCAGGCCGGCGCGCCGGTCAAGGGCAGCCGGAA
Source organism: Vicinamibacterales bacterium (assembly GCA_963667915.2). Taxonomy (GTDB): domain Bacteria; phylum Acidobacteriota; class Vicinamibacteria; order Vicinamibacterales; family UBA823. Next base: position 1,183,289 of record CAXXNN010000004.1, on the reverse strand, counting down.
GTCCCGCCGCAAGATGAAGGCGCGCGCCTCCTGATCCGCTGAGCGATGGCGTGACCACGCTCGTCGCCGCCCTGCTCGGCGTCGTTCAAGGGCTCACCGAGTTTCTTCCCGTTTCCAGTTCGGCCCACCTGCTCCTGGCTCGGGAAGTGCTGGGTTGGGATGCCGGGGGGTTCGGACTCGCGTTCGATGTCGCCTGCCATGTGGGCACCCTGCTCGCGGTTGTGGCCTACTTCCGCGTCGACGTGGTAGCGATGTTGCGGGCACTGCCTCGTGCGGTGACGTCATCCCCGAACGCGGCGGGACGGCAAGTGCGCCTGATCGTGATCGGCACGCTGCCCATCGTCGTCGTCGGACTCGCGGGGGGCGGCTGGATCGAACGCGCCGCTCGGACGCCGGCCGTGATGGTGGCCACCTTGGCGGTCGGGGCGCTGGCGCTTCTCGTCGTGGAGCGGCGCAGGGCGTCGCCCAGCGACGCCGGAACGCTGAGGTGGCCCGCGGCGCTGGTCATCGGCGCCGCGCAGGCGCTGGCGCTGGTGCCCGGGGTCTCTCGGTCTGGAGCGACGATCGTGGCCGGCATGTGGCTTGGACTCTCCCGTCCGGCGGCGGCCAGGTTCGGGTTCCTCCTGGGCATGCCGGCCATTGCCGCCGCGGCCGGCCGCACCGCGGTTGGTCTCGATCCCGGCGACTTTTCCCCTGACGTCTGGCGGTGGTTTTTGACCGGGATGGTGGTCTCCGGGATCGTCGGGTACATCGTCGTGGCGCTCTTGCTGCGGTACCTTGCCAAACACCCCCTCGATGTGTTCGCGTACTACCGCTTGGCGTTGGCGGGGGCCGTGCTGGTCTGGGTGCTGACGTCGTGAGGGGCATGGCCGGCGCGTGCGTGGGGCGCGGGCGACGACTGATCACTCATCCACGAACCCACTAATCACTAATCACGATCCATGCAGTGGTTTCGCCGGAGCCTGCTCGCCGGCTTTATTGTGACGGTGCCGCTCATCGTCAGCGTGGCGGCGCTCGTCTGGCTGTTTCAGTTGATCGACGGGTTCACCGGGCCGTTTGTCGTCCGATGGCTGGGGCGAGAAATTCCGGGCTTGGGTTTGCTTGCGACGGTCGCGGGCATGCTCGTCGTCGGCCTCGTGGCGACCAACGTGCTCGGCCGCAGGCTCGTCGATCGTGCCGAAGACTACCTCATGCGGGTACCGGTGTTCCGGACGATCTATGCTCCCGTTAAACAGCTCATCCTGGCGTTTTCCCCCGACAACGAATATGGATTCAAGCGAGTCGTGATCGTGGAAGACCCCGAGCGAGGGTTTGTGCTCGGGTTCTTGACGAAGGAGTTCGACCTCGAGGGAGGAGGGCGCGCCGAGCGGCTGATGGCCGTCTACGTGCCCACGAATCACATCTACCTCGGTGATGTGCGGATCTACCCGAGTCGGCTGGCGCGCTTTCCCGACATCAGCGTGCAAGAGGGCGTTCGCATCTTCCTCACGGGCGGCATGGCGATCGCCGATCTCGTCCACGCCGAGACGGCGACGCGCGGAAGTGCGCCCGCTCCGGGCGCAGCAGGTATTGACAGGACAGAAGGCGGATTGGTAGATTGACGGGCTCCGTGGGGGCGCACGGCGTACCCCGGAGGCTCTTCCAGAAGACTCCGCGCCAGCGTGGCTGCGTCGCGAGCCGCTGGTACCGGGGGGACATCGATGGGTCGAACGCTGTTTCAAGTATTCGGGATAGGTGCGCCGATCTGCGCGGGCATCTTTGCCTTTTTCCTCATCAAGTCGATCAACAAGCGAGACGCCGGGTCGGACCGCATGCAACGGATTGCCGGCCTCATCCGCAGCGGCGCCATGGCCTTTCTGCGGGTCGAGTACAGCGTGCTGGCTGTGTTCGTCGGTCTGATGTTCGTCATCCTGGTGGTGTTCTTGCCCCGCAGCGCCGTGACGACCGCCGTCAGTTTCCTCACCGGGGCGATACTGTCTGCGAGCGCCGGATGGGTTGGCATGTGGACCGCGACCGGGGCGGCCGTTCGCACGACGCAAGCGGCCAAGACGAGCACGGCCAGCGCGCTGCGCGTGGCCTTTTCCTCCGGTGCCGTCATGGGCTTGACCGTTGTGGCCCTGGGCACGCTCGGCATCGCCATCCTGTATTCGGCGTTTGGCGGCCTGACCGGCGCCGGCGAGGCGGCCGTCGAGTCGCTGTTCGGGATGTCGCTCGGCGCCTCCTCGATTGCGCTCTTCGCGCGTGTGGGCGGCGGTATCTACACGAAGGCGGCCGACGTCGGTGCCGATCTGTCCGGCAAGGTCGAGGCCGGTATTCCGGAGGACGATCCACGAAATCCTGCGACGATCGCCGACGCCGTCGGGGACAACGTCGGTGACGTCGCAGGGATGGGCGCCGACCTGTTCGAGTCCTACGTGGGCAGCATCATTGCGTCGATTGCCCTGGCGTGGGTACTGACGGCGGGGTCGGCCGAGGCGCTCTGGGGTGTCTCGCCCGGTGAGTTCGAGGCGGTGCAGGAATCGCTGGTGCTCTTTCCGGTCGTGCTGGCCGGCGTGGGTGTGCTGTGTTCGATTATCGGCACGTTCGCGGTGCGCACCGACGATGAACGGGCCATCCAGGGCGCACTGAATCGCGGCCTGTTCCTGGCATCGATCCTGGTCGTGCTCGCCGCCGGTGGTCTCACGTCGGTCATGGGGTTGCCGATGGGCGTGCTGTGGTGCGTCGTCGCCGGCTTGGCGTCGGGTGTCGCCATCGGGAAGTTCACGGAGTACTACACCGCCAAGGATCTCCCGCCGGCGCAGCGGATTGCCCAGCAGTCCGAAACCGGACCAGCCACGAACATCATCGCGGGCCTTGGTCTCGGCATGATGTCGTGCGGCGGCCCGATCTTGGTGATCTGCCTGGCGATCTATTCGAGCTTCGCCTGGGCCGGGCTCTACGGCATCGCCATCGCCGCGGTGGGGATGCTGTCCACGCTCGGGATTAGCTTGGGGGTCGACGCCTACGGTCCGGTTGCGGACAACGCGGGTGGTATCGCTGAGATGAGTGGGTGCGAGCCGTTCGTGCGCCAACGCACCGACGCGCTCGACGCTGTCGGCAACACGACGGCGGCGATTGGCAAGGGCTTCGCGATCGGGTCGGCCGCGCTGACGGCGCTGGCGCTGTTCAGCACCTATCGCTCGACGGCGAATGCTGCTGTCGAGGCGGCCGGCGGCCCGGGCGTGTTCGAGGCACGACTCCTCAGCCTGAACCTCGATAATCCGAACGTGCTCCTGGGCATGTTCATCGGTGGCATGTTGCCGTTCATCTTCTCGGCATTGACCATGAACGCGGTGGGACGGTCGGCCAACAAGATGATCGAGGAGGTCAGACGGCAGTTCAAGTCGATTCCCGGCCTCCTGGAAGGGAAGGCCGAGCCGGATTCAGCCCAGTGCGTGGCGATCTCGACGAAGGCTGCCATTCGCGAAATGCTGGCGCCCGGCCTGCTCGCGGTGGTGGCCCCCGTACTGACCGGCTACGTCTTGGGCGTCGCCGGACTCGGCGGCCTGCTGGCCGGCTCCTTGGTGACGGGCGTGCTGATGGCGCTGATGATGGCCAACGCCGGCGGTGCCTGGGACAACGCGAAGAAGTTCATCGAGGAAGGAAACTTGGGCGGCAAGGGGTCGGAGCCGCATAAAGCGGCGGTCATCGGCGATACGGTGGGCGACCCGTTCAAGGACACGGCCGGACCGAGCCTCAACATCCTGATCAAGCTGATGAGCATCGTCTCCGTGATCTTCGCGCCCCTCGTGGTCGGCTGGATGTAGGCTGTGGTCTGGAAGGCGCGTGACACGACCGAACATTTGGCGAAACAAGGGGCGATCCGGGTGACCCATTCTCCACAGGGCGGTGTCTCACTGAACGAACCGGTGATTCGTCGGTCCCTCGGCCACACGGATGGAGGGGCCCGACAGCCTCGTTGACACGGGTTTTTCGGTCTGCCTATAATCGACGGTCTTGTTACCGTCGTCGCTGAGCCTCGGAGTGGAGGAGGTCGATCGTGGCGGGTGAATTGTTCCGTGAGATTTCGAACCCGACCGTCAGGGTGGGGTCGCAAAAGTGGTACACCGTGCCGCTCTCGATTGTGGTCCACGTCGTCATCGTGGCCACGTTCGTCATCATCCCGTTGATGGCGGCCGATGTGCTGCCGATCCCGCCGACGATGATGGCATTCGTTGCGGCCCCACCCCCGCCGCCGCCGCCACCGCCGCCACCGCCGCCAGTGAGTGAGGTGGCGCCTCCGCCGGACGTCAATCCGACGGCGGCCCCGGTCGAAGCGCCGGAGGAGATCTCGCCCGAGACCGGAATCATCGTCCCTGAGGGAATCACCGGCGGTGTCGAGGGCGGCATCTCGGGTAACGTCATCGCCGGCATTCTCGGCGGGTTACCGCAAGCCCCGCCACCGCCGCCGCCGCCGACGGAGCCGATTCGCATCGGCGGCAACATCCAGCCGCCCGAGAAAATCCGTGACGTCCGCCCGCTCTATCCGCAGATCGCGCAGTCGGCGCGCGTGCAGGGGATCGTCATCATCGAGGCGATCATCGGCCCGGACGGCCGCGTGACCGACGCCCGGGTGTTGCGGTCAATTCCGCTGCTCGACGGCTCGGCGCTGGACGCTGTGCGCCAGTGGGAGTTCACGCCGACCTTGCTGAACGGCGTGCCCGTGCCGGTCATCATGACCGTCACCGTGAATTTCACCCTTCAATAACGAATAAAGATTTCGAGCGTTGAGTTTCGTGAACCGCAGTGGGGCCGCCTGACGCGCCCACGCACCGGAGTTTTCGGGTCAATACGTCATAGACGGGAGGATGGGCTGATGGAAGGTGGAATGGACTTAGTGGAGATGTGGGGTCAGATGGGCTGGGTCGCGAAAGGGATCGCGTACATTCTCTTTTTCATGTCGTTCTGGTCGGTCGGTGTGGCCGTCGAGCGCATCTTCACGTTCACGCAGGCTCGGAAGCAGTCCAAGCTCTACGCGCCGCAGGTGGCAAAGCACCTGAAAGACGGTCGGCTGAAGGACGCAATCGCCGTGTCGCAGAAGAAGGACTACAAGTACAGCCACTTGGCGAAGGTCGTGTTGGCCGGGTTGCAGGAATATCAGTTCCAGCAGGACTCCGGCGGCAGCCTGGCCCGTGAGGATCTGCTCGACACGGTACGCCGCGCGATCCAGCGCGCCTCGGCCCTGACGGCGAGCGACTTGAAGAAGGGCGTGGCGTCGCTGGCGACCATCGGTGCGACCGCGCCGTTCGTCGGGCTGCTCGGCACCGTCGTCGGTATCATCAACGCGTTCGTCGGCATCGCGGCCACCGGATCGGGCGGCATCGGCGCGATATCCGCCGGTATTTCTGAAGCGCTCGTCGAGACCGCGCTCGGTCTGGTCGTGGCGATTCCGGCCGTCTGGTTCTACAATTACCTGACCGGCGTCATCGAGTACTTCAACGTCGAGATGGACAACTCGTCGTCGGAGCTCGTTGACTACTTCATCAAGAAGACGGCGTCGTAAAGTGTGGTCGTTGCGCGGCGTCACGGCGCGTCACGCACGAGGAGATCGCTCATGTCTATAGATCTTGGCGGCGCCAAAGGCGGAATCAAAGCTGACATCAATGTCACGCCGCTCGTCGACGTGATGCTGGTGCTTCTGATCATCATGATGCTCGTGGCTCCGATGCTGCAGAAGGGCGTCGACGTCCGGCTGCCGCAGGCCGCGAACACCGTGGACAAGCCGGAGACGCAGGGCCAGACAGTCCTGGCGATCACGGCGGACACGCGCTACTACGTCAATTCCGTGGAGGTCCCGGACGCCGAGTTGCTCAGCCGCGTGCAGGCGGCGGTCGACTTAACGATCGAACGCATCGTCCTGATCAAGGGCGATGAGGACGCGCCGTACAGCGCGGTCATGCACGTGATGGACGAGCTGCGCCGTGTGGGTATCGAGGACGTCGGGCTGATCGTCGAACGGCGGCTCCAGGCGAGCATCGGAGGGGGTCAGTAATGGCAGGACATAAGCATTTCGGCGCAGATGACGTCAAGCGTGCGGAAGTTCCGCAACCCAGCTCAGACATGAACGTCACGCCGTTCATCGACGTGCTGCTCGTGCTGCTCATCGTCTTCATGGTGGCGCTGCCGCTGACCCAGAAGGGGGTCGACATTAACCTGCCGGCCGAGACGCGTGCCGCGAACCAGGCTGAGCCGGACACCAGCCAGATCGTGCTCGAGTATACGGCCGACCGGCGCATGTCCGTGAACAAGCAGGACGTGACGTTTCGGGAGCTGGGGAGCCGTTTGCGGGACATCTACGAGCAGCGCAACGACAAGACGATGTTCATTGCCGCCGCGGGTGGGTTGCGCTACGGGGAGATCATCGACGTGATCGACGCGGCGAAGGGTGCTGGGGTCGAGAAGGTCGGGATCGTCACCGAGGGCATGCGGCGAGCGGCCGGTGTCCAGGCTGGCGGAGGCGGGAACTAGGAGCCCGTCCGAGTATTCTCGCGGGCCGCGTTGCGAGCGCGGGCTGCGGCCCAACCCTTCTTACGGAACATACCGAACGGCGCGTGCGCCTCGAGCGCGCGCGCCGTTTTTCTGTGTACCCTCCCCGTCCAGCAGCCACCCGTCCTCGGTCCGCGCTGGGGCCGGACGGCGGTGACATTTGCGCAGGGAGGTGGCTGTGGGCGCCGCTACGGCACGGGTCATGCCATGGTCGGCTCGCCGCCCGCCGAGGCGCTGGCGGGCCGAGAAATCCCTTGTCTTGCGTCCTGACCGGGAATAGACTCCCAAGGTAACCCATTCTCAAGGATGCCGATGAGGGTCGAAACCCTTGGCGCAGTGCTGGTTGCGACGGGTCTGGTCGTCGTGGCTCCGGCCTACGGGCAGGAGGAGTGCCCCGTGGGGCGCTCCGAGATCCTCGTTCGCGGCATCATCCCGGTGACCGGGGACGGCCCCATGTGGGTCGGCGTGGGCAGCGGAACCATCCGCTGGACCGGACCGAACGAGGGGGTGACGGTGCTCTGGATTCGGGATTACGAGGTTTCGGGCCCGGCCTTGATCTCGGGTGCGAACCGGGTGAGCGGGGCGAAGGCCGGCTTCGCCCGGACCACTTCGGCGCTGGGCGAACGCAATGAGCGGTATCGTCTGGAGAACATTGGATTTCAGCCGAACGACATCTCTCAGGCTGACCTACGTCGCTATTCGTTTCATCGAGGCGCCGTCTTCTTTCCCGAGCCGGGCTGCTACGAGATCACGGCCCAGATCGGGCGCGAGAAAGCAACACTCTACCTGGATGTAGAACAGCAATGAGCGAGCGTGACGCGTGCCTGCGGCGGCAGCACCGTGACAATCATCAGGGGAGAACACCGATGTTCAGGAACCTTCTTCGGTACGTCGTCGGGCCGTGCGGTGCCGGGCTGGCGGTTGCCCTGCTGATTTTCGTCCAGGTCGGCTGTGGCGGCGACAGTGTCAGCGCAAGCGGCACAGACCAGATTGGCATAGACGTATCGTCGCTGTCGGTCACGATCGAGAACAAGTCGGGTTTCGCCTTGAGCGACGTCACGGCCGTGCTCGAGCCGGCCGGTCTGCAAAAGACAGGCTACACGGCCCTCATCGGCCGAGTAGAAAACGCCCAGAAGCGAAACATCTCGCTCAATGAATTCCGGACGGAGGATGGCACGCCCTTCACTTTACGGATCCGGGTAAGCGCCGTTCGGGTGACGGCCGAGGACATCAACGGCCAGCAGTACGAGGCAGTAGTGCCTTGGGAGCGGTAGCGTCGCTTACCGATTGCGCGGGCGCGCGCCGCCCCACTCTCGCGCGCGGCGCCCGCCGTACATGAGCCCGAAGCCGTACTGCGCTCGGGCAACGCCTTGCTCGGCCGCCCGGCGGAACCACGCTGCCGCCGTATCATCCTGCGGCACGCCGTAGCCGTCGGCGTACATGACTCCGAGGTCGAGCGTCGCCTCGGCATCGCCGTGTTCCGCCGCCCGGCGGAAATCGCACCCAGGGCCAGATGCGCGTCGTCCGGTGGTGGACGTCCCGCGGCATTCGTCTGGCGGAGGCGGTCACGCCGACCGCGAGTCCATTTCCAGAAGCCGGAGACGAAACCGCGCGATATGCCGACGCACAGGAAACACGGCCGGCTCCCGCGAGGGAAGCCGGCCGTGTAGACGTTCGGGGAAAACGGTGACTACTCGGTGACGCCCGCGGCGCGCGCCAGGCGCAGCTCCTCGGCCCGTTCGCGCAGCTCGTCCGCCTCGGCGATCAGCACGTCCTGCTCGGTCTGGTCGGTCGTGGCGTTGGCTTGCATCCGCAACAGGATGTTCTTGTAGACCATCGCCTCCATGTAGTCGTCCTTGAGATCCAGCGACTTGTCGACCGCCTCGAGGCCGTCCAAGACGTACTGCCCCTTCTCGTCGTCGGTCAAGCGGAAGTCCCGGAACGCCTTCTCCCAGTAGTAGGTGGCGATCGTGTAATACGCCTCCGGGTTGTTCGGCTCGATGTTGGCGCGCTCTTCCAGCGCCGCGATCGTCTGCTCGAACTCGCCGTTCCGATTGTAGTACCCGGCCAGCTGGAGGTAGACGGCCGGATCGTCCGGCCGGATGCCGCGGGCATTCAGCAGCATTTCCTCGGCCGCCTCGTACTGGCCTGAATCTTCATAGAGTTTGGCCAGCGCGAAGTAGTTGGTCGGCTCCTCCGGCTGGAGCTCGATCATCCGACGGATGATCGGCTCGGCCTGGCCGGGATCGTTCTTCTTGTCGGGGCCGTATGCCGCCACGAGATACTCCATCGAGAGCCGCTTCAGCTGCGGTTCATCGATTCGCTCGGTTGCCAGTTCGTAGTTCTCGATCGCTTTGTCGAGAAACGCGTCGTTCTCGGCCTCGCCCCGCTGGCTCGGCCGGTACAAGTTATCGTAGCTGTTGCCCAGATAAAAGTACGCCACGGTCAGCTCCGCCGCCACCTCGAGCGCAGCCGAATCCGACAAGGCCGCCTCATAGGCCTCCGCCGCCCGTTCATACTCCTGGGCCTGGTACAAACCGTTGCCTTCCTTGAAGCTCTTCCTCGCCTTGAGCATGGCGTACTGGTCGCAGCCGGCCAGCGATAGGCCCAGCCCGGCGACAATCGCCAACCGCGCCACGTTCGATCGAGTAATCATTGGTTTCCCCTTTCGACTACGCCCTGAGTCAGACACCGGAGCGCGAACCCCCCCGGTGTGTCGGAATCGGTGAGCGGGCCGCGCCATCCCAGGACGCCGCATGGCAGTACTCCCGAATCGAGCCAGTATAGTGAACCCAAAAATGGCCCGTCAAGCGCGCCAGGGCGGCGTCAGACTGGCCGCCTGGGCACGCCTGGAGGCGGTTCGCATCAGATTCGAAGCGGGCGCCTTGACCCCCCCTCTGGGTCGTCCTTATCATGCATCATTGACCGCAACAGGCCGGATTCGCCGCATCTCGTTGGTTAGACACCGCTTGTCATGATTCGATTCGAGGACCTCATCGAGAAAGTCCGGCGAAACAACCCCGACGCCGACGTCGAGCTGCTGCGCCGTGCCTACGTGTTCTCAGCGGACGAGCATAAGGGACAGGTGCGCCACTCGGGGGAGCCCTACCTCGTGCATCCGCTCGAGGTAGCCGATTTCCTGGCGGACATGCATCTGGACGTGACGGCCATCGCGGCCGGGCTGCTGCATGACGTCGTCGAGGACACCCTGACGACGGTCGAGCGGATCGAGGAACTGTTCGGACCCGAGGTGGCCCATGTCGTGGCCGGTGTGACCAAGCTGGGGGCGCTCCCGTTCGCCTCGCTGGAGCACCGGCAGGCCGAGAGCTTTCGGAAGATGCTCCTGGCCATGGTCGACGACGTCCGGGTCATCTTGGTGAAGCTGGCGGACCGCCTGCACAACATGCGCACGCTGGAGCACCTGCCCGCGGATCGGCGCGCCCGGATCGCGCAGGAGACCCGGGACATCTACGCACCGATTGCCAACCGGCTCGGCATGAGCAAGGTGCGGAACGAGCTCGAAGAGCTGGCGTTCCGGCATCTCGAGCCCGAGGCCTACGAGTCGCTGCGCGTCAAGGTCGATGGACGCCGCCGCGCGACCGAGGGGTTGATCGAGGACCTCCGACAGACGATCGCCAGCAAGCTGACCGAAGCCCAGGTGCCGATTGTGCAGCTCGAAGGACGCACCAAGCGCCTGTACAGCATCCACCAGAAGCTCAAGCGGCAGCGGATCGACGTGGAGCAAGTCTACGATCTCGCGGCGCTTCGGCTCATTACCCACACGGTCAAGGACTGCTACGCCGCGCTGGGCATCATTCATCACACCTGGTCGCCCGTCCCGGGACGGATCAAGGATTTCATCGCGATGCCCAGACCCAACGGGTATCAGTCGCTGCACACGTCCGTCGTGAGCGAGCGAGGCTTCGCGTTCGAGGTCCAGATCAGAACGACCGACATGCACCGCGTGGCCGAGGAGGGCATTGCAGCCCACTGGAAATACAAAGAAGGCCGGGTCGGTTCCAATAAGGACGACCAGTACGTCCTCTGGTTGCGACAGATGCTCGAGTGGCAGCAAGAGGTTCACGACCCGCAGGAGTTCATGCAGAGCCTGAAGGTCGACTTGTATCCCGAGGAAGTCTATTCGTTCACGCCTCGCGGTGAGGTCAAGGCGCTGCCGCGCGGTGCCACGATCGTCGACTTCGCCTACGCAATCCACACTGATGTCGGACACCAGTGCGCCGGCGGCCGCGTGAACGGCAAGATGGTGCCGCTGCGGACGCATCTTAGGAACGGCGACATCGTGGAGATCGTGACGGGACGGGCGCGGCGGCCGAGTCGGGACTGGTTGAGCTTCGTCGCGACCTCCCGGGCGCGCAACAAGATTCGGCACTTCATCAACACCGAGGACAAGGCGCGAGCCACCGAGCTCGGACGGAAGTTGCTCGAACGGGAAGCGCGCCGGTTCGAGGTCAACCTCAAGGTGACGTTGGAGCCAGAGGCGGTCTCCACACTGGCTGCGGAGTACGGGTCACAGAAGATCGAGGATGTCTACGCCGCGATTGGCTACGGCAAGGTGTCGGCTCGGCACGTGCTGCAAAAACTGGCGCCGCAGAACCAGCTACCGGACGACGTCGGCGGCCAGTCCGGCCCGACGCCCGCCGCGCGCGGTCGCACGTCGGCGGCGGAGCGGATTACGGTTCGGGGCTTCGACGACCTCCTGGTGTTTCGTGCCCGGTGCTGCAATCCGATCCGGGGCGAGAAGATCGTCGGCTACATCACCCGTGGCAAGGGCGTCTCCGTCCACTCGGTCCGCTGTCCGAACGTGCTCAACCTGCTCTACGATCCCGAACGTCGCATCGAGGTGGCGTGGGGCCGGGGGCGTGATCCGGCTCCGTACGTCGTCCGGCTGGCGATTCAGGTGGAAGATCGGCGGGGGATTCTCGCTGACGTCAGCGCGCGGATCGCGGGCATCGACACGAACATCAGGAACGTGGAGGCCACCAGCGGCGACGATCGACGCGGGCGAATCAGCGTTACCGTGGAAATCAAAGACGTCAAGCACTTGAACCGGGTCATCAAGTCGCTGCGGGATGTGACCGGTGTGCTCGACGTGGAGCGCTCGGGCCCCTAGAAGAGTTGCGCGATCGCGTCGATCTCGACGCGGGCGTCCTTCGGGAGTCGTGCCACCTGAAAGGTCGCGCGCGCGGGCGCGGGCGCCTCGAAGTAGCCGCCGTAGGCCTCGTTCACCGCTGCGAAATCGGCGAGGTCCGCCAGGAAGATCGTGGTGCGAACGACTCGGTCGAACGACACGCCGGCGGCTTGGAGAATCTCGCTGAGGTTGCGCATCACTTGTTCGGTCTGTGCCCGTACGTCGCCGTTGACCAATTCCCCGGTCGACGGATCCAGCGGGATCTGGCCAGACACGAACAGCAGGCCACCGGCGCGAATCGCCTGGGAGTAGGGCCCGATGGCCTGTGGCGCCCGGTCGGTGTGGATGGCTTGTCGCATTCGGGGCACGGGCTGCTAGGCAGCTTTCGTGACCTTGCCGGAGCGGAGGCAGCGTGTACACACGCGAATGCGCTTGACCCCGCCGTTGATCATGGCCCGTACTGACTGGATGTTGGCCTGGAAGCGTCGACGCGTCACGTTATGCGCATGGCTCACGTTTCGCCCGAACCTTGGCCCCTTGCCGCAGATTTCACATCGTCTCGCCATTTTGCACCTCACACCTGCCCGACGAGGCACGACGTGCCCGTGCGGATCCGGATGAACTTGAGATTATAGCATGGTGATCGGGAGTCATCCGCGTCCCGGGACGATGAGCCTGCCGGGTTCGTCTCCGAGGTCCGCCCGGTCCGCCGCCAGTTCGGTTGCGCCGCTCCGCATCGCGATGTCGTGCAACGTGTGCTGCACCAGGTCCAGGTACGTGCAGTCGTCTCCGGAGAGCGCGCCGCTGGCTTCACGCCCGGCCCGCTCCGTGCGTCGCAGGACGGCCACCAGGTCACGGTCGAACGAGGTGGACGCGTTCTGGCGTGGTGCCTGGAGCGCCTGGTCCAACGCCTGCTCGAGCCGTTGGGCCGGGAGGGATGCCGCTCGGTGCTCGTAGATGATGCCCCGTCGTTCGGTTTCCAGCGTGGCCGCCAGCGCTCCGGTGGCCTCGGCGACGTCCGCATCGACTAGCGGTGGGAGGGCGGCCGGGCGGTGGCGTGCGATGACGCTCTGGACGAACAAGAACAGTCGATGCTGCCGATCCGACAAGTCGTGCAGGAGCGGGATCAGGAAACGGGCTTCACGCTCGTGTCGGCGCTGGACCACGGCCGGCGGGTGCTGTTTGGCCGTTTCCAGATAGGCACAATCCGGTGGACACGGTATTTCCGTCAGGCGCTTCGTCCCGCAGCACGTGGAGCAGATGGCGCCACCTAGCGCGGGACATGCCCGGCGCCCTTTTCGCCGTCCGCAGGAGACACAGGCTTGATTCGACACCCGGCGTTACCGCGTAGCAGCCCGTGGTGAAGGTCTCACAGCATTCGACCGCCGATACATCCCAACCCCCCGCTGCGTGCCACGCGGGATTTTCACCACGGGCTGCTAGCCTCCCACAGTCGTCCCAACCGGTCAAACCGGGGACTGCACACCGCCGCAGATGTCCACCACGGGCCGCTTGGGGGACAGAGTGGGCGAGAGACGGCCGATAACACGCTCGGAGCCGGCCCGGATTAAGGTACGTCGGGCGGCAATGGCAGCGGAAAATCAGCCTTTTTTGACCACCGCCTGCTTCTCGGGAAAAGCCAGAAACCACAGGCGCGCTTTCGTCGTCTATATGGGTAGCGCGGCCAGCGAGAAGTGCTTGGCTAATTGCGACGTACGGTGCAAGCTGTTTGTAATGAATGAGATAGGCTGTACGGCCAGGGATGGACGAGGGCCGTAGGAGCTCAGGACCACCGCACCCTTCCTCCTGACCTCCTCCCCGGCGTTCAAATCCTTGACGGCGCGAGTTGTGAAGTTCTGGCCACGGCGGGCTGCGAGAGTGGAGACGCAGCGGATGTCGTGGCAGCCGGTTTGCATTAGAAACCCTGGGAGCCTGGCTCAGGCGCCGAGGCGGCGGCGGGAAGGTGAAGGAGTGAGTCCCGATGGCAACGACGACGATTGACACGACGGCCGATCGCTACGAGGAACTGAAGCGCATTCTGGAAGAGCGTCGACGGAAAATGACCAGCGAGGTGCACGCCCGAATGCGCGACGTGCGTTCCGAGGGTGGCCGAGCGACGATGCAGGGCGTTCTCGACGAGGTCGAGAGCTCCGAAGCCGACATCCAGGACGAGATCGAGTTCGCGCTCATCCAAATGAAATCGGAGACGCTCAGCAAGATCGATGAGGCACTGCAGCGACTCGAGGTCGGAGCCTACGGCAACTGCTTCGAGTGCGGCAATGAGATTGCCGAGCAGCGGCTTCGGGCGCTGCCGTTCGCGGTCCGATGCCGGGTGTGCGAAGCGGCGCGGGAGCAAGCGGCGCGCGAGCGAACACTCGCCGAGCGGCGCGGCGCGGTGACCCTGTTCATGGAATCGTCGAGCTGACATCCTGCCCAGTCTGAGAGCGCATGTTCGAGCCGGTCATGAACTACCGACCGAGAGGAGTGCTAGGGGTCGCCTATGAGCGATCGCGACGAACGTCAGAAGGCAGGAAATTCCCCGAGCGCTGAAGCCGCGCCTTCGATCCCCCCCGAGGTCCCGGTCCTTCCGCTCCGGGACACCGTGCTGTTTCCCAACTCGTTCATTCCGCTGGCGGTCGCCCGCGAGAGCTCGGTGCGCCTCATCGACGAGGCGGCGGCCTCGGGCAAGGTGATAGGCGTCTTTACCCAGCGCGATGCCGCGACGGAGGAGCCGACGCAGGACGACCTCTATCCCGTCGGGACCGCCACGCACATTCACAAGGTGTTCAAGCTGCCGGATGGCAGCCTGCGGCTGATCGTGCAGGGGCTCGAACGGCTTCGTCTGGTGCGTCTGACGCGAGCCCATCCGTATCTTCGGGCGGACGTCGAATCGGCGGAAGAAGTGGCCGTCGAGAGTGACCAGGTCAAGATCGATGCGTTCCAGCGGAACATCAAGACCAACTTCCAGCAGGTCGTGTCGCTCTCGCCGCTGCTGTCGGACGACTTGCAAGTGCTGGCCTCGAATCTCGATGAGCCCGGCAAGTTGGCCGATTTCATCGCGTCCAGTCTGTCCACAATCAGCACCGCCGTGAAGCAAGAGGTGCTGGAGACCCTGGACATTCGCGCGCGGATGGATGCGCTGAACCGGGTCCTCATCAAGGAGCTCGAAGTGCTCGAGCTCGGCTCGAAAATTCAGTCGCAAGTGCAGTCCGAGGTTGGCAAGAACCAGCGCGACTACTTCCTGCGGGAGCAGCTGAAGGCCATTCAGAAAGAGCTCGGCGAAGGGGACGAGCAGGCCAAAGAGATCGAGGATCTGCGCGGCAAGCTGGAAAACATCGGCCTGCCAGAGGCCGTGCTCAAGGAGGCGCTGCGCGAGCTCGATCGGCTTTCGAAGATGCCGGTGGCGGCGGCGGAGTACACCGTGTCGCGGACGTACCTCGACTGGATGGTGTCGCTGCCGTGGTCGACCCGTACGGATGAGGTCATCGATCTGGTGCGCACCAAGTCCGTGCTGGACACGGACCATTCCGATCTGGAAAAGGCCAAGGACCGCATTCTCGAATATCTCGCCGTCCGCAAGCTCAATCCGAAAATCAAGAGCCCGATTCTGTGCTTCGTCGGACCGCCGGGCGTTGGCAAGACGTCGCTGGCCAAGTCGATTGCCTCGTCACTCGGTCGAAAGCTCGTGCGCGTGTCGTTGGGCGGGATGCGCGACGAGGCGGAGATTCGAGGGCATCGCCGCACCTACATCGGGGCGCTGCCAGGACAGATCATCCAGGGGCTGCGCCGCGCCGAATCAAAAAACCCCGTGTTCGTCCTCGACGAGGTCGACAAGCTGGGTTCCGATTTCCGCGGGGATCCGGCGTCGGCGCTGCTGGAGGTGCTCGATCCGGAACAGAACAACACATTCCGCGATCACTATCTGGATGTGCCGTTCGATCTGTCGGAGATTCTGTTCATCACGACGGCAAACTTTCTCGATCCGGTGCCGCCAGCGCTGCGCGACCGGATGGAAGTGCTCGAACTGCCGGGGTACACCGACGAGGAAAAGCTGACGATTGCGCGAGAGCACCTCGTGGGGCGGCAGATCGAGAATCACGGGCTGTCATCCGACCACCTCCGGTTCGAGGATCCGGCGCTCCAGGCCGTCATTCGTGGCTACACGCGGGAGGCGGGCGTCAGAAACCTTGAGCGGGAAATTGGGGCAGTGTGCCGGAAGGTGGCACGTCGCCGAGCCGAGGGAGACGAAGCCCCTGTCGTCGTGACGCCGGACACCGTGACGGAGATGCTGGGTGCGCCGACATTCCACGACGAGGAGGTCGCGGAGCGAACCAAGGCGCCGGGCGTGGCGGTCGGTCTCGCCTGGACGCCGGCGGGCGGGGAAGTGCTGTTCATCGAGGCCACGCTCATGCCGGGCGGCGGGTCGCTCACCCTGACCGGCCAGCTGGGTGACGTGATGAAGGAGTCGGCTCAGACCGCGCTGTCCTGGTTCCGGTCGCGAGCGGAGGCCTACGGCGTCGACCCGGCCTTTTACCAGCGTGCCGAGCTGCACGTGCACGTGCCAGCCGGCGCGATTCCGAAAGATGGGCCGTCGGCGGGCGTGGCCATGGCGACGGCACTCGCCTCGCGGCTGACCAAGCGTGCTGTTCGGGAGGATCTGGCGATGACGGGCGAGATCACGCTGACTGGGCGCGTCCTGCCGGTCGGCGGCATCAAGGAAAAGGTGTTGGCGGCTCGCCGGCTCGGCATCGCCCACGTGCTCGTCCCGCTACTGAACCGGAAGAACATCGACGAGGACCTCAGCGAAGAGCTGCGGCGGGACTTGACGATTCACTACGTGACGACGGTCGACGAAGTGCTCGATTTCGCGCTCGAGCCGAAGACCGCCGCCCCCGCCTCGGTCGAGCTCCCCCCCGCAATTTCTTGACGTCTGGCTCGGGCTGACGGCGGCTCTGGTCAGCGGGGTCTCAGTGCGACGCTGGACCTGCATCATGGCCTGCGAGGGCGTGAAGCACGCGCTCGAGGTCGTCGGGCAGGGGCGCGTGAAACTCGATCCGGCGTCCGTCGCGTGGATGAGCGAACGCGAGTCGTTCCGCGTGCAGAAACGGGCGTGTGAGTCGTGCCACTGCCCGATGCTTGGGCGCGAGGCGTCGCCGGATGCCCCCGTAGACCGCATCGCCGACGATTGGATGTCCGATGGCGGAGAGGTGCACCCGGATCTGGTGCGTCCGGCCGGTGGCGATGACCACCCGAAGGAGCGTTAGGCCGGCGAGGGACTCGGCACGCACGATGCGGGTGACCGCGGTCCGCGCCCGCCGAGCGCGAGTCGACATGCGTTTCCGCTCCGCCTGATCGCGTCCGATCGGCAGGTCGATCCGCCGGCCGGCGTCCACGCGCCCCCACACCAGCGCGGCGTATTCCTTTTCAATCTCCCGATCCTCGAATTGGCGACCCAGCTCCCGGTGCGCCTGATCGTGCTTGGCGACGACCATCAGACCGGAGGTGCCCCGGTCCAGTCGGTGCACGATGCCGGGCCGCTGCTCCCCGCCGACACCGCTCAAATCTTGCACGTGGTGCAGGAGCGCGTTGACCAGCGTGCCCCGGGCGTGTCCCGCCGCTGGATGCACGACCATCCCGGCCGGTTTGTCGACCACGACGATGTCCTCGTCCTCATGGACGATGTCGAGGGGAAGGGCTTCGGCGCCTGGGATCGGGGCTGCCGCCGGCGGCATGTCGACCGCGACATGGGCGCCGCCGTGAACGATCACGCTGGCCTTGACGGTCGCGCCATCGACCCGAACACGACCGGCCCGGATCAGGCGCTGGGCCTGCGAGCGGGACAGCTCGGGGACGAGGGCGGTCACGACCTGGTCGATTCGAGTTTCGGCCTGCTCAGCCGTGACCACGATGTCCAGGAGCTCACCCGACGGGCTGCTGCTGTTGGTCATGGCCAGACCTGACGGTGCCCGGTCAGCGGCGCCGACCGGGTTCAGCGGCGGCCGACCGGTGTCGGGCCAGGAAATACAGCATCCCCAGGCTCACCGGCACGATCAAGACAGAGATGAACTGCGAGGTCGAGAGCACGTCGAACACGGTGCCCCGAGGATCGCCCCGATAGAACTCGGTGATGAAGCGCGACACACCGTACAGGAGGATGTACAGCCAGAAAGTCCGGCCCGGGAAGCGCGTGCCGCGCCGCTCGGTGCCGAGCAATAGCAGCAAGATGCTCAGTTCGGCGAACGACTCGTACAGCTGCGTCGGATGCAGTTGAACGTCGAGCGGCGTACCCACATTCAGGGCGGCGAAGGTGTTCGTGAACACGATGCCCCACGGCATCTCCGTCGGGCGACCGTAACAGCAGCCGGCCATCAAGCAGCCGAGGCGCCCGACGGCGTGTCCCAGCGCGATGCCCGGCGCGAAGGCGTCGCAGGCGGTCCAGATGGGCATTCGGTGTCGGCGCAAGTACCACCAGGCGGCCGGCACCGCGAACAGCAAACCGCCGTAGAACACGCCGCCGGCCCGAAGGAGCGAGAAGAACCGCTCCGGGCTCTGAGAGAAGTGATCGAAGTCGACGATGAGCAGCATGACCTTCGCACCGATCAGCGCCGAGATGATGATGAGGATTCCCAGGTCCATCACCCGGTTGGCGTCGAGCCCGCGAGTGGCGGACCGCAGCATGGCCAGCTTCAGTCCCGCGAGATACGCGGCGGCGAGCAGGATGCCGTAGCTGTAGATCGTGATCGGGCCGAGCTCAAGCAGTGTCGGATACATCGTGGTGTCCCGTTTTCAAAGTGTCGATCAGCAGGCAGCCGGCCCCGACCGTGATGGCCGCATCCGCCACGTTGAAGGCCCAGAAATGGTACGTTCGCCAGTAGACATCGACGAAATCGACGACATGGCCGACGGCGATGCGGTCGATCAGGTTCCCGAAGGCTCCTCCGAGAATCAGGGCCAGGCCAACTCTGGCCGCGCGCCCCTGCAAGCCCGTGTGGGCGGCGTACGTCCCGAGCGCCACGAGGGCGACGAATGCCACGGCGGTCATGACCGCTGGCTTGTAGGCGAAGTCGGTCGTGTTCAAGATGCCGAACGCGGCGCCGGTGTTCCGCACGTGGGTCAGGTTCAACAGGCCAGGGATGACGTTGATGCTGTCGTGGAGCGAGACGAGCTGTGTGACGGCCGCCTTGCTCGCCTGGTCGATCAACACGATCGTGCCGGCAATAGCCGCCATCGAGCGACGGAACTCGCCGAGCCAGGACGTGACGGCGATGCGCGGTGGGGTCATGCGTGTGGCGCTCCCGCTGTGCGGTCCAGCATGTCGTCGCACCGGGCGCAGAGACCCAGTCGATCGGGTCGATCGGACACGGTCGGCACGTGCCGCCAACAGCGTTCGCACTTGACACCAGCTGCCCGCCCGACCTCCAGCTCCAGGGTCTCACCAATGACCGGGCTCGCCGCGGCGTCCTGCGCGGGCGTTCCCTCTTCGAGTTGGACCTGGGCGATGAAGAGCGTGGCGAGCACGTGGCGGTACCGCTGGAGCAGGGTGAGGGTCGGGCCGGTCGCGCGAATCCTGACACACGCCTCGAGGGACGTGCCGACCGTCTTGTGCTGGCGCAGCGATTCGATGCGGCCGTTGACCGCCTCGCGGATCTTGATCAGGCGACCCCACCGCTCGACCAGCGGCGGATCGGCCAGGGTGTCGAGCGCGGGCGGAAAATCGGCCAGATGAACGGACGCCTCCCGCGGCCCCGGCAGCACCGTCCAGAGCTCGTCCGCCGTGACCGGCAAGATGGGGGCGATCAGGCGCGCCAGTCCGTCGGCCATCGTGAAGATGGCTGTCTGGGTCGAGCGTCGATCGGGGTGATCCGGCGCGAACGTGTACAGCCGGTCCTTGACGACGTCGATGTACAGCGCACTGACCTCGACGGTCAGAAAGCCGTTGAGGGCGTGGAAGATCGTCTGAAAATCGTACTGCGTGTAGGCGGTGAGGATTCGCGACGCGACGCTGGCATAGCGCGCCAACGCGTACCGGTCCAGCTCCTCGAGCTGGTCGTGCGGGACGGCGTGTGCCGCCGGATCGAAATCGGGAAGATTGGCGACGAGAATTCGCAGCGTGTTTCGGATCTTGCGATAGGCCTCCACCACGCGCGCGAGAATCTCGGCGCTGATTCGCACGTCTTCCCGATAGTCGACCATGGCGACCCAGAGCCTCAGGATCTCGGCGCCGCTCTGCTCGATGACGGTCTGCGGAGCGATGTCGTTGCCGAGCGACTTGGACATCTTGCGTCCCGATTTGTCGAGGACGAACCCGTGCGTGATGACCTGCCGGTAGGGAGCCTGCCCGCGCGTGGCCAGGCCCACGAGCAAGGAGCTGTGGAACCAGCCGCGATACTGGTCGCTGCCTTCGAGATAGATCTCCGCCGGCCAGCCGAGGCGCCGCGTTTCGAGCACGGCCTCGTGGCTCGACCCCGAATCGAACCAGACATCCAGGATGTCCCGCTCGCGTTCGAACTGGTCCCCCTGGCAGTGTTCGCATCGCAGCCCGTCCGGCACGAACTCGGCCAGATCCCGCTCGTACCAGGCGTCGGCGCCATGGCGCTCGAATTGCGCCGCCGCCCGGTCGGTCAGCGCGGTCGTGAGCACCGCCTCCCCACAGGTCGTGCAGTACAGGGCTGGAATCGGCACGCCCCAGGACCGCTGACGCGAGATGCACCAGTCGGGGCGGTTGGCCAGCATGTTGTGGATACGCTCCTGGCCCCAGGCCGGGAACCACTGGACCCGCTGGATGGCACTCAGGGCGCGCTCGCGGAGCGACTCGGCGTCCATGGCGATGAACCACTGCGACGTCGCCAGGAAGATCACCGGGTGGTGGCACCGCCAGCAGTGCGGGTAGGCATGATCCAATTGCCCGCGGTGCCACAGCCGGCCGGCGTCGGAGAGCGCCGTCTCGACCTTCGGATTGGCGTCAAACACGCCCATGCCACCGAACAATTCGACGTCATCCGTGAATTGGCCACCCGGCCCGACGGGCGCATAGGTGTCCAGCCCGTACCGGACGCCCGTCGCGAAGTCGTCGGCGCCGTGGCCCGGAGCCGTATGGACGACGCCGGTGCCCTGCTCGAGCGTGACGTACTCGCCCAGGACGCCCAGCGACGGCCGGTCGTAGAGGGGGTGCCGGAATTGCAGCCCTTCGAATGCACGCCCCTTGAGCACGCCCAGCCGCGTGGTCAGCGGGCGTTCGATCTCGGTGCCGATCTTCGCCGCCAGCGCCTCGGCGACGATGACGGCCACGCCGTCGGTCTCGTAGAGGCCGTAGTCGAGATCGGGATGAAATGCCACGGCCAGGTTCGACGGGATCGTCCAGGGCGTCGTCGTCCAGATCAGCGCCGACACGCGCCGGCCGGCGATCGCCGGGAGCGTGGCGGAGAGCGCCGCCACGGCCTCGGGCGCCATCGGGAATTCCACGTGGATCGACGGCGACGTGTGCTGGTCGTACTCGACCTCGGCTTCGGCCAGGGCGGTCCGGCAATGGATGCACCAGTGCACCGGCTTCTTGCCGCGGTAGACCATGCCGCGCTCGACGAACCGCCCGAGCGCGCGAACGATCGCGGCCTGATAGCCGTAGGCCATCGTCAGGTAGGGCTCGGACCAGGTGCCGAGGATGCCCAGGCGCTTGAAGTCGTCCCGCTGACTGTCGACGTAGGTCTCGGCATACTCGCGACAGGCCCGGCGGAAGTCGGCCGTGGGCATCTGGCGTTTCTTGGCGCCGAGCTCCCGTTCCACCCTGAGCTCGATCGGCAGGCCGTGACAGTCCCAGCCCGGAACGTAGGGGCTGTCGAAGCCGGCCATCGTCTTGGACCGGACGACGAAGTCCTTCAAGATCTTGTTGAGCGCCGTGCCAATGTGGATTCGGCCGTTGGCGTACGGGGGACCGTCATGGAGCACGCATTTCGGCGCGTCGGCCCGGCGCCGGCGAATCTGCGCCTGGAGGTCCATCTCTTCCCATCGCGCGATGGCGGCCGGCTCCGCCGTCTGGAGACGAGCCTTCATCGGAAACGCGGTACGCGGGAGGTTGAGTGTGGATTTCCAGTCGGCCATCGAATGTCGTTTGCTGCGTGGAGTCGTAACTGACCGCGGCGCGGCGGGCTGACGCGTCGCGCACATTTCATTGTAGTGCAAGTCGAAGGCGTCGCCGTGTCTGGACAGGCAGCCGGGAGTGGGCTCATGCCGCCTTAGCCCACTACCGGGCTGCCCACGACCTCCCGGGGGATCATGCATAATGCTGCGATGGCCGATGCGCCGTGCCAATCCCTCGAATCACCGCTCCGATCGGCCGTGCTGGACAACGGGCTCACGGTGTTCGCGCAGGAAGTCCATGCCGCGCCGCTCGTCTCGGTCTGGTGCTGGTATCGGGTCGGTTCGAAGGACGATCCACCCGGGTTGACGGGCGTATCGCACTGGGTCGAGCACATGAACTTCAAGGGCACCGCCAATATTCCGCGCGACCAGATGACGGGCATCATCGAACGGTACGGCGGGGCCTGGAACGGGTACACCTGGCTCGACCAGACGACCTACATGGAAACGGCGGCGAGCCACGCGCTCGACCAGATGCTCTTCCTCGAGTCGGAGCGCATGGCGCGCTGTGTGTATGACCCGGCCGAGTGCGAATCGGAGCGCACCGTGATCGTGTCCGAGTTGCAGGGCGGTGAGAACGACCCCGAGCAGTTACTCGATATCGAAGTCACGGCCACGGCGTTCAAGGCCCACTCGTATCGGCATCCGACGATCGGCTGGCTGGGCGATGTACAGCGAATGACCCGCGACGACCTGTTCGAGTACTACCGTGGCTTCTATGCGCCGAACAATGCGACGCTCGTTGTGGTCGGCAATGTGAGCGCCGACGAGGCGTTTCGGCTGGCCGAGCGGCGCTTCGGCGACATTCCATCCAACTCGCTTCCGGATCGCGTGCGCACCGTCGAGCCGCCGCAGACGGGAGAGCGGCGCGTGACGCTCATGCGCGAGGGCGCGACCAGCTACTGGAAGGTGGCCTACCACGCGCCGGCGGTCGATGACCCCGACTTCGCCCCGATGCTGCTGCTCGACGCCGTCTTGACTGGCGCCAAGGGAGCCAACCTCTGGTCGAGCTTCGAGGGGCCGGTGCCGCAGCGCGCCGCGCGACTGTATCGGGCGCTCGTGAATGGCGGCCTGGCGGCGCGCGTCGAGGGCACGCTGCTGCCCACGCAGGATCCGTTCCTCTTCTCCGTGTCGGTCGAGGCGACGGCGGGCACGCCGCTGGCGTCGCTGGAGGCTGCGGCGCTTGCGGAGCTCGACCGGGTGCGGATCGATGGCGTGACCAACGCAGAGCTCCAGCGGGCGCAGCGCCAATTTCGGGCACGCCTGGTCTTCGAGACGAATAGCGTCACCAACATCGCGCATCAACTCGGTTATTTCGCGACGGTGGCGAGCGTCGATCTGTACCGTGACCTCGGTCGGCGAATCGCCGCCGTGACGGGCGAGCAGGTGGCGGCCGTCGCGCGACGTTGTCTCGCGCCGAGCAATCGTACCGTCGGATGGTTTCAGGCGTTGTCTGCCTGACGACGGCGGACCGCGCGTCGTTGTCGCATGTCCAGCCAGAGGTTGTCGCCGCTGCGCACCGTGCTGCCGAACGGGCTGACCGTGCTCGCGCGGACGACCCGCCCGCAGCCTGCGGTCGCCATTCACCTCTCGATGCCGGCGGGGAGCGTGTTCGACCCGCCAGCGCGCGAGGGGCTCGCGAACTTCGTGGCGCGCGTGATCGACAGAGGGACCGACTCGCAGCCCGCCGATGCCATCGCCGAGGCGTTCGACCTCCGCGGGGTGTCGCTGCAGGCCCGCGCCTCACGTCACCGCCTGTCGCTCGCCTGCGCCTGCCTCACGGAGGATTTCGAGGCGGTGATGTCGCTGCTGGGGGACATCACGCGGCATCCCAGTTTTCCGGAGTGCGAGGTCGACCAGCAGCGCGGGGAAATTGCCACGGCGATCCGTCGTCACGCGGACACCCCGGCGGACGCGGCCGATGACGCGGTGCGGACGTTGATCTACGGTGCCGCGCATCCGTACGGACGTCGGGTGAGCGGGACCTTGGCGTCGATCCAGACGATCGATCGGGCGGATCTGGCGGCGTTTCATCGAGCGCGCGTCACGCCGACCGGCGCGTCCCTGGCCGTCGTCGGTGACGTCGAGCCCGCGGCGGCGGTCGCGACGGCGGAGCGGGTCTTCGACGGATGGTCGTCGCACGCCGCCGAGGCGGTGATCGTGCCTCCGCCAGACGACGCGCCCGGACCCCGGCGACGCGTCGTGACCCTGCCCGGGAAGGTGCAGGCCGACATTGCGTACGGATGCGCCGCCATCACCAGAACCGATCCGCGTTATGCGAGCAGCTGGGTCATGAACACCGTGTTGGGGCAGTTCGGACTCGGCGGACGCCTGGGCGAGAGTATCCGTGAGCGGCAGGGCATGGCGTATTACGCGTATAGCGCACTCGAGGCCAACGTCGGGCGGGGGCCGCTCATCGTGTCGGCCGGGGTGAGTCCCGCCAATGTCGCGCGCACGTTGGGGTCCATCGAGACGGAAGTGGTCGGCATGCGGGACCGCGGCGTGACGGACGCAGAGTTGATCGACGCGAAGCGCTACCTCACCGGGTCGATTCCCAGGATGCTCGAGACGAACGCGTCGATCGCCGGATTTCTCCAGATGGTCGAGCAGTTCGAGCTCGGTCGTGACTACGATGCGAGGCTGCGCGAGCTGGTCGAGTCCGTGACCCGTGACGACGTGCACGAGGCCGCACGGCTCATTCTGGTGCCCGATCGGGCGGCGGTCGCGGTGGCCGGTCCGGTCGACGACACGGTCTTCTCCGAGGCGGCGTCGTGACGTCCGATCGTGCCGTGGTCTACCGGGATCTGCACTCTCTGGAGGAGCTTCGGCGGGTCGTCGAGCTGGAGAAGGCCGTGTGGCGCTACACCGACTTTGAAGACGTCGTCCCGGTGCCGATCCTTGCGATCAACGTCAAGCGCGGAGGAATTCTGATCGGGGCGTTCGACGGTGAGAACCGGATGGTGGGGTTTGTCTACTCGTTGCCAGGCCTGAAGGACGGTCAAATCGTGCAGTGGTCGCACATGCTCGGTGTGCTCGACGACTTCCGAAACGCCGGCCTCGGCCGGACCTTGAAGTTGCTGCAGCGCGGGCGGGCCCTGGCCATGGGCGTCCAGGTCATCGAGTGGACGTTCGATCCGATGCAGGCGCTGAACGCCCACTTCAATCTGGCGAAGCTCGGCGCGGTGATCGAGGAGTACGAGGAGAACATCTATGGCGAGTCGAGCAGCCCGCTGCATCGAGGCACGCCGACCGATCGCTTCGTCGCGGTGTGGACCCTCGAGTCAGCGCGGGTGGTGGAACGGATCGCGACAGCCTCACCCGCCGCTGCCGGGCCGGCCGCCGTTCAGCCGATAGACGCGCTGCCGTCCGCCAATGCGACCCGCGAGGCAGGGGGGTGGCTGACGTGCGCATCGATCGACCTGGAGGTCGAGGCCCCGCGGGTGCGGGTCGAGATCCCCATGGGGTTCGGCGACATGCAGGTGACGGCGCCGGACGTGGCGCGCGACTGGCGAGCCGCCTCGAGGCGGATCTTCGCGTCGTACCTGCCCCGTGGCTATCGGATTTTGGAGTTTGCCTTGGACCGTCCGCGCGGTCGGGGGTGGTACGTGCTCGATCGTGGCTAGCCCGGCGGCCACGCAAGTGGGCGGCCCCCGAGTAGGTGCAGGTGGATGTGGAAGACGGTTTGACCGGCGCCGGCGTTGCAATTGAAGACAGTCCGGAATCCGTCCTCCGCGATGCCGCGGTTCTTGGCGATCGCCGCCGCGCGACGAATCATCTCGCCCACCAGTCCATCGTCCTCGGCCGTCAACTCGTTCAATGTTGCGATGTGGCGGCGCGGCACGATGAGCAGATGCGTGGGCGCCTGGGGATTGATGTCCTCGAAGGCGATCAGCCGCTCGTCCTGAAACACGATCGATGCGGGCAGGTCGCCCGCGATGATCCGGCAGAACAGACAGTCGCTCATGACGATCGCCGCCGCGCGGCCGTGCCGACGCGTGGCAACCCCTGCAAGTCGCGGACGACGCCGGTGACGCGCAAACCGGTTCCGGCGACGATCTCCCGAAACGCCGATTCCTGATCCGATCCGAACTCGACGATCAAATCGCCATCCGGTGCGAGGGCGCCGTCAGCGTCCGCGATGACGGCGCGCAGCGACACCGTTCCATCGGGGCCGCCATTGAGCGCGATCCGAGGCTCGTGATCGCGCACTTCCGGCGCGAGCGCGTCGATGGCAGCCGCCGGGACGTAGGGCGGGTTCGCAACGATGAGATCGACTGGTCGCGGCGCGCCGGCCAGGTCGCGGCCGTGGTACCAGGCGATCCGATCGGCGACCCCATGGCGCGCCGCGTTTGCCTGCGCCACGGCGAGGGCGGCCGCCGACCTGTCGGTCGCGATCACCCGAGCCGCGGGGAATTCGGTGGCCAGCGCGATCGCCAGACAGCCGGAACCCGTTCCGACGTCGGTCAGCAAGAAGTCGCTGGGTCGGGCCGACCGCAGACGGAGCGCCGTTTCCACGACGAGCTCGGTCTCGGGTCTGGGGATCAGCACGTCCGGTGTGACCGCGAGTTCGAGCCCCCAGAACTCCCGGTAGCCGACCAGGTGGGCGACCGGCTCCCGGCCGACGCGCCGGGTGATGAGCGCGGCATATCGGGTGTCGAACGCGCGGTCGACCGGCCGGTGACGCTCCGACACGTAGGTCGCGCGGTCCCAGCCAAGCACATGGCGGGCGAGCACCTCGGCGTCGATTCTGGCCGCCTCCGGCGGGATGCCCGCGTCAATCAGGCGCGCCTGACCGTGTGCCACCGTCGAGACGATCGTCATGGGTCCGACGGCGCCGCCTCCGCCTGCTCGAGCTTTGCCGACTGGTGGTGCGTGATGACCTGCCCGATGAGCTCGGTCAGATCGCCGTTCAGCACCTCGGTCAGTTGGTGCGTCGTGAAGTTGATGCGGTGGTCGGTGATCCGATTCTGCGGAAAGTTGTACGTGCGGATCTTCTCCGAGCGTTCCCCCGTGCCGACCTGGCTCCGCCGGTCCTGAGCGATTGCGTCTTGTTGCTTCCGACGCTCCAGATCGTACAGGCGAGAACGCAGGACCTTCATGGCTTTCGCCCGGTTCTTGATCTGAGATTTTTCGTCCTGCTGGGAGACCACGAGCCCGGTGGGTAAGTGGGTCACCCGGACGGCCGAGTAGGTCGTGTTCACGCTCTGCCCGCCCGGTCCGCTGGAGCAGAACGTGTCGATGCGGAGGTCTTTCGGATCGATCTGGATGTCGACTTCCTCGGCTTCCGGCAGCACGGCGACGGTTGCCGTGGAGGTGTGGATCCGTCCGCTGGCTTCGGTCGCGGGCACGCGCTGGACGCGGTGCACGCCGCTCTCGTACTTCAGCTGGCTGTACACACGCCGGCCTTCGATGACGGCGATGGACTCCTTGATGCCGCCGACGCCGGTCTCGCTCATCGACAGCACTTCGAGACGCCACCCCTGGCGTTCGGAGAACCGGTGGTACATCCGGAAGAGCTCCGCGGCGAATAGTCCTGCCTCGTCCCCTCCGGTGCCCGCCCGGATCTCGAGAATGACGTTCTTCTCGTCATTCGGATCCTTCGGCACCAGCAGCACCTCGATGTCCTGCAGGAACGCCGCCTGACGTTCCCGGAGCACGCGCAGCTCCTGATCGGCCAGGTCACGCATGTCGGTGTCCCCCGTCCTCGCGAGCTCTTCGGTCTGGGTGATTTCGATGAGGACGCGCTTGTATGCGCGGAACTTCTCGACGAGCGGCTGGAGCTCCGCCAGCGACTTGGCGTGCTTCCGGTATTCGTCGGGGTTCGACTGGACGCCCGCGTCGCCGAGCAGCCGCATCAGCTCGTCATATCGGGTTTCAATGGCGGTGAGTCTGTCAAACATGCGAATTCGCGGCGTGCGGGCCTGCTAGCCGCCCGACACGGGAGGGAGGAACGCGATGTCGTCACCGTGGCGGACGGTCGTCTCCATCCTGGCGTACTCCGCGTTGACGGCGACCGACACGGAGCCGGCGTAGGCGGCGGCGTCGGGAAACTCGGCCACGAGATCGTGCCACACGCGCTGCACGGTCGCGTCGTCCGGAGTGGTCCGGTCGAGCTCGGCCGCACCCACGATGTCGCGCAGACGGGCGAAGAGGCGGATGGTTACACGCATGCCCGCCGGTAGGCGTCCTCTCGCGCCGCCGCGTCATCCGGATCGGCCGTGGCGCCCTCGATCCAGACGTCGCCGCCTTCGAAGAACTCACGCTTCCAGATGGGCGCGATCTGCTTGACCCGCTCGATGGCATACCGGCACGCCGCGAAAGCGTCGGTCCGATGAGGCGAGGACACGGCGATGGCCACGCTGACCTCGCCGACATGCAGCACGCCGGTTCGATGGTGCAGCGCCAGCCGGGCCTCGGGCCAGCGGTCGGCGACTTCCTCAGCGATGCGTTCGAAGGCTCGGAGTGCGAGCGGCTCGTACGCTTCATATTCCAACTTGAGGACGCTGCGGCCGAGGTTGTTCCGTCGAACGAGGCCCAGGAACGAATTGACCGCGCCGACGCCCGGATCGCCATCCAGGGCTGTCGGGGCCGAGACCGAGGCGATCAACGAGTCGAGCTCGAGGGGCTCCGTCGTGACCGCGAGTTGCGGCGTGCCCATCCCGAAAGTATAGCAGCGTGCCACCCGGGCTGCGGCGGTGCGACCGGCGGGTTAGCAGACGGGCTGCTAGGCGTCGAACCGCCAGAAATGGCCGAGTGGCTGGTGGCCCTGTCCCACCGCTACGCCGTGCTGCATGGCGGCCGTGACATACGCCTTGGCGTCGGCGATGGCGTCGAGGAGTGGTTGTCCCAGGGCCAGGCCGGCCGTGACCGCCGCCGCGAACGTACAGCCGGTGCCGTGGGTATGCCTCGAGTCGAGGCGTGGTCCCCGCAGTTCGGTGAACGTGCGTCCGTCGTAGACGAGATCGACGGCGTCCGACTCGGGCACATGCCCGCCTGTGACCACGACGATGCGTGGCCCCAGGTCGTGAATGCGACGCGCGGCTTCGTGTGCGTCCTGCAGAGAGCCGATCGAGATGCCGGACAGCACCTCGGCCTCCATCGCGTTCGGCGTGACGATCGCCGCCTTGGGGAGCAGCAAGGCTTTGACCGACGCCACCGCCTCGTCCGCAAGCAGCCGGGCCCCACCCTTGGCGACCATCACCGGGTCCACGACGACATGCGGTGTCCCGAGCGTGGGGAGTAGGCGACTGACCGCGTCCACGATGGGCGAGGTGGCCAGCATGCCGGTCTTGACGGCATCCACGCCGATGTCCTCGGCGACGGCGCGCACCTGCGCTTCGACGAGGTCCACCGTCATGGTGGCCGACGCCGTGACGCCGCAGGTGTTCTGGGCGGTGACTGCCGTGATGGCGCAGATGCCGTAGACGCCGTGCGCGGCAAACGTCTTGAGGTCCGCCTGGATCCCGGCGCCGCCGCCAGAATCGCTACCAGCAATTGTCAGGGCCGTCTTCATGGGCTAGAATCCTCTTCCATGCAGAGTACGGACAGCGCTCGTGTTGGCGTGGTGAGTTGCGCGACGGCGTCGCGGCCACTGGTTGACGCGTGGATCGCGGCGGCCGAGTACGGGCGTCTCCTGCAGGTCGCGGCCGTGCTGTTTTTCGCGGTGCTGATCGCCGCCGCGGCGCAGGTGAGCCTGCCGTTGCCGTGGACGCCGGTCCCGCTCACGCTCCAGCCGACGATTGTACTGCTGAGCGCCGCGGTCCTGGGGTCTCGTCTCGGCACCGCGTGTCTTGCCGTGTATCTCACCGCCGGAGCGGCCGGATTGCCCGTCTTCGCGTGGTCGCCCTGGCTTGTGCCTGGCGTAGGCCGGTTGCTCGGGCCGACGGGCGGGTATCTGCTGGCCTATCCCGTGGCGGCCTATCTGGTGGGGTCGCTCGCGGAGCGCGGGTGGGATCGACGCTACGTGACGGCTGTCGGCGCGATGGTCATCGGCCTCGCCGTGATCTATCTTGGCGGCGTCGCCTGGCTGGCGGTCCTCCATGCGCCACTGGGGACCCCAAGCGCGGCGGCCACGCTGGGGGTGTATCCCTTCTTTTTCGCCGACCTCGCCAAGCTGCTGGTGGCCGGGGCCCTGCTGCCAAGTCTCCGCCGTTTCACGACCGGACGGTAACACTCTCGGCTCTCGGCTTCGGGCTCTCGGGGTGCCGGTGACCGGATTCAACTGGCGCACGTGAAACCACCGCGGGTGGCGTCGGGCCGGTCCCCCCGCGGGCGCGGAGCGCCGGCGTCCCAGAGCCGAGAGCCGGACTCGATCCTACCGTCCAAGCACGAGCAGGTATTGGTACGGCGGCACCTCCACCCGGGCGTGCAGGCGCAGGCCGGCGGCTCGCGCGTCACGCATGACACGCGCCGGATCGGTCCGATCCCGGAGCGGGGGACCCGGGCCGCTGCCTGACGGCACGAAATCCACGACGCCGAGCCGGCCGCGAGGCCGGAGTGATTGCGCCAGGCTCCGGAGCAACGGCACCGGCGCCGGGAGCGCGCCGTAGCTGTTGACGATGACGATCGCGTCGACCTGTCGAGGCGGCAGGCGCGCATCGCGCGGCGTGGCCACGACCGTCACGACATTGCTCAACCCTTCCCGCACCACGCGCCGCTCGAGTGCATCGATCATCGGCGGCCGGAAGTCCACCGCGTAGACTCGGCCGTTCGGTCCGACCCTCCGGGCCAGTCGAACGGCGAACCAGCCGCCGCCAGCGCCGAAATCCGCCACCGTCGATCCATCGGCGATGTTCAACGCATCCATGATCTCGTTGGGCCGCTGCCAGGCGTCTCGGTCGGGACTCTCGAGCAGACCGAGCTCCTGGGGTGGGAAGAGATATCGCCGCTGACGTTGTCGAGGCACCCCGTCGAACATGACGGCTGGGGTGCTCGCGACCAACAAGACGCCGACCATCGCTGCGTGCGTGAGGCGCATAGGGTCGCGACGGCTCCAGGCAGGTCCGGGCGACCGCCGCCTGCAGGGAACCATCCGCATGTCCTATTATAGGGGGGTATGTTGCCAGAGCTGTTCGAGAGCATGCTCGCGCTCATCGTGCGAACATCGACCGACTTGCCGCCGGACGTACGCGCCGCGATGTCCCGCGCTGTCGGCGCCGAGCCTGTCGGCGACCGCTCCGCCCGGGCGCTCGACATCATCGCCCTCAACATCGATCAGGCGACGGAGTGTGAAGGCGCGATCTGCCAGGACACCGGCATGCCGACCTTCGAGATCAAGGTGCCGATCGGGGTGAACCAGATCACCATGCGGGAGCAGATCCACCGTGCGATCGTGGAAGCGACGACGCGCGGGAAGCTGCGTCCGAACTCCGTCGACTCGATCACCGGCGAGAACTCCGGAAACAACTTGGGCCCGGGGACGCCGATTGTGCATTTCGAGCAGTGGGAACGAGACGAGATCGACGTGCGGCTGCTGCTCAAGGGCGGTGGCTGCGAGAACACCAACGCGCAGTACGCGCTGCCGATGGAGCTCGCCCACCTCGGCCGCGCCGACCGGAGCCTGGACGGCGTGCGGAAGTGCATTCTCCACGCGGTGTGGCAGGCTCAGGGTAAGGGCTGCAGTCCCGGCGCGGTCGGTGTCTGCGTCGGCGGCGACCGGACGTCCGGCTACCTGCATGCGAAGGCGCAGCTCTTCCGGACGCTCGACGACGTCAACCCGGATCCGAGACTCGCCGACGTCGAGCGGGCCGTGATGGCGACGGTCAACGACCTCGGCATCGGCACCATGGGCTTCGGCGGGAAGGTCTCGCTCATCGGGTGCAAGGTCGGGACGCTCAACCGGCTGCCGGCCAGCTTCTTCGTGTCGGTCGCCTATGACTGCTGGGCGTATCGGCGGCTCGGCGTCGTGCTCGACGCCGAATCAGGCGCCATCCGACGGTGGTTGTATCGCGATCCCGCGGTGGCTCCGGCGCCGATGGTCGCCGCCGGACGCGGCTTCACGCCGACCGGGCGCGAGGTCGTGCTGACGCCGCCGATCGACGAAGCCACGATCCGGAAGCTCCACGTCGGCGATATGGTGCTGGTCACGGGACGAATGTACACAGGCCGTGACGCCGTGCACACGTACCTGATGACCCACGACCCGCCGGTCGATTTGCGGGGCGGAGTGTTGTATCACTGCGGTCCGGTCGTCATGCGCGACGGGGATCGTTGGCGCGTGACGGCGGCCGGGCCGACGACGAGCATTCGAGAAGAACCCTACCAGGCGGACATCCTCGAGCGCTACGGCGTGCGTGTGGTCATCGGCAAGGGCGGCATGGGGGCCAGGACGCTGGCCGCGCTTCAGAAGACCGGCGCCGTCTACCTGAATGCGATCGGCGGAGCGGCGCAGTTTTACGGCCGCACGATCGAACAGGTGGACGGCGTGTCGTTGCTCGACTTCGGCACGCCCGAGGCGATGTGGCACTTACAGGTGAAGGACTTTCCGGCCATCGTGACGATGGATGCGCACGGCGCCAGCCTTCACCGGGACCTCGAAGCGGCCTCCGCTGAACGCCTCGCCGTCATGCAGGAGTGACGCGCGCCCCGTCAGGCGCTCGGGCTGCTCCCGCACCCGGCGTCGTCCGCCGTTGCGTCAGGCATGGGTGGGCGCGTCAGGCCGCGTTCCATCGCGTCCACGTCGAGGGCGGTCGTCGCGAGGTCTTCGACCGGCAGCAGCGCCCAGGGAATCGACTGACCGGCGTCGACGACCTTGAGATATCCCTGGCACCCCCCGCACGTCAGCAGCCGCCAGTCAGGATGCCCCGTCAACGGCCTGATGGTCTCCACCTGCGGCTCCGATGCCGCGCAGTACGGACAGACGGTCGCCGCCAGACACCAGCGCGATCCGCAAAATGAGCATCGGCAGACCAGCGCGCCATCAGCGGTCCGCTCGGCGAGGGCCGGCCACGATCCGCAGGCCGGGCACCATCCGAGGGTCCACGCCGCGAGGGCCGAGCGGACCTCTTCGGTCAGGTCCGCTCCCGCCAGCGTGGCCCGCTGGAAGGCATGCGCCACCGGGCCGACGCTGAGTTCGGCAACGAGCCACACCAAATCCGGCGCGAGCCCCAGCTGGGTCGCCCCGGTCCGGATGTCGCCCTGACGGCGCGCGAGCGACGCGCGCAGCAGCGATCCGGGGTTCAGTCGCCCCTCGCGCAGCACGTCATGGACGTGTCGCGCCGGTTCGCCGGCGCCGCCTGCCTCCAACAACAGACAGATATCGAAGAGGGCCGGCTCGACGACGTCCGTCGGGATCTCGACCGCGTGCTCCTGCAGCAGCGGCCGGCCGCCACGCACGCAGGCCGATACCGAACACGGTGCAATGAACGCCGGCTGCCAGCCCGCTGCGTCCAGGGCGTTCGCGACCTCGGCCACCCGCCCGAGCAACGCCCGCTGCAGCGAGACGGCCGCGGCCAAATCGGGCCGCTCGCGCGCGATCTGCTGCCACCGCGCCTCGGCCGAGCGCTGCCAGGGGTCCTCGGTCGGGGTTCGTTGGGGGTCGGTCACGTGGCGGCGCCCGGCGTGTACGTCGTCTCGCATGGAGCCTCGAAGTATGACCTCGAGGGCCACCTCTGGCAAATGGCGCGGCTTTCACCTGCCCGACTTGCTGGCCGTCGGTGCGGGCTGCTATGATGGGTCTATTCGAGGAGGGAAGAGGACTGTATGACTAGTGCCATCAACGTCACGGCGGCAGCGGCATCGAAGATTCAGGCGCTTCTCGCGGAGGAGAAGAAGGATCAGGCGGGACTTCGCGTCTTCGTCCAGGGCGGCGGGTGTTCCGGGTTCCAGTACGGGCTGATGATTGAGGACGGCGAGGGCGACGCCGATTCCGATCGCGTGTTCGAATCGAACGGCGTCAAGCTGTTCGTGGACCCGATCAGCGTTCGATACTTGAACGGTGCCGAAGTCGACTTCGTGGACAACTTGACGGGTGGCGGCTTCACCATCAAAAACCCGAACGCCAAGTCCACGTGCGGCTGCGGCTCGTCGTTCTCCGTCTAGCCGCCCGCGGTGAACGTCTCGCCGGCTTGCTAGCCTCGTGCGCCTCGGGCGCGCCCGTCCTGTACTCGCGTCATGGAAGAACCAGCCGCCTATCTGGAACGCCTGCGTCCGGCGGGTGGAAAGCGCTCGAATAAGCGGGATCTGATCGTCAATATGTTCCTTCGCCAGGAGGGGCATCTCAGCGCGGACGATTTGGTCGACCTCATCAAGAAGGAAGACCAGAAGATCAGCCGAGCGACCGTCTACCGGACCTTGCAATGGATGGTGGATGCGGAGATTGCCCGTAAGGTCGATTTCGGTGAAGGACGCTTTCGCTTCGAGCATTCCTATCGGCACCCTCGGCATTTTCATCTGATCTGCAAGTCCTGCAGCCGGTCGGCGGAGTTCCTCAGCTCGGACATCGAGGTGTTGATCGATGAGGTGGCTGGGGCGCGACGATTTTCCATGACGCAGAGCGTGCTGCAGATCTACGGAACCTGCAACGACTGCGCGACCGGCCGGGAGCCGGCGGCGGATCAGGCGGCGACGGAACTGTTGTTCGCCCGCGACGCGTTACGGATCGCGATCGCGACGGAGCGGAGCGGTCTGGCCTTCTACGCTCGTGCGGCCAGCATCACGCGCGACCGGCGAGGCCGCCAGGTGTTTCGCGGCTTGGCCGAAGAGGAGCGCGAGCACCTCAAGAAGCTGGAAGTACGGTACCAGGAACTGCTCGCGCAAGATCCGCAACTGGAGGCGTTCCCGACGTTCCTCTTCTTCAAGGGGGCGGCCAACGGATTGTTTGCGGCGGGGGCCGAGCAGCTTTCCAAAGGCGTCGACGCCAAGCAAGCGCTGATGATCGGCATTAAATGCGAACGCGCCTCTCACCGATTCTTCAAGCGCTACGGCGAGCGGTTCGAGGACTCCGAAGGCAAACAGATTTTTCTCGAGTTCGCAGATGAAGAACGGGAACACCTCGAGCTGCTCATGCGGGAATATCGTGCACTCACCAAACGCACGACGCGCAAACGCGCGACGCCGCGACGAACCTCCCGCCGGTCCGGCCGGGCGAGTGCCTAGCAGCGACACATCCCGACGAGCAGGCGGGCCGGACCGACGTTGATCGACCTCCACCTTCACACGACGGCTTCGGATGGCGAGTACTCGCCGGCCGCGCTGCTGGCCCGGGCCCTGAAGGCCGGCGTCCGGACGCTGAGCGTCACCGATCACGATACGATGGCCGCCGTCCCGGAAGTCTGCGAGCTAGGGGCCGTGGCCGGCGTGGACATCGTTCCCGGGATCGAGGTGACGGCCGTCTGGCACGGCCGTGACGTGCACATCTTGGGGTACTTCTCTGCCGTGACCCCACCTGGGCTGGAAGCGTTCCTCGTGGTGCAGCGCGGGTACCGGATCGAGCGTCTGCGCGCCATCGCGTCGCGGTTGGCGGCGCTGGGCGCCGCCGTGGACGTCGACGGCCTGCTGGCGGAGCGGGGGGCGGGCGGGCAGTCGCTGGGCCGGCCGCACCTGGCGCAGGCGCTCGTGCGGGCCGGTCACGCGGTGTCGGTGCAGGAGGCGTTCGACCGCTGGCTCGGCGACGGACGGGCGGCGTGGGTGGCCCGCGAAGGGCTGACGCCCGAACGCGTGATTCAGGCGATCACCGATGCCGGCGGCATTGCCTCGTTAGCGCATCCCGGCGTGGGGCGCGGGCGGCGCCTGATTCGGCGCCTTGCGGGAGTGGGCCTTCAGGCCGTGGAGGTCTTTCACAGCCAGCACGACCCGGCCACGCAGCAGCGGCTGCTCGACGAAGCGCGGCGGCTACAGTTGATGGTCACCGGCGGGTCGGATTTTCATGGCGACGCCGATCATCGGGCCGGACACCTGGGTCGTGTCGGCCTTCCGCCGGAGCACTTCGAGGTCTTGCGGGACCGGCTGCGACACGTGACCCGCGTTAGGTAGGAAACAAGGATATGGCGGCGGCACTATTGACGGCGCTCGGCCTGTCGGTGCTCGGGTTGGCGGCAAGCCTCGTCTTGGGCCATACGGCCGCCACCTCGGCGGACATCATGCGGCACGTCACCCTGGCGGTCTTCGCGACGATGATCACGTTGTTCTCGCACTCGATGGCCATGTTTTATCTGATCGGGAAGGGCAAGGCCGTTCGGGAAGCCGTCGCGGAGGGAGGGCTCTCGGGCACGTTCGTGGCCGAGATTTCCGCCGTGCGGCGCCCCGTGTTTTCGATCGGCACGCTCGCCATTGCGCTCACGATCGTGGCGGCGGTGATCGGTGCGGGTGTGGACACCGGCGTGTTGCCGAGCTGGTTTCATGCGCTGCTGGGCTACTCGGCCGTGGCGGCGAACGTCGCCGCACTCCGCGCGGAATTCGTTGCTTTGTCGACGATGGCGCGGGTGGTCGACGAGGTCAACCAGCTGCTGGGTGTGTGAACGGGGCAGCGCGGCCCGATGGTGGCGGCGCGCGAGCCGCGACGAAGCGGGCCGGTCGGTGTGAAAGGGAGGTCGTCGATGTCGCGGATTGCCTGGGTCGTGGTCGTGCTGGCACTAACGCTGGTGCTCGTGCTGGCCGTGATGCGCCCACACGAAGACGTGGGTGGCGCGCCAGAGCCGACCGCGGCCGAGGCCATCACCGGTGGCGTGGTGCCGATCTTCCGGTTCGAGCTGCCGCCAGGCTTGGCGGACCAGCCGCTGCCGATTCCCGACGACAATCCGATATCGGCTGAGAAGATCGGGCTCGGAGAATGGCTGTTCTTCGACGTCAGGTTGTCCGATACGAAGCAGATGTCGTGCGAAACCTGCCATGTGCCCGAACAGGGATGGGCCGACGGCCGCGCCCGGTCGCCCAAGCACGACGGCAGCCTCAACGTGCGCCACACGCCGAGTCTCTACAGTGCCGGGTTCTTTCCGGAGCTCTACTGGGACGGCCGGGCCCAAGGGCTCGAGGCGGTGGTGCGGGCCGCGTGGGAAGGTCAGATGGGCGCCAGGCCGGCTCGGATCGCCGCCGAACTCGGGCAGCTGTCGGGCTATCGCGACGCGTTTCAGGAGGCATTCGGCGGCCCGCCGACCGCGGACCGCATCGTCGATGCCCTCGCCACGTTCGTGCGCACCATTCACGGCGGGGACACTCCCTGGGATCGTCATCCCAAGGACGAGGCGGCGCTCGACGAGACGGAGGTCGGGCGCGGGTTCAGGGTGTTCTCGGAGGTTGCACAGTGCACGCTGTGTCATCTTCCCCCGGTGTTTACCGACACCCAGTTTTATAACGTCGGGATTGGCATGGCCGGGGAGACGCCGGATGCAGGCCGGGCGGCGTATCTCTTCGCGACAGCGGCCCGAGCGGGCGCCCCGGCGCCGGCCGACGCGAACGCGGCGTTCGGCGCGTTCAAGACACCGTCCTTGCGCGGCGTGGCGCGGCACCCACCGTACTTTCACGACGGACGAGCTGAAACGCTGGAAGCGGCGGTCGATCTGATGTTGGCGGGCGGGGTGTCCAATCCTGCGCTGGACGAGAAGATGGTGGCGCGGCCGCTCACGCCGGAACAGCGGGCATCGCTCCTGGCGTTTCTCGCAGCGCTGTCGCCGGACGCCGCGGCCTACCCGCGGCCGGTCCTGCCGTAATAGGGTCGCCGAGCCGGGGTGCTTCCCGGCTCGGCTCGCCGAACGCTATTCGACCGTGAAGGTGACGACCGCGGTCAAGCCCTCGATCGTCCGGTGCTCGCCGTCGCCAATTTGCAGACAGACGCGATGCTCGCCCGGCTCGAACTGCATGTTGATCGTCGACGAGGCGTCCCCGAAGTGCACCCACGGAGCGGCCTCAGGGACAATCTCTCCCGCGGGAAGACAATCGGTGTCGATTCCGACGTGGTGATGGCCGGCGCCTTCGTGGATGTCGCCGTCGCCCACCGGTTCGATGGCGAAGTTCTCCGCGCCGAACACGAGGTCCACCGAGGTGCCGACCGTCGCGCCCTCTTCGGGGGCGATGAAGAAGACCCGCGGCGTCATGTCCATCTCCATGTCCATCGGCGCCGCCTCGGCCATCGGCTCCTCCGCTTCGGGTTCGGGCTCCGGCGCAGGGGCCTCGCCGCCGCCGCACGCCGAGACGGTGATCAATCCGGCCATCAGCAAGCTCAATGTGATCAGGGCGAATCGGGGTGCCCCGTGTGGATGTTCTTCACGCTCATTACGATGCATTGCCACTCTCCTTGGTGCTCAGACCGAACGACCGTGCGGCTCTGTGGCCGCCGTCGACGTGGCACCCACAAGTTCAAACCTCGACGTTCGCGCAAAGCGTTGCGGGTCGAAAAAACCGAGCCTTTACTATACAACATCGTGCTGGAACGACCCGGGGCGTGGAGGTGATGGCGGAAGCGCCTGGGCGTCGAACCCTGACCGAGCGATCACCTTAACATGGTGATGGCGCACGACTTTCCGAGTTCAGGGCCGAGTTCATTGTCGCTTCTCGCCACATCTCATTCCCCTGGCGTCCTCTCCAGTTCCCTGCAATCAACCCGGTTCAGTGAGAGAGGGGTGACGGATCGGGTTCAGCATCCGTCCCGGTCCGCCGGGGCCGCTACCGTCCCGTCGGCACCGGCGCCTGGAGTTCCGATCCTGCCGCAGTACCTACGACCAAAACAACCAAAACGAGCTCAGTTGACGTTCGCCTTCATCGCGTTGAGCAACGCGACATAGATCGGGTTGCACAGTGCACCCACGGCGGTGTCGTCGCCGTCCTCATAGGTCGAGGTCCACTCGACGAAGGTACCCTCACCTTCCTGGCGCAGGACGACCTTGCCGACGTAGTTCTTCACCGCGTCCTTGGCGATCGGGCCGGGGCCGTCGGTGATCTGACAGGTGAAGATCTTCGCCGCTGCATCCACGCTCAACAGCGTCTCGTGAAACACGCCGTTGAGCAGGCGCTGCGCGCCGACTTCGTTGCCGGGTGTGTCGCCGACCTTGTCGCACGTTTCAATCACGCCCTGAGCCCAAGCCATGTTGTGGAAGTCGCTGATGGCCTCTCACACCTTGTCGACCGGCTGGTCGATGACGATGCTGTTTTCGCACTTTCCCATAGCGTCTTCCTTAAGACGAGGGCTTTCAGTTCTTGACCCCCTACCGTCCCGTCGGCAGCCGCGCAGTCATGTAGCGCAGGCCTTGCCACCTCCCGCAGTCCATTAAATAATGCGCGGCCCTCTCGCGCAGACGAGCGGGCAAGGCTGCGATGCGGTGCGCGTCATGGTGTTGGAACGCGCGCCTTCAACTCCTCGAACCAATTCTGGACGACGTGGATCTGCGTCAGGCCGCCGAACGGGTTGTCGGCATCCGCCACGCCACCTGCCTTGAGCATCAGGAACCGCTTGCCGTCCGGCGAAATGTCGTACGTTCGGTTCTGCGCGAGAACCGCCGTCGAGGTTCCCACATAACGTCCCTCGACGATCAGTTCGGGCGTCCCATGGCGGAACCCCGACCCGGCGTCCACCTCCACGGTCACGCCCATGACGCCGTCGTTCGTCATGAAGAAGAGCTCCCGCCCGTCCGGCCCCCAAAGCGCCCGCGCACCGCCATCCGTCGAGATTTGCCACCGCCCCGAGTCGACGTCGGGGAACGGTTGTACGTAGATCTCGAGTCGGCCGGAGGCGTCGGACTGGTACGCCAGCCAGCGGCCGTCGGGCGAGATCTCGGCGTTCCGCTCGTTGAACTCCGTCACGATGAGCGGCTCGACCCGCCGCTCGTCGTCGAGCGTCATCATGTACAGGTCGAAGCCGGCATTCGCCCCGCCCTGGTAGAACACGAGGCGGGAGCCGTCGGGGGAGATCGTGTGGGGGGCGTGCCGAATCGGGCTTTCGAGGAGCCGCTCGGCCGTTCCGGTCCCGTCGGCCGCGCGCCAGTAGAGGTTCGCCGGCACACCCGAGGTGTAGACGACTCGCCGACTGTCGGGCGTCCAGACCGGAAACGAATCGCCAGCCGGCTCGAAGGTGAGCCGTGTCAACGTTTCGCCTTCGAAACTCCAGATCCAGATGTCCCGGCCGAGATCGCCGATGTCGACCGCGACGCGCGTGCCATCAGGTGAGATGCGTGGGAAGATGTAGTCGCGAGGTGGCGCCGCTAGCGCCTCTTCCCTGCCGTCACGGTCGACCCAGACGAACGAAAAGCCGCTTCCGGCGCCGGCCAGGTAAACCAGCGTTCCGCTGCTCGAAACGTCCAGATGCGTGGCGCCCCCGCGGAAGGCCTGACCGACCCCTTCGATGACGGGGACGGCCCCACCAGTCACTTCCAGGCGGTCGACATCGAACGGAACCGCCAGCAGCGCGCCGTCCAGCCGGTAGATCAGATGTCCCGTCTCCAAATAGCGTGCGTCGGCCCCTCTCTCGACCACGACCGTTCGCTCGCCGGTCGCCAATCGCTCGGCGACGATCTGCGCCTGGTCCCAGTTGCGGCCGGGTGCGATCGTGTAGAGCAGGCTCCCTCCCCCCGGCAGCACTTGCGGGAACCCCAGCGTCTGCTCGGAGTCGTAGTCGACGGCGTCCTCCATCCCGTCGACCGAGCGCAGCACCTCGGGGGTTCCACCCGAGGCCGGGATGCGGACGAGACGTGGGGCGATCGGCTCATCTCCGGGTCGCCGGCCCTCCGCGAATATGATCGTGTCGTCGTCCGCCCAACTGCCCCCGTATACTCGCTGAACCGCTGTCAGCGTCACCGGCGACCCGCCCGATCGCGACACCTTCTGGAGCGCGGAATCCCGCTGCGAGAAGAAGCCGATCCACTGCCCGTCCGGCGAGAAAAACGGGAACTGCGGAAAGCTGTCTTCGGTGCCGGCGAGCGGCACCGCCTGCGGCTCGTCCATCGCCCGTAGATAGAGCTGGGCATCAGCGACGTAGATGATGTGGGAGCCGGTCGGCGAGACGGCCACGGCTCGGAAGTTGATCTCCACCGTCTGCGTGCGCGGCAGAACGATCGACGTGCGCGTGACTAGCGCCGGTGCGGGCCGCGTCGTGCTCCAGACGGTGAGGCCGCCCACGGCGATCAACGCCAGCGCCGCGAGTGCGGCGGGGACCGGGCGCTGCCAGAAGGCAAGCTGGGTGATCGCGATTGCCGCTGGGCCGGCTCCTTCTTGAAGGAGTCCAGCAAGCGCGGCATCTTCAGTTTCAGATTCAGAGAGATCCAGCCTGATGTCACCGATGTCGCGGGATCGACGCGAGCGGTCCCTCTGCAGGCAGCGGCCGATGACCCGCCGGACGTTACGCGGCGTGGCGGCCGGCAACGCGTCCAGGTCCAGATCGGTTTTCAGCACGGACGCCAGCGTCTCGGACATGTCCGTCCCACCTACGGAGCCGCGGGCGGCGGTTGAAACGCCTGACGGCCGGTCAGCATCTCGTAGAGCACGACGCCGAACGCCCAGATGTCCGCCCGCTTGTCCACCTGGCGGCCCTTCGCCTGTTCCGGCGACATGTACGCCGCCGTCCCCATGATGACGCCCATCTTCGTCGCCGCCGCCGTCATCGTCATCGTCGGCGAGTTGGCCGCGTCGAGGTCGGACAGATCCGGCTGGAGCGCCTTCGCCAACCCGAAGTCCAGCACCTTCACCGTGCCGTCGGACTTTACTTTGACGTTGGCCGGTTTGAGATCGCGGTGGATGATCCCTTGCTCGTGGGCGGCTTCGAGCGCCTCGGCGATCTGGCGGGCTATCGGAAGCGCCTCTTCCAACGGAAGAGGCTTCCCTGCAGCCCTCTTCCCCTCCGGGGGAGAGGATGGCCGAAGGCCAGGTGAGGGTGAGGGGGAAAGCATCTCCTGGAGCGTCGGCCCTTCGACGTACTCCAGGACCAGTGCGGGGGAGTCGCCCGATTCCTCCAGGCCGTAGATCGCCGCGATGTTCGGATGATTGAGCGACGCCAGCACCTTCGCTTCCCGCTGGAAGCGCGCCAGTCGCTCGGGGTCGTTGACGAAGGCGTCGGGCAGGATCTTCAGCGCGACATCACGGTCGAGCTTGGTGTCGCGGGCCTTGTACACCTCGCCCATACCGCCCGCGCCGATTTTGGCGGTGACTTCGTACGGGCCGAGCGTGGTGCCTGCTTCCAACGCCATATTAGGAGTGCTTCGTTGCGCAGGGCCTTACTGATGACGACCTTCTCGTACGGGCAACGGTGGGTGCCGGGCTCAAGTGCCATCGCTGCCAGGATCGCCGGGAATTATACCGTCAGACGCGCACGTGCGCTGCGTGGCAGGATTTCTCGGTGGGGACGACCCGTCCAGGCATCGTTTCTCCTCATCGGCTGCCGGAAACTGCTGTCGGCAACTGACGGCAAGTGTAGGCGTCCTCTCCACGTTCTTGGGGTACCATTGCCGCCGATGAGCATGAGGCGGGTGGGACCGGCCGTGCTGGTCGCCGTTGCGCTGTGTGGCGTTGCCACGCCCACGGGGGCGCACCCCGCGCCGTTCAGCTTCGTCGATGTGCGCATCTCCCCGACGTCGGTGGATCTCGAGGTCGTGGTCCACGCGTTCGACGTGGCCTACGAGCTCGGGATCGACCCGCCGGACCGCGTGTTCGACCCGGCCGCGCTGGGTGCCCAGGGGGGGCGTCTGGCGGCGCTGCTGCGGGACCGGCTCTCGATCACCGCGGATGGGCGCAGACTGGTGTTCGACACCTGGTCGAGTGCGGAGCCGTTGCCCGAACGCCAGTCGGTGCGGCTGCGTGCCCGTAGCGATCTGATCCGTGCGCCCGGCGTCATCGGCGTGTGCGCCAGACTTTTTCCTTACGACGAGGCCCATCAGACCTTCCTGAACTTCTACGATGACGGGGCGCTGACCGCGCAGGCGATCCTGGGAGCGGATCAGACCCGCTACGAGTACTTCGTCGGGAGCCGCCAGGGGACGTTCGCGGTCATCCAGAGGTTCGTGCCGGCCGGTGTTCACCATATACTCATCGGGCCGGACCACCTGCTCTTTCTGATCGGGCTGCTGCTGCTCGGCGGGTCCGTGCGCCGGCTGCTGCTGGTCATCACCGGCTTCACGGTGGCGCACAGCATCACGCTGGCGCTGGCGGTGCTGAATGTCGTCACCCTGCCAGGGCGGCTGGTCGAACCGATCATCGCGCTGAGCATCGTGTATGTAGGCGTCGATAACCTGATGGTCCGGGGTGGCCGCGATGTGCGTGTCTGGATCGCCCTGGTGTTTGGGTTGATCCACGGCTTCGGGTTCGCGAGTGTGTTGCGTGAGATGGGGCTGCCAAGCGGGGCGCTCGGCTGGTCGTTGTTCTCGTTTAATCTCGGCGTGGAAATCGGGCAAGTCGCGGTGGCGGTGGTCGTCGCCTCGGCGCTGATGGCGCTGCGTGCGCGCAGCGACGTGGCGGGCCGCCGGCTCGCCGTCGCCGGCTCCGTCGTGGTCATGGCGGCCGGCACGTTCTGGTTCGTTCAGCGGGTGTTCTTTCCGGGAGGCATGGCATGAGAAGAATGGTGGTGCTCGGCGCGTTGGTGCTGGTCAGCGCGTTGGCGGTCGTCGGCGTGGGCGGTCAGCAAGGCCAAATGAACATCGAGGTCGATCGCCTCGAGGACAACCTGTTCGTCCTCCGGGGTGGGGGCGGCAACTCGGCCGCGTTCGTCACGAGCAGCGGGGTGGTGCTGGTCGATACGAAGCTCGCGGGCTGGGGCCAGCCGCTCATCGACAAGATC
The DNA here is from genome assembly GCA_963667915.2 of Vicinamibacterales bacterium. Lineage (GTDB taxonomy): Bacteria > Acidobacteriota > Vicinamibacteria > Vicinamibacterales > UBA823. The sequence goes on along the minus strand of CAXXNN010000004.1, from coordinate 1,139,793 downwards.
GGCGAGCTGACCTCCAATCCGATCACGACGATCATCAACACCCACACGCACTTCGACCACGTGAGTGGGAATGTCGAATTCCCGGCATCGGTCGAATTCGTCGCCCACGAGAATACGCTGCGGCTCATGCGGGAGAACAACGCCGTTCGCGGACTTGGTGGCGATCGGCCGCATCTTTTCGCTGAGAACGATGCGCCGGGCTTGCCCGAGCGGACCTTCAGCGACACGATGACCCTCGGGAGTGGGGCGGACCGGGTCGAGCTGCACTACTTCGGTCGAGCGCACACGGGTGGTGACGCGTGGGTCGTGTTCCCCTCCCTGCGGGTGATGCACGCCGGCGACGCGTTCCCCGGCAAGATGGTGCCGATCATGGATTCGAACAACGGGGGCAGCGGTGTCGACTATCCGGAGACGCTGCGGAAGGCGTCCCAAGGGACCCGTAACGTGGACCGGATCATTACGGGCCACAGCACGGTCATGACGGCCGCCGATCTGAGCGAGTTCGCCGACTTCGTGGCCGCGTTCCTGTCGGATGTGCGCGCAGCGAAGGCCGGGGGCACGTCGGCCGCCGACTTTGTGTCCGGGTGGCAGGTCCCGAGCAGGTTCTCCGGCTACAACAAGGGGTCGGAAGAGCGCCTGCTGGCCTACGTGCAGGACATCTACGACGCGCTGTAAGGCTTCGGGAGGAAGGACTACGGCGAACTTCCCACCATTCGGCCCACGAGCTTCGCGGGGTCGGCGTCCGGCTTCGGACGAAACTTCTGCGAGCGGTCGTTGGCAATCTCGGTGATGTACAGATTGCCCTCCTGGTCGACATCGATCTGGTGTGGGCCGTCGAATTGCCCGGGCAGCGCGCCCGGTCCGCCGATATCCAGGATGTACCTCCCATCCAGGTCGTATTTGACGAGCCGGTTCGTCGTCCAGTCCGCCACCCAGACGTAATCGTCTTCCGTGACGATGTGGGCGAGGATCTGCGAGTTATGACCGGTGGGCCACATCTCCAGGAACGTGCCGTTCTCGTCGAAGACCTGCATGCGGCTGTGCTCGCGATCCGCGACGAAGATCCGGCGGTCCCGGCTGATTCCGATACTGTGGACGGACCAGAACTCGCTCGGACCGGGGTTGGCCGGGTCGACCGGCGGCCGGCCCCAGTCCAGGAGGAAGGTCCCGTCGGCGTCGAACTTGGCCACGCGCGTGCCGGCGTAGCCGTCGGCGACGAAAAACGTGCCGTCGGGGAGCCAGGCGATGTCGGTCGGACGGTTGAAGTTGTTCGGGCCGCGTCCGGGCACGCCTCGTTCGCCCATCGTCTTCACCAACTGGCCGTCGTTCGTGAAGATGTTGATCTCGTGCATGTCGTCGTCCACGATCCAGATGTGCTTCTCGGGATCGTAGGGATTGATCAACAGCTTGTGCGGGCCGCGACCCATCTCGCCGAGCCCCGAACCCCGCGGCGGGGCCAAGTACTCGTCGTGCTGGAGCCACTCCTCGATGGCATAGCCTTCCCGATCTACCGCGAAGACGATGTGGTGCCGCCGCATGTCATAGCCGTACTCGTTTCCGGCGTAGGGGCGCCGTCCCGTGTTCGTTCGGCGCGGGTCGAGCAGACACGCACAGGTCCACGGCTCGGCACCGGGCGGCAGCGCGATCTCACCGCGCTGCCCAACCCAGACCTTGTCCGGAGTCTCGGCCCAGACTCCCGAGCCCGACCCCCAGGTCCACCCGTCGTGCGAAAGATCGTCATCAGGCAAGGGCTTGGGCCAGTTCTCGACGACCTCGTAGTCGCCCATGTCCACTGCTTGCGCCGTCGGCGCCGACTCGGTCTCCGGGGCGCTGCTGCAGCCACTCACGGCCAGGAAGGCCGGCAGCCCCAGCGCCACGAAACCCATCACCTGCGGATTTCTCACGTGCATTGTCACGCTCCGTGATGCGAGGTCTTTCCGGCGAGGCCCGCGAGACGGCCCTCGCGCTGGACCGGCCGGCCGGCCGCTGACCGGCCATTGTACCCGGTCGAAAAATCGAGCCAGGATGCTCCTTCCAGGTTCGGCTGTCAATTGAGGACGCCGTCCGCGCACACGTCGGCGTCCATCCAGAACTTCTTGACAGGCGACATCATCCGTTGTGCACTGTCCGTTATGCGAACCGATGATTCCGTTCGGAACCTGCTGCCTGGGAGTCGACCCTGGCGGGCGGCGTCAGGCGCGCTCGGCGTGACGGTGGCCCTCCTGCTCCTGGCCCAGGCGGCATCCAGCCAGGCGCCGGCACCCAAGGAACAGGCCCGGGTCCCGACGAGCTACGCGAACGTGCACGCGGCGCCGGGATCAGGATCGGTGGCATTGGTGCTCGTCCCGCGGGGAACCGTCCTGCCCATCATCGGGCGACGCGGAGAGTTTGTTCAGGTGCAGCTTTCACCGGAGCTCAGAAACACCGGGATGGTCATGCGGTGGTACGAGGGACGGCAAGACATCATCAGGCGAGGCCGGCGCATCACCATCGGGAACGAGGACAGTGGCTGGATGCACGACTCAACCGTGGAGCTCATCGAAGTAGAGTCTCCGTAGGGCCACGAGCAGGCGTCGGCCTACGTTTAACCCAAACGACTCATGGTCGGCGATCTGACGTTCACGATTACCGACGCGGAAGCTGTCAGTGACATTGAGACACCAAGGGCGAAGGAATTAGAGTCGCGCCGAGGTCGGTCGTCGTGGCGGCGGAGTGTTCGCTGGACGGTGAAATCCGGGGGTCCTCGGCCTTTTCAGCTTTCAGCCGTTCGAGCTCCGAGCGCAGTTCAGTCAGTGACTGGCGTAGCTGTTCGTCGGACATGAATTGATTCTCCGAGCACGGCGATAGGCGGACCTAGAACGGTCCAGGGAGTGCACGCTCGGGCTGGACGGTGATCGCGTGCACCCGAGACGTGATGATCCACTGTGATTGTCTTTCCGAGGACTTTCGCGAGCTGCGGCCCTCCGGACGGCGTCGATAATTAGGTCGCGGACTATCGAATCTCTACGGGACCGGCACCCGCTCGAGCAGCTCCTGGTGCCAGATCGAACAGGACCTCGGGTGTCGCCGCATTGAAGGTCGGCTCGGTCTCGACCTGCGCCACCACGAAGTCACTTGCGCTGCGGAAGAACAGTTCACGACCGTCGGGTGACCACACCGGATCGAATCCGCCATCAGCCGACACCTGCCACCAGAGGTCGTTCTTGCCGACAGTCGCCCGCGTGCGCCATGACGGTCGCGCTGCGCGTCGTGACTAGCCTTCGAGGGCCGGGACCCGCACGAGCACGTAGGTGATGTGCCCACCATCCGGCACGAGGTAGGCGTGGGGTGTTCTCGCGGGAATGTGGAGCACATCGCCGGCAGCTACCGGATGCCGCGACCCACCGTTGATCCTGGAACCCCGGACGTTCGACTGGCCGCTCATCTCTCCGCCCACGAGGAGGGTGCCCGCTCCGCTCTGGACGAACACCACATCGATGATGTCTTCGTGCAGTTCGGGCGGCCCGTCCCCATCCCGGCGGATGAAACGAAAGCGGTGAGACTGGCCCCCTTCGCCGTAGTCGGCAAGCGTCTCGCGAGCAGAGTCATCCGGCCCCACCCTGGTCCCGAGGGCTCGATTCCGCTCTTCCAGCTCCGAAGATTGCCACATGCCGAATCCCGGAGGGTCCAGCCGAGGCGCTTCACCATCCGGCACCTCGACCACCTCGCCAACGAAGGCCGGGACCCGCACGAGCACGTAGGTGATGTGCCCACCATCCGGCACCAGGTAGGCGTGGGGCGTTCCGGCCGGGATGCGGAGCACGTCGCCGGCAGCCACGGGGTGTCGCCAACCGCCGGTGATTGAGGCGCCGAGGTCGCCCGGACGACCGGGCATCTCGCCGCCGACCTGCACGGTGCCCTCGCCGCTCTGTATGTAGACGACGTCGTCGATGTCGGCGTGCTGCTCGGGCCTTCCGTCCCGGTCTCGACGAATGAACCGAAACCGATGCGATCCGGAGGGACTGTCGTAGTCGGCAAGGGTCTCACGTGCGGAACCGTCCGGTCCCACCCCCGCTCCAAGAGCCTCATTCCGCCCTTCCAGCGCCGACACGCTCCACATGAGGAATCCAGGGTCGGCCTGGAGCATCACCGCGAGCAAGAGAGCCAGCATCGGAAGGTGGTGTGCAATCATCAGAGGTTCCTTGCTCGAGTCTTGACCAGCGGCCTGCGGGTCGCCGGCAACCTACCGTCCCGTCGGCACCCGCGCCTGGAGTTCGGTGAACCAGTTGGCACTCACGGGACCGGCACCCGCTCGAGCAGCTCTTGGTGCCAGTTGAGGACGACGATGATCTGCCCTGGGCTGCTGTCCGCTTCCGCAGTTTCGCCTTCAGCTGCTCGCTTGAGCGTCAGAAACCGCTCGCCGTCTGGAGAGACATCGTAGTTCGAGCCTTCGAGGTAGGGGCCTTCCACGACGAGGGCGGGCGAGCCGTGCGTGAAGCTCGAACCCGTCTCGACCGTGACGCCCATCACGCTCGTTCCGGACCGGTAGAAGAGTTCCCGGCCATCCGGCCTCCAGCGCGGCGCCGTGCCGCCACCCGAGGAAATCTGCCACCGTCCGTCGTCCACGTTGGGGAACGGCTGGACATAGACCTCTGTTTGCCCCGAGGCGTCCGATGCGTACGCGAGCCACTGGCCGTCAGGCGAGATCGCAGCCTCTTGCTCGGCGAACTCGGTCACGATCAGTGGCTCGACCCGTCGCTCGTCGTCGAGCGTGAGGATCTGAAGGTCGCTTCGTGTGCCGGTCCCAGGGTTGACCCGGTAGACCAGCTGCCCTCCGTCAGGAGTGATGGTGTTGGGAACCTGGCCGTTTACGGTGAACTCCGTGAGCCGCTCCACGGCGCCCGTGCCGTCGGCCGCGCGCCAGTACACGTTCGCGGCCCCCTCGCGTAAGGAACTGAACACGAGCCGCTGCCCGTCGGGTGTCCAGACGGGCCTCCGGTCGTCGGACGGCGAGAAGGTGGCCCGCGTCAGCGTCTCCCGCGCGAAGTCCCAGAGCCAGATGTCACGCTCTTCTTCGGCGACCACGAGCGCGACGCGGCTGCCGTCGGGAGCTAGTCGCGGCTGATCGTACACACGCGGCGGGGCGGCCAGCGTCGTCTCGTTCCCCTGCCGGTCCACCCATACCAGCAGTCTGCGGCCTCCACCCATACCAGCAGTCTGCGGCCTCCGCTGGGGCCGCGCTGAGCCGGCGCGTAGCTGAGCGACCCATCACGCGCCAGTGCGAACTGCGTCGCGCCAGTGGTCGTGCTGACCTCGATGTCTCCGAGCAGCGGCACCGCAGGCCCCGTCACGGCCAGTTGCGCCAAATCGAACGGTGCCGCCCACAGCGAGTCCTGCCGGCCGAAGACGAGGTGGCCCGTCGCCGCATACCGCGGGGTGCTGCCCCCGAGGAGGGTCTTCTGCTCGCCGGTCTCCAGCGACAGCACGGCGATCTCGACCGACTCCAAGTCCCCACGGAAGATATGGAACAGGACCGCGTCGCCGCCGGGTAGCACCTGAGGCCGGGCGTGCTGCTCGCCCGGCTCGACCGTCGTCAGCGGTTCAGGCTCTCCCCCGGCCGCTGAGATCCGCCAGAGGCCCGAGTTGGCCTGGCCGAACACGATCGAGTCGTCCGGTCCCCAGCTCGCCCCACGGACTGGACACTGACAGAGGGTCACCCGACAGCGAGACCGTCTTGAGTTCCTGCCCCCCTCTCGTCGCGAAACCCAACCATTGACCGTCCGGTGAGTGGAAGGGGAACATCGCGTTCTCGGTCCCTGGAATTGGAGTCGCCTCCAGCTGGTCGAGAGGACGGCGGTAGGCCATCCCTGCTAGCCCACTGCCTGCGACGAACACGAGCGTTCGGCCGTCGGGTGACCAGTCGAGCCAGTCACCGAAACCAGGAAACTGCTGGGCTTCAGGAAGAGGGATCGTGAGCCGAGTCGGCGGGCGGGGCGCAGGTCGGGTGAGGCTCCAGACGGCGAGGCCGGCGACACCCATCAACACCAGCGCGGCGACCAGCAGCGGCACCGGGCGCTGCCACAGAGCGGGCTGGGCAATCGCAGCGGCATCGACCGTTTCCTCAACGGGTGCAGCCAGAGCCTCATCAAGGTCCAGCCTGACGTCCCCGATGTCACGCGACCGCTGTGCGCGATCCTTCTGGATGCATCGGCGCAGCACCCTCCGTAGGCTTAGCGGCGTGTCATCCGGCAACGCATCCAGGTTGAGATCAGTCTTGAGGACCGCTGCGAGCGTCAACGAAATATCCGTTCCCCCGAACGCCTGTCGTCCGGTCAGCATCTCGTAGAGAACGATGCCGAATGCCCAGATGTCCGCTCGTTTGTCTACCGTCTTGCCGCGGGCCTGCTCTGGCGACATATACGCTGCCGTCCCCATGATGACGCCCATCTTCGTGGCGGCAGCGGTCATGGTCATCGTGGGCGAGTTGGCGGCTTCCGTGTCGGAGAGATCAGGTGCGAGCGCCTTCGCCAGCCCGAAGTCCAGCACCTTCACCGTGCCGTCGTCCTTGACCTTGACGTTGGCGGGTTTGAGATCGCGGTGGATGATCCCCTGCTCGTGCGCGGCTTCCAGCGCTTCCGCGATCTGGCGGGCGATGGGCAGCGCTTCGTCGAGCGGGATCGGGCCTTTCGCGATCCGGTCTTGCAGGGTCGGGCCTTCGACCAGTTCCAGGATGAGCGCCCGTGTGTCGTGGGACTTCTCCAAGCCGTAGATGGCGGCAATGTTGGGATGGTTCAGCGACGCGAGGACTTTGGCTTCCCGCTCGAACCGGGCGAGTCGTTCTGGGTCGGTGGCGAAGGCGTCCGGCAGCACCTTGATCGCGACATCACGATCTAGGGTCGTGTCGTGGGCGCGAAAGACCTCGCCCATGCCGCCCGCGCCGATCTTCGCGGTGACTTCGTAGACGCCGAGCTTGCTGCCTGGGTGGAGAGCCATGTTGAGAACGGCCAAGTTTACCGCAGGGGGGGACGGGGCGTCAGGGGGGCATGAATGGCCCGCAGAAGGCCGCTAGAAAGCCGTATCTGGACTCCTTTTGCAAGTCGCTTCTGGACTCCTTTCGCAAGCCGTTTCGTATCTAGACTCCTTTCGCAAGCCGCTTCGCGTGATGTCGGGATCGCACGGTGATCGGACTGCAGACGTATCTTCGGCCTCGATGTGGAGCATGCATGGCTCCGGGCCAGTATGGAATTCGCGCGTGGGGTACCAATCGACGTTGAACGGCCTTGATGGCCAGGCTTTCTATCGGTGTGTCCCCACGCCGGTCCGACCGGTGTGCCATTCCTCGAGTGTGCTCGCGGCAGTCCTCCAGGGGTGAACGATGGTGTCACGCCGCGCGTTACGCGGCGCCAGGGCTCTCGCGGAACGGGCGGTCGCTCTGCCAGATGCGCCAGATCATGCGTGCCAGCTTATTGGCGACCGCCACAGCCGCTTTGTTGTGCCCGCGTCGGCGCTCGAGCGCGAGCGCCCAGGTGCGGAAGGCATCGGGGGTCGGCTGGCTCTTGGCGCGCCACAGGACGGACCGCGCGCCGTGGATCAATAACGTGCGCAGGTACCGATCGCCTTGCTTGCTGATGGCCCCGAGCCGTCGACGCGACCCGCTGGAGTGTTCCTTCGGGGTGAGCCCGAGGTAGCTGGCGAAGTAGCGGCCGGAGGGGAACCGGCGCACCTCGCCGACGCAGGCAACCAGCGCCGTAGCCGTGAGCAAGCCCACGCCAGGGATCGTGCGCAGGTGCGCCACCAGCGGGAGCTGCTTGGCGAGGGCCGCGAGCTGCCGTTCGAGGTCGTTGATCTGGTCCTCCAGCCGGCGGACCTCGTCGCACAAGACGGCCAGGCTCGGGCGAACGCTCATGGGCACGGGCGCATCCGGGTCTTCGAGGAGCGCGCGGACGCGCGGCACGACGTGGTGCGCCCCAGCCGGGATCGTCACGCCAAACTCGCGGAGCAGGCCGCGCAGGCTGTTCAGCCGCATGATCCGGGTGGCCTGCCACGTGGAGCGAATCCGATGGAGCGTGGTGAGGGCTTGTTGGCTGACGGTTTTGACGGGGACCGGATGAATCTCGTCGTTCCGCGCCGCCTCGAGCAAGGCTTTCGCGTCCGCGCGGTCGGTCTTGCTGCGGCGGACGTAGCGGTGCACATCGTACGGGGGGAGTAACTGCACGGTGTGGCCCAGGCGCTCGAGCTCCCGGCCCCAATGATGCGCCGAACCGCAGGCTTCGAGCAGGACCGTGGCGGCGGGCCGCTCGGCGAAGAAACGCAGGACCCGCGCGCGGGTCAGCCGATGCTCTTCATCGACCCGGCCCGGGCGGTGGGACACGGCCACCTGAAAGACCGACTTGGCGAGATCAACAGCGATCGTCGTATGCTCCATCTGGACTCCTCCTGGCTGTGGCCCGCTAGAGGCCGTTGCTTGTTTGGCACGATGATGCCGTACCAGCGGGAGGAGTCCATCCCATCAACGTTCGGGTAATGCGGGGCGATCTGGATGCGGAGCAGGGAAGGGGGGTCGTCGTTACGCGCGGAAGCCGTCTACCGTCCCGTCGGCACCCGCGCCTGGAGTTCGGCGAACCAGTTTTGCACGACGTGAATCGGCGTCCGGCCGGCGAAGGGCCGCGGGAATCGGTAGCCGTGGTAGCTCGGTGCGGCGTTGGTCATCCCACAACTCTGCTATCCTCGACCTCAATCCGACAATGCCCTCGAGATTGGCGTATACTTTCGATCGCTGGGAAGCGATCTTCCCTGTAACCTCATCTGCGAAGGAGAGACTCATGGGTTCGAAACGACCTGATCGAAGGGGATTCCTCAAAGGCGGCGCCGCGTTAGCCGGGGGCTTGACCTTGGGAGCGGTAGAGCCCGCGCTCGGCCAGAGAAGAAGATCTGGCGGGTTCGGCTTCATCAAGGGCAGTGACGACCTGATCGCCTATGGCGAGCGCTCCCGGTTCGTGACCTCCGTACGGATGCCGCACCCGCCAGGCGGTCGACCTTCGCCCGACGACTTTGGGCTCGTGTTTCATGTGGCGGCTCCGCTGCAGGATTCGGTGGGGGTGATCACGCCATCCTCGCTCTTCTTCGTAGGGACCACCCGGGGCTCCTTCATTCCGGACATCGATCCCCAGGAACATTCCCTCATGATCCACGGCATGGTGGACCGTCCGCTGACCTTCACCATGGAGGACTTGAAGCGTCTCCCGTCCGTTACCCGGCTTCACTTCATCGAGTGCGCGGGGAACAGTTCGAGGCCCCAGCGGAAGACCGTGCAGGAAACGCACGGGATGACCAGCTGCGCCGAATGGACCGGCGTGCTCCTGTCGGTCCTGCTCAAGGAGGCCGGCGTGAAAGACGGGGCGCCCTGGATCGTGTGTGAAGGGGCGGAGGAGGTGAAGGGCGCATCGAGCATCCCCATGGCGAAGGCGATGGACGACTGTCTGGTGGCCTACGGCATGAACGGCGAGGCCCTGCGGCCCCAGCAAGGGTTCCCGCTGCGGCTGATGGTTCCAGGCTTCGAAGGCATCTTCCACACCAAGTACCTGAGGCGAATCAAGGTCGTGGACCGGTACTACATGACCTACAACGATTATGGGCACCTGACGCGGGACACTGATGCCGCTGCGCTGGGGTACCAGATTGGCCCAAAATCGGTGATCACCTTTCCGTCCGCCGGACAGCAGCTGCCGGGCCGCGGATTCTACGAGATCAGCGGCCTGGCCTGGTCCGGTGGGGGTGCCGTCCGCAGGGTAGAGGTCTCCACCGACGGCGGCCGGCGCTGGACGGACGCCGAGCTTCAGGGGCCGGCGCAGCGCATGGCGCATGCCCGGTTCGGCGTCCACTGGAATTGGGACGGAACGGAGACCGAGCTCCTTTCGCGCTGCACGGACGAATTGGGCCAGGTGCAACCGTCGCGAGCCCAGGTCGCCGAGTTCTTCGACGTGCCCCTGGGCCCGCGGTTCAGGGTGCCAGGCCGGGACAATTCCATTCAGCCGTGGAGAGTCGCGAGTGATGGGAGCGTTCACAATGCGATTTGAGCTTCTCCCGGTTCTGATTCTGATGCTCGTGGCGAGCTCCGCACTGGCGCAGTCGCCCACCTATGGCGTGGGCAGGACCCCGACCGAGGAAGAAGTCCGTGCCTTGGATATCTCTATCAGTCCTACGGGGGAGGAACTCCCGCCGGGGCGCGGAACCCCCGAGGAAGGCGCGCTGGTCTATCAGCGGAAGCGGTGCGGCAGCTGCCACGGGCCGGAAGGAGCAGGGGGCCGAGCGGACAGGTTGGTCAAACGCGAGGCGGGGTCAGCTGCCGATCCCTGGGCATGGGGGCGAGTCCTGCCGATCCGCGCGCCGTATGCGACGGTGGTCTGGGACTACATCAATCGCGGCATGCCCCTCAATAGAGAGGGGACCCTCACCGCCGATGAGGTCTACGCGCTGACGGCCTATCTGCTCTACATCAACGATGTCATCGCGGAGGACGAGGTCCTCGACGCCCAGAGTCTGCCGCAGGTCGAGATGCCAAATCGTGCTACGTGGGCTGAGCTACCGGACTGGAAGCCCGGGATGCCAAGGCTTCACGGTTACCCCTACTAGAGCTTCGTCAAGCTGGAGCGTCGGGTCGGCCGGACTAGCGCTCGAAGATCTCCGTCCCGGGAAACGTCAGCGCAAAGCCGTACCAGCGGCTGAAGAGCTGTTGCGGGCGCTCCACGTCTACCCGCGTGCCGTGAGCGTCGTAGACCATCCCCATCCGCACCGTGTTTCCGTTATCGAGCTGGATCTCCCGATCCTGGAGGTTGCGCTCGAGGCATCCACGAACACGGCGGCCGGTGTGAAGGTCTTGCTGTCGACGAACACGAGTTGCCGTCCATCGACGTCATCGATGAGCGCACCGCTTTCCTCGATGAGATCCATCGGATAGAAGCGAGTCGTGCCTGGCGTCACGATGCCCAGGCCCATGGCCATGCGGGGGAGTCGGGCATCCTCGGTCCCGAGGGTCTCGATGAACATGGCCTGCATCCGTTCGTTCGCGTTCTATGGTCCAAGTCGCTCCGGTCCAATAGAGAACGTCCCGAACTCACGACCGCCTGCCAGATACGGTCGATTCGAGATCGCCACCCGATCTGGACTTGGGGCAGGGCGGATGTCGTTCTCGCCTACGGAAGCCACCTACCGTCCCGTCGGCACCCGCGCCTGGAGTTCGGAGAACCAGAGTCGAAAATCCCTGTCACTCACGCTGGAGTGCCTGCCGATAAGTCATCGTCTTTCATGGGAGTTTCTCGAGCGGCCAGTCTCCGGCGGCATCGAGAGGGATCGGGCCTTGCGCGCTCCGGTCTTGCAGCGTTGGGCCTTCGGCCAGTTCCAGGACGAGCGCCCCAGAGTCGCGTGGCCGTGCAGATGCTCAGTGGCGGCTCGGGAAGGGCGCCGAGCGTCTGCTCAGTCGCAGGTTGTTCTCGGGTGCAGCCCGAGAGCCATCCGAGTTCCCGCCGGTGGAGCGAGGCGGACGGCGCACTTGTGTGCGCCGCCCGCCCGTCGTTTCGACGCGTCGGCGCCGCGATGGGCCGTGGCTAGTTCACCGCCGCGCTCGTTTGCGGCACGAATTTCTGGAGGCGCCGCTGCATGTGCACCTCGCCCGTGTAGAAGTTGCCCTGGGAGTCGATGGCGAACTTGTGCAGCCAGTGGAACTCTCCCGCCCCGCGGCCGCGCCGGCCGAACGAATCGAGGACCTCCATCGTGTCGCGTTGTAGGGTCCAGATGCGCTGGTTCGTGCCGTCGGCCACGTAGAGGTAGGTCTGCGCCTCGTCATTCGAGAGCTCGATGTCCCAGACCGTTCCGCTCGAGGAGCCTGGCCTGGTCCCCGGCTCGATGAAGTGCTCCTCCACGTAGGTGCCGTCCTTCTGGAAAATCTGGATACGGCCGTTGCCGCGATCCGCCACGTAGACGAGCCCATCGTTCGAGATCCGCAGCCCGTGCACGGAATCGGTGAAGTCATCCTTGGTGGAACCGTCCGGATCGAAGCGCTTCATCGGATTGTCGTCCGGCATCCGGCCGTAGGCGCCCCAATGGCGCTTGTACTCTCCCGTGTCGGCATCGAACACGATCACACGCTTGTTCAGGTACCCATCGGCTACGTAGGCTTCGTTCGTCTCGGGGTCGACCTCGATGTCGGCGGGGTGCCCCAGGAACTCGGTGCTGGTGCTGCCCTGGGTCTTGTTCGCCTCGCCAATCTGCATGATGAACTCACCGTCGTTGGAGAATTTCAGGACGAAATGATCCCGACAGAGCGGGTTGTCCTCTCCGTGCACGCTGTGGTCCGCCAGGGTCTCCGGGTCGCCGATGCCCTCGCCGCCCAGCCAGACGTTGTCGTTGTGGTCGACATAGATGCCGTGCTCGGTGCCCGGCCAATCGTAGCCCTCCCCCGGTCCCCCCCAGGAGTCGACGAGATTTCCATCCGCATCGAATACCAGGACGGGAGGAGCCGGCCGGCAACACAGCGACTTGGCGGGATCCTGAATCAAGCCCAACTCGTCGGGCGTGAGGCTGCCTGGACGCTGAACGACGAAGATCCGGTCCTGAGAGTCGACTGCCACGCCGGCGATCCGTCCAATGAGCATGTCGTTCGGCAACGTCTTCGGCCAGAAGGGATCGACCGTGTACTCCGGTAGGCCGGTACCTCCTTCCGCTGCAGCGGAGGCCACGGTCAAGGCCGCGTCATCCAACGGCGCCTGTCCGCAACCCAGTGCGGCGATGCACAGGCCCACTGGGACGGTCCGGACCAGCATTCGCGCGTATCTCATATCTTGATCTCCTGAGGCCCGACCGTCGGGCCAGACATTCGGTCGGGCAATGGCTCGGGTTCCGGAGGCGCGGTTGAGGGATGCGCCGCCGGGCAATTCTCCCACAAAACGCCCGCGGTCAAGCGACCTGTTCCAGCACCTTGAGGATTTGCTGGATCTCGTCGCGATTGTTGAACAGGGAGACCGCCACTCGCAGCAGGGTGTGATTGGCCTCACGGAAGGTGACCACGATGGACTCGCGCTCCAGCAGGCGCTTCATGTGATCTGGGTCTCGCCCGTGAATGATGCTGACGATGGGTGACTGGTTGTTTTCCGGCGTCCACGTCTCGAACCCCATGGCGGCGGCGGCGCGGTGGAACTCCCGCGCGAGCCCCACGGTGTGCTCCTCGATCTTGGCCAAACCGACGCCTTTCAGGTAGCCGAGTGCGGCGTCGAGCTGGGCGACCGGACTGAACGCCGCCGAGGCGTGCTCGTACTTCTCCGCCGTCTTCACGTGGCGGAAGCCGAGCTCGACGCCACGCCTTGCTCGGTATGAGCTGGACCACCCCTCGTTCGACAGCGTCTCGGCAATCACGCCGTGACCGTAGCGATCCGGTGGCAACCGCTCGAGGTGCTCTTCGCGGATGAAGAAGGGCGCGACCCCGAAGTTGGCAAACAGCCACTTGTACGAGCCGGTGGCGAGAAAGTCCACGCCCAGCTCGGTGAGGTTGGTGGGGAAGGTCCCGATCGCCTGAACGGCGTCCGCGTACAGCAGGGCCCCTTTGGCGTGGGCGACATCGGCCAGTGCGCGGAGGTCCTGCCGATAGCCGTTGCGATTCGATACCCAGGCGACCGACACGAGCCGCGTGTTCTCGTTGATCCGGGCCTCGAAATCCTCGATCCGTGCAGCGCCCTGCTGCTGGGGGACGACGCGAACCTCCACACCCTTCTCCGCTTCGAGCTGCCGGTAGATGACGAAGCTCGATGTGAAGTGCAGGTCGTCGATGACGACATTGTCGCCGGCCTTGAGATCGAGGCCGCGAGTGACGATGTTCTCTCCGTCGGTCGTGGCATAGAGCAGCGCCACCTCCTCCGGCTTGGCGCCGAAGAGCTCGGCGAACGCGACCCGCGTCATCTCCTTCTTTTCCAATCGCAGGCGAGTGTCCGCCCACCCCATCTTCTCGTCGGCGTACTCGCAAGCGACGTCTCTCACCACCCTTGGCATCGGGCCGATCCAGGACGTGGCGAGAAAACGCTTGCGCCGCGTGATCGGAAAATCGGCGCGCACGCCGAGTGGATCCTCGTTGGCTTGAGCTGTCACGCTGCGTGCGGTCGTGAGTGAGGCCAAGCCGCCAGCGGTCGTCGCGAGGAATCTCCGGCGGTCCAGGTCGGTCATGAGGGTTGCTCCTTCTCGGTCGGCTCGGTCAGGGACGCCGTGCCGTCCCGTACGCTGGCCACCGATGCCGTCCTGCCGAACACGGGTTTCTGAGGACGATCAGAGAACCCCGTTCGACCCTTTGTCGGCATGTTGCGCCAGACGGGGCGTCCACTTATAGGCCAGCGCCCCGAGCGAAGTCAATCGTCGACCCTCGAACCGGTCGCGGCTTCGGTACCTGGTTTGACCCTCCGAAAGGGGACGCGTAGGATTGGCGGGCACCTGAAGGGATTCCAGGAAATGTGCTTCGACGTGTCGTCGAAACATTGAGAGGCGGGAAACGACGTGATCCAGCTACGTACAGTCAGCGTCTTGATGGCTCTGTTTGTTGTCGGGCCCTCCGCTGCGGAGGCCCAGGTAACCGCCATTACCGCCGGCCGGCTTGTCGACCCGGAGACGGGGACCGCGCGGTCGAACCAGACGATCGTCATCGAGGACGGGAAAATCCTCGCGGTAGGCACGAACCCGGTGATCCCGAGCGGAGCGGTCCAGCTCGACCTGTCGTCGCTGACGGTGCTCCCCGGTCTGATCGACTCCCACACACACCTGGCCGGTTCGTACGACTTTCCTGCATCCAACCTCAAAGAATACAACGTCGATGTCTCGACCGCCCAGCGCGCGATCCAGGGCCTGCTCAACGCTCAGTCCATGCTGGCAACCGGATTCACGACCGTGCGCGATCTGGGTAATGGCGGCCACTACGCCGATGTGGCGCTGGCGCGCTGGGTCAACACGCCGCGGGTGCCCAGCAAGGGTGCGGTACACGACTCGGCCGCCTATCATCCCGGACGAGTCGGCCCGATATTGGGCCCGACGATGTTCGTGTCCGGCAAGATCATCTCCGTGTTCGGAGGGCAGTTCCGTGTCAGCCCCGACTATCAGGACGTTGGGCTTCGGGATTATTTCTATGCCGATAGTCGCGATGAGATGCTGAAGGCCATCCGCCAAAACCTCCACTACGGAGCGACGTGGATCAAGATCATCGTCGATGACTACCGTTACCTCTACTCCGCAGATGACATCCGGTTCATTGTCGAGGAGGCGGGGCGCGCCGGGGTCAAGGTGGCGGCCCATGCCGTCACCGACGAGGGAGCGCGGCTCTCCATTGAAGGGGGCGTCGCATCCATCGAGCACGGCTACCTGATGACCGATGAGACGCTGGAGCTCGCCAAGCAGCGGGGCGTCGTGCTGGTGGGCTGCGACCTGGCCGATGTCACGGCCCAGGCGTACAGAGGTGGGATCTACGAGTTGGCCCTCGATCGCCTGAAGCGCGCGCATCGGATTGGCGTCGAGATGGCCTTCGGCTCCGACATCTTGATGCAACGTGACGGTCTGACCCGTGGACAGCTCTCACTTGCGCCCATCGACACCTGGGCGCTGGCCGGCATACCCCCGGCGGACATCCTGCGGGCCATGACCACCAACGGCGCGCGGTTGCTGGGCGTGGCGGACGAGCGCGGCGGCATTCGCCTCGGCATGGCCGCCGACCTCATCGGCACGGTCGAGAACCCCCTCGATGGCATCGAGGCTCTCAAGCATGTGGCGTTCGTCATGAAGGATGGCGTGGTCTTCCGACGCGACTAGCGCATGACGTGAGTGTCTCTAGACTCCGAAAGGAATCGAAGGTGAACCTGCGACTCGTCTTCAAACTCGTGCTTGCTACCTCTCTGACGCTCGGCCTCTCGACCGCCGAGGCTCAGGTGAGCGTCATCACCGCGGGCCAGCTCGTCGATCCCGAGACGGGCACGACCCGCATGAACCAAACCATCGTGATCGAGGACGGGACGATCCGCGCCGTTGGGGAGAACCTGACAATCCCCGAGGGCGCCGTTCGACTCGACTTGTCGTCGCTGACGGTGCTCCCCGGACTCTTCGACATCCACACCCACGTCGGCTCCGCCTACGACGCCGACAACTCGAGCCTGATGGAGTACAACGTCGAGGTCTCCACTGCCGAGCGCGCCATCCAGAGCTTCTTGGCTGCCCAGTCGTTTCTCGATGCCGGATTCACGACCATTCGGGATCTAGGGAACGCCGGACACTTTGCCGACGCCGCGCTGTTGCGGGTCCTGAGCGCACCGCCGACTCCTAATACCGGCCAGGTCGCAGGCTATGCGGCCCCTCGACCTGGCCAGATCGGCAAGGTGCTCGGGCCGACCATGTTCATCGCAGGCAAGATCCTTGCCCCGTACGGCGGCCAATACCGTCTCAACCCCGATCTACCCGAGCCGGGGCTGATCGACTATTTCTACGCCGATACCCGCGACGAGATCCAGAAGGCCATCCGCCAGAACATTCACTTCGGAGCGTCCTGGATCAAGATCATCGTCGACGACGCCTCGTTCAGGGCGTACACCTACTCGGCTGAGGACATCCGGTACATCGTGGAAGAGGCGGGACGAGCCGGACTCAAGGTGGCCGCCCATGCCCTGAACGAGATGGGCGCGCGCCTTGCGATCGAGGGCGGCGTTGCCACGCTCGAGCACGGCTATGAGATGAGCGACGAGACGCTGCAGTTCGCCAAGGACCGGGGCGTCGTGCTGGTGGGTTGTGAGCTCGGACCGGGTCCCGACACGCACAACGAACTCAGTCATCCCGATGACATCGAACGGATCCGAGATCGTTTGGCGCGCGCCTACCGCATCGGCGTCGAGATGGTCTACGGAGCCGATATCCTCCGGCAGACCCCGGGCTTCTCGAAGGGTGACCTCGCCATCGGCCCCATCGACACCTGGGAGGCGGCCGGGATTCCGCCGGCCGACATCTTGCGAGCCATGACGACCGACGCCGCACGGCTGCTCGGCGTGGCGGACGAGCGGGGCGGCATCCGCCCCGGCATGGCCGCGGACCTCATCGGGACGGCGGAAAATCCACTGGATGACATCCAGGCGCTCAAGCGGGTGTCGTTCGTGATGAAGGACGGAGTCGTCTTTCGACGGAATTGACAGGAAGGCACTCCGTTGGCGGCAACGGAACCACTTCCCACGCACCCCGAGAGACCCAGCACGGACCAAGCCGGCCCGCTGCCCCTGCCTGACAGTGCGCGCGACGATATAGAGCACGCCGGGTCAGGGCTGCACCAGCAGGCGGAAATTGGTACCCCCACGAATACCGTGCCTTCTGTCTGGGAAATCGGTAGCGGTGCGCTCGGCCTTCGGCTACAAAGGGCTCTGACAGAGCCTCCTCGAGCGTCGCAAGACTTGGGGAGCCGAGGAAATGTTGGGGACTTCGACGACTCGACCGCGGAACTCTCGAATTCCGGAAAGAAATGGCGCGCCCGGCAGGACTCGAACCTGCGACCCTTGGCTTAGAAGGCTTTTGACAATCGTGGCCAATCGCAGCCGACCTCGGTCAAACGGGGTCGGCTGTCCCGCACCTTGGCCGATCGTGGCCGTTCGTGGTGCCGTGTCACGGAAAATCTTGCACAAAGTGGCACAAAGCAGAAGGGGTGAACGAGGCGAGGAGTGTGGGAGTCCGATCGTGGCCGTTCGTGGTGCCGTGTCACGGAAAATCTTGCACAAAGTGGCACAAAGCAGAAGGGGTGAACGAGGCGAGGAGTGTGGGAGTCCTCCCGGTCATCCTGCGGTCATCCAGCAGGGAGGCCAGCCGCTAGACGGGTCGTCAGCATTGGCGATGACGAATTCCTTGAGCATCACGAACATAGGGTCTGAGCCAAGTGCGACTGGGTTATCTTCGGCTGAGTCTTAAGTTCCAGTACCAACTGATCTTCGACGACGAAATCGATACGGTGGCCGCCATCGAGGGGGTAATCAGGCTCTTGGATGAGCCCGTCGGGGGAGAGATGGGGGAAACATCGCCTACCCCCGATCAGAAAGTGCTTTAGCGACGGGAGTTAATGGCGGAAGCGCCTGGGAGTTGAACCCTAACAGAGCGATCACCCTAACATGGTGATGACGCACGACTTTCGCAGTTCAGGGTTGATTTCATTGCTGCACCTTCACCGAATCGATTCCCCTGGAGTCCCCTCCAGTCCCCCCGAATCAACCTGGGTCAGGGAGAGATGGGGGAAACATCTGGTCCCGCGATGATCGCGCCTACCGTCCCCTCGGCACCCGCGCCTTCAACTCCTCGAGTTGAGGACGCCCTCGTGGATCAGCCGCTTGATCGGCATCGGCGTTTAGCGACCCTGCGGCAAGTCACTGATCCGCGCCCACCTGAGCGCGTTCTGCACCTGGCGCCCCTGATTATCCGTCCCTACCGGCGGCCGAAGCGTGAGATGGGTGTCGGTCAGCTCGTAGAAGCGCTGGGCGTCCGTGCCGGTCCCCCCTGGGTTCTCGTTGCCGATCCGGTGATGCACGAGATACCCCTCGTCTTCGTGGACTGAGAATGGACCGAAGTAGCTGCCGTACGTGCGTGTTGCCGCGAGCGCCTCCTCCGGCGTGGGCCGCGGACCGGCGTACGGCTGACGTCCGGGCCGCATCAGGTGCACGGACATGTGCCCGGAGGGCGCGTAGATGATGTACGCCGTGTCGTACTGATCCAGCGGAATCGATTCCCCGTCGACGGTTTGCCGTGAGACCGATTCGATCCGGTAGAAACCGAAGAGCTGCTTGTGCGTTTCCGTCAGCTCTACCTCCGGCAGGACAGGCAGTCGCTCCCAGGTCAGCTCCGACTTGATGCCGTTCTCACCTACCGGCGGCTGGAGCGTCAACCGGTCTCCGGAAAACCGGTAGAAGCGCTTGTAGTCGGACCCTGTGCCTCGGGGGTTCAGGCTCCCCTCGAGGTGGTGTGTCACGAACCCTTCAGCCTCGTTGACGGTAAACGTCCCGAAGTACGACGTGTAGGTTGACACCGCGGCGAGTGCCTCTTCCGGCGTCGGCGCGTCCCCGGTGAACGGGGGCCGGTCGGGCTGCATGAGGGTAACGCCCATGTACCCGCTGGCGTCATAGATGATGTAGCCGAGCCGGTCTTCAATCAGCGGGGCCACCAGCTCACCGTCGGCATCACGGCGCTCGATGCTGACCAGCCTCCACGCGCCGGCGAACTGGTTGCTAGCGTCAGTAGCCGGGGCGTCGGCACCCTCCGAAGCCAACTCTGCCATCTCCGCCGGAGGCGCGGCGTCCCCGCACCCGACTGGTACCATGAGCGCGACGGAACCGAGCAGCATCACCAGAAATCTGCGCATGTCTTCCTCCCTGCCCAGGCCCCGCCGACCCACGGGCGCTCAAGCGCCGTGACGACGCATCATGATTGACGTGGCCCAGGTTCGAGCGACTTGGATGCTTTCCTCCACGGCAGGGGCAGGAAAGCCGGCCAGAGCAAGCTGCGCCCGCAACTCGCTCTCGCGCATGAGCGTGTCGATCGCCCGAAGACCCAGATCACGGACCTTCGTTGAGTCGGTGATGATGAAGCTGAATTGTTCGCCTTCCGGGAGGCGAACGCAGACAACGCCGAGTCCGTTGGACGCGGCAACGTCGCTAACCGCCAGACGTGACCGCTTCATCAGATACAGAAAGAATCTTCCGAAGGCGCTGAACATGCCCGCGGTGATCCCGAGCAACACCAGCGTGCTCCAGATCGCGCCGATCGCCATCGGGGAGTTTGGCATTGTCAAGTTGAGGGTGACAGTCCTACCGTCCCGTCGGCACCCGCGCCTGGAGCTCCAGGCGAGGACCTGACGGCCGCCCTGCACGACCACGCCACCCCCCTAAAGGGGGTGGCAGTGGTGGCCGTGTCAGAGGACGTTGCCGTGGCAGTCCGCGCGCCTACAACTGGCCCAGCTGCTGCATCAAGCTCAGCATGTCGAAGTAGTGCCGACTCTGCTTGAGCTTCCCCCCGTCGAAGTCGAGCACCCACCCCGAGCGGGTCGTCTGCTGCTTCCCGGTGGCCGCGATGGTGCCGGTCGGCCCTTGCAGCGGTCCCGTGTGGGTGCCGGTCCAGCTGACCTCGAGGATGGCGGTGTTTCCGGTGGACATCGCGTTCCCGATAGTCCCCTTCACGTCCGGGAAGGCTTCCTTCCAGCCCTTGAGCGCCTCGACGACCGCCTCGACGCCCTCCAGTTTTCGGGACGTCGCGACCTCATCGTAGACGCTGTCGGCAGTCAGGTTCCGCCGATAGGCGTCCCAATCGTTATTGTTGAACGCGGTGACGAGCGCGGTTGCGAGTTGGGCTGGATTCTGGTCTGCCATGAGTACCTCTTGTGCATGAATGACGAACGTGGCTGACTGGTTCGAGACGTGATGTGGAACAGGAAGGCTGGAGTATATCCGACGAAGCGCCGTCGGCCGAAACGAAGCGGCCTACCGCCCCGTCGGCACCCGCGCCTGGAGTTCGGAGAACCAGTTGTCCTACGGGACCGGCACCCGCTCGAGCAGCTCTTGAGTCCAGTTCTGGACGACGTGGAATCGCGTGAGGCCGGCGAACGGGTCGTCGGCATCGATCGCGCCTTCCTTCATCAACAGGAACCTCTGCCCATCGAGCGAGATATCGTAGGTTCGACCGCTGCCGCCGGCTGCGCTGCCGTAATACGGGCCCGGAACGACGAGTTCGGGCGTTCCTGGCATGAACGTCGTCCCGGGCTCGATGGTCACGCCCATCACACCCGCACTCGTCTGATAGAACAGCTCCTGGCCATCAGGCCCCCAGAGCGGACGCAGCCCGCCGGCCGTGGAGACCTGCCACATCCCGCCATCGATCTCGGGGAACGGCTGCACATAGATCTCATGGCTCCCCGAACGGTCGGACTGATACGCCATCCATCGTCCGTCTGGTGAGATCTCGGCGTTCAGTACGGCAGACTCGTCTGCGATCAGCGGCTCAATCCGCCGCTCGGCGTCGAGCGTGAGTGTCATCAGGTCTCCGACGTCTCCCCCTTCCACTCCCCGGGGATATTCCCAGAAGACGAGCCGAGTTCCGTCCGGGGAGACCGAGGAGGGCACCTGGCGATTCGGACTGTCGGTCAGCTGTTCAAGCGTCCCGGTGCCGTCCGCCGCGCGCCAGAAGAGGTTTGCGTTCTCTCCCGTGACTCCCGAGGCGAACACCACTCGCTGCCCGTCCGGCGTCCAGACGGGAAACCCATCGTATCCGGCGCCGAACGTCAATCGCGTCAATGTCTCTCGCTCCAAATGCCAGATCCAGATATCGTTCTCCTCGTCGCGTGCGTCGAGCACCACGCGCGTGCCGTCCGGAGAGAGGCGGGCGTAGATGAAGTAGCGAGCCGGCACCGGTAGACGCTCCTCGGTGCCATCGCGCCCGACCCACATCAGCGTGCGAACCCTTGCCCCAGCTTGGAACGGCTGATAGACCAAGGTCCCGTTCCGGGCCACATCCACCACCGCGGCACCCGCGAACTCGGCTCGGTTGACCCCTTCGACCATCGGCACCGGCCCACCCGTCACCTCCAGCCGTTCGACATCGAACGGCACCGCCATCAGCGAATCGCCCAAGCCGTAAAGCAGATGTCCCGTCTCGAGATACCGTGGGCTGTACCCCTCCTCGATGAGCACGGTCCGTTCACCTGTCGCGAGCCGTTCGACCACGATCTGGCTTGTACCCCAGTCGAATGGACCTTCAGCCAGCACGAAGAGCAAGGTTTCTCCGCCGGGCAGGAGCTGCGGGTTGCCCGCCCACGTGTCGGTCACCAGTTCCTCGGATGGACCGCCTGCACCCGAGACACGGCGGATTCCCCCCTGCCACTGCCCGAAGACGATCGTGTCGTCGTCCCCCCAGCTGGCCCCGGAGGTGATACCCGCCTGGGTGAGCGTGACCTCACCACCACCCGAGAGCGCGACCTTCTTGAGCGCGCCTTCCTGAAGCGAATAGAACCCGATCCACTGCCCGTCGGGTGAAAAGAATGGACTCAACGAGTTGTTCGCCGACGCCAGCGGCTGAGCCTCGAACTCGTTCAAGGCACGGACGTAAAGCTGGCGGTTTGAGATGTAGGCGACGTGCGTGCCGAGCGGAGAGATCCCGATGCTTGTCCGTCCGGTTGTCTGCGATGGCGGCAGAACTATCGACGTGCGGGTGACGGGGGCCGCTGGGGACGATGCCGAACCCTGGAACCAGGCCCCAAAGGCACCCAGTGCCAGGGTCACGAGCGCGAGGCCGACGACCGCAATCGGGCGCTGCCAGATCGCGGGCGGCGCGACCGGCGCCGTTGGTTCTGTCGCGGAAGATCCGCTCGCAGCGTCGGCTTCGTCGATCTCGAGCCGCGCCATCGCGGCATCGGGCAACCGCTTCTTCGGAGTTCGCTCCAGGCACCGACGCAGTAGACGGCGGACCGAGAGCGGCGTGTTCGCGGGCAGCTCGTTCCAGTCGGGGTCGGTCTTGAGCACCGACGCGAGGACATGCGAGATGCTCTCGCCGGTGAACAGTTGCCGCCCGGTGAGCATCTCCCAGAGGACGACGCCGAAAGACCAGTTGTCCGAGCGGCGATCGGCGGGTTTCCCCGCGGCTTGCTCGGGGCTCATGTAGGCCGCCGTCCCCATGATGACGCCCATCTTCGTGGCGGCGGCCGTCATGGTCATCGTCGGGGAGTTGGCCGCGTCGAGGTCGGACAGGTCCGGTCCAAGTGCCTTCGCCAACCCGAAGTCCAGCACCTTCACAGTCCCGTCATCCTTCACCTTGACGTTGGCCGGTTTGAGATCCCGGTGGATGATCCCCTGCTCGTGGGCGGCTTCGAGCGCCTCGGCGATCTGCCGGGCAATGGGGAGGGCTTCGTCGAGCGGGATCGGGCCATTGGCGATGCGGTCTTGAAGCGTCGGGCCTTCGACGTATTCGAGGACCAGGGCCGGTGAGTCGCCGGATTCCTCCAGCCCGTAGATCTGCGCGATGTTCGGATGGTTGAGCGAGGCCAGCACCTTCGCTTCGCGCTGGAAGCGGGCGAGGCGCTCGGGGTCGTTGACGAAGGCGTCGGGGAGGATCTTCAGCGCGACATCGCGGTCGAGCTTGGTGTCCCGCGCCTTGTACACCTCCCCCATGCCGCCCGCACCGATGGCGGCGAGGACTTCGTAGGGGCCGAGGGTCGTGCCGGTCGCTAGGCGCATGAAGGCGGGTCAGGACACGGGCCCGAGGTACTGTGTCGAGCCAGTCGAGGGTCTCACGAAGAACCTGGTTTCTCGGAAGCGGCACATGACCAGCGTCAAAAGTTCTGTAACGCTTGTCTTCCACGGGCGCTCCCAGCCGCTCGAAGGGTGGCTTCTGATATGTCTCAACACTAAACAGGTAATCGAATTCCCCGTTGAGCATCAGAACCGGCATCGTGATACGGGACACGTAGTTGATTGCGTCTGCCATCGGAGGATAGGCCCGGTACGGCAATCCCCCGGACCTAAACACCGCGACCTTGAGACGTTCCTCTAGAGCCAAGAGAGGAAGAAACGCCGATGCGCCAAAACTGGCTCCAAAATAGGCCACCCTCGTGGCGTCAATATCTTCCCGAGATTCCAAGTAATCGAGGGTTCGGCCCAAATCCTGACGCCACTCGATCATCCGATCGCGAAACGTGCGCATATACTCCTCACCCGGCAGCGCAAGGAAACTGTCCCAACGCTCGTAGGATCCCTTGAAGATGGGCTGGACCAACACCCTTCCACCTCGGACGATGAAATCCAGATTGCGAGGCTGAAGATCTTCGCTTGAACGCTCAGCTAGATATGGACCTACACCTGTAGAGAGGACGACGGCTTGATAGGGCGGATCAACGTTTCTCGGTATGAACAGATACGCCGCCATCCGTTCGTTCGCGTAACCTGTGTCGAAAGTGACCTTTTGCCTGACCCAGTCCTCTGAAGTTTCTAAGGTCTCCTCGATCACGTTGAGAGCAGACTCGACATAGGAGAATTGCCTTCGGTAGGCCTCGAAGACATCGTCGGACACTGCTTCTGCATCTTCATAGTTCCGTGACGACAGCTCGATCGGCTGCCTCAGGGTGGGGGAGGCCGGTTCCTCTCCCACCGTCTGCATGCACCGAAATCCATTGAGCGGGGAACGATCAAAGGGAGGAAGGTAGTTTGGGATGCTGAACATGTACTCTGGGTCGCTCCACGCCCCGCCGAGCACCCAGCGTCGCTCGGCTGACAGATTCCAGGTCCACTCTCTGAGATTACCGGCCATGTCGTATGTTCCGTACGGTCCGATTCCCTGATGATGGCCCACAGCGTCGGGTCCGTTCCCCCCGAAATTGCTCAGGGGCACGATAGACGGTGCGAGCGGGTCGACAAGCTCCCGTGCTGGAAAAGCTGCCCGACTCCAGTGGTAAACAGTCGGAAGCGTCTTTCCCCTGAAACGAGCGTAGGCCACGGCCTCGTACCAGCTGATCCCGGTCACGGGATGATCATCCTGTCCTTCGAGATAGTCTCCCAGCTCCCAGGTCGCAGGTCCCGGGCGATCCGTCGAATCGACGAACTCCGCCATAGCCGTCTCCCGGGAGAGCTGTCGACCGTCCTTCACGAAATCCAGTCCTTCCCAGTAGTTCTCCCTGTCGTACCCGCCGCCGTCAACGAATTCCTTGTACTCCTTGTTGGTAACCTCGTACTTGTCGATCAGAAACGACTGCAGATCGACGCGCTCACCAATCGCGAAGCCCGTCAGCCGCACATCAAAATTCCCACCCGGCACGAACACCATCCCAGGGGGGCGGGCCCCCGTTTCGTCAAGGGTCACGCTGAGGCTTTCGGTGCGGCTTGGTGTCGCGATCTCCACTGTTTCAAAGCCGTCCTTCTCGAGTCTCCAGCGGAAGGTGTCTCGAGGAAGGGTTATATCGTCTATCGGAGAAAGCCCGAGATACTCCCAGTCGCTATCCGTTGACCCATAGGCTCGTAGGTAGACATCCGCCCCTGGAGGAGCAGTTGTCACTGAAAGCGACACCGAGAACTCAGCCGCGAGATCGGCCAGAATCGGATCGTTTGGGACATAACGTCCGGCTTCTCTTGCAAGCTCAAAGGCTTCCGGATAGTTATCCTGTTCGACGAGCCGTATAATTTCCGGGATCGCTTCCTCTCGGGCCCACCTCGCATCAGCAGCACGATTCCAAGCCCACATAGCGCCACCGGCAATTGCGAGCACAGCCACAATCGCCGACACCGCAACTCTTGGCTGTCGCACTGCGCGAGACAGCGACGTGACTTCGGCCACTGGAGTGGTGCGCGCCGATTGACATTCGACCAGGTCCTTCAGAAATTCAGCGGCGGACTGATACCGTGCGTCCCGTTTCTTTTCCAGCGCCCGAGTGACGATCCGTTCGACTTCATCAGGGATCTCCTGCCGCAGGCGGCCGAGCGGCCTCGGCAGCTCGTTCTGGATGGCGCTGATCAGGACCAGCGGATGCTCCCCCTTGAACGGAAGTTGACCGGTTAGCATCTCGTAGAGCATGACGCCCAGCGCCCAGAGATCCGAGCGCTGATCGGCGTCGACCCCTTTGACTTGTTCGGGCGACATGTATGACACCGTGCCGAGCGTCGTGCCAGTCTGTGTCGGACCAGTGACGCCCAGGAGTTTCGCGATGCCAAAGTCAACGATTTTCACCAAGCCGCTCTTGGTCAGCATCACGTTGGCAGGCTTGATGTCACGATGGACGATGCCAGCCGCATGCGCTTCGGCAAGTCCTTGCGCAACCTGAACGGCGATGTCGAGAGCGTCGTCCACCGGCAGTGGCCCCCGCGCGATCCGCTTCTTCAATGTCTCGCCCTCGTAATAGGCCATGGCGATGAACTGCTGGCCCTCCGGCGTGGCATCGATCTCGTGAATCGTGCAGATGTTGGGATGGTCCAGGGCGGACGCCGCCTGGGCTTCCCGAATGAAGCGCTCACGGGCGTCGTCGTCGCGGGTCAGCTCAGGGGGAAGAAACTTGAGGGCCACGAAGCGGTCGAGCTTGGTGTCCTGGGCTTTGTAGACGACCCCCATGCCGCCCCCGCCGAGCTTCTCGAGCACGCGATAGTGGGAGATCGTTCGCCCTTCCATGACGCCACCCCGCAGTCCAACGTGTTACCGGAAGAGGCCCATAGAATAGTCGCTGCCAAGGGGCTTCTCAAGCCATAGGTCGTTGTCGGCGATCTGCGTCCCGTAGCGGATGACGCTCTCCGGGGGGAGGCCGTCGGCGGGGATAAGCGCGCTGAGTGGCTTCCCCTCGACATGCTCCATGACGATGAAGGCTTGGCCCTCGTGCTCGCCGACCTCGTGGATGGTGCAGATGTGGGGATGGTTCAGGGCCGAGGCGGCACGGGCTTCCTAGAGCAGTCGGGCGGAGGCGTCCTCGTCCTGCTTCGCCAGCACCTTGATGGCAACCGTGCGCTGGAGCGTCGGGTCGTGGGCCTGATAGACCGCGCCCATCCCGCCTTCGCCAAGCGGGGCCTGGATCTCGTAGGAGCCGATCTTGGTGCCGGGGGCGATGGGCATGAGTCAGGGGGTTGGGACGAGGCGTTCGAGTTCGGTGAACCAGTTCTGGACGAGGTGAAGCTGGGTCACCGGGACCGGGGGCTCGGCGTAGCTCATGACAAACCGCTGACCGTCCGCCGTCACATCAATGAGCGCAACCCGGTCTGTAGTTTCTACCCAACGCGTTGGCCTGACTTTCGAAGAGCGCGTGCGGCAGCCCTATGCTTTCCCCGTCGACCGGCACGGCCGTGAGTGTTCCGTCACCGGCGTCGTAGTACAGCTCGGAGCCGTCCGGCGCCCAGCGCGGGGAGGAGCCGCCGTCCGTCGAGACCCGGAGCTTGCCCCCTCCTGACAACGACAGAACGGAAGCGACCAGCCGCTCAGCGGGCGGTGCGGGGCGAAGCTTCGTGCGAGTTCTCCGCCACGCTACTGCCTGAAGTTCCGGTTGACAGGTCGTACTCGGTGCTCACAGCATGGCGCAGACCGCCTTTTTCTGGGTGTAGAGATCAAGGGCATCATGCCCCATCTCTCGGCCCCAGCCAGACTGCTTGTAGCCGCCAAAAGGCAGCGCAGGATCAAAGATGTTGTAAGTATTGATCCACACCGTACCTGCTTTGAGCTTCGCCGCTATCGAGTGGGCCATGCCGATGTCCCGGGTCCAAACCCCGGCAGCCAAGCCATAGTCAGTACCGTTGGCTGCGGCGATGAGCTCGTCATTCACTTCCTTGAACGGAATGGCAGCGACCACAGGGCCGAAGATTTCTTCCTGAATGATCTTCATATCGTGCCTGGTGTCCACCAATACGGTGGGTTCAACAAAGTATCCCTTACCACCGCTCTTATGGCCGCCCACAATGGCCTTCGCCCCTTCGGCGGCGCCTGCTTCGAGAAAACCGCATACCCGATCGAACTGAATCTCAGACACCATCGGGCCCATCTGTGTATTCGGATCGAGCCCAGGACCCAGTTGAATATTCCTGGCTTCGTTAGCGACACCGTCTACGACCTGGTCGAATATATCTTCTTGCACGTACAACCGGGACCCGGCGCAACAACATTGCCCGTGGTTGAAAAAGATCGCGCCGGCAGTACCGGCAATGGCAGACTCCACATCAACGTCACTCAAGACGATGTTCGGGGACTTGCCTCCCAGTTCAAGGGAAACCTTCTTCAGATCATTTGCGGCAGCCTTGACGATCAGTTTGCCAACTTCTGTCGAGCCGGTAAAAGCGATTTTATCAACCCCTGGATGGGCCGCCAGTGGCGCACCCGTCTCTTCACCGAAACCAGTGACGATATTCACCACCCCGTCAGGGAATCCCGCTTCCTGGATAAGCTCGCCAAGAAGCAGAGCGGATAACGGTGTCTCCTCAGCCGGCTTCAGCACCATCGTGCAACCTGTGGCCAGCGCTGGAGCGAGCTTCCATGTGGCCATCAACAACGGAAAATTCCACGGGATAATCTGGCCGACAACGCCCACCGGCTCGCGCAGTGTATAGGCGTGGAAATGGGCCCCGGGAGCATAAGGCACTGATAAGGGGATGGTGTTTCCCTCCATCTTGGTAGTCCATCCGGCAAAGTACTGAAACGTATCCGCAGACAGTGGAACGTCGGCAGCACGAGCGATCACAATGGGCTTGCCATTGTCCAGTGCCTCGAGTTGTGCTAACTCTTCCAGGTGCTCGTAAATGAGATCACCCAGCCGCCAGATCAACTTGCCTCGCTCTGCTGGAGTCAAGTTAGGCCAGTGGAACGTCGGCAGCACGAGCGATCACAATGGGCTTGCCATTGTCCAGTGCCTCGAGTTGTGCTAACTCTTCCAGGTGCTCGTAAATGAGATCACCCAGCCGCCAGATCAACTTGCCTCGCTCTGCTGGAGTCAAGTTAGGCCAGGGCCCGCTCTCAAACGCCCGGCGGGCAGCCTTGACGGCGCGGTCTATGTCTTCGGTATTGCCCTCCGCCACATAGGCGACAACCTCCTCGGTTGCCGGATTATAGACGGGAAACGTTTTTCCTGAGGCAGCTTCAACCCATCGTCCGCCAATCAGGTGCTTGCGCGGTTCCGCCACAAAGGAATTAACGGTATTTTCCAATTGAATTACATTCGCTGCTACACTCATGCTAGCCTCCAAATTTCATGATCTCTAACCAGTCACACTGCCGCTCCCAATCACGTGATGGAATACTCTATTGCTCAAATCGAATGGGGATAATCTGCCCAGGTACTCCATGACCAGGAAGTCCACGTCGCCTCCCCGGCCCACGTCATGAAGCGTGCAGATGTGGGGGTGGTTCAGGCTGGAGATGGTCTTCGCCTCGCGCTCGAACCGGGACTTCCGCTCCGGGTCCGAGGCCACATGCGCGGGCAGCACCTTGATGGCGACGGTCCGCTCCAGCCGGGTGTCGGTGGCTTTGTACACCTCCCCCATGCCCCCGGCCCCGAGGGGGGACTCGATCGCATACGGGCCGAGGCGGGTGCCGCGCTCAAGGGGCATACAACTGTCCAGATTGGTGCGGAAAGTATAGCGTCCCGCCGGTGCAGTCGGCGCAGAAAGTGCCAACTCGCCCGCTGCTGTCCAAAACGGGCTCTCGGCGGTTTTTCTCGGTTATTTCTCTCGGTTATTCTCGTGCGCGATGCAGACTGTCGATGTGCAGTCGACGTTCCGCGATGACCTTCCCTGTGCTGGGTTCATGACAACACGTCCGTCAGCGAGTCACGCGACCAGGCGGGGAACGAGAATGTCACCTTCGCCCGTGCCCGCGATAGCGGTTCGGGACTGATCAATACTCAGCGCTCGTGTCGCAACGGGCCGTCAGCGTCGTCGAGTCTGAGCAGCGTTCCGAGCAAGACCCTCACACCGTTGACGATGTCCTCCGGTTGCGAGAGCTCCTGGGGCGAGTGGCTGATGCCCTGCAGACTGGGGATGAAGATCATGCCTACTGGGCCCAGCCCGGCCATGATCTGGGCATCGTGACCGGCCCCGCTGGGCATCCGCATGTGAGTGAGACCGAGATCGCTCGCGACGTCGGCGATGACCTGACGGAGGCGTGCGTCGGTTGGCGCCGCCCGGCTGATGTTGAACTGCGTCGCGGTGAACGTGGTTCCGGTATCGCGAGCGATCTGTTCGCCTTCCGCGTGGATGTCCTGGTAGATCGACTCCATCTTGTCCATGTCGAGCTCGCGAAGCTCGAGGCTGGCGCGCACCCGTCCGGCGATGACGCTGGGAACACCAGGTGAAGCCTCGATGCGTCCCACCGTGCCGACCTGGCGGCCGGGAATGGACGTGACGATGCGGTTCACCGCATCGACGAAGCGGGCGGCCGCGAGAATTGCGTCTCGGCGATCACTCATCGGTGTCGTTCCCGCATGGTTCGCCAGCCCCTCGAAGACCACGTCCCACCGCCGGATCCCAACGATGCCCTCGACCACGCCGATGTCAATGGCTTCGTGGTCGAGGATGGCGCCCTGCTCGATGTGCAACTCGAGATAGGCGGCGAGATCGCCAGATACGCGGCGGGCACTTGCCAGGTTCGCGGGATCGCCGCCGATGAACGCGATGCCGTCACGGTTCGTCTTTCCGCTGTGGCTGATCAGATCGAGCTCCGGCATCTCCAGCTCACCGCTCATGGCGCGGCTCCCGATCTTGCCCGCCTCTTCGTTGGCGAAGATCACGACCTCGAGGGGATGGCGTGTTGTCACGCCGGCTTCGTCGAGCGCCTGCGCGACCTCGATGGCACCGATCGAGCCGACCTGACCGTCGTAGTTGCCGCCGTCGGGGACCGAGTCGATGTGGGAGCCCAGCATCAGCGGAGGAAGAGTCGAATCGCGGCCGGCCCGTCGCCCGATGATGTTGCCTGCCGCGTCGATCCGAACGTCGAGGCCGGCGTCTCGCATGAGGTCGGTGACGAAGTTTCGACCGTCGCGATCAGCCTGGCTGAACGCGACGCGGCTGACGCCTCCCTCCAGAGTTCGGCCAAAGCTGGAGAGTGCCTCGAGATGCGCCAGTACACGGGCTCCGTTGATGTCTAGACGCTGTGGTGGTGATTGGGCGAAGAACGTGAGCGGAACGAGCAGGACGAGTGTAGTGACGAGACCGCGCTGCGCCATCCACGACCTCCCTCAACCAACCTGCACCAAGACGCGAGCTTGGATCATACGCCAGGAAAGGGAGGTCGGGGAACAGAGCGAAGCCGGGAGGAGGCAGTCGCGCACAACTGTTCCACCTGGGAAGCGTCATCAATATCGCACGCAACCGTCATCGCAGTGCCACGGTGGTCAGTGATCTGCTTGGCTACCTTGATCGCCACGTCGCGGTCCAGGGTGCGAACTCGACGTTCGGGTCATGCAGAGGCGATCTGGACCTTCGGGCAGAGCCCGCTGGAGATTTTCCCTGGGTGGGTCGCGTCTCTCACTTGGGGCGAACTATCATCTACGAGACCGAGACGCGCAGGGCTGTGCGGCGAATGTCGGTCGAATCGGATGATGACGCCGGCGGATAGCGCGGCCTTGGGAGGTGAGATATGGATCGCCGAGAATTCATTCTAAGGGGGGCGACGGCCTCGGCAGGGCTTGCGGCCCTCCCGGCTGCTGCCCTGGCCGACGATGGTGGACGGGCGCTGTTCCCGACGGCCCCGGCGCTCCAGGACGACACACTGCGGCTGAATCACAACGCCAACCCGCTCGGTATTCCACCGCGGGCGCGCGCCGCGATTCTCGGAGCGATGGAAGAGGTCCCGCACTATCCAGGCCCCAGACGTGAGACCTTGGTGGCCCGGATTGCCGAACTCCATGGTCTGACCCCGGAGCATGTGGTGCTCGGGTGCGGTTCCACGGAAGTCATCCGGATGGCCATCGAAGCGCACGCGTCTTCCGGAAGCCGCATCCTTCAAGCCCGACGTACGAGAATGCCGTCAGGTACGCGCGGCCCCACCCGTACCGGATCGAGCAGGTGCCGCTCACTAGTGAGTTCGCGCACGACATCGAACGGATGAGACGCATGGCCGAGGGGTGGCAAGAGCCCACGGTGGTCTACATCTGCAATCCGAACAATCCGACGGGGACGCTGACTCCCAGCGCCGAGCTGGACGAGTGGTTCGCGTCGGCCGCCGACAACGTCTTCTTCATCGTCGACGAGGCCTACTACCCGTTCGTGAATGATGCGAGCTACTGGTCGGCGGAGCAGTGGGCGAGTAAGCGGTCGAACGTGCTGATCACCCGCACGTTCTCGAAGCTCTACGGGATCGCCGGACTCCGGATCGGCTACGGAATCTGCGGGGTCGAGACCGCCGAACGGCTGAGGCTCCATGCCACCCGGTCCAACCCCAACACCCTGGGCGTGGAAGCTGCGCTCGGTGCCCTCGACGAAGACAGGTGGTATGAGCGGAGTCTGAGGACGTGGGATCAGTGCGAAGCCGTGGTGACCGCGTGCCTGGATGAACTCGGGCTTCACTACTTCAAGAGCCACACCGCGTTTCTGTTCCATGAGATCCGCGGCGACCAGCGCCTCTACATCCGCCGAATGAAGGAACAGGGGATTCTGGTCGGACGACCGTTCCCACCGATGCTCGATCACAACCGGCTTTCGCTCTCGGCCATGCCCGAAGGCCTGGAACGTTTCAACGAGACGCTTCGGATGTTCCGAAGGAGAGGCTGGGTCTAAAAATAGAGGAGTTGGCTGTGAGGCTCCACTCCCTGGTCTGTCTTCTGAATCGACGTCCGAAAGCCGACATTCGAGTTCTAAGGGGCGATTAGGTCCTGGAGGGGGAGAGGGCCGTCATAGCCAAGTTCGCCGCTCACCGTCCCGTCGGCACCCGCGCCTGGAGTTCGGTGAACCAGTTGAGGACGAGGACGAGCTGGAGCGGCGTCGCCTGCCCTGAATCGCCCGCCATAGTCTTGATCATCAGGAAGCGCTCGCCGTCGGGCGAGATGTCGAAACTGCGCCCGGCATCCATGAACACATACCCCGCGCCACCGAGGATCCTCCCAGGCGTGCCCGGGACAAAGGTCGGTTCGGTTTCGACGCTGACACCCATGAGGGCCCCGTCCTCTATCCGGCGGTAGAGCAGCTCGCGGCCGTCCGGCCCCCAGAGCGGATGGCGACTCGGCGACCGCCCGCCGGTCGACACCTGCCACCGGCCGTCCTCGACATTGGGGAACGGGCGCACGTAGATCTCGTCCTGCCCCGACTCGTTCGACTGGTACGCGATCCAGCGCCCGTCGGGCGAGAGGTCGGCATTGAGCTCCTCGAACTCGGAGTCGAGGAGTGGCTCGACCCGTCGGTCACCGTCCAGGAAGAGGACGTGCAGACCGGCAGAGAACTCAGGAGTGGTGCGACGGAAGATCACCCGCGTGCCGTCCGCCGACACCGCCATCGGGCTCGCCGCCTCCAGGCTCTCGTTGAGCCGCTCGGGGCTGCCGGTCCCGTCGGCCGCCTGCCAGAAGAGATTCTGAGACCCTTCCCGGGTCGATCCGAAGACGACGCGCTGCCCGTCGGGTGTCCACACCGGATACCTGTCGACCCCGGGTGAGAACGTGAGGCGGCTCATCGTCCCACGGTCGAAGTTCCAGATGAAGATGTCCCGCTCGTCTCCCCGCACGTCGAGCGCCACCTTCGTCCCGTCCGGCGAGATGCGAGGATAGAAGTAGACGCCCGGCTCCATCGCCAGCGGCTCCTCCCGACCCTCCCGATCGACCCAGATGAGTATCCGGTTCGCCGCCCCGAACGCGAAGGCGGACCCGGCCAGATAGACGAGCGACCCATCCGAACCCAGGGCGAAGTTCGACACGCCGCGATTCGACGTGGCCACGCCGTCCAGAACCAGCACTGGCTCCCCCGACACGGTCAAACTCTCGACATCGAACGGCACGGCCATCAGGGCACCGTCCGCGCCGTACACGAGATGTCCGGTCGGCGAGTAGCTCGCGTCGGCTCCGTTGCGCACCAGGACGGTGCGCGCACCCGTCTCGAGGTGGAGAACCGCAATGTCGAAGACGCTAGTCGCCATCCCGCGGGCGATCGTGAAGACGACCGCCTCACCGCCAGGGAGGAACTCCGCGTGTCGATGCGAAGTGATCTCGGTTGCCTCCTCGTCAACGGCTGTCACCGGTTCCGTCTCACCACCACCAGCCGCTGGCACGCGCAGGAGCCCTCCGCCCGAGAACTCGCTGAAGATGATCGTGTCGTCCGGTCCCCACGTGGCGCCACCGAACCCACGGCTTCGCGCCAGCGCAATCGGTCGTCCGCCATCCACAGGGACTTTCCAGAGCTGCCCCTCGCCCCAGTACCCCACCCAGTTGCCGTCGGGGGAGAAGAACGGGAAGATCGCCTGCCCCGTCCCGCGCAGCCGGTAGGGATCGACCTCCCCGAGTTCACGCACCCAGAGCTGCTGTTCGCCATCGACGATCGCCACGTAGGCGATTCGCCGGCCGTCGGGCGACAGCGCCAGGTCCACCGCGGTCGGCGGCGCGTCCACGAGCGTCTGGAGTGGAAACCGGGCCAACCGCGGCGGCGCCGGACGGGTCAGGTTCCAGACCGTGAGGCCGGCGACCACGCCCGCAATCGCCGCGGCGATGGCCGCTACAGCCAACGGACGCTGCCAGATCGCGGATTGGCCGACTGGCGTGGTCCCGGCCGAGAGCTCGTCGGAGCGATCCTCTGACTCGTCGATTTCCAGCCGCGCAACGGCGGCGTCGGGCAGGCGGAGCTTTTGACTCCGCTCCAGGCACCGGCGCAGCAATCGGCGAACGGACTGGGGCGTTTCCTTCGGGAGCGGCCCCCAGTCCAGGTCGGCCCGCAGGACGGCGGCGAGGACATGCGACACCGTTTCGCCGGTGAAGAGTTGCCGGCCCGTGAGCATCTCCCAGAGCACGACACCGAACGCCCAGAGATCCGAGCGACGGTCGACCTGTTTTCCTGCGGCTTGTTCCGGGGCCATGGCCGGTTTCAAGGGGTCGTCGCAACACGTCCTCACTGGTGTGAGAGTAGCAGTTCGTTGAAGGCTTCGGATGGGGTTCTCCAACCGAGCGTCTTCCGCGGGCGGCGGTTGAGTGTGACCGCGACAGCAGCAATGTCGCTAGCGCTGTGCCTATTGAGGTCAGTACCTTTGGGGAAGTACTGACGCAGCAGGCCGTTGGTGTTCTCGTTCGTGCCGCGCTGCCACGGACTGCGGGGGTCGCAGAAGAATACTTGCAGCCCGGTGTCGAGACGCAGTTGGGCGTGCTGGGCCATCTCCGTGCCTTGGTCCCAGGTCAGTGACCGACGAAGCTGGTCAGGGAGCGTCGTGATCGTCGAAGCGATCGCAGCCCGTACGGCGTCGGCGCCATGCCCCGCAAGAGCCGGACCGTTCTTGACCCGGAGTCGACCACGTTCGGCCATCCTGGGCAGGTGGAGCAGCATCGTAAATCGGGTGGTGCGTTCGACCAATGTGCCGATCGCAGAGCTGCCAAGTCCGATGATCAGGTCGCCTTCCCAGTGTCCAGGAACGGCTCGGTCCTCGGCCTCGGCGGGCCGCTCGCTGATCATGATGTCGGGACCTACAAACTCCTTGCCGCGACCACGGCGGCGAGCCCTCGGCACGCGCAGCGCCCGCCCGGTGCGCAGGCATGCCGTCAGCTCGCGGCGCAGTGCCCCCCGCCCCTGGATATACAGCGCTTGGTAGATGGCCTCGTGCGAGACCCTCATCGATGCATCGTCGGGATACTCTATCCGGAGCCGATGGGCGATCTGCTGCGGGCTCCACGACGTCGCCCAATGTCGGTCCTGGCGGCGGCCATGACGTCGACCACTCCAGGAGCCCACGTTGGGGCCAGGCACGGGCGTCCCGTTCTCAGCCATGACCGTGCCTGCGAGGCGGTCCTGCACGTAGCTCCTCAGCCGATCGTTCGCGGCCAGCTTGGCTATCTTCGGGCGCTTGGCACGTCGCTCGCTGTGCCACTGCGCAGTCGACGCCCGATACGCCAGACCGCCGCTGCGAGTCGCGGCATTGCGACGCAGTTCTCGCGAGACAGTCGACGGGGCTCTACGGAGCCGCCGGGCCATGTGGCGCACCCCGGCGCCCTGCGCGCTCAGGATCGCGATCTCTTCCCGCTCCGCAAAGGACAGGTAGCGAGCCGATCGGGGCGCCAAGCTGACCGGCGGCATACCCCCGCCCCCACGGAACCAACGACCACCCACGGGCGGCGACACGCCACATGACACAGCGGCATCCTCACTCGACAGCCCCCGGGCGATCGCCTTCCAGAACCGTTGCTGCTCCTCACGCCCCGCTACTGGCGGGCGACCAGGCGAACGCATCGCAGGCCGACCCGCCCGGTCTGACCTTCTCCGTCTCCGTTTCTGCATCGCAGCACCTCATCATCGAGGTGTTGCGACGACCAGTTGAATTCACCATGTACGGCCGCCGTCCCCATGGCTTCGTGGCGGCGGCGGTCATGGTCGCCGTCCCCATGATGACGCCCATCTTCGTGGCGGCGGCGGTCATGGTCATCGTCGGCGAGTTGGCCGCGTCGAGGTCGGAGAGGTCCGGTTGGAGCGCCTTCGCCAGGCCGAAGTCCAGCACCTTCACCGTGCCGTCGTCCTTCACCTTGACGTTCGCGGGTTTCAGGTCCCGGTGGATGATGCCCTGCTCGTGGGCGGCTTCGAGCGCCTCGGCGATCTGACGGGCGATGGGGAGGGCTTCGTCGAGCGGGATCGGGCCTTTCGCGATCCGGTCCTGCAAGGTCGGGCCGGGGACGTATTCGAGGACGAGGGCCGGGGAGTCACCAGTTTCTTCGAGGCCGTAGATGGCCGCGATGTTCGGATGATTGAGCGACGCCAACACCTTCGCTTCCCGCTGGAACCGGGCCAGCCGCTCGGGGTCGTTGACGAAGGCGTCGGGCAGGATCTTCAGTGCGACATCGCGGTCGAGCTTGGTGTCTCGCGCCTTGTAGACCTAGACGGCAACGCCCATGCCTCCGGCGCCGATTTGGCCGGTGACCTGGTAGACGCCTAGGCGGGTGCCAGGAGTTAGAGGCATCGGCTACTCGCGTTTACCCTGGGGCGCGAAGCGCTCATAGTAGGATCGATAGCCCAGCACACGGGCGATTGGACCCAAGATCCAAAACAGCCCTCGCTGCAGGAGCACGGGCGGGCCAGCGAGCCATGAGTCGTACCGCGGACTGAAACGCGACATCTGCAGCAGCGCACGCGGCGGCCGACCATTGGCTGGTGAATCGTCGAAGAACCCGTAGGCTTGGGTAAGAAACACACCGAAGTCACGGGGCAGGCCATAGGCAGGTGTCTCAGGCCCGAGAACGACGGCCTCGGTTCCCGTCGCGTTGAACGGCTTGTGGGCCACTCCAGGTTCAACGAGGAATTCTTCTCCAACCCGCAGCACCTTGGTCTGGCCATCGACGAATAATGACACCTCGCCCTTGGCAACCATGAACCGTTCTGCGAACGTTGTGTGGATGTGGGCGGGTGGGCCCGGTGCGTTCGGGTGAAGCGTGAGTTCAGACCAAATGTGCTCATCGTCGATCTTGGCCACCCGCTGGGAGAACCCTTCCGTCTCGCTGTGAAACACCTGGCCGACTGCTGGATAGGCCCACGCAGGCAGGTCCGGTTCTGGAAAGATGAAGCGGTCCAGCACCGGGGCCACCAGCACGAACGCCACGGCGGCAACGATGACAGCCTGGACCAACCGTTGCTTGAGCAACATGGGTCAGCCTTCAGCGACGGAGACGACCCAGACGTCGTTGACGCCGCGCCGTGGTGACACGAACACTATCTCGGTTCCATCCGGAGACCACGCCGGGTACGAGTCGGGGGCGTCGTGCGAGGTCAGCTGCCGTGCGGTTCCACCACCGGCCGGCATGACCCAGATGTCGCGATTGCCACTCCGATAGGCGTAGAAGACCACCTGCTGGCCGTCGGGTGACCACCGAACGGTCCAATCCGGCGTCGGGTCGGTCGTGAGCTGCTGCATCTCACCGCCGTCCGCCGGCAGCGTCCAGAGGTCCACGTTCCCGCTGCGCTCCGAGCTGACGGCCACTCGCGTCCCGTCCGGCGACACATCCAGGCCATGGATTTGCGTCACGTCGAACGTGAGCTGCTCAGCATCGGTCCAGGTCGCCGGGTGATCGTCGAAGATCGGCACCCGCCAGATGTTCTGGACCATGCCGCCCCGCACGTACGCGAGCTGCGTGCCGCCCGGGGACACCCAGGCCTCTGACATGCCGACCCCCACCGACACCCGCTCCGGCTCTCCCTCAGGCGCACCGGCCTCCGAGATCCGCTGCTGCCACAGATCGTTGCTCCCGTCGCGATTCGAGACGAAGTAGAGCGTCTGCGAATCCGGAGACCAAGTCGGAGTCGCATTCTCAGTCATGTCGTCGGTGATCGCGGTCGCCGCGCCATCGGCGGCCTGCAGTAGCCACAGCGGCCTGACCTGGTAGTTCCTAGCTCCAACGCCATATGCAAGATATCGTTCGTTCGGCGACCACCGCAGATCGGTTCGGCCTGTGGCCCGACCTGGCAATGGCACGTGACGGAGTTCGCCGGTGCTCACCGTCAGGATCTCAGCAACGATGTCCAGGCCTTCGAGGTTCACGCGAGCGGCCAGTTCGCTTCCGGCGCTCAGCCACTGGAGAGAGGTAGCCCGGCCACTGAACGCACCAACCTTACGCGGCACACCCCCCAACGGCGACATGACGAACACATCTCCCACGCCGTCACGGTCCGACAAGAACGCGATCTGTCGGCCGTCTGGCGACCAGGCTGGAGAACGATCATCTCCGACATGGTCCGCTGTACGATTGACGGGTGGAGACCCGCCAGGCTGCGCGACCCAGATGTCCAAGTTTCCGCTTTGGTCAGACTCGTAGGCCATCATCTCGCCGTTTGGTGACCAGGTCACTGACGCCCGGACAACCGGAACGGTTGTTTGACCGGACGTTCTACGATCAGGCGGGGTGGCACCGACGATACGACGTGTCGCCTGACGGGCGGTTCCTCATGATTACGCTGGGGGGTGACGACGTAGTGGGCCCCACACCGTCGGACTTAGTTTTCGTCGAGAACTGGTTCTCCGAACTCCAGGCGCGGGTGCCGACGGGACGGTAGGCGAGAGGAATGCCTACCACGCGCTCTACCATGCACAATAAGCACGCATGGCAGTTCGTGTCGCTTTCACGGGCATTTGTGGCACAAACTGAAATACTTACAAAAAGGCGAAAGTAGGGCTGTTTCTCCCCATTCTACCGAGTAAGTTATGGCGGAAGCGCCTGGGAGTCGAACCTAGACAGAGCGATCACCTTAACATGGTGATGGCGCACGACTTTCCGAGTTCAGGGTTGATTTCATTGCCGCTTCTCGCCGCATCTTATTCCCCTGGTGTCCCCTCCAGTCCCCTCCAATCAACCTGGTTCAGGGAGAGATAGGGGAGACGGATCGACCTACGGCGTCGGCACCCGCGCCTGGAGTTCGGAGAACCAGTTGTCCTACGGGACCGGCACCCGCTCAAACAGCTCTTGGTGCCAGTTCTGGATCACGTAAATCTCGTCAAGCTCGGCGCTCGGCTTCGTCAGCATGACGAAGGACCCGTCGGGAGTCACGTCGTACCATTGGTCGAATGGGCCCTCGAACAGCGGCTGCGCCGTTCCCGCCTCAAAGATCGGTTCGAGTGTCACGCTGACCGCCATCATCGTCGAGCCGCTGATGTAAAAGAGCTCGTCGCCGGCGGCAGACCAGTGAGGCCACCGCCCACCGTTGTTCGAAATCGTGGTCCGGCCTCCGGCGCCTGACACTGCCGCGACATAGACTTCGTCTCGACCAGACACGTTGGAGCTGTAGGCCAGGTACACGCCGTCCGGAGAGAAGCTCGGGTCCCGTTCACTGGCCGGTGTGGTGAGGAACGCAATGGTTGCCCGATCGCCGTCCAGTGAGAGGATGTGGATGTCGTCTCCGGTATCGGGGTTTCTTTCCCACAGTGCCACGAAGCGGCCGTCGGGAGAGACGGACGTAGGAAACTGACCGAGGTCTCGTTCGAGCAGCAGCTCGCGTTCCCCGCTCCCGTCAGCCGGCGCCGCATACAGGTCGAAGGACGATTCCATGAACCCGGCGAAGAGCACCCGGTCGCCGTCTGCGCTCCAGACGGGATAGATGGAACTGCCTTCGCTTGACAGGAGGGTGCGGGTGCCCCGCGTGAGGTCATGAACCCAGATGTCACCATTCCCGGTGATATTGTCGGTCACGGCCAACTGAGTACCGTCAGGCGACAGGTTGGTGCTGTAGGTGTAAATGCCGCGTTCGGAGATGAGCGGCGTGGCTTCTCCCGCTCGGTCCACAGAAACGACGCGATTCTCCGCCGTCCAGGTTCCACCAGGCACGTACATCAGCGTGCCGTGGCGCGATACGGTGAAGTACCCGATGTCGTGCCCGGCATTGCTCTTGGTTAACAGCCCGTCGAGCACGAGAACTGCTGGCTCTGTCAGCACGCCTTCTGAAGGTGAGAACGGCGCCGCGAACAGGCCGCCTTGTCTGAAGAACACCAGGTGTCCCGAGTCGAGGAAACGCGCCTGCGTGGCGTCTTCCGTGCCTTCAAGGATGCGCCAGTCGCCAGACGACAGCGACAGCACGGCGATATTCGAACTGTCCGCCGTCACCGCGGAAAATAGGACATGCTCCCCGTCGGGGAGTAGCGAAGGCCAGGCGTGATATTCGTCCCCCCGCTCGACGCTCGGCTCCGTAATCTCGAGCAGTGCACCTCCGTCAGCTGCAATCTGAAGCAGCCCCCTGTTCACGCCACCAAGAATCATCGTGTCGTCGGCCGCCCAGACCGCGCCTCGCACGCCTCTCCGAACCTCTCCAACCTGCACAGGCGCCCCACCATTCGTCGAGACTCTGTAGAGAGTGTCATTCACCCAGAATCCGACCCACTCACCGCCCGGTGAGAAGAACGGCAGTTCCGCCCCTTCGGTGCCTGGAAGCTCACGTACGTCGAATCCGGCAAGGGCGCGAACGTACAACCGCGGTACATCTCGCTCGCCCGAGGCGGCATAGGCCAGGCGCGTCCCGTCCGGTGACACCACAATCGGCGGAAACCGGCCGGGGGCCTCGGGGTGCGGGTCGATGAGGTACGACCCGGCCGGCAAACGAAGGTGGAGGCTCGACACCGCTGGGGTAGAAACGGCGTCAGGTCGAAGGACAGCCCAGGCGACAAGACCTGAGGCCATCGCCGTCACGACGGCTGTCACGCCCATCAAGGCTGCGTCGTGCCGCTTGCGGCTCGTCCTCCCGGCGTCGCTGCCGGTGACGGGCTCGGCATCAGCCTCTCCGATTTCAAGTCTGGCATCCCCGATATGCTGCAACCGCAGCTTCCGGTCCTTGTCCAGAGATCGGCGAAGGAGCCGACGGATGGACGACGGAAGAGCGGCGGGCAGTGCGCGCCAGTCGGGATCGTTCTTGAGGACCGACGCAAGCGTGTCCGACACGGTCTGCCCCTCGAAGAGCGGGCGCCCCGTCAACATCTCGTAGAGCACTACACCAAACGCCCAGACATCGGCACGTCGGTCAGCGACACCCCCCCTCGCCTGCTCGGGACTCATGTACGCCGCGGTGCCCATAATGACGCCCATCTTCGTGGCGGCCGCGGTCATGGTCATCGTGGGGGAGTTGGCCGCGTCGAGATCGGACAACTCGGGTTGCAGCGCCTTCGCCAGGCCGAAGTCCAGCACCTTCACCGTGCCGTCGTCCTTGACCTTGACGTTGGCGGGTTTCAGATCGCGGTGGATGATCCCCTGCTCGTGGGCCGCTTCGAGGGCCTCGGCGATCTGCCGGGCGATGGGGAGGGCTTCGTCGAGGGGGATCGGGCCTTTGGCGATGCGGTCTTGCAGCGTCGGGCCTTCGACCAACTCCAGAATGAGCGCCCGCGTGTCGTCGGACTTTTCCAGGCCGTAGATGGCGGCGATGTTCGGGTGGTTCAGGGAGGCAAGAACTTTGGCTTCCCGCTCGAACCGAGCCAGGCGTTCTGGATCAGTGGCGAAGGCATCGGGCAGCACCTTGATCGCCACGTCGCGGTCCAGGGTCGTATCGTGGGCGCGATAGACCTCACCCATGCCACCGGCACCGATCTTCGCGGTGACCTCGTAGACGCCGAGCTTGCTGCCTGGGTGGAGAGCCATGTTCGGAACGGCCAAGTTTACCGCAGGGGGAGACGGCGCGTCAGGGAGGCACGGTCGGCCCGCAGAGTGCCGCTAAAAGCCGACGTTCAGGTTACTTGGGACGATCTGGACTTGGGGCAGGCGGAGGTCGTTCTCGCCTACGGAAGCCACCTACCGTCCCGTCGGCACCCGCGCCTGGAGTTCGGAGAACCAGTCGTCCTACGGGACCGGCACCCGCTCGAGCAGCTCCTGGTGCCAGTTCAGGACGACGTGGATCGGGTGCCCCTTCCGCCATGCCATTGCGTTGGTCCGGTTGACGCCCTACCGCTGTGTCGTCAGCCGGCCCTCTTGCAGCGCCTCGGCCCAGCCGAAGAGCAGACGGATCTCGGCCGAGCGCCCGCTCGGCTCGGACGGGATCATAGCCAGAAAGCGCGAATGGTCGGCGGTGGCAGCTAGGTCCGCAACCCCAGGTCCAAGACCGCTCACCAAGACCTCTAGTGGCCCGGTACGGAACCCCCCGTCGATCGAGACGCTCACGGCCGCGAGATCGCCTGCTACAGTCGCAATGAGTATTTCGTTGCCATCTTCTCGCCAGCTCAACGCCTGAGCCCCCTCGGTGGTGACTTGCCACTTCTCGGCGGGAGTCGGGAACGTGGCGACGAACACCTCCCGGCGGCCCGTCTCGCCCGAGGTGTACGCCACGAAACGTCCGTCCGGCGAGAACACACCCTTTTCTTCATTCGCGGGGCCTGTCAAGAAGGGCAGGAGGGTCTGGTCCGAGGTGGACCAGACGGACATGTCGATGTCATCTGGCCCTCTGACATCAAGGAGCAAGAATCGCCCGTCACGCGACCAGGAGCTTGGTCCCCACCAATCGTTCTCGGACACGACCAGAGGGACGGCCTGCCCGCCCTGAATGTCGCGCACGTAGACATCGTCCAGGCCGTACTCGTTGGTGGCGTACGTCACGCGCGTACCGTCCGGTGACCAGATCGGGACGCCCTCCCAGGCCGGCGACGACGTCAGACGCGTCCGGGCGCCGGTGGCACTGTCGAGCAACCAGATGTCCGTATTTGTTGCCCTCTGGTCCCCGATCGCCACCGCGATCCGCGTCCCATCTGGTGACACGCTTGGCCAAGCGTAGAGCGCCGGATCACTCACCGTGGTCAGCGATTCACCAGCCCGGTCAAGCCACTGGAGCGAGCTCCTGCCGGTCCCTCCTGGGCTCCCGATCGCAATCGTTCCATCGTGCGCGATGGAAATGGCGATGGACAGCGAATCGAAGCTGGCCTCAACCCGCTCGTCCAGTCGCACGGCGTCGCCCGTCACGGTCCCTGCGTCGGCGTCGAACGGAACCGCCATCAACTCACCGGCACGATGAAAGAGCAGATGTCCCGAGGGGGCGTAGACGGCGTTCGTATGATCAGGTAAGAGCCGCCGGACGTCGCTGGAATCCAGCGAGCCGAGGTAGATACCCCCTTCGCTCGTCTCCGGCGAGCGCGTCCAGTCCCGGGCGAAGAACAGAAAGCGGCGACCATCCGGGAGGAAGCTCGGGGACATGTGACCCCAGTATGGTTCGGGCACAGTCGTCACCGGCTCCAACGAGCCGCCGTCAGCCGAGACACGCGACAGCCCTGACGCGGCCACCGCTCTCTGGAGCACGATGGTGCCGTCAGCCGACCAGGCACCGCTCGTCGACATATTCGCGAGATTCTCGACGATGATCCGGGTCTGCCCGCTGCCGAGATCGACTCGCTTCAGCGCCGACCCCGCGAAAAACGCAACCGCTCGCCCATCTGGGGCCCAGAACGGATTCCTGGCCTCTTCCGTGCCAGCGAGCACCGTCGGCCCCGGCTCGTCCAGTTCTCGGACCCACAATGACGGGCGGGCATCCGGGCCCGGTGCCACGTACACGACCCGGTCGCCGTCCGGCGAGAGCACCGGCGTTACGGCCCGGCCGCCAGCGTGCACGACCGAGACGCGGAGCAAGCGCGTCGCACTCGGAGGCGCCAGGCCACTGCGCAGGACGGCGGCAGCACCGACACCGATGACCACGAGCGCCACCACGGCCCAGGGCAGCCGAGATGCCCACGACGCGCGCGGCGAAGCCGCGAGCGGCGCGGGTTCACCCGGCGATGCGATCGCCTCGTCGATGTCGAGCCTGGCATCTGCCGCGTCCGCCAGCCGCTGCTTGCGATCCCGCTCCAGGCACCGTCGCAAGAGGCGGCGGATCGGCGCGGGCGTTGCATCGGGTAACGTCGTCCAGTCGGGATCGGTCTTGAGCACCTCGGCCAGAACGTGCGACACCGTCTCGCCCGTGAACAACGCCCGGCCCGTCAGCATCTCGTAGAGCACCACACCGAACGACCACAGGTCGCTGCGCCGATCGGCGGTCTTCCCTACTGCCTGTTCCGGCGACATAGGTGAATTCAACTGGTCGTCGCAACACCTCGATGATGAGGTGCTGCGATGCAGAAACGGAGACGGAGAAGGTCAGACCGGGCGGGTCGGCCTGCGATGCGTTCGCCTGGTCGCCCGCCAGTAGCGGGGCGTGAGGAGCAGCAACGGTTCTGGAAGGCGA
The DNA here is from genome assembly GCA_963667915.2 of Vicinamibacterales bacterium. GTDB lineage: Bacteria > Acidobacteriota > Vicinamibacteria > Vicinamibacterales > UBA823. Next base: position 1,095,517 of record CAXXNN010000004.1, on the reverse strand, counting down.
TCGCCCGGGGGCTGTCGAGTGAGGATGCCGCTGTGTCATGTGGCGTGTCGCCGCCCGTGGGTGGTCGTTGGTTCCGTGGGGGCGGGGGTATGCCGCCGGTCATGCCGCCCCGATCGGCTCGCTACCTGTCCTTTGCGGAGCGGGAAGAGATCGCGATCCTGAGCGCGCAGGGCGCCGGGGTGCGCCACATGGCCCGGCGGCTCCGTAGAGCCCCGTCGACTGTCTCGCGAGAACTGCGTCGCAATGCCGCGACTCGGGCGGTCTGGCGTATCGGGCGTGTCGCTTTGCCAAGCGGGAAGCCAAGCTGGCCGCGAGATCGGCGATCAGGACTCGCAGGCGGTCATGCAGGGCGCCCGTGGGCCCCAACGTGGGCGCGACACCGCCGCCAGGCCCATTGGCGGCTGGAGCCGCAGATAGAGCGGCCCGGATCGACCGTGTCAACGACAATTAGAATTGCCGGGCGAGAACTGCGTGACCGCAATGCCGCCCTGACGGATCGCATGCGGCGGAGGGAGAAGCGGATGGACGGCAAGACATGGCAACGCGGCGGTGACGGCCGGCATGTCGGAGCGGACGGCGCGGCGCTGGCACGGGCCCCTGCCGTCTGCGGCGACCATGCCACGGACGTGGCGGACCCGGCGGACCCGTTCGCAGATGTGTGGAGCGTAGTACCCCGTTGGTCGCCGACGAGCAGGGGCGCCTGCAGGCGCTGACGCTAAGAGTGGCTGGGCCACGGTATCCTGGCCGCTTTCAGCTGCTCCGGACCTTCCAGCCCGGGTGCGCGACTGGCGCGCGAAGCGGCCCGGACGTCGAGGTCTTCGAGCAGGTTGCTTCCGGGGCGTGAGGGTGCCCTCGAGCTACGCGGGCGATCTGGGCGTGACGATCCACGGTGGCGCCTTCCCGCATCCGCCTCGAGCAGCTTCAGCGGGTGGACGTATGTCGCGCTGGCGGCGAGCGAGACCTTTGAGGCGCTGAGTGGCCGGGCTCCAAGGCGCGGTGTGGGCGCTCGGCGGGGTCCCGGCGGTCATTCGGCACGACAATCTGTCGGCGGCGACGCATGAGCTGAAGCGCAGTGGCGGACGGCAACTCACCACGCGGTTCCGGGGCGTCCTCGATCACTACGGGGCGCGCTCGTCGCGGATCCAGCCGGGGCAGGCCCACGAAAACGGCGTCGTCGAACAGGCGCATTTCCGTCCGCCGTGGAGCAGGCCTTGCTGCTGCGCGGCCATACCGACTTCGTCGATGCCGCGACGTATGAAGCGTTCGTGCGGGACATGGTGGAGCGGCGGCGGAATACGCGGCGGCGGTCGCCTCGCGGAGGAGCGGCCGTATCTGCGGCCGCTGCCGCCAGCCCCAGTGCCCAATTTCACGACGTTCACGTGCGTGGTGCGCCGCTGGAGTCGATCCGCGTGGGCGGGCGGACCTACTCGGTGCCGTCGCGCTTGCGGGGGCACACCGTCGAGGCACGGCAGTATCCGACGACGGTCGAGGTCGCTATCGCGGCCAGCTTGTCGAGACGATGCCGCGGCTGCGGGGCCGGGGCGGGCAGCGGATCGATTACCGCCACATCATCGGGAGCGAGCCTTCGCGCGATATCGCTATCGGGAAGAGCTGTTTCCGTCGCTGACGTTCCGCCAGGCGTACGACGCTCGGCCACACGCATGGCGAGCGCGCGGACGTCGAGTATGTCCGCCTCCTGCATCTCGCTGCGACGACGGCGAGCGCCAGGTGGACACGGGGGACCTGCTCCAAGCGGGCCGCGCGTTCGATTACGCGAGCGTCCGAGCGCTGGTGACCCCGACGATCCCGCCGCCGGATGACTACGATGCATGCCTGCGCACCGTGGACGGGCGCTGCGCGTGCCGAGCGGCTTCGGCTCGCCGCCGTGGTCGCCCCGGCAATGGGCAGCAGGCCGCCGTGGCGGTGTGGTCGAGGTGTTCGACGCGAAGCAGAAGCCCGACGCCAGCGCCGGATTGCGCGGCTCCATCGGGCCGCCCGGCTGCCGCCTGGCATCGAGCGCTCGAGCGGGGCGGCTGCGCCGAGGGTTAGAGGCGCTCGCCAGGGGGCGTTTCTCGACACGAGCCGCGTTCGGCTGCCCGGCGTTGGTACACGCGCTGGGTGGGAAGCCTTGGTCGAGGCGGGGCTCGATACAGGAGTTGCGCGCGACTTCTGGCAGCTCTGACCTCTTCGATCGCTCGACGATCTGGGCTATGCAGCAAAGCCCGGAGGAGGCCGAGGTGCTGTTCACGCTCCTCGCCGAACGGTATGAACGCCGCTCGGTGATGGTCACGAGCAATTTGGTGTTCAGTCACTGGGACCGGATCTTTCGCGACCAGATGGCCACCGCTGCTGCGATCGATCGCCTGGTGCACCACGCGGTGCTGCTCGAGTTTGAGGTGCCGAGTTATCGCACGACCGATCCCGGCCGAAGCCGACGGCCGTGCCCCTGCGCGGGCGCCACCCAGGGCCCTTGCTGCCAAAGCAGCGCAGGGCATCAACCACATGAGCGTTCCCGGTCCCTGGCCGTCGACCTGACGGGCCGCTGACGCCCGCGCCGGGCAGGCGGCTGTGGACATGGTCGTCCCCGTGGAAACCACACAACGGTTTCCACCGGGAGGAAATCTCGCCACCGCGAGATTCCCACATTCCCACAACCGATACTCATCGTGGAAGACGAAGACAACACGAATACGATCGACGGCAGCGACCCGTTTGGCACATCAACCGGCCGGAGGTGAGTCGCAGCCTCGGCCACAACTGGGACCGGCCAGAATAATTGTCGCCAACCGGCAAGAGTAGTTGACATTGATCAATCCCGACGATGCATCGATGAGGGTCTCGCACGAGGCCATCTACCAAGCGCTGTATATCCAGGGGCGGGGGGCACTGCGCCGCGAGCTGACGGCATGCCTGCGCACCGGGCGGGCGCTGCGCGTGCCGAGGGCTCGCCGCCGTGGTCGCGGCAAGGAGTTTGTAGGTCCCGACATCATGATCAGCGAGCGGCCCGCCGAGGCCGAGGACCGAGCCGTTCCTGGACACTGGGAAGGCGACCTGATCATCGGACTTGGCAGCTCTGCGATCGGCACATTGGTCGAACGCACCACCCGATTTACGATGCTGCTCCACCTGCCCCGCATGGCCGAACCTGGCCGACTCCGGGTCAAGAACGGTCCGGCTCTTACGGGGCATGGTGCCGACGCCGTACGGGATGCGATCACGTCGACGATCACGACGCTCCCTGACCAGCTTCGTCGGTCACTGACCTGGGACCAAGGCGCGGAGATGGCCCAGCACGCCCAACTGCGTATCGACACTGGGCTGCAAGTATTCTTCTGCGACCCTCGCAGTCCGTGGCAGCGCGGCACGAATGAGAACACCAACGGCCTGCTGCGTCAGTACTTCCCCAAAGGTACTGACCTCAATAGGCACAGCGCTAGCGACATTGCTGCTGTCGCGGTCACACTCAACCGCCGCCCGCGGAAGACGCTCGGTTGGAGAACCCCATCCGAAGCCTTCAACGAACTGCTACTCTCACACCAGTGAGGACGTGTTGCGACGACCCCTTGAAACCGGCATATACGCCGCCGTCCCCATGATGACGCCCATCTTCGTGGCGGCGGCGGTCATCGTCATCGTCGGGGAGTTCGCGGCCTCCGCATCCGAGAGTTCCGGTTGGAGCGCTTTCGCCAGCCCGAAGTCCAGCACCTTCACCGTGCCGTCGGTCTTGACCTTCACATTCGCGGGTTTCAAGTCCCGGTGGATGATCCCCTGTTCGTGCGCGGCTTCGAGTGCCTCGGCGATCTGGCGGGCGATAGGGAGGGCCTCGTCGAGTGGGATCGGGCCTTTGGCGATCCGGTCCTGGAGCGTCGGGCCTTCGACCAACTCCAGTACCAACGCACGGGTGTCCCCGCTCTGCTCCAGGCCGTGGATCTGCGCGATGTTCGGGTGGTTCAGCGAGGCGAGGACTTTGGCTTCTCGCTCGAAACGGGCTAACCGCTCCGGGTCAGTGGCAAAGGCGTCGGGCAAGACCTTGAGCGCCACGTCCCGCTGGAGCGTCGTATCGGTCGCCCGATAGACGACGCCCATCCCGCCCTCACCGAGACGGCCCGTGACCTCAAAGACGCCGAGGCGACTGCCTACCTCTAGTGCCATGTGGAGGAGAAAGTATACCTGGGGGCTGCGTGCAGGGGCGAGAAGAGCCGCTAGAAAGCCGTATCTGGACTCCTTTTCTTAAGCCGCGTCGCGTGATGTCGGGATCGCAGGGTGATCGGACTGCAGACGTATCTTCGGCCTCGGTGTGGAGCGCGCAGGGCTCCGGGCCAGTATGGAAATTCGCGCGTGGGGTACCAATCGACGTTGAACGGCCTTGCTGGCCAAGCTTTCTATCGGTGCGTCCCCACGCCGGTCCGACCGGTGTGCCATTCCTCGAGTGTGCTCGCGGCAGTCCTCCAGGGGTGAACGATGGGGTCACGCCGCGCGTTACGCGGCGCCAGGGCGCTCGCGGAACGGGCGGTCGCTCTGCCAGATGCGCCAGATCATGCGGGCCAGCTTGTTGGCGACCGCCACGGCCGCTTTGTTGTGCCCGCGGCGGCGCTCGACAGCGAGCGCCCAGGTGCGGAAGGCATCGGGGGTCGGCTGGCTCTTGGCGCGCCACAGGACGGACCGCGCGCCGTGGATCAACAGCGTGCGCAGGTACCGATCGCCTTGCTTGCTGATGGCCCCGAGCCGTCGACGCGACCCGCTGGAGTGTTCCTTCGGGGTGAGCCCGAGGTAGCTGGCGAAGTAGCGGCCGGAGGGGAACCGGCGCACCTCGCCGACGCACGCGACCAGCGCCGTGGCCGTGAGCAAGCCCACACCGGGGATCGTGCGCAGGTGCGCCACCAGCGGGAGCTGTTTCGCGAGCTGCGCGAGCTGCCGTTCGAGGTCGTCGATCTGGTCCTCCAGCCGGCGGACCTCGTCGCACAAGACGGCCAGGCTCGGCCGAATGCTCATGGGCACGGGCGCCTCCGGGTCTTCGAGGAGCGCGCGGACGCGCGGCACGACGTGGTGCGCCCCAGCCGGGATCGTCACGCCAAACTCGCGGAGCAGGCCTCGCAGGCTGTTCAGCCGCATGATCCGGGTGGCCTGCCACGTGGAGCGAATCCGATGGAGCGTGGTGAGGGCTTGTTGGCTGACGGTTTTGACGGGGACCGGATGAATCTCGTCGTTCCGCGCCGCCTCGAGCAAGGCTTTCGCGTCCGCGCGGTCGGTCTTGCTGCGGCGGACGTAGCGGTGCACATCGTACGGGGGGAGTAACTGCACGGTGTGGCCCAGGCGCTCGAGCTCCCGGCCCCAATGATGCGCCGAACCGCAGGCTTCGAGCAGGACCGTGGCGGCGGGCCGCTCGGCGAAGAAGCGCAGGACCCGCGCGCGGGTCAGCCGATGCTCTTCATCGACTCGGCCCGGGCGGTGGGACACGGCCACCTGAAAGACCGACTTGGCGAGATCAACAGCGATCGTCGTATGCTCCATCTGGACTCCTCCTGGCTGTGGCCCGCGAGAGGCCGTTGCGTGTTTGGCACGATGATGCCGTACCAGCGGGAGGAGTCCATCCCATCAACGTTCGGGTAGTGCGGGGAGATCTGGACGTGGGGGAGGGATGGGCCAGGCCTCCTACCGTCCCGTCGGCACCCGCGCCTGGCTCGGTGCGGCGGGTCGCCAGAGCGCAGCCAACGCCGCCGCATACGGGACCGCCGTAAGGAGAACGCTCACCGCAAGCATCAGTGCCGCCAGCCAGGCTAGATCAAGAGGGGCGCGGCTGGTGAATGTCTGCAGAGTGCCAACGGCGAGCAATCCCACGTACCCGGCGGTTGCGACGAGGACAACGCGGGTGCGCCGGCTCTCTTCCCAACCCGTGAACAGTAGGAGAAGCGCCAGCACGGGCAAAGCCTGGATGGCATGGAGAGCGAGGCCGTGAGGGATCTTCATCATGCCGGCTTGGCCGAAGAGCGATGCCGACTCGAGCCCTTCGCTGAGGAACTCACCCGTCTGAGGGTCCAGCACCTTCGCTAGGCCGTTTTGAATGATCAGAACACCGAAGACCTGGGCGGCAACCAACAGGATCAAGCCAGCCCGGATGGCTACCGCAATGCTCGGAGGAGCGTCGAGGGAGACAAACGTCCACAGGGTGACGGCGATAATCACCACTCCGGTGAAGAAGATGAGACCGCCCCCACCGACGTTGAAGGCCGCCGCGTCAAATGCAGTCTCAAAGTTGAAATGCGAAGGCACGCCACGCCACTGCTGCATCGAGACCCAGATGACTTCGCCGGAGTTCGCGAGCCCCAAAGTGCCGGCCAGCAACCAGCCGGGCAGCGCTCGTTTCGGGAGAAAGGTCATGATCCAAGCGAACGACACGCACGTCAGACCGAACGCTTCGCCAAAGAGGATGGGCTTGCGCCACGAGACGCTGCCCTGCCAGGAGCCCCCGGTGACAAGAAGCACGGCGAGGTGAAACACCGCGCTGGCCACCAGCAGGCCACCGATCACATACAGAAACTTCTGATAGCTTTCGGCGTGAGTCCAGTAGCCACGCAACGTCGCTACGATCGCTCTGGCAAGCCCTGCCCGATCATTCATGCGCTTCTGCTTCCCGCTGGAAACGGGCCAGCCGCTCGGGGTCGTTGACGAAGGCGTCAGGCAGGATCTTCAGCGCGACATCGCGGTCGAGCTTGGTGTCACGGGCTTTGTACACCTCGCCCATGCCGCCCTCGCCAACGAGGGCAGTGACGTCGTAGTGTCCGAGGCGGGTGCCGACGTTTAAAGGCATGGTTGAGATGGTGCGGGCCGATTAGCCAGCTCAGGCCTGCTGCGCAGGGTCAAAGCTGTGCAGCGCGTCAACTTCGGTGTCGAACACTTCAATCGCGGTATCGAGTTTTGAGATCGCCAGCATCTTCGTGACCCGGCTCTGGGAGGCCGCGACCTTCAGCTGGCCGTGGCGATTGCGAACGCTGATGAAGGAAGTGGCGAGTTCCCCAACACCCCAACTGTTCATGTAATCCACTTGGCTCAAGTTGAGGAGCAGGCTCAGGTGTCCTCGGTCGAGCAGTTCGCCGACTCGTTGTTTGACCGAGCCGTATTCCTCGTTATTAATCATCTCGCCTATGACGTCGAGCACCACGACCTCACCGACTGGGCGGTCCGTCACGCTCATGTCGGTGCCTCCTCCGTCTGCATCCCCGCCGCCTCAGCGCGAGAGGGCATACACCACTATGTTGATGCCCATCGGGACGGCGCGCCCCAACGAGAGTTCGCGGGGGTACTCGGGAGCGTGTTCCCATTCCCAGGCATCCCCGAAATCCGAATTGTGGCAGAGGACGGCCATGAGTCGGCCTGTGCCGTCCAGTAACCCGAAGTAGTGGGCTTCCGTCGCGTCCCGTTCAAAGGTCAGCTCTTGCCGAGCCACCCCAAGACTCGGCACCTGCGGTTTCTCATTGAACTCATAGAACGATCTAAAGATCTCGTGACCGGTCGAGAGTTCCACAGGTTCTCGATCTGGAAAGACACGGCGAAGCTCGGCGGCCAGCGATTCCCATTCTTCCTCTCCCCAGAAGTCGTCAACCATCAGAAAGCCACCACCCAGGAGATAGTCACGAAGACTCGCAACTTCCGCGTCGCTCAAACTCATCCTGCCGCCCTCGACGATGTAGATGAACGGATACTGACTCAGGTCAGGATCGGTCAGCTGGAGAACCCGCCCGTCGCTATTCGTGGAGAGACCGGTAAGAGTCTGAACATGGGTGGAGAAATTCCGATCAGCGGCGGGCCAATCGACGGACCAGGTAGCACCTGCATACTGGATTCGCACGAATGTGAAGGCGGATGTCTTGAACTGGATGTCGTCAGGGTTCTTTACCGGGACGGGCAAACCTCCCTCTGGCGGGTCTTGCTCGCGTTGCTGCGCGTGGATTCCTGAGACAGCGAGCGCCAGTACTAGCCATGAGATGGCGATACCCTGGTACCTGTTGCGGCTAAGCCGTTGCATAACTGAACCTCCCGCCTGAAGCGATCTGCCGTCGTGCCCTACCGTCCCGTCGGCACCCGCGCCTGGAGTTTGCTCGTCCGAATCAGGTTCCAATGTTCCCCAGCGCGGCCATAATCTGATTGAGGATGGCAGTAGCTCTGGGATGCGACACCTCCAGCTGAAGAGTGGACCGGCGGAGATCCCGAACAAGGGAATGATGGTGGGCGATGTCGCCGGGTGCATCCAGGCGCGTCTCGATCCCCGCGACCACGGCATCAAGCCGCTTGCGAACCTCGGCCTCTTCAGCCTTCAGCCGTTCGAGCTCCGAGCGCAGTTCAGTCAGTGACTGGCGTAGCTGTTCGTCGGACATGAATCAACCCCGAGGCGACTGCTCACGTCCAGTGCCATACGGAACCTAAAACGGTCCAGGGAGTACGCGCTCGGGCTGGACGGTGATCGCTTGCACCCGCGAGGTGATGATCCACTGGTCCCCGGCGCGGAACTCCATGTGCAGCCCGATCCCCACCCAGGCCACCTTCAACAGGCTGCCGCCGAAGTTGGACCCGCTGAGCACCGCGTGGGTCGCCTGGGGAAAGAACGGCCTCCCTTGCACGAGGACCGCTTTCAGCCGGGGCTGCACGACCACGATCTGGTAGAGCGAGTTCTGCGTCTGCACCAGAAGCGTGGTGATGGGATCCAGGTCGGCCAGTCCGATCCCGTCCGTCTGGGACACTTCAGCCGCAAAGCCGTCGAGGGTGCAGCGTCGCGGCACGACGACGCCATCAGCCACCGGGGTGATCGTGGAAGTTGACTCGTCCATCGCCTACCGCTCCGTCGGCACCCGCGCCTGGAGGTCCTCGAACCAGTTCTGGACCACGACGATCTGCGTCAGGCCGGCGAACGGATCGTCAGCGTCGGCCTCGGCTTCCTTGATCATCAGGAACCGCTGCCCGTCAGGCGCGATGTCGTAGGTGCGGCCGGGAGGGCCCGGCTGGGTACCCAACCAGATTCCTTTGACAACAAGCCCAGGCGCGCCCACTTCGAAGTCCGCACCCGGCTCGACTGTGACGCCCATCACCCCAGCCTCGGTCATGTAGAACAACTCCCGCCCATCCGGCCCCCAGAGCGGCCGCGTGCCGCCCATCGTGGAAATCTGGCTCCGGCCCGCGTTCACGTCGGGAAATGGCTGCACGTAAATCTCATCTTGTCCCGAGGCGTTGGACTGATACGCCAGCCACTGGCCATCGGGCGAGAGTTCCCCGTTCTGCTCGTTGAACCCCGATTCGAGGAGCAACTCCCACGAGGGTTCGCCGTTCGAGGGGAGCAACGCAAGCCGTCGGGACCCCTCATTTCCGTCCTGAAAGACGAGCCACTCACCGTCGGGTGACATTGAAAGCGGAGACTGGTGTGTGGGGCTCTCGGCGAGGCGCTCGACCGCTCCCGTCCCGTCAGCGGACTTCGCAAAGAGATTTCCTTCGCCTGCCCGGTGGGATTCGAAGACCACCCGCCGCCCGTCCGGCGTCCAGACGGGAAAGCCGTCGCGTTCCACCGCGAAGGTCAACCGCGTCAAGGTCTCCCGCGTGAGATCCCAGACCCAGACATCGTTCTCATCGTCGAACACATCAATCGCCACCCGTGTGCCGTCGGGGGACAGGCGTGGATAGGCGTAGGCGCGGGACGGAGCGGCCAGCGCTTCCTCGGTGCCGTCCCGGTCTACCCACACCAGCGTGCGGCTAGCTTCATCAGCCCCTGCACGCGGCAGGTAGACCAGCGCGCCGGCCCGCGCCACATCGGCGTTCGCGAGGCCCGTGGCAAACGCCCGGCTGACCCCTTCGACCAGCGGCACCGGACCGCCCGTCACCGCCAGCCGCTCGACATCGAACGGCACCGCCAGAAGCGTTCCGCCCAGCGCGTAGACCAGATGCCCAGTCGGCAGATAGCGCGCATCGCTGCCCCCTTCGACCAGCACTGTGCGCTCGCCCGTCTCCACCTGCTCGACCACAATCTGGGCCGCATCCCACTGGCCGAAACCGACACCGAGCGTGTAGAGCAGGGCCTCACCACCCGGCAGCATCTGCGGCTGCTGGGCGAGGGCTGGCGACTCGACCGCCACCAACACGTCGGGGGTGCCACCCGCACCCGCGACCCGGAGGATGCCTCGTCCACCCTGCGCGAACACGATCGAATCATCGATGCCCCAACTGGCCCCGAAAAGTTCATCCGCCGCGGTCAGCGTTACCGCCGAGCCGCCGGAGAGGGCCACCTTCTTGAGCGCGCTGTCCCGCATCGAATAGAACCCGATCCACTGGCCGTCGGGTGAGAAGAAGGGGTTTGTGGCTGCACTCCCTTCCGTGCCGCTAAGCGGCTGCGCCTCAAGCTCATCCAGGGCGCGCAGATAGAGTTGCTCGTTGGCCACGTAGACGACGTGTGTGCCTGTCGGCGAGATCGCTACGCCCCGCCCACGGGTGTTGATCCGCACCTGCGTTTGCGGAAGGACGATAGACGTGCGGGTGACCAGAGCGGGTGCCGGGTGGGTCAGGGTCCACACGGCGAGGGCTGTAACCACGATCGCGGCCAGAACGATCGCCGCGACCGACATCGGGCGCTGCCAGAGGGCGGGCTGAGCGATCGCAGCAGCCTCGACCGTTTCCTCAACGGGTGCAGCCAGAGCCTCATCAAGGTCCAGCCTGACGTCCCCGATGTCACGCGACCGTTGTGAGCGATCTCTCTGTATGCAGCGGCTCAGCGCGCGCCGCAACGCACGGGGCGTATTCGTATCAGCGGGAAGGCCGTCCAGGTTCAGGTCGGTCTTGAGCACAGACGCGAGCGTCTCCGAGATGTCCGTCCCCCCGAATGCCTGCCGCCCGGTCAACATCTCGAACAGCACGACCCCAAACGCCCAGATGTCGGCGCGCTTGTCCACCTGACGGCCCTTGGCCTGTTCGGGACTCATATACGCCGCCGTTCCCATGATGACGCCCATCTTCGTGGCCGCGGCCGTCATCGTCATCGTGGGTGAGTTGGCCGCGTCGAGATCTGACAGGTCTGGTTGGAGCGCCTTCGCCAGCCCGAAGTCCAGCACCTTCACGGTGCCGTCGTCCTTCACCTTCACGTTGGCGGGTTTCAGATCCCGGTGGATGATCCCTTGCTCGTGGGCGGCTTCCAGCGCCTCGGCGATCTGGCGGGCGATGGGGAGGGCTTCGTCGAGCGGGATCGGGCCGTTGGCGATCCGATCCTGGAGCGCCGGGCCTTCGACCAACTCCAGAATGAGCGCCCGCGTCTCCCCTGACTTCTCCAGGCCGTAGATGGCGGCAATGTTGGGATGGTTGAGGGACGCGAGGACTTTGGCCTCGCGCTCGAACCGGGCCAGCCGTTCCGGATCAGTGGCAAAGGCGTCTGGCAGCACCTTGATCGCCACATCGCGGTCCAGGGTCGTGTCGTGGGCGCGATACACCTCGCCCATCCCGCCGGCACCGATCTTGGCGGTGACTTCGTAGACGCCGAGCTTGCTGCCTGGGTGGAGAGCCATGTTCGGAACGGCCAAGTTTACCGCAGGGGAGGATGGGGCGTCAGGGGGCACTGTCGGCCCCCAGAGTGCCGCGAGAAAGCCGACGTTCGGGTTATGTGGGGCGATCTAGATGTGGAGCAGGGCCAGAGGCCGTAGTTCGTGTGCCGGTCGGCCTACCGCCCCGTCGGCACCCGCGCCTGGAGTTCGGAGAACCAGTCAGGACGAAAACGAGGCCCTCCGTTTCGCCCACAACTTGCTCACTGAAACTCCTCCCAAAGACGAACCGGTCCCCGTCGGGGGTAATGTCCCATCCCCGCAGGATGACGTCCTCGAAGGGCGTCACGTCGAACAGGCTCTCGGACGTCGATCGCCCGAACGTGGGGTTCCGTCTCGACCTGCACGGCCCAGAACTGCCCGCCCCCGATGAAAAACAGTTCCCGCCCGTCCGGGGTCGTCGTGTCAGTCCTGCGCGCCGGTTGTCAAACCGGAACGTGAACCGGTCCCCTATGGTCCCCGCAGTGATGCGTCAGTCTCTCGAACTGCCCGCCAGCAACGGCTCCAGCGCCACGTGCTCCGGACCGTTCTCCGTACAGACCGCATAGCGGCTCCGCTCGCTCGCGTACATCGACACGCCGGCGTGCTCCCCTTTGGCATTCAGGACGTAGAAACTGATGCCGAACCCAGGCTCACCGCGGTTGTTCAACAGCCGCTTCTCGACCGTGTTCGCTTTGATTCGCTTCAACCCCTCCATCCCGGCGTCTTTGGGGTGCATCCCTTGACGCATCTTCTCGACGATCAAGAACGACGTCAGGTTGTAGAGGTTCGCTTCGCCGCGTCCGGTCGAGCCGGCGGCGCCGACAGCGCCATCCACATATAGCCCGGCGCCCAGGATCGGTGAATCGCCTGCTCGTCCGGCAATCTTCCAGGCGAGTCCGCTCGTGGTGGTGACGCCGCAGATCTCACCCGTCGAGTTGATTCCATCGCAGTTGATCGTGCCGAAGAAGTCATGCTCGTCGATGAGTCCCTCGGCCATCATCTGCAGGCCGACCTCGTAGCCCCGCGCCGCGCGATTGCCAGGGTCGAGATAGTGGCTTGGGTCGGTCCGCCGCTTCCACTCGAGCCACCGCTCCCGGGACCGGTCGGTATTCAGGTCACTCAAGATCTCGAACCCCATGTTCCGGGCGAAAGTCTGAGCACCTTGTCCGACGAGCAGGTGGTGGTCTGTGTGATTCAGGACAGCTCGGGCCACCGACGCGGCGGTCTTCACTCCCTCGAGGGCGGCAACCCCGCCGGCGCGTTTCTCCGGTCCATGCATGCAGCAAGAATCGAGCTGGACCACACCGTCTGCGTTCGGCGCGCCCCCATACCCGACGCCCCCACCCATCGGGTCGAGCTCCACGATGTTGACGCCTGCAATCAGTCCGTCCAGCACATCTTCACCACTCGTGATCATGTCGAACGCCTTCTCGACGCAGGTCACAGGCCCGCCGTTCTTGGGCCCGTAGCCGTTGCCGGACGCAATCACCAGTGGCTTCACGCTCGAGGTCTGGATCGCTGGCGCCCGGCCGAATGCCGGACGCGGGCCTACGCCCGCCAGCCCAGCCACCGCGGCACCTGTCAGGACAAAATCGCGACGGTTGATCTTCTTTCCCATTCTCGTATCCTCCCTTGGTGCGTCCGCAGAGATGGCCTACTCGACAGCTTGCATTATTCCACAAGCTCCGGGCACGCTCACCCGCGCCTCGTTTAACCAGTGCAGCACGACGTTTCTCTCCCTACCGTCCCGTCGGCACCCGCGCCTGGAGTTCGGAGAACCAATTACCTGAAGCTAGACCCCCATATTGTCAAAGTGGCGGATGCTGGGTTCCCCAGTAAGCCATCCCCCCAATTTCTCCAAGTCCCCTCTTTCGGTGCGCCAGGCCAGGTACTTCTCGTAATGCTGGCGCGAATCCCAATCTTCGACAGCCACCACCGTGTTCGGGTCGTCCTGGTTCCTGTGGAACGTGATTCCATTGCAACCCTCAAACCCGCGAGTGTGATGGAGTTCATCTCTCAGGAAGTTCGATAGATCGTCTACGTTTTCTGGTTTCACGTTAATTTCCAGCAATACGAGCACTGACATGATTGACGCCCTCCAATTAGCGAACCATCAAGCGAACTACGAATGAACGCACCTGCGAGTCCGATCAGTTTGCGGACACCCTACCCTCCCGTCGGCACCCGCGCCTGGAGTTCGGAGAACCAGTTCAGGACGACGACGAGTTGATCCGGCGCTGCGTCGTCACTCGTGTCCTCTTTGATCATCAGAAACCGCTGCCCACTTTTCGTCGCTTCCCACCGTCCGGCTCGGCTTAGCCGCAGTAGACCGTGCATGGCGGGGGCGCTCCTCCGCCTGCGCCGCTGATCGCGCCGAACATCGTTGTCGGGTGAATCGAGCAGTGATAGTTGAGGCCGCCCGGCGGGGCCGGCACCATCCTACTGGTGGCGCCAGTCACGATGTCGCCCGTATCGAACGACCCATCGTTTGCCACGATGCGATGCGTGACACCATTATCGTTGCGCCACACGACCATTTGCCCACCGGGGAATGCCGGATTCGGCGAAAACGACTGCGAGCCCCTCTCTCCCAAGATCGAGATCGTCGAGATCGTCGAGACATTGCTCGTGGGGACGGTGGGGCTGCCACTGGAGCCACCGCCGCAGGCCGCTAAGACAAGGGCGACGGCCAAGGCGCCGTGTCCTGCAACTAAGACGGAGCGCATAGTTCCCTCCTTCGCGTAGGTCAACGACTATTCTCAGCAGGAACCCATACCATCCCGCCCACGCCGATGTACGCGGTCACTGCATACGGCCGAGCCGCGACCCGATCTCCACTATAGCGCAGGGCGAAGGGGTTTCGGGTGAGCGCAGCCGCCTCACGAAGGGCTACTAGAAAGCCGTATCTGGACTCCTTTCGCAAGCCGTTTCTTATCTGGACTCCTTTTCTTAAGCCGCGTCGCGTGATGTCGGGGTCGCACGGTGATCGGACTGCAGACGTATCTTCGGCCTCGGTGTGGAGCGTGCAGGGCTCCGGGCCAGTATGGAAATTCGCGCGTGGGGTACCAATCGACGTTGAACGGCCTTGATGGCCAGGCTTTCTATCGGTGTGTCCCCACGCCGGTCCGACCGGTGTGCCATTGCTCGAGTGTGCTCGCGGCAGTCCTCCAGGGGTGAACGATGGTGTCACGCCGCGCGTTACGCGGCGCCAGGGCGCTCGCGGAAGGGGCGGTCGCTCTGCCAGATGCGCCAGATCATGCGGGCCAGCTTGTTGGCGACCGCCACGGCCGCTTTGTTGTGCCCGCGGCGGCGCTCGACAGCGAGCGCCCAGGTGCGGAAGGCATCGGGGGTCGGCTGGCTCTTGGCGCGCCACAGGACGGACCGCGCGCCGTGGATCAACAGCGTGCGCAGGTACCGATCGCCTTGCTTGCTGATGGCCCCGAGCCGTCGACGCGACCCGCTGGAGTGTTCCTTCGGGGTGAGCCCGAGGTAGCTGGCGAAGTAGCGGCCGGAGGGGAACCGGCGCACCTCGCCGACGCACGCGACCAGCGCCGTGGCCGTGAGCAAGCCCACGCCGGGGATCGTGCGCAGGTGCGCCACCAGCGGGAGCTGCTTGGCGAGGGCCGCGAGCTGCCGTTCGAGGTCGTTGATCTGGTCCTCCAGCCGGCGGATCTCGTCGCACAAGACGGCCAGGCTCGGGCGAACGCTCATAGGCACGGGCGCCTCCGGGTCTTCGAGGAGCGCGCGGACGCGCGGCACGACGTGGTGCGCCCCAGCCGGGATCGTCACGCCAAACTCGCGGAGCAGGCCGCGCAGGCTGTTCAGCCGCATGATCCGGGTGGCCTGCCACGTGGAGCGAATCCGATGGAGCGTGGTGAGGGCTTGTTGGCTGACGGTTTTGACGGGGACCGGATGAATCTCGTCGTTCCGCGCCGCCTCGAGCAAGGCTTTCGCGTCCGCGCGGTCGGTCTTGCTGCGGCGGACGTAGCGGTGCACATCGTACGGGGGGAGTAACTGCACGGTGTGGCCCAGGCGCTCGAGCTCCCGGCCCCAATGATGCGCCGAACCGCAGGCTTCGAGCAGGACCGTGGCGGCGGGCCGCTCGGCGAAGAAGCGCAGGACCCGCGCGCGGGTCAGCCGATGCTCTTCATCGACTCGGCCCGGGCGGTGGGACACGGCCACCTGAAAGACCGACTTGGCGAGATCAACAGCGATCGTCGTATGCTCCATCTGGACTCCTCCTGGCTGTGGCCCGCGAGAGGCCGTTGCGTGTTTGGCACGATGATGCCGTACCAGCGGGAGGAGTCCATCCCATCAACGTTCGGCTAGTGCGGGGAGATCTGGACGTGGGGGAGGGATGGGCCAGGCCTCCTACCGTCCCGTCGGCACCCGCGCCTGGAGTTCGGAAAACCTTCGCCGGGAAGTGTGTTCAGCGCGCTCGGCTACGTCGGCCCTACGGCGTCACCACGGCCGCCACTCCCTCACCTTCTGCCAGTCCACCCGTTGCCACCACGGCTCGCGCTTCAGTTCCTTCGCGGCACAGAGTCGTATGGCCTCCTGCGCCTTGTCGATCGCGCCGTAGTCCAGCACCCGCGCTTCCAGCGCCTCCTGGAGCAGTGCGAGAACTGAGCGGGCGCCGAGGAGCACTACCACACGTTCTTGGAGATGTTCACGTAGCCCGATCCCGAGTACGCGCACATGGTGACCGAGGCGCAGCAGGCGCGTGTCACGCGTTTTAGAGCCGTGCTCAAAAAAGTCCCGTGACAAGGCGGTAGCGGACCTTCTGCGCATACTCCGCATAGCCTTCCAACTCTTGCAGCAACAGCCGATCCTCCAGGACGGTACGACGAACAAAGAGGCCAAAGAACACCAGGATCGGAAGCATCGCCAGCCACGAGCCCAGGGCCACGCCACCGCTCAACATGGCGAACAGTGTGGCGGCGTAGCCGGGATGACGCACGAAGCGGTAAGGGCCGGCCGTGACGGCATGATGCCCGCGCTCCGTTTGCACCCGAACCACGGACGAGTAGAACGGGTTCGTATGCATGGCCCAGAACACGACGCCCAGCGCGGCGGCATAGCCAACCAAACCGGCGAACTGAACTTCCCAAGGAACCAGACTCCACTGGAACCGGCCTACGTCCAGTCCGAGTACAACCCAGTGCCCGACCAGCATCCCTCCGCCGAGGAAACGTGTGAGCCGGTCCTGGTCTCCAGGCCCGTGGGCCAGCTCGCGCATCATGCCGGGGTCGGCGAAGGCGGCCAACGCCAGGTAGAAGGCGGCCACGACGCCGACGATTGCCCAGACGAAGGGCATGTCCCACCGCCCTGCGGAAGCAAAGATGATCACGCCCATAGCAGCCGGGAAGGCAAGCGGCAGAATTGCGGTTGTGAACCTGGACATCACCGTTACTTCGGACCGACGACCGTTGAGGTAAACCGACAGCGGAACAGGGCTACCTCGTCACCACTCGCTGCCGAACTCGCAATAGACGATAGGAAGCATCAGCGACGTTGCCACCTCGAAGGCCGGCCTGGCGAGACAGACGAGCCCGCCAACAGCCCACCAACAGTGGCGGAGCGGCGCACGAGAAAGGCATGACGATAGAGCAGGGTAGAGGATCGTTCTCACCGGCCGTCGCGGCCTACCGTCCCGTCGGCACCCGCGCCTGGAGTTCGGAGCACCAGGATCGAAAGACAATTGCGCTCATTGCTGGACTGCCTGCCGGTAAGTGACTGTCTTTCCTAGACCTTTCGCGAGCTGCGGCTCTCCAGCGGTATCGACATTTAGGTCGTACGGGCCAATCTTCTCTCTACGGCATGGGCACCCGCTCCAACAGCTCTTGAGTCCAGTTCTGGATGACGTGGATCTGCGTCAGGCCGGCGAACGGGTCGTCAGCGCCGGCGCTCGCACTTTGCTTGAGCATCAAGAAACGCTGACCGTCAGGTGTGATGTCATAGGTGCGTGAACCGTTATCTACCGACGTTTCGTAGTTCTCCGCCGAGACCACGAGCGCTGCAATGCCGACTTCGAAGACCTCTCCGGTCCCAACCGTGAGCTCGATCACCCCTGCTTCGGTCATGTAGAACAGTTTCCGCCCATCCGACGCCCAGGCTGGTTGCGTGCCGCCGGTTGTGGAAATCTGCCATAGCCCCGTGTCCACGTCGGGAAACGGCTGCACCCAAACCTCGAATTGACCAGAAGCATCCGACTCATACGCCAGCCATCGGCCATCTGGTGAGATCTCGGCGTTCAGCTCGTTGTACGTGGTTGCGATCAGGGGTTGCGCCCCTCGATCGCCATCGAGGCTGAGGATGAGGAGGTCGCTGCGTGTGTCAACGGTATTTTGCTGGAAGATCACATGCGTTCCGTCGGGAGAAACGGTCGTCGGCATTTGGCGATTCGCACTCTCCGTGAGCCGTTCGACGGTCCCAGACCCGTCGGCCATACGCCAGTAAAGATTCTGGACGCTCGCATCGCGTGACGAGCTGAATACGACCCGCTGCCCATCGGGCGTCCACACACCATAGTCGTCATATCCCGGATCAAAGGTGAGCCGAGTGAGCCTGTTTCCGCTGAGATCCCAGATCCAAAGGTCGTCCGATCGGTCGTCGGCATCAAGCAACACGCGTGTGCCGTCAGGGGACAAGCTCGGGATGGTGTAATACCGGGGAGGGGCGGCTAGCGCTTCCACGGTCCCGTCCCGGTGCACCCATTCCAGCACGCTCAGGTCACGCGCGCCTTCATCCGCCAGATAGACCAGGGTGCCGGTAGCCGACACGTCAACGTTCGCATCACCTGTAAAGGCGGACCGGCTGACGCCCTCGACCAACGTCACCGGGCTACCTGTGACTGCGAGTTGGTCGAGATCGAACGTCACCGCGAGAAGTGTCCCGCCGAGCGCATAGACCAAATGTCCGGTCGGCAGATAGCGGGCATCACTGCCCCCTTCGATGACCACCGTCCGCTCGTGCGTCGCCAGTCGCTCGACCACAATCTGCGCCGTGTCCCACTGGGTCGGGCCGCCTGGGGCGAGCGTGTAGAGGACGGCCTTGCCTCCCGGCAGGATTTGCGGGTGGGCCGCGATGTTCGGTGGCTCGATCGACACCAACACGTCGGGTGCGCCACCGGCGCCCGCGACTTGGAGAACGCCCTGCATGTTCTGTCCACGGATTCCGAAGGTGATTGTGTCGTCTTCTCCCCAATTGGCACCGTATGGAGCCGTGGCCACTTCGGCCAACGTCACCGCCGCACCGCCGGACAGGGCCACTTTCTGTAGGGCCAGGTCTCTTTCCGACCAGAACCCGATCGACTGACCGCCTGGGGAGAAGAATGGGGTCGCGGCAATACTCCCTTCGGTACCCGACAGGGGCTGGGCCTCGAGCTCGTCCAACGCCCGCAGATAGAGCTGAGCGTCGGCTACATAGACGACGTGCGTGCCAGCCGGGGAAACGGCCACACGCCGACCGTCGGTGCCGGTTCGGCGCTGCGTCTGCGGGACGACGATCGACGTGCGAAGAATCGGAGCCGGTGCCGGGCGCGTCAGGCTCCAGACCCCGAGGCCAGCGACCAACGCGATACCCAGACCAATTGCGAGTGCCGCCTCCGGGCGCTGCCAGAGGGCGGGCTGCTGGGGCGCGGACGCGGTCGCAGCGGTTGCGGCAGCAACCTCCGAAAGGTCATCTGCCTCGTCGATCTCCAGCCGGGCCATCGCTGCATCCGGCAACCGCTTCTTCGGACTTCGCTCTAGACAGCGACGCAGGAGACGCCGAACCGAGAGCGGCGTCTCTCCGGGCAGCGCCTGCCAGTCGGGATCGGTCTTCAGCACCGCCGCCAGGACGTGCGAGACGCTCTCACCGGTGAACAATTGCCGCCCAGTTAGCATCTCCCATAACACGACCCCGTAGGCCCAGTTGTCAGAGCGACGATCTGCGGGTTTCCCGGCGGCCTGTTCCGGCGACATATACGCCGCCGTCCCCATGATGACGCCCATCTTCGTGGCCGCGGCGGTCATGGTCATCGTGGGGGAGTTGGCGGCGTCGAGGTCGGACAGGTCAGGTCCGAGCGCCTTCGCCAGCCCGAAGTCCAGCACCTTCACCGTGCCGTCGTCCTTGACCTTCACGTTGGCCGGTTTCAGATCGCGGTGAATGATCCCCTGTTCGTGCGCCGTTTCAAGGGCCTCGGCGATCTGGCGAGCAATAGGGAGAGCTTCGTCGAGCGGGATCGGGCCTTTGGCGATGCGATCTTGCAGCGTCGGTCCGGGGACGTATTCGAGGACGAGCGCCGGGGAGTCGCCGGATTCCTCCAGCCCGTAGATCGCCGCGATGTTCGGATGATTGAGCGACGCCAGCACCTTCGCTTCCCGCTGGAATCGGGCCAACCGCTCGGGATCGTTGACGAAGGCGTCGGGCAGGATCTTCAAGGCGACATCGCGGTCGAGCTTGGTGTCGCGGGCCTTGTACACTTCGCCCATCCCGCCCGCCCCGATGGCGGAGAGGACTTCGTAGACGCCGAGGGTGGTGCCGGGTTTAAGGGCCATCAGTCGTTGCTGCCGTCGTCCTGGACGACATCCATTACCCAGATGTCGCCGAGGTTCTCCCGCCAGGTGAAATACAGATAGGCACCGCCAATGTCGAAGACCGAACCGAGCGTCCCCCGCATACCTTTGAGATCGGTCAACCGTTGCTCGGTGTCATCATCGACCGAAGCCGCCCAGAGGTCACCGCTTCTCGTAAAGTAAAGGGTGTCCGCGTCGGTGGACCAGCGGGAAGTGCGACCGCCACCCGGCGCCACGAGGGACTCCTCCCCGCTGGCGGCTCGCACGCGCCAAATGTCCCTTTCCTTGTAGTATGCGACCCAGCCACCGTCGGGCGACCAGACAGGTCTTTCGCCTGCCAGCGTCAATTGTCGTGCATCGCCGCCTTCTGCCGGGACCAACCAGATTCCTTGTCCGGGGGACTTCGAGAAGGCAATTTCTTGCCCATCCGGCGACCATGCCGGCATCCAATTGGTCGTGTCGCTCTGCGTGACTTGCCTTTCTGGCCCACCAGCGGCCGGGACGACCCAGATGTCGTGGCTCCCCCCCCGATAGGCCCAAAAGGCGATCAGTTGCCCATCCGGCGACCAGGCTGGACCCAGATCGATACTCGGATCGGTCGTCAACTGCCGCGGGGCGCCTCCAGCGGCGGGCAGCACCCAAATGTCCTGGTTCCCACGCCGGTCGGAGCTGACGGCCAGCCACTCGCCATCAGGTGACACGTCGAACCAAATGAGTGACGCTTGATCGGACGTGATCTGCTCGGCGTCGTCCCAGATTGCCAGGCGGTCGTGGAGCAATGGGACGCGCCAGACATTCACGAACCGGCCCCCCTTCGCGTACACAAGCCTTGAACCATCCGCCGACAAGGCCATGTGGCGGATTCCGATTCCAGCAGTCACGCGCTGTGCAGGGCCATCCGGGCGACCGTCGTCTTGGAGACGTTGTTGCCAGACGTCTTGACTTCCGCCGCGGTTCGAAACGAAGTACAACGTCCGACCATCCGCTGACCAACTGGGACTGTGGTCCCGCGTGCGGCCGTCGGTGATTGGGAAGGCATCGCCATCCACGACACGCAGCACCCACACGCGGGTCCCTTCGTAGTTGTGATCGCCTTCGACGTACGCGAAGAATTGGCTGTCGCGTGACCAGCTCAGGTCCATGCGAACTCTATGCGTGGTGCCTGGCGCAGGAAGTCTTTGCGACCCGTCGCTCTGCAGCGACACGATCTCGACCCAGGCCTCGCCTTCACCCGTCTCCAGAATTGCGACCCGTGTGCCATCCGACGACCACTGCGGCGCTGAAGTGGTGTTCGGCATCGACGCAACCTTGCGCGGAATTCCTCCGAGAATTGGCATGACGAACACACCGCCGCCGTCTCGATCTGACAGAAACGCGATCTGACGTCCGTCGGGCGACCACGTGGGCAGACGATCGTCTCCGGGATGATCGGCCGTGCGATTGATCGGCTGCCGCTGGTCTATCTGCGTCACCCAGATGTCCCAGTTGCCGGTCTGCATGGACTGATACGTCAGCATCTCGCCGTCGGGTGACAACGCTGGGAAGTCCTCCACGACCGCCGCCGTCGTCACCGGGATGGGATTTGTCATGTGAGGCAGGGTGGACATCGTCTCCCGCCGGGACTGGCGGAGGTAGCCGATGACCCCTGCAACGAGCACGAGTCCGATCACGGCCGCAGCCACGCGCCAGGTCCGCATTGCACCTACCGACGCGATACCTGCTGGCTGCGTGACGCCGGTGTCCGACTGGATCGCTTCGAGTGCACCCTGCACGACCGCGGCGCTGGTGTAGCGTTGCCCGGATTCCTTCGCCAAACACTTGTGAATGATGGACCGCAGACCAGCCGACACCCGTGACGGGAGCGTGGCGGGTGTTTCTTTCAAGGTGGCGGACGCGACATCTGCGGCCGTGTTACCCCCAAACGGCAACCGCCCACTCGCCATCTCGTACAGCAGCACCCCCAGCGCCCAGATGTCGCTCCGCGCCGTCGCCGACTCGCCCCGCAGCACCTCCGGGGCCATGTAGGCCAGCGTCCCCACCAGCATCCCGGCGTGGGGAATGGCGTCCTGCGTCTTGGTGACTGCCTCCGCATCGGCAGAGGGCATCCTCGCGGCCAGACCGAAGTCCAGCACCTTGGCTCGTCCGTCGGGGGTGATGACGACGTTGGCTGACTTCAGATCCCGATGGACGATCCCGCGTTCATGCGCGTGGGCCAGGGCGTCGGCGATCTGCGTCCCGTAGCGGATGACACTCTCCGGGGGCAACCCGTCGGCGGGGATGAGCGCACTGAGCGGCTTCCCCTCGACATGCTCCATGACGATGAACGCCTGTCCCTCGTGCTCGCCGACCTCGTGGATGGTGCAGATGTGCGGGTGGTTCAGGGCTGAGGCGGCGCGGGCTTCCTGGAGCAATCGCGCCGAAGCGTCCGCGTCCTGCTTCGCCAGCACCTTGATGGCGACCGTGCGCTGGAGCGTCGGGTCGTGGGCCTGGTAGACCGCCCCCATCCCGCCTTCGCCCAGGGGAGCTTGGATCTCGTAGGTGCCGATCTTGGTGCCGGGACTGAGGGGCATGGATCAGGGCGTCGGGACGAGACGTTCGAGTTCGGTGAACCAGTTCAGGACGACGTGGATCTGCACCAGGCCGGCGAACGGGTCGTCGGTGTCGGCAAGCGCACCTTCCTTGAGCATCAGGAACCGCTGGCCGTCGGGCGACACGTCGTAGGTGCGGCCGGGAGTGGCAAACTGAGGTCCGTAGTATGGTTCCTCGACGACGAGCGTCGGCGTCCCCGCCGAGAAGCCCGCGGCGGTCTCGACCGTGACTCCCATCACCCGTGCTTCGGTCAGATAAAAGAGTTCCCGCCCATCCGGTCCCCAGAGCGGCCGCGTGCCGCCCGTCGTGGAAATCTGCCACCGCCCCGCGT
Source organism: Vicinamibacterales bacterium (assembly GCA_963667915.2). Lineage (GTDB taxonomy): Bacteria > Acidobacteriota > Vicinamibacteria > Vicinamibacterales > UBA823. Next base: position 1,072,493 of record CAXXNN010000004.1, on the reverse strand, counting down.
CCACGTCGGGAAACGGCTGCACGTAAATCTCGAAGCGCCCCGAGGCATCGGCCTCGTAGGCTAACCAGCGCCCGTCCGGGGAGATCTCTCCGTTGTCTTCGTCGAATTCGGTCACTAGCAGCGGTTCGGTGCGTCGAGTCTCATCCAGGGACAGCACGTACAGATCCGCATGGCCGCCCGGAACAACCTGCGTGAACACCAGCCGGTCACCTCCCGGGGAAATGCTCGTGGGATAGTGCGAATTCGGACTGTCAGTGAGCCGTTCGACGGTTCCCGTCCCATCGGCTGCGCGCCAGTAGAGGTTCCCGTTGCCATCCCTCACGGAGTTGAACACCACGCGCTGGCTGTCTGGCGTCCACACCGGGGGGGAATCTGGTGATCCGCCAACGGTGAGGCGCGTCAGCGCCCCCCGCCTCAGATCCCAAACCCAGATATCGCCCTCGTCGTCGAGGGTATGGAGCGCGACCCGGGTGCCGTCAGGGGACAGGCGCGGATAGGTGTAGGTGCGGGGCGGTGTGTCCAGCGTTTCCTCCGCTCCGTTCCGATCCACCCATACCAGTGTGCGGACTTCGCCCGTTGCATCACCCGGTAGATAGACCAACGCGCCGGTCCGGGCGATGTCGGCGTTCGCGGCGCCCGTGACGAGGCTCCGGCTGACCCCGTCCACCACTGGGACCGGGCCGCCCGTCACTTCGAGTCGATCGACATCGAAGGGCACCGCCAGGAGCGTCCCGCCTGTCGTATAGACGAGATGCCCGGTCGGCAGGTAACGACCATCGCTGCCGGCCTCGACCACCACTGTCCGCTCACCCGTCGCCAGGTGCTCGGCGATGATCTGCGCCTCATCCCAGTTGCGCTGACCGCCCGCCAATGTGTAGAGCACCGTTTCGCCCCCTGGGAGCATCTGCGGCTGGCTAGCGCGAGCTGGCGACTCGACCGCCACCAGCACGTCGGGGGTGCCGCCCGCGCCTGCGACCTGGAGGATGCCCTGCGCACTTTGCCCGAAGACGATCGTGTCGTCCGCCCCCCAGCTGGCACCCCAGGGAGCGGTCGTCTCGGCCAGCGTCACCGCCGCGCCGCCCGAGAGGGCCACCTTCTTGAGCGCGTCGTCCTGTCCAGAATAGAACGCGACCCACTGGCCGTCGGGCGAGAAGAAGGGGGTCCTGGCACGACTCCCTTCGGTGCCGGTGAGTGGTTCCGCCTCGAGTTCGTCCAGGGCGCGCAGATACAGCTGGTTGTTGGCCACGTAGACGACATGCGCGCCGGTCGGCGAAATGGCCACACCCCTGCGGCTGGTGGCGGTCCGCTCCTGCGTCAGCGGGAGGACGATCGACATGCGGGTGACTGGAGCGGGCGCTGGGCGCATGAGGGTCCAGACGCCGAAGCCGGTGACGACGATGGCGCCGAACAGCATGGCCGCGATCGTTGCTGGGCGCTGCCAGAGGGCGGGCTGGGCAAGGGCAGTTGGCGCGGTGTCAGTCTGCTCACCGGTTCCGCTGAGCGTGTCGTCGATCTCGATGTTCGCGATTCCGATGTCAGGGATGCGCCGCTTGCGATCCTTCGTGAGGCACCGTCGCAGCAGTGTTTGGATTGCCGACGGCGTCCTGGCGGGCAGCTGCGTCCAGTCCGGCTCGCGCTCGATGACCTTCGCTAGTGTTGAAGAAAGGTCCTCCCCCTGAAACGCCTGCCGCCCCGTCAGCATCTCGAACAGCACGACCCCAAACGCCCAGATGTCCGCCCGCTTGTCCACCTGACGGCCTTTGGCCTGCTCTGGACTCATATACGCCGCCGTCCCCATGATGACGCCCATCTTCGTGGCGGCGGCCGTCATCGTCATCGTCGGGGAGTTCGCGGCATCGAGGTCGGACAGTTCCGGTCCAAGCGCCTTCGCCAACCCGAAGTCCAGCACCTTCACCGTGCCGTCGTCCTTGACCTTGACGTTGGCCGGCTTCAGATCCCGATGGATGATTCCCTGCTCGTGGGCGGCTTCCAGCGCCTCGGCAATCTGCCGGGCGATGGGCAGAGCTTCGTCGAGGGGGATGGGGCCTTTCGCGATGCGGTCCTGCAGCGTGGGGCCTTCGACCAGTTCTAGGACGAGTGCCCGCACGTCACCGCTTTGTTCTAGTCCGTGGATCTGGGCGATGTTGGGGTGATTCAGTGACGCGAGGACCTTGGCTTCGCGCTCGAACCGGGCTAACCGCTCCGGGTCGTCGGCAAAGGCGTCGGGGAGGACTTTCAGGGCCACATCCCGGTCGAGCGTCGTATCGGTCGCCCGATAGACGACGCCCATCCCGCCTTCGCCGAGACGGCCCGTGACCTCAAACACCCCGAGGCGACTGCCTACGTCTAATGCCATGTGGAGAGGAAAGTATATCCGGGGCGGTGTGCAGGGACGAGAAGTGCCGCTAGAAAGCCGACGTTCGGGTACTGCGGGGCGGGTATTCGATACGGATTTCAACCCGCTGTCCCAGAACGTTCAGGGTCTCATTGATGATCTCAACAGCGCGATTTCTGGGCTCACTGAAGCGCGATAGAAGATCCGCGCGGGCGAATTTCAGCCGACGACCCGAGTGCTCCCCGCTAGCTACGACGCCGGCGACGTCAATGCCTGGGCCACGAGTGATCCGTGACGAGGGTTCGCCGTTTGCTCCAGGATTCTTGCAAGAGCGCGTAGCCACCCACGTCTTCAACTCCCGCCTATTCGCCGACGCCTGGAGTTCCTCTTTCTATGGTTCCAATTTCATTTCCATTCCAAGGGCTGCCAGGACCGCGAACGAACAACAACAGGCCGACGAGTATCGCTTGGCAGCGGGCACCGCTCAGGATGCAGTGTATGATTACCCTAAATCGAGGCTCAGGATGCGTGCGGAGAATCACCGATGAGTACTGACCGCTCAGCCAGCGCCTGGAGGTGGACCCTCTGCAGGGGAGCCGGGGTCGTCCTCGCACTCGTCTGGTGTGCCCTAACCCCGCCGACGTGGGCCGAGGCGGCCAGCGGCATCGTCCCTGACGACTTCCCCACGATTCAGCGTGCACTCGACCAGGCCGGGCCCGGCGACCTGATTCAGGTGAAGGATACGGCTGGCCCGTTCTTCGAAAAACTCTCGTTCCCGCGAAGCGGGAACCGGACCAAGGGCTTCATCACGTTGAGGGCCTTTCCCGGCCACGCGCCCGTCCTGGACGGCACGGGCGTATCGGGCAGTGACATGGTCCTGATCCGCTCGAAGAGCTACATCAGGCTCATCGGATTCGAGATCCGCAACAACCTCGGTGTCAACGACGGGTCGGGCGTGCGCATCGTCGGGGCCGGCGCGCACATCGAAATTCGTGACAACCGCATCCACGACATGCGCGGCCGGGATGCGATGGGGATCACGGTCTATGGAACATCGAGAACGGCCTCGATCCGCGATCTGGTCATTGACGGCAACGAGATCTTCGACCTCGAGCCGGCGCGCAGTGAGGCCTTGACGTTGAACGGCAACGTGGAGCGCTTTGCGGTCACCCACAACGTCGTTCGTGACGTGAACAGCATCGGCATCGACTTCATCGGCGGGGAAACCGACATCAATCCTGACCCGACCAAGGTCGTGCGTAACGGTGTCTGCCGCTTCAACCAGGTGTATCGGGCGAATGCCAACTACGGCGGTGGCTTTGCCGCCGGCATCTACGTGGACGGAGCGCGTGACATCATCATTGAAAACAACATCGTGGCCGGCTCGGACCTTGGGATCGAAGTAGGGGCGGAGAACGCCGGCGTCGTGGCGAGCGGGATCGTCGTCCGAAACAATGTCATCTACGAGAACGAGAAAGTGTGCCTCGTGTTCGGCGGCTTCAACGCGTCCGTTGGGCGCGTGAGAGACAGCCAGTTTCTGCACAATACGTGTTACCACAACGACACGCTCGGCACTGGGTTCGGAGAGCTGTGGATCCAGTATGCGGAAGACAACGACGTTCGCGGCAATATTTTCCATGGCATCGGGGACCAGCTGTTGTTTTCCGAGGGCGGGAACGTCGACAACACGCTGGACTACAACCTGTGGTACGCGCCCGATGGCGCCGCGTCGGCGATCTTCACGTGGCGGGGAACGACTTACGATTCCTATGCGGCCTATCGATCGGCCGCCGGACAGGATGCGCGTTCGGCGTTCGCAGATCCCAGATTCGAACGGCCTCGCGCGAATGACTTTCACTTACGTCCCGGGTCGCCGGCTATCGACGCTGGCGATCCCGGAGCCGGCACCGAGGTCGGGCGCCTCGATATGGACCTCGCGGCGCGTGTGAGCGGGAGTCGCATCGACGTCGGCGCGGATGAGGTGGCGACGGCGGGGTGTACCTATGAACTCATGCCGCTGGGGGACGGCTTCCCGCGTAGCGGGGGCAGGGGCACCGTGCAGGTCGCGGCGCAGGCGGGGTGCGCGTGGACGGTCGAGAGCCTCGTTAGCTGGATCACCGTCAATCGCGGAATCGCGCGTGGGCCGGGCACGGTCAGGTACTCGGTGGCAAGCAGCAACACCGGGGCGTCGTCTCGGACAGGAATGATCCTGATCGCGGGCCAGTCGTTCACCGTGGCGCAGCTCGGGGCATCGCCGACGAACAGCTCGCGGTGACGGCAGTCGACTCCGCCGGGAACCGCAGCATCGATGTCCTGACCGTCAGGAAATCGAGCGGGACCTCAGAGGCGCTATCGTCCTTGCCAGTTCGCTGCCGTGTCGGTATATTCTTGCCCCGATGACACCGACTCTATGGGTAATCGCGGCCTCGATAATCTCATCCGCATCAATTCAGGAGCAGATCTTTCCATGTCGTCGTATGTGTTGTTCAGGTCGACTAGACGCGAGAATCCGTGCACCGCGTTGTGTGACCTGGCACCGGCACTGCCCTCTTTCGGGCTGAGCACAACACTCCTCGACATGACGCCTGCTCCTTTCCTAGCTCGTGTCTTGTTACATTCCTCGATTACCTGTCGCACCATTGCCTCCTTCTGCTGAATCAAACCCGCAGACGCTGCCTACCGTCCCGTCGGCACCCGCGCCCGGAGTTCGGAGAATCAGTTGGCACGGTACAGCGCCAGAGGAGTTCGGGCACAGCCATGCCGGGGGGACTGCAACCGCATCTCTTCGCAACCGCTCCGTGCTATCGTGGGCGCTCCAACTCAACAGTGCAGTTGTGTCCGGCGATTCGACAATGCGATTTCTCACCGCTCGGCGAAGTGATTCGCCGTTAGGTGACATCGGAGAGGAGAACGGTTTGTGACGACAGTGACTCGGAGGGTGCTCACCGTGTTCTTGGTCGTGGTCGGTCTGCTTGGCTTGGCGGATCACGTAAGCGGCCCAGCTGATCCGGGGTAAGTCCGAAAAAACGCTCCGCCGCGCTCAGTCCACCTTGACTTCGCCTGCAACGCCTTCGGCGCAGTGAAGCAACGCTGCCGACAGACTACGTCGTCTTGCTCTATTTTTTCTTGCCTTTCTTACAGCTCGCCTTGATGTCACCCTTTACGGTGACGAGCCCAGTGCCGAGCGGGTCCACCCGATTCTGCCCGTTAATGTCGATTATGCCGCAGGTGTCGCCGCCGATTGTGATTTCTCCACCGTCCGGGTCGGGAGGGTCAGGGTCAGGGGCAGGGTCACCCGCGCACCCAGAACGCTCAGGAAAGTCGACAGGACCCGGGGAGACCTGTCCGCCACCGCGCTGGCTCTCCACGTTGCCGCCAATTTGGACAGTGCCGCGGTTGAATGTAAAGACGGAAGTGCACCCCTTGCCTTTGTTAATCACGTCCCCGATGACTGTGATGACAGAGTCCTCGAACCGCGCTGCCTCTCCGGCTCCAACCAGTAGCCGCCCCGTGCCTGTTATCTCGATGTCGCCGAATACCCACGCATCAAATGCTATTCGGAGGTCACCGTTGCCCTTCTGGCTAACGTCGCCGGTGACGACGCCCCCAGAAATCAACACAGCATTGGGAGTGAAAAAGGGAATCGGTGTCGTCAGGCCGTGGTCGGTGTTCGCTTGGACGTGGCCGAAGATAGTGCCCAAAATGCCAAACCGGACCTTCCCGGTCACTATCACGTTACCGTTGACATAGTCGTCAGGAAACAGGGTGCACGTACGCAGCGCTTCCCCCCGCTACCGCTTCACGTCACCATCCGTGCTCGGAATCGCGTCCCTGCACGTCACTCGAGGGTCTGCGGACGCCGCCCTTGCGCGTGAATATCAGTGCTGGCTGCTAATGCGCGTCCCTGCAAAGGGCGATAGTCCCTCGCAGGTTATCTCGAGGGTCTGCGGACGCCGCCCTTGCGCGTGAATATCAGTGCTGGGCCGACAGTGATGAGGCCCGCTGCCGCCATGGCCGTCACCAGGCCCGCGAACGAAGTCCATCTCGCAAACAGACGCATTATTCCAGCTCCTTCCAACTCTACGCACGTATACGAGGGTAGGGCGCTGCGCGCTGCCCTGGATGGCATCTTTACGGCGAGAGCGTATGCCATCGCGATGCAACCGGCGCGGAAACTAGACATCTTGTAGGCCTCTCATCTCGCCACTCCCAGCTATCCCGCTAAACGAGTAAGTGAGTGAGGCGTCAACGCGACCTGCGCCGGTGACTAGGTACGTGGCGGCGGTCGCAACGGTCAGTAACGATCGCTTCAGTGTCAGCACTGGTGTCTCGCTCTTTCCATAACAGCTCAGTCGTCTCGCTACGTATCCGTTGAAGGTGCCTGACAATGACGCCGGACGCCCAAGCAAAGCGACTACGAACTCGCAAGATCTACGCCACATGCCATGGCTTCTCTGGCAGGGGAAACGGTGATCTGCCCAATGAAGGCAGCTAGAAGTCGCCTTGGTGGAAGGCTTTCGTGCGAAGCTTCGGCTTTGACAACCAATCTGCTGCCAGCCCAGACTCGCCGTTGCGCGCGATGTTCGGAAGGTTGAGCGAGGCCAGCACCTTGGCTTTCCGCTGGAAGCGGGCCAGCCGCTCGGGGTCGTTCACGAAGGCGTCGGGGAGAATCTTCAGCGCGACATCACGGTCGAGCTTCGTGTCACGGGCTTTGTAGACCTCTCCCATGCCGCCCGCGCCGATGGCGGCGAGGACTTCGTAGGGGCCGAGGGTGGTGCCAGGCTGGAGGGGCATACTGAATGGAACGCCAGTCTAGTTCGGGACCACCAACTCCGCGATCGCGATGTCGCTCTCGTGCTCGACGATCGTGAAGTACAGGCGCTCACCATCGGTGTCCCAGGCTATACCGCTGCGTGTCTGACGGAGCGGGTCATCGAACTCGACGATCCGTCGCGGCTCACCGCCAGTCGCGGACACCGCCCTGAACTGCGTCGCGGCTCACCGCCAGTCGCGGACACCGCCAGAAGCTGAAGACACCGTCGGCCTCGACGGCCTTGTAGTAGACGGTCCGACCATCCGGGTGCCAGGTGCCACTCCCGACTTGGAGGCCTTGGCCGCCGTCCACGATGTTTCGAGCTTCGCCTCCCGCTAGCGGGATCACGGACAATCCGTTTTGCGAACGGAAGAGAAGCATCTGACCGTCGGACGACCAGACCGGACGCCTTCCCTCGAACGCCGCCTGAGCCGGTGTCGTCCACTGGCCGGTGTCCGGATCCTTCGAGGCGATGAAGCCGGTGAGGGCGCCGAGTCTGTTCGATACGAAGGCGACTCTGGTCCCATCGGGCGAGAGATGCGGCTCGCGGTCGTGGCTGGCATGAGTCGTCACCTGTTCAAGGACGCCACTGTCCGCGGTGACGAGAAACACGTCGGGTTCCGCGCCCTGGTACGCATGAAAGGCGAGCGATTCTGCGTTTGGCGACCACGAATACAGAAATTCGTCGCCGGCGTCAGTCGTCAACTGCTGCGGCTGGCCGCCCGCGACTGGCACCTTGTAGATGTCCTGGTTGCCGCTGCGGTCGGAGTCGAAGGCGATCCACTGGCCATCGGGAGAAACCGCGACGCCTTCGACGTACTGGTTCCCGGTCGTCACCGGTTCGGCCTCGGCGATGGAGGCAACCCCGTCCTCGGGGATCCGGATCGACCAGACGTTCGCCCGCGGCGTGTAGGTCGAGTACGCCAGTCGAGACCCGTCGACCGACAAGGAGATCGTATGGGCCTGGAGGCCGGTGGTGAGGCGCGTCGGCCGACCCACCGGCTTGCGCGAATCGTCGAGGGTGATCTGGTAGATGTCGCGTCCCCCTCCCCGGCTCGAGACGAACAGGAGCGATCGCCCGTCCGCCGTCCACGCGGGACTGGTGTTGAGCGCTGCCGGATCCGTGATTTGAATCGGCTCTCCTCCGTCGCTTCGAACCACCCACACGCTGCTCGGACCGACATTGCCGAACGCGTTGCCGCTGAATACGAATCCGGTGTTGGCGAGGACGTACGCGATCCAGGTCCCGTCGGGGGACCATCGCGGCGAATGGATGCCGCGGGAAGGCGATGTCTCCAAGCTTGCCACCAGCGCCGCGTCGCCGCCATCCACCGGTTGGACGTAGAGACTGGATGCCCCTGACCCGCGTGGTGCAACTGCGTAGGCGATGGCCTGCCCGTCGGGAGACCAGGCGAAACCGACGACAGCGCTGAAGTCGGGTGGCAACTCGACGAGCCGGCGAGGCGCGCCGCCCAGAGAAGGCACCACGAAGACGCCGCCCCTGGTCTGGAAGGCTATCCGTGATCCGTCCGGGGACCACTGCGGCCAGCGATGACTGCCTGGTGACTCCTCCGCCAGCGGGATGATCCGCTCGCCATTGAGCTGCCGCACGAACAGTCGCATCCGGGTGGGTGGACCGGCCGCGTACGCCAGGAGGTCGCCGGCCGGCGACAGAGCGGGATCGAGTTCCAGGCCGGGCTCGAAGGTCGCGCCTGACGTTGCTCCGATGGCAAGGCGCTGGTCGGACGAAGCGGCTCGGTCTTGAAGGAGGAAGTAGCCCAGTCCGACGGCGAGAAGCGCGAGCACGGCGATGCCGACGATGGGGCGGAGGTCCGTCGCGGCGGGGGCTCCCACGGCCGGAATCGGCGGCGCGATGCCGGGTTCCGACTGGATTGCATCGAGAGCGCCCTGCACGACGGCGGCCAAGGCATAACGCTGGCCTGGCTCCTTCGCCAGGCACTTGTGGATGATCGACCGCAGTCCGGCCGACACGCGCGACGGGAGTGAGGAGGGTGCGTCCCTCATCGTGGCCGATGCAACATCTGCGGCTGTGTCTCCCTCGAACGGCAACCGCCCACTCGCCATCTCATACAGCACCACCCCCAGCGCCCAGATGTCGCTCCGGGCTGTCGCGGCCTCACCCCTGAGCACTTCCGGGGCCATGTAGGCGAGCGTCCCGACCAGCATCCCGGCATGGGGAATGGCGTCCTGGGTCTTGGTGACCGCCTCGGCATCCGCCTGGGGCATCCGGGCCGCCAGGCCAAAGTCCAACACCTTTGCCCGGCCCTCGGGTGTGACGACGACGTTCTGGCTTTTCAGATCCCGATGGACGATGCCGCGTTCATGCGCGTGGGCCAGGGCGTCGGCGATCTGCGTCCCGTAGCGGATGACGCTCTCCGGGGGCAACCCGTCGGCGGGGATGAGCGCACTGAGGGGCTTCCCCTCGACATGCTCCATGACGATGAACGCCTGGCCCTCATGCTCGCCGACCTCGTGGATGGTGCAGATGTGCGGGTGGTTCAGGGCCGAGGCGGCGCGGGCTTCCTGGAGCAGGCGGGCGGAGGCGTCCTCATCCTGCTTGGCGAGTACCTTGATGGCGACCGTGCGCTGGAGCGTGGGGTCGTGGGCCTGGTAGACCGCACCCATGCCGCCTTCGCCCAGGGGGGCCTGGATCTCGTAGGGGCCGATCTTGGTGCCGGGGGTGATGGGCATGGGGCGGCGATCTCACGGCGTGGGGAGGCGCTGTTTCAGTTCCTCAACCCAGTTCTGCACGACGTGGAGGCGGTCTGCTGCTGCGTTTGGATCTGGTCTGACCATCAGAAAGCGACCATCACCTGATACGTCGTAGTTGTTGTTGATGTTGTTGTACGCCCCGTCGAAGAGTACTTCCGGCGTCCCGGCCGTGAAGGTCGACCCGGTCTCGACCGCCACGACCATCATCGTCTCACCGTTGCGGTAGAACAACTCGCGCCCGTCGGCAGACCACACCGGCAGGCTGCCGCCTTCGGTCGAGATCGGGACCGCGCCGCCGGGGCCAGGAAACGGCCGCACGTACACCTCCGCGCGGCCCGACTCCGTGGACAGGTACGCCACCCAGCGGCCATCGGGCGAGAAGCGCAAGTCCGCCTCAGTTGCTGGAGTCACCAAGAACGGCTCCGGGGTTCGATCGCCGTCCAGCGGCATCACCCAGATGTCGAAGCCGGTCGTGGGATGCTGTTCGTGGTACGTCAGAAATCTGCCGTCCGGGGACCACGCGGAGGCGTACCGCGGGTATTCCCTCGCGAGCAGAGGCTCTGCCTCGCCGCTTCCGTCGGCCGGCATCCAGCGGAGGCCGTCACTTGTGAACACGACCCGGGTGCCGTCCGACGACCAGAGTGTTGAGGTCGCGTGGTTGCTGCCATAGAGCAGGGAGCGGGTGTCGCGTTCGAGGTCATAAATCCATACTTCGGACGGTCTCGGATCGACGATGACCGCCACCCTTGTGCCATCAGGCGAGAGCCCCGGAAACCGAAAGCCCCGTCGTTCTTCGATCGCCGGCGATCCACGCCCTTCGCGGTCCACCCACATGAGCGAGCGTTCGAGACCGCCGCTGAGGTACACGAGCGATCCGGTACGCGACACCGCAAAGAAGGGCGCACCCACCGCGGGCGCCCGGTAGACGCTGTCAACGACCGAGGCGGGAGATCCCTCCACTTCGAGCCGCTCCGGGTCGAAGCGGACGGCCTGCAGCCCACCTCTGGACTCGTAATAGACCAGGTAGTCTGGTGGCACGTAGCGCGCGTGGTTGCCGTTGGCAATCACGTTCCACTCGCCACTTTCGAGTGAGAGCGCCACGATCTGCGCGGCGTTCGAGTCGAGAGCCCCGTAGTTCAGGGTCGTGAGAAGCGCACTGCCGTCCGGCAGAAACGACGGCCAGGCAAGCACGCTGTTGTCCATCTCGGCGTCGGCCGTCGTCAGGGCCTGCGGCTCACTTCCGTTGGCCGACACCCGGAGCAGTCCAGAAGACCCCGGGCCAGGCTGATAGATGATCGTATTGTCTGGCCCCCACGCGGCGCCGCGTCCCACGACCGGGGCGTCGCATGTACGTCGTCAAACCAATCCGGACCAAGACCCCTGTTTCGTAAGAGAGACTTCCCGCCGGTGTGCCGCCTTGGGCGGCGTGTGTAGGTTCTCACGTTTTCGTTCTGCCAGTGTCCTCCATTTGATCTGAGCCCGCCGGGCCAGGATGGCCGGTCGCCGCCCCTCGTAAACGTCGGCGGGTGTGACGTTGTCCAAGGCTTCGTGGAGTCGACGGTGGTTGTCATGGGCGACGAAGCGGGCGATGGCACGCTCGAGCTCCCACGGACTGTAGTACTTCTCGAGCTTGACCACGTTCTTCATCGACCGGTGGTAGCGTTCGATCTTCCCCTGGGTCATCGGATGATACGGCGCCCCGCGCGTGTGTGTGAGCTGGTGCGTCTCCAGGTAGGCCGCGAGCTCCCGCGAGACATAGCACGGCCCGTTATCGCTCAGTAGCCGGGGCCGATGGACCACTCGGATGCGGTCGAGGCCCGTCGTCGCGCGGGCCAGGTCGAGCGTCTCCAGCACGTCGGAGGTCTGCATCGACGTCCGGAGCAACCAGGCGACGATGTAGCGGGAGTAGTCGTCCAGCACGGTCGACAGGTAGTACCATCCCCATCCCACCACCTGCAGGTAGGTGAAGTCGGTCTGCCACAGCTCGTTCGGCCGATGCGTCGGATGCCGGAAGGTCTTGGCCGCCGACAGCACGATGTAAGCCGGGCTCGGAATCAAGTCATACGCCTTGAGGATGCGATAGACGCTCGATTCCGACAGAAAATGCCCGTGCCGATCCGTCAGCTGCCAGGCCAGTTCCCGGGGCGACCGCTCGGGATCGGCCAGCGCGGCCTCGACCACCTGCTGGCGCACCCGCGGCGGAATCCGGTTCCAGTAGCGTCGGACCGCCGTGGGCGCGGGCTCGAGTCCGGCTCGACCCCGTTGGAGGTAGCGGCGATACCACGTGTAGAACGTGGACCGCTGGACGCGTAGCTCCCGCAACGTCTGCCGCACCGGCAGATCCGAGCCCTCGACCAGCCGGATCAGTTCGTATTTCTCGGCGGCGGTGTGTCTCACGTACCGTCCTCCGAGTCGGAGGCCGTCACGCTTTTTTTTAGCAACCGATTCTCGAGCACCATCTCGGCCACCACCTGTTTCAAGCGGCCGTTCTCGGTGCGGAGATCGGTGACTTCAGTCGACGTCGCTTCCCGGGTCGTATCGCCCACCAGCCGCTTCTTGCCCGCCTCGAGAAACTCTTTGCTCCACCGGTAATACAGATTCGGATTGAGCCCCTCGCGGCGGCACAGCGCCGCGATGCTCTCTTCCCCCCGCAACCCCTCGAGCACCATCCGAATCTTCTCCTCCGCCGAAAAGCGACGCCGGGTCTTCCGCCGGATGTTCTGAACAACCTGCTCCGCAGACTTCGCCTTCGTCATGGGGACCTCCTCCCCGGGTGGCAAAGTCTCTCTTATCTCATAGCCTCAATTGGTCCACAATCGTTTGAACCCGCACAGTGTCCAAGTCGGCAGCGGCGTTTCACGACTTCGACATCTACGAGCGGTTGGTGAAGGCCGCTCGCGCCACCGGCCCTCCCGCCGCACTTATCGTCCTCCTGGGCGGAGAGGCGGGCCTGCGGTGCGGGGAGATGATCGCGCTTGAGTGGACCGACATCGACCTGGCAGAGCGCCAACTGTGCGTCCAGCGAGGGATATTGCCAAATGTTGTGTATGCGGCATGATCAGGCGGCTTCCTTTCGGACGCCATCGACGAAGGGCACACCGTCGATGACATCGGCGATCAGTTGACACCCATTCAACGCTCTCCAGGTCTTCTGTGCGGCCATCGCCAGCTTGAACACCATCGTCAAGCACGCCAGGCGGCTGCCCGCGCCCTTCGTCTTGCGCGTGCGGAGCCGGACGGTGGCGAACGTCGACTCGACCGGATTGGTGGTCCGGATGTGAATCCAGTGCTCGGCGGGGAACTCGTAAAAGGTCAGCAGCACGTCCCGGTCTTTCGCCAGGCAGGCGGTCGCCGCCGGAAACTTCGCGTGAAACGTGGCCACGAACAAGTCGAACGCCTGGTTGGCGCTGGACGTCGTCTCCGCCATCCAGATGTCGTGCAGCATCGCCTTCGCCTTGGGCTGCACGCCCTTCGGCAGCTTGTTCAGCACGTTCATCGTCTTGTGCACCCAACACCGCTGTTCGCGGGTCTTCGGGAACACTTTCCGCACGGCGCCCCAGAATCCGAGGCCCCCGTCGCCGACGGCGAGTTCCGGGTCGATCGCGAGCCCGCGCGCCCGGACGTCCAGCAGCAGCTCGCGCCACGACTGCTCGCTCTCGCGGTAGCCATCGGTGATCGCGATCAGCTCCTTCTGCCCCTCCCGCGTGGCGCCCATCAGCACCAAAATGCACTGCCGCTTGTTGTCCGTGTCCTCGAGGCGGACGTTGAAGTACACCCCGTCCGCCCAAACATAGGCATAGCGCCGGCCGGCGAGGGACCGCTGCGACCACCCGCGGTAGTCCTGCTCCCACACCGCCTTGAGCCGCGTGATCGTCGTCGCCGACAACCCCCGCGCGTCGGGCCCCAACAGCGCCTGCAAGGCCTCGCTGAAGTCTCCCGTGCTGATGCCCTTGAGATAGAGCCACGGGTACAGTTCTTCCAAGCTGGTCGTCTTTCGCAGGTAGGGCGGCAGGATCGCCGACCGGAACGTCTCCCGTTCGCCTACGGGCCGACGGTCCCGGACCCGGGGCTGCTGCACGCGCACGTCCCCGAGCGGCGTTTGAATCGCCCGAGTGGGCAAGTGGCCGTTGCGAACGACGCGCCGGCGCCCGGCCGCGTCCATCGTCGCCGCCCGGGCCGCAAGGTAGTCGTCCACCTCGGCCTCGATCGCCGTCAGCAACATCTGTTGCGCTCCGCGGTGCAGCACCTCGGTCAGGACATCTCGGGACGATTCTTGTGGGAACTGGACCAGCTTTTCGTTAGGCTCCGGCATGGTGGCGTACCTCCTTGCCCTTCGGGTGAGGGGGGTGCGTTAGCAACACCCAGGGTACGCCGCCTGTTCAAAACCTCAAACACAACTTTCGGTTATATCTCGTCCAGCGATCAAGCTGGGATGGACACGTAACGGCACCGAAAGGGGGACGGCTACGGTACATCCCGCTGACCCTCCGACTTGCCCAGGCGCTTCGTGAGCATCGGCATCTCAGGAGTTCGCTGGTGCTGTGCGACGGGGACGGGGAAGCTCTGCATCGGAGAACCGTGCTGGGGTGGGTCCGGCGAGCCGCTCGGCGGGCGCAGGTCCAGAAAAGTGGAGTGCATGTGCTCCGGCACACGTTCTGCTCCCACTTGGCGATGCGCGGCGCGCCCGCACGAGCCATTCAGGAACTGGCGGGGCACGTCAACATCACGACGACCCAGCGCTACATGCACCTGAGTCCGGCGGCGATCGAGGGGGCGATCCGGCTCCTGGACGAGCCAGTGCGGGGAGAGATAGGGGAAACGGAGTCTCCGAGATCAGTAAGTGTTTCGGAGAAAAGGAGTTAATGGCGGAAGCGCCTGGGAGTCGAACCCAGCCCCCCCGCAGAGCGGGGAGCGACCGATTTTGAAGACCGGGAGGGCCACCGGGCCCCGTTCGCTTCCATCGACGTACTGACGGGCCGTGTCCGTCAGCGCGAGTGGCGGACGATCGAGCGACGCCGGGAACCGCACTCGGAAATCCGACGAGCGGGAAGCGCGAAATCGCGGGATCGACGCGCAGGACGGAGCGTACCCCGGGTGAGGCCGGCGACGGAGCCGGCATTCTTCGGAGCCTACGCGAGCCGCGCCAGCGACCCCACGACGATACGCACGACCCGCGTAGGGCGGATTAGTTTTCGATGAGGGTCACCTCGCCAGCGCGAGGCCCCTTGGCAGACTCTTCCTGCGTGAACTCGACGCGCTGCCCTTCTCGGAGCAACTCGAAGACGGCACCCCGCACCGAGCTGCGGTGGAAGAAGTGCTCGATTCCGCCCTCATCGCGAATGAACCCGAACCCCTTATCGATGAGGAGCCGTGCAATCGTACCGCTTGGCATAACCCTAGTCCTCCGATCGGCGAAGCCCCAGGACCACCCTGGGATTGAACGAGACCCCGTGTCGTGGGAAGCCCGCGGCGAGATGTCCGCGGACCGTCTTTCAGGCTGGAACGCGACACCGACAATCTTCCCGGGTCTTCCCGCAGCCGAGCCTCGCTTTCCGATCCGCCCCCGACTGGCGGACCGGATTCGCGCTGCCGACGACGAGCGACGCCGAGGCCGGCACATCAGACACCTCCGGCACGAAACTGGCGCCGAGTCAGGCAAACTTCACCTGACACAAAAGGCAGCGCGAAACGCGCCAAGTGTAGGTGGATCCTCCTATGGAAGTCAACAAGCCCAACTGCAGACGTTAGCGTTGGGATGGTTTGGCTGCTGGCTGTAAGGGCTTTCCGCTACGACAGCACCCGTAACTTCTTCTCTAACTTGGAGTTGAAGCAGGTTTCGGTGCCGCAGGCTTCGACGCCGAATAGGTGGTCCAGAAATGTCGGCCGCACCTGGCGCACACCCAAAACTGCTGCGGCTTCCACACGCCGCCGGGGGCCGGGTCGGTCATATCCATCTGGGTGCCGCAGCGCTGACACCTGATCTGGACGGCGACGTCGGACATGGGTGGATTCTAGCACGAGCATTTGGTCCGCCGGTCGAATGCAGCGGGGACGCGCACCGCGGACTGCTAGACTGGGCCGATGCCCTACGCTACTGACCGCGTGGAGGAAGGGTGATCCCCGGGGTCATTCTGGCCGCCGGCGCCTCCTCGCGCATCGGTCGGCCGAAGGCGCTCTTGCCCACGGGAATCGAAGGGGAGACGTTTCTCTCCCGCCTGGTCGAGACGCTCTGGGCCGGCGGGGTCGACGACGTCGTCGTCGTCGCCTCCACGCAGTCCGGTGACCTCGAGCGCGCGCTGGCCGGGGTCTCCCGCGCCCCGAGGGTCGTGGACAATCTCCACCCCGAACGGGGCCAGCTATCGTCCGTGCGGGTGGCCCTCGCGGCTATCGACAAGCCCGGGGTGTCCGGCATGCTGCTCGCGCTCGTGGATGTCCCATTCGTGAGCCCGTCGACAGTCCGGATCGTCTTGCAGACGTTCCTGAGAACCGGCGGGTCCATCGTGCGCCCGGCGTTGGGCGACACCCACGGCCATCCCGTGCTGTTCGGGCGGCCGCTGTTCGACGAACTGCGACAGGCAAGCAACGCCGCGGGCGCGAAGACCGTCGTCCGGGCCCACGCTGCCGACATCGTCAACGTACCGGTCGACGACCAGGGTGCGTTCACCGACGTGGATACGCGGGAGGACTACGAGCGCATCGTGGGCCCGTGGCCGTTCGTTGATCGGGTTCCAACCCCTCGGGTATGATTCATCACCGTGGGCCAGTGGCGCAGCTGGGAGCGCGCGTGAATGGCATTCACGAGGTCACGGGTTCGAACCCCGTCTGGTCCACCAATTTCTCCTTCGATCACAACTCCGGCAAGCCGATGAGGAGGCACTCCATGTCACTGTCACGCCGCGCGTTCGTCCGTTCGTTCGGGATCGGTTCCGCCGGCGCATTGTCGGCGGCGTGGAGCATCGGTCGGGGGCGCGAGGCGCTGGCCTGGAGTCCAGACCCGCTCGAGGCTGCCCTGCAGGTGACGGCCTCGCAGGACATCATCAAGATCAACGGCAACGAGAACGCGCGAGGCCCCGGAGACGTGGCGGTCGAAGCGATGCAGGAGGTGCTCGACGGCAACGTCGGTCGGTACGGATTTGCGGCGGCGAGCAAGCTGGCCGAGGCGATCGCCCGACGGGTCGGCCACGGCCTGACTGCCGAAAACGTCGTGGTCTCGACCGGCTCGGGTGCCCTCCTAGCGGCAGGGACGCGCGCCTACGTCTCGCCGAGCCGGCCGCTCGTCAACGGCACGCCATCGTTCCTCAGCACGAACCGGACCGCGCAGCGCCTGGGCGCCGAGATTCGGTTGGTCCCGGTCCTCCCCGATTTGAAGCTCGATCTGGACGGGATGGCTGAAGCAGCCAGCGGCGCCGGCATGGTCTTCCTGTGCAACCCGAACAACCCAACGGCGACGGCACATTCGCAGGCGGATGTGGCGGCGTTCATCGCGCGGGTCAAGTCGAGCTCGCCCAACACGGCCATTCTGGTGGACGAGGCGTACATCGAGTACGCGACCGACGCCGCCGTCGAGACGGCCGTGGCGGAAGCGCTGCAGCACGACGACGTCTTCGTCACCCGGACGTTCTCGAAGGCCTACGGGATGGCCGGCATGCGCCTCGGCTACGCCGCCGGCCGCCCCGACACGGTCGCGAAACTCCAGGCGGCCTGGGGACTGGGCGACATCAACGTCATGACCGCCGCGGGAGCCCTGGCGTCGCTGGACGACCGGGACCACATGGTGGCCGAACGCGAGGAGAACCGCCGGATTCGCGAGTTCACGATCAACGCCTTCACGGAGATGGGCTATGAGGCGTCCGACTCGCAGACCAACTTCCTGTTCGTGAACATCCGCCGGCCGGCGGGCGAGTTCCGCGACGCCGCCCGCGAGCAGGGCGTCCTGGTGGGGCGCGACTTCCCGCCGATGGAGCAGACCCACACACGCATCTCGCTCGGCACGATGGAGGAGATGCAGCGGGCGGTCGAGGTCTTCAAGAAGATTCTGGAAACCTAGCTAGCAGCCCGGCCAGTTCGGTATCCTCGAGGCGCACCCGGCCAAGCCAGGTGCGCCTTTTTTCGTGGGTGGTCCGCTACGGGGCGAGGGCAGCTCGACTCAGTCGCCGGGTCCGGCGTCCGCGGCCATCAGAATCGAGAACGCCCCCGCTTCGTACTCGACCGTCTCGGCACCGGGCCCGCTGCGGGTCCCTTCGAGCGTCCCGTCCCTTACCGCCGAAAACGCATCCCGTAGTTCGATCAACCGAATTGGGTCGGCGACCGGGGTGTTGTGTGCCGGGAGAAGGCGTGTGAGGTCCGGGACCAGCCCCGCCAGCCGAGCGATAGACGCCTCGTACGCGTCCAGGTCCGTCTCCGGGGCGAACAGCCAGATAGGCCCCTCGTAGAAGGTGTCGCCCGTCCAGAGATACCCGGCCGCGGCGTCGAGGAGGGCGATTGCATCGGGGGTGTGGCCGGGGATGTGCAGGATCTCGAGGACGCGGCCACCCAGGTCGATGGTGTGTCCGTCGGTGGCGACCTCGGTGACCGTCCATGATCGACTGATGTAATTGTCCTGCGTGACGCCCTCGGGCAACGGGCCGCAGAGCGCGTCGGGGACCACCTCCCCGCGGACTCGTTCGTTCGCGAGACCGGTGGCGCGCTCACGGGTGAACTCGGTGTCCATGCCCACCACCGACGAAAACTCCGCGTTCCCGCCGACGTGATCGAGGTGCGAGTGGGAGTTCACGACGATCACCGGTAGCTCCGTGAGCTGGGCCACCACGTCGGAGATCCGAGCGATGCCCATGCCCGTGTCGAAGAGCAGCGCGCGGTCAGCGCCGAGCACGAGATAGGAAATCACTTCCTGCCACTGCTTCGGCTCGTAGAGGGCGAGGACGCCGTCGCCCGCCTCCCACACCTCGAACCAGTCGGACTCGACGTCGACGCGATCGAGTTCGGCGTAGAGGGCGCGCGGAAGCCGACTGCACCAGTCGGGAGCGATCGCTTCGTCAGAGACCTCCCCGACGGGGCCCGCATCGGGTACGGCCTCGCCGCCACAGGCGGCAAGGATCGCAAGACCCAGGACCACCCCGGCCAGCGCACGTGTGCGTGTGATCATCGCTGGGTGCCTTGCCCCTGTCCCGTCGGCACCCGCGCCTGGAGCGGGTTGGCCAAGGCGCTCCAACCGGAACTGTCGGACCTCGACGCGGCCAACTCCCCCACGATGACGATGACAGCGGCGGCCACTGGGAGTAACGGGAGTGCGGCGTGACCTCCGCACGCCCTGGAACATACGGCAGCAGCCGCTCCGGTGGGGTCCTGAGGCGATCCGCTTCCCACCGGTCGCGAGGTCAGTACTCCGCGAACATCCGTCTGATCTCCTCTGCGTCGTCGGTGCGGGTCAGGGCCAGCATGAGGAGGATGCGTGCCTTGATCGGCGTCAAGTCCTGTCCGGCGATCCGATACCGCGTGCGCAACTGCTGCGCCTCCGTCAGTTCCTCGTCGGCAGACGGTGGGCGGTTCGGGACGATGCGTCCGCTCCCGGTCCGGGTGCTCACGACGGTGAACACGCCGCGCGCATGGGCATACGTGATCGCGGACGACTGAAGGCGGCTCATCGCGCCCGCGCCCGCCGACGCTATGACGAGACCTCTCGCCCCCGCATCGACGGCCGCTTCGATCAGATCACCGGGGGCCCCTTGATACACCATGATGATGTCGACGCGGGGCAGGGCGGTCACGCCCGCCAGGTCGAACTCACTGCGCAGCGTATGGCGCCGAAGCAGGCTGCGGTAGTAGACCGGGCCATCGCGGTCGACGACGCCCAGCACCCCGTAACCACGCGACTGAAACGTGTGCAGACGCCGGGCGTCCGTCTTGGTCACCTCTCGGGCCGAGTTGATTTCGTCGTTGAGGACGACGAGCGTGCCTTTGCCGCGCGATGTGGGCGCGGCCGCGACGCGGAAGGCTTGCTGGAGGTTGGCCGCGCCCTCATAGCCGAGCCGGCTCGGGTTCCGCATGGCCCCCACGACCACGACCGGACGCTCGCTCCGGACCGTCAGGTGCAGAAAGTAAGCTGTTTCCTCGAGCGTATCGGTGCCGCTCGTGACGACGATGCCGGCCAGGCCGGGGTCCTGGGTGAACAGCTCGTTCAGCCGGCGGGAGAGCTGGAGCCACTGGTCCAGCGTCAACCGTGAGCTGGAAACATTGGCGAATTGCTCGGACTCGACGCGCGCATATTCCGTGAGGTTCGGGATGAGATCGACGAGCTCCTCGGCCGTCAGACGCCCGCCGGATTTGGCGGAGATGGTTCCACCGGTGGCGACCAGCCGCACGCGCGGCGGCTCAAGGGTCTGGGCCGACACCTGACCGGTCGGCGGCAGGAGGACGAGCGCAGCCAGGGTGGCTGCTAAGGCGAGACGAGTCATGGCTCTCCTTCTTCGAGCGCGGGCCGAGGCCGAGTCGGCTCCGGCTCTTGCAGAGGATTGCTCTATACTGACTTCGTCGAGCCGCGGTGCGCAAGCGCGAGCCAGTTCGTCAACTGTCGCGCCGCATCGTCCGGTGTGGCACCGTAGAACGGCATCAGGGCCGACGCGGCGCCGGGCATGCGGGCCAGCCGCGCGCGCCAGGTGGTCGCATCGACCGACGACACTTCGATCTCGTACTGCCGGCCGTTGATGATTTCTTCGAAACGATGGACGCTCACGGCGTTGTCAGAGGTCGACGTGTGATAGGCCAGCGAAGATGCGATTCTATTGATTCATCGATCGTCGTCAAGCGGAAGAAACGACGAAGGACGCCGGTCGACGGCAGATTCGATCACTTTGTTGGGGAAGCACGATCAAAAAAACATGACATCAGCAGATCGTCCACAAGGCATGCACCGACGGTCCACAGGGTTTCCACAGCGCGACTTTTACCACGGCCGGCTGGGATGCCGCGGTCGGCGACCCGTCCGCATGGGTGCGCTGCTTGACCGCGTCCAGAGGCCGCACTAGGCTGGGTGCAGTTCCCATGCGCGTGAAAAGTCGGCGCGTGACGTCTCGAGCCCACGTGGCGTGCGTGGTGCTGGCGCTGCTGTTGGCGTGCGCCCGGGACGGGCGCGCCGAAGTGCTCGACGCGGTGCTGTACCGCATCTTTCTGGCGGACGGCTCCAGCCTCGTCAGCTACGGCGAATACTCGCGGGTTGGTGACGACATCGTCTTTTCTCTGCCCATTCGAGCCGATTTCAAGAACCCGCGCCTCCATCTGGTCAGCATTCCATCGGCGACCATCGACTGGCACACTACCGAGCGGTACTCGGAATCGGCCCGATCGGCGCATTACGCGGCGACGCAAGGCGACGCCGACTTTGCGCTCATGAGCTCGGAGGTCGCCTACGCCCTCAACGACGTCGCCCGGACGGCCGATCCGTTCCTCCGGCTCGAGATTGCCATGCGGGCCCGCACCACGCTCCACGCGTGGCCTGGCGACCACTACGGCTACCGGGCGAGTGACGTGCAGCAGATCGTCGGGTGGCTCGACGAGGTGATTTCGGAGATTCGCGTGGCCACGGGGGCGCAGCGCTTCGATCTCGACTTCGTGGCGATCTCGTCGAGTCCGCCGCCGATGCCGTTGCTGCCGCCACCCAGCCTGCAGGAGACGATTGCGCAGGCGCTCGGCGCGGCCAGGCTGACGCGCGTGCCGGCCGAGCGGGTGTCGCTGCTGCGGGCCACGATGGGGCTGCTCCACGATAGTGCGGCGGCGCTGCCAGCGGCTTGGGTGAACACCACGCGCGCTCTCGTGAGGGCGGAGATCGATGCGGAGGTATCGATCGAACGCGCCTATGCGGATCTGACGCGGACGCTGCTCGACGACTCGGCGCGCCGCGCCGCGGAGGCTGACGTGCGCGGGCTGGAGCGTCTGCGGCGTCACATCCAGGCTCGCGATGCCGCGCTGGGCCGCAAGCGACCCAATCAGTTCAGAGCCTTGGTCTTGGTGGTGGATGACCGGCTCGCAGCGGCCAGGCAGCTTCGGCTCGAGCGCGACCGCTGGAACTTGCGCGTTCAGACGTTCCGGGCCTATCAGCGCGCGTTGACCGCACCGGTCGACGGGTTCATCCGCTCGAAGGCCGGCCTGGAGGAGATCCGGGCACTCGCCGGTCCTGACGCCGAGGTCCTGGAGCGGCTCGGTTACGACCTCGAGACCGCCGAGCGGTCGCTCCAGGGCTCGACGCCGCCGGTGGAGTTTCGGTCGATACACGATCTGATGGTGCGGGCCGTGCAACTGGCCTACACGTCGGTGCGATTTCGTCAGGACGCCATCCACTCCAATGACATCGCCACCGCCTGGGACGCCTCCGCCGCCGCGTCCGGCGCACTGATGCTGTTCACCAAGGCCCAGGCCGATCTGGGGCGGCAACTCCGCGCTCCGGCACTGCGGTGATCACACCGCGGCAGACGCGTCTTCTCAGAGCTCGGGATCTTCAGTCGTTCCAGCATGGCATCGCGGAGGCGATCGGCGCCAGCTCGGCGGCCGCCGCCGGGTGTGCGGTCCTGGTGCCGTCGCGCGCGGCGGCGGAGCAATTGCACCGTACGCTGCGCCTCCTGCCGCGCCGCGCCGGGATCGTCCCTCTCCTCCTGACCCGCCCAGACTGGTACCACCGCCTGCACGAGCGGTTGCCGGCCGCACCGCCGATGCTGTCGGCGGCAGATCGTGAGCTGCTCCTGACCGAGGCGGCTCGAACCGCGGAAGCCGACGGCGTCCGCGCGCCGTTCGCGACGAGACCTGGCCTGATTGCCGAGATGCTCGCGTTTTACGACGTCCTGCGTCGTCAACAGCGAAGCCTGGGCGACTTCCAGCGATTGGCGATCGGCGAGCTGGAGCCGATCGCCGGCATCGACCATGGTGCCGCGCGGATGCTGGAGCAGACGCGGTTTCTGACCGAGACGTTCGCCCGGTTCGAACGGCGCATCGAGGCAACCGGCCGCCTGGACGAGCATGGACTGCGCCGGCGCCTGCTCGCCGAGGCGGGGCGACCGGCGTTCACGCACCTCATCGTGACCGTGGCCGATCAGGCGGTGTCGGGCGACGGGCTGTGGCTGGCAGATTTCGATCTGCTCGCGCGAATGCCCGCGGTGGCCCAGATCGACATCGTCGCGACGGAGGCCGTGCTGGCCAGTGGGTACCACGAGCGTCTGCACGATTTCTTGCCGGGCATCGATGAAGTACGGATCGAGGCCGTGGGGACAACCCCGAGCCTCCTCGTACCGGCGGATCAGGATGGCGCGCTCCATTTCACGAGCCGCGACCGCGAGGAGGAACTGTGGTCGGTGGCGCGACGGGTCCAGGCGTCGCGCGAGGAAGTGGCGCAGGCGGGTGGCTCGGGCACCGCCAGCGTCGCGGTGGTGTTTCAACGGCCGCTGCCCTACGTCTACCTGGCCGAGCAGGTGTTCGACGGGTCCCGCATCGCGTTCGAGACGTTTCATGGGGTGCCCCTGGCCGCCGAACCGTATGCCGCCCTGGTCGACCTCCTCCTCGAAGCGGTGGCGTCGCGCTTCACCCGTGGCGCGCTGCTGGCCGTGCTGCGCTCACCGCATCTGCGCACCGGCATCGACGAGCCGCTGCCCGGGCGAGGGGTCGAGCGCCTCGCCCGCCGGCTCCAGGCGTCACGCTATGCCGGTGGCCCGGATCACTTGGCGCGGGTGCTTGCCGGTGGGTGGGACGGCGCCGAGCCCGACGACGATCGGTTGGCGTCCGTGGTGCTGGCGATCGTGGCCGCGCTCTCGCCGATCGAGGAGGCGGGCGCCGCCGCCACGCAGTGGGGGCGGCTGCTCGAGTTTCTGGAGCGATGGGACGCCCCGGTGACCGGGGAGGGTCTCGATCGTGACCGGCAAGTCCGCGCTCGTGAGACCGTCCTAGGCGCTGTTCGAGAGCTGCGATCGGCGGCGGCCGAGTTTTCGACGGCCGCCGTCCCGGTGTCCGAGCTGAGAGCCCGACTGAGGCGACGACTCGAGCCGGAGCTGTTCGCGCGTCGCCCGGGGACTGGCGGGGTGCAGCTGGTGGACGCCTCCGCGGCTCGGTACGGCCGGTTTGCCCACGTGCATGTCGTCGGGCTGATCGACGGGGACTGGCCGCCCGGTGCGCGCCGGAACATTTTTTATCCGGCATCCCTGCTGCGGCAGCTGGGGTGGCCGGCTGACGGCGGCCGCGCGCGGACGGCGCGTGCCGAGTTCGCCGACCTCCTCCGGTTGCCGACTACGCAGATCGTGTTGTCGACCTTTCAACTCGAGGACGACACGGTCGTGACGCCGACCGGGCTGCTGGAGGACGTGGGGGACGCCGGGCTGCCGACGCGGGAAGAGACGTCCGACCCGACCTTCCGAATCAGCCTCGACGAGATGCTCGTGAACGACGCGGTCCTGCCGTCAGCGGTGTCGGGTGAGACGGCCAGCTGGGTGGCGGTGCGCGTCGAGGGCTCCGCCGGAGACGAGCGACCCGGGACGATCGGTGCGGTCGAGCCGCGACGGTACGCCGTGAGCCGGGTCGAACGCTACCTGGACTGCCCGTTCAAGTACTTCAGCGCGGTGATGCTGCGCCTCGACGAGGAGGCGGTGGACGAGCCCACGCTCGATCGGCGCGGACGCGGCGAACTGCTGCACCGGGTGCTCCGGACGCTGGTCGAGCGGTGGCGCGCCGCCGGTCACCATGGCTTCGATGAAGGCCAGATTGACGCGGCGCTGGCGTGTGCGCGCGACGTCGTCGAGGAGGCGACGGACGATCTCCCGGCCGTGGACCGCCAGCTCGAGCGGGCTCGCCTACTGGGGTCGGCGTCGGGCGCCGGCCTGGTCGAGCGATTCGTCCGGCTCGAGAGCGAGCGATCGGGAGACGCCGTCGAATCATTGCTCGAGCGGACGTTCGACGGGACGTTCTCGATGACAGGGGCGTCCGGTGTTTCGCGGCAGGTCAGGCTTCGCGGCGTGGCCGATCGCGTCGATCTGCTCGCCGACGGCACCTTGCGTCTGCTGGACTACAAGCTGGGTCGCGCACCGAACGCCGCCCGGGCCGTGCAGCTTCCGGTCTATGCGGCCTGCGCCGAGCAGGCCCTGGCCGGGTATCGCCGCCGGACCTGGAGCGTGGCGGAGGCGTCCTATGTGGCGTTTGGCGGGTCCCGGCTCGAGGTGCCCGTCCTGGTCCGGGGTGACGGGACGCCGGCGAATCTCGGTGCCGGCCAGGCGCGCTTCCTGGAGGCGATTGACGGCATCGAGCGGGGAGCGTTCCCGCCGGCCCCGGCAGAAGATCGCCTGTGTGCGTCGTGTGGCTTCATCGCGGTCTGCCGGAAAGGGCGGGCGTCGTGAGATCCGGACCCCGCGACAACGCACAACGTCACGCCGGGCGCGAACACCCCGAGGCGCGCCGGTTGGCCGTCGATCCGAACCGCCACGTCGTGCTGGAGGCGTCGGCGGGCACCGGGAAGACCTCGGTGCTGGTCTCGCGGTACCTGAATCTGCTGGGCGCTGGCGTCGATCCGGCGAACATTCTCGCCATGACGTTCACGCGCAAAGCGGCCGCGGAGATGCGCGAGCGGATTCTGGGGCAGCTCCGTCGGGCGGCCGCGACGTCCGAGACGGCGCGCCGCCAGTGGAGGGCGCTGCGCGACCGATTGAGCGATGTGCACATCACCACGATCGACGCCTTCTGTCTGTCGCTCCTGCGTGAATTTCCGCTCGAGGCGGATCTCGACCCCGGCTTCGGCATTGCCGACGAGACGGAGGCGCCTCGCCTGATGGCGCAGGCGCTCGATCGGGCGCAGCAAATCGTCGGCGCGCTGGTGCCCCGAGATGAAGGCGTGGCGCTGCTCCTGACCCGCCTCGGGGCGACGAACCTTCGGACGGGGCTCGTGTGGCTGCTGCGCCATCGCCTCGTGGCGCCACGTGCGCTGAGACGGCTTCTCGCCACCGCCCCCCCCCGCCTGACCCTGGAGCAGACCGCGCGCGCCACCATGACGCGCCTGCGGGGTGCGCTCGAGCGCGCCCCGGGCGGCCTCCGGGCGTTTCTCGCCGACGGGCCGACCGGGCATGCGCGATTTCGCATGCTGGCTGCCGACCTGCAGCGACTGGACACCTTCGGTTGCGACCCTGCGGACGTGCGCAGCCTGCTCGATCGTCTGTCCGAGCACGTCCTGACCCGGGCCGGGAAGCCGCGGCAGCGTACGGCGTACGCGCACGCCGACTTTCCCTCGCGCGCGTCGCGGACGCGGCACATCGAGGCCGTCCGGCAGCTGGCATCGGCCTTCGCGGCGATCGCGACCCGCTACCGCCGTGGCGTCGGCGAGGTGCTGGCACGTGCGGTCTGGCGCGTCTACCGGATCGCCGAGCGAGAGTATCGTCGAACGTTGCGGCAACACGCCGTCCTGGACTTCGTCGACGTCCAGCGCCTGGCCCTGGGGCTCCTGCGCCAGATGGACGAGTTCGCGCAGAGCCGATATCGCCTCGAGTCGCGATACCATCACGTGCTCGTCGACGAGTTCCAAGACACGAGCCGGGCGCAATGGGAGCTGGTGTCGCTGCTCGTGCAGTCATGGGGGGAAGGCGTCGGTCTCGTGCAGGATGCGCCCCTGCCGCCGTCCATTTTCGTTGTCGGCGATCGCAAGCAGTCGATATATCGCTTCCGCGACGCCGACGTGTCGCTGTTTGCCGAAGCGGGTGACTACATCGGGTGCCTGCGCCCCGGAGTGCCGGTCCGAACAGCGATCACTCGGAGCTTTCGCGCCGTCCCGGGACTCCTCCGGTTCGTGAACGATCTCTCCAGCGCGATCGAGAAGGTCCCCGGCCGGTCGGACGCCTTCCGATACGACGAACACGACCGCTTCCCCCTGACGGACGAGGACGACGCCTCGACATCGCCGGCGCCAGCGGAACACGCGTTGCTCGGCCTGGCCCTGGCCGAGGACGAGGCCGGCTGTGCGGACGCGGTGGCATCGGAAATCGAGCGACTGCTGTCCGGCGTCACGGTGCGGGATCCACGCACGGGTGTGCGCCGGAGGGTCCGCCCCGATGACATCGCCGTCCTGTTCCGCGTCCGCGCCAGCCACCCGGAGTACGAGCGCGCCCTGTCCGCGCGAGGCGTTCGGGTCTACGTCTACAGAGGCCTCGGGTTCTTCGGGGCCGACGAGATCCAGGACCTCCGGGCGCTGATGCGATTCTTGGCCCACCCGTCCTCCGATCTCTGGGCTGCGGCCTTTCTCCGGTCGGGATTCGTCCGACTGTCCGACGAGGCGCTACGGCACCTGGCGCCTGGCCTGGCGCAGGCGATCGCGGGGGCCGGGGCGCCGGCCTCCCTGGCGTCGCTGCCGGCCCTCGATCGCCGCCGTCTCGAACTGGCACGTGTGGGGGCCCGGCGGTGGCTCGGCCTCGTCGATCGGCTTCCGCCAGCCGAGCTGGTCGATCGCGCGATCCGCGAATCGGCCTATCTGTACGAGCTTCGAGGGCCGCGCGTCCGGCAGGCTCGGGAGAACGTGAAGAAGATGCGCAGCTTGTTGCGGCGCATCCAGAACCGTGGATACGCCACCCTGGCGCGAATCGCGGACCACGTCGAGCATCTGTCCACCGGCGACGAATCCAACGCAACAATCGATGCCGCCGGCGCCGTGCACTTGATGACCATTCATGCGGCCAAGGGACTGGAGTTTCCGATCGTGTTCGTGGTCGGCCTCTCGCGCGGGGTCGGCGGTGCGCGCGCGCCGATTCAGGTGTTGGCCGATCGCGGGGATGGCTTGCCCTCGGTGACCGTGGGAGGCTCCGCTGAGGAGGTCGCTGGGGAGATCGAGGATGAGGAGCGGGCGCGGGCGCTCGAAGAAACGAAACGGTTGCTGTATGTCGCTGTCACCAGGGCACGCGATGCGCTCTATCTGAGCCTACTGCGCTCGGGTGATCGCGTCGTGGCTGGCCGCTCGAGTCTGGCGGATGTGCTGCCCGTTGGCTTCGTACGATGGCTCGAGTCGGTGCCCAGGGGAGCGGGTGTCGCGGACTGGCGGGCTGACGAGCGGTCCGCGGCCCATCGATTTCGACTCTGCTAGCAGCCCGCGGTGAACATCCGGCTATGCGCCCTCCGCAGGATGGCTCACGGTTCGCTCACCCCACGCGCGAGCCCGCTCCTCGGCTTCCGTCTGCGTCTGACCGACCAGCACCACGGCGCCGTCCGGGGTGCTCTGTCCGTCACGGCAGACCCAGGCGATCCAGTGCGCCCCTTTTGCTTCACTGCGAACTTCGAACGTGCCTGACATGGACATCGCTCCCAGAGTCTTGCTTTCTCCGACAATCGATTGTAGCCGATCGCCTGTCGGTCTCGAGGCCATCCGGGAAAAACGTCGTTGCGTCGCGCGGAGGCAGGCCGTACAATTCCAGGGAGGGGCAGGCGACCGCCGGACCTAGAGGTTGAGGAGATGATGACGCTGAGCTGTTCCAGTTGTGGGAATGAAAAGGATTTCCTCGTCAAGACGTTACAGATACACGTCGTGCACGTCGAGGATGCGCGGGTCGAAGTGTCCGAGGAGAGCCGACCAGCGATCCTGGAGGTGCTCTGTGACGAGTGTGAGGTCGAGCTGAATCTGGCGGATGTCGAGGAGCCGCTTCGCCGCGAAATGCTCCTCACCGTGGCGTCCCGGTAACCGCCTCGCTGCGGCCGGTTTCGCGTGCTTCATCCTTCCGATCGGTCGTCCACCTCCTCGAAATAGTCGCACTCGGGACAGACCCATTCACGAACCTGCTGGCGGGACGTCTGTCCGGTTCCGGGAATGTGGTCGATCCGTTCGCGCGCGACGAGTCGCATGGCCTCGCCGCACATCGGACACTCATTCTTCATGGTTCGGTTTCGCGACCACCCCAGGGCGTGCGAGCGCTTCGATTCGGACCCTAGCAGCCCGTGGTGAAAGTCCCGCTGCATTCGACCGCCGATGCATCCCGACTTCGGCAGCGTTGGGCGTTGTCCACCATGGGTCAAATACTACCGGTATTTTCACTCCTCGCGCCTTGCGAGGCGGGCGCCTCGACGATCTCGGTGCGACGCGGGGCTTTCACCACGGGCTGCTAGCATCGGCTCGTCCCCTTGACAAGGCGCGCGACACGCTCCTATCGTTGCCGGCAGCTTCATGCGTGAATATTCCTGGGTGGTCGGCGTGCCAAGAGCGGCTCGAGCCAACGAGCTTCGCCGCGTGCATCGTGAAGTCCAACGCCGCGGGCAGGCGGCGGTCGCGCACGACGGTCCGGCCCTCGAGCGCGTCTGCGAGGTGCGCCGCGCCTACGAGATGATGGCCGCGGGTGGGGCGGATCAGCCTGACGCGCGTTGGGTCGTGCCGCGGCGGGCAGAGCCCGTCTACCAGGATGTGGCCATCGACTTTCCGTCGGTGTCGAGAATCGTCGAACGGATCGGCCGTGGGCTGATGGACGCGCAGGAGGACCCGTGTGTGGCGCACGTCCGCCTCTCGTGGCATCAGGCGCGGGAAGGGGCGCAGGTGGCCCTGGAAGTGCCGGTGCGCTGCACGTGCCTCGTGTGTGGTGGACGCGGGGAAGTGTGGGCGGAAAGGTGCTCGATGTGCCGCGGCACCGGCTCGGCGCCCCACCGGCACCTCGTGCGCTTGTCGATTCCCCCGGGTGTTCGTCCCGGCGCGCGCTTCCAGTTCACGGTGAATCCGCCGTACGCGCCGGAAACGTCCGTGGAGGTCCGCATCACGATCGCCTGACGCGCCCGGCCGGTGAACACTCGCGCAATTCTTGAACACGGTTAGCAGCCCGCCGAGTGTTTCCTCCTGCCGCTCGCGCTTGTCAGCCTACCGGCGAACTCGATAAGCTACGATTTGAGTGGGTATCGCTCGCATTCCACTCGCAGGCACGGTCGTCGTCGCGATGGCCGCGGGTTCGGTTGTCGATGAAGGATGGATATGTCTGAGCCTGGAATTGTGGAGTCGGCGGTCCTGGAGGCGCTCAAGGTCGTCCAGGATCCCGACCTGCACCGGGACATCGTGAGTCTCGGGTTCGTGAAACAGGTCGGCATCGACGGGGAGACCGTCTCCGTCGTGATTGAGCTGACGACGCCCGCGTGTCCGGTTAAGGATCAGATGCGGGATCAGGCCGAAGCCGCGCTCCGCCGGCTGCCGGGGGTCCGGACGGTGCACGTCGAGATGACGGCCAACGTCCGGTCGGCATCGTCGCCCGACAAGGGGCGCACCGCCGTACCGGGGGTGAAGAACGTCATCGCCGTGGGCGCGGGCAAAGGCGGTGTGGGGAAGACGACCGTCTCGGTCAATCTGGCCTGCGCCTTGGCGGGCCACGGCAGCCGGGTCGGTCTGCTCGACGGCGACATCTACGGACCCAACGTTCCGATCATGTTGGGCGTCCACAAGCAGCTCGAGACGGACGGCAAGAAGATCGTCCCAGCCGAGCGGTACGGGATCCGGGTGGTGTCGATGGGGTTTCTGACCCAGGACGACGCGCCCATCGTCTGGCGTGGACCGATGCTCCACGGAGTGATCCAGCAGTTCTTTCGCGAGGTGCGCTGGGATGATCTCGACTATCTCGTGATCGACATGCCGCCCGGGACGGGCGACGTCGCGCTGTCGTTGAGCCAGACGGTGCCCGTCGCGGGCTCCGTGGTCGTGACGACACCGCAGACGGTGTCACTGGCCGACACGCGTCGCGCCGTACGGATGTATCAGAAGCTGAACATTCCCGTCCTGGGCCTCCTGGAGAACATGAGCCACTTCATCTGCCCGAGTTGCCAGCACGAGAGTGACATCTTCGGGAAGGGCGGCGGCGAATCGTTGGCCGCCGAGATGAGTGTGCCCTATCTCGGGCAGATCCCGCTCTACGAGCCGATCCGTATCGGAGGGGATGAGGGAACGCCGATCGTGATAGGGGAGCCGGAGTCACCGGCCGCTCGGGCGCTGATCGATGCCGCGGCCAGGCTGGCCGCGCAGGTGTCGATCGCCAGCTACGCGCTGCCGGTCGACACGCCGGTCGCCTAGCAGAAATTTCCTGACGAAGGCGCGGCTCGGCCGGAGCGCCAGCGGGCCTATGGCGCTGGCGCCATCCGGCACTTGAAACAGCGCGGCCACGTCGTGCCGCTCGGCCCATCGAAGTCCGGCCGTTGGTCCCATCACGAAGAGCGCGGTCGAGAGGATGTCGGCCGCCAGCGCGCGCTCGTGCCAGACGGTGACCGAGCCGTTGAATGGCGCGGGACGTCCGCTCCGGGGATCGATCACGTGCCCGACCCTCCGGTCCCCGACGACGAGGTCGCGCTCCGCGCCGCCACTGGTGGCGAGCGAGCCCCCGCGCAACTCGAGGTCGATCAGGCCGAGGTGCCGCCGCCCGGCGTGCGCCAGCGCCACCGGCCATCCCGACCCGTCCGGGCGCGGTCCCGAGACCGCGACCTGCCCGCCGAGATCGACCAGCCACGGACCGACATCCTCCCCGGTAGCCAGGATCCGGTCGAGCGCCTCACCTTTGCCGAAGGCGCCGGCATCCAGCGTGACGTCACGGCGTCGCCTGAGCAGGCACGCCCGCCCGTCCATTGCGACGTACGTCCAGCCGGCGCGCGCTCGGGCCACGGCCAGCGCGGCCTCGGTCGGGATGCGGCCCGCACCCCGCAGATCCCAGGCGGCGATCAGGGCGCCGATAGCCGGGTCGAACGCCCCGGCCGTCCGTCGCTGCCAGTGCTGCACGCGCTCGAGCAACCGGCAGAGCGGCGGATCCAGGGCGCCGGCAGTGCCGATCGGCAAACGGTTGATCTGGCTTAGGGCACTGGTCGGCCGCCAGGTGCTGAGCTCCGCTTCGGTCTGCTCGAGGATTCGAACCTTGGCGTCGAGCGCGCCGACCGCCGCGGTGCGGCTCCCGGCGTAGGTCGTCAGCGCCGCCCAGGTGCCCATGAGCGCCACTTGTCGCGTGAGGGGCGCCGCCTGGTGGCTGCGGAGCGCGTCGAGCGCCTGTGGCCCCGTGGCGGCGAGTGTCCTGTAACAGTGATTCGCGACATATATCCCGGAGCGCGGCGCCCGGCTGGCAAGGCGCGACGAGGGAGCACATCGGGAATGTGTGACCGAGGAGCAACGCTGGCAGCCGGGAGGCCCCGCCCGGAGGATATGTCGCGAATCACTGTTGCAGGACACTAACAGCCAAACGGTGGCGGCGCACGTGCGGACGCGGAGGCTCATGACTCCGAGACGGCGACGGCCGCCCGGCGGCGCAGCAGAAAGGTGCGAAGCAGGTTGAACCCGAGCACGAGATGCACGGCGTAGCCGACCACGAACACCCCGCTGCTGGCCAGATGGAGTCCCCAGACGAGCTGCACGGCGAGCGGAGAGGTCACCACCTGCAGCAGGTACCCGGAGGACGCCATCGCACCGAAGGTCAGGAGCGACGTCCAGCCGCTCCGACGATTCGCGCGGTCAGGGCTGTCGAGCTTGCGGGCGATATGCGACTGGAACACGATGCCAAACAGGAGAATGACCGCCGGCGCCGTCAGCAGATGGACGCCCAGCATCGCCGGCTGCCACGGGTGATTGATGACGCTGAACGGGTCGTCGGCCTCGAGCAGATACCGCATCCACAGATACGCCGCGCCGCTGGCGGCCGACGCTGCCATGAGCACGTGGAAGGACCACCGTTGCCACCGGGTCACCGCGGCTCCTCCTGCGCGGCCGAGGTAAGCACCTGGTCGATGGCCAGCGCCCGCCTGACGGCGTCGGTGACCGCGCGAGCGGTCAGCGAGGCGCCGGCGATCGGGCGGATCCGGCGCTGCAACTCGAGGTCGTCGCCGAGCGCCCCGTCGCGGAACTGATCCAGCCAGGCGGCGGGCGCCCGGTACTCGGCCGGCTCGAGAAACGCCGTCACGTCAATCCGGTGCACGCGCCCGCTCGCATCGAGCGCGATCAGCAAGCTCTCTCGCTTGGTTCTGACCACGTGGGTATCGACATACGCCCGGCCGACGACGGCTCCGTCACGCCTGATCACGAAGCGTCCCACCATGGGCGACGGCAGATCGACGTCGGCAAGCGCAGTTGCATCGG
Organism: Vicinamibacterales bacterium; assembly: GCA_963667915.2. Taxonomy (GTDB): domain Bacteria; phylum Acidobacteriota; class Vicinamibacteria; order Vicinamibacterales; family UBA823. The sequence continues at coordinate 1,039,550 of CAXXNN010000004.1, read as the reverse complement.
CGACCTGCTGCTCGGTCAGAAACAGGGTTTCCGCTTCGGCAATGGCGCCGGGATAGGCTGTGTCCAGCGCTTCCTCTCGCGAGATCTGGCCGAGGAGCGCGGCCGAGGCCACCATCAGCCCGCAGCTCGTGAGGACACCGATTCGTGACACGACACGCTTAGAAGGCATACCCCAGGCTCAGGTTGAACTGGTTGCGACCGGTGCGGGCGGCGTTGCGCAGCCACTCGTAGTCGGACTTGACGACGATGCCCGGGCGCGGACGCACTTCGACGCCGAACGTGTGGAACGTGCCGTCCTGCGACAGATCAGCCAGGAACCCGGTCGGGACGCCACTCTGGGTGTTGAGCCGTTCCCATCGATAGTACGGCGTCATGCCGATCCGTCGGCTGAACTGGGACAGGACGTCGTAGCCGATCTGCAGGTAGCCGCCCTGCATCGACTCGCTCACACCCGTGGTGTCGAGTCCACGCACCGCATTCAGTTCGGCCACGTCGCCGAGGCTGGCGTGCGCGTACAGCGCTCGCAGGTCCCATCCTCGCACCTGGGCTTGTCCGTGGACTTCGACGATGGTGGTGCCGACATCGAGCGACCGACCGTTCAGATCGAGTCGGCCTTGATCGGATCCGCCGGTGTAGAGTCCGGTTCCCACGAACACGCCGGGCGTCGGTCTGAAATCGAGCCGGCCGGCGAACGCGACGTCCGCCGCGTCTGCCTTGCTGCCCTTCTGTCGCCCGCCGCGGAGACCCGCGGCCGTGAAGCCCGCGGCGTTGAGCCCGTTGACGACGTAGGCGCGGTAGGCGAACCGATCGACGCTGCCGACGACCCCGGCGCCGTTCTCACGCCAGGTGGAGGGGATGATCCGCCGTTCGGTTTGCGGGCGGCGGGCGCCGAGAAAGGCGGTCGGTTCGTGAAACTCGTTGACGAGGCCCAACGGCATGAGCATCATGCCGCCTCGAACAGTCAGGCTGTCGTTGACCCGAACGTCCAGGTGGGCGAACTCGACCGAGATCTCATCGGCATGCTCGATCTCGATCTCCGAATTGAACAGGAAGCGGTCGTCGAAGCGGTAGCCGACGTAGACGATATGGCGCAGGAAATCGAGTCGGGACGTCTTCGAGCCTGTCTGGCCTTGCTGCGTGTCCCGATCGAAATTCTCATAGAGCATCTCGCCGTATCCCGCGATGGACACGCCCTGGGTGGTGCGATAGATCGCCGACGCCGAGGGTGCGAGGCCCAACGCACGACGCCGATCGTCGGTGAGCTCGACGGTGTCCGCCGGCACCTCGCCGCTGCGCAGGCGCTCCACTTCAGCGGCGAGCAGATCGAGTCGGCGCCTGAGTTCGTCTATCTCCTGCTGGACGTCGTCGGCGCTGGCGGGCGACTCGGTCCGGTCGGCTCCCTGCTCAAGAGACTGTGTTCCGCGCGGGTCCGCCCGGGCTGTCCGCGCCGCGACGTTCGTGGTGGCCAGGCCAATCGCGGCTACTACAATCGTGAGGGCGCGGCCTCCCCGCCACACCCGAATCAAGTCAATCCGGCGTGCACTCATCGGCATGTGGTGACTGAGCCTTTCTCGGGCCGGCTTCGCGCCCGAGTCCGACGGAGGGGAGCGGGGTCGTTCGAAGCTGCCAGTCCTAAGTGGGACTCAGTCTCAAAACCGCATCGCAGATGAGACTGAGTCTCAATCTCTATTTCAGATAGTAATCCGATCAAAATGGTCGGTCAAGAGGAAAGTAGGTCTCGCGACGTGTGGTCGGCCTCCGTCGCCAGCGCGCGCATGGCCAGCACGCCGAGCGCCGGTCCGGGCGCGAGCACGAGGAAACTCCACTGCCAACCCAGCCAATCGGCTGTCGCCGGCACGACGCGAATCGTGAGCATGGTGAGCAGGAAACCCAGGCACGTCTGCATCGTCAGGGCGGTGCCCAGGTGGGCCTGCGGACTGTAGAAGGTGACGAGCGTCGAGAACTGCGCCGAATCGGCGACGACCGTGACCCCCCAGACGACCGCGAACAGGAACAGCACCGCGGGCGGAGCGCCGAACACGGTGCCAGCCAGGAGGGCGCAGGTTCCACTCGCCACCATCGACCATCCGGCGATGCGGGCATGCCCCACGCGGTCGGCCAGGAGTCCAGCCGCGATGCACCCGACGGCGCCGGCGGCGATGGCCGTGAAGGCGAGGAGCGCGCCGGCGCGGACGGCGTCCGGGTCGCCTCGCATGACATAGCTCGCGGCGGCGAAGGCGGCGATCCAGGTCCACATGGCGTACAGCTCCCACATGTGTCCGAGGTAACCGAGCGTCGCGAGACGCATGCCCCGGTTGGTGAAGACCTCGAGGGCGGCCTTGGGTGCGAACGCGGAGGCGCGTGGGAGGTGCGGGCCATCGCGTACGGCGGCCGCGACCAGCAGACCTCCCGCCAGGGCCAGGGCGGACGAGAGCAGCATGACCCGCTCCCAGGCCAGGCCGGCTGGCAGCCAGGCCAACAGGTGCGGAAAGGCCGACCCCAGCGTCAACGCGCCGATGAGGGTTCCCAGCGCCGTCCCTCGACGCTCGACGAACCAGCCAGCCGCGATCTTCAGGCCCGGAGGGTACACGCCGGCCAGGGCGAACCCGGTGGCGAACCGGAGCGCGATGACCTGTTCAGGGTCAGCGGTCCAGGTGACGGCGGCGTTCGCCGCCGCGCCGACCGCGCACCCCAGGAGAAACAGGTAGCGTGCATTCAAGACGTCGGGCAGGTTGAGCGAGGCGCTCAGGAGCGTCCCGCAGACGAAGCCCGCTTGGACGGCCATCGTCAACCAGGCCGTCTGATCGGCGTCGAGTGCCAGTTCCGACACCAGGGTCGGGGTGACCGCCGTGGCCGAGAACCACAGCGTCATGCCGAGGAACTCGCCGAGAGCAATCAGCCCCAGCATGCGCCAAGCCATTGGTCAGATGTTTACGATTCCAGATTTTGTCAGTAGGATGCAAGCGCTGCACGGAAGCCTCGCCAAGCGATCACTATCATGGACGTGCCGTTTGTCAAACAGACGCTCGACAATGGGCTGGACGTGATCGTGCACGAAGATCACGGGTGTCCGATCGTCGCGGTCAACATCTGGTACCACGTCGGATCGAAGAACGAGCGCCCGGGCCGCACCGGATTCGCCCACCTGTTCGAACACCTGATGTTCGAGGGCTCGGAGCATCACGATCGCGGGTACTTTCACCCGCTGCAGCAAGCCGGCGCGGCGGTCAACGGTTCGACGAACGCCGATCGCACGAACTACTGGGAGGTGGTGCCGACGAACGCGCTCGAGTTGGCGCTGTGGCTGGAATCGGACCGGATGGGCTATCTGCTCCCCGCGCTGACGCCGGAGAAGTTCGAGCATCAGCGGGACGTCGTGCTGAACGAGCGGCGGCAGAGCTACGAGAATCGACCCTACGGCATGGTCGGGATGGCGACGATGGCGGCGCTCTATCCGCCAGAGCATCCGTATCACTGGACGACGATCGGCAGCGCCGCGGATCTGCGTGCGGCCGAATACGACGACATTCGGTCGTTCTTTCGGATGTTCTACCATCCCGCCAACGCGTCGCTGACCCTGGCGGGCGACATCGAGGCCAGCGAAGGGATCGCCCTGGCGACACGGTTCTTCGAGGACATTCCCGCTGGCGCGCCGGTCTCGCGGGTAACGGTCGAGGCGCCGACGCTGCCGGCCGACACGCGCCTCGTGCTCGAGGACCGCATCGAGCTGCCACGGCTGTATCTGGCCTGGCATGCGCCCCGTCTGTTCGCACCGGGCGACGCCGAGCTGGACGTGCTGGCCGACGTCCTGTCGAATGGCAAGGCGTCGCGGCTCTACAAGACCCTGGTGCAGGAGCTCCGGATCGCCACCGATGTTTCCGCGACGCAGAGGTCGCGGGAGTTGTCCGGGGTGTTTCAGATCGTCGCGACGGCGGCGCCCGGCCGCGTCCTGGCCGAGCTCGACGAGGTGATCACCGCCGAGCTCGGCCGGCTGCAAGCCGAAGGGCCGACGCCCGCTGAGCTCGAGCGGAGCCTGGCCCAGGTCGAGGCGCACTTCGTCTACCGGTTGCAGACAGTGGGCGGGTTCGGCGGCAAGTCCGATCAGCTCAACGGGTACAACATGGTGGTCGCGGACCCGGGCTACTTCGACACCGACCTGGCCCGGTATCGCGACGTGACCGCCGACGGGATCCGCGGCGTCGTCGGTCGCCATGTGACGCGGGCTCGGCGGGTCGCGGTGAGCGCCGTGCCGCGCGGGTCGGCGCACGTGGCGCTGGCCGGCTCGGTCGGCGCGATGGTGTCGTGATGACGGTCGATCGGAGCCGCGTGCCGTCGGTCGGACCGGACCCCACGTTCGTATTTCCCACGGCCCGCCGGACGACCCTGCCGAACGGGCTGGACGTCAGGACCGTCGAACATCGGAAGATGCCGGTCGTGAGCGCGCTGCTCTTGGTCCGGTGCGGCGCCGCGAGCGATCCGGCCGGCCAGGCGGGCTTGGCGTCGCTGACTGCGGCATTGCTGGACGAGGGGACCAGGGTCCGCACCGGGCTCGAGGTGCACGAGGGTTTCGGCCGGCTCGGCGCGCAGTTCGACGTCGATGCCGGGATGGACGCGACGATGGTTCGCCTGACGACCCTCGCGCGGGTCGCCGGTGACGGCCTGTCGCTGCTGGCCGAGCTCGTCAGGAAGCCTCGGTTCGACACCGAGGCGTTCGACCGTGTGCGCGCGCTGAGGCTCGACCGGCTCGCCCAGCTGCGCGAGGTGCCCCCCGTCATTGCGGACCGCACGTTCGCGCGGCTGCTGTACGGGCGACAGCCCTACGGTCACCTGCCGTTTGGCACGGAGCGCGGGGTGCGCACGCTCGCGCGGGACGACGTCGTGAGGTTCCACGCCCACGGCTATCGGCCGACGCTGGCAACGCTGATCGTCGTCGGGGACGGGTCGCACGAGACGTTGGCGGGGATGGCGGCGGAGGCGTTCGCGAGCTGGGCCGGCGCTCCCGAGGCGTCTGAGCTAGCAGCCCGTGGTGCAAGTCCCGTGCGGCGAATGCAGCGGGACGTGCACCACGGGCTGCTAGGGGGTGGCCATTCGGACGTGGCCGCGGACCCGCCGCGGCTGGTGGTTGTCGATCGGCCGGGGGCGGCGCAGTCCGAGCTCCGGATCGGCCACGTAGCCGTCTCACGCGACACGCCTGATTATTTTCCGCTGCTGGGCTTGAACATGGCGCTGGGCGGCCAGTTCACCAGCCGGCTCAACTTGAATCTGCGTGAGGACAAGGGGTACACGTATGGCGTGCGCTCGGCCTTCGACTTTCGACGGCGGCCCGGGCCGTTCCTGGTCCAGACCGCCGTGGAGACGGCGGCGACCTCGGCGTCGATCCGCGAGGTACTCGACGAGATTCGTGCCGTGCGCGACGGGCGTCCGGTGACACAACTCGAGCTCGAGCGCGCCGTGGCGGGGCTCACGCGAGGGTATCCTCGGGGGTTCGAGACTGCCGAGCAGATCGCGCGCGGCCTGGCCCAGGTGGCGCTCCACGGGTTGCCGGACGACCACTTCAGCCAGTTCGGGCGTCGCGTGGCGGCGGTGAGCGTCGCGGAGGTCGCGCAGGTGGCGCGCGACCATCTGGACCCTGGCCGCCTGTCGACCGTGATCGTGGGTGATCGCGCGGTCATTTCGGCTGCCGTGGCCGAGGTCGGCCTGGGGCCGCCCACGGCGTTCGACCTGGTATGACCCTCCGGAGAACCGGGTGGCCGCCTCGTTCGTCAAAAACCATCGAGGGTGATCGGTTCGTCCCCATGAATTTCGCGAGGTTCGGTCTCGGCGTCTTCGGGTTTACCGGTCTGATCGCGGCGACACTGGCCGGGGCGACGGTCTGGCTCGTGCTGACCGACCCGGTGACCGTGGCCGATGCCGTCAGCGAGGGAGAGATCTCACCGCTGATCCGCGAGCTCGCCGATGTCCTCTACCGGGCGCTGCGGGATCTGCTGCGCTATCTGTAACCCTGATGTGACAAAAAGATAACCGGCATTGTTACCGGCCGGTCGCCGGGACGGGGCGCGCGTGTGTAGCGCAGGCTTTGCCCCTTCCAGCAGCCTTGAAAAACAGGGGGCCTCCGAGCGGAGCGAGTGAGCGAAGTCTGCGTGGGCGAGCCGTAGGCGACGCCCTGGGCTGCGACGTCGCAGGGCTGAAGCCCTGCGCTACACTCATCCTCGCACGCCGCCGGCACAGTCGTTCGTTCCCCTCACAACTGGTGGCCGGCCGTCAACGCGCTCGGAACTCGCCTGCGACCCCCATCCCCGCGTCCGGCCCGGGGGGACGCTCGCGCGATCCGCTGACATCAACACAGGCTACGGCGCAAGAACTTCGTCAACACGAATCCATCGAGCCAGCTGAACGGGGCGATGGCGGTGGAGTAATGTCCGCACGGGAGCACGGTTTCCCGGTGGTCCACGTCCAGCCGTCGGAACTCCGCGACGAGCCGCCGGGACAGGGCGACAGGAAAGGTGAGATCCCAGCGCGCATAGACCAGGAGGATCGCGCGTCCTCGGATCCGCTCGAGATACGGAAACGGGCTGATCGGCATCCACAGGCGCCGCAGTTGGTCGAGTGCGATCTGTCCGTTCAGTCCCGCCCTGATGTGTGACGTGGACAGGCCCTCCCAGACGACGTCGGCGAAGAATGGCGAAATGTGGTTTAGCGCCAGGGTTTGAATCGCCGGCTCGTGCGCCGCCGCGAGTATCGCCAGGCACGACCCCAGGCTGGTGCCGAGGATGGCAATCCGGCGGTAGCCCACCTGCTCGAGCCACCGGACCGCACGCCGGACGTCGAGCACCGCCTGACGGCACACTTCCAGCGTGCGACCGACGTTGGCGCTGACGATGTAGTCGGCGCGGTGCAGTTCCGCCGGCATCCGTCGATCGTGATACGGCAGGCTGAGCCGCAGCGCGTCCAGACCCACCCGCGTCAGCAGGCGGCAGAGGCCCATGTGGCCGTCCGGGTCGGCGTTCCACTGCGGCAGGACGATCACGACAGGACGATCGCCAAGCGCGGTGCCGGCGCGCCCACGTCGTATCAGTCTGGCGTGCACCGTGTTGTTGGCGGGATGCGGGGTGGTCATCGCGCTGGCAAAGGTCAGCCGATCGCCGTCGAGCCGATAGTCGTCCGCCGGCGTCACGGCGAAATATCGATCCGTGTCGCCCATGGCGCGATCGACCCAGCGCTGCAGCGCGACGTCGGCCGGCTCACCGGCCGGGCGGTCCGTCGGCGGAATCCAGTCCGCCCCCCATTCGAACGGCCGCACCACGCGGTCGGTCGTTACGGCCGCCAGCCGGCGTTCCCACGCGTGGAAAAGTGTTCCGATCACGGTCGGGGTGAAGCGTCGACGCCCAGTGTTCTGTCAGCTACCGAATGTGCGCCTCGACGGCGAGTGCGACGCGCAGCAGCTCGGCCGTCCGCCCGGCGTGCCCAACCAGTTGCAAGCCGCACGGCAGCCCGTCGGGCGTCGTGCCGCACGGCAGCGACACGGCCGGGTGCCCCGTCAGGTTGAACGCCTGCGTCAGACGCAGCGTCACGCCGCGGACGGAATCGATCAGGCCATCGACTCCGATTTCGTCGCTGCCGAGCGGTGGCGCCGGAATGGCCAGCGTCGGCAGCACGAGGGCGTCGCAGCCATCCAGCGCCGCATCGACTTCGTGCCGCAAGATCCCCCGACCACGCTGCGCCCGGACGTAGTCCTCGGCCAGTACGTACCGGCCCATTTCCAGTCGCAGGCGGACGCCGGGCGTATAGTCGGCGGGCCGCGAGTCCAGCGTGCGCGCGTGGTAGGCCATGCCTTCGGAGAGGACGATGTGAAGGTAGATCGCCGCAATCTGGTCCGCATGCGCGATGCTGACGTCGTGGACGCTCGTGCCGGATGCCCGCAGTCGCTCGAGCGCGGTATCGAACGTGGCGCGGACGCTCGGGTCGACGTGATCGAGAAAGTACGCGCGCGGGATGGTGAGGCGCAGCCGGTCGGTCGAGACCGGGTCCAGCCGCGCCGGACAGGCCTCGCCGGCCATGGATCGGTACACCACCCAGACGTCGCGCACGCTCCGGCACAGCGGGCCGACATGATCGAGTGAGCCACTCAGCGGCACGATGCCGTCGACCGATAGTTCTCCGTAGCTCGGTTTCAGCCCGACGGTCCCGCACGCGGCCGACGGAATTCGGATCGATCCGCCGGTGTCGGTCCCGATCGAGCCGACGCCCATACCGGTCGCGACGGCCGCGGCCGAGCCGCTGCTCGAGCCGCCCGGCGAGCGATCCGTATCGTGCGGATTCCGGGTCGGTCCGAACGCGGAATCCTCGCCCGTCGTCCCGAACGCGAATTCGTGGAGGTTGCACTTTCCGAGGATGACCGCGCCGGCCGTCTTCAGGGCCCTGACGACCGCGGCGTCGCGGGCGGCGGCGTCGCGCGGCCGGACCTTCGAGGCCGCCGTGGTCGGCAGGCCGGCCACGTCGATCAGATCCTTGACGGAGATCGGGATCCCGTGGAGCGGCCCGCGATACCGCCCAGCCGCCGTATCGGCATCGGCGTGGGCGGCGGCGGCGCGGGCGCCGGCCGCGTCGATGGTGATGAACGCGTTGATCGCTCCGTCACGTTCGTCGATTCGTTGGAGGCAGGCGTCGGTCAGCTCGCGCGCCGAGAGCGATCGGCCTTCGATCATCGGCGCCAACTCGTCGATCGTCAGCTCGCAAACGTCAGCGGTCACGCCCGCCTCGCAGGGAGGCGGATTCCGCCTGGGCCGTGCGATCGGCGGACACGTTCCAGTCGGCGTTCCTGAGCACCTGGGCGGCTTTGATCAAGCCGTCGAGCAAGGGAGCGAGTTCTGGCAGACCCCGGCGCACCGCATCCGCTTTGATTGCCGCCGCCCACTCGTCCTGTCGCATCTCGTCCTCTGGATGGTCAGCCGCGGGGAGTATACCCGATGCCTGGTTGATGTTCGCGTCGCCCGTGGCGGCAGCCGGGCGTTGCCGCGCGGACGGCGCTGGACTTGCAGCACGGGCTGCTCGGCCTCGCGAGCCTCGGGGTACGGTAACCTGAAGATATGGTGCGCCACACCAAGATTATCGCCACACTCGGGCCGACGAGCCGCCAGGCTGATGTGGTCCAGGAGTTGATCGACGCAGGTACCGACATCGTCCGCCTGAACTTTTCACACGGATCTCAGGACGACCATGCAGAGTTGTACGCCGTTGTACGGGCCGCAGCGGCGCGGGCGGGCCGCGTGGTCGCGATCATGCAAGACCTGAGCGGGCCGAAGATTCGGACGGGCACGCTCGTCGACGGTGTGGCCCTGACGCTCCGGGAGGGTCAGGCGATTCGGATCGCCACCGGGGATTTTGCCGGAACGCATGACCGGCTGTCGGTGCAGTACGGCGGCCTGGCGGCGTCGGTCCGCGCCGGTGACCGATTGCTGCTCGATGACGGGCGAATCGAGCTCGAAGTCGACGGATCGGACGGTGTCGAGCTCGTAGCCCACGTCATTGCCGGTGGCACCATCGGAGAGCACAAGGGAATCACCGCGCCAGGCGTCACGCTGCCCGATTCCGGGCTGACGGCAAAGGATACCGCGGACTTGGCGTTCGGCCTCGATTTGGGTGTCGACCTCGTGGCGATCAGCTTCGTGCAGTCCGCCGAGGATCTGACCGGAGCCCGCCGTCTCACGGTGGAGGCAGGTCGGCCCGACATTCCGTTGATCGCGAAGATTGAACGCCCGCAGGCGGTCGAGAACCTCGAGTCCATTCTCGAGGTGTCGGACGGGGTCATGGTGGCCAGGGGAGATCTAGGGCTCGAAATGCCGCTGGAGCGGGTGCCCGGCGTGCAGAAGACGATTGCCCGTGCCGCTCGATCACGCGGCGTCCCCGTGATTGTCGCGACTCAAGTGCTCGAGTCGATGTGTCACGAGCTGCGCCCGACGCGCGCCGAGGTCGGTGACGCCGCGACCGCCGTCGACGAAGGGGTCGATGCCATCATGCTGGCTGGCGAAACGGCCATCGGCCGCCACCCTGTGACCTGCGTGAAGACGCTCGATGCCATCATTCGCGAGGCGGAACGTTTCTCGCCGGATGCGCCACCGCCGGCCGGTGAGGGGCGGCGTCACGACAGTGCGCTGTGCGAAGCTGCCGTGACGCTGGCGACACGCAGCGGCGCCGAGGCGATCGTGGCCATCACGCGGGCGGGTCATACGGCCGAGCTGCTCTCCTCGCTGCGGCCCCGTTCCATCATCTACGCGGCGGCCAATCGTGAAGCCGTGGCGCGGCGTTTGACGTTGCGTTGGGGGGTCAGGCCGATCCTGGCCACGCTCGTGGGGGACATCGACGAGGACCGCGGCACGGTCGAGCGGCGGCTCGTCGCCGACGGGCACCTCGCGGCGGGTGCGGTGGTCGTCTTCGTCCGGGTCCATGGTGAGCTGACGCCGGACGACGCCAATTTTCTGACGCTGCGTCGGGTCAGCGGCGACCCCTGACGACGATCCGGTCAGATCATCGCTTCATCCCAGAAGAGTTGGTCGTCGTCGAAACGGGTGGGGCGCAACGGCGTGAGGTCGAACGTCTCGCAGCGGCCGAGACGCACCAGCTCCGACACCGCTTTTCCGGCGGCCGGGGCCATCATCAGGCCGTGGCCGCTGAAGCCGTTGGCGAAGAGCAGGCCGGGCCGGTCGGGGTGCTGGCCGATCACCGGATTGTGATCCGGCGTCATCTCGTACAGGCCACTCCATCCTTCCACACGTGAGTAGTCCCCATGCGCGGGTAGACGCCGCCGCAGGGGCGGAAGGAACTCCCGTTCCCATCGACTGTGATCGCACGCGAAGTTCTCGCCCGGGGGCTCGTCCAGTTTCGTGCAGGCCACGATAATCCGATCGGGGTCACCCGGGGCGACCGGATCCTCCTGGCGCCAATGCACGCCGGACGGGTCGACGATCATCGGGTGCCGTTCCGGCGTGTGCGCCTGCAGGTACGCGCGGAACAGATGCTGACGAACCGGCCGCACGGGGAGGTCCAGGTCGGCCATCGTCGCGATGCGCGCCGCGTACGGACCGGCCGCGTTGACGACGACCGCGCCGTCGATCGCCTCGTCGCCGTTCACGACCACACCGTGCACTCGGTGCCCGTCGCGGCGCAGGGCCGTGACCTCAGCGGCCACGAACTCGGCTCCCGCCGATTGGGCAGCGTGTCTGAACCCATGGAGGACCGCTTTGGGATTGGCATAACCGTCGTCCGGTCCCAGGATTCCGAATTCGATGTCGTCGAGGACTAGACTCGGGATTCGTCGCGCCATGTCGGCGGTCGAGAGTCGCGAGAGTCGAGCGCCCAACGACCGCTGACGCTCGAACCTGGCGTCGAACCGATCACGGTTGCTGGCGTCGACCAAGAAGAGATAGCCGCGCTGCCGGAACGCCGCCGCCGCGGCGCCGGTCAACCCGAAGCGGCGGTCGAACGCTGCGTAGAACGCGATGCTGAACTGGGCCAGCTGGATGTTGAGCGCGGAGGAGAACTGCTGGCGGATGCCGCCCATCGCCAGGTTCGATGACGCGCGGGCGTACGTCGGGTCGCGCTCGACGACGATCACGCGTCCCGCGAATCCGCCGTCGAGCAGATGGTAGGCGATGCTGGATCCGATGACGCCGCCACCGATGACGATGACGTCCGCGGGCATCGATTCTCCGACTACGATTTTCGCCGTGCCCGGCGGACGGCGGCGGGTCGCTCCAGCCGGCTGATGCGGGCCATGGCCTTCTCGCCCGCCTTGTCCGCGGGCGCGTTCCCCGCCGCACGGGCCGGTCCGGCTTCGATGTAGGTCTTGAGCGAGCGCAGCGACGTCATCCAGCCTGGACCGATGACGCCGAAGTACCGATCCCAGCGCGCGCCGATGCCGCGGCCGCTCTGGCGTACCCGGACCCTCGTGGCCGGTCCCTCGATCCGGCAGGTCACCTCCAGCGCCATCGGGCCCAGCGGGGGCCCCTCGGGGGGCAGCCAGTAGGCATCGGCCACGAAGAATTCCCGGTCCTCGCGATGTTCCATGACGGTGCCGTGAAACGCGCCGCCGAGCGGGCCGAGAATGTCGTCGCGGAACGGCGTCGGTTCCCATTCCACCGCGTAGACGCCAAGCGGCTGTGGCACCGTGACAGAACGGCTCGTGAGCCACCAAGCCGCCAGCGCCGTCGGCTCGAAAAACGCCGCCAGCACGCGACCGGGTGCCGCCGTGATCAGTTCCTCGTGTACGGCCGAAAAGTCGTCGAACGTGGCCATCGATTCTCGTCCTAGCAGCTAGGGCTCTTCGGGCGTGACCCGGCCGCGTCCGGCGGCGCGCGCCGCGTCGACCAGGTCGCGGACCTCCGCCATCAAGGTTGGCACGTGATACGGCACGCCGTCCTTGATCGTCCACTCGATACCACCGCCGTGGACGCTCCGACCGTCCACGGCGACGCTGGTGCCGTACGGATTCAGGAGTCGAAGGTTCTCGAGCGGGTTGCCGTTGACGACCAGCAGGTCGGCGAGATAGCCGACGCGAACCCGCCCGAGACGGTCATCGAGGCCGAGCAGCTTCGCCCCGTTGGTCGTGGCATGCGCCAGGATTTCCAACGGGTGAAAGCCGGCTTCCTCGAGCAGTTCCAGTTCCCGGATCAATCCGAAGCCGTAGAGCGAGTAGATGTAGCCCGCGTCGTCGCCCGTCGTGATGAGCCCCCCGCGTCGACCGAAGTGCAGGAGCGCGTCCATCCAGATCCGATAGTTGCGTCGCCAGGCCGCCTCGTCCGAGGAGGTCCAGCCCGCGAGGTACGAGCCGTGGCGCTCGGGATTCGGCTCCCAGAACGCCTCCATCGACGGGTGCAGGTACTCGCGATACCAGGGAAGGTTCTGGGCGCGCACCGCGTCTCGGCTGGCCTCGTAGACCGACAGCGTCGGGCTCCAAGCGACCCCGTGCGCGACCATCGACTCGACGACCGCTCGGAGCGCCTCGGGGTCGGCTTGGGCGAACAGTTCACCCGCGCGCGCAAAGCGATGGCGCTCATCGCTGTAGTTCATGCCCGGCGGAAAGCGCTGCACGCCGCCGAGCGCCGCGTCGGCCACACCGTAGAAGTGCTCGATCGAATCGACGCCAAGCTCGATGTAGTCGGCGGCCGTCGTCTCCTCCACGCCGATGTGCGCCGCCGTCCGCAGGCCTTGGCGATGGGCCTCGTCGAGCAGCGCTTCCAGCTGGTCGCGATCCAGCCCGCCGATCTTCAACCCGTCGGCGCCGTCTTGCTTCGCCTGGCGCACCCCCAGCCGAATTTGCTCCGGTGTGCGGAGCAGGCCGAGGTCGGGTCTCGGATAGACCAGGATCCGCGGTGAGACGATCGTCCCGGCGTCGCTCTCCGCCTGCCAGCGCTTCGACGTACGGAAGTTGCCGCCGAGCTCGCGGACCGTCGTCACGCCGGCCGCGAGGTACAGGTTCCGCTCGTACTGCACCGGCTGCGGGATCGACGGCACACGCCACTCGTGCCAGTGCATGTGCGTGTTGACGATGCCGGGCATGACGTACTTGCCGGTGCCGTCGATCACGGCGTCCGTCGTCCGCGCCGTCCCGGTCGTCCAGGCGCCCACGCGCGTGATCCGACCGTCCTCGACGACGACATCGGCCGGACCGAAGGCCGGCCGGCCGTTGCCGTAGATCACCATCGCGTTCGTGATGATCAGGCGCTGCGCCGTGCGCGCGTGCACTGGTGGTGGCGCGCCGCGCTGGGTCGCATCGGTGCCAGCCGCGCTCGACACGACCGCGAGGGCGAGCAGCCACAGCATCGGCGTGACGCGTCGGGGCCGGCGATCGCGAGTCAGGGCGGGCAGCTTCATCGTCGGGTCGGGCGCGGCCGGTTCAGCCCGTCCAGGGGCACCCATGGTCGGCGCAAGCAACCGATGGTACCGGCTCGGATGCGCGGAGTCAAAGGCGGCGCACGGCGTTGCACGCCGCTGCACGCCAGGTCGGCCCGCCCCGGGTCTACCGAGCAGAACCGCGAATGATAGAGTGCTGAGATATGGCCGAGCCACGTCCTGCCTATCTCATGCCGGAGTTTCTGGCGAGTGACGAAGCTCGGCCACTCCGCATCATGGCGGAGTATCTCGAGCCGCTGAAACGGTTCGAGGCGCAACGGATTGCGGATACGATCGTGTTCTTCGGCTCGGCGCGGGTCGAAAGCCAGCGGCGGGCGACGCGGGCGCTGAAGCGCGAGCAGGCCAGGTCCCCGAAGCGCGCCGAACGGCTGCGACGCTGCCGGCAGGCGGTGGCGTGGTCACGGTACTACGAAGAGGCGCGCGAGCTTGCGCGGTTGCTGACCGCCTGGAGTGTCGGCCTCGACGGGCCGCACCATCGATTCGTCGTGTGCTCCGGTGGCGGGCCCGGCATCATGGAGGCGGCCAATCGCGGCGCGCACGAGGCTGGCGGCAAGTCGATTGGCCTGACGATCAGTCTGCCGTTCGAGGAGCGGCCGAACCGCTACATCAGCGACGACCTGCACTTCAAGTTTCATTACTTCTTCATGCGGAAGTTCTGGTTCGCGTACCTGGCCAAGGCGCTCGTCATTTTTCCAGGTGGGTTCGGTACGCTGGACGAGGTGTTCGAATTCCTGACGCTGGCGCAGACCCGAAGGATTTCGAAGACGACCGAGGTGGTCCTGTACGGCCGTGACTACTGGGACCAAATCCTGAATTTGCAACCGCTCGTCGACTGGGGCGCCATTTCGAAGCGCGATCTGAAGGCGATCCATCGCGTCGACGATCCGGATGCGGCGTTCGAGCACTTGCGCGACCACCTGACCCGGCACAGCCTGTAGCGCAGCCCTTCAGGATGCGACGACCGGCTAGTACAGCAGATACCGCGCGCGCAGTTCCAGAAAATCCTCGGACGGCTCCCGGAGCGCGTTCAGCAGCGGCTCGCCGGCGTCGACAGCGCGCCTGAGCGCGTCCGATCCCCACAGCACGTCGATCGGCATCCGGTCGTGCTCGTATTCGTACGGCGGCTGACGCCAGGCGAAGCGCCCGGGGTCCGCGTCGCGGCAGGCGTCCAGGACGGCGAGCGCCGTGCGGACCGGGCGAAATGCGCGTCGATCGCGTACATGGATCTGGCATCCGCCGCAGGCGGTGTTCGCGTGCTTCTGAAACGTCGGCTCGAAACCGACCGGGCGAAAACGCACGCCGGGCAGCCCCGCGTCGTTCAGGCGCTCCGCCAGCCGGGCGCCGTCCAGCCACGGCGCCCCGAACAGCTCGAAGGGTCGCGTCGTTCCGCGCCCCTCGGAGAGATTCGTTCCCTCCAGCAGCACCATGCCTGGAAAGACGAGAAGGCTGTCCAGCGTGGGCAGATTCGGCGACGGCAAGACCCAGGGCAAGCCCGTCTCGTCGAAGTGCATCGGTCGCTGCCATCCGGTCATCGGCTCGACCTCGAGGTTTGCGCCGATGCCGAACTCGTCGTTGAAGAGCCTCGCCAGCTCGCCGATCGTCAGGCCATGACGCAGGGGAATCGGAAACTGGCCGACGAACGACGTGCATGCCGGATCGAGCAGGGGGCCTTCCACCCCAACGCCGCCGATCGGGTTCGGCCGGTCTGTGACGACGACCGGCACACCGTGCTCCCGGCAGGCCCGCAGGCAATTCGCCATCGTGGAGGCGTAGGTGTAGACGCGCGTCCCGACATCCGGCAGGTCGATCAGCAACAGGTCCAGATCCCGCAGCATCTCGGCCGTGGGCGTGCGCGTCTCGCTGTACAGCGAATAGACGGGAACCCCTCGCGCGGCATCTCGCGCGTGCGGCGTCTCGATCATGTCGTCCTGCCGATCGGACTGGAACCCGTGCTGCGGACCGAACAGGGCAGTCAGGCGAGCCTCCGGAACCGACGCGATTCGCTCGACCGCGTGGGTCCACTGCTCGTCGACCGACGCGGGGTTGCAGACCAGGCCGACACGCTGGCCGGCCAGGCGGCCGGAGGCCGCGAGGTGTTGGAGGCCAACCGAGACAGGCATGCGGGCATTATAGCGGTGCTGTCGCGCACCCCGATGGCGCACCAAGCCCGCGAGCATCATCACGCAGGCGATCAGGAACGGAACCAGCGCGGTGGCCACGCCGGTCAGGCCCCGGGGTGTACTCGCGTCCTGGTTCGCTTGTTGGTTATGGATTGGGATCTGGACTTCCGCAACGAGAACCCGACATTCGGCGCCCGCGGAGCGGCCAGCATCTACCCGTTCGGCGCCGCGCTGCTGTGGCTTCCCTTCTTTGCTTGCCCACGCTTGGCTCGGCATCCTGAATCTGTTCGGTGCGGAGTTCCTCCGAGACGGGTACTTCAATGCGTGTCAGCGAGCCATCGGACTAGGTACGCTGATCTACGGGTTCGTGGGGCTACTGTTGGTCGCGCGGGTACTGCAGGGATCACTTCTCACGCATGACGGCGGTGCCTGTGGGGGCTCATTCTTGATGACTGGGATGAGGGCCTGGGCGTGGGTGGTCCGCACGGTCCCTACCAGCAGTCGCAGCGTCTCGACCGGTACCGTGATGCGGCGCAGCGTCTTGTCGCCACGGGCAAGGCAGCTGATTTCTCTTCGGTGCTTCGTCAGGATGCTGCGGTAACGCTGATCGACGATAAGTCGACCTCGAATGCCTGTCCCCCTTCACGCAGTGCTGGGTCGAGGCAGCTGGCCAACGGACCAGGCAGCAAGATGAGGGCCCGGGTGGTGCCGGGCTGCCCGACCATCAGGGCGGCGGGGAGCGACCCGGTCTGGAGGGCGCGGACAGGCTCGTTGGCGATCAACGTCGGATCCTGCGTCCGCTCGGCCAGCGCACGAAGCGCGGTGCCGAATTCCGGGCGGTCGATTCTCTGGAGAAACCTTTCGTAGTCGCCTGGGAGGATCAACGTCACCGCGTGATGTCGGGGCACGAAGAGACGGGCGTACAGGTCCACGTCGGTCGGCGATTCGAGCCGTTCCCACTCACCGAGCGCCCGATAGTAGTAGTAGTAGTTGTGGGTGAGCCCTTCTCCGGGTGGTAGGTGCGCGTAGATCCCCGACCGTACGTCGCCCGAACCAGCCGCGGGCAGCGTCTCGGACTGCTCGATGAGGCACTCCCGAAGCGCGCTCATCGGTCGCGCGCGGCGACCCAGGGACTCGATCATCGCGCCGTACTGCTGCACGGGCCACATCCACAGCCCGAAGGCCAGGACCAGCGCCGCGAGGCCGTACCGCACGCGCGGGGCCGTCCACTCGGGCCACACGGCCTTCCGGCCGAGCTTTCTCGTGAGGTTGACAAGCAGCGACAACGAATAGGCTCCCATCAGGGCGATGGGCGGTAAGAACGGAAAGCCGTAGTGGTACAGCTTCGCGAGGCTCGCCGAGAGCAGCGCGATCGGCAGAAGACACCACAGGACGATGAGGAGGCCACCGCTCCAGCGCCGCCGAATCGCCTCGACGCACCAGACCCCCCCGCCGATGCCGACCCACCCGGCGGCGCCGACGTGGCTCAACTGCCGATGAATCTCTTCTAGATAGTAGCTCCAGGGTTGCACGTGCCCGGGAACGAGCGCCCCGCGCATACGGTCGTAGACGTGCGCACCGAAAATGACGTTCCAAAAGTAGTCGCCAAACACGACGTGCGCGTACGCGAACCAGGGTGCGATGAGCAGAAGGGCGGCGAGCGCCCCGGCCGACCAGCGCCACAGGTCGGTTCGGAGCCGACGCCGCCAGTCGGCGACGCACAACGCGGCCAGGCCGACCACCGCCGGGAGAAAGATGACCGCGACGAACTTCGTCATGAAGCCGAGGGTGAACCAGCCGGCGAAGGCGAAGATGTGTGACCAACGTCGCGATCGCCGGTCGCTCTCACTCCAGGCGAGGAAGTGGTAGATGCCGCCGGCGTATGCCAGCACCAAGGCCGCCTCCATGACGTTGCTGCGTAAGCCGTGGCCGAACATCAGCGGTAAGTGGATGAACAGGAGAAACACGGCACCGGCGCCGCACAGCGAATCAACGAGCCGACGCCCGATGAGGAAGACGTAGACGAAGGCCACGGCTCCAAACAGCGCGTCCCAGAAGCGGAGTCCGAACTCGTCGAGCGGCAGCAGACCCAAGACGATCGGCAGCGCCACGATCCAGAACTTCAAGGGCGGCTTCTCCAGAAAGACCTGCGGGGGGGTGCCCGGGTCACCTGGCGGTGCGGTCTGCGGGCTTGCCAAGGGCGCCAGCCACTCACCTCTCTCGACGATTCCGTCGACCGCATACGAGTAGATCGCCTCGTCGTTGGCGAGATCCCGTAGCGCCAGACCGCGAAACAGTTGTACGCCGAAAAACGACGACACGACGACCACCCCCAGCGCTGTAGCCACTCTCCGGGTCAGGGCACGCACCTGGGTCTTCCGGGGGGGATCGACGAGAGCGGTGTACGCCGTTCGGATCGCGCCTACGAGCCAAGGTCCTCGGGAGCGCCCCACCCGTAGAGCGATCGGCCACCCGAACCACACGAGCGCCACCAACGGGGGTACCACCACGGTGGCCGACGCGGCGTTTCGAAGGCGGCGGAGTCGCTGGTTGACCGCGAGCTGCTTTGGCGTGGGAGGGGTCGGAAACAGTCGTTCTGGGTCGAACGGCCTGGGACGGCCACCGGCCGGGGCCCACAGCACGTGCAGCGAGTAACCCCCGCGGTCCTGTCGGTACCGCACCCGCACACGATGAAATCCGGCACCGAGCGAGAGCGGTGCGGAGATGGTGCTCGTTCCCACCGCGACGTTGCGGATGAGGACGAGCTCACGGTCGATCCGAACGGCCACGAAGTCGTCGGCGCCGGCGTACAGCTCCAGTTCCCGGTGTTCGGGCACGTACCAGACCCCGTTCCACTCCGCCTCGAAGAACCTCGTCGGGAGCGTCGGGTCATCCTGCAGGAAGTCGAGGTCGATGTCCTGCACCGTCCGGCTGAACACCCGGCGGCGCTCGGGCTCCGTCACGTCGAAGGTCTGGATGAGGCCGGTCTCAGTCTTCAGCCGCACATCCAGGGCATGCGAGAGCCAGGTCAACCCGGTTGCTGCAACAGCGTAGAGCGCGATGGCAATTGCAGACCGTGTAGTCATGTCCACGGGAAGATGTCTGCTAGCGGTCCGAGTATACCGCGCTCGGCGGTTCGCGCAGGTGCCGTTGGGACGGCCATCTTGTGGCATAGTGCTGCGAAGCCGTCATGAGCGCGCCGGAGCCGTCACTCACGCTCGTCGTTCCTTGTCATAACGAAGCGGCCCGTCTCGACACCGCAGCCTTTCTCGACTGGGTCCGCGGGAGCGCCTCGCGGCAGGTGTGCTTCGTGAACGACGCGAGCACCGATGAGACGGCCGACCTGCTGAATCGGCTGAGCGAACAGCACGCGCAGATTGCGGTGCTTCACCTGCCTCGGAATCATGGAAAGGCGGGCGCCGTGCGGGCAGGTATGCTTCGGCCCGCCGACAGTGATTTCGTGGGCTTCTGGGACGCCGACCTGGCCACGCCGCTGACCGAGGTGGCAGGCCTCACGCAGGTCTTCGCACGTCATCCGGCACTGCAGGTCGTCGCGGGCGTTCGCGTGCTTCGATTCGGGGCGTCGATTCAGCGGAGCTTCGTCCGTCACGTGCTCAGCCGGGTGTTCGTGACGGCCGCCAGTTTCCTGCTGAGCCTGCCAGCCTACGATACCCAATGCGGGGCCAAGCTATTTCGGCGCGGCGTGGTGCAGCGGCTGTTTGCCGAGCCGTTCGTCTCTCGGTGGCTGTTCGACATTGAGCTGTACCTGCGGCTCCGCCGGTTGGACTCCGACACCGGCCTCGCCGCACACGTCCATGAGCACCCGCTGACGGAGTGGAAGGCCGTCGGCCGCTCCAGCCTCGGGGTACGCGACTTCGTCAGCGCGCCGTTCCAGTTGTGGCGAATCTACAGGCACTACCGGTAGCTGTCGCATGGACCTGATCGAATCGGGCAACATGTCCGCCGACGATGAGTTCGTGCACTGGTGGATATCGACGCGCTTCGAGTACGTGGAACGGGTGCTGGCGTTGGCGTCGGAGCGGCAGCCGACGGTGTCGGTGGTCGAGTTCGGCTGTGGCACGGCCCAGAATCTCCGGTTTTGCCGGCAGCGCTCTCGGTTCAAGGGGAAGGTAGACCGGCTGTCAGGAATCGATCCCGGGCTGAGCGAGCCCAGGCGGTTCGCCTGGATGGGCGACCGCGACACGGTCACTCCGGAGGCGACCGGCGGTCTCGCGTACGACGTCCTGCTCGCGATGGATGTGCTCGAGCATATCGAGGACGATGTGGACGCGCTGTCGCACTGGCTCTCGTTCGTGAAGCCCGGGGGATACGTGCTGGTCACGGTACCGGCATACGACTGGCTCTGGTCGACTCACGACGAACGACTGGGCCATGTCCGGCGGCATACCCGGTCTAGCGTCGAGCGCCTGGCTGAGCGCTGCGCGCTCGAACGAATTCGAACTCGATACGCGTTTGGATACATGCTGCCGATCGTCGCGGGCGTCCGAAAACTGCTTCGGCCGAAAGGTGAATCGACCGACCTGCGTCGTCACAGTGCCCCGGTGAATTGGCTCTTAAAGCGAGCCGGGCGGCTCGAGGCGTGTTTCGGGGGGAATCGCTGGGCCGGCACCTCGGTCGTCGGAACGTTCCGCAAGCCTGGCTGAACTCCTGGGCTGGTGCCGTTCTCGAACGTAGCGAGGCCGCGGCCGGATCGACGAGCTACCAGCGCAGGACCCGCACGCCGTGCCACTCCGGCCCCTCTTCCACGTAGCGTCGCTCTGGATTCTTGCGCTGGTCGCAGAGCGCCGCGCACACTGCTACCGACATGTGGTCGTCAAGAAGGGCGGAGGCAGGACCGGCTGATAATGCCGCTCGGTAGTCTGCAAGACGCTGCGACGGCCGCTGTACCTCACGGTGAAGGCCGAGTCGTTCCTGCGAGGACGTCGCACGGGCACGGTGGCGCTGGGCATGTCCCGGCAGCGGTGGGAGCAAC
Organism: Vicinamibacterales bacterium; assembly: GCA_963667915.2. Lineage (GTDB taxonomy): Bacteria > Acidobacteriota > Vicinamibacteria > Vicinamibacterales > UBA823. The sequence continues at coordinate 1,018,529 of CAXXNN010000004.1, read as the reverse complement.
TTACGCATGCACGCGGTGAGCGCGAGCAGGGGATCGCCGAGATCGCTCGGCAGTGAGTCGCCAAGATGAGCCACGAGCGGGAAGGTCATCAGCGCCGTCAGTCCGGTGAACCAGGTGACGACGGCGACGGCTTCGAGAGTCTGGCGGGTGCTGAAGTGAGACTTCCGCTCGTCGTTTTGCGTCGGCAGCGTGACGCGTGGTCCCTTGCTCAGCCGGTGCGGCATCACCTGACGTCCGCGAGGTGGTTCAGGCCAACCGAGACAGGCATGCGGGCATTATAGCGGTGGGAAGTCCCGAACGTTCCGTCACCACGGGCTGCTAGAGGTTCCTGATCGCCAAGACCTCGGTTGCCGGCACGCGGCGACCGGTGCAGCTGATGAGCCGCGGCGCCTTCAGGAATTCGAGCGTGAAGCCCAGCCGGCGGTACAGCGTCCTGATGCGCGATGTGGCCTGATTCGACAGGATCACCGGTCCGGGGTGTGTGGCGAGGCGCTCGGCGATGCGGACTTGATCCTCCCACGAGAAGCCACCCTGCGAGTACTGCGTGAATGGCACGTCGTACGGCGGGTCGGCATAGATGAAATCGCCTCGCCGGATCGGCAGGTCGTCGATGTCGCTCACTCGGAACGTCCATCTGGCCAGCCGCTGCCGATACGCCTCGAAGTCCCGCGTGTAATTGATGCGCGTGTAGCGTCCAAACGGCACGTTGAACTCGCCCGATCGATTGAATCGACACAGGCCGTTGTAGCAGGTTCGATTCAGAAAATAGAACAGCGCCGCAGCTTCGGCCGAGCGGCCTTTTCCGTCCCGCTGGAGGTCGTTGAATCGCTGGCGGTGTCGGTAGAAGAGCCGCTCATCGTTCCGCATCTGCAGCGTGATGCGCAACCCCTTGCTCAGCCAGGTGTAGAAGTTGATCAGGTGGGGATTCGTGTCGGCCAACAGCGCGTGCCGCGGATCGAGTCCGAGCGCCACCGCCAGACCGCCGCAGAACGGTTCGACCAGTCGTCGACGGCGATAGGGCTCCCACCGCGGGCGAAGTTGGGGCGCGAGCCACCGTTTTCCACCCGCCCACTTCAGCGGCGGGCGATCGACGGTGACCGGTGACGGGTGCGGCGTGTGGGCGTTCTCTTGGGATGGCGGCACGACTCGATCTGCGTCACCTGAGGTACCCAAGTGCGCGCAGGCGTTGCAGCTGTTCTTCCGAGAGTTCGAGTTCGTCTGCTACGTAGGCGACGGGGGCACTGAGCGCGGTGTCCAGGATGCTACGAAGATCGGTCACCAGCTCGTCGTTCCCGGCGGCTCGGCTGGCGCTCTCCGCGGGGTCCTGGGCCAAGTCGTACAGCTCGACCCGGCCCGACTCCGGCGCCCGAATCAGTTTGTGGTCGCCGACCACGACCGCCTCAAGGTCTTCACCCGGACCGGGTTGAAAGGTCGTCGCGACGATCGGCAACGGTGCCATCGAGCGCTCCGCGTCGATCAGCAGCACGAGGCTTCGGCCCATGCGATGCATCGGGTCCGGGACGTTGAACAGGTCGAGCACGGTTGGTAGCAGATCGACGAGTGACACCGGCGTTTCGACGGTCAGCCCTTCGGGCAGGCGGCCCGGCCAGCTGAAGATGAGCGGGACGCGAAGCTGTGATTCGTACAGCTGACTGACGTGTCCCATGCCGCCGACGCCACCGTGGTCCCCCAGTCCTTCGCCGTGATCGGCCGTGAAGATGATCAAGGTGTCGTCGAGCTGGCCGGCCTCTCGCAACGCGTCGAGCAACCGACCGAGCTGCTGGTCCGTGTACTCGACTTCCTCCAGGTAGCGGCGACGCGCGTCGGGAATCCCCATCTCCTGGTCGGCACGCATCAACAGGTCGGTCCGGGCGGGCTGTTCGCTGTCGTTCTCCACGGTGAAGCGCGCCGGGAACCGCACGCGATAGACCCGTGTCCGGACCCGCTCGCAGCTCGAGTCGCAACTGATGCCGATGGAGGCATCCCGCGCATGGAAATCGCGGATCCTGATCCATCCGGTCAGGCGCGCATCCTCCGATTCGAGCACCACCGACGAGCGGCCCGGCGGGACCGCGATTGGCAGCGACACGGTCGTGGTGTCGACCGGGAACGATCCGATGGTGTTCCCACCATGGGTCACCCGTATCCGAGGGCGGTCGGGATCGGGCCGGGCGTAGGGTTCGTGCGGATCGGAGTAGTGGGCCCAGAGGAAGTATGGCGCCCCGGTCGACCGCGCCGACCAGTCGAGCATGGCGTCGGTCATTTCCTCGGCGGGCTTCCACCAGTCGAGGCCGAACCGATCGTGGTACTCGTCGAATCCCTGTGCCAAGCCTGTGTTCTCGCTGAGAACGCCGAGGCTGACGAACGCCGCGGTGTCTCGGTAGCTGCGCCGCAACAGCTCCGCCATCGTGAGATATCCCTGGTTCAGCCGCTGAAAATTGCTGTGGACGCCGTGGACGTTCGGCAACAGGGACGTGAACATCGTCGAATGGCTGGGGACCGTGATCGGGATGTGGGTGTAGGCTCGCTCGAAGCGGATACCGGTGGCAGCCAGGGCGTCCATGTGCGGTGTCGCGGCAGCGCCGCCGTAGCTACCGACATGGTCGGCGCGAAGCGTATCCACGACAATGAGCAGTACGTTGGTGGCCAGGTTCGTGTCGCCCACACTGCCGAGCAACCTCGGCTCCTCCCACGTCACGCCCTGGTCGTCCGGAGCCAGGGTCGCGCGAAACACGATGTCAACCGTCTCTCCGGCGTACGCCGACAGGTCCACTCGCCGGCGTTGACTGAACCAGCCCCGTGCGGCATCCGCGGAGATCGTTCGCTCGGTTCCGTCAGGCGCGCGCAGCAGGACTGCGGCGTTCGTGGCCGCCGCACCGCGGGCCACGCGGAATTCGAGCGCGCCGTTCACCGGGATGACGGTGGAAAAGACCAGATCCGAACCGGCCGGTTGTTCGAAGGCGCGCTCGGTTACCCGGAGCTCACCGGTGGGCACTCGCGGCGGACTGGCCTCAGGATTCGGCGACAGCGCGACGTAATCGAAGGCGGCGGCGAGGGCGCGCCCGTCGCTGCCGGCATTCCGCTGGTCCGGTGGATCCACGTGCGCGAACTGGAAACTCACCGTGTTCCGGCCGGTCGCCAGGACGTCGAGCGGGATTGGGAGCGAGTAGACGTTGACGCTCGGCTCGAGCGGCAGCGTGCCCAGTTCCGCACCATTGATGCGCACGGTGACACGCTGCGTGTCGCCGGACGTCAGCATCCGCGGCCAGCATCGAAAGTGCAGCCAGGTGTTCTGCCGATCCAGAACGAGGAATTCCAGGCTCGCGTCGAGCCCGACAGCCCACGCGAACGAGATGTCGTCGGTCAGCCTGACCTCCGGTGCCGACCAGCCGCGTTCCAGGAGTCCCTGCGCGCGCTCGTCCGCCGAGAAGTCGTAACCGTCCCGGTGACGGATGAGCTGTCCGCCAGGGGCGCGCTGAGCGAACTCGAGCACCGGCACGAGGTCGCGCGGTCCGCATGCCGCCGTGCCGAGTAGCGCGACGACTCCCAGGCCGAGTGCCTGCCGCCTCCAGGCGGCAGGCCGACGAGTCAGGGCTAGCAGCCCGTGGTGAAAGTTCCGCGGCATTCGTGGGGCGATGCCTCCCGCCTGGCGGCGTTGCGCCTCCCTCGAATATTCCCGATATTCTCGGTCGTCGCGCCTTGCCAGCCTGGGGCCTCGCCCGCCTCGGTGCCACGCGGGACTTTCACCACGGGTTGCCGGTGAATCGAGATGCGTCATCCGGACCAGGAAGAACCGGGAAATTATAACTCACCCGGTTCGGCTGCTAACCCTAGAGCACGACGCCGAAACGATTGCGCAGCGCAAAGGCGAGGGCGAGGGACAGGAGAAAGAACGCGACGAGCCAGTGCACCCGCCAGCCCAGCAGCGAGATCTCGCGCTCGGGATACGTCAGCTCGATCGACCTCACCGCGGCATTCGCGGGGAGTGGCGTTTCCACCGGATAGAGCAGCTGGTTGAGGAAGCCGGGCGCGAGCTTTACCGGGGACCGACGAACGATCAGGCTCGATGTGCGGACCGACTTTGTGTAGGTCCGATCGTCCACCTGGATTGACAGCGCGTAGTCGCCGGCCCGGTCCGGAACGATTCGCCAGGTCGCTTCCCGCAGGGTAGGGATCCAGACCGGTGGGGTCTCGACACGCAGCCCGTCCGGCACCGTGAGCTCCAGCCGCTGCGGATCCGCGGCCCCTTCGGCCAGCTGAATCGTCACCAGCACGGGCCGCCCCAGGTCGAGACCGGCGTAGCCGTAGTGAAACTGCATCTGGGCGATCAGCAGCGACAGCGGCACGATCATCCACACCATCGGTACGAGCGACAGGCGGAGGTAGGTCAGGTTGTGCCGGAGGATGTCGACCTGCGCGCGCAGGATCAGGCGCAGGTCGTCGTTGAACAGGCGAATTTCGAACAACCCGGCGTGGATGGACCGCTTGACGGCGGCAATGCGCGCCTGGTTCGACGTGGCCCGGAAGACGAGGAGCATGCCGACCGCCGTGAGGGCCGAGACGACGAGCAGGCCGACGATGGGCGGCAGACCCTGGAACGGGTAGAGCAGGGCGCCCACGAGGCCGCCCAAGACGGTGTTGACCGCGGTCATCGGCCGGCGGGGATCACGAGATGTACCCGAGCCCCTTCAGACGCTTCATGATCTCGTCTTCCGAGTCCGAGCCTTCCAGGTGCGCGAGCTCCTTCTCGAGTGCGTGGGTGATGAACTCGTCGACCGACGAGTAGCCGGCGAGGTCGGCGTAGCGCTTCACCCGTGCCAGCAGATCCTTGTCGACTTTGATCGAACCGCGTCCAAACATCACTCCTCCTCCGCCCGGCGTGGAAAGTCTTCGATACCAAACTCCGCGAGAATGGCCCCGGCCAGCTCCTGCAGCGACGGCACCGCCCGTCGCAGCGGCTTGTTAGCCAGGAGAATGCCCGGCACCGCCTCGTGGTCCATGCAGTGGTCGCCGCTCCACGGGTCGAGATTGTCGACGATGACAGCCCCCGGCGGCACCGCTCCGATCGACGACTCGCTCGAGCACCGGGTTCCCTTGGCGTATCCCACGACGAGATCCGGCGCCACGCCGTCGTAGCCGGCGCTGGAGTAGACCTCTTCCCGGGTGTAGACCTTGGTGATCGCCGGTTCACCCGTCAAGGGGTCGACCGTGGCGAGCAGTTTCTCCGCGATCTCGGTCATCAGCGTCTCGCGCGCTTCGGGTGCCACGATGCCCTGGCGCTCTCGGCCGCGCAGGTTGAGGTACAGCCCGTTCAGGCCGAGCCCGTACGCGCGAGTCTGGGCCCAGTCGATGTTGGCGAAGAAGCCCGGATCGTTCCGCATGCCGGGATTCCGCGTCTGCAGGTACCCGTGATCGCGGAGCCAGCCGTTCAGGTGAAACGCCCGGCGCCACGAGGTGAATCCGTGGTCCGACATGACGATCACGGTGGTGTCGTCGTCGACTTTCGCCAGGGTCTCTGCGACGATCGCGTCCATCGTCCGATACAGGTCCTCGATGACTTCGAGGAACTCGACGTCCGTCTCCGGGTCGTAGGTCGGGTGTCCCGGATCGGTGGCGCGGAACAGCATGTGTGAGATCTGGTCGACGTTGCCGAAATAGTAGAAGAGCAGTCCGTCGTCGAACTGGTCCAGGACCAGCGCGTACTGTCGCCGGACGTCGTCGCCCGCCAGGCGTGCCTGGGCGAGAAACTCCTCGCGCGTGAAGATGCCCTCCTGCAGGCTCTTCGTATCTTCCGGCATGCCCTGGGTGTAGAAGCGTCCGGTCGCCTCCGCCAGCTCGGCCGCGTACGACGCCGGCGTGGAGATCGGCAGCGCCGGGTCGATCGGATCGAGATTGATCGGCGTGACGTAGAGCTGGAAGTCGGGCTCCAGTTGGCGCAGATAGAACCTAGCCATGCCGCGCAGGCTCTGCAGCGGGAGCAGCTCGAAATCGATCGGGACCCAGTCGGTCCATTCGCCGACCTGGAGGACCCGCTCTGCGTCGCCACTGCTGCCATCGCCTTCACCCTGACCAATGACCAGCTTGGCCGTACCGTGCGCCGCATCCAGGTACACGGTGAAGTTGCTGCGGACTTTTTCCGGCTCCACGAGGAACGGGTTGTCCGGACCGTAGAGTGTCGCTTCGACGACGTCGTCCCGCGGCTCGACGAAGTACACGTCGCCGCCGGAGATGTCCCGGTTGGCCGTCAGGACGTCTGAGGTGTAGTACGAGAACGTTCCATACGTGCCCACCAGATCCGGCGTGCCCATGCCGCTCAGCTCGCGGGTCGCCGTCCCCGACGGCGGGTAGTTCGCCGGTATCCTGATGATCGTCGTCGGGATGCCGCCTTCCTCGAGCACCTCCCAGAACGTCTCGCCGCCGCGCAGCAGCTCGACGCTGCCCCCCAACAGCGGGAACTGGTACTTGCCCAGCGTGAGCGACATGCCGCCCGAGGCGGTCTCCGTCGTCGAGAGGTAGGGGATCATCGTGGCCGGGTCGCGGTGGATGAAGTCGAAGATGCCGTGTCCGCCCGGGTCCAGGCCGGTCATAAAGGTCGACCAGGCGACCGGGCTCTGGGGGGGTACCGACGTACCCAGCGGCGCGAAGCTGCCGGAGGCGGCGAGCTGCGCGAACGCGGGCATCTCGCCGCGCTCGACCAGCGCCCGCGTGATTTCGTAGTCCAGGCCATCGAAGCCGAGGACGATGACCCGCGTGCCCGCCTGGTTGCCGCGCGTCGTACAGCCGATCGCGGCCAGTGCGGCGAGCGGCAAGAGGAGAGTCGTGCAGATGATCCGTCTAGTCATGCGTACTCATGCGTACTCATGCCGGCGGCGGAGCCTCCCCGGGCGTCGTGTGGGGCTTCGTGTGGAACAGCACCTTGCCCTCCATGTGCTTCGGCGGCGTCAGGCCGAACAGGTGCAGCGCGGTCGGGGCGATGTCGATGAGCGCCGGATCCTTCTCGTCGATCTCGAAGTTGCTGAAGAGCACCCCCGGGACGAGTCGCGGGTCGATGCAGTGGTCACCGCTCCAGGCCTTCACGTTGTCTTCGAACAGTGGTCCCGCGACGACGCCGGTGGCGCAGTCCCAGGACGTCCGGTAGCCGGCGTTGTAGCCAATCAGGAGATCCGGCGCGTTGACAGTGTACGGGCCGTCGTAGATCACGGCAGTGTCGAAAATCTCGTTGATGCCAGTTGCATTCTTCTCGTCGTCGCGGAGGCCGTGCAACTTCCCGATGATCTCCGCCTTGACGCGGGCGGCGTCTGCGCCTGGCGCCACCGTGCCCTGGGCCTCACGTCCCTCGAGGTTGAGGAACATCCCGGTCAACCCGAGCGCGTAAGCCTGGGTCTTCGACCAGTCGACGTCGCGCAACCACTCCGCGCCGCCATCCGCACCGTCCTTCAGCGTCAGGTACCCGTTGGCGTGCAGCCAGCTGTTCAGGTTGACGCCGCGGCGGAACGAGCTGAAGCCGTGATCGGAGATGACCAGCAGCAGGTCGTCCTCTTTCACCTGCTCCAGGACTTTCCCGACCAGCACGTCGTTGTGCCGGTAGAGTTGCTCGATCGCGTCCCGATGGAGTCCGTTCGTGCCGCGGTCCGCCGGGTGGCCGTCGTCGATGTAGCGCCAGAACATGTGCTGGATCCGGTCGGTCGCGTCGAACACACAGACGACGCAGCCTTCCCGCAACTGGTCGAGGGAGGCGAAGAACATGTCCTGACGCTCGCGGTCGATGTCATACGCCTGCTGCAGGAACGTTCCGTCGTCGATGACCTCTTCGTTCAGCGCCCAGGTGTCCTCGGCCAGTCCCAGCGTGGAATACGGTCCCACCTTCTTCGCCAGATAGGTGGCGTAGTAGGACGGATGCGAGATCGGCATGGCCGGTTTGTCGGGGTCGATGTTGAGCGGCGTCATGTACAGCGAGAAGTACTCGCCCATCTCGGTCACCATCATCCGGCAGATGCCGGACACCTTGACGCCGGGGACCGCGCCGAAGGTGATCGTCACCCAGTCGCTGAGCGTGCCCGGCTCGAGCTCGGTCACCTTGCCGTTCAGCTCGATGCGGGCGACCTCGGCGGCGCGGTCCAGCGTGATCCGCAGTGGGACCTTCAGCGGCGGGTGGCCCTCGAGGAACATGTTGTCCGGTCCCTCGATGGCCGTCTCCGCCCGGTCGCCGTCGAATTCGAGTGGGACCCGGAGGCCGCCCTCCTTGAACCGGCCGCTCGACGGGCGGGTCGTGTACAGCAGGAACGTGCCCTGGGTGCCCAGCAGGTCGGGCACACTCATGGCGCTCAACTGCGCGCCATAAAATCGATCGGGCGGAAACGTGATCGGCACGCGGAGAATCGTGCTCCAGATGTGGTGCTCGCCCAGAATCGACCAGAACGGCTTGGACTTACGCAGCAGCCGGAGCGCCGGTCGGTGGAGGGGAATTCGGTACTTGCCCAGCTTCAAGAACCGCTCGACCTTGCCGATGTAGGTCGACGACAGGAAGGGGAGGTAAGTCCGTCGGTCACGGTCCAGGAAATCGAAGATGTTGTGCCGTCCGGGATTCGTCCCGGTGCTGAACGACGACCAGGCGACCGGCGACAACGACGGGAACGTCGTTGTCAGGCGCGTGTAGCTGCCCATGTCGGCCAGCTTCTTGAAATTGGGCAGCTTGCCTTCCCGCATGAACCGATCGGTCAGCGTGGGCTCCTGGCCGTCGAGGCCTATGACGATCAGCCGCTTGATCACCGGCGTCGGGCGTGTTGCGCGGGTCAGGGCGCGCCAGAGCATCCGGAACGGCCAGACCAGCAGCGAGAGGCCGGCGACGACGATCGTCGTGAACAGGACCAGGAACGACGAGAGCAGGGCGAATCCGGCCCCCGGCCCGATGTAGGCATCGGCCGGCTCGGCGGCGGCCAACACCAGCGCCAGCGTGAGCACCAGCTTGACCGACATGCGGGGCTTACCCGGCTTGAACGACGCCCGGCTCGTGACTATCGATTTACGCATGACTGGTTCCTCGGGCTGGTCCTCGCCGGCGCCCCCGCGGCCCTACCCGAGCACGCCGCGATTCTTGAGCAGGGCCATGATCTGGTCGCGGATCGCCTCGGCGTCGCCCGACCGCACGTGCAGATCGCACGCGAGCGGCGGCGTCACCTCGTCGCCAATCCACACGGTCGCCACCTGGTCGCGGTCCACGGCGGTCAGGATGATGTCGAGGTCGCGCTGCATCAGCTCGGCGGCGGTGACGACCAGGATCAATCCGGAATCGAGCAGGATATTCGACACCTCGGCGAGCCGGCGGATGTCTTCGGCATGGTCCTCGTGGCTGCCCCGGATGTCGGCGTCGACACCGTACAGCACGCTGCCAATCCCCAGAAAGTATACATGCTGTCCGTCGCTGAAGAGCCTCGCTTCGAGGTCGCGGGCGACCTGCTTGCGCAGCGCATCGTTCGACCCGGTCACCACCAGCAGCGTCGCCTGCTGACCGTACCGCGCCGCCCGCTCCTCGGCCGACACGAAGCCCCGCTGCCACTTCGTGTTCCGGCGCATCACCTGCGCGCGGACCCTGGCCTGGGGATCCTCGAGCGCCTCGCGGACGAGTCCGCCCCCGCTGATCTCGCGGTCGTCCAGCAGCACGAAGCGGCCGGTCAGGATGTTGTCGTCCGCGAGGTCGAAGGCGATGGGCGTGTCGAGGGAGAGGATGCAGTCCGCCACCTGGTGCCGCTCGACCTGCGTCGCGTCGGTGCGTGTCTCGAGGCTCGACGCGTCCAGGATCCGCGTGACGTCGGTCAACCGCGCCCGCGCCCGCGCCGTGCCCAGCTTGAGCACGTAGTCCTTGTTTGGCGCGAGCGGCGTGCGTCCGAGCCAGAACAAGCTGGTCCGGAGGCGCGTGGACACCTTCGGCGCTGGTTCGGATCGCAGCGCGGCCAGCTCGCCGCGCCGCACGTAGATCTGCTCCATCAGCGTGAAGCCGGCCGACATGCCGGCCGACGGCTCGTCCACGGTCGTCGAGGGAAACTCCTCGATGCTCCGAACCGCGCTCGCCTTGCCCGACGGGAAGAAGACGACCTCGTCGCCCACCTTGATCGAGCCTGACTCGATCGTTCCGGCGACGATGCGGCGCGTGTCGTCCATCTTCGTGAACTTGTAGACGTCCTGCACCGGCAGCCGGAACGGCATGCCGGTGAGCGCCTCCTCCGGAGCGAATGCATCCAAGACTTCCAGGACCGACGGGGCGGTACACCAGGGCATGGCGGCCGGCGCCTGCGTGAGGTTCTCCCCCTGCAGTCCGGAGACCGGGAGGAACGCGCTGGCCTCGATGTCGATCTCGCCGAGGAAGTGGGTGTACTCCGTGACGATCCGGTCGAACACGTCCTGCCGGTAGCCCACCTGGTCCATCTTGTTCACCAGGACGGCGATCTGCCGGATGCCGAGCATAGCCAGCATGTAACCGTGCCGGCGGGAGTTTTCCTGCACGCCCTCCGCGGCGTCGATCACCAGAAGGGCGGCCGACGCGTGCGACGCGCCGCTGATCATGTTCTGCAGGAACTCGATGTGGCCGGGTGCGTCGATGATGAGGAAGTCCCGCTTCGACGTCTTGAAGAAGATGCGCGCGGCGTCGATCGTGATGCCCTGCGACTGCTCGTCCTTCAGGGCGTCGAGCAGGAACGCATACTCGAACGGCTTCGCGTTGCGCTCGCAGTACGCCTTGATCTGCTCGAGCTTGCCTTGCGGCAGCGACCCGGTGTCGGTGAGCAGGCGGCCGACGATCGTGCTCTTGCCGTGATCGACGTGGCCGGCGACCACGAGGCTCAACCGCTCGCGGTCCGCGGGCGCCGTCACATGTACCCCTTGCGCCGCAGATCCTCGAGCGTGCCCCGGTCCTCGGCGTCCTGCGCCCGGCCGGCCCGTTCGGCGATGTTCTTGAACTTGCCGGTCCGGAGCTCCGCGACGAGCTCTGCCGGCGTCTTCGCGGTGGATTCCACCGGAAAGGTGCAGGGATGGCAGCCCAGCGAGCGGTAGCGTTGCCCGCTGCCCTGGTCGTAGTAGAGCGACACGGTCGGAATCTTCTCCCGGTCGATGTAGGCCCAGATGTCCACCTCGCGCCAGTCGAGGATCGGGTGAATCCGGACGTGCGTGCCCGGGCTGAAGTCGGTCTTGTACTGGTTCCAGAACTCGGGTGGCTGATCGCCGAGGTCCCAGGTGTTCTGCTGGCCGCGCGGCGAGAAGTAGCGCTCCTTCGACCGGGAGCCTTCTTCATCGGCCCGGATGCCGACGATGACCCCCGTGAACGGCTCGCGGTTCGGGTCCGGCTCGTACTCCTTCGTCGTGTGGTTCAGCCGATAGCGAGTGCCCTTGCCGCTGAGCGTGTCGGTCAGGGCCTGAGTTTTCAACAAACCGCAGCAGGTCAGCCGATCGACCGCACCGTCGGGGAATGTCCGCTTCTCGGCTAACGCGGCGTCGTTGCGGCCGAAGATCATCGTCAGCTTCCACTCGAGTGCCAGTCGATCGCGATACGCGATCATCTCCGGAATCTTGTAGGTCGTGTCGATATGGACGAGCGGTATCGGGACGTGGCCGAAGAACGCCTTTCGCGCCAGGTACAGCATGACCGTGCTGTCCTTGCCGATCGACCACAGCATCGCCAGGTTGTCGATGCAGCTGTAGGCTTCGCGGAAGATGTGAATGCTCCGGCTTTCGAGCTTGTCGAGAGGATCCATGTCAGTGTCCAATCGTTACGGCAGCGCGCCGAGGGCGTGCCGATTCAGATAGTCCATCACACGACCGACCGCGTCGTCCACAGAGACGCTCGACGTGTCGATCGTCAACTCCGGGTGGGCCGGCGCTTCGTACGGGTCGTCGACACCGGTGAATTGCGTGATCTCCCCGCGCCGCGCTTTCCCGTACAGCCCCTTCACGTCGCGCGCCTCGCACACCGCCAGCGGCGTCGACACGAAGACCTCGATGAAGCGGCTGCAGAGGCCGCGCACGAAGTCGCGGGTCTCGGCGTACGGCGAGATGAATGCCGCGACGACCAGAACGCCGTTCCGCTCGAGCGTGCTGGCCAGGTGGCCGACCCGCTTGATGTGCAGATCGCGGTCATGCTTCGAGAAACCGGTCGTCGGGAAGAGATCCCGGATCGTGTCGCCGTCCAAGTACTCGACCCGGTGGCCGCGCCGCTTCAGGTCGGTGTGAACGCGCTGGGCGATCGTGCTCTTGCCCGAGCCGGACAGCCCGGTGAACCAGAGGACGCCCGGCTGCCCGGCGTACCCCGTGTCGGCCGCCCCTCTCCTGGTCCAGACACGCTCGTGCAGTGGCCAGAGCACGCGCTTGATGGCGGCGTCCAGAAGGCCGGCGGCCAGGGCGAGGCCCGCGTTGCCGGTCAGCAGATAGACCAGCAGGGCCGTGCTCGCCGTCGCGACAACTCGCCAGGAGATGGCCCGGAATCGCGACTGCGAGGGCGTCTGGACGAGCATCAACTCGATGTGGGAAGTTCGAACGTGCCGGGCTCGAGGCCCGCCACGAACCCGTCATGCCGCAGCAGGGGAGTATTATACCGTAGCGACATCGGGTGGGCGCCGTTCCGCTTCGAGTGCCGGTAGACGCAGTCGCCGGCCGCCACGTCCCATTCCATCGTCGGGCCGAGCCGCGGATAAATGTCGGCTGTCCCCTCCGCCAGCAGGCCGAACTTGAGCGAGCTGCCGGCTGTGATTCGCGCCTTCACACGGTAATTCCGGAGAAACGCCTCCATCTTCGGGCTCGGGTGCGATCGGCTCTCGGCGACGATCAGCTCACCGGCCGGATCGGGAAAGGTCGAGACGATCTGCTGCGGTTCTTTCCCCTCCGCCTGCTTCCAGGTGCCCCGGCCGGCTTCGGCGAAGTACATGACGTCGAGCGGCGGCACGTAGACGACGCCGAGCACCGGAATGCCGCGGTCGATCAGCGCGATATTGACCGTGAACTCGTCCGTGCCCTTGATAAACTCCTTCGTGCCGTCCAGCGGATCGACCAGCCAGAAGCGCTGCCAGTCGCGACGAACCTCGTAGGGCGGGATGTCGAATTCCTCGGAGATGCAGGGGATCGACGGGTCCAGGGCGCGCAGCGCGTCGCGGATCTGGCGGTCGGCTTCGCGGTCGGCGTCGGTGACCGGCGTGCCGTCCGATTTGGACTCGACCGCCAGATCGCCGGCCCTGTAGTAGCGCAGGATCGTGGCGCCGGCGTCGCGCGCGATCGTACGGATCTCGGTCAGCATCTGGAAGTCCTAGCAGCCCATGGTGAAAGTCCTGCGTGGCACCGAGACCGCCGAGGCGCCCACCCCGCCAGGCGCGAGGAGGGAGAATACCGGGAGTATTTGACCGACGAGCAACGCCGCGGGGCGGGATGCATCGGCGGTCAAATGCCGCGGGACTTTCACCATGGGCTGCTAGGCTATTATCTTCGCATGATGTCGTTCGTCGCGGGGCTGTATCGCAGGCTGCGGTTCGGCAAGCCGATTGTCGTTGTGTCAGGCCTACCGCGCTCCGGCACGTCGATGACCATGAAGATGCTGGAAGCGGGCGGTGTGCCGATCCTGACTGACGGCAAGCGAACCGCCGACGAGAGCAACCCGAAAGGCTATTACGAGTTCGAGCCGGTCATGCGGCTCCACGAGGATCCGGACAAACGGTGGCTGGTGGAGGCTCGTGGAAAGGCGGTCAAGATTATCTCGTTCCTGCTGGCCAGCCTGCCCGAGAGCCACAATTACAAGGTCATCTTCATGCACCGCGACCTGCACGAGGTGATGGCCTCGCAGAGCAAGATGCTCGAGCAGCGCGGCGAGCCCCAGGGCGCCGATGCCGCCGATGCCAATGCAAGTGATGACTCGCTCTTGGTGTCCTACGAGAAGGACGTGAAAAAGACGAAGCGGCTGCTCGCCCGACGGTCTTGTTTCGATGTCCTCGACGTCGATTACAAGGCGGTCCTGGACAACGCGTCGGGCGCCGCCGCGCGCATCGGCGCGTTTGTCGGCGGCGGGCGGGACGTTGGCGCCATGGCCGCCGTCGTCGATCAGCAACTGTACCGGAATCGGCGGCGTTGAGCTGCTGCGCACGGTGCCGAGCCCTATCCCGGCAGTATGTCGAGCGAATGGGCGACGTGCTACGGGCTCACCTGTACCGCACGCTGCTGAAGGGTTCGGCCTTCCGGACGTTTTCGGAATCTGAGGTGCGGCTGTTACTGAGGACCTGGGAGCCGCTCGCCGTCGAGTCCGACGGCAACCGTTTCTGGATCACGAAGCGCCTACGTGAACCGGTGCACTGCCGGCCCTAGCAGGCTGCTGAAAAAGTCCGTAAAACGGGATCGACAGATCGATCCCAGCGTCCTACCATGCTCCCGACACTTCTGAAGGGAGCCCCATCATGCGCGGACACGATGAGCAGACCCAGCACATGTTCAGCTATCTGTCGCCGGAGCAGCGGGTGCCGGCCGATCATCCGCTCCGCGCGATCCGTACGCTGACGGACCAGGCGCTGCGCACGCTGTCGCGGCGGTTCGCCAGCCTGTACGCCCAGACAGGTCGTCCGTCGATCCCGCCCGAGCAGTTGCTGCGCGCCTTGATGCTGCAGGTGCTCTACACGGTCCGGAGCGAGCGGCTGTTGATGGAGGAACTCAACTACAATCTCCTGTTCCGCTGGTTCGTCGGGTTGAATATGGACGACCCGGTCTGGCATCCCACGACGTTTACGAAGAATCGGGACCGGCTGCTGGCGGGCAATGTGGCCGCCGCGTTCTTCGACGCCGTGCGGGCCCAGGCCCGGGCGGCCGGCCTGCTCTCGGATGAACACTTTACGGTGGACGGAACGCAGTTGGAAGCCTGGGCCAGTCTGAAGAGCTTTCGGAGCCGGGACACCGAGCCGAGCGCGCCGCCCGAGGATCCCGGGAATCCCACGGTCGACTTCCACGGCGAGCGGCGGCGGAACGATACGCACCAATCGACGACCGATCCGGAGGCGAGGCTGCATCGGAAGGGCCCAGGGAAGGAGGCGAAGCTGGCGTATCTGGGCCACGTGCTGCTGGACAATCGGTATGGGTTCGTCGCCAATGTCTGTGCCACCCATGCGACGGGGACGGCCGAACGCGAGGCAGCGGCGCTGTTGCTGGCGGCCAGCGCGCCCCCAGGCAGCACGGTCGGGGCGGACAAGGGCTACGATGCGGCACGCTTTGTGGGCGACGTTCGCGTGCTGGAGGTCACGCCCCACGTGGCGCAGAAGGCGCGTTGGAGTGCGATCGACGGCCGGACGACGCGGCATGCGGGCTATCACGTTAGTCAGCGGAAACGGAAACTCGTGGAACAGGTCTTTGGGTGGATGAAGACCGTCGGCGGGTTGCGCAAACTCCGGCATCGCGGCGTCGCGCTCGTGGATTGGCAACTCACCTTCGCCGCCACCGCGTATAACTTGGTCCGCTTGCGGAACCTGCAGGTGACGTGTCCCTGATCGTAGGCCGCGGACGTCGCTGGCCCGCCGGCGGGGCCAGCCCACACCAGTGCTCCGCCTGCGGCGGTTGGTCAATATCCGCATGACGCTTACAGAACCAGTCGTTCACCCGAGTTCTTCAGCAGCCTGCTAGAGCCCCTTCGCTTGGAGAAACACCCGGATGGTCTTGAGAAGGATCCCCATGTCGTACCACCAAAGCCGCAAAGGGCTCAACGTCTGACTCATCCGGATGTATTCCATCTCCAATTCATGGGTTGACTTCTGAGTTGGAATCCCCTTGTAGACCTGCAGCAAACCTGTCAGTCCCGCGCGCGCAGTCCGTAACTCCACGCCCTTGCGTCCTCTCGCTTCACGGTAGTCTTCAACGCGAAACGGCCGGGGACCGACCAGGCTCATTTTTCCCTGCAGGATGTGCAGCAACTGAGGCAGCTCATCCAAGTACCACTTCTTGATCCATTTACCGACCGCTGTGCAATTCGCGTCACGCTCTAGCATCTTGGCTCGAACCAAACCGTGGCCGATGGTCTGCGCGTCGAGCAAATTCAGCTTGATGACTCGAAACTTGTAGCACCGAAAAGGCTGCCTTGCGCTGTAGCGGATTTCATGCCGAAGCACGGTGCCCCGGTCCTCCGGATGGATGATGCCGGACAGTTTGATGGCAAGAGGAATGACGATCCACAGCGGCAGACACAAGAGAATCAGAAGCATTGCCAAGACGACATCGGTGAGCCGCTTTAGAAGAGGAATTCTCCTTGGCTCGATCGTATTCGCTAGCCCCGAGTCCATGATCCGACCTTGTTGTTCACCATGACCACTTGATCTGCCACGTCTCGCGCTGGTTCCTCCACATTCAGCGTCTAGCAGCCCGTGGTGAAAGTCCGCATTAAGGATCGACACGATCGATCCCCCGTACTACACTGACACGCATGGCCATGGGTAAACGACGTCGCCTGGCACGGCAAGCGTCGATGTGGATTCCGGCGAGCGACCTGCCGCGCAGCTCGGCGCATCCGTTTTATCGGCGGTTGAATCGCCTCCTCGATGACGCGGGCTTCGATGCGTTTGTCGAGGCGCAGTGCGCCCCGTTCTACGCGCCGGTCCTGGGCCGGCCGAGTCTGGCGCCGGGGCGGTACTTCCGGCTGCTGTTGCTCGGCTACTTCGAAGGCCTCGATTCGGAGCGCGCGATGGCGTGGCGGGCGGCGGACTCGCTGAGCGTGCGCAGCTTCTTGCATCTGGAGCTGCACGACCCCGCGCCCGACCACTCGACGATCTCGCGCACGCGGCGGTTGATCGATCTGGAGATGCACACGGCGGTGTTCACGTGGATTCTGCAGCGGCTGGCCGACGGCGGCTTGGTCACGGGACAGACGATCGGGATCGATGCGACGACGCTCGAAGCCAACGCGGCCTTGCGGAGTATCGTGCGCCGCGACACGGGGGACACGTATCAGGCGTTCTTGACGAAGCTCGCCCAGGCCTCGGGGATTGCGACACCGACGCGCGCGGACTTGGCGCGCCTGGATCGCACGCGACGCAAGAAGGGCTCGAACGACGACTGGACGCATCCGCACGATCCCGACGCGAAAATCACCAAGATGAAAGATGGCCGGACGCACCTGGCCCACAAAGCCGAGCCTGCGGTGGATCTCGACACCGGGGCCATCGTCGGGGTGACGGTGCAGCCGGCAAATGCCGGGGACACGACGACCCTGGTCGAGACCCTCATCACGGCCGCGGAGCAGATCGAGACGGTGCAACCAGCGGCTGACACCGTGCGCGAGCTGGTCGGCGACAAGGGGTATCACAGCAATCAGATCTTGGTGGACCTGGAGGCGGTCGGCGTGCGCGCCTACCTTTCGGAACCCGATCGCGGGCGGCGGACCTGGCGCGGCAAGACCACGGCCCGCGACGCGGTCTATCGGAACCGCCGACGCCTCCGCGGGGCCCGGGGCCAACGACTCTTGCGCCAACGCGGTGAACGGCTGGAACGCCCCTTTGCGCATCTGTACGAGACGGGCGCGCTGCGGCGTGTTCATCTGCGGGGGCACACCAACATCCTGAAGCGCGTGCTCGTCCACACCGGTGGCTTCAACTTGGGTCTGCTCATGCGTCGGCTGATCGGCGTCGGCACGCCACGGGGCCTGCAGGGCCGCCTGGCCGTGATCACCACGGTCAGAGAGCTCGTGTGGCGGCTCTGGACCGTTCCGGCGCGCCTCTGGACGCCTGATCCACGTCGTTCACCCGTCGCCGGCGAAGCGACCGCGCGGGCCGAGTACGCCAGCGTCAATCTCCAAATGAGCCCTTCCACCACGGGCTGCTAGGATGCACCGAGGCTGTCGCCGCTTCAACGGACATAACCGAGAGCCCGCAGAATCTCGATTTGTTCCCGCGCCAACTTGATTTCATGTAGCAAGCCAGCTTGGCTGGCAAGCGGGAGCCCCTCCCGGGATAGTTGCGAGATGACCTTACGTGTGATCACTGAATCGAGAGGGTGAACAGAGAGCGATGACTGTCCGCTGTGTATGAATAGGAAGAGTAGGCATGAACGTAGCGGTCGGCAACTGTTGCAAGCGAATCGAGATGCGGAGTGACCGGCCGTGAATAGCCGTAAGCGCCGACGTGATCAGAGCGCAGCGTATCTATCACAACGAGCAAGACGTTACGGAGTGTCTTGTCGACGCTGAGCAGAGGAGTTGTAGCACTGGGTGGCCGTTCTCCCGGGGGGAATGCTGCGAGGCTAACAGCATAGGCCATATGGCCTGCACCGGTCAGCAAGACAATGAATGGAACGAGCAGTAATCGCTGATACCTGTGTGATTCACGAACGCCTGCAAGGCCGTCCCGAGGGGCCGGACCTTCCCCAGGCTCGACCTGGCACTGTCTCGCCACGTTCCATTCTGCCGGTTCCTGGCCTTGCTGGGCGAACGCCATCCCAGCGAACAACGCGATGGTGAGACCGAGAATCATTATCCGCCTCAGTACTCCTGATAGGGACGAGCCGATGACCCCCAAAATACCCGAGGCGTTCGCCCACGTCCAATGCCATGTGGAAGGGGAAGGAATACCCGGTGGGTGCGGGCAGGGCTTTTGTCATGACGCGGTGATCGGCTTGGACCGGATGCGCGGGCTCTGCCCGCCGAACCCGAGCCCAGAACAGGACTCAAGTTATCATGCACCATGGCCGCTTCTTTCACTGCCCGAGTTCGCCACGACCATCAGCCGACCCCGTGGGTGAGGTACGCCTGGGGCGTCACGCTGACTCTCCTGTTGCTCGCCTGCATCGCTGTCTGGCACATCTCGTTACTCTGGCTGTATCGCGAGGGTTCGTCGGTGCTCGGCAGTTGGCTCATGACCATCTTCGTGCTCGTGCTGGCTGCCAGGCAGTTGGCACGACAAGTGGCGCCCTCCGCACGCAATTTCCTGATGCGGCACTTCGCACGGCTCGATGCCGTCGGTGTCGTCTTCATCGTGTTCCTGTTGCTCCTGCTCTTGCTGTTTCATCTGGGCTTCGAGCGAGCAGCCTCCGACGGCCGCTCATACTTCGTGCAGGTGCGGTCTCTGGTCATGGACTGGGACCTTGACTTCGCCAACGATGAGACGGTGTTTGGCGGACACGGCGCGCGGCAATACGCCTTCGGTGCGCCCATCCTTTGGAGCCCCTTCTTCCTCCTCGGCCATGTCTGGCTTAGTGCGTTGAATCTTCTGGGAGGCGATCTGCGCGTCGACGGGTACTACTTCCCGTATCAGCGAGCCATCGGACTCGGGACACTCCTGTACGGATTCGTCGGTCTCGTCCTCATCTATCGGGTGTTGCGGAGGTATTTCTCCAAGGGACTGGCATGCCTGTCGACGCTGGGGTTGTGCGGCGCCTCGTTCCTGATCTGGTATCTCACCGTCGACAATTCGATGGTGCACGGCGTCTCGATGTTCGCGACCACGCTGTTCCTCTTCCTCTGGCACCGATTTCGGGACGTTCCCACACGGGTGCCCTGGGTCTGGCTTGGTGCCGCTGCGGGCGTCATGGCCATGGTGCGCTGGCAGAACAGCGCGTTCGTGGTCCTTCCCCTGGGTGACCTCCTGTGGTCATCCTGGCGGGCTCGGAGCGGAGATAGTCGTGCTCGGCTGTGGGCAGGAAGCCGAGATCTGGTCAGGTTCACCGGAGCCGCATTCGCCGCGTTCGTGCCACAGCTCTTGTTCTGGAAGGTCGTCTACGGGTCGTGGGTCTACCTACCGGTTCGTGAGCACGCGTTTCAACCGATGTGGCTTCCTCCGTACATGACCGACGTCCTCTTTTCATCGAACCGCGGACTGCTGTCGTGGACGCCCGTCATTACCGCTGCGCTGATTGGTCTTGTGCTGTTTGCACGCCACCATGGGCGTGTCGCCCTGGTGCTGGCCGGTAGCTTCCTCGGGCAGGTTTGGATCAACGGGGCGGTCGAGATCTGGTGGGGTGGCGTGGGCTTTGGCGCGCGACGCTTTGCCAACTGTACGCTCGTCTTCGCCGTCGGCCTGGCTGGCCTCCTGACCGCGGTCCAGCGACGCCCGCTCATTGCGCCGCTCGTGACGTTCTGCGCCCTGCTGCTGTTTAACACAGTGTTCATGCTCGGTTACCGAAACGGCACGTTCTCGCCAACCGAGGGCGTGACGTTCGACAGCGTCATGGACGAGCTGTATGAGCACGTCGGAAATCCGTTCTCGCTACCGATAGGCGCCTACGTCGCGTGGCGGTACGATGTAGGCCTGCCCATCTACGACCGTCAGCGCGGCCGGACGTACAACAATCTCTTGATTGACGTTGGCGAGCCAGACGATGAGAGGTTCTTGGGACACGGGTGGGCGGCGCGGGAACAAGATCCAAGGTTCTCGTTTCGGTGGGCAGACAACGAGACCTCAACCGTGCTCGTGCCCCAAGACAAACGTGGATGACTACCTCCTGGAGCTCGAATGGGGACCATTCAACGGTTCGGGGTTGCCGCCACAAACTGTGGAGATCGATGTGAACACCATCACCGTGGCGACGCTGACGCTTCAGCCGGGCATGCACATTGACCGCGTCGACATCCCGTCAGCAGTGCTCCGGCCCAATTTGAATCAACTACGTTTTCGCTATCGGTACGCCGTCTCACCCAAGGACCTCGGACTCTCGGAAGACACCAGACGGCTGGCCGTCCAGGTGGCCACCATCCGGTTCCAGCGGGTTCTCAAACCGTAGAGCGTCGACGCCTTCAACCACAAGAATGCAACCGCTTGTTCATCGTTGACCAACGAATAGAGTTCCTCGCTCAACACTGTCTACTTGGGGGTCTAGACCAGAACCAGGGCCCTAAGACGCCTTCGTCTTTTCGCGCAAGAACGTGCTCTTGTCGAAGATAAGCTGGCTCAGTCGCCCGTTGCCCTTGTCGGTCAGGTGCACTGGGTCGACAAAGTAAGTGCGGAAATCGCTCGGGGTTGCCCCGTCCGCTGTTGAAACTCAGCGGCGACTCGGTTCGTGCCGGGAGTCAAAGCCATCAGTCGTCGCTGCCGTCGTCCTGGACGACATCCATCACCCAGATGTCGCCCTGGTCTTCTTCCCAGACGGCGCTGAGGCGGTCCGGTGGTTTCGCCTCGCGGCCCTGCGGAACCCAACGGCCCTCCGCATAGATGACCCCGAGGTGGGGATGGGGTCAGGGCGATTCCACGGGGGGCGCCAAGCGAAGTCAGAGTTTGCTAACGTTTTCACGGACCCGGTCCTTGCGGGAACTGCGCTTCGCACCAGGCTTACGGTGGGCGGCACAAACCCCTCCGGCGAAGGCGTTGGCCGGTTTCAGGTCGCGGTGGGTGATCCCCTGCTCGTGGCCCCGAAGGTCGGCAACTTGGCGTTCGGCCCGAACTGCTGCCACAAATCCCTGTGCCCCGCGCCACCTTCACTGCGGCACCGGCGCATGCTCGCCTACCTGGTTCCCCGGTTCATGGCCGACTTTCTCGAAGCGCAGTCTGGTTTCTTCACAGACGATTCTGATGCCCAGCTCACGCAGATCCAGGGTCGCTACTTTACCTAGTTCCAACCTGGCGAGCGGCCGGTGTCGCCGTCCGTGCCACGGGCAGACCATGCGATCTCCTTCGATGATCGCCTCACCAAGATCGGCCCCTTCATGAGAACAATAGCTCTGATAGACGAGCACCTGTCCTTCATGCCTGACGCACAGGAACGATTTCTCACTATCCAACGTGACACGCTCCCGCCGCCCCGGTTTGAGACTGACGATCTCGATGCTCTTCTCCGTGATGTCGTGCCCAATCTGACACCTACTGGGCTCGTATTTGATGTTGTCCATGCCAATATTGAGGGTCTTCATGTAGTCGCGATCAGAACCTCCGACGTTGACAAAGCCGAGCTTCCGAAGCTCCATCTTCCGGTCTCGCATCGGTGTGTCTTCGCTCATGAGCTTTCTAAAATTTCTCCGCAGCATGAACACGAGGAACGGGTGCAGAAACTTCAGAACGCGACTCGAGGCGACGTAATAGTGCACCGTGACTGTCGTCGTCTCATCGGTTTCCTGGATCATCCGGATCGTCGATTTCAGCAAGAACCCGAACGCAAGGCTTTGAAGGGTGTGAAGTGTCGACGTATCGTCGAAGTACTGCGCCAGCACGAGCGGCACTCGCATACCGAAACTACGCATCACGAGTAGCGAACAGAGCGAGTTGCGGCTCACGAAGAACGGCGCATGGCTCACCACCGAGGCGTGCATGACATCTGTGTGCCGGACGTCCAAGTAGTTCCAGAACGCGTCGTCGGCCATATACGAGCCCGTCGTCGACACCTCAGTTTCCGTGATCGCAAAATTGAGGCGTTCCAGATCACGAATGATGTCGAACGCAACGTAGTCTTTATCGTGTGAGCTCATGGCCCTTCGGCTACTTGTAGGTGTCGCACTTTCCAGCGCTCTTCCACCGAGATGGAAGTGACTTGGCGGGAACACGCGACCGCTGAACGCTGGAATCGAAAACAACAACGAACGAGAATGTCTCTGATGCTCTCGGGTCGCCGAGGTCACTCTATCACGCGGTGAGTTCTCGTCGGATGTCGAACTCCGCGACCGCGTTCACAACCCGGGCGATCTGGTCGTCACGAAGCTGAGCGAAGAAGGGCAACCGTAACAATCCGTCGGCGACCGATTCACTGATCGGACAATCCGAGGGTCTGGCGGCAACTCGACGACCCATCGGTGAATGATGTAGCGGCAGGAAGTGGAACGTGCTGTAAATGTTGCGTTCGGCCAGATGCGTGCTCAGTGCGCGGCGCTGATCGCGCGAAGGCATGACCAGATAAAACAGATGATAGGCCGGGTCACAGTTTGCCGGTGCCGTTGGCAACCTGATGTGTCCCGCACGCGCCCAGTCGGACAGCCGATCCACATACAGCCGCCAAGCCCGCCGGCGCCCTTCCTGGATGCGATCGCGGGCTTCGAGTTGCGCATAGAGCAAGGCAGCGACCACATCCGCCATCAAATAGCTCGAGCCCAGATCCACCCATCTGTACTTGTCCACTTCTCCGCGCAGAAAGCGTGCACGATCGGTTCCTTTCTCGCGGAGGATTTCTGCTCGTTCGGCATACTGCTCGTCGTTGATGATCAGGGCTCCACCTTCGCCACAGGTAAAGTTCTTCGATTCGTGAAAGCTCAGCGTCGCGAGGGTTCCCATCGATCCCAGCGGCTTGCCGTTGTAGCCTCCGAACAGGCCGTGGGCGTTATCCTCGACCACCGCCACGCCGTGGCGTGCGGCGATCTCGAGGATCGGATCCATCTCACACGACACGCCGGCGTAGTGCGTGACCAGAATCGCCTTCGTGCGCGGCGAGATGTGTCGTTCGAGCTGAGTTTCGTCGATGTTCAACGTATCCGGACGAATGTCGACAAAGGTCGGGCGCGCCCCGCGCAAAACGAATGCGTTGACCGTGGTGACGAACGTGAACGACGGCGCAATCACTTCGTCACCCGCTCCCACGTTGAGAAGCAACGCCGCCATTTCGAGAGCGTGCGTGCCCGAGGACGTCAGGAGAACTCTTGGCACGCCAAGTTCAGACTCAAGCACCGCTTCGCACTTCCGGGTGAACGGGCCGGCGCCCGCGAGGTGGCCCGAAGCCAGGACCTGAGCCATGTAGGCGAGTTCATTCCCCGCTGTGAATGGACGCGTCAGCGGAATCCTGGCGTCGGTCATGCAAATTCGGGTTCGGGCGCTGAGCTCAGCGGTTCGACCATCTCATCATTCGGACACCGTCGACCGGACACCGTCGACAAAACGGGGCGCTGGGGCGTCCAGCCCAGCGCTCGGAGCACCCGCCAGGCATGGACGGTGGAGTACTGCACACCGGCGACGCGCTCGATCAGATCGGCGACGCGCCACGCCGTCCACAGGCTCGTGCCGTATCCCAGCGCGTCGGGGCCGCGCGTCAACCCGCCTTCGATGCGCCGCAGATCCGCCGCGGTCAGCTGCGGGGGCCGTCCCGTCCGCGCCGCGCGTTTCAAGGCGACCCGGCCGCCTGTCGCGAGCTGCTGTGCCCAGCGGTTGACCGATTGGCGATGCACGCCCACCCGACGCGCGACGTCGGCTTCGCTGACGCCCTGCTGGAGCAGGCGCGCCGCGCGCAGGCGCCGCCGTTCCAACTGCACCCGATCGCGTGTGACCCCGGCGGGATGTCCCATGCCGGCGAGTCTACACGGGTTGCGGACGAGTGTCACTATGTTTTGTAATACTCAATAAGTCGTCGCGGGTCTGCGTGGTGAGGTAGTCGGTGGCATCGCCGTGTTCGGGCAAGCCTGGCAACTCGACGAGCTTGGTGTGTAGGCCGGCCGCGTGACAGGAGCGCGCCACCTCCACCGCGTGTCGGCGCCCAGGGTCGTCGTGGTCGGGCAGCACGACGACCGACTCGACGCCGGCCGCCTTGAGTTGCTGCGTATAGGCGTCGCGCCACTTGCCCGCGCCTCCGGCGTTCGTAGTGGCGACGAGCCCGAGCTGGCGTAGCGCGAGTGCGTCCTTCTCACCCTCGGCAATGTAGACGACTATCTGCCCTTGCAGCGCGGGCAGGCCGAACAGGACGCGGCGCACCTTGCCCAGGTTGTTGATCCAGCCACCGGCGCCGTCTGGCCGACGCTGGAAGAACCCCTTCGGTTCCGTGCGCACGGACTGAAAGAGCACCTTGTTCTTCTCGTCCGTGTAGTCGTAGGTCGCGGCGATCTGGCGGCCGTTGCCGTTGGTGATGTGGAGGTCCGCCCACGTCAGGCCGGCACGCGCAAGGATCCCCTCCGTCGCGCAGCCGGCGTGACAGTGCAGGAGCGCGCGGCCATCCTCGCCACGACCGATAGAAAGGGACGCGCGCTCGTCATCGTGCAAGGGACAACGCACGTTGCGCGCGCGACCGTCAAGGCGGACGACGTTGATCGTCTCGCGGAGGTCAGGCATCACTTGCCCTCCGCACGGATCAACTTGACGAATTGGCGCAGGTCGTTCTGGTTGCGCTCGCAGTCTTTCAGCCGCGTGAAGGCCGCATCGAGTTCGACTGCCGGCGCGCCAGCGGAGACAAGGCGGCGGTATTCATCCCGCGCGTCCCCTGTGTCGATCGCGAGATCTCGATTCTGGTTTTCGACTCGTTCGATGGTGGCCTTCATTCCGGGGCGGTCGTCCGTGTCAGGCATGACCGTTGCTCCCGTTGCGGCCGACGAGCGCTGCCAATGACTCTCTTGGCACTCGCACGAGCCTACCGAAACGGACGCCCCGGAGCTGTCCCTGCCGGATGGCCTCGTAGATGCAGCCCGCCGACACGTCGGCCCACTGCGCCGCTTCCGGCACGCGCAGCAGCTCTGGCAGGTCCGAGAGCGGCGTCGAGCGGGTGATGGTCACCGGCGCTCTCCCGTTGCCTGCTCGGCGAGCGCCGTGCCTGCTCGGCGAGCCGTCACGTCGCGCACCGCGAAGAGCCGCGTGCCGTCGGAGAGTCGCGTGGCAATCGGGAGCCGGCCGGAGTCGGCCCACCGGCGGACGGTGCCCTCGCTGCGCGCGAGGCGGTGTGCTGCTTGCGATACGGTTAGGAGCTTCATGGTAGGTACTAGCCTAGCTACCTACCGGAGGCGGATAAACGGACCTATTTTGCGATGCGAGATTTAGAGCGTTTCCGGGAGGAAACCGAGCGCCTGCAGAAGCTCCGTGCGGTCCACCGGCAGCACGCGGAGCGCCGCCAGCCGCTTGTGGATCAGCACGACATGCTCCTGCGGCTTGCCACGTGTCGCTCGGCGCAGTGGCCAGCCTGTCGCCCGTATCTGTTCCTTCATGTTCGATAGATCGTGGTCAAGCTCGGCGATGATGTCGCGCAGCGCCCGGAGGTGGTCGCTGTACTCGTTCCACTGGGCGTAGACTTTCTCCAGGCTCTCCAGCTGGTCGCTGTCCTCGCTCCCGTCGGCGTAGACTTTCTCCAGGTTCTCCAGCGTGAGGCGTGCGTGACGGAGGATGCGTTCGTGCCTCGCTAGCGAGTGGCGAACGTTCTCCTGGTTGTTCTTGCGGACCCGCTCACGGTCCCACACCCAGATGCCCTCTTCGAGCGCGTCTTCAATCGCCGCGCGATCGCGTCCGGCGTCTGCGAGGGCCTTAAGCGTGGTGCCGATTCGCTCGGCGCGCTCCAGCGCGTCAGGATGGGTGCTGTGCAGGTAGGCAACGAGGTCGACCCGAGCATCCTTGACGGCTGATATGGGTGTAGCCACCGGCTGCCTCCGCTTCGCAGCTCCGCGATTGCTGAGAACTCGGGGGCAACCGGCGCGGAGAGCCGGCGTTCGGGAGCGACCTTAGCCGTCGAATCAACGCGCGTTACTCGACGCGCTCGTACTCCAGTCCCGACATCGGCGGTACGTTGCGGCACGCCTGGACCCAAGCCGCCTTAGACGCCGGCCCAAGCTTGCCCTTGCCATCGTTGACTAGCCACCGGTAAGCGCCGTCCGGCGTCTCATAGACCTCTGAACGCTGCGATTCTTCGCGGGAGCCGTCGGCGGTCTCTGTCCAACTATTGCGTGTCGTCACAAGGCGGCCACTTGCTGTCAGCAGGATCTCGACGTCAGTGCCGCGCTGCACCGACGACTGCTGGTTCCCTGCGGCGAGAGTTCGTCCGAAGCCAACAGCCCAGGCACCGACGACCGCAATGTCGAGACCTCCGTCCTTCGCGAAGTTGCGAGGCTGCGGCGGTCCGAGGGCGGCGGTGAGATGGGCGATGGTTTGTGAACTGAGCGGGGCAAGCGGTTTGGTCGGATCTACCATGTACGTGTCCTCGTTGTGCAGCCTGTTGTCGCCGGCCGCTGTCGCGTCTTCCTGACTCGATTATACGCCGGCCGTCACGCTTCCGGCCCGCCCGGTAGCCAGCCGGTAGCTTTTCTCACACCGAGCACGAGAAAGGCCCGGAAAACCGGGCCTTCTCGTGTATTGGTGCGGAAGAGGGGATTCGGGAGGGGGCGTGCTGCCCAGTGCTGCCTGGTCCCGTCCCGTGCGGTTTCGTTGAGGTTTTCCCGATTCCTCATGCTGTCCTGTCCGGCTGGTCCTGCCTGGTTCTAGGGAGTTCGTTAGCTTTTTGTTAGCAACTGCACTGCGGGGGGCGTTGTCGCCCACGGGCCGCCGTTGGCTGCAAACGCTGGTTAGACGTCTTCACACGTTCTCGAACCACTGGTTCGTCAGACTGTCGTATGTTGGCGGCTTCACGATTGTATTTCCTGACGTCAAACGCTCTCGCCACCAAACCTGCCGCGCAACGCAGCAAGATCAACTCCGCCCACCGCACTGAGCAGCGCCACGGCTGATTCCTTGAGCTTCTGTTTTCTGTCCCCAAGACTGAGCAATGGAATCAGCGCTGCCCCGCATACGCCCGTTGCCCCCGCAAGTTCGTTGAGTGAGGCAAGGTAACCCGCAGGCTGAAACAGGGCCCCCAGTGTTGGAACTCCCACGGGGTTGTGAGCTTGCGGAGTAGTACTGGGCCCGGGATGAACGGCAACCTCACACAGCCCAGCGTAACGCGTTTTATCGATTGGCACCGGAATACCGGCATCCTGGAGCGCAATGCGAATGCGCACAGGAGAGAAGTCTCGCATTCTCGTCTTCTTGTCCGACTTCCGCCATCTCTCAAGTTCGGCGGGGCGATTAAGAAACAGCCAGAAGAGGTTGGCAATTTCGGCCAGGTTCCTGGTAAGCGCTAGAGACTCGTCGTAGTAGCCTGAACAGAGCAAGCGGTACGATCCAAGGGCGTGAGAAACGACACGCCCTGCAATCCGTTGTCCGAAGTGATCGCCACCTGGACAGCCGTTGAAGCAGGCGGCTTCCCGGTACAGCAACGATAGAAAGTCCCCGAACCTGTCGTGACACTCGTGTGCCTTCTTCCCAAGCTTTGGTAACCATTCTTGCGTTTCATGCAGGCAAGCGTCCTCTTCACGGAGTGCGACATCGAGGAACTCCGCATTGTCCGGAGAGGTTTGGTTGCTCACTGGTCGTGCTCCACGTGCGCCTAGCGAATAGGAGACCGAACTGCCCAACCCAATGCCTGAACGACAGACCGCAGTCTACCGTGATAGCCGCGTGGTCACAATCAGGTCGGAAGTCCTTCCACCACTATCACTTCCCGCCAACGTGGCGACGGAGCGGCTGCCGGGATAGGCAGAACTTCATGACGCGCCCGTTCGGTTTCGTTGGGCTTTTGTCGATTCCCCGTGCTGTCGTGTTCGGCTGGTGCGGCCCCGTTCTACGGAGACCTTGCTGATCTCGCCATTGTGTGTGCAAATTGTCACCGCATGATTCATCGTCAACGACCTTGGCTATCGGTCCAGGGCGTTATGGACCTTCTCAACCAGTTTGGAGCGGACGGAAGAGATTCGACGTGAGCGCTATCGCTGTCGATTGGTCAGGTGCGAAGCAGGTAAAGGAGAAGCTCTGGCTCGCCCACGTACGGCAAGGCCAAGTGTACGAATTGCGAAGTTTCTCCACACGCGAAGAGGCGGTTGATCGGCTGATTGCGCTCTTGAAGAGCGATGAGGAGGCGGTTGGGGGACTCGATTTCGCGTTCTCCTTCCCGGGTTGGTTTATTCGCGAACTCAACCTCGCGGATGCGTTTGAGTTTTGGACCTTGGTCGAGCGTGAAGGGGAGGGATGGCTCCGCGATTGTGAGCCGCCGTTCTGGGGTCGCAAAGGAACGGAAAAGTCCAGCCTACCCAATCACTTTCGTCGAACAGAGGAACGAGCCGCTGCTGGCAGGGTCTCCCCCAAGTCGTGCTTTCAGATTCTTGGACCAGGGACAGTTGGGACGGGCACGATCCGAGGGATACCCTTTCTGCCGGGTATTCGTGAAGCAGGCATTTCGATCTGGCCCTTCGATTCACCCGAGTTGCCCATGGTCGTCGAAATCTATCCTCGAACGCTAACTGGCCCGGTGCAGAAGAATTCTAAGCAGCACAGGTCAGAATACGTAGAAGCGAACTGGCCTAATCTTCCGGCTTCGGTTCGGGAGGTTGTCGTCGAGTCGGAAGACGCGTTCGACGCAGCTGTTTCAGCGTTGGTGATGGACCGATCTCTCGACCAACTTCAGAACTTGCCCCCCGGTGACGCAATCAGCCGGCTGGAGGGTGAGATCTGGAGTCCGGCCCAAGCACAGGGGAAGGCTGTCAAGTGTGAGCGACATGATTGATGGCGACGCCCCGAAAGACTGGCACGACCTCCAGGACCGAGCTGCTCGGATCTTGAGGGAGTGTGGTCTCGAAGCAGAAACAGAATGTGACCTGGCGCTGGCCCGCGGCGATGTCAAGGTAGACGTGCTTGCTCGGGATCCAGATGCGACGCCACCCACGTTGCACGTGTGTGAATGCAAGCACTGGCAGACTGCTGTTCCGAAGAATATCGTTCACGCTTTTAGGACGGTTGTTGCGGATTCAGGTGCCCACTTCGGCTACGTGATCTCGTCAAGTGGATTCCAGAGCGGTGCTTACGAAGCGGTGTCCCATTCCAATGTGAAACTCGTCAGTTGGCTGGAGTTTCAGGAGTTGTTTGCGGAAAGATGGTTTCACCGGTACATGGCACCAACCCTAATAGAAGAAGGCGACGCCCTGCACGAGTACACCGAACCGTTCAATTCGCGAATTATAAAGAAGGCGGAGCAACTCGGGGCTGAGAGTGGCCTCAGGTTCAGAGAGTTAGTGGAACAACACGCCGATCCGTCACTAGCGTTGCTCATGCTGTGGTTTCGCCCGCTCTCAAAGGAGATATAACCGAAAGTTGTGTTTGAGGTTTTGAACAGGCGGCGTACCCTGGGTGTTGCTAACGCACCCCCCTCACCCGAAGGGCAAGGAGGTACGCCACCATGCCGGAGCCTAACGAAAAGCTGGTCCAGTTCCCACAAGAATCGTCCCGAGATGTCCTGACCGAGGTGCTGCACCGCGGAGCGCAACAGATGTTGCTGACGGCGATCGAGGCCGAGGTGGACGACTACCTTGCGGCCCGGGCGGCGACGATGGACGCGGCCGGGCGCCGGCGCGTCGTTCGCAACGGCCACTTGCCCACTCGGGCGATTCAAACGCCGCTCGGGGACGTGCGCGTGCAGCAGCCCCGGGTCCGGGACCGTCGGCCCGTAGGCGAACGGGAGACGTTCCGGTCGGCGATCCTGCCGCCCTACCTGCGAAAGACGACCAGCTTGGAAGAACTGTACCCGTGGCTCTATCTCAAGGGCATCAGCACGGGAGACTTCAGCGAGGCCTTGCAGGCGCTGTTGGGGCCCGACGCGCGGGGGTTGTCGGCGACGACGATCACGCGGCTCAAGGCGGTGTGGGAGCAGGACTACCGCGGGTGGTCGCAGCGGTCCCTCGCCGGCCGGCGCTATGCCTATGTTTGGGCGGACGGGGTGTACTTCAACGTCCGCCTCGAGGACACGGACAACAAGCGGCAGTGCATTTTGGTGCTGATGGGCGCCACGCGGGAGGGGCAGAAGGAGCTGATCGCGATCACCGATGGCTACCGCGAGAGCGAGCAGTCGTGGCGCGAGCTGCTGCTGGACGTCCGGGCGCGCGGGCTCGCGATCGACCCGGAACTCGCCGTCGGCGACGGGGGCCTCGGATTCTGGGGCGCCGTGCGGAAAGTGTTCCCGAAGACCCGCGAACAGCGGTGTTGGGTGCACAAGACGATGAACGTGCTGAACAAGCTGCCGAAGGGCGTGCAGCCCAAGGCGAAGGCGATGCTGCACGACATCTGGATGGCGGAGACGACGTCCAGCGCCAACCAGGCGTTCGACTTGTTCGTGGCCACGTTTCACGCGAAGTTTCCGGCGGCGACCGCCTGCCTGGCGAAAGACCGGGACGTGCTGCTGACCTTTTACGAGTTCCCCGCCGAGCACTGGATTCACATCCGGACCACCAATCCGGTCGAGTCGACGTTCGCCACCGTCCTGGCGATGGCCGCACAGAAGACCTGGCGAGCTGGCTCCGCACGCGCAAGACGAAGGGCGCGGGCAGCCGCCTGGCGTGCTTGACGATGGTGTTCAAGCTGGCGATGGCCGCACAGATCGACCTGGAGAGCGTTGAATGGGTGTCAACTGATCGCCGATGTCATCGACGGTGTGCCCTTCGTCGATGGCGTCCGAAAGGAAGCCGCCTGATCATGCCGCATACACAACATTTGGCAATATCCCCTCTCAAAGCGGTTAACGGTTCCCCAATTGCCCTTACGTAACTTCTTGGGAGTGCATGCCGACAAGCTACAGCTACGCGCCGAGATTTTGGATGCCATCGCTTTGCGACCTTTGATGGAGCAGGTGATCCAGTTCTACAGACAATCCACTGCCGAGTTCGACGGCATATTTGGCGGAAGGGCGTGATACGAGACCTAGAAGCGAGCTAGATAGGCTCGCGCATGGACGCAACTGACCATGCTATCTATGCAGGAGTGCTCCTAGGCGAGCTGCTGCATCCTGCTGCATCGACGGCAGCGCGTGCCCGTAGATGCCCAGCGTCATCTCGATCCGCTTATGCCCGAGCCGCCGCTGCACCACGTTTGCCGGAACCCCCGCCTGGAGCAGGAGGGTGGCGCAGGTGTGGCGCATCCCGTGGAACTTGATCCGACGCACGCCTGCCGCCTGAATGAGCTTAGCGAACTCCCGCTGCCCGATGTTATTGATTTGTAGCGGATCACCCAGCCGCTCGCGTGACCGGCGCATGTCGGGCCACTCCTTGGCGAACATCAGTCCATGATCCCGGTAGTACTGCCGGTGGCGCATCTTGAGTTCAGCTTGGTGTGCCCGGTGCGCTTTGAGGAGCGCGAGCGTGTCCGGTGCGAGGGCGAGCACCCGCGGGGCCTTGTTCTTGACTGGGCCGTAGGTGGGTTCGGGTCCAGGCTTGACCAGTTGCCGTTGCACGGTGAGACTGCCGCCCGCATCGAGGTCGGTCCACTTGAGTCCCCCCAGTTCCGCCTTTCGCATCCCGGTTTCCAGCGCCACGCTGTAGAAGGCCGCCTGCTGCGGTCCCGCGGCCTTGGCGGCCACGAGGAACTGTCTCGCCTCGTGCGCCTCCCAGACGTGCGCCAGGACGTCCTCATGGCCCGCTGAGGCGCGGGGCTTGCCGTTGACCAGCTTGGCGACGTTGCGCGGGACCAGTCCGCTCCGGGTCGCGGCTTCGAGCGCGCTGTGCATGACCGCCTGATGCTTCTGGAGCGTGGCCCCGGCGAGGTTCCGGCCCGCGTAGTAGCGTTCGAGATCCAGCGCTCGGAGGTCTTGGAGGCGGAGGCCGCCAAGCTGGGGTTTCAGGTGCACCGTGATGACACTGAGGTACGTCTCGTAGGTTCGGAGCGCTCGGGTCGGCTTGATGGTCCGCTCCAGCCATTCGTCGAGCCACTGCCCAACGGTTACCTTGGTCGGGTGCACGAACGTGCCGCGGTTCACGGAGTCCACCAGCGCCGCCAGCGTGGCCTCGGCCTCGCGTTTCGTGCCGCGCACGGTGATCCACTTCTGCTGACGCTTCCCGGCGGCGTCCCGCCCGACGTCGAGCACGAGTGCCCACGACCCCTTTCCGCGGCGACGGATGTGACCTTTCATTTTGGCTTCCTGGACCAACGCCTGGGTGATGACACGTCAGCATTTTGTCCCGGCCCTGCCGTCTCGGAATCGGTGTTCCGCAAAAGCTGCTCCAGGGCCTCCCGCGGGACCACGACGCGACGGCCAAACCTGAGCGTGGGGATCTGACCCCGGCGGATGGCTTCATAGGCGGAGTTGCGCCCGATCCCGAGGATCTCAGCGGCCTCATCGACCGTGTAGGTTCGTCGGTCTTCACTCATGGGCGGCCATTACCGGTGGTGCCGTTGCGCCGGTTCGACGGAGGCATAGCATCGCTGGGGCTAAGGCTGACGCCTTTCACCTTCGCCGATCCGGCAGGTGGACCCTTTGGACCCTTCTTGACCCTTTCCTTGGGTTTCTTCCCTGTACGCTTGCTTCGTGAGGAAACCCTCGAAGAAGGGTCACGATGGGTCGATGGGTCAGGCGCAGTACCCGTCTCGGATTTGCGCAGGCCGATCCCGAAATACGTCACCCGGTGGCTGCGCTCCTCGGCGGGAAATCGATTTCGGATCTCCGGCCCGAACCGTCTTTGACTCATCCGCTCCCCACCGCCGTTCTCGCACCAATCGCCGTACGCGCGATAGAGGTCCTGCGCGGCGATGTTGCGGTTCTTGGCAATCACGCAGCAATCCTTGAAGAACTCGGACAACGGATCGGATTCTTTCTCGTAGGTCTTCGTCGCGTCCTGCACTGCTCGCGGCGGGTTCAGTCCCTTCTTCTGGTATTTGAGGCAGCCATCAACGAGCCAGCGGAGAATGCCCGGTGCCTCAGCCTTCAGCTTTTCCTTGAGTGTCCTGTCATCCTGCTTCCCCGTGAATCGCTGGGTGAACGGGACTAGGCGGATGCGCCGCCAGAAGCCGTAGCTGGTGTCTTGCACGACGGGCTTGTGGTTCGTCGCGAGCCAGAACTTCGCCGCTGGCTGGAACGTGAAGAAGTTACGATGCATGAAGCGGGCGGTGATCGGATCGCACCCGGTCAGCGCCTTGATCCGCGCCTCATTCAGCCGCACGTCGCCGCTCGTCTCGGAACTGGTGACGAACCGTTTGTCCACGAGTTTCGCCACGTCGTTGGGAATGCTGGCCCGCTGCTTCAACTCCAGCGCGCTGAAGGGGAGGTCGTCCGCGTAGTCGCCAAGCTCCCACGCGACCGTGTTGATGAGCGTCCCTTTCCCGTTCGCCCCGTCCCCCCAGTTCATGAACAGGCACTGCTCGTGCGTCATGCCCGTGAGGGAATAGCCGAGCGCTCGCTGCACATAGTCGATCAGCGCCCAGTCGCCCCCGAAGATTTCGCTGACGGTCCGTTCCCAGAGCGGACAAGTCGCCGCTGGGTCGTACGGGGCGCGTGTGGACATCGTGATGCGATCCTCGGGGCGTCCCTTCCGCATTCCGCCGGTGCGTAGGTTGACCACGCCGTTCTCGACACCCAGTTTCCAGGGGTTGGAGTCCCAGTTGTCCCCACTGTCCCTGATTGGCGGCATCGATTGCGCGAGCGCTAACATATTTTGAATCCGAGAACGCGACTCACCCTGTAGCGCCCACTTGAAGTGCTTCTTACGGTCCCCGGAGTCTTGGATTCCCAGGCTCTTCATCTGACGCAATCGCATCGCCTTCAGCGCCAACCGTTGCAGCTCGCCGTCGGGATCCGGCACCCATCGGTGGCCCATGAACACGAGCCAGCGCCCACGTCGGTAATCAAACCGCACCTTGTCGCCGAATTCGCAGGCGAAGTGTTCGGCGTCGCCCGCTTCCGTGAGCGGAACGAGTGGCTCCGCACAGCCCCGTCTGTCTGTCGAAGAACCGGCGCGATCCGGCCTCCGACGCGTTCTAGCCACGACGGTGCGCCCGGTCCGTCGATTGTGGTACGAGCCGGTCCGCTGAAACGCCGAGTGCTCTTGCGAGCTTTTCAAGCTGGCTCGGGTAGGGCTGCAACCGGCCATTCTCGATGGCTCCGACCGTGGCCGCATTCAACCCGGCTCTTCGAGCGAGCTCGGCCCTCGACCACCCCAATTCTTCGCGCCGCCGACGCAACTCAGTCATCTGAATCTCAATCATGTTGATTGACTCTACCTCTAGACGTATACCCTGAACAGAGGTAGTATCTGGGGTATGGCAATCGCGGTGAGGCAGGGCCTCGGCTGGTGGTGGCGCTTTGACCGCTACGAGCTGCGAGACGGGAACATCCGGCCAGCCCCGGGAGCCACGCTGAGCAAGTACGACCCGTGGACTGAGTTTTGGACCATCCGATCTAATCGACGCGCGAAGGCCCGGCAGCCCGAGTATCTCTCTCTGGTTGACCTCATCAGGAGGGTTTCGACACGAATCAGCGCGAGTCGGCAGATCGAACTCGCGCCCGAGCACGAACGCACGTTGCTGGACTGGTGCAGCAAGAATGGCCTGCTCGGGGTCCTCCTCCACGTGACCCACAGCGTCAAGTTGCATCCCCGCACGGTGAAGACCCCTGACGGCGACATCATCGTGATGCGCGGTCATGACCGCGTCACTGGCGCGTGGCGAACCGAGGATTTCACCCGCCGAGGTGGGGAAAAGTCGTACAGCCCGGGCGAAATCGTCGAGGGCTTCGAGAAGGGGATTCCGCTGGCAGACCGTGACCTCGACGATCACGCCCGTGTGATTCAGTGCCTGCGGCTCGGCACCGAACGGCTAGAGACGTATCGCCTCGATGATTCGGCGTGGCCGGAGTTTTTTCCGGAGGTCACCCGCAAGGAAGCACAGACCTACCCCTTTCCGCAGCCGTTCACCGAGGAGTTCTGGCGAGCCTACGCTGAACCGCTGGAGGTGTTCCTCGCGGCGGCCCGACTCCTGGTTGACGTGGTCGAAGCCTACGGCAAGGAAAAAGCGTGGCTGCCATCGGCAGATGGACGCCAGCAAACCTTCGAGGGGACTCCGCACCAGCACCTTGAGATGAACGCCTTGTTGGCTCCGGCGGGAGCGACCCTTGGACGCTTGGGGAAGACGCGGATGCGCCTGTACTGGACCCCGTCGCTGCTCGCCGCGTATGCCACGATGTTCAGCGAGGATTGGATAGCTCACACGCCGCTCTTGTGCGATGAGTGTGGGCGGGTGTTCATCAGCACGTCGCGGCGGGTGCGGTATTGCTCCCCGCGCTGCAAGAACACGGCGGTCAAACGCCGCTACCGTCACAACCGACGACGACGGGAACAGGAGCAGGCGGAGAAACTCCAAGGGAAAGGTCGCACACCGACACAGACACCGCGGCGGCGGGCGCGCCGTGTGGCGAAGTGATCGCTCCTGCTCTCTCGGCACGCATCGGGTGGCGGCGTCACGGACAACACCGTTTTCCGGATTTCACGGCGCGGTCGAGTGGCC
This sequence comes from Vicinamibacterales bacterium, assembly GCA_963667915.2. Lineage (GTDB taxonomy): Bacteria > Acidobacteriota > Vicinamibacteria > Vicinamibacterales > UBA823. The sequence goes on along the minus strand of CAXXNN010000004.1, from coordinate 982,599 downwards.
CCCCCACCCCCGGTGGGACCCCCGGCGGGATCGATCCCCAGGGGGCGTTTTCATGAGGGGTGACACGGACCGTGGGTCCTGCCTCACGGGTGCGACCAGGTCACGTGTACGTAGTACGTAGTACGTACCTGACTGCGGGGTATCGATTCGCCTGCGGAATGTCGCACAGGCGGCCTGCCCAGGCCGGCAATGACGCCCGCCGGGCCAACACGCCGCAGTTGAAGCTTGACATCTCATGTCTATATATATACACTGCATCTGATGGCGCGGAAGCTGCTGCATAGTTTCTACCTCGACCGGGCGATGGCCCGGCGACTCAAGACCGCCAGCCGGGACGAGGAGATGCCCCAGAGCCAGATCGTGCGTGACGCCATCCACACCTGGCTGGACACGCACGGCTATCCGGCACCCGAGAAGAAGGCGAAAGGAGGGACACGGACCAGATAACGCGTACGTAGAAGCGGGACGCCACCCTGCGCAAACAGTGTGACGCCCCTGACCGCAACCAAGCACTACCTTGGCTGACGGCTGCATCAGAGCATACCAGCCGTTGGCCTCCGACCCAGGAGGTCACCATGGCACCATCCACCCGTCAGGTCTTCGCGGATCTGCTCCAGAAGGCCGTCCACGAGCCGGGCACCGTCTCGCAGGCGTACCGGCAATTCCACACCTACAGTCTCGGTAATCAGCTCCTCGCCTGGGGCCAGTGCGAGACCCGCGATCTCTCGCCCGGGCCGATGGCCACCTATCCCCGCTGGCTGGAGCTGGGGCGACACGTCCGCAAGGGCGAGAAGGCGCTCACGCTCTGCATGCCGATCACGGTCAAGCGCACGCGGAAGGCGCACGAGGTGCAGACCGACCCCGACGCCCCCGACCGGATGACGTGGTTCGTCTACAAGGCGCGCTGGTTCGTCCTGAGCCAGACCGATGGCGACCCCATCCCCGCCCCCGAGACGCCTACGTGGGACCAGGCCCGAGCGCTGCAGTCCCTCGGCGTGACGGAGATCCCGTTCACGCTGACCAACGGGAACTGTCTCGGCTACGCCAAGGACCGCAGCATTGCCGTCAATCCCGTCAACCCGATGCCGCACAAGACCCGCTTTCACGAACTCGCCCACGTCCTCCTCGGTCACACCGCGGAGGGCGAGCAGCAAGATGGCGATCTGACACCCAAGAATCTCCGGGAGTGTCAGGCCGAAGCGGTCGCGCTGATCTGCTGTGAGGCCCTGGACCTGCCCGGGGCCGAGGAGTCCCGCGGCTACATCCAGCACTGGTGGGGGCAGGGCAATCCCATCCCCGAACGATCCGCCCAGCGCGTCTTCAAGGTCGCGGATCAAATCCTCAAGGCGGGCACGGTCGGTGAGGGGGCGACGTCATGACGTTCTCACCCCGTCACCGAGCGGCCCTCTATGCGCGGGTCTCGACGTTCGACCAGGAGCCGGAGAACCAGCTCGCGGAACTCCGGCAGTACGTCACCGCCCGGAGTTGGGAAGGCGTCGAGTACGTGGACCGGGGCGTGTCCGGAGCCAAAGATCGACGGCCCGCGCTCGACCAGCTCCTCAGAGACGCCAAGCGCCGACAGTTCGATGTCCTCGTCTGCTGGCGTCTGGATCGACTGGGCCGGAACCTCCGCCATCTGGTGACGCTCCTCGACGAGCTGGACGTGATCGGGGTCTCGTTCGTCAGCCTGGGCGAGGGGATCGACTGCACGACGCCAGCGGGGAGACTCCAGCTCCATGTGCTGGCCGCCCTAGCGGAGTTTGAACGGGCCAGAATCGCCGAGCGGGTGCAGGCCGGGCTGGCCCGGGCCAGGAGACAAGGGAAGCGGTTGGGGCGACCCGAAAAGATCGTCTCAGAGGCCATCCTGCGGCCTGTACGTGGGTTGTCCGTCAGGGAAGCGGCCCGGAGGCTGGGCGTCTCGCCCACGACCGCGCACCGGTGGCTGTTCCAGAAAACCCCCTAAAATCACGCCACACTTTCGCCTGGAATCGTTAGGAAATGGGGTCTCGATTGAGGCCCCTTTCTGTTCCTGAAAACAGCCGTTTGATGGAACGCTCAATGCACGGTCACCCCGCAGCACTTCTTGTACTTCTTGCCGCTCCCACACGGACAGGGCGCGTTCCGGCCCACCTTCGTGGCGTGGGACCTCGGCTCCGTCTCCTCCTCCTCCTCCTCCTCTGACCCGCGCTTCGCCAGCACCTGGTGAATCGACCGGCCCAGATGAGCGTACTGCGCGACCGCGCTCGGCAACACTCCGTGCATGGTCTGGGCCGTCGTCTCGAACGACTTGGGTGCCGTCATCTCCTCGGCCACATACGCTTCCGCCATCGTGCGCGACGAGAAGAAGCTCAGCGCCAGAAGCGTAGCGTCTAGCTCGTCCGCCAACTCGTCCGGCAGGTAGTCCTTCCAGAGTTCTTCGAGCCACTGGTGCCCGTTCAGGAACCCGCGGGACCACTGGGCGATGGGGGCGTCGTCCTCGAAGTTGGCGAGCACATCCTCACGGAGCTGGCAGTCCGCGGGCAGCAGGGTCGGCGGGTCGAGGACCGCCGCGTTGGTGGTGTTGTACAGCACCATGATCTGGTCGAGGATCGCCTGCGCCTCGTCAGTGCTGGCAAAGTCCGCCTCCTGGCCGTCGAAGATGATCGGCAGCCAGTCGGACGGCGGGACCAGCACCGGGGCGCTGGCGACGGTGAAGAGAAAGCCCTGGAGCGCGTGGTAGCTGAGCGTGCCCGCCGGGCGCGCCTCACTTGCCAGGAAGGTCTGAAGCGTCCGGGGATCGGCAGCAGGCAACATCCTGCGTCAAGCGTACGTCCAGGCGAGGGCGATGTCATCTGGCAAGAACGAGCCAATGGCGCATCCGGCCTCAGGCTGAAGGGCTGCTCAACACCCGACGTTCGGGTTTGTCGGCGGGGATCGTCGGTCACACGGGCCTGGAGGTCACGCGCCGCCCGAGGACGCGCTCAGGACGCTTAGAACGGCCCAGGGAGTGCACGCTCGGGCTGGACGGTGATCGCCTGCACCCGTGACGTGATGATCCACTGGTCCCCGGCGCGGAACTCCATGTGCAACCCGATCCCCACCCAGGCCACCTTCAACAGGCTGCCGCCGAAGTTGGACCCGCTGAGCACCGCACGGGTCGCCTGGGGAAAGAACGGCCCACCCTGCACGACGACCGCTTTCTGCCTGGGCTGCACGACCACGATCTCGTAGAGCGAGTTCTGCGTCCGCACCAGGAGCGTGGTGATGGGATCAAGATCGGCCAGCCCGATCCCGTCCGTCTCGGACACTTCGGTCGTGAAGCCGTCGAGGGTGCAGCATCGTGGCACAACGACGCCATCAGCCACTGGGGCGGTTGTGGAAGGTGACTCGTCCATCGCTACTGTCCCGTCGACACCCGCGCTCGGCCCGGCGGCGGAGGTGGTTTGACTGGACCTGGTTGCGTATCTGGGGGACGCGTTGGCCCTGGGCCGGGTTGCGGACCACCAGGAGCCGGTAGCTGATTGCGTTCCGATGGTGCCATCTTCATCTCCTCATAGATTGGCGTGCACAGATAACGCCCCGGGTCTGAATTCTGACATCTCCTAGGAGACAGCCGGCCTACCGACCCGTCGGCACCCGCGCCTGGAGTTCGGAGAACCAGTTTGAGGACCAAGACGACCTGCGCCCTCGTTGAGAGCAGCATCGCCTCACCCGGCAGCCCCTGCGCTGCATCTCCTAACCCAACATGGGTCCCACAACGGTACGAGCGAATTTCTCCATCGTCGTGGGTGTCGTCGACGACTCGTCGCGCACCCACCGTAGCAGGCCAGCGTCCCCGGCCGCGAAGATCGCCAGGAACCCGTCCGTCATGCCCGGACTCATTCCCGAGCCGAGCATGGATTCGCGGGCCTGGTCGGGCGTCACCGTGACGTGGGCGACTTGACGGCCGATCCCCTCGCTGAGCTCGGCGGCTGCCTCGTCGAAGGTCAGGTCCTTCGGACCCATGGCCGAGACCACACGGTGACCGCTCCAATCGAGCGCGAGCAGCTCGCGCGCCGCGACCTCGGAGATGTCCTGTGTGGCGACCATCGCGACATTCGTATCTCCCTTGACCGGCATGTAGACGCTCCCCTGGTGCTTGATCGACTCGAGTTGACCCAGGTAATTCTCGAGGTAGAACGCCGCCCGGAGGTGCGTGATGTTGGTGGCAGCCTCGTCGAGCAACCGCTCGACGTCCGCGAGCCCATCGACGATCTGCCCGCCCTCACCGTCCTTCGCGGTGTCGAAGCCCGAGAGGTGGACCACGCGGGAGATTCCATTTCGCTTCACCGCTTCCGCCCCAACCCGGCCGTAGCGGTTGTAACCGGCGCGCACTTCCTCGCCAGGCTCGAAATACTGCGGTGTGAGCCAGAAGAGTGCATCCATACCCTCCGTCGCTCGAGCAACAAACGCCGCATCGTCCAGGCTCCCCTTCTCGACCCGCGCGCCGCGTTCGGTGAACTCGAGCACCTTCTCCGGGTCGCGCGCCAGCAGCACGATCTCGATGTGAACTCGAGCACCTTCTCCGGGTCGCGCGCCAGCAGCACGATCTCGAGCTGGTTCTCCTCGGCAGCGTCGAGCAAGCGCTTCGTTAAAGCACTGCCGTTCTTCCCGGTCGGAGTCGTGATTGCGATCTTCATCGTCATGGTCTCCTCCGTTCGCCGATCGCCCCTCATTGCCTCGCGTGAGCAGCAGTCTGCGGCTGTCGCCTACCGTCCCGTCGGCACCCGCGCCTTTAGCTCTTGAAACCAGTTGTCAACATAGATCAGACCGTTAAAGGAATCGCTGTCCGCCGTCTGCGTGGCCGAAGGTGATAGGACGAGGAAGCGGTCTCCGGTGGGCGCGAGGTCCCACAATCGTGCTTCCTCGGCGGTCAGTCCAGTCGCGTAGTCGCTCAGGCTGAACAGCGGCCTGGGTGTCCCGATGCTGAAGCTCGGCTCCGTCTCGATCGGCGCCATCATCAGGTCTGTGCCGCGGCGATAGAACAGCTCGCGCCCGTCTGGCGACCAGACCGGCTGCACACTCAACGGTCCGGGACCTTGGGACACACTCCATCGGCCGTCCTCGACGTTGGGAAACGGCACGACGTCGATGGTCGCAGACAGAGTGCTTTCGAAGTTTCTGTAGAAGGCCAGCCAGCGGCCATCCGGCGACAGCGCCGGCTCACCGCCGGCAAAGCCTGCGTCGAACAACATCTCTGCAGTTCGGTCGCCCTCTAGCGTCAGTACGCCAATGCTGACCCCCTCCTCGAAGATCAACCGCCCGTCCGGCGCCCAGGCGTACGGGCGCGCTAGCCCGTCCTTGAGCCTCTCGGCCTGACCGGTTCCGTCGGCCGCTTTCCAGTACAGCCCGCCGCCCTCACGTTCGGAGGTAAACACGACCCGCGCACTATCGGGCGTCCAGAGCGCGTAGTTGTCGTCCGCCTCGTCAAACGTAAGCTGCGTCAGCGTCTCCCGCGCCAGATCCCAGAGCCAGATGTCTCGGTTGTCACCGCCGGCAATGTCGACCGCCACCCGCATGCCATCCGGCGACACGCGCGGGCGCCCGTACACTCGCGATGGCGCCGAGACCTGCTCCTCGTCACCCTGGCGGCTCACCCAGGTCAACATCGTGACGTCAGAGGAGCGTGCCGAGCCGGGAACATAGACCAGCGAGCCGGAGGCCGACACGTCGAACTGGGCTGCCCCTAAGCGAGGGCCGGCGTGCGCGACCCGTTCGACGAGGGCAATCGGTTGGCCGGTCACTTGACGGGAGCCGGCGTCGAACGCCACGGCGAGCAGCACGTTGTCTCGGACGTAGACCAGATGTCCGGTCGACAGATACCGTCCGTCCCGTCCTCCCTGGATGAGCATTGTGCGCTCCCCGGTCGACACCGACTCGGCGACGATCTCCGCCTCGTTCCAATTCGCCCCCAGCTCGTTCTGCGAAAACAACACCCATTTGCCGCCAGGCAGCATCTGGGGCCGGTGCAGATACTTGCCCTCATCCACTGGAATCAGCAACTCTGGCGTCCCGCCCGCGCCAGGCACCTTCCAGATGCCGTCTGGCTGCCCGTACAACACGACGTCGTCCGTGCCCCAACTGGCGCCCAACGCAGTCGCTCGAACGGTGGCGAGGGTCACCGGCGCCCCGCCATTCACCGAGATCTTTCTCAACTCCGATTCGAGATTGAGAGGGTCGCCGCCTACAGCGCCGATCCAGAACCCGACCGATTGCCCGTCGGCTGAGAAGAACGGTCCGCGAGCCGCGTTAAGCCTGCCCGCCGAGCCAACCCCCTGCAACGGGCTAGCCTGCAACTGATCGATGGGGCGCAGCCAGAGACTGCCGTTGGCTTCGTAGACGATCTGTGAGCCGTCCGGGGAGACCGCCACCACCGAGTGTTGATCGAAACGGAAGGTCTGGTTAGCGGCCAGTGGTATCGGAAAGCGGACGACGCGTGGCGGTACGAAGCCGGTGAGCATCCAGACGCTGAGGCCGCCCAGGGCCAGCGCGAGAACGAGCGCGGCGGTGGCGGGCACCGGGCGCTGCCAGAGGGCGTGCTGCGCAATGGATGCCACCGCCGGCGTCTCCCCATCGGGGCCAGTCTTGGCGTCGTCAATGTCGAGCCTCGCATCACCGATGAACCCGAGGCGCTGCTTGGGTTCTTTCTCCAGGCACCGGCGCAGCAGGCGTCTGATCGGTCCGGGGGTGTTGGCCGGAAGAGTCGTCCAGTCGGGTTCCTTCGTCAACACCAAGGCCAGGGTGTCCGACACCGTCTTGCCCGTAAACGGGGCCTGCCCGGTGAGCATCTCCAGCAGCACCACGCCGAACGCCCAGATGTCCGAGCGTCGGTCGGCGGTGCCTGCACGGGCCTGCTCGGGACTCATATACGCCGCCGTGCCCATGATGACGCCCATCTTCGTGGCCGCGGCGGTCATCGTCATCGTGGGCGAGTTGGCCGCATCGAGGTCGGACAGTTCAGGTTGGAGCGCCTTCGCCAGCCCGAAGTCCAGCACCTTCACCGTCCCGTCGTCCTTCACCTTCACGTTGGCCGGTTTCAGATCGCGGTGGATGATTCGTCCTTCACCTTCACGTTGGCCGGTTTCAGATCGCGGTGGATGACCGTGTGTCGTCGGACTTCTCCAGGCCGTAGATCTGCTCGTGGGCGGCTTCGAGCGCCTCCGCGATCTGACGGGCGATGGGGAGGGCTTCGTCGAGTGGGATCGGGCCTTTGGCGATGCGGTCCTGGAGCGTCGGCCCTTCGACCAGTTCCAGGATGAGCGCCCGTGTGTCGTCGGACTTCTCCAGGCCGTAGATCGCGGCAATGTTCGGGTGGTTCAGGCTGGCCAGGACTTTGGCTTCGCGCTCGAAGCGGGCGAGGCGCTCGGGGTCCGTGGCAAAGGCGTCCGGCAGCACCTTGATCGCCACGTCGCGGTCGAGGGTCGTATCGTGGGCGCGGTAGACCTCACCCATCCCACCGGCACCGATCTTTGCGGTGACCTCGTAGACGCCGAGCTTGGAGCCTGGTGCCAGAGCCATGTTGGTGAACGGCCAAGTTTACCGCAGGGGGCGACGGAGCGTCAGGGGGGCACGGTCGGCCCCCAGAGTGCCGCTAGAAAGCCGACGTTCAGGTTACTTGGGACGATCTAGATATGGGGCAGGGTAGAGATCGTTCTCAGCAACCGTCGTCGCCTACCGTCCCGTCGGCACCCGCGTCTGGAGTTCCTCGAACAAGTTCTGCACGATGCTCTACGGCGAACGCCACTGCGGCAGATTCATGCGGCGCAGCAGTTCGTTGAACCGGGGATCGCCGCGCACGACTTCTGTTCGAAAGGCCGGGTTGACCGCCAGATACACCATGTCGTGGTCCCGCGCTTCGATGGCTCGCTCGAGCCACGCGAACGTCTGGTCTGCCTGTCCGGCGTTTGCGAACATGACCGCCATGTTGAAGGGTCTTATCGTAGTCGCGTCGGGGCGTGCGGCCTGCACCTCCGCCAGCCGGAGCATCGCGCCCTCGAACCCTCCCTCCGCGGCGCCCTGTGTCAGTGCATCCACCGCAGCAGTGTTGCCGCGCTCGGCATGAAACTCCCGGGTCGCCTCAAGCGCCTCCTCATATCGTCCTTGCCGCGCCAAGAGGCTCGCGACCTGCCCCCCTGCGAACCCGAGGTTGGGGTTCATGCGGAACGCCTCCTGAAACGCCCCGTAGGCGTCCTCGTCCCGGCCGGCATATGCCAACTGGACACCGTGCATCGCGTGGTTGAAGGCCACGAGGGGATCCAGTTCGAGCGCACGCTCGATGTGAGGTGCGGCTTCTTCCGCGCGCCCCATCGCGGTCAGGAAGTGCGAGTAGAAGACCCGTGCCTCCGCGTAGCTGGGATTGAGCGCGATCGCCCGCTGATACTCTGCCTCGGCACCCTCCCAGTCCCAGTCCACCCACGTCATGGCCTGCGCCAACTGACCATGCGCTTCCGCGAGCGTGTCATCCAGCTCGACCGCGCGCTCTGCGGCGTCTTTCCATCCGACCGCCGCCTCGCGGGCAGACACCACCGCCGCGACGACGCGACGTCCCCAGACCGCGCTGATGCCAGCGTGGGCCAGGGCGTAGGCGGGATCTTCTTCGAGCGCGAGCTCGAAGTACTGCTGCGCGGTCTCCAGGTCTGCGGGGGTGAACAGCTCGAGATACGACCGGCCTCTCAAATAGGCCTCGTAGGCTTCCGGGTCGACCGGCCTCGCCGTGGCCAACCGCCCCTCCGCCTCCGGTGTCAGCGTCAGCTCAATCTCGCGCGCGATGGCAGCCACGATCTCATTCTGTACAGTGAGCACATTCTGCAGTTCGCGCTCGTACCGCTCGGCCCACAGGTGCTCCTCGGTCACGCCGTCGATCAGCTGACCCGTAATCTGCACGCGGTCGCCTGCTCGCATGACCGAGCCGGTCATCACGACATCAACCCCCAACTCCCGGGCGATCTCGGACAACGGTCGGTTTACGTCCTTGTAGCCCAGCACCGACGACCGGGCGGTCACACGCAGGGCGCTACCCAGCTTGGCCAGGTCCGTGATGAGCGCCTCATGGATCCCATCGGCGAAATATTCTTGGTCCGGGTCACCGGTGAGGTTCACCAGCGGCAGCACGGCAATGGACTGGATCCGAGCGCCGCCGGTGCCACCCACATTCAGGCCGACCAGCGCCCCGACGACGATCGCCACGGCTCCGACCGCCGCTACACCGGTCCTCAGGGGCCGGCGGGACAGCACATACTTCCAAGCGCTCCACGATGCCAACGCCGCGCCCGCGTGGATCACCTCCAGCGCTGCCAGCAATTCGCCGGCGTGCTGGTAGCGCGCGGCTCGGTCCTTCGACAGACAGCGCTCGACCACCGCCCGCAATTCGACCGGCACCGTGCCAGGTAGGCGGGCGGGCGGGCGACTCAGAATCGCCGAGCTCAACTCGAACGTGGTCTGCCCGATGAACGGTTGCTCGCCGGTGAGCATTTCGTGGAGCATGACGCCCAGCGCCCAGACATCGCTACCCGCATCGGCCCGCTCACCCCGCAATTGTTCTGGTGCCATGTACGGCAGCGTGCCGACCAGCGCGCCAGGTTGGGTCATCGAGAGTTCCGTCCGAGTCGTGGCGTCGGTGAGCTCCTGTCCGCTCACTCGCTTCGCCAGGCCGAAGTCGAGCACCTTGGCCCGGCGCTCGGGAGTCACCACCACGTTCGCCGGTTTCAGATCCCGATGGATGATGCCGCGCTCATGCGCATGGGCCAGGGCGTCGGCGATCTGCGTCCCGTAGCGGATGACACTCTCCGGCGGGAGGCCATCCGAAGGGATGAGCGCACTCAGGGGCTTCCCCTCGACATGCTCCATGACGATGAAGGCTTGGCCCTCGTGCTCACCGACTTCGTGGATCGTGCAGATGTGGGGGTGGTTCAGGGCCGAGGCGGCACGGGCTTCTTGCAGCAGTCGTGCGGAAGCGTCCGCGTCCTGCCTGGCCAGCACCTTGATAGCGACCGTGCGCTGGAGCGTCGGGTCGTGGGCTTTGTAGACCGCACCCATGCCGCCTTCGCCCAGAGGGGCCTGGATCTCGTAGAGGCCGATCTTCGTGCCGGGGGCGATGGGCATGGGTCAGGGGGTGGGGACGAGGCGTTCGAGTTCGGTGAGCCAGTTCTGAACGACGTGTATCCGGGTGAGCCCCGCGAACGGGTCGTCGGCATCCGCCTCGGTGGGCTTGAGCACGAGAAACCGCTCTCCGTCTGGGGTGACGTCCCAGGTGCGACGCGATAGATAGAAGAAGTATTGGTCGTCGAATAGCACCTCGGGTACGCCGGCCTTGAAGGTCGGCGCGAGCTCGACCGGGGTGACCACCACTCCTCGTGGGGTGCGGTAGAAGAGCTCCCGTCCGTCGGCAGACCACAGCGGCTGGCGTCCGCCGCCGGTGGACACCGCCACCCGCTGACCGAGTTCCGGAAACCGTTGAACATAGACCTCGACTCGTCCAGTCTCGTTCGACTCATAGGCCATCCATCGACCATCCGGTGAAATGGCCGGCACCTGCTCCCCGAAACTCGATGCGAGGAGCGCTTCGGGCGTCCCGTTTCCGTTCAGCGAGAGGAGGCCGATGTCGGCGGCCCCCGCGCCCACGCTCCAGAACGCGGGGTGCTCACCGTTTGGAGACCAGCTGCTGGGACCGATGACGACGGTCTCGTCCGAAGCCGTCATCAAGCGTTGGCTGTCACCAGTGCCATCGGCGGATTTCAGGAACAGGCCCATTCCCTCATCGACCCCGAACGATCCGTAGACCACTCCTGCACCGTCCGTCGTCCACAGCGGGTTGGCCTCTGTGAACACGTCGGCGGTCAATTTGGTGGCGGAGCCGCGTGCGAGGTCCAGAATCCAAATGTCTGTCCCTTCCGGCCCGGTCTGGGTGACCGCCACGCGCGTTCCATCAGGCGAGACCCGCGGTGTGTTGTATTCGGCGGGAGCAAAATCGAGGGGCTCCTCGCGTCCCGTTCGGTCGACCCAGACCAACGCGCGGGTCTCGTAGCCTGCTCGACCTGGGGTATAGACCAACGTGCCCGCAGGTGAGATGTCGGCGCTCATCGCTCCGCCTCCCACACTCCGCACGCCTTCTACGACCGGCACCGGGCCGCCGGTGACTTCGATCCGCTCAGCGTCGAAGGGCACCGCCATCAGCGTTCCACCGAGCGCGTAGACCAGGTGGCCGGTGGGCACATAGCGGGCATCGCTCCCGCCTTCTACCAACACCGTTCGTTGGCCTGTCCCGAGGTGCTCAGCAAGAATCTGCGCGCTGCCCCACAAGGCTTCGCTCTCGGCTCGCGTGTACAGCACCACCTCCTCACCTGGGAGCAGTTGGGGTCGCTGGGCGACGGCCGGACGCTCGACCGGCACGATGAGTTCAGGCGTCCCGCCGCGGGCCGCCACGCGCAGGATGCCCTGTCCGTCCTGCGCGAAGACGATCGTGTCGTCCGCAGCCCAAGTCCCTCCATTCGAGGCGAACACGGCAGCCACCGTCACGGCCGAGCCACCCGAGATTGCGATCTTCTGGAGAGCGTTGTCCCGCATCGAAAAGAACGCGATCCACTGGCCGTCGGGAGAGAAGAAGGGGTTCCAGGCCACCCTCCCTTCGGTGGCCTGCAGCCACTCGGCCTGGAGTTCGTCCAGCGGACGAAGGTAGAGGCCCTGATTGGAACGCTGGGGACCGTCCTGGACCAACCCGCTTCCCAGTGGGTCCCGGCCTACGACGCTTCCCACCGTGTAGACGACGTGGCTGCCGGTCGGTGAGATGGCAACCCGCCCGGAACCTTGCTGCGTTCGTGGCAAAACGATCGAGGTTCGGGTGACCGGCCTCGGTTCAGGAGTCAAGAAGGTCCAGACCGATACGCCGGTTATCGCTCCGACGACGAGCGAGACGGTCAGCGTAAGTGGCACTGCCTGACGCCAACCCGGTAGCCCTGGGTCCAGTATTCTTGTAGGTGCCGCGGCAGAATGCACCGTGCCGGTTTCGGCAGCCAGCTTCAATTGCCGACCGATGTCGCCTGCGCTCTGCCACCGCTCGTCCGCATCCTTCGCCAGGCAGACTTGAACGATCTGATCGAGCGAGTATGGCGACATCGGCTGGAGCGACGACATCGTGCGCGGCTCGTCCTTCAGGATCGCCCCGATCAGACTGGCCTGCGTCTTCCCCTCGAACGCCTTCTGGCCCGTGACCATCTCGTAGACCACGCACCCGAAGGCCCAGATGTCCGTCCGGTGATCCGCCTCACCGCCCTCCAACTGCTCGGGGGCCATGTACTGGAAGGTGCCAAGAATGGTGCCTTGCTCGGTGAGTGCGTCAGCCAGCTTCGTCGAGGCGTCACTCTGGGGGGCGGTGGGCGTCAGCTTCGCCAACCCGAAGTCGAGGAGCTTCGCCCCGGCCTTCGTCAGCATGATGTTGGCGGGCTTCAGATCCCGGTGCGTCACCCCCTGGCGGTGGGCCTTGTCCAGCGCGTCGGCAATCTCGATGGCGTAGCGGAGCGCCTGGTCCAGTGGGAGCGCCCCCTTCTGGAGCCGCTCGGCCAGCGTCTCGCCCTCCAGGTACTCCATGACCAGGAAGTCGGTGCCGTCGTGATTGTCGAACTCGTACAGCGTGCAGATGTGCGGGTGATTCAGGCCGGAGATGACTTTCGCCTCGCGCTCAAAGCGGGCTTTCCGCTCCGGATCGGAGGCCACATGCGCGGGCAGGACCTTGATGGCGACGGTCCGCTCCAGCCGGGTGTCGGTGGCTTTATAGACCTCGCCCATCCCCCCGGCCCCGATGGGGGACTCGATCTGATACGGGCCGAGGCGGGTGCCGCGCTCTAAGGCCATGAAACTGCCCTGGTTAGTGCGGAAATTATAGCGTCAGGGCGGGAGGAGCGGCGCAGAAAGTACCACGACAGCGCGTTCCCGGACGTGTTCCCGCAGCTTGCCGGCCGGTTTGACGGCGGGGGCGCCCACGGCCCAGCCCCTTGCACTCCTGCGCCGCATAGCTCCGCTCGAAGATCGTCTCCCGCTTCACCCGCCCGGATGGCCGTGAGGTGACCTGCTGGCTGCTGCCTGCTGAGGCGGCGAGCTACGAGAGCGCCTCCAGCAACTGATCGATATCCTCGTCGTTGTTGTACACCGACGGGCCGACCCGGATGCCCTCGATGACGTGGGTGTCGCCGGACGGATACGTGAACTCCCAGCGCTTGCGGGCAATCACCATGTAGCCGAAGGCCTTGTCGAGCTTGGCCCTGGTCTGTTCGGGATCTGGCGTGAGGAAGCTCACCACCGACGTGGGATTGCCAGGCAGCGTGATCGGCGGATAGCCCATGACCGGTAACTCGTTCTGCAGCCGGGCCACCAGCGACGCGTTGTGGGCTGCGATGTTCGGGACACCGAGCGAGTGGATGTACTTCAGCGCCGAGTGCGCGACGACCCCCGCCGCCGCCTCGGCCAAGGTGGAGCTGCTCTCGAACATCTCCGCGCCGGGACGCAACTCGAACTTGGAATCCGCCTGCGCGCTATTCGGATTGATGAACTGACGGGTCCCGTAGCGCGACCGCTTCACGACGGTGTCCTGCAGATCCTCGCGCACGAAGAGGAACCCGAACCCACGATCGCCCTGAAGCCATTTGTAGGTGCCGCAGGCCGCGAAGTCGATGCCAAGCGCCTGGACGTCGATCGGGACGGCGCCGGCGCCTTGAATGATGTCGGCGTAGACGTACGCGCCGTGCGCGTGGGCAATCTCGCTCGTCGCCTTGGCGTCGTGCAGAAAACCATTGATGTTCGACACGAGCGCCGTCGACACGAGGATCGTGTCGCGGTCGATCGCCTGTTCCATGTCCTTGGGATCCATCCGCCAGTACGGGTCGGCGCGATGGCGCACCACCCGCAGCTCGATACCCCCCTGCTTTTCGAGCATGTGATACAGAAACTTGGACGCTTGGTAGTGGAGATCGTCTAAGACGACGTTGCCCCGCCGCCTGCCGAGGTTCATACCCGCCGTGACCAGGTTCTCTCCATCTGTCGTGTTCGCGATGAACGCAATCTCGCTCGGCTTCGCGTTGATCAGCTTGGCGAACATCTCACGCGTCTCCTGGCGTTGCTCACCGGTGAAGCGGGCGCCGTGGTCGGGTCCCTGGACCAGGCGCGCGTAGTAGTTCCGCACGGCCTGGAGCGAGTGTGCGCCGAGCGGATGGTAGTCCGACGCGCTGATCCAGAGGCGGTTCTCGATCCAGGGAAAGGCGTCTCGAACGGCCGACCAATCGGTCGGCGGAGACGCGGTCCGAGCCGGGATCGGGACACCGACGGCGGCGTACGCCGAACCCGCAGCGACCAAGCGAAGGAACTCACGGCGGCTGGAAGTCATGGTGGTCTCCTCTTCACCGGAATGCCCCCCGGCCCCGAGGGGGGACTCGATCTGATACGGGCCGAGCTTGGTGCCGCGCTCGAGGGGCATGATCGGGCTGCCGGACGGAATCAGGCCCGATTGTAGGTCTTCAGCACACTGGAAACAACGCCGGGAGGGCCGGGGCGGGTGACGCTGCGATGCCCCTCTAACAGGCCAGAGTTTTCGAGCCGATACCTCTTATTGACGTCCACCCCTGGCACCCCTGCGTGATCCGGTCCGTGAGTCTCGTCGCTGGAAAGTCAGGCTGGTGAACCGACGAGGAGGTGTCCATGCTCCAGGCACATATCGTTCGGGGTCCACGGTTCGTCGAGGCACTCCCGCTCCTGTACCGAATCGCAGGTGAGCCTGCGTTGCATCTGGGAATCACGGTCGACATCAGCGCGTCGGGGGTGCTTCTCGAAGCGGCCAGCCCGGTCGCTGTGCAGGCGCTGATCGAGGTCACCTTCGAGGTGCCGCCGTCGTCCGAGGGATCGAACACTCAGCAGCAGACACACAAGGGGCGAGTGGTGCGGCTCGGGACGCCTACGCCAGAGACTCCTTATCCAGTGGCGATCGAATTCATCGACGGATGAACCCGCTGGTGAAGTCGGCGCAGAAAGCGCCCGCGCGTCCGCCCCCTGTCCGAAAACCGAAACTCGGCGGTTTCTCTCGGTTAGTTGTGGCAATCAGCGACCGTTTGCATGACCTATACATGGCCGCAGGAGACGAGATTGAACGGCACCCGGTCCCGTTGGTCCTCGCAACCCCCTGGTGAGGCTCTGGGCGCCTCTCGGGGCTGCTTTTCCGCACAGCCTGTCAGAACGGATGTAGCGATAGAACACTTCGAGAGCAGTTCTGGGGACAGGTCTCAGCCGAGGTAGCTCTCGACGAAGTCCACGAGCCGCTCGCGATCCTCGGGACGGATGCCCAGGAACTCCAGCCCCGCACCTTGCCCGTCGTCGACGTTGCAGACAACACCTTGACAGGCGATGGCCTCGGTTTCGCCGGGGAGCGTGAACCGCAGGAGGACCAACTCGCCGACCGGGCACGTCTCGTCGATTTCGAGATACGCGCCGCCCCCGCCCAGGACCCGGATGATCGCCTGGCCCTTGATCGGCCGTGGACCGTAGAGGAGCGAGACGTCGACGACGATGTTGACTTCGGCGCGGGGATAGCGACGAGCGTTTTGGAAGCTCAGCGTAGGCTCCGGTCGTGGGCACCTTCCACGAAACACTTTCGACGTAGCCGGCCAGCAATTGATCCTACGCCACGGACTGTCGTTGAAATCAGGCCCGATTGTAGACGCTGGCGGTGGCGGTGACAACGCTTGGGTATGGGCAGAGCGTTCCACAGAGTGGTCACGGCCCAGTGGCGGGCCTCCTCGACGTTCTCAAAGTCCCGCACCCCTTGCGCCACGTCGTTCAGATACCAGACCACGGTGTTGACCGGCCGAGCGGGCACCAGCACACACCGCGCGTCAGAGCCGTCAGGACGGGTGGAGCGCCAGTCAGGGACGCAGAAAGTTCCGTGGGCTCTATCGGACCTCGGGTGTATAAGAGAGCCATCCGGGGCAGGCAACACGGAACTCCCGGCGAGAAGTAACGCCCAGTTGCTGCACACCACCACGGAGATGCGAAATCGATTTTGCGAGGAGGTTCAAGATGCCGAAGTATCTGATTCACGGGTCGTACACCTGCGACGGGGTGAAGGGGTTGTTAAAGGCCGGCGGCTCGAAGCGCAAAGCGGCTGCGGAGGCGGCCTTCAACAGTGTCGGGGCGAAGTTGGAATCGCTCTACTTCACCTTCGGCGATGAGGACATTGTGGCGATCGTGGACGGCCCGGACAACGCGACGATGGCGGCCGCCTCGTTCGCGATCAACGCGTCAGGGGCCGTGACCCTCAAGACGACCGTGCTGCTGACAGCGGAAGAGATCGACAAGGCCACGACGATCCAGGTCAGCTATCAAGCGCCCGGCCGCTGATGCTCACGGCGACCGCGGCGTGCCACCACGGGGGTCGGCGTTCAGGTACGCGGCGCGCTTACCCGCCCAGTGGCCCGATCAGACCCACCAGACGAATCCGCCCACACAGGAGGGACACGGGCACGGTGGAAAGGGCGGCGTGGTGCAGACGCTGTGGGAGTTGCACCCAGTGTGGGAAGTGAGGGAGCCGTAGTTGATTCGTAATAGCACTCACCTGGAGGATTCCGATGGCGAAGCCCGAGGACCGTGAAACGAAAAAGTGTCCGCAGTGCGGACAGACCGCGATGTTTCGGCAGAGAACGGCTGTTCCAGGAAGCGGAGCAGCTTTTGTCGGTGAGGGTGGGGCGCTTCCAGAGCCAATCTACTCACCGGCCTGGAAGTGTGAAAACTTAGACTGCGACTACTACGAGCAAGTTGACAGTTGAGTACTATGCCGGGGCAACTTCTATGAAGACCGTGGGTCAATTGTGTGTTGACCCTGGTCTATAGACCAAGTTGTAGACCGTGGGCACCATCAGCGGGTGCCGCCGCGGGCCGTTCCTCACCCCACACTCAAGAAGCTCGGGAAGCACATCCGCCAGCTCCGGCTCGCCCGCGACTGGACCCAAGAAGACTTGGCCGGGGAATGCGGGCTGGACCGGTCCTACGTCAGCGGCCTGGAAGTGGGCCGTCGTAATCCCACCTACCTGAATCTGCTGCGACTCGCCAAGACACTCCACGTCCCGTTGGTGACCCTCCTCGATTTCGGGATCCCACCGCGGTCTCGTTGACCAGGGTCAACACCCTTCCGTATACTCCACCCTCGCAGTCCAAGCGTTCTCGTCTGATAGCCGCGCAGCCGTGCGCACAGTCCAGATCGGGCTGAGAGCGACGGAGCCGTGCCGATGGAAGACTTGCTTGAAGAGTGGTGGAGGGACTCCCAGCTTCGGGACCCCGTTGTGTTGTGGTTCCTCGGTCTCTTCGGGACCATTTGGCTGGGATGGTGGGTGTTTGCGCGACTCGGTCGCGAAGATTTGGGAGCTGTCTACGTGTTCGTCTTGATGGGCCTGTGGTGGGGAGCCATGGCGTCTCTGATCGGGAGCGGCTTCATCCCAGCCCCAGGAATCGACCGCAGCGTGACTGGGATGTTGATGCAGGCGTTCTTGGGGATGATCGGCTTGGGCTTCGCTGTCGCCGGACTTTCATTTTACTTCCTGCAAGACGATTCGACGGGTGATGAGCGCGTGGACGCGGATGACGCCGCGCCCCGTGATAAATCAGAGGGCTACTGATGGCGATCCAGAAATGGCACACGGGGCCTTTCGTCAAGACGTTAGTGTGCAGCGCTATCTTTTATGCAGCCCTCGGCATCATCATGATCATCGTGGCTGGCGATGGATCGTTAGCCTCCCCGGGGGAAATGGTCGGGCGTCTGCTTTTCAGAGCTATGGTGGCTACAGCGCTCTTAGGCATCCTTATGCTCTTCAGCAGAGGCAAACCACTCTCCTGGGGCATGGCCGCCACGACCGTGGTCTTCGCGTACTTCCTTGTGGGATTCCTACTGGGAATCCTACAGACGTCAGGTTCGCCACCGTAGGTCCCACGGCGCATCGTGCCAGAGTAAGACTGCTCAAATCGTCGTACAATTGATGCATGAAACACGCACCATCGACTCACGCCCTTGCCCCGCGTCACAAGCCGGGCCGCGGATCCCAGGTCATGCCCGATGAACGCCGCGCCATCCAGCAGGCCCATCTCGCCGAGGGTCTCACTCGGCGTGCACTCGCGGACCGGTTCGGGCGCACCCGAGAGACCATCGCCGGAGTCTTGAAGGGGGACGACTTCGAGCGGCTGTGTCGCGAGGTCCAGGCGGATCTGGTGGAGAGTGTGCAGCGGAAGCTGAGGGCCAACGGCGGGCGGGCGGCGGACCGCTGGATCAAGGCCGTGGACAAGGCGGCGGAGAAGGGCGACCACAAACCCGCGAAGGATCTCTTGCTGCACACCGGGTTGCTGCGCCCGATTGGCGAGGGGAACACGGGCAACCGGGTCATCGTGCAGATTGGGCTCGGCCCCGGCTCTCCGGGCATGGTGGCACCGTCGCAGGAGGAAGTGGAAGCGGCGATTCTGGCGTTGCCGGAGGAGGACCGGTGACGAAGACGCTCAACGGCAACCCGACACCCGCGCCAAGTGACGGGTTGCGTCATCGACCGTCATCCTGTGGTACCTGAGTCAGTTACGGGATTCCGGGGGTCTCGCGGCTGCGGATTCTCCGGGCCGCGTTGCGGGGGGGAAGGCGCTCAGGCCACGTCCTCCGTCAGCGTCCACACGCCAGAGGCCACGTCGTGCTGGAGGACGTAGGTCTGCCCCCCGGCGGTGACCCTGAAGCCTCGGGCATCCGGCGTGCGCCACCGCTCGACCACCGTCTCGATCTCGACCTGCCGATCCCCGAGCCGGAAGCGTCGCGGGGTCTCTTCGCCCTGGGAGCCCGCGTAACACTCGACCTCGACGACCCGAGGGGCGTCCATTCGACGAGTGTACGTCCACCGGCGACGCTGGTTCAGATCGCGTGCAGGACAGGTGGCGAAAACTTCGTTAGCAGTTTGTTGGCAACTCGTGCCCGAATCCGTGAAAACATTCAGAAGATCGAACGATTTGAAAAGGTGGTGCGGAAGAGGGGATTCGAACCCCTACGATGTTGCCACCGCCAGCCCCTCAAGCTGGTGCGTCTGCCAGTTCCGCCACTTCCGCGTCTTGGAGGGTGTGCGCGGGCGTCGCCGTAAGAGCGACGCCGCGTCCGACTGCTACAGAGGCGGCTCGGCCGGCGGGTCCACCGGTGGCTCCTCAGCTTCTTCCGAGCTGTCGTCCGCCGCGGCGGGCAGCGGCTGGGGTGCCGACGTCGGTAGGAGCGGCGCCGCCGCCGGCGCCGGACCCTCGACGCCGCTCAACAGCGAGCCGGGCCCTTGCTGACCGATGATCGCCAGCGTGAGCGCGCCGAGGATGAAGAGCGTACCCAGGACCGTCGTGGCCTTCGTGAGGACGGTCGCGCTCCCGCGTGCGCCGAACGCTGTCTGGCTGCCGCCGCCGCCGAAGGCGCTCGCGATGTCGCCGCCCTTGCCCTGCTGCAGCAGGACGACCAGCAGCAAGAAGAAGCAGGTGACCACGTAGCCGGTCAGCAGTACGTAATACAACATAGCGTCTAATTATACCTGTCCCGTCGCCTGCCGCCCACCCGCCACAATTTCGAAAAAGCTCTGCGGGTCGAGACCCGCCCCGCCCACCAGGGCGCCGTCGATCTCCGGCTGCGAGACGAACTCCCGGACGTTGGCCGGCTTGACGCTGCCGCCGTAGAGAATACGGCACGAATTCGCGGCGTCCGCGCCGAATTTCTCTCTCAGGGTGACGCGAATGCGCGCGTGCGCTTCGCCGGCCTGCTCGGCCGTAGCGTTGCGTCCCGTGCCGATCGCCCAGACCGGCTCGTAGGCGACGACGAGCGACGCCACTCGATCGGCCGAGAGGTCATCGAGGCCCTGATCGATCTGTCTCGACAAGACGGCCAACGCCTCGCCCGCGTCCCGCTCCGCGAGCGTCTCGCCGACGCAGACGATCGGCGTCAAGCCGGCATCGAGCGCCGCATGGGTCTTCCTGTTGACCGATTCGTCGGTGTCACCGAATAGGCGTCGCCGTTCGGAGTGTCCGACGATCACGTGGGTGGCGCCCGCTTGGACTTGGACGAGCATACCCGCGCTGATGGCGCCGGTGAAGGCGCCTTCCGTCTCCCAGTGCAGGTCCTGTCCCGCGACGCCGATTATGGACCCGCGAACGGCGGCGACGACGGCGGTCAGCGCCGTGTAGGGCGGCGCGATGACGACCTCGACACCTGTGACGTCGCGTGCCAACCCGCGGTAGACGCCGACGAACGCCTCGGCTTCCTGCACCGTCTTGTACATCTTCCAGTTCGCCGCCAGGAGGGGAGTGCGCATCCTGTGCCTCGTCGAATGACCTAACCTCACTGTGACCGGTCGCAGGGCTGAAGCCCTGCGCTACCCTCTGTCGTCCGGCCGATCGGGCAGCGCCGCGACGCCGGGGAGGGTCCGGCCGCCGAGAAACTCCAGCGCAGCCCCACCGCCGGTCGAGATGTGCGAAATGCGATCCGTCACGCCCGCCTTCGCGACCGCCGCGACCGAGTCACCGCCTCCGACAATAGTCGTGCCGTCCACCGCCGCGATGGCGCGCGCGACCGCCGTCGTCCCCTCGGCGAAGGCATCCGTTTCGAAGACGCCCATCGGCCCGTTCCAGACGACGGTCTTTGCCCCGGCCAGGATACCGGCATAGCGTCGGACCGTCTCGGGTCCGATGTCGACGCCACGCCGATCGGCGATCGCGGGGTCATCAGCCGCGAGTGTTTCATAGTCAGCCGTTCCGTCGAGGTTCGTCGTGACGATATGATCCGCCGGCAACTCGAACGAAACGTTGCGGGCTCGCGCGCGCGCCAGCAAGTCGCGCGCCGCCCCGAGGAGGTCGTCTTCGACGAGCGATCGGCCGACCGGCTGCCCCCGGGCCTTGAGGAAGGTGTAAGCCATCGCGCCGCCGACGAGCAGCGCGTCCACGTGCTCCAGCAGGTTCCGGATGACCTCGAGTTTGCCGGACACCTTGGCGCCGCCGACGATGGCGACGAACGGCCGCGCCGGATCGTCCAGCGCGCGCCCGAGATAGTCGAGCTCGGCGGCCATCAGCAGGCCGGCGCCCGACGCATGGTGCTTGACGTGGTGGACGATGCCCTCGGTCGAGGCATGAGCCCGGTGCGCGGCGCCGAACGCGTCGTTCACATACACGTCGGCGAGCGCCGCCAGCGCCCTGGCGAACTCGGGATCGTTGGCTTCCTCTCCCGGGTGAAATCTGAGGTTCTCGAGCAGGACAACGTCACCTGATTGCGCGGCGCCGATGACGGCCAGGGCCGACGGGCCGATCGTATCCGCTGCAAAGGTCACGGGTCGGTCGAGCAGTTCGGCGAGCCGGGCCGCGACCGGCCGCAGGCTGAGCGACTCCACCCGACGGCCGTTCGGACGCCCGAGGTGCGAGGCCAGGATGACGGTGGCCCCGCGTTCGAGTGCGTGCCGGATCGTGGGAAGCGCGGCCCGGATGCGCGTGTCGTCGCCGATCGTGCCGTTATGGGCAGCGATGGGGACGTTGAAATCGACCCGGACGAGCACCCGCCGGCCCGCGACGTCGAGGTCGGCAATCGTTTGCTTACGAAGGTGCGCCGCCCCGGCCATCACACGCGGGGGCTGCCCGCTACAGGCCCTTTCCGGCGATGAACTGCACGAGGTCGACACAGCGGTTCGAGTAGCCCCACTCGTTGTCGTACCAGGCGAGGACCTTCACGAAGTCGCCGTCCATCACCTTCGTGTAGGCCGCGTCCACGATCGACGAATGCGGGTTGCCCTTGAAGTCGACGGAGACGAGCTCGTCGTCGGCAACCTGCAGGATGCCCTTCATCGGACCAGCCGCCGCGTCGCGGAACGCCGCGACGACCTCATCGCCCGTCGTCTTCTTGTCGACGGTCGCGACCAGATCGATGAGCGAGACGTTCGGCGTGGGAACTCTCACGGACATGCCGTCGAGCCGTCCCTCGAGCTCGGGGAGGACCTTGCCGACGGCGATCGCCGCGCCGGTCGTCGTCGGAATCATCGACACGGCTGCCGCCCGGGCGCGCCGGTGATCCTTGTGCGGGAGATCCAGCAACTGCTGGTCGTTCGTGTACGAGTGGACCGTTGTCATCCAGCCGTGCCGCAGCCCGAAGCGCTCGTGCAGCACCTTCGCGACCGGCGCGAGGCAGTTCGTCGTGCACGACGCGTTGGAGATCAGCCTGTGCCTGGCGGGGTCGTACTTTTCGGCGTTCACGCCGAGGACGACCGTCAGGTCCGGGTCCTTGGCCGGCGCCGTCACGATGACGCGCTTGGCGCCGCCGGTGAAGTGCTTGCTGGCCGCCTCACGGGTAGCAAACAGGCCGGTCGATTCGAAGACGATGTCGGCGCCCAGGTCGCCCCAGGGCAGCTCGGCCGGGTCACGATGCGACACCACCTTGAACGGGCGCCCGTCCACGCTGATCTGGCCGTCGCCCGCTTCGACCGTGGCCGTGAGGTTCCCCATGATCGAGTCATACTTGAGCAGATACGCCAGCATGCCGGCGTCGGTGAGATCGTTGACAGCGACCACCTCGACATCCGGTCGGCTCATCGTTGCCCGCATGATGTTCCGGCCGATGCGGCCGAACCCGTTGATCCCGACCCGAATGCTCATAACGTTCCTCCAGCGCGGCGCCGCTCAGAC
This sequence comes from Vicinamibacterales bacterium, assembly GCA_963667915.2. Lineage (GTDB taxonomy): Bacteria > Acidobacteriota > Vicinamibacteria > Vicinamibacterales > UBA823. The sequence goes on along the minus strand of CAXXNN010000004.1, from coordinate 959,898 downwards.
AGGACGCCCGATTTAGTTCGTACGAACAGCCTATGTTAGCGAACGATCTTGCGGACGGTCAAACGTCCAGCTATACTCGACCGACGTCGTCGAGATGGCGTCGCTGTAGTGAGCGCGGTCCGATCACGAGGCCGCCTGGGCGTGCAGCACATCTCCGATGTACCTCATCTACAGTCTCCTGACGCTCGCCTTCTTCGTCGTGGTGTCGCCGTACTTCGGCTACCAGGCGCTGCGCTATCGCAAGCACATCGGGAGCCTGCGCCAGCGGTTGGGCTATCTCCCGGTGTCGTTCAATCTCGATGCGGAGCCCTCCATCTGGATTCACGCCGTGTCGATGGGCGAAGTCCTGACGGCACGGGCGCTGTTGCCGGAGCTTCGCGAGCAGTACCCGTCGCTACGCCTGTTCATGTCCACGACGACGATGACGGGGCAGCGGCTCGCGCGCCAGAACCTGCAAGGGCTCGACGGGGTCTTCTATTTTCCGTTCGACCTGACCTTCATCGTGAACCGGACGCTGCGGCTCGTGCGGCCGCAGTTGTTCATCATGATGGAAACGGAGATCTGGCCGAATCTGCTCCGGGCCTGTCGCCGGCGCGGGGTCAAGACGGTCCTCGTCAACGGTCGCATCTCGTCGCGATCCTTTCCGCGGTATCGTCTGATTCGGCCCGTGTTTCGCCATGTGCTCGCGCACGTAGATCGCTTCTGCGCGCAAGGGAACGAGTCGGCGCAGCGGCTGGTCGATCTGGGCGCCGATCCCGCGCGCGTCACCGTCACCGGCAGCCTGAAGTTCGACTCGCTGGAACGTCCGTCAGCCCGTCCGGGCCTGCACACGCAGGATCGGGTGCTCCGGTATTTCCGGATGAGCGAGCGCCGGCACGTGGTCATGGCGGCCAGCACGCTCCGCGGCGAGGAGGCGCTCGTCCTGAGCGCCTTCGTCAAGATCACACGCGCGACGCCCGACGCCCTGCTCATCATTGCCCCCCGGCACCCCGAGCGTTTTGACGAAGTGGTCCGGATGGCCGAGCAGGCCGGGTTCAGCGTGGCGCGGCGCACCGACCTGGCGGTGGATGCGGAGCCCCGGGTGGAGGTCGTCGTCCTGGATACGATCGGCGAGTTGGCGTGCCTGTATCAGGTGGCCACGGTCGTCTTCGTCGGCGGCAGCCTGGTGGATGCAGGCGGCCACAACGTCATCGAGCCGGCCGTGTTCGGCAGGCCGATCCTCTTCGGGCCGCAGATGCAGAACTTCCAGGAGATTGCCGAGACCTTCGTGGCGTCGGGGGCGGCGTGCCAGGTCCGATCCGGCCGCGAGCTCGAGGAGACGTTGCTGGCGCTGCTCGACGATCCGCCGCGCCGCGCCGGCCTCGGCGCAGCGGCGCGGGCGCTGGTCGAGTCGAATCGCGGCGCGAAGGGACGGACGCTCCAGGTGATCCGCGACCTGATGCCACCGGAGGCGTCGGAGGCGCCCACGCCGGTCGTCCGACCGTTCCGCCTGGTCCAGTGACGGTGGAGGCGCCGTGTCGGTGATCGACTCACTCTACGCGGCGGTCACCCGGCAGCGCCGCCGGTGGTACGAATCCCGTCCCGATCGCCGTCGCCGGCTGGCGCAGCCGGTCGTGAGCGTCGGCAGCTTGTCGGTCGGCGGCAGCGGGAAGACGCCGTTCGTGCAATTCGTGGCGGCGCTCCTGCGCGACGCGGGTGAACGCCCGGCGATTCTCAGCCGCGGCTATCGGCGCCGCATCCCGTCGGAGGGCGTCACCGTCGTCCGGGACGCCGACGCGATTCGGGTCGACCTGGACCATGCCGGCGACGAGCCGATGATGCTGGCCCGGGCGCTGCCCGGCGTCGCCGTCGTCGTGGCGTCCGAGCGGTATCTGGCCGGTCGCATGGCCGAACGCCGGCTCGGCGCGACCGTGCACCTCCTGGATGACGGCTTCCAGCACCTGCAGCTTTCGCGCGACATCGACCTGCTGGTGATGGACGCGCGCGAGCTCGACCGTCCGACGACGCTGCCCTCGGGCCGGCTGCGCGAGCCGGTGACCGCGGCCGCGCGAGCCGACGCCCTCATCCTGAGCGGTGCCAGGGAGCAGGACGGGGCAGCCGCTCGCCTCGGCGTCCGGTTGGGCGTGCCCCAGGTCTTCGAGTTCGCTCGCCGCTCAGGAACGCCGACCGGCATTGCCGAGCAACACGCGCCAGTGGAGATCACTGCCGCCACGCGCGTCCTGGGTGTTGCCGGCATCGCGCAGCCGGAGCGGTTCTTTGACGATGTCCGGGCGCTCGGCGCGCAGTTCGTGGGTGGCCTCGGCTTCGCCGATCACCACCCGTATACGGTTGACGATATTCGCGAGATCGACGAGAAGGCGCGTGCGTCGGACGTCGACCTGGTCCTGACCACCGAGAAGGACCTGGTGCGGCTCCTGCCGAGCTGCCCGCTGCCGTTCGCGCTGGCCGCGCTCCCGCTTGTCGTCGAGATGCCACAGCAGGCCCAGTTTCGATCCTGGTTGCTGGACCGGCTGGCGACGCTCCGTCGGGAGCGATCCGACGGGTGATGGGCGATACCGTGAGGGCGCTCCGGCATCGGTGCGAGTACGCCGCGCTCGTCACTATCGCGGCGATCATCCGGCAGTGTCCCTGGAGCCTGACCCGGAGACTCGGCCGGGCGCTGGGGCGGGCGTTCTATCTGATCGACGGTGCCCACCGGCGCCTGACCATCGCGAATCTTCAAGCCGCTTTTCCTGCGCGGTCGTCCGACGAGTGCCACGCCCTGGCGAAGGCGACCTTTCAACACTTCGGCCGGCTGGCCCTTGACCTGCTGAAGTTTCGAACGCTGTCGCATACGGCGATGCTCGAGATGATCGACCTGTCGGGCGCCGAGTGCGTAGAGCAGGCACAGGCGGGAGGGCGCGGCATCCTGTTCTTGACCGGGCACTTCGGTTTCTGGGAGATCCAGGCGCTGGCGCACGCGCTGCGATTCGGCCCGATGTCGGTGATGGCCCGGGCCCTGGACAACCGCGATGTCCACGATTTCCTCGAGCGCGTTCGCACGACGACAGGCAACTCCGTGATTTACCGGCAGGGCGCCCTGCGTCGGGTGTTCCGGACGCTGGCCGCCAACGGCGCAGTGGGGATGCTCATCGATCAGCACGTGCAGAGCCGCGACGCGGTCTACGTCGACTTCTTCGACCGCCCGGCCGCGACGACGCTGGCACTGGCCATCCTGGCCGCACGTACCGGTGCGCCGGTCATTCCGTTGTTCGCGTTGCCGTTGGAGGACGGCCGGTACCGGCTGGTCTACGAGCCGGCCGTGGCACCGCCGGAGAACGAAACGCCCGAGGCGCTCCGCGCCTTCACGCAGCGCTGCACCGACATCCTGGAGATGTACGTCCGGCGGCACCCGAGCCTCTGGCTCTGGATGCATCGGCGCTGGCGCGAGCGCGAGTCCGAGCTCGAGCCGACGGTCGGCATGTTTCCGGCAGCGCAGCCGGAGGATCAGATCGAGCAGGGGCCACGTGAGTGACGGCGACCGCGAGAAGCGACGCGTCGTCATCGTGGCGCCGAACTGGCTCGGTGACATCGTGATGGCGCTGCCTGCCGTCGCCAACATTCGCCGGCATTTCGGCACGGATGCGGTGGCCGTGGCCGTCCCGCAGGCGCTGGCGCCGGTCTTCCATGGGATTCCTGCGCTTGACAGGGTCGTGCCGCTCCAGGGGGGGAGAGACGGCATCGGGCCGGACGCCGACCGGCTCGCCGACGCTCGGTTCGACGTCGCGATCCTGCTCCCGAATTCTTTTCGTTCTGCCTGGGTCACCCGTCGTGCCGGCATTGCGCAGCGCTGGGGCTATCGGGGCGACCTGCGCGGATGGCTGTTGACCCGTGCCGTCAGGCGACCATCGCGCCGTGAGCGCCGCCATCAGGTCGACTATTATCGAGCGCTCGTGCGCGGACTCGATATTTCGGTCGATGCGGATGCCGCGCCCTTAGCAGCAACCCAGACCCAGGCGGCCCGCGCCGCGGCGCTGCTCGAGCGCCACCGGGTGACGGCCGATACACCGCGCGTTGTGGTCGCACCCGGAGCCACGAACGGACACGCGAAGCGATGGCTGCCCGAGCGGTTCGCCGAGTTGGCCCGGCGTGTGGCAACCGAGCTCGACCGGACGGTCCTGCTGGTTGGCAGCCCAGGCGACCGCGCCGCCGGGCGTGCGGTAGAATCCGCATTGACTGAGTTGGGCTTCGATTTCAATTACGGATCGGCGCCGTCGCAGGGTCGTATCGTCAACCTCATCGGTCAGACCGATCTGTCGGAGCTCCTGGGCGTGCTGTCGGGCTGTGACGTGTGTGTCTCGAACGATACCGGGGCGATGCACCTGGCCTCGGCGCTGGGCGTTCCGGTCGTCGCGCTGTTCGGTCCGTCCGACGAGCGAGCGACGGCGCCGTTGGGGCGACATGAAATCCTGATAAACGACGTCCGGTGTCGCCCGTGCCTGCTTGGCGACTGCCCGATCGACCATCGCTGCATGAGGGGCATCCCGACGACCGACGTGTTCGAGGCGGTGTCACGCCTGGCCGGGCGGCCCGCGCCGGCAGGAGCGGCCTCGTGACCCCGGCGGTGTTTCTGGACCGGGACGGCACGCTGATCGAGGAGGTGGGCTACCTCGATCGCCTCGATCGGATTGCCTTCTACCCGTGGAGCATCGACGCGGTCAAGCTGCTCAATCGGGCGGGGTTCCGTGTGGTGGTGGTGACGAATCAGTCAGGGGTGGCGCGCGGGATGTTCGACGAGCGGTTCGTCGCCGAGGCGCACGACTTCATCGACGCGCGCGTGCGCGAAGGCGGCGCGACCATCGACAAGTTTTATTACTGTCCGCACCATCCCGACGCACCGATCGAGGCCTACCGCCAGCAGTGCGAGTGCCGCAAGCCGCGCCAGGGCATGCCGCGGCGAGCGCAAGAAGAGCTGGAGCTCGACCTCGAGCGCTCCTTCGTCGTCGGTGACCGGTGGCTCGACGTCGAGCTGGCCCAGGGATTCGGCGGTCGGGGGATCCTCGTGAGGACGGGCTACGGCGAAGCCGAGGTCGCCAAGCCCAAGCCGGGCGTGGAGGCGGCGCTGGTGGCGCCCGAGTTGATGACCGCCGTGTCGTGGATTCTCCGGCAGGCCGAACGATCGACAGGGACGCAGCCCGGCGTGGGCAACTAAGGTGGTGTAGCGCAGGGCTTGAGCCCTGCGTGGGCGACCCGAAGGGGAAGCCCTAGTTTTTCGCCGCAGCCCTGAAGGGCTGCGCTACGAAGGTTCGGTATGTACCCACAGCTTCCAGTCAAAGCGCTGCCGGCCGACCACGATCGGGCGAGGCGGTTCTTCGAGTTGGTCGACGCCCTCGCGAACAAGCGTGTGGCCGTGGTCGGCGACGTGATCGCCGACGAGTTCATCTACGGCCGGATTGAGCGGGTGTCGCGAGAAGCGCCGGTCTTGATTCTGACCTACGATTCGACCGACGTCGTGGCGGGTGGCGCGGGCAATGCCGCCAACAACGTGGCGGCGCTCGGAGGCCAGGCGCGTTTGTGCGGACTGCTCGGGCGAGATGCGGTAGGTAAGCGCTTGGCGGCCGGGCTGCACGCCGGCGTCAAGACCACAGGGCTCGTTCGTCCGCGCGGCTACGTAACGCCGACCAAGACGCGCATCCTTGCGGGCGGTGTGCACTCCGCGAAGCAACAGGTGGTGCGGATCGACAAGACGTCGCCCGGAGTCGATACGCAGGCCGGGCGGATGTTCGCTGGAGCCGTGCGCCGTGCCGTGTCCGGCTGTGATGCGGTGATTCTCTCCGACTACGGATCGGGCCTCGTCACACCCACGCTTGCGGCCGCCGTCGCGCGAGATCTGGCCCGGCGCGGGCGACGGCGGCCTATTCCGGTCGTCGTGGACTCGCGCCACAACCTGCTCGACTACCGTGGGTTCACCGCGTGCACGCCGAACGAGGCGGAAGTGGAGCAACTCCTCGACGTGACGATTGGCGACGACGGCGAGGTGCTCGAACGGGCCGGCCGAGGCTTGCTGACACGATTGCAGATGAAGGCCGTCCTGATCACGCGGGGGGGCCGGGGCATGGCGCTGTTCGAGCGACGCAAGCGCACCGTGCACATCCCCATCTTTGGGTCGGATGAGATCGCCGACGTGACCGGGGCGGGGGACACGGTGATCGCCACGCTGGTGCTAGCGCTGGCGGCCGGGGCGTCGATGTACGAGGCGGCGCGTCTGGCCAACTACGCGGGCGGCCTGGTCGTGATGAAACGGGGCACGGCGACCGTGACCGCCGAGGAGCTGCGCAGTGCGGTGGAGTCGGACCACGACCTGCCGGAGGATCGTTAGAGGTCCTAGTTAGGTGTAGCGCAGGGATTCATCCCTGCGTGGGCGAGCCGAAGGCGAAGCCCTGGTTTTTGGTCGCCGCACAGGCGCATTACTGTCATGGCACTCATCGTCGACCGCTCGGAGCTCCCCGGCGTGGTGGCAGACTTTCGGTCGCACGGCGACACGATCGCACTGGCCAACGGTTGTTTCGATCTGCTGCACGTCGGCCATGTGCGGTACCTACGCGGCGCCAAGCGCGAGGCCGACCGGCTGCTGGTCGCCATCAATGACGACGCGTCGGTTCGAGTACTGAAGGGGGAGGGGCGTCCCATCCTGCCAGCGTCCGACCGCGCGGAACTGGTGGCGGCCGTCGGCGTCGTCGACGTCGTCGTCATCTTCTCGGGCACCACGGTGGCCGAGATCCTCGAACTGGGCCGTCCGGACGTGCACTGCAAGGGAACCGACTACACGGTCGAGACCGTGCCCGAGCGCGAGACGGTCCGCGCGTATGGCGGGCGCACGGCGATCGTGGGAGATCCGAAAGATCACTCCACGCGCAATCTCCTGGCGCGGATCGCCGAGACGGATGGCTGACGCACGCAGCCCTGAAGGGCTGCGCTATATCAACCGGCTGCTGATCGTCCGGCTCGGGTCGCTGGGCGACATCGTGCATGCCCTGCCATTGGCGGCCGCCTTGCGCCGCGCCCTGCCGGATGCCCGGATCGACTGGGTCGTCGACGAGCGCCACCGTGAGCTGCTGGATCTTGTGCCGGTCGTGGACCGGCGTCTCGTCTGGCGTACCCGCTCGGCACCGGCCTGGCGTAGCGCTCCCGGGCTGATCGCCGAGCTGCGCCGCGCGCGATACGACGCCGTGCTCGATCTGCAGGGGCTGATCAAGTCGGCGGTCCTCGCGCGGGCGGCCGGCGGGCGCCGGACGATCGGCTTTCCTCGAACGCATCTCAGGGAGGCGGCGGCGTCTGTCTTCTATTCGGAGACCGCGCGGCCACCCGATGCCCTACACATCGTTCATGTGGTCGCGTTGAATTTGTCGTTGGCGGCCGCCTTCGGCGTGAAGCCGGACGTCTGGGAATTTCCACTGCAGGTCGACCCGGGCGCCGCGACCGCGACCGACGACGTGCGCCAGCGTCTCGGGCTGCCGGACGGTGGCCGGTATGCCGTCGTGAACCCTGGCGCGGCCTGGCCGAACAAGCGATGGCCGCCCGAGCGCTTCGGTGCGATCGCGCAGCGGCTGCGCGCACGGCACGACCTGCCGGTCGCGGTGGTGTGGGGCCCGGGCGAGGAAGCGCTGGCGAAGGTGGTCGCTGATGTATCGGGCGGAACGGCCACGGTCGCCGGGCGGACGACGCTCGCCGGCCTGGTCGCCGTCTTGCGCGACGCCGCCTTGGTCGTGTCGGGCGACACCGGACCGCTGCACCTCGCGGCAGCCGTCGGCACACCGGTCGTCGGCATCTACGGCCCGACGAACCCGGAGCGCAACGGTCCCTGGGCGGCTGACGACCTGACGATTTCTCGATTCCATGAGTGCCACTGCCACCATCGGCGACGATGTCATGCCGCGCGGTGGTGCGTGGGCGACATCTCGGTCGAGGAGGTCGCCCGCGCGGTGGACGATCGCCTGGCCGCAGGTGCGGCGCATGCCTGAGGTGGACACGGCGTCGATTCTCGCGCGGATCGCCCGGCTCCGGGTGCCGCTCGGCTTCGTCGTCGGCGTGGTCGCGATTGCGCTCGCCCGGCCGAGCGTGACCACGCTCATGCTCGGCGTGCCGATCGCGGTCGTTGGCGAGGGCGTCCGCATCTGGGCGGCCGGCCATCTCGAAAAAGGCCAGGAGGTCACGTCATCCGGTCCCTATTGCTGGGTGCGGCATCCCCTGTACGCGGGCTCGTCAATCATCGGTGCCGGCTTCATCGTGGCGGCCGGCAGCCCGCTGGTCGCGCTGGCCGTGGCGATCTATCTGGGCCTGACGCTCACGGCCGCCATCAAATCGGAAGAGGCATGGCTGGCCGAGCGGTTCGGGGCGACATACGATCGCTACCAGGCCGGCACGTCGTCGGAAGCGGACCGAGCGTTCAGCCTGGACCGGGCCATGCGGAATCGGGAGTACCGTGCCGTGGCCGGCCTGGTGATCGTCGTGGGTCTGTTGTGGCTTCGGGCGGTTTGACCCGCCCTCGCAGCGCTTCCTATAATGATGTGCTGGTTGCGAGGTTGGCGAGTGTGCCGGGCGGTTAGCTCAGTGGTAGAGCACCGGCTTTACACGCCGGCTGTCACAGGTTCGAATCCTGTACCGCCCACCAGACCGACTCATGCGGGGTCGTAGTTCAGTTGGTTAGAACGCCTGCCTGTCACGCAGGAGGTCGCGAGTTCGAGTCTCGTCGACCCCGCCATTTCCTTCCACGATGCAGCCAGGTCGAGTGACAGCGACCCGGGCAATGACGTCGGTCACTCCGCCCAAGCGGCGGCCACACATCGCCACGAACGTCACGGCGCCCATCGCCAGGTAGCCAATGACGATATGGCGTGGGTAGTACACCCAGACCTGGTAAAAGAGATGGACGCCGAGGAACAAGCCCGGGACCAGAGAAACGATCCGCGGGATGCCGCCTGCGCGCTTGCCAGCGGTGAACGTCGTCGCAATCGCGAGAAGCCAGAGCGCCTGTAGCGCGCGCACGGCGGGCAGCATGTCTGCGCCCTGAACCATGCGCTGCGCGCGTGCGGCCCCGATTTGCAACACGCCATCGAGTTGCCGACGGATCACTGCTCGGCTGTCGGCGTCAGAAGCCGCCGCGATGACCTGCGCAGGGGACACGATGAGGTTCTGGGGAATCGTTGCGCTGGTCGTGGTCAGAACGAGCTCACCACCGTAGTAGAAGTTGTGGATCATGGGGAGCGAGGCAACAGCGAGCACGGCCGATATCGACCAGATCAGGTGCGAGGGACCACGTCTGCGTGCCCACAGGAGATAGGCTCCGAGCAAGCAAAGCAAGGCGGGCGCTTGATTGGCCCGAATGGTGAACGCGAGCCCCAGGAGGGCGCACCCGACGATCCGCCATCGATTCAGCGGTGCGGCGAAGAGCATCGACAACGCCACGGGAAAGATAATCCAGGTTGGGTATTCGGACGCGCCAGCATGAAAAAATCGTACGACGCTGTAGAAGTTGACGAACAACATTAGTAACACAGCGGTAGCAGCGGCCACGGCGCCGCGCCATGTACGTGGCAGCCCGCGAGGGGTGAACAGCCAGCACATCCACAAGATGGCGATGTTCACGCCGCTCCGCGCAAGAATAACAATGCCCGCGTCACCGTCACCCAGCAGCATGTGCTCCGCGAACACGATGTAGCGAAACATCGGTTGAAAGTAGAAAACATCTCGACCGCCTTGGAGCGACCAGGTGTCCAACACGGACCGCGCCAAGGACTGGTACATCAGCCAATCGCCACCGCCATCGCGCAGGTAGACGGTATCGAGGCTGGGCCATTCGCGTAAGGTATCGCTGGCTACGAGCAGTACCGCGCCGCACCAGGCGAGCAGCAGCATCCGCCGGCGATGACGGCGAGGGAACACGATGGTACCGACGAGTGCGACCACCGCAATGATTAGATACACGCTCAACCCGCGGACAAAAAAGGCCGGCACCGGTAACTGTTGTGCGGCGATCGGTGCCAAGAAACATCCAGCCAGCCCGATGAGGCTCAACTTTCCGAGCAGCGTCAGGTAAACGGAGGCCAAGCTGAGCGCGAAGCCGATCGCGATCAAATCAACGACACGTCCAACGATTCGCCACGCGACTGGCGGGTTCACGGCGGCCACCGGCTGGCTCGAGGTCAGCGGATCGCCGCGCGGTCCGGTTCGGACACGCAACGTCGCGTACGGCCCATGCTGCACCCCATCACCGATGCGGGACCCGTCGTCGAACCGATAGGCGAGGAACATCTGATGCCGCCCGGCGGACAGCGGCACAGCGACGGTGTCGAGGCTTCCGTAGTGGGGCGGCAGCGGTATGGATCGGTCGCCAATCTGGAGGGAGCCTTCTCCGGCGTAGGTGATCCTCAGCGTCTGGGGCTCGGGAGTGTCGAGTGCGCCGGACCACATGGCGCCGAAAGGCACTCGCGTGCGGGGAATCGACCCGTTTGCGTAGTAGTTGAACCGAATCGAATTCAAGAACGACAAGTTCCAGTTTGCGGTGGTTGGCGGCTGGACCTGGTCCCACCAGGCGGCGAAGTCGATCGTCCGGTCGATGCGCGTCACGGAAAATCGGTGCCACGGATTGGCATACGCTTTCTCGCACGATCCAGTCACCGGTCGCTGGTCGAGCGCGTGATAGCAGGCGGGAAAGCCCGAATAGCCGCCGAACGTGAAGAGCAGGCACTTGAGCGCGACCGCGCACAGACCGGATGCCATGAGGACGGCCGGAGCCGACGGCCGTGCCCGCCGGAGCACGCGAGCCCAGAGCCGGCGCAGATGACCTGAGACCAGGAACGGTAAGAGCAACAACAAGAGACCGAGCTCGGCGGGGCGGCCGAGTGGGATGCCGTTGAATAGATGGTAGCCCGTTGATGGAATCAGGAGGAGGGCGGATGCTACCCACGCCAGCAGACTCATCAGCCGCATGTCACTTCCTGCCTCACGTCCTGAGCCACCCACGCTGGCCTGGGAGCGACCGGAGCTCGCCCCAACCCCACCGTGCACAAATGATACGATGCTCCCGGATCTTCATGCCATTGCGGGACGTCGCCGGTCATCGACCTCTCCTAGGCCTCCTGGCGCGTGCCGTTGTGCGCGACACGCTCCCGCCGACCTTGCTGTTCGCCGGCCCCGACGGCGTCGGGAAGCGGAGAGTGGCGATCGCGTTGGCCCAGGCTATCAACTGCCAGACTCCCGTGAGACGGTCATCGCCACTGAAGCCGATAGACGACGAACTGGAGCTGGACGCGTGCGGGTCCTGCCAGAGCTGCCAGCGGATTGCGCGCAGGGTGCACGGCGATATCCTGGTTGTCGAGCCGGGGGAGACTGGCGTCATCAAGATCGAGCAGGCGCGGGAGATCGTGGACCGGGCGAGCTACCGGCCGTTCGAGGGCCAGACGCGCGTCGTGATCTTCGATGAGGCGGATACGCTGGTCCGGGCGGCGCAGAATGCCCTGCTGAAGACGCTGGAAGAGCCGCCGCCGGCGTCGGTGTTTATCCTTGTGTCGTCCCGGCCGGACGTGCTCCTGCCCACGGTGCGCTCACGTTGCTCGCAGCTCCGTTTCGGCCGGTTGAGCGCAGCCGAGGTGGCCGAGTTGCTCGTTCGGAACCACGGTTACGCCGAGACGGACGCGCGCGCGGCGGCGTCGAACGCGGACGGCAGTCCGGGTCGCGCGCTTCGGGTACAGTCGGGCGATCTGGCTCGCGCCCGTGAAGGCGCCTCCCGAAGCTTGCAGGGCGCGGCGACGACCGCCGATCCCAAACGCCGTCTGGAGTACGCGAAGGATCTCGTCGTCAAGAAAGATGTCGCGGCTACCGAACGGGAGGCGCTCGCACTCAGATTGCGCGCGATGACGTCGCTGCTTCGGGATGTCGGACTCGTGAACAGCCGTGCGAATCATGCGGCCCTCGCCAACGCCGATCTCGAGTCGGATCTGACCCGGTTGGCGGCCGACTACGATGGCGATCGGGTGCTCCGCGCGTTTTCCGCCGTCGACCGCGCGCTCGGTGCGCTCACGGTTCGCAACGCCAGTCCGAAGATCGTCGCGGATTGGCTGATGCTGCAGCTCTGATCACACCGCTGCGAGTGGGGTGCTCGGGCTGTGGATGCACCCCGTCCCGACGGAAGATTCGACCTTCATGATGACGTCCAGCCGACCGCGAATCGCCATTACCGTCGGCGATCCGGCCGGGATCGGTCCGGAGGTGTCGCTCAAGGCGTCGGCAGACCCGCGAGTCCAGGGGGTCGCTGACGTCCGGCTGTACGGTCCCACGACCGATTCCGAGTTGGCGGTGTTTGCCGCGGGCAAGGTGTCGGCCGACGCCGGCCGATCCGCGTATCAGACGATTGAGCGCGCGGTCGCCGACGTGCAGGCCGGTCGAGCAGACGCCCTGGTGACGGCGCCGATCAACAAAGAGGCGTTTGCCGAGGCTGGCCTGCCGTGGCGCGGCCATACCGAGTTGCTCGCGCACCTCACCGGCGCCAAGCAGGCCGTCATGATGTTCCACTCGGATGTCTTGCGGGTGGTGTTGGCCACCGTTCATGTGCCGCTCGCGGAGGTCCCCGCACTGCTCACCAGACACCTGATCGAAGCGACCATTCGGCTCGCCGCGGCCGAGTTGCCGCGGTTCGGTTTTCCGGAGCCTCGCCTGGCGATGGCAGGACTCAACCCGCATGCGGGCGAGCACGGCCTGCTGGGTCATGAGGACGAACAGGTCCTGAGGCCAGCGGTGGAGGTCTGCCGGAGGGCCGGCATCGATGTGGTCGGGCCGCTTCCGGCCGATACGCTGTTCGTGCGCGCGACGCGAGGGGAGTACGATGCCGTCGTGGCCTGTTACCACGATCAAGGACTGATCCCGGCGAAGCTGGCGGCGTTCGGGCGCACGGTCAATGTCACGCTCGGCTTGCCGATCGTCCGCACTTCGGTCGATCATGGCACGGCGTTCGACATCGCGCGGCAGGGCGTGGCGGATCCGTCGAGCATGGTGGAAGCGGTGCTCCTGGCGGCACGGCTGGCGGCGGGAAGGGTGGGCGCCGCCCCCGGGTCATGACCGAGCGCTCGCGTGGGGAGCGACCGATCGCCGAGAACCGCAAGGCGTTCCACGACTACCACATCCTCGACACCTTTGAAGCGGGCCTCGTGCTGGTGGGGACCGAGGTCAAGGCTATTCGAGAGGGCCGGGTAAACTTGCGCGACAGCTACGGCCGCGTCGAAGCCGGCGAAGTCTTCGTCTACAACATCCATATCAGTCCGTACAGTCACCGCGGCTATGCCGACCACGAGCCGACACGCCGGCGGAAGCTCCTGCTGCACAAGGCGGAGATCCGGAAGCTCGTGGGCAAGACGGTCGAGCGTGGCATGACCCTCGTGCCGGTCCGGATGCATTTCAAGAACGGACGCGTCAAGCTCGCGATCGCATTGGCCAAAGGGAAGAGAACCTACGACAAGCGCGAGCGAATCCGGCGGCGTGAGACCGAACGGGAGACGCGGGCCGCCATCAAGGAGCGCCGGGGTCGATGACAGGCTTCAGGCAATTAGCGTTAAGGAGTGCGATCAGGTGGCTGGGCGGCCCTGATTGGGAAGGACGTTCTTTTTCGCCAGTTGTGAAGCAGGCCACGCTCGGATTTACGATCGATCGCTTCATCGAGCAGTTCCACCCGCCGTTTCCTACGCATATCAAGATTGACGTTGACAGGCTGGAGAACGCGCTCGTAGAGGGGGCGCATAAGATCTTGTGCGATACGCGCGTGAAGTCGCTGCTCATCGAATTGAACGCTGCCAGAGAGGAAAACTCGAAGGAGACGATAGCCTTGATTGAGAGCTTTGGCATGGAGCTGGTTGCGAAGAGACATGCGCCTGAGCTCGACGCAAGCAGAATGACCGCTGTGTACAATTACATTTTTTCGCGGCCGAAGCCTCAAAAGGAGCCATCACGGGTGTGAAAGTTCCGCTCCTCGATCTCCGAGCGCAGTACGACACGATTCGGGGCGACGTCCTGGCCGCCGTGACACGAGTCTGTGACAGCCAGCGGTTCATCCTCGGGCCCGAGGTCGAGTTGGTCGAACAGGACCTTGCCACGCGGCTGTCAGCCAGGCACGCGATCGGGACGTCGTCCGGAACGGATGCGCTGGTCGTGTCGCTGATGGCGCTCGAGGTCGGGCCGGGTGACGAGGTCGTGACCAGCGCCTATTCGTTCTTCGCGACGGCCGGCTCGATCGCCCGCCTGGGCGCGACACCGGTCTTCGTGGATGTCGATCCGGCGACGTTCAACATCGATCCGACCGCCGCGCGCGAGGCCATCACGCCGCGGACGAAGGCGATCATGCCGGTGCATCTGTTCGGTCTGAGCGCCGATCTGGACCCGCTCCTCGAGGCGGCGGCGCAGGCGGGCATTCCGCTCGTCGAGGACGCCTGCCAGGCGATCGGCGCGCGGAACCGGGATCGCCAGGTTGGCGCGCTCGGCGCGGTCGGCTGCATCTCGTTCTTTCCGAGCAAGGGCCTCGGGGCGTTCGGTGACGCCGGGCTGGTGCTGACGAACAGCGACGATCTCGCCACGAAGGTCCGCTTGTTACGCACGCACGGCGCCGAGGCCAAGTACATCCACGCGCGCATCGGCGGGAATTTCCGACTGGACGCCATCCAGGCGGCGGTGCTGCGGGCGAAGGCGCCGCACCTGTCCGGATGGCTCGACGCACGCCGGCAGAACGCCGAGCGTTACGCCGGGTTCTTCGACGCGGCCGGCGTGGAGACCTTCGGGGTCCAGCTGCCCGCCGAGCCGCCGGATTGCTGGCATACCTATCATCAGTACGTCATCCGGCTGCCGCGCCGGGACGAGCTGCGGGCTCACCTGGAGGCGCACGACATCGGCACGGCGGTTTACTATCCCGTCCCGCTGCACCTCCAGGAATGCTTCGCCGATCTCGGCTACACGGCCGGTGCGCTGCCGCACGCCGAGGCGGCCGCGAAGACGGCGCTGGCGTTGCCGATGTATCCCGAGCTGACCGAAGAGCAGCAAGCGCACGTCGTCGAGACGGTCGTGCAGTTTCTCCGGATGTCCTGAGTGTGCCGCAGCGAAAAGTGCTCGTGACGGGCGCCGCCGGCCAGCTCGGCGGGGTCATCTGCGAGGAGTTCGGCGACGACGACGTCGTCCCGCTGACCCGTGCGGATCTGGACCTGACCGATCACGCCGCCGTCGTTCGAACGGTCCAGCAGCAGGAGCCTGCGGTCATCATCAATTGCGCAGCCTACAACCGCGTTGACGATGCCGAAGACGACGCCCTGAACGCCCTTGCCGTGAACGCGTTCGGTGTGCGCTCCCTCGCGCGTGCCGCCACGGACGCCGGCGCGGCGCTGGTGCACTACAGCACCGATTTCGTCTTTGACGGCGAGGCGTCCACGCCCTACACCGAGGACGACGCGCCGAGCCCGCGGAGCGTCTACGGGGTTTCGAAGCTGCTGGGCGAATGGTTCGCGCTGGACGTGCCGTCGGGGTACGTGCTCCGCGTGGAGAGCCTGTTCGGCGGGAGTTCCCCGCGGAGCAGTGTCGATCGGATCATCGACGCCATTCAGGGCCGGCGCGAGGTCCGCGTCTTCACCGACCGGACCGTCTCGCCAAGCTACGTGCACGACGTCGCCCGGGCGACCCGATCGCTGATCGAGCTGGACGCACCGCCCGGCCTGTATCACTGCGTGAACTCCGGCCACGGCACCTGGTGGGAGGTGGCCGAGGAGATCGCGCGCCAGGCGCGGGTCGAGCCCCGGCTGGTTCCGGTCGCCCTGGAGACGGCTGGGCTGCGAGCCGCGCGACCGAAATATTGCGCGCTGTCGAACGCCGGGCTGGCCGCCGTAGGCGTCCGGCTGCCGACCTGGCAGGAGGCCCTGAGGCGCCATCTTCAGTCGCGACGATCGACGCCCGACGGTGGTTGATCGCAGGCCTGTAGCGCAGCCCTTCAGGGCGACGT
The DNA here is from genome assembly GCA_963667915.2 of Vicinamibacterales bacterium. Taxonomy (GTDB): domain Bacteria; phylum Acidobacteriota; class Vicinamibacteria; order Vicinamibacterales; family UBA823. The sequence goes on along the minus strand of CAXXNN010000004.1, from coordinate 943,895 downwards.
CGCAGGGCTGAAGCCTTGTGCTACAAGAACCGGCAGCCATGTCGCGCAGTCCTTCAGGGCGAAGGGCGCGACAAATGCCGCGGCTAGGCAGTTCGAGACCGCGGTATGATGAGTGCCGGCGAGGAAGTCCGATGCACGGTCAGTACGAATTGCTGTTGTCGAAGCTCTTGGCCGAGTGCCGTCACCACTACGGCGATCGGCTCGTGTCGGTCGCCGTGTTTGGGTCGGTCGGGCGAGGCACGCCACATCCCGACTCCGATCTCGATCTGCTGATTGTGGCGGAGGGCCTCCCGGACGGGCGGCTTGCCCGCGTGCGGGACTTCCAGGCCGTGGAGGCGACGCTCGTTCCGGACCTGGCGGAAGCGCACGCGGCCGGTCTCGCTCCGGAGTTGTCCCCGGTTTTCAAGACGCCGGCGGAGGTCGAGCTGGGCAGCCTGCTGTTTCTGGACATGATCGAGGATGCACGGCTCCTGTACGATCGCGAAAACTTTCTTCGCGACTCGCCGGCCGCGTTTCAGGCTCGCCTGCGGCGGTTGGGCGCCCGCCGCATTTGGCGTGGCAACACGTGGTTCTGGGATTTGAAGCCAGACTACAAGATCGGCGAGGTGTTCGAGCTGTGACCAACACGTCGTTGGCGCAGAGCTATTTGCTCAAGGCGCAGAAGCGCTTGAAGATCCTCACCGTGTTGCTCGATGAACAGGCCTATTCGGATGTGATCCGTGAAGCCCAAGAGATTGTTGAGCTGGCACTGAAAGGCATCTTGCGGCACGTCGGCGTCGAGCCACCCAAATGGCACGACGTGGGGCCGGTGTTGCAGGAGTATCGTGATCGGCTTTCAGGAATCGGTGAGCGTCCAGACCGATCGCCTGGCCGCCATCTCCCGCTGGCTGCGCAAGGAACGCGAATTCTCTTTCTACGTCGACATCGATTTTATCCCGACCGAGCAGTACGCCCGCGCCGATGCCGACCGTGCCATCGCAGATGCGGAGTTCGTGGTGCGGACCGCTGAGTCGGTGATCCGGCGCCGGTGATTCGATCGTGCGATTCCTGACGGAGCACAATCCGTGACGGCGGCACGCGAGAAGCTCGTCCGGAAATTGACTGATCGCTCGGCGACCGTCGGCGTGGTTGGTCTCGGCTACGTCGGGCTACCCTTGCTCGTGGAGTTCGCCAAGGCGGGCTTCTCGGCGATTGGGTTCGACATAGAGAGATCAAAGGTCGATCAGATCAACGACGGGGAGTCGTACATCCCCGACGTGCCTGCTGATGAGCTCGCATCGGTCGTGCGGGCAGGTCGTCTCGTGGCGACGACGGATTTCGGGCGGCTGACCGAGGTCGATACGGTCAACATCTGTGTTCCGACGCCGCTCCGGAAGACCAAGGACCCGGACCTGTCGTACGTGGTGAGCGCTGCCGAATCTGTGGCGGCGCATCTGCACGAAGAGCAACTCGTCATTCTCGAATCGACGACGTATCCGGGGACGACCGAAGAGGTCGTCCGGCCGATGCTAGAGCGCGGCGGACTCGAGGCCGGCCGCGACTTCTTTCTCGCTTTTTCGCCCGAGCGGGTCGATCCCGGTAACGCGGAGTGGCGGACGGCCAACATTCCAAAGGTTGTTGGCGGCACCGATGCCGATTCGACAAACGCAGCGGTGGCGCTGTACCGGCAGATCGTGAAGGAAGTCGTGCCGGTGTCCTCGACACGCGTGGCCGAGATGGTGAAGTTGCTCGAGAACACATTCCGAGCCGTCAACATCGGTCTGGTGAACGAGCTGGCGTTGATGTGCCGCGACCTGAACGTGAACGTCTGGGATCGAGTGCGATCCGACGCTGCGAAGACTAAGCCGTTCGGCTTCATGCCGTTCTATCCGGGGCCCGGCCTAGGAGGCCACTGCATCCCGATTGACCCGTTCTATCTGAGTTGGAAAGCGCGCCAGAGCGGCTTCGAGAGCCGCTTCATCGAGTTGGCGGGGCACATCAACTCGGGGATGCCACGCTACGTGCTCGAGCGGATCAGCGACGCGCTCAACGGGGTGGCCAAGCCGCTCAAGGGATCTCGAATCCACCTGTTCGGCATTGCCTACAAGGCGAATGTCGGCGACGTGCGCGAGTCGCCCGCCATCGATATCGCCGAGCTGCTGCACGAACGCGGTGCCATCGTGTCGTTCAGCGACCCGTTTGTGGGGCACATGGTCGCCGGATCGCTGGAGGCCTCCGCCGTGGAGCCTCAGGCCGCATTCGACCGGGGCTTCGATTGCGCGGTGATCACAACGCCGCACGAGGCGTTCGACTATGACGATATCGTCGCGCGCTCACCGCTGATCGTCGACACGCGCAACGCCCTGAAAGGGCGGAGTGGGCCGCACATCGTCAGGTTGTGAGTGCCGACAGCGTCGGCGCGACTTTGACGATGATCGGTGAATCTTATAGAATACACAGGACTTAGCGGTCTCAGAGATGTCGAAGCGCGTTATCATCACGGGGATCACGGGTCAGGACGGCTCGTATCTGGCGGAGCTGCTGCTCGAGAAGGGCTACGAGGTCGTTGGGGTCGTGCGCCGATCCAGTGCACCGAACTACTGGCGCATCGAGCACATTGTCGAACGCCTGACCTTGCGGCCCGCCGACCTGTTAGACCAGCTGTCGCTCATCCGCTTGATCGACGATGTGCGCCCGCACGAGTTCTACAACCTGGCGGCCATGTCATTCGTGCCGGCATCGTGGGACCAGCCCATGTTGACCGGTGAGTTTAATGCCCTGGGCGTCACGCGTGTGCTGGATGCGATTCGTCAGATAGATACTTCCATTCGGTTCTATCAGGCGTCATCCAGCGAGATGTTCGGCAAGGTGCGAGAGGTTCCTCAGAACGAGCTGACCCCGTTCTATCCTCGTAGTCCCTATGGTGTCGCGAAAGTATATGGGCATTACATCACAGTGAACTACCGCGAGAGCTACGACTTGTTCGCCGTGTCTGGCATTCTGTTCAATCACGAATCTCCTCGCCGCGGCCTGGAATTCGTGACCCGGAAGGTGAGCGATGGGGTCGCCAGGATCAAGCATGGCCTTGCGGATTCGCTGTCGCTTGGAAACCTCGATGCGCAGCGCGACTGGGGCTACGCCGGTGATTACGTACGAGCGATGTGGCTGATGCTGCAGCGCGATCGCGCAGAGGACTTCGTGATCGCGACGGGCGTCAGCCACGCCGTGAGGGACTTCGTAGACACCGCGTTCACCCACGCCGGCCTGGACTGGCAGACGCATGTCCAAACCGACCCTACGCTCCTTCGCCGAGCCGAGGTGGAGCATCTCGTCGGTGATCCGTCCAGAGCCCGAACGGAGCTCGGGTGGTGTCCAACGGTGGATTTCGCAGGGTTGGTGAGAATGATGGTCGACGGCGATCTTCAGCGCCTGGCCCATGGCCTTCGAGAATCGGCGGCAGTCGGCTCAGCCGGGTGCGCCCCGACTGACCCAACATAGTCCCGTTTCACGCGTCTCCACGCCTCGCGGTTTGCCGGAGGAGCTTCTTCGAGTTGACGAGCTCTCCGGGTTGCGATTGAAGAAGTCGCCAGCTGATGCTGGAATGCGATGGGCTGGCCGAACTGAGAAAATGACAGAGGAGCACAGAGGAACACCCGCGATGTCGCTAGTCCCTCTTCTGCGATGAAGTCTGAGTTCCTCGAGTGGTTGGTCTGCCCGGACTGTGCTGGCCGGTTCGAGCTCGTCTCGTACGCGGCCGACGGCATTGAGGTTGTTGAAGGGTTGCTGACCTGTAACTGCGGTCGGGTTTTCCCTGTCGTCGACACGATTCCGCGCATCCTCGACGACGCGTTTACGTTGTTTCCTGAAGTTATGGAACGCCATCGGGATCATCTGCCGTCGTCGCTGAGGGCCGAGATGTTCGAGATACGGCACGTCGACCCCACGGTGCGTCGTACCCGTGACAGCTTCGGGTACCAGTGGACACAGTTCTCGAAGATGGTGGTCGACTTCCGGGAGAATTTTCTCAGCTATATCTATCCACTGACCGAGTCGTTCTTTCCCGGAAAACTTGGGCTCGACGTCGGGTGTGGGTTCGGTCGTCATATTCTTAATGCCGCGGTGTTCGGAGCTGAGATGGTGGGCGTCGATGTCAGCGCGGCAATCGACGCGACACGCCACAACACGAAACACCTCGCGCATGTGCATCTGGTACAGGCGGACATTCACCGATTGCCGTTTCGACCGGGGACGTTCGATTTCGCGTACAGCATTGGCGTTCTGCATCACCTGCCGGATCCTGAAGCCGGCTTTCAGTCGGTCGTGCCGCTGGTGAAGCCGGGCGGCGCGGTGTTCATCTGGGTGTACAGCACGAGCCGCCGGGTGGCGAACTTTGTCCTGGAAGCCGTTCGACGTGTGACCACCCGAATCCCGAGGAGGTTGCAGTGGGGGGTGTCTCTCGCTGCCGCCGCCGTCGATTGGGGCTGCTTCATCCTCCCCTACCGCCTGGCATCGGCAGTGCCGGGCGTTGGACGGGTCCTCCGCACACTCCCGTTGCCCCGACTGCGCGTGTACGCGAAGTATCCGTTTCAGGTCTGCTGGGCCGATTGGTTCGATCGGCTGGCGGCGCCGGTTCGCTTCTACTATGATGCCGAGGCCGTTCATGGGTGGCTGGCTCGCGCCAATCTCCACCGACAGAGAATCTCGGCCACCGGGCTCTTTGGCTGGCGTGGCTACGGAGAACGCTCGCTCTCGGTCGAGGGGCATGGCGTAGACGATCGCATGATCGGCGCCGACGCTCATCGGACGACCTCGCAGACATGATGAACCTGCCGGTGATGATTCTGTGCGGCGGCCGCGCCCCGGAATGGACATGTAGCGTCGGCTGCCGTCGACGCCAGACGTAGAGAGATCAGGTAATTGGTAGACCAAGATCAGGACATCTGTATCGTGGGCGGAGCTGGTCATGTCGGCCTGCCGCTGGCGTTGGCGTTTGCACGAGTTGGACAGCGCGTGATCATCTATGACTTGAACACGGCTGCAATGGACGCCATCAAGAGCGGCGCAATGCCGTTCGTGGAGTACGACGCCGAGCCGCTGCTGAAGGAGGCGCTGCGTGAGAATCGACTACTGTTTTCGGTGGAGCCGCGTGACATCATCCGGGCACGATATGTCATCGTCGCCATTGGTACCCCCGTCGACGAATACCTGAACCCGAAGTTACGCGCGCTACTAGAGTTGGTGCAGCATCTCCGTCCGCACCTTCGGCCTTCCCAGACGATCGTGATCCGCAGCACAGTGTTCCCTCGGACGTGCCGACAGGTGGAACGCGTCCTGAGTCAGGACGGGACGCAGTGGAAAGTTGCGTACTGTCCCGAGCGTATTGCGCAGGGCTTCGCTATCAGGGAGCTCAGAGAGCTTCCGCAGATCGTGTCTGGGTGCTCGACCGAGGCAGTAGAGTCTGCCATTGAGCTCTTCGGCCTCCTTGCACCTGAAATCATACGTTTGGAGGTTGAAGAGGCGGAGCTCGCAAAGCTGTTTTCGAACGGGTGGCGCTACATACAGTTTGCAGCTGCAAACCAATTCTACATGCTGGCAAGCAATATCGGTGTGGACTTCAATCGTGTGCGCGAGGCCATGGTACGGGGATACGGTCGCGCCGCAAGCTTGCCCAGCGCTGGCTTCGCCGCCGGGCCGTGTCTACTCAAGGATACGATGCAGCTCGTGGCCTTCAACAACAACTTCCCACTCGGCCATGCGGCCATGATGGTTAATGAAGGACTTCCGGGTTTCATGGTCGAGTTGCTGCGTAGGAAGTACGATCTCTCGAGGACAAGAGTCGGCATTCTTGGGATGGCGTTCAAAGCCGATGTCGATGACACGCGCGGTTCACTGTCTTACAAGTTGGGGAAGATCTTGCGGTTCTACGGGGCTGAGGTCGGCTACTCCGACGAGTTCGCGGTAGATCCCACCTTCGTGAGCAAGGAGGAGTTATTGCGCTCGTCAGAAGTGGTCATTGTAGGCGTTCCGCATAGCGCGTACCGCACGCTTACTGTGCCCCCCGGCCTCGACATTGTGGATGTGTGGGGTATTGTGCCGAGACCGGCACCCGTTTGATGGCGTACAAGTGCAGCTGCGTACTCCTGACGCTGGACAATCCGGACCTGGCCAATCGCCGCTGTCCGCCGGGATGATGCTGACGTGTTCTTGAACTAGTGGCACCGATGATTGTGCCGGCGTGCGTGCTGAGTAGTGTGCGGCGAGAAGCGTTCAATTCATCTTGAGCCGCCCGCATGGCCAGGAATCGGCTCGGCAGTTTAAGCGCTGTACCTTTGCGACTCGACGTTCGGCGTGACGGCGCATCGCAAGACTGCAACAGTAGATGTCGGGGATATCGTCAAGGTCATCCGTTTTCCCGATTCGTTCAGACGACACCTGCGATACGGTGTCGCGGACCTACTCCAGGGAAATCGGGTGTCGAAAGGTGAACTTGAGGTCAGCATTGAGTCGCCGAATCGATGCGGAGGGTGAGCATGCGTGGGCGCGATATTCACTGGTGGCTTCCGCAAGTCGGCCTAGGCGAACGGGATTTGATCCGCGATGTGCTCGACAGCAATTATCTGAACGACGGCGACGTGACCTCGCAATTCGAGCGCGAGATCGCGCAATTGGTCGGCGTGAAGCATGCCGTTGGCGTGACAAGTGGCACGGCGGCCCTCTTTCTCTCCTTGGCGGCTCTTCGAGTCGGCCACGGTGATGAGGTCATCGTTCCCGACCTGACGTTCATCGCGACCGCGAACGCCGTCACGCTCACGGGCGCTACACCGGTGCTCGTCGACGTCGATCCTGCGACCCTTAACATCAGTCCGGAAGCCTTCAACAAGGCCATCACGGCGCGCACCCGGGCCGTTGTGCCCGTACACATTAGCGGTCGCTCAGCTGATCTGCCAGCCATCAGTGCGATTGCGCGGGATCATGGACTGGCGATTGTCGAAGACGCCGCAGAGGCTCTTGCGTCCAGGCGTGACGGTCGAGCGCTTGGCACCGTGGGCATCGCCGGCTGTCTGTCGTTCTCTCCGAACAAGACGATCACAACGGGTCAGGGTGGCATGGTTCTGACCAATGACGACGAGCTGCACGGGCGTCTGCGTGAACTGAAGGATCAAGGACGTCCTGTCCGAGGCACTGGGGGTGACGATGTGCACGTGTCAGTCGGCTTCAACTTCAAGCTGTCGAACCTGCACTCAGCCGTCGGACTCGGGCAGCTTCGGTACTTGCCCGACCGGCTTGCCAGACAGAAGCGCACCTACGAGCAGTACGCGAGCGGACTGAAAGGCATTGCCGGTGTCCTTCTGCCAGGGTTCGATATTGGTCGCGGTGAGGTGCCGCAATGGGTCGATGCCATCGTGGAGCGCCGTGATGAGCTTGATCGTTTTCTCGCAGCCCGGCGCATGCACTGTCGGCGGTTTTGGTTCCCACTGCATACACAAGCGCCCTATCGCTGTCCCAGCGAGCGCTTTCCTGGGAGCGTGCGGGCAGCGCCGCGCGCGTTGTGGCTACCGTCTGCCTTCACGCTCTCCGACGCTGATGTAAAGGCAGTCGTTGGCGCGATACGCGAGTTCACCGAACATCACCATCCGGCCAGCGTACGCTGACCTCCACGTTCATGGTCGATCTGTCATCTGTTAACGACGCTAGGTGCATCCTGACGATCCTGATGCCGGTGAGAAACGAAGGCATCAACTTACGTATCATGCTGAAAATGCTACGCGTGGTCGTCGAGGTGCCTTGTGAGATCCTCATTGTCCACGACACACTCGATGATGACAGCGTACAGGTCGTTTCGGAGGTGTCGTCTGAACACTCGGTACGCACGGTGCATAACACGCTCGGTAGAGGGGTTGTCAACGCGATTCGTGCCGGCGTGGCGGCGGCTCATGGCCGATACGTCCTCTTGTTTGCGGCGGATGAAGTTGGCCCGGTGCTGGCGATTGAAGACATGCTGGCGCTGATGGAAGACGGATGTGAATTCGTCAGCTGTACACGCTACGCGCACGGTGGTCGCCGCCTCGGAGGTTCGGTTCTCGCAGGTGTGCTGTCCCGGATAGCGAACAGGCTGTTTCGCTGGCTGGCGGGCTCCGTACTCACCGACTGTACGACCGGCATTAAGATGTTCCGACGCGACCAATTCGAGGCGCTGCGCCTTGAGTCTAAACCAATCGGCTGGGCAGTTGCGTTTGAAATGGCGATCAAGGCCCAGGCCATGGGCTTCTCCTTGGGCGAAGTGCCAATCATCTCGGTTGACCGACTGTATGGTGGCGAGTCGACCTTCCGACTCGGACCGTGGACGGTCGAATACTTCCGTTGGTTTGTCTGGGGTATCAGGCGTTTGAGAAGGGACTCTCGGCGGCGCTCCCACGTCTCGGTGCGCATACCTGGCGCGACGGCATTCGGTGGAAAAGTAACAAGGTGAGACCTTCTCGGCTCTCATGCAGCGGAGCTTTGAAATGATGGGTAAGAGGATCCTGGTGACCGGCGGAACGGGCTTCATTGGAAGCGCGTTAGTGAAGAGCCTCCTTGACGCTGGTGCGGAGGTGAGATCACTCGACAACGATTCGCGCGGCGCCATCACGAAGCTGGGAGGAGCGCAGCACCGAATCGAGCGGGTAACGGGCGACATCCGGGACGCGGACGTCGTACGCAAGGCTGTGCGGGGCATGGATTGTGTCTGTCATTTGGCCTACATCAACGGCACGGAATGTTTCTACACTCGGCCGGAATTGGTCCTAGAGGTCGCGACAAAAGGGATCATGAACGTTCTCGATGCCTGCTTGGCGGAACGCGTGCGCGAGTTGATTCTCACGTCGAGTTCCGAGGTATACCAAACTCCACCGTCCATTCCGACCGACGAGACCACACCGCTCACTGTCCCGGATGTTCTCAATCCACGTTTCTCGTATGGCGGGGGAAAGATTATCAGCGAACTGCTTGCCGTGAACTACGGCCGTAAGTTCCTCGATCGGACGCTCATCGTCCGTCCGCACAACGTATACGGACCAGACATGGGGCGTGAGCACGTGATCCCGCAGTTCGTGCTTCGGATGAAGGAGCACTTTGATCGCCAGCCCGACGGGGTTGTGGATTTTGCCATTCAGGGCACGGGAAATGAGACACGCTCCTTCATCTACATCGACGATTTCATCGACGGGATGTCATCCGTCATGAAGCAGGGCGAACAATTGGGCATCTATCACATTGGGACGGAGCACGAAGTGTCCATCTGCGAACTCGCACACTTAGTCGCTCGAACGTGCGGGCGTGAAATCCGGCTCGTGCCAGGCGAATTGCGAACTGGGAGCACACCGAGGCGTTGTCCCGACATCACAAAACTGAAGAAGCTCGGCTTCGAGCCCCTCGTGTCCCTAGAGGAGGGCGTGCGCCGTACCACGAAATGGTATTTGGAAAACGCCCAGGACTCCATGAGGAAGTGATGTCACGATACGTCAATCCTAATGCAATCGCTGCTGGTTCGGGAGGCAGTGTGCTGGTCGATCGGTGCCAAGTAAGTGGCTCGGCGAACCTTCGATCTATCCTGTTTGTTGGTTTTCTTCCACCCGTGAACACGATGGCACCGATCGGGGCGAGGCCAGCGGAACAGCCGGCATATCCGGCCGAGTTGTTGTACTGCCCAGAGAGCAAACTGGTGCAACTCGGCTTGATCGTTGATCAATCAGTGTTGTTTCCGCCTCATTATGCTTACACGAGCGGTACCACGAGGATCCTGCGGGAGAACTTTGGCGAGTTGTACGAGGAGGTCATGCGACTGTATCCGATTGGTCCAGACGCGCTGGTGGTAGATGTGGGGTCCAACGATGGGACCTTGCTGTCGAATTTTCACGGGGCTGGTCACCGAGTCTGCGGTATCGAACCGACCGACACCTGCCGGCTTGCTCTGGATCGAGGCATCGACACCGTGAACGCGTTCTTTGGACCGGAGGTTGCGGCCGATGTCGTCGAACAGCGCGGGCGAGCCACAATCGTCACAGCCACGAACGTCTTTGCCCATATCGAGAACATACACGAGATAGTCGAGTCCGTTCTGTCGGTCCTGGATCAAGACGGAGTGTTCATCTCCGAGTCACACTATCTGCTGGCGCTGATCGAGACGTTGCAGTACGACACCATTTACCATGAGCACTTGCGCTACTACTCTTTGCAGAGCCTGAAGTACCTGTTGGAGATGCATGACCTGGAGATCATCCACGCAAAGAGGATTCCTACCCACGGCGGATCGATTCGTGTGTATGCTGCCAGGAAGGGCCAAAGGCCGATCGCATCATCCGTCGAGGAGATTCTGGCAGTGGAAGGCCGGGAGCTGACGTGGGAACGTTTCATGAACTTCCGCCGACGAGTGTCCCAGAGCAAGCTCGAGCTGATGGCTATGCTGGAGGAGATTCGGCGTAAGGGAGAAAGGGTGTATGGAATCGGGGCTCCCTCTCGCGCCAGCACCCTCGTGAACTATGTCGGCCTTGACGATTCGATTATTGATTGCGTAATGGAGATCGACGGTTCGTATAAAATCGGCAAGATGATGCCAGGCACACTGATCCCTGTGCTTGGAGAATCTAAGCTCTTTGCGGATCAGCCAGAGTATGCCCTTCTGCTGTCGTGGCACATTGCGGACGAGCTCATACCCAAGTTGAAAGCGAAAGCCTTCGCCGGACGATTCATCGTGCCACTCCCGAGCCCGAGGATCGTGTGAAGGCCGGCAGTTCGCCTGTAACTGGATTCGACCTCTGAGTCCGCCGGCTCAGGCCGCATCCCGGGGCCGAACCGGTGTGACGGTCTGAACGGTGGCTCGGAGAGCGTCTGCTGGAAAGCCACGAACACGATACCTGCGTTGCGGTTTGAAGCTCGAGCCGAGACAGGAACGGCGGGAAACGAGGTCAGTGTGGAAACCCCAGACATCAGACGCGCGATTCGAGAGTATTGGGAGCAGCCAACTACCGTCTCTATCATCGACTCGAACCTGCACGAGCTCGAGATCGATGCTGCCCTTCGCTACCTCATGCCGACCGATCGGCTCGCTGACGTTGGCTGCGGAAATGGAGAGGCCAGCGTGCGTTACGCCCAGAAGGTGCGTGAGTGCATCGGACTCGAGCGATCGTCGTACATGCGCAGCGAAGCGGAGCGCCGCTCTGTGGCGGCCAACGTCACAAACCTCACGTTCCGTGAATTCGACATCCTCGAGAGTCCCATCCCTGACGGCACATTCGATGCGGTCGTGTCACAGCGAATGCTCATCAACCTTGCGTCGTGGGACGATCAGATGCAGGGCATCCGAAATCTGCACCGAATGCTCAAGGTCGGCGGGCGAGCCATTCTCATCGAGAACACCAACGACGCGTTCCAGGCAATGAATCAAGTGCGCGTTGATCTCGGTCTGGCACCAGTGCCCCAACACTGGCACAATCGGTTCTTCGACTACGAGGAGTTCACTTCGTTCATCAGCGGCCGTTTTCAGCTGTTAGAGTTCCGTCACTTCGGTTTGTACTATTTGCTCACCCGCGTGTACACACAGCTATTCGCCTCGTTTGAGGGCTGGGGCACCCAAGCCAAGAAAGATCCGATCTTTGCGAAGGCCGACGCGGCGGCTCGCCGCCTCCAGACGTTGATGGGCGAGCATGTGCACATCGATGGCTGCCGTGCCTTCGGTCCCATCCAAGTCTTTGTCCTGCGGCGCGAGCCGAGTGACTGGCGATGAGCCAGTGGCGGACTCCGCAGTTGGCAGGCGGTGAGGACGCACGCGTGTTCGACGTTCTGCCGAGCAACTATCTGAACCACCATGACGGGTCGGCGGATATGCTGGCCATCGAGGATAGTGTGAAGGCCGCCAGTTCGCCTGGACCGGCTGTAGTCACGCCGTTGGCGCGGAGAAGAGATGCGGCAGACAGCGCTCCCGGCGCAGCAACGCCATCATCAGCGCCGCCATATTGAGTGCATGACCGAATTCGCCACGCAAGATCATGTCATGTACCTCGTCCATCGGTGCAAGGATAACGTCAATGCCTTTTTCCGGCACCCAATCCGCTGACGGCGGTCGCGCCGCGTGGGCCAGATAGCACCACATTCGGTTCTCGTTCCGACCCGTGTCACTCAGCAACGTTCCAAGGAACTCTAGCTGCGGCGCTGTAAAACCGGTTTCCTCGACGAGCTCGAGCCGGGCCGATTCTTCAGGAGTATGGTCCTTCTCCACGTGGCCGGACGGCAGCTCCAGCGTATATTGCTCGACTGCCGGGCGGTATTGCCGCACTAGGATGATCTCGTGGTTCGCCGTCAGAGCGACGACGGCCACGTAATCTAACATGCGTAGAGAGTAATATGGCTCCTCGCTGTCCTCGATTCGCTTCGATATCACATCAAACCACGCCGTTGAATACGCGACGAGGCCCGATCCTGACAGCTTGGCCATCATCGCTCCCGGTCGATGCCTTCCGAGGCGACTATTCGCGATCGTGGCACCAAGAAGTACCCCAAGGGCGCGATGAGATTCAACGCCACGAACACTCCGTTTCTGTGTTTAAGGTCGTTGTCGATCCCGTAGACACTCAAGAACAGCCAGATCGTTGTGGGGATTGCGAGCAGCAGCTGTAGCGGCATGTGACGACCGCCACGACGTATCAACAACACGACACCGCCAGTGAGAAAAATCGTGTAGATGCCTTCGTACAACACATGTGGAAGGCTCCACGGCTGGTAGCTCCAAGGGAAAAGAAGTGCCAAGCCGCGGAGGGGAATCTTCAGGAGATACCATAGCGGGTCAGCTTTAATGACGGCGATGGCGTCTCGAGACATCAGATAAGACAAGTCGTCAGTCGGAAGGAGTTCCGCAATTTGAATATCAGAATACCTGATCCGCATGCGATCGAATTCAGTGCCTTCTCTGTTAAAAAGCGTATTCGCGGACGTCGCGAGGCCCCAGGAGATGTGACCGCGAGAAAGAACAGTCCTACGAATTGAAGATGACGAGCTGACCACAACCATCGTCCCGACGACCACGGTTGCAAGACTGATGCTCAAGACGCCGACCAAGAACTTCGGCGAATGGTATCGGCGCAGATAGTGCCACGTAAGGACGAATAGAACGGAAAGAACAACGAAGATCGACTCTGGACGAGTTAAGACGAAAGCCCCAGTTCCGAGGGTCATGAACGTCAGGGCTCTGCCAGTCTTGGCATGACACCAGTTCACAACGGATAATGCAAAGAGTGGAAGCATCGCGTAGAAGACGTTGTCGACGATGCCGTAGCTGGCTATCCAATAGAGCGGAGTGAGAGAACACATCAAGAGCGCTACCAGCAGTGCGTAGGGCTTACTGTGTAGGCGCAACGCCGTAAAATAGGAGGCGATCACAAGGATCGCACCGAGGGTGGTGTTAAGGACTAGCAGGTGTGTTTCAATATCCCAGCCGATGAGTTCTTGGAAAGAGAGCGGATAGAGCAGCTGGGAGCTCCTTTCTGTCATGAAATCGTGCGCGGCGGCGATATCGCCCCCGCGAGCGGCGTCGGTCACTACGGCACTGGAGCCCACAAGTTGATCAAGGGTCAGCTCACCTAGCCAAAATCGCCCGATCGACATACCGAAGTCAACTGCCCCGTCTCCGAGAGGAACGATTCCACGTTTCAAGCTCAGAAAGACTCGAAGTGGGATGAATACGCACAGGACTAATGCCAGGTGGATAACGGGATATTGCCAAATGTTGTGTATGCGGCATGATCAGGCGGCTTCCTTTCGGACGCCATCGACGAAGGGCACACCGTCGATGACATCGGCGATCAGTTGACACCCATTCAACGCTCTCCAGGTCTTCTGTGCGGCCATCGCCAGCTTGAACACCATCGTCAAGCACGCCAGGCGGCTGCCCGCGCCCTTCGTCTTGCGCGTGCGGAGCCGGACGGTGGCGAACGTCGACTCGACCGGATTGGTGGTCCGGATGTGAATCCAGTGCTCGGCGGGGAACTCGTAAAAGGTCAGCAGCACGTCCCGGTCTTTCGCCAGGCAGGCGGTCGCCGCCGGAAACTTCGCGTGAAACGTGGCCACGAACAAGTCGAACGCCTGGTTGGCGCTGGACGTCGTCTCCGCCATCCAGATGTCGTGCAGCATCGCCTTCGCCTTGGGCTGCACGCCCTTCGGCAGCTTGTTCAGCACGTTCATCGTCTTGTGCACCCAACACCGCTGTTCGCGGGTCTTCGGGAACACTTTCCGCACGGCGCCCCAGAATCCGAGGCCCCCGTCGCCGACGGCGAGTTCCGGGTCGATCGCGAGCCCGCGCGCCCGGACGTCCAGCAGCAGCTCGCGCCACGACTGCTCGCTCTCGCGGTAGCCATCGGTGATCGCGATCAGCTCCTTCTGCCCCTCCCGCGTGGCGCCCATCAGCACCAAAATGCACTGCCGCTTGTTGTCCGTGTCCTCGAGGCGGACGTTGAAGTACACCCCGTCCGCCCAAACATAGGCATAGCGCCGGCCGGCGAGGGACCGCTGCGACCACCCGCGGTAGTCCTGCTCCCACACCGCCTTGAGCCGCGTGATCGTCGTCGCCGACAACCCCCGCGCGTCGGGCCCCAACAGCGCCTGCAAGGCCTCGCTGAAGTCTCCCGTGCTGATGCCCTTGAGATAGAGCCACGGGTACAGTTCTTCCAAGCTGGTCGTCTTTCGCAGGTAGGGCGGCAGGATCGCCGACCGGAACGTCTCCCGTTCGCCTACGGGCCGACGGTCCCGGACCCGGGGCTGCTGCACGCGCACGTCCCCGAGCGGCGTTTGAATCGCCCGAGTGGGCAAGTGGCCGTTGCGAACGACGCGCCGGCGCCCGGCCGCGTCCATCGTCGCCGCCCGGGCCGCAAGGTAGTCGTCCACCTCGGCCTCGATCGCCGTCAGCAACATCTGTTGCGCTCCGCGGTGCAGCACCTCGGTCAGGACATCTCGGGACGATTCTTGTGGGAACTGGACCAGCTTTTCGTTAGGCTCCGGCATGGTGGCGTACCTCCTTGCCCTTCGGGTGAGGGGGGTGCGTTAGCAACACCCAGGGTACGCCGCCTGTTCAAAACCTCAAACACAACTTTCGGTTATATCTCCAAGCCGACCAAGAACCGCCGCCACGACGAGGGCAATCTGGGCGGTGCGCCGTACCGTGGCGTGCCATTGGGCGAAGGAGGGCCGGGACGCGAAGACCAGCACGAAGAGCAATCCAGCGTCAATTGCCCACACCGGAGCCGCACCTGGTGCGGCTCCGGACAGCGCGGTAGTCAGAGCCATGGCGACGAGCGTCCCGAGCACGACGCCGGCGCCGAGGGTCAGAACGTCTCGGTGACCGAAGGTGCGCCAGACGTCGCGGTAGAGGCCGATGGCAAAGAAGGTCACCATCTGCACCGCCAGGACGACAGGGAGGGCCTGGAGGAAGGCGTCGAACTGGATATTGAACTGGCTCCCGTAGTGCCAGCGGTAGGCGATGTAGAAGGTGACCGCGACCAGGCAGGCGTCCACGATCATCGCGAGCACGCGTCGTACGTCTGCCAGCGTGATGTCCAGATGCGTCACCGCACCCGGAGCCGCAGGTCCGCCGAGCACCGGGTGGAACAGCCGCACTCGCGCCCGGGCGAACGCCACGCTCAGGAGCCCAAGAAGTCCGAGAACCACGGCGTAGCCGATAGCCGAGTCCACGACGAACCCGGCGAAACCGCCAAGTGCGGCCAATCCGCCGAGGGTGAGCACCGTGGCCCGCTCGGGGAGGCCGACGACGAGGGGCCGGGGGAGCGCCAACTCCAGTGGTCCCGGTGTCTGGCGCGTCAGGACGCGCGCGACGGTACGGCGTAATTGGTCGAGCGCCGGAAGCAGGAGGATGAAAACGGGAGGCGTCAGAATTGGCAGCAGGGCAGCTCCCTGCAGGGTCTCTGTGCTGCTCACGAGCGGGAGAGCCGCGAAACTCAGTCGATCCAGCCGGCAGCGTAGCCTAGTACTCGCTGGGCAGGGTGATTCGAGAAGAGCGTACCCGCCGTCGCGCCGATCAGCCAGCCGAGGTAGCGCGCCTCATCGGCGGTTGCCACGCCTTCGGACTGGCCGGTCCAGATGCTGACCAGTACCGTCGCTCCGGCGACAAGAGCTACCCAGCCGCACAGGCCGGCCAGCCGGTCGAAGAGCGTAAAAGCGACGAGCACGCCCACCACCCAGGCGATGGTCAGCATGCTGTTGATGGTCAGTGAGACGGTCCAGGCAAGTCGGTAGTCAACGAAGAGAAATCCGGTGGCGAGCACGACAGCGGTGAGGAGTTTCGTTGAGGGTCGCCAGGAAGCGTGGTCGTTGACCAACCCCACCACGAAGACCATTGCGCCGCCGGTCAGCAGGAGGCCCAGCTCTCGGCTTCCGCCGCTGAGCACCAAGAGGCCACCAAGAACCGTCAAGCCGAGCGCCGGGCCACCGTCCATCCCGCCCCTCGGTACGAGCCAACCCTCCGTCGGTGCTTTCCGTCGGATCAGCCAATTCAGTCCGACGGAGATCGCGAAGGCGACAACGAAGGTGAGAATCGCTGACGTCATTGAAGGGACTGCCGATTTTCTGATTCCAAACCTGTCAAAGCAGGCCTGAGTCGGATTTGACCCGAAGAACGCACACCTGACCTGTCCCCAGTGGTTGTACCAGTGGCTAAGAGAGCGCGAAGCTCAGTGACCCGCTCCCCAAACTCATACCGGCTGTTGTCCGCTACAGCCGCTCGCCGATCGCCGCGTAGTCGAGGTGTGTGAACAGGAGCTTGTTGAGCTTCGACGCGTTCTCGTTCACCGTCGAGATCACCGCTTCAAGGCCGGTGGTCGGCTCGTCACTGGTGCCAACCGCCGGCGTCGGAATCGGCTGCAGCTTCGCGTACTCAGGGTACGGCGCGCTGTAGTGGATGTCCACTTTCTGAAACCCGCTGGACAGCATCAGATATTTCAGCGTATCCGGATGAAGCGGCCGGACATGCGTGACGTCCCGGATGTAGCTCTCGAAAAAGGCGTACCAGCATGCCGGGTTGATCGTCTCGAGGATGATCGTCGACCCGGGACGGAGCTTGTGGTACGCCGCGTCGAGCATCTGCATGAGATATCCGGGGTCGAGATGCTCTACGACTTGCGCCGCCAGCAGTCCGCCCAGCGATTGATCGGGTAGTCCTTCCAGATGGCCCAGCGCGTCCCCCTCATCGGCCGTCAGGCCGCGTGTCCGGCACACCTCGACCATCTCGTGGTTCAGGTCCAGGCCCCGTCCGCGAATGTCGTGCTCGCGCAGCAGGTCGAGAAACTCCCCACGGCCGCATCCGACATCGAGCACATCGGACGCGCCCTCGAAGTACGGGAGGTAGGCTTCCAGTCTGGCCCGGATCTGGTCGCGTGAGCCCCGGAACTGATCCTCGAACCCGACGTACTTGTACGAGTCAATCGTCGTGGAGGCATTCGTCTGTGCCGGCGCGGTCGTAGCCGGTCCGGCTGGTGGCGCATCCGGCCGCTGCTTGAGCCACCGCTCGAGCTCGCGCTTGATCGTCATTGACGACTGCTGAAGCGTGCTGAGCGTCGTGCGCAACTCGTGCAACTCGTGCACCCGGGCCTCGTAGCGACGCTCGCGGGCCACCATCGACTCCCAGCGCTTCTGGAGCTCGTCGCTCACGCCGCTAAGGCCTCCAGCCAAGCCGACCGTCTGCTGTTCGATCCGGACGATCGCTTCGGCGCGGTCCTCGTTGATTCGCCGGAGAATGCCGGTCAGTTCGAGATCCTTCGTGTCGACGTAGGGCGTGATCTGCTGCGCGAACTGGATCAGGTGGTTTTCGAAGACGGTCAGGGCTTCAAGCTGGCCGCGCAGCGTGGTCAACACCTCGTGCAGGACCTGATTCCGTTCGCGGTCCAGGTAGTGATTCCGGTTGATATGGTCGATCAGTGCGCTATTGAACTCGTGCTGCTGCTGGAGGGCCGGCGCCACCAGCTTCCAGACGAACCGCGTCACCCATGCGCGTGGCCCGGAGCCGAACTCCGGTTCGTGGTTCGGAATGAGGCTCCACCGCGCGTTGAGCGGGTCGATCTGGGTGTCGTCTGGCGGCGGGGGTGGATCGGGTAGCGGCGGCAGTTGCTGGACGGACTGATCGAGCGCCGTCAGCGCCGCGTTGTACTTGCGATCGACCGCTTCACGGTCCCGCTTCAACCGCGCGAGGTCGTCCGAGCTGATGGATCGGGTGGACGTGAATGAGTCGTCAGTCATCGGTCGTCGCCCTCACCCCGGCCCGCTCCCTTGCAGGGAGAGGGGGGCCAACGGAGGCTGTGCGACCTGCTTTGCCCTCACCCCGGCCCTCTCCCGGAGGGAGAGGGAAACAGCGGACTGTTGGCTGTCTTACCGTTTCACAACGCCTTCCAGCGGGCTGCTGGCCGAGGCGTGCCGCTTTTTGGGAATTCGCCCGGCCAGATATGCTAGCCGGCCCGCGTCCACGGCCAGCCGCATCGCTTCGGCCATGGCCACCGGGTCAGTCGCTTCAGCAATGCCGGTGTTCATGAGGACGCCATCGACGCCCAGTTCCATGGCAAACGCGGCATCCGAGGCGGTGCCGACGCCGGCATCCACGATGACCGGTACGCCAGCGGCTTCCCGGATGATCTCGATGTTGTTCGGGTTCTGGATGCCGAGGCCGGATCCGATTGGCGCGCCGAGCGGCATCACCGCGGCCGCGCCCGCCTCCTCGAGCTTCCGGCAGGTCACCGGGTCGTCGTTCGTATAGGGCAGCACAACGAAGTCATCCTTGACGAGCTCACGCGTTGCCGCGATGAGCGCCTCGTTGTCGGGAAACAGGGTGCGCTCGTCTCCAATGACCTCTAGCTTGACCCAGTTGGACAGTCCGGCTTCCCGTCCGAGTCTCGCCGTCCGGATGGCATCCTCCGCCGTGTAGCAGCCCGCCGTGTTCGGGAGCAGGCTGTACTTCGACGTATCGATGTGATCCAGCAGCGACTCCTTGCTGCGATCGCTGATGTTGACCCGTCGCACAGCGACGGTGATGATCTCGGCGCCGGACGCCTCGTGGGCCTGTACCATGACCTCATTCGAGGGGTACTTCCCTGTGCCAACGAGCAAGCGAGACCAGAACGACTTGCCCGCAATGATCAGCGGCGTGTTGGTCATCGCGCACCTCCGCCGACGAAGTTCACGATCTCGATCTGATCGCCCTCGTTAACCATCGTGGAATCGAACGCCGCGCGTTTCATCACGGTGAGGTTGTGCTCGACCGCGACGCGTCGGACGTCGATGTCCAAGTGTTTGAGTAGCTCGGTGACGTTCATCGGTGCGTCGAGTTCGAACGGGTCGCCATTGAGGGTGATAGTCAACCACTTCAGCCTACTTTTTGCGACGGTGCGAGTCAAGGCTAACTTATTGGTAGCAATGAAGTTAACGTCTACGTCTTCCGCCGATGGAACGGATTGCCGTCGTATCCGCACTCGGCGGTGAGCGCGAGCGCATGCTCGATGCCCTCCTGACGGAGGTGCGCCGGAAGCTTGCCGACTGGAGGCGGTGCCTCGAGCGCGCGTTCGACGAGGGACTCGTAGTCTCTCACCATGTGGTCGAGCGTGTGGTGACGTTGCCAGTAGATCCCCGCCTGTCGTCCCAACTGGGCGCGCAGCGCATCGTCCTGGGCCAGCCGCCGCATCGCCAGCCGGAGCGAGTGATCCTCGTCGAGAATGTCGAGGCTGACGCAGATTGGTTCTACAGAGCGAACTTCAGCGGCGCCTTCGTGGATCTGGGGCGCATACAGTGGCTTCCAGGATCTGGGATCGAGTGAGGGCACGTCCACCGTGTGCGTCAGGTCGGTAACAATCGTGGCCTTGCCTGCGGCCAGGCAGCGCAGCCAGGAGGCGGATGTTTCTCGAGCTGACGGCCACCTCAGGCAGAGGCAGACGTCGGCGCACTCGAGGTAATCAGCCAGGTCGCCGTCGTCGACGAAGCCGGTGAGGGTCACCTGATCCGAGACGCCGAGCGATTGCGCTTCGTCGAGAGCATCGTAGTAAGTTGCTGACTCTCCGACGAGCAGGAGGTGCATCGGCGGTTCGGCCCCACCGATGGCGGCCAGCGCCCGAAGAATCTGCGAGATCCGTTTCTCGGGCGTGACCCGTCCGAAGGCCGCGAAGACCACGGCATCCTCCGGAATGGCCGGAAGAGAACACCGGGCTCGAAGCGCGCCTGGGCTCGAGCCCGGTGTTCCTGCCGGGACCCCCATCTTCAGGTCGGCAATCGCGGCCTCGGGAAACTCTTCTCGAAGCTCCGCCGCGAGCCCTGGACTATGGACGGCGACGCATCGTGACGCCTCGACCACCGTGCGGAGCATGGGCCAGAAGTAGTGCAACGATCCCAACAGACCCGTGATGCCCAGGTCGGCGACATCCGCCCTGACGTCCGGATGGTTGAACCGCAGTTCGGCGCGGTAGTCCGAATAACGCTTCTGTTGCAGCAGCAGCCTGGCTCTTGCAAAGTGCAACTGGCCGTCGTGGAGGACGACCAGCCCGGGGAATCGGAAAAGGTAAGGCCATATGTAGTCGTGACAGGTGGCGTTGCCCAACTGGTAGACGGTGAGGTCGTAGGGGTGCCGCTGGTGCTTCCAGATGAAGTCATGCGCATCGAAGACCTCGACACCTGAAGGCCGGAGCACCGACGACGCTTCGGTGAAGACGTCGATCGAATACTTTTCGGCCAGCGCCGGCAGCAGCTCCGCGCTGTAGGCCGAGATGCCCGATCGCTGCGGCGGCAGCGGCGTGAACCAGGCCAGTCTCATCTCAACGCTCATTCCTTCACCCCGGCCCTCTCCCGGAGGGAGAAGGAGACAGCGGAATGGGGCCATCTCATCATCGATCCGTGTCGGAATCGCCTGCGAAAAAGCACCAGTCCCGCTCACGCAGCAGTCGGTGCAGCGTCGGATCGTTCGATTTTCCCGTGAGTTGGCCACCAGCTCGAAATGTCCGCCATCCGGCCTGGCGAACCAGCCTGTCCAGTGCATCGCCGGTGAACGGGCCGGTGATGAGACCGCGGAAATGCCCGGCGATGCCGCTCAAGAGGACCGGGGCCTCGTCATACCTGGCGTACAGGTCGACCAGGACGACCGCCGTGTCGGTCTGCCGTACCACCGCGAAGCCGACTCGTTGGTCGCGCTGGAAGACGCTTGCGAAGCGGTAGGCGAAGTACGGATGTCGCTCGTACCGCCACACGACGTGATCGCGATCCCAGCGGGGCCCGATGGCGGCGCCTTCGAAGCGCGCGCCGTAGAGCGTTGGGTCGTCCGGCGGAGCATACCGCTCCACCTCGACCTGGATCGCGCGGCCGGCGCGCGCGCGGCGGCGCGTCCAGAACAGCCAGGACCACCACTCGCGCAACAGTTGCGCTCGGAAGCGGAACGTTGGCCGTGTTGTCTGGACGAAGACCCGCCGATAGTCGCCGCACACGACGAAGCCGAGTTGTTCGTAGAGCCGGCGGTTGGCGGCTGACTGGCCGGAGGACAGCGCCCAGTCGTAGTCGCGGAGCCGCGCCTCGTGCAGCGCCCGCCCGAGTCCCTGCCGCCGGTAGGGCGGTGCCACCACTGTGTTCGTCGAAAAGGCGCCGGATCGATCGATGCCCTCACTCTTGAGCCGGCACGGAATGAATCCGGAGATGCCGGCGATCGAGCCCCCGTCCCGGCAGACCCGCACGTCGAACCCGTCCGGGTTGCCAGCATACTGCAGGCGAACCAGCCAGGCGCTCGCGGTCCGCGCTGGTCGGAATGCTCCCGCAGGAACCGCTCGACCTGCTCGATCTCCTGTCGCGCCGTTCGGTGCCATTGGTGCGGTGTCGTTGAAGCCCAGGTCCCACCGATTCGCTACGCCCGACCGATGTACGACTCGATGTCGCGCAGCGATCTTGCACGGCCGGTGGCCGAGCGCGGGCGGGCGAACTCGGTCAGGGTCATGCCCTCGACGCCGCGTGAGGCGAGATGCGCGAACGTGCGCTCGAGCCGGTGGAACAGATCGTCCACCGCGGCCGGCGTGCGGTTGTAGGGCGAGCCACCCGGCATGAGCTCGGATGATAGCAACATCATCTCGACGGCTGGGACGCCCAGCGCACTCGCCGTTTCGTAAACCGTGATCAGCCGTTTGGCCGACATCTCTGGATAGGGCCGAAACCACTGGTGCGCCAACCGGAAGAACCGGTCTCCGGCGCCCCCCCCCCCAGGAGCGTCGGTGATGGCGGAACCATCGTCGGAGCCGGCGCGACCGTCGCATTAGGCCGCTCGTGTGGACGATCGTGACCGGCATCTCCAGCAGCTTGGACGATCCGGCGCGACACACATCGTGCGTGGACGGCGAATAGGGGGCGAGTGGCGCACGCGTGAAATCGGGGCCACCGTCGCGCAGGCCGCGGTCCCTGGCCCAGGACACGAGCGGCGTCACGGAGCAATCGACCGTGTATTCAAGATCGCAGAGCGCCTTCTCCTGGATTGACGAGAAACCCCAACGACCAGCACGGTAACTCGTGGGCCGGTGTCCGAGCCGATCGCTAATCGTCTCGGTCAATGTGGTCAGCTTGGCACGGAGCAGGTCTTCGGGGAGCTCCGACGGGTAGGTGCGCGCTCGTCCCCCCTCGTCCCATGCGTCGTCGAAGGGCGGCGTGGACCAGGGGTGCAGGTGCGCGCCGATCTCGGCGCGGCCGGCGCGCGTCGGGCGACGCAGCGTCTCGTTGAAAAGAGCGCTCGTAACGACTTCGTGCGTGCAGAGGTAGGTCGGCGGAAATTCGAAGCGCTCACAGAGCGCCTGGAATCTCGTCACGTGCTCGAGGTTGGTCGTGGTCAGTGACGCGCCGGTCTCCCACTGATTGTCGGCTTCGGTATCGACGGTGAGGATCAGTTTCATGGCGAGCAGCTCAGCACGTATTCCATGTTCGTGATCAGGACGTCGCGGCCGATCGGCATGCGCGGAATTTGCTTGACGAGCCATCCCGGCAACGTTCGACGTGCCAGCCTGCTGATCTCCAGGTCCTCACGCACTATCGTAAATCCAGCGGCGGCGATGTGCTCCCGAAGATTGTGAAGTGTCACCAGGTAGTACAGATCGTCGATCTTCATCTCACCCCGCTTAGCCTGCGTCAGAAAGGACGATCCACCTATCGACGCACGAAACGTGTCTGGCGCGTGGCGGGCGAGCCACCAGCTCAACCGAAAGGCCAGCCGACGCCCGAGGAATAGGTGCGGCGGAATCGGGAACCGCAGCCGCGGAAGGTGGGCCCCGCTCGGCGACAGATACGGCGCCGTTTCGAGGAAGAGCCGTCCGCCAGGTCTGAGCACTCGCCGCGCCTCGTGTAGATAGGCCTGCGGATTCTTCACATGCTCGATGACGGCGTGAGAGATGACGAGATCGAAGCTGGCCTCCCGGAACGGCAGGTTGGCGCCATCGGCTTGCGAGAACAGTGGACGCGGCCCCTGACGTTCCTCGGACAGCCGGGTGCCCGCGTCGCGAAAGCGGTCGGCGAGGTCGATACCGACGACCGACTCCGCTTCCTCAGCGAAAGAGACGCTCATCCCGCCGCCGCCGCAGCCGTCGTCGAGCACGCGGCCGAGGCGCGTGATGCCGGCATTCGTCAGGTAGCGCAGGAGCTTGGCCGATCGCCAATATTCGAACACGGCGTAATGGTACTCGGACCGAAACCTCTCGGCGCCGTGTTGTTCGATGGCTTCCTGGTCGATTACCCGCATCACGTTGGTCGGTGCGAACGCGCCGCGAAGCTACATGGGGCGCTGGCGCCCCTCCGATTCGGTTGATGTGGTTCCGTCGGCCGCCTGTCTACTCATGAGATTCGCCATGAGTTGTCGGATCTCTCGCAGTTCACTCGCGCGAAAAAATCCCAGGCTCAGCAGGACGATCGGATACGCGGCCAGAACGGCGACTGCACTTCCAAGCGCCAGGGCCGTCGACGTTGGCGAGAGCGCGGCCGTTATCCCATAGAGCGCCGCGGCCGTCCCTGTCGCCTTCGCGAGTCGGCCCCATTCATAGCGGATGGCGAAATACCGCTGGGCGAAGTACCCCAACGTAGCCACCAGCACGACCTGCCCGGCCACGACGGACGCGGCCGCGCCGAAAACCCCCCAGCGTGGGATCAGCACGAAGTAGCCGGCGATACTCACGACCGCCCCGACTGCGGTCGAAATCGGATAGGCGTGCGTGCGCTTCGCGACGTTGATCGAGGTCGACAGGAAGGTCGAGGTCGACTGGATCGCCATGCCTAGGGCCAGAAGCGGCACGACCCGTGCCGCGGCATGGAAGGTGTCAGGCGTCATCAACTCGACGACCGGTCGGGCGAGGCAGGCCATTGCCAGGGTGAGAAAGCCAAGCACGGCGAAGGCGTAGCTGGCGAGACGGCCGAACAACTGCGGCGCGTCTGCGCGTCGCATCGAGTCGAAGGCGAACGGCATCCACGCCGTCGAGAATGCGACGGGGTAGAGCTTGACCAGCGACGCGATGCTGGTGCCGATCAAGTAGACGCCGACTTGCTCGAGTGGCAAATAGAGCGCCAGAAAGAACCGGTCGCTCATCGCCATGCCCTGGTGCAGAAGACCCTGCGGCACACGTGGCAGCCCGAATTGCAGCATCTCCCGCGCTACCGAGCGGGAGAATCGCCACGTCGTCATCGACCTAATCGTCGGGCCGAGTCCCGCGATGACCAGCGTCGAAACGACGACATCGGCCAGGACGATGCCCATGACGCTCCACCGGAGACCGACAACGAAAATCAGCCTGACGATGACCGTGCCTAGAGACCGGGCGAACGTCAACGCGGCGTACGCGCGGGATCGCTCTTGGATTCGGAGTCGCGTCAACGGCGGGAAAATAAAGCTGGTGATGAAACCGTTCGCGAACAAGAGCGACAGGGTCAGCGCGTGCTCGCGGGTCCCGAACAGTAGACCGCTGAGCACGGGTGCCACGACAAGAAGCAGGACGGTCAGGCCGCCATTGGCGACCAGCAGGAAGATGACAACCGTGCCGGCGAGGGTTTTTCGATCTGCGTCGTCGCGGCAATCGTAATAGAGCCGGAGAAACGACGTATCCAGTCCCCAGCGATACAGCGGCTTGAGCACCGCTTCGAGCACGAGGACGAGCGCCAGCACGCCGTACTCCGACGGCGCCAGCACGCGCGTATAGACCGGGAGGAGAAGAAAGTTGATCGTGAGAATCGCAACGTCCGACGAGCCGTAGATGAGCAGATGGCCGGATATTCGGCGGACGTTGTCGAACATGCAGGTGGATTATAATCCGTCGTGCGTGTTTGCATGGTCAGTCCGGTCGCGCCGCCGGTGCAGGCTGCGAACTCGCTGCTTCCGGCGTTGCTGGCCCAAGCGCTCCGGGGACGCGGGGTGGATGCCTCCTTCGTGTCCCATCCGACCGCTGGCCCGACTGGCCCCGCTGGCACCGACGTGGCCGGCGAGACGTCGGTCACGTGTGTCCCGCGTCGGGGCAGTGGCCCGTTTCACCGAAGCCGCGCCGGAGCCATGCTGGCCGGCGCGCGAATGGCGATCGGACTGCGCGGAGCGCTGCGCGCAGCGGATCTCATTCACCTTCACAGCAATGGGCTGATCATCGAGGTTGCGTCGCTGCTGGCGCGCCGGCGTGCGACCCCAGACATCATTACGCTCTACGGCACCGACATCTGGCACTACGAGTCGGCGGTGCACCGAAGGTTCGCCGACGTCGTCGCTGGAGCTGCGCATCGCATCTTCTACAGTCGAGCGTTGCTGGCGCATGCCCACTCGCTCGGGCTGGCGGCTGAACCATCGACCGTCATCCATGCGCCGGTGGCGGACCTGTTTCGCGCCGTTCCAGATGAGGAGCGCCGCCAGATACGGCATGCGCTCGGCGTCGGTGCTGGCCCGTTGCTGCTGACGGTCAAGCGGCTCCACGAGGTCGCCGGGTATCCGGATCTGCTCGCGGCGATGCCGGCCATCATCGCCGACAGTCCTCAGGCGACACTGTGGATCATCGGAGAAGGGGATCTCCGGGCGGAGCTCGAACGCCGGGTCGCGGAGCTCCAGCTGTCCCGGTCCGTTCAATTTCTCGGACGGATCGACAATACCCGACTCCGGCGGTACTACGCGGCCGCCAACCTCTTCGTGCTGCCGTCCCGTCTGGAGTCGTGGGGAAACGTGTCGCTCGAGGCGCTCGCGTGTGGCACCCCGGTCGTGGCCAGCGCCACGGCGGGATCGACGGAGGTCCAGTCGTACTTTCCGGACGACATGACGCTCTTCGCTGTCGGGAATGCGCAGGTTTTGGGCGCGGCAGTACGATTTGCCCTGTCGCGCGGCTCGCCGCGTGCAGGCTCGGGGGCCGCGCGGGTCATCGAAGCGCGCTTCAGACCGTCGGTCTGCGCCGCCGCGTATTACGACATCTACGAACGGACGCTTCGGGAGGCTGGCAGCCCGTTGTGAAAGTCGCGCTGCATTCGACCGTCGATGCATCCCGCCCCGCGGCGTTGCTCGTCGGGTCGAATACTCCCGGTATTCTCCTTCCTCGCGTCTTGCGGGGCAGGCGCCTCGACGGTCTCGGTGCCAGGCGGGACTTTCACCACGGGCTGCTAAGACGCTCAGTTCCGTTTCGAGCGATTGATGAGCCGCCAGGGGAGCAGGAAGCGCTCGAGGAGCACCTGTCGCGCTGTGACCGGATACTCGACGATTTCTCCGCCGCTTCGCATGGCGACCTGGTATTGGGCCAGAAAGAGCACGTTCGAGGTGATCACACAGACGGCGACGAGCCTGACGGCGCGTGCCCGCCGAGGCCACAGGTTTCTGGAGACGAGCGCCGTCAAACCGAGCGCGAAGAACACGGTGTAGCTGATGAATCGGCGTGCACCGAACGCCTCGCCGCCCCACCAGTCGACGACGGAGGCGTTGATGTAGAGGGCCGTCAGCAGGACGGCGGCCGTCCCCCAGCCCAGCAACTGGTCATGCCGGTGCAGCCAGTAGAGTCCGCCGGCGGCCAGAAGGAGCGCCGGCGTCCACGAGAAGAGGCCGTGATTCCACGACCACAGCACCGCGGCGATTTGCGGTTCGGTCCACCGCATGAAGTCCGAGCCCTGCGGCGTGAGCACGAAGCGCCCGTACATAGCGCGCCAGGCCAGCATCTGCGGGGCAAACGCGACGGCGGAGGCTCCGCCCATGAGGGCGAGCCGACTGACGGTTGTCCTGAGCTGCGCCGTGCGATGGACGATCGCCTCGACTGCCTCGCCGACCGGCAGCAGCACGATGATGACGTCCTGCCATCTCACGAGGGCCACCAGGCCGGCCAGCAGGCCGAGCACGACGTAGCGGCCGGGTCTGGATTCTCCGCGGGTGCGGTGCCAGACGTCGACGAACAGGGCGACCGTAAACAGCGACACAGCGTGCGAGTACGCGGGCGAGACGAGCGAGTAGTAGATCGCCGGCGAGGCAAGCCAGGCGACGAGTGCTCCCCAGAGAGCCGGTCGCGGTCCGAACTCGCGCGCGCAGATCCGATACAGCAGGTAGACGCCGGCGGTCGCATACGCGATCCCCGCGAGGCCGGCCGACAGTTGGAACGGTGCGGCAATGCCATCGATCGGCACCGACGATCCCAACAGGGCGCCGGCCGCCACGAGGCCGCAGGTCAGCAAGAAGAGGGGCAGCCACAGCAGCGCCGGTCCGATCGACATCAGGTTGACGACGTGCCCCGTGGTTGTTCGGGTCGACGTCCAGACGTTGGCCTCCTCGTCGCCGTACAGGAGCTCGTAATCGTTGACGAAGTTCACGTCACGATCGAATACGAGCGATCGCAGGTAGGCGTAATACTGAATGCCGTCGCCATCGATGATGCGGCCGTGAGCGCGAGGGAATAGCGTAATCGCCGACACGTAGGCGACCGCAAAGAGTACGCCGACAGCGATGATCGTACGACCGGGATGACGATCGAGGCGATCCAGACCTAGGGTGGGAGCCACGTGCAGGTGTCCTCGGGACGAGGGGCGATTATAGACCAACGGCCAGCCGTCGTTTGGCACCGTCGTTGTCCGTCGTCGAGGTTGGTGCGCATGTTAGTCTAAGCTGCAATTGCAGCGGTGCCGTCACGGGCGTTCCGATGGGAGGCGGCGGAGACACCCTACCTCGCCGCTCATGGCTGGCATGACATCCACGCGAGCAGCAGGCATCGTGTTCGGGATCGTCGGCTGCGTCTATCTCACGACGACCGGCGGCAGCTTCGCCACCGATCTCGCGAGCTACGAGGTGACGAAGAATCTGGTACAGCAGGGCTCCTTCGCCATGTCGTACGACGTGCTGGCGACCGAAGCCGAACGCGGCGTGGATGGCCGATACTACGCTCCGGTGGGTCTCGCCCACCCGGTGTTCGGCATTCCCTTCTATGTCGCCTCACGGCTGATCCAGCGTGTCTTCGGTGTTCGCATCGGCAAGCCAGAGACGCTCGACAAAGCAGCCATCGTGGTCGGGAGCGCGGTTGCCGCCGCGCTGTGCGCTCCGCTGGTGTTTTTGTTCGCCTGGCGCCTCACCGGATCGATGGCGGGCTCACTGACGGCTGCGTTCGGTCTGGCGTTCGGCACGATACTCTGGCCCTATTCGAAATTCGGATTCAACGCCTCCCTGGCGACCTGCGGTCTGCTGGCGGCGACGCTATGCAGCTGGATCGGTGTCCGCGAGGAGCGTCCGCTGGCGCTCGCGGCCGGCGGCGCGTTCCTCGGCGCGGCCCTGCTGACGCGTCACGAACTGGGCGTGATGGCGATTCCGATCGGTGCGTGGATCGTGGCGCAGGCGTGGCCGGATCGGGCCCGGATACTGCAGCGATGCGCATGGTTCGGCGTGCCGGTCGCCTTCGCGGTTGGTGTGTGGATGTGGTACAACGCCGCCAGGTTCGGTCATCCATTCGACACGGGATTGCTTCGGGATCCCAACGTCCGGTTCGATACCCCCCTCTGGGTCGGCGTGCACGGTTTGTTGGCCAGTCCCGGGCGGGCGCTGTTTCTCTATGCTCCCATCACGGTGGTCGGGGCGCTGACGTTGAAACGACTGGCCGCACACGATCGGTCGACCGCCTTGCTGTTCAGCGGGCAGGTTGTCACGCTTGTCTTGCTGATCGCGAGGATGCATCAATGGGACGGCGGTGAAAGCTACGGTCCCCGGTACCTGGTGCCGGTGCTGCCGTACCTGACGATTCCCGTCGCCGCGCTCTTCCCGTTGGGGCGGGGCTCTGCCAGGCGGTGGATTCTGCCTGGAACGCTTGTCCTGAGTGTGCTCGTGCAGCTTCCCGGGGTGCTCGTCGACTACTCGAAGACGCAGAACGCCTTCGCGAGGCGGACCGCAGGCTACTCGATTCAGATGAGCCGGTACACGTGGCAAGCCGCGCCGCTCGTGCTGAACGCGCGGGCGGCGATCGAAGGGTTGCCTAGAAACGCTGCGTATTTGGCAGGGACGGCCACACCGCCCGACGTGGTCGAGACCAGTCAGGAAACCCAGCGCGATTTCTCCCAGCAATTCGCGTTCAGTCTCGATTTCTGGTGGCTGTACCTCTTCTATCTCGGCGCTGTCCCTGACGGTGTGGCCCTCCTGCTCGGTCTCGTTCCGCTCGCCATTGCGAGTTGGTTGTTCCGCTGGCTGCTCACCTCACTTCGTCGCCACGAGACCTTGCTCGCATGACGATTCCACCTGAAATACGGGCGGCTGAAGCGCCATCGACCGCACGACACGCGGCGCGTCTCGTGTTCCTGTTCAGCTTGTGCCGCGCCTGTGGGTTGCCGGACTGAGCCTGCTGGCCGGAGTCGTGTCACTCGCCGTGCTGGCGTGGTGGGTGAGAAAGACCACCGTCGTCGACGCTCGCATGGGGCAAGGCTCGATGTGGGTGGTAGTGCCGTCGTTCGTGAAACGCTGGCTCCGGCCGCCGGTCGCGGCGCTTACGCCCGCCGTCGCGCTGTACCTGGTCTTGGTCGTCGGTGCGCTCGTGATGTCGCAGTTCGGTGTACGCGCCCACGTCAACCATACGTACGGGGCGACGGTGTTGCTGATTCCTGTGATCGTGGCGTCTCGGCGCCTTGCTGGCTACTGGTGGGTGATGGTCGCGTCCCAGGCCGTCGTTCATCTGGCGCAGTACGGCCTCGGCAGCGTGCTGCTCATCCCGCCTGACAGCGCGCTTCGCCACTACCCTCATGCCACCGTCCTGATCGAGCGGATCAAGGCGCTGCCGGCGTATGCGTCGCCGGACTGGCTCCTTCAGACTCACCAGGCGATCAACGCGGCGTGCGGACGGCTGGCCTACCCGGCGCTGCTGGCGATGCTCTCCCTCGTGATGTTCGGCTGTACTGTTGGGGTGCTCAGGACGCTGGCCCGCCAACTCGACCTGGGCTACGAAAATCTCTTGAGGACATCGCAGACACGATCGACCGATTTGTCCGAGAGCTCCGGATAGAGCGGGAGGGACACGAGCTCGTTGCAGGCGGCCTCGGCGACCGGGCATTCGGCCGGTGTGAACCGAGAGAACGCCGGCTGACGGAGCACCGGCGTTGGGTAGTGCACGAGCGTGCCGATTCCGAGGCTGCGCAGGTGGGCGCGCAGGGCGTCGCGCCGTTTCGACCGCACTGGGAACAGGTGGTAGACGTGCCCGGCGTCGAGCTCGGGCGGAATGGCGACTGGAGCCCCAGCGAGGCCGCGCCGGTAGGCGGCCGCGATGGCTCGCCGGCGTGCCGTTCGCTGGGGCAGTTGCGGTAGCCGCGCGCGCAGAATGGCGGCCTGAAGCTCATCCAGGCGTGAATTGATCCCGGTTTCGGTGTGCACGTACTTGCCGACCTGGCCGCCATCTCTCAGCGACGCCACCCGGTCGGCGAGTTGATCGTCGTTCGTGCACAGGGCGCCGCCGTCTCCCATCGCGCCGAGGTTCTTCGTCGGGTAGAAGCTGAAGGCGGCCGCCTGGCCGAAGGTGCCGACCGGCTGTCCACCGCAGGTGGCCAGGTGCGCCTGGCAGCAGTCCTCGACGACGGTGAGATTGTGGCGCGCCGCTACCGCCATCAATGCCGGCATCTCGGCGGGCTGACCGTAGAGATGCACCGGCACGAGCGCGGCGGTCCTCGAGCTGATCGCATTGGCCACCGCCGAGGGTGACAGGGTCAGCCGCTCCGGGTCGATGTCGGCGAAGACCGGCTTCGCGCCAGCCATCACGATCGCCAGTGCCGTGAACGCCGCCGTCAACGGGGTGGTGATGACCTCGTCGCCCGGTCCGATACCGAGACCCCGCAATGCCAGCGCCAGCGCATCCGTGCCGGTGCCGACGCCGACGCTTCGGGCGCTACCGGCGGCGGCGGCGAACTCCACCTCGAATGCTTCGACTTCCGGACCCAGCACGAACCATCCGCGCTGCAGGACCCGCTCGATTGCGGTCCTCACGGCGCCGACATCGTCGGGAACGAGACGCAAGAACGGAAGCTCCGGCGCCACGTAGCCGTCGGATGATTCGTCAGGCATCGCTCACGTAGTGCTCGAGGTGCTTCCGGTAGAACTCCACCGTGCGAGTCAAGCCTTCATAGAGGGATATCGTCGGGCGCCATCCGACCACGCGGGCGAACTTCGTCGAATCGGCGTAGAAGTCACCGATGTCGATCGCCTTCTTCTCCGGCGGCCATTCCACATAGCGCACCCGGCCGGTGCCGGCCACTGTCAAGAGTTCCTGGACGAGATCGCGGAGGCTGATCGGCTCGGTCCCGCCGACGTTGTAGACGCCGCCGTTGCACTCCTCGGCGGCGCCGGCCTTCAGAAAGGCTTCTGCCGCATCGTCCACGAACACGAAATCCCGGATTTGCGATCCGTCTCCGAAGATCTCGATCTCGCGATCCTCGACGGCCAGCCGGATGAACCAGCCGATGAATCCCTGGCGACTGTGCTTGATCAGTTGCCGCGGGCCGTACACGTTGGTCAGCCGGAGTGAGCAGCTTCGAATGCCGAAGACGTCGTTGTACACGAGGTGGTAGGACTCACCAGCCGCCTTGTTGATGCCGTTGACGTCGACTGGCCGCACGAGGTGGTCTTCCGTGGCCGGCAAGCTATCCGGACGTCCGTAGACTTGACGGGTTCCGGCGAAGACGATCTT
Source organism: Vicinamibacterales bacterium (assembly GCA_963667915.2). Lineage (GTDB taxonomy): Bacteria > Acidobacteriota > Vicinamibacteria > Vicinamibacterales > UBA823. The sequence continues at coordinate 911,763 of CAXXNN010000004.1, read as the reverse complement.
CACGGTGGGATTGTGTTTCCGGCAGGCTTCGAGCAGCGAGAGCTGACTCCGGCAATTGATTTCGAGATCGGTGTAGGGATCGTTCATGCTGTCGATATGGCTGACTTGGCCGGCCAGGTTGAAGATCACGTCTCGCCCGCGGACGAGGTAGTGCATCGAGCTGGCATCCCTGACATCTGAAATGTTCACCGTCAGGCGATCCTCGATGCCGGAGATGTTGAAGAGATTGCCGCCGTAGTCCGGAATCAGGGAATCGATGACGAGGACATCGGCGCCGAGCGCGACGAGCCGTCTGGCGAGGTTGCTGCCGATGAACCCGAGGCCCCCCGTGATCAAGACATGACGATTACGATAGAAGGCCCCGTCGTCAAGTGTCATTTCGGGCCCTTCGCACGTGAGGAAAGAGGCGCCGACGGCTCCGACGCCGTGGGTCGCTCGCGCCGCCACACCAGCGCGAGCCAGAGCCTGAAGACATCGACGGCGGTGCGCACGATCCTTCGGACATTGAAGAACTGCGACCGGCCATAGGCGCGATGGTAATGATGCACCGGGACCTCGACTACCCGAAAGCCGGCGTCCTGCACCTTCTTCATCAGCTCCAGGCAGATGACGCCACTGCTCTTTTCGAGCGTGATCCGCTCGAAGATGCGGCGCCGCATCAGCCGGAAGTCGCAATCGACGTCCCTGAGCCGAAGTCCGAACAGCGTTTTCACGACGTGGTGGTACACGCGCCCGATGACGATCCGGTGCAGGGGGTCGGACCGGTTGATCTTGTAGCCGTTGACGAAGTCGACGTCATGCGCGAGACGCTGCCACAGCAGGGTCATTTCCCGGGGATCGTATTGCGCGTCGCCATCGGTGTAGAAGATCAGGTCCTTGGTGGCCGACGCGAAACCCGTGCGCAGCGCCGCCCCGTATCCGCGGTTCTGCGTGTGATGGATCACCCGTAGCGCTGGGTACAGGCGGGCCAGCTCCTCGAGGACGTCGCGGGTGGAGTCGGCGCTGCCGTCGTTGACGACGATCACTTCGTAGTCCGACGTCAGCTCGCGCGCCGTCGTCATGGCCGCGACGACCATGCTCGCGATGGTGCCGCCGTCGTTGTACGCCGGGAAGAAGACGCTGAGACCGGTCTGTGGTTTGGACGACTGAGGATGGGGTGTCATGTGGCGGCCGGTTTCCTGGCCAGACAGAGTATCGAACTTCCTATCGGCAGATCCACCAGGCGCAGCGCGCCCGCTTCGGCGGCGAGTAGCAGCGAGAGCAGTCCGTTGAGCGGTGCCGGCGGCATCGTGAAATCGCTCTTCGCCGCCGTTGTCTTTTCTGCATGACGGGCTCGCTGCAGCAGCCGCACGGCGAGCATCGGCAGAAAGATGGAGGCGTTCGTGTGGGTCATTCGGATGATCCGGAATCCCGCGCGCGTGAGCGCCGCGCCGAGCCGATCGCGTGAGTAGCGGCGGCGCTCGCCGACGAAGATGGAGTGGTCGCCCTTGAGCACATTCATGGCAGGGACGTTGACCACGACCGCGCCACCGGGACGTACGAGCCGAAACATCTCGTCGATGGCAGCCCGCTCGACCTCGTCCTCGAGGCAGTACAGGACGTCGAACGAGGTCACGACATCGAAGCTACCGTCGGGATACGGCGCCTGAGCGGCCGTAGCGCACGCGATCCGACGATGCCCCGCGGCAACGGCGTAGGTGACGCCGGTCCAGGTGAGATCGAACCCGAACGCCTGGCCGTATCGGCCGAGCAGCGGCAAGTTCGCGCCTGTGCCGCAGCCGCAGTCGAGAATCCGCGCGTGACTCACATCCTGGGTGGATTGCACCAGGAACGGCTCGACGAAGCGACGAAAACCGCGATACCAGAAATGCCCGCGCTCCGCCTCGTAGGTCGCCCGCAGCAGCTCGTCCACGTCACGGAGATTCTAGCAGCCCGCTCCGGAGCCCCGCGGTCGATGTCGGGTCGGACGGATTTGGTATAGTCCGACCCGTTCGGTTGCGATGGAGATTTCCCGCCGCCTACGGCTTCTGCTTATGGACGCAGCGTGGACGGGTCGAGTTGGGCTCGGCCTTCCGCTCGTTCTCGTCTTCCTGCTCTCGCTACCCGCCGTGACGACACGGCTCTACGCTTCGGACGAGATTCAGTATTTCGCCTACCTGCGATCGCTCTGGTTTGACCAGGACCTGTCGTTCGAGAACGAGTATCAGTACTTCTATGACCGCGGCGTCGCCCGTGCGCACGGATTTCATGAAACATTCCTCGAATTGCGGACCGAGACCGGCCTGCGCTACAACTTCGGTACGATCGGCTCAGCCCTGTTGTGGGCGCCCTTCTATGCGGTCGGGGATCTCACGGCTCGAGGCATGAGCCTAGTCGGCTCGGATGTCGCGGTCGATGGTTTTTCCCAGCCGTACCTGTCGGCGGTGACGTACGGATCGGCCGTCTACGGCTTCCTCGCGATCGCCATTTCTATGGCAGTCGTGCGACGTCTCGTGGATCGTGGCTTCGCGGCCGGGCTTGTGATCTGGACGGGTACGCCGTTGCTGTTCTACACGCACATCGCGCCGGGGATGGCGCATGCATGCTCGGCGTTTGCGGTGGCGGTATTCGTCGTGGTCTGGCTGCGCGTCAGGCGGTCCTGGTCTCTTCAAGGGATCGCGGCGCTCGGCGCTGTGACCGCACTCATGGCTATGGTTCGAGAGCAGGATCTGCTGCTGGCGATCGGGCCGGTAGTGGATTTCACCTGGACGGCCATCGCGAAGGTGCGCGCTTCCAGCGATCGAATCGGAGCAGCACGATCCTGGTTCACCACCGCCAGCGTTGGCAGCGGCGTGTGCGCGAGTGTCTACGTACCGCAGGCGATGAGCTACATCGTCTTGAACGGTCGGCTCGGTCCCCCAGATGTGGTCACTGAAAAGTTGGACTGGCTGTCGCCCCACGCCCTGCAGGTGCTGTTCTCACCGGCGCACGGCCTGTTCGTGTGGACGCCGCTCTTGCTGGTTGCGGCCGGTGGGTTGCTGTGGATGGCGTGGCCGGCGCGCGCCCGATCGGTCGACACGCGGCGGATTGGACTGATCCTGTGTCTGATGGTGATGACACAGATCTACGTGACAGGAAGCGTCGATTCCTGGACCTCGGGCGGGGCGTTCGGCCAGCGCCGTTTCGTGGGGTTGACCATCGTCTGGGCCGTCGGCCTGGCGGCGGCGCTCCAGGCGGTTCGCGGCGTCGGTATCCGCCGAGCAATCTGGGCAGTATGCACGCTCTCGGTCTGGTGGAACCTCGGCCTGATGGCGCAGTTTGGCGCCGGCACGATGGATCGCCAAACGCTCGAGCTCGGCAAAAACGTCTACAATACGTTCATCGTGTTTCCCCGCCAGCTCCCGCAGCTGGCCTACCGGTACGTGTTCGACCGTGAGTCGTTTTACGCGGCGCCGCGGCGGTGAACGTGCCTGAGTCCAAGGGCCGGCCTGAGCGGCGCGGAGCACGAGTCCGGCATCTCTGACGTGAAGGTCCTCTATCTCGCGGACATCCGGTTTCCGCTCGAGCGCGCGAACGGGGTGCAGACGATGCGCACCTGCAGCGCCGTTGCCGATCGCGGCCACCAGGTGACCCTGGTGGTACGGGCTGATACCAGAGGACGGCGGCGAGATCCGTTCGCGTTCTACGGCATTGTGAAGTCACCGAACTTCGAGGTACGGCAGATCGACGTGAGAGGGCTTCCGTCGATCCGCCGGGCGTCGTATCTTGCGATGGCGGTGGGCTGGACGGTGAGGGTTCGGCGCACGTCAGTCGTGTTGTCACGGGATCTCGGTGTGGCCGACGTGTTGCTTCGGTTGCCGTGGACGTTGCGCCCAGCGATTATCCACGAGTCGCATGGATTCGCGCCAACCATGGCCGTCGATCGAGCTCGGGCCGTCACCGGTGCCAGGCACGTGTCGGGGGCCAAGCAGCGACGCCTGGTTCGCCGGGAGCGACGGGTCTGGCACTCCGCGGACGGCTATGTCTCGACGACGTGGGCACTCCGGAACGAGCTCAACGAGCGTTTTGGTCCGCGCGAGTGCGTAGCAGTGATTCCCAACGGGGTGACGCTCGGTCCGGATCGCCGGTTTCGGGCGCTGACCGTGTCGACGGCACCGACCGTGGTGTACGCCGGTCATCTCTATCCTTGGAAGGGCGTTGAGTTGCTGCTGGGGGCACTCACGCAGTTCCCCGAGGCGCGCGGCACGATCATCGGCGGGCACCCGAATGAGGCAGATCTCGGGAGGCTCCGCAGCCTAGCAAGCGAGCTCGGACTTGCGGGTCGGGTGACGTTCGTCGAGATGGTGGAGCCCCACCAGGTTCGCGAGTTACTGATGGACGGCGACGTGCTGGTGGTACCTACATTGGCATCACCGTTCGCCTCACAGTACACCTCGCCCTTGAAGCTCTTCGAGTACATGGAAGCCGGCAAGCCTATCGTCGCATCCGACCTGCCGTCGGTTCGTGAAGTGCTGCGTGACGGCGTGAATGCCGTGCTCGTGACTCCGGGCGACGTTGGGGCGTTGGCCGAGGGACTTCGTCGGGTGCTCGACGATCGGGGTCTCGCGGAGAGGGTCGCCCGTCAAGCATTCGACGACGCCGTCCTGTACGCGTGGGAGCAAAGGGCAGAGCGACTCGAGTACCTCTTCGGCGAAGTTTTGGCCCGGTCCTCGTCCAAGCGCGCCGCCGGGGTGGGCGAGGCGTGATTTCCGAGCAACTGCTCGCGCTCGTCCGCTGTCCAGACTGCCAGGGGCCGTTCGGTACCGCCGCCGGTCGCGTGACGTGCGCCGCCTGCGGTCGGTACGCGGAAACGCACGGCCACGAGTATCTCGACCTGCGCCCGGCGCAAGCGTTTGCCGAGTCGACGAACTACCTCGATGACGACATGCACGCGGATGGTCGCTACGAGACCGTGGCACCACCACTGCTGACGGCAGCGATCCGCAACGACATGTTGCGATCGTTTCTGAAGATCAGCCCCGGCGATCGAGTGGTCGATCTTGGGTGTGGGAGCGGGCGCGTACTCGTCTGGAATCGGGCGCAAGGGGCTCATCTTGTCGGTGTGGATGTGAGCCCGTACTTCGCCGAGGAGGCGCGCCAGGGCTTCGATTTGCTTGTCGGCGACCTGCGGCAGCTGCCGATAGACGACGGCGTCTTCACGAAGGCGTATTCGCTCGATGTGCTGGAGCACCTGTCGCGCGAGGACCTCGTGCGAATGCTCGGCGAGGCGAGTCGGGTACTGTCGCCTGGCGGTAAGTTCTTCGTCTACAGCCACGTGCGAAAGAACTCGTCGATTGCGCTCGGGTTGCGCGTGATCAACGCTTTGGCGCGAGGTCTGGAGCGCGCCGGCATTGTGGATCTGTCGCACGAGCGGCTTCGCAAGTCCGATCACCGTAACCCGCTCGCAGACATCAGCGATCTCTATCGTGTGGCCAGTCAGGCCGGCTTCCGGATCGCTCGGATCCGCTACTACACGCCGCTCATTGGCGGATTCGTGGAGAACATTCTCAAGAAAACGGCGGAGCAGTTGATGGAGTGGAGAGCCGTGCGGTGTCGGGACGGTTCTGGGGCTCCGTCGGCGGCGTCACCGTCAGGGACAGACGCACGGCGGTTGGCCCGGGCCGATACGAAGCGCCTCCTCGCGCGTCGAGGCGTTGTCTACATGGGCCTGCGAGCACTCACTTGGCTCATGAAATTAGACCTGCTGCTGTTCGGTCGGATCAAGAGCGGCCCGTTCTTTGCGCTTCTCGATCGGGTGCCTGATCCAGTGCCCCGCTGAGCGATGCGCATCTTGTACACGGCGATTGACCAGACGGTCCCCGGCGTGACGGGCGGCTCGGTCCACGTCACCCAGGTCGCAACTGGCTTGGCGGCACTCGGTCACGAGGTTCACGCACTGGTCACTCCGGGTGGTCCGTTTCCGGACGGTTCAGTGCAGTGGCACGCGATGCGTCCTCCATTGGGCCGACGACAATTGCGATGGCTGCGGGCACGCCGCGTTGCCCAGCTCGCGCGGTCGCTCAGGGCGGATGTCGTCATGGAGCGGTACTACAACTTCGGAGGGGAGGGTGTGATCGCCGCCGACGCTGGCGGTGCGCTGATGGTACTCGAGGTCAACGCGCCGGTGATCGACTACCCCGGCTCGACCAAGTCCCGGCTCGACCGGGTGATGCTCGTGGAGCCGATGCGTCGATGGCGAGACTGGCAGTGTCGTCGCGCGCACCTGTTCGTCACGCCGAGCGCCGCTATTCTGCCGGCGTGGGTCGAAGCGGATCGCGTGCTCCGAATCGAGTGGGGAGCCGATACCGCCAGGTTCACTCCCGACGCGAGAGGCGACGTGCCGTTTCGACGTGAGCACGGTGACACCGTGGCGATCTTTGCCGGAGCCTTCCGGCCCTGGCACGGGGCGGTCCAGCTGGTTCGGGCGATTGCGGAGCTCCGGTCGCGTGGCCGTCGGGACATCAAGGCGGTCTTCGTCGGTGATGGCCCCGAACTGGCTCGGGTGCGGCGGGCGGCGGCTGGCGTGGAGGGTGTCGTATTCACCGGGGTCCTATCGCACGATCGGATGCCTGCGTGCCTGGCGGCGGCCGACATCGGGGTGGCGCCGTTCGACCTGCCAGCGCACGGTCCGCTGCTGCTCGACTTCTACTGGTCGCCTCTGAAGCTGTTCGAGTACATGGCGGCCGGTTTACCGGTGGTCGCGCCCAATGTCCCCCGTCTGACAGAACTGTTCCAGCACGAACGTGAAGGGATCGCCTACGACGCCGCGGATAGCCACGCACTGGCGGACGCGATCGAACGGCTCGCCGACGCGCCGAAACGGGCAGCCATGGGGCAAGCAGCTCGCCAGCGCGCCGTAGACGATTACGGCTGGGACGTCCACTGTCGGACGCTTGCCAACGCGCTGCTGCGCGCGCGCGAGCGCATGGCGGCGGCCTGAGGCGATGCGAATTTTGATTGCCACGGATGCGTTTCCGCCCGTCTGTGGCGGGAGTGGGTGGAGCACCTACGAGTTGGCCAAGACGCTGCGCGCACACGGCCATCATGTCGTGGTCTCCAGGCCGGTCTTCGGGCCCGCGGCGGCCGGTGCTTCGGCGATCCACGACGGCTTCCGGGTCAGGGAGTACCGAGGATGGGCGCCGTCCGTGCCATTCGTACGGAACTATGTCAAGAACGAGCGCCTCTACGGCCGGTACGCGCGGGCGCTCGCCCGGATTATCCGAGAGGAGCAGATCGACATCGTGCACGGCCAGCACCTGCTGAGCATTCCCGCGGCGGTACGAGCCGGGCGCGCCGCGCGCCGGCCCGTGGTCTGCACCGTGCGGGATTATTGGCCGCTGTGTTACTGGGGCGATCTGATCCATGACCCAGGCGCGTCCGGGCTGTGTCCAGCCTGCACGCCGAGAATGATGGCCACGTGTGTGAGGCCGAGGGCGGGAAGGGCGTGGCCGCTGGCGCTGCCGGCCATTCCGTACATGCGGTCCAACCTCCGGGTCAAGCGCCGGGCGCTTGCCGACGCCGACGCCGTGATCGCCGTAAGCTCGGCGATTGCCGCCGATCTCGGCAGCCGGACGGAGGACTTGCGCTCGACCCGAGTTGAGGTCATTCCGAATCCTATCGATTTGGAGGGCATCCGGGCGCAAGCGAAGGGAGAGGCGCCGCTGCCCGAGCCGTACGCCGTGTGGGTGGGCAAGCTCGCGCCGAACAAGGGGGTGTCGAAGCTGATTCCCGCCGTCGAGCGTTCGGGACTCGAATGGCCGCTCGTCGTCATCGGAGATGGTCCAGACCGAACCGCCGTGGCAGCGCGCGCGGCCCGTTCGAGCCTGGATGTCCGCCTGCTCGGTTGGTTGCCGAGGGAGGAGACACTCCGGTGGTTGCGCCACGCATCGATCCTCGTCTTTCCGTCGCACGGACCAGAATCCTTGAGTCGGGTCTTGCTCGAAGCCGCGGTCTTAGGGGTGCCGACCGCGGCGATGGACACCGGGGGGACTCGAGACATCGTGTCGGGCGAGGACACCGGGTTGCTGTCCACCTCGGCGGAGGGGCTCGGCGATGATGTCCGACGCCTTGCGGCGGACGCCGAGTTGCGGCGGCGACTCGGGCAGGCGGCGCGGCGAAGAGTTGAAGAACGATTCGCGGCGCCCCTCGTCGTCGGTCGCATCGAAGCCTTATATCGCGAATTGATCGCTCAGCTGGAGGCCGGACAGGCCAGATGACTGCGGGCCGTGATCGGGCGCCTTCTCGAGCGACGGGGTGGGCTTCTAACTAATGGCGGCTGATCGCCCGCTGCGCGTAGCCATGGTGACGCGGGCGATCGCGTCATTGCACGGTCTCGGAGGGCTCGAGCGGCACGTCGACGACCTCGTGCGCCACTTGCTTGGGCGCGGCGTCGAGGTGACGTTGATCACGAGGCCGCCGTCACCTTCGATTGCCATGGACACCCCGAGCCTCCGCCACGATCGACTGACGGTGGTCTCCGTGCCCTATCGCACGTTTCCGTTCGCCCGGCGCCGAGGGACGACGGTCCTCGATCGCAACACGGCCTATCTGTGGTTTGGCCTTCGAGCGGGACGGCAGGCGGCCCGGCTCGTCGCCGACGATCGGGTCGACCTCGTGCACGGACACGGCGCGAGCGTTCTGGGCGCGGTGTTTCCGGCACCTACGCCGCCGGTTCCGCTGGTGTTCACGCCGCACGGTCTGGAGGAGTTCGGCGGAACCGATCCGGGCCGGGCCGGCCTCAAGCGGATCGCCTACCGGCCGCTGCAGGCGGCCGTGCGGCGGTGCGCGCGGTTTTCCGCACGGGTGGTGGCGACAGACCACTCGCTCGTTCCGAGCACCGTCCGACACTTGCGGGTGCCGGAATCGGTCGTCGAGGTGCTGCCGAACGCGGTCGACGTGGGACGCTGCGACGCGCTGGCAGGGCTAGCCGCCGGCCGGCGCATACGCGCGGCGTCCGGCCTGCCCGACGGCGAGCCGTTGCTCCTGAGCGCGGGCCGGATCGAGCGAAACAAGGGCTTCGACGTCCTCGCAAGGGCGCTCGCGCGAGTCAAGCAAAGCGGCGCGGTGGATCGCTGGCGATGGGTCATCGTCGGCGATGGACCCTACCGCTCGACGCTCGAACGCGTCATCGGGCAGCTTGGGCTTCGCGATCGGACGCTGTTGATCGGTACGGCGACGGATCGCGAGCTGCACGCCTGGTACGAGGCGGCGACACTGTTCGTGCACCCGACGCTGTACGAAGGCAGCTCGCTCGTCACGCTCGAGGCGATGGCTCACCGATGTCCAGTCGTGGCGACCACGGCGGGCGGGCTGCCTGACAAGGTCGTGTCAGACGTGACCGGCTGGCTGGTGCCGCCTGCAGATGTCGAGGCTCTGGCGCACGCCCTGATCGGCACACTCGCGCGGACCGAACGCCTCGACGCGATGGGCACGGCCGGCCGCGATCTCGTCGAGCGGCACTTTTCCTGGGAGACGCTGACCGACCGGCTCTTGGTCCTTTACGACGACGTACGGGTCGAGCGTGAGGGCTCGCGGATGGCCAGCAGGTGACCCCGAGCGCCGATCTGACTGGGCGTGTCGAGCGGTATCCAGTCGCCGCGCTGAAGCCGGAGCAGCCGATAGCCCTCACTCGCAAGCCTGTCGACGATTCGCCGATTGAAGGTGTGCTCGGGTTCACTGGATTTGCCACCGTAGGTTTCGATGAGCAGGATCTTTGGACAACAGCCTTCCTGGAAGAGACCGGCCACGACGTCCAATTCTCCTCCCTCGACGTCGATCTTGACGATGTCGAGGCGCAGTCCTTCACGCGCGGCGAACGAGCCGAGTGACAGCGCTGGCACGTCGAAGCCAAGCTCGTCATCCGTCGCGTGAGCGTCGATCCGTCCCACTCCGATGTTCCCGTCCCGCGAGCCGGGCTCGAACCGCACCGTTCCGTCACACGACGCAGCCGCAGCCTCGATGATGTGCACGCGGTCCGCGAGGTCGGCATTCAGCGCAACGTTGTGGCGCAGCCAGGCCGCAGCCACTGGATCCGGCTCGAGTGCCACGACTCGAATGTGGCGACACGCGCGCGCGACGGGTAATGTCACGAACCCTAGATTGGCACCAACGTCCACGAATACCTCTCCGGTCCGACTGTGTGCGATGCAGGCGTCGATCTCGGCGCTGGCGTAGTCGTCTAGAAAGTAGACGTGATGCCCGTGGGCCTCGCCGGGATTCAGCGCGATCCGCACACCCCGCCAGGTCACGACCTCGTAGCCATCGAACAGCCTGCCCGTCAGCGGCGAGAAGGGAATGCGCGACAGCCGCCGGCGGAGCGGTCCGCGACGCAGGAGTCGCAACGCGAATCTGACCGACCGTCGTGTAGCTCGCCGGAGGGCACCCGCAAGCGATTGCTCGCCGCGTTGCATCGTCCCGACATTCGGCACAGACACCGGATCACTCACAGTCGTCGAGGAGGGCGTTCGCCGCTTCGACCACCGCCTCCACGTCCACCCCCACCAAACAGTCGGGCACGTGGCCGACGCACCGGGCCGGCGGATGTCGGACCTGATTGCAGGGGCTGCACCAGATGTCCACGCGCACGACGCGGCCGCGTGACGTCCAGGGGCCGTAATTGGCCGGGTCTGACGGGCCGAAGATCGCGACGATCGGGGTTCCCATCGCGGCCGCGAGGTGCATCGGGCCGGTATCACCCGTGACGAACAGCGACAGGTGTTCGAGCACGACCGCCAGCTGCGGAAGGTCCAGCGCGCCGGTGAGGTCGACGACCGGAACGTCGTGGGGAAGCGCTGCCATGACCCGGTCGACCTCCGGCCGGTCGCCGGCCGAGCCGGTCAGGACGATCGTCGCGCCGCGTGCTCGGGCCAGACGGGCGCCAACCTCCGCGAAGCGGGCCGAATCCCACTGCTTGATCGCCCTTCCACCGCTGGCATGAATGCCGATCGCTGGACGGATGATGCGTTCGAGCACGTGTTGCGTCTTCGACCGCACGACCTCCGGAATGGTGAGGAGGCGGCGGTCGTCCGGAGACGCGGCCTCGGAGGGACGCCCCAGCACGGTGTCGACGAGGCGGAGTGCGTTGACCGCAACATGTGCATGTCTGTCCCAGGGCCCATGCTCGGTCAGCAACGCCTCACCCCCCTTGATGGTGAAGCCGGCGCGGCGCGGCGCTCCGGACAGCGCCATCAGGGCGTTGGATCGAATGTCGCCCTCGAAATTCAGGGCGAGGTCGTACTGGCCCGCGCGCCAGCATCTGGCCCGTCGCGTCAATTCGAGATAGCCCGTGCCTGTCTGCTCTCTGGTCAGCCACGGCGCGTCGACCGTTTCGACATGGTCGACGACGGTCAGCAGACGGGCCAGCGGCTCATTCCAGCTGCCGACGACCAGATCGATCCTCGCTTCTGGCAGTGCCCGCCGCAGCGCTGCCAGGGCGGGCAGGGTCATGAGCAGATCCCCAATGCGTTCGAGTCGCAGGAGCAGGATCCGCTGCGGAGGAGCGGGTGAAGGCGAGGCGCGCCGCCGCATCGCCGCGCCTGCCGACAGCACGAGGTCGGCCGCGCCGACGAGCCACCGCTCAGCGCGGGCTTGGATCAGCAGGTGATCGAACACGGCACATCATTGTACCTCGACGCGATCCAGCATCACGCCGACGTCGCGGTCATCCGCCACCCCGAGCGCCTCGAGCGGATTCCAGGTCTCGGTCAGGAGGGTGAGCACCGTGGCGTCTAGCCGAGTCGCCATCGCCTCGGCGAGGGCCGGCGGGATGGCGAAGGAGTACTGCTGGAAACCAGTCGTGACGCGAACATCCCCGAGCAGCACGTCATCGAGGTAGACGGCGACCCGAGTCGGGATCACGTTATCGGGACGGCCGCCGTCGTTCATCCACAGCGTGAGCGTGCGGGCTGCGGGCGTCGTGTTCAAAATTGCGACGTGGGATTCTTCACGTGACCACCGGAAGCTTGCGCCTGACGACAATCGCTCCTGGGCGTGAAAGTCCACGACGTGCAGATAGTCCATCGTGCCAACGTCGAGCGAGAATGGCCCCCGCGCGTTGACGTCACCGAACCGGTAGATCTCGAAGTCGAATTCCTTGTGGCGCACGGTCCGAGGGTACGCGTTGAAGCGCGATTCGTACTCCGGCACATCGAAGCGTTCGCTGCCGATCGGGGTTACGGACGCCACGCCCGACAGCAGGTCGGGCATGCTCGCGACGGATCTGGAAGTGGCGCTGCGGAGCCGCTGCGCTGCGAAAGTGCCGCCGCTGCCCATGAAAAAGATGTCCCGATATTGCGTGCGCGCCCAGGTCAGGAACTCGAGAAAGTCGAGCTTGTCTGGCTGGGCGATGCTCAGGACCAGCACGTTCCGGGCATAGATGTAGGCGAGCGGGAGCGCCAGCACGTGGAAGTCTGACGCCGCCCGGGACTCGACGACGAGGAGTGCCTCGTCATCGAACCGGTTCGCCAGTTCCTCCAGGCGTGGGATGACGCCGGCGTACTCGACATGATCAAGAATCGGTCGTGACGCCGCCAGGTACTGCTGGCCGAGGAGTCCCACGAATGCCAGGCCGATGACCAGCCGGCCGACGAACCTGATTTGCTCTCGCCGCACTCTCGGCCACCGAGCGCCGACTCCCCAGAAGGCTGCCGTGCCAATCAGCAGCGTCGACAGCGGCAGGATGATCGGGAGAAACCGTCGTGCCATCCAGAAGTGCTCCGGCACCACCCGGATCTTGTAGAAGAAGAACAGGGAAAATGCGGCGACGGACAGAATCAACGCTGGGTTTCGCCAGAACGAGCGCCGTGTGAGCAGCGTGAACCCGACCAGCGCCGCGACGAGGCCGTAGGGCGACAGGTAGTACGCCGCGTAGGTCCAAAGGGCGAGCGCGTCGTGCGCGGCGAGGCGTCCGCCCGGTGCCCGCAGGAAGTACGCGTACGCGGCGGCGAGGGTGACGACCGCGCTGATCGCCACGGGCAGCCAGCGCCGGACCTTGACGCGCAGCCTCTCGGAGCGGGAGGCTGCGATCAGGGCGGCCAGGCCGGCGACGCTGAAGCCGATCAGGATGAGGTGGATCGTCTGAAAATTCCTGAAGTACCCTATCGGCTGCTGCGCATAGGGCGCCAGGATCGTGACGAAGTACCAGGCCGCCAGCCCAAGCCAGACGAGGGCCGGGGCGATGAAGCTCAGCCGAGACCGACGACCGTCAAAGAGACCGGCCAGAAGGGCCCCGCCGACTGCCGCCCAGGCCAGTAGCGCGGGCAGCCTGACGAAGAGCGACAGTCCAAGCAGCGTGGCCGCCACCGGGCCGAAGAAGCGATCGCCGTCGACGTGCGATCGGGCGAATGCCAGGAGTGCGGCGAGCAGCATGGCCTGGAGGACCAGTTCCGAGTTCGGATAGCGGCTGAACCAGACCTGGGCGACGTGGATAGCCAGCAAGGCGGAACCGGCGAACGCCGGCAAGATCCCGACTGCCCGCACGCCCAGGAAGTACAGCGCCAGGACACCGAGGATCGCCCAGATCCCGATAACCTGTCTGGCGCCCGTGAGGCCGTGGATGCCATACCCGATCGCAATCCAGACCGGATAGAGATGGGGAAACTGCCCGACCACGGTGCCGGCGGATGGGTTGGTGACGAAGTACCCCATGAACCGCATGCCGTAATAGGCTTCGTTGTCCCGGCGGGAGATGAACAGATCCCGCGAGCTGGGCGGCAGGGATTCGATTAGCTCGTCATGCGTGACGAGCGAGCCGCGCTGGGCGATCTGGATCCCTTCGTTCATGTAGACGCCGGGATCCTTCCCGCCGATGATGTACTCCGCGGACGGGAAGTACAGCCAGAGCCCGAGGCCGATCAGAACGAGCGGTGCCAGCGCGGTGAGACTTGGCCGCGGCGCATCGGGTTCCAGCCGTAACCGGCCGCGGGCGAGCAGCGCGACGACGACGCCCACAACGAGGTTTGCTGCGAGCAGTCGGTCGAAGGTGTACTGTTCTATCGCCGCCAGGCCCAAGGCGACCGTCGACGACAGTGAGAGGCTGATGAAGACGGCCCAGAATGCGCGCTCCTCGGCGCGGAGCGCCGCGCGCCGCCAACGCTCCGAGAATGGCGCCCGGAAGATGATGGCGCCCGGCAGGTACGCGACCAGCAAACACGCGAGGAGTGACTGCCACATTCAATCAAGCCTCGTTGCCGCAGTGGATCCCGGCGACTGCAAGTGTATCGCATCGCTCGAGCGGATCTTCAACGGGTCTCCAGGTGAGACGTCTCGCGTACGCGTGGCCATCAGGACCATATAGCGGACCCCCTGATTTGAGAGTAGGATGTCGGCCTGATCGGACCTGGCGACACTCGGCCTGCCGAAGGTTACTGTCGTCCGCTCGGACGCGAGATTGTGACATGTGGGATCGTCTGGTGAACGAAGTGCGACGGCGCCGTGGGGCATTCGTCCTTGTCATTGCCGTACTGGCCCTCGTTCCGCGCCTCGCATTCAGCGTCGGATATTGGGTCGACGAGCCGCTCAATCACGACGAGGTAGAGTATCTGACGCTCGCCGAAAGTCTCGCAGCAGGCAGGGGCTTCGTGTATGCCGACGACCGTCGGGATCACTTCAGTCGAGCGCCTGGGTATCCGGCTTTCTTGGCCGGAGTCCTGACGATCTGGGACAGTCACGTAGCCGTGAAGGTCGTCCAGAGCGCGTTGGGAGTATTGGGCGTGTTCCTGATAGCTGGTTTGGCACGGCGAGCTGCCGGGGACAGCGCTTGGCTGATCGCGGCGATCGCGGCCTCCATCTATCCACCCTTCGTCTGGCTCCCGGCCTATTTTCTGAGAGAGTTGCTGCATTCGGTCCTCGTGCTTGGTGCAGCGACGCTGCTCTGGCGGGGCTTGGACACCAAGGTGTCTGGAGAGCTCGAGATCAGGCGATTCGTGTTGACCGGCGTCGTTCTCGGGGTGGCGACCCTCGTCAGGCCCAACGTTGCGGTGCTCATTTGCCTTATCGGTGCGTGGCTGGGCGTTCGGGTCTCGGTGCGTGCGGCCGCGGCAGTGTGTCTGGCCGCAGCGCTGATCATCACGCCGTGGACTGTACGAAACTACGAGGCTCACGACCGCTTCATGCTGGTGAGCGCGCTCGGTGGGCTAGCGTTCTGGATCGGCAATAATCCGCAAGCCCGAGGCGAAGGGGATCTGGCGTCGAATCCGCTTGTTGGACGAGCCGAAGCGGCGATCCGCGCGGCGCACCCGAGTCTCAGCCCCGAGCAACTGGAGACGGTCTACTACCGCGAGGCCGGTGCGTTCATTCGTGCCCATCCCGTCGCATGGTTATTCCTTCTAGCGAAAAAGCTCTGTTACTTCATCGTCCCCGTCGGGCCTTCGATATTCATGCGTTCGGCACTGTTTAGGACTGCGTCGTGGGTCTCCTACTTCAGCCTGCTGCCCGTCGGCGCGATCGGCTTCCGGAGATTGCTTCGAGCACAACAACAGCCGATCCCGGTGTGGCTGTTGGGACTCTCGGCGCTGATGACGATTCTCATCTTCTATCCCCAACAGCGCTACAGAGTTCCGGTGTTCGATCCAGTCCTCATCATCTGCGCGTCGACGCTGATGAAGTGTGGGAGCGGATTACGGACGAAGTCCGTCCTCGTTCAACCAGTGACCCGCTCGTAAATCTCGTCGAATCGCCGCGCCACGTGGATCCAGCTGTGGCTGCGGCAGACGTTGTCGCGGGCTGAGCGGCCAAGCGCGGCGCTGAGCTCGGGCTGCTGCAGCAACGTCTCGATCGCGTCGCTCAGTGCCTGCGCATCGCCCGGATCGACCACGAGCGCCGTACGGCGATCCACGGTCACCGCGCTGATCCCGCCGACCGTGGTCGTGACGAGAGGAGTCCCGGACGCCAACGCCTCCATGACGACATTCGGCAACCCGTCGACGTTGCCGGCTGCGTCGCGGACCGACGGCACCACGATGATGTCGGCGGCCGCGAACCAGGTCGGCATGTCATCCTGCGGCACTGCGCCCACGAACCGGACGCGGTCGGAAAGACCGCGCGCCGCCGCGCGACCGCGCAATTCGCCCTCGAGATCACCGCTTCCGGCAACGACAAGCTGGAGACCCTGCCATCGATCACGCAACTGCGCCACGCCCTCGATGAGGTACTCGAACCCCTTCTTTCGGACGAGCCGGCCAGCCGTGAACACGATCTTCGTATCCATCGGGCATTCCAGCCTTTCCCGGACGACGGCTCGCGCCGTGACATCGGGTTTGAACCGATCGGCATCGACTCCGTACGAGACGACGTCCGTCCGTTCTGGGTACGCACCGATCGCGATTGCCCGCTGCTCGAGATCGTGGCTGCAAGCCGTCACCCAGGCTGCCTTTCGCAGGGTCGAACGGGCGACCAGCCGTGCCACGCTGTATCGCTCTGCGACGAAGACGTCAGACCCGTGCAGGCTGATCACGACCGGTCGGGCATCGGCGGCGGCGGCGGCCATCGCACCACCAGGCACGACCCAGTGGCCATGCAGAATGGTGGCGTTCGTCTGGCGTGCCACCCGCCGCGCGGCACGCCATCCGGCGACCAGGGCCAGCGGTGCCACCGCCAAGGCGGCGGGTCGCAGTGTGACATCGGCGCGAAGCGCACGCGCGTAGCCGAACACATTTAGCGCCGCAATCGGCGCGTACCGGAAGAAATGAAAGTGCACGCCGTCTTCGATCGGCGCGCGCTTCACGAGTGGATGCCACGGCGCCACCACGTGCACCGCGTGACCGAGCGCCGCGACGCCTCGCACGATCGGTTCCATGAACGTGCCGACCGTATCCCCGGGAAACCTCGGGTAAGACGTCGTCACCATCACGATCGTGTGTCGCATGTGATGTTAGTTCGCCAGCCTCATCGAGACCGTTCTCCGGAGAGAGATTTCATCGGCGGCGGTCCAGCCACAGCGCGGAGATCTGCTCTGAGACGAGGCCCATCAGAAAGACGACAACGCTGAGGACGATCAAGAGCACCGACGAGTTCGTCACATGCAACTGGGTGGCGATCGTCCACGCCATATATCCGGCGCCCACTGCAAACAGCCCTACCGCGATCGGCACGAAGATGCGCAGCGGACTGAAGAGCGTGATCACCCTCAGTAAGATCAGGAAGAACTTGACGCCGTCCCGGGCCAACTGGATCTTCGATTCGCCCTCACGCGCCGCCGCTTCCACGGGCTCGAACGCGACGTTGTAGCCCGCCTTGATGAACGAGAGCGTTGTCGTCGTCGGTGTCGAGAAGCCGTTCGGCAGCAGATGGATGAACTCGAGCAGGTGGGCGCGTCGCGCCGCGCGCAAGCCGGACGTCAGGTCCGGGATCGCCCGTCCGGTCAGGTAGCTGGCGAGCCAGTTCAGGATCCGGTTGCCGACGCGACGGCCCGCCGTCGCCTGGCTGGCGCTCGAGCGCGCGCCGATCACGAGGTCGTAGTCGCCGAGCCGCGCGACGAGGCGCAATCCGTCAGACGCCGCATGCTGGCCGTCGCCGTCGGTGACGAGCACCCAGTCGCCGGTCGCGTGGCGAATGCCGGTCTTCACCGCCGCGCCGTTGCCCTTGTTGTACGGGTGCGTGATGACGGTGGCGCCCGCTTCCCGGGCGCGCGCGCTCGTCTCGTCGGTCGATCCGTCGTCGACCACGATGATCTCGTGCCAGTGGGCGGCACTGGCCAGCCCGGCAACGACCTGACCGATCGCCGCCGCTTCGTTGCACGCCGGAATGACGACCGAGGTGGCGCGTGGCTCGGCCATTGGCGACTACGGCGCCTCCCGAGGGGACGAGGATGGGCGGGCCGGCGTGTCGCCTTGCCGTGCGAGCTCCATCGTGCGGATCCGGTAGAGCAGATCCTCGAGGAGCTTCCGGTTGCCGGAGATGACGTCGGCCACGAGGCCGATCAGCAGCACCTGGAACCCGACGATCATGAGCACGGCCGACAGGATCAGCGACTGCAGGTGCCCCTGGCCGAGGCCGTTCAGATAGAAGTAGAGGAAGCGGAGCGAGATCAGGAAGCCGGCGCCGAACACGACGCTGCCGATGTAGGTGAAGATCTTCAGCGGCTCGTACATCGCATAGACGCGGATGATCGTCGCGGCCGACTTCTTGATGTAGGACGTCACGCTGTCGAACAACCGCGACTCGCGGGTCTTCGGGTTGGTCGCGATCGGTACGTGCGTGATCGCCATCCGTTTCTTGCCCGATTGGATGATCGATTCCAGGGTGTACGAGAACTCCGAGACGATCGTCATCCGCAGCGCGGCCTCGCGCGTGAAGGCGCGGAAGCCACAGGTCGTATCGGGCACCGTCGTGTTCGAGACCTGCCGGACGACCCAGCTGCCCAGCTGTTGCAGCGCCCGGCGGATGGCCGGTAGGTCGTGCAGCGAGCTGATGGTCCGATCCCCGATCGCCACCTCCGCCTCGCCGGCCAGGAGTGGCGCCAGGAGCTTCGGCACGTCGGCGCCGGCATACTGGTTGTCGGCGTCGGTGTTGACGATGAAATCGGCCCCTCGCTTGAGGCAGGCGTCGATGCCGGCCGCGAAGGCGGCCGCCAGGCCCCGATTCCGCAGGAACCTGATCACGTGGTCGACGCCGTGCTCGCGCGCGACGTCTGCCGTGTCATCCCTCGAGCCATCATCGATCACGAGGATCTCGATCGCGTCGATGCCCGGAATCTGCCGCGGCAGGTCGCGCAGCGTGGCGGGCAGCGTCGCTGCCTCGTTCAGGCACGGAATTTGAATGATGAGCTTTGGCATTACTCAGAGCGGCGTTGCCCCGAACCCCCGCGCGGCCGTTCGCGGGGGCCCCGAGAGCCCCGCGATCCCCCGCGCGAGGCGCGCCGTGCGCGCCTTGACCCTCATCGTGTCCACCGCTCGGTTTCGAGCCTCATGGTTCTCCGAGGTTCGCCTCTCCCACCAACGATTCGACCACGCCGTCCCACGACACCAAACGCGCCCGCTCGTATCCCGTGTCGCCCAGCCGGGCCGCCGCGTGCCGGTCGGCTGCCAGCCGGCTGATGGCGCCGGCGATCTCACCGGCGTCGGGCGCGCAGACCACGCCGTTGACGCCATCCTCGACGAACTCCAGCGGTCCGCCCGAATCGGCCGCCGTGATGACCGGCCGATGCGCCAGGAAGGCCTCCAGGGTCACGTAACCGTAGTCCTCGTCATACGGGGCGTAGACCACGCCGAGCGCGCCGGCGTAGAGCTCGATCAACGTGTCGTCGTCCACCCATCCGGCCAAGTCCACCCGATCACCGACCTTGCGGTCCTCGATGAGCCGCGCCAGCCGGGGCCGTTCGGTTCCGTCCCCGACGACGACCAGCCGCACGGCCGAGTCGGCCAGCGCGATCGCCTCGATCGCCAGCTCGATCCGCTTCACCGATTCCAGCCGGCCGACCGAGAGCACGTAGTCGCCGTACGGTCCCCCGTGAAGCGTGTCGGCCAGCCGCGGGGGATGATACAGGGGTTCCGCCGTCAGGCCATTGAACCGCTCGAGACGCGCCGCGGTGTTGCGCGCGTTGGTGAACAGCCGCTGACATTCCCCCAGCATTTCACGGTCGAGCCGCATCAGCGTGTCACGCAGGCCAACGTCCGCCTCGGTGTGCTGGAAGTCGGAGTACGGCGTGCCGCACAGCTCATAGGCCGCGCGGTACTGGTGAATGAGCCAGACGACCTTGTTGGGGTGCCGCGCGAAATAGGTCGGAAACTTGAGTCCGATCGCCAGGTCGATCGGCTGGCCGTTGCTCTCGCTCAGGTCGAGCAGCCGCCAGGCGGCGGCGTGGGCCAGGATTTCCTCCTTTGGATACCACTTGAAGGGCACGCTGACGAGCTCGGTGCGGTATCCGTGTTGGCGCAAATGCTTGACGAGCGCCCGCGCATGATATTCGGCGCCGCCTTCGACGAAGGGAACCTGGGCCTCACAGACGACGACCGTGTGCACGGCCATGGGGGATGAGTTTCTGTTCGACCACCCGTGAAGGCGACTGCAATCGCCGGAGAGGGCCGGCCGCGCCGAATGGTACCATGGCTGCGGGTCGGTCCCAAATTGACTTCGCGCGAGGGCGTCCGGTAGCATTGTCCTTGCGAGATCGGGACTTGGCGCGACTGGTGGGTCTCGACGGGTCACGGAGAACGGCGCCCTCGGCGTGACGGCGCTTTTTTTTGTGATCAGGCTTGGGAAACTTTTCACAAGCTCCAGGCGTCTTATCGTATTGATGGCCCAGGACGATCCCCGCCAGGTAGTCGACAGCATCCTCGGCGAGGCGGCGGCACTGCACGAGCAGGTGCGCCACCTCGATCTGCAGCCCGTCCTCTCGGCGGCCGAGGCGATCGTCCGCGCGCTCGGTGCGGGCGGCCAGGTGCTGGCGTTCGGGAACGGCGGCAGCGCGTCCGATGCGGAGCATCTGGCCGCGGAGCTGGTCGGGCGGTTCCATCGCGAGCGCCGCAGCTGGCCCGCGGTCGCGCTCACCTCCAACTCCAGCATCCTCACCGCCATTGGCAATGACTTCGGGTTCGACCAGGTGTTCGCCCGTCAGGTCGAAGCGCTGGGGCGACGGGGCGACATCGCCTTCGGCATTTCCACCAGTGGCGCGTCGGCGAACGTGCTGGCCGGGCTCGAAGCGGCCGAGCGGGGCGGGTTGGTTCGCGTCGCACTCACGGGTCGCGACGGCGGCGCGCTCGGCCGCGCGGCCGACATCCACGTGAACGTGCCGCACGACACGACGCCGCGCGTGCAGGAAGTTCACCGCACGCTCCTGCACGTGCTCTGCGAGTTGGTCGAGCGCGGGATGATCGACACCCAGGTCTGACGTTGATGGCGGTGCACACGACACGGAAGGGTCTTCGGTTGCCGATTACGGGCGAGCCGAGGCAGCAGATCGAAGCCCGTGCGACACCACGCACCGTCGGTATCGTGGCGGCCGATTTCGTCGGTCTGCGGCCGACGATGCACGTCGACGTCGGGGACGACGTGCGCCGAGGGCAGCTCCTCATGGAGGACAAGAAGACCCCCGACGTGCGGTACACCGCCCCGGCGGAAGGGCGCATCCTGGCCGTGAACCGGGGCGATCGGCGCGCGCTCCAGTCGGTCGTCATCGAGCTGTCGCGGAGCGAGCGAGAGGGTCGGCCCGACGTGCCGCGCTTCAGCGCCTTCTCGAGCCGGCATCCGAGCGCGCTCACCGGGGACGAGGTCCGGGAGCTGCTGCTGGAGTCCGGGCAGTGGATCGCCCTGCGCGGACGGCCGTTCAGCCGGGTCGCGGATCCGGCCGAGCGGCCGCACTCGATCTTCGTCACCGCCATCGACACGAACCCGCTGGCCGCGTCGGTCGAGACGGTGCTGACCGGGTCGCAGGGTGCCTTCGAGACCGGTCTGTTCGCGCTGTCCAAGCTGACCGACGGCCCGCTGTTCGTCTGCACGCCCACAGGGCTGCCGCTACCGCTGCCGCAGATCGACCGGCTCCGGCACGAGGAGTTCGCCGGACCGCATCCGTCGGGGACGGTCGGGCTCCACATTCACCGCCTGGATCCGGTCGATCGCCAGAAGATGGTCTGGCATGCGGGTTATCAGGACGTGGTCGCAATCGGCCGTTTGTTCGACCGCGGTGAGCTGGCGGTCGACCGCGTCGTCGCGCTCGGCGGGCCGTCGGTCCGGGATCCCCGGCTGCTCAAGACGCGGCTCGGCGCCGCCCTCGACGAGCTGGTCCGCGGCGAGCTGGTCGACGAGATGGCCGGCGGGGACCACCGGGTCATTTCCGGGTCGGTCTTCTCGGGCCGCGCCGCGGCCGGTGCGGTGTTCGGCTACCTGGGGCGCTATCACCAGCAAGTGTCGGTCCTGGCGGAGGGCCGAACGCGTGAATTCCTGGGGTGGCTGGGTCCGGGGTTCAACAAGTTCTCGACGATCAGTACGTTCGTCTCGAAGCTCCTGCCCGGCCGGCGCTTCGCGTTCACGACGTCGACGAACGGCTCGCGTCGCTCCATCATCCCGATCGGCATGTACGAACGCGTCATGCCGCTGGACCTGATGCCGACGTTTTTGGCTCGGGCGCTGGTGATGCGCGATGTCGAGCGTGCCGAGGAGCTCGGCTGCCTCGAACTGGACGAAGAGGATCTCGCGTTGTGCAGCTTCGTGTGTCCAGGGAAGACCGACTTCGGTCCGCAGCTCCGTGACGTGCTGACCGACATCGAGAAGGAAGAGTAAGTGCGGTTTCTGCGCGCGCTCCTGGATCGGCAGGCCCACCTTTTCGAGAAGGGCGGGAAGCTCGAGAAGCTGTATCCGCTCTGGGAAGCGAACGACACCTTTCTGTACACGCCGGGTGAGGTGACGGCCGGCGCGTCGCACGTCCGCGATGGCCTGGACCTCAAGCGGATGATGATGACCGTCGTCACCGCGCTGGCGGGCTGCGTTTACATGGCGATCTACAACACCGGGTATCAGGCGAATCTCGCGATCGCCAACGGTGCGCCGCCGCTCGACACCTGGCAGTCAGCCGCCGTCGGCGCGCTTGGCTGGACGTTCGATCCGACGTCGTGGACCGCTTGTGTCGTGCACGGCGCGCTCTACTACCTGCCGGTGGTCGCGGTGACGTTCACCGTCGGCGGCCTCTGGGAAGCCCTGTTCGCGATGGTGCGCAAACACGAAATCAACGAGGGTTTCCTCGTGACGGGCATGCTGTTTCCCTTGATTCTGCCGGCCACGGCGCCGCTGTGGCAGGTGGCCCTCGGGATCAGCTTCGGCGTCGTCGTGGGCAAGGAGATCTTCGGTGGCACCGGGATGAACGTCCTCAATCCGGCCCTGACCGCGCGCGCGTTCCTGTTTTTTGCCTATCCGGCCGAGATGTCTGGCGACGCCGTCTGGATTGCGGCAGCCACGAGCGCGGACGGGGTGAGCGGGGCAACCTGGCTGGCGCGAACGGCGCAGGACGGCGCGGCGGCGCTGGGGGGCGTCGACTGGAAGGATGCGTTTGTCGGGTTCGTGCCGGGGTCGATGGGGGAGACCTCCACGCTGGCGTGCCTCCTCGGCGCGGCGGTGCTCGTCGTCACGCAGGTCGGCTCCTGGCGGATCATGATCAGTGTCGTCGCGGGCACCTTCGTGACCGCCTGGTTCCTGACCACCGTGGGTTCCGAGACGAATCCGGCGTTCGCCGTCCCGCCGGTGTGGCACTACGTGCTGGGTGGCTGGGCGTTTGGGGCGGTCTTCATGGCGACCGATCCGGTGTCGGCGCCGGCCTCCGACTCGGCGCGCTATGTCTATGGTTTCCTCATCGGGGTGCTCGTCGTGCTCATCCGGGTCGTCAATCCGGCGTACCCCGAGGGGATGATGCTGTCCATCCTGTTCATGAATCTCTTCGCGCCGGTGCTCGACCATTTCGTGGTCCGCTCGAACGTCAAGCGACGGAGGGCTCGCTATGCAGGGTAGTGTCGGTTACAACTTGATCTTCGCATCGGCCGTGTGCGTCGTCTGTGCAGTGTTCGTGTCGTCATCCGCCGTGGCGCTCAAGGAGCGGCAGGACTACAACGCGAACCTCGACAAGCAGCGGAACGTGCTCGTCGTGTCCGGCCTGGCCCAGGAAGACGAGCGGTTGGCGTCCGACGAGGTCGAGCGACGCTTCGCGAACATCCGACAGTTCGTCATCGACCTCGAGACCGGCGAGGAACTGCCGGACGTCGATCCGCTGACCTTCGACCAGCGGCGAGCCTCGGTCGATTCGAGCACGAGCCGGGTGGCGCCCCGCAACGCCGCGCAGCTCGTCCGGCTCCCCAACCACGCGCTCGTCTACGAGGTGCGGGACGCGCAAGCGCAGCTGCAGCTCCATGTGCTGCCGGTGGAGGGCAAGGGGCTCTGGTCCACCTTGTACGGGTTCATTGCGCTCGACGCGTCGCTCGAGACAGTGCAGGGCCTCACCTTCTACGACCATCGCGAGACGCCGGGTCTCGGGGGCGAGGTGGACAACCCGCGCTGGAAGGCGCTCTGGCCGGGGCGCCGGCCGTTCGACGACGCGTTTCAACCGGACATCACCGTCATCAAAGGGCGGGCCGGCTCGCCGGAGGACGATCCGCACCGCGTGGACGGGCTGTCCGGCGCGACGATTACGAGCCGCGGCGTGACGAACCTCCTTCGTTTCTGGCTCGGTGACGACGGATTCGGTCCGTATCTGGATCGGCTACGGCAGGAAGGAGCCACCGGCTGATGGGTGCGAGCGTCAAGCAAGCCCTGGCGGATCCGCTGTTCAACAACAACCCGATTGCCTTGCAGGTGCTCGGCATCTGCTCGGCGCTCGCGGTGACGACCCGGATGGACACGGCGTTCGTCATGACGGTCGCCGTCATCGCGGTGACGGCGCTGTCGAGCCTGTTCGTCAGCATGCTCCGGAATCAGATTCCGACCAGCATCCGGATCATCGTGCAGCTGACGATCATCGCGTCGCTGGTGATCGTCGCCGACCAGATTCTCAAGGCATTTCTGTTCGAGATGTCGAAACAGCTCTCCGTTTTCGTCGGGTTGATCATCACGAACTGCATCATCATGGGACGGGCCGAAGCCTACGCCATGCAGAACCCGCCGGGGCTCAGCTTCCTCGACGGCCTTGGCAACGGCGTGGGATACGGTCTGATTCTGATGGTCACGGCGTTCATTCGTGAGCTCCTGGGCTCGGGGTCGGTGTTCGGTGCCCAAGTGCTGCCGCTCGTGACCGACGGCGGTTGGTACAACCCGAACGGGCTCATGCTGCTGTCGCCGAGCGCCTTCTTCATCATCGGCGGGCTCATTTGGGCGCTCCGCGTGTGGAAACCGGATCAAGTCGAGGCGGATTGAAATGCTGGAAGCCTATCTGGGCCTGGCGGTCAAGGCGATCTTCGTCGAGAACATCGCGCTGGCGTTCTTTCTCGGGATGTGTTCGTTCATTGCGGTGTCGCGGAAGGTGGACACCGCGATCGGCTTGGGGGCGGCGGTCATCTTCGTCCTGAGCGTCACCGTGCCGATGAACAACCTGATCTATCGGTTCCTCCTGGTGGAGGGCGCCCTGGCCTGGGTCAGCCCGGCGTTCAGCAGCTACGATCTGTCGTTTCTCGGCTTCCTCACCTACATCGGGACGATCGCAGCGATGGTGCAGATCGTCGAGATGACGCTCGATCGGTTCATCCCCAGGCTGCATGCGGCGCTGGGCGTCTTCCTGCCGCTCATCGCGGTCAACTGCGCCATTCTCGGCGCCTCGTTGTTCATGGTGGAGCGCAACTACAGCTTTGGCGAGAGCGTGGTGTTTGGGTTCGGATCCGGTGTCGGCTGGGCGCTGGCGATCGTCGCCCTGGCGGGCATCCGGGAGCGCCTGCGGTACAGCAACGTGCCGGCCGGGCTCCGCGGCTTGGGCATCACGTTCATCCTGACCGGGCTGATGGCGATCGGGTTCATGGCGTTCGCGGGCGTGCAGCTGTAAGCGACAGAGAGGAGATCGAAGACGATGGCGACAGTCGGCTTGGGCGTCTTCATGTTCACGTTTATCATCGTCTCGCTGGTCGTCGTGTTGATGGCGGCCCGGCGGGAGCTCGTCTCGACTGGTGACGTGACGATCGCCATCAACGACGATCCGGCCAAGGCGCTCCGCACGCCGGCCGGCGGGACGCTGCTGGGCACGCTCTCCGCCAATAAGATCTTCATTCCGTCGGCCTGCGGCGGGAAGGGGACCTGCGGCGTCTGCACGGTGACGGTCACCGACGGCGGCGGTGCGATGCTGCCGACCGAGCGCGGCCACATCTCCCGCGGCGCAGCCCGTGAGGGCGTGCGGCTGTCCTGCCAGGTCAAAGTCAAGCAGGACATGACGATCGAGGTGCCGGCCGAAGTGTTCGACGTCCGGCGTTGGCAGTGCACGGTGCGCTCGAACGACAACGTCGCGACGTTCATCAAGGAATTGGTCCTCGAGCTGCCCCCCGGCGAGGCGGTGCCGTTCCGCGCCGGCGGCTACATCCAGATTGAATGTCCGCCCGGCACGGTCGACTACAAGGATTTCGACATCGCCGAGGAGTACCGACCGGATTGGGATCGCTTCGATCTGTGGCGGTACGCCTCGACCGTCGACGAGCCGGTCGTGCGCGCCTACTCGATGGCCAACTACCCGGAAGAGAAGGGCCACATCCTGTTGAACGTGCGGGTGGCGACGCCGCCCCCACGCGGCCCGGAGGGGATTCCACCGGGAAAGATGACCTCCTACCTCTTCAGCTTGAAGCCGGGCGACGAGGTCGTCATTTCCGGCCCCTTCGGTGAGTTCTTCGCGAAGGATACCCAGGCCGAGATGCTCTTCGTCGGCGGCGGCGCCGGCATGGCGCCGATGCGGTCGCACATCTTCGATCAGTTCCGTCGGCTGAACACGACGCGGAAGGTGTCGTTCTGGTACGGCGCGCGGAGCCTCCGGGAGGCGTTCTACATCGAGGAGTTCGACACGATCGCCAAGGACTTCGACAACTTCGAGTGGCACCTCGCGCTGTCAGAGCCGCTGACCGAGGATCAGTGGACCGGCAAGACCGGATTCATCCATCAAGTGCTGTACGAGCACTACCTCAAGGATCATCCGGCCCCGGAAGATGTCGAGTACTACCTCTGCGGTCCGCCGATGATGCTCAAGGCCTGCATGCAGATGCTCGACGGCCTCGGCGTCGAGCCCGAGAACATCCTGTTCGACGACTTCGGGTAGCTGCTAGCTAGGGTCCGCGGCGCCGGTTGCGCCATGATCGTTCGCCGATGACTGCTTCACGCGACAGAGCTCTCCGGCTGGCGGCCTTCGTTGCCAGCGTCATGCTCGTGGCGTGCGCGCCACCCGAGGCAGGTTCCGTCGTGTACGACCTGCGGGGCGCCACGATGGGCACGCAGTTCTCGGTGACGGTCGTCATCGACGGCGATACGCCCGGCGGCGAGGCGGCGCTGCAGCTGGTGGTCGAGCGAGAGCTAGCGCTCGTCGACGACCGGATGTCGCACTATCGCGCGGACTCCGAGGTGTCCCGGTTCAACCGTCACCAGGCGACGACGCCATTCGACGTGTCGGCCGAGACGTTCGAGGTCATCGCGGCGGCCCAGCGGATTGCCGAGCTGACCGGCGGCGCGTTCGACATCACCGTCGGACCGCTCGTCGAGGCCTGGGGGTTCGGCGTGTCGTCGCCGGAGACGCCACCGTCCGACGCCGAGGTGGAGGCGCTGCGGCGGCGACTCGGGTTCGGCCGGCTGCGTCTCGATGCGGACGCGCTGACGGTCCAGAAGGACGAGGCCCGGCTGGCGATCGATCTGTCGGCGATCGCGAAAGGCTACGGCGTCGACCGGGTGGCCGAGGCCCTGGAGTCGAGCGACGTCGAGCGCTACATGGTCGAGGTCGGCGGTGAGGTGCGGACGGCCGGGCTCAATGCGGCCGGCGAGCCGTGGCGGATTGCCGTCGAGCATCCCGATCCGGGGGCTGAGACTTTCCATCGTGTGCTCCCGCTCGGTGGCTGGGCGATGGCCACGTCGGGAGACTACCGAAATTTCCGAGAGTGGGGGGGACGCCGGCTCTCGCACATGATCGACCCACGGACCGGCCGGCCGGTCGACCACGCCTTGGCGTCGGTGACGGTTGTTGCCGATCGGTGCATGTCGGCCGACGGGCTGGCCACCGCGGTGTTGGTGTTGGGGCCCGAAGCGGGATTTCGATTCGCGACGACGCACGACGTCGCGGCGCTGCTGCTCGTGCGCACGCCGGACGGCCGGTTCGAGGAGCGGGTGACGCCGGCGTTTCGACGTCTTCTCGACTGAGAACCAGGGGCTGGTAAGATGGACGCACTACGATGACCCTGTTCCTCCTGACAACCCTCGTCATCGGCATCATCATGGCGATCATGGCGGTGGGTGTCGTCTTCAGCAATCGCTGCCTGCGCGGCTCGTGTGGCGGCCCCGACGTGCTGGGGCCGGACGGTGAGCCGTTGTCGTGCGAAACCTGCCCCCGCCGCCGCGAGGTCGCCGACGGGGCGCACCCCGTGCCGCCGACCAGCTAACCTACGTCAGGGCAGATCCGGCAACGCCGCGATCGCTTGCGCGAGCATCTCATCCTGTTCGGGCAGGACGGTCCGCACGTCGAGGACCACCTTGGCCTGTTCGATTCGCCCGACCACCGGGGGCGCGAGGCGCCGGAGCGCCGCGGCCAGGGCGTCGGCCGATACATGGCTCGACTCGAGCGCGATCAGGCACGTGGGCAGTTCGCTGCCCGGAGCGCTGCCGCCCCCGATCGTCGAGACGCCGTCGACGAGCGTCGTGTGTAGGACCGGCGTCGCGATCGCGGCCGCCAGCGCTTTGGCTCGACGAGCAAGCTCCTCCCGCGTGGCGCCGATCATCCGCGCAACCGGCACGTCCTCCGGCCCACGCTCCAGCGCCCAGGCGCGGAGCGTGGCCCCCAGCGCGGCGTAGGTGAGTTTGTCGGCTCGCAGCGCCCGCAACAGCGGGTGCGATCGGATCTGCCGGATGACTGTCTCGGTGCCGACGATGACGCCGGCTTGCGGCCCGCCCAGGAGCTTGTCACCGCTGAAGCACACGACGTCGGCGCCGGCCGCGATGCTCTCGCCCACCGTGGGTTCGGCCGCGGCGCCTTCGCCTCGGGAGACGAGGTTGCCGCTGCCGAGATCCTCGGCGACGAGCAAGCCAAACCGTCGTCCCACGTCGACCAGCGACGGCAGCGACGGGCGCTCGACGAAGCCGGACATGACGAAGTTGGACGGGTGCACCCGCAGCAGGAGCGCCGTGCGATCGCTGATGGCCGCCGCGTAGTCGGCGGCGCGGGTCTTGTTCGTGGTCCCGACCTCGCGCAGCGTGGCGCCCGACTGCGACAGGACGTCCGGGATGCGGAAGCCTCCGCCGATCTCGACGAGCTCGCCTCGAGAGACGAGCACGTCGCGGCCGCGGGCGAGCGCCGCGAGCAGCAGCAGTGTCGCCGCTGCATTGTTGTTCACGACGACGGCCGCGTCGGCGCCGGTGAGGTGGCGGAGCAGGGCCTCGACGTGGCTGTCTCGGCGTCCGCGGGTGCCGGTGTCGAGGTCGAATTCGAGATTGACGAACCCGGCCGCCGAGTGGGCGACCGCCTGAACGGCCGCCGCGGACAGCGGCGCGCGGCCGAGGTTCGTGTGGAGGATGACCCCAGTCGCGTTGATCACCGGCCGGAGCGAGAGCGCGGCCAGTCGTTCGAGTCGCCGCCGGGCCGCCTGTTCGAGGCGTGCCGCAACGCCGGCGGGCTCGGGTGACGCCGTCGATGTGTGATCGGCATCGGCGAGAGACGCGCGTAGCGCGTCCGTCACCTGCCGGAGCGCGTTGATCGTGGCGGATCGCCCGTAGTCCGCGACGAGGGCCTGGATGGCGTCGCGCTGCAGGAGCTGATCGATCGAGGGAATGCTGCGTGGGGTCGCCATGTCGGTCCGATCGAGGGCGGGTCGGTGCCTTGTCGGTCTCGGCGATTCAGGATACCATCACGGGCGCGCGCGGCGGCGGTGGTCCCACCGAGATGAGCAAGACCACGAAGTCGAACGATACACCGAACGCGGCGGCCGAGCCGCTCCCGAGCCATCGACCCCTGGAACGATTCTGGCCGTACGTGGAGCCGTCGCCGCTGCCCTCGCCGGAAGAGCTCGCGGCGCTCGACCCGGATTTGCGCGCGGCGCTGTTCGGCGGCGACGAACAGCCGTTCTCGATCACTATCGTGTTTCCGAAGCTCCCGGACCAGGCAACCTACCAGGCGGCCGTGGCGCTCGCCCGAGCCACGTCCGACTATCGTGAGGTTGGCACCGGCGAGACGATCCGGCACCGGGCCAGGTATGTTCCGTCCGAGGCAGTGGCGCTGCGCGACCTGTTCGATCTCGTCGGAAGCGATGAGGCGTGCGAAGTGCTCATCGACGATCGTCCCTTGCCGTACGCGCGCGAGTTGTGGCTGCCGCTCGTCTGGTTCCTCATTCCACGCTGACGAGCCCGCCGCGTGCCGGACCCACACGACATCGAGCGTGATCTTCAGTCCCTGGCCACCGAGATGCGTCGGCTGGAAGCCGAGTACAACATGTTCTTCTCGGGGCGGCTGCCGCGTCCGCCCTGGGAGACGCGAAATCGGGTGGAGGCGATCATCAAGTACTGGACCGGTGCGACCATCGAGACGTCGGTCGCGCGATTCCGTTTCGGCTCGCTCCAAGCGCGGTACACGTCGTTTCGCGACTTGTGGGACCGGGGTCAGCGCGCCCAGGAGGAGGGGCGTCCGGGGCCGTTCGCCAACGTGACCTCCGGGGCGGCCGCGGCCCGACAGGACGACGACGGAGGCGTCGTGCACGAAGCGGCGTTCACGAACCCGCGTTCAGAAATGGAGAAGGTCGAGGATCTCTACCAGTCGCTGATGAGCGCGCGGCGGGAAGCGGGCCAGGAGATCGTGCCGTTCCACCGGTTCGCGAACTTCGTGCGCGATCAAGTGAAGCAGTTTCAGGAGGGCGGTGATCCCGAAGTGGCGTTTCGCGTGACGGTGAAGGACGGACGGGTGAGCTTTACGGTGCGGGGGAGGAAGCGCTGATCGCCGCGACCGCCTGGGTCCGGCCGCGGCGATGTCGAACACGCGCAAGTGGCCCCACGCTCGATTACCGCGAGCACCCCAGGGCGACAAGAAGACCGCGCGTGCGGCCCCGTCACCCAGCGTCACCCGCAGCCGACGCCCGCGGCATGCCGGCCACGCCCCTATCGTTTGTCAAGAGGTGCTAGGAGAGGATGGGTCGATGCGAGCGTTGCTGAGCGTTTCGAACAAGGCGGGCATCGTGACGTTGGCCCGGGGACTCGTGGATCTCGGGTGCGACGTGGTTTCGACCGGCGGCACGGCTAGGGCGCTTCGTGAGGCCGGGGTTCCGGTGATCGGCATCGAAGACGTCACCGGCATGCCGGAGATGATGGGCGGCCGGGTCAAGACGCTGCATCCTGCCGTCCACGGGGGCATTCTCGCGCGGCGCAACCGGGATGCAGACCGCCAGGCGATCGCGCAGCACGGGATCCAACCGATCGACGTGGTCGCGGTCAATTTGTACCCCTTCGCCGAGGCGGCGGCCCGGGCGGACACGGGGTTCGACGACCTCATCGAGGAGATCGACATCGGGGGACCGGCGCTCGTGCGCGCCGCCGCGAAGAACTTTCGTGACGTCCTCGTGCTCGTCGATCCGACGGACTACGCGGCGGCGCTCGAGGCGTTGCGCCGCGATGGCGAACCCCAGCTGGCCTTCAGATTCGGGCTGGCCCGGAAGGCGTTCCGCCACACGGCCGACTATGACCGGCTGATCGCCGGAACCCTCGCCGGAATCCGCGCCTCGGACGCCGGCTTCCAGCGCGCTCCGGCGGCCGAGACGGCGCTGACACCGCCGGCGTTGACGCTGTCGCTCACCAAGCTCAAGGCGCTCCGGTACGGAGAGAATCCGCATCAGGAAGCAGCCTGGTACGGTGAGGCTGGCGCGCCCGGCTTGGGTGCCGCGCAGGTTCTGCAGGGCAAGGATCTCTCCTTCACGAACCTGCTCGACCTCGACGCGGCGGCGCGGCTCGTGCTCGAGTTCGACGAGCCGGTGGCCGCGGTCCTGAAGCACACGAATCCCTGCGGCGTGGCGACGGCGCCGTCGGTCACCGAGGCCTACGTCCGCGCTCGCGAGACGGATCCGCTGTCGGCGTTCGGCGGAATTGTCGGCGTCAATCGGCCGATCGACGCCGCGACGGCCACGGCGATTACGTCGACGTTCATCGAGGCCATCATCGCGCCGAGTGTGGACGAGGCGGCGCGGCCGATTCTGGCGGCGAAGCCGGCGATGCGGGTGCTGGCCGCCGATCTGTCCGCCGTGCGCGACGGGACCGAGGCCGTCAGGGAGATTCGTTCAGTGCTCGGTGGGTGGCTCGTGCAGCGCCGGGACGTCGTGTCGGAAGCGTCGGTGGCGTGGGCTGATGGCGTCGGCGATCCGCCACTCCGGGTCGTCACCGCCAGGGCGCCGAGTGAGGCGGAGTGGGAGGCGCTGCGGTTCGCCTGGCGCGTGTGCGCCCACGCGAAATCGAACACGATCGTCTTCACCCGGCGGGACCGTACCGTGGCCCTCGGTGTCGGGCAGATGAGCCGGGTCGACGCCGTGAAGGTGGCCGTGCTCAAGGCGACGGCCGATCTCGCGGGCACCGTGGCGGCCTCCGACGCCTTCTTCCCCTTCCGGGACGGTCTCGACGCGATCGCCGAAGCGGGAGCGACAGCCGTCGTGCAGCCCGGCGGGTCGAAGCGGGACGACGAAGTCGTCGACGCGGCGAACGAGCACGGCCTGGCGATGGTTCTGACCGGCCGCCGCCATTTCTGGCACTGACCACTCGGGGTTCGGTCCTCGGCTTTCGGCTCTTGGCGTTCTTGAGACCGTGCGAGAGCCGAGAGCCTATCGCTCCGCGCAGGCGTCGAGCAGTTCCCGTGCCGAGACTGTCGCCGGGCCGAAGCGGGCCACGGCCAGTCCGGCCGCCTGGTTGGCGAGCATCGCCGACTCGGCCAGCGTGGCACCGGCCGCGAGTCCCAGCGCCATCGTGGCAATCACCGTGTCGCCCGCGCCCGTTACGTCGGACACTTCACGCGCGACGGCCGGGAGGATCGCCTCCTGAGGTGCGGCCTGCGTGTTCGATCCGTCCAGCAGCCACATGCCGTGTTCGCCCCGCGTGATGAGCACGCTCTCGCACCCGACGCGGCTGCGCAGTGCGGCGGCGGCGATCCGCGTCTCGTCGTCGGTACCGGCCCTCCGATGGGTCGCGGCCGCCGCTTCGTGATCGTTCGGGGTCAGGAGCGAGCACCCGGCGTAGTACTCCAGGTGCGGAATTTTCGGATCGACGAGCACTGGGATCCGTCGGTCGCGGCCGATCGCCAAGACGTCGGACATGATCTCACGCGTCACGACTCCCTTGAGGTAGTCCGACACGACGATGACGTCAGCCGCGCCGGCGGCCGCCGCCAGGCGGGGTCGCAATGCCTGCCGTTCACCTGCGTCGAGTTCTCGATCGCTCTCGAAATCGACGCGCGCCACTTGCTGGTTGCGGGTCGTGACGATGCGCAGCTTGCGAGTCGTTGGACGGCTCGCAACGGCGGCGATGCCAGCCGAGTCGATTGACGCGGAGCGCAGTGCGGCCATCAGCCGTTCGGACGCCTCGTCCTGGCCGACCACGCCGACCAGCGTCGCGCGTCCGCCGAGTGCGCCGACATTGTTCGCGACGTTCGCGGCGCCGCCGATGCGGTAGTCGTCGCGATCGAACTTGACGATCGGCACCGGCGCCTCGGGGGAGATGCGATCGACGCGTCCCACGAGGAAGTGATCGATCATCACGTCCCCGAGCACCAACACCGTGACGGCGTCGAACCGCTCGATGAGGGCACGCGCGCGGTCGACCGATAAGGCGGTCATGACGTGGATGCCGTCGGGGCGTTGGCCGCGTCCGCCGCGTGCGGGAGGGTGACGAGCACCAACCACAGCATCAGGAACTCCGAGTCCCCGAAGTTGTACTCGAACATGCCGGCCGCGAGCATGCTGACGACGGCCGCGAGGCCGCCGGCGGGTAGCGATCCGTAGGCGGTCGTTCGCCGGTGACGCGCCAGGCTGCGGGTGACGGCGACGATGAAGGCGATCCAGACCGCGAGTGCCGGCAGCCCGCGCTCGGCGGCGATCTGCAACGGCACGTTGTGCAGGTGCGGGTTCGTCTCCTGCACCGCGCTCGGATCCCGGTAGTCCCGGTAGACGTCCTTGACGACGTCAGGGCCGACGCCGGTGATCGGATAGTCACGAATCAGGCGGGCGCCCGTCCGCGCCATGGCCACGCGATCGCGATTCGTCGGGTCCTGCAGATCGAACATCGAATAGAGGCGGTCGGTGACGCGGGAGGGGGCCAGCCCGAAGAACAGCGCGGCGACCACGGGCAGCAGCGCAAGCAGTCGGAGGTCCTTCAGGACCAGCAGCAGACCGACGCCGACGCAGCCGCCCACCCAGGCGCTTCGGGTGAAGGTGAGCGCCAGGGCGACGATCAGCGCGGGCAGCACGAGCGCGGGCCAGGTGCGATCGCGATCGTGGAAGAGCACGCGCGCGGCGGCCATCCCGGCGACCAGCATCAGCAGCCCCGAATACGTCATGTAGTGCGTGAGCGAACCCTGTGGCCGGCGTCCGAGATTGTCGTACTCCAGGATGCCGTACTGCACGATCCCGAGAATCGCGCTGGCAGCGCCGACGGAGATGATCACCGTGGCGAGCGTCAGCGCTTTCGGGCCGCGCGCCAGCCGGTACACCACCGGGACGATCAGGAACAGCAGTAACTGCTTCGAGTCGGTCAGGCTCGTGATGGGCGCGAGTGACAGCGTGGCCGACAGCAGCGTCAGACCCGCATAGGCCACCAGCAGCCAGAACCACGCGGGCGCCGTGAGGCGCTCCCGTTTGACGATGAGCAGCGCAATCCATAGCGCTCCCGTCAAGGCGAGCAGCGTCTCCGCGATCGCGATCGAGATCTGCAGGGCGGCGACAAACGCGATCAACGCCGCGAACGCCGCCTGCTCGAGACGGCCCGCGTCGTTCATCGCGACTGCCGCGGAGTGAGGGGTCATGCTGTGTCCGTCGCTCGTGCCATCGCGCGCTCGACCGCGGCGGCGACCACCGCCGCCGTCACCTGAGTCAAACAGCGAAAATCACCGGGCTCGCACCGCCGCTGGGCGCAGGGCCGGCACGGGAGCGGCCCCCCACTCACGCCTTCCGTCACGCAGGCCGGGTCGCGCCAAGGAACGGACCTGGCTTCCAGCGTCGGACCGTAAATTCCGACGATCGGTGTCCGCGTCGTCGCGGCGACGTGCAGCGGCCCGCTGTCGCCGCCGATGAACACGGCCGCCCGGTCGATGAGTGATCGTAACTCAGCTAGGCCGAACTGGTCGCCGTCGATAATCGCAGGGCCCCCAGCGCCCAGACGCGTCGCCACGGCGGCCCGCAGGCGTGCCACCGCCCCGGGCTCCGATGGACCGGCCGTCACGACGAATGCGCGCGCCCTGTCCCGACGGGCCAACTGGGCGACCGTATCGGCGAACGCATCGATCGGCCAGCGCCGGAAGGGATTGCCGGCGCTGGTATGGAGGACGATGAGCGGTTCACCACTCGAGACGCCGGCCGCGCTCAGGCGGCTCGCGACCCGCCGCGTGGCGGCCGAATTCTCGGGCATCTCCACGGCGTCGTGCTTCGGTGAGGGCGGCTCGGCGAACGCTGCACCGAGCGGGCCCAGGAGGTCCCACTGGTTTCGGACCGCATGCCGCGGCGCGAGATCGGCCGGTCTGACCACGCGATGCGTGTAGGCCGGCCCGCTGCCTGGAGCCGCATACCCGATCCGCATCGGGGCCGCGCTGGCCCAGGTCAGCCACCGACTACGCGGCCCGCCGTGAAAATCGATGGCCAGGTCGAAGCGCCGTTTGCGCAGGCGCCGGGCCCACACCACGTCGTCACACAGACGCCGGACACCCCGGGCACGGGGAAGCGTGATGATGTCGTCGAGATGCGGATTGCCGTCCAGCACCGGCGCGGCCGCCGGCTCGGTGAGATACGTGAGTTGCGCGTCGGGCAGCCGCCGCTTCAGCGCCCGGATCGCTGGTGTCGTGAAGATGACGTCGCCAATCAGCCGAAGCCGAACCAGGAGAATCCTCACGTCGGGTCACCGGGCACCGGGCATCGGGCACTGGCCGCTGGGCACTGGGCAACGCTGAACGAAGCCGCGCCGTGCGCCCCCGTGCGTCACTCCTCGATGGTCGCCTCGTCGATGAGCATGACCGGAATGTCGTCCTTGATCGGGTAGACGCGGTGGCATTCCTGACACTTCAAGCCGGCGCCGTCGTGGACCAGCACGACCGGCGTCTTGCAGTTCGGACAGGCCAGAATTTCGAGCAGTTCGGGATCGACCGCCATGATGACGCCTCCTCGTCGGATCTTCCGCTGCACTATACCAGACGGCTCACAGCTGTGGTGGAGGTCCGCGTCGCCCCGAGACCTCGCTGAACCAACGCGGCGGTCGCCCAGGGCACGGCGCGAGGAGGGAACATGCCGGGACGTATTTGACCCATCGTGGACAACGTCCAGCGCTGCCCTTGGCGGGATGCATCGGCGTTCGACTGCAGCCGGACTTCCACCACGGGCTGTTGAGGGCCTGGTGCGCGAACCCGTGTGCTTGCCGGCGACCCGGCCCTGTGGAACAATCCGACACATGCGCATGATGCTTCGATGGGCCGTGGCGGTCCTGATGGTAGCGATGGGTGTCTCGGGTTCCGAGGCGGCCGGCCAAGCCACGGAATCGGCGGACGCGCTCCGGTCGTTCGCGCGCCGCGCGGAGGCGTACGACCTGTTCATGCAGTCGCTACGTCTCGAGGACACGGGCGACATGGCGCGAGCGATCGAATTATTGGATCGAGCGGCGGTGCTCGACCCGGAGGCGGCGGCAATTCCGGCCGCCGTGGCGACGCTGCACGCCCGGCAGAATCGGGCTGCCGACGCAATCGTGGCAGCCGAGCGGGCGCTCGAGCTCGATGCCGACTACGCCGAAGCCCATCGCGTCCTGGGTCTGGTCTTCGCAGCGCTGGCGGATCAGGCCGCTGGCCAGCCCGCGGGCCCGCGGGCGGCGGACGACGACACGTATCAGCGCCGGGCCTTGACTCACCTCGAGCAGGCCGTGGAGGCGGAGGTCGATGACGCGCGCGTCATCCTTAGCCTCGGACGGCTCTACGTCGAAACCGGGGCCTTCGAGCAGGCCGTCACGCTGCTGGAGCCGTTCGGGCGCGATCGATCCGGGTTCGTTAGTAGCCTGCTGCTGCTGTCGCGCGCCTACGTGGGCAGTGGTCGCGGTGAGGCGGCCATCGAGGTGCTCGAGGAGGCGGTACGGCGCCGGCCCAGGTCGGTCCGGTCGCTCACCTCGCTCGCCGAGTTGTACGAGGACGGGCAACGCTGGACCGAGGCGGCCAAGATCTATGCGCGGGCCGTCGCGCGGCGGCCGAGCGACGTTGATTTGAAGCGCCGCTGGGGATCGACGCTGTTGAACGCCGGCAATGCCGAGCGCGCGCGCGAGGTGATTCAGGAAGTCGTCGAAGCCCGACCCGGCGACGGAGGGGCGCTGTACTTGCTGTCGGAGATCGAGCGGCGGCTGAACAACTTCGAGACGGCGGAGACGGTCGCGCGGCGACTGATGGCGCTCGAGCCGGATAGCGCCCGGGGTGTGTACGCCCTGGCCCGGGCGCTGGTGGCCGAGGGCCAGGCTGACCGGGCCGTCGACATCATGCAGGCCGCGGTGGCTGCGAGCCCCGAGGACCCGTTGATCCACATCACGTTGGCCAATCTGTTCGTGGAGACCGGCCGCGTGCGGGACGCGGTGCAGACGCTGCGCGATGCCGAGTCGCTGTTCCCGGAGGACACCTCCATCCCGTTTCAGCTGGGTGCCCTCTTCGAGCAGCAGGCGCAGTACGCCGACGCCGAACGGGCGTTTCGCACGGTGCTGGAGCGCGACCCGTCCCACCACATGACCTTGAACTATCTGGGGTACATGCTGGCCGACCGAGGTGAGCGTCTGGAGGAATCTGTCGCGCTGATCGAGCGCGCGCTTGCGGCGGATCCGCACAACGGCGCCTATCTCGACAGCCTCGGGTGGGCCTACTTCAAGCTCGAGCAGTGGGCGTCGTCGGAAACCTACCTCCGCCGTGCCAGCTTGCTCCTCATCCGGAATTCGGTCATCCAGGACCACTTTGGTGACGTCCTGTTCAGACTCGGTCGCTATGCCGACGCGGTCGACGCGTGGCAACGATCCCTGGCCGGGGACGCCGATTCGATCGACCCGTCCGTGATCGAGCGGAAAATTCAGGACGCCCGAGAAAGCGCCGGACGCTGAACGCGCGATCGCGCCGGCCCGCGTCATGCGTGTTCGTCACGCTCGTCACGCCATTGCCCCGCAGCGCCGAGGGCTGCTGCTCGCGCTCTGCGTCGGGGCGGCGACGGGCTGTGCGCCGGCAAGGCCCGCGTTGCCGTCTGGGCCGGGGACGCCGATGCCCGCCTTCGAGTCGGCGTTCGCCGATGTGACCGCCGCGTGCCGGACGGTTCGGACGCTGGCCACCGAAATGCGCCTCTCCGGGCGGGCCGGCGGGGCGCGCGTACGGGGCCGGGTGCTGGTGGGGCTGTCCCGACCCTCCGCGATGCGCCTCGAGGGGCTCGCGCCGTTTGGGCCGCCCGGGTTCATCTTCGTGGCGCAGGCTGACCGGACGACACTGCTGCTGCCCCGGGATTCCCGAGTCCTGATCGGTGCGCCCGCGGCGGATATCGTTCACGCCTTGGCCGGGGTGTCCCTCTCCCCGGACGATCTCCGGCACGTCCTGAGCGGATGTGTGCCCGACACGGTGCGGCCGGTCCGCGGCCGGCGCTACGGCAACGACGAGTCGGTGATCGAGATGGCCGACGGGGGTGCGATCTATCTCAGGCTGGTCGACGACGTCCAGCGGATCGTGGCCGTTCGGCGTGCCGGACTGCTCAGCGAGTACGATGATCTGACGGGGCGTATCCCCGGGCGGATTCGACTCACGTCGGTGTCACCGACCACGGCGGCCGTGGCGCTCACGATGACGTTGTCGCAGGTTCGCATCAACACGACGCTGGAGCCGGCCGTGTTCACGCTCGACATTCCCTCCGGCGCGATGCCCCTGACCCTCGACGAGCTCAGGGCGATCGGGCCGCTT
Organism: Vicinamibacterales bacterium; assembly: GCA_963667915.2. Classification (GTDB taxonomy): domain Bacteria; phylum Acidobacteriota; class Vicinamibacteria; order Vicinamibacterales; family UBA823. The sequence goes on along the minus strand of CAXXNN010000004.1, from coordinate 872,996 downwards.
CGCCACGCGGCGCCCACCCCGGACGGCGGGTTCTGACCCGATGCCTCGTCGCCGCACGGTCGTTCGGGCCCATGCAAAGATCAATCTCGATCTGAGAATCCTGGGCCGCCGCCGCGACGGATTCCATGAGCTGCGGACCATCTTCCAGTCGATCGATCTGCATGACACGCTGACCGTTTTGGCCCGGCCCGGGCCCTTCACGCTGCGGTGTCGCGATCGCGCGGTCCCGACGGACGCCACCAACCTCATCTGGCGGGCGGCGGCGGCGGCAGCGGCCGTGACCGGCCGTGGCCCGCTCCAGGGGCTGTCCGTCACGCTCGACAAGCGGATTCCGATAGCCGCCGGGCTGGGGGGGGGCAGCGCCGATGCCGCCGCGATGCTGCGCGCCCTCGGTCGCTTCTGGCCCGACCTGACCCCGGAGGCTCAACGCGACCTTGCGGTCGACCTGGGGGCCGATGTGGCTTTTTTCCTGCTGGGCGGAACAGCGCTCGGGCTCGGACGTGGCGAGCAGCTCTTTCCGCTGGTCGACCTGCCGATGCACTGGGTCGTCCTGCTCGTTCCGGCGTTCGGCGTCTCGACGGCCGACGCCTACGCCTGGCACGACCGGGCGGCGCGACGACCTGCCGCCCGCGTTTCCGGAGAGCCGATGGGGTCGGCCGCGGGACTGCTGGGCGCCGTCGTGGAAGGCGTCAACGACCTCGAGCTGGTGGTCGCCGCCACGCATCCGGAGATCGCCCGGATGCATCGGGCGCTGGATCGCGTGGGTGCGCTGCGGGCGGCCATGTCGGGCAGCGGGTCCTGTGTCTTCGGATTGTTTTCGCGACGGCGCGAGGCCGTCGCGGCGGCCGCGAGTCTCGGTCGCCGCTCGCCGCGGGCGATCGTGACGCGAACACGGGACCGCGCCGTGGCCGGCTCGCGGCCGCGGTGAGGGATGCCGCGACGGTACCCCTGTGAGCCTCAACGTGCCAAGAACCGCACGGGTCATGTGCGGGCCGGTCGGGGACCTCCGATGAGCGGACCCGTAACCCTTAGGCGTTCGAACGCCTCAGGCCTAAGGCCTAGGGTGAGAGGCGAGAGATCGGTCGTGGGCTCATGGAGTTAGCCCACGACCGAGAGATCCGGTCGCTTGCTGGGCGTGGATCCGTTCGTATACACTCAGTATTTGCGCCGGTGGTCGTGAGCCGGTCCTAACAGAGTCAGCTTTCGTCAGTCGCGTCGGGTGTCGCGGTCGTACCGGTCGGCGCGTGTGTCGACCCTGCGAGCGGCGGTGCGGAGGTCGGCGACCGACGATGATGGGGCGTGGCCAAGTGGTAAGGCGCGGGACTTTGGATCCCGTATTCGAAGGTTCGAATCCTTCCGCCCCAGCCACGTGGTGCCGTGTCGAGCGACGAGTCGACGGATGGGTAGCGGGCAGCTGAAGTTGTTCTCGGGGTCGGCGCATCCGGCACTGGTCCAGGAAATTGCCGAGTACCTCGGCATTTCGACAGGCCAGGCCCGACTGCGCCGGTTTCCCGACAGCGAGGTCTCGTTCCAGATCGACGAGAACATCCGCGGCACCGACGTCTTTGTGGTGCAGCCCACGTGCACACCGGTCGACGCGCACCTCATCGAGTTGTGCGTGATGATCGATGCGTTCCACCGGTCGTCGGCGTCGCGCATCACGGCGGTCATTCCGTACTACGGATACGCCCGGCAGGATCGGAAAGACAAGCCGCGCGTGCCGATTTCGGCCAAGCTGGTCGCCAATTTGCTCAGTGCGGCCGGCGCCAGCCGCGTGTTGACCATGGACCTGCACAAAGCGCAGATTCAAGGGTTCTTCGACATTCCGGTGGATCACCTGTTTGCGGCACCGATCATCGTCGAGCACTTGTCGACGCTCGGGGAGTCCGACCTGACGCTGGTGTCACCCGACGCGGGTGGCGCCGAGCGGGCGCGCGCCTATGCCAAGCGGCTCGGCGGCGATCTGGCGATTATCGACAAGCGGCGCTCCGACGACGGGACGGCCGAGGTGATGAACGTGGTGGGGCGGGTCGAGGGACGCGTCTGCATCATCCAGGACGACATCATCGACACGGCGAGCACGATGTGCAACGCGGCGCAGGCGTTGGCTGACGCCGGGGCGAAGCGCGTGCTGGCGTGCGCGGTGCACGGTGTGCTGTCCGGTCCGGCGCTCGAGCGGATCGAGCGATCGCCGCTGGAGCGCCTCATCGTGACGAACACGATTCCGCTCGACGACGCGCGCGCGAGGTGCGACAAAATCGGCGTGCTGTCGGTCGCCAAACTGCTCGGCAAGGCGATTCGGAGCATTCACGAGGAGACCTCGGTGTCGTCGCTCTTCATCTGAGCGGCGCGAGACAGGGCGGGCACGGTATGGAAGCGACACTGGAAGCGGCGACACGGAGCACGTTTGGCAAGAACGAGTCGCGACGGCTGCGGCGTGACGGACGGATTCCCGCCGTCGTGTACGGGGGCGTGGACCCGCAGGCCGGCAGCGTATCAATCTCGGTGGATCCCCGGCCGCTGCTGCGGATCATGCATTCGGAGTCTGGCGCGAATACGCTGATCGGATTGACGATCGACGGCGGGGCGGCCAGCCAGGTCCTGGTCAAGCAGTACCAGCTCGACCCCATCAAGGACGAGTTGCTCCACGTCGATTTCTACCGGGTGGCGATGGACCGCGTCATCATCGTGTCGGTGCCGGTGATTCTGAAGGGGGAGGCGGTCGGCGTCAAGCAGCAGGGCGGACTGATGGATTTCGTGCATCGGGAAGTCGCCATCGAGTGTCTGCCTGCCGAGATTCCGGAACATCTCGAGGTCGATGTGAGCGAATTGATGATCGGCCAGGGCGTTCGCTTGCGTGAACTCCTCGAGGGCGTCGTGTGGACGCCGGTAAGCGCGCCGGACACGCTGCTGGTGCACGTCGTGGCGCCGAAGGCCGAAGTCACCGAAGAGGAAGAGGCGGCCGAGGCCGAGGCCGAAGCGGCCATCGGCGAGCAGGCCGAGCCCGAAGTGATCAAGAAGGGCAAGACGGAGCAGGACGAAGGCGGCGACGGCTCGTCCTCGTAGCGGTCAAGAGCCCGCGGCAAAAGCCCCACTGCATTCGGCCGCCGATGCATCCCGCCCCGCGGCGCTGGGCGTTGTCCACGATGGGTCGAATACTCCCGGTATGCTCCCTCCTCGCGCCTTGCCCTGGGCGACCGCGGCGTGGGTTCAGCGAGGTCTCGGTGCGACGCCGGACGTTCACCACGGGCTGCTAGGTGCGGGTGCGATTGATTATCGGGCTGGGCAATCCGGGACGCCGATACGTGGGTACGCGGCACAACGTCGGGTTCGACGTTCTGGACGAAGTGGCCTCGGGACGCGGGCTGGAATTTTCCTCGGCGCCGGCCGAGGCGGTGATGGCCCGGACGCGTGAAGGCGAGCCGGGCGTGATGCTGGCCAAGCCGCTCACCTTCATGAACTTGAGCGGTACCCCCGTCTCGGCGCTGGTACGCTATTATCGGATCCCGCTTGACGACCTGCTGATCGTCGCGGAAGACGTGAATCTGCCCTTGGGGCGGCTTCGCGCGCGCGCCCGCGGGTCGGATGGGGGGCACAACGGGCTACGCTCGGTGATCGAGGCGTTGGGCACACAGGCGGTGCCCCGGCTGCGGGTCGGCGTCGGCCGAGGCGATACCCGGCGCGATCTCGCCGCCCACGTGTTGGCGCGATTCGAGGGGTCGGAACGGCCGGCGATTCGGGAGGCCGTCGTCCACGCGGCTGACGCCGTCGAGGCATTCATCGTCGAGGGCATCGATCCGGTGATGAATCGCTTCAACGGGCCGCCGGGCAGCGATGCTGGCGCGGACGAAGACGAACCGATCGAATCAGACGAGGAGTAACGATACGGCGGGTCCGAGCCCGCATCCGTGAACCACGACACCGACGCGAGTCCTTCGACTCCTTGCCACGCGAGTGGCCGTCAAGTCCAGAAGGAGCCTTATGTCAGCGAGACAATACGAGCTCATCTACATCGTGTCGTCCGCGGCGACCGATGAGACCGTCGCCGACCTGCACGCTCAGGTCGAGGCGATCGTCAGCCGGTTCGGTGGCCGCATCGACAAGACGGACAACTGGGGCCGCCGGAAGCTCGCCTACGAGATCAACCACTGCAAGGAGGGCACCTACGTGCTCGAGCTGTTGATGGGCTCAGGCGAGATGGTGACCGAGTTGGAGCGGCGCCTGCGCGTCAGCGACGACGTGCTGCGCCACCTCGTCGTCCGGGTCGACGAGGAGCTGGATTTGGCCAAACGCACGTCGGCCCGGCGGACGGCGGCACGCGAGCGGCGGCGTGCGGCCAGAGGATTGCCTCCGGCGGCTGTCGAGGCCGCGCCGGCCCCGGTTCCGGCCGCCGATCCGTCGGCTCCCACGGAAGGATAGGAAGAGATCATGCCTGAAGGACGAGGCGGACGCGGTGGACGCGGCGGACGCGGTGGACGCGGCGGACGCGGCGACAAGGATGGTGGCGAGCGGGGCGGACGGCGCGGGCTGTTCCGCCGGCGCAAGGTGTGCCGCTTTTGCGTCGACAAGATCGACTACATCGACTATAAGGACGTGCGGCTGCTGATGCCGTTCATTCCGGAGCGGGGCAAGATTCAGCCGCGCCGGATTTCAGGTACGTGCACCATGCATCAGCGCAAGCTCCAGACCGCCATCAAGCGGGCGCGGCAGTTGGCGCTGTTGCCGTACGTGACCGACTGACTGTCGGGCGCGGGCCACCGGAGCGAAGGCATGGAAATCATTCTGCGAGAGCACGTGGACAACCTGGGCCGGCGCGGCGACGTCGTCAACGTCGCGGCCGGCTACGCGCGAAACTATCTGTTGCCGCGCAAGTTGGCGCTGCCGGTGACCGTCGGCAACCGCCGGCAGATCGAGCGCGAGCGCAAGCTGGTGGAGGTGCGGGAAGCCGGCGAGAAGCAAGCGGCCGAGGCGTTTGCGGTCAGGATCGGCGCGGTCGAATGCGTGGTTGCCCGCCGGGTCGGCGACCAGGACGCGCTGTACGGATCGGTCACGGCGGCCGACGTCGCCGAATGTCTGGCGGCCCAGGGGGTCGAGATCGACAAGCGCAAAGTACAGCTGGACGAGCCGATCAGGCAGTTGGGTGATTTCACCGTGCCGATCAAGGTGCACCGAGAGGTCACGGCACAGGTCGCGCTCAAGGTCGTCAAGGAAGAGACGGACGAGTAAAGGCGGGCCCACACGCGTCGGCGGTCGCGGGCGCTGCTCTGGTAGACTGACACCCTGCCGCGCCGGCCTCACGGCCCGCGCCGAGGACGGACCCGCCGGCCATGGCCGAAACCGCTGTCACGGAGCGTTCGCTCCCACATAATCTGGAAGCCGAGAAGTGCGTGCTCGGCGCCGTCCTCATCCACAACGAGGCCTTCAACCTCGCGGCCGAGTTGATCGACGCCGGTGACTTCTACCGCGACGCGCATCGCCGGATCTTCGACAAGATGGTCGGCCTGAGTGAGCGTAGCGAGGTCATCGATCTCGTCACCTTGAAAGAGGAACTCGGGCGCTCGGGTGACTTGGATGAGGCGGGTGGTCCGGCCTACATCGCCGGTCTCGTCGACGGCGTGCCGCACTCGACCAACGTCGAGTACTACGCGCGCATCGTGAAGGAGAAGGCGACCCTCCGGAATCTGATCTACTCTGCCAACAAGATCCTCGCCACCGCCTACGAAGCCGAGGCGGACGCCGATGTCCAGCTCGACGAGGCCGAACGGTCGATTTTCGAGATTGCCGAGGGCCGGATCCGGTCCGGCTTCGTGCCGCTGCGCGAGCTCGTGCAGGGCAGCTTCGACGCGATCGAGAAACTGCAGGAGCACAAGGGGCTCCTCACGGGCGTGCCGACCGGCTTCACGGATCTCGATGCCCTGACATCCGGCCTGCAACCCTCGGACCTGATCATCATCGCGTCCCGGCCGTCGATGGGGAAGACCAGTCTCGTGCTGAACATCGCGCAGCACATCGGGACCAAGACCGACAGGACGGTCGGCATGTTCAGCCTCGAAATGTCGAAGGAACAGCTGTTCATGCGGATGCTCACGTCGGAGGCCCGGATCGATGCCCACCGGTTCCGGGGCGGCTTCTTGAACGAGCAGGATTACGGCGAGCTGTCCCGCGCGCTGGGCCGGCTAGCCGATGCGCGCGTGTTCATCGACGACACGGCGGCAATCGGCGTGTTGGAAATGCGGGCCAAGGCGCGCCGGCTCATGGCCGAGCACGGGCTGCACCTGCTCATCGTCGACTACATCCAGTTGATGCAAGGGCGCGGCCGGTTCGAGAACCGCACCCAGGAGCTGGCGTCGATCTCCCGGTCGTTGAAGGGGCTCGCCAAGGAGCTCAACGTGCCGGTCATCGTACTGTCCCAGCTCAGCCGCGCCCCCGAGTCGCGGTCCGACCACCGGCCCCTGCTGTCGGATCTTCGAGAGTCCGGCGCGCTCGAGCAGGATGCCGACGTCGTGATCTTCATCTATCGGGAGGATCAATACGACCCGCAGCCGGAAAACGAGAACACCGCCGAGCTCATCGTCGGCAAGCAGCGGAACGGCCCAACCGGCGTTGTTCGACTGGCGTTCCTCAAGGAGCTCACGCGCTTCGAGAACCAGACGACGATCCATCAGTGAGCAGCCCGGGCGTCTCCGCAAGGATTGCCCTTCCGTCCCGCGATGCGGCCATCGGTTAAGGATGGCCCGCTCAGCACTCATGAAGCCCCGCACCTTCTTCGTGTGCCAGTCATGCGGCGCCCAGGCCCAGAAGTGGCTCGGGCGCTGCGCCGACTGCGGGGCCTGGAACTCGCTGGTCGAGGAGCGGATGTCGCCAGCACCGGCCGCGGACGACGAACGCCCGGGTCTCTCGTCCGCCACCGGCGCGCGTCTCTATGCCGACGTCGAGATGGCGAAGATGGATCGGCTCTCCCTGGGCATTGGTGAGCTCGATCGAGTGCTCGGTGGCGGTGCGGTGCCGGGCTCGCTCATCCTGCTCGGCGGGGAACCGGGAATCGGCAAGTCGACACTCCTCCTGCAGGCTGCGGCTCATGTCGCCGCCGCCGTCGGGCCGGTGCTGTACTGCTCCGGAGAAGAATCCGTGCAGCAGATCAAAGTGCGGGGAGAGCGTCTGGGGATCGGCCGAGCGCCGCTCTATCTGCTGGCCGAAACCTGCCTCGAGCGGATCCTCGAGGAGATCGTGCGGCAGCGTCCGTCGCTCATTATCGTGGATTCAGTGCAGACGATCTTCTCGGTCAAGCTGCAGTCGTCCCCAGGCAGCATCGGACAGATTCGCGAGGCGGCCACGCAGCTGCTGTTCGGCGCCAAGCGCCATCACATTCCGACGTTCCTCGTCGGCCACGTCACGAAAGATGGCGCGCTGGCCGGGCCCAAGGCGCTCGAGCACATCGTGGACACCGTGTTGTACTTCGAAGGGGAGCGGTACCAATCGCACCGGATCGTCAGGGCCGTCAAGAACCGGTTCGGGGCGGTGAGCGAGCTCGGCGTCTTCGAGATGACCGACGGCGGATTGCGGCCGGTCGCGAACCCATCCCAGCTGTTTCTCGCCGAGCGGTCGATCGGCGCGCCGGGATCCGCGGTCTTGTGCAGCGTCGAGGGGTCGCGGCCGATCCTGGTCGAGGTGCAGGCGCTGGTGAGCACCGGCGCCTACGGCCAGGCGCGGCGGACGGCGAGCGGGGTCGACCTCCATCGCTTGGCGTTGCTCTTGGCGGTGCTCGAGAAACGAGTTGGTCTGTCTGTGATGGGCGAAGACGTCTTCGTGAACATCGCCGGCGGCATGACCGTCGGCGAGCCGGCCGCCGATCTCGGCATCGTCGCAGCCGTGGCGTCGAGCGTTCGCGACCGGCCGGTCGAATCACGTACCGCGATGTTTGGTGAAATCGGACTGGCGGGTGAGGTCCGCGGCATCAGCCAGGCCAAGCTGCGGGTCCGGGAAGCCGCACAGCTCGGCTTTCGACGCTGCGTGGTTCCCGATGCCAATCGCGAGGCGAGCGACGGCGCGGGATGCGACATCGTGGGAGTCAAGACGGTGGCTGAGGCGCTCGACGCGCTGATGGCCTAGCAGCCCGTGGTGAACACTCGCGCGAGTTTTGACACAGTGAGGCAGAAAGCGGTTTTATAGCCTAGCAGCCCGTGGTGCAAATCCAGCGTGGCACCGAGGCCCCACTGAATCGAAGCCGCGCTCTCCCCGCAAGGTGCGAAGAGGGAGAATACCGGGAGTATTCGACCGACGAGCAAAGAAGCGGCGCGGGATGCATCGGCGGCCGAATGCAGCGGGACTTTCACCACGGGCTGCTCGGGCGTGTCCCCGTGTCGATGGGTGAGTCGGTGTTGTGATGTCGTTGACCATGCGGCTTTCGCTGGTGGCGCTGGTCTCCGCGGTGGCGGTGCAGCTCCGGCCCGTGGACCAAGGGTGGGCGGTCAACGCGGCCGCCGGTGCCGCGGTGGCGTGTGTCATCCTGCTGATCGAGCGCGCCGTTCGGGATGCGCCGGGCACCCGGTTGCTGGGTGGCACGGCGGGTGCGCTCGTGGGACTCGTGCTGGCGGCAGCGATCACGGCTGTCGTTCCGTTCGATCGGCTCGACGACCGGCGTATGAGGTTGCTGTACGGATCCGTGCTGATCTTGTTGCCGTACCTAGGCCTCATGATCGGTGTGCGGCGCGGCGAGTGGCTCGACCCGGCACGGTTGGCCCGCCTGTTTCACGAGGCGCGTCCAGCGAGCCAGTACAAGATTCTGGACACGAGCGCGATCATCGACGGCCGCATCGCCGACGTATGCGAAGCGGGGTTCCTGGATGGGACGCTGGTCGTGCCGCAGTTCGTGCTGAGAGAGCTGCAGGCGGTCGCCGATTCCGCCGATTCCCTCAAGCGAAACCGGGGGCGCCGCGGACTGGACATCCTGCAAAAGATTCAAAAGATGACCTGGACCGACGTCACGATCTCCGACGTGGATTTTCCGGACGTGCGTGAGGTCGACCTGAAGCTGATCGAGCTCGCGCGGACGATGCAGGGCAAGATCGTGACCAACGACTTCAACCTCAACCAGGTCGCGCAGCTTCGGGGTGTCGAAGTCCTGAACATCAACGAGTTGGCGAATGCGCTCAAGCCGGTGGTGCTGCCTGGCGAATTCATGAAGGTGTTTATCTTGAAAGAAGGGAAGGAGTACAACCAGGGCGTGGCCTATCTGGACGACGGCACCATGGTTGTGGTCGACAGCGCACGCCAGCTCATCGGCAAGACGATTGACGTCGTCGTGACGAGCGTGTTGCAGACGACGGCCGGCAAGATGATCTTTGGGCGGTACATCGAAGCCGGCGGCGCCGTGCAGACGCCGGCCGTCGAGAAGGACGAGCCGGTCAAGCGGGCGCGAGCCTGAGCCATTCGCCTGGTCGATGGCAGTGTCGATTCCTCCATTTCACTGGTGGCGCACGGTCTTCTTCCTGATCCCCGCGATTGGGGTGTACACGATTGTGCTCGGCATCGTCTCGATAGGGTCGAGCGTCTTCGGGGGACGCGGCGATCTCGGCCATCGATGCGCGCGCGGCTGGTCGTGGCTGATCCTGGCGACGACCGGCGTCGATGTTGCTGTGCATGGGGCCCAGCACCTCACGCCTGGTGTCGGCTATGTGTTCACGGCAAACCACCAGAGCATATACGACATCCCGATCGTCTTCTGGTCGTTGCCCCATCAGCTGCGCATCATTGCCAAGCGGTCGCTGGGCCGGTTTCCCGTGCTGGGCTGGCATCTTCGGCGCACGGGGCACGTGTTGGTGGATCGCTCGAAGCCAGGCCACGAGGTGTTTCGGAGTATCTCGGCCGTTATCGGCCGGGGGTTGTCGTTGATCGTGTTTCCTGAGGGGACTCGATCGGTTGATGGCCGTCTCGGCCGTTTCAAAAAGGCGATCTTCGTCATCGCCATCGACGCGAGCATCCCGGTCGTGCCCCTCTCGATCACGGGAAGCCGGCACGTCATGCGGCGTGGGCGTCTAATGACGTGCCCGGGACACGTGCGGCTCACGGTGCATCCGCCGATTGCAACCAAGGGGCTCTCCCGCGACGACGCCGGCGACCTGGCCGACCGGGTCCAGGCGATCGTCGCGGCCGGGGTCGAGGCGAACGAGCACGCGGCGACGCGTCGTGTGGCGGTGGGTGCCTGATGCTGGCCCTGGCCGTCGCGTCAGAGGTGGCCGACGCGGTTCGTCTGGCTGGCCTCAGCCTCGAGGAGGTCGAGGTCGGACCAGGCGACGAGCGTCTGGAGGCGGCGCTGGCCGAGGCTGCGGCTGCGGCCGCGGGCGGACCGTGGCAGGGGACTGACCACGACGAGGTGACGATGGCGGTGCGGCGGTTGTACCGCCGCTTCGGGATTGACCCGACCAAGACGCGGCCATCGTCCGAGGCGCTGGCGCGCCGCGTCAGGCGAGGCGCGCCGTTTCCTCGCGTGAACGTGCTGGTCGATGTGTGCAACTGGTGCTCGATGGAATCCGGACTTCCGTTCGGCCTGTACGATGCGGCGCGAATCGACGGCGCCATCGAATGCCGGATCGGCCGTGTCGATGAAGCCTACCCGGGAATTCGGAAGGACGTGGTGCACGTCGCCGGGCGGCTGGTGCTGGCCGATCAGACGGGGCCGTTCGGCAACCCGACATCCGATTCGTCGCGCACGATGATCACGTCGGCGACGACCTGCGCGCTGGTGGTGGTGTTCGCGCCCGTCGCCCTCGCCGCGGCCGTGCAGGTCCGGACAGTCGAGACGACGGCCGATCGGATGGCGGCGTTCGCCAGGCCTCGTCACGTGGTCCGGTGGTCCGCCGACGACGGCGTGCAGATCGACTGAGACCTCGCATGTACATCGTGACGATCATCGCGGCGGGGGGGCGCGGGTCACGTCTGGGCGAAGACGTTCCCAAGCAGTTTCTGCCGCTCGGCGGCTCGACCGTCCTGGAACACAGCCTCGAGACGTTCGACCGCCACGCGCGGGTAGATGAGATCGTCGTCGTCCTTCCGGCGGATATGGTAGCCCAGTATGGATCCCAGACCGCCGGATGGCAGACGCCGACCCGCGTTGTGTCGGGCGGAGCCCGTCGGCAGGATTCGGTGGCGAGCGGGTTTGCCCTCGTGCCGCCGCATGCGGATCTGGTCCTGGTTCACGATGCCGCTCGTCCGTTCGTGACGGCCGTCGTGATTGATCGGGTGCTCGACGCCGCGATCGAAACCGGCGCGGCGGTTGCCGCGGTCGCCGCGCGCGACACGGTGAAGTTGGTCGACCACGCGGAGCACCGGGTCCTGGTCGACACCACGTTGCCGCGCGACACGATCTACCTGGCGCAGACCCCGCAGGTGTTTCGGCGGGAGATTCTGGAGGAGGCGCTGGCCCTCGGCGAGACGATGGAGGTGACCGACGAGGCGATGTTGGTCGAGCGGGCCGGCCACGCGGTACGTGTCGTCGACGGTGATCTGCGCAATGTCAAGATCACGACGGCGCTCGATCTGGCGGCGGCCCGCGCGGTCGTTGCCGATTCCCCAGGAGTCAGGGACGTGCGTATTGGCATCGGATACGATTTGCACCGGCTGGTTGACGGGCGAGCGCTCGTGCTCGGCGGCGTGACGATTCCGTACGCGCGAGGCCTCTTGGGGCATTCCGACGCCGACGCCGTCTGTCATGCCGTCATCGACGCGATCCTGGGCGCCGCCGCGGCCGGCGACATCGGTCAGCATTTCCCGAGTTCCGATCCCCAGTGGAAGGATGTGTCCAGTCTGGAGTTGCTGGCACGGGCTCGGGCGATCGTGCGGGACCGGGGATTCGAGGTGCGAAATATCGATGTCGTCGTGATCGCCGAGCAACCGAAGCTCGGAGCCTATCTCGAGGCGATGCGAGCCCGAGTGGCGGAGGCCGCGGGGGTGACGCCGGCCGACGTGGGCCTGAAGGGCAAGACGAACGAGGGTATCGGACCGCTCGGCCGCGGTGACGCGATCGCCGTGCACGCCGTGGCGCAGTTGGCGCGCGTGGGGAACCTCCCGTCTGCCAAGGCGTCACCATGAGATGTCGATTCGCGCCGAGTCCGACTGGGTGGCTGCACGTCGGCAACGCCCGGACCGCGCTGTTCAATTGGTTGGCGGCGGCGGGCTCCGGCGGCACTTTCGTCATCCGGATCGAGGATACCGATGCCCAACGCTCGACGCGCGACTCGGAGGCCGGCATCCTCGAGGACCTCCGGTGGCTGGGCCTGGCCTGGGACGAGGGGCCGGACGTCGGGGGTCCTTACGGCCCGTACCGCCAGTCGGAGCGTGCCGAGACGTATCGTGCATATGCGGATGCACTGCTCGAGCGCGGGGCGGCCTACCGCTGCTTCTGCTCGGTGGCTGACTTGGAGGTGACCCGGCGGGAGGCGGTTGCGTCGGGCCGCCCGGCGGTGTATCCGGGGACCTGTCGCGACCTGACGTCGGACGTCGTGCGGCGCCGGCTGGCGGCCGGTGAGCCGGCCGCGATCCGGTTTCGCGTCCCGGAGGTCGAGCAGGTCGCGTTCGATGACGTCGTGCGCGGCCCTGTCAGCTTTGCGCGGGAGGTGATCGGCGACTTCGTGATCCTCCGGTCCAACGGTCGGCCGGCCTACAACTTTGCGGTCGTCGTGGACGATGCGCTGATGAAGATCTCGCACGTCATCAGAGGCGAGGATCATCTGTCGAACACGCCGCGTCAGTTGCTGCTGGCCGACGCGCTGGGGTTCGATCGGCCCGTGTTTGCGCACCTCGCGCTCGTCATGGGGCCCGATCATGCGCCGCTCTCCAAGCGCCACGGCGCGACGTCGGTGGCAGAGTTCCGGGCGCAAGGCTACCTCCCGGAGGCGCTGGCGAACTACCTCGCGCTCATCGGATGGTCACCGGGCGGAGACGACGAGATCTTGCCGCTGCCGGAGCTGGCGCGCCGGTTTCAGATCGCCAAGGTCGGGCGCAGCGCGGGCGTGTTCGACCCGCAGAAGCTGGCATGGGTCAACCGGCACTATCTGAAGACGATAGCGCCTGCGCGGCTCACGACCCTGGCGATTCCGTTCTTCCAGGCGGCGGGGCGAGTCGGTGCGCTCGATGAGTCCGGCCGGGCGTTCGTCGGTGACGTCGCCCGCCTGGCGGCCGGGGATGTCGATCGGCTCGAGCAAATACCGGATCGCGTCCAGTTTCTGTTCGAGTTTGACGTCGCCAAGGCGTTGTCCGAGGCGGACATCCAGGACGCGATGGGGCAGGCGGACGCCCGCCGGGTCGTTGACGCCCTGGCCGCTGCGCTTGCGGCCAGTCCGCGACTGGACGCCGATCGGTTTCGTCAGATCAAAACGGCGGTGCGAACCGAGACGGGATGCAAGGGCCGCGCGCTGGTTCATCCTATTCGCGTTGCCCTGACGGGGCGTAGTGATGGGATGGAGCTGGACCGTGCGGTGCCCGCGATCGACCGCGGAGCGGAATTGGTGGCCTCCACCGGCATCGGCCCGATCCTGGGGTGTCGCGAGCGCGCGGCGGCGTTTGCCGCGGCACTCGAGCGCACCGACACGTCGCGCGGGACCTGACGTCGCGCGGGACATTGTCCCGCGACGCGCGCTGTGAAAATGGTGATTTACGGGATTCATGCCGTACTCGAAGCGTTGCGCGCTGGCCACGCCGCCTCCGTGTCGGTCGGCGACCCCGCCAACCCTCGGGTGCGACGCCTCGTAGTGCTGGCCGAGTCGGCCGGCGTGCCCGTCCGGCGCTGGACCGACGCGCAACTGGCGCGAGCGGCCCGCGGCCGTCCGCACCAGGGGGTCGTAGCCGAACTCGCGCCCCGACCCGGACACACGTTGGGCGACTTACTGTCCTCGCCGTCGCCGCTGCTGGTCGTGCTCGATGGCATCGAGGATCCGCAGAATGTTGGTGCGATCCTCCGGACGGCGAATGCGGCCGGTGTTGACGGTGTCGTGCAGCAGTCGCGCCACGCCGCCCGGCTCGACGGGGCAGCGGCCAAGGCGTCGGCGGGCGCGGTGGCCCACGTTCGGGTCGCCACGGTCGTCAACATTGCCCGGACCCTGGAGGCGCTGAAGGCCAAGGGTGTCTGGATCGTGGGCCTGGCCGGCGGGGCTCCTCACCAGTACGACGACGTCGACCTGACCCTGCCGACCGCGCTGGTCCTGGGGGCGGAAGGCAAGGGGCTGCGGCGACTGGTGCGAGCACGGTGTGATTGGCTCGTGTCCATTCCGATGGCCGGCCAGGTGTCGAGTCTGAATGTGTCGGTGGCGGCCGGAATCGTCCTGTTCGAGGCCGTTCGCCAGCGAGCTGCCCGGCCGCTGGAGGGAGCGCCGGGGGGGCGGAGCGGCGGGGGCGCTGGAGCGATGTAGCGATGTCGCGCTGGAGCGATGTCGCGCTGGAGCGATGTCGCGATATTGGCGCGATCTAGCAAAGGTCCCCTGTTGCGGGATGGCACGGGACGTGCTAGAGTACCCGTTTTGTCTGGCTGGCGTAGCTCAGTCCGGTAGAGCAGCTGATTTGTAATCAGCCGGTCGGGGGTTCAAATCCCTTCGCCAGCTCCAAAGGGCTCAGACGGTAGGCAGCGCTTTCCACCGCATCACACATTTTCGAGTTATGACGTTCACCGAACGGCAGCCGTGCCCGCATCCCCGCTCGTGGATGGGGTAACGGACGGTTCGCCGAGCGTCAACGGAGAGTTTGGCGAGGTTGCGGAGCGGTCAAACGCAACAGACTGTAAATCTGTCGCCCCAGCGGCTTCGGAGGTTCGAATCCTCCCCTCGCCACCAAGGTGAGCCGTCCGGGGCCGTCGGAGTCGCACGGTCTGACGGAGGGGAACGGGAGCAGAGTTCGCGGGAGTAACTCAGTGGTAGAGTCACAGCCTTCCAAGCTGTTGGTCGCGGGTTCGATCCCCGTCTCCCGCTCCAAGGCGGTGACCGCTGTGCCGCGGCCGGTACCGGCGGCGAATTCGTGGCCGATGTAGCTCAGTTGGCAGAGCGCGTCCTTGGTAAGGACGAGGTCACCGGTTCAATCCCGGTCATCGGCTCCAGCATCCGGGATCGACGCCGGTATCGATCGGGTTGGCGCGGGCGCCTGCGGTGGGGCGTGGAGGAGAGGGGAGACATGGCGAAGGAAAAGTTCGATCGGTCGAAGCCCCACGTGAACATAGGCACGATCGGGCACATTGACCATGGCAAGACGACGCTGACGGCGGCGATCACGAAGGTGCTGGCGGCGGGGGACGACAAGATTGCGTTCCGGTCGTTCGACTCGATCGACAACGCGCCGGAAGAGCGGGAGCGGGGGATCACGATCGCGACGGCGCACGTGGAGTATGCGACGGCGAATCGCCACTACGCGCACGTGGACTGCCCGGGGCACGCCGACTACGTGAAGAACATGATCACGGGGGCGGCGCAGATGGACGGGGCGATTCTGGTGGTGGCGGCGACCGACGGGCCGATGCCGCAGACGCGGGAGCACATTCTGCTGGCGCGGCAGGTGGGGGTGCCGTATCTGGTGGTGTTTTTGAACAAGTGCGACGCGGTGGACGACCCCGAACTGCTGGACCTGGTGGAGCTGGAGGTGCGGGAGCTCCTGACGACCTACCAATTCCCGGGGGACGACCTGCCGGTGATGCGGGGGTCGGCGTTGAAGGCGCTGGACGGGGATGCGGAGGCGGCCAAGGAGGTGGAGGCGCTGATGGCGGCGGTGGACGCGTATGTGCCGGTGCCGGTGCGGGATGTGGACAAGCCATTTTTGATGCCGATCGAGGATGTGTTCTCGATCTCGGGCCGCGGGACGGTGGTGACGGGCCGGGTGGACCGCGGGAAGGTGAAGATCGGCGAAGAGATCGAGATTGTGGGGTTCACGGAGACGCAGAAGAAGGTGGTGACCGGGGTGGAGATGTTCCGGAAGCTGCTGGACGAGGGGGTGGCGGGCGACAACGTCGGGGTGCTGCTGCGGGGGACGGAGAAGGACGACGTGGAGCGGGGCCAGGTGTTGGCGCACCCGGGGTCGATCACGCCGCACACGAAGTTCAAGGGCGAAGTCTACGTGTTGACGAAGGACGAAGGCGGGCGGCACACGCCGTTTTTCAATGGGTATCGGCCGCAGTTTTATCTGCGGACGACGGACGTGACGGGGGTGGCGACGTTGCCCGAGGGCGTGGAGATGGTGATGCCGGGGGACAACGTGGCGGTGGTGGTGGAGTTGATTACGCCGGTGGCGCTGGAGACGGGACTGCGGTTCGCGATTCGCGAAGGCGGCCGCACGGTCGGCGCCGGCACGATCGCCGAGATTCTCGAATAACGGTCGTCGGACCGGCACGAGGAGTCAGTCATGCGCGCCATCGTGTCGCTGGCCTGCACCGAGTGCAAGCGGCGTAACTACAGCACGACGAAGAACAAGAGGACGACCTCAGGGCGTCTGGAGATGAAGAAGTTCTGCCGATGGTGCCGGACGCACACGACACATCGGGAAACGAAGTAGGTCGATTGAGTTGCAGGCCAGTAGCTCAACTGGCAGAGCACCGGTCTCCAAAACCGGGGGTTGGGGGTTCAAGTCCCTCCTGGCCTGCCAATCGCGTCGCGGGCGCGGTTCGCGCCAGGCGCGGTGGGTGGCGAGCGAGACAGCACGATGAGCAGTGTCCTTGAATGGTGGGGTCAATCGCGGACGTTTCTGACCCAGGTGCGCAACGAGTTGGAGCGCGTGACCTGGCCGGGGAAGAAAGAAGTGTACGCGACGACATTCATCGTCATTCTGACGTCGATCTTCTTCGGGGTGTACCTGTGGGGGATCGACTTGTTGCTCAACGTCCTGGTGGGCTGGGTGTTCACCGCGTTTGGTGTGGCATGACCGACGTCATTACGAAGCAGTGGTACATCGTGCACACCTACTCGGGTTTCGAGAAGAAGGTGTCGGAATCGCTGGGCCAGCGCGTACAGGCCTACGGGCTGCAAGATGAAATTGGTGAGGTGCTGATTCCCACTGAGGATGTCGTGGAGATGCGGGGTGGGCGGAAGGTCGTCAGCTCGAAACGGTTCTTTCCGGGCTACATCCTGGTCGAGATGAACATGTCCGACCACGCGTGGCACGTCGTGAAGAACACGCCCAAGGTGACCGGCTTCGTCGGCGCGGGCGTCAAGCCGACCCCGCTGACGCGCGAGGAGGTCGACCAGATCCTGCGTCAGGTCACGGTTGCCGCCGAGAAGCCCAAGCCCAAGTACATGTTCGACAAGGGGGACCAGGTCCGCATCAACGAAGGCCCCTTCACGAATTTCAATGGTGTGGTCGACGAGGTCAACCTCGATAAGAATACGTTGAAGGTCATGGTGACGATCTTCGGACGAGCGACGCCGGTGGAACTCGACTTCTTGCAGGTCGAGAAGCTCTAGCAGGCGTGGCCGGAGAGACGAGGTAGCTCGAGAGGGCGGGTCGCCGGCTGGCGGCGCGCGATGGAACGATGGCGAAGAAAGTTCTGGTTCAGGTGAAGCTCCAGATTGCGGCCGGCAAGGCGACCCCGGCACCGCCCGTGGGCACGGCGCTCGGACCCCACGGGCTGAACATCATGGACTTCTGCAAGGCGTTCAACGCGAAGACCGCGAGTCAGGAGGGACTGATCATCCCCGCGGTTGTCACGGTCTACGCCGACCGGTCGTACAGCTTCATCACGAAGACGCCGCCGGCCGCCGTGCTGTTGAAGCGCGCGGCGAACATTGCCAAGGGATCCGGCGAGCCGAACAAGAACAAGGTCGGATCCGTGTCGGCGAAGGACGTCGAAGAGATCGCCAAGGTGAAGATGCCCGATCTCAACTGCGAGTCGATCGACGCGGCGGTGAAAATTGTGGCCGGCACGGCCCGGTCGATGGGCCTCGACGTCACCGCCTAGGCGCCCGTGGTGAACGTCCGGCATGGCACCGGGGGCCACGGACGTGCAGGCGGGGTCCGCCTGAGCGAGGCGCGACGAGTGAGCATATCGGGAATATTTGAATGAGGAGCAACGCAGCCAGCGGGGATGCATCGCCGGCCGAATCCAGCCGGCCTTTCACCACGGGTTGCTAGGGCGCTGTACATGCAACGCAAGACCAAGAAGTTCACGGCGGCGCAGGCACAGGTGCCGGAGGCGCCGGTCACGTTCGAAGAAGCGATTCCGGTCATCCAGAAGGTGACGTTTGCGAAGTTCGACGAGACGGTCGAGCTGGCGCTACGGCTGGGCGTCAACCCGAAGCACGCCGACCAGATGGTACGCGGCACCGTCGTCCTGCCCCACGGGTTGGGCAAGAGCAAGCGTGTGCTGGTCATCGCGGCGAGCGAGAAGCAGAAGGAGGCCGAGGAGGCCGGGGCGGACGTGGTCGGCGGCGATGAAATGGTCGAGAAGATTCAGGGCGGCTGGATGGACTTCGATGCCGTCGTGGCGGCGCCCGACATGATGCGGTCGGTCGGCAAGCTCGGCAAGGTGCTGGGGCCGCGCGGTCTCATGCCTAATCCGAAGACCGGCACGGTCACGTTCGATGTCGGTAAGGCCGTCAAGGAGATCAAGGCCGGCAAGGTCGAGTTCCGGGTCGACAAGACGGGGATCGTGCATGCGCCGATTGGCAGGGTGTCGTTTTCGAGCGAGAAGTTGGTCGAGAACGCGCAGGCGCTGGTATCCAGCGTCGTCAAGGCGAAGCCGGTGGCCGCCAAGGGGAAGTACCTGAAGAGCGTGACGATCTCCTCGACGATGGGGCCCGGCGTGAAAGTCGATCCCGCGAGCGCCGAGGGCGCGAAAGCGGGGATGTAGGAGTCATGGCGGTCACGAGAGCGGACAAGGAAGCCCAGCAGCAAGAGCTGAAGTCGATGTTCACGGCAGCCGAGAGCGTGGTCCTCGTCGACTTCACGGGTCTCGACGTGCCGGCGGCGACGGAACTGCGCCGCCAGATCCACAAGGCTGATGCCCAGTATCGGGTCGTGAAGAACACGCTGGCCAGGCGAGCCGTAAAGGGCGGCGCATTCGAAGCGCTCGGCGAGTCGTTCGTGGGTACCAACGCGGTGGCTTCTTCGAAGACGGATCCGGTGCCGTTGGTCAAGGCGCTGATGACGTTCGCCAAGACCGCGCCCGCGCTCAGGGTCAAGGCGGCCATCGTGCAGGGTCGGAGCTTCACGCCGGCGGACGTCGCGGACCTCGCGGCGCTGCCAAGCAAGCCCGAGCTCTACGCCACGTTGCTGTCCGTCTTGCAGGCGTCGATGAGCCAGCTGGTCATGGTGCTCAGCGGTGTGCCGCGCAATTTCATGAACGTCCTGTCACAAATTGAAACGAAGAAGGGCGACTAGATCGCCGCGGTGTTCGTGGCGCGGGCGATGGGCTCAGGTCAGGAGAATGAAGGGTGGTTGAAGTGACGCAAGAACAGGTAGTTGAATACATCAAAGGCATCTCGGTCATGGAGCTCTCGCAGCTCGTCAAGGCCCTCGAGGAAGAGTTGGGTGTGTCGGCGGCCATGCCGGTGGCGATGGCCGGCGCGGTGGCCGGTGCGGCCGGTAGCGGCGCGGCGGCCGTGGAGGAGCAGACCGAGTTCACGGTGACCCTGACGGACTTTGGTGCCAAGAAGATCAATGTCATCAAAGCCGTGCGCGAAGTGACGAGCCTGGGTCTGAAGGAGGCGAAGGACTTGGTGGAGGCTGCGCCGAAGGCCATCAAGGAAGGTGTGCCCAAGGCCGAGGCCGAGGCGATCCAGAAGAAATTCGAAGCAGTCGGCGCCAAAGTCGAGATCAAGTAGCCGTCTCGGCTAGCACCACGGGCTGCTAGGGAAGCGTCGCGCCGGTCGACCCCGGGGCGGCGCTCGTCGAACGGAGTTCGGGCGCGCCGAATCGAGCGGCGCGGTTTCGAGCTCGACGTTATTGCGTGTGTCCGCCGGTCCGCTGTCACGACCGTGCCGTGGGTTCAGTGAAGCATGGACAGCCTGCCCAAGAACGTCTACCGCGAGCGCATCGATTTTTCCAAGATCAAGACGACCGTACCGATTCCCAACCTCATCGAGATTCAGCGGAAGTCGTACGAGCGCTTCCTGCAGATGAACCGGCTAACCTCCGAACGTGAGGACGCCGGGCTGCAGTCGGTGTTCAAGTCGGTGTTTCCGATTAGCGACTTCCGAGAGAATTCCTCGCTGGAGTTCATCGAGTACTCGATCGGCAACTGGGAGTGCAAGTGCGGGCAGTTGTCCGGTCTCGAGCACCTGCGCATTGCGTGTGCCGGCTGCGGCGAGGTCCTGATTGCCGATGCCCAGGGCGATCACGACGTGCTCTGCTTGCAGTGCGGCCGGGCCAACGCCACACGCGGGGACGTGTGCGACGTGTGCGGGAATACGGTGGCGCTGAAGCTCAAGTACGACGTCGACGAGTGTCAGGAAGCCGGCATGACCTATGCCGTGCCGCTGAAGGTGACCATTCGGCTGGTGGTCTGGAACAAGGACCCCGAGACCGGAGTCAAGACAATCCGCGACATCAAGGAGCAGGAAGTCTACTTCGGCGACATCCCGTTGATGACCCACAACGGCACGTTCATCATCAACGGCACGGAGCGTGTCATCGTGTCGCAGCTCCATCGATCGCCCGGAGCCTTCTTTCACTCGTCGGACAAATCCGCGTTCGTCGCCCAGATCATTCCCTACCGCGGATCGTGGGTGGAGTTCGAATACGACGCGAAGAACTTGCTGTACGTGCGGATCGACCGCAAGCGGAAGTTCCTGGCGACGGTATTTCTGCGGGCGTTGGGCCTGCGTAGCGCGGATGAGATCATTCGCACCTTCTATTCGGTCGACACGCTGCAGATGAAGCAAGGGGCGCTGCGCTGGAAGGTCAGCACGTCGCTGGTCGGCTTGCGTGCGGCATCCGACATCACGATTTCCGGCTCCGCCCCCGCGGTGCGCGCCGGCAAGAAGATCTCCAGTTCGACTGTCGCGGCGCTGCAACAGGCCGGCGTCGAGGCCATCGAGGTGTCGGACGCCGAGCTCGAAGGGGCGTTTGCCGCCGCCGACGTCGTCGACCCCGCTACGGGCGAAGTCATCTTGGAGGCCAACGAGGAAGTCACGCCCCGGGTCATCTCGATGGCGCAGGAGAAGGACGTCGAGACGTTCGAGATTTTCTTCCCGGAGCGCGACGAGACGGGCCCCGTGCTGTCGACGACACTCAAGAAGGACACGATCCGCACCCACGAAGAGGCGCTCATCGAAATCTATCGCCGTCTGCGGCCGGGGGACCCGCCCACACTCGACAGCTCGCGATCGCTGTTCGAGAGCATGTTCTTCAACCCGCAGAAGTACGACTTCTCACGGGTTGGGCGCTTGAAGCTGAACACGAAGCTCTCGCTGAACACCCCGCTCGACGAGAAGATTCTACATCCGCAGGATTTTTACGAAGTGATCGGCTATCTCCTGAAGTTGCGCCGGAATCCGGCCAACGTCGACGATATCGATCACCTCGGCAATCGCCGTGTCAGGTCGGTCGGCGAACTGCTCGAGAATCAGTTCCGGATCGGGTTGGTGCGGATGGAACGGGCGATCAAGGAGAAGATGTCCGTCTATCAGGAAATGGCGACGGCGATGCCACACGACCTGATCAACGCCAAGCCGGTCATGGCGGCCATCCGCGAGTTCTTCGGTTCGTCGCAGCTGTCCCAGTTCATGGATCAGACCAACCCGCTGTCGGAGATCACGCACAAGCGGCGGCTGTCCGCGTTGGGACCCGGCGGCTTGTCGCGTGAGCGGGCCGGGTTCGAAGTGCGCGATGTGCACCCGACGCACTACGGCCGGATCTGCCCGATCGAAACGCCGGAGGGTCCGAACATTGGATTGATTTCGTCGCTGTCGTGCTACGCCCGCATCAACGAATTCGGGTTCATCGAGTCGCCGTACCGACGGGTCAAGGCCGGCCGCGTGAGCGAATCGGTTGTCATCACCACCGGTGGTGGCACGAAGTTCGAGGTGGGCGATGTCGTCGAGCTACAGGAGGCGCTCGACGAGAACGCGTCGGCCAAGTCGCGGAAGAAGCGGGCCGCGGAGTTCGAGCCGCATTCGTTCTATCTGTCGGCCTGGGAAGAAGATCGGTATTCCATCGCTCAGGCGAACGCGACCGTCGATGACACAGGACGCTTGACCGACGAGCGGGTGAACGCGCGACGGGCGGGCGAGTTCATCTTGGCGCCGCCGGAGAAGGTGGACTTCATCGACGTCTCCCCCAAGCAGCTCGTGTCGGTTGCCGCGTCGCTGATTCCGTTCCTGGAGAACGACGACGCCAACCGCGCACTGATGGGCTCGAACATGCAGCGGCAGGCGGTGCCGCTGCTGCGCGCACGGGCGCCGTTTGTCGGGACCGGGATGGAGTACATCACGGCCCGGGACTCGGGATCGGTCGTCAGTGCTCGGCGACCCGGGACGGTGGACTACGTCGATTCCCAACGGATCGTCGTTCGTGTCGAAGGTGAAGGTGAGCCGACTCGCAACATGGGCGCGGACATTTACACCCTGACGAAGTTCAAGCGCTCGAATCAGAACACGTGCATCAACCAGAAGCCGATCGTGCGCGTGGGACAGCGCGTGGACGGTGGGCAGGTGCTGGCCGATGGACCGTGCACCGAGCTCGGCGAGCTGGCGCTGGGGCGCAACGTGCTCGTCGCGTTCATGCCGTGGCGTGGCTACAACTTCGAGGATGCGATCCTGGTCTCGGAACGGATGGTGAAGGATGACTACTACACGTCGATTCACATCGAGGAGTTCGAGATCGAGGCGCGCGATACGAAGCTGGGTCCCGAGGAGATCACGCGCGACATTCCGAACGTGTCCGAGGGCTTCCTGAAGGATCTCGACGACAGCGGCATTATTCGCATCGGGGCCAACGTCACGTCCGGCGACATTCTCGTGGGCAAGGTCACGCCGAAAGGCGAAACCCAGCTCACACCGGAGGAGAAGCTGCTGCGGGCGATTTTCGGCGAGAAGGCAGGTGACGTTCGCGATGCATCGCTCGCCTGTCCGCCAGGGATCGACGGCATCGTCGTCGGCGTGAAGATCTTTTCCCGGAAGGGTATCGAAAAAGACGACCGGGCCAAGGCGATCGAAGCCGATGAGCTCGAGATGATGGAGAAGAACCTGCAGGATGAAGTTCGGATCCTGCACGACGAGGTGAAGAAGCGCATCAGTCAGATGCTGCCGGGGCAGTCGCTGAGCGCCGACCTGCACGACGAGCATGGTCGAGAGAAATTGCTCCAGGCCGGGACGGTGCTGACCGAGGAATTGCTGCACGAGCTGTCGTACGACGCGATCGTCCGGATGAAGGTGGCGACCGATGATCCGCGGCTCGAAGAGGATTTACGGAACCTCGAGGACCGCACCAGGCGGCAGATCGAGGTCACCCGGCAACTCTTCGAGGAGAAGAAGGAAAAGATTCGTCGCGGCGACGAGCTGCCGCCCGGCGTGATCAAACTGGTCAAGGTCTACGTTGCGATGAAGCGCAAGCTGTCGGTGGGCGACAAGATGGCCGGTCGGCACGGCAACAAGGGAGTCATTGCCAGGATCCTGCCCGAGGAGGACATGCCCTACCTGCCCGACGGTACGCCGGCGGAGATCGTGCTGAATCCGCTGGGCGTCCCGTCACGGATGAACGTGGGGCAGATTCTGGAGACGCATCTCGGCTGGGCGGCGCACGCGTTGGGGCTCTACTTCGCGACGCCGGTATTCGACGGGGCGAGCGAGCTGGAGATCAAGAACTGGCTCGAGCAGGCCGGGCTGCCGAAGAGCGGCAAGACGAGGCTGTACGACGGCATGACGGGACAGCTGTTCGAGCAGGATGTGACGGTTGGCTACATCTACATGCTCAAGCTCTCGCATCTGGTCGACGAGAAGATCCACGCGCGATCGATTGGACCGTACTCGCTCATCACCCAGCAGCCGCTCGGCGGCAAGGCGCAATTCGGCGGCCAGCGGTTCGGCGAGATGGAGGTGTGGGCGCTCGAGGCGTACGGCGCGGCCCACATTCTGCAGGAACTGCTGACGGCCAAGTCGGACGACGTCGTCGGGCGGGCGAAGATCTACGAGGCGATCGTCAAGGACAATGCCTCGTTCGCTCCAGGGTTGCCGGAGTCCTTCAACGTGCTCATCCGAGAGCTGCAGGCGCTGTGCCTCGACGTGGAGCTCATGAGGATCGCGCCGAAGCCGGTGGCAGAGCCGCCTCCCGCTGAAGATGAGGCGGCGCTCGAACTCGAAAAAGTGTAAGTCGCGTATCGTTGGGATCCGGCGAGCGGCCGGGCCTGGATTAGCTCATTCGGGACGAAGGATGACATGAGACCAAGTTTTTCAGAACGCGGATCGTTGACGACCGATTTCGACGCCATCCGAATCAGTCTCGCCTCACCAGAGCGCATTTTGGCGTGGTCGCACGGTGAGGTCACCAAGCCCGAGACGATTAACTACCGGACGTTCAAGCCGGAGCGCGACGGGCTGTTCTGCGCCAAGATCTTCGGTCCGGTCACCGACTGGGAGTGCCTGTGCGGCAAGTACAAGCGCATGAAGCACCGCGGGGTGATCTGTGACAAGTGCGGCGTCGAGGTGACGCAGGCGAAGGTGCGCCGCGAGCGGCTCGGGCATATTGCGCTGGCGACGCCGGTCAGCCACGTCTGGTTCTTCAAGGGGCTGCCGAGCCGGATTGGCCACTTGCTGGACATCTCGCTGCGCGATCTGGAGCGCATTCTCTACTTCGAGGCCTATGTCGTCGTCGACCCCGGTGAGACCGAGTTCAAGCAGAATCAGCTCCTGACCGAAGAGCAGTATCGGCAGGCCCGTGAGGAGCACGGTGTCAAGTTCCGAGCGCAGATGGGGGCCGAAGCGATCAAGGAGTTGCTGAAGCGGGTCAGCATCGACGAACTCGCCGAGGACGTGCGCGAGCGCATGCGCGGGGAGACGTCCGTCCAGAAGAAGCTGAAGTTCGCCAAGCGGCTCCGGGTTGTCGATTCGTTCCGCCGATCGAACAACAAGCCGGAGTGGATGATTTTGGATGTCGTGCCGGTCATTCCGCCGGAGTTGCGGCCGCTGGTGCCGCTCGACGGCGGCCGCTTCGCCACGTCGGACTTGAACGACTTGTACCGTCGGGTGATCAACCGCAATAATCGGCTGAAGAAACTCATGGAGCTGAAGGCGCCCGATGTCATCATCCGTAACGAAAAGCGGATGCTCCAGGAGGCGGTCGACGCCCTGTTCGACAACGGCCGTCGCGGGCGCGTCCTGCGCGGCGCCAACAATCGCCCCCTGAAGTCGTTGTCCGACACGCTGAAGGGCAAGCAGGGACGGTTCCGGCAGAACCTGCTCGGCAAGCGCGTCGATTACTCGGGCCGGTCCGTGATCGTCGTCGGCCCCGAGCTGAAGCTGCATCAATGCGGGCTGCCCAAGAAAATGGCGCTCGAGCTGTTCAAGCCGTTCATCTACCACAAGCTCGAGGAGCGCGAGCTCGTCGCGACGATCAAGCAAGCCAAGGAGATGGTCGAGCAGCAACAGAAAGAAGTCTGGGACGTGCTGGAAGAGGTGATTCGGGAGCATCCGGTGCTGCTGAATCGGGCGCCCACGCTCCATCGGCTCGGGATTCAAGCGTTCGAGCCGGTGTTGGTCGAAGGCAAGGCCATCCGGATCCATCCGCTCGTGTGCACGGCGTTCAACGCCGATTTCGACGGCGACCAGATGGCGGTGCACATCCCGTTGGCGCCGGAGGCTCAGATCGAAGCCTCCGTGCTGATGATGTCGTCGAACAACATCCTGTCGCCCGCCAACGGCACGCCGATCACCGTGCCTTCCCAAGACATCGTGCTGGGGTGCTACTACTTGACCAAGGCCAAGATCGGCGCCAAAGGCGAGGGAAAGGTGTTCGGCGACGGGAATGACGTGATTCTTGCGCTGGAAGCGGGCGAGCTCGAGACGCTGTCACCGATCCGGCTGCGCCTGAGCGGTGAACTGCTCGATCTGACCGGGGCGCGCGACGACCAGGACCTGCTGCATACCGAGGTCCAGCAGATTGACCGGACGATCGTCAGCACGACGGCCGGGCGAGTGATCTTCAACGACGTGCTCCCTGACGCCCTGCCGTTCATCAATGGCCTCCTCAAGAAGAAGGGGCTGGGGCAGCTCGTGCAGTACTGCTATCTCCGCTTCGGGTTGGAGATGACCGTCGACATGCTCGACGGGATCAAGAACCTGGGTTTCCTCGCGGCGACCCAGTCCGGCCTCTCGATTGGCATCGACGACCTGATCATCCCGGCGGAGAAGCCGCAACTTGTCGCCCAGGCCCGGGCCGACGTCATCAAGGTCGAGCAGCAGTACCTCGAGGGTGCGATTACCAACGGTGAGCGCTACAACAAGGTCATCGCCATCTGGTCCGATGTCACCGAACACATCGCCGATGAGATGTTCGCCGGGATGGAGGGGCTCGATCAGGAAGGCCGTAATTTCAATCCGGTCTTCATCATGGCCGATTCCGGCGCTCGCGGCAGCAAGCAGCAGATTCGCCAACTGGCCGGGATGCGCGGTCTGATGGCGAAGCCGTCCGGCGAGATCATCGAGACACCGATCACGTCGAATTTCCGCGAGGGCTTGACCGTGTTGCAGTACTTTATCTCGACGCACGGCGCGCGGAAGGGCCTGGCCGATACGGCGCTGAAGACCGCCGACTCAGGCTACCTGACCCGCCGCCTCGTCGACGTCGCACAGGACGTCATCATCTCCGAGGACGACTGCGGCACACTTGACGGCATCGATTCGCGGGCGATCGTGGAGAGCGGCGAGATCATCGAGCCGTTGCGCGACCGGATCGTCGGCCGCGTCACGCTCGAACCGATCAAGGACCCGTTCACGGATGAGCTCATCATCGACGTGAACCGGGAGATCACCGACGACCTGGCCTCGGAGATCCAGGAGGCGGGTATCGAACGCGTGCGAATCCGGTCTGTCCTCACGTGCGCCTCACGGCGTGGCGTGTGCTCGAAGTGCTACGGGCGTGACCTCTCGACCGGTCGCCTCGTCGAGCGTGGCCTTGCCGCGGGCGTGATCGCCGCCCAGTCGATCGGCGAACCCGGCACCCAGTTGACCATGCGGACGTTCCACATCGGTGGCACGGCGTCCCGCGTGTCCGAGCAGTCGACGCTCGAGGCGAAGCATGTCGGCACCGTCCGGTTCGAGGGCCTGCAGGTCGTCGATGCGCGCGGCGGCGCGCTGGTCGTCATGAACCGCAGTGGGTCGCTCGTCGTGCAGGACGTGGAGGGCCGGGACCGCGAGCACTACGCGGTGGTCTACGGCGCGCATCTGCGCGTGAAGGACGGGCAGGAGGTCGAGCCTGGTCAGGTGCTCGTCGAGTGGGATCCGTACACGTTCTCGATTGTCACCGAGCAGTCCGGAAGCGTGCGGTTCAAGGATATCAGCGAAGGCTTGACCGTCCGCGAGGAAGTGGACGAGGTGACGGGATTGTCACGGCTGATCATCGTCGATTCGGCGGACGAGAAGAAGCAGCCGACCATCGAGATTCGCAACAAAGACGGCAAGGTGCGTCGGAAGTACCACATGCCGTCGCACGCGCACTTGATGGTCGTCGACAGCGAGGAAGTCTTCGCTGGCGACGTCCTGGCGAAGATTCCCAGGGAAACGACCAAGACCAAGGACATCACCGGCGGATTGCCGCGCGTGGTGGAATTGTTCGAGGCACGCAAACCTCGGGAAACGGCGATCATCAGCGAGATCGACGGCGTCGTGCGCCACGGCAGCATTGCGAAGGGACTTCGCAAGATCGTCATTGTACCGGACGAGCCTGGTGCCGAGCCGCGAGAATACTTGCTGCCGCGGGGCGTCCATGTGAACGTGCAAGAAGGTGACCGGGTCCGAGCGGGCGAGCCGTTGATGGACGGCCCGAGCAATCCGCACGACATCCTCAGCGTCCTGGGCGAAAAGGCGCTCCAGAGCTACCTCGTGAACGAGATTCAGGAAGTCTATCGGCTTCAGGGCGTGAACATCAACGACAAGCACATCGAGGTCATCGTCCGTCAGATGATGCGTTGGGTGAAGATCGAGGAAGTGGGTGACACCGAGTTCCTCGTGGACGAGCAGGTGGACCGGATCCGGTTCATGGCGGAGAACGAGCGGGTGATCGCCGACGGTGGCCGGCCGGGCACCGGGCGACCGATGCTCCTGGGCATCACGAAGGCCTCGCTCTCGACCGAGTCGTTCATCTCGGCGGCGTCGTTCCAGGAGACGACGCGCGTACTGACGGAAGCCTCGATTTCCGGAAGGGTCGATCGTCTCCAAGGCCTGAAGGAGAACGTCACGATGGGGCGGCTCATTCCGGCTGGTACCGGATTCGAGTACTACCGGCGGGTGACGATACCGCCCGACGAGCCACCGCCGCCGCCGCCGCGAACCCCAGAGGAGCTCGAGCTCGAGCGCCAGATGCAGTATCTCATCGAGCCGGAAGAGAGCTTGGAGCGCGGCGAGCTGCCGGATACAGGCCTAAATGACTGATAACAAAAGAGTAAACTTATTCACCTAGGCACGGACTGATTGGACTGGCGGGCCGCGTTTCTGAGAGAATTCGACACGAAAGCCTGGGCGAAGCACCCAGACGAAGTCACCCAGACAAAGCAAGCTAAGTCCAACCGGTCTAAGGACTTGTTTCTGGTTTTGGGGTTGTGCTACTGTCGTAAGGTTTTGTCGGAGCTAGGAGACCCTATCTAGCTTCGCTCCGCGCTGCGAAAGCGGAAGGCAGAAGGAGAAGTGCCCGTCGTGCTTCTTCCCTGAGTGACCGCGGGTCCCCGAACGGGCTCCCCGCACGAACACACGAATAGGGTATTCGGGTTTCCAGGCGCCAAATCGACGCACGGCGTCATTTTTAGGCCTGGAGCAGTGTCCGGCCGCTGCGCACGTCCCGGCCGAGGAGACGGAGGGGTTCCGTGTCTTGCCGGCGGGCGTTGTGCGGCCCAGGGAGTACTCGTGCCGACTATCAGTCAACTCGTCCGTCGAGGGCGCAAGAAGATCACGACGAAGACCAAGAGCCCTGCGCTGCAGGAGAGTCCTCAGAAGCGCGGGGTCTGTGTCCGGGTCTTCACGCAGACGCCCAAGAAGCCGAACTCCGCGTTGCGCAAGGTTGCCCGGGTGCGATTGACCAACGGAATCGAGGTCACCTCCTACATCCCAGGCGTCGGACACAACCTGCAGGAACACTCGCTCGTGCTGATCCGGGGCGGACGGGTGAAGGACCTGCCGGGCGTGCGCTACCACGTCGTACGCGGCACGTTGGACGCGGTGGGCGTGGAAGGAAGAAAGCAGTCCCGATCGAAATACGGCGCCAAACGGCCGAAGGTGTAGCTGAGTCATGCCACGTCGACGCGAAATTCCGAAACGCGATGTTCCGCCGGATCCGCTCTACAACAGCGCGCTGGTGACGAGATTCCTGCGGTCCATCATGCTGAGCGGCAAGCGCAGCACGGCCGAGGGCATCCTGTACGGTTCGTTGGACATCATCAAGGAGCGGACAGGCGACGACCCGCTCAAAGTGTTCAAGAAGGCGCTCGACAACGTGAAGCCGACGCTCGAGGTGAAGTCGCGCCGCGTCGGCGGCGCGAACTACCAGGTACCGATCGAAGTCCATCAGAACCGGCGGCTGTCACTCAGCATTCGCTGGCTGGTCGGCTACGCGCGCGCCCGGAGGGACGGCAAGACGATGCGCGAGAAGTTGGCCAACGAGCTGATCGACGCGTCGAATCTGCGTGGGTCGGCGGTCAAGAAGCGGGAAGACACGCACCGGATGGCAGAGGCGAATAAAGCCTTTGCGCACTATCGATGGTGAGGGGATGGTCGAAGTGAGAGAACACGTTTCGTCGGATCAGACTGGAACGACGACGGCTTTATTCGCCTGCGGCGGACCTTGTTTGAACGGCCTGCCTTGCGGCAGGCCTGGGGCCTTCGCCCACTATCGCTGGTAAGGGCTGTAGTCACCGGTACGAGCAATGGCCAGGCTGGCACCAATCGAGAGGACGCGCAACATCGGCATCATGGCGCACATCGATGCCGGGAAGACGACGACGACCGAGCGCATCCTGTTCTACACCGGGATCACCTACAAGTTGGGTGAGGTGCACGATGGCACCGCCGTCATGGATTGGATGGCGCAGGAGCAGGAGCGCGGCATCACGATCACGTCCGCTGCCACGACCTGCCTGTGGCGGAATCACCGCGTCAACATCATCGATACGCCTGGCCACGTCGACTTCACGGCCGAGGTCGAGCGCTCGCTGCGTGTGCTGGACGGTGCCATCGCCGTATTCGACGCCGTCGCCGGCGTAGAGCCGCAGTCGGAGACCGTCTGGCGGCAGGCTGACAAGTATCGGGTGCCGCGGATCTGCTTCGTGAACAAGATGGATCGGGTGGGCGCAGATTTTGCGCGGACGCTCGAGCAAATCAGGACCAAGCTCCAGGCCAATCCGGTCGCCGTTCAGATTCCGCTGGGCAGTGAGGCCGGCTTTTCCGGCATCATCGACCTCATTCGAATGAAGGCGGTCCGCTACGCCGACGAAACCCCGGGGGCTGATGCGGTCGTCGAGGAGATTCCGCCAGCGCTCATCGAAGAGGCGAAGGCCTATCGCGAGCAGCTCATCGAAAAAGTCAGTGAGGTGAATGATGACCTGCTCGAGAAGTATCTCCACGGCGAGCCGCTGGCCGAAGAGGAGATCGTCGCGACGCTCCGACGCCGGGTCATCAAATCGGCGCGGCGTGAGGAGCCGCCCTTCGTCCCGGTGCTCTGCGGAGCGGCCTTCAAGAACAAGGGGATCCAGCCGTTGCTCGACGCCGTCGTGGACTATCTACCGTCACCTATTGACGTGCCGTCGGTGACCGGGCTCGATCCAACGAAGGCACAGGAGGTCCTCGTCGAGCGCGAAGCGTCCGACGCTGCGCCGTTTGCGGCGCTGGCGTTCAAGATTTTCACTGACCCGTTCGTGGGGCAGCTGACGTTCTTTCGTGTCTATTCCGGGGTGATGAAAACGGGGGCTTCGGTCTACAACCCGGCCAGGGATCGCAACGAGCGGCTCGGCCGGTTGCTGAAGATGCACGCCAACAAGCGCGAGGACATCAGCGAGGTGTACGCGGGCGACATCGCCGCAGCCGTTGGGCTGAAGAGCGTCAAGACGGGGGACACGCTGTGCGATCGTCGGCATCCGGTGACGCTCGAGTCGATGGAGTTCCCGGAGCCAGTCATTTCGCTGGCGATCGAGCCGCGCACCCGCGGCGATCAAGAGAAACTCGGCCATGGGCTGGCCAAGCTCGGTGCGGAGGACCCGACGTTTCGGATCCGCACCGACCACGAGACTGGGCAAGTCGTGATTTCCGGCATGGGCGAGTTGCACCTGGAAGTCATCGTGGACCGGCTGCAGCGAGAATTCGGGGTCGCCGCCGCCGTGGGACGTCCGCAGGTGGCGTACAAGGAGACGTTGACGAAGCCGGCCGAGGGCGAGGGCCGGTACATCAAGCAGACCGGCGGGCGTGGGCAGTACGGCCACGCAAAGGTGCGCCTCATGCCTCGCCAGTCGGGCGAAGGGTTCGAATTCGTCAACGACATCGTGGGCGGCGCCATTCCCAGGGAATACATCAAGTCGGTCGAGGAAGGTATCCGTGGGGCGATGACGACCGGCGTCCTGGCCGGCTATCCGGTTGACGATCTGAGCGTATCGCTTTACGACGGCTCCTTTCACAACGTCGATTCGTCGGAAGTGGCGTTCAAGATTGCCGGGTCGATGGCGTTCCGGGATGCGGCGAAGAGGGCGGGGCCGGTCCTGCTGGAGCCGGTGATGCGTGTCGAGATCGTCGTCCCGGAAGAATACATGGGCGAGGTGATGGGCGACATGAACGGCCGCCGCGGGCGCGTGCGGTCGATGGAGGCGCGCGGTGGGACGCAGATCGTGACCGCGTCCGCGCCATTGTCGGAAATGTTCGGATATGCAACCGATTTGCGGTCGCGGACGCAGGGCCGGGCCACGTTTTCGATGCATTTTCATCGATACGAGCCGGCCCCCCAGCGAGTGAGCGAGGAAGTGGTTGCGCGCACGCAGGGCCGGTAGCGCACGAGCTGCGCCGGTATCGATCGGGTTGGCGCGGGCGCCTGCGGTGGGGCGTGGAGGAGAGGGGAGACATGGCGAAGGAAAAGTTCGATCGGTCGAAGCCCCACGTGAACATAGGCACGATCGGGCACATTGACCATGGCAAGACGACGCTGACGGCGGCGATCACGAAGGTGCTGGCGGCGGGGGACGACAAGATTGCGTTCCGGTCGTTCGACTCGATCGACAACGCGCCGGAAGAGCGGGAGCGGGGGATCACGATCGCGACGGCGCACGTGGAGTATGCGACGGCGAATCGCCACTACGCGCACGTGGACTGCCCGGGGCACGCCGACTACGTGAAGAACATGATCACGGGGGCGGCGCAGATGGACGGGGCGATTCTGGTGGTGGCGGCGACCGACGGGCCGATGCCGCAGACGCGGGAGCACATTCTGCTGGCGCGGCAGGTGGGGGTGCCGTATCTGGTGGTGTTTTTGAACAAGTGCGACGCGGTGGACGACCCCGAACTGCTGGACCTGGTGGAGCTGGAGGTGCGGGAGCTGCTGACGACCTACCAATTCCCGGGGGACGACCTGCCGGTGATGCGGGGGTCGGCGTTGAAGGCGCTGGACGGGGATGCGGAGGCGGCCAAGGAGGTGGAGGCGCTGATGGCGGCGGTGGACGCGTATGTGCCGGTGCCGGTGCGGGATGTGGACAAGCCATTTTTGATGCCGATCGAGGATGTGTTCTCGATCTCGGGCCGCGGGACGGTGGTGACGGGCCGGGTGGACCGCGGGAAGGTGAAGATCGGCGAAGAGATCGAGATTGTGGGGTTCACGGAGACGCAGAAGAAGGTGGTGACCGGGGTGGAGATGTTCCGGAAGCTGCTGGACGAGGGGGTGGCGGGCGACAACGTCGGGGTGCTGCTGCGGGGGACGGAGAAGGACGACGTGGAGCGGGGCCAGGTCTTGGCGCACCCGGGGTCGATCACGCCGCACACGAAGTTCAAGGGCGAAGTCTACGTGTTGACGAAGGACGAAGGCGGGCGGCACACGCCGTTTTTCAATGGGTATCGGCCGCAGTTTTATCTGCGGACGACGGACGTGACGGGGGTGGCGACGTTGCCCGAGGGCGTGGAGATGGTGATGCCGGGGGACAACGTGGCGGTGGTGGTGGAGTTGATCACGCCGGTGGCGCTGGAGACGGGGCTGCGGTTCGCGATTCGCGAAGGCGGCCGGACGGTCGGCGCCGGCACGATCGCCGAGATTCTCGAATAGGCGAGACCAAGGAAGACGAGATGGCCACGTTCAGCGACAAGATTCGAATCCGCCTGAAGGCGTACGACTACCGTGTACTCGATCAGTCGACCACGGAGATCGTGGAGACAGCGAAGCGGAGCGGCGCGCAGCTGGCTGGCCCGATCCCACTGCCGACGGAAAAGAACAAATGGACCGTGCTCCGCTCGCCGCACGTCGACAAGAAGTCGCGTGAGCAGTTCGAGATTCGCACCCACAAGCGACTCATCGACATCTTCGAGCCGACACCGCAGACCGTTGACGCCCTGATGAAACTCGACCTGCCGGCTGGTGTCGACGTGGAAATCAAGGCGTTCGGCAAAGAGCACAAGTAGGGACGACCAGGAGCCAGCATGGTCACAGGCATCATCGGCAAGAAAGTCGGAATGACGCAGCGCTTCGACGAGCGGGGGCGGGTGTGGCCCGCCACCGTCATCAAGGCGGGGCCGTGCGTGGTCGTGCAGACGAAGACGGCCGCCCGTGACGGATACGAGGCGGTGCAACTCGGGTTCGTCGAGGAGCGCCCCGCGCGCGTGACGAAGCCCGTGGCCGGCCACTACAAGAAGGCAAATCTTCCGCCGACCCGGATTCTTCGCGAGATCGGCGTCGATTCAGGCGGGGAGCCGGCGCAGGCCGGCGATCAGGTGCTGGTCTCGATCTTCGCCGACGGAGACCGCGTGGACGTCATGGGAACGGGGCGCGGCAAGGGGTTTCAGGGCGTGATGAAGCGGCACAACTTCAGAGGCGGCGCCGCCTCGCACGGGTCGATGTTCCACCGGGCGCCCGGCTCCATCGGTGCGTCGTCGTATCCGTCCAGGGTCGTGAAGGGCATGCGAGGTCCAGGGCGGATGGGGGGACATCGCGTCACGGTGCAAAGACTTCGGGTGTTGCAGGTCGATTCGGACAATCACCTGCTCATCGTGAGCGGCGCCGTTCCTGGCGCGCCGGGCAGCTATGTGGTCGTGCGCAAGGCCGTCACGGCGAAGCCCGAGCCGGCCGTACAGGAATCGGCACGCGCGGGTAAAAAGTAGCGGCGCGCCGGGCGAGTTGGAGAAGTCATGACCGTGGACGTCGTCAACGATCAGAACGAGAAGGTCGGGTCACTCGATCTCGATCCGAAGGTCTTCGGCGGACACGTCAACACGGCGCTGATCTGGGAAGCGGTGATTCACCAGAACGCCGCGGACCGCCGCGGCACGCATGCCACGAAGACTCGCGGCGCCGTCAGCGGGAGCGGGAGGAAGCCATGGCGACAAAAGGGCACCGGCCGGGCCCGCGTCGGCGAAATCAGGAGCCCGATCTGGCGCAAGGGCGGCACGGTCTTCGGCCCGCAGCCGCGCAGCTACGACTACGCGTTGCCGCGGAAGATGCGCCGCGGCGCGCTGCGGTCGGCGATGGCGCAGCGGATCAGTGAAGGGGCCGTCACCGTCGTCGACAAGCTGGCGCTGGGTGAGGTGAAGACGAAGCTGGCTGCCGACTTGCTCGATCGGCTCGGTGGGGGGAAACGGGTGCTGCTCGTGGATGTCACGCCGGACAGCAAGCTGCTGCTGTCGGTGCGCAACCTCCAGGGGGCGCGTCTGGTTGGCGTGACGCACGTGACGGCGCGGGACGTCATGGACGCGCGCCGCGTGGTGGCCACGCAGGCGGCAATCGAGGCGATGCAGGAGGCGTTGGCCCGATGAAGTTGACCGAGGTCATTCGGCGGCCGCTCATCACGGAGAAGACGACGATCTTGCGCGAAGATGGCCGCACGATGACGTTCCAGGTGGCGATCGCCGCGACCAAGATCGAGATCAGGCAGGCGGTCGAGCATCTGTTTAACGCCAAGGTCGCCAGTGTGCGGACGTCGATCGTGCATGGCAAGACGAAGCGCCAGGGACGGTTCGTCGGTCAACGGCCAGACTGGAAGAAGGCCTACGTGCGCCTTCGCGACGGAGAGAAGATGCCGGAGTTCCTCGAGGGCGCCTAGCCGCCCGACGGGCCGCCGGATGGCGGCCCCGTGGTGAGGCGCCACGAGACGAGAAGGTTGAGAGATGCCCATTCGCAAGTACAAGCCGACATCGCCGGGCCGGCGGCACCAGACGGTGCAGACGTTCGACGAAATCACCACGGACGAGCCGTACAAGCCGCTCACCGAATCGTTGCACAAGTCGGGAGGGCGCAATAATTCCGGGCAGCTGACCTCGTGGTGGCGTGGCGGCGGGCACAAGCGCCGGTACCGCGTCATCGATTTCAAGCGGTCCAAACGCGACATCCCGGCGACCGTGTCGACGATCGAGTACGACCCCAACCGGTCGGCCCGCATCGCATTGGTGACCTACGCCGATGGCGAGAAGCGGTACATTCTGCAGCCGGTCGGCGTCAAGGTCGGCGACACGATCGTTGCGGGCGACCAGGTCGACATCCTGCCCGGCAACGCCTTGCCGCTCAAGAATATTCCCCTGGGCACGCAGGTGCACAACGTGGAGTTGCGTCCGGGCAAGGGCGGTCAGATCGCGCGGAGCGCGGGTTCGTCCGTGCGGGTCGTGGCCAAGGAAGGGGCGTACGCATCGCTCAAGATGCCGTCGGGTGAACTGCGCCGGATCAACATGGAGTGCATCGCGACGATCGGACAGGTCGGTAATGTCGATCACGAGAACGTGTCGATCGGCAAGGCCGGCCGAGCTCGATGGCAGGGCAAGCGCCCTCACGTGCGAGGGAGCGCGATGAACCCCGTGGACCACCCGCACGGCGGCGGCGAAGGCAAGACGGCTGGCGGGCGTCACCCCGTGTCGCCGTGGGGAATGCCGACGAAAGGGTACAAGACGCGCAATCACAAGGCGACCGACCGCTTCATCGTGCAGCGCCGGTCGAAGCGGAGGTCGAGGTAGCGATGCGTGCGCCCTCGAGTGAAGGACGACCCTGAACCATGAGTAGATCGCTGAAGAAGGGCCCATACGTCGACCTGACGTTACTGGAGAAGGTCGAGATCATGAATCGTGGCGGCGACAAGAAGGTCATCAAGACCTGGTCGCGGCGGTCGACGGTGGTGCCAGAAATGGTCGGGCACACCATCGCGGTGCACAACGGACGCAAGTTCATTCCGATCTACGTGACTGAGAACATGGTGGGCCACAAGCTCGGGGAGTTCGCGCCGACCCGCCATTTCAGGGGGCACACGACGAAGAGTGAGAAGGCCGCCGCAGTCGGCAGTGTGGCGAAGTTTGGGGTGAGACGCTAGTCATGATTGAAGCGCAGGCAACGGGTCGCTACGTTCGCACGTCGGTGCAGAAAGCGAAGCTGGTACTCGATGTCATTCGCGGACGCGACGTGAACCACGCCTTGGCTGCGCTGCGGTTCGCCCGCAAACGGGTGGCGAAGGACATCGAGAAGGTCCTGCGATCGGCCATCGCCAACGCGCAGCAGAAGGACGGTTTCAGCGGCGACGTCGAGCAGCTCGTCGTGTCGGCCTGTTACGCGAACGAAGGGCCGTCGGTGAAACGCGTCCGGCCGGCCCCGATGGGGCGCGCGTTCCAGATCGTGAAGCGCATGGCGCATCTGACCGTGCACGTGCGGGAGCGAGTGGCCGCGGTGCCCGTCGAGTCCGTGACGGGCGACGAACCAGCGGCCGAGACGGTGACGCCGAAGCGGGCGCGGAAGCGCGCGGCGCGCAAGACCGTGGCGAAGCGCAGCGCCAAGACGGTGAAGAAGAAGACGACGAAGTAGAGGCAGTAGAGGATACCCATGGGGCAGAAAGTTCACCCGTACGGATTCCGCCTGGGCTTCAACAAGACCTGGCGATCGCGGTGGTACGCCGACAAGGACTACGCGAAGCTGCTGCGCGAAGACCTGGAGCTCAGGCACGATTTGAAGCAGCGCTTCGCGCATGCCGGGGTCTCGAAGATCGAGATCGAGCGCGCCGCGAACAAGCTCAAGATCGACATCTACACGTCGCGGCCGGGCATCATCATTGGCCGCAAGGGGACCGAGGTCGACAAGCTGAAGACCGAAGTGCAGAAGCGCACCAACCGTGAAGTGTTCATCAATATCCAGGAGATCCAGAAGCCCGAGCTGGACGCGCAGTTGATCGGCGAGTCAGTGGCGCTGCAACTCGAGAAGCGCGTGGCGTTCCGCCGCGCCATGCGGAAGGCCGTCGAGTCGGCGCTCCGGTTCGGTTCGCGAGGCATCAAGATCAAGGTATCCGGGCGGCTGAACGGAGCCGAGATCGCGCGGACGGAATGGTATCTGCGCGGGCAATTGCCGCTGCAGACCCTGCGGGCGGACATCGACTACGGCTTCGCTGAAGCCAAGACGACGTACGGGCGGATTGGCGTCAAAGTCTGGCTCTACAAGGGCGAGCGGCTGCGCCCGCTCGTCGGTCGCGAAGAGGAATATCATGTGCCGCGGCGCGCGGGGCGGATGGGCTGACGATCATGTTGATGCCGAAAAAGGTCAAGTATCGGAAACAGCAGCGCGGCCGGATGGCCGGGAAAGCGTGGCGCGGGTCCCGTGTCGCATTCGGCGACTTTGGCCTGAAGGCGCTCGAGCCCTGCTGGATGACCGACCGCCAGATTGAGGCGGCGCGCGTCGCAATGACCCGGTTCATCAAGCGCGGCGGGAAAGTGTGGATTCGGGTGTTTCCCGACAAGCCGATCACCAAGAAGCCTCAGGAGACGCGCATGGGCAAGGGCAAAGGGTCGCCTGAGCAGTGGGTGGCCGTGGTGCGGCCGGGTCGCATTCTTTTCGAGATGGAGGGAGTGAACGAAGCCGACGCGCGTGAGGCGATGCGCCGGGCGGCGGCCAAGTTGCCGATTCGGACCCGCTTCGCTACTCGTTTCGCGGAGCCAGCGTCATGACGAAGATCTCAGAATTTCGCGACCTCAGCGACGAGGATCTGCGGCAGCGGGAGCACGATCTCGATGAGCAGGTCTTTCGGCTGCGCATCCAGAAGTCGATGGGGCAGCTGGATTCGCAGGGCAAGCTCCGTGGCGTGCGGCACGATCTCGCGCGCGTGAAGACGCTGCTGAGAGAGCACGAAAGGACCCAGGCGGCCGCGGCCGGCGCGACCGGTGATACGGCAGACGAGTAACGCGATGACTACGAAATCTGAAGTGCAGGGCGTCGTCGTCAGCGACAAGATGGACAAGAGTGTCGTCGTTGCGGTCGAGCGGCAGATACGGCATCGACTCTACGGCAAGATCCAGCGCCGGACGTCGAAATTCGTGGCGCACGACGCGGCGAACGACGTCAAGGTCGGCGACCGTGTGGCCATCGTCGAAAGCCGGCCGATGAGTCGGCGGAAACGATGGGTCGTGATGCGCGTCATCGAGCGGGCGCGGTAGGACGAGCGGAGCAGGTGCGATGATTCAGATGCAAACGGTCCTCGACGTGGCCGACAATTCAGGCGCCCGAAAGATCGCCGTCATCAAGCCACTCGGTGGTTCGACCGGCCGGTACGCCCGATTGGGCGATATCGTGACGGCGTCGGTGAAGGAAGCCACGCCGGATTCGACTGTGAAGAAGGGCCAGGTGGTCCGGGCCGTGATCGTGCGGACGCGTAAGGAACAGCGCCGGCGCGACGGCAGCTACATCCGGTTCGATCGGAACGCCGCCGTCCTGATCGACGAGCAGAAGGAGCCGATTGGCACGCGGGTGTTCGGTCCGGTTGCGCGGGAATTACGCGAGCGCAAGTTCATGAAGATCGTGTCGTTGGCGCCGGAGGTGCTGTGAGCCGGCCGACGACGACGGTGAGGTGAGAGGCATCATGCCCCGTCTGCAGACACCGATTCGACGGAACGACAACGTCCTGGTGATGGCCGGACGCGACCGTGGCAAGCGCGGACGCGTGCTGCGCGTCATTCCTGCCGCGAATCGGGTCGTCGTCGAAGGCGTGAATTTCGTCAAGCGCCATACGAAGCCGAACCCCGGCAAGAACATCAAGGGCGGCATCGTGGAGCGTGAGGCGTCGCTACATGCGTCCAACGTGCAGCTGGTGTGCCCGGAATGCGGCGCGGCGACCCGGATCGGCCGACAGGTGCTCGACGATGGTCGCAAGGTGCGGATTTGCCGCAAGTGTCAAGGAGTGGTCGATAAATGAGCCGCCTCCAGGAACGCTACGTCAGCGACGTGATGCCGGCGCTCCGGAAGGAATTTGGCTACGATAGCGTCATGGCCATTCCGAAGGTCGAGAAGATCGTCGTCAACATGGGACTGGGTGAGGCGACGCAGAACGCAAAGCTGGTCGACGTCGGCGCGGGCGAGCTAGCGCAGATCACCGGCCAGCACGCCGTGCCTCGTCGCGCGAAGAAGTCGGTGGCCCAGTTCAAGGTGCGCGAGGGCATGCCGATCGGGGCGATGGTCACCTTGCGCGGTGAGCGGATGTTCGAGTTTTTGGATCGCCTGATTTCCGTCGCGCTGCCTCGGGTGCGCGACTTTCGCGGGGTATCGCCCGGCGGGTTCGATGGCCGCGGCAATTACACCCTCGGTCTGAAGGATCAGTTAATTTTTCTCGAGATCGACTACATGAAGGCCGACAAGGAGCGGGGGATGAACATTTCCGTCGTCACGACGGCACGAACCGACGAAGAGGGCCGGAAGTTGCTGCAGTTGATCGGGATGCCGTTTCGGACGAATTGACGGCGGGCGTGCGTGGCACGACGCCGAGGTGCAGAATATGGCCACTACCGCGAAGAGAGCCAAGGCGCGCAAGACACCGAAGTTCGAAGTGCGTCGGCGGAATCGGTGCTGGCGCTGCGGTCGCCCACGCGGCTACATGCGCAAGTTTGCGTTGTGTCGTTTGTGTTTCCGGTCGCTGGCGTTGCAAGGCGAGATCGTCGGCGTGATCAAGAGCAGCTGGTAACCCCGCCGCGGCGATCGGCGACGGAGCTCCGATCGCGAGGGACGGTGTCGCCACAGGCTGCGAAGAGTGTGTGAGAGTAACGAGTCATGACTGATCCGATTGCAGACATGCTGACGCGAATTCGGAACGCCACTGTCGCGAGGCATCAGCGTGTTGACGTGCCGGTGTCGAAGCTGAAAACTGAGATCGCGCGAATTCTCCAAGACGAAGGCTACATCCAGGGCTTCACGATACTGGATGCGACGCCCGGCGTGAACGGTGGTGTCCAGAAGACGATTCGCATCTTCCTGAAGTACGGGTCGCGCGGGGAACGCGTCATCACCGGTATTCACCGGGTCAGCCGGCCGGGACGACGCATCTATTTCCGGCGGGATGCCGTGCCGAAGGTGCTCGCCGGCCTCGGCACGAACATCCTGACAACGTCGCGCGGCGTGATGACGGGTCGCCAGGCCGTGCACGCCGGCGTCGGCGGCGAAGTACTCTGCAATGTGTGGTAGGTGACCAGACATGTCTCGTGTTGGCAAGAAGCCGATTCCGGTACCGAAGGGCGTGATCGTCAAGGTCGGCGCTGGCGCCGTTGACGTGACAGGACCAAAAGGACAATTGGTCCAGCCCCTCCCCCCGGGGATCGCTTTCGAACTGAACGGCTCGACGCTCGAGGCGCGCATCGTGGGTGAGGAGCCGGGCTTGAGCAAGTTTCATGGGCTGGCGCGCAGCCTGGTGGCGAACGCCGTTCACGGCGTGTCCGAGGGGTTCACCCGTGAGCTCGACATCGTGGGGGTGGGCTACCGCGCCGACGTCAAGGGGCGGCAGATCGTGTTCGCGTTGGGGTATTCCCATCCGGTCGTGTTCGAAATCCCGGACGGGATCGATGTACAGGTGGACAAGCAGAACCACATCGTCGTGTCTGGCATCGATCGGCAGGTCGTCGGTCAGGCCGCCGCCGACATCCGGTCGCTGCGGAAGCCGGATCCGTACAAGCAGAAGGGGATCCGCTACACCGGCGAAGTGCTGAAGAAGAAGGTGGGGAAGACGGGCGCGTGAAGGTGCACGGTCAATGAGAATCAAGACGAAGAAGGATCGCCGGCGTCGGATTCACTTTCGAACGCGCGCGCGCGTGACTGGCACCGCCGAGCGGCCCCGGCTCGCCGTCTTTCGAACCGCGTCCCACATCTACGCACAGGCGATCGACGATACGGCGGGTCGGACCGTCGTGGCAGCCTCGAGTGTGGAGCCGCCCGTCAAGGCGGCCTTCGGCAAGACGACGCAGGGTGGGAACGTCGCGGGCGCCAAGGCGGTCGGCCAGATCATCGCCGAACGGTTGATGGTCACCGGCGTGAGCCGGGTCGTGTTCGATCGCGGAGGATTCCTCTATCACGGCCGCGTGCGCGCCATGGCTGAAGCTGCGCGCGAGGCGGGGTTGCGGTTTTAGCAGTGGTTGTCGCACTGGCCGAATGCAGCCGGCCGTTCACCACGGGCTGCTAAGAGTCGAGCGGTGAGTGCGGCGCAGTTGCCGCGGTTGAGACGCTATGTTTAAAACGAATGAGAAAATCGATCCGACGCAGTTCGATCTGAGAGACACGGTCGTGTCGATTAACCGGGTGACCAAGGTCGTCAAGGGCGGCAAGAACTTGAGCTTCAGTGCGCTGGTCATCGTCGGCGACGGGCTCGGTCACGTGGGGTTCGGTGTTGGCAAGGCCAAGGAAGTCCCGTCGGCGATCAAGAAAGGGATCGAGGTGGCACGGAAAGCCTTGATTCGTGTTCCGATTCAAGGGACAACGATTCCACACACCGTCGTTGGCCGCTTCGGTGCGGGCCGCGTGTTGTTGAAGCCGGCGCGCGAGGGCACCGGAATCATCGCGGGCGGCCCAGTCCGCGCGGTGGTCGAGTCGGCCGGCATTCAGAACATCTTGACTAAGTCGATCGGCTCTTCCAATCCGCACAATGTCGTACGGGCGACGTTCGTCGGGCTGATGAGCTTGCTTGATCCGGCGACGGTCGCCCGGTTGCGCGGTAAGAATGTCGAGGATTTGATCGACGTCCCGGCGGCCGACCGGCGGATCGAGTCGCCGACCGCTTGAGGTTCGAGGTTGAAGGCTTGAGGCGAGGACAAGTGACGCATGGCTAAGCAGTCGACGCGACGGGCGGAGCGCACGCTCACGGTCACGCTGGTGAAGAGTCCGATTGGCTATAGCAAGCAGCAAGCGGCTGTCGTGCGCGGGCTTGGCTTGCGCCGGATAGGCCACTCGGTCCAGTGGGTGGACGCGCCGGCCATGCGCGGAATGATTTTCAAGGTCCGGCATCTCGTGCGGGTCGAGGAGGCTGGGCGGTGAGCGCCGACGTGGGCAGGACGGACGTGATGGATCTGAGCACGCTGCAGCCGCCGAAGGGGCGCACGCACTCGAAGAAGCGCGTGGGTCGCGGTCCCGGCTCGGGCACCGGCAAGACAGCCGGGCGAGGGCACAAGGGAGCGAAGTCGCGCTCCGGATTCAGTCGGAAGCGTGGCTTCGAGGGTGGTCAGATGCCGCTGCACCGCCGAGTGCCGAAGCGAGGTTTTCATAATCCGTTTCGCGTCGACTACGCCGTCGTCAACCTCGACACGCTCGCCGAGCGGTTCGAGGCCGGAACGGAGGTGACGCTCGAGGCGCTGCGCGCGTGCGGCCTGATTCACGGGGCGAAGCGCCGCGTCAAGGTGCTGGCCCGCGGCGAGGTGACAAAGGCACTCACGGTGCACGCCCATCGGTTCAGCGGCAAGGCGGCGGAGAAGATCGCAGCCAGCGGCGGCCAGGCCGTCGTGGTGGAAGGCTGAGACGACACGGAGCCATGATCGAAAGCCTCAAGAGCATCTTCGCCATCCCGGAGCTTCGGAACCGCGTGCTGTTCACGTTTGCGGTGCTGGGCGTCTACCGCGTGGGCAACCACGTGCCGACGCCAGGCGTCAATGCGGAAGCGCTCGCGATTCTGGCGGAGCAGGCCCGGAACACGATGTTCGGGCTCTACGACATGTTCTCCGGCGGGAATCTGTCGCGGGTGACGATCTTCGCGCTGGGCATCATGCCCTACATCAGTGCGTCGATCATCCTGCAGCTGCTGACGGTCGTGTGGCCCTACCTTGAGCGGTTGAAGAAAGAAGGTGAGCTCGGTCGGCGCAAGATCACGCAGTACACGCGGTACGGTACGCTGTTTCTCTGCGTCGTGCAGTCGCTGGGCATTTCCATTTTCCTCGAGCGGCAGACGAATATCGCCGGCGGACTCCCCCTGGTGTACGAGCCGGGTTGGGCGTTCCGCCTGTTGACAGTCCTGACCCTGACGACTGGCACGATCTTCATCATGTGGCTCGGCGAACAGATCACGGAGCGAGGCATCGGCAACGGCATGTCGCTGATCATCTTTGCCGGCATCGTCGTGGGGTTGCCGAGCGCAGTGATCACGACCGTCGATCAGCTGCGCACGGGTCAGATCGGACTGTTTCGTTTGATTGCGCTGCTCGCGCTGATGATCGCCGTGGTGGGAGCGGTCGTCTTCATCGAACGCGGCCATCGACGGGTGGTCGTGCAATATGCCAAGCGCGTGGTCGGGCGCCGTATGTACGGCGGCTCGAACACGCACATCCCGCTGAAGGTGAACACCGGCGGCGTCATTCCGGTCATTTTCGCCTCTTCGATTTTGGCGTTTCCGGCGACGATTGCGGGTATGCTGCCGGCCGGCAGCTGGGGCCAGGCGCTCACGGATCAACTGAACTATGGGATGCCGTTGTATTACCTGCTCTACACTGGGGGCATCATCTTTTTCGCGTATTTCTATACGGCTATCATCTTCAATCCCGATGACGTCGCCGAGAACATGCGCAAGTACGGTGGGTTCATCCCGGGAATTCGGCCCGGGAAGCGGACGGCGGAGCACATCGACACGATCTTGACCCGTATCACGCTGGTCGGGGCGATCTACCTCGCCATGGTCGCGGTGCTCCCGGACCTCTTGATTGTCGGGTTCCGCGTCGCGCCGATTCCGTTCATTGGCGAGCAG
The DNA here is from genome assembly GCA_963667915.2 of Vicinamibacterales bacterium. Taxonomy (GTDB): domain Bacteria; phylum Acidobacteriota; class Vicinamibacteria; order Vicinamibacterales; family UBA823. The sequence continues at coordinate 828,721 of CAXXNN010000004.1, read as the reverse complement.
CTCGACGCGATCCTGCCGCAGTTCATCACGCAAGGGATGAACGTCACGTTCTACTTCGGCGGGACGTCGCTCCTCATCATCGTCGGCGTGTCGATGGATACGGTGCAGCAGGTCGAGTCACAGTTGATCATGCGGCACTACGATGGGTTCATGAAGAAGACTCGTATTCGAGGGCGTCGAGGCTAGGGCTGTGCAGCCCGTGGTGGTTCGAACGAGGAGCAACGCCGCCAGCGGGGATGCATCGCCGGCCGAATGCAGCCGGACGTCCAGCACGGGCTGCTAGGGGCCATGGCCGTCAACATCGTGATGTTCGGGCCGCCGGGAGCGGGAAAGGGCACACAAGCCGAACGGCTGGCTCGGGTGCGAAGCGTTCCGAAGATTTCGACCGGAGACGTCCTGCGCGAGGCGGTGCGGACGGAGACCGAGCTGGGGCGATCGGCGAAGGCGATCATGGATCGTGGAGCGCTGGTCAGTGATGAGATCATGATCGGGATCATCCGGAGACGTTTGGCGCGTGACGATGTGCGCCCAGGGTTCGTGCTGGACGGGTTTCCCCGAACGCTCCCGCAGGCCGAGGCGCTGGATGCGATGATGGTCGGCCGCGATCCGATCATCGTGCTCGACATCATGGTTTCGGCGGATGAGATCCTGCGTCGTCTTGGCGCCCGGCACGTGTGTAGTCAGTGCGGGGCCATTTTCGGAGACGAGGCATCGACGGCCGTCTGCACGCGGTGCGGCGGTGAGCGCGAGCGCCGCAGCGACGATCGCGAGTCGGTCGTCCGCGAACGGCTCAAGGTCTACGCGCGGGACACGGCGCCGCTGATGCGCCGCTACCGGGACCGATCGACGTTTGCCGAGATCGACGGCGCAAGGCCGCGGGACGCAGTGGCGCTGGCGGTGGCGGCAGCAGTCGATCGACTGCACGGTGCGGCCTCACCCGAGCAAGCCGGGAGGGTCAGTCGGTGATCGTGTGCAGGTCGCCGGACGAGCTCGAGCGGATGTGGGCCGCGAACCAGGTCGTGGCTGGCGTCTTGGAGGAGTTGAGGACGCTGGCCGCGCCGGGAGTGACAACGGCTGAACTCGACGCCGCCGTGGAGGCGCGCGTCCGGGACGCGGGGGGCACGCCGGCCTTCAAGGGATATCGTGGCTACCCGGCGACGCTTTGCGCGTCGGTCAACGACGAGGTGGTGCACGGCATCCCGTCAGGGCGGAAGCTGGCGAGCGGCGATCTGGTGTCGCTGGACGTCGGCGTCTTGCTGGACGGCTACTACGGTGACTCGGCGATCACCGTGGGGATCGGAGCGATTTCCGAGGAGGCCGCCGCGCTCCTGCGGGTCACACAGGCGGCGCTGGAGCTGGGTATCGCTCAGGCCCGGGTCGGTGCGCGGGTCTCGGACATCGGTCACGCCGTGCAGCGCCACGTGGAGGAGCACGGGTTTTCCGTGGTGCGGGAGTTCGTCGGACACGGCATCGGCACGAAATTGCATGAGGAGCCGCAGATTCCGAACTATGGCGAGCCCGGTCGGGGGCCGCGGTTGACCGAGGGGATGGTGCTGGCGATCGAACCGATGGTCAATGTGGGCAAGGCAGCCGTGCGGGTGCTGGCGGACGGCTGGACCGCAGTGACCCGTGACGGCAGCCTGTCGGCGCATTTCGAGCACACGATCGCCGTGACCGTGGACGGGCCGGAGGTGTTGACGCGCCGGCCGAGCGACGTGCCGAGGCTTGCGGCCAGCACGCCGGCGTCATGATGGCTCGGCGGCTAGATGCCGCGGGTGGCTGCGATGGAGAAGCGGGATCCGATCGGTGTGGCGGGTGTCGTGGCCGAGGCGCTGCCGCACGCGATGTATCGCGTGGAGGTCGAGGGCCAGCGGTCGGTGTTGGCTCACGTGGCCGGCGGGTCGGGGAAGAATTTCGTGAGGCTGCTGCCCGGTGATCGAGTGGTCGTCGAGTTGGCTCGACACGACCTCGGGCGCGGACGAATCGTCCGGCGGCACGCGTGACGGCGGCGGTGTGGGTGGGAAGTGAGGGCAGGCGATGAAGGTTCGAGCATCTGTCAAGCGTATGTGCGCCAAGTGCAAGATCGTGCGGCGCCGCGGCGTCGTGCGAGTGCTCTGCACGAATCCGAAACACAAGCAGCGGCAGGGGTGACCGTCGTCGCTCGAATAGCACACGAGAGTAAGGAATAGCCATGGCACGCATCGCAGGTGTTGATTTGCCGCAGACGAAGCGGATTGAGATCGGCCTGACCTACATCTACGGCATCGGCCGCAAGCGGTCGAATGACATTCTCAACGCCGCCGGCGTCGATGCCAGCGTACGCGTGAAGGATTTGTCCGAGGACGACGTCCGCACGATCAGTCGCGTTATCGAAGAAGAGGGTCGCGTCGAGGGCGATCTGCGGAAAGAAATCTCCATGAACATCAAGCGGCTGATGGAAATCGGCTGCTATCGCGGGATGCGCCACCGGCGCAATCTGCCCGTCCGCGGCCAGCGGACGAAAACGAATGCGCGCACGCGGAAGGGACCCCTGAAGCACGCGGTGGCGAAGAAGAGGAAGGTCTAGCTGCTAGGAGCCCGGGTTGCGATCGGGACAGCAGGTCCCGGGGCGGGCGGAGAGGTTGCGAGGCATGGCGAAGAACGAGACGGTCGAGGGCGCGGTTCCGCAAACACCAAAACGCGCCGGGAAGCGAAAGAAGACGTTCAAGAAGCGTGGTGAGAAACGCGTCGTGCATAGTGGGTGCGCGCACATTCGAGCCTCCTTCAACAACACGATCATCACGATTACCGACACTGACGGGAACGTGGTCGCGTGGTCGAGCGCGGGCGGCATCGGGTTCAAGGGGTCGCGCAAGGGAACACCGTTTGCCGCGACCCAGGCAGCGATCAAGGCCGGAAACGCGGCGAAGGGTGTCGGCATGCGATCGCTCGAGGTGCGCCTCAAGGGGCCGGGTGGCGGTCGGGAGTCGGCGGTCAGGGCGTTGCAGACGATTGGGCTGGTCGTGCGTTCGATTCGCGACGTCACGCCGGTGCCGCACAACGGATGCCGGCCGCCGAAGCGGCGTCGCGTGTGAGCGACGCGGACGTTCGAGACTGTCTGACTGATTGACGAGACGAGAGGGACGGAGAGCATGGCACGATACACGGGCGCGGTCTGCCGGCTTTGCCGGCGCGAAGGCATGAAGCTGTTTCTCAAGGGTGAGCGCTGCTACGCTGATAAGTGCGCCATCGAAAAGCGCAACGTTCCGCCGGGCCACCATGGCAAAGGCCGGAAGGCGAAGCTCATGGGGTATGGACTGCAGTTGCGTGAGAAGCAAAAGGTCAAGCGGATCTACGGCGTGCTCGAGAGCCAGTTTCGCCGGTACTTCGACGCGGCCGACCGCCAGCGCGGGATCACCGGTGAGACGCTGTTACAGTTACTGGAGCGGCGGCTGGACAACGTCATCTACCGCCTCGGATTGGCGACGTCACGGTCGCAGGCGCGCCAGTTGGTCCGCCACGGTCATTTCCAGATTAATGGCCGCCGGGTCAACGTGCCGTCCTACTCCGTCCGGATTGGCGAAGTCGTGAGCGTGAAGGGCTCCAGCGCGAAGACCGCATCGATCCAGTACGCGATCGAAGAGGTGAAGGGCCGCGGCATTCCGGAGTGGCTCGAGTTCGATGGTGAGAAACTCGCGGGACGGATTGCCGCGCTGCCGACGCGCGAGCAGATCAACCTACCGGTCCAGGAGCAACTGATCGTCGAGCTGTACTCGAAGTAGAACCCGTGACGGCCGTCGGGTGACGGCGAGCGAGCAGTCCGTGGTGGAAGCCCGCGTGGGACCGAGGGCCCTGGCTGGATGCGGCGGTCCCGCGTTGCAAGGTGCGACGAGTGAGAACGGGAATATTTGACCGAGGCGTAACGCAGCCAGCGGGGATGCATCGCCGGCCGAATGCAGCCGGACCCCCACCACGGGCTGCTGGTTCGAGAAAGGACTGACTTCGATGTTGTGGAAAGGTTTCCAGCGTCCAAAGCGCTTGGAGTTCGAGCGAGAGACATCGACCGACCGGTTCGGCCGGTTCTCCGCGCAACCGTTCGAGCGGGGCTTTGGCACGACCATTGGTAATGCCCTGCGGCGGGTGCTGCTGTCGTCGATCGAAGGCGCCGCGGTGACCGCGGTCAAAATCGACGGCGTGCTCCACGAATTTTCGCCGATTCCAGGTGTCGTGGAGGACGCCACGGACATCATCCTGAACCTGAAGCAGGTACCACTTCGGATGCACGTCGACCAGACGAAGACGCTGTTGCTGAACGTGGACAAGTCCGGTGAGGTGAAGGCGCGCGACATCCGAACCGATGCCGACATCGAGATTCTTGAACCGGATGTGCACATCGCTACCGTTGCGGACGGCGGGCACTTGCGGATGGAGATGCGAGTGCGGCGGGGTCGCGGCTACGTGTCGGCCGACAAGAACTTCGACGAAGAGCTCGGGATTGGGTGGATTCCGATAGATTCGGTGCACTCGCCCGTCAAGAAGGTCAACTATCTCGTCGAGGCGGCGCGGTTGGGCCAGACGACGGATTACGAAAAGCTCACACTGGACGTGTGGACCAACGGATCGATCACGCCGCGCGACGGCGTGTCGCTGGCCTCGAAGCTGTTGCGCGATCATCTCAACATCTTCGTCTCCCTGGACGAGCCGATCGATCAGGCACCCGAGTCGATCGCCGACCCGCCGCAGCCCGCGTCCAACGAGCATCTCGAGAAGAGCGTTGAGGAGCTTGAGTTGTCGGTGCGGTCGTACAACTGTCTCAGGAACGCAGAAATTCTGACGATCCGAGAGCTGGTCCAGAAGACCGAAGTCGAGATGTTGAAGACAAAGAATTTCGGCAGGAAGTCACTGAACGAGATCAAGGAGATTCTCACGAACATGGGGCTCAGCCTCGGCATGCGGCTCGACCAGCCGGCGACTCAGGCCGAGCCCGAATAGCGCCAGTTCGGGCGGCGTCGCGAGATGTCGGCGCCGGAACGGCGACGAGTCATAGACGAATGCGTCATCGAGTAGCACATCGAAAGCTGGGACGGGTGAGTGAGCACCGCATGGCGATGCTCCGGAATCAGGCGCAGGCGTTGTTGCGCCACGAGCGCATTCGCACGACGGTGCCGCGCGCCAAGGAGTTGCGGCCGTTCGTCGAGCGCCTGATCACGATTGCCAAACGCGGGATCGCCAGCGGCGATGGCCTCCGCGCCGTCCATGCGCGGCGGCTGGTGCGGCGTGACATCGCCGATCAAGACGTACTCAGCAAGTTGTTCGACGGCATTGCGCCGAGGTTCGAGGCGCGGCCCGGCGGCTACACGCGGTTATTGCGGCTTGGCGCGCGGCGCGGAGACAGCGCCGAGATGGCGCAAGTCGAGTTGATCGGCAGCGAATATTCGGCAGACGGCGGTGACGGGGACGAGCCTGTCGAGAGCGCGCGGGACAGCAAGGCCAAGGGGGTCGGCGGGCGGCTGCGAGCCGCAGCGCGACGCATTCGCGGCCAGAAGGCTGACGACGTCGCTGAGCCTGAGATCGCGCCGAAGAAGAAGAAGCGGGCGACGTCGAAGGCGAAGAAGTCGTCCTAGCCTGCTAGCCTTTTCCGGACTCCGACTCGCCGCGCTCCGCCTTGGCGGCCGAAATAATCTTGGCGTGCAAGTGAGCCGGGACTTCCTCGTAGTGTGAAAATTCCATGTGGTACGACCCGCGACCTCCGGTCGCCGAGGTCAACTGCTGCTCGTAGGTGAGCATCTCGGCCATCGGCACCTGGGCCTTGAGGTGAGCATGGCCGTCGTCCCGGCGCGCGGTTCCATCCCGCCGATCCGGCCGCGGCGGCCGTTCAGGTCACCCATGAGGTCGCCAGCGAACTCGCTCGGTGCGTGGATTTCCACGTCCATGACGGGCTCGAGCAACGTGGGTTTGGCCCGCGTCATGGCATCCCTGAACGCCAGCGATCCCGCCATCTTGAACGAGAGCTCGTTGGAATCGACGGGATGGAACGACCCATCGATGACGGTCACCCTGAAGTCCACGACGGGGTAGCCTGCCAGGTATCCGCGCATCCTGGAATCCTGAATTCCCTTCTCGATCGCGGGCACGAACCCCCGGGGAATGGCGCCGCCGAAGATCGCGTTGACGAATTCGAAGTCGCCGCCGCGCGGCAGCGGTTCCATCTTGATCTTGCAGTCGCCGAACTGGCCGTGGCCGCCCGTTTGCTTCTTGTGGCGGCCGTGGGCTTCCGTCGAGGCCTGAATCGTCTCGCGGTAGGCGATCCGCGGAAGCTTCAGGTTCACCTCCACGCCGAAGCGCTTCTTGAGCTTCGCCACGGTGACTTCGATGTGCACTTGACCCTGACCGGAGAGCAACAATTCCGACGTCTGGGGATCTCGGGCGTAGCGAATGGTCGGGTCTTCTTCTCGGAGGCGCGCCAGAGACGCGCTGATTTTTTCCTCATCGCCGCGGCTCTTCGGCTCGATCGCGTAGGCGAGCACCGGCTCTGGAAACGCAAACGCGGGAAAGGTCACCCCGCCCTCCTTATCGGCGAGCGTGTCGCCGGTGTGGGTGTCCTTCAGCTTGGCGACCGCCCCGAGATCCCCGGCTCGGATCTCGTTGACGGCCATCTGGGTCTTGCCCTGCAGCAACAGCAGACTCCCGCACCGTTCAGCCGAGTCTTTCGTCAGATTGTGAATCGACGCGTCGGCCGCGAGGATGCCGGAGACGACGCGAAACATCGTAATGCGTCCGGCGAACGGATCGGCGATGGTCTTCCAGACGAAGGCGGCCGGCGGATCGTCGCTCGAGGCCGCGCAGTCGACCGGGTCGCCGTTCGCGTCCACGCCCGGAAACGGGCGGTCCGCGGGTGACGGCGTGTAGGTGATCAGCGCATCCAGCAGCGGCACGATCCCCACGTTCCGCGTGGCAGATGTGCACAAGAGCGGCGCGACCTGACCGCTCAGCGTGGCGGTGCGGAGGCCGGCCTTCAATTCTTCCTGGGTCAGCGTACCGGCTTCGAAGAACGTCTCCATGAGATTGTCATCCGCCTCGGCGACCATCTCGGTCAGGGCGTCTCGCGCCGCCTTCGCGGCGTCGGCCATGTCCGCCGGGATCTCGGCCACCGTCGGCTTGCCGTCACCACCAGGCTCGAACATCAGCGCCTTCATGGTCACCAGATCGACGACGCCACGAAACGCCTTCTCCTCACCGATGGGAATCTGAATCGGGACGATGCTCCGGCCGAGCACTTCACGCAGCGACTCGAGCGATCGGTCGAGGCTGGCTCGCTCCCGGTCCATCCGGTTGAGCACGATCAGCCTCGGAATCCCGAGTTCCTGCGCCGTGGCCCATGTCTTCTCGGTCTGGACCTCGACGCCGGCCACACCATCGACGATGACGACTGCGACGTCGCTCACGCCGAGCGCCGCTCTCGCCTCGCTTAGAAAGTTGGCCATGCCTGGCGTGTCAATGAAATTGATTTTTGTCTTGTTCCATTCAGCGTAGGCAACGCTGGCCGTCAGCGTGTGCTTGCGGGCTATCGCCTCTTCGTCGAAATCGGTCACCGTCGTACCGTCGTCGACCATACCCAAGCGCTTGACCATCCCCGCGTCATAGAGGAGGGCCGAGGTCAGCTGCGTCTTGCCGGCGCCAGTGTGCCCGACGATCGCAACGTTCCGGATGCTTGGCGTGTCGTAGGCCTTCATGGACCGTATCCTCCTCTCGCGTCTGCGGCCGAGCCGGTAGCCAGACGGGCTCGGGCGGCGCCCGGCGAGCGCGCGCCGAGGTGCGCCCGAATGGACATCATATATCAGCCTCTGGCTGCCGCCCACCGTGAGACGGTCTTCCCGATACCGCTGGAAACCGGAGCCCGGTCGGTAAGCTCGAGGCGCCGCCGCCCGCGCCGCACCCGGGCCAACCAGGCGGTCGCGTATCGGAGGCGGCGCCGCTGAGGCGCCGCGCGCGCCCGCCGTCGGGATTTCTGTCTTGACAGCGCGGAGCGGGTTCCCTACGATGCAGGTCGCTTGCCGTCCTTGGCCGCAGAGGCTGGCGGGTGTCCGTGGAGTGTGCTGTGCTTGGTTTCGTTCCCAGAGAACTGTTCTTCACGAAGGGCGTCGGGAAGCATCGAGAGAAGCTTACGTCCTTCGAGCAGGCCCTCCGTTCGGCCGGAATCGCCGCCTGCAACCTCGTCAGGGTCTCGAGCATCTTTCCGCCCGGCTGCAAGATCGTCCCGCGCGCCGAAGGGGCCAAGCGCTTGGAGCCAGGACAAGTCACGTTCGTCGTGATGTCCGAGGCTGCGTCACGGGAGCCGCATCGATTGATCGCCGCCACCATCGGCGTGGCGATCCCTCGCGACCGGGAACTGTACGGCTACCTGTCCGAGCACCATAGCTACGGTGAAAACGAAGAGACGGCGGGTGACTACGCGGAAGAGCTCGCAGCCGAGATGTTGGCGACGGCCCTCGATCTCGATTTCGACCCGGACAGGAGTTGGGACGAGAAGAAAGAGGTCTATCGGCTGTCGAACCAGATCGTGCGCACCCAGAACGTGACCCAGACGGCGGTCGGCGACAAGCAGGGGCGGTGGACGACCGTGATCGCCGCCGCCGTGCTTGTCGGCTGACCGACCCCGCCGCCGCCTCCGTCCCCACGACCGCCGATGCATCCCGCCAGGGGCGGCGCTGGGCGTTGTCCCCGATGGGTCACATTCCCGGTATGTTCCCTCCTCGCGCCTTGCCCTGGGCGACCGCGGCTTTGGTTCAGCGGGGCCTTGGTGCGACGCGGCACTCAGACAACGGGCTGCTAGGGGACCCCACGGCGCGGAGCAGCTCTATCCTGAGCGCTGAGTGGGAGGCCGGTGACAGCGACCCGCCGGCCGCCGAGCGCCGAGAAGTCGAACCGAACGCACGGCGCTGCTCGGGATTTCGCATTACCGCCTTCGGACTTGCAGCGCTTCACAGCTCAGGCGCTGCAGTGATGTCATTGCCCTTCCGAGAAGATCCACGGACTGCCAGCGTTCAAGGCATCAATTGGTCAATTGACAAAAAATGTCAATCGGCTATATTTGAGGATCTCCCCGGTGGCGTCCTCTGTGGTCGAGCAACTGGCTTTTCCCGTATGACTTAGCGATGGCGGCCCGAATCGGCGAACTCCTGCTGAAGGAGAAGCTCATCACTCCGGCGCAGCTTCAAGAGGCTCTGAACTATCAGAAGTCGAATGGGGGGAAGCTCGGCTACAACCTCATCAAGCTCGGCTATGTGAAGGACGACGAGATCACCGCGCTCCTCAGCAAACAGTACGGTGTGCCGTCGATCAATCTGACTCAGTTCGAGATCGACGAGTCGGTCCTCAAGCTCGTTCCGCCCGAAACGGCTCAAAAATACCAGATCATCCCGCTCAGCCGGGGGATATTGCCAAATGTTGTGTATGCGGCATGATCAGGCGGCTTCCTTTCGGACGCCATCGACGAAGGGCACACCGTCGATGACATCGGCGATCAGTTGACACCCATTCAACGCTCTCCAGGTCTTCTGTGCGGCCATCGCCAGCTTGAACACCATCGTCAAGCACGCCAGGCGGCTGCCCGCGCCCTTCGTCTTGCGCGTGCGGAGCCGGACGGTGGCGAACGTCGACTCGACCGGATTGGTGGTCCGGATGTGAATCCAGTGCTCGGCGGGGAACTCGTAAAAGGTCAGCAGCACGTCCCGGTCTTTCGCCAGGCAGGCGGTCGCCGCCGGAAACTTCGCGTGAAACGTGGCCACGAACAAGTCGAACGCCTGGTTGGCGCTGGACGTCGTCTCCGCCATCCAGATGTCGTGCAGCATCGCCTTCGCCTTGGGCTGCACGCCCTTCGGCAGCTTGTTCAGCACGTTCATCGTCTTGTGCACCCAACACCGCTGTTCGCGGGTCTTCGGGAACACTTTCCGCACGGCGCCCCAGAATCCGAGGCCCCCGTCGCCGACGGCGAGTTCCGGGTCGATCGCGAGCCCGCGCGCCCGGACGTCCAGCAGCAGCTCGCGCCACGACTGCTCGCTCTCGCGGTAGCCATCGGTGATCGCGATCAGCTCCTTCTGCCCCTCCCGCGTGGCGCCCATCAGCACCAAAATGCACTGCCGCTTGTTGTCCGTGTCCTCGAGGCGGACGTTGAAGTACACCCCGTCCGCCCAAACATAGGCATAGCGCCGGCCGGCGAGGGACCGCTGCGACCACCCGCGGTAGTCCTGCTCCCACACCGCCTTGAGCCGCGTGATCGTCGTCGCCGACAACCCCCGCGCGTCGGGCCCCAACAGCGCCTGCAAGGCCTCGCTGAAGTCTCCCGTGCTGATGCCCTTGAGATAGAGCCACGGGTACAGTTCTTCCAAGCTGGTCGTCTTTCGCAGGTAGGGCGGCAGGATCGCCGACCGGAACGTCTCCCGTTCGCCTACGGGCCGACGGTCCCGGACCCGGGGCTGCTGCACGCGCACGTCCCCGAGCGGCGTTTGAATCGCCCGAGTGGGCAAGTGGCCGTTGCGAACGACGCGCCGGCGCCCGGCCGCGTCCATCGTCGCCGCCCGGGCCGCAAGGTAGTCGTCCACCTCGGCCTCGATCGCCGTCAGCAACATCTGTTGCGCTCCGCGGTGCAGCACCTCGGTCAGGACATCTCGGGACGATTCTTGTGGGAACTGGACCAGCTTTTCGTTAGGCTCCGGCATGGTGGCGTACCTCCTTGCCCTTCGGGTGAGGGGGGTGCGTTAGCAACACCCAGGGTACGCCGCCTGTTCAAAACCTCAAACACAACTTTCGGTTATATCTCCTCAGCCGGTCCGGTGCGTCGCTGACGATTGCGATGACGGATCCGACCAACGTCTTCGCCATGGACGACATCAAGTTCATGACCGGCTACAACGTCGAGCCGGTCGTGGCGTCCGAGGTGGCGATCGTCGAGGCCTATCAGAAGTACTACGGTGCCGGAGACGGCGGTGACGGTGATTCGTCGGCGAGCGGTCCCAGCACCCTCGAGATCGCGACACGTGAGCTCGAGGACATGCCGCAGATCGCTGACGACGACGTCGAACTCCTCGACGATCTCGAAGAACTGGATGCCGCCACGCTCGAGAAGCAGAGTGGCGAGGCGCCGGTCATCCGGCTGGTCAACCTGGTGCTGATGTCCGCGATCCAGAAGGGGGCCAGCGACATTCACATCGAGCCGTACGAGCGCGAGTTTCGCGTGAGGTTCCGGATCGATGGCACGCTCTACAACGTCATGCAGCCGCCCATGCGGTTTCGCGACGCGATTACGTCGCGCATCAAGATCATGGGCAAGCTGGACATCGCCGAGAAACGCTTGCCGCAGGATGGCCGGATCAAGATTCGGTTCAATGACAACGGACAAGGCAAGGAAATCGACTTCCGGGTGTCCTGCTTGCCGACGCTGTTCGGCGAGAAGATCGTCATGCGACTCCTCGACCGCGACAAGTTGATGCTCGACATGACGAAGCTGGGTTTCGAGCCGGAATCGCTGAAGCGCTACGAAGCGGCGATCGAAAAGCCGTGGGGCATGGTACTCGTGACCGGTCCCACCGGCAGCGGGAAGACGAATACGCTGTACTCATCGATCTCAAAGATCAACACGACCGAAACGAACATCCTGACGGCCGAGGATCCGGTCGAGTTCAACATGCCCGGCATCAACCAGGTGCTGGTGCGGGAGAACATCGGCCTCAACTTCGCCGCCGCGCTGCGATCCTTCCTGCGGCAGGATCCCGACACGATCCTCGTCGGGGAGATCCGGGACTTCGAAACGGCCGAGATTGCGGTCAAGGCGTCGCTCACCGGCCACCTCGTGTTGTCGACGCTCCACACGAATGATGCCCCGAGCACGATCAACCGGCTGATGAACATGGGGATCGAGCCGTTCCTGGTCGCCAGTTCGGTGAACCTGATCTGCGCCCAGCGGCTGGTGCGCCGGATTTGCACGGCGTGTAAAGAGGAGACCACCATTCCCCCGGAGGCGCTCGTCGACATCGGCTACACACCGGAAGATGCGCAGCAGGTGAAGCCCCAGAAAGGGACCGGCTGCGACCGGTGCCGCCAGACCGGGTACAAGGGCCGCGTCGGGCTCTACGAGGTCATGGAGATCTCCAACGAGATGCGTGAGCTCATCCTGGTCGGTGCCTCGGCGCCAGAGTTGCGGCGAAAGGCAGTCGAGGAGGGCATGCTGACCCTCCGGCTCAGCGGCTTGCGCAAGATTCAGGACGGCGTGACGACCATCGACGAGGTGGTCCGAGAAACGGTTCGGTAGCACGAGACGCCTGCCGGTTCGTGGCAGGTACGGAGGGGGCATGGCGACGCTTCGGGAGCTGTTGAAGACGACCGTCGACGCCGACGGCTCGGATCTCCATATCACGACGAACACGCCGCCGCAGGTGCGCGTCCATGGGCTGTTGCGACCGCTTGATTTGCCGGCGCTCGGCGCCGCCGACACGAAGCAGCTCGCCTACAGCGTACTGACCGACGCCCAGAAGAAGCGCTTCGAGGAAACGCAGGAGCTGGACTTCTCCTTCGGCATTCGGGGATTGGCCCGGTTTCGCTGCAACGTGTTCAACCAGCGCGGCGCGGTCGCTGCGGTCTACCGGCTGATTCCGGAGACGATCCTCGGCTTTGACGAATTGGGCCTGCCACCCGTGGTGGCGAAGCTCGCAGAACGTCCGCGAGGCTTGGTGCTCGTCACCGGTCCGACCGGCAGTGGCAAGAGCACGACGCTCGCAGCGATGATCGACAAGATCAACGGCGAGCGTCATGGCCACATTCTGACCGTCGAGGATCCGATCGAGTACATCCACCCCCACAAGAAATGCATCGTCAATCAGCGCGAGATCCATGGCGACACGGTGGGCTTCTCGGCCGCGTTGCGCTCGGCGCTGCGTGAGGATCCCGACATCGTGCTCATCGGCGAGTTGCGCGACCTCGAGACCATCGAGGCCGCCCTCCGGATCGCGGAGACCGGCCATTTGACGTTCGCGACGCTGCACACGAACTCGGCGGCCCAGACGATCAATCGCATCATCGACGTGTTTCCGTCGCATCAGCAGGGGCAGATTCGGACCCAGTTGTCGCTCGTCCTGGAAGGCATCATGTGTCAGTCGCTGTTACCCAAGGCGAACGGCCAGGGGCGCGTCGTCGCGCTCGAGGTGCTCGTGCCGAATTCGGCTATCCGGAACCTCATCCGTGAGGACAAGATTCATCAGATCTACTCCACGATGCAGTCCGGCCAGGAGAAGGCCGGCATGCAGACAATGAACCAGGCGCTGGCGGCGCACGTCCAGGCGCGACAGATCACGTTGGACCTGGCGCTCTCGTACTCGTCGCTGCCTGACGAGTTGGAGGACATGATCAAGCGGGGCGTTGGCGTCGGCGTGCGCCCCGGTGTGGGGCGGGCGCCGGGGCGGGTCACAGGGCGGGTGACCGGCCGGCGGTAACGCCGCGGGACGGACGAACGAAGGACAGCGACTGATGCCGAGCTTCGCATACTCAGGACGGACGCGTGGTGGAGAGACGGTCAGCGGCGAGCGGATGGCCGACTCGGTGGAAGCGGCCGTCGCCGCGCTGCGCCGCGAGCAGATCCTGGTCACGCGCATCGACGCGGTGAAGAAGAAGGACAAGGCGAAGACCACGGGCGGCAAGGCGGTGGCCGCGAAGAACTTGGCCATCTTCACGCGCCAGTTCTCGGTGATGATCGACGCCGGCCTGCCGCTCGTGCAGTGCCTGGAGATCCTGGGCAACCAGGAGGAGGACAAGAATTTTGCGGCCGTCATTCTCAAGACGCGCGCCGACGTCGAGGGCGGCATGACGTTGGCTGACGCGATGAGCAAGCATCCCAAGGCGTTCGATTCGCTCTACACGAACTTGATGACCGCCGGCGAGGCGGGCGGCATTCTGGACACGATCCTCAAGCGGCTGTCGGTCTACATCGAGAAGAACGTCAAGCTGAAAGACCAGGTCAAGGCCGCGATGATCTACCCGGTCGCGGTGATCGTCATCGCCGTCGTCGTCGTGACGCTCATTCTGTGGAAGGTCATCCCGACGTTCGCGGACCTGTTCGCGGGCCTTGGCGCGACGCTGCCGCTGCCGACGCTGTTCGTGATCTGGCTCAGTAACTCCCTCGTGACGTTCATGCCGTTCATCCTGATAGGGGGCTTCGGTGCAGCGTTCGCCTTCCGGCAGTACTACGCAACCGACCGCGGCCGCCACGTCATCGACGGCCTGTCGCTGCGCGCGCCGGTGATCGGGATGATCTTGCGCAAGATCGCGGTGGCCAGGTTCTGCCGAACGCTGTCCACGCTGCTCGCGTCGGGCGTGCCGATCCTCGACGGGATGAACATCACGGCCAAGACTGCCGGCAACGCCATCGTGGAGGACGCCGTGATGACGACTCGGGCGGCCATCGAGCGCGGTGAGACGGTGGCGGAGCCGCTGCGTGAGACCCAGGTCTTCCCGTCGATGGTCACGCAGATGATCAACGTGGGCGAGACGACCGGCGCGCTCGATACGATGCTGGGCAAGATCGCCGATTTCTACGAGGAGGAGGTCGACACCGCAGTGGCCGGCCTGCTGACCTTGATGGAGCCGGTGATGATCGCTCTTCTCGGTGGCGTGATCGGCGGCATCGTCATCGCGATGTATCTGCCGATCTTCGACCTCATCAGCCAGCTGACGGGATGACCGACGACGCGCCCGCCCTGGACGTTCCGCTGCGGCGAAAACTGCTGTGGCTGATGGGGCTGCGCCTGGCAGCGGTCACCATCTTGCTGGGGTCCGGCATCCTCGTCCAGATTGCGGTGCCGGGCGCGTTTCCGATCGACCCGTTCTTCTTCGTCATCGGCCTCACCTACGCGCTGACCGTCGCCTACGCGCTGACGTTGCGGCACGTCGAGCGGCACCGCTGGTTGATCGACCTGCAGTTGGGGGCCGACGCCATCATCGTGTCGGCCGTCGTGTTCATGACGGGCGGCGTCATCAGCTATTTCTCGACGCTCTACGTGCTGCCGATCGTGGCCGCCAGTGTCGTGCAGTCCCGGCGGGGCGGACTGCTGGTCGGGGTCCTGAGCGCGCTGATGTACGGCGGTCTGGTGTCGTCCCAGTACGCCGGGGCGTTCGGGCTGATGGGCGGGTCCCTTGCCGGTCCCCTGGCGGTGGTGCTGCCGCCGGTGCGCGTGGCGGTCTACACCGTCAGCTTGAATCTCGTGGGCTTCAGCGGTGTGGCCCTGCTGTCGGGCTACCTCGCGGAGGGCCTACGCCGCGCCGATGCCCGGCTCGAGCGCGCGTCCACGGCGTTGGCGGATCTCCAGGCGTTCAACCAGCATGTCATCGAGAGCATGACGAGCGGCCTCGCCACGACCGACGGCGAGTATCGCGTGTTGACCTTCAATCGTGCGGCTGAAGCCATCACCGGGCACACGGCGGCCACCGTCAAGGGGCGCCGCATTTTCGACCTGTTTCAGCTCCCGGAGACGCTGGCGGCCTCGCTGCACGACTGGCCCGAGGCCGGGTTCCGCCACGACTTTGCGTACGACACCGGCGATGGCCGGCGGATCGAGCTGGGCCTGGGCGCCTCACCGCTCATCACGCCCAGCGGGCGAGCCGGGCATCTCTTTACGTTCCGCGATGTCACCGAGAGCCGGAGGCTGGCGCGGGAGCGCCGGATTCAGCAGCGTTTGGCGGCGGTCGGCGAAATGGCGGCCGGCATTGCGCACGAGATCAGGAATCCGCTGGCGTCGATGTCCGGCTCGATTCAGATTCTTCGCCAGGATCTACCGCTGAGTGAGGAACAGGCGAAGCTGATGGACATTGTCCTGAGGGAATCGGATCGATTGAACCACACGATCAAGAGCTTCCTGGCCTACGCGCGTCCGCAGCGCTACGCCCCCGAGTCCTTGGACGTCAGGCGCGTGATCAACGACACCGCCCTCCTGCTGCGCAACAGCGCCGAGTGCCGTGACGGGCATGTCGTGGAGGTCGACGTCCCGTCCGGCGCCGTGCCGTACGAAGCCGATGAGGGGCAGCTCAAGCAGATCTTGTGGAATCTGGCGACCAACGGGCTGCGGGCGATGCCGGACGGTGGCCGACTCCAACTGTCGGCATTCGTCGAGCGGGTTGGGCGGACGGCGGGTACGGTTGTCATTGCCGTGCAGGACGAGGGTGTGGGAATGTCGCCGAGCGAGGCGGACGCGATGTTTCAACCGTTCCACGGGTCGTTCGCCAAGGGCAGCGGTCTGGGCCTGGCGATCGTGCACCGGATCGTCAGCGACCACGACGGCGAGGTCCGCGTCTCCTCCGTGGCCGGACAGGGCACCGTCGTCCGGGTCTTCCTGCCGCCGCGCCAGCTTCCCGAAGGCGGGGTAGAGCCCCAGCCGTCGGACGTCACGGACACGCCGGACCTCGTCAGCGGACACGGATCATGACCGAGACGCAGCCGTCACCACCGGAGGGCACCGCCGCCAGGATTCTGGCGGTCGACGACGAACCGTCCATGCGTGAGCTCCTGGCCATCGTGATGCGGCGCGAGGGGTACGAGGTGCTGCTGGCCGAGAACGGCCGGGCGGCGATCGACCTGCTGGAGCGCGAGCGGATCGACCTGATGATCTCGGACATCAAGATGCCGGACATGAGCGGCGTCGACGTCCTGCGGGCCGCGAAGAAGATCGACCGGGACATCATCGGCATCATGATCACCGCGTTCGCCTCGACCGAGACGGCGGTCGAAGCGTTGCGCATGGGGGCGTACGACTACGTCAGCAAACCGTTCAACGTGGACGAGTTGAAGCTGAAGGTGCGCGATGCCCTCGAGCAGCGGAAACTTCGACGCGAGAACATCCTCCTCAAACGGACGCTGCAGACCATGCACCAGTTCTCGAACATCATCGGACGCAGCGAGCCGATGCTCGCGGTGTTCAAGCTGATCGAGACGATCGCACCGACGAACAGCACGGTCCTGGTGACGGGCGAGTCCGGCACCGGGAAGGAGCTCGTGGCGCGGGCGATTCACTTCAATTCCTTGCGCCGCGACCGGCCGTTCGTGGCGGTCAATTGCGGCGCGCTGACCGAGACCCTGCTCGAGTCGGAGCTGTTTGGTCACATGCGCGGCGCGTTCACCGGTGCCGATTCGAACAAGAAGGGGCTCGTGGAAGTCGCCGAGAAGGGCACGATCTTCCTCGACGAGATCAGCGAGATGAGCCCGATGATGCAGGTCAAGCTGCTGCGCGTGCTGCAGGAGCGCAAGTATCGTCGGGTGGGCGGCACCGACGAGATGACCGCCGACATCCGGATCATTGCGGCCACCAACCGGGACCTGCAGACACGGGTGCGCGAGGGGGCGTTCCGGGAGGATCTCTTCTATCGGATCAACGTCATCCCGGTCGCGCTCCCGCCGCTGCGGCAGCGGCGGGAAGACATCCCGCTCCTGGCCGAGCACTTCTTGCCGCGTCTCAGCGAGCGGATGGGGAAGTCGATTCGCGGCATCTCGGCCGAGGCGGCCGAGCTGCTGGCGGCGTACGACTGGCCTGGCAACGTCCGGGAGCTTCAAAATGCGCTCGAGCGTGCCACGGCGCTGGAGCCGTCGCCGATGATTCTGCCGGCGAGCCTGCCTCCCCACGTGGCCGGACAGGAAGCCGGCGGGCTGGGGGCGACCGGGGGAGACAACGGGGATTCGGATGGCCTCTTACCGGAAGGCGGGATCGATCTCGAACAGCACGTCAAGGAGATCGAGCGCGACTACATCGCCCAGGCGTTGAAGCGGGCGGGCGGCGTCAAGATGAAGGCGGCCGGCCTGCTCGGGATGAGCTTCCGTTCCCTCCGGTACTACACCAAGAAGTACAAGCTTTAGCGGGCTCTCGGCTCTTGGCTCTCGCACGATCCCTAAGGACAGCAGTGCCCGGCCGCGTACCGCGTCAGGGGCTCGTTTGGATTTGGCAAGCTGGCGACGTGACAACAAGTGTCAGTTGAGAGCGCCATTTTTTGTCAGTTCTTAGGCGGCAAGAGGCAACCAGCGGGTTCACACAATGGCGTCGTGCCATATAAAATGTTCATAACAAATGAGTTATAAGCTGAAGTGAATTTATTTCAAACTTGGCATGCCAGTTGCTCTCTGAGATGGTGTCAACGCAGTTTGCACGGGGTGACACGCCGGTCCCAGCGGGCAGCTGCAGCGGGTCACCCGGTATACGGATGGTAATAGGGGAGAAGTCATGAAGAGCAACATGAAGAGCAACGTCAAGAATGACAAAGGTTTCACGCTGATCGAGCTGCTGATCGTCGTCGCGATCATCGGCATCATCGCGGCCATCGCCGTGCCGGGGCTGCTCCGGGCCCGGATGGCCGGCAACGAGGCGTCCGCTATCGGGTCGCTCCGCGCCATCAACAGCGCGCAGTCGAGCTACTCCGCGAGCTGCGCGAACGGCTTCTATGCGCCGACGCTCGTCCTGCTGGCGACGCCGCCGGTGGTCGGCCAGGACGGGTTCATCAGCGCGGATCTGGCCACCGACCCGTCGACGAAGAGCGGCTACAACATCGTGATGACAGGCGGCGCGGCGGCGACTAGCGCGCCCGCCTCCTGCAACGGCGTGGCGGCCGGCGGCGTCGCGAACACCTACTTCGTGGCGGGAGCTCCTTTGACCCCCGGCAGCAGCGGCACGCGCTTCTTCGGCACGAACCAGGGTGGCACGATCTATCAGTCGACCGCGGCGATCGCCGCGGTCCAGTTCGGCACGCCGGCCGCGCCGGCCATTCCGATTCAGTAACGGCCGCACCGCGGCGTCTGCGAGGGATGCTCGCCACGGGCGGGCATCCCTCGTTTCGTTTTCCGCGACGCCCGGCACTTGACGCTGTCGTGGCGAAACCGCTACAACAGGTCCGATTCGAGCCATGACTGCAGCCACCCAGCGCCTCCTCATCGTCTTCGTGCTGATCGGCCTCGGCGCCTCGGGGGCATCGACCTACGTCCATGCTCAGCTGCTGAGCGATCCGACCTACGTGAGCTTCTGCGACGTCAACGACACGGTTAGCTGTACCCAGGTGTATCTCAGTCGCTACGGCAGCGTCGCTGGCCTGCCCGTCGGGTATCTCGGCGTGCTCTGGTTCGCCCTGAGCGGCCTGCTGCTGATCGGCGCGCACCGCGGGACGCCGAAGCTCCGGGAGCGCGTGCCGGCGTACCTCTTCGCCTGGTCGACCGTGGGACTGGCGGTCGTGCTGTACCTGGCCTACGCCTCCTTCGTGGTGCTCAACGCGGTCTGTCTGCTGTGCGTGACCGTCTACGTCGCGGTCGCCGGGCTCTTCGTGGTGACCGGCGCGTCGGCGTCGATTCCGATGTCGCAGGTGCCCGGCTTGGCGTCGCGGGACCTGCGACGCCTGTTGGCGACCCCTGCCGGTCTCGGGACGGCGGTGGCGTTCGCCGCCGCCGCCGGCCTCGGTGCTGCCTGGCTGGGGGAGCCCGCGGCCGAGTCCGGCGTCGGCGCGCCGGTCCTGACGCTCTCGGGCGCCGAGCGTGTGGAGTTCCTGCGGTGGTGGGGCGCTCAGCCGAGAGTTGAGCTGCCGATTGCCGACGGGGGCGCGGCCGTGCTCGTCGTGAAGTTCAACGACTACATGTGTCCGCCGTGTCGTCAGACCTACCTGAACTATCAGCCTGTCTTCGCCAAGTACGACGCTCTCCAGCCCGGCGCCGTCAAGCTCGTGACGAAGCATTACCCGCTCGATCCCGAGTGCAACGACACGGCGCCCAACGGCGTGCACCACGCGTCGTGCGAGGCCGCCGCCGCCGTCAAGCTGGCCGAACGGACCGGGCAGGCCGAACGGCTCGAAGCCTGGCTGTTCGAGCATCAGGCCACGCTGTCGCCCGCGAGCGTCGCCGCCGCGGCGCGGGAGGTGGGCGGCGTCGAGGACTTCGAGGCCGAGTATCCGGCGACGCTGGAATCCATCCGGGAAGACATCGCGCTCGGCGTCACGCTCGGCGTCGAGGCGACGCCAACCTTCGTCATCAATGGGGTCCGGATCACCGGCGGGTTGACGGTGCCGTACTTCGACGCCGCGATTGCCTACGAGTTGGAACGGGCGAGCGGATCACAAGACTGACGGCCGGCGCCTCTGCCGCCGTGACGCGCACGAGCGATTCCGTGTTCGCGATTCGAACCGAAGGGCTGACCAAGGACTTCTCGATCGGGTTCTGGCGCAGGCGTCCCCACCGCGCGCTGGACCAGCTGACGCTGGCGGTCGAGGCTGGAGAGATCTTCGGGTTCCTCGGCCCCAACGGCGCCGGCAAGACGACGACGATCAAGCTGCTGATGCAGCTCATCTTTCCAACGTCCGGCCGGGCGGAGATTCTCGGCCAGCCCGTGGGCTCCGTCGACGTGCGACGCCGCCTCGGCTACCTGCCGGAGACCCCGTACTTCTACGACAACTTGACGGCTGACGAATTGTTGACGTACTTCGCCAAGCTGTTCGGCTATCACTCGACCGACCGCCGGCGCCGCGTGGAGCGCGGGCTGGACGCGGTGGGGATTGGTGCCGAGCGGCGGCACCTGCTGCGACGGCTCTCGAAGGGGATGCTCCAGCGTGTCGGCATTGCGCAAGCCCTGATCAACGACCCCGAGGTCGTCTTTCTCGACGAGCCGATGTCGGGTCTCGATCCGATCGGGCGCCGGGAGATCCGGGAGCTGATTCTGGGTCTTCGGCAGCAGGGGCGGACCGTCTTCCTCAGCTCCCACATCCTGGCGGACGCCGAGTCGATGTGCACCCAGGTGGCGATCCTCGTCGGCGGGCGTCTGGTGACGGCTGGTCCGCTCGGAGACATCTTGTCGTTCGATCGTGGCTGGGAGCTGGTCGTGGCCGACCTGCCGGCCGCCGCGCGGTCAGCGCTCGGCGCGCGCGCGCAGCGGGTGACCGAGAGGGGGTCCGGGCGCCACGCGTTCGAGCTCGACGCGTCCGACCCGGATCCGTTCGTTCGGGCCTGCGTCAGTGGCGGCGGGCGGGTCGTCTCGCTCAACCCATTGCACGAATCGCTCGAGGACCTGTTCGTGCGCCTGGTCGAAGTCGAGATCGAGCGCGAACGCGCCCAGGCGAAGGGCGGCGCCGGCCGGGCGGCGGCGGAGCCGAGCGAATCATGAGCCTGGCGAGTCTGGCGATCGGGCGCGGGCGGGAGTCGCTGAGGGTCATCGGCCACGTGGCGGTCCACGTGTTCAAGGAGTCGGTGCGGGACCGGGTGCTCTACAACCTCGTGATCTTCGCCGTGCTGCTGATCGGAGCCTCTTACGTGATCGGCCAGCTGACCGCCGGACAGGACGTCAAGATCATCAAGGACCTCGGGCTCGCCGCGACCTCTGCCTTCGGGCTGTTCATCGCCGTCTTTCTCGGCATCGGACTGGTGTCGAAGGAGGTCGAGCGCCGCAGCATCTATAGCCTCCTGGCGAAGCCGTTGACCCGCGGCGAGTTCATCCTCGGCAAGTATGCGGGCCTCGTCCTGACGCTTGCCGTGAACCTGGCCGTGATGGCGGTGGCGCTGTACGCGGTCCTGGGCGCCATGGCGTGGCTCGAATCGCCGGAGCTCAGGGCGAGCTGGGAGGCGCCGGCCACCGATCCCGCTCTGCTCAAGGCGCTGTTCCTGATCTTCGTCCAGTTGACGCTGATCACCGCCGTCGCGCTGTTCTTCTCGACTTTTTCCAGCCCGCTGCTCTCGGCCGCCCTGACGCTCGGGCTGTACGTGGTCGGGCACTTCAACGCCGACCTCAGGAACTTCGAGACGGTGGTCGACTCCCCGATCGTCGGCGTGCTCGCACGCGTGCTGTACTACGTGCTCCCGAATCTGGCGCCGTTCGACGTCAAGAATGCGGTCGTGCATGCCCAACCCGTCCCGCTCGGCTATCTGGGGTTGACGACGCTGTATGGGGCGACCTACGTCGCCGTGCTCGTGCTGGCGTCGATCTACATTTTCTCGAGGCGCGACTTCAAGTGACTGGCGACACGGGCACCCGCGACCGCGTGCCTGGGACGCGACCTCGCCGGCGCGGGCTCCGATTCGCGGTCGCGATCGCCGTCATGTTGGCCGCCTCCGTCGCCGTGCAGAGGGCTCGAGAGGCCCGTTTCGCGAGTGTCGCGTCGGAGTCGTCGCTCCTGTACGTCCGCTCCGGGCCGACGTTGACCCGGCTGGCGCTGTCGTTCGACGATCTCCTGGCCGACGTCTACTGGATTCGGGCGATCCAGCACTACGGTTCGACCAAGCGCACCGACGCCGGCGAGAGAAGCTATGCGCTGCTGTATCCGCTCCTCGACCTCACGACCACGCTGGACCCGCGCTTCAACATCGCCTATCGGTTCGGCGCCATCTTCCTGACCGAGGCCTATCCCAATGGGCCGGGTCAGCCCGAGCAGGCGATCGCGCTGCTCGAGAAAGGCGTGGCGGCCATGCCCGACCGCTGGCAGTACGTCCTGGACATCGGGTTCGTCCACTACTGGTGGCTTCAGGACTACGGGGCGGCGGCGGAGTGGTTCGAGCGGGCGAGCCAGGTCGAGGGCGCCCCCCAGTGGCTGGGCCCGCTGGCGGCTACGACGTTGGCGCAGGGGGGGCAGCGCGCGGGGTCCCGGCTGCTGTGGCGACAGCTCCTGGAGACGAGCGACAACGAATGGATCCAGAACGAGGCGGCGCGCCGGTTGCTGCAGCTCGACGCGATGGATGGACTCGACCAGCTGCGACCGGCGATCGCCACCTATCGTGAGCGTTCGGGACAGTGGCCGGGCGAGTGGGGCGATCTCGTGGGCGCAGGCCTGCTGCCGGGCGTGCCGGTCGACCCGACCGGGACTCCCTATCGCCTGCGGTCGCGGACCGGCGAGGTCGACGTCGGCGCGGACTCGGTGCTGTACCCGCTGCCCACCGAGTCCAACCGGCTGTTCGGAGCGGCGTCGTGACGATGATGTGGCCAGAGGCGGCGTTCATGTCGGCGCTCGGCCTCATCATCGGCAGCTTCCTGAACGTCTGCATCCATCGGGTGCCGCGCGGTCAGTCGGTCGTGACACCCGCGTCGAGCTGCCCGGCGTGCGGCGCCCGCATCCGCTGGCACGACAACGTCCCTGTGCTCGGCTATCTCGCGCTGGGCGGCCGCTGTCGAGACTGCGGGGTCCGGATCTCACCTGCCTACCTCCTGGTCGAGCTGGTCGTGGGCGGACTCTTCGTCCTGCACGTGTGGCAGTTCGGCTGGCAGCCGCTCCTGGCGGTCCGCCTGCTGTTCGCCTGCGTCCTCGTCGTCCTCTTCGTTGTCGATCTGCGCCACCACCTGTTGCCGAACGTCCTGACCCTGTCCGGCGTCGGGGTCGGCCTGGCGTGCAGCGTGTGGCTCCCGCCGGGATGGATAAGCGCCGGTATCGGTGCGCTGGCCGGCGGCGGCGTGCTCTTTGGGATCGCGGAAGGCTACTATCGCATCCGGGGTGAGGAGGGGCTGGGCATGGGCGACGTCAAGATGCTCGCCATGGTCGGCGCCTTCCTCGGGTGGCAGCTGATGATCGTGACGTTGATCCTGGCGTCGGTGGCGGGATCGCTGGTCGGCGTCGCCGTGCTGGTGACCGGGCGCGGCGGACTGAAGTATGCGTTGCCGTTCGGCACCTTCCTGGCCGTCGGCGCGCTGGCCGCGAGCCTGGCGGGCGAGCCGCTGTGGCGGTGGTACACGTCGTTCTACTGATCGGACGCCTGCGGAATCAACCATGACGCAGTCCGGATACCTCCTGATAGGCCTGACCGCCGTGGTTGGCGGCCTGATCGCCGTCCTGGTCTTTGCCGTGTTGCGCTTCGGCGCCGCGGCGCGGCAGGCCGGGCGCCGGATGCGGGACGGCGGCGCGGAACATGCGTTCCTGACCACGGCCCTCCAGGGAGCGGTGACCACGCTCAAGGAGCAAGAGCGGGCCAGCGCGGCGCGGGCTGATGCGTCCGAGCGGCTGTCGGCGGAGATCATCGCCAGCATGACCTCCGGTCTCCTCGTCGTCGGCCTCGAAGAGGAGGTGAGAATTTTGAATCCGGCCGGCCGACGCATGCTCGGTCTGTCCGATGCGGCGCTCGACGGGTCGTTCCGCGCCCTGCTGAGCCCGATCGCGCCGGCGCTGGTCAGCGCGATTGACGAATGCCTGCGGGCGCGGGAGCCGATCGTTCGCCGAGCCGTGGACGTGGAATTCCGGGAGGGCGCCGGCGGCGCGACGCACCTTGGGGTCACCGTGTCGCCGATTCTGGACGACGCGGTGTCGCTGCAAGGGGCGATCTGTCTGTTCAGCGACCTCACGGCGGTCGTCGAGCTCGAAGAGCAACTGAGGTTGAAGGACAGTCTGGCGCGTCTCGGAGAATTGACCGCCGGGCTGGCTCATGAATTTCGCAACGGCTTGGCCACCATTCACGGATATGGCCGATTGTTAGACCTCGAGCGTCTTCCTGAAGACTACCGTCCGTACGTCATCGCCGTGCGGCAGGAAACGGAGTCACTGGGGCAGATCGTCACCAACTTCCTCAATTTTGCCCGCCCCGCCGAACTGTCGCTCACGACGGTGAGCTTGGAGCGGCTCGCCCATCGTGCGGCCGACGAGATCCGCCCGGAGGTGCAGCAGCGGGGCGGGGCGATCGACATCCGCGGGCGGTTCGCCGACATTCAGGGGGACGAGGTGATGCTCAGGCAGGCGATCAGCAATCTCTGTCGGAATGCGCTCGAGGCCTGCGCGCAGGCAGGGACCCGGCCTGTCATCACGCTCGAGGGGGCGGTCGACGTCGCACAGGGTACGGCCAGCCTGAGTGTGGCGGACAACGGCCCGGGCATCGAGTCGAGCGCGCTCGACCGGATCTTCCGGCCCTTCTTCACGACCAAACCTGACGGGACGGGGCTCGGGCTGGCACTGGTCCAGAAGATCATCGTCACCCACAACGGCCGTCTCACGGTCGACACGTCTCCCCAGGGGACGAAAATGCGAGCAGTTCTGCCCACCGGCTCGGGCTGAGCGTTTCCATAGTTGTTACTGAATGTAACAACATTGAACAACGGGTCGGTGGCGCCGGAGGTTCTTCTTGGGGGCTTGAGATCCGTAACTCGTTGTTGAATAGCAAGTTAGTGTCATGGTTCAGACAGGGTCCGGCCATGGCAGCGTCGTTGCTATTCTGTTGAGCAGATGCGGCTGACTGGCTCGATCCGATCGACGTTTGGATTTTCGCTGACCGACCTGCTGATGACGGTCGCAGTGTCTTCCACCCTCATGGCGATCGCGCTGCCGGTCATGACGGACGTCGCCGATTCCATGCGGCTCGGCATCGCCACGCGTGAGGTGGAGCGGGCCTTGCAAACCGCCCGGATGCGGTCCGTGTCGGGGAACCGGCCGATGCAGGTCAGGCTGAATTGTCCGGCGTTGGGGCAGTTGCGGATCGTCGAGGTGACCGGCGTGGCCACAACCGACACCGCCCCGAATCGATGCGACGAAACGGCCTTCCCGTTTCCGGGACCGCAGGACGCCGATCTGGCCACACCCGAGCACGACGGTCCGCTGGTGCGGCTCCACTTCACGGTGAGCGTGGCCGGGTCGAATCTGCAGTTCTCGCCGAACGGCACAGCCCAGCAGCTCGTGGGAGGCGTGTCGCTGCCGATCGCGACCCCCGTGACGGTCACGGTGACGAAGGATACCGAATCATCGACGGTGACGATCAATGGCCTCGGCAAAATCGAAATCCAGTGAGCGCGGCTTCAGCATCATCGAGACGATGATCGCGGTCGGGCTGCTGACGACGGTCTCACTCAGCGTCGCCCAGCTGTTCGCGGTGGCGGCCAAACGGAACCTCGACGCGCGCGCACAGACCTCGACCGCGATTCTCGCGGTGCAGAAGATGGAGCAGCTGCGTGGGCTGACGTGGGGGTTCGACACGATTGGCCTGGGGTTGCCGTTGTCCGACACGACGACCGACCTGAGCACCGATCCGCCGTCGGCCAACGGGCGTGGCCTCAATCCGTCTCCGCTGGGAACGCTCGACGGCAACACGCCGGGCTACGTGGACTATATCGGTGTCTACGGCGACTGGGTGGGGAATGGCGCCAGCCCGTCGCCGAACACCACCTTCATCCGCCGATGGTCGGTCGAGCCGCTGCCGACGAACCCGAACAACACGCTGATCCTGCAGGTCCTGGTCACCCACCTGCGCACGGAGGCCCGGGGCGCCGGGACGGGCCCCCGCCGTCGGCTGCCGGATGATTCCTGGCTAGTCACCGTGAAGACGCGGAAGGCGCCCTGAGATCATGCAAACGAACCGGGTCACCCGACGGGTTCGCGACCGGCAGGCGGGGTTCAGCCTCGTCGAGCTCATGGTGTCCATGGCGATCATGCTGGGCGTGACCGGCACGATCTTCACGCTGGTCAATCCCAGCCAGGGGGCCTTTCGCGTGCAGCCGGAGGTGGCCGACATGCAGCAGCGCATGCGCGTGGCGGCCGACATGCTGTTCAAGGACCTGCTCATGGCCGGCGCCGGGACCTATCAAGGGTCGGCGAACGGCGGGTTGACCAACTACTTTGCGCCGGTCATGCCGTACCGGACCGGCCTCGTCGATTCCGATCCGGCCATCGGCGTGTTCTATCGGCCGGATGTCATCACGCTGATGTACGTGCCGAACACCGTCGCCCAGACGACGATCTCCCAGCCGATGCCGAACGTGTCGGCCGAGCTCAAGGTGACCGCGATGCCCGGCTGCCCCCAAAACGACGAACTCTGCGGGTTCACTGAAGGCATGACGATCATGATCTTCGACGAGACCGGCGCGATGGACACGTTCACGATCACCAACGTCCAGACCAACGCCCTGCACCTGCAGCACCGGAATCAGCAGCTGTCGAAGGCCTACGGGACGGGGTCGGCCGTCACGCAGGTCGAGACGCACACCTACTACCACGACGCGGCGAACGACCAGCTGCGCCACTACGACGGGTCGACTTCCGACTTGCCGCTCGTGGACGACGTCGTGGGGCTTTCGTTTCGCTACTACGGCGATCCGAATCCACCGCTGCTGCCGAAGCCGACGATCGGCGTCGCGAACTGCCTGTTCGACGTGTCGGGCAATCCGACGCTGGCCACGCTGACCAGTGCCGGCTCGCTGGTCGAGTTGACCGAGGCAATGCTGACCGACGGCCCGTTTTGCGGCGTCACCGGCAATCAGTTCGACGCCGATCTGTACCGGGTCCGCAAGGTGCGCGTCGACCTACGCCTGCAGGTGTCAGCTGTCGATCTCCGCGGATCGGACCCGACCCTGTTTACACGGCCGGGCCAGTCGTCGTCAGGGGCCCGCCAGGTGCCGGACTACAAGCTGAGTTTCGAGGTTACGCCTCGAAACATGAACTTGACGCGGTAGACGGTAGACGGTAGACGGTAGACCGATGCGCAGAACCGAATCCGCACCCATGCCCGTGCCGACAGTCGAACGCCATGGCCGTGTTCGACGGCTCCAGGCGGAGGACGGCATCGCGCTCATCATCGCGATGATGGCGACGATGCTGCTGACGGCGCTGGGGTCGGCGCTCATCCTGCTGACGACGACGGAGACGGCGATCACGACGAACTTCCGGAATGCCCAAGAAGCGCTGTACGCCGCCGACGCCGGCATCGAGCGGGTCGTCCAGGATCTGCTGACCGTGGCGGAGTGGAACGACGTGCTCGCCGGGACGGTGCAGTCCGGGTTCGCCGACGGCTCGCTCTCCCCCACGCTGCCGGACGGCACGCCGATCAGCTTGACCACCGAGACGGCCAACCTCCAGAGCGAGACCGACACGTTCGGCGTGTGGGGGGCGAACAACCCGGTCTGGCGTCTGTACGCCTACGGGCCGATCAACCGGCTGGCGTTGACCGGCACGATCAACAGCCTCGACTACGTCGCCGTGTGGGTGGCCGACGACCCGTCGGAGATCGACGGCAACCCGCTGGCGGACGGCAACGGGGTGCTCACGCTGCACGCGGTCGGCTACGGACCGTCGAATACGCGCAAGGTGGTCGAGGCGACGATGGCGCAGTCCTCCAGTACGGATATCGAGCGCGGGATGATCGCCCAGCGCGGGCAGGAAGAACAGAACCAGCGCGCGCGGAAGGCGGCCGTGCAGACGCCCGGGACCGGGTTGACCGGCATGAGCATGGGCTCCGGCGGCGGCATCGTCGTGCAGTGAGATGGCGGCGGACGACAGGCTCCCCGGGGATTGAGGTGGAGAAGGTGACACGAGGCGCTCGGTGGCGAAGACTCGGCGGAACGGCGGCGGGCGTGGCGATCGTGGTGTCGCTGAGTGTCTCGCCGGCCTCCGCGCAGCTCGACCCGCTGCTGTTCATCAAGAACGTGCCGGCCCGGGTGATCGTCGTGCTCGACAATTCGTTCCGGATGCTGGAGGACGGAGACGAAAACTACTACGATCCGATGACCTACAACACCGGTGATGATGGGAACATCGCGAACGCGTTCAGCTCGGGTCCGACAGGGTTGACCTACCGGCGAATCTACGAGGACGTGGAGTTCACGGCGGTCCAGGATGCGACGCAGAAGTACACCGCGGACAGCTTTACGGCCGTGATGGATGTCAACAGCGCCTACGCCGACTTCTGGGCGCCGACCCGTCTGGAGATCGCCAAGGCGGGGATTGCACGAGCGGTCGGCGACAACATCGGTAGCCGGTACCACTGGGGGCTCGTCACGCTCAGGCAGAACAACCCGGCCTGGCGGGTGCTGGGCGACTGCGACAAGCCGGTGGCATTGAGCGACCACCAGGGTCTCCGCGACTCGAATCCGTGCGACGTCGCTGGAAACGGTAACTTCGGGATCTATGCCCCGATCATCGGCGGCCCCAACTACGCGCAGGGGGCGAGCGGGGTGCGGGTGGCCGCAGCCGCCAACGCCGGCCAGACGATCGTCGATCTCGTGCAGCGCCCAATCCAGGATCCGCTGGGCATCATTCCGGCCGGCATCGGCGGGGCCGGGTTCGACGATCGCCCGCTGACGCATGCCTTGGACGACGCGCGAGTCGAGATCGTAGCAGCGATGGCGAACGACTCGGCCGCATCGGTCGTCTGCCGGAATACGGTCGTCGTGCTGGTCACGGGCGGTGACGACGACGGCGACGCCAACTACACCGCGTCGCACAACCCCGGTGCGACCGCCGCCACGTTTCTGGCGGTGTCCGGCGGCGGCGTGACGCGCCGCGTGCCGATCTTCGTGGTGGCGATCGACCCGCCGGCGGCCGACGAGGTCGAGCTGCAGACGATCGCGTCGAGCAGCGGCGGCGCCTACTTCTCGGTGTCCGACGCCGCCGGCGTGGCGCGCGTGATCAATCTGGCGGTCGAGTCAGGCTTCGCGCGCGACACCGACTTCGACGCGGGGACCCCCAGCGAGTTCATCCCGGTCAGCCCGATCGTCGGCACGGTGAACCTGAAGAACGCCAGCGACTCGACCGGCGGCGCACTGCCTCTCACCGACATCCAGTCCGCCGGCGTTGACATTCCGCAGCGCGCGAACATGCTGCTGACCGCCGGATTCGCGTTGAACACCCAGACCGGCATCGGCTTCGAGGGCCGCCTGCGCGCGTTCCGGACATTCCGCCCGGAGGCGGACGCCTCGAGACCGTCCGGCTTCAAGTTCGTCGCGGATGGCACCCCGCTCTGGCCCGACGTGGACGGGCGGCCGGAGACGGCGGGGCGAGCGCGGCTGCCGCTCAGCGTCAACGACCGGAACATCTTCACCGTCATTCCCGGGTCGGGGCTGGTGGCCTTCACGTCGGCCAACGCGGCCACACTCGCTCCCCACATGGGCGGCGCCGACGCCGCGACCGTCATTGACTTCGTGCGCAGCCTGCCGCTGGGCGCCATCATCGGGTCGACCCCGGCGATCATGGACCCGCCGTCGCTCGATCCGCCGCCTGACGAGGACTACGGGCGCACCGGCACGGCCGGCACGTTCGCCGGCGATCACGAGGACCGCCGGAGCATCATCTGGGTCGGCGCGAACGACGGCATGCTGCACGGGTTCGACGCGCGCACCGGCTTCGAGGTGTGGGCGGTGATTCCGTACAACCTGCTGCCGAAGCTGCAGACGCTGCTGGACGGCCAATCGGTGGACCGCTTCGACTACTTCGTCGACAGCTCGCCCAAGCTGGCCGAGGTGAAGGTCAACGGCGTGTGGCGGACGCAGCTGATCATCGGCCAGGGATGGGGCGGGACGTTCTATCAGGCGTTCGACGTGACCGAGGCGGGGATGGGCGGCGGCGCCCCGGACAGCGACAACGTCGCGGGCGTGATCAGCAGCTTCGCCGACCCGAACCGGGTGCCGTTCGACTGGTCGTTCCCGCGCTACTCGGAGTTCGACACAGACGTGGCGGCGACGATTGCGGTGGCGGACGGGACACCGGGGGACGAGGTGCGCTTCTTCGGCGACCTGAAGCTTACGGCGTCCCCGGCCGAGAAGAGTGTCGGGTTCACCTGGTCCGACCCGGCGGTGGGGCCGCTCAATCTGGATCGGAGCGTCAACGCCATCATCGTCGGATCGGGGTACTTCCCCGCGGTGGAGGACCAGTTGCCGGGGCGAGGCGTCGGATCAGCGCGCGCCGGGCGCTCGCTGTATCTGATCGACGTCGCGACCGGAACCCTCCTCGGCGGTGCGGCCTCCTGCGGCGGCAGCGGCAGCGTGGGCTGCGTCGACGTTGGCGACGGCGTGGCCGACGGGAGGAAGAACGCGCTGCAGGCGGACGCGGCCGCGACGGGCGCCAGCACGTCGGCGTCGTTCGTGAGCAAGGCCTACCTGGGCGACGTGGATGGACGCTACTGGCGGTTCGACTTCACCGAAACGGGGACCATCAGTTTCACCCAGATGATTGATACCGGCCAGCCGATTTACAGCTCGTCGGCGCTGCTGTTCGTCGGCACGAGCGACCAGCACATGTTCATGTCGACCGGGAGCGACCTGTTGCCGCCGACGACGCCGGGCGGCACCGGTACGTTCCGGTTGTTCGGCCTTCGGGACGAGTTCCCGGCCGCCGGCGCCGTCACGGTGTTTACGCGGAACCTGGCGACCGTGTCGAGCGGCGCCAGCGACGCGTCGCTGGCGACCGGTGAGCGGCCGACTGCCTTTCCCTCGGTGGCTGGCGATATCGTCTTCTACACGACGGTCGTCAGCGACGCGTCGGCGCCGTGCGCCGACGTGTCGTCGAATCTGTACGCGCTGACATTCCTCGGCGGCGCGGCATACGACACGGACAACAGCGGGTCGGTCACGGCCAACGAGAATCCGATCGTGGCCACCGTGGCCGGCCGGGCCACGGCGCCCTTTATCGCCGATCAGCACATCTTCTTCGGGACATCCGGCGCGGGCGGCGTCTCCGTGGAGATCTTCGGCGACCCGGAGGACTTCAACAACGGCGTGGGGCAGGTCGGCGTGCGGTTGCTGTCGTGGCGGGAACTCCGGTAGATGGTCGAGCGTATCAGCTGTCCGGCCTGTGGCGTCACGCTGAGCCTCGAGGTCGTCGAGTGTCCGCGCTGTGGCGAGCGCCTGGACGACCTCACACCCCCCGTCTTCGAGTCCAGTCAGCCAGCTCAGGCCGAAGACGCTCCAGGCTTCTCGTACGGCTGGGTTCTCGCCTTGACCCTGGGCGCCGGGGCAGCCCTGGTCCTGTTTCAGGGCGGCCCTGACGAGACGGTAGCGCCTGCCCCAGTGGCTGATGCGACGAGCTCCGTTGCGGCGGTCGCGCCCGCCGCGCCGATCGATTCGGCGTCCACGGCGCCACCAGCCGCGTCCAACGTGCCGCCGTTCATCGACGCCGACCGGGCCGGCAACGTGGCCTACGCGGCGGGCGACTACGCGGCGGCGCTCGCGCATTATCAGGCTGCGATCGAGGCCGATCCGAGCGACGCGGAGTCGCACAGCAATCTTGGCCAGGTGCTGGTGCGCGCCGAGCGCGAGGCCGACGCGCTCCCGCACTTCGAGCGGGCCATCGCGCTGAACTCCCAGCGTTGGGCCTATCGATTCAACCTGGCCTTCGCGCACGGCCGGATGGGGAACTGGACGGAGGCGGCGGCCGACTACCGCGTGGCGTCAGAGCTCTTTCCTGACGACTACGTGACGCTGTACAACCTCGGCAGCGCGCTCCACAAGCAGGGGAACGAGGCGGCGGCCATCGTCGAGTACGACCGTGCGATCGCGCTGGCGCCGAACGAGCCGACGTTCCATTTCGCGCTCGGGATCAGCTATGAGCGGTTGGCACGTCCAGCGGAGGCGGCCGCGGCGTACGGGCGCTATCTCGACCTGGCGCCGCAGGCGCCAAACGCGACGCCGGTGGCAGCGAAGATCCTGGCGCTGACGACCGGTGTGGCGGCGGGCGGCCCTGAAGGTGGCGCGTAAGCGACCTGTTCTGTTATACTTACATAAAGACGTCGTGATTCGCAGGCGCTGGAGTGCGATTGCAATGATACGTGGCTGGTCGATCGTCCGCCTGTTCGCCGCCGCGCTCTGTGGCCTGATGGTCGCGTCATCGGCCTCATCGGCGTCCGCACAGTCGCTGGCCGAGATTGCGCGGCGGGAAGAGGCCCGCCGCCAGGCGGTCGAGACGCCGTCGAAGGTGTACACCAACGCCGATCTTCGCGGCGGCGGCAACTTGACGACGACCGTGCCGCCGATCCGTGCGGAAACCGATGCGGCGCCGGTGCCTGGCGCGGTGGCCGGGGCATCCGGCGCACCCGGTGAAGCTGCTGCGGGTGAAGCGGCAGAGCCGGAGCAGCCGCCCCAGGATGAAGAGTTCTGGCGTGCGCGCATCACGGCCGCGCGCGACGCGCTGCCCCGCAGCGAGCTGTTTCTAGAGGCGTTGCAGAATCGGGTCGACGGTCTCTGGGCCGATTTCACGGCGCGTGACGACCCGTACCAGCGCGAGGAAATCGCCGCGCTGCGTCGCGACGCGATGGCCGAGATGGAGCGGGTCCAGCGGGAGATTGACGGGCAGACCCAGGCCATCGCCGACATCGAGGAAGAAGCTCGCCGCGCCGGCGTGCCACCCGGCTGGTTGCGGTAGCAGCCCGGCGCGCCGTTTGTCGAAACGGGCGCGTCAAACCTCCAGCGACGCCGTGGCCATTCCCTCCACACAAATCCTGATCGTCGAAGACAAAGATTCGCTGCGCACGATGCTGCGCCACGCGCTCGAGGGCTACGGGCATGCCGTGGTTGAAGCGCGTGACGAAGCGGAGGCGAGGCGGCAGTTGGCCAAGACGCGGCCGACCGTCGTGCTGTCCGACCTGCGCCTGCCGCAGGGTGACGGCTTCGGCGTGCTGCGGGCGGTGAAGGAACAGGATGTCGACACGCCGGTCATCGTCATGACGGCCTACGGCAGCATTGAGGATGCCGTCAGGGCCATGAAAGAAGGCGCGCTCGACTTCCTGGCCAAGCCGGTCGACCCGGAGCACCTGCGCCTGCTGGTGTCGCGGGCGATCGAGCAGCGTCGTCTCGTGACCGAGAACGTCGTGCTGAAGGAGGAACTGGCGGCCCGGCACGGCATGCCGCGGATCATCGGTGACGACCCGAAACTGACGGCGGTCCTGTCGACGATTCAGCGGGTGGCCGGCACCGGCACGACCGTGCTGCTCGAGGGCGAAAGTGGCACGGGCAAGGAGCTGTTCGCCCGGGCGCTCCACGCGTTGAGCGAACGGGCCGAGCGGCCGTTCGTGGCGATCAACTGTGCGGCCATCCCCGACACGCTGCTGGAATCCGAGTTGTTCGGCTACGAGAGGGGGGCGTTCACCGGCGCCGTCGCGCGCAAGCTCGGCAAGTTCGAGATCGCCGATAGAGGCACGCTGTTCCTCGACGAGATTGGCGATTTACCGTTGGGACTCCAGGCAAAGATCTTGCGAGCGCTCGAGGAGCGGTGTTTCGAGCGCGTTGGCGGAACGACGCTTCGCCGGGTGGACGTCCGGCTCGTGGCGGCGACGAACCAGAATCTGCGCGCGAGCGTCGCAGCCCGCCAGTTCCGCGAGGATTTGTACTTCCGCCTCTCCGTGTTTCCGGTCACGATTCCGCCGCTGCGCGAACGGCCGAGCGATATTCCGCTGCTCGCGCGCTATTTCATCGAGCGCTACTGCACCGACCTGCGGAAACCCAGGTTGACGTTCTCGCCCGCGGCCGAGGAGGCGCTCCAGGCGTACCAGTGGCCCGGCAACGTGCGCGAGCTCCAGAATTGCATCGAGCGGGCCGTCATTCTCACCGACGGCGGCACGATCTTGCCGCAACACCTGAACCTCTCGTTCGTGCGGCCGGCCGCCGCGGACGGTGGGGCGAGCCCCTGGGATCAGGTCGATCTGTCCGGCACGCTGGCCGACGCGTGCCGACGGATTACGGCGGAGGTCGAACGACGGAAGATCGTCCAGGCGTTGCGGGAAACCGGCGGAAGTCGGCCCCGAGCGGCGGCACTCTTGCAGGTCACGCCGAAGACGTTGTCCGGCAAGATGAAGGAGTACGGCATCGACGGGACGGCCGGATCGGGCTGATCCGAAATCAGGTCCGGAGGCCGAGCCGCGTAAGCGCCCGGTCGAGTTGGCGGGTCGTCACGTCGTCGACGATCGTCGTCCGGCCGATCGCCGAAGGCAGGACCACGTGCAGCGTACCGGCTACGACCTTCTTGTCCCGCTTGATCGCCTCGATGACCTGCTTCGACGACAGGTCTGTCACCGAGGGCAGCGGGCCCATGTGGGCAATCAGGTCCGCCAGCGTCGATCGGTCCGCTGACGCCAGCACGTGTCGGCGCTCGGCGATGTCGGCGGCGGCCAGCATGCCATAGCCGACCGCCTCTCCATGTCGAAACCTCCGGTACTTCGTCACCGCCTCGAGCGCATGGCCGACCGTGTGGCCGAAATTCAGTGTGCGCCGAAGGCCGGTCTCACGCTCGTCGGCCTGGACGACCGAGGCTTTGATCCGGCAGCATTCGGCGATGACCGGGCGTAACGCCCGCGTCGAGCGAGAGAAGAGATCGGTCAGGTCACGCGCCACACGATCGAAGAGATCGCGGCTGGCGATCATGCCGTACTTCACGACTTCGTAGAGTCCGGCGCGAAACTCCCGGCGCGGCAGCGTGTCCAGAAGCTCCGGGTCGACGATGACCGCGGCGGGCGGATGAAAAGCTCCGATCAAGTTCTTGCCGAGCACGTGGTTCACACCGACCTTGCCGCCGATGGCGCTATCCACCTGCCCGAGGAGCGTGGTTGGCACGTGCACGATTGCGACGCCGCGAAGAAAGGTGGCCGCGGCGAATCCGGCAATGTCGCCGACGACGCCCCCGCCGATGGCGATCAGCGTGGTCTGCCGATCGGCTCCCGCCCGGATCAGTGCCTCGTAGATCTTGCCGACGGTGTGCACGGTCTTGAAGCGCTCGCCGTCCGGAATCAGGATCGGCTCGGCCCCGGGCAGGGCCGCGGTGATGGCCGGTCCGTGAATGCGCCACACTGTCGGGTTCGACACGATGAAGCGACGTCCAGTGGGCACCGCGTCTCGGACGAGCGCGTCGAGACACGACAGCAGACCGCTGCCGATCTGCACGTGATAGGTGCGCGCACCGGCCACGACATCGATGCGAGTTGGCTTCATGGCGGGGGCATTCGGGTGGACCGTGAATCAGGATGGTAGGATAGCAGGAATCACGCGGTTTCGAGCGGCCAGACGGGACACCAGACGGGTCGGCGGCGGTCGGGCACCGTGCGTCGCGTGCGCGCGATGAGGGATGACGGGTGTCCGAGAGGGTCACCAGTCATCAGTCATCAGTCATCAGTCACAGGAGAGCGAGGCGGCGGATCGATGTCGGACAAGAAGGGCGCATTCGTCACGGAAATCACACCGCGGTCGGAGGACTTTTCCCGGTGGTATCTCGACGTGGTCCGTCGGGCCGAGCTCGCGGACTACTCGCCCGTCAAGGGATGCATGGTCATCCGGCCGTACGGCTATGCGATCTGGGAACTGATGCAGCAAGCGCTCGACAGCCGGTTCAAGGCCACCGGCCACGTCAACGCGTACTTTCCGTTGTTTATCCCTGAGAGTTTGTTGCGCAAGGAGGCGGCCCATGTCGAGGGGTTTGCGCCGCAGGTGGCATGGGTCACGCATGGCGGGTCAGAGGAGCTCGAGGAGCGTCTGGTCGTCCGGCCGACGTCCGAAGCGATCGTCGGCGTGATGTACGCCAAGTGGATTCAGTCCTGGCGCGATCTGCCGCTGCTCCTGAATCAGTGGGCCAATGTGGTGCGGTGGGAGAAGGTCACGCGCCCGTTCCTGCGCACGACCGAATTTCTGTGGCAAGAGGGGCACACCGCGCACGAGACCGAAGCCGAGGCGGAGGAGGAGGCATTGCGGATGCTCGGCGTCTACAAGGACTTCGCCGAGCGTGAGCTCGCCATGCCGGTGATCGAAGGGCGCAAGAGCGAGAGTGAGAAATTCGCCGGGGCCGTGCGCACCTATTCCATCGAGGCCTTGATGGGCGACGCTCGAGCCTTGCAGATTGGTACGTCTCATCACCTCGGCCAGAATTTCGCGAAAGTGTTCGACATCACGTTCCAGGCACGGGACAAATCGGTCCAGCATGTCTGGCAGACCTCGTGGGGCATGTCGACACGGCTC
This sequence comes from Vicinamibacterales bacterium, assembly GCA_963667915.2. GTDB lineage: Bacteria > Acidobacteriota > Vicinamibacteria > Vicinamibacterales > UBA823. Next base: position 792,092 of record CAXXNN010000004.1, on the reverse strand, counting down.
ATCGGCGGGGTCATCATGATGCATGGCGACGATTCCGGCCTGATCCTGCCTCCCAACGTCGCGCCGTATCAGGTCGTCATCGTGCCGATCCCGCGCGGCAACTGGCAGGAGACGGTACTGCCGCAGGCCGAGGCGATTCGCGACGAGTTGACGGCGGCCTGTGTGCGCGTGAAGCTCGACGCCCGGGACGCCTACACGCCCGGCTGGAAGTTCGCCGAATGGGAGCTGCGGGGCGTTCCGCTGCGCCTGGAAATCGGCCCGAGGGACATCGAGCAATCACAAGTGATGTTGGTCCGCCGGGACAACCGAGAGAAAGCACCGGTGGCGCGCGCGCAGCTCGCCGCGCGGGTGTCCCAGCTGCTGCGTGAGATTCAGCAGGCGCTGTTCGATCGGGCTCGCCAGTGTCTGGACGAACGTACGACGCGGATCGATGCATACGATGAGTTCAAGCAGACGATGGAGGGACGGCCCGGATTCGTCGTTGCGCCTTGGTGCGGACAGACTGCCTGTGAGGCGGCGATCAAGGCCGACACCCAGGCAACGGTCCGCAGTCTTCCGATGAACGGCGCCGACGTCACGGGCCAGTGTGTCCGTTGTGACGCGCCGGCCCGCGAGGTGGCGTACTTCGCCAAGGCCTACTGACATGCCAGTCGCCCGCGGCGAACGTCCAGCGGTAGTCGACCGGCGCCGCAGCCCGCCATGGGCGGCGCTGGGCGTTGTCCACGACGGGTCACATGCAGCCGGTATGTTCCCTCGTCGCGTCTTGCTCGGGCCGACCGTGGCTTTGGCCTTCGTTCAGAGGGCTCTCGGTGCCACGCGGGACTTTCACCACGGGCTGCTCGCGGTGGTTCTGGCGCTCCTGACGGCGTGTGGCGGCGCCAGCTCGATGGAGCAGACGGCGGCGCCGAGCGGCACCGTCGTCTTCCCCGACGGGACACGCGTGCGTGTCGAGATTGCCGATACGGAGGCGACGCGCCAGCGCGGCCTCATGTTTCGCGACACCCTCGCGGTCAACGAGGGCATGGTCTTCGTGTTCGAGGCCCGCGGTTTCTATCCGTTCTGGATGAAGAACACGCTGATTCCACTCGACATCCTGTGGCTCGACACCGACGGCCGCGTGGTGTCGATTGCCAGCGCGGTCCCGCCCTGCCGGGCCGATCCCTGCCCGACCTACCCGCCTGACGCGGAGGCCAGCTACGTCGTGGAAGTGGTGTCGGGGTTCGCGCAGACGCACGCCGTCCGGGTGGGCGACGTGCTCGCCATGGCCGGAATTCCCTAGCGTGGCACCGAGACCTCTCAAAAGTTAAACCCCGAAGCAGCGGTCGGCTCCGCCAGGCGCGAGGAGGGAGCATACCGGCTGCATGTGACCCATCGTGGACCACGCTCCGCGCCGCCGAAGCAGGGATGCATCGGCGGTCGAATGCCGCGAGACTTTCACTACGGGCTGCGAAGCCGACTACTGCACCCGGACGACCATTGCGGCCCGGCGGTTCAGCCGACGCGTTTCTTCACGCGCATTGTCGTGCTGCGGTTGCTCCTCCCCGAAGCTCACCGTCCGCAGCCGCCCGGCGCCGATGCCGCGGTCGACAAGGTACGCGCGCACGGCCTGGGCCCGGCGATCTCCGAGGGCGATGTTGTACTCGGCCGTGCCGATGTTGCAGGTATGGCCGGCGATTTCGATCTGCAGCGTGGGACTTTCCTCCAGCGCTGCGATGGCCTCGTCGAGCACGCGAACGGCGCTCGGGCGGAGCGTGTAGCGATCGAAGTCGAAGTGAACGTCCTCGAACACGAACTCACGTCGCGTCGGCCGGACCACCTGGATGGTCACCGAATCCGAGGCCTCGCCGCCTCGGCCGTCGCTGACCGAGACCGTCACCGGAACCGGCCCTTCGTCGTCGGGGGCCGTCCAGATCGTCTCGGACGCGGTCGGGTCGGCGAAGCTGCCAGCCTCGGCGCTCCACCGGTAGGTCAAGGCATCGCCGTCCGGATCCTGCGCCTGGGCGCTCACCGTCGACCGTTCGCCGACATTGACCGTACAGGGCGCACAGCGCGCCGTCACGGTCGGCGGCTGGTTCTCCGGGGCGGCCGGCTGGGCTGGTGGTGGCGGCGGTGGTGGTGGTGGTACGTAGACGCGTACACCGGGGTGGAATCCGAGCCTGATCTGGAAGCCCAGACGGTCGCCGCCGGGCGAATTCTGCCCGATGTCGCTGCGTGAGCCATGCCGGAGGGCGACGTTCAGGCCGGCACCCGCGAAGAAGCCGTTCGACCCCTGCCACAGCACGCCGATGGTCGCATCCAGCGGGCTTCGAAGCGGCGATACGAGTGGCGACAGGCTGCCGTCTTCCGCCGTGAGCGGGGCGTCGAGCGTGACATCGTCGAACAAGGCTTCGCCGTGCAGTTCGGTGAACAGCCGGATGGCCTTCGACGTAGGGAATCCGGCCCCGACACCCCACCGAAGGCCGTTGGAGAGGTCGATGCCGTCGGGGTCACCACGCACCGCGAACCCGCCAAAGCCGGACACCTCGACGCGCTCGGTGACGTGCTTGCTGATGATGGCGTCGACGAAGAAGCTTGCCTTGCCGGTTCCCGCGCCGGCCGCGTCGTCGCCGGTTGGCAGCTGCGCGATTGCTCGCACCGCGAACGCGGCCGCCTGCTGGCGGTACTCCGATGACAGGTTGATCTTCGTGCCGATCAAGAGGTCGCCGACGCTGTTGCTGAACCCGGTTCGCATGAAGGGGGTTTCGTTGCCGACGCCGCCGGCACCCGGCACGTCGGACCGAAACCGCGGACGGACGTCGCGGTCGATCCGCGTGTTGACCCTGAACGAGCCGAAGAGCTCGAGGCGATCGCGCACGCCGATACCGAACGTCAAGGCGGTGTGGGAAATGTCGGTGAAGCCCTGCTCGCGATCGAAGTTGGCCCTGTAGGCGCTGACGGACACCTCTCGGTCAGGGAGGATTTCGCCCGTCGGGACGAACCAGAGGCCGGTGTCCCCGAGAAACGTCGTCGTGGCGGGGCGGGTGGCCGTGTCGTCGATGTCGTTCGTCTGCGCCGACACGGGCGACGCGAGCGCAACCATGATGACAGTCACCCAGGTCGCGAGACCCCAGAGTCGGTTCCTCACGGTCATTCGTCCTTCGATGGCTCGCTGTGAGGAATCGCCCATTCCGCCAAGTAAATCGTACGAACCCCTTCGAAGTCAACGAAGGGAGGCAGCTTTCGCCTCACGATCGCTCCATGGAAACGCGCGGATCACGCTGCTAGTCGTCAGTCGTCGTCCGAGCGACGCTTCTGGAACACCCAGGCGATGCCGATGCTGAGGCCGTACAGCACCATCATCGGTACGGCCATCGCGGTCTGCGTCACCGGATCGGCGGACGGGGTCAGGACGGCCGCGACGATGAAGATGATGAGGATGGCGTACTTGATGTTCTTGATGAGGAACTTGGGCGTGACCAACCCCAGCTTCGCCAGAAAGAACACCAGCGTGGGCAGTTGAAACACGACGCCCATTGCCAGCATCATCCGCACGTACAGGGAGAAGACCGGCGCGATGCGCGGCAGGAACTCCATGTAATCCGTGGTGAATCCGGCGAAGAAGCGCCAGGCGAGGGGAAACACCGCGTAATGCGAGAACAGCGCGCCGCCGAGGAAGAACACCGACGTGAGCGCGACGAAGGGAACCGCAAATTTTTTCTCGTGCGGGTACAGGCCTGGTGCGATGAACATCCAGAGCTGTGTGAAGAGGATGGGCATCGCCAGCATCAGCCCGACCAGCGCGGCCATTTTCATGTACAGGAAGAAGGCTTCGGCGGGTTCCGTGTAGACGAGGCGCCCCCCCTCCGGCAGCACTTGCTGCAGCGGCACCATGATGAACTCGAAGATGTACTTGATGAAGGCGAATGCGACGACGAATCCGCCAAGAATGCCCAAGGCGGCTTGGACGAGACGTTTTCTCAGCTCGTCCAGATGCTCGAGGAACGACATCCGGCCTGCGCCGGCGTCCTCGTCCTCATCGGACTTGGGCTCGGCAGGTGGCTGCGACTGAACGGGAACAGGATGCGGGTCTGGACCGGATTCCGGCGCCATGCGAGGTCAGTCAGGGGCGTCAGGCGTCGGAGTTCGACCGGCTCTCGCTCGGCGGGGTCGTCTCGGCTGTAGGCGACGTCGTCTCGGCTGTAGGCGACGTCGTTGGCTCCTCGGCCGATGTCGCACTCGCGGGCGGAGTTTCGGCGACCGTGCTGGCCGGGGCGGACTCCGTGACCGGCGCCGACGCGGCCGATTCAGTCGCGGCGGTCTCCGGCGCCCGGGACTCCTCGACCTTGATCTCCTCCTCCAGGGTGCTTCGGAGGTCGTTCGAGGCGCGCTTGAACTCGCCGATGCTCTTGCCCAACGAACGGCCAAGTTCGGGCAGCTTTCTGGGCCCGAAGATGATCAAGGCGATGACGAAGATGATGATGAGTTCGGGCATTCCGATTGAGCCAAACATGTCCTGACGCTCCTTGCAGACTTTCGTTCTCGAGCGGCGGCGCCTCGTTCGGACACGACGGTCGCCCGCGACGAGGGGCACGCTCGACGCCTGACCAGGCCGAATCAGCAGGCCCTCAGTTGGCGCAAATGACTGATCGCATTATAGAAACGTGCACCCGTGGGGTCAAGCCGACGACTGCATGTCGATGCTTGGAACTCGTTGCGAGATAGGGGCTTATCTGGTACGATGCCGTCCATGCGAGGTGTCCAGTCCCTGTCGGCGGCGGTAACGGTGGTGGTCGTATCGGCGTTGGTGGGCGGCCTGTTCGGCGGGCGCGCGCTGGCGACGCAGGATCGTGTCGCGCAGCGATACAAGGTGTTCTCGACCGCCCTCGCGGCCATCGAGTCCAACTACGTCGATGAGGTCGACACGGATCGGCTGGTGTATGCGGCGATCAACGGGATGCTGCAGACACTGGACCCGCACTCCAGCTTCATGGACCCGCGTTCGTACTCGCAGATGCGGGAACGCCAGGAAGGGCGCTACTACGGCCTCGGGATCACTATTCAGATGCGGAACGGCGACATCACGGTCATCGCGCTGTTCGACGGCTCGCCAGCCTACCTGAAGGGGATCCGGCGCGGGGACGTCATCGCCGAGATCGAAGGGGAGTCGGCGCAGGGCTGGACGAGCGATCAGGCGGTCCGGCGGCTGCGGGGTCCCAGGGGATCGGCGGTCCGCATCGCGATCAGGCGTCAGGGCTACGACGAGCTGATTCCGCTGGAGGTCACGCGAGACGAGATCAACATCCCGACGATTCTCGGCGCGTTGATGGTCAACCCGTCGACGGGATACGTCCGGTTGCGCGATTTTTCCGAGACGACGGATCACGACCTGGGCCTCGTACTCGAGGAGTTGGCCGAGCAGGGGATGCAGCAGGTGCTGCTGGACCTGCGTGACAATCCCGGCGGGCCGCTGGATCAGGCCATTCGGGTGGCGGATCGGTTCTTGCCGCGTGGCGACATGATCGTCTACACGCGCGGACGCATTCCCAACTCGGATCAGGACTACCACGCGAGCGAGGACAGTGATTTCACCGGTCTACCGCTCGTCGTGTTGGTGAATCGAAACAGCGCCAGCGCGTCCGAGATCGTGGCCGGTGCCATTCAGGATCACGACCGCGGACTGATCGTCGGCGAGACGACGTTCGGCAAGGCGCTGGTCCAGTCGATCTACCGGGTGAGCCAAGGAGCCGGGTTGGCGCTGACCACAGCCCGGTATTTCACGCCAAGTGGCCGGCTGATTCAGCGGCCGTGGGACGGCACGTTCGACGAGTACCTGACCTACTCGCTTCGCGATCAGGAAGACGAACGCGAGCACTCCAGCGCCGACCTCAAGTATACGGACGCCGGACGGCAGGTGTACAGCGGAGGCGGCATCGAGCCGGATCGGTTCAAGGCCGGTCCGATCGAGGGATTCGATCCCGCGCCGCTCGGCCGGCGCCTGTTCGCCCGGCAGGCGTTTCCCCGGTATGCGCAGAAGTACTCGGAGCAAGGCGATACGCGGTTCAGTAATCGAGGACGAGACCGGGTCAGCGTCGAGCGTGGATTCGATGTCACCGATGCGATGGTGGAGGACTTCAAAGCGTTTCTCGAGCGGGAGCGGTTCACGTTCGATGCAGAGGAGTTCGCGGACGACGAGGCGTTCATCCGAGCCATGATCCGGTACTACATCGATTGGGACCTCTTCGGAGTGGTCGACGCCCGACGGCATCTGGTCGAGGTCGACCCGCAGGCGATCTACGCGCTCGGCCTGTTCGCCGACGCCAAAGCGTTGACCCTGCTCTCCCAGAGCGGACGGCCGGCCGCTCCCTAGCGCCGAGACCGCCGATGCATCCCGCCTTCGGCGGCGTTGGGCGTTGTGTACGTTGGGTCACATACTCCCGGTATGCTCCCTCCTCGCGCCTTGCGGGGCCAACCGCGGCTTCGGCGTAGCCCTGGAGAGTGTCGGCGCCACACGGGACGCGCCCGGCAGCCCCTGGTGTCGTTGCCTGATGCCACTACATTTTGTGGGAGAATTTGATCTTGCCCCAAGGGGTTGGCCCTTGGTACACTGCGGCCGTTCATAGGCGGCCTGAGAGGGGCTGCCTTGGGCGCGGCGGGAGCCGGCCGTAGGAGTTCCGCCGGGCTCGCGGGCGCCAGTTGCCAGGGGCGGTTCCCGCCTTCGTGTCGACCGCCCTGACGGCACGTGATCTGTTTCGGACAAGGCATTTGGGCGCTCCCAGCCGCTCGATCGTCGAAGTGTCCTGACCTTCGACCGCGCGGCTGGCTGCGCGTACGCCGTCTGCGCGGTGGGGGGTGTCGACACGAGATAGGGTTCACAGCGATATGCAGCTGCAGCAGTTGGTGATATCCGGTTTCAAGAGCTTCCCCGATCGGTCGCACCTCAAGTTCGACGACGGCGTCACGGCGATTGTCGGTCCGAATGGATGCGGCAAGAGCAACGTCGTCGACGCGATCACGTGGGTACTCGGCGAGCAGAGCGCAAAGAGCCTCCGTGGCGATCGGATGGAGGATGTCATTTTCAGCGGCAGCGATGGCCGCAAACCGACCGCGGCGGCCGAGGTCAAGCTGCTGCTCCGGGGCGTAACCGCCGGGCGGGCTGGTCAGACCAACGGCCACGGCCATTCGAACGGCGCCGGCAAGCGCGACGGTCACGCAGCCATGGGAGCGGCCCCGGTGGTGGAGGCTGCGCCGGCGCCGCTGCCGGCGACGGAATCGGACGAGGGCGCTGGGGAGGACGTGGGGCCGTCGGTCGCGCGAGACGTCGAGGTCTCGCGCCGCCTCTACCGATCCGGTGAGAGCGAGTATCTCATCGACGGAAAGGTCTGTCGGCTGCGGGACGTGCAGGATTTGCTCATGGACTCTGGCGTCGGGATCAAGGCCTACGCCGTCATTGAGCAAGGCAAGATTGGGCAGATCCTCAGCGCCCGGCCCAACGAGCGCCGCCAGCTCATCGAGGAGGCCGCAGGCGTCACCAAATACAAGACGAGACGCCGGGCCGCGGAGTTGAAGCTCGCCGCCGCGCAGCAGAACCTCACACGGGTCGATGACATCGTTCACGAAGTCGACAAGCAGCGAAACGCGCTGAAGCGTCAGGCCGCGAAGGCGCGTCGGTATCGGCGGCTCCGCGACGAGTTGCGCCGCTGGGAGAAGGTGTCCTTCGCGAGGCGACACCGACGGCTGTCCGATGCCATCGAGGCGGCCCACGCGGAGTTGACCGAGGCGCGGGCCCGTGAGGCCGCCGCGGCGGCTCGACTCGCCGTGTTGGAGGCGACGCAGGCGCAGTCACGTATCGCGCTCGTGGAGGGGGAGACGCGAGCCACGGCGAGCCGAGACGCCGCGCATACCCGGGAGCTGGAGATCGGGCGGCTGCAGCATCAACTCGAGTTCGACCGTCAGCAGGTCGCTGAGCTGGGCACGCTCTCCGAGGAGCTCCGGGCCGAGCTCGAGACGCTCGAGGCGCGTCGGATGCCGGCGCGGGAGGCGTTGGAGCAGCGCCGCGCTGACGCGTCAGGCGCGGAGGCGGCACGCGGCCGGGCCGAGCAGCACATGGCGTCGTTCGAGGCCTCGTACGCGACGGCTCGCCACGATGTCGAAGGCATGGAGGGGGACGTCGAGGCGGCCCGGGTCGAAGTGTTCGCCGCGATCAATGCCGCGACCGCACTGCGCCATGTCGCCGAGCACGCGGCCAGTGCGCGCGAGCGGGTGATGGCGGAGCTGGCGAAGCTCGATGTCGAGACGGCCGACCTGGAGGCCGAACGGACCCAGTGGCAGGCCAACCGGCAGTCCGTCATGGCGGAGCGGACCCAGAGTCAGGAGACGCTGGACGAGGCGGTCCGGACCCATGCGGTGCGCCGAGACGAGTTCTCCGACTTGCAGCGCGATCACGAGGCCTGTGTGAAAGCGGCGCGTACTCACGAGCGGGAGCTCGCGGCGATGGCGGCACGCGCGAAGTCGCTGGAAGAGCTCGAGGCCGCTCGTGCCGGCTATGGCGACGCGGCACGTCTCATCTTGGCGGAGCCGAACGGCGTCGTGGGCCACATGGGGTCGGTGGCGGATTACCTGGAAGTCGGCGATCGGTACGAGCGTGCCGTCGAAGCCTGCCTGGGCGATCTGCTGCAGCACGTCGTCGTGGCCAGCCACGAGAAGGCGGCGGCCGGGCTCCAGTTCGTGCGCGACCGTGACGCCGGTCGATGCGGGTTTCTCGTGGTGGAGAGTTCACCGAGTGGTCATGGTCGGTCGGCGTCGGTGGTCGATGCCGGTTCCCTGCCGGCCGGGTTGGTGCCGCTGATGTCGGTGATCAAGGTCAGAGGATCGGCGGCGCCGGCGATTCGGGAAGCGATCGGTCACGCGTTCGTGGCCGAGTCGCTGGAGCAGGCGCTGTCCGCGGCTGGCGGGGTGGCCGGTCCGGTGGCCACGCTGTCAGGTGAAGTCGTACGTGGGCGGCATCAAGTCTTCGGAGGCGGCAAGGCCGAGGCGCGCGGCATTCTCGCCACGAAACGTCAGATCAAGGAACTGCGCGCCGCCATCGCGGCGCGGCAGGCGGAGGCTGACGCACTGGCGACCCGGCTGGGTGCGATCGAACAGCGCGTCGCGCGGGCCACGACCGCGCTGGCCACGTTGACGGAGCAGCGGCAGGCGCAGGACAAGGCGATACTCGAGCTGGACCTCCGGCTGTCCGCCCTGCAGGACGAAGCCGAGCGGATCCGGCGCACACAGGAACTGCTCGACGCCGAGCGTCGGCGCGCGCAAGCGGAGCGTGCGTCGCTCGAGGCGCGCCGTCTCGAAACCCGGGAGTCGATCGTGCAACTGGACGGCGAGCAGCGAGCCGCCGACGAGCGTCTGACCTCGGCTCAGCGCCGGGTGTTCGAAGCCCGCACCTCCATCGAGGTGATGGGGGAGGGATTTGCCGATGCGAAAGCGGCGCACGCCGGGCTGGTCGAGCGCGCGACGGCGGTTGCCGCCGAAGTGGTGCGACTGGAGGAGGCGTTGGCCGAGTTGGAGACCCGCGCGACCACCCGGCGCGACGATCTGTCGCGGGCCGACAGCCGCCGGCAGTTGCTGCAAGTGCAGATCGGCGAGTCGGCACGCAGGCTCGATCGAGGCGTTGGGGAGCTCGAGCAGCTGCGCCAGGAGGTGCAGGCGTCGGACGACGCCTTGACGGAACTCCGGACGCGTGTGGACGCACAAGACGTGGATATTCGAGAGGCGCGCGGTGCCCGTGAGGACATCCGCAGCGGTGTTGGCCAGCTCGAGGTCTCACACGCCACCGCCCAAGCCGAGCTCTCTCATCTGGCCGCCGCCTGCCTGGAGACGGTTCAGGTCGATCTCGACTCGGTCCTCGCAGAAGTCGAGCAGCTCGGGCGGGACGGCGAGATCACGCCGGACGTGCTGTCGGCGCAGGCGCCTGAGGACGACGCAGACGAAGAGGAGACGGCTGCCGGTGAGGCGGCGGCCGACGGCGCCGAGGCGCTGGAGCCCGCGCCGCGTCCAACGACGGCAGAGGGGCTCATCGCCGAGCTGAAGGAGAAGATTGAGCGCCTCGGTCCGGTGAACATGATGGCGATCGAGCAGTTCGACGAACTGGATGAGCGTCATCTGTTTCTGACCACACAGCGCCGGGACCTACTGGACTCGATCGCTGCGACCACCGAGGCGATTCGGCGCATCAACAAGACGACAACGGAGCGCTTCCGCGCCGCGTTCGACGCCATCAACGTGCACTACCAGCAGACGTTCTCGACGCTGTTCGGTGGAGGGCGGGCGGGCCTGGTCATGCTCGACGAGGCTGATCTGCTGGAGAGCGGTGTCGACATTATTGCCCAGCCACCCGGGAAACGGCTGCAGAGCGTGCAACTGTTGTCCGGCGGCGAAAAGGCGCTGGCCGCCATGGCGCTCATGTTTGCGATCTTCAAGTACAAGCCAAGCCCGTTTTGTCTCCTCGACGAGATCGACGCGCCGCTCGACGAAGCGAACATCGGCCGGTTCGTCGACATGCTGCGCGGCATGTTGGATGACACGCAGTTCGTGCTGATCACGCACAACCGGAAGACAATGGAGATTGCGGACCGGCTGTACGGCGTCACGATGGAAGAGCCTGGCGTCTCGAAGCTCATCTCCGTGCAGTTCGGTTGACCGCCTGGCGCCCGCGCCCGCGACGCATGGGTCGTCGGCTGGTGCTCACGTCCCGACATTCGTGAACGAAGACAAAGCCAATCGGTACCATCGGCTCCGGCGTCGCGGGCTGGTGGCATCGCTTGGGGTGAGCGTCGCCCTGTTCGCGTTGCTGATGTTGACCGGGGCATCGCGGACACTTCGCGACCTGGTGGCGACCGTGTCGCCGTCAGGGGCGCTCGATGCCGGCGGCGTCGCCCTCTACGCACTCTGGCTCGGCGTGTGCCACGAGGTCCTGACGTTGTGGCCGCGGGTCTATCTCGGCCGGGTGGAGCGGCGGTATCATCCGTCGGCCCTCCCGTGGCGGACGTGGCTCGCCGACCACCTGAAAGGCACCTTGCTGGTGTTGGCGCTGGGCCCGCTTGGCGCCGTGGCCCTCTACGCGCTGATCGCCAGGTGGCCGTCGCAGTGGTGGTTGGCGGCGGGTGGGCTGAGCGCGGTGCTCGTCCTCGGCGCGGTCCGGTCCGGTCCCGCCGTCCTTCCCTGGATGGCCAAAGTCGCGCCACTCACCCGACCTGAGCTCCGAGTACGGCTCGAACGTCTCGCGGCCCGCGCTGGCGCGGCCGTACGCGTGCAGCAATATCGGCTGGGACGCGGGGCGACGCGTGCGAACGCCGCGCTCGTCGGCTTGGGACGGACCCGGCGGATCCTGCTCTCGGATCGACTCCTGGAAGACTATTCGGATGACGAGATCGAAGTCGTGCTGGCGCACGAGATCGCCCATCACGTGCACAAGGACATCTGGAAAGGGCTGATCGGTGACGTCGCGATGCTGCAGCTCGGCTTTTTTGCGGCGTCACGCGCGCTGGCGAGTTGGGGGCCGGCGTTCGGGCTGCAAGGCCCCGCCGATGTGGCTGGGCTGCCGCTGGTGTTGCTCGCCGGCGGCGCCGTCACGGTGTCGGTGGCGCCGGTCGTCAACCTCTGGTCGCGGCACCACGAGCGCCGGGCGGACCGGTTTGCGCTGGAATTGACCCAGAATCCGGCGGCCTTCATCTCGGCGGTTCGGCGGCTCGGGTCGCAGCACCTGGCCGAGCGGCCCTCGCGCCTGACGGCTCTGCTTTTCTACAGTCACCCGCCGGTGCACGAGCGGATTGCCTCGGCGAACGAGGCGGTGCGGGCTCGCCGGGACCTGCTGGATGCGGCAGGTTGACGCCACCGTCACCCGAGGGGCACGTGGGGGCCGCAGACGGCGTCGCAGGTCGTCGCCGGTGCACCCAGGCGGTATCGACCCTCCTAAGCGTGTCTTGCCCGCGGCGCGCAAGACCCCACGCGCGCGGTCCACGCGAGTACGCCGACGGGCTCCTAGCAGCTAGCTGCGCTTGGCGGGGGCGCGGTCCCTGCGTGGCGAGCCGGCCCGAGCGTCGCCGCCGCCGGCCTCATCGAGCAGGGCCTTCCGGCTCAGCCGGATCTTCCCGGAGGGGTCGATGTTGATGACCTTGACCCGGAGCTGTTCGCCGTCCTTGAGCTCGTCGCGCACGTCGTTCACGCGGTGGTGCGCGATTTCCGAGACGTGGAGTAGGCCGTCGATGTTCGGCATGATCTCCACGAACGCTCCGAAATCCGTGATGCGTTGCACCTTTCCGAGATAGGTCTTGTTCAGCTCGGGGCTGGCGGTCAACTCCTCGATGATGTCGATCGCCTTCTGCGCGGCCCGCTCGTCGCTCGACGCGACGTTGACGCGGCCGTCGTCTTCGACATCGATCTTCACGCCCGTTCGCTCGATGATGCTGCGAATCATCTTGCCGCCAGGCCCGATCACGTCACGAATCTTGTCGACCGGAATCTTGATGGTCACAATCCGCGGCGCGAATTTCGAGATAGTGGTTCGTGGAGCGCCGAGTGTCTCGGCCATCTTCTCCAGAATGTGCAGGCGGCCGACGCGCGCCTGTTCCAGCGCCTTCCGCATGATCTCGGTGGTGATGCCCGAGACCTTGATGTCCATCTGGAGCGCGGTGATGCCGTCGCTCGTTCCGGCGACCTTGAAATCCATGTCGCCGTAGTGGTCTTCGGCGCCCGCGATGTCGCTGAGGATGGCGTGGCGTCCGCTCTGCTCGTCCATGACCAGGCCCATCGCCACGCCCGCGACGGGAGACTTCAGTGGCACGCCAGCATCCATCAGGCTGAGCGAGGCGCCGCACACCGTGGCCATCGATGACGATCCGTTCGATTCGAGAATCTCCGAGACCACGCGCATCGTGTAGGGGAACTTCTCTTCGACGGGAATCATCGGTGCCAGCGCCCGTTCGGCCAGCGCACCGTGCCCGACCTCGCGTCGGCCGGGGCCGCGCAAGAACTTTACCTCTCCGACGGAGAAGGGAGGAAAGTTGTAGTGCAGCATGAACCGCCGGTAGCTCTCACCTGCGAGTGATTCGATCTTCTGCTGATCGTCCGCCGTGCCGAGCGTGGTCGTGACCAGTGCCTGCGTTTCCCCGCGCGTGAAGACGGCCGAGCCATGCGTTCGTGGCAGCGTGCCGACTTCAGTCCAGATCGGACGAATTTCGTCGAATGCCCTGCCATCGAGCCGCGTATTCCGTTCGAGGATTTCCGTTCGCAGCACCTGTTCGTTGAGCGCCTTGAAGATGCGCTTGGCGTCGCCGCGCCGCTCGGCGTCGTCGGCCGGCAGCGTTGCCAGCAAGTCCACGAGCACCTGGTCGACCTGCGCGTAGTTTTCGAGTTTTCCCTTGATACGCATCGCGTCGGTCAGTGGCCCGAGGACCTGCCGCTCGACTTCCTGCTGCAGTTCTGGCGCGACGGCCTTGGTCGTCACGGAGAGCTTCGGCTTGTCGATTTCACGCGCCATGGCGTCGATCTGCTCCACCGTGGCCCGGACGGCCTCGTGACCGGCGTCCAGCGCCCGGAGAATCTGTTCTTCGGAGACTTCGAGCGCGCCAGCCTCGACCATCACGAGCGCATCGCGACTCCCGGCGACCACCAGCTCGAGTCGGCTGCGTGACCGTTGGGCATAGGTGGGGTTGATCACGATCTCGTCGTCGACGAGACCGACGCGCACGGCCGCAATGGTCTTTTCGAAGGGAATGCGCGAGAAGCTCAGGGCCGCCGAGGCGCCCGTCAGGGCGAGTACGTCCGCATCGTGATCATCGTCCGCGGACAGGACGAATGCGATGACCTGTGTCTCACGCCGCCAGCCGGCGGGGAACAGTGGACGGATCGGGCGGTCGATGCCCCGGCTCGTCAGGATCTCTTTCTCTGTGGGTCTACCCTCGCGCTTGAAGAAGCCGCCCGGAATCCGACCGGAGGCATAGGCGTATTCCCGATAGTCGACGGTGAGCGGCAGAAAGTCGAGGCCCTCACGGTCGGTCGAGGCGCAGCAGGCTGTGACGAGGACGACGGTGTCGCCGTACCGCACAACCGCAGATCCGTCCGCTTGCTTCGCCAATTTTCCAGTTTCGATCGAGAGGGTCTTGCCGCCGATCGTGAGATCACACTTGTGCATGAGCGTTTTCGCCTCAGATGGTGTGGTCGAAGAACCGCGCCCACCGCCGTGGGGACCTGGCGGATACGTGGGACGTTCAGCTACCGGTGTCGAGCCTACTTACGAATACCCAATCGCAGGATGAGCCCCGCGTACTGCTCGGAATCCTTTCGTTTCAGGTAATCGAGCAGGCGTCGGCGCTGTCCGACGAGCTTCAGCAGGCCACGCCGCGAATGATGATCCTTCGCGTGCGTCTTGAAGTGTTCAGTCAGATAGCTGATCCGTTCGCTGAGGAGGGCAACCTGAACTTCAGGTGACCCGGTGTCCCGTTCGTGGGCACGATAGGACCCGATCACCTCCGACTTCCGTTCCCGCTGCAGAGTCACGGCTCTACCTCCACGCACGGCCCAGAGTGAACGCTGCGGGCCTACGCGTCCGTTCCATGCCGCCGTTCGTGTTTCCAGTCTTTTCTCTCATCCAGGAACCTTCAATGTTAGACCAGAACGACCCGTGGATGCAAAGCGCCGTCGCGGGATTCCGCGACGGCAACGAGCTCGCCGCGCCCGTCGAGCAGTCTGACCTCCGTTCGGGCCGATCGTGGCGCCGCGGACGGGTCGACGAGCTCGCCGGGCGGGATGGCTCGGCCGTGGCGCGCGAACCGTCGGCCCTGATCGGTGAGCACGACGGACGGCAGACCCAAATCGAGCCGAGCCAGCGGAACGAGACGCGTCGCGGCGACGCTCGGGGCACGCTCGATCTCTTCCAGCCGACTGGCCTGCGCCAGGAGGAACTCACCGCTCCGCTCGCGGCGAAGGGCCTCGAGGTGGGCTCCGCATCCGAGCGCCACACCCAGGTCATGCGCGAGCGACCGTACGTAGAAGCCGGCCGTGGCGGCGACGCGAAGTGCCAGCCGTCCTTCGGCGATCCACAGGCGCTCCAGGTGCGTCACCGTGACCGACACCGGGGCCGGCTGGACCGACCGGCCCCGGCGGGCCAACGCGTAGGCCCGTGTGCCGCCGACCTTCTTCGCGGAAAACGGCGGCGGAAACTGGTCGAACGTTCCCCTGAATCGGTCCAGGACGGCGTCGAGCGCTGCCGGGTCGACTGCCGGAAGAGTGCTGATTGGGGCGGCGACGGGCGTGCCCAGCGCGTCATAGGTATCGGTCGCGATACCCAGCCGAATCGTGGCGTTGTAGGTCTTGACGCCGCCAAAGAGAAACCGTGCGAGACGGGTGGCTCGTCCGAGAACCAACGGCAGGACGCCCGTGGCCATTGGATCCAGCGTGCCCGTATGACCGACGCGCGTGAGCCGCAGCGTACGTCGGATGTAGGCCACGACATCGTGCGAGGTGGGGCCGGCCGGCTTGTCGATGACGAGGACGCCGTCGAGCGTGTGGTCCGGGTCGCCGGCGTCGCGCGTCACCCACTTCCGTCCGCACCGCCATGCGCGGCGTCAATCGCTTCCACGACTCGTCGGAGGACGCCGTCGCGACCATCCGCGTCCGCGTCGTTCAGTGTGAAACCGGCAGCATTCACATGTCCGCCGCCGCCGTAGGCTGCTGCGACGGCGCGCACGTCCACCGCGCCCGTCGAGCGCAGGCTCACCCGGAGCGGTTCGCCGGAGGCGGCCTTGAAGAGCACGACGGCCTCCACGACACTGGCTGACAACGGCATATTGACCAGGCCGTCGAGATCCCCCGGCACGGCGCCGGCCGTCTCCAGCATTGCGTCGTCGATCGACAGCACCGCCAGCCGGTTGGCGTCGGTCAACTGTATGCCGTCGAGCACCGCACCGGTCACTCGCAGCCGGCCGATCGTGTACTGGTCGAACATCTGTCGCGCAAGCGCCGTCGGGTCGGCGCCCGCGGCCGCCAGGGCCCGGCAGGTGTCGAAGGTCCTGGGCGAGATATGCCCATGATGGAACGAGCCGGTATCGGTCAGGATGGCGACGTACAAGTGGGTCGCCATGTCGGCGGTGAGGTCGACACCCAGCGCGGCGAGCAGATCGAACACCATTTCCCCGCACGCCGCTGCCGACTCGTCCAACCAGTTGACGTCGCCGTACAGTGAGTTGCCGACATGATGGTCGATGTTGATCACGAACCGGCCATCGAGTCCGGCCAGTCCCGTACGCGTGAGGTCGCCACATTCCAAGGTCACGACGGCGTCGCTTTCGGCGCCGACGGCCTGCGCGATCGTGATCGTCTCGACGGCCGGAAGCGATCGACAGGGCGCTGGCGGTGGATCTGCGTTGACGACACGCACCTCTTTGTCGAGTCGCTGCAGGGCGAGTGCCATCGCCATTTGCGATCCGATGGCGTCGCCATCCGGCCGCGCGTGGGAGGTCACGATGAATCGTTGCCGTGCGATGATGGCCTGGCACGCATCCTCGATCGTGTGGGCGGTTCGCTCACTCATCATCCGGTTCCGCCGCATTCGTCTCCGCGGTAGTAATCTGTAACTCGTCCAGGAGCTGCTCGATGCGATGCTGCTGCGCGACTGACTCGTCGAACACGAACGTCAGCGCGGGGGTGCGTTTCAACGACAGCCGGCGTCCCATCTCTCGCCTGAGAAACGACGCTGCGCGGGTCAAGGCGCGGTTCGACGCACGGCGCTGTGCCTCGTCGCCGAGTACCGTGTAGTAGACCCGCGCGTGCTGTAGATCCGGTGTCACCCGGACGCGGGTGATCGTCGTGAAACCGACCCCCGGGTCCTTGACGCTCCGCGCCAAGAGTTCGCTCAACTCCCCGCGAATCAGATCGCCGACCCGATCCGGTCGAGAACCTTGACCCATAGGCTGTTAGTTAGCTAAGGAACTCGACGTGGATGGCCGACACCGTGCCTGGCTCGATGCGCTCGATCTCAGTCGCGACGGCGGCCAGCGCCTGATCGACCGCGACGGTCGTCGTGCTGACCGCGACGATGTCGAGCCGGGCCCGCTGCCACAGATCCTGGTGGTCCGTCTCCGCGACCGAGACATTGAACTTTTTCAAACGGTCCTTCACGCGGCGCAGCACCATACGCTTGTCCTTGAGTGACCGGGCGTCGGGGATGTGGAACTGGACGGAGAGTAGGCCTACGACAGACATGATTAACCCCAGAACTCACTTGTGTTGCCACGTCTGACCTTGTTCTGCCCGGCGAGGGCGGCGTTGCTCCTCAGTCATTTGGGCCCACCACACTCCTTCGTCGCGCCTTGCCCTCACCGTCCAGCCCGGTGCCAGCCATTGGCAACACAAGTGAGTTCTGGGGTTAGAGCAGTGGCCGCCCGGATGTCGGTGGCGACGCGCCGCCGGCGGCCTGGATCACAACGTGGCCGCGACCTGTTCGACGGTGAAGGCCTCGATCACGTCACCGACCTTGATGTCGTTGAAGCGTTCGAATCCGATTCCGCACTCCAGCCCGGACTTGACTTCGCTCACGTCGTCCTTGAATCGTCGCAGTGAGCCGATGCGGCCCTCGTATACCAGGACGTTGTCGCGGAGCAGCCGGGCCTGCGCGTTGCCGGATCGGGTGATGCGGCCCTCGGTGACGATGCAGCCGGCCACCAGGCCGAGCTTCGGAACTTTGAAGGTCTGGCGGACCTCGGCCGCGCCGAGACGCGCTTCCTTGGTCGTCGGATCGAGCAGGCCGGTCATCGCCTTCTTGATCTCGTCGGTTACGTGGTAGATGACCGAATGCAGGCGAATGTCGACCCGTTCCCGATCGGCCACGTCCATCGCATTTCGGTCGGGACGTACGTTGAAGCCGATGACGACGGCGTTGGATGCAGAGGCCAGTAGGGCGTCGGACTCGTTGATCGTGCCGACACCCGCGTGAATGATGCGAATCTTGACCCGTTCGTCGCTCAACTCCGCGAGCGTATCGGCCAGCACCTCGCTCGAACCCTGGACGTCGGCCTTGATGATGATCGGCAACTCCTTGACGCCGCCTTCAGCAATCTGCTGTTGGAGCGACTCGAGCGTCAATCGAGGCGATCGGGATTTCAGGTCACGGTCCTTGGCCTGCATCCGGCGGAGATCGGCGATCTGGCGGGCCTTGGACGCGTCGGTCAGCCCCTGGAAGGCGTCGCCGGGCTGTGGGAGGCCGTTGAGCCCTAGCACCTCGACCGGCATCGACGGCGCCGCGGCCTTGATCTGCTGACCATGGTCGTCGATGAGCGCGCGCACCTTGCCGACGACCGTGCCCGCGATGAACGTGTCACCAACTCGCAGCGTGCCATCTTGGACGAGAATCGTCGCCACGGGTCCGCGTCCCCGGTCGAGCTTCGCCTCGAGCACCGTGCCCGCGGCGTTCCGCTTCGGGTTCGCCTTCAGCTCACGGAGCTCCGTGACGAGAAGAATCATCTCGAGCAGCAAGTCGAGGTTTTCCCGCTTCTTGGCGGAGACATCGACCGTGACGGTCTTGCCGCCCCAGGCCTCCGGCGCCAAGTCGAGCTCCGACAGCTCCGTCTTGACCCGATCCGGGTTGGCGTTGGGTTTGTCGATCTTGTTGACCGCGACCAAGATCGGCACGTTGGCCGCTCTGGCGTGGTCGATCGCCTCTCGGGTCTGGGGCATGACGCCATCGTCGGCTGCCACGACGAGCACGACGACGTCGGTGACTTTCGCGCCACGGCTTCGCATCTGCGTGAAGGCCGCGTGACCCGGTGTGTCTAGGAACACGACCCGCTGGTCTTTGACCGCGACGGTGTACGCGCCGATGTGCTGGGTGATCCCGCCGGCTTCACGCTCGGCCACCCGCGTTTCCCGGATGGCGTCCAGCAAGGTGGTCTTGCCGTGATCGACGTGCCCCATGACGGTCACGACCGGCGCGCGCGCGACGAGGTCCTCCGGCTGAGCCTCTTGCTGCTCGACATGGAGCATCTCTTCCTCGAACGAGCGCATTTCGACGTCGGCGCCGAACTCGCGCGCAATCATCGTCGCGGTCTCGGTGTCGAGCGTCGTGTTGATCGTCATCATGATGCGCTTGTCGATCAGTTTCTTCAGCACATCCTTGGCGCGCGTCTCGAGCTTGTCGGCGAGATCCTTGACGGTCATTCCCTCGGCGAGCGTCACCATGCGCGTGATCTCTGGCGGCGGTGCCGACACCACCGGCGCCGTGACCCGAGGCTGCTTGCGCCGGCCGGAGCGACCTCCTGGGCGGAATGGTGGCCGTCGTCCGCGTGGAAAGCCACCCGGCCGCGGCGGCAGCGGGGGACGCAGCGGCTGTGCCGGCAGCGGTCGCGGCCCGTCGAGCGGTACGCGCGTCGGCGCCACCGCCACGCGGGGGACGCCGCCAGGGGCGACCGGCCGTGTGGCCGGCCGCGGCGGCGCTGGCGTCGGTCGCTTCACCGGGACGGAGGGCTGAGGCGCCGCCGCCGCCACGCTCGGTGCGGTGTCGTCCTCCACGCGCAGCCGAAGGGTCGGCGGGACGACGCGGCTGGGCCGTGGCGGCGTGGGCGCCGGGGGGGGCTCCGCCGGAACGGCCGGTGCCTCGATTTCGACCTCGACCGGTGCCTCCACCGCGGCCTCGGCTGTTGGAATCCCCGCCTCGTCGACGGCATCGTCCGCCGGTGGTGGCGCGCGCTTCACCTTGACGAGCCGAGGTGGGGGCAGCGGCCGTGCCGCCGGCTTGGCTAGCTCGGCCGGTTTGGCGCTCGCCTTGCCGGCCGCCTTTCGGCCCTTGCTCTTGGAAGGCCTGTCACCAAACAACGGCCCGCCCGGCAGGGTGAGTCCGCGGTCACGCGACACGCGCTCGACGAACTGGCGAGCAACGACTTCCTCAATGGTGCTCGACGCGCTCTTCACTTCGATGCCGTGATCGCGCTTCAGCAGCGCCACCACGTCCTGGCTCGTCGTGTCGAGTACTTCGGCGACTTTGTAGATCCGAACGGTGCCCAAACTGTCCTCGTCTCGATCTGGTCGAAGCGACCTTCGGGTTAGTCCGGCGCGTCACTGGACGCATCCGGTTCGGTGACGGACGTCTCCTCGGACGCCGGTTGCTCACTCTGCTCTGGCGCCGCCACGTCGGCCGCCGCAGCCGATTCCGGGGCCTCTTCGGGCGCTGGCGCTTCGTCAGACGCGGCCTCGACGCCGCCCAGAGCGGTCGGCGTGTCCGGTGCATCTGTCCCGAACACCGCCGCTGCATCGATCGTTGGCTCGGGTCGGCTCGCAGCCAGGACCCCCCGCGCCGCCTCCTGGACGGCGGCGGCCAGCGTGTCGTCGGCTCCCAGTATCTGCGCGAGCTCTGGTGTCTGCAGGTCGATCAGGCGCTCCGGCGTGGTCAGCGCCGATTCCTGCAGTGTCTGCCACATGCCCTCGGTGAATCCGGTGACGGCAAACAGCGCCGCGGCCACGTCAGCCTGGGCGCGCTCGGCATCGAAGCCTTCGAACTGTGCCTCGACCTCGCGCCGCTTCTCCTCCTCGCTCTTGATGTCGATCTTCCAGCCCGTTAACTTCGCGGCGAGACGGACATTCTGGCCCTTCTTGCCGATGGCCAGCGAGAGCTGCCTGTCTTCGACGACGACTTCCATCACCTTCTGGGCTTCGTCGACGATCGCCACTCGCTGCACGCGGGCCGGGCTGATCGCGTGAGTCACGAGCGTGACGGGGTCGTCCGACCACGGGACGATGTCGATCTTTTCTCCCCGCAGTTCCCGAATGATTGACTGCACACGGGTCCCTTTCATGCCCACGCAGGCGCCGACCGGGTCGACGTCTCGCTCACGCGAGAACACCGCCACCTTCGCGCGGTCGCCTGCCTCGCGCACGGCGCCGCGAATCTGGACCGTACCGTCGTAGATTTCCGGCACTTCCTGTTCGAACAGTTTGATCAAGAGCGCCGGGTCCGTGCGGGACAGCACGATCTGCGGGCCTTTCGTATTCCGATTGACGTCTTTGATGACGGCCCGAACGCGGTCACCGGACGTGTAGTTCTCGGCGCGCGACTGTTCTTTCCTGGGGAGGAGGACCTCGATGCGGCCCATTTCGACGATGATGTCGCCGCTCTCGAAGCGCTTCACGAGGCCATTGATGACCTCGCCGACCCGGTCGCTGTACTCCGCGTAGATGTTTTCGCGCTCGGCTTCCCGGACTTTCTGGAAAATGACTTGCTTGGCCGTTTGGGCCGCAATGCGTCCAAGGACATCGGTCGGCTTCGGAAATTCGATCTCCATGTCGATTTCGGCCTCGTCGCCGTAGAGTTCCTGCGCCTGCGCAAGGGAGATCTCGATCTCGGGATCGGAGACGTCGTCGACGATCTGTCGGACGGCGAACAGTTCCACCTGTCCCGTGTCAGGGTTGAACTTGGTCCGCAGGTTTTCGTTCGACTTGTAGTACTTGCGCGACGCGGTCAAGACCGCGTCCTCGATGGCCGTGATGATGATGTCGGGCTCGATGCCTTTCTCTTTGGCCAGCGCCTCAATCGTCTGCTGCAACGGGTTGCTCATGATGACGTCTTCTTAAAATTCCACTTCCAGTCGGCCGCGTGAGATCGCGTGGAAGGGCACTCGATGCACTCGCGACCCCGCGTCGAGCAGGACCGCATCGTCGGTCACCTCGTGTATCCGTCCCTTCAAGAATTGCTGCCCGTCAACCGCCTCAGACACGACCACCTGCGCCAAGCGACCCACGAACCGGCGATAGTCCGCCAGCGAGCGGAGCGGCCGGTCGAGCCCCGGCGACGACACCTCCAGGGTGTACGCGTGGTCGAGCGCGTCTTCGACGTCGAGCAGCGTTCCCAGGTCCCGGCTCACTCGCTGACAGTCGTCGACACTGATGCCGTCCTCGCCTGCGCCCGCCGCGCCCGGTCGATCCAGGATCACCCGCAGGATCCACCCGACCGATTCCCGTCGAAGCTGGACGTCGAAGATGTCCAGGCCCTGGCTGCCGGCGACCCGCTCGGCCAGGGCGCGAACTCGCGCTCGGTGGTCCTCGCGTGAACGGCTCACGATCGGCTGAGACTGCCCTGAAAACAGAAAAAGTGGGCACAAGCCCACTCCCCCACCCGATCCGTTCGGATTAGGTTCACTGATGTTATCACGAGCCCAGGAGCTACGGCAATGGACGGGCGAGGAGATCGTAGTCGTGGCTGCCCACGATTTCGGCTTGGATCAGTTGTCCCGGAGTGAAGGCTGTCGGGTCGCACTCGGTCAAGTAGGTCACCGGGTCGATTTCCGGGGCTTGTCCGGGGCACCGTCCGCGGACGACGAGCGGGTGCTCGGGCGAGCGTCCCTCGACCAGCACCGTGACACGGTGTCCGACTAGGGCGGCGTGGCGGCGCGCCACGACCGCACGCTGCCGCAGCATGAGGTCCCGCCGCCGCCGGTCCTTCGTGGCCGCGGGTACGTCGTCCTCGAACCCGAACGCGCGGGTGCCGTCTTCGTGCGAGTAGGTGAACACCCCGACGTGGTCGAAGGACAGTGCGTCCACAAAGTCGCACAACTCGTCGAAGTCGGCTTCGGTTTCACCGGGAAAGCCCACGATGAACGTCGTCCGCAGCGTCACGTCCGGGATCCGGCGCCGGATGGTCTCCAGGAGTCGCTCGTAGCTCGGACGTGTCCCCGGACGGCCCATGCGGCGGAGCACCGACGCCGAGGCGTGCTGAAGCGGCAGGTCGACGTACTTGCAGACCTTGTCGCTGTCGGCGATTGCTTCGATGGTGTCCAGGCCAACGGTCGTCGGATACAGATAGAGCAGCCGGATCCACTCGAGGCCATCCACACCGTCGAGCTCGCGGAGCAGTCGTGGGAGCGCGCCGCGCTCGCCCCGGTCCACCCCGTACATCGTGGTGTCTTGAGAGATGAGGATGAGCTCCTTGACCCCGCGTTCCGCCAAGGTGCGCGCTTCACTGACGATCGACTCCGCGGGACGGCTCCGGTAGCCGCCGCGGAGCGTCGGAATGATGCAGAACGCGCACGCGTAATCGCAGCCTTCGGCGACCTTGACGTACGCGAGGTGCGCGGCGGTCGTCTGGCGGCGCGGCGTCTCGGCGTCGTAGAGGTAGTGCAATGGCGGCGCCACCGTCGCTGTCGCCTCGGCCTCCTCCCGGCTGCGCAGAAGCGGTACGGGCGTCCCGCGGCTGGTGGCCTGGGCGCCTTCGATCGCGCTGACGATGGCGGGGACGCCGTCGGTGCCCAGCACGACATCGATCTCCGGCATCTGATCCCGAAGATCTGCGCCGTAGCGCTCCGCCAGACATCCGGTGACCACTAGCCGCCGGCAGGTCCCGTGGGCCTTGTGACGGGCCATGTCCAGGATGGTGTCGATCGACTCTTCCTTGGCGCGATCGATGAAGGCGCACGTGTTCACGACGATCACGTCCGCATCGCCGGCCTGCTGGACGACCTGGTGGCCCGCCTGCTCGGCCAAGCCGAGCATGACCTCCGTGTCCACGAGATTCTTGGGACACCCGAGTGAGACGAAGCCAATTTTCATAATCCGCTGCCGGCGCGTTACGGGTACAGTCGGTACAGCATCCGCGGGTACGGAATCGTCTCGCGCAGATGATCCAGGCCGCAAATCCAGGCCAGCACTCGCTCGATGCCCATGCCGAACCCGGAGTGCGGCACGGTCCCGTAGCGCCGCAGGTCCAGATACCACTCAAAGGCCTCCTGCGGCAGGTCGTGGGCGTTGATTCTGGACAGGAGTTCGTCGAAATCGTCGAGACGCTCGCCACCGCCGATGATCTCGCCGTATCCCTCGGGCGCCAGAATGTCCACCGACAGCGAGACCTCCGGGCGGTCCGGATCCGACTTCATGTAGAACGCTTTGATGGCTGAGGGAAACCGGTGAACGGCCACAGGACGGTCGAATTGCTCGGCGAGGACCGTTTCATCGGTGCCGCCGAAGTCGCCACCCCATTCGAACGGCTGCCCCTTGGCCTGCAGCGTGTCGACCGCCTCGTCGTAGGAGATGCGGGGAAACGGCGCCTGGACGCGCTCGAGCGCGCTCGTGTCGCGCTCAAGCACCTCCAGTTCCCGACGGCGCGTGTCGAGGATGCGCGCTACGACGGCCACGACCAGGGCTTCAGCCAGCGCGATGGCGTCGTCGAGCGTCGCGAACGCCATTTCCGGCTCGACCATCCAGAACTCCGTCAGGTGGCGGCGCGTTTTCGACTTTTCGGCCCGAAACGTCGGCCCGAAGCAGTACACGCGGCCGAGCGCCATGATGTTGGCCTCGTTGTAGAGTTGGCCGCTCTGTGTCAGATAGGCCGTCGTGTCGTCGAAATACTGCACCGGGAACAGTGTCGTCGTCCCTTCGCATGCCGCCGGCGTGAAGATCGGCGTGTCGGCCAGGGTAAAGCCTCGCCCGTTGAGGAAATCCCGAACGGCGTCGACGACCGCATGGCGAACCCGGAGGACGGCCTGCTGCCGGGGCGATCGGATCCACAGATGCCGGCGGTCGAGCAGGTAGTCCACCCCGTGCTCCTTGGGCGTGATGGGGTAGTCGTGAGATTCGCCGACGACCTGCAAGCCGGCCACGTCGAGCTCGTAGCCGCCGGGTGCCCGCGCGTCGGCCCGCACGGTCCCATCGACGATCAGGGACGTCTCCTGCCCCAAATGGTCGGTGTGGCGGAAGACTTCATCGCCGACGCTGGCCTTCGACATGACGGCCTGGATGAAGCCGGTGCCGTCGCGGACTGTGAGGAAGTGAATCTTGCCGGACGAGCGGCGCCGGTGCAGCCAGCCGCGCAAGGTGACCGCCTGCCCGTCGAAGTTGGCGATGTTGTCGATGTAGACCGTCATGCGTCTAAAGGCCGGACAAGGGCTATCTGCGGCTCAATTCCAGCGTCCAGGTGTCATCGTACCCGATTTTCCGGGTGGCCATCGGCCGCCTGCACACCGGCACCGCCGTTACCCGAGTTCCGGCAGCAAGGGTGCCAGCACTCGACGCAGCGCGTCGAAGCGGTGATTGCGCTCGAACGTCCCGCGCACGTAGTGCAGCGTGCGCGGAATGTACTGGATGTAGACTGGATTTCGGCGGACCGACGTCTGGTATCCGAACGTACCGAGCGCCTTCAGATTGCGCTGGAGTGCCATCGCGTCGAATCGCCGCCGGAACTCGTCGGGCCGCGGCGGATCCGGGGCACGACTCAGGAATCGCTCAACGAGCTCCTCGATCGTGGCGTCGGGGAGATCCGCGTAGGAGTCGCGGAGCAGGGAGACCAGGTCGTACGCGGCCGGACCCATCCGAGCGTCCTGAAAGTCGATCACGAACAGCCGTCCCGCGTGGACCATCAAGTTGCGTGAGTGATAGTCGCGGTGGCAGAGGACGCGTGGCTCGGCGGCGAGCGGGCCGACGAGCCGCTCGAATTCCTCCAATAGGCGTGCGCGTGTCTCCGGCTGGAGTGACACGCCGCGGTATCCCTCCAGGAAGTGCTCGACGAAGAACCGCAGTTCCCACAGCAGCTTGTCGACGTCGAATGCGAGTGTGAACGGGACGATACCCGGCGCCGCCAGCTCACGTCCCTTGTGCTGGAGTACGCCCAGCACGTCCACCGCTTCGCGATACAGCCCGAGATGATCGGCGGCCGATGCGGTGCCCAGATGTGCCTGGAGCGTGACATCACCCAGGTCTTCCAGCGCCATCACGCCCAGATCGGCGGCGTGCTCCAACACGGCCGGCACAGGTATCTGCATCTGGTCCAGGAGCGAGGCGACCATGATGAACGGCAGCGTCTCGTACTCGAACGATTCGGAGTACAGCGCCAGCACGAACGACCGGTGTGCCCGCGGAATGACCCGGATGTAGCGCCGGTTGGAGGCGTCGCCCGTCAACGGAACCAGCGGCGCGTCGATGTCGGCGAGTCGGCTGCGCTCGAGGAATTGCCGAACGCGGGCCCGCCAGGCTTCGTCCGGGGTAGAAGACGACCGGGTGATCATGAGCGTCCTTTGATGCTGGACGGGCCGGCGTCGTCTGTCAGCGCCACCAGCACGGGGTGAGCGCCCTGATCGCTCCGGATGAGAATCTGTCCGGTGAGTTGGGTGCCCATACCCACGCGGACGCCGTCGGTCACGATACAGTCGGTCAACTCGCACCCGGCTTCGACGACGACGTGATCCCAGACGGCCGTGCGCACCAATCGGGCTGAGGCGTCGATCCGGCTGGTCGGGCCGCAGGGCAGCCTCGCGACACCTGCCTCGGCCGCCAGCGTCAGCGACGTGGCCAGGTAGTCGGCCGGCGTACCAATGTCGAGGAATCGTCCGTCGACGCGGTGCGCGCGCACGAGATGACGCCCAGTGGCGACCATCTCGGCGTAGAGCCCGCCGATCGTCGACGCCGGTTCGCCGTCTCTGAGGGGCTGGAAGACGTCCGGTTCCACGAGTTGAATGCCGACGAAGTGGAGCGAGGGGCCGTCGTGTCCGGCCGGGAGGAACCCTTGGACCCAGCCCTCCGCATCCGTGATGACGCCGCCGTAGCGCCGCCGATCGGGTTGGTCGACCACTACCAGCGTCACGCGGGCCCCGTGACGGCGGTGTTCGTCGGCCAGTCCCCCGAGCGCCATGTCGGTCAGGGTGTCGCCGTTTACGATCAATGTCGGGACTGGATCGACCAACGGCATCATCGCACGCGGGCCGCCCGCCGATCCAAGCAGGCGCGGCTCCCACGCGTACCGTACCCGAATGCCGAAGCTGGTGCCGTCTCCCACGACGCACGTAATCGTTTCGGGGCGGTGGTGCAGGTTGAGCACCGCGTCACGGACGCCCTGCTGGGCGAGCCACCGCAGCACCCGTCGGACCAACGGGTCGCCGGCGACTGGGATCGCCGGTTTCGCACGAACGTCGCTCAACGGACGCATTCGCCGGCCGAGGCCAGCGGTCAATACCAGCGCCTGCGCCGGCACGCGAGTGGTCACGACGACGGCTCGAAGACCATGTACTCGTTCGCTGTTCCCCTAGCCGAGCGGGTCTCGAGAAACAGCGTTCGGTATGACGCCGTGATGTAGTCGGACGGGGAACACTCGAGGCGGGTCGCCAGCGTCTCGATACCGGTGGCGTCACCCTCGAGCTCCACGAACGTGCCGATCGGCGTCTCGTCGATCGCGACGACGACGTCGCCGTGCCGGAATTCTTCACGATATTTCTCATAACGAAACACGACGCTGAATCCTACTCGCTCGAGAATGTCCAGTGCCCTTCGGCCGTCAGCCATCGCCGTCTCGAGTTCCTCACGCAGCTTCATCGGCGATGCACGGGTCGGTCCCTTGAAGGTCAACATCGCCCCGTCCGGTTCGATTCGCACCCGAAGCGTCGAGTGCTGTGCGTGCAGCGCGCGTGCGGCCGTGTCGAGCAGATAATCGCATTGCAGTCGCCGCGCTCGGAGCGGCGTGGCACCGAGGCGCGCCACGGCTTGCCTGGCGTCTGCCGCCGAGTTGAATCGCAGTTTGATTTCTCGTTCCAGGGGTGTGGCCACAGGTCTTGGATCCGCGCCTGCTTGGCACCGGTGATTATAGCGAGATTGGGGCGTCGACATCTCAGGTCAAGCGCACCCGATACGAGCAACCGCGCAGAGCCGGTGTGCCGACCGCTTTGCCGAAGAGCAGCACCTTGTGCGTACTGCCGAGGCCACCCGGCATGAGCAGCGTCTTGGCCGCGAGCCGTTGCTTGACGCCGTCCATGCCGTGGCCCAGGTCCTCCAAGGCGAGCTCTGCGCCGCCGAGTCCCAGCAGAAAGTAAGTCTGGTCGAGCGCCCCCAGGCAACGGAGCCCGTGCTGCTCGGCGCAGCGCGTCACCGAGGTCAGGTCTATGTGCGACGTCAGATCCCAGTCGCCCGGCTGGTCGAGCCATCCGGCCGGCGCGTCCTCCTGGGTGTGACGACGATAGGCGGCCAGGGTACCGTGGCGGCGCATGGGGCCATACAGCCGCGCGGCGTCGTCGCCGTAGTCGATCAGCACCACGAAGCCGCGGCACAGGCAGGTGGCCGCCTGCCGCATCCATCCCACCGCCGCGAGATTGATTTCGGCGTCGGCGCCGGGCGGCAGCGTGACGTCGGCCTGCTCGAGATACCGCACCAGGGCCGGCGTCGAGGGACGGCCGGGTCGCTCGACGAGCCGGTCTGCGTGCCGGTCCAGGTCCACGTAGACCTCCTCCAGCCCGTCGGCGGTCATCGTCACGCGATGCACCGGCAGGGCGTCCAGCAGCTCGTTGGCGAAGATGATGCCGGTCAGGCCATCGGGGAGGTCTGCGCCGCGCGTGGCGAGCTTTCCGGCGTGCGGACCGAGTACGGCCCGCTGGGCGTCACGCGCCGCACCGCTGCGTTCCACCAGATGCAGCCGGATGGCATCGTAGAACGGTCCGGTGTCGGCTGCGGCGGCATCCAGGACGTCGCGCGCCAGGCGCCCGGTGCCCGCTCCGGCCTCGACGAGATCGAACGCACCTGCCTCCCGGGCGCCGGCCAGCTCCCACATTTCGGCGAACTGCACGGCCAGCAGCCGGCCGAACAGCGGGCCAACGTCGACGCTGGTGAAAAAGTCGCCCGTGCGGCCCGATCGCCGCGCCGCGCGGGCGTAGTAGCCCCACGTGGGGTGGTAGAGCGCCAGCTCCATGTACTCCGCGAAGGTGAGCGGACCCTCATCGCGGATCCGCTCCGCGATCAGATCGCGGAGGGTCATGACGCCGGACGGCTACTCCCGGGTGGCCTGGATGAAGATCTCCGTGCCGTTCCGCCACACCAGGAAGAAGGCGGTGTCGTCGGACTCCACCAGCCGCAGCTCCCGCACGGCGTCGCTGGCGCTGCCGACCGGCACGCGATTGACTTCGACGAGAACGTCGCCACGCTGCAAGCCCGCCCGGGCGGCCGCGCCGCGCGGCTCCAGCTCGATGACGACGGCGCCGGTGACGTCGGACGGGGCCCGCAGCCGTTGCGCCCACTGGCCGTCCATGTCCGCCAGGGTCATGCCGAATCCGGTGCTCTGATCCTCATTGCTCGCCGTACGCGGCTGGCCTTCGGTTTCCAGGTCGAGCTCTCCGATTGTCACCGAGACGATCGTGCGCTCCCGATCGCGCATCACCGTGATCGGAACCTCGGTGCCGGGCGTCGTCCGGGTCACCCTGCTCTGGAGGTCGGCCGTGTCGACCACCGGCTCGTCTCCGTACTCGACGATGACGTCGCCCGGCTCGAGCCCGCCCCGCGCGGCCGGACCATCCGGCTCGACGCTCGAGACGACCGCCCCGCGGGTGTCCGACAGGCCGAATGCCTCGACGGCCTCGCGCTGGACCGCGGTGATCGAGACGCCGATCCGTCCGCGCGTGACCTTGCCGCCCTGCAACTGGGGGAGGATCTCCCGCACCGCGTTGATCGGGATGGCGAAGCCGATGCCCAAGTTACTGGCCCGGTCGCTGACGATTGCCGTGTTGATGCCGACCACCTCGCCGCGGATGTTCAGCAGCGGGCCGCCCGAGTTGCCCGGATTAATGGCGGCGTCGGTCTGCAAGACATCCTGCGACCGCCCCGTGGCGACCGGGAAGGGGCGGCCGATCGCGCTGATGACGCCCACCGTCACCGTATGGGCCAGGTTGAACGGGTTACCGATGGCCATCACCCAGTCGCCTGGCTGCATCTGCTCGGAGTCGCCGAACTTGGCCACCGGGAGCTCGTGATCCGGACGGTCGATGAGCTGGATGAGCGCGCTGTCGGTCAGCTGATCGCGTCCGACGAGCCGGGCTTCGTAGGTCGTGATGGCGTCGTCTCCGAAGAATCCGACTTCAATCTTCGTGGCGCCCTCGACGACATGGTTGTTCGTGAGGATGAACCCGTCGGGATCGATCACGAATCCCGTGCCCGCACCCTGTGAGAATTCCTCTCGGGGCGATTCCCGGTCGGGCTGGCCGAAGAACCGCCGCAACATGTCGTCGCCGCCGAAGAAATCCGTCAAATCCTGAGTCCGCCGCCGCGACTCGGTGCGGATGTTGACCACCATCGGTGTCTGCGCCCTGGCGATTCGCCGGAACGTCTGCGCGTCGATCGTGCCGGTCAGCGGGTCGCTGTTCATCGGCGGCAGTGCGAACGACTGGGCCGCCGAGGTCGGCGACAGGTCGAGTCGCGACGTGATCACCATGCCGACCGCCATCGACACGACCGCAATCAAAACCATCGAGAAAAGCGTTGTGCGTCTCGTGGACATCAATGCCTCCAAGCCCCATTTTCCCGGCGCCGAACGCCCGCGACGCGCGGCGTGCCGGCGATCTCACTCGATTCGTCAGGCCAGCGTCACGACTTCCGATTGTCGCGGTCCGGTCACCACGGCCTCGCGTGCTCCCACATACATATTGATCTCGGTCCTGACGCCGAACGTCTTGCTGTAGACCCCAGGCTCGATCGTGAATCCCGTCCCTGGCAGCAGGCACCGGTCGTCATGCGTTTCGTAGTCGTCCATATGTACGCCGTTGCCGTGCACCTCTTCGCCCAGGCTGTGGCCGGTCCGGTGCAGCACCCAGTGTCCGTAGCCGGCCCGATCGATGACCTGGTGTGCCGCCCGATCGACTTCCCAGCCGCGCAGCGGCCGGCCTGCCCGTACCGCGTCCTCGACGACGCGAACCGCCTCGTCGCGCGCCGAGGCGATGACGGCGAACGCGGCGTGGACAGACGCCGGGACCATCGGGCCGGTGTATCCGACCCACGTGATGTCGGCAAACACCGCGCCCGACTGATCCAGCTTACCCCAGAGATCCAGCAAGACCAGCTCATCCGATCCAATCGCCCTGGCGCTGCTCGCGGACGGCAGGTAGTGCGGATCGCCGGCGTGTTCCTGGGCGGCGACCACGGGAGCCGAGTCGCTCACCAGCCCCTCCTCGGCAAACCAGTCCACCATGTGCTGCTGGAGATCATATTCGGTTGCCACGCTCCGGGCTCGTAGGGCTCCGAAGGCGCGATCCTTGATTCGATAGAGGCGCTCCGACGCGGCCTGGTGGGAAGCCAGGGCCCGGGCGTCCCACCGGGCCGCGAAGCGCTGCACCAGATCACCTGACGACACCGGCTCGACGTCGAATCGACGCAGCAACTCGACGGTGCCGGCGTCCACCCTGGAGATGTACGGAATCGCGCACTCCGGCGAATACTCCATCGCCAGGCGCCGGCGGCCGGCGACCAGGGCGCGCAGTCCGGATTCCAGCTGCCGTCGTCCGGCGTAGACCTGCTTGGGGCCCGGTAGCGCGTCGAGATTGTGGCGCTCGACGGCGTGCACGAGTCCGCTCGGCTCGCCGGCCGTCGGAATCAGGTAATACCAGCGGCGCGTCGCCATCTTGCCACTGTCGATGAGGCCGGCGAGACGCCCCGCAATCGGATTGGACCCGTGAAAATCGTAGAGCAGCCAGCCATCCAGTCCGTCGGCGCGCAACGCGGCTTGGATGGCCTGAATGTCCAGGGACATCCTTGCGAGTATAGCAGTCCGCTCGTGGCCAGCCGGGTCGTCGCAGCGATTCTGTCGCCCGTGTACTAGGACGCATCACGGCAGCCGCCGGTCGGTCGCGAGCCTTTTGCCGCGTACACGCGTCCTAGCACAGTAGAATGGAATCGGTCTCGGTGGTCGCGCCTCAGGTCCGTCAGCCTGGGCGGCCGCCGCCGGCCGTTCCGCTCTCGAAGGGATGAACACGATGATGCGTATCTGGCGACCGTTCGTGGCGGCGGTTGGGCTCGTGGCCTGGCTTGGCGCCGGCGGGTCGGCGCAGCAAGCCACCACCGGGTCGGACGACCAGCAGCCGCCCGTGACGTTCCGGCTCGAGGTCAATTA
This sequence comes from Vicinamibacterales bacterium, assembly GCA_963667915.2. Taxonomy (GTDB): domain Bacteria; phylum Acidobacteriota; class Vicinamibacteria; order Vicinamibacterales; family UBA823. The sequence goes on along the minus strand of CAXXNN010000004.1, from coordinate 760,243 downwards.
CGTCGAGGTGGATACGGTCGTGACCGACGACGACGGCAACTTCGTCAGCGACCTCACGCTCGACGACTTCGAGGTGTTCGAGGATGGGGAGCCGCAGTCGATCGACGCGTTCTCCCTGGTCAACATCCCGGTGGTGCACGCCGAGCGCCCGCTCTTCGAGGCGGCACCGATCGCGTCGGACGTCGCATCCAACGACCGGCCTTTCGACGGCCGGGTGTTCGTGCTGCTGCTCGACGATCTGCATACGCCGCCACTAGGGACGAGTCACGTCAAACGGGCGGCGAACGAGTTCATCGAGCGGCACATCGGCGCCAACGATCTGGTGTCGGTCTTCTTCACGAGCGGACGCTCCGACGCCGCCCAGGGGTTCACCGGCAACCGCCGCCTGCTCCTGAGTGCCGTGGGCAAGTTCGTCGGACAGGGCACGCGCTCCAGCGTCCTCACCCGGACCGACCGGTACTTCCGCCAACTCGGCCAAGCCCCGACCGAGCGGCTCATCGACGAGCTCGACTTCGAGCGGGGGACGAAGGCGCGTGCCTCGCTGGCGACGCTGCGCGATCTGTCGGAGTGGCTTGCCGGTGTCCGCGGCCGCCGCAAGGCCGTGGTCTTCCTGAGCCAGGGGATCGACTACGACATCTACGACGTGATGAATTCGCCGTACGCCTCGACGGTCATCTCCGAGGTCAGGCGGACCATTGCCGCCGCAACCCAGGCGAACGTGGCGCTCTACACGATGGATCCGCGTGGCATGGCGACGGTGGGAGGCGACGAAATCGAGGTGTCGCTCATTCCCGACGATCTCTCGACCGGCGCGACGACCGGTCTGCGCAATGATTCGCTCCGGTACAACCTCCGGCTGGCGCAGGACAGCCTGCAGGTTCTGGCCGATGAGACGGGGGGCATGGCGTTCGTCAACTCGAACGATCTGACGAGTGCGTTCGCCCGAATCATCGACGACAACAGCGCCTACTACGTGCTCGGGTACTACGCGACGGATGGTCGCCGTGACGGGCGATTTCGGACGATCGAGGTGCGCGTCAAGCGCCCGGGTCTCGCCGTCCGGTCGCGGAACGGCTACCTGGCGCCGAGTGGCAAGGAGCCGGAGATCGAACTGGCCGAGGCGGGCGAAGGGGCCTCCGAGGAGTTGCGTGAGGTGATGACCAACCCGCTGCCGGTCAGTGGGCTGTCGCTGCGCGTCTCGGCGGTGCCGTTCGTGGGCGAGCGTCCGAAGGCGTCGGTGGCCGTCGTGGTTGAACTGGACGGCACTGACCTGACGTTCGCCGAACGTGATGGGCTGTTCGAGGACACGGTCGAGCTGTCGCTGACGATTCTCGACGAGGAGGGAAAGATCGCCGGTGGCGAGACGCAGTCGCTCGAGTTGGCACTGCAGCCGGCCACCCACGAGTCGGTCGTTCGGCACGGCCTCAAGGCGGTCTCACGTTTCGACCTCGAGCCGGGGCGCTATCAGGTGCGGGTGGCGTCGCGCGAGTCCGGCGGGGGCCGGAGCGGCAGCGTGCTCTACGACCTCGAAGTGCCAGATTTTTCTGATGACAAACTCCAGATCAGCGGGATCGCACTGGCCTCGGCCGACGCGAGCCGGACGCCGACGGTCAGGTCCGACGAGCAATTCCGCGAGGTGCTGCCGACCCAGCCGACGACGCTTCGTGAGTTTTTGGAGGGCGACGAGCTCTTCCTGTTTGTCGAGATCTACGACAACGAGACGCGCACCGCGCATTCGGTGGACATCACGACGTCGGTTCGCGCCGACGACGGACGGATCGTGTTCGAGGTTGCGGATGAGCGCTCGAGCGACGAGCTCGAAGGGCGTCGCGGCGGCTACGGGCACGTCGTGCGGATTCCCCTCGTCGGGGTGAGGCCAGGCCTCTACGTGCTGCGCACCGAAGCCCGGTCGCGCCTCGACCGCGAGGCGACCGTCATGCGCGAGCTGGCGTTCCGCGTCCGCGCACCGCGTCCGGGCGAGGTGCCGTGACCGGCGCGTGGGCGATGGTGGCCGTCGGCGTCATGCTTGCGCAGGGAGCCGTGCCGTTCACGCCGCTGACCCGCGGGGCGATGAGTGGGATCGATACCCCACGATACGTGGTGGTTCGGACCGACGAGGACTGGCGCCGCGTCTGGGCGGCACACACCACGCGCGACGAACGGCCCGTCGTGGATTTCAGCGCGGCGATGGTGCTCGGCGTCTTCCTTGGTTCGCGGCCGAACCCTCTCTACGGCGTCGAGATCGTGTCTGTGACGGCAGACGCGGACGGGGTCGTCGTGGGCTACGCGGAGCAGCGGCCGGCGCCGGATGCAATGGCGCCGCAAGTCATGGCGTCGCCCTTCCACGTCGTGACGGTCGAGGCGCGCTCCGCGCCAGTCCGATTCGAAGCTGTCGCGCGTCCGTGAGCCGTACGCACGACGGGGCCGGCGACTCTGCCGGCCCCGCATGCATATCGACGTCGACCGTCACGGGCGGCTCGCCTCAATGTGTCAAGACACTCGCGCGAGTGATTACCGGCCGGCCGCCGGCTCGCTCGGCTCTTCCTCGTCTTCCGCTTCCTCTTCCTCTTCCGGAAGCTCGGTGACCAGCGTAGCCTTGATCTCACCGTTGGCGTGACTGAAGCTGTAGATGTTCCGGTTCATCCGTGAGTCTCGGGGGACCCGCAACTCGATGGTCGTGACCTCGCCCGGCATGAGCGGCTGCCGTATGCGTTGCGAATCTCCCGGCAGTGGGTTCCCGCTCTCATCCCACCAGAACTCGTCCACCTTCAAGCCGGCGATGGCGCCCGTCGCGCGATTTTGCAACCTGATGGTCGTGACGACTTCGCCGCTGATCACGCGCGTGCTCGGCTTGAGGTAGACAATCTCGGCGACACCGCGAATCGGCGCGATGAACCGCGGTCGTTCCTCGGCCTCACCCTCCGCGCCGCCGGCATCGTCATCTGTCCCGGCCGCCGTCGCTTCGGCTGCCGCTGGCGCCGCCGTTTCCTCGGCGGCTGGCGCGGCGTCACCGCCACCCGAGCCGCCGCATCCGCTCGCCGTCAGACCAAGGCTGGCCAGGGCGATGACGAGAACCAGGTTGAGGCGATTCATAAACTCCCTCCCCGTAGTGACTGCCGTTCTGCAGGAGCTGGAATTATAGGGCCGACGGCCCAAAAGCTCAACTCTCGGCGGACTGTCAGCCCGTGGTGCACGTCCCGCCTCGGTGCACCGCGCACGGGTCACCATGGACCGCTGCGGACCGTTCACATTTCACCGTTCCAGTCCTCGGGTTCGAGATTGACCGAGCGAAAAATCTCCAAATGCCAGCGACCACCGCCCCACGGCTCCACCACTTCGGTCGCGACCACGTCGACCAGGATTTCCGCGAACGACCGCCCCTCCGGATCCCCGTCGAGGTGGTAGGCGGGCTCATCCCAGCCAAACGTTGGGTATAGGACGAGCGTCAGAAAGAGGTCGTAGCCGTCGTCCAGCACGACGAGCTGCCCGCACGGTCGCTTGATCGTCGAATGGTAGACGAGATACTTCTCGGCACTGTGCGCGCGGATGTAACGCTTGAGCGCGAATTCCCGGGCGACGATCTCCTCGACGGCGATCTTCTTGTCCCAGCAGTCGTGGCAGTATCGCGCTTCGCCTCGAGGCTCCGAGACTTCCTTGGCGCCGCAGAGTGCGCACCGTGATTTGGCGACCGACTTCCGTGGCATAAAAGAATTCTAGACTGCCGGCAGCGGGGCGGCAAGTACCTTGCTAGCCAGTCGAGCGGGCGCGCTGGCGCGGCTTGCTGGCCGAGAGGTACATCCGCAGCGCGTACTGCTTGAGCATTCGGCGTGTGCTGAAGTGCGGCGCGACGGACCGGATCGCCTCCTTGACGAACCGGAGCCACCGGTGGGGGATGTCGCTCGGGTCGCGGTCGTAGAACGTCGGAACGACCTGGTTCTCCAGGAGTCGATAGAGCACGTCGGCATCGGCTTCGTCGGTCGCACCCGGATCGTCCGTCTCCCCGCCGCCGTCGATCAGCCACCCGTTGGTGCCGGTGAAGCCCTCGGCCCACCACCCATCGCCGATGCTCAAGTGCGGGACGCCGTTCAGCGACGCCTTCATCCCACTCGTGCCGCTGGCTTCGAGCGGCTTGCGCGGCGTGTTCAGCCAGACGTCGCAGCCCTGGACGAGGAAGTGTGCGACGTGAAGATCGTAGTCGTCCACGAACGCGATGCGTCCGCCGAACGCCGGGTCGAGCGCGCGCTTGAACACGCGTTGCAGATGATGCTTGCCCACATCGTCGGCCGGATGCGCCTTACCGGCGAAGACGATTTGCACCGGTGCCTTGGGCGCGCTCAGGATGCGGGCGAGCCGTTCGGGGTCGTGGAAGATCAGCTCGGGCCGCTTGTACGCGGTGAACCGTCGGGCGAAGCCTATCGTCAAGGCGGCGGGATCGAGCAAGGTGCCGGCCGCCACGACGCGCGCGGCGCTGACCTGCTCCAGCGTCCATCGGTGACGCGCGCGCTCGCGAATGAACGCGAAGAGATAGTTCCGGAGCGATCGACGGACCGCCCACAATTCCTCGTCCGGCAGCTCCAGGACCCGTTCCCAGATGGCCGGGTCGTCGTGCTCGTCACGCCAAGCCTCGCCCAGATGGTGGTCGAACAGGCGGGAGAGCTCGGTCGACACCCAGGTCGCGATGTGGATGCCGTTCGTTAACGCCCGCACGGGCCGTTCACTCGAGGGCAGATCGGGCCAGAGCGGGCCCCACATGTCCCGCGTCACCCTGCCGTGCAGCTCGCTCACGGCGTTGACCGATCCGGACGTCCGCATCGCCAGGGCCGTCATGTTGAACTTCGAGCCGCTGCCGTCGTCGTACTGGCCGAGGGCGAGAAAGTCCTCCCGGTGCTCGCCCAGCGAGCCCCAGCACCCGGCGAGGTGGGTTTCGACGAGGTTGAACGAGAACGCGTCATGGCCAGCCGGTACCGGTGTGTGTGTCGTGAAGACGGTCGTGCGACGGATCTCGTCGAGCGCGGCGGCGAACGACTCACCTTGCTCCAGCGCTTCGCGGATGCGCTGCAGGACGACGAACGCCGCGTGCCCCTCATTCAGGTGCCACACCGCCGGATCGGAGCCGAGTGCCCGGAGTGCGCGCACGCCGCCAACACCCAGGATGATTTCCTGCTGAATGCGGGTCTCGCGGTCACCACTGTAGAGACGCGCCGAGAGCTCGCGGTCCCACGGGGCGTTTTCCTCGAGGTCGGTGTCCAGGAGATAGAGCTTCGATCGGCCCAGACGGACGCGCCAGACCGCGACGAGCACCGTCCGTTGGCCCAGCGGAACGGCGATCAGGATCGGTTCGCCGTTCGGGGTGACTGCCGGCTCGACCGGGGCGTCCGCCCAATTCAGCTGTTCGTAGATTTCCTCTTGCCAGCCTTCCGAGGAGACCGACTGATGGAAATAGCCCTGGGGATACATGAAGCCGACCGCGACGAGTGGGAGGCCCAGATCGCTTGCCTCCTTGAGATGGTCGCCCGCGAGCACGCCGAGGCCGCCCGCGTAGATCGGCAGCGACTGATGCAGCGCGAACTCCGCCGAGAAGTAGGCGATGCAGCGTCCCGGCATGTGCGGGTGTTGCTGGCTCCACCAGGTGCCTTCGCTTGAACGCGCCTGATCGAGCTGGGCGATTGCGGCGTCGTACAGATCCACGAACGATCGATCGCTGGCTGCGACTCGTAATCGCTCGGGCGGCAGCGTGCGCAGCATGCGCACCGGGTTGTGGGCGGTCGCCCGCCATAATGGGTAGTCGAGTCGGCGAAAGACGTCGCGCGCCCGTTCGTTCCACGTCCACCAGAGGTCGCCCGCCAGCTCGTTCAGCCGATCGATCCGTTGGGGCAGCGTGGGAAGTTCCGGACCGCGCCGTTTCGCCATCATCACGCCTTCACCACGGGCTGCGAGTGTTCCGCCTCAGAAGACACTAGCCGGCCGTGAGCTCTGCGAAACGAGACAGGTCGATGTTTCCGCCGGAGACGACCGCCACCATCTTTCCCGTGCCTGCCCGACCGCTCAACGCCGCTGCGACCGCGCACGCGGCAGCGCCTTCGGCGATGACGTGGACGCGCTCCGCAACCAGACGCATCGCGCGCGCCACGTCGTCGAGCGATACCACAATCGAGTCGGTCACCAGCGCCGACAGCAGGGGCCACATGGACGGCAACACCGCCTTGCCTCCGGCGCCGTCGACGAACGACGCGACCCACCCGGGGAACCGGCTCGCCGCTCCAGCCCGAAGCGAGGCGGCGAGCGGCGCGGCCGTGTCCGGCTCGGCCGCGTAGATGCGGGCCTCGGGCCTCAACGCTTTCAGCGCGGAGCCGACGCCGGCAATCAGGCCGCCGCCGCCGATTGGCGCGATGACCGCATCGACGTCCGGCAGATCCTCGAGGATCTCAAGCCCAATCGTGGCGTTTCCGGCGATAAACCGGTCGTCGTCGAACGGATGAATGAAGACGCCTGCCATCCGGTCCGAGCCATGCGCCTCGACGGCCTGCCAGCACTCGTCGTAGCTGGCCTTGACGAGTTGCGCACCGAGCCGTTCGATGGCGGCCAATTTGGTCGCCGGGGCGGTGTCCATCACCAGGACGGCGCAGTCCGCGCCCAGCGTGCGCGCGGCCAGGGCGACCCCTTGCGCCGCGTTGCCCGCGCTGACCGTCCAGACGCCCTGCGCCAGATCGGCGGCCGACAGTTGTCGCAGAGCGTTGTAGGCCCCTCGAATCTTGAACGACCCAATCGGCTGGAAGGTTTCGAGCTTCAGGTACAGCTCCGAATCCGCGCTCAGGCCGGAATCCGCGGGCACCGGGAGCCGCACCAACGGCGTGCGGGTAACGACCGGGTACACTGCGTCGGCGGCTGCCCGGATGGCCTCGAGTGAGATTGTTCGGGTGGCTGGCATCCACGTGTGGTCCGCCGCCATCCTAGCGGGGTGGTCGCGCGTCGTCAATTTGCGCGGCCTGCGCCGGTCGTCGCTTCAGCTAGACTGTGCCCGAACGGAGTCGGATGACCGCGCCGGGCGGTGGCGGCGGGAACTCGAGGTGACGAATGCGAACGGACAGACGACGAACGCTGTGGAGACTGCGGATTGTGGGGTGCGCCCTCGCGTGGCTGGCGTTGGGCTCGACCGCGCCGGTGGATGCGCAGACGGACCAGCCGTCGACGCGGGATCTGGCGCGGATCAACTGGCTCGAGTTTCGCGAGTGGGTCCCGGACCGGGTGCGGACCGTGCTGCTGCCGCTCGGGACGCTCGAGCCGCACGGCGTGACCGCCAACGGCGCTGACATCATCGCGCCGGTGGCCATTGCACGCGACATCGCGCCGCGGGTCGACGCCATGGTGGCGCCGGTCATTCCCTACGGGTTCACCGGTTCGATGGACGCCTATCCCGGCGCCTTCACGGTGCCCCGCGAGGCGTACCGTCCCTACGTGCGTGCGGTGCTCGTCGGTCTGGCGCGCAACGGCTTCAAGAACATCATTCTCATCAACGGTCACGGCGGCGGACAGACGGCGCTGCTGAACGCGGTCGCGCGGGAGGTCGGCCGGGCCGAGGGCGTGCGCACGCTCGTCGTGAATTGGTGGTCCTACTGTTCCGACATCACGCTTGAGGTCTTCGGAGAGGACGGCGGGCACGCCGGCGACAACGAGACGGCGTTTATCCAGGCGATCGACGACACGCTCGTGCATCCCGAGCGCTACACCGGTCCGGAGATGACGACCGCCAATCCGTCGCCCGGGAGCTGGAGTGCCTATCCGAGCCCGTCGAGCATCGGTCTGTACCAGGCCGGGCAGGGCTACCCCCGCTTCGATCCGGATCTGGCCCGGACCTACTACACGCGGGTGAACGACAAGATCGCGCGGCTCGTCGAAGAGATTGTGGCGAAGTGGGATCTCGCCGGCCTGTGACACGGCGTCGGGTCAGCGGCCCCGGCCGTACGTCCGCAAGATCGCCCGCACCTGCTCGATGGGCAGGGCCTCGACGGTGCGGCCGTTGCCGGTGACCGTCGTCGCCTGCAGCATCGAGTTGTAGACGGCCTCTTCGGTGGCTTCGAGCGTCGCCTGGAAGAGCGGCGAGACGCCGTCCGGCGGCAGCACCGATCGAGGCTGCGGGGTGCGCTCGCCAACACGGGATCGCATCTCCGTCGCCGTCGTGAACGCGATGGCGAAGTCGCCGCTGCCGTTGCCGTACGACGAGCCGGTTCGCGCCAGGGCGAAGACGGCGCGGGCCGCGATGCGCCTTAGGTCTCGCGCGTCCACCGGGGCGTCGGTCGCCACGACGATCATGCACGACCCGTCGCCCTCGTTGAATGGATCGACGGCCGGATCGACGACCGATCCCGACGAGGCGCCGCGAGCCTGCGGCGGCGGCGCATACGCGTAGCGTCCCAGCTCCTTGCCGATCGGCACGCCGTCCATCGTCAGGACGCCGCCGTAATTGGTCTGGACCAGTACGCCCACGGTATAACTGCCGAACCGCTCCGGCAGGCGGCGGGACGACGTGCCGATGCCCCCCTTCCAGCCGAAGGCCCGCGTGCCGGTACCCGCGCCGACGGCGCCCTCGAGAACCGGTCCGGTTGTGGCCGCGTCGATCGCCGCCCAGACATGCGCCCGGGTCACGTGTTGACCGCGGATGTCGTTCAATCCGCCGTCGTTCGTTTCGCCGACCAGCGCGTTGACCGATCCGACACGCTCGTTGCCTTCCACGCGCAGCATGTAGGCGACGGTAGCCTCTACCGCCGTGCCGACGCTCAGGGTGTTCGTGAGGACGATCGGCGTTTCGATCGTGCCCAACTCCGCGACCTGGGTCGATCCCGCCAGCTTGCCGAACGCGTTGCCCACGAAGACCGCGCCGGCGACCTTCTCCCGAAAGAGATTGCCTCCGTGCGGCACGATGGCGGTGACGCCCGTGCGGATGTCGTCACCCTCGACGATCGTCGTATGCCCCACCCGCACGCCGGCGACGTCGGTAATGGCGTTCAGCGGGCCGGGCGGGAAGACGCCAGGCTCGATGCCCAGGTCACGGGCGCGGTCGGACGTAGCCGCGGTGACGGCCAGGGCGCCGGTCAGGACGACACACACGAGCAGCGGGACGCGCAGTTGTTTCGACATCGATCCTCCAGGAAAGCGGTCACGAGTACCGTGTCATCTTTTCATGGTGAGCGCTTTCCCTCCAAGCGCGTTCCGACATTGCGTTGCCACGGGCGCTCGTGCGAGCATGGCCGCGGTGTGACGGTACGAGCAGCTGGGATGGTTCGTCACTTGCGAAAGGGGGTCGTCATGCATCGACCGGGAAGCGAGCCCGCGGAGTTCAAGCGACACCGCCTCAGCCGGCGCGAGTTTTTTGGCGCCACCCTGCTGGGCGGCGTCGCCGGTGCCTGCGCCAGCCGCGGCAGTGCAGCGCCCGCGCGGATGCTGAACGCCGAAGCGGCGGCGGCGGCGAGTCAGGCGCTGAACGACAACATCTACACGCGCATGCTGGGACTCCAGCCGCACCTGCCCGCGTTCGATCACATCACCCGGTGGGGTGGCTCGCGGATGCCCGCCGAGGTGATGCGGGCGATGACCGAGGCGAATGAGCTGTTCGTCGACATGGATGAGTTGACGCGGGCGGCGGGGGAGCGGCTGGCGCGGATCGTCGGGTCGGAAGCGGCGCTCGTGACCAGCGGGTCGTTTTCGGCCCTCGTGCTGGGCGCGGCGGCCTGCCTCACCGGGGCCGACCCGGAGAAAATCGATGCGCTACCGCACCCGACGTGGGGCAAGCGGGAGTGTCTCATGCAGACAGCACAGCGCTTCAACTACGACCGGGCATATCGCACCGCCGGGATGACACTCGTCGATGTCGACACGCGGGAGCAATTTGCCAACGCGGTCAATGAGAACACGGCGATGATCGCCGTGCTGGCGCGCCTGGAGTACGAGCGCGCCGACGATCCGAGCGTGATGAAGCCGCAGGAATTCATCGAGATCGGCCGGCGGTCGAACGTGCCGGTGCTGGTGGACGCCGCGGCGGAGATTCCGCCAGTCTCGACGCTGACGCGCTGGAGCGACGCCGGGGCGGATCTGGTCGTCATCAGCGGCGGGAAGGGCATTCGTGGTCCGCAGTCGACGGGCATCCTCGCGGGACGGGCCGATCTCATCGAGGCGGCCACGCGACACGCCTCCCCAAACAGCAACGTCGGACGAGGCATGAAGGTTGGCAAGGAAGAGATCATGGGCTTCTTGGTTGCCCTCGATCGTTACATTGCCACCGATCATGCCGCGCTGCTGGCCGACTGGGCCGAGAAGGCGCGGTATGTGGCCGGCCGGCTCCAGGGCGTGCCCGGCCTGGCGGCCACGGTCGTGATGCACGGCAAGGGGTATGACGAAGTCGATCTGCAGTGGGACGAGTCGGTCATCCCCTTGACGGTGGCCCAGGTGCGAGACGCACTGAAGAACGGCAATCCGCGAGTTGCCTCGTCCGGCCGACGGATTACGACGCGCTGCATGCGCGACGGGGAGGAGATTCTGGTGGCCGAGCGCGTCAGGCAATTCTTCCTCGATGACGCGCGGCGCCTGTCGTGACCGCGAGAAAGGCTCCACTCTGATGTCCCACGCTGTGTTGGTACGGCAGACCGGCGGGCCCGAGGTGCTGGTCTATGAAGACTACGACCCGGGTCCACCCGCGGCGGGTGCGGCGCGGATCACGGTGACCGCGTCGGGTGTCAACTTCATCGACGTCTACTTCCGATCTGGGCTCTATCCGTCGGAGCTGCCGAGTGTCGTCGGGCGTGAAGGGGCCGGCGTCGTCGAGGCGGTCGGCGCGGGCGTCGACCGGCTGGTCGCCGGCGACCGGGTCTGCTGGGCGCTGGTGCCAGGTTCGTATGCCGAAGTGGCCAACGTGCCGGCTGACAGGCTGGTGGCGATCCCATCGGGCGTGACCGACGAGGCGGCGGCGGCGGTGATGCTCCAGGGCATGACGGCACACTACCTCGTGCACGGCACGCGGACGACCGGCGCCGGCGACACGGTGCTCGTGCACGCCGCCGCCGGCGGCGTCGGGCTCCTCCTGGTCCAGATGCTGAAGCAGGCAGGGGCGCGGGTCGTCGGCACGTGCTCCACGGCCGAGAAGGCGGCGTTCGCTACGGCGGCCGGCGCCGACCTGGTCATCGACTACACGACGGAGGACTTCGCGGAAGCGGTCAACCGGTGGACCGAGGGCCGCGGCGTCGACGTCGTCTACGATTCGGTTGGCGACACGACGTTTGAGGGCAGTCTGCGGTCGCTGCGTCCGCGCGGGATGATGGTGCTGTTCGGCCAGTCGAGCGGTCCGGTGCCTGCGTTCGATCTCAACCGGCTCAATCCGCTCGGGTCGTTGTTCGTCACTCGGCCGTCGCTGACGCACTACATCCAGGACCGCGCGGAGCTCGAGCTTCGGGCCGGCGCCGTGCTCGGCGCGGTGGCCGACGGTTCGTTGCACGTGCGCATCGGTGCGCGCTTCGGCCTGGCGGACGCCGCCGAGGCCCATCGGGCGCTCGAGGCGCGTCGCACGGCGGGCAAGATTGTCCTGTCCTGTTGACCGCTGCTGCCGCGACCGCCACACGAAAAACAAAGACCCGTCGCCGCCCGGCGACAGGTCCATGGGCTGTTACGGCGAGCCGTACGGCTCCTGGAAGACGATTAGGCTCAGCGCTTCGTAGGTGTCGGGCAGCGGGTCCTCGCCGGCCGCGACGCCGTTCATGCTGAGCAGGTAGGCAATGACGGCCACGTATTCGGCGTCGCGCAAGCTGCCAGGGTTGTCCTCCGGCATCGTGACCGCAATCAAGTCGAATAGCTCGGCCACCGGCACGTTCGTCCAACTGGACATGTACGCCGGTCCTTGGAACTCGTCAATTTGGTGACACTCACCGCAAATGTTCTGCCAGAGCTCGGCGCCCTGTTCGGCCTGTGCCTCCGCATAGACGCCGTCGTGGATTGATCGCGATTCGCCGTCCTGCGCGACTACGTGCAGCGCCGACGCGACGCAGAGCAGGGTCACGACGGATAGCGTTCTTAGAAGTGTCATTTTTTGCGTTCTCCGATGTCACCGTGTCCCGAGCCGCCGCCTGTCTCGTTCTGTCAACGTTAGCCGAAGCGCGCGCTCGATTCAACCTCGGCCCGCTCATCCGAGCCCGTATCCGCCATCGACCACGAGACTCTGTCCGGTGATGTACGTGTTGCTCGAGCTGGCCAGAAACGCAACGGTCGTGGCGATCTCCTCCGGCCGGGCCAGCCGCCCGACGGGGATCCGATCGGTGATGGCGGCGAGTTCATCCGCCGAGTAGTTCTGGCGTACCATCGCCGTGTCGGTGAACCCTGGGGAGACGGCGTTCACCAGGATGCCGTGCGGCGCGAGGTCCTTCGCGGCCGCGGCGGTCAGGCCGCGCAGCCCCCACTTGGTGGAGGCGTACGCCGCACGCCGTTCCCAGACCTGATGGCCCCAGATCGACCCAATGTTGACGATACGGCCGTAGCCGTGGCGCGTCATCGTCCGGGCCGCGGTCTGGGTGATGAGCGCCGGCGCCCGGAGGTTGACGTTCGAGACGTCATCCCAGTCGGCCGGATCGAACTCGTCGATGGCGTCGACCCGGTTGATACCGGCGTTGTTGATGCAGACGTCGAGTCGCTCGTACGCCGCCAGCCGGTCGAGAAAGGCCGTGAGGCTCTCGCGTGACCTGAAATCCGCGCACAGATAGGTGTACCGCTCGCCGCGCTCATCAGCCAGCCGCCGGACGGTCTCGGGATCGGTGCCGGTGAGAATCACGTCCGCGCCGAGACGATGGAGCGTGTCGGCGATCGCCCGGCCGATGCCGCGCGTGCCTCCGGTCACCAGGGCGATCTGCCCCGAGAAATCGAAAGGTGGGCAGCGCCCGGCGTAGGCCGCCATCAGGATACCCGGCGCTGCTACCGTCCGCTCACGTCCATGCGCGACCGGAAGCCGGTCGTGCCCGAGTAGGAGAAACGCTTGTCGCCGCTGTCGTGTTCGTGGGTGAGGGAAATCTGCTGCGTGTAGTCGTGATACACGGGCGACGGCAGGTTGTCAATCGTGATCGGCTCGTCATTGAGTCCGCGCAGGGTCTCCATGACGACCGTCGACTCCGGCGTCGAAAACGACAGCCGGTCGCCCTCCCGGGTCACGGTGACCGCCGCCCGGGACAGCGCCAGCATGTTGCGGTGGAACCCGCCGAACGCCAGCGGCAGCAGCGCGTCGAGCGCCTCCATCTGGTCGGCGCTGATGTCGTCGCTCACGTAGATCTTCGACCACTCGCGCATGCCGAACGTCACGACGAACGTCACGCCGTCCAGCGATGTGTCGCCGTAGTGCCCATCGGTGATCTCGATGAGCCGGCTGCCTTCGCAGGGCTCGCGGCTGGGCTCGCCACCGAAGTTGCACGGGCAGGTGATTGTGCAACTGCAGACCTCAGCCACGTTCGCCGTCACGCTCCAGTCCTGCGTCGCAGCGGGAGAAGCCACGAGGCCGCTTCCCAGCCACGCCAACATCGCGATCAAAGTAGGTTGCCGCATGTGTGACCTCCTTGCCAGCCGCCGGTCCAGAATCAGTTGAGGTCTAGCCCGTTCTCATCGGTCGTCCAGTAGTAGCGATCGCCGATTCGTTGGATCAGGCAGGCGTCGGCTTCCGCCTCGCTGCGCTCGATGGATTCGACCGAGCGGACCACGCCATTCTCGCTGATCCGCAGCCGGGGCAGCCCGTCGAGCACGATCTCGCTCTGCGCGTGAGCGACCAGCCCGTGGTGAACGTCGAAGGCAGCTGGACGCTCACCGCGGGCTGCCAGGGCCGGCCCCAGCAGTGCCACGGCCAGACACAGGCCCCCGAAGCATCGCATGGACTGCTCAGGATATCCCGATCCCGGGGTTGGACGCACGCTCAGGGGCGGGGGTCGAACGCTGACATCACCGTCCTCAGACGGGCTTCTGGGCGCCGGCCCCGCGATCCACGAGATTCAGCCGGACGAACGGGCAGGTGTCGACGAGCGTGTCGACCGGAATCTCGAAGAGGCTGTACGCGGGCTGGGGCCTGCCCAGCAGAAAGCCCTGTCCGAGCGGGATGCCCATATCGCGGCATGCCTGACGCTCCGCCTCCGTTTCGATGCCTTCGGCCAGTGGCGTAGCGCCGAGATCGGCGCAGGCGCTGACCAGCGCGCGCACCAGGTCCTGCGCTACCCGGTTGCGCGGGAGGCCGGCAATCAGCTGCCGATCGAGCTTCAGGAAATCTGGCGGCGCGGTCGTTAAATCGGAGAGCCGAGACTGGCCCACGCCGAAGTCATCGTAGGCGACGGCAAGCCCGACACCGCGCAATCGGGACGACAGTTCGCGAATTTGGTCAGTGTGGCTGACCCAGGTTTCCGGCAACTCGACGACCAACCGAAACCATTTCGTCAGATCCGATCGCCCCAGGCCTTCGAGCGTCGTCATGAACGCCGGGTCGCGGATTTCTACCGGATGCACGTTCAGGAAGAGCATCAGTCCGTCGTCACAGGTCCAGCAGTGACGGCACTCCACGCACGCCGTTGCCGATTCGCGAAAGCAGGCACTCAACGCGAGTTCGTCACGGGTCTGTTCAGCGATCTTGAACAACTTGGCCAGTTCAATAGAGCCGCGCGGCGTCGCCGCGCGCCCGAGCGCCTCGAATCCCTTGACGGCACCGGCACCGGAGGTCAAATCGACAATCGGCTGGAAGTGGGGGTACGTGCGGCGATCCCGAATGACCTGGAGGAGATCGACCAGGCCCTGCACGCCAGAAATCGAGTCGGCGTGCACCGTCGGGTCCACGCTGTCGTCCGCCTGCGCCGTGCCCGGCACGACCTGGAAGCCTCGCGTGGCGAAATGGATGAGGTCGCCGACGCTGACCGGTTCGGGCCGCTCGATCCGCCGTCCATTGAGGAAGGTGCCGTTGCGGCTCTGGTGATCGATCAGGATCCAGGTTCCGTTCTCATGACGGAATTCGGCATGGCGTCCGGACACGTCACCTTGGGCGAACTCGAGGTCGCTTTCCGGTCGCCGGCCAACGCCGAACGGGCTGCGGTCGACGACGACGACGCGCCCGTCATCCGGGCCGCCACGCGGGTTGAGGAACAGAGGCGTCAGGGCCATGGCTGCGGCGTGGGTCGGCGAGTCGGCGTTGCGCACACCCGTTCCAAACGATTTTTCGGCTCGAACCGATCATTACTATTGATCGTGCCGGCGCGCCGGTGTGACGGCTCGCAGCGGAGTCGAGTGGTCGGCGTCGCTCGCGCGAACCGTGGTATGCTCCCAACTGTCACTGAAACAAGGCTTTGTCGGCCGAGAGTCGAATGATCGGACGAGAGATTGGCCCGTATCGCATCGTTGACGAGCTCGGTGAAGGGGGCATGGGCGTGGTGTATCGCGCCGAGGACGTCCGACTGGGCCGAACCGTCGCGCTCAAGTTCATCGGTGAAAAGTTCGTCGCCGACGAGGCGGCGCGCAAGCGCTTCCGCCGCGAAGCGAAGACTGCGTCGTCGCTGAACCACCCGAACATCTGCACGATCTACGACATCGGCGATTTCGAGGGGCGTCCGTACATCGCCATGGAGCTCCTCGTCGGACAGACGCTGAAAGCGCTCCTTGCGAGCCGCGTCCTCCCGACCGCCGAGATCCTTCGCATCGGCATTCAGGTGGCCGAGGCATTGACGGCGGCCCACGAGCGGCGGATCGTCCACCGCGACATCAAGCCGGCGAACGTGTTTCTGGTCGAGCGCGGGCTGGTGAAGGTGCTCGATTTCGGCCTGGCGCGCCGACTGATCGCGGCCGACGAGGAGGCGACGAGCCCTGACCCGACGGTGACCGGAACGCCGGTCGGCACCATCGCCTACATGTCGCCTGAGCAGGCCCTGGGTCGGCCGATCGATCATCGGTCCGACCTGTTTTCGATGGGTGTGCTGCTGTACGAGATGGCCAACCGCGAGCGCCCCTTCAAAGGGGAGTCGGCGGTCGCCACCCTCGATCGGCTGCTGCACCTCGACCCGCCGCCGCTGACGCAGGTGGCGCCGCAGCACCCGGCCGAGTTGAGCCGCATTGTGCAGCGGCTCATGGCCAAGGATCCGAAAGGGCGCTATCAAGCGGCCAGCCTCGTGCTGACCGACCTGAAGAAGGTGCCGGAACAGCGGCCGGAGCAGAGGCCGCCGGCTCGTCCCGGCCTCCCGGGCAAGCGGCCGGCGCGAAACGCGCCGAGCGCGGCGCTCGATGCCACCCTCGTCAGCGGTCTGCCGCCGACGGGTCAGCCGCACGGGGGACCGCCTCGGTTCGCGGACAGCCAGACAATTCAGTTCAAGTCCGGTCCGCCGTCGCCGGCGCCGCCGTCCGGCCTCCGACCGGCGTCGGCCTCTTCGGCCGGTCGGGTGGCGAGTCCGCGGCCTGCCGTTCGGTCAGTCGCTTCACCCCGTCCGGCGCCTGCGCGGCGGCACTGGTGGCCCGTCGCGGCCCTCGTGCTGCTCGGTCTCGGCGCGGCCGTCTGGACCGTCCGCGACCGCGCCGCGGAGCTCGCGTCGTGGCTGCCGGGAGCGGGCACCGACCCGGCGGCGGGTGAGGCGGCCGGCACGCCGACGCCGGCGGCAACTACGGGGGCGCTGGAGGTGACCTCCACGCCAGCCGGTGCGCAGGTGACGATCGGCGGCACGTCGTACGGCGTGACGCCGCTCACCATTCCGGAGTTGCCGGCCGGTAGCCACACGGTGCGGCTGGACAGCGAGGCCGGATCGATCGAGCGGGTTGTGCAGGTCGAAGCCGGCCTCACGGCGTCGCTCGACGAGTCGATTTATTCGGGGTGGGTGGCGATCTTTGCGCCGGTGCAGCTGGACATCTTCGATGGCGGGCGCCGGGTCGGCACGACCGAGGACGGCCGCTTGCTGTTCGAGCCGGGGACTCATGACATCGAACTGGTGAACGAACGGCTTGCCTATCGTGAAGCGATTACGTTGGAGGTCGCGCCGGGAGAGGTGACAGCCCACTCCGTGGAGCTGCCGGCTGGACGGCTGTCGGCGACCGCGCGGCCGTGGGCCGAGGTCAGTGTCGATGGGGAGGTCCGGGGCCGCACGCCCCTGGCCGATCTACCGGTGACAATTGGCACCCGGAGCATCGTGTTCAGCCACCCGGAGCTCGGCGAGCGGCGTGAAATCATCACGGTGACCCTGGCCGCGCCGAGTGTGATCCACGTCGATTTCGAGCGCTAGCAGTCTCACCACAGGCTGTTTCGCACACCTCCCTCCTGACATAGCCCGCCTCGACAGCCCCAAAAACGCCTAGATCAGGCAGGCGGAACCTTTTTAGCCGTCCAGGCGTCTCATTCAATGAATATGAGTTATAATACATTATAAAATCTGATATGTAATATATCAAATAATAACTCGTCTGACCGCTGCCTGGGTATGGAGCGAGCTGTTCGACGAGTTTGGGAAGCCCAAGTGAAGGAGGAGACCAATGCTGACCAGATGGAATCCGTTCGACGAACTGACTGACCTGCACCGCGAGGTGGACCGCTTGTTCGGCTGGAGGAGGGGTGACTGGCCCGCACGGCCGACCGAGGGGTCCTGGGTGCCGGCGACCGAGGTCACGTCCGGGAAGGACGGCTGGCATCTGCGGATCGCGCTGCCGGGCATCGACCCGAAGGAGGTCAGCGTGGACCTGCACGGCAACACGCTCTCGGTCAAGGGTGAGCGGAGCGAGAACACGCGTGATGCCGAGATGCACGTCTCCGAGATTCGCTACGGCCGATTCGAACGCACCTTCGCGCTGCCCGCGAAGGTCGAAGCGGAGAAGGTCACGGCGAATTACCGGAACGGCATGCTCGAATTGGTGCTGCCGCTGGCCGACAGCGCCAAGCCGCGGCGCATCGAAATCGGCGGCGGCGACGCGAAAGCGATCGACGTGAAAAAAGTCGCCTGACGGCGGCTCCACGTCGGTGAGACCTACACACCGGGGGCGCCTAGCGCCCCCCGCGCGTCAAGCAGCGCATCTACCTATCCCGCGCCACGATCCGTGGTCGAAGACTCCTCGGCATTCTCCCTCCTCGCGCCTTGCGGGGTGGGATCCTAGGCGGCAGGCCAGAGCCACCCGAACAGACCGGCCGTGAGCAGCGCGTAGACCAGGCCGTCGAACGTCTGCTTCACGGTGGTTGACCAGGCACGCTTGTACCAGATTGAATTCGGCCACTGGCCTACGGCATGCGCGATGAACGCCGTCGTGCCCGCGAAGCGGAAGACCTCCAGGTAGTTCGCGCCTGGCGCCAGCACCCGACCGCTGACGTAGGCGGCCAGCACGCCTACGGCGATACAAAAGACGAACCACTGCACGAGGCTGGCGCCCATCGAGGGCGGGCCGCTCGGCATGACGGTGACGAAGGCGACCGGTCCTTTCGTGGCTTTCTCGATAAAGGCTGGATTGCGCATTTCCTTCGGCGAGCCGGCGCACGGGATCACGTAATCCCCGGGCGGAATCGAGAACCTGCGCAGTGCCGCCATGACATCGTCTTCCGACGGCACTTTTCCGAAGTCGTGGTGGTGGTACGGCAGCAGCATGTGGATGATCGAGCTGGCGGCGAAGACGAGCACGGCAGAGCCGAGGATCGGCAGCCAGAGTGACGGAATCGAAACCATCGGGACCTCCTGATCTCAAGATACGCACCGATCGGCTGGACGGGCTGCTGGACGATAGCAGACTGCTCCAGTCGGGGCTACACTGACGGTATCGTGCGACGACAATGGCGCATCGTGCCTCGGCCCGGTGTTCTGGCGCTGGCGACGGTCTTGGCGGCCGCCGCGTGCGGCGGCCCGGCGTCCGATGGCCGAAGGCCCGCCGCCGAGTCGGCGCGCGAGTCGCCGGCTGGCGAGGCTGTGGCGTCCGCGCAGGGACCCCCGGTGCGCGCTGAACTGATTTCCGACGCGGCGATCATCCAGCCGGGCACGATGATGACGCTCGGCGTGCGTCTGACGATCGCACCCGGGTGGCACGTCCACTGGAAGAATCCGGGCGCCGCGGGGGAGCCCCTGTCGGTCGACATCACGCTCCCGCCCCGGTTCGATGCGGCGCCGCTCCGGTGGCCGGCGCCGGTGCGGTTCACGCGTCCCGACGGCGCCGAGGGGTACGGCTACCGCGACGAGGTCGTGCTCCTGTCCGACGTGCGTCCTTCGAACCGCGACGTGGACGACGGCGAGATATGGCTGCTTCGGGCCGAGATCAGCTGGATGGCGTGCGCGCGGACGTGCGTGCCGGGACGCGCGGCGCTCGAGCTGTCCTTGCCCGGCTCGATTTCCGGCACTCGGCTCGTCGACCTCGTCAACGCGCCGCACGTGGAGGCGTGGGCCGGCCGCATGCCGGTCGACGGTCGTTCGTCCGTCTCGCCGTTCGTCGCGAGCGTGAAACGCGGTGAGGGAGGGAGCTACGTGGTGTCGCTATCCTGGACGTCGGCGCCGGCTGACGTCGACTGGTTTCCCTCGACCGACACGATGGCCGCAGCTGGGGTGGGAGTCGTCACCGCCATCGATGACGGGCGGACGACACGCATCGTGCTGACTCCGCCGGTCTCCAGTGCGCCGTCGCCCGACTCATTGGCCGGCGTCGTTGCCTACACGACGCGCACCGGCGAGCGACTGGCGGCGACTCTGACCGTGGCGCTGGGTCGGTCGGTGGAACCCTAGCGGCGCGCGGTGAACGTCCGGATGGACGTTCACCGCGCGCCGCTGACGACGTTTACATTCGCTCTTCGCCCGTTCCGGTCATGCTGAACCTGTCGCCGATCTCCTGCGACACCTTGAGCGCATCGCCGTCGAGGCTAAGCGTCATCGTGACGGGCATCGAGTTACCCCGCATGTTCCGGTCGAACTTCAGCACGAGATCGTCTTCCGACCTTGCGATGTCGGTGACCGTCACGGTGCCGCCGCGACCGCCGCTCAGTTCGGCCGCGACCTTTCCTCCGACGTCGGTCAGCACCCCCGTGGTGCAAGTTCGCCGGGACTGTCACCTCAGGCGGCTAGACTATAGAGACTGGAAGAAAGACCGTTTCATTTACCGCGCCGCGGATCATGCGACCGAGCTGATCAACTGGACGCGCCGGCCGGTCCGGCGCCAGACGCGCGGTGACCCGCCGAGGGTCCGACGAGAGTGCGTCCCAACCAGATGAGGCCGACGATGATGACCAGCAGCATGGCCCAGCGCATGGCGCTCGCGAAGAAGATCGCGTCGAACACCGGGCGCTGGAACTGGAACCGGCCCAGCTCGTCGCCGCGCTCGGTCAACCAGTGCCAGCCGCTGTGCGCGACGAACACGGAGATCACCACGATGCCCACCCGTTCCGCGATGACGTGGCGGAACAGCACGGCGAGGATCGGGAGCAGCACCGCCAGGACGAGCAGCTGTCCTGCCTCCAAGCCGACGTTGAACGCGAGTCGCGAGATCGCGACGTGCGACCCGGCGAACTGCATCGCCGGCGGCAGAGCGAACGAGAAGGCGAAGCCGTGAACCAGGCCGAATCCGAACGTGCCGATCCACCGCTGTCGGAGGGTCGGTCCGACGATGTTCGCGAACGCCATGTAGAGGACCGACGCCGCGATGAGTGTCTCGATGAGCGGCGGGAACCAGAGCACGTTCGGTGCCAGGGTGAATGCCGAGGCGGTCAGCGTGAGGGAGTGCGCGACGGCAAACGACGTGACCACGACGACCAGGGAGCGAACGGTTCTGAAGGGAAGGACGAGGCAGGCCAGGAAGACCAGCTGGTCGAGGCTGCTCAGGAGGTGGTCGACCCCCAGCTGCACGAAATGCCAGGCCGCCTGGTGCCACCGCGGGTCGAGCCAGATGCGGCCGGGATTGCCGGAGTACTCGAATGTCCGCACGGCCCCGTCCGGCGGCAGGAACCGGAGCACCGTGTTGACCCGCACGCCGGGACGCTCGAGTGACGAGTCGATCGAAAAAGCCGACCGATCCGAGCCGATGGGATACTCGAACAGGACGTCCAGCACGGCCTGCTCCCAGTACAGCTCCGTCTCGACCGGCAGCGGCGGGCTCCGCACGTGCGCGAGTGCGGCCTCGTACGTGACGAACGATCGGTCGGAGGGGAGCGACACGCGAGTGGCCGCCACGCGCGGGCTGTCCAGGCGCTCACCGTTTTCTGAGATCTCCACGTCGGCGATCCAGCGCCGGACGGCGTCGCGGAGCGGCCGATCGGCGGCGGCCAGGTCCAGATATCCTATGCCGTAGGTCGGAACATCTGCGTCACGGAGTGCGCCGAGCGGTGCGCGGACCAGCAGGCGCAGCTGCCGGCCTTCCGGCTTCATGAGTGCCTGCACGGTCACGTCGCTGCGGATCGGCTGCGCGGCCGGCTCCGACGGCGTCGCGATCAGCCAGCCGAGCCCGAGGGCGGTCACGACCCAGACCGGCATCGGCCGGCGGCTTCTCCATGACATGGGCGGTCCGTTCGTGGCGCGGCCGAGTATTGTCGTAGACCGCGTTGCGAGCGCCGTGGGGCCAGTTGCGAGGCGCGCTTACCCCTCGCCGGGCTTCACCCGGTAGCCGTCCTCGGTCTCCTCGCGGTAGTCCCGGTGGCACGCCGCGCACGTGCCGCGCAAGTCACCGAAGGCGGACCGGGCCGCATCGAAGTCGTTCTGGGCCGCGGCGGCCCTCAAGGCTCGCGAAGCGGCGATCGCCGCACCGGCGATCTCGACCGCCGCCGCGGTGTCGCGTGCCTCCCAGAAGGCCTGGACCTGCTCGAAGAGCTCCGCCAGCGCCGCGCCGTCCTCCTCGGTTTCGGGCCAGTACCGCGCGTCGACGTGCCCCTCGGCGTCGCCGAGCGACAGCCGGATTTCCTTCATGGCCGCGTCGTACTCTGTTTCGGTCGGCGCGGTCTGCAGCGCGCCGACGCGAAGTCCGGACAGGATGACCACCGAGACGATCGCAATCAGTCCGCGAGTTCGCATTTCTTCTGCTCCTCCGTGAGCCTCAATGTAGCGCGCTGCGGGACGTTCACCGCGGGCCGCTAGTACGCAATGGCGTAGCAGTCACGCCGCGGGTCGGCGGCCGCGAGCCGGTTGTCCGTGTAGGGGTCGATCATCACGGCCGTGGCGCATCCCGACACGCCGAACGGACGCACCTCGTTGACCTGGTGGCCGCGGGAGCGAAGCTCCTCGGCCACTTCGTGCGGGATCGTCGATTCCATGTCCATCTGGTTGAACCCGGCCGCGTGCGGCCAGAACGATCCGTGCAGGTGCCGTGTCCGGACCCGCGGCCAGGCGAACGCCTCGTGCAGGTTGGGGTACCAGTCGTCCCAGAATTCCACGACGTTCAGGAGCCCTTGCAGAATCGTCTGATCCTGGTTGTCGCCGCCCGGCGTGCCGATCGCCAGGAACGGCTCGCCGTTGCGCGCCACGATGCTCGGCGTCAAGGTGTAGCGCGGCCGGGCCCGCGGCCGCAGCTGATTGGCCCGCTCCGGGTCGAGCCAGAACTGCTCGCCACGCGTGCTCATGCCGATGCCGGTGTCGCCCAGGATGACCGCGCCGCCGATCCAGCCGCCGCTCGGCGTGGTGTCGAAGATGTTGCCCTCCTGGTCGATGATCGCCATGTGGGTCGTGTCCTTGAGGCCGCCGGACGACGGCACGAACGACCCGGCGGCGTTCTCCATCGCCTCCCCGTCCTCGATGTCGGCCACCCAGAAGTTCCACTCGCCGACGTCCGGGTCGTAGGGCAGCGGATCGCCTGCCTTGAACGCCGGCGAGGCGCGCCCGATGTCGATCTGCCGCGCGCGCTCACTCGCGTAGGCCTTCGACAGCAGACCCGTTGCGGGGACGTCCACGAAGTCGGGGTCGGCGTAGTAGGTGTCCCGATCGGCGTAGGCGAGCTTCATCGACTCGATCAACGTGTGGATGTAGTCTGCGCTGTTGTGGCCCATCGACTGCAGGTCGTAGTTCTCGAGGATGTTCAAGGTCTGGAGCAGTACGGGGCCCTGGCTGCCGAAGCTGTGCTTGTAGACAGTGTAGCCCCGGTACTCGACCTCGGCCGGTGCCTCGATCTTGGCGAAGAACTCCGAGAAATCGTCTCGCTCGAAGAGCGAACCGTTCGACTGGAGGAACTCGACCATCGCCTGGGCGATGTCGCCCTTGTAGAACCGGTCTCTCGCGGCGACGATCGCCTCCTCACGTCCGAGCGGCGCGGCCTCCCGCTCCGCTTCGACCATCTTCTTGAGCGTCTCGGCGAGCGCGGGCAGCTTGATGGTCTCGCCGGCCGCATACAGCGACCCGTCCGGCTTCAGCCAGTACCGTTGATTGTCCGGCCACTGCTCGAAGAACTCCAGGTTCCGCTCGATCGACCGAGCCGTCCGCGGCCGCAGCGGAAACCCGTGCTCCGCGTAGTCGATGGCGCGCGACGCGACCTGCGCGAAGGTCATCGTGCCCCACCGCTCCAGCACCGTCAGCGCGCCGTGCAGCGCACCGGGGACGACGGCCGGGTCGAGTCCCTCGCCGTTCAGATCCTTCTCGCGCTCGACGTACCATTCGAGCGTCGCCCGCCGGGGCGCCCAGCCCTGCCCGACGATCGACGTGACCTTCCCCTCCGCCTTGGGGTAAACGAGGATCAATGCCTCGCCGCCGAGACTGTACAGATCCTGCTCGACGACGCCGCCGACCAGCAGGGATGCCACGCCCGCGTCGAACGCGTTGCCGCCTTTGAGGAGGATCTCGAACGCGGCCGCGGTCGTCAGCGGATGACCGGCCGACACGCCCGCGGAGCGACCGGAGACGGCCGGACGCTGGGCCTCGAGCGACACCGTACTTGCCAACGCCAGCACGCCGATGATCGAGGTGAGGGTGAGAGCGGCCGCTGCGAATGCCGCCCGCCGAAGGCGTGGACGTGGACAATGGGCGCCGGACGACGGGAACCGGGACGGTCTCTGCATGTGTCACCTACCGTTGGCAGGAAGCGCGGCGGGCATGCCGCGCTTCGATCTCACCGAGCAGTCCGTGGTGCAGGTCGGAATCTATCGGACTCTTGCTTCGAGAGCAAACAGGCTGTTCAGCCGGCAGGTTGCCCGCGGTCCCATTGTTCGGCCAACCACCCGGAGACTGACAATCTCCCCACGCCGCACGTCTTCCACGACCTGAGCCCGGGAGCGGTTGCGCAGCGACGCCGAAAGACCGACTGACCGCTGCTAGGACACGGCGATCAGGCCGATCTCGAAGATGAGCGTCGCGTTGGGTGGGATCGGTCCGCGGCCGGCCTCGCCGTAGGCCAACTCGGGCGGGATGATGAGCCGCCGCACACCGCCGACCGGCATCCCGACCAGCCCTTGATCCCAGCCGGCGATGACCTGACCCGTGCCCAGGACGAAGGGGAAGGGAGCCAGGGCGCTGGCCGAGTCGAAGACCTGCCCCTTGTTGTCGACGCCGTTCGCGTCGAAGAGCCAGCCGGTGTAGCTGACCGTCAAGCGGTCGCCGTTGGCGGCGGCCGGACCGGTGCCGACGGTCAGATCGATGATCTGGAACGGTACGTTGGCGGTCGACGACGGGGCGACGGGCGAGTCTTCGGAATTACACGCGGTGACCATGGCGGCCATGGTGACCACGGTGACCATGGTGACCATGACGAGCCGGGAGCGGAGCAGGGTACGCAAGCGCATGTAGATCTCCGTGAAATGGTCCAGCCCTCAGACTAGCACGAGAACACCTCGTGAAGCGTGGCGCACCTACTCGTACCGTTACGTCAGGCCGCTAGCGGCAGTCGCCGTCACGCGTGGGCGGCGCGGCATCGGGCGCGGCCGCGATCGGCGGCCCGGATTCGGGTTCTCGAAAAAGCTCGACCCGCAGCCACCAGCGGGGCTGATATCTGATCGAGACTGGGATGCCGGCCAGGCACCCGTCACGCCCGTAGCTCACCTCGAAGCGGGTCGCCTTGCCGGTCAGGCGCTTGCGCGTCTCGAACTTGCCGTGGATCGTGGTTACCAGCTGGCTGTCGATCAGGCGCCGCTGGAAGGCATGGGATCGCAGCGACAGGTCGTGAATCGAATCCCCGTACACGTAGGGTACGGCGACCTGACGGAGGGCCTCGACCGCCGCGGGCGACGTGTGATGCGCCCCGATGCTCAGGTCGATGAGATCGGCCACCGCCGCCAGGAATCCCGGGCGCACGCCGTCGGGGATGATCGTGTCGTGATGCTGCGCGTCGCCAGGTTCGCGCTCGATCGCCGTGAGCACGCGATCGACGTCGCGCAGCGTCAGGTTGTCCTGGGTCCGCGCGGTCCAGGTGGTCGCTTCGGATCGTCCGCCACGCACCGTCGCGCGGATGGTCGAGAACGCGTGCCGCCGGCCGTCGTCACCGAGGCCCGGACGCACCTCGCCGACCGAGCGTTCCTCCGATTTGGAAATGATGGCGAGGAGCCGGCCGTCGCGGCCGTGGATCTCCTCCGCGATGTAGCCCCACCGGTTGAGCTTCCTGGGCGCGAGCGCCGGGTCGGTCCCGATTAGCAGTTCGTAGGCGACCACGCCTGACGGCCCGCGTCGCCAGACGATCCGGCCCATGCCGACGTTGTCCCGTCCGATCCAGAACAGCAGCGGACGGATCCGGCCGGCCATCCGATAGTGCTCGATCCGGGTCACGGGGAGGGTGGCGCCTGGCCTCTCCCGCATCGTCCGTGAGACGGCGCGGTCAGGTTCCCTGGGGAACTGTGAGGCCGACATCGCGGCCATGCCGGCCGCGAGCAGCGAGACGAACACGAGGGCGGGCGCCGGGCGCATGCAGCGTCAGGCCTCCTTCGGCTGTGGGGCCTGGAGGTTGGGCAACGGCTTGGCCACGAACAGGCGCCGGCACACCTTCGCGAGGAACCGGGCCGCGCGGCTTGCGCGCGCGACGCGTGCGCTGTCGGTCGCCATGCCTGTGTTCGCGTACATCTGCCGGTAGAGCTTCGAGATCAGCAGGAACGCCAGGCGGAATCGGAGCGACTTGACCCACCGCGACCGCTGCCAGATCGAGTCCAGCGCGTAGAAGCGATCCCACACCCCCTGGGTCCGCCGCCGGATCTCATCCGCGGACATGACCGGGTGCGGGCTCACGATCTTCGGCCGCTGTCCCGGCGGGAGGAGCCAATACCGGGTGAGGGGGATACCGTTGACCTTGGGGGCGTCCGCGGCGACTTCCTTTTCCCACTTCTCGAAGTCGATGGTGCCCGGGAACTGCTGCAATATGATGAACTGGGCGAAGGTGATGCCGGCGCGGTTGGCCACCTCGGCGGTGGCATCGAAGATGGGTGGCCGGTCGGTCGCCAGGCCGAAGATGAACGACCCGAGCACGTGCAGCCCGTGCTCCCGGAACGCCCGCAGCCGATCGACCAGCGCATCGCCCGCGAGGTTGAAGTCCTTGTAGACTTCCTTCAGGCCTTCGGGCGTGACCGACTCGATGCCGACCAGGGCGCCCTTGATGTTCGCCTGCTTCATCGCTGTGAGGAACGCCGGGTCCTCGGCCGCTTCCATCGTGATCTGCGTGAGGAGGACCATGTCGTCGGGCAGCCTCGCCAGCTTGGCCATCAGCTCGAACCGCTCGGTGCGGAGCGCCTCGAGCCGCTCGGCTTCGGACGGGTCCTTGCGGCGCCGGGCCGCCTTCAGATCGCTCAGTGTCACCGGATAGAAGTTGTCGTCGGCCAGGATGATGAAGCGGTAGCCCATCCTACGGAGCGTCACGATCTCCTCGATGACGACGTCACTGCCGTGCTGGCGGGGCTCCTGGCCGTCGGTGCGCCAGACCGAGCAGAACGAGCAATGCTTCGGGCATCCGCGCACCGTCTGGACACAGCCAAACATGTAGCGGCCGCTCGGCATGAGGTCCCAGCGCGCCGGCACGAGCTTGCTGGCCTCGAGGCGCCCGGCCTCGTAGACCGGCAGCGGCTGTCCGTCCCGGCAGTCGGCCAACACCTGGGCCCACGCCAGATCCCCGTCACCACGCACGACCGCGTGCCCGCCGCCCTCTTCGCTCGGCTCGTCCGGGAAGAGCGTCGCGTGGATCCCGCCGTAGACGACCGTGGCACCGCGTTCCCGCGCGGCGCGGCCGATCTCGTAGCCCTTGTGCGCGTTGCCGGTGTGGATGCCGATGCCGATCACGTCACCCGGTTCGATCACGTCCAGATCGAACTGCTCGATCGTCTCATCGGTGACGGTCGGGTCGCCGCACCACTCGGGTGTCGCAGCCGCCAGGACGTAGAGCCATCTCGGTGTGATGACCGCCGTGCCGAACGAGAGATGACTCGGGTTCACGAGATGCACACGCATACGTTCAGGCTCCGTTCTCGACGTCTCAGATCTAGCTCACTCAATCATCGCGGCGAAACGCGCGGGCGACTGTGGTGCCCAACCCGGTGAACGCTTTCGCCGTCGACACCCCGGCTTTGGCGACGCCGGAGCCGACCGCCGTACCCGCGCGCGCGAAGACCCGCCACGCGAATCGCCCATGCGCCGCCGCCTCGGGTTGGTCGGACAAGATCAGCGGGCCCACACTCGGCACGGCGTTTCGTCCGCGCCACCGATCGGCGGGCCAGAGCGCCGCCGTCATGGCCGCGCGCGCTTGCGCCGGGGGCGATGCCGCGGATGGCAACGGCATCGCCGCTCGAGGTGTCCAGTCGAACGACACGGATGACGTGAGCCTCGGGGCCTCGGCCGCCATGAGGTACGGCTGCCGCGGCCGGGGTGTCGCCAGGCGCGCAGTGATCGCGACGGCCTCAATCGTCGAACGCGAGAGCGGCAGACCAGCCGGTGCGGCACCGACCATCGCGACCCGCGGCACGGCGGGTAGCGCCGCGAGGGCCCGGTCGACGACGACGACGGGCGGCAGCGCGCTCAGCACCGCGATGGCGGCCGCGAGCAGGAGCACCCATCCGCCGAGCGCCGCCCGGGATCCACGTCGCCTGATGGTGTGGGTCCGATCCAGGATCTGTCCCACGCGGGTTGACATCTTCTTCTCTGTCGTCATGCGTCCTCGCCGAGCATGTGACGGAGGTGCATCAACTCCTCGGCGTCCACCTCGTCGTGCTCGAGCACGTTCATCAGTAGCAAGCCCGGAGAATCATCGAATAGCTGGCTGACGAGCCGCTTCACCGCGCTCCGCCGCGCCCGGTTTCGATCGACGATCGGGTAGTAGATGAAGGCCCGACCGGACTTCTCGTGCCGCACGTAACCCTTCTGTTCCAGGATGCGGAGCAGCGTGAGCACGGTGTTGTACGCGGGCCGGCGCTCGCCCGTCAGCAGCTCGACCACTTCGCTGACCGTCGCCCGCGCCCTGGTCCAGAGGACCCGCATCAGCCGGAGCTCGCCGTCGGTCAGCGTCTTCGATGTTTTTCGGGCCACGGGTCCATTGACCTCGCGTGTCCTGCGTCAGGACGAGACGATACACGAGTCGGCGGTCCGCTACAACTAAAACGTTAATAATTCAATGAGCCACCAGGAGCGCTCTTAAGGTCGGCTCTGTTGGAGTTTACAGATAGCCGGGCGGACGGGAGAATGTGGCGACCTCGTCTCACCTCAGGAGAATGGCCGCGCAGCGACAGACCCGCCCGATGATGCTCGATGCGCTGGGAGAGGTCCGCCTGACGCATTCGATGACCTTGGTCGAGGAAATCCTCGCGAGCGGCACGAACAGCGTGACCGTGACCGTGACCGATCCCAAGGTGTACGGGGAGGCGGCGTTCACGGCGGCGCTCACCGATCTGTCCGCCTACGACCGGCACATCGAGGCGCATGCCGGCCGGCTGCTCAAGGCGACGACGGTCGCCGACATCGATCGGGCGCGCGCGGACAGGCGTCTGGCGCTGTTCTACCAGCTGCAAAACTCCACGCCGCTGCAGAAGGATCTCGAGCGCGTGGCGCGCTTTCGGCACCTCGGCGTGCGCAGCATCCAACTGACCTACAACTACCAGAATTACGTCGGGGCCGGCTGCCGGGAGCGGCACGACGGCGGGCTGACCGTGTTCGGCCTGGAGCTCGTCGCGCGGATGAACGCCGACCGGATGCTGATCGACACGTCGCATGCCGGGATGCGGACGATGGCCGACGCCATCGCGCACAGCCGCCAGCCGATCACGATTTCTCACACGTGCTGTCAGGCGGTGAACCCGCACGTGCGCAACACCACCGACGAGAATCTCAGGGCGCTCGCCGACCAGGGCGGCGTCGTGGGCATCTGCCAGATCCGGACCTTCGTGACGCCGAAGCCGCGCGAGAACCTCGAGCGCTACTTCGACCACCTGGACCATGCCATCCAGGTGGCCGGCATCGATCACGTCTGCATTGGCAGCGACCGTGACCACCGGGTCATTCCGGACACCCAGGCGGAGATCGATCTGCTGATCGCCGAGGAGGGATCGCAGTTCTCGCCCGATCAGTGGCCGCTCTACATCGGTGAGCTCAACGGCCCGCGGCGGATGGAAGTCGTCCACGACGGCATCGTCCGGCGAGGATACTCGCGCGAGCAGGTGGACAAGATTCTGGGTGGCAATCTGTACCGGCTCTACCAAGAGGTCATCGGGTGAGCGGCGTGGGAGGGTGCGCGGCCATTCAAGGATTTCCGCCCAAACCGCTCCGGATGAGGTAAAATCGCGCTCACGCGCGTCGTTCGAGCTCGGAAACGCAGCGTGACAGCAGAGGAGTGTGTGATGGCAGAGGCACGATTCCGCCGTCGGTTGAGCCAGACGGTGCGGGTGGGGGCGCTCATCCTGGGCGCCGTGTTGCTGACGTTCGTCGCGTCAGCATCGGCCCAGTCGTCGAGTCAGTCCCCGACGTTTGCGAAGGACGTCGCCCCGATCCTCCAGGAGAAGTGCGAGGCGTGTCACCGCGAGGGGTCGATGGCGCCGATGTCGCTCGTGGAGTACCGCGAGACACGGCCCTGGGCCCGTCGGATCAAGGCGGTGGTCGAATCGCGTGAGATGCCGCCGTGGCACCTCGACCAGCGGGTCGGCATCCAGAAGTTCAAGAACGATCGGTCGCTGAGCGCCGAGCAGATCAACACCATCGTGCAGTGGGTCGATGCCGGCGCGCCGATGGGCAATGCGGCCGACCTGCCGCGGCCGATGACCTGGCCGGAAGGCGAGACCTGGAACTTCGAGGAACTGTTCGGCCCGCCCGATCTCGTCATCACCTCGCCGGCCTACACGGTGCCGGCGGAGGCGCAGGACGCCTGGTACAAGCCGGTCGTCGACACCGGCGTGACCGAGCCGCGGTGGGTCCGCGCGATCGAGATCCGGCCCTCAACGCCCAAAGGGCGGCGCATCATACACCATGCGTTGGCGCGGCTTCAGCAGGAGGAGCCGGAGTACATGATCGGGAACGACCCCGACGAGGTCGGTCCGGGGCTGTTCATGGAGTGGGCCGTCGGCAAGCAGGGCGAGATCACGCGCGAGGACAGCGGCAAGCTGATGCTGCCGGGCTCGAAGATCATTTGGGACATCCACTATCACGCGGTGGGTGAGGAGATCACCGATTCGGTCGAGCTCGCGATCTACTTCCACCCGGCGGGCTACGAGCCGGCACACCGGCAGGTGCTGCACATCATCCACGCGATCGAGGGCGGCCCCAGAGGCCTCGACATCCCGCCCAATTCGATCTCTGTCCATCAGGGCTTCTTCGCGCTGAAGCAGGCGGGCCGGGTCGAGAACTTCCAGCCGCACATGCACCTGCGCGGCAAGGCGATGTCGATGGAGGCGATTCTTCCCGACGGCACACGCCGGATGCTCAGCCATGTCGACCGCTACCAGTTCGATTGGCACAACAACTACGTGTACGCCGACGATGTGGCGCCGCTGCTCCCGAAGGGCTCCCTGCTGCGGGTCACGGCGTGGCACGACAACACGACGGCGAATCGCGACAACCCCGATCCGGACCAGTGGGTCGGCTGGGGCGACCGGACGGTCGACGACATGGCGCACGCCTGGGTCAATATCACCTACATGAGTGACGAAGACCTCGAGGCCGAGATCGCGAAGCGCGAAGCGAATCGGCTCGAGACGACCGACCAGCAGCCGTAACCGTTCTCCGAAGAGCGGCGGGGGGGCGCCCACGCGCCCCCCCGGCCGACGCTCCACGTATTCAGCACGGCGATCGGATCGTCCGCTCCGGTTCCGCCCTCGCAAGACAGGAGTTTCCTGCATGCCCGTAGGACGAGGTGCCACAGCGGCTGTTCGTACCGCTGCGATCCTGGCGATTGGGATGCTCGCCGCACCTGCGCTTCAGACGCAGGAACTGCCGCTGGCGCCGATGCGGACCTCGGGCCAGAGC
Organism: Vicinamibacterales bacterium; assembly: GCA_963667915.2. Taxonomy (GTDB): domain Bacteria; phylum Acidobacteriota; class Vicinamibacteria; order Vicinamibacterales; family UBA823. The sequence goes on along the minus strand of CAXXNN010000004.1, from coordinate 728,939 downwards.
GTGACGGCGGCCTACGAGGGCTGGTTCCGTGGCCCCGACGGGCAGATCAGCTTGCTGGTCGGCTACTTCAACCGGAACACCGAGGAGGTCCTCGACATCCCGGTGGGTCCCGACAACCGAATCGAGCCGGGCGGCCCGGATTACGGCCAGCCGACGCACTTCGGGCCGCGGCGAGCGTGGGGCGTCTTCGCCATTCCCTTGCCACCCGACTTCGGCGATCGGCGCCTCACCTGGACGATCGTGGCGAACGGTCAGACGACCCAGGTGCCGATGGGCTTGACCCTGAACTACGAAGTCGAACCCTACCGCGAGCCGGCGCAGGGTAACACCCCGCCGGTCGTGAAGTTCTCACCGAACGGGGATCTGCAGCAGGGCCCGCCGCTCGGCATCAGCGCCGAGTACGAGGCGACGGTGAACGAGCCGCTGACGATCACGCTGTGGGCGACCGACGACGGCCAGGTCGACCCGAACCGGCGCGCGCTCGAGGGGGCGCCGGTGCGTATCCGGTGGAGCCATCACCGGGGTGCCGGCGACGTCGTCTTCAGCGAGCCTCGCCCCGAGACCGACGAGGTGACTGGCGAAACCACGACGACGGTGACGTTCGGTCAGCCTGGCGAGTATGTGCTGCGCGCCCAGGCGAACGACTCATCCGGCGCGACTACCGGGTTCCAGTGCTGCTGGACGAACGCGCATGTGAAGGTGACCGTCTCGCCCTAACGATCCTTCGCCTCAGGATTCCCTATCGAAAAACGTCTCGACGGCTGCCGCCGAAACCGGCATTGACGTCGGGCTGCGGCACGAGGAAGGTGAGTCGACCGTCCCGGTTTGCCGTGGTCAGGCCGGTTTTGTACAATGATGGTTCGCTGATCGGCAGCGGTTTTTCACATTCTGTGTTGGGGGTTCACGTGAAGCGATACGCACTACCGTGGTTTGTCGTCCTGCTCGTTGGGTTCGTAGTGCCGGGTACCGCGAGCGGGCAGGACTGGAAGGGCAGGGTCGATCTGGACGTCACGGCGACCAATGCGGCGGGGGAGGGGCTGCCGCAGACGGTCGTCACCGCCATCTTCCTGGAGACCGGCACGGGTCCGGATCCCGAGACGGCGAACAACAGCGGCAAGTCCGACCTCGACGACCTCAAGCCGGGCCTGTGGCGGATCACCATCGCCGCGGGACATCTTGGCTATGGCGCCGAGATTCTGGAGATCGAGGTCAAGCCGCGCGACAACGATGACATCGAAGTCGTGCTGGAGCCGCTGCAGACGATGCTCGACCGGGCCGGCGCCGCGCTGCGCGCGAACAATTTCACGGCGGCGCGGGAGGACTATCTCAAGATCCTTGCGGCGCTGCCGGACAACGTGAACCTGCATCAGCCGATCGCGCTCACCTACCAGGGCGAGGGGATGGACGCCGAGGCGCTCGGTCACTTCGACGCGCTGCTCGCCGGCTGGGACGGCGGCGCGCCGCCGCCATCGCCCGGCGCGCCGGCCGAAGTACGGTTGCAGGCGATGCTGAGCGCCGGCGCGGCCGGCGAGTTCGAGCGGATGCACGGCTATATCGACAGCCTGGGCGGTGCGCTGCCCGCCGATGCCGAGACGGCGTTCATCGACCTCAGCGGCAACACGCTGATGGATGCGGAGCACTACGAGGAAGCCATCAAGGTGCTCGACAAGGCCGTGGCGCGCTGGCCGAGCTCGGCGCTGCCCTACTACTACCGCGGGATGGCGCACGTGCAGCTCGAGAACGACGATCAGGCGGTGGACGACCTGACCAAGTTCGTGGAACTGTCGCCGAGCGGGAGCCCGCAGGTGCAGCAGGCCAACGACGTGCTGTCGAAGCTCGCGCCGCAGCAGTGAGCACGCAATGTCGAATCTTCTTCTCGCGCTGGCCGCGGTCGCCCTCGGTCTCGCGCAAGGCACGCTGACGTTCGACGCTCCCGACGGTTGGAGAGCGCTGACGCCGACCTCGTCGATGCGGGTGGCCGAATTCGAGCTGCCGCGGGCGGACGGCGACCCCGAGGACGCGGCGCTGATCGTCTACTATTTCGGTGGCTCTGGCGGCAGCGTCGAGGCCAACCTCGCGCGCTGGCTCGGACAGATGGTCCAACCCGACGACCGGCCGTCGCGGGACGTGGCGACGACGCGAACGTTCGAGGCGGGCGGGCTGCCCATCACGCATCTTGCCGTGGGCGGCACCTACGTGGCGGAGATCCGGCCCGGCGCGCCCGGTCGCTACGAGAAGCCGGGGTTCAAGCTCGAAGCCGCAGTCGTCGAGACGCCGAACGGGCCGTATTTCGTGAAGCTGGTCGGGCCGGCCCGCACGATCGATCGGTGGAGTGCGAGCGTGACGTCGTTTCTGGAGAGCGTGCGGTACGAGTAGGCGCGTCCGCTACCGCGGCTGGCTGTCGACGCCGCTCCCGTCCGCGTCGTCACCAAGACGGTAGAACGGCGCGTCGATCGGCAGCGGCTCGACCTGGTAGTCCTCGTCCTTGTAGGGGTAGGCCGGCCGCGGCTTCGAGATGATGAACGCGGCGACGTGCTGCGCGTCCGCGTCGCCCAGCGCGCCGGGATCCATGTAGGGCATGGCGAACCGGACGAAGCCGGCCAGCTGGTAGAACCTGGTGAAGCCCGCGCCGTCGTTCCAGGAGTCCGGACCCCAGAGTGGTCCCGGTTTCTTGTCGCCGACATGCACGCCCTGGCCGTCGGGCCCGTGGCAGTTGGCGCACGATTCCTCGTAGATTTCCTCGCCGCGCTGCGGATTCAAGTCGCCGACCGCGATTCGGTTCTCCTGCGGAATCCGGTTCTTCCTCCGCCACGGCGGGTCCTCGCCCGGTGTGTAGCCTTCCGAGAGATACCGCAAGTACGCGGCCAGCGCGAGGACCTCGACCGAGTCCTCGTCGGGGAGCATCGGTTCATCGTGGTCAGGGTTGCTTGCGTCGACCGACAAGGGCGTCGGCGCCGCCCCGGTGAGCGCGGCTTCCAGGCCGCCGTTGTCCAGACCGTGCACCGAGTTCTGGCTGCGGTAGAAGCATCCCACGATTCGGTCCTCGAGGCTGAACGTCCGTCCGGCGCGGCCGTTGTACTCGGGGAACATGCCGGCCGAGCCCACCAGCGGCAGCGCCAGCTCGCGCTGGCCCGAATTCAGATGGCAGTTCGCGCAGGTCATGCCGCCCGGCGTGTAGCGCGGTGTTTCCCCCGGCGTGTCGGTGAACAGCCGGAAGCCGTAACGGATCAGCTCGCCGTCCTCTCGCGTGTCGAGCGCGGCGTCGGTCATCGGGTTCTGCGGCAGGTCCCAGGCCGTGGCCATCGTCGTCGTACGCGGCACGAGCGGGCCGGTCAGCGCGTAGGTGTGCGACGCCAGACCGAACTCGCCCGACTGAGGGATGCGCAGCAACTCGGCCTCGATAGGGGGCGTGGCGACCCCGTCGGACGGCGGCGAACAGCCCGAGACGGCGGTCACGACCGCGCCGAAGACGAAGAGTGCCAGCGAAGTCCTAACGAGGTCCGTCATGGGGTGGGCGCGCCCCCGCTCAATCCGACGCCATCGAGCTACCGGCCCGGCAACATGATGTGGGCGCGGTTCGTCCCGGCCTGCATCAGCCAGACACCGTCTTCGCCGCGCTCGGTCGGCAGGCCGGTCGAGGCGGAGGTCGCGTAGGGCAGCCGTACCGAGCGGGTCGGGACCGCGGTGGCCTCGTCGGCACCGCCCAGGAAGTAACCCATCTGGCCGGCCATGGGCAGCGGCAGCTCGCCGGCGTCCACCTTCGCGCTTCGGGCCTGAAAGACCTCCGCGGCCGGCGTGCCGGCCGCCGAGAGCTGGCGCTCGAAGTTGAGCCGGGCGATCCGGTTCTTGTGATAGCAGGCGACGCGGAAACCGTCCGTATCAGGATCGTCCGGTTCGCAGACCAGCGAATTGGTGCCTTCGCGCAGAACTGTCCGATAGCCGTGGGCGTCGTACTCGACGACCGAGGCGCCATCGCGCATCGACTCGGGCAGCGCCTTCACGGCTTGAGCGATCTTCTCATCAGCGGTCTGGGACGCCAGGCTGGCAAAGGCCAGGGCCATGGCGCACGCGCGTGCGACGTTCTTCATCGAACCACCTCCCCGTTTCTGGCTGAGCCGAGAGAACAGTATCCCCGATCATACCCCGAGTTCCTCGTGTCGAGGCCCCGCTCCGAATCTCCCGATCCTCGATGTTCAGACCAGGGAGCGCCCTGATACAGTGCTCTGATGACGCATCAGTACGTCAGGAACTGATAGCCGTCGGCTTGGAGGTTCACGACCACGGTCATCGCCGACAGCGCGCTTTTGACCGGCGCCGCCACCTCATCGGGGTCGAGGCCGTTCAGGATGCGCGACTGCTCACACAGGAAGATCTCGACGCCCGCGTCCGCCATGGCCTGGAGCAGCGGCAGATTCGGGTTGTCGACATGGTGTCGCTCCCGGTAGGCCTCGTTCGTCATCGCCGCCTGGGTTCCTCCACCGTGGAGGATGAGCTTCATCTGCAGGTTCTCCTTCGGAACGCCGGCGTGTGCGTGCATGTTCATGAACCGCGCGGCGGCTTCCAGGCGCCTGTGCACTCGCTCGGGTCGGCCCAGCGCCTGGACCAGCTCGAAGGCGACCTTGTAGACCTGGTCGGTGCGGGTCTCGAAGTCGGCGTCGGGCAAATCGACGTGTAGGCCGAAGCCTTCGATGAGCGGACCGTCGTGCAGGTCGTCGTAGGTGTTCTGCGCGCCAACCGGAATCGCTAGCATGAGGACGGACGCCAGCGCCGTCACTCCGAAGCTCACGTACCGATCCACCCTCGTCCGTCGTCGTGTCATGATCATGTGTCCTTCCTCCGCGCCGGGAATCAATCAGTAGGTCGTCGTCGGTACCACGCCACATAATACTCCTCGGCCAAGGATTCCGCGCTCGCGCGCGAAACGCCTGCGCTCACCCGATCGTCTATGACAGAATGACGGGTGCGAACGGCTCCGACCTAGCTGCTGTGCCGCCTCGCACCCTGACTTCCCCCGATGCTGCGGTCAGCCCGCGGCGGAGATGAGCCCGCGGGCCGCCGGATGACCGACTCGCCAGCCCCCAAGAGGCAGTTCGACCGCCGCATCGTCGAGGGGCCGCTCGGCCGCGCCGTCTGGCGGCTCGCCTGGCCGACGATGCTGCAGAACATGATCGGCGGGCTGCAGGGCGCCATCGACCAGGCGATGGTGGGGAACTACGTCGGGCACACCGGCAACGCGGCCATCGGCGTCAGCATGCAGATCTTCATCCTGGTGATCGTCTTCGTGGCGTCGATCTTCACGGGAATGGCCGTGCTGGTCGCACGCTTCGCCGGCGCCGGCGACCACGACAAGGTCAATCGCTCGGTCTACCAGGCGTTCATCGTCTCGCTGGCGCTGGCGTTCGGCGTCCTGGCGCCGCTTGGCTACTATTTTGCGCCCTCGCTGCTGAACCTGATCAACGCCGCGCCGGAGGTGCAGGCCGAGGCGCTGCCCTACATCCGGATCATGTTCGTGTTCAGCTTCGGCATGCTGATGTTCTTCCTGTTCAGCGGCGCGTTGCGCGCCGCCGGCGACGTCAAGACGCCGATGCGGCTCGGGATCGTCATGACGGCGCTGAACGTCGTGCTCAGCATCGTGCTCATCCGCGGCCTGGGGCCGATTCCGGCGTTCGGCACGCGCGGCGCCGCGATGGGCACCGTCATTGCCAGCGGCACGGTCGCTCTGGTCTTCCTCTATTTGCTGGCATCGAACCGGCTGGTCATTCACTTTTCGCGCTCGATGTCCTACCGGCCAGATTTGGCGATCATCCGATCGCTGTTCCGCTTCGGACTGCCCGCCGGCTTTCAGGGCATCGTCATGAACCTGGGCGGACTGTTGATGCTGCGGTTCATCGGCGCGCTCACCTTCAGCGCCGAGGCGCAGGCGGTGTACTCGGTCGGCTACACGCAGCTCTTCTCGCTCATCACCTGGACGTCGGTCGGGTTGATGGGCGCGGCATCGGCGGTGGCGGGGCAGAACCTCGGCGCGGGCCATCCGGAGCGCAGCGCACGCTCGGCGCGCGCGGCGGCCGGCGTCGGCCTGGGTCTGGCCAGTGTCGTCGGGGCCGCGTTCCTCTTTGCGCCCGGCGCGTTGCTCGCCGTGTTCGGAATGACGGAAGGGCCGGTCCTGCAGCTCGGCCGCCAGCTGCTGGCCTACCTCGCGGTGTCGGGCCTGTTCGTCACCGTGGCGCTGGCCTACACCGGCGCGCTGCAGGGCACCGGCGACACGAAGGGGCCGCTCTACATCTCGCTCCTGTCGCAGGTCGTCCTGCCGGTCGGCCTGTGTTTCATCCTCCAGGCCGTTCGCGGCCTCGAGCCGGCCGACATCTGGCTGGCGATCGTGCTCGGCCACGTCACGCGCTGCACCTTGAGCGTCCTGAGGTTCCGTCAGGGCCACTGGCGGGACATCGTCGTCGACATCGGCACGGCCAAAGCGTGACGGACCGCTGGCAGTCCGCGGTGCCGTGCCAGACATCCGCCACGCACTGCTAGTCCACGGTCCAGAGCGTCAGCGACGTCACATCCTTGATGAAGAGTCGGTTGCCCGAGACGGTGGGTTGAGTCCAGGTGGCGCTGTCCGCCACGGCGTAGCGGGCGAGCGGGTCGAGTGCCGTGCGGCTGTGGCGAAGGACGACCAGCTCGGCGTCGTCCTGGAGCGAGAAGATCGTTCGACCGGCCGTGACGATTCCGGCGTTCTCGGCCTGCCGCGGCGCGCTCCGCCACAGCACCTCGCCGGTGTCGAGGTCGAGGCCAAAATACTGCCCGCGGTTGAGGTGGGACAGGCCGAACAGCACGCCCTCCACGACGACGCCGTTCGTCAGGTGCAACGAGACGGCGTTGGTGTGCCAGACGTCCTCGGTCGTCCACGCGTTGTCATGCCTGACCACTCGAAATGCGGTGATGCCGTTCGAGCGGCCCGCCTCGATCACCAGGCCCTCGTGAAGAATGGGCGTTTGCGACGTCGTCGTGGACGGTGTCGTAAACGGGCGGCGCCACAGGAGCTGGCCGGTCGCCGCCGACACGCCGATCAGGTTTTCCTGCGTGAACGTCACGACCTGGCGCACGCCGTCCAGCTCGAAGATCATCGGCGAGCCGTAGGCCGGCCCGTCGCCGTCCCAGCTCCACCGGACCTCGCCCGTGGCTGTGTCGAAGGCGGTGAGCGCTCCGTCGTCGTGGCCACCCACGTGCAGGATCACACGATCGCCGTCCACGAGCGGTGACATCGCCGTGTGGTAGAGCGGCTCGACGGGCGGGGCCGGACGCTGCCACAGGAGCCGTCCGGTCTCGGCGTCGAAGGCGGAGACGATCCCGCTCATGCCCAGGGTGAACAGCCGGCCGCCGGCGAAGGTGGGGGTCGACTTCGGTCCCGGTCCGTGGCTGCGGGTCGCCGAGCTCATCTGGAACGGGGCCGGGTAGCTCGTCCGCCAGAGCCGATCTCCGGATGCGGGATCGAGCGCCATCATCACTTCGTCGCCATCCTGCCGCGTGTAGACGTACAGGCGATCACCGACAATCAGCGGCGTCGCGTAGCCGAAGCCCACCTCGACCGTCCAGCGCTCGGTGAGCCGGTCCGGCCAGGCGGCCGGTTCGGTGAACGCGGTCACGGCGCCATCCCGATTCGCGCCACGCCACTGCGGCCAGTCCTGGCCGGCGGCATTTGACGCAAACGCCGTCCAGGCCGCCGCGAGGGCCATTCCCGTGATGGTCGAGCGTCGCGCCAAGGTTCGCATCACAGCTTCGCTTTCGAGTTGGTTCGCATGGATCACTCACTCGTCATCTATCACTCATCACTCACCAGCCATCATCAATCATCCATCATCTGTCCGCGCTTCGACCCGCGGGCTGACACCGTCGCGAATCGTCACGGTCAGCGTGATTGGCCGGCAACAGACTTGACAGTCCTCGATGTATTCCTGGCGACGCACCGACGGGTCCACGACGATGTCGAGTTGCTGCCCGCAGTACGGGCACTGCACCGCCTGGGAATCCATCGGCCACTCCTGAAGATCGCGGAAATCGCGTTCGATTGTAGGCGGTCTCATGGCGCGTGACAACGTGTGGGGCGGTGTCCGCGTATAATCGCCCGATGAGACTTCGATTCGTGACGGCGGTTCTCCTGGCAAGCGTCGGTCTGGGTGGTGCCGGCGTTGCGGATGACGCGGTCACCATCGTGCAGATCCCGTCTCCGGCACCGATGGCGAGCCAGACAGGGAACCTGACGGCGTCGGCGACCGGCCTGTATTTGAGCTGGCTGGAGCAGGTGCCGGAGGGGCATGCGTTGCGATTTGCCGCCTGGGACGGCGAGGCCTTCGGCAAGGCTCGAACGATACGCACCTCCGGCGCGTTCTTCGCGAATTGGGCCGACTTCGCGTCGATGCTCGAGCTGGCGGATGGACGACTCGTGGCGCACTGGCCGGAAAAAGCGGCCGGAGGCACGTATCAGTACGACATCTGGATGTCACTGTCCGCGGACGGTGGCGTGACGTGGAGCGTTCCCGAGCGGCCGCATCGAGACGGCACGTTGAGTGAGCACGGCTTCGTCTCGCTGGCGCGCGCCGGGGAGGCGGGGTTCGCCGGGGTGTGGCTCGACGGGCGGAAGTTTCGGGACGGGGCCGGTGACAACGAGATGTCGTTGATGTTCACGACCTTCGAGCACGGTCGTTTTCAGGAAGAAACGTTGCTGGATGGCCGGGTGTGCGAATGCTGCCAAACCGGCATGGCGCGGACGGCGCATGGCCTCTTCGTGGTGTATCGGGACCGGTCGCCCGAGGAGGTCCGCGACATCGCGTTTGTCCGCCGGGTGGGCGGTGAGTGGACGGCGCCAGCGACGCTTCACGAAGACCAGTGGGAGATTCCCGGCTGTCCGGTCAACGGGCCGCAGGTGGCGGCCGACGGCAACCGAGTAGCCGTAGTGTGGTTTACCGGATCGCGCGATGAGCCCAGCGTGCACCTCGTCCGATCCGAAAACGGTGGCGCACGCTTCGGGGATCCGCTTCGACTGGATGACGGACAGCCCGTGGGCCGTGTGGACGTCGAATATCTCGGCGATGATCTGGTCGCTTCGTGGATCGAGCGTCAGGACGGGGGAAGGGGCGACGTGCGGCTCCGGCGGGTCAGCCCGACCGGCGCGGCCGGGCCCTCGTTCAGCGTCGCCCGGACTGGTTCCGCGCGGGCCAGTGGATTCCCGCGGATGGCGGTGTTCGAAGGGGACGTCTACGTCTCCTGGACCGAGGCGTATACGCGCCGTGGTCCCTCGCAGGTACGCATCGCGAAGGTGGTCTTCCAGTGAAGTGTGTAGCAACCCTGGCGGCGGTGCTGATCGCGCCGGCGCTGACGCCGCAGCCGTCCGGAACACTCGTCGATGAGCCGGCGATCGACTTTCAGGCCGAGGTGCTGGGCGGTGGCACGATTCGACTCTCGGAGCTGTCCGGCAAGGTCGTGCTCGTCAACTTCTGGGGGGTCTGGTGCGCGAGCTGCCGTCAGGAAATTCCCGAACTGGTGGCGCTCGACCAAAAGCTGCGGCGTCGTGGTCTCGTGGTCCTCGGCGCCGACTACGGAGACCAGCCCGAGATGATCCCGGCGTTCGTCGAGGAATTTGGCATGACCTACCCGGTCCTGCTCGATGAGGGGTTGGCCGAGACCTACGGTGTCGTCGTCTTCCCCACGACGCTCATCATCGATCGCGCGGGGCGGATCCGGTATCGCGGAGAGGGGTATCGTCCGGAGACCTTTGCGGCGATGACAGGTCTCGTGGAGGGGCTGCTCGACGCCCCGTGACTCGCCGTTTGACAACCCCCCCTCTTTAGACTCATCCTAGAGGTTCGGTGTTATGGAGCAGGCGCCACCAGCGCGTGGTGCCACCCGCGGCGCGGGACAGCGCCACAAGAAGTAGTCGGCAGTACGGCAGGACCGAACTCCGACGAGTAGCCAGCAGGTGGAGTACGGATCATGCCTACGACTGGAACAGTGAAGTGGTTCAATGACAGCAAGGGTTTCGGCTTCCTGACGCGCGATGACGGTGAGAAAGACGTGTTCGTGCATCACTCGGCCGTGCAGGGTGAGGGCTTCAAGAGCCTGACCGAGGGACAGCGGGTCGAGTTCGAGGTTGTGCAGGGGCAGAAGGGCCCGGCGGCGGAGAACGTGGTCAAGCTCGACGGCTAGACCCTCCCTTCACTGGTAGCATTGCAAAGGCCTCGTCGCGCGTTCGCGCGGCGGGGCCTTTCGTGTGTCTGCCTGGATTCCACGGACTGCTACAATGCCGGCATGACGCCGAGAACGGCCATTCTTCTGGCGTTGCTGGCCTGCGGTCGGGCGGTGCTGGCACAGGAGCTTCCGAGGGCGACACCCGAATCGGTTGGCCTGTCGTCCGAGCGGCTCGCCCGGGTGACCGGCGCGCTGCAGGCCCACGTGGACGGGGGCGACATCGCCGGCGTCGTGGCGGCTGTCGTGCGCCACGGCCAGCTCGTGTATCTCGAAGCGCTCGGGCATCAGGAGGCTGAGTCGCAGACGCCCATGCGGGAGGATTCTCTCTTCCGCATGTACTCGATGACCCGTCCCGTCACGAGCCTGGCGGCGATGATCCTGTGGGAGGAGGGCACGTTCGGGCTCGACGATCCGATCTCGCGATACCTCCCGCAGTTCGAACCGCAGCGCGTGTTTGTCGACGCACGTGACCCGCGCATGGACCGGACGCGCCCGCGCATTGGCGAGATCACTGTCGAGCACCTGCTGCTGCACACGTCCGGCCTGGGCAGCCGCGGCTCGTCGATCTACCGCGCCGAGAACGTCCGGCGGCGATCGGTCTCGGTCGAGCAGATGGTGGACAACGCGGCGCGTGTCCCGCTGTTCGAGGACCCGGGCACGCGCTGGCGCTACGGCATCTCCACGACCATCTTGGGCCGGCTCGTCGAGGTCTGGTCCGGCCTGCCGCTCGACGAGTTCCTGCAGGCCCGCGTCTTCGAGCCGCTGGGCATGACCGACGCGGTGTTCTGGGTCGATCCGTCACGGGCTGACCGGTTCGGTCCGGTGTACCGTCCGTCACCGGACGGCGGTCTCAGACCCGTCGCGATCGAACAAGTGCCGTTCACCGACGCCCCGGCGCTGATCGAGGGTGGTGTCGGCCTCGTGATGTCCACCATGGACTACCTCCGCTTTTCCCAGATGTTCTTGAACGGCGGAGTGCTCGACGGCCATCGCGTGCTCCGGCCGGAGACGGTCGCGCTGATGACCGTCAACCGCGTGCCTGACGCGCTCATGCCCATCGGCTCCGGCCGACCGATGCGCGGCACCGGGTGGAGCCTGGGCTTCTGCGTCGTCATGGATGCCGGCGAGTATGCCTACGCGGTGAGCGATGGCGAGTTTTGGTGGGACGGATCCGCCGGGACGCGCTTCTGGATCGATCCGGTCGAGGACATGGTCACGATCGTCAACGCGCAGGTCTCGCCGGCCCGCGGGAACGGCTTCCGCGAGGAGTTCAAGACGCTGGTGTACGACGCGATTGTCGGTGACGCCGATGGGCCGCGTTGACAGGCCCGGACCGGTCAGGCAGTCTAAATGCTAGACCTGATATGGCGATTCCCTGGTACAAGCAGACGCACTGGCGGATTCTGATCGCGCTCGGCCTCGGTCTCGGCTACGGCGTGGTGGCGACGATGTCGGGCTGGGCGCAGTTCACCGCCGACTGGATCGCGCCGTTCGGCGCGATCTTCCTGCGGATGCTTCTGCTGATCGCGGTGCCGCTGGTCCTGGCGTCACTCATCACGGGCATCGCCTCGCTCGCCGATCTCCAAAAACTGTCGCGCATCGGCGGGAAGACGATTGCCATCTACATCGGCACGACGCTTGTCGCGCTGGTCATCGGCCTGACGGTGGTCAACGTCATCCGGCCGGGCGAGTCGATTCCCGACGGGCTGCGCGAGCGGCTACAGGAAACCTACCAGGGGGACGTCGCCGCGCGTGAGGCGGCGGCGGAGCAGGCGAGGGACCGCGGGCCGCTCCAGCCGCTCGTCGACATGGTACCGGAAAACATCATCGGGGCGGCGTCGAGCAACCGAAACATGCTCAACATGGTCTTCGTGGCGTTCCTCTTCGGGACCGCCCTGATGCTCGTGCCGCGCGAGAAGGCGAAGCCCTTGCTGGACTTCTTCGACAGCGTCAACGCGGTGATCATCAAGATTGTCGAGCTGGTGATCCGGTTCGCGCCGATTGGGGTCTTCGCGCTGATCGCCGACACGGTGACCGGTGTGGCGGGGGACAACCCGGGCGAGATCGCGCAACTCCTCGGCGCCCTCGGTCTGTATTGCCTGTCCGTACTCCTGGGCTTGGCGATCCACACACTGGTGACTTACCCGATCCTGCTGAAGACGCTGACGCCGCTCAAGGTGCGACATTTCTTCTCGGGGATCGTGCCGGCACAGCTGGTCGCCTTCTCGACCTCGTCGAGTGCCGCGACCCTGCCGGTGACGATGAAGAACGTCCAGCGCAACCTGGGCGTGTCGAAAGAGGTGGCGTCGTTCGTCCTGCCGCTCGGCGCGACGATCAACATGGACGGGACAGCGCTCTATCAGGCCGTCGCCGCCGTGTTCATCGCGCAGACCCTCGGCATTGGCCTCGATCTGTCGGCCCAGCTCACCATCGTGCTCATGGCGCTCCTGGCCTCGATTGGGACGGCCGCCGTGCCCAGCGCCGGCATTGTCATGCTGGTCATCATCCTGGAAGCGGTCGGCGTGCCGATCGGCGGCATCGCGCTCATCCTGGGCGTGGACCGCATCCTCGACATGTGCCGCACGGCGGCCAACATCACCGGGGACGCCGCAGTCGCGTCGGTCATCGCCGCCAGTGAAAACCAGCTCTTCCCGACCGAGGCGGACGGCCTGGGCGAGGTCGTCGATGTGCTCGGCGGCGAGCCCGGAACGGGGTAGCCGACATCGACCCTCTGACGCGGGCCCCCGGCACGCGCGCGGTTCTCTACTCGGTCGCCTCGACGATGAGGAAATCGAGCACGGTCCAGCTGTTCGGTGGGTGCCCACGGCGATCCCGTCGCCGACGCTCGTCGTCCGTGTGGACCGGAATCCGCGCGCGCCGCTCACCGACGCGCCGGTCCCAGAGGAAATCACTCTCGGCTTCGGCGGCAAAGGCTTTCTTCAGCACCGTCATGCGCTCTTCGCATCCTCGCTTGACGATCCACAGGTTCCGCATCGGTGACTACCTCGATGCGCTCGGCCAGACCTCGCCCTGATCCTTGTCCCGCACCGGGCCCATGCCCTTGTAGACGAACTTCTGGACCCGCTTCCCTTCGTAGGTCTCGGTCGTGTAGATGTTGCCCTGCGAGTCGGTGGCGATGCTGTGCACGCCGAAGAACTGGCTCGGCTGGCGGCCGCCGTCGCCGAAGCTGGTCAGCACCTCCAGCGTCTCACGCTGGATGATGTGTACCTTCTCATTCACGCCGTCGGCCAGGTAGATGTAGGTCTGGTCCGGATCCTTCGAGAAGGCGATGTCCCAGACGGATCCCGAGCCCAGCGTCTGCTCGGCGACGAACGCCTCACGGACGAACGTGCCGTCCGGACGGAACACCTGGATCCGGTCGTTCGAGCGGTCGCACACGTAGAGCAGCCCGTCGTGTGCCAGCTCGGCGCAGTGGACCGGGCTGCCGAACTGTTGCGGCGGCGGCGCGTCCGGATCGTACCGGCCGGTGACGCTATCGTCCGGCCGGTTCCCGTAGGCGCCCCAGTAGCGCTTGAAGGCGCCGGTGTCGGCGTCGAGGACGGCCACCCGCCGGTTACCGTAGCCGTCGGCCAGGTAGGCCTCGTTGGCCTCGGGGTCCACGAAGATCTTTGCCACACGGCCGAAGTTCTCCTGGTCGTTGCTGCCGGCGTTTCCGCCTGAGCGGCCGACTTGCAGGAGGAAGCGGCCGGCGCGTGTGAACTTCAAGACGTGCGCGTCGTCGCCGCCGTTGCCGCCGATCCAGACATTGCCTTTATGGTCGAAGGCGATGCCATGGTTCGACTGGGGCCACTCGTAGCCGTCGCCCGGGCCGCCCCAGTGGCCAACCAGATTGCCGGCCTGATCGAACTCCAGGACGGGCGGCGCCGGCGCGCAGCATTCCTCGGCGATCGGCGGATCGGCGACCGCGGGGGTCTCCGTGCGGCTGTTCATCGTCGACGCGCCGCGGTGGATGATCCAGATGTGGTCTTGGTCGTCCACCGTCACCCCGATCGTCGATCCCAGGATCCAGTGATTCGGCAGCGGCTTCGGCCACAGCGGATCGACTTCGAACATCGGCGCTTCCGCGCCGGCCTGCGCCGCCACGGTCCGCTCGAGCGCCGCCTGACCCAGCCCGAGCGCCGCGAGGAGCAACACGCCGGCCATGCCGATCCGCAGGTTCCGGTTCCGGTTTGCGTGAGTCATCACCTGTCTCCCTTGCCGACACGGCGCGCCGTGTGATCGCGCGAACGTGACGCCGATCGACCTGGCGATTATAGCTGCCTTGGGCAGGCACCCGCCACGGGCTAGCAGCCCTGGCAATCGGCCTTAGGTCTCCGTGAGGGCGCCGCCCCGCCCCGCCCGCAGCCCGGGGCCCGCCTGGGCGATCCACACCGCGGCGGCGCGGTAGCTCTCGGGATCGCCGATGTCCAGTCGGCGTCCGCGCATCTCGTGCGCGAAGACCGGTTGCTGCTCGACCAGCCAGCCGATCCAGGCGCCCGGCGCGTCGGCGTCCGGCTGCTCGTCGAGAAAGCGCGGGATCATGGCGAGTGCCTCCGGCTCCAGGACGTAGAGGGCGGGGCAGGCCCAGTCGGACGGCGGCTCGGCCGGCTTCTCCCACAGACGCACGATACGACCGTCGGCGCCGAGCTGTGCCACGCCGGTGCGCCGGAGCCGCCGGCGGTCGGGTTCCCGGTACGCGAGCACGAGGTTTCTCGGATTCGCGGCGTAGTCATCGAGAATTCGCGACAGGTCGTAGTCGAACAGATTATCGCCCGCCGACACGAGCGCGGGCCCCGACGCGGCGCGTTCGCGCAGCGCGAGCGCCAGGTCGCGCACGGCCCCGAGCCGGTTCTCGTCCGCCGTGGATCCGTCGTCGAGGATCTCGATTCGGAGTCCGGGCCACCTCGGCGCCACCCGGTCGCGCCACGCCGCGAACTGCGCCGCGAAGCGGGCGTTGCTGACCAGGAGCAGATCGTCGATCTGCCCGGTCGCGGCCAGCTGCTCGACGAGATACTCGACGATCGGCTTGCCGGCCACCGGCAGGAGCGGCTTGGCCAGGTCCCGGGTCAGCGGGTGCAGGCGTGTGCCGAAGCCGGCGCACAGCAGAATGGCGCGCACGGTGGTCAGCTCACGCGCAGGCCGTCCTCGCTCTGCACGAGAAAGACACGCGCGTCGGCGAGGTCGGGGAGCCGGGAGGCGATGGCCTCTCGGATCTCAGACAGGACACTGCCGGCCCGTCGTGCATCGATCAATGCCACGCAGCAGCCGCCCCAGCCGGCGCCGCTGAACCGCGATCCGAACACGCCGTCCGTCTCGCTGAGAAGCCGCTGAATCGCGATCAATTCGGGCGAGCCCGCCTCCCAATTGTGAATCGAGCTCTCGCACGATTCGCGCATGAGCTGGCCGAACGCCGTGAGGTCACCCGCCTGCCACAGCGACGCGCCGCGCCGGACTCGCGATCGCTCGCCGAAGAAGTGACGCGCGCGGCGGGCCTGGGGTGGTGGCAGCTCCTCCACGTGCGCGTCGAACACCGCATCGGGGAGGTCGTGGAGGCCCGCCACGGCGTCACGGCCCGACCGCGTCGCGAGTCGGTTGGCCGCGTCGAAGCATTCCTCGATCCGGCGGTTGAAGTCGGTGCCAGAGAGATTCCGGGTGATGCCGGAGAACACGATCAGGATCCGGTAATCGGGGCCTTTCGCGCCGAATCGGAGCGGTGTCCACCGCGCGTCGCGGGTCTCGATGGCGAGCAGATGCTCGCGGCGCGCACCGACGATGGCGGCCGGGTCGAGGATGCCGACCTTGACGCCGACGAAATCCCGCTCGGCATGCAACGCCAGGTCGACGAGGGCATGCGGCTCGAGGACCGTCCCGTTGGCGTGGGCGAAGGCCATGAGATAGGCGAGGACGACCGACGCCGACGAGCTCAGGCCCCCGCCCGGCAGGCTGCCGCTGACGTGTCCGACGATTCCCCGCCGCGCGGGGTGTCGTTCGCCGAGGGCGCGCGCCGCGCCCACGGCGTAGCGGCCCCAGCCCGGCACGTCGGGGGCCGGCCGGCCAAGGTCGAACCGCGCCTCGCCGGGGAAGTTGTCGCTGGTGAGGACGACGCCGGATGATCGCGCGGGGGCGAAGGCGACGAGCGTATACGCGCTGATGGCCATTGCCAGCACCGGACCGCCCTGGTGATCGCTGTGGGCGCCGATCGGGCAGACGCGGTAGGGGGACACGACGACGCGCACGTCATCGGGCGGCACGCCCGTCCGGTCGACTAGCTGGCGCGTGGCCTTCGCCACACGGGCCTCGAGGGTCTCGAAGGTCTCGAAGGTCTCGGGCGTCTCGGGCAAGGGTCTCACCACGCGCCGAGCCAGCGCGGCAGCGCCAGCGCCAGTGACGGCACGAACGTGATCACCAGCAACGCCGCGATCATCGCCGCGTACAGCGGCAGGAGCTTGGGCAGCATGCGAGTCACCGTCGTGCCGGCGACGCCGCATCCGAGAAACAAGCAGGTGCCCACCGGTGGCGTGCACAAGCCGATGCAGAGATTCATGATCAAGACAATCCCGAAGTGCAACGGGTCGATGCCCAGCGTCAACACGACCGGCCAGAAGATCGGCGTGAACAGCAGCACCGCCGGGGTCATGTCGATGACCGTGCCGGCGGCCAGCATGATCAGGTTGACGAGCAGCAGGATCACAACCGGGTTGTCACTCACGCCGAGCAGCGACGTGCTGAGGGCCTGGGGGATGTTCTCGTAGGCCAGCAGCCAGGCCATCGCGCTCGACGTGCCGACCAGCAGCAGGACGACCGACGTGATGACGCCGCATCGCAGGAGCAGCGCCGGCAGTTCACGAACCTTGACTTCCCGGTAGACCCCGACCGAGAGCACGAGCGCATAGAGCACCGCGACCGCCGAGGCTTCGGTGGCGGTGAACATGCCCGCGATAATGCCGCCCAGCACGAGCGCGACCATGGCGAGGGCGGGCAACGCCCGGGCCAGGCGAACGGCCGCGTCGCGCAGCGTCCACCGGACTCCCTCCTCAGGGGCGCTCGGCGAGATCATGGCGCTGACCAGCATCAACGCGAGGCCCACGAGCACGCCCGGGACAACGCCGGCCAGGAACATCGCGGCGATCGAGACCGCGCCGCCCGTTGCCATGGAGTAGATGATCATGATGTTGCTCGGCGGAATGAGCAGACCGGTCGTCGACGCGGTGACGACGATGGAGGCGTTCAGCGGCGGGTCGTCGTTTCGTCGATTCATGGCGGGCACCATGAAGCTTCCGATCGACGACACGGCGGCTGCCGCCGAGCCGGAGACCGAGCCGAAGAGCATGCACGTCATGACGGTCACAGAGGACAACCCGCCGCGGAGGCGTCCCACGAGCACCTCCGCCAGGTCGATCAGCCGCCGGGCGATGCCGCCCTGACCCATGAGGAGTCCCGCGAGGATGAAGAACGGGATCGCGAGCAGGGCGAAGCTGTCGATGCCGGTCGCCATCCGCTGCGCAACGAGCAGCGACCCGGGCAGCTCGCCGGTGGCCATCACCCCCAGCGTCGTCGAGATGCCGATGGCGAACGCCACCGGGACGTTCAGGGCGAGCAACACGACAAAGCTGAGGAGGAGGACGGCGGACGCCATGGTGCGGCTCAGTCCTCCGTGGCGGCCAGACGGGCCACCAGGGACTGCGCGCTGTACCACGTCAGAAAGAGGCCGCCGATCGGAAGCGCCAGGTAGACATAACCCATCGGCACACCGAGCGCCGGGGAGGTCTGGTCGAGCGCCAGCGTCCGGAGCACCAGCGTCAGTCCGCCGTAGGTGAGCACGACCGCGCAGAACGCCGCCGTGGACGCGAACGCAACCAGTTCGGTCGCGCGCCGCCGCCCCGGCTGCAGCTTCGTCGTGAGGTAGTCGATGCCCAGATGCGCATGCTCCCGCAGGCCGACCGCGGCGCCGAGCAGCCCGAGCCAGATCAACAGGAAGGTCGCCAGCTCCTCGGTCCACGAGCTCGGCGAGGCCAGGGCGTACCGCGAGAGGACTTGCCAGAGAATGTCCACGACGAGCGTGGCCATGAGCACGACGACGACCGCGTCGAGGAGGCGGTCCAGCGCGCGGCGGATCGGGTGAGCGGCGGGCACCGCTAGTCGATCTCCTGGATGCGGCGCGCCAGCTCGCCGATCGGCGTGGCCGCGTACGCGGTCCAGACCGGTCGGACGGCCTCCCGGAACAAGCGCTGATCCGGACGGATGATCTCGACGCCGGCCCGCTCGACTTCGACGAGGTCGCTGGTGGCCGTCCGGCTCCAGAGCTCCCGCTGGAAGGTGACCGACTGTTCGACGGCGCGCCCCAGTGCCGTCTGATGCGCGGGCGACAGCGCCCTCCACGTGTCGGGGTTGATGACGAGCACGTCGGGCTGGCGCGAGTGCTCGTCGAGCGAGTAGTAGCGGCTGATTTCGTAGTGGCGCGACACGTAGAAGCTCGGCCGGTTGTTCTCGGCGCCGTCGACGATGCCCTGATCCAGCGCGGAATAGAGCTCGCCCCAGTCGATCGGCGTCGGCGACCCGCCCATCGCCTTCACCATGTCCATCGCCATCACGCTCTTTTGCACCCGAATCTTCAGGCCCCGGAGATCACCCGGCTCGTGGATCGGCGTCGTTCGGGTGTAGAAGCTTCGGGCGCCGGCGTCGTAATACCCCAAGCCCTTGAGTCCGTAGGGTGTCCCCGATTCGAGGATTTCGAGGCCGACGGGGCCTTGGAGCACCTTCCACATGTGGTCGGAGTCACGGAACAGATAGGGCAGTCCGAACACCTTCATCGCCGGCACGAAACTTTCCATCGGGGCCGACGAGGACTTGGTCATCGCCAGAATGCCGAGCTGCACCAGCTCGAGCAGCTCACGCTCGGAGCCGAGCTGCTCGCCCGGGTAGAGGTCGATGCGTAGGGACCCGCCGGAGAGCTGGGAGGCGGTGTCGACCATGACCTCCATCGCCTTGTGGACCGGATGCTCGACGTCCAGGCCATGCGCCAGCTTGAGCACCGTGACGCCACGCGTGGGTGCGCAGGCGGCCGCCAGCACGCCGAGCAGCGCGAGACCGGCGCAGGCCGAGAACAGGGAATGGCGCATCGGAATCGCGGCAAGAATAACATGCCAGAAGTCGGTGGCACCGCCCTCACCCCGACCCTCTCCCAGAGGGAGAGGGAGACACACGGTCCCTTCTCCCGTAGGGGAGAGGGGGAAGCTGATCTATCATCCCGGCATGTGTCGAGCTCTGATGGCGTTGGGTACGGCGACTCTCCTCCTGGTCCTCGTCGCGGCGGCCTGCGCCGGCCCGCCGGTCGATCCGGCGGGCGACGCACCGGAGGTCGCGGCGGCCACGCTAGAGGTCGAACCGAACGCGCTGTCCGCGGACGAGGCGGCCCAGGGCTGGGCGCTCGCGTTCGACGGCGTGAGTTTCGATGGGTGGCGGGGCCTCGGGCGAGAGGGAATTCCCGACAGCCATTGGATCGTCGAGGACGGCACGATCCGGAAGATGGCCAGCGGCGATGTGCCGACGGCACGCGACGGCCAGCCGCTCGAGGGCGGCGACCTCATGACGGTCGAGACCTACGAGAACTTCGAGTTGCGGCTGGAGTGGAAAGTCGCGCCCGGCGCGAACAGCGGCATCAAGTACAACGTGTCGGAGGAGCTGTCCACGTCCGAGCCGCCGGCCTCCGCGGCGCTCGGGTTCGAGTATCAGATTCTCGACGACGATCTGCACCCGGATGCCGCGAACGGCCCGAACCGGACGGCCGGCGCCCTCTACGATCTGATCGGACCGGCGGCCGCCAAGACGCTGCGTCCTGTCGGTGCGTTCAACGCGACGCAGATCGTCTTCGACGGCTCGCACGGCGCGCACTGGCTGAACGGCGTGAAGATCCTGGAATTCGACCTCGATTCACCGGAGTTCGCGGCGCGCCTGGCTGCGAGCAAATACGCGACACTTCCGCATTTCGCAGACCGAAGAGCAGGGCACATCGTGCTGCAGGATCACGGCAACGACGTCTGGTTCCGGAACATCAAGATCCGGAAGTTGCCCTAGACGACAGACGACAGACGAACGAGGAGATCATGGCTGCCAGGGCTCACGGCGTCGATCGGCGCACGTTCATCAAATCGGCGGCGGTGGCCGGCGTCGGGCTGGGCACGGTCTCGGCCGTGCCGGTGTTCGGCCAGCGCGCACCCAGCGACACGATGCGCGTGGGCGTCATGGGTGTGAACGGCCGCGGCGCCGCGCTCGCCAGAGGCTTCGCGCTGGCGCACGGTGCGGAGGTGGCCTATGTCTGCGATGTCGACCGGCGCGCGATGGAGCGGGCGATCGCCGGAATCAGCAACCCCGATGGCCGGGACGCGCTCCAGGCCCGGCGCCCGACGGGCGTGACCGACGTCCGGCGCGTCCTCGACGACCCGGACGTCGACGGCCTGGTCATCGCGGCGCCCGATCACTGGCACGCCCCGGCGACGATCATGGCGCTGCAGGCGGGCAAGCACGTCTACGTCGAGAAGCCCTGCGGCCACAATGCGCAGGAGGGCGAGTGGCTGGTCGAGGCGCAGCGCACCTACGGCCGCGTCGTGCAGATGGGCAACCAGCAGCGTTCGGCCCCCCGGTCGATCCGGATCATCCAGGAAATTCGTGATGGATTGATCGGCCGGACCTACTACGCCCGGGCCTGGTACGCGAACACCCGCGGCTCCATTGGCCACGGGACGGTCGCCCCGGTCCCCGACTGGCTCGACTACGAGCTGTGGCAGGGGCCGGCGCCCCGGACGCCGTACCGCGACAACGTCATCCACTACAACTGGCACTGGTTCTGGCGCTGGGGGACGGCGGAGATCAACAACAACGGCGCCCACGAGATCGACGTGGCCCGGTGGGCGCTCGATGTCGACTATCCGACGCGCGTGACCTCGGCCGGCGGCCGGTATCACTTCACCGACGACTGGGAGATGGCGGATACGCAGGTCGCGTCGTTCGACTTCGCCGAGCACAAGACGATCGTCTGGGAAGGGCGGAGCTGCAACGGCCGCCCGATCGAAGGCCGTGGGCGCGGCACGTCGATCCACGGCGAGCGCGGCACGGTCATCCTGGACCGCAACGGCTACGTCGTCTACGACAACGACAACCGGGAGATCAAACGCGACCTGGACGATGCCGGTGGATCCGGGATGGACGTCATCGGGGCGGGACCGATGACCGACCTGCACATTCAGAACTTCGTCGACGCCGTGCACGGGGACGCGAAAGCGAACGCGCCGATCGGCGGCGGGCACAAGAGCGTGCTGCTGTGCCATCTCGGCAACATCGCGCAGCGGACCGGCCGGACGCTCGATTGCGATCCGTCGAACGGTCACATTCTTGGTAACGCCGAGGCGCGGCAGCTCTGGGGCCGGGAGTACGCCCCCGGATGGGAGCCGAAGGTATGACCCGTCGAGCGCGGCCGGCCCGTCGGATGTTTCTCAAGACGATGGCGGGCAGTGTAGCCGGCGCCGCGCTGGCGTCGACGCGCGTCTTCGGTCGGACCGGTGGCCGGGCGGCGGACGACGTCGGATCGGTGCGCCTCGGGGTGGCCAGCTATTCGTTGCGGAACCTCAGCCGCGCGGACGCGATCGCGGCGATCCAGGCCCTCGGCACGCCGTACGTCAACATCAAGTCGTTTCACCAGCCCTACGCGGGCTCACCCGAGGAGCTGGCCGAGGGCCGGCGGCTGTTCGAGGCGGCCGGGCTGCAGATCGTCGGCGGCGGCACGATCACGCTTGCCCAGGACGACGGCGAGGACATCCGGGCCTATTTCGAGTACGCGAAGCACAGCGGCATGCCGCTGATGGTCATTGCACCTGTCCCCGAGGCGTTGCCGCGTATCGAACGGTTCGTCAAGGCGTACGACATCCAGGTGGCCATCCACAACCACGGCCCCGAGGACGGATATTTTCCTGGGCCGCGCGACGCGCTGCGCGTCATCGACGGCATGGACCCCCGGGTCGGTCTGTGCGTCGATCTGGGGCACACCGCCCGCACCGGTGTCGACGTGGTGGAGGCGCTGGCCGAGGCTGGCGACCGGGTGCTGGACATCCACCTGAAAGACTTGCGGGACCTGGCCGTCCGCGAGAGCCAGTGCATCGTCGGTCAGGGCGCCATGCCGATCGCCGCGATCTTCCGCCAACTGGAGCGGATGGTCTACCCGGGCTACGTCAATCTGGAATACGAGATCGACGCCGACGATCCGCTGCCCGGCATGACGGAATCATTCGCCTACATGCGCGGCGTCCTGGCCGGGCTAGCCGGCCAGGCGGGCTGACCTCACTTGAGCTGGACGAGCTGGTCGGGGTCGATGCGCACGACCAGATAGGCGATGTCCGCCTCGAGCTCGGTGAACCCGTGGGGCGTGCCGGCCGGCATGATGAGCATGTCCCCCTTGGCAATGCGCCGGCTCTCACCGCCTTCGATGCGCGGGCCGACCGAGCTGGGTCCGGTGAGGTGTTTGACGACCTCGCCGTTGGGGTCCAGCGGTCGGCCGTCGACCAAGGTGCCGCCCGTGACGATCGTGCCGGCACCCTCGACGACGTAGTAGACGGTGCCTCCTCGAGACGCCCACTACGGGCTGCTACGGGTGCTCGACGTGATGCGGGAACTCTCGGTAGTGGGCAGCCAGCAGATCTTCGCCGAAGTCGCCGTCGAAATCGCGCCAGACGCTGTGGATGTGATTGGCGTCGTTCTGCGTGTTGTCGTATTCGATGAGGAACGTGGGCCCCTGAATGCGATAGTAGTGCCCCTGGCCTTTTTCGGTTCCGCCCATCCAGGCGAACTTGATCCGGTCGAGACCGGCCTTGTGTAGCCGGCGGAGCCGCGCCTGGGCGACGTCGGGTGGCTGTGTGCTGGCGTATTCCTCAATGAGCGCCGAGAGCGCGGCTTGTTGATCCGCGGTGAGCGCCCCGAACGCCACGCCGTCATCCGCTTGCATCGCTGCTTCGCGGTCGTTCGTCGTGAGCACGTCGCTCGGTGCCGTGTCGCTCAGGATCGCCTGCGTGCGCTGGGCATCGCTCAGTGAATGCAGCAGCGCGCGCGCCAGGTCCTCCTCGGCGCCCAGCACGCGAGTGCCGCGCATCGGGCCCTCGCGGACCTCGGCCGGGTTCGCTCCGAAAAACTGCGGCGTGGTCGCCGTCGCCTGACCGTTGACGAACGTCCAGTGCTGCGAGATGTGGTGCCCCTCGTAGCGCCAGCCCCAGGTGCCGTGCTCGGACGGCTCGCCGAAGATCGTGAAGTAGTACAGCTCCGTGTCACGGAACGCCCGGCCCGACATCTCGAACAGGACCTGCTCGAGCTGGCGGATCGTCTCCGCCTTGTCGTAGCCCTTCTCGCTGAAGCCGGCGCGCAGCAGCTCCAGCGCCGCGGCCTGCTGCGTCGGATTCATCGCCTTGAGCGTCAGGCCTTTGCGATCGACCGGCGTGTAGAACCAGGTGTAGCGCTCGGCGTCGTCGAACGGGATCGTCGCAACGGCCCTCTCTTCCGCACCGAGCGTCTCGAGAAAACTCTGCGCCGCGCCGAGCATCGCGGAATGGGGCGCGGGGGCCTGATAGGTCAGCGCCATCGCGCCGAGACACACCAAGGCGAGCGCCGTCGAGAAGAACACCCTATGCGCAGTCATCGTCATCCCTCCTGAAAGCTCGACCTCCTAGCAGCCTGTGGGAGACCCCCCGGCTTTGCCGGGGCGGCGCCCAGCGTTTGACAATTCCGGGAATGAAATGAGGAACTCCCCGACGTGAGCCGGCAAAGCATCACGAAAGGGAGTCCCCATGACGCACTACCGTAGTCTAAACCACACGAAATGGACCTGTCAGTATCACGTGGTGTTCATCCCAAAATACCGGAAGAAAGCGATCTACGGGTCGCTGCGTCGGTACCTGGGAGAGGTGTTGCGCCGTTTGGCGCAGCAGCGCGAGAGCGCGGTGGAAGAAGGGCATCTGCTGGCCGACCACGTCCACATGATGTTGTCGATCCCGCCGAAGTACTCGGTGGCGCAGGTGATCGGGTACATCAAAGGGAAGAGTGCGATCTACATCGCCCGGGAATTCGGGGGCCGGCCACGCAACTTCGTCGGGCAGCATTTCTGGGCGCGAGGGTACTTTGTGTCGACGGTGGGTCGAGACGAGCGGGTGATTCGCGCGTACATCCGGGAGCAGGAACTGGAAGACCGTCGACAAGACCAACTCCGGTTGGATGAGGGCGGCCACCTGTAAAGGTGGCCCAAGTGGCCGCGCGTCGCGGCCACGTCAGGCCGCTTTGAGCGGCTCACAACTAAAGCCCCCGGCTTTGCCGGGGGATACTTACACTAGTCTTCCTCGAAACGCCGCCGCAGCGCGTCTACCCCGTTCAGGACGACGCGGATTCCCGGCGTCCCGCCGTCGATAGGGGCCGAGGCGGGCGCGTGCTCCAAGGGCATGTTAGATTGTCGAGCGGAAAAACCAAGCCCATTGTATGCGCGGCGTCCACGGCGCACAACCGGGGTCGGGGCGCCGCTTGTGGCACAATCGAGTGCCCACAAGCGACCGGAGGAAGCATCGATGCCTCGAGTGCACGCCGTGCCGGCGATCGTCCTGCTGGCTTTCGCCATGGTCTGCACCCGGCCGATCCATTCCGCCGCCGCGCCGCAGGATCTTCCACCCCAGCCGTACCCGCCGGCCTTCGAAAAACAGACGCGGGCTCCGGCGCCGCCGCAGCGCTCCGCCTACGAGGTCGAGACGCTGGCGACCGGCCTGGTCCAGCCCTGGGCGCTGGCCTTCATGCCGGACGGACGGATGCTCGTGACCGAGCGGCCGGGACGTGTGCGGGTCATCGAACTGGACGGTCGCCTCTCGGAGCCGATCGACGGCGTGCCGGCCGTCAGGGACGTGCGCGGCCGCGGGATGGCCGGTCTCGCCCTGGATCCGGCGTTCGCCGAGAATCGCCTCGTCTATCTCAGCTACTACGCACCGCCGGCCGGCGAGCCGGGCGGTCCGGTGAGCGCCGACGACTACAACGCATGGGCCGCGCTGCCGGCGGTGGAGCGTGACGCGAACCCGTTCGGCTTCACGCGTGTCGCCCGGGCCCGGCTGTCCGAGGACGAGCGCCGGTTGGAGGATCTGGAGATCATTCTGGACGCCGGCGGGCGCCGATTGCGCTTCGCGCCGGACGGGACACTGTTCGTGACGACCTGGGTCCATCCGGCCTTCCCGACGTCGCAGGAGACCGGCTACGACCATCCCCAGCAGCTGAGCGACCTGGGCGGCAAGGTGCTGCGCGTCAATCCCGATGGCTCGATTCCGTCCGACAATCCGCATGCCGGTGACGACGGTGCCCGAGGGGAAGTCTATGCGCGCGGCTTCCGAGATCCGGAAGGGGCCACCTTTCATCCGGAGACGGGACGACTGTGGACGATCGAGAACGGGCCACGCGGTGGCGACGAGTTGAACGCCATCGTCCGCGGCGGCAACCACGGGTATCCGGTCATCACGTACGGCACCGAGTACTCCGGCGACCCGGTCGGCAAGGGCATCACCGCGATGGAGGGCATGGAGCAGCCGGTCTACTACTGGAATCCGTCGATCGCGCCGTCCGGCTTGCTCTTCTATACGGGCGATCTCTTTCCCGAGTGGCGCGGCAGCCTGTTCGTGGGTGCCATGGCCGGGCGGTCGCTCCGGCGGCTGATCCTCGACGGTGAGCGGGTGACCCACGAGGAGCGGCTGCTGGTCGAACTCGAGCAGCGCATCCGGGACGTGCGCCAGGGGCCGGAGGGCGCGCTCTACATCCTGACCTCGGAGGAAGACGGCCGGCTATTGCGGCTCACACCGGTCGGCTAGAAGGAAGTCGGAGCAGCTCGACTTGGCCGAGACCGCGCGCGCTGATGCCTTCTGCATGACGCCGATCGCGCCGACCCGGCTGACCACGCTGAGACGACGGTAGTGGGCTAAGCCGCCCTCGGCCCAGTTCTGTATTCCGAGATGTTCTCGAAGTGGGGGCGGCCCGACTGGTTGTTAGCGCAACTAGTCGGGCTTAGCCCACTACCGAGACGACCCGAACGTTTGGTTCCGGAACGTCGAGAACGCGGCGGCCAGGGAAATCGGCCGGGAGACGGTGCAGTACGTGAGTAACATCTACAAGTACTACATTGCGTATCGACGGATCGCCGACACCCTGGCGCTGCGGGACGGCGCCTGAGGCCCGAGTTGGCGTTTCCGGTTCCACGCAGGCCGCTGAAACGCGCTAGTATGTGCATAACCATCATGCTACACTGTGCATATTGGACATGGACGCTGTGCGCGGCTTCGATTGGGACGATGGTAACTCCAGCAAAGTCGAGGCTCGAGGCTTCACGACGGCCGATGTCGAGCGAGCGTTCCTGAACGGACGCGGCACCTACTTTCCCGACCTGCGCCATTCTGGACGCGAGGAGCGGTTCTGGCTGGTCGGGGTCACGGACGACGGTCGGCATGTCACGGTGCCGTTCGCGGTACGAGACGACCTGATTCGACCGATCACCGCCTGGACGACCGCACGGAAATACAGGAGATGGGTTCGATGAAGAAACGCCAAGACGAGGCAGCGTATCTCGAGAGTCAGGCGGACCGGCTCGAGCAGTTCGTGGATTTCAGCAACCCCCGACCGGCAGTATTCCCGAAGCTCAAACCGTCCACCGCTCGTGTAACGCTGCGCCTCCCCAAGTGGCTGCTGGACGAGCTTAAGCGCGAGGCGAACCGCCGCGATGTGCCCTATCAGTCATTGCTGAAAGTCGCGTTGGCAGACTGGCTCCGGCAACAGAGCGCGGCCTGAGCCCCGACGGGACAGTAGTACGGTTGGCACTACGCCGCGGCCGTCCAGGTTCCGAACCGACACCCTGGCGCTGCGGGACGGCGCCTGAGGTGGTCGGCCAATCTACAGGCCACCGCCCCACAAATCAGGAATTCGCTGACGGCGGTCGAGCTGGAGCGATTCCGAAGCGTCGCCACGTCGAGGTCGGCCCGCCGCAGCAGGGACACGACGACCTCGGCCAAACGCTCGTCCTCCCGGTGTGTGTAGACGACCCCGGTGGCGAGCTTTGCCACGAGCGCGTCGAGCATGCGTCGCTGGTCGGTTCGTCGAAGATGTGGGCTTCTGGCCAGAAACCGGTCGCTGCGCCTCACACCGCCGGGCTAACGGGAGCCGTCAGAGCCCCTGGCCTGAGTCCAAGAGGCGGACCTTGACGTCAATCAGCGATGTCTCGAGACAGTCGCAGCAATCGTTCACTTCGCCAGATACGAACGACGTGCAGACGTGATTTCTCTAAACGGTAGACGATTCGAAAGGGTGGGTGAATCAACTCTCTCAGCGTCGGCTGATCGAATTCGGGAACGATCCGCCCCATTCGAGGGTGGTCACGCAACGTTTCAATCCGTTCGAGGATTTCATTCAGGAACCGCCCTCCGATGTCCGGAACACCCTGTTCCGTGTACCAGTCACGAAGGCTGGCAAGGTCGGCTAGTGCAGCCTCCGACAGCCGGATAGCCATCCGGGGCATCGGCTACTTCAGACCAAGACGCTTGCGGGCCTGAGCCAGGCTGACATCACGGCCGGCCTCCAGATCGCTGAGTCCGTCAACCACGGCGCGCATGAATTCGCGCTCTTCCTCGGCCTTTTCGTACTCAGATACGGACTGAACGACCGCGACGCCACGCCCCCTGTTGGTCAGCAAGACGGGGCGGCCGGCCTCCGTGGCGTGCTTCACAACGCGACCAGGGTTCTTCTTCAGGACACCGAGGGGTACGATGTCCTTTGAGAATTGCATCAGGGACCTCCCTCATTAGTACCGTTAACAGGTGCTGATTATAGCACCTGATGAATCGATCTCAGCGGCGGACGGCACAATCTGAAGAGTCAATGAGTCGATTCGCCGTACTGCGGTAGACTCGCCCTGGAGACTCCAGCCGCTAGGACCGGGAGGGAACGCCATGTTCGCGCGCTCCGTCGCCGCTGTATCGGGTCGCCGCACATGGTGCAGGGCAGTCCTGGTCCCGTTGGCACTCCTGGCCTTCTGCAGCGCATGTCGAGCGGGGTTCCCGGTCGACATCAACGTCGTGGGAGGATCGCAGTCGAGACCGAATCCGATCTTGCCGTCACCGGAACCCGACGTGCGGCAGGCGCCCCGCGAGAGGCCCCCCTCGGACCCCTCGCCGGACTCGTTTCCGCCCGCGCTGCCGCGGATGACCGGGCGGTGGATGGGTCAACTGAGTCGTCAGACGTGCGTGACGACGGTGCCGGATCGGGACGTCAGGGCGGACTGCGCGGCGTCGGTCGGCCAGATCGCCGCATTCGAGATGACGCTCACGCAATCGAGAGGCGTGGTCACTGGCGTGTCCCTCTTCGACGCCCGCACAGACAGCCTCACGGGAACGGTAGAGCGCTCCGGACTCTTCCGGTTCGTGACGTCGCGTACGATTGATTCGAGAAGCCGCGACGAGGGACTGGCCGTCATCGAGGGCACCGGCACCTTCACGATGTCCGGTCGCATCGTGACCGGGCACTACGTCGTGATGACGACCCGGAGCGAGTCGTCCACGCGTGCACTGGACGGACAGACCACGAGCACCTGGCGGATTGTGTCGCTGGATCGGACCTGATGCCCAGCTGCCGGAGCAGGCGCGAGTGAGAGACGGCGGCAACATAGGACCGGAACGCTGGTCACAACCGACGATGACCGCGAGCACCATGACACGACGGACCTTCGCGAAGCGGACGCTCGGCGCGGCGACCGCCACGCTGATGGCGCCAGGCACGGCCTTCAGCATCGTTCGGCAGCCGGCGCTCAGCGACGAGATCATCGGCCACGGCGACTTTCGCTATCGGGTGCACAAGGCGTGGGGCGACCTGGATCCAAGCCGTACCCCGGTCAACAACTGCCACGAGATGGTGCAGGACGCGCGCGGACGCCTCCTGATGATCGGCGACGAGACTCGGAACAACGTCCTCATCTACGACCGGAGCGGCCGCCTGCTCGACTCGTGGGGCACGGAGTATCCCTACGGGCACGGTCTCACGTTGTGGGACGCCGGCGGTGAGGAGTTTCTGTTTCTCTGCGACAACGGCTTCGACGACAATCCCCAGGTCGTCAAGACGACGCTCGACGGCCGCGTCGTGATGCGGTTACCGCATCCCCGGGACATCGGGGAGTACGCCGCGGACGATGCGTACCACCCGACCGAGACCGCCATCGGCCCCAATGGCGACATCTATGTGGCCGACGGCTACGGCTCGCAGTGGATCCTGCAGTTCGACGCGCGCGGCGAGTTCATCCGGAAGTTCGGCGGTCCGGGCGACGCGGACCATCAGTTTCAGACCGCCCACGGCGTGTGCGTGGATGCTCGCGATGTTGCCAATCCGACGTTGCTCTGCACGTCCCGTGCGCATAACGCGTTCAAGCGCTACTCGCTCGACGGCGAGTATCTCTCGACGATGTTCCTTCCCGGGGCGTTTGTGTGCCGGGCGGTCATCGACGACGACATGCTTTACGCGGGTGTTTGCTGGTCGCGGCTGCGCTACCTGAACCAGACCGACCGCTCGGGCTTCGTTACGATCGTGGACGGCGAGGGCCGCGTCGTGTCCAATCCCGGGGGGACGACGCCGACCTATCGCGACGGGGTACTGCAGCTCATGGTGCAGCAGGAGCCGATCTTCGACCACTGCCACGACGTCTGCGTGGACGGCGATAAGAACCTCTACGTTTGCCAGTGGAACGCCGGACAGACCTATCCGATCAAGCTCGAACGAGTCTAGCCTGCTACGGGCGGGGGAGCGGAGCGGTGAATCGAAGAGGTGTTGCCCGGAGCCGCCAGGCGCGAGACACTCTAGTGTCCTGGCAGCCCGTGGTGAAAGTCCGGCTGCATTCGGCCGGAGGGTGCGGATGCGCAGAGCGGTGACACCGATCGTGGTGGGCCTGGCCGGCCTGGTGGCGGCGTTGACCGCGACCGGAGCCGGCGTGCGCGCGCAGACCCCGGCCACGCCACAGCCACTCCTCACGTTCAGCACCGACATCCAGCCGATCCTGGCGCGGAGTTGCTGGAGTTGCCACGGCGCCGATCGGCGTTCCGGGCTCGACCTGCGCACGCGTGCCGGCGCGCTCGAGGGTGGCGGTGAGGGGCCGGCGATCGTTCCGGGACGCAGTGACGCGAGTCCGCTGTACCGTCGCATTGCCGGCCTCGACGAGCCTGCCATGCCGATGGAGGGTGAGCCGATAGCCCCGGCGGAGATCGCGGCCATCCGGGCCTGGATCGATCAAGGCGCCCACTGGGACGCCGGGTCGGCGATGCGCGCGGCCGATGCGCGGCCCGCCGCCGGGAACTCGGACGCCGGGGGTCCTCCTTCAGCGGCCAGCGATTACTGGGCGTTCAAGCTGCCGGTGCAAGCGCCCGTGCCGGTGTTTCCCGAACTGGAGCATCCGGTTGATCGGTTTCTCGAGGCGGCCCGCCGCAGCCAGGGTGTCACCGCGGTGCCGCGCGCCGACCGGCGGACGCGGCTGCGGCGGGCGTCGCTGGATCTGATTGGGCTGCCGCCGACGCCCGAGGACACCGCCGAGTTTCTCGCCGACACCGACCGCGGCGCCTGGGAACGGCTGATTGACCGGCTGCTCGCCTCGCCGCACTACGGCGAGCGCTGGGGTCGGCACTGGCTGGACGTGGCGCGTTACGCCGATTCCACCGGGTACGAGCAGGACTACGATCGCACCAACGCGTGGCGCTACCGCGACTACGTGATCGCGGCGTTCAACACGGACAAGCCCTACAACCAGTTCGTGAAGGAGCAGATCGCGGGCGACGAGCTCGATTACACGACCGACGAGACACGGATCGCCACCGGGTTCCTGCGCGCCGGACCGCGGGTCCAGTTTCGAGAGAAAGACAATCCCGAGCGCCGGCACGAGTATCTGGACGACGTGCTGGCCACCATCGGCCGCGGCGTGCTGGGCCTCACGGTCCACTGCGCCCGGTGCCACGACCACAAGTTCGATCCGATTTCGCAGGCCGACTACTACAGCCTGCAGGCGTCGATCTTCGGGTATGTCGAGACGGACTATTTGCTGCTCTCGCGCGAGGAAGCGGAGGTCTACGCACGGGCGAACACCGTGGTCGACGAACGGCAGCAGCCGTTGCGGGACGAGATCGCGACGCTCGAGGCACCCTACCGCGCACGGTTGAAGCTGGAGCTGCTACGACAGCGGTTTCCGGAGAACGTGCAGCGCGCCGCGCTGAAGAAGGAAGCGGAGCGCAGCCCCGGCGAGCAGCTCCTGGCCGCGCAAGTGCTCTCGATCGGCGTGCCGCGGCAGCAGCTCGACGACGCGCTGCCACCGGCAGAAACGGCCCGGCGACTCGCCCTCAGAGGGCAGATCGCCGCCCTCGAGCAGCAGCGTCCACCCGCGCCGCCGATGGCCGAGATCGTCACCGACGGCGATTACCGGTTCGCGCCGGACGGGCCGGGCGACGAGGTGATCGGCTGTCCGGAATGCCGCGTGCCGCCTGATGAGCCCGGCAGCTTCCTGCACGACGGCGTCGGACGCTACGAACCCCCGCCCAGCTACTTTCTGCTCCGGGGCGATCCGTTCCGCAAGGGTGCCGAGACGTCGCCTGGCTTCGTCACCGCGGCGACCTACGGCGATCCGCCCACCGAGATCCCACGGCCCGACGGCCGCACGTCGGGGCGACGGCTGGCGCTGGCCGAGTGGCTCGTGTCGCCGCAAAACCCGCTGACAGCCCGGGTGCTGGTGAACCGTCTCTGGCACCATCACTTTGGGCGCGGCATCGTCGGCACGCTCGACAACCTGGGCCTCATGGGTGACCAACCGACCCATCCCGAGTTGCTCGATTGGCTGGCCGTCGAGTTCGTCAACCGCGGCTGGAGCATCAAGGCGATGCACCGGCTGATCATGACGTCGGAGGCGTATCAGCTGGCGTCGGCCGTCGAGACCGATGCGCCCGAGGCGGCTGAGAATGCGGCGACCGACCCGCAGAACCTTTTGCTGTGGCGGTATCGGATGCATCGGGTCGAGGCCGAGATCCTGCGGGACGCCATCATGACGGTGAGCGGAGGGATCGACCTCACGGTCGGTGGCCCGCCGGTCTTCCCCTACGTGCCGGAGGAGATTCTCCGATCGCAGGCCCACGGCCGATGGGACGTCGCGCCGGACGGGCCGCAGGCCTGGCGCCGCAGCGTGTACGTCTACCGCCGCCGGTCGCTCGGCTTCCCGTTCTTCGACACGTTCGATCTCCCCGATCAGAACGTCACGGCCGCCGCGCGGAACGTCTCGACCGTGCCGACCCAGGCGCTGACGCTCCTCAACAATCCGTTCGTCCTCGGGCAGGCGGCGTTGTTCGCCGCCCGCCTGGAGCAGGCCGCCCCGGACGATCCGGCGCGGCAGATCGCGCTGGCCTACGAGATCGCGCTGACGCGGCCGCCCACCGACGGCGAGGCGAGGGTCGCACGCAATCTGGTCGAGCAGCAGTCGCTGGTGGATTTCGCGCACGTGATGTTCAACCTGAATGAGTTCCTGTACATCAGGTGATGGCCATGCATCCAAAGAAAACCTTCTGGTCGCGGCGGGACTTCCTCTTCCAATCGGGCGGGGGGGCATCAGCGGGCTGGCGCTCGCGCATCTCTTGAGCCGTGACGCGCTCCAGGCGGCGCAGCCGGCGTCGGCCGACCCCTGCGCCGCCGCTGCGGTCGGCGCGAACCCGTTCGCGGCGAAGCCGCCGCACTACGCGCCGCGCGCCACGGCGGTGATCTCGCTCTTCATGAGCGGCGGCGTCAGCCAGGTGGACACCTTCGATCCCAAGCCGGCCCTGTCACGCTATGCCGGCGAGCCGCTCGGCGACAAGGTGGACGGCAACATCGTCGTCCGCCAGGGATTCCCAGGCCCCTTGATGCCCAGCCCCTTCACCTTCCAGAAGTACGGCCAGAGCGGGATCGAGGTGTCCGAGATCTTTCCGCATCTGGCGCGGCACGTCGACGAGATCGCCTTCCTGCGCTCGGTCTACGGCCGATCCAACGACCATGTCCAGGCGACCTACGAGATGCAGACCGGACAGATCCGGATGGGGTTTCCGAGCGTGGGCGCGTGGGTCACCTACGGGCTGGGCTCCGAGAGCGCGAACCTGCCGGCGTTCGTCGTCATGAACGACCATCGGGGTGGTCCGCTCGGCGGGCCGAACGACTGGAGCGCCGGCTTCATGCCGGCCAGCTACCAGGGCACGTTGTTCCGCGCCGTGGGCGATCCGATCGTCGATCTGCAGCCGCCACAGGGGATGACCGCCGAGCAGCAGCGCGCTCGCCTCGACACGCTGGCCAGGCTGAACGAGATCGATCTGGCGAAGCATCCGGGCAACTCCGAGCTCGCCGCGCGCATCTCCTCGTACGAGCTGGCCTATCGGATGCAGGGCTGCGCGCCGGACGCGATCGACACGTCGTCGGAATCGGAGGCGACCAAGAAGCTCTACGGGCTCGACGCCGAGATCACCGCCTCGTTCGGCTGCCAGTGTCTGATGGCGCGCCGGTTGGTCGAGCGCGGGGTCCGCTTCGTGCAGCTGTTCCACGGTGGCATGGGCGACCAGAACACCGACACCTGGGACGCCCACAGCAATCTCGAGGAGAACCACCGGCTGCACGCCGCCGAGTCCGATTTGCCGATCGCCGGGCTGCTCACCGATCTGCGGGCGCGCGGATTGCTCGACACGACGCTCGTGCTGTGGCACGCCGAGTTCGGGCGGCTCCCGATCTCGCAGCGCGGCGTCGGGCGCGACCACAACCCGGGGACGATGACCGTCTGGATGGCCGGCGCGGGGATCGCCGGCGGCCAGGTGATCGGCGCGAGCGACGAGTTCGGCTACAAGGCGCTCGAGCAGCCGATCTCCGCGCACGATCTGCACGCCACCATCCTGCACCTGCTGGGGATGGACCACACGAAGCTGACCTACCGGTTCAACGGGCGCGACATGCGGCTGACCGACGTGGAAGGCACGGTGATCCCGCAGATCGCCTAGGCCAGACGCGCCACGGATTTGTAGCGCAGGGCTTCAGCCCTGCGATATCGCAGCCCTAAGGGGCTGCGCTACATCCAAGATCCGTGGGATCCCCGCGTTCCTCGCGAGCCCTCAGGCCAGGCGCGCCATGACCTTCAGCAAGTGGTCGATGTCGGCCTGGTTGTTGTAGAGCCCGACACTCGCGCGGATCTGTGTGCCGCCCTCCCGCATCGACACGCTGATCCGTTCGGCGTCCAGCGCCTCCTGCACCTCGCGGCGGTCGCGCCCGTGGTTGAAGCTCACGATCCACGACGGATTGTGGGGCGGCGTGAACATGTCGTAGCCGAGGTCGGCCAGGCCGTCGCGCAACCGCTGGGCGAGCGCCACCGTGTGCCGCTCGATCCGTCCCAACCCCACGCCGCCGAGATAGCCCAGCGCAGCCTTGAGCTGCGCCACGGTCCCGTAGACCAGCCCCGCGTGTTCGTACTTCGCCGCGGTGTCCCTGAGGTGGAAGTGGAAATCCGGTAGCGCCTCGGCGACCTGGTTGTGGCCGAAGCGGTCCGGCCGGATCCGATCGAGGTGTTCCTCGCGGACGTAGAACGGCGCGGCCCCCCAGCTCGACAGCAGGTACTTGTAGGAGTTGGCGGCCGCGAAATCGACGCCCGCGTCGTGGAGGTTCGCCGGGAAGGCACCGAGTGCCTGGATACCGTCAGCGAAGAGGAGCCCACCCCGGCCGTGGGCCAGATCCGAGAGCGCCTTGACATCATGCCGGTAGCCGTTCCGGTTCGAGACCCAGGCGACCGAGATGAGCCGCGTCCGATCGTCCGTCCGCGCCTCGAAGTCCTCGATGCGGGAGCGTCCGTCGACGTGCGGGACGATCCTCAACTCGATGCCATTCGTCTGCTCGAGCTGCCGGTAGAGGACGAACGTCGTGGCGAAGTGCAGCGCGTCGACGACGACGTTGTCGCCCGCCTTCAGATCCAGGGCGTCGGTCACGATGTTCTCGGCGTCGCTCGTCGCAAAGAGTAGGGCGATCTCTTCCGCCTTGGCCCCGAACAATTCCGCGAAAGCCGTCCGGGTCTCTTCCATGACCTGCCGCGAGCGGAAGAATCCGCGCGCGGGAGTCAGCCGCTGCGCGTCGGCGTACGCGATCGCCGCCTCGTGGACCGGCGTGGGCATCGGGCCGACGAGGGAGATGTTGATGTAGGTCTGATCCCGGGTGACGTGGAAGTCGTCGCGCACGCCCAGTGGATCGTCCTCGGCGGTCTGGGCCCGGCTGCGACGCGTTATCGGCAGCGAAACGAGACCCGCGGCGGCGGTTGTCTTGAGGAAGCTCCGGCGGTCGATCGAGGTCATCGGCTCTCTCCTTGGTTGTGTGGCTCCGGACTGTCGGGCGATCGTTACTCGCCGGCTTCCCGCCGCGCGGTCCACGGCGGGACCACTTCGTTCGATCGAGCGTAGGCGATGGCCTGGCCCAGGTGCTCGTGCATGTCGCCCACGATCATGAACAGCGA
This sequence comes from Vicinamibacterales bacterium, assembly GCA_963667915.2. GTDB lineage: Bacteria > Acidobacteriota > Vicinamibacteria > Vicinamibacterales > UBA823. The sequence goes on along the minus strand of CAXXNN010000004.1, from coordinate 693,142 downwards.
TGCCTGCACCGTGCGCTCGCGGCCGAACATCTGGATGGTGTCCGTCATCTGCTGATCAGAAATCTTGGATACCGCGTCGAGCGCGTAGGTGAACGAGCGCTCGAGGCGTTCCATGACCTCTTGCTTGTCGGTGATCTCGGCAAGCTCGCCGAACATCGCGGGACTGACCGACATGCCCGCCGGTGGCTCCGCGCCCCACGCCGCCGGCACGACGTAGTTTTCCGCGACGATCAGCATGAACACTTCGCTCACCGAGCGGACGCCTTCCATGGGCCGCCAGCCGTACATGTCGGCCTCCATCGCTCCGGCCAGGTCGTTGAACTTGGATTCGAGCGTTTCGAGATCCGCGACGTACTGGGCGCGCAGGTCGCTCGCCGAGCCCTGGGCCAGCGCCGGTGCGGCCGTGGCGAGAAGAGCCAGGGTGGACGCCGCGAGAGCGGCCGAGGTCAGGACAGTCCGTGGCTGTGTGAACATGGGTGCCTCCGTAGAAACGTAGAAAAGGGGTCAGATGAGCATGAGACGACCCGATTATAGCCAACCTGAGCCGGGTCTGCGCCAGACGGCTCGCGTTGGTGTAATATCACCCGTGCCAAAGGCGGCAGCGAAGGGAACCCGGAACTAGCGACTAGCGAGGAGCACACGAATGTCAGACAAATTTTGGTTGAATCGCAGGGCGTTCATCAGGACCGCCGGACTGACCGCGCTCGCGGGTGCGGCGACGTCGGGGACCTCGCTGGTAAGCCCTGTCGCGGCGGCCACACCGCTGCAAAGCGGCTCCAACGGCTACGAATTCGACACCCCGTACGACCGGATCGGGACCGACTCGTCCAAGTGGGACGCGCAGATCGAGAGATTCGGCCGGGAGAACATCCAGGTGGCAATGGGCGTCGCCGACATGGACTTCCAGTGCGCTCCGGCAATCACCCAGGCCCTGCAGGAGCGGATCGCCCACGAGAACTGGGGCTACCTCACCATGCCGGACGATTTCTTCCAGTCGATCGTCGACTGGAACCAGAAGCGCTACGGCCTGGAGATCGACCCCGAGTTGATGTCCCTGTCGGACGGCGTCCACCCGGCGCTCATCGCGGCGCTGAAGGCGTTCTCGCCTCCGGGCAGCAAGGTCATCCTGACGACGTCGACCTACAGCGGCTTCTACAGTGACCTTCGGGCGACCGAGACCGTCGCGACAGAGAGCCCGCTGATCATCGAGAATGGCCGCCACCGGATGGACTTCGACGATCTCGAGTCCCGGATGATGAGCCACGACGTCGACGCACTGATCCTCTGCAACCCGCAGAACCCGACCGGCAACTGCTGGTCGCCGGCGGATCTGCTGCGGCTGGGCCGGATGTGCCTCGAGCACCGCGTCGTCGTCATGGCCGACGAGATCCATTGCGATTTCGTCAACCAGGGGCAGACCTACACGCCGTTCGCCAGCCTGCCCGACAAGGCGGTCGTCGACAACAGCGTCACCTTCAAGTCGGGGAGCAAGACGTTCAGCCTGGCGGCGATGAAGGTCGCCTGGTTCTTCTCGACCAATCCGGAGTACATGCGGCTGGTTCGGGCCCAGCACCGCGCGCAGACCAACACCCTCGGCGTGGTGGCCCATCACGCCGGCTTGCGGGCAGGCGAGGACTGGCTCGACGAGCTGCTGATCTACATCGACGGCAACCACAACTTCGTCGAGCAGTACATCCGCGAGAACATCCCGCACATCAAGTACACCAAAGCGCAGGGCACCTACCTGGCCTGGCTGGATGTGACCGATCTCGCCGAGCGGATCGGCGCGGTGGCGGCGGCCGAGGAGGCCAGCATAGATGCGCCGCGGCCGGTCACGCCGGAGACGATCGTGTCGAGATGGTTGGTCGAGAATGCGGGTGTCTACACGAACGCCGGTTCGAGCTACGGCCCCGGCGGCCAGAACCACCTGCGGATGAACCTCGGCACGTCGCGACAGATGATCAAGCTGGCGCTCGACAACATCGCCGCGGCAGTGAGCGACCTGTAAGGGCCTAGCAGCCCGTGGTGAAAGTCCGCATTAAGGATCGACACGATCGATCCCCCGTACTACACTGACACGCATGGCCATGGGTAAACGACGTCGCCTGGCACGGCAAGCGTCGATGTGGATTCCGGCGAGCGACCTGCCGCGCAGCTCGGCGCATCCGTTTTATCGGCGGTTGAATCGCATCCTCGATGACGCGGGCTTCGATGCGTTTGTCGAGGCGCAGTGCGCCCCGTTCTACGCGCCGGTCCTGGGCCGGCCGAGTCTGGCGCCGGGGCGGTACTTCCGGCTGCTGTTGCTCGGCTACTTCGAAGGCCTCGATTCGGAGCGCGCGATGGCGTGGCGGGCGGCGGACTCGCTGAGCGTGCGCAGCTTCTTGCATCTGGAGCTGCACGACCCCGCGCCCGACCACTCGACGATCTCGCGCACGCGGCGGTTGATCGATCTGGAGATGCACACGGCGGTGTTCACGTGGATTCTGCAGCGGCTGGCCGACGGCGGCTTGGTCACGGGACAGACGATCGGGATCGATGCGACGACGCTCGAAGCCAACGCGGCCTTGCGGAGTATCGTGCGCCGCGACACGGGGGACACGTATCAGGCGTTCTTGACGAAGCTCGCCCAGGCCTCGGGGATTGCGACACCGACGCGCGCGGACTTGGCGCGCCTGGATCGCACGCGACGCAAGAAGGGCTCGAACGACGACTGGACGCATCCGCACGATCCCGACGCGAAAATCACCAAGATGAAAGATGGCCGGACGCACCTGGCCCACAAAGCCGAGCATGCGGTGGATCTCGACACCGGGGCCATCGTCGGGGTGACGGTGCAGCCGGCAAATGCCGGGGACACGACGACCCTGGTCGAGACCCTCATCACGGCCGCGGAGCAGATCGAGACGGTGCAACCAGCGGCTGACACCGTGCGCGAGCTGGTCGGCGACAAGGGGTATCACAGCAATCAGATCTTGGTGGACCTGGAGGCGGTCGGCGTGCGCGCCTACCTTTCGGAACCCGATCGCGGGCGGCGGACCTGGCGCGGCAAGACCACGGCCCGCGACGCGGTCTATCGGAACCGCCGACGCCTCCGCGGGGCCCGGGGCCAACGACTCTTGCGCCAACGCGGTGAACGGCTGGAACGCCCCTTTGCGCATCTGTACGAGACGGGCGCGCTGCGGCGTGTTCATCTGCGGGGGCACACCAACATCCTGAAGCGCGTGCTCGTCCACACCGGTGGCTTCAACTTGGGTCTGCTCATGCGTCGGCTGATCGGCGTCGGCACGCCACGGGGCCTGCAGGGCCGCCTGGCCGTGATCACCACGTTCATCGAGCTCGTGTGGCGGCTCTGGACCGTTCCGGCGCGCCTCTGGACGCCTGATCCACGTCGTTCACCCGTCGCCGGCGAAGCGACCGCGCGGGCCGAGTACGCCAGCGTCAATCTCCAAATGAGCCCTTCCACCACGGGCTGCTAGCGCTAGGCGCCATGCGGCGTATGACCAGAAGGGGGTCCCGACGGACCCCCTCTTTTTTTGGGGCGATGTGGTTCGATTGGATCGGGCTATTCCTCGCCGATCCTCAGCGGCGATCGCATCCTCCTGACGGCGTTCGAGGAGGGCCAGCTGATCACGTTGTCGCTGGACCGGGCCACCGGACAGATCCTGTGGCGCCGGGCGGTGGAGCGGCCGCGTGAGGAGGCGCTCGATTCGCGCAACCACCAGGCGGCGGCCAGCGCCGCGGTCGATCCGGCCGGCAACGCCTACGTCTTCTTCGGCGAGTTCGGCCTGGTCGCCTACGACCGCGAGGGCGTCGAGCGCTGGCGCCACCCGCTGGGCCCGTGCAACAACGTCTACGGCATGGGCGCGTCACCGATCCTCGCCGAGGGCTTGGTGATCCTCCCGTGGCGCCGCTCAACCAGCCGGGACGTCAGGTCGAGGTCGGGCCGTGGGCCGACACCATCGCGGCGCACGACGCCGACGGCGATGGCCTGATCTCGCCGGACGAGTTTCCGGACGAGCGGACCCGCGGCTTCTTCTCGTTCGTCGATCTCGACGCCGATGGTCAGCTCGACGAAGAGAGCTGGAATTACTATCGGGCGGCCATGGCGAGTCTGAACGGGATGGTTGCGATCCGGCTGGGCGGGTCGGGCGACATGACCGGCGAGAGCATCCTCTGGCGCTACTCGCGGTCGGTGCCGCAGCTGCCGTCGCCGCTCCTGTACCAGGGCGTGCTCTACATGATCAACGACGGCGGGATCGCCACGCCTTTGGGGAAGAGTGAATCTGGAGCCTACCGTCTCTGTGCGGGAGCGGAGTGTCGATCCCCTCTCCCCGGCGGGGAGAGGGCTAGGGTGAGGGGGGCTCGGTCGTCGACCCCTCACCCCAACCCTCTCCCAAAGGGAGAGGGAGAAAATGGGGGAGGGCGCGCGACCTCTCCTGACACAAGAAAAAAGGTCGGGTGGTCAGCGACCACCCGGCCTTTTGAATCGTGACCGCGCGAAGAAGTTACTGGCCGCTCGACAGCGGCGTGCCGTTGATCGGGATCATGATGTGGGCGTTCGGCGTGCCGGCGAGCATCAGCCAGGGACGGCCCTGACCCTTGAGCGCGTTGTTCCGCTGGCTCTCGGTCGAGACGCCGATCGACTCCGACGTCGCGCCGGGCACCGCCATTACCCACAACAGCTTGATCCGCCGGTCGTCATGGCGCAACGCGTAGCCCATCGAACCGAACGTGGGGGGCGCGAGCGTCCCCGCCTCACGTGCCGCCGCGACCCCAGCCTGAACTTCCTCGGGGGACTTGCCCTCTGCCGCCAGCTTCGCCATGAGATCAAACTGCGGCGCGAACGACGTGCTGTAGCAGACCGTCTGCATCGCTTCCATGTCGGGTGGCTGGCACTCGACCTGGTTCGTCCCCTGACGCAGGACCTTGCGGGCGCCGGTGTCGGCGTCGTGGGTCACGACGGTCGCGCCGGCCTTCAGATCCTCGGGTAGCGGCAGGACCGCGTCGGCAATTTGCTGGTCTGTTGATTGGGCCGGCGCGCTGGCCGGAACGGCCAGCAGCGCACCGGCGACAAGTACCGCGGCGACGGCTGGGCCGAAGACTCTCTGCATGACGGCCTCCGGACGGCTCACGTCTACTGGCCGTGGCCGCTCGACAGCGGTGTGTTGTTGATCGGAATCATGATGTGCGCGCCCGGCGTGCCGGGCCGCATCAGCCAGGGGCGGCCGTGGCCGGCCAGCGCGTTGTCCCGCTGGTTCTGGGTCGAGACGCCGATCGACTCGGGTGTGGCGCCCGGCACCAGCATCACCCAGAGCAGCTTGATCTGGCGGTCGTTGTGGCGCAGGAAGTACATCATCTCGCCGAACGACGATCCCGGAATGTCGCCCGCTTCGCGGGCGGCGGCCATCGCGGCCTGAATCTCCTGGCCGGACTTGCCCTCGGCACGCAGCTTGGCCGAGAGGTCGCGTCCGGCGCCGCTTCGCGCGCTGGCGCAGATCGTGTTCTCGGCGGCCGGATTCGGCGGCTGGCACTCGACCTGGTTCGTGCCCTGGCGAAGGACCACTCGCTCGCCGGTGTCCGGATCGTAGGTGTACACGGTGGCGTCGGCTTGCAGATCCGCGGGCAGCGGCAGGACCGCCTCGGCGATCTTCTGCTCGACCGTCTTGTTCGACCACAGCGTGTTGTTGATCGGCATCATGACGTGCGCGGCCGGCGTGCCGGCCCGCATCAGCCAGGGGAACCCTCTGCCGGCGAGGGCGTTGTCGCGCTGGCTCTCGGTCGAGATGCCGATCGACTCCTCGGTCGCGCCGGGCACCCGCATGACCTGCAGCAACCGGATCCGGTCGTCCTTGGTGTACAGCCGGTAGGACATCGTCCCGGCCGGGGCTTCCGGAATGTCGCCGGCCGCGACCGCGGCGGCGATGGCGGCCTGGATTTCCTCGGGCGACTTGCCCTCGGCCCGTAGCTTCGCCATCAGGTCGTTCCGCGGCACCAGCACCGTGTTGTAACAGCGGGTGAACTCCGTCTCGGGATCCTCCGGCTGGCACTCGATGATGTTCGAGCCCTGGCGGAGGACCTCGCGGGCGCCGGTGTGCTGATCGTAGACGACGACGGTGGCGTTCGCCTTCAGGTCGGCCGGCAGCGGCCGGATGGCGGCGGCGATTCGAGGATCGGCCTCGCCGGGACCTTGTGCGGCGGCCGGAGCGGTCAGCAAGGCAGACACGAGGACGACAGCGAACAGACTCACGAGACGTCTCATCAGAACCTCCAAGAACACGTTTACGCGATCACCAGGGTGCGCGGATGCTGGATGTTGTGCTCGAGGAACGTCTTCTTGACCTCGAGCTCCTCCGCGGTCGGCTGCACGGTGCCGTTCACATCGGTCGCGCGCGAGACGACCGTGTGCTCACCCGGCGTGGCACCCTCCCAGTCGTAGGTGAAGAACTTCCACCCGTACTGTTCGGTGGTGGTCGGATCCATCGTGGCCGGCTGCCACCCACCGTCGTCGATCTTGACCTCGACCGATCGGAGCGGCGTGCCGTCGTTCAGGACGATACCGAAGACCTGATGGCGGCTGCCGTTGGTGGTCACGCGGGCGACGAACGACTTGAGCTGCTGCGTCGTGATCGCCGTTTCCTTCCACTTCATCTCGCCGTTGACCATCTCGCCCTTCAGGGTCCGGTAGTGCCGCGCCTGGAACTTCCCGAGATACTGGTCTTCCTGCACGTGAATCTCGGCCAGCCACTTCACCTGCGCCATGCCGTACCAGCCCGGGATGAGCAGCCGCAGCGGGAAGCCCTGGTGGCGGGTCAGCGGCTCGCCGTTCAGCGCGTAGATCAGGAGCGGTCCACCCGGCCCGTCCGAGAGCGCCTTCTCCCGCGAGAGGCTCCGGCCGTACTGCTGCTCGACGGTGAACGTCTGGCCGCGGAACGGGACCTCCTCCTCGCCCCGGTCGGCGCCGAAGAAGACGAACTCCCTCGCACGCGCCTGGACGCCGGCGCGGCTCAGCACGTCGCGCAGCGGCACGCCGGTCCACTGTCCGTTGCCCGATAGCCCGTTGAGCGGGCCGCGGTTGCCCGAACACTCGAAGCCGATGACCATGTCGCTGCCGGCCATCCCGCGCAGATCGTCGAGCGATAGCGAGAGCGGCCGATCCACGAGGCCCGAGACTTCCAGCCGGTAGTCGGCCGGGTCGATCACGGGATGGCCGTAGTGCTGGGTCGTCGCGTAGATGTCGCGGTCGATGAATTTCCCGTCGATCATCCGGATGTCGATGATCCGCCGCTCGGGGCCGCGCACCAGGTTGAGCGGATCGGGCAAGTCGGTGAACGGGACGAGCGTCTCGCCCTGCGCGAGCGCCGGAATCGCCCACTCGGGGATGCCGAGAACGCCAAGTCCGGCTGCCGCGAGGCCGCCCTTCAAGATGTCACGCCGAGTGCTCTGCATCGTCATCTCCGAACCCCTTCCGCACAGGTATGGTGGTGAACACCGTCAGAATACGACATCAATTTCTATCACGATCCGCGCCCTGGCGTGAGCATTCCCTCAGCCGTCCGTCCGGCGTGCCCGCAGGTAGCGTCCGACGATGCCGTTCCAGGGTGGGATCACGATCGACACGGCACCGGTGGCCACCGATTGACACGCCAGGCGGATGATCGGCTTCGGGTCGTCGGTGTCGATGTAGCCGAATTCCCGGATCCGGGTTCGTTCGAGGTCTTCGACGTCGGACAGCTTCTCGGCGCCGCCCAGCACACCGATCCAGCAGGTGCCGCAGAACGCCGACCGGCACCGCACCGGAATCGGCCCTTCATCGACGATACACCTGGGCTCCCGCGAGTGATAGTCGCGCTTGTCGTTCGCCGCCGCGCCGGTCAGCGTCTGCTCGTGAATTAGCGGGAAACGGGCATCGGTCTGGTGTTCGTCGAGGGTGATGGTCCATCGCTTTCGCGGGCCCCTCAGGAACCCGAACAGCCCCTGGCTGTCGTTGCGGGCGCGCGCACTGAGCACGCGATCCGGTGAGCGCCTCAGCGCCGTCGGGGTGGGCGCCGCGTGACCTGGCGACGCGCGGAACGCCTCCGGCCCCACCTGACGGAACGTCATCAACGCGACCGCACCGATGCCGAACAGTATCGCGGGCTCGACGCCTACCCGATCGGCGGCCCGCCGCCCGATCTCTGACGCGGCATTCATCAGATCGGCGGGCGCGGGGTCTTCCGCGGCACGCTCGAGCGTGACCTGCTTCACCGTCGTCCAGTAGCGATGGCCGTAGAGAAAGGCGTGGGACGAGTCGATGTGGTCGTGGAGCCGGTAGCGCCCCATCAGCTCCAGCGTGCGGACGAGCGGCGCCGGGTCGGGTGTGTCCTCGAATGCCGACGCGAGCCCGAGTGGAAAGAAGTGGAACCAGATCCGCGTCGCGGTCTGGTCGACAGCGTGGATGTGCGGCACCAGTCGTTCGACGAGGTCTGCCCAGTTCCGCTCGGTCTGGCGACGCAGAAATTGGTGGAAGGGTGCACCGTCATTCGTCATGTGTGTGTGACACGGAAGCGCGTCGGCAGGACCGCAACGGAAACGGTAGGGCGACCCGGCCGGGTCGGCCTACCGCAGGACCTTCTCTGCTCAGGGGTCAGGCACCATGATGTGCGCGCCCGAGGTTCCCGACGACATGATGAACACGGCAGCCGCCAGCTGAATGGCCCATGGGACGACGCCACGACACTATGACGCTCCGACGCTGCCCCAAAATTGGTTCATTCTAACAGCCTACACCAGTCCTCTGGTCGGCGTCTCCGAACCTCCAGGGTTCGACGCCGTGTCAGGCCAGCCGGTGCTCGACGTGTTCCCTTCGCAGATACAGCACACCCGCCTCTTTCGGTCCACAGAGCCACTTGTGGCAGCTCGCGCTGAACGAGTCGCACCCGAGATCCCCCAGATCGATGCGCAGGGCGCCCCACGACTGCGCGCCATCGACGTGGACGAACACGCCGCGTCGGCGCGCCATCTCACAGATGGCTTTGATCGGCAGCAAGAGGCCGGAAGTGTTGGAGACGTGCGTCAGGGCGAGCACTCGTGTGCGCGGGCCGATGGCATCCGCGAAGACCTCCACCAGCCGCTCGCGGCTCTGAACCTGCGGCGGCGTGCTGACGCGCATCACGCGCAAATCGGCGCGCGCGGCCCGGACGTCCCAGGCGACGTTGTTCGTCGGATGGTTCTGATCCCACAGGACGACTTCGTCACCAGCGTCGAGCGGCAAGCCGGCAATGATGGTGGCGTTCGCCTCCGTGGTGTTTCGGACCAGGGCGATCTCGTCCGGATCGGCGTGGAGATGGTCGGCCACCTTCGCGCGTGACGCTTCGAGCAGGTCGTGGAAGCTGTCGCGATGTCCGTGCGAAACGTCGACTTCGATCTGATGGCTCAGGCTCGTGAGGCGGTCGGTGACCCGCCCAGGTGAGGGGCAGAGATTGCAGATCGACATACAGGTCCTAAGTGTATGATCGGTCCTTCCGCAGGTGAAACCAAAGGAGCCAGAGATGCAGTCCATTTCCCGCTACGGCATGTCGTTCATCCTCGGTCTCGGCACGGCGCTCATCCTGACCGGCGTGGTCAGCTCGCAGCCCGCCGGCCGGCAGGTCATCGATCCGGGTGGTCCGGGGACGGACAATCCGAATCGGGCCTACAGCCGGGGGGTACGGATCGGTGACACGCTGTACATCGCCGGCAACACCGGGCAGGTGCAGAGCACCGGCAGCATCGAGGCCGATGTCGAGGCGGAGATCCGCGATCTGCTCGACAGCTTCAAGGGCAATATCGAGGCGGGCGGCATGACGATGAGCGACCTGGTCTGGGTACAGGTATTTTGCACCGACCTTGCGCTGTACGGCATGTTCAACGAGATCTACATGAGCTATTTCGACGGGCCGCTCCCGGGCCGCGCCTTCATCGGCACAAGCACGCTGCTCGGCAACTCGCATTTCGAGATCATGGGCACGGCTGTGAGCGAGTAGCGTTGAGGTGCCATGCGTGAGCCCGCGACGCCATTGACGTCCGTCGTTACGTGGCTCGTCGTTTGCGCGCTGGCCGCGGGCCTGTTCGGGCAGGAGCGGACGCAGATCGACGAGCCGATCATTCCGTGCTCGGCGGCCGAGGTCCCACACTACACCGCATACCGGACGTCCGAGCCGATCGCCATCGACGGTCGGCTCGACGAGGCCGCCTGGCACGAGGCGCCGCGGTCGTCGCGGTACGTCGACCTCGTGTCGGGCGGGCCGACCATCCACGACACGCGCGCCGCCGTGCTCTGGGATGCCGAGCGCCTCTACATCGGCATCTGGCTCGAAGAGCCCGACGTGCGGGGTGAGCTCACCGAGCAGGACTCACTGATCTACAACGACAACGATGCCGAACTGTTCATCGCTGGTCGGGACGCCTACTACGAGTTCGAAATCAACGCGCTGGGAACGATCTACGAGGTGTTCTTCATCTGGGAGGAGGCCTACGAGCGCGGCGGCTACGCCGCGGTGCCCGAGCTCGGCCTCGATCACGAGCTGGTGCGGCCGTTCAACGGCGTCGGACTCCGCAACCATCCGCGTGGCCCGCGGATCGGCTCGTGGGCGTGGGACTTCCCTGGGGTGCAGTGGGGCGTCGAGGTTGACGGCACGCTGAATGATGATTCTGACCGCGATCGCGGCTGGACCGTGGAGCTGGCGTTCCCCTGGGCGGGCATGGAGCTGCTGGCGCGAGCCGACGGTCGGGCACTACCGCCCGAGGACGGCGACACCTGGCGGATCGACTTCTCCCGGTTCAATCAGTACCGCGAGGCGCCGCCCGCCGCCGACACCGGCGGGTGGGCCTGGAGTCCGCACCGGGTCTGGGATTCGCACGTGCCCGAGTGTTTCCCGTACATCCACTTCTCGACGCGGGACCTGGGCGCGGTGGGAGAGCAGAGATAGACGCCAGTGCGGTCCGGCACCCTCTCCCCGGAGGGGAGAGGGCTGGGGTGAGGGGCGACGTCAGCTATCCGAGTCCAACGCGCTGGCGCAGGTCATCGAAGCGGGGGTCGTTTCGTAGCGAGTCGAAGAAGAGAAAATTGGGGTGATGGAGAAACATCATCCAGGTGTCTCGAACCTCGTAGCCCCGCTCGAGAAACTCGAACGCCTGGTCGATGAAGCCCAGCTCGCCGCACAGACACGCGAGCAGCGCGGGCGCGCCGAATTCGACGCGCGACCGGACGACGCACTCCTCGTGGAGCGCCAGCGCGTCGGTCCGGTTGCCCGAGCGCGCGTGAGCGATTCCCATGTCGATCACCGACCAGGGATGCCGACCTCCGATCTGGATCGCCGCGGTGTAGGCGTCGATCGCGTCTGGATATCGCTTCCAAGCGAGATATGCCTGCCCGATTGAGTGGTGTGCGTGCCACGACGTGCGATCCAATTCGATCGCATGGCCTTGGGCGACAACGGACTCCTCGAATTGTCCGGCGAACCAGAGCGCGAGGCCAAGCCAGATGTGACTGCTGGCGTTCAGCGGGTCGAGCTCGGCTCCGCGCCGAGCTTCCGCAACGGCCTCGTCGAATCGAACCGGTATCCAGGCGAGATAGCAGGCGTATCGCGAGTGGACATCCGCCGAGTCAGGTCCGAGCTCGAGCGCCTGCGCGAAGTGGCGCTCGGCGCTCTGCCGATCCCACCCGTGGGCCATCGCCTGCCAGCCCAGGGTCACGTGCGGCTCGACGAGCGTGGGGTCGAGCTCTAGGGCGCGTGCGGCTGCCTGGCGTACTGCCGGAATCGCGACGATCGGCTCGATGACGCCCTGATCGCTCATCAGCGCGTTTGCGTCGGCCACCGCTGCGTGGGCCGCGGCGTACTTGGGATCCAGGCTCAGCGCATGTTCGAACTGCACCAAGGCTTGCTTCATGGCGACCGGTTCCCGCTGCCGCAAGAGAAAGCGTCCCTGCAGCAGGGCGTTGTAGGCGTCCATGTTGCCCGTCGGTGGCATCCCCCGAGACTTGGCGCGGCCACCCAGTGTGACGTCGAGTCGACGGGCGATCGACTGGGCGATATCGTCCTGCACGGCGAAGATGTCGTCCATCGTCCGGTCGTAGCGGTCCGACCAGAGGTGGAAGCCGTCGGCGGCGTTGACGAGCTGCGCCGTGATGCGCAGCCGGTCGCCCGCCTTCCGCACGCTGCCCTCGAGGACCGAGTCGACCTTCAGCCGGGCGCCGACGTCGGTGGCGTCGACCGCCTGCCCCTTGAACTTGAAGGACGACGTCCTCGCCGCGACCCGCAGGCCGTCGATCGCCGAGAGCGCGTTGCTGATCTCCTCGGCGACGCCCTCGCAGAAGTAGTCCTGGTCCTTCTGCGGGCTCATGTCGGCGAACGGGAGGACGGCGATCGACGCGGGGGCAGATGGCCGCGGGTCGCTCGGGACTTCGTTCGGACCCGACGATGCGATCGCCTCCAGGACGGCCCGCAGCTCACCGGTCGTCGCATAGCGCTGGCTGCTGTCCTTGGAGAGCGACCGCTGGGTGATGGCGCGTAGCCCCTGGGGCATGTGCGGCGGCAACGGGCGCGTCGACTCCTTCAAGATCGACGCGGCGGTCTCCGCGACGGTTGATCCAGTGAACGGCAATCGTCCACTGCCCATCTCGTAGATCAACACGCCCAGCGCCCAGATGTCCGTCCGAGCCGTGGCGGTCTCGCCACGCAGGACTTCGGGCGCCATGTACGCGAGTGTTCCGACGAGTGCGCGGCCCGGGTCCAGCGAGCCCTGCGTCCTGGTCGCCTCGTCGCTGTCGTCCCGTGGAAGCTTGGTGGCCAGACCGAAATCCAGGACCTTCGCGCGCCCGTCCGGGGTGATGACGATGTTCTGGCCCTTGAGGTCCCGGTGCACGATTCCCCGCGCGTGGGCATGCGACAGGGCGTCGGCGATCTGCGTCGCGTAGTTGATCACTGTCTCGGCCGGCAGGCCGTCCGGAGGGATCAGCTCGCTCAGCGGCTTCCCCTCCACGTGCTCCATCACGATGAAGGCTTGCCCGCCGTGTTCGCCGACTTCATGGATCGTGCAGATGTTGGGGTGGTTGAGCGCCGAGGCTGCGCGCGCTTCCTGGAGCAGGCGGGTGGAGGCCTCGTCGTCTTGGGCGGCGAGGATCTTGATCGCGACCGTCCGCTGGAGCTTCGGATCGTGGGCGCGATAGACCGATCCCATTCCGCCTTCGCCCAAGTGGGCCTGGATTTCGTAGCCGCCGATCCGGGTGCCGGAGGTAAGGGTCATCCTAGATGATCAGGAACAGGGCCCAATCGTAGGGGAGCGGAGGCGAGGGTGACAACGCAGGAAGGGCGCGCCGCGGCGCGCCCTTCCGTTCTCACGATCTAGTGCTCGACCGGCTCAAGCCGGACGATCGGCGTGAGTGCGCCGTCGCGGTCCCCGATGGCCACGTAGATATAGCCGTCCGGCCCCTGGCGGACGTCGCGGATGCGGCCGATCCCCTGCAGAAGCGTCTCTTCTTGCTCGACTTCCCGCGCGTCGGCGCTCAGGGTGAGGCGCGCCAGTTGCTGGCCGGCCAGGCCGCCGGCGAAGATGTTGCCGCGCCATTCCGGAAAGCGGTCGCCCGTGTAGATCATCAACCCGGAGGCTGCGATCGACGGCACCCAGAAGTGGTCCGGGTGCTCCATCTCCTCGCGCATCGTGCCCTCGTGAATCGCCAGACCACTCCGGTAGTTCACGCCGTACCCGACGACCGGCCAGCCGTAGTTCAGCCCGGCCTCGTTGCGGTTGAGCTCGTCGCCGCCCTGCGGACCGTGCTCGGTGACCCAGACGTCGTTGGTGTCCGGATGGATCACGAGGCCCTGCATGTTCCGGTGCCCGTAGCTCCAGATCTCCGGCAGCGCATCGTCCCGACCGACGAACGGGTTATCGGCCGGCACGCGACCGTCGTCGTGGAGTCGGATCGTGACGCCGTGATGATTCGATAGATCCTGGGCCGGGTGGGTTTCCAGGTCGCCGGTCGGCGGTGCCTGCCGGTCGCCTGTCGTGATGAAGAGATAACCGTCCCGGTCGAAGGCGAGCTTTCCGCCGTAGTGGCCGCTCCGGCCCTGCGCAACCGCCTTGAAAATTTCTTCGAGCTCGCCCAGCCGATCGTTCTCGAACCGTGCGCGCACGACGCGGGTAGTCGAGGCGCCATCATTCGGGTCTGCGTAGGCGAGGTAGAGCAAGCGGTTCGACGCGAAGTCCGGATGGGGCAGGACGTCGAACAGCCCGCCCTGGCGCTCGGCGTGAACCGCCGGGACGCCTGGCACCGGATCCGGCAGCAGGATGCCATCCCGCACGATGCGGAGCCGCCCGGGCCGTTCGGTGACCAGCATGTCGCCGTCCGGCAGGAACGCCATCGACCATGGGATCTCGAGCCCCTCCACAACGGTCACCACCCGGTAGGCATGGTGGGCCGAGCCGTACACATCCGACGATGACTGCGCCCAAGTGGACGTCGCCACGAAAAGAATGAGGCCCGCGGCCGCGAGGGCGAGCGTTCTGCGAATCATTGCCATCTCGTCATCTCGTCATCTGGTCAAAGTGAAGACTGAAGCCCGCGCCTCATGCGACGGGCGCCTATGAGCCTATGAGCTTATGAGCCTATGTTCGGTGTCCCGCAACCTCCATTCTACCGTAGCCGACTGCCAGCGCGTCAGCGCCCCGCCGCGTCCCACCGGGCCCGCATCCAGTCGCCGGCCAGCCGCAGCGGCTCGATGTAGCTGCCCATGGCGAAGTGCCCGACGCCGTCAAGCGCCGTGAGCCGGACGGGATGGCGGCGATCCTCAAGTGTCTGCGCGGCGGCGAGCGTGGGAGCAAACGGCATGACCTCGTCATCCTGGCTGTGAATGATGTGCACCGGCATCGAGCCCAGGCCGTCGAGGGCATCGTCGTCGGGTGAGCCGGCGATGGGAATGGCGCCGGTGAACAGGTCGGCGTGGCGAGTGGCCATGAACCAGGTCCCGCGTCCACCGAGGCTGAAGCCGGTCACCAGGATCCGGTCCCGGTCGACGGCGTAGTCCTCCATCACCGCGTGCAGCAGCGCGATCACGGCGCGTTCGGCCGTCGCGCTCGTCCAGCGGCGTGTGGGGGCGTCGGGCGCCACGATGATCGCCTCCCAGTCGCGCAGCGCCGGTCCGACCACCTGGCGCATGAATGCGCCGCCGTAGTACGGCGCCCGGCCGCCGCCCGGGTGCAGGGCCAGCACCAGCGGCCGTGGGTTGCCCGGCTCGTAGCCGTCCGGCACCGAGAGGGCGTAGCGCATCTCACCCTCGGGAATCGGGAAGACGAGTTCCTGCACCCGCGCGCTCTGTGCGCCGCCCAGGGTGACCGCCGTCAGCGCCGCTACTGTCGCAATCATCCGCATCGTGTCGGAACCAACGCCCATTGTAGGCACTCGCGGCCCGCGGTGAAAGTCCCGCGCGTCCCGTGGTAGGGTGACGCGGTCATTTCTTTCAGGTGTTCAGGAGAGGCGGTACGCATGCAGTTGGAGCAGTTCGGAATTTCTTACCGGCGCGGCCTGACGGTGGCGCTCCTCACGGGGGTCCTCGGCGCCACGCCCGCCGGGCAGTCGGCGGAGCACTTCGTGCCCTCGCGGCCGGAGACGGTCACGTGGGGGTCGTACCCGATTGACCGGCCGCCGGTCTTGACGATCGAGTCGGGGGAGACCGTGCGCATCGACACCCTGACGCACGCAGGTGCGACACAGAACGAGAATCCGGCGACCTATCTCGGCGCGTTCGGCGTCGAGCGTGACGACATTCTGGACGATGTCTTCGATTTCTGGGCGTCGCGCGACGGACGGCCGCGCGAAGGGCGCAGCGGCCACGTCATCACCGGCCCGATCGCCATCGACGGGGCCGAGCCGGGGGACATGCTCGAGATCCAGATCCTCGAGCTGACCCCGCGCGTCCCCTACGGGATCAACAATACCAGCCCGACCGGTGGCGTCTTCTCCAGCCGCTATCCCGGCGCGCGGCCAGGCGACGCGCCGCTCGACATTCCGCCGCGCACGCGGCACTTCATTCGCACGGCCACCGTCGACGGTCGCGACGTGGCGCTCTTCTCTCCGGAGATCCACGTGCCGCTCGCGCCGTTCATGGGCATCATGGCGGTCGCGCCGGCGACGCCCATGGTCGGCCAGCCCGGCGTGACCGTGCCCGGCGTCCAGAGCTCACGGCCGCCCGGCCCCTTCGGCGGCAACATGGATCTCAAGGACCTGACCGCGGGAAGCGTGCTTTACCTTCCGGTGTTCCAGCCGGGCGCGCTCTTCTATGTGGGGGATCCCCACTCGGCGCAGGGCGACGGCGAGGTGAGCGGCACCGTCATCGAGCAGTCGCTCACCGGCGTCTTCCGTTTCGTCCTGCACAAGGGAGAGACGATCTCAGGGCCGCGTGCCGAGACCGACACCCATTACATCCTGATGGGCATCGATCTCGACCTCGACCGGGCGCTGCAGCTGGCGGTTCGGGAGGTGGTGAGCTTCCTCGTGAGCGAGAAAGGGCTCACGCCGGCCAAGGCGCTGTCGCTGGCCAGCATCGCCGTCGACTTCCACGTGGCCGAGGTCGTGGACCTTACGCAGGTCGTCTCCGGGTGGATTCCGAAGAGTCTGTTTCTCAACGACTGACGACTGACGACCGAGCGGCACCGGACGTCGAGTTAAATGTAGCTCAGGGCTTTAGCCCTGCGACGCCCGTCGCGAAGCGACGGGTCCACCAGCGTCTACTCGATCATCTCCGCCGTCAGCTCCTCCTCGACGATCTCTCCCCCCTGGAAGCTGACGTGGTAGACCTTCGCCTCCTCGCGGGTGTGCACCACGCGCGTGACCTCGTTGTCCTCGAAGTAGATGCCGGCGTCGTTGTCACAGGCGTAACCCGGCTTCAACTCGCCCGACCGGATCATGCGGTGATAGGTTGGCTGGCGATCGTCTTCCGAGTCGTAGTGCGGCGAGTGGCTGCCCGCCAGGAAGCCGAGGCACTCGACCTTCGTCAGCTCCTTCGGCCGCGAATCGGTCGTGCCCTCCTCGAACCAGCAGAGCGATCCGGCGCTGGCGCCGCCGAGGACGATTCCGCGATTCCAGGCTTTCCGCAGGACCTCGTCGATCCCGTGCGCCTTCCAGATCACCTGCTGGTTCAGCGTGTTACCGCCTGACACGACGATGCCATCGACCGACAGTAGGACCTCCTCGAACGTCTCATCCATCCGGCCGCTGGAGATGAAGCTCCGCTGGACGGACGGGATGACATCCAGGGGCGCACAGTTCTCGTACCAGCGCGTGGGGTTGACCTCGCTGCTGGCCGAGGCGGTTGGCAGATAGCACAGCTTCGGCCGTTCCTTGCCGGTGAGGGTGGCCATGTAGCGGATGAACGTCGTCCTGAAGCCCCCGCCGGCGATCAGGATCTTGCGCGTGGCGGCTTGCGACGCCGAGTGGTCGCTCGAGGTCGTGCCGGCGAGACGACTCGCGCCCAGACCAATCGACCCCAATGCCGTCGAGACGATGAATTCTCTGCGTTCCATGATGGTCCTTCCTTTCAGTCCGGCCCAATTGTAGGTGGCGGGGGCGATCGTGACAACGAGAGCCGCCCGAAGTCTAGCGCTATAATCCAGGCGGTCGAATGCAGCGGGACTTTCACCACGGGCTACCAATGTCATCATGATGCGCCTCCTACCGGTCGCCGTGCTCGGCTGGGCCTGTCTGCTGGTCGCGGCCCGCGGGACGGCGGAGGCTCCGCCGGCTGCCGCCGGCCCGCCGAACGTCGTCTTCATCATGAGCGACACGCACCGGTGGGGCGCGATGTCGATGACCCAGACACCCGGCGTCCACACGCCGAACCTCGAGGCGATCGCCGCGCAGGGCGTTTCGCTCGACCGCTACTACGTCAACCATCCGCTGTGCACGCCGTACCGGGCGATGCTGATGACCGGCCGGTGGCCGTACCAGCAGGGCCTCATCGCCAACCACATGAGCCTCGCCGATCGGGTCGACTTGCCGGCAGGGGAGCGCACCCGCGGCACCCTGAGCTGGGCGTTCAAGGACGCCGGCTTCACGACGGCGCACATCGGGAAGTGGCACCTGGGTGGCGACGACGCCCGGCCGTTCGGCTTCGACCGGTCGATTCTGTGGAGCGGGACGAACGACCATCGGCGCTCGCGCTACAGCGTCGATGGCGCGCCGTTGACCGAGTGGACGGGCCAGTCGAACGCCACGGCGATGACCACGCAAGCGCTGGAGTGGATCGAGGCGGTGCACGGCGAGCCGCGGCCGTTCTTCCTCATCCTCTCCCTCAACCCGCCGCACGGTCCCTTCGACGACGCGCCGGAGAAGTACCAGGCGCTGTACCCGGATGCAGCGGCGTTGCCGTGGCATCCGCTGGATCAACTCAGGGACTGGGAGAGGCATCGGGACTACCACGCCCTCGTGTCCAACGTGGACGCGGAGGTCGGCCGGGTGCTGCGCGCGCTGGACGAGCTGGGGATCGCGGACGACACCGTGCTCGTCTACACGTCGGACCATGGCGCCATGAGCGGCGTCAACGGCGTCGCCTACGGTCAGAAGCGCCATCCGAACGACGAATCGACCCGGGTGCCGTTCCTCGTGCGGGGGCCCGGGATTCCGGCCGGCCGCGCGCTCGAGACGCTGGCCTCGACGATCGATCTGTTTCCCACGCTGGCCGGGCTGGCCGACGTGCCGAGCCTGTTGCGCGCCGCGGGCACGGCCGGCTCGGCCGACGCCGCCGCGTCGCTCGACTACCTGGAGTCGCTCCCGGGCGCCGACCTGTCGAGCCTTCTGCGAAGCGACCCGGGTGCGCCCGTGCCGGCGTCGGTCTTCCTCATGCATCCCACCAACATGAACAACCGGTTCTCGCGGCCCGAGCTCGTCTGGCGGGCAATCGTCACCGACCGCCACACCTATGCGGTGACCCAGGAAGGCGAGTACGCCCTTTGGGACAACGCCGAGCCGTATCAAACGACGAATCTGGTAGCCGATCCGGAGACTCTGCCGATCAGGGCGCGGCTGTGGGACGCGCTCGACGCATGGATGGACCGCGCCGAGCGGCCCTTCATCGACAACTGGTTCACCCGGGCGCCGTCCCCCGAGCTGCGGGCCTGGAACGCCGAGCACGGGCTCGGCAAGGACGTCGACGTCGACGTCGACGTCGACGATCGAATCATCGGCCGTGACGCGGTCTTCGATCTGATCGCCTCGAAGCCCCAGTGATCCGCTTACCCTTCGTCACGCGGATGTGCGCGGCCGCAGTGGCCGTGCTGGGTCTGACGGTCGTGGCCGGCTGCAGGTCCGCCGCGCCGCCGACTGCTCAGCCGGACGACCGGCCCAACGTTCTGCTGATCATGGCGGACGACATGGGCTTCTCCGACATCGGGGCCTACGGCTCCGGGATCGCCACGCCGAACCTCGATCGGCTCGCGGCTGGCGGTCTCCGCTTCACGCAGTTCTACAACACCGGGCGCTGCTCGCCGACGCGCGCCTCGCTGCTGACCGGGGTGTATCCGCACCAGGCCGGCGTCGGCCACCTGAACCGCGATCTGGGCGCTCCGGCGTACCGGGGAGAGCTGGGCCGCGACACGGTGACGATGGCGGAGCTGCTCGGCTCGGGCGGCTACGCCACGCTGATGTCGGGCAAGTGGCACGTCACGTCGCCCAGCCTGACGGACGATCACAACTGGCCGCGCCAGCGCGGCTTCGACCGCTTTTACGGCACGCTGACCGGCGGCGGGAACTTCTTCAACCCGGCGACGCTCGTCGACGACGACACGCCGACCCGGGCAGAGGAGGACGACTATCACTACACCGATGCCATCAGCGACCGGGCGGTCGGGTTCCTCGACGACCTGTCGTCCGGAGGCGCCGCTGTCCGTCCGCCCTTCTTCCTGTATGTCGCCTACACGGCGCCGCACTGGCCGCTGCATGCCCGGCCGGACGACGTGGCCAGGAACACAGGGCGATATCTGGGTGGCTGGGATGCGCTGCGCGAGCGCCGCCGGCAGCGCCTCGTCGATTTCGGCATCATCGACGCGGCGTGGGCGCTCAGCGAGCGGGATGCCGGCGTGCCGGCGTGGGAGACGGCGCCGAACGCCGAATGGGAGGACCATCGGATGGCGGTCTACGCCGCACAGATCGAGCAGATGGATCGCGGCATCGGCCGCATCCTCGCCAAGGTGCGCGAGCTTGGCGCCGAGGCGAACACGCTCGTCATCTTTCTTTCAGACAACGGCGGATCCGCCGAGCTGATCTTGCCGGGGTCGCAAAATCCGGTCTTCCCGACCGAGACGCGCGACGGCCGGCCGATTCGCCGCGGCAACGTCCCCGAGATCCTGCCCGGCGACGAGGACACCTATCAAAGCTACGGCGTCGCGTGGGCCAACGCCAGCAACACGCCGTTCCGCCGCTACAAGCACTGGGTGCACGAAGGCGGGATTGCCACGCCACTCATCGTGTACTGGCCGAGGGTCATCACGCGCGGCGGCGCCTTGACGCACGTGCCCGGTCACGTGATCGATCTGCTGCCGACGTTGGCCGACGCGGCCGGTGCGCCGTACCCGGCGACCCGAGACGGCGTTGAGACGATCCCCCTCGAGGGGACGAGTCTGCTGCCGGTGCTCCGCGGGACTGATACTGCTGCCGAGGAAGACTCGCCCCGGGCGTTGTTCTGGGAGCATGAAGGCAACCGCGCCGTGCGGCGGGGGCGCTGGAAGCTGGTCGCGGCCTTCCAGGGATCCTGGGAGCTGTACGACCTGACCACCGACCGCACCGAGACGCACGACCTGGCGTCGGCGCAGCCCGACACGGTCGCCGACCTGCGCGAGCTCTGGGAGGCGTGGGCGGAGCGGGTCGGCGTGGTTCCGTGGGAGACCGTCAGACCCGGGTGATCTGCGAGCCAGCTGGGATACGGGACACGACGGGGAGAAGCTGCTCCGCACCCGCACGGAACATTCGCCTAGAAATTCACCACGAGTGCGAGTGTGAACAGGTTATCGAGCGTGTCCAGCTCGGTAAATATCGTACGTCCCGTGGACGTTCCCTGCGGGAACTGCAGCGGCACTTCCACGCGCGACGGGCGGTTGTCGTACTGCAGCTGCCAGCTCAGCTTCAACGCGAGCCGGTCGCTCATCGCCACCGCCATGGAGTTGGTGAGGTCGAGCCGGAAATCGGTTCGCGCCTCGAGGTTCTCGTCAGCGATGAGAGCGCTCTCGAACGTGGCCGTGTTGGTCACGCGCCGACGGTAGCTCCACGAGAGCTGCAGGCCGACGAACGTGTCGTCGGTGTCGGGATCGGTGATGATCTCGTCCTGGAAGGTGTAGCTCAGCCCGTAATCGGTCCGAAAGCGGGCGGCGTCACCGTCCCACCAGGTGTTGCCGAGGCCGGCGACCACAGCGTAGCGGCTGGCGATACCGGCAAAGGTGTTGCGACTCCACCCAGCGCCGGCGTACCACAGCGCCCGGTCGGACACGTTATGGTCGTATCGACCGCGGGCGAAGTAGTTCTCGGCCGTGGTGGCGGTGACAGATCGCCGCACCACCTCGAATTCGTTCGGGGAGGGACCGATCGCGATGCGCGTGGTCTGCGTGGACTCCGCTCGAATCGCGCCGGTGTCGAACGTCAGCGCCGCGTCCACCCAGCGTCGCGTCAGCGTGTTCCGGAACCCCAACGTCTTGGCTTCCGCGTTGCCGCCGGTGAACACAAAGCTGAGGTCGGCTGTGTCGGACCAGCCAATCTGCTCTGCCTCCTCCTGTCCTCCCGATGCCGGCGTGGCACCGGTGACGCTGAGCGCCGCAACCGACATGACGACCGCAAGCCGCCGACACCATCTCATAACCAAGGTCGCCTTCCATGAGGGTTCAACGTGCTCCCTTAGATTAGACCGGCCAAACTTGACGGACAAGACCTGCGCTCTGCCTTGTCTGTGGGCAGGGGCCGGGCTACAATCAGCCTCGAGGTCGATCCACGACCTGCATAAGGAGACTCGCGATAAAGGCTGATGCGCGCGCCGGCTGAGGGCGCACTCGAGCGCGTCGCCGTCCAGGCGCAGGGCCAGCAGGAGAGCTGGATGGCCAGGAACTGGAAGTGGTTCGTGCCCGTCGTGGTCGTCATCGGCGTCGGGGCAGCGGTCGCAGCTGGCGGCGGCGGCTACTAGCTCGAGGACGGCCGGCTCGATGTTGCTTCCGGCCGGCAGAAATAAAACACGATGCGGCGCGTGTCAGTCACCCTCACCCTGTGTCTGGCTGCGCTCCTCTGGTCGTGCGGGCAGCCCGACGAGGCACCGCCGGACACCCGGGTCGAGGAGCCAGCGCCAGCCGTTCAGGGTGCTCGCGAGCCAGGACGAAAAACACGCCGGACGTCGAGTTCCCCTACATCCGGAACGTCTATCGACTCTACGATGCCGACGCACTCGTGGAGAACCTCCATCTGGCTGACGAAGGCCATGATTACGGCCGGTCCAAACGGAACGGCGCTTACGTCTTCCTGGCAGAACACCTGGGTCTCTCGCTGAGTGCGGTGACCGCACCGGACGGCTCGATCGACGAGCGCGACATCGTGATCGAACCCGAGCGAACGCTGCACGTCTTCGACGAGAACCATCCCGTGCCCGCGCACACCGTGACGACCAACGATGATGTGCCGTGGTAGGCGATGGCCGGGTGAAGGGAGCTCGACATGGATGACAACGACGGCCTCTCGCGACGCCAGTTCATTCGCACGGCTGGCGGCGTGGTCGCCGGCTCGCTCCTGACCACGATCTCCCCGGCTCGGGCCCGGGCCGGAGGGAATCAGCGGGGGTCACGGACACGGATCGCGCTGGTGGGTACCGGGATCCGGGGCATCGGGATGTGGGGACGGGACGTTGCAGGTGGCTACGCGGACGTGGTGGAGTTCGTCGGCCTGTGCGACATCAATCCGGGCCGTCTGGCCTACGCGAAGGAACACATCGGCGTCGACTGCCCGACGTTCACCGACTTTGATCGGATGTTGAGTGAGACCCGGCCCGACACCGTCATCGTGACGACGGTCGACTCGACGCACGATCAGTTCATCATCGGGGCGATGGATCGCGGGTTCGACGTCATCACGGAGAAGCCGCTCACCACGGACGAGGTGAAATGTCAGGCGATCCTGGACGCCCAACAGCGAACCGGCAAGACCATCGTCGTCACCCACAACTACCGGTATGCTCCGCATCGTGGGCGGATCAAACAGCTCCTGATGGCGAACCGGATTGGCCGGGTGACGTCGGTCGACTTCCACTGGTACCTCGACATCTATCATGGTGCGGACTACTTCCGTCGCTGGCACGGGAAGGAGCGGTATTCGGGCACGCTCTTCGTCCACAAGGCCTGCCATCACTTCGATTTGCTCAACTGGTGGCTGGATTCGGATCCCGACGAAGTGTTCGCCACCGGGGCACTCGAGTACTACGGATCGAACAACCCGTTCCGTCACACCCAGTGCCGTGCGTGTCCGCACCGGCAGCGCTGTTCGCACTACTGGGACATCACCGAGAGCGACCTTCTCAGTCGGCTCTACGTCGCCAACGAGCAGCACGACGGCTACATCCGGGACGGCTGCGTGTGGGACGAGGAGATCGACATCTTCGACAAGATGGGGGCGCAGATCCGGTACGCCAACGGCGTCCAGGTCAGCTATTCGTGCACGACCTACTCGCCGTACGAGGGTTACCGCATCGCGTTCAACGGGACGCAGGGACGCCTGGAGGCGTGGATCAAGGAGCGGCAACCGTGGGAGGTCGAGCGCGTCGACGAGATCCGGGTGACCGACAACTTCGGGAACACCGACGTGATCCGGATCGAGCACGGCGACGGTGGCCACGGCGGCGGCGACACCCGGCTGCACGACCGGCTCTTCAGGTCGCCCGACGCGCCTGACCCCTTGCGGCAGGCGGCGGGCTTTCGTGATGGCGCGATGGCGGTGCTGCTGGGGGTGGCCGCACGCAAGAGCGCACGCTCGGGGCAACCGGTGCGCATTGCGAGCCTGACGTCGTTGACCCCACAACCCGTTCGGATGCGGCCCTAGCCGGGCTACCAAGGAGGCGTGAAGTGGCGACTTTCACAGAGCGGATGATCGGCGCGGCCAAACTCGACGTGCGGATCTATGAAGAAGTGGAGGCCGACACCGGTGCCACGCGCCAAGCCATGGGCGTCGTGCTCCTGTCCAGTCTCGCTGGTGGGATCGGATCGGTCGGCATGGGCGCGGGAGGCCTTGGCGGGGTCGTCGTCGGCGGGATCCTGGCGTTGCTCGGGTGGGTCACCTGGGCCTTTCTGACCTACATCATCGGCACCCGGCTGCTGGCAGAACCCCAGACGCGCGCCGACGTCGGCGAGCTGATGCGGACCTTGGGGTTTGCCCAGGCACCCGGTCTGCTTCGCGTCCTCGGGGGCTTCCCCGGGCTGGGTCCCATCGTCTTGAGCCTCGTCTCGATTTGGATGTTGGTGGCCATGGTGGTAGCCGTTCGTCAGGCCCTGGACTACTCGAGCACCTTGCGGGCGGTGGGTGTGTGTGTCGTGGGGTGGGTGGTTTCAGTCGCGATTAACGTCGTCTTCCTGATCTTGGGATCGGCTGTGAACTAGTCAGGTTGTGTGCCGGCCACGGGCTCTGCTACGATTCGCCCACACGAAGACTCTGGAACAGTAGTCGCCGCGGGTCCTGAGAGGCCGGGGCGAGCCTTTCGCCTTCCCTGGATTTGCCGTTTGCGAGGAGGTGCACGATGCCGAACCGCACCGCAGCCGACGTCATGACGAAGAAGGTCGTGACGCTGTCACCCGACACCGACATCTATGCCGCCATGCGCACGCTCTTGAAGAAGAAGATCTCCGGCGCGCCCGTGGTCGACAACGATGAGACCGTCGTGGGAATCCTGTCCGAGAAAGACTGTTTGAGAGTCGTGACCGGGGTGGCCTTCGACGGCATGCCCAAGGGCACGGTCGCCAGCTACATGACGCGCACGGTCGATTCCGTCGAACCGTCGGCGAGCATCTACGACGTGGTCAACCGCTTCCTGCAGAACCATTATCGCCGGTTGCCGGTCGTCGACCATGACGGCCGGTTGCTCGGGCAGATCAGCCGAAGAGACGTGCTGGCGGTCATCGAGTCCATGCGGGACAACCCGTATCTGTACGGCACCGAAGACAAGCATCTCCAACCCGGGAACGATGAAGCCATGGGCGTCGACTCCGCCATGCGGCGCGCCCGCGACGGCTAGAGCAGGTTCTCGAGCCAGTGTGGACGACGTGGGATCTGAGTCAGGCGATCTCGGGTGTCACGCCTGGAGCCGATCGGGGATGTTCTTGATGGCGCCGTCCGCCGTCCACAGTGTGTAGCACTGAGGACAGTAATGCTCGTTGGAGTCGGTCTGCGGTAACGCCTGCCAGTTGTGAAGACCGCACTTCATCCAGATCTGCCAGCGATCTCCACCGAGGGCATCTGCCGCCTGCTTGACTTCGTCAATCGTCATCGGTCCCCTCCTGCCTTCCTGCGCTAGCTGCTCGCTCAGCTACGGATTATAGCCGTGCCAGGCGGTCCGTGGGCGCTGTCACCCGTCCAGACGGGCTGACGACGTACACTCTCGTTCCGCAGCCTACAGATTCATCATTCCATCTCGACGCGCCTGCCGACACTCGCCAAATTGTGGCGTGATCTCGCCACTCGACTCTGGCACTCCGGTTGCACTGTCATCGGGCACCGGGCCGCCCAGGCTTCAGGTGCCGGCCCAGGCTTCAGGTGCCGGCGGCGATCAGTCCGAGACGGCCAGCCGATGCTGCGCCCAACCGGACGTCGAGATCGAGGATCGAGATTGAGCCATGACTAGACACTTCACGTGGAGTCGGATGCTGAGGCATATGGTGGCCCTTCTATTGTTCGGCACGGCCCTGGCGGTCGTCGGCTGCCAGAAGAGCCCGACGGCGCCTTCCGCGGTGGGCGCTGGTTCGGCTGGGGCGATCGCGTCGCCCGCCAGTTCCGCTCCGGTGACCGCTTCCTGGACGCAGTACAGCCAGTCATCCAACCGGCCGAGCCAGGGTGGTCCCGGCAACGGCAACGGCAACGGCAACGGCAATGGCAACGGCAACGGCAATGGCAATGGCAATGGCAATGGCAACGGCAATGGTAATGGCAACGGCAACGGCGACGACTCCTCGTCTGACGACTCCTCGTCCGACGACTCCTCCGACGACTCCTCCTCCGATGATGGAGGGCCGCGGCGAGGCCAGCTCAAGGTAGACGTCTGCCACCGCCGAGGATCGGGGGACCTTATCATAAGATCACGGTGGCCGAGCCGGCGCTGGCCGCACACCTGAACCACGGCGATGCGGAGCCCGGCGGCACGACATCGGACGGCATTCAGGTGGGCCAAGACTGCGAAGGAACCGGAACCGTGCTGCCGGTATGTCCGACTCCCGCGACGTTCTTCCAGGACGCCGATGGCGACGGCTTCGGGGATCCGACGGTGAGAGTGCTGGCGTGCACCCAACCGACCGGGTTCGTGCTGGACGGGACCGATTGCGACGACGCCAATCCCGCTGTCAATCCGGGGGTGGCCGGGACGTGCCGCGGACGATCGGGGCGCTGAATCTCAGTCGCCCGTCTCCATCGGAAGGTTGGGAATCCGCCCCTCGGCCGCTCGGATGGCCGTCCTCGGGGTCCGGGGTCCGTCCGGAGGGTTCTTGGTGTATAAGAGCCCGTACAGCCGGGCCGCCAAGATGGAAATTCCGCCCCTCCGGAGCCGTCCACGCCAGTGATCCTCAAACAGTACTACCTCGGCTGTCTGGCCCATGCCTCCTATCTGGTCGCGGACGAGACGACCCGGGTCGCGGCCGTCGTGGACCCGCAGCGTGACATCGACCAGTATCTCGAGGACGCCGAACAGCAGAACCTCGAGATTCGCCACGTCTTCCTGACCCACTTTCACGCCGACTTCGTCGCGGGGCATCTCGAGCTCGCGCAACGGATCGGCGCGGCCATCCATCTCGGCGCCCGGGCGGAGGCGGAGTACGCGTTCGAGCCGATGGCCGACGGCGCGGAGGTCGAGCTCGGGCCGGATGTGCGTCTGCGGGTGCTCGAGACTCCGGGACACTCGCCAGAGTCGATCTCGATCCTCGTCTTCGACCGCGCCGCGAGCCCGGTCGAACCGGCGGCGGTGCTGACCGGTGACACGCTCTTCATCGGCGACGTCGGTCGGCCGGACCTCCGTGCCTCGATCGGGTGGTCGGCCGACGCGCTCGGCCGTCTGCTGTACGACTCGCTTCACCAGAAGCTGCTGACCCTGCCGGACGACACCGTGGTCTATCCGGGGCACGGCGCCGGGTCCATGTGCGGGAAGCAGATCAGCAAGGAGACGGTCTCGACCATCGGCGTCCAACGTCATTACAACTACGCGCTGCAGCCGATGAGCCGGGAAGAGTTCGTCGCCATCGTCACGGCCGACCAGCCGGAGGCGCCCGCCTACTTCGCCTACGACGCCAGGCTCAACCGGCAGAAGCGGCAGACGCTCCGCGACACGCTCGAACGCACGTTGCGCCCGCTCGGTCTGGACGCCGTCTTGGAGTTACGCCAGAACGGCGCCCAGTTGCTGGATGTGCGCGAGCCGGCCGACTACGCCGGCGCCCACGTGTGCGGCAGCGTCAACATCCCGCTGAACGGGAAGTACGCGACGTGGGCCGGCACCCTGCTCGACCCAGAAACCGATCTCGTGATCGTGGCCAACCCGGGCGGGGAAGAGGAGGCGGCGGTGCGGCTCGGTCGTATCGGGCTCGACCGGGTGGCCGGGTTTCTCGACGGCGGCATGGACGCCGTCGGGTCGCGGGCCGAGCTGCTCTGCCGAACCGCGCGGATCACGGCCGGCGCGCTGGCCGAGCTGCGGCAGACCGACACCCCACCCCTCGTGGTCGACGTGCGCACAGAGAAGGAGTGGCGGGAGAAGCGAATTGACGGGAGCCTCAACCTCCCGCTGAGCCGTCTGCCGGAGCTGTTGTCCGGAGTCCCAGCCGGGATCGCCGTCGTCCACTGCGCCAGCGGCTACCGGTCGTCGGTGGCGGCGAGCCTGCTCGCCCGGGCTGGCCGCACCGAGCTGTGGGACCTCGTCGGCGGTTTCGCTGCGTGGGAGGCCGCCCGGCTTCCTGTCATGACCGGGTAGGTTGCCCTGGCCCCTTCTGGGGCTTCGGCCGATCACCTCCACCCGGTGGGTGACCGGAAGCTACGGCGCCGGCGCGAGTATGGCGAGCACGAGCAGCGCTCCGGGCCGGTGTTGCGGATGCCGTGCGGCGCTCCTCCGGGTGCGACCAACAGGACTCCCGCGTGCATCGGAACCTCGTCGCCGTCGAGCAAGAACAGTCCCTGGCCTTCGATGACGTGGTAGACCTTGTCCATGCCTTCATGCGCGTGCAGTGCATGCTCCTGCCCGGGCTCGAACGCATTCAGCCCGACCAGCACGCGCTCGGAGCGGAAGAGCGTGCTCTTGCCCATCTTGTCCGGCGAGTAGACGGCGTGGTCTCGGGGGTGGATCGGGGTGGGGTGTTCCATGCCCGTGATGATAGTGCACACGGCACTTCGCGCTCCCTCTCCCCGTGGGGGAGAGGGTTGGGGTGAGGGTGCCGCCTCCCCGATTTCGTAAATGGTGCAAAAGTGAGGGCGCCGTTTCGCCTGACCGCGCTCGGTGATACGATGCACTCGCCAAATCACCTTACCTCTAGTGGAGAGTCTGCCATGTCACATCCAGGTCGAATCGTGCTTACCTTGGTCGGCATCGCTGTTGGGACCGTCGGTCTTACCCAGACCGCTTCCGCGCAAAACCAAGCCCCCAACCCGTACAGCACCGTGGGCGGGATCTGGGCACCGCTCCCCGATGGACGAGAGTGGGGGTCGACGAGCCTGGTGGAGGTCTCTCCCGACGGCGAGACGATCTGGGCTGTCGATCGGTGTGGCGAAAACACATGCGTGGGCCACGACGACCTGGATACGATCTTTCAGTTCGACAAGAACGGCAACATCCTCAAGAGGTTCGGTGCCGGGATGTTCGTCTGGCCGCACGGGATCGATGTGGACGATGAGGGTAATGTCTGGGTGGTCGACGCCCGCGGGGAAGGCGACCGGGGGCACCAGGTCCTGAAGTTCAGCTCGGATGGCGAGGTGTTGATGCGCCTGGGCACGGCGGGCGTCGCGGGGAGAACCCGGGACACGTTCGACCAGCCGAACGACGTGCTGGTAGCACCCAACGGCGACATCTTCGTGGGCGATGGTCATCCTGCCAACGGGAACAACCGGATCGTCAAGTTCTCGGGCGCCGGGACGTACATCACAGAGTGGGGCGAAACGGGCTCCGAGCCCGGTCAGTTCAGAACGCCCCACGCACTGGCCATGGATTCAGAGGGCCTGCTGTACGTGGGTGACCGGAGCAACCGGCGCGTCCAGGTCTTCGAGCAGGACGGCACCTTCGTCAGGGACTTCTACCAGTTTGGTCGCGCCAGTGGGCTGACCATTGACGCCGACGACATGATTTACGTGGCGGACTCCGAGTCGAACTATCGGCGCAACCCGGGCTTCAAGCGAGGCATTCGTATCGCGAGCGTTCGCGACGGCCTGGTCGTCGCGTTCATCCCGGATCCTGAACCGGACCAGGACAACGCTGGGACCAGCGCGGCAGAAGGCGTGGCAGTCGATAACGAGGGAAATGTCTATGGGGCCGAAGTAGGCCCACGGGCATTGAGGAAGCACGTCAAGCGGTAGGAGTGAGCCCTACCTCCGGTACACCACCGGAAACATCTTGTCGTTCTGGGCCAGTTCGCGAGTCTTGGCTCGCGTCACGGAACGGGAACGCGAGCACTGATGTAGCGCAGCCTTTCAAGGCTGCGATGCGGCGCGCGTCATGGTGTTGGAACGCGCGCCTTCAACTCCTCGAACCAGTTCTCGACGACGACGATGTGCGGTTCGACGTCGGTCTCGTCCGGCGCGGCCTCCTTGATCATGAGGAAGCGTTCGCCGTCCGGAGAGAGATCGAAGGGACGACCTCGGCCGAAAGCACCAACCCGATAGGGGGCGGCGAACAGGACCTCGGGATTCGCTGGACTGAAGGTCGGCTCGGTTTCGACGGCGACGGTCACCATGTCCAAGCTGGGCAATTGTCGGTAGAACAATTCCTGTCCGTCCGGGCCCCACACCGGCGAGATTCCACCGCCGCGCGACACCTGCCAGCGGCCGTCCTCCACGTTGGGGAACGGGCGGACGTAGACCTCAAATTGTCCCGACTCGTCCGACGTGAACGCGATCCAGCGGCCGTCAGGGGAGACTTCCGGACCCTTCCGGCATCTGCAAAAATATCTGGATGAGATTGTCCTCATCTCCGAAGCGGACCTCGCCGCCGCGTTTCGGGTCATCCTCTTTCGCGCGAAGTTGATGGGCGAGCCCGCGGGCGTGGTGGCTCCCGCGGCCTATCTTGCCGGGAGCGTGGATGTGGGTCGAAAGACGGTCGCGCTGCTCAGTGGGGGGAACGTCACGGAGTCGGTGGTCCAGCAGATGCTGCAGATGTCGGCCTAAGTGCTCGTCAGTCGACCCGTGGCCGTCCGGTGGAGCTGCGACCTGGACGTCACGGCGCAGTCGTCTTGCCCCAGTCGGCCTTGCGGAACGGCAGCGCGATCATCCACCATAAGCTCTGCCGTGGCTGGGCCTGGTACTCGTCCAGACCGATTGTCATGGCTTCGTGCCCCGCAGCTGGCTGGTCCCGGTACGTACCGAGCAGCCGGTCCCACCACGGAAAGTTGAAACCGAAATTGTGGCTATGCTCGTCCCGGCCCACGGAATGGTGGACCCGATGCATGTCGGGTGTGACGACGATCCACCGGAGGATGCGGTCCAGACCCACCGGCATGCGGACGTTGGCGTGGTTGAACATCGCGGTGAGGTTCAGCGCCGTCTCGCCGATCAGCACCGCAAGGGGGCTGGCGCCGATCACGACCGTGGCGGCCATCTTCACCCCCAGCGACACCACGATGCTGGCCGTGTGAAAGCGCAGACCCGTGGTGACATCGATGTCGTTGTCGGCGTGATGCACCTTGTGAAACCGCCACAGGACGGGGACGGCGTGGAAGACCCGATGCTGCAGGTAGATGGTGAGGTCCAGCAGCAAGACGGCAAAGGTCACCTCGACCAGCGCCGGAGCGTCGACGAGGTGCAAGAACCCCCAGCTCCGTTCGGCAGCGACTTCGGCCGCGCCGTAGGCGCCGAGGGGTACCACGACCCGCAGGAGCGCCGTGTTGAAGATCGTGAGCGGGATGTTGCCGGCCCATCGTCGCTTCCCGACCCGCAGCCGGCGCCGCGGTGCGGCCAGCTCCCACAGAGCCATCAGGCCGAACACTCCGATGAAGGCTCCCAGCCGGATGATCGCTTCAGACGTCACAATGGTCGATCCCAGCCTCCGTCGAGGTCTACTATCGCACGAAGGTCAGGTTCCCGTGGGGTTGACACCCCCTCGGGTCGAGCGAACCCAGAACTCTCACCCTCCCATTGACACCCTGGCCGCTTCATCACTACCCTTTCTCACATGAGCGATATTTCAAGAGCGATTGCAGCCAAGCAAACCGACATCAAGAAACTTCAGGCCGACCTTGAGGCCCTCCGCCGAGCGGCAAGCATCCTCGGCCCTGCAGGAGCTGGGACGACGCGAAGGCGTCGTCGACGCAAGATGACAGCCGCGGCTCGGAAGGCCTTATCGAAGAAATTGAAGGCATATTGGGCCGCGAAGAAGAAAACTAAGAAGTAGGTCGTGCTGGATGAGTCGTCCTGGGCGACGCTGCGAGAGATGGGTGTCGAGCTCCAATGAAGAACGAACGTACCTGAATTGAGGAGATCGAGGACGTGGTCATGAGCCGATCGTCTGCGTCACGGGCCACGGTGGCGATTGTCATCGCAACGGTGTCGCTGGCCCAAGTTCCGGCCGCCGCACAAACGTCACGTTCACCTGCGCTCGTGGGCACCGCCTCCGGCGGAGCCGTCCAGGCCGCCGATGCCGCACGGACGCCGTGGGGCGATCCCGACCTGCAGGGAATCTGGACAAACGCCACCATCACGCCCTTCGAACGACCCGAGGCGCTGGCCGACAAGGCGTTTCTGACTGACGAGGAGGCTGCGGCGCTCGAAGCGCGAACAGCGCGCCGGCGCGAGGAGGCCGACCGGGCCCGCGGGACGTTCGCCAGCTACGATCGAATCTGGCTCGACTCGGGCACGCAGGTGCTCTCGACCAGGCAAACGTCGCTTGTGGTGGATCCAACGAACGGTCGCGTTCCCGTCAGGCCGGAGGCGCAGGCGACGCGCGATTACAACCTGGCACACAACACCGACTCCTACGAATACATGAGTGTGTGGGATCGCTGCATCACCCGCGGCGTGCCCGGCTCGATGTTTCCGGCCGGCTACAACAACGCCTATCAGATTTTGCAGACGCCCGGATACGTGGTGATTTTCCACGAGATGATCCACGACGCTCGCGTCATTCCCCTCGACGGGCGTTCGCACGTCGACCCGGACATCCGCCTGTGGATGGGGGACTCACGCGGCCGCTGGGACGGTCGGACGCTGGTGGTCGAGACCACGAATTTCAATGACCGGGGCTGGATTGCG
Source organism: Vicinamibacterales bacterium (assembly GCA_963667915.2). GTDB lineage: Bacteria > Acidobacteriota > Vicinamibacteria > Vicinamibacterales > UBA823. The sequence goes on along the minus strand of CAXXNN010000004.1, from coordinate 660,486 downwards.
TCCAGTGCGGCGGGCGGTCGCATCAAGGGCATCCCGGTCAGCGAATCCCTGCACGTCGTCGAACGGTTCACGCGCGTGGATACCGAAACGCTTCAGTACGACGTCACGATCGAAGATCCACAGGTGTACACGACACCCTGGACGGTGGCCATGCCGTTGACCCGGAATCAGAGCTATCAGATATTCGAGTACGCCTGCCACGAGGGCAACACGGCGGTCGAGAACATCCTCCGTGGAGGCCGCGTTGCAGACGCGGTCGCCGAAGCCGCCACGACGACCCGATCGCGGTGAGTCGCAGGCCGTCCGAGCGGGACGGCGTGGCATAATGACCCTCGGCGTGTCGAACACCATCCCGGTCATCGATGTGTCACCCCTCGCTGGCCGATCGCCGGATCGGACGGCGACCGTTGACGCCATTGCGGCGTCCGCCCGCGACTGGGGCTTCTTTCAGGTCACGGGCCACGGCCTGTCGGACGATCTGATCGACCGGGTCTGGGCAGAGACGCGCACCTTCTTTGCCCTGCCGATGGACGTGAAGCGGACCGTCGCGCGCACCCGCGAGAATCCGCGCGGCTACTACGACCGCGAGCTGACCAAGAACCGGCGCGATCTGAAGGAGGTGTTCGACTTCGCCGCTCTGCGGCACCCCGAGCTGCCGGAGGCCCATCCCGACAACCGGGCCGCGGTCGACGGCACCAACCGCTGGCCCGAGACCCTGCCGCACTTCAGGGCGACCATGTTCGAGTACCTCGCCGCCTGCGAGCGGCTCGGTCTCCGGCTGCTCGGCGCGCTCTGTCTCGGGCTGGGTGTGGACGAGGACACGCTCACGCCGTATTTCAGCCCGGTGCACACGGGCTTCACACGGTTGAACTACTATCCACTCGCCGATCCGCTCGAGCCGGCCGCGGCGGCGACCGTCACGGCGCTCGGTGATATGGCGCTGCATCATCACAGCGATGCGGGCGCCTTGACCATTCTGTTGCAGGATGACGTCGGCGGTCTGCAGGTCGGCACCGACGACGGCTGGACAGACGTGACGCCGCTCGACAAGGCGCTGGTGGTGAACGTCGCCGACATGCTGCAGATCTGGTCGAACGACCGCTATCGCGCCGCGCTGCACCGGGTGCGCCCGGTCACCGACCGCCCGCGCTATAGCATGCCGTTCTTCTTCAACCCGGCGTACGAGACCGAGGTCGCGCCGCTTGTGGCCACCCTGTCCGAGCCACCGAGATACCGCCCCGTGAACTGGGGGCACTTCCGCCAGGCCCGCACCGACGGCGACTATGCGGACTACGGACACGAGATCCAGATCGCGGACTACCGGATCTGATTCCCATCTCCGATCTCGTTCGCGGGCACATGGTGGACCACGTTCAGTAGCGCAGGCTGCGCCTACCGCCCCGTCGGCACCCGCGGACCCTCGAACCCGTCACTGAGAGGTCGCCGAGGAACCCTGAATGAACGCCACGATTTTCTTCACGCCGGGGTCAGCGGCGTCTGACATCTTCGTCAGCACGCTCCCGTGATCTCGGTCGGCAACCTGGAGCGTCTCGACCATCCGTGTCCCGGCGGCGTGAAGTTCCGTCTTGAGCTGCTCAATCCCCTGTTTGCGCCAGGCGTCATCTCCGTCGGCATAGATCATCAGCATGGGTGGTTTACCCGAACCGATGTACGGCTTCACCGATGCTTGGAGCCACGCCTTCTCGTCAGTACCCCACACCGTCTTGGGACGGTCCTTCGCGACTTCTTCGACATAGAGAAACGGGCTGATGGGCACGGTCCCGCGAATCGCGGACAGCTCGAGATGGTGCGCACGCAGATACGACGGATCCAACCCCATCAAGGCGGCCAAATAGGCACCGGCCGAATGCCCACCGACGTAGACGCGACGCGGGTCCCCCCCGTACGACGCGATGTTCTCGATCGTCCAGGCCACGGCTGCCGTTGCATCCTCCATGTGGGCAGGGTGCATCACGCCAGGTGACAGGCGGTAGTTGGCGCTCACGACCCCAATGCCGTGCGAGACGAGCGACGCCGCTAGACCTTCACCGCTGCTCTTACCGCCCCTCTGCAACGCGCCTCCGTGAAAGTACACCAGGATCGGCGCATTGGATGCCCCGGCCGGCATGAAGACGTCTAGCCGGTCCTTGTTCTCGGCATAGTCGACGCCATCGATGTAATCGACGTCTCTTTGAACGACGGGATTCTGTGCCATCGCCGAGGCGGCGATGCCGACACAGATGACCGCAAGGCTGATCACCAACAACGACCGCAACGACCGCTTCAATGTCGGCATGAATCCCTCACCTCTCATTCGCAGCGCCCGGCGTGAAGGAAGGCATTCCTCACGACCGCGAGCTCGCACGCAGTTTCCGCCACGTCAACTGGCCCGTAATACGCCCTTCGGCGTTCTTGATGGACAGCGTCAACAGATCACCGTCGAACTCGTAGTAGCGCACTCTGCCTACGCCGACCAATTCGGGCCGTAGTGGCGAGCCGACCACGTGATGGGTGACCGTCCCTTCGTTGACATCGATCTCGGCAACGCCGAAGTAGGAGAAGCCGCCGACCGTCCGCTCGTCACTCGACGCTTCGGCTCGCTGGGGCAGGTCGCGAGGCATGCCGATCGCCGACATGTTGCCGTGGGCGTCGTACAGGATCCGAGCCACGTAGTCGCGCGGCACGACCTCGCCGGCCGATGGAAACGACTCGAACTTCAGCAGCTCGTAATTGCCCACGAACATCTGCCGTACCGCTTCGACCGCGTCGGTCCGCTGCGCGGACGCCCGATGGCCAGCCAGTGACATGATGACGATGAGCAGTACGGCCAGCGTCAACACGGTTCGTCCCATGAGTTTCATCGCGGCTCCCTCAGGTGGGCGGTGGGACCCTGTTTCGACATGTTCGGCTGGCGTTGATTGTAATCCAGCTAGCAGCGGGGGCCGTGGGCCTTTTTCCGGCTCGTCAAAGGCCTGATGAGGGGCCTATAATCCTCGTGATCGCCGACGCCCGGTCACAGGCCGGTGTACGCCGACGGCGAGGATCGGATGCGGCAGCACCTGACGCAGCTGAACGTTCCGCGCAACCGCATGACACCCATAGACAATGCGTCGGAGATCATGGCGATCGATGACGACAATCGGTGGGTGCGCAGGGACAAGCTCGCCGAGGATATCGTGAAGGTCGCCTCGAAGGATCTCGGCATGACGTTCATCAACAACAAGATTGCCGCCGCGGTGGCGAGCATTCGGCAGCAGATCGCGGCCGAGCCATGATGGTCCGGGTGCTCGACGGCTGCACGCGGACGGCTGAACGCTTCTCGACGTGTTACCCAGAGGAGGCTTGTCGATGATTCGAAACACGACACGGGTGGTGTTCACCGGGGGCGTGCTGCTCGTGATGGTGGCGCTGGCGGGATGTCGCAGCCCGGCGACCAGCGAGGCCGAGACGGCGACCGCGGCTGGTAGCCTGTCGCCGCGTGAGGCGATGCTGGCGCGTGCGGCGGAGCTCGAGCTGGACACCGAGTACATCCCGCCGCCCGGCGATGCGCTCGAGCACCATACCTCGGGCTTCGCCAAGATCCTCTGCTCGGCCGTGTTCATCACCGGCCTCGACGAAGAGTTCGCCGCGGAGAACATCGGCTACTTCAGTAGTCCCTACGAGGAGCGTGCCAAGGTGACCGAACGCGTCGTGGACCGTGAGAACCAGGCGGTTCACCTGACGCTGCCGAGCGGCGTGACGCGGACCGCAACGTATCTCGGGGATCAGGGCTGTGTGACCTTGCCGATCGGCGAGGACTCGGTCTATTTCACGCCGGTCGACGTCGAGAGCACCCTGCCCGATCCGTCCTCGACGCCGTGGCCGATGGGCGATGTGCTGTCCGACGAGCCGCTGCCGTCGGCGATCGACGCCGACAAGGTGGCGCAGGCAGTCGAGACGGCGTTCGAGCGGGCCGAGGGGATGACCGCGGCGTTCGTGGTGACGTGGAAGGGCCGTATCATCGGCGAGCGCTATCGTGACGGCATCACCATGCACACGCCGCTCGAGGGCTGGTCGATGGGCAAGAGCCTCACGGCGACGCTGATGGGCGTCCTCATCCATCAGGGCGTCTACGATCTCTGGCAGCCCGCGCCGGTGCCCGAATGGCAATCCGACGGCGACCCGCGCGCCGAGATTCGTATCGCCGACATCCTGCACATGTCGAGCGGGCTGCGGTTCCGGGCGCCGCAGGACCCCGACCGTGACGCGTCGCTCGGCTACTATGATCATCTCTACGTCTACACCGGGAGCGTCAACTCGTTCGAGTGGGCGGCCACCCGACCGCAGCAGTGGCCGCCCAACACCGTGGGGCGCTATCGCAATTCCGATCCCGTGCTCATGAATTACCTGGTCCGTCTGGGCGTCGAAGGTCGTGGCGAGGAGTACCATTCGTTTCCCCAGCGCGCGCTCTTCGACAAGATCGGCATCCGCAACATGGTGATCGAGACGGATCCCTACGGGAACTTCCTGTTGCAGGGCTACGAGTTCGCCCCCGCGCGCGATTGGGCGCGACTCGGCAACCTCTACCTGCAAGATGGCGTGTGGAATGGCGAGCGGATCCTGCCGGAGGGCTGGACGGAGTTCGTCAGCACCCTCGCGCCGGCGTGGGTGGCGGACGGCCGGCCGATCTACGGCGCGTTCTTCTGGGTCAACGGAGACGGCGCCGACCCGATCCCGGAGACCGCCTACTCCATGCGGGGTGCCGGCGGGCAGTCGACCATCATCATTCCGTCACACGACCTCGTGGTGGTTCGACTGGGGCACTACAAAGGCGCCGGGCCCGGCGGCGAAGGGTTGAGAGACGCCCTCGCGCTGCTGATGGAAGCGATCCCGGAACGTCAGGGACTGGCGACTGAGAATTAAGGCGCCTGCTAAGGACGCGCACTCTCGCCGCCTGAGGGTGTCAAGGCAACTGCAGCTGACCCCTCAGCTCTCCAGCCGGGTGGGCGTCACTGTGGACGTTGAGATAGAGGCGGCCGGCTTCCAGGTCCCGGCGATCGCGCCCGGTCAGCCGCAGCGTCCCCGAGCCGATCAGCGTGTGGCCATCCAATACTTGATAGAGGACGGGGCCGTTGGTCCCAACGTCGCCTCGGTGGATGTGGCCGAACCGTAGTTCGTCGACGTCCAGTCCGGTCACCGCGAGCTCGTATCGTAGCTCGCTGTGCACGACGTCGAAGGTGAAACGCGCCTCGGCTGACGCTGGCGTCGACACGGGTGCCACTTCGTCGGCTCCACGCAGCGCCACATCGAAGCTCACGGCCGCCGGTGGCACACCCTCGACGAGCGGCGGAGTCGTGCTCGGGGGCGCGTGATGATGGGTCGCCTGCTCGAACGCGTACGCGAACCCCACTAGCTCAGGATCGCTGAACGGTCGGCCGAGCAGCTCCATGCCGACCGGCATCCCGTCATCAGTGAATCCGGCAGGGACCGTGATCGCCGGAAATCCCGAATGCGCGCTCAACTGGCAGTTGCTGCCCACCTGCCGCTGACCGATGGGCGCCGCCTGCCGGCGCAATGTTGGATAGATGATGGCGTCGAGTTGCTCGGCGTCCATCAGCGTCACCAGCGCTCGGCGTATCGACGCTTGCTTGGCGAGTGCCTGCCGATGCGCCGCCGTGTCTCGATCCTCGAGCTCGGTCCGGCGCCGGAAGTTTCGCTCGAGCGCCGCGTGTGCGAGCCCGCGGTCCACAATGTCGGTGAGCGATGCCACGGGCGCGTCGGGCACGCCCTCGAGATAATCAATGAGATCGAATTTGAACTCGGTGCCAATGACACCGGACTCCTGCATCAAGGCCTCGTAATCGGCAATCTCGACGTCAATCGCGTCCGCGCCCTGCGCGTTGAGCTCTTCGATCGCAGCAAGCACGATCTCGGTGACCGGCTCCTCCTCACCAGCATCGCCGAACAGCGCCGTGAGCACCCCGAACCGCCTTCCGCGCAAGCTGCCCGCGTCGAGGGCGTCGCGGAAGCCGGTCGACAGCCGGCCCTCGCTGCGAGCCGTGATCGGGTCGCTCGCGTCGGGCCCGACCGTCGCATCCAGCGCAATGGCGAGGTCCGTCACGTTGCGCGCCAACGGTCCGCCGATGTCTTGTGTGTGCGAAAGCGGAATGATGCCGTCCCGACTGGACAGACCGGAGGTGCCGCGCAGCCCGACTAGGCTGTGGTGGGACGCTGGAATTCGGATCGAGCCGCACGTGTCGCTGCCCATCCCGAACACCGCGAAATTCGCCGCGACGGCGGCGCCGGTGCCGCCGCTCGACCCACCAGGATTCCGCGCTGGATCGTAGGGGTTCCGGGTCTGACCTCCGAGCGAGCTGATCGTGGTGATCCCCGAGGCCAGCTCGTGCAGGTTCGTCTTGCCGATGATGACGGCCCCCGCCGCCCGCAGCTTCCGCACCTGAAACGCGTCATCGGTCGGGTGCACGCCTGCGAGCGCGATCGACCCACCGGTCGTCGGCATGTCGGCGGTATCGAAGTTGTCCTTCAACACGATGGGTATCCCGTGCAGCGGACCGCGCGGCCCCTGTGCGGCGCGCTCAGCGTCCAGCGCTTCCGCCGCGGCCAGGGCGTTCGGGTTGAGGCTGATCATCGCGTTCAGCTGCGGCCCCTGATCGTCGTAGGCAGCAATCCGCGTGAGATAACGTTCAACCAGCGCTCTCGACGTGACCGTTCCCGCCTGCATCGCTGCTTGGAGCTCGAGGATGGTCGCTTCGAACAGCTCGACAGCAGGTGGGCCCGCCGGACGCCCGGAAGGCTCCTCGGGCGCACCGCACGCGGCGGACAATGCCAGCAGACTCGCGATCGCCGCCAGCCGCCCCACACCGGGCCGCCCGGCGTGGATCCCGAATCGGTGCCATACGCGTCGGCTGCAGATCATCAAGAACCTCTCTCGGCAAGAACAGCCACGTCGCCCCAGCGCTCCCGCTACTGCATCTCCTTGACGACGACGCCGCCTGTCATCACGAAGCCAACGTCCTTCAGCAGGCCGATGTCATCGAGCGGGTTGCCCGCAACGGCGATCAGATCCGCCTGCAGTCCGGGCCTCACGGCACCGATCTCGTGTTCGAGCCGCAGGAGCTCGGCGGCGACGGACGTAGCCGACTGGATCGCCTGCATCGGCGACATCCCGAGGCCGACCATCAGCTCGAACTCGCCGGCGTTGCTCCCGTGCGGGACTCTGCCCGCATCGGTCCCGAAGACGATGTTGACGCCGAGGCGCAGCGCGTTCCGAAACGCCGCGGCGTGTTCTCTTCCTGCGCTGTCGATTCAATCGCCCCGGCCGCCGAGGCGATCAGACCTGCCGACACGAGACAGGCGATGTGCTTCGAACGACCACTACTCCTCACGGTTGTCCTCCGATCCGGTGGTGTGTCTTCAGGACGGAGCGGTCACGGTGCACCGCCACGACGTCGCCTTCTAATCGAGCAGGAGTTCCGTAAGCTCCGGCACCCGGTGGGGCGCTTCGCGGTCGCCGGGCGCCTCGAAGTAGAACCGCGACTTGCCGAACGCCGGCCGCAACTCATCGAACCACGTGGCGCCCCGATCGAACTCCGCAAAGAAGGGACGCTTGACCCACTCGGGATCACGCGCTTGGATGAAGTCGCACACCAGGCGTGGGGTGTCCGGGTTGCCCAGCTCGGGGCCGAGGCTGTCTTGGACACCTGCCAGCACCTCGCCGTCCAGCATCGTCCCCAGACTGACAATCCCCAGAATTCGCACCTTGCCCGGGAACGCCGACATCGAGGGTCCGCGCACGGAGCGGGCGAGGCCGGAGACCTGGCTATAGGCTTTCTTGAAGATCTCATAGCAACGCACGAGGGGCACCTCGAAATAGTTGCGCGCGCCGGTGTCTCGCTCGATGAACATGTAATACGGAATCAGCCCGAGGCGCACGCCGGTGCGCCACAGTTCGGCCCAGGCGTCCGGATTGTCGTTGACGTGACGGATGAGCGGAGCCTGCATGCGGATCTGGGCGCCGGTGTTTCGGATCCGCTCGACGGCCGTCCGGGCAATCTGGGGTTCGAGCTCCACCGGATGCGAGTAGTGACCCATCAGCGCGAGATGCCGGCCGGCGGCGACCACCTCCTCGAACAGGCGGAGGCAGTCGTCGGCGTCCTCATCCGATACGAAGCGCTGTGGCCAATAGGCGATGGCCTTGGTGCCGATCCGGATGTTCTGCACGTGCTCGAGGTCGGGTGCGAGAAGCGGCTCGATAAAGCGGCGCAACACCCGGGTTCGCATGACCATCGGATCACCCCCGGTGATCAGCACGTCGGTCACTTCCGGGTGCGCCTTCAGGTACTTGACGAGGTCGTCCGGCTCACTGGCCTCGAACTTCAGGTCTTCCAGCCCGACGAACTGCGCCCAGCGGAAGCAGTAGGTGCAGTAGGCGTGGCACGTCTGCCCGGCTGAAGGGAAAAAGAGCACCGTTTCCCGGTACTTGTGCTGGATCCCCTGCAGCGGGCGATCGTCGAGCGCCGGAACGTTGTGCGTCAGCTGGCCCGCCGGGTGCGGGTTCAAGCCGAGTCGAATCTCGTTGACCGCTGCCGTCAGCTGGTCGGCGGGCGTGTCGCGCCGGAGCAGGTCGCGGATCTCGGCGAACGCGGCCGGGTCCAGCATCTGACGCTGGGGGAACACGAGCTGGAAAATTGGATCCTCGGGCACCCGCGACCAGTCGATCAGGTGGTCGACGACGTACCGGTTGGTGCGGAAGGGGAGCACCCGGCCGACGACCTCGACCGCCTCACGCACGTCGGCGTCGAGTCGATCCCAGGACGGAGAATCGGCGACGTTGTGCAGGCCGATGACTTGGTACCGGGTCGGGTAATCGGCATTCGCCATGCAGCCTCCACAAATCGGCCTCAAGCCGTTGAAGGGAAATCCGTAAGATGTTGGCTGGCCTTCGTCGCACCTGGCCCTCACCATCCCGCCCGGTGCCAGCCATTGGCAACACACGTGAGTTCTGGGGTTAGGGCACCCGCATCGCGATCAGCTCCGGCGGGTCCGCTCGCACCGTGATCGCGATGTACTGCGCGCCGTCGTGCAGGTAGGTCACCGGCGGGCCGATGGCGCGTCCGGGCAGCGGCACCTCGGCCACCACGTCGCCCGTCATCTTGTCCCGCGCCACGAGCACGAAGTCTCCGGCCGCGTTCGCCTGCGACTGAGCCGAAAACAACAGGGTCTTGGTGACGAGAACCTGGTCCCGCCCACCCCCCAGGGGTGGCAGATCGAGCCCCTCGAGCTGCGGGTGCGTGCGAAACGTCTCGGATCCAGGTCCATTGGCTGTCTGCCACAGAATCTCGCCCGTGTTGAGGTCGATCGCGGTGATTCGGCCGTACGGCGGCTTGAACAGCGGAAGCCCGCGCGGCCCGGCCGGCCGCTCGACCGCGCGCACGTAGTTCAGGGTCGCGTCGGTCGCCTCCCTGACGTTGCGGGCGTTCGGCGAAGACTCAGGCACGACCAAGCCTGAAATATTCGGTGAAGTCACCGATGGCACATACAAGATCCCAGTGTCGGGGTCGACCGCCGCGCCGGTCCAGTTCGCGCCGCCGGTGTACCCGGGCAGCTCCAGGGTCCCTTTCAGTCCGTTCTCTCCCGCACCGGGCAGCGACGGTGGCGTGAAGATCGGGCCGTGCCGATACTGTCGCAGGATCTCGATCGCCTCCGCGCGCAGCACCGGGGTGAAGTCGATCAGATCGTCGATCGTGACCCCCTGACGGTCGAAGGGCGGCGGTTTGGTCGGAAACGGCTGCGTGGGCGACGCCCGCTCGCCCGGAATCGTGGACGGTGGTACCGGCCGCTCCTCGATCGGCCAGACCGGCTTCCCGGTCACCCGGTCGAAGACGAACACGAAGGCGTGCTTGGTCACCTGCGCGACCGCCCGGATCGGCTGTCCGTCGACGGTGATATCCACGAGGTTCGGCGCGGCCGGCAGATCGTAGTCCCACAGGTCGTGATGCACGAACTGGAAGTGCCAGACGCGCTTGCCGGTTTCCGCCTCCAGTGCCACGAGGGATGTCGCGAACAGGTTGTCGCCCGGCCGGTGCACCCCGTAAAAATCCATCGTCGCCGTCCCGACCGGCAGGTACACGTAGCCCAGCTCCTCGTCCGCGGTCATCAGCGTCCAGACGTTGGCGTTGCCGGTGTACTCCCACGACCCGTTCTCCCACGTGTCGTGACCGAACTCGCCGGGCTGGGGAATGGTGTGGAACGTCCACAACAGCTCGCCGGTCCGCACGTCGAATCCGCGGACATGGCCGGGCGGCTGTTCCTTGAAGCTGGGCTGGTCGGAGATGGCGGAGCCCACCACCACGACGTCCCGCACGATGATCGGCGGCGAGGTGATGGAGTAGTTGATCGGCGGCTCTCGCCGAGCCCGGGGGATGCCGACCATGAGATCGACACGCCCGTTCTCGCCGAAATCGCCGCGCGGCTCACCGGTCTCCGCATCGACGGCCATCAGGTAGCCGTCACCGGTCCCCCACACGACGCGCGCCTGCTCGCCGTCGGACCAGTAGGCCAGGCCGCGGTTGCTGAAGCCGAGCATCATGATCGGAATGCCCGAGGCGTAGCTCTCGGGGTCGAACGTCCAGAGCGTCTCGCCAGTTGCCGCGTCGATGGCGGCGGCCTGAGAGAACGGCGTCGAGATGTACAGCACGCCGTCGACCATCAGGGGCGCGGCTTTCAGACTCGAGATCCGCACGTTCGCGATGTCGTTCGGCACTTGCAGGTTGGGGTACTCCTCGGGCAGCCGCGCGAGGTCGAAGTGTCCGTCGATCGACTGCCATCGCCAGGCGATCTCGAGATCGGCGACATTGTCCTTGTCGATCTGGTCGAGCGGCGAGTACTTGGTGCTGCCGGCATCGCCACCGAAGGTGCGCCACTCGCCGTTCCGGGCGCCCTCCTGCGCGCCGGCGGGCGCACTGCTTACACATGCCATCACGACGACCATCAGTGAGGCAGATTTGAAGGACATGGGCCGTCCCCTCGCGGGCGGGATGACGCCGGCCAGCCGGACAGGATGTCGGGCGACGTATGTCATAACCGGGATGTCCATGTTGCCCGCCGGATCAGGACCCTTATACATCGACACGGCCTTCGTCGCACGTCTTTCCGGCTCTTGAAATGAAATCATTCTCGTCCATCACGACTGTCCCGTCGGCACCCGCGCCGGAGGTCCGTGAACGTCCTCGGATTCACTCTGGCAACGCAAGCGTGAAGAGCGCGCTGCCGGCAGCGGCGCCGCCTAGCACCGCCGCATTCATGAGAAACCCTCGTCGCGTCGAGTGCACGGCGCTGTCCTTTTCTGGGGCGGCGTCAGCCGCGCAGGCCGCCAGGCTTTCCCGCCTCCATCACGAGCGACCCGCCGGTCGTCACAGGCTGGCCGGGCACCGTGACCCGGCCGACGATCTTGAAGTCGGCCCGTAGCGTGTCCTGGGTTGCGACGCAGTCGATGTAGCCCCGGCGTCCGCTGTGGTACGTGATGTGAGGGTTGTCGGGGCGGATCGCCTCCCAGTTGCCCGCCACCTCGCCGCCGTCGCCACCCGACGTGATCGAACTGTTCGTGAGCTCCACCCCGATCGTCTCCGACTCGGGATTCGTGAAGTCCAGCTTCAAGTCGGCCCCGTAGTGCTGGTGCACGTCGCCCGACAGCACGATGGGGTTGGGCGCCCCGGTGTCCTTCAACCGTTCGTACAGGCGCTGGCGCGATGCCACATAGCCGTCCCACTTGTCCATCGAGAACTGCCGGGCGGGATTCGCCTGCGAGAAATCACGCGCGTAGGTCGGCACCTGCTGTCCGAGGATGGTCCAGCGGGCCTCTACGGAGCCAAGGTTTTCGAACAGCCACCGCTCCTGCTCGGCACCGAGGATGGTGCGTGCCGGGCCGAGCGCCTCGGCGCACCCGGTCGTGGACCCCCCGCCGCAGGCCTGGGGCGAGCGGTACTGGCGCGTGTCGAGCACACTCAGGTCAATGAGGTTGCCGAATTGGAGGCGCCGGTACAACCGCAGCGTTGGGCCCGTGGGGAACTGCGCCCCACGCAGCGGCATGGACTCGAAGTACGCCTGGTAGGCGGCGGCCCGCCGCAGCAGAAAGACTTCCGGCGGCGTGTCGCGCTCGTCGTGGTTGCCCGCATAGTCGTTGTCCACCTCGTGGTCGTCCCACGAGACGATGAAGGGGGCGGATTGGTGGGCGGCCCGAAGCGCCGGGTCGAGCTTGTACTGCGCGTACCGGTTGCGATAGTCGACCACCGTGAAGATCTCGTCCCGATGGTGTTGCCGCACTCGGCTAGGGTTGCGCCCGCCGTCGGCGCGGCTCTCGTAGATGTAGTCGCCCGTGTGGAAGACGAAGTCGAACTGCTCGTCGGCGATCTGTTGAAAGGCCGTGAAGAATCCGTGCTCGAAGTGGTTGCACCCGCACACGGCGAAGCGCAGCCGATCCACGGCGGCGCCTGCGGCGGGTGCGGTCTTCGTGCGGCCGGTCGGGCTCACCTCCACGCCCGCGCGGAAGCGGTACCAGTACTCTCGGTCCGGCTCGAGCCCGGTGGCCTCGACGTGTACGCTGTGGCCCAGTTCGGGCCGCGCGACGACCGTCCCCTGCCGGACGATGCTCCTGAAGGCACGGTCGCTCGCCACCTCCCAGCCGACGTCGACCCGGCGCATCGGCATGCCCCCGCCCTCCAGCGGGTCGGGCGCCAGGCGCGTCCACAGGACGACGCCATCGGGGAGCGGGTCGCCGGATGCGACCCCCAGCGTGAAAGGGTACTCCTGAAAGATCGGCTGCGCGACCACGCGGCTCGAGGCCACCGGATAGAAGACGGCGGCTGTCCCCAGCTTCCACGCGACGTTGAGCAGCTGCCGCCGCGAGAGCCGAGCCACCGCCTGGTCGTACATGCGCATCGTCACAACCCTCCAGATCGTCTTCTCACACCGAAGAGCCGCAACACCCGGCTACTTGCGCGGCAGAACCCAGCGGATCCCGTCACGCTCGGCTCGAACCTCGATCGGCCGCGACAAGGATTCGCCGACGACCTCGAGCGTCACGGTGTAGGTGCCAAGCTCGACGCGCCGGCGTCGCTGGCGTTCCGCCGCCGTCCGCACGCTCGGATCGATCGGCGCGACACGGTCGGCATCCGGCTCGAGATCCCAGACCACCTGATGCAGGCCGGCTTCACCGGGGCCGGCCAGCGTCCGCAGAATCTCGCCGCTGCCGTGGCTGACGGTCAGCTCGAGATCCCCCGGCGCGGCGTTGCGCAGGTAGTACGTGATCACGGCGCCGTAGGGTGGATTCTTCCCCCGGAAAAACAGGTCGCCGTCCAGCTCCTCGATCGTGACGCCGTAGGTGTGGCGCAGGTTATAGGCGACCACCGGCTTGACGTCGAAGAGAAACGCCCGCCGCTCGAGTGCGGCTTCGAGCTGCTCCAGCGGTGCGATGTCAGCCACCCAGATCTGGTGCGCATCGGAGGGCGCAATCGCCACCGCGCCGCACGACGCGCCGTTCTCCTCGTCGAAGACCTGTTCGAGCGTCGCGCCGAAGTTCGTCGTCCTCCACACACCGCCTTGCGCGGTGCAGACGTAGAACGTCTTCGGCTCGGCGGGGACACCGACCACCTGCCACACGCGCCCCGACGGACTCGATGGCCCGATGAGTCGAAGCGGAATGCCGTCGAGCAGCCGTTCATCGGCTTGACCGGCCACCGCGGCCACCGGGAGCACGGCCAGCAGCAGCACCAGCCCGATCGCCACATCGTGTGTCTGCTTGTCCATGAGGTCCTCACTCACCCGACCAGACCGTCCGTTCGTGACCGGCACACGACGTCCATGACGCCGGCGCCGATAAGGGCGTTGATCTGGTACGGGCCGAGGTGGCCGACTTCCAAAGCCATGTTGGGAACGGCCAAGTATAGCGCAGCGCAGAGGAGCCTCCGGTGGGCGTCGCTACGGGGTCCCCCCGGGCTCGATGCGGACGAACTTCTGGGCGCGACGCCCCTGCATGTCTCCCAGATAGAGGCTGCCGCTCGAGTCGACCGCGATGCCGTGCGCCCAGTTCAGGTCGCCCGGCTGCTCGTTGCCGTCCTCCCCCTTCGGGAACGCCCAGAGTTCCAACACCCGTCCGGTCGTGTCGAACTTGACGACGATCTGGTCCTTGGGCGGCGTGCCCAGCGTGGCGCCCTCGCCCCAGGCCATCGGTGATGAGCCGCACACGTACACCTCGTCGTTCGGCGTGATCCAGATCTGCCACGGCACCATCACGCTGCGCCACTCGGCCAGGAACCGCCCGCTCTGCTCGAAGACCTGGATCCGCGCATTGTTCCGATCGACCACGTACAGCCGGCCGCGCGAGTCGATGTCGATCCCGTGCGGGAAGTTGAACTGTCCCGGTTCGTGACCCGGTTCGCCCCAGGTCTTCACGAAGCGGCCGGTCGGATCGTAGTGGACGATACGGCTGTTGCGGTTCTCGGCGATGAACAGATCACCGGAGAGGGCGATCGCCACGTCCTGGGGCGCACCGAGATGGGTCCCATCGCTGCCCGGCTCGCCCGGCGTGCCGATTGTCATCAGCAGTTCACCTTCCGGGGTGAACTTGCGGACGGTGTGGTTGCCGTCGTCCGACAGCCAGACGTTGCCGCCCCGGCCGAACCGGATCTGGTGCGGGTTGTCGAACAGCCCGGCGCCCCAGGAGTGCACGAGCGTGCCGTCCGGCCGATACGCCTGGACCGGCACGTTGCCCCGATGAAAGGTCCAGATGTTGTCCTCAGCGTCGACCCCGATGCTCGATACCTGCGCCCACTCGACAGCGGCGGGCCGCTGCGGCCAGTCCGGGACATGGTTGTACTGCACGGACATGTCGACTTTGGGGGGACGCTGTGCCTGCACCGTGCCGGCGACGAGACACAGGGTGGTGGCCGTGGCGACGGTGACGCGGATGAGCTGGCGTGAATGCATCGTGTCCGACCCTCCTCGGGCAGCGGTACGGCCCGTTGGGCTCATCCTATCCTGCTTCCCAGACGCCAGGCGGGCCTGCGCTGGCTGGCGGCCGCGCGGATTGACACCGCCTTCATCGATTTGGGCAAGCCGTGGCAGAATGGCACCGACGAATCGTTCAACGGTTAAACCCGATTGGATGACGCACTGCCACATCCTCCCGCATGCCGGCGACGGGATGATGACCGTGCTCCGCGTCGAAGATTGAGCCGCCATGAAAACACTCGAGAAGAAAATAGCGGTAGTCGCGGGCGCGACTCGAGGTGCCGGACGCGGGATCGCCCGTGCGCTCGGAGAGGCGAGGGCCACGGTGTATTGCAGCGGACGAAGCGTTCGCGGACAACCGGCGACGCCCGGACGAGACGAAACAATCGATGAGACCGCCGAGCTCGTCACTGCCGCGGGCGGGCGCGGAATCGCGGTGCGCACCGATCACACCGTCGAGCGTGAGGTTGAAGCGCTCTTCTCGCGCGTGCGTGAAGAGCACGGCCGGCTTGATGTGCTGGTGAACGATATCTGGGGGGGCGACGCGATCACCGAGTGGGGCAAGACGTTCTGGGAGGTCGACGTCGCGCAAGGCTTCACCTTGATCGAGGGCGCGGTCCACACGCACATCATCACGAGTCGGCACGGCGTCCCGCTCATGCTCGAGGGCGCGGGCGGGTTGATCGTTGAAATCACAGACGGCGCGTTTCAAGGGTACCGCGGCCAGTTGTTCTACGACCTGTGCAAGACGTCCGTCATCCGCCTCGCCTATGCGATGGCGATCGAGCTGCGCGATCATCCGATCACTGCGCTCGCGCTCACTCCGGGTTTTCTGAGGTCCGAAGCAGTGCTCGACCACTTCGGGGTCAGCGAGGACAACTGGCGCGACGCGATCGCAAAAGATCCTCACTTCGCCCAGTCAGAGACACCGTGGCTCGTTGGTCGCGCGGTCGTTGCGCTCGCCACTGATCCGGATGTTCACACGCGCGCCGGTCGAGCTTGGTCGGCGTGGGAACTTTCTCGGCACTACGGCTTCACGGATATCGACGGACGCCAACCTCACTGGGACGACTACATGGATCGCGTGATCGGCGAGATCCTCGACGCGGGCACTCCGTCAAAGGAGGAGAAGCTCCTGTTGAGCATGCGCGTCCACCAATTGGACTTCGATGCCGATCGGGCCGATCAGAGGGCGCGCATCGAAGCGCTCTTGAAGGCTCATGGCGGCGCGGTGCGACTTGATCCGGACTAAAGGAGCCCCACGGGCGACATGCTCCAGTAATCACTGGTCCGAAGAAACCGGGCAGGTCACTCACGAACGGCCTCGCTACCCATGATTCACTGGCTTCCTCCTGGGATTTCTTGCACCTGCCCGTCCGCATCAACCTTCACGACCAACCAACGACCGGCGTAGGCCATCGGATCGACCTCAGACACGCGGGCCGTCTTGCGGCCCTGAGTCGTCATCGTCGTGACCTCGACATCCACGAGTCCTTCCTCGGCCAGCCCGAAATGCACCGGCATGGCGTTTTGTGAGTTGTAGCCGGAGCCCGTATCGACAATGCCCATGCCCAGCAGTCGGCCGGTGCCCCCGGCGAACACGCGGATCTCCGAGCCGGCGCGGGTGTAGTGTCCGCGGTCGTCGAGCACCAGCACCTGCAGCGACCGCCGGGCCTGCTGCTCGCTTGCCCCGTTGAAAGCGACGTAGTGCATGCCATCGGCCGTGGCACCGGTCAGGGCGAGGTCGAGCGCCCCGTCGTTGTCGAAGTCGGCCCAATGCGCGCCATGGTCGGCCGCCAGATCTCCCAGTACCCGTGGCGTGACATCGGTGAACCGGTCGCCGTCATTGTGCAGAAGATAGTCGCGATGGTTTTGGCCGCCCGTCACGGTGCCGTTCACGTACAGGTCGAGGCGACCATCGTTGTTGTAATCACCCCACGTGCCGGTGTCATAGTAGCCGTCGATCGCCAGTCCCAGTCGCGGCGCCACGTTCTCGAATCGACCATCGCCCGTGTTGCGAAACAGTCCGTTGGGACCGTAGTTCGCCATGAAGACATCCAGCGCTCCGTCGTTGTCGAAATCGACGAGCGTCGGTCGAACGGTCCCATTCGATCGGACGCCGAGTGCGCGTCCTCCAGCATCCAGGCCAGATTCGATCGCGACATCAACGAAGCGTATCCCGTCGTTGCGGAACAGGCCGTTGGCGTCGCCATCCATGTTGGCCACGCAGAGGTCGAGGTCTCCGTCCCTGTCGAAGTCGAACCCATCGGTGAGCTGCGTGGCTTCACCACCCGCCCTGGACAGGACAAATAGCTGAGGTCCGCTCTCGCCCTCTTCGGAGTCCGCCTGTCCGTCAGGCCAGATGACTGGTGAGGACAGCCCAATCTCGAGGCGGAGGTCGTCGACCGTCAGTGTCCGAGTTTGCGCAGACAGCCCTGGCGTGAAGGCGGTGAGGAGCGCGACGACCATCGCGAGGAGGACACACTTGGCGATCCGATAACGTCGGGAGAAACTCATGATGACTGCCCCATGTCGGCGCTCGGGTCATTCGACGGTCCAGAGCGCCAGCCTGGACACGTCCTTATCTGGCGCCGCGCAACGTCGGCCTACCGTCCCGTCGTCGCTACGTCGTGGGCTGGACGTCCTGCACCCGCGCCTGGAGTTCCTCGAACCAGTTGAGGACCACGTGGATCTGGGTCAGGCCTGCGAACGGATCGTCGGTGTCGGCCGGCGCCGCTTCCTTCAGCATCAGGAACCGCGTTCCGTCGGGCGTGATGTCGTAGGTGCGGCCACGCAACCCTTGCTGGGGACCGAAGTACGAGCCTTCGATGATGAGTGTTGGCGGGCTGGCCGTGAAGCCTTCACGCGTCTCGACCGTGACCCCCATCACACCCCCTGGGGTGAAGTAGAACAGTTCCCGTCCCTGCGGACCCCAGAGGGGGCGCTGCCCGCCCGACGTGGAGATCGGCCATCGCCCCGTGTCCACGTCGGGGAAGGGCTGCACGTAGACCTCCGTTCGTCCTGATGCATCGGACTCGTACGCCAGCCACTGTCCATCGGGCGAGATTTCCGCGTTCATTTCGCTGAACTCGGTCACGATCAGCGGATCGAGTCGTCGTTCCTCGTCGAGTGTGAGGACGAGAAGGTCGTTGCCAGTGGCAGACCCAGCCTCCCACACGACGAGGCGCGACCCGTCGGGAGAAAAGCTCATGGGCCAGTGGATATTGGGGCTTTCGGTGAGGCGCTCGACCGGCCCCGTTCCATCCGCGGCGCGCCAGTAGAGATTTTGCGCGCCATCGCGGGTCGAGCTGAAGATGATCCGCTGTCCGTCCGGTGTCCAGAGGCCCATGCGATTGGACGCCTCGGTGAACGTGAGTCGCGTCAGTGCTTCTCGCGTCAGATCCCACACCCAGACGTCATCCTCGTCATCGCGTCTGTCGAGGATCACGCTCTCCCCATCAGGTGAGATGCGGGGATAGAGATAGTTCCCGGGTGGCGGGCCGACGGCCTCTTCGTTCCCGTCGCGATCGACCCACACGGGTGTGCGCGCTGTGTCACGAGCACGGCCGGCCTGAAGGTAGACCAACGTGCCGTTCCTGGCGATGGCGGCGTTGGCGGCGCCCGTGAAAAAGGCCCGGCTGACGCCTTCCACCAGCGGCACTGGACCGCCCGTCAGTTCCAGCCGGTCGACGTCGAACGGCGCAGCCAGCAGGGTCGTCCCCAGCGCGTAGACGAGATGTCCGGTCGGCAGGTAGCGGGCGTCGGTGCCTCCCTCAATCAGTACCGTCCGATCGCCCGACGCCACCTGCTCAACGACGATTTGTGCCGTGTCCCAGGCACCCTGGCGACCACCGGTGCCGAGGGTGTACAGCACAGCTTCCCCGCCTGGCAACATCTGCGGCTGGTGACCCACATTGGGCCGTTCGATGGGCACCAGGAGTTCCGGCGTGCCGCCTGCTCCGGCCACCCGCAGGATGCCTTGCCCAGCTTGTCCGAAGAGGATGGTGTCGTCCGCGCCCCAACTGGCCCCGAAGACACCGCTGACCTCCGCCAGCGTCACCGCCGCTCCACCCGAAACCGCCACTTTCTTGAGCGCGCCCTGAGAGAGGAACGCGATCCACTGGCCGTCCGGTGAGAAGAACGGGACGGACGGATCGGTAGCTTCGGTGCCGCTCAGTGCCTGCGCCCGAAGTTCGTCAAAAGGCCGGAGGTACAGCTGCTCGTTCGCCACGTAGACGACATGTGTCCCGGTCGGTGAAATGGCGACGCTCCGCTGAATTCGATTGGTCAGCTGCTGCGTCTGTGGCAAGACGATCGACATCCGAGTGATCGGGGCGGGCGGCGTCGGGGCTGGGCGCGTGAGGGTCCAGACGGCAAGGCCGGCGACGACGGCTGTGAGAACGAGCGCGGCGGCGGCGAAAACCGGGCGCTGCCAGAGGGCGGGCGCAGCGACCAGCGTTTCCGACGGGTCTTGGCGTTCGCCTCCCGTTGCCTCAAACGCACCCTCCATTGCGAGACGCACGTCGCCGATGGCTTGCACGCGCTGTCGAAGGTCTTTCTGGAGGCATCGTCGCAGGTAGGTATCAAGGCTCGGTGGCACCGTCGCGGGGAGCGCGTTCCAGTCTGGCTCGCGCTCGACGACTCGTGCCAGCGTCTGTGTCACATCGTCACCAGAGAACGGTGCGGTTCCAGCCAGCATCTCGAACAAGACGACGCCGAATGCCCAGATGTCGGCGCGCTTGTCCACCTGCTTCCCGCGGGCCTGCTCGGGACTCATATACGCCGCCGTCCCCATGATGACGCCCATCTTCGTGGCGGCGGCCGTCATCGTCATCGTCGGGGAGTTCGCCGCGTCGAGGTCGGAGAGTTCCGGCTGGAGCGCCTTCGCCAGGCCAAAGTCCAGCACCTTCACCGTGCCGTCGTCCTTCACCTTTACGTTGGCCGGCTTGAGATCCCGGTGGATGACACCCTGCTCATGGGCCGCTTCGAGGGCCTCGGCGATCTGGCGGGCGATGGGGAGGGCTTCATCGAGTGGGATTGGGCCTTTGGCGATGCGGTCCTGCAGCGTCGGGCCGGGGACGTATTCCAGAACCAGCGCGGGGGAGTCGCCGCTTTCTTCGAGACCGTAGATCGCCGCGATGTTCGGGTGGTTGAGCGACGCCAGCACCTTCGCTTCCCGCTGGAAGCGGGCCAGCCGCTCGGGGTCGTCGACGAAGGCGTCGGGGAGGATCTTCAGCGCGACATCGCGGTCCAGCTTGGTGTCCCTGGCCTTGTACACTTCCCCCATACCTCCAGCGCCGATGGCGGAGAGGACTTCGTAGGGGCCGAGCGTGGTGCCAACTTTCAAAGGCATCGCGGGGACGGAGAATTATAGTCCCCGCGACTGGTGACACCCGAGATGATCGTGGAGCGGTGGTTTGTCGAGAACGCAAAGGTCCAGCTGAGGCCCGGATCGTCGTTCGGCACCGGCGGGGCAGGCCGCATGCGGATGAACATCGCCACGTCCCGTAAGCTCATCGAGCAGGTACTCGACAACATGGCTGAGGCCTTGAGCGATCTGTAGCGCAGGGGTCACCCGGTGCCGCTACCGCCGCCACGGGGTCCACCCGTTCGCTTCCGTCGGGCAACGGCTTCGGCTAACACGCACAGGATCTCGTACATCATCGTGGCCCCGACGAGCGCCGTGTTGCCCGACGGGTCGAACGGCGGCGAGACCTCGACCACGTCGCCCCCGATCAGGTCGAGTCCGCGGAGGCCTCGCAACAACCTCTGGGCCTCGAGACTGCTCAACCCGCCCACCTCCGGTGTCCCCGTGCCCGGCGCGAATGCCGGATCGAGGCTGTCGACATCGAAGGACACGTAGGTCGGACCGCCTCCGGTGACACGCTGGAATTCGGCAATCACGGCTTCCACCCCCAGCTGGCTGAATTCTTCGATGAAGATGACGCGCATGCCAGAGTCGAGAGAAAACGCCCATCCTTCGTCCGAGTTCTGGGCACCCCGGATGCCAATTTGCACCGTCCGTTTCGGGTCGAGGAGCCCTTCCTCCACTGCCCGGCGGAACGGCGTGCCGTGGGTGAATCGAGAGCCCAGCTCCTCATCACAGGTGTCGGTGTGGGCATCGATGTGGACCATGCCAACCGGCCGCTCGGCCGCAATCGCGCGGAAGATCGGCAAGGTGATCGAATGGTCGCCTCCCGCGCTCAGTGGTGCGACGCGCGCCGCGTGCACGGTGTCGTAGAATCGCGTGATATCGGCATGACTCCGCTCGAGATCGAAGGCGCGAGGAAACGGAACGTCGCCCACGTCGGCGACGCGACACAGCTCGTAGGGGTTGACCCGCGTGACGTGGTGGACTGAGCGAGTCAGGCTCGACATGTTGCGGATCTCGCGCGGGCCGTGACGCTGCCCAGGGCGGTTTTCCGACCCGGCATCGAATGGCACACCGATGAGGGCGATATCCAACTTCGACGGGTCGTGAATCAACGGCGTCCGCATAAAGGTCGGAATCCCCGAGTAGCGCGGTGCCGACATCGACGTGTAGTCCAGCTCTTCTTCCATATGCGTGGCTCCCAGACTGAGCGGCGGACGAGGACCGTTTGGGGACAGTCCTACAGTCCCGTCGACCCGCGCACTGATGTAGCGCAGTCCCTTCAGGGCTGCGACGACGGCTCGCGTTACGGAACCGGAACGCGAGCCGTCAATTCCTCGAACCAATTGAGGACGACGATGACCTCGGTCGCTCTCTCGCTCTGTGACGTGTCCCGCCGACGAGGACGAGGGCAAAGGCGATGATCGGCGTCATATTCATTTCCCGGAGCACAGCATATTCGATGTACTGACCGAGCGGGCACCAGACAATACTTAGGAGGGGCTCCTCGGGATGAATCCGCGCGGGCTGACGTCGAGAGGGCAGCGGTTGGCGCGAAACGCCTCGGCGGATGATGGAGGGTGGCACATGACGCGACGTAGACGGAATTGGTCGTGGAGCCTCGGGTTGTTGTGCCTGCTCACCGTGAGCACCGCTCTGACCCGCTCGACCCAAGGCGTGGCGTGCGACGATTGTATTCAGATCGGCACCTTCAATCTCTATTGGCTGGGCTCCGACCAGCGCTATCTGCAGGGCCTGCGTAACCGAGCAGACGTCGAACGACTCGCGCAGCTCATATCCAGACTCGACCTCGAAGTGGTCGTGTTGGAGGAAGTCAACGTCGAGCTGTTCAGTGAGCGCAACGGTGAGGTCCGCGAGTCCAGATACCAGTACGCGTGGCTCGAGGCAGCCCTCCAAGCAGACGGCTACCGGCTGTTGCCCGGGTCGAGCGGCGGAGGCCAGCGGATCGTGATCGCCTACGACAGTGACGAAGTGGAGTTGCTGGAGGAGGCCAGAGAACTCTCTGTGCGTGGCAGCTTCAGGCTCAGCGGAAATTGTCGGTCGAATGGACTCCGTTTGCCGTTGGCGGCGCGCTTCCGAGCCGGCAACTTCGATTTCTGGCTGGTCGGCGTCCATCTCAAGTCACAGTTGGGCGCGGGCACGTGTCCTGATCGAGTGAGGGAGGAGCAGGCGCGCGACTTGCTCGAGGCGATCGACGCGGAGTTGACGGCCGGCTCAGACGAGGAGGATGTGGTGATTGCGGGGGATTTCAACGCAACCCCGAGCGATCGTTCGCTCGACCCGCTGTTCCGCGACGGCGGGTTCCTGACGCTGACGTGGCCAGGCCGCCGCGCCGAGGCGTCGTCGGACATTTCGTATCTGATTGGTCGGTTTGCGTCTCTGATCGACCACCTCATGATCCGTCCGGAGGCGACGGGCGAGTGGGTGCGCACGAGTACGATGGTGTTGGATCCTGACGACCTCGCCCTGGGCGACTACACACGGCTGTATTCCGACCATGCGCCGGTATGGGCGTCATTCACGACCAACGCTGCCGACGACGACTAGGCTCAACCGTCCTTCTACGGCTCGATGATCGCATCGAACCAGCAGCTCCTCACCGTGTATGGATCGAACGGGTCGGGCCCATCGAAGGCAAACCCGTTGGCGCCGTCCCCGGAGTCATCCGCTCGGGAGAACTTCGGGTCGAGGATCCGGCTGACGTGCGCGCGAACGTCGTCCAGGTGGAACCGACTCGCCTGGTCGGCGGCTCGGGCGACCGAGGCCGCGACCTCCCCGTCGAGTATCGTCAACTGCCCGCGTAGGAACGCACGCATGTCATCCGACACCGCATCGTTTCCGTTGAGACGGGCATCGATCAGGTCCAGGTACAGCCGCTGGACGTTCCTTCGGAATGCGTCCATCCGCACCGACTGTTCCGCCAGTTCGCTCCAGACCCCGTCTCTCAGGTCCCCGAGGAACTCGACCGGACCGTAGGCATTCGGATCCAGTGCCTCCTGCTCGACCAGCCGTGTGAACCGGTCGGGGTTCAGCAGGAAGTTCATCACGGACCGCTGGCTGTTCCGGATCCGGGCGATGACGCCCGAGGGCTCGATCCGACGGAGGATCTCCGGTTTGATCATGAAGTCCGGTGTCCTGAACGCATTCTCGTTCAGGAAACGTACGGCGTCGGCTTGCCGATCTCTCTCGACGGGAGTGAACCGCACCCCTTCCTGGCCGCCGTGTTTCTGCTGGGAGTCGAACCCGCCGAGCAGGGCGCCGACATGGTTCATCTCGCGCACCCACTGGCCGAGCATCCGTCCGTACAGCTCTTCCAGATCATCCCAGTTGCGGCCCGGTGTGGCGGTGGCGGAAATCAGGAGGTCGGCCACCCGTTCGAGGTTCTTGACACCCAGGGCCGTCGCGGCGACGGCATTGGCGTCGCCCACCGCTTCGGTCAGTTCTCCAGGGTCGGACCGACTGGACCCCGCCGTCGAGAAGCGGTACCAGGGCGTGTCGTTCTGCGCCAGGGCCCACTGATCCAGCGTCGCCCGTTCTTCGTCAGGAGTCGATGCCCCCGGGATCGGCTTGTATCCCCACATCGTTGCCCACCTGTCGTACGGACCGATTCCCGGAATGAGATCCTCGACGGGGATGTTGTCTTCCGGCTGGGCCACGTAGTTGAAACGCGAGTAGTCCATGATCGAAGGCGTGTGACTCATCTCGGCGAGCCACTCCGGATCACGGATGTTCTCGAACGGGTAGGTCGAGCTGCCCTTCATGTTGTGTTGGAACCCGAGCGTGTGTCCCACCTCGTGCGCGACGACGAACCGAAGCAGTTCACCCATGAGATCGTCCGGTAGCGGAAGCGTCTGCGCCCTCGGGTCCAGCGGGGCCACCTGGACAAAGTACCAGTCGCGGAGCAGGTTCTGGATGTTGTGGTAGAACTGGATGTCCGACTCCAGGATCTCTCCCGTTCTCGGGTCATGCACGTGTGGCCCGGATGCGTTCTGGATATCGGACGGTAGCCACCGAATGACAGAGTAGCGGGCGTCCTCCGGGCTCCATTCCGGATCTTCCTCTTTGGTGGGGGCGTCCCGCCCGATGATGGCGTTGCTGAAACCCGCGGCTTCGAATGCCACCTGCCAGTCGTCGACACCCTGCTTGATATAGGGAATCCACTTTTCCGGAGTCGCAGGGTCCACGTAATACACGATCGGCTTGACCGGATCGGAGATCTCGGCGTTGGGATCCTTCTTGTCCAGTCTCCAGCGGGTGATGTAGCGGCGCTGGGGGGAGCGATGTTCGTCGATGCCGTAGTCGGTTTGGGTGACCGAGAAATAGCCCACGCGGTGGTCGAACAGCCGGGGCATCATCGGATCGTCCGGCAGCTTGACCATGCTGTAGGCCATCTCCAGTGTCGCGCTGCCGGGGCGCATCCCGCGTCCACGTCCCCCGCCCTGGGGTCCGCCACGTCCGCGCCCCCGTGGATTGTCGTCCGGCCGGCGCGTGTAGGTGTGGATAGCCCGGACCTCGATGTTTCCCGGGAACGACGTGATCCGTTCCACGAAGGACCGGTCTCCATCGAAGCCGTCAGCCTGGAGCCGCGACCGGGCGCTCAATTCCTGTACCTCGGTGGCAAACAGCGATGTCACGTCGATCACAACGGAGTCGTCTTCACCTTCGGCCGCGATGTCGAATGCGCGCAGGATCGTGTCGGTGTTGGAATCGGCCACCGCCTGGGCGATCGGCAGGGATTGGTCAGCCACGACATCGTAGGCCACATTGCGGAGCAGCACGCTGTCGTCGTGCCGTTCCCATTTCACGACGCGAGTATCCAGTTTCATCCCGCCATAGCCCTGGCCCAGCGAATTTCGGGAGATCCGGCCGACCCAGAGGAATTCGCTGCCGAGTTCGGAGGCGGGGATCTCGTAGTAGAACTTGTCGTCGACCTTGTGGACGGTGAATATGCCTTCGTCGGAAACCGCCGCGTCGGTGATGACCTCTTCGTATGGCCGGATGCCTTCCTGATCCGGCTCCGCATCTGGCTCCGCCTCCTGATTCTGTTCAGGCTCCTGTTCGGATTCGGGGTCCTGCGCGGTCACGGGAAGCACCGCCAGTGAGAGAATCACGAGCAGGGCCAAAACGTCGAAGCTTCTACCTCTCATTGTCTGCCTCCGTACGGTGGGCAGTCGCATCACTCACTGACTGCCACGAGGGCACTACGCGTTCTGATGAAGAGCACCCCTTCCGAGAATGCCGGTGTGGCCATGCTGACTTCATATCTGGTTCTCGGCGAGCAACTCGAATTCGGGGCCTGCCCGGATGACGTAGACGCTGCCTTCCTCACTGGTGAAGTACAGCTTGCCGTCACCGGCGACCGACGAGGCGGAGAAGCCGGTCCGGCCGTCGCCGAGTCTCTGCTGGTACAGCCGCGCGCCGGTGCGTGCATCGTAGGCGCTGAGCACCCCGTTGTTGCGGCAGGTGTAGAGGTAGTCACCGTAGACGAGCGGCGTCTGCATATAGGCTCCGCCGCGCTCCACGCTCCACACGATGTGCGCGTTCGAGGAGGCGTCCGACTCGAGTGAAATGTCGCCCGTGGCGGTCGCGCGAATCGCAAAGATGGGAGACGCCGGTCCGTGCGCGTTGGTGACGAACACCAAGTCATTCCAGGCGATTGGCGTCGGGACCGGAATGTCACCGCCACCCTTCATGCGCCACAGTTCACGCCCGGTGCGCAGATCATAGCCACCGATGTGGTCGTAACCGTTGACCACCACCTGCGCGCGGGTGTCCGTGATGTGAACCGCAGGCGTGCTCCATGTCGGGAGATCATCACGTTCGGTTCGCCACACCTCGGCGCCGCTCGTCACGTCGAATGCGGCAAGAAACGACCGGTTCAGTACGTCGGCCTGAATGATGACCAGACCGTCGTGGATGATCGGCGAACTGGCGAAGCCCCACAGTGCCGTTGGCGCCTGAAAGAATCCCGATTCCAGAACGCCGAGATCGTTCGTCCACAGGAGCGTCCCGTCCTCGAGGTCGTAGGTGTACAGCCCTTCGGACCCGAACATCGCGACCAGGCGCTCGCCGTCGGTGGCCAGCGTGGGGTTGGCGTGGGTCCCTTTCGGGTGCCGAGGGATCTTCGGCACACCCTGGTGGGCGAGGGTCACCCACCGTCCCTCTCCGGTACGCTTGTCGAGACAGTGCACCTCCCAGCGGCGCGCCGTCTCATCGTTCACCGGCTCGATGTCCCCGTACAGCCCGACCCTGAGCCGGTCATTGCCTCGGTCACTGACGGCCGTCGTCACGCAGACGAGATCGCCCCAGATGACCGGGCTCGAGTGAGACAAGCCTGGAATCGGTGTCTTCCACTGCACGTTCTCGCCGGTCTCGGCGTTCCACCGGACCGGCGTCTCGAAGCCTTCTGCGATCCCGCTCGCGCGGATGCCGCGGAACTGCGGCCAATCGACGCCAGGTCGCGGTGCTTGCGCCGTTGCCACCAACGCGGTCAGGGCGATGAGAGATGGGACGAGCAGGAGGCAGCGCAGCCTCTGATGGTAAGCGGTGTCAGTCGTGGTCATCGTTCTCATTGCCTCTCGGCTTAATGTAGGGCTCAAATCTTCACCGTTGGGCAAGTGCTACGCGACGGTCGTGCGCCCGCGGTGGCACGAGGCAGCATCACTCCGGCCAAGGCCACTTGCGCAGCTCATAGTACCTGCGACGGGGCGTTGCGTGAATCGGATGGATGCCATGCTTGTGGCACCACCAGAAGTGGACCGCGGCGCCTATCGCCGCGCCGCCAACTGGCAGCACCAGGGCGACATGGCCGACCCCGTAGTAGAGGCTGACCGTCCCGCCACTGAGGATGAGCCACTTGAGAGCCTTACGCCATCCAGGCGTCTCAACTTCAAAGACCGCGAAGACCGACGAGCCGAGGATCAGCACCACAAGCAGCACGTAGAGTTCGAGTTCAACTCCCATCACCTACTGTCCCGTCGGCATCCGCGGACTAACTGTAGCGCGGTCCCTTGCCACCACGTGCAGGACCAAACGATGCCGTGGCCGTAACCTTCGACTAATCCGCACTTCACAACCCGATCCGGCGCCGGAGATCGGTGAACCGAGGATCCGGTCGCAGGTCGTCCAGTGTCGGACAGAAGGAAAGAAAGAACGCCAGCCAGTGTTCGTGAACGTCGAAGGCACGCTCCAGCGAGGCGAAGGCTTCATCATGCTGATCCAGGCCGGCGTGCACAAGTGCTCGTCCCGCAAGAACGGCGTACTTGCGCAACACAGTGAAGTACCACTCCATAGTCAACCCTCTCTGGCTCCTTGAGTTCAGGGCGTGCGTAGTTCCGCGACCGCAATCCCTGATTCGCCGGCAACCGCGTAGAACATGTAGATCCGGCCGTCTTCCTGAAAGATCGTCGGGTCTCGGAGCGCGTGGCTCGGCTCCTCCAGAGCGCCGACGATCCCTGCCTCGACCGGCAAGTCGGCCCCTTCCCAGTCGGTCTCGGGTGCCAGACACTCCCGCGGCGGCGTCGCGCGCCATGTCGTCCAATCAGGTCCGAGCGTGACCTCAGAATGAAGGATGCGTTCCGGGCGGTCACCTTCACGTGTGTAGAACACATCCATGACGGCGTCCCGTACGAGCACCGCGTTGTGCACTTGGCGCGGTGAGGTCGGAAACAGTTGGGGCCCGGGCTCGAATGGCGCGAGCGGATCGCGAGCGCGATGCAGGTTCACCGGTCTCTCACGACCGGGCATCGCCAGCGCGTACCACCAGTCGTCGTACTCGAACACGCGCCAATACGCCGACCCGTCCCCGACTGGTCGCTCGATCGTTGTGAACGAAACGCCATCGGTGGAGACCGCGACACGCGTGTGCTGCCGGCCGTCCGCCGGCGTCAGGCCATGAAAGTACAAGCGAATCCGGCGACCCGCGTCGTCGACGACGGCTTCGGGTGACGCAATGTGATCGGTGAAGTACGACTCGGACAGGTCGAGCGCACCGGGGAGATGGACCTGCCACGGGCCTTCGATGCGATCGGCAAAGGCCAGCCGGATGTACGAACCGTTATGGTCCGCAAAATAGAGGTAGTAGCGGCCCAGCGGTTCGGACACCCAGGCCGGCACCCGGATGACAGTCGGCCCGCTGATGTTGGTGCCGATGGTCGGATGGGTCGCTGGGGTGATGATCGGATTGTTCGGTAGCCGCACGACAGCCCTGCAGATCGGAGCGACGTCGCGGATTACCTGCGGGGCGACACGCGTCGTTCCGCGCTCGCCGTCGGCCTCGCCCAGCGCTCCGAGCGCTCCAAGGAACGCCACCAGCGTGATGCTGAATCGTCGCATGACGGGACCTTCTCAGGCGGTGCTCTGACCCAGCCGGGTGCCGGTGGCTCTGTAGACACCCATCCCCCCGGCCCCGAGGGGGGACTCGATCTGATACGGGCCGAGCTTGGTGCCGCGTTCTAAGGCCATGTTGGGAACGGCCAAGTTTACTGCAGGGGAGGACGGGGCGTACGGTCGGCGCGCAGAGTGGGGATCTCCCTACCGAGGAAACGCCGTGAGCGGCGGGGGCACACCCTCGCGGAGCGGGGTGCGTGCAGTGTTCATGACCATCGCGAGTAGCGAGTAGTACCCCATGATCCCGATCGTGTCGATGACTCCTTTCTCCTCGATGAGGGTCACGGCACGAGCGTACGTCGGGTCACTCACTCCGTGGTTTCGTAGCAGCTCCATACAGAAGTCATACACTGCGGCCTCGTCTTCCGCCATCCCGTCGGGACGCCGGCCGTCGGCCACAGCGCCGATGATCTCTGCACCGAGCCCCGCCCGCTCTGCGATGCCCGCATGGCCGGCCCACTCGGTTTGCTGCGTCCAGTGACGTGCCGTGATCAGGATAACGAACTCGCTGAGCCTCGGTGGTAGCGCGCTGTTGAACCTAACGTAGTCGCCCACATTTGCGGGCACGGCTCAGCATCTCGGGGCTTCGGAGCAGCGGGACGAACGGTCCGCCGAACCGGGTGGTGTCACGGGCCGCCTTGAACTCTTCGACCGCTGCTCGCTGGGCTTCTGTCATCTGGTCTTCGGGAATCGGCGGCATGCGGTCCTGGGCAAAGAGGACCGGCGCCGCGACCAACACCAGAGCCCCTCCCAGACCCACGACGGTTGCTCGTCCACTACTCCGATTCGTCATGAGGTCCCTCCTTGCACCCGGCGGGGTTCGCGTCGTTCGAGCGGTCGTGAGAAGCCGTGTAAGCAAGCTCTGGCAACCTGGAGGTGGAGCTGGGTGTCGTGGGCCTGCCAGACCTGTCCGATGCTCGGTTCACTCGTACACCGGCCCACTCACCGTGCGATGCGAGAGATACCGCCACTCACCATCTTGACGCTCGTAAACGCGGACATACCAAAAGCTGAAGGCGCGCTGAGCGGCGTCCCTCGTGCCGGTGCGAGCAAGCACGCGGCCCGTCGTAATGGCCACGTCGCCGTGGAGTTCGACGTGCTGCGTCTCGACGTCACGCAAGGCGTATCGTCCCGGTAGCGACGCCAGCCACTCCGACTTCGTGTCCACACTCAGTGGAGCGCCCCCCGTAGTCCATCCGTCGCCGTGGGTGTACGTGAAATCGCTCGAGCACACGCGGTCGAGAAAGGCCACGTCCGCCGTCAGGACGGCCGCTTCGATCTGCCGCTCCAAGGCAATGACGTCGCTGGCGTGGTCCGTCATGGCTTGCGAGCGGCCCTCGTGTGACGACGGCAGACCAGCGCATGGTCCCTCCTGTGGGGTGGGGAATCCTGGCTGATTATGCCACTGGCCAGGGCTGTCGGGGCA
This sequence comes from Vicinamibacterales bacterium, assembly GCA_963667915.2. Taxonomy (GTDB): domain Bacteria; phylum Acidobacteriota; class Vicinamibacteria; order Vicinamibacterales; family UBA823. The sequence goes on along the minus strand of CAXXNN010000004.1, from coordinate 630,274 downwards.
CCGAATGCGGCGAGCAGTGGTTTGCTGCATGAGCCTGCCTGCCGCCACAACGAGTTGCCCGAATGTGGTCGTCGTCTACCGTCGCCACCTACCGTCCCGTCGGCACCCGCACCCTCAGTGCCTCACGCGCCGAACCGGGCGGCACAGGTGTTATAGAGCCACGCGACTATGGCACCTACCACGGCCCCGTCGAGCAGCGCATCAGCTGGGCAGAGAATGCGGAAAGTATAGCCCCTCGGCGCAGAAAGTGCCCACGCGCCCGCCGCTGTCAAAACCCAACTCTCGGCGGTTGTCCTCGGTTATTTCTCACGGTGATTCCTGAGAACTCAGGATGGGGATGTCGGTGCGCCGGTTCACCCACTTGACCAACGGATGCAGCAAGAAAATGTCGGGACTGAAAGTGGCCACGGCGGTATTATTGGATCATTCCTGACCTGCTGACCACAGCATGACGCAGCCCACAGATACCGCGGCGCGGCGGCGATACCCACGGGCGCGTGTCGATTTCGACGCCGACGTCTGGGTGGGTCACGGGGACAAGACGATCCAGATACACGGACGCCTGGTCGTCCTCGGCGAGGGCGGAGCGTTCCTTGAGCTGAGTGAGAACTATGCGATCGGCCGTCTGCTGGGGCTTCGGTTCGCCATCGCCGAATTAGGCGAGATCGCGTGTCAGGTGATTGTGCGAAGCAGCCTCAAAGGGACGGGCGTCGGAACAGAGTTTCTGGGCCTTGATCTACATGACCACGCGCGGATTAAAACGTTCGTCGAAAAGACAATTAGACACTGCAGACCGACTACTGGCGCGGGTATCCGATAACACTTGAGCCCACCTTGAGACTCTTCGCCGGGCGGCGAGTCTCATGGGTCAGAAGAAGCCCACGACTGTCACACCCACGCGTCGTGGAGGCACGATGTCCGCCGCGGCCCGGAAGGCCCTGTCGAAGAAAATGAAGGCGTATTGGGCGAAGAAGAAGACAGCGAAGAAGTAGGTTCGGTCAACGTTCGATCCCGTGAGCAACGACGTGCAGTCTATCTGCGATACTGAGTCGCGGCTACTGGCCCGTGTGGCCCATGGGCAGGGCGGTCCTCAGGGCGCTCACGGCCCAGTGGCGGGCTTCACCCACGCTTCCAAAGTCCCGCGCCCCCTGCGCCACGTCGTTCAGATGCCAGACGACGGTATTGACCGGCCGACCGGGCACCAAGACGCACCGCGCTTCCGAGCCGTCGGGACGGGTACAGTGCCAGAGGATTTCAGGAGCAGCCATGCCGTGGCGGGCTGTTGGGCCTGCTCGCGTTGAGGGGCCGGTCCGCTAGAGTTGCCGTCAGGTCAGATAGGACGCGCCGGTCGCGTCAGTGACGCGGGGGACGGCGACCAGCATCCACGGTTTCCAACAGCTCAACGGGCACGTAGAAGGTCGAGTATCGATGTCCGTCAGCGTATGGGCGGCCTCGAGAATTCTTCACGAGTACCGTTGCCCGTTTCGTAATTCGATTCACGATCCCTGTGTGGTGCATACCGTCAAGCAAGAACCGAACGCGGTCTCCGGGTTTGATGCCGAACTTGACCAAGGCTCGTTCGCGGGGAGTAATCAGTTCGTGGGTATGCCCCTTGTGTCCGAAGAACCGCGACGCAATCGACTGGAACCGACCCGCCGAACAACTCGACTTTGCCCACAGCAACATTTCCAGGAGGTGGACCAATTCGTGCTCCATGACTCGCTGCAGGGCTTCCAGGCGATCGTGGCAGGTGATTCCGGTGACCGTGATGGGACGGTGATCATCGTCATCGAAGCACTGGAAAAGAAGTGTCGTGGCCACACTGATTTCATAGGACGTGCTGTCGGGGCGATTCAGGCGTGCATGTGTGACCATCTTGCCACCCGCTCGCGTCATCCGCTTCGACAGGCGAAAGCGTAGGGGCGTGTTGCCAAGTGTCGGCCTGATTAATGCGCTGAAGAAGTAGTGGTCGTATTCGGCGAACAACCGCTCCAAATCAGTGGAATGGAATCTTGCGAAATTGCCATCGTCGAGATACGGCGACTCTTTTAACAGCGTGTCGTAGATCAGCCGGGTCTGGACTTCGACCTGGTCGGCACTGAATTCGGCCGTTTCGACGAGGACGCGCAGTTTCGCCATGCTCAGTTCGCTAGTCGAGGGGTTCTCGGTGGGCTAGACCGTCCGCAGCCCAGGGGAGCCTGGATCTCGTAGGAGCCGAGGCGGGTGCCGCGCTGGAGGGCCATGGGTTACCGCGTTGGGACGAGGTGTTTGAGTTCAGCGAAGATGACGAACTCGGCCATCTCGATACTCTCGGGATGAGTGAGCGTCTTGCCGACCAATGTCATGTTCCCTACCGCATGTACCGATTCACCCATGCCACCGCATCGTCGTACGCCTTGGCGACAAGTTCTCGGTCGCCGCCTGGCAAGCCGTGCTCGGCCCCCGGAATGGTGACGAGCTCATGGGGTACACCATGTTGTGTGAACTGCTCGGCCATCATCACGGATTGCTCGTAGGGCACGTCCGTGTCCTCGGTGCCGTGAATGAGCATCGTTGGCGGATAGTCCGACGTCACGTTCTTGACAGGCATGAATGGGAAGAAGTTCTCCGTTTGCGTATGCGGATCCCACCCGGACACCTCTTTGGGCCACAGCCCGTTCTGCCGCGAATAGGTGTAGAAGGTGCCGCCGTTGCCGTCGCGATCTCGGGCGTCCGAAATCGGTGGGCCGCTGACTTGCCCGTAGGCTTCTTCCGCCGACACCTGTCTCCGGTTGTGTCGGGCGCGTTCGCTGGGTTGGCTGTACCAGTCTCCGACAAGGTCGCCGTAGCCCCAGAACGAGACCAACACAGTCGGCCGGTGCTCGGCGCGGAACCCCGACGTGAGTGTCAGGTACCCTCCGGCCGAGCTTCCCATGACCGCGATCTTGCTTGTATCGGCGTTGAACAGTTCCCGCCCCCGTGTGCGCACCCCCGCGAGGGCGTCTTCGAGGTCTTCGATGATGGAAGGCAGCTGCGTCTCCGGCGCGAGACGATAGTCGATCAAGACGACTACATAGCCCGCCTCGAGCATCATCTCCGAGACGCCGAACAGCCCCCCACGGTTACCCATGATGAGTGCGCCGCCGTGAATCCACACGACCACCGGACGAACGACACTGTCGTCGAACCGGTGAACATCTGCCTTGATCTGTAAATCACCGACTGTCTTGTAGGCGTAGGTCTGCGAACGAACCGACCGCAGCAACTGCGGCGGCTCCATCCCGACGACAGCGCGGGCAGGCCCGAGCGAGCCAACCACCGGCTCGCCCGCCCCGGCGTCGACGTCGTGAATCTGGACACCGTTCGAGTGGAAGAACTGGCCCGTGTCCTGGGCCTGGGCCGCAGGAGCGGCCAGGAGCACGCCGGTGAGGACCAAACCGCAGGACTTCATCGAGAAACCCCTTCGTCGGTGCCACGTGGCAGGTCGAGTTGTGCGCCGGAATCAGGCCCCATTCTAGGTCGTCTGCCGATGGGGGACAAACCCGGGGGCTCCTCTCATCCTCCCAAACCGTAGTCGCCCCTCGACGCAAAGTCCTTGCACACCTAGGGGTTAGATATGGTGCGGAAGGGGGGAATCTGCGTCCCTCGGTCCGGCTGGTGTTGTCTGGTGTTGCCCTGTCCAGATTCTGGCCGAAATCTGAGGCGTTCGCTGCGTCGTCGTGTTGTCTGGTATTGCCTGGTGTTGCCTGGTTCGTGGACAAATGGTGGACAGCCTCCCCGTGAGCAGATCGCCTCCGGCTTGCATCTGCGGCGGTGCTCACCGCCCACTCCCACATTCCGGCTTGCTCGCCTCCCAGTGGATGCCCCACCGATCCAGGCGGAGGATGTCAATCGGTGGGCCGACCCGGTCAGGGGTGTGCGCAATCTCGGCGCGGATGAATGTGCGGGCCGTCTCCACGGTTTGGGCCATACGCTGCATCTCGGCAGCGGTCTTCGCCTCCAGCAGATCGACGATCCTCTCGTCATGGCCGAGCACCTCAATCAGATTGCGGCACGCATCGCAGGATCGACGGTCGATGCGGTGCGCGGCCAATTGCCCATCCGCGTCCGCTGTCACCGCAAATCGGCGGATGAAGAACACCGGACGGCCATTCGTGACGCCCGCCAGCATGACTTCGAGAAACAGACCCCTCGTGTGGCGGACGTCGAACAGTGAGCGCATGCGGGTCAATTCCCGGGCCAGCGCCTCGTCAAACCGCCGGACGCGGTCGGTGAGCCGACCTGGTGGACTCAGCGTCTGGCCCGCGAGTGCCCGCACGTCGAACAGGCCCTGGCCGTCAGCCCCGGCGAGCGCGGTGACTCCCGAGGCGGCGAAGACGACGTCGCCGAGGACAAGTAATTTGCAGGCCGTGGCTTCGAACAGCGTATCCCCACCTTGCTCGTAGCGCCGCTTGCTGTCGGCGGCCAGGATGAGTTGGCCCTCACTTTGGAGAATGACGATGGTCGTGGCCTCGATGGCCACGGGCAGCGTAAGGAGGACGCTGATGAGCAGACGGAGTCGTCGCAGCATGCGGCACACCACACCCGACGTTCGGCTTACGCGGGGCGATCCGCACTCGCCGAAGACACACCCTCGGGCATCTCGAACTCGCGCGCCTGGAGCCAACAGAGCGCGTCAGCGGACAGCCTTAGTGGTGGCGTGCGGGCCGTGCCCGTGTCGCAGGCAATCTCCAGTTGGTAGCAGTCGGGATCGTCGCAGGGGGCGACGTGCAACCGGATCAGCGCCTGCGGCTTGAGGGCGTCATAGATGGCATGGAGCAGACCATGCGCCTCGCCGTCGGTCCACCGTTCAGGGGCCACGGCCCGGAACGCCAACGCCTCCAAGGTGCCGTCACGATGACTAAGCGAGATGATGATCGCCATCCTACCGTCCCGTCGGCACCCGCGCCTGGAGTGCGGAGAACCAGTTTTGGACCCAGACGAGGTCGAACGGTGAGCCGTCGGTTCCGCTATCACCCTCCAGCTGGATCATCAGGAAGCGCCCGTCCCGGGAGAGATCGTATCGCCGGTGGGGTCCCGGCTCATCGTAGAAGTTCCGATCGAACAGCCGTTCAGGCTGGCCCGCCGTAAGCGTCGTCCCGTCGCTCTCGATGGGGACGCGCATGATCGCCAGCGGGCCGGCCCCGACGCTCAGGATGTACGAGAGCGATCGGCCGTCGGCCGACCAGGCCGGTCCGTAGCCGCCCCCAATCGAGATCGTCTGTCGCTGCCCCAGCTCGGGGAACCGCTGCACGTAGATCTCGTTCCGGCCAGTCTCGTTCGAGGCGTACGCGAGCCAGTGACCATCCGGCGAGATCGCGCCATCGAATTCCTGTGCGTCGGTCTGGATGAGCGGCTCCCAGGACGATGATCCGGACGAGGTGAGCGGCACGAGACCGATGTCGCCCTGGTCAATCCCTGTATACACCGTGGCGACGACCGCCGTGCCGTCGGGTGTCCAGCCGTTCGCCGCGATGAACCTCGCACCGTCGATCGTGACCAGACGTTCGGCTACCCCCGTCCCGTCTGCGGACTTTCGGTAGAGGGCCGGTGTCCCGTCCCGGAGGGAGGCGAAGACGACCGACTCGCCATCCGGACTCCAGAGCGGCAGGTGGTCCACCTCCGCGTCGGTCGTGACGCGCGTCCGCGAGCCTCGCGCGAGATCGACGACCCAGATGTCCCGGTTCTCGACGGCATTCGTGCCGACCGCGGCGCGTGTGCCATCGGGTGAGAGGCTGACGCCGAGGTAGCTGTCCGGCTCGACGGGAAGCGGCTCCTCCTGTCCCGCCGCGTCCACCCACATCAGGCCGCGCGCCGCGTCTGCATCTCCGGCGGACCCGGGGACGTAGACCAGCGAACCGTTGCTCGCGACGCTGAAGTGCGCCACGCCGGTATTGCCCGAGGTTCTGACTCCTTCGACGAGTGAAACGGGCCCGCCAACCACCTGCCCTGCCGCGACGTCGAACGCCACCCCGTACAGGACGCCGTTCAAGGCGTAGACCAGGTGACCCGTCGGCAGGTAGCGCGCAGCCCGCCCGCCCTCGATCACCACGTTCCGCTGGCCGGTCACCAGCGACTGGACGACGATCTGGGCCGCGTTCCACGACGGCGTCCCCGCAGGCCGCAGCGTGAACAGGACCCACTCGCCGCCCGGGAGCATCTGGGGGTCCATCGCCCGAGCGCCCTCGGCGACCTCTATCACGAGCTCCGGCGTCCCGCCGGAGGCTGGCACGCGCCAGATACCCTCCTCCCACTGGCTGAAGAGGATTGTGTCGTCCTCCCCCCAGCTCGCGCCCCCGGCGCGCCGGAACGCACCGAGGGTGACCGGGGCACCGCCGCTCGCCGCGATCCGCTTCAGCTCTCCTCCGGAGTGGTAACCGATCCACTCGCTGTCCGGCGACACGAAGACCGCGCGGGCCGCGGCCGTGCCCGACAACTCCCTCCATTCCAGCCGCTCCACGGGCCGGACCGAGATGTTGTTGTTGATGACACCGACGATGTAGCTCCCGTCGGGCGCGACCGCCACCGTTCTCCAGGCGCTGCCGGACAGAGCCTCGTCCTCCGCGAGCGTCACGCCGAGGCGCGTGACGTAGCTGGTGGACGGTGCCGGAGCCACGAGGCTCCAGACGGCGAGGCCGGATACGGCAGCAACAGCCACAACAGTGAGCAAGGCGGGTGTCGGGCGCTGCCAGAGGGCGGGCGGGGCGACGGTCGCGGTGGCTGTGTCAGTAGGACCATCGGCTCCACTGAGCGCGTCATCTATTTCGATGTTCGCGATGCCAATGTCGGGGATACGCCGCTTCCGGTCCTTCACGAGGCATCGCCGTAACAGTTTCTGGATTGCCGACGGCGTTCTGGCAGGTATCTGTGTCCAGTCCGGCTCACGCTCTATGACCTTTGCCAGCGTGGATGAGATGTCCTCGCCCTGAAACGCACCTGTGCCAGTCAGCATCTCGAACAGGACGACGCCGAAGGCCCAGATGTCGGCGCGCTTGTCCACCTGCCGACCCTTCGCCTGTTCCGGCGACATGTAGGCCGCCGTCCCCATGATGACGCCCATCTTCGTGGCGGCGGCCGTCATCGTCATCGTGGGGGAGTTGGCGGCGTCGAGGTCGGACAGGTCAGGTCCGAGCGCCTTCGCCAGCCCGAAGTCCAGCACCTTCACCGTGCCGTCGTCCTTGACCTTCACGTTGGCCGGTTTCAGATCGCGGTGAATGATCCCCTGTTCGTGCGCCGCTTCAAGGGCCTCGGCGATCTGGCGGGCGATGGGGAGGGCTTCATCGAGCGGGATTGGCCCTTTGGCGATGCGATCCTGGAGTGTCGGGCCGGGGACGTATTCGAGGACCAGTGCGGGGGAGTCGCCTGACTCTTCCAGCCCGTAGATCGCCGCGATGTTCGGATGGTTGAGCGAGGCCAGCACCTTCGCTTCGCGCTGGAAGCGGGCCAGCCGCTCGGGGTCGTTGACGAAGGCGTCGGGGAGGATCTTCAGCGCAACGTCGCGGTCGAGCTTGGTGTCACGGGCCTTGTACACCTCCCCCATGCCGCCCGCGCCGATGGCGGAGAGGACTTGGTAGGGGCCGAGGGTGGTGCCGGGGGTCAAGGGCACGAAGGCTTCTCAAGCATACGACGGGAACCGTGGACTATCCGCACATCACAGCCCGATCCGCCGTCTGAGCTCAGTGAACCGCGGGTCGGGTCGCAGGTCGTCCAGCGTCGGACAGTACGATAGAAAAAACGGCAGCAAGTGCTCGCGAACGTCGAGGCTATGTTCCAGCGAGGCGAAGGCCTCATCGCGCTGATCCAGGCCGGCGTGCACGAGCGCTACGCCCAGCGGGGACACGAACCCTGACGTCGCGCGCTCGTGTATCGTGTCGAGCTGTCGGCGCGCTTCGTCTCGGCGCCCGGCTTTCGCCAGGGCGTTCCCCAGGAGGCCGAGCATGCACGGCACCCCATCGGACGAGGCGACACCCTGCTCGAACGCCGCGATGGCTTCATCCAGATGTCCCGAGGCGGCCCAGGCTTGTCCGGCGAAACACAGGGCGAACCAGTAGTCGGGCGCCAGGTCCAGCGTGGCGCGCGCCTGCCGGAGGGCACCCTCCCAGTCGCGTCTCGCCACGAAATTCTGCAGGAGACCCGTGTTCAGGAATGGATTCAGGGGATCGAGCTCGACCGCCCGGCGCATCCTGTCGAACGACGCCTCGTAGTCCCCGGTGACGGCCCGCACGACGCCGTGGATGAACTGCACTTGTGGGGACCGGGGATTCAGGGCGAGTGCCTTCCGGCACCGTGACTCCGCCGACGGCCAGTTGCACTCGTGTATCCCCTCGACGATCCCCCCGAGGACGGCGTGCGCCTCGGCCATGGCGGGCTCCAGTCTGAGCGCCGTTTCCAGGTGCGTCCGTGCCTTCGGCAGATCAGGCAGGCTCCGGCTGAGCGCCGCCGCTGCCATGAGGCAATCGCCGAGGCCGAGGTGCGCCAGCGCGTAGTTCGCGTCCTGCTCTAGGGCCTGCTCGAACAGCGTCGTGGCCGTTCGGAATCCTTCGTCCGTCCACCGGTACCAGGCATGACGCGCCTTCAGGCAGAGCTGGTAGGCCGCAGGATTCTCGGTGGAGTGCTTCTGGACTGCCGCCTGCTCCTCGCCGAGCAGGGTCAGCTTCAGCGCGTCGACGACGGCCAGCGCGATCTCGTCCTGGACCGCGAAGATGTCCTCCAGTTGGCGGTCGTACCGCTCCGACCAGAGGTGGTAGCCGTCGGTGACGTTCACCAGCTCGGCGGTGATCCGCAGTCGGTCGCCCGCACGGCGCACGCTGCCTTCGAGGACGGCGCTCACGTTGAGCGTGCGGCCGATCTCGCGCAGGTCACCGCCCTTGCCCTTGAAGGAGAAGGCGGAAGTCCGTCCGGCCACGCGCAACTGTTCGATCTTCGCGAGCGCGCTGGTGATTTCCTCGGCGATGCCGTCGCAGAAGTACTCCTGCTCAGGATCGGCGCTCATGTTCGTGAACGGGAGGACCGCGATGGAGGGCGGGGTCGAGGTGGTGGCTGCGGCCGTCGAATCGACAGCAACAGACGACGCGAGCGCCTCCAGCGCGGCACGGACTTCTCCGCTCGTCGCGTACCGGTGGCTGTGCTCCTTTGCCAGCGCCCGCTGAGCGATTGCCCGGAGGCCAGGTGGGATCGGTGCTGCCAGCGGAGCAGGCGTGTCCTTCAGGGTCGCTGCGATCACCTCTGTCACGGCAGTTCCTTCAAACGGCAACCGCCCACTCACCATCTCGTACAGCAGCACCCCCAGCGCCCAGATGTCGCTCCTGGCCGTCGCCGCCTCACCCCTGAGCACCTCCGGGGCCATGTAGGCCAGTGTCCCCACCAGCATCCCGGCGTGCGGGATGGCGTCCTGCGTCTTGGTGACCGCCTCGGCATCCGCCTGGGGCATCCGGGCGGCCAGACCGAAGTCCAGCACCTTCGCCCGCCCCTCGGGCGTGATGACGACGTTGGCGCTCTTCAGATCCCGATGGACGATGCCGCGCTCATGCGCATGGGCCAGGGCGTCGGCGATCTGCGTCCCGTAGCGGATGACGCTCTCCGGGGGCAGGCCGTCGGCGGGGATGAGCGCACTGAGCGGCTTCCCCTCGACATGCTCCATGACGATGAAGGCTTGGCCCTCGTGCTCGCCGACCTCGTAAACGGTGCAGATGTGGGGGTGGTTCAGGGCCGAGGCGCTGCGGGCTTCCTGGAGCAGGCGGCTGGAGGCGTCCTCGTCCTGCTTGGCGAGTACTTTGATGGCGACCGTGCGCTGGAGCGTCGGGTCGTGGGCCTGGCCATCGGACTCGCCTGGTAGACCGCGCCCATCCCGCCTTCGCCCAGCGGGGCTTGGATCTCGTAGGAGCCGATCTTGGTGCCGGGGGCGATGGGCATGGAAGGTCAGGGGGTCGGGACGAGGCGTTCGAGTTCGGAGAACCAGTTCTGGACGAGGATGAGTTGGTTCAGTGCGGTGGAGTCGTCGGCCGGGGCGCTCTCTTTGAGCATGAGGAACCGCTGACCGTCTGGAGCTAAGTCGTGAGTGAATCCTTGCGCACTCGCCTCAACAAGTGCCTGGGGAGAGAAGTTAACAAACGCGGGCTCTGTTTCGATCCGAGCGGTCATGATCGTGGTTCCAAGCCGATAGAGCAGCTCTCGGCCATTCGGTCCCCACTGCGGCTCGCGTCCGCCGTCAGTCGAGATCCGCCACTTCCCACCACTGACATCGGGAAAGGGCCGCACGTAAATCTCCTCCGGACCGGACCGAGACTCATCCGAGGTGTAGGCGAGCCATCGACCATCGGGTGAGATGACCGCATGCTCCTCGTCGTCTGGTGTAATCAACAGCGGTTCGGGGGGCGTTCGGCCGTCCACATCTACGGTGTATAGATCGTCCTTTGTGTCCCTATGCGTCTCGCCGAAGATCACAACCGTGCCGTCAGGTGAGATGTTGAAGGGCCAAACCGAGGCTGACGTTGTTGCAATCCGCTCGACCTCCCCGGTCCCGTCGGCTGCCTTTCTGAACAGGCCTGGACCTTCGCGGTTAGACGCAAAGATTACCGCTTCACCATCAGGCGTCCAGAGGGGCCTGCGGTCGGACGTAGCGTCGAAGGTCAGCTGCGTCAGCGTGTCTCGTGTGATGTCGTAGATCCACACGTCCTGACCGGCGATGTCCAGTGCCACTCGCTCACCATCGGGCGAGACTCGCGCATTCGAGTACGCGGCGGCGTCCAGTGCCAGGGGCTCCTGCTTCCCCTGACGGTCGACCCAGACGAGCGACCGCGGGAGGCCGATCGATCCAGCCACATAGACGAGCGTACCGTCCGTCGTGAAGCCAAAGTGTGAAGCCCCGCTGGCTTTCATGAGAACACCCTCGACCACGGTGACAGGATTCCCGATCACTTCCAGCCGGTCGAGGTCGAACGCCACGGCCATGAGTACACCGTCCGCACCATAGACGATGTGTCCGGTCGGGGAGTACCGCGGATAGCTGCCTCTCAGAAGCAGAAGCCGTCGCTCGCCGCTCTTGAGATGCAGGAGCGCAATCTCCATGTCACCTGCGCTCCGGACTACGGTGAAGAGGACCGCCTCGCCACTCGGCAGGATCTCAGGCCACCGGTGAGCCGATTCGTCGTCGTCCAGCGTCGTCAGAACCTCGAGCTCACCACCGGCAGCAGGCACACGGTACAGGCCGCCTTCGTCGAACCCGGCGCTCCCTGAAACGATCATGTCGTCATCTCCCCAATCAGCTCCGTGGAGAGTTGGGGCGCTGGCGATCGTGATGCGTTGACCTCCATCAATCGACACTTTAGAGAGGCCTTGACGGGACAAAAAGCCTACCCAGTTGTCATCTGGTGAGAAGAACGGGGTCGTCCCCTGCTCCGCACCCCGGAGTCGAACGGTCTTGAGTTGACCGACGTCGCGCACGTAGAGGCCAGCTCCTTCGACATTCGCCGCGTAGACGATCCGCGAGCCATCGTGTGAGATCGCCAAGCCCGACGTAGTGCCACTTGTTCGGACACCAAGGCTGTCAGGTGCGGTCAAGAGCGCGAAGCGCGCCAGGCGAGGCGGGTCCGGCTGCGTCAGCGTCCACACCGCCGTGCCGATGATGATGCCGCTCACGAGTGCGGCAAGCGCCAACGGTATCACCCGTCGCCAACCCAATAGTCGAGCGGCGCTCGCCGTGGCCGTAGCCACCCCAACTTGTGTGCCGCTGCCGTCAATCGTCAACTTCAACTGCCGCCCGATGTCACCCGCGCCTTGCCATCGCTCGTCGGGATCTTTCGCCAGGCAGATCCGGATGATCTGGTCCAACATCGGCGGAGACATCGGCTGTAGGGTCGAGATAGAGCGCGGCTCGTCCTTGAGGATCGCCCCGATCAAACTCGCCTGGCTCTTCCCCTCGAACGTCTTCACCCCCGTGACCATCTCGTAGACGACACACCCGAAGGCCCAAATGTCCGTCCGGGCATCCGCGTCCTTGCCTTCGAGCTGCTCGGGGGCCATGTACTGGAACGTGCCGAGGATGGTGCCTTGCTCCGTGAGGGCGTTAGCCAGCTTGGTCGAGGCCTCACTCTGCGGGCCGGTCGGCTTCAACTTCGCCAATCCGAAGTCCAGGAGCTTCGCCCCGGCCTTCGTGAGCATGATGTTGGCGGGCTTCAGATCCCGGTGCGTCACCCCCTGGCGGTGGGCCTTGTCCAGGGCGTCGGCGATCTCGATGGCGTACTTGAGCGCCTGATCCTGCGGCAGGGCACCTTTGGCGAGCCGGTCGGCCAGCGTCTCGCCCTCCAGGTACTCCATGACCAGGAAGTCGGTGCCCTCGTGATTGTCGAACTCGTACAGCGTGCAGATGTGCGGGTGATTCAGGCCGGAGATGACTTTCGCCTCGCGCTCGAACCGCTGCTTCCGCTCCGGGTCCGAGGCGACGTGCGCGGGCAGCACCTTGATGGCGACGGTCCGCTCCAGCCGGGTGTCGGTGGCTTTGTAGACCTCGCCCATGCCGCCGGCCCCAATGGGGGACTCGATCTGATACGGGCCGAGACGGGTGCCGCGGGCTAAAGCCATGGGCTGTCAGTGAAAACAGTCCCATTCTAGGTGGTGGCGTCAGCGGTGACAACGCCGGGGCGCTGTCGGGTTGGGTTCGTTAGCTCTCAGTGGGTGTTCGACCAGAAACGTTGAGGAATTCGAGCGAACTGAGGTGTTGGTGCGGAAGGGGGGAATCTGCGGCCCTCAGTCCGGCTGGTGTTGTCTAGTGTTGCCCTGTCCAGTTTCTGGAGGAAATCAGAGGGGTTTGCTGCGTCTTCGTGTTGCCTAGTGTTGGCTAGTGTTGCCTAGCAGTCCGTGGGAGACCCCCCGGCTTTGCCGGGGCGGCGCCCAGCGTTTGACAATTCCGGGAATGAAATGAGGAACTCCCCGACGTGAGCCGGCAAAGCATCACGAAAGGGAGTCCCCATGACGCACTACCGTAGTCTAAACCACACGAAATGGACCTGTCAGTATCACGTGGTGTTCATCCCAAAATACCGGAAGAAAGCGATCTACGGGTCGCTGCGTCGGTATCTGGGAGAGGTGTTGCGCCGTTTGGCCCAGCAGCGCGAGAGCGCGGTCGAGGAAGGGCATTTGCTGGCCGACCACGTGCACATGATGTTGTCGATCCCGCCGAAGTACTCGGTGGCGCAGGTGATCGGGTACATCAAAGGGAAGAGTGCGATCTACATCGCTCGGGCATTCGGGGGTCGACCGCGCAACTTCGTCGGGCAGCCTTTCTGGGCTCGAGGGTACTTTGTGTCGACGGTAGGTCGAGACGAGCGGGTGATTCGCGCGTACATCCGGGAGCAGGAACTGGAAGACCGTCGACAAGACCAACTCCGGTTGGATGAGGGCGGCCACCTGTAAAGGTGGCCCAAGTGGCCGCGCGTCGCGGCCACGTCAGGCCGCTTTGAGCGGCTCACAACTAAAGCCCCCGGCTTTGCCGGGGGATACTTACATCCTGAGCAGGACACACAGATTACTTGCGATGAGAAACAGACGAGGAGCTTTGCCATTCAGATTGGACGAGGCGGCGGACTACAGCTCCGGATCCGAAGAGTCCTGGACGTGCCGGGGCAGGTCGGCGCGGCTGAGCATGCCAAGATCGTTCAACGAAGAAAGCCTCACGCACTGGTCATCGTTACGGATCTAACGACTCCGCTGAACGGGGAACTTGATCGAGCCGCTGGCGCGTGGCTAGAAACATTTTGCGCCCACCTGGACGATCGGCTTAGAAGGAGTTGGCGAGCAAGGCGAGCCCTACAGTCAATCATCGTGGTGATGAACAAGCGGGACAGGGTCAGCAGTCGAGTAGTGCAGGCGCGTCAGCGTGCTTTTCGCCGTACTCTCAATCGGGGGCTTCACGCCAGATACGGGGTCAAGGCGAAGAGCCTTCCGGTTCTACCTTGTGTACTCGTCCAGAGCCGCCACGGGACAGCCATGGCTGACCAGGTTGTGCGACGGCTGGCAAAGGATCTCTTGAGTTAGGCGATGGCCGAAAAAGATCCCGACCCCTCGGTCATCGCACAGATGCTCCTGCAGCGCCAGCGCGCGCCGCATCAGCAATTGGCGATATCCAACCCGGTCAACCGAATTATCGCTGTCGGTCTCACGGTCATGTTTCATTTCTCGGACACCTTGCGGATAGCCTGGGGCAGCCCCGAGATAACCTTGGTCCGCTTTGGGGTGGTCGTTGGGCTTTTGGGAGTGGTCTTCCCGTTATTCTGGTTTTTGCAAACAGAGCGACTCCGGCGGGCAATTGGTATCGTTGAAGAACAGATTTCTCGCCGATACCGATCGACATACGATGGGAAAGAGGACGAGTGGGAGGACCGGTACATCAGCGTCCGCTTTCATAAGAGCTACGGTGTGAGGTTCCTCTCCATTGAAAGAATGGAACCAATCTTCTGGTCAGTATTTTGCCTATATTCCGTCGCACTGGCGCAGGTGTGGTAGCTCCTCAAGAGCGGTTGCGCAGGTGCGCAGCCCAACGAGGCACCCCGGATGCGAGTCCAAGCGGCGTGCCGAAGCTGAAGAGTTCAAGGCGACATCACGGTCGAGCTTGGTGTCGCGGGCCTTGTACACCTCGCCCATGCCGCCTGCGCCGATGGCGGCGAGGACTTCGTAGGGGCCGAGCGTGGTGCCGGGTGTAAGGGGCATAGTCAGTCCCCGGAGCTTACGGGTAATTCATGCGCGCCACGAACTCGTCGAACCGGGGATCATCGCGCAGCGAATCCATCCGCGGGTCGACCCTGAACTGGTTGAACAGCGGTTCCCGGCGTTCGTACGCCCGTTCCAGCGTCTCGAACGCCAGATCGTGCTCGCCCACGGCGCCATACCCCGCCGCGATCAGGTACTGGTACTGGGAGGAGCCAGCCAAGTCCGTCTCGGCCAGCAGCTCGAGCGCCTCTTCTCGGCGCCCCGACAACCCGTATGCCAGAGGGAAAATCCACAAGCGAAGCCACGGCGCGGCCATGGGGCGTTGAGCCACCTCCACGGCCTCATCGTAGCGGCCGTCCCCGATCAGGGCGAAGCTGAGCCATGTGTACGGCTCGGTGTACGTCGAATCCGCGTCGATCACGTCGGTCAACAGGTCGATCGCCTCGCCGAACTCGCGCGTGAAGTACAGGGTTGCGCCGAGCCGCATCCTTGTCGGCAGCGAGGCCGGGTCGAGCTCGATGGCCCGGCGGGTGAGCGCGACCCCCTCGTCGAACCGGCTTTCCACCCAGACCAGGTAGAGCCCATACCAAAAGTGGGCATCGATGGACCCCGGATTCAGCTCAAGCGCGCGGCTGAGGTTGCGCTCGGCGGCCGCCCAGTCCCAGTCATGGGACAGGTGCATGGTCCCCAGCGCGGTGTAGGCCTCGGCAAGAGAATCATCCAGCGCCAACGCCTGCTCGGCAGCCGCCCGGGCGTTGGCGAACGTCTCGGCCAGATTCACCCCCATGTAGTCGAGCAAGTAGTACCCCGCCACGTTTAACGTCGACGCCAGCCCGGCGTACGCCCGGGCATAGGTCGGGTCCAGGTCGATGGCGCGCTCGAACGCCTCGATAGCCGGCTCGATGCCCTGTGGAAAGCGGCTCAGATGGTAGCTCCCGGTCAGCACCGCGTCGTAGGCGGCCGGGTCGACCGCGCGGCGGTCGGCCAGCCGACGCTCCTCCTCGGGGGTCAGCACCACCCGGACCTCGCCCGCAATCGCCCGGGCGACGTCACTGTGAAGCGCCAGGATGTTGGTCAGCTCGCGGTCGAAGCGCTCGGCCCAGAGCAGCTCGTCGGTCTCGGCATGGATGAGCCGTGCCGTCACCCGGACCTGGTCGCCGGCGCGCAGCACCGACCCTTCGACGATGGCGTCCACCCCGAGTTCGCGCGCGATCTCGGGCAGCGCCTGCTGCGCATCCTTGTATTGCATGACGGAGGTGCGCGAGATCACCTTCAGGGCGCTGATCTGCGACAGCTCGGTGATCAGCGCCTCGGTCATCCCGTCGACGAAAAACTCCTGGTCCGCGTCCCCGGACAGATTGGCGAGCGGGAGCACGGCGAGCGAGCGGATCGGGCCGAGGCCGGCGGAAGAGGCCGCGCCGTCCCCGCCGGCCAGAGCGCCCACCCCACCGCCGCCAGCGTGACCAGACCCGCCACGGCCGCCATGAGTGCCAGACGCCGGGACGGCCGCCCACGCGTCGGGACGGGCGACGCCGTGGTCTCACGGGCCGCCGGGCCGAGCGTCTCGAGCGCCGCCCGGACCTCGCCGGCGTTCGGATAGCGCTGCGCCGGTTCCTTGGCGAGACACCTGGTGACGATCGCCGACAACGCCGGAAGGGTGTCGGGCAGCGGCGGCGCGGGATCGCGCAGGATCGCCGAGGTCAGCTGGGCGCCGGTCTTGCCGCCAAACGGCAGACGCCCACTCGCCGCCTCAGACAGCAGCACGCCCAGGGCCCAGATGTCACTCCGGGCGGTGGCGGCTTCGCCACTCAGCACTTCGGGGGCCATGTAGGCCAAAGTGCCGACCAGCATCCCGGCGTGCGGGAGCGCCTCCTGCGTCTTGGTCACCGCCTCAACGTCCGCCTGGGGCATCCGTGCGGCCAACCCGAAGTCCAGCACCTTCGCCCGCCCCTCGGGCGTGATGACCACATTCGCGCTCTTCAGATCCCGATGGACGATCCCGCGCTCGTGGGCATGCGCCAGGGCGTCGGCGATCTGCGTCCCGTAGCGGATGACACTTTCCGGGGGGAGGCCGTTAGAGGGAATGAGCTGACTGAGCGGCTTCCCCTCGACATGCTCCATGACGATGAAGGCTTGGCCCTCGTGCTCGCCGACCTCGTGGATCGTACAGATGTGGGGGTGGTTCAAGGCCGAGGCGGCGCGGGCTTCCTGGAGCAATCGAGCCGAGGCGTCCGCGTCCTGCTTCGCCAGCACCTTGATGGCGACCGTGCGCTGGAGCGTGGGGTCGTGGGCCTGGTAAACCGCGCCCATGCCGCCTTCGCCCAGCGGGGCCTGGATCTCGTAGTTGCCGATCTTGGTGCCGGGACTCAGGGGCATGAGTTCAAGGAGTCGGGACGAGGCGTTCGAGTTCGGAGAACCAGTTCTCGGTGAGAACGATCTGCGCTGTTGCCGCCGAACCCTCGTCTGTCTGGGCACCCGATTGGACGATCAAGAACCGTTGCCCGTCGGGGGAGATGTCGGAGAAGCCCAAGCCAAGTGTTTCCAGTGAATCCGAGCCCTCGAACACCGTGTCCGGGGTACCTGGTCGAAAGCTCGGTTCCGTCTCAATCGGAACCACCATCAGCGTGTTGCCATTGGCATAGAACAGCTCGCGCCCGTCGGGAGACCAGCGTGGCTTTGACCCGCCTCCGGTCGAAATTTGCTGCCGCTGGCCCAGCTCGGGAAAGCGCTGCACGTAGACCTCGGGCTGCCCCGTCTGCTCGGAGGTATACGCGATCCAGCCGCCATCGGGAGAGATGGCTGGCTGAAGTTCTCTCGCTTCCGTTTGTATTAGCGGTTCCCAGCTTGGTTCCCCCTCCAACGACAAAATCCCGATGTTCGCTCGTGTGTCCCGCGACACGTACCAAAAAATCAGACTCTGGCCATCGGGCGACCAGTCACCAGCGTCAAGAAACCCATCCTCATCGAGGGTCATGAGGCGCTCCACCGGACCCGTGCCGTCGAAGGCTCTTGAGAACAGCCCGCGCGGCGTTTCACGTTGGGAAGTAAACACAATGCTCTCGCCATCAGGGGTCCAGAGCGGGCCGAAATCCCCTGCAGCATCGGTGGTGAGTCTGGTGAGTGTGCCTCGGGCCAACTCGGAGACCCAGATGTCGTTGTTCTGAAGGTCTGCGATATGCACGGCAATCCGTGTCCCATCGGGCGAGAGGCGTGCGTACTGATAGGCATCCGGCGGCAGACCCACAGGTTCTTCCCGACCCTCACGATCCACCCACACCAGTGTGCGCAGAGTACCGACACCACCTTCGCCCCTCACATACACCAGCGACCCGGTGTCGGACAGGCTGAAGTTCGCCGCACCAGTCGCCTTCGTGTTGACGTTGTCTAGCACCGGCACTGGGTTGTCACTCGTCAGGGTCAGGCTGTTGGCATCGAAGCCCACCGCCCGCAAGGTGCCGCCCACGCCGTAGACGATGTGCCCGGTCGGGGAATACTGTGGATGGCTCCCGCCGGGCAGCAAGTAGGTGACCTCACGCGTCTCCAGCGAGACGACGGCCAGGCGCGACCCTTCGTCAGTACCCGACCAGGCGGTAAACAGCACGCCCTTGCCATTGGGCAGCACGTCCGGCCACCAGTGGTTCGTCTCACCCTGGTCCGGGTCCACCGTGGTCAACTGTTCTGGCTCGCCTCCGACCGCTGGCACTCGCAGCAGTCCCGCGCTCGCTGCTGTGGCGAAGACGATGGTGTCATCCGGTCCCCAGCTGAGTCCCCGAGGCGTCGGACGGACGTCGGCGATGGTCACGGGCGGTCCTCCGAGAACGGAGACCCGCTTGAGATTGCGCTCCAAGTCTGTGAAGCCCACCCATGCCCCGCCAGGCGAGAAGAATGGCGTCATGCCACCTTCGGTGCCTCGCAGGAGTGTGGCCTCCAATTGATCGAGGTGGCGCACGTAGAGTTGGCTGGTAGCGCGGCTTGTACCGGACTGATAGACAATCCGTGTGCCGTCGGGAGCGAGCGCCACGTCACGGAAGGTAACGGTAACCCGTAACGGTCCATCCGGCGGCGTGTTGACGACGAACCGTGCCACGGAGGGTGGTGCAGGCCGCATCAGGTTCCAGGCGGTGAGGCCGGTGACGGCCACCAGCAGGAGCGCGGCCATGGCTGCTGGCACCGGGCGCTGCCAGAGAGCTAGATGCTGCGGCACAATGGTCGCTGCCGATTCGGCTGGAGTCGCACCACCGGCTTCGACACGTTTCAACTCTCGCAACAGATCGCGGGCGGTTTGCCAGCGGTCATCGGGGTCTTTCCCGAGACAGGTCTTGGCGATGTAGTCCAGCCCGGCTGGCGTCATCGGTTCGACCGAGGACATCGCTGGCGGTACACGTTCCAGAATGGCGGCGATCAAGCTCGCCTGGGTCTTCGCCTCGAACGCCTTCCTGCCCGTGGTCATTTCGTAGAGCACCGCCCCAAAGGCGAAGATGTCCGTCCGGGCGTCGGCCTCTTCACCGTTCAACTGCTCCGGTGACATGTACTGGAACGTACCGAGGATCGTCCCTTGCTGGGTCAAGGAGTCGGCCAGCTTGGTCGAGGCGTCACTCTGCGGGCCGGTCGGCTTGAGCTTCGCCAACCCGAAGTCCAGGAGCTTCGCCCCCGCCTTCGTCAGCATGATGTTGGCGGGCTTCAGATCCCGGTGCGTCACCCCCTGGCGGTGGGCCTTGTCCAGGGCGTCGGCGATCTCGATGGCGTAACGGAGCGCCTGGTCCAGCGGCAGGGCACCCTTGCTGAGCCGGTCGGCCAGCGTCTCGCCCTCCAGGTACTCCATGACCAGGAAGTCGGTTTCGCCCTCGCGGCCCACATCGAAGACGGGGCAGATGTGGGGATGGCTGAGCGCGGCGACGGTCTTGGCCTCGCGCTCGAACCGGGCCTTCCGCTCCGGGTCCGAGGCCACATGGGCGGGCAGGACCTTGATGGCGACGGTCCGCTCCAGGCGGGTGTCGGTGGCTCTGTAGACCTCGCCCATGCCCCCGGCCCCGATGGGGGCGAGGATTTGATACGGGCCGAGGCGGGTGCCGCGGGATAGGGCCATCAATTTACCGCCCGTGGTGCTCGGCAATCTGAGCGTCGCTCAGGCGAAGGAAGCGAGCCGCGTTGTTGTAGAAGATGTCGCGCTTCTGTTCTTCGCTCAGGAACGGAGCAGACTCGATCGCTTCAACGGCAGCGTCAATCGCCTCCGGCCATTGCATCTGGTCGGAACCAAACATGATGCGTTTCGACAGGCCCGCTTCAACGAGAGCGCGAAGATGGTTATAGAAGGCGGTGCGATTGACGATCCACGTGGTCGTCGAAACCTCGCCGTAGAGCTGCGGATACTGGTAAGCAATAGCGATCCACTCCTGCGTGAAAGGGAAACCGGAATTCTCGACGAACAATCTGAGGCCAGGGTGACGAGCGAGCACCTCCTCCAGCCACATCGGGTTTCCAGCCGACGACCGGAACGTCGGCAACGCTGCACCGATGCCTAGCGTATGGATATGGGTTGGGATGTCGAGTTCGGCGGCCAGCGAGAAATACGGTGCCAAGACCGGATCATCCGGCCGGTATCCGTAGTACTGCGTGGCGATCTCGCCAAGCCCTTCGAGCCGCCCCTCGTCGTACTGCGCCCTGAGGTGGGCAACGGCGGGCTTGCCCGGTTCCGTCACGCCCACGCTCGGGATGAAACGGCCTGGTGCCGCTTCCACCCATGATCGAACCCGCTCCAGATTGGGGGTGAGCGAGTCTGGCGAGGCGTCGAAACCGCTCAGGAAGCCGAGCACGATGTTGTGGCGATCCATCGCTTCGAGCGTCAACCGAAGAACCTCTTCCTCGGTAGTGGCCGCAGCGGGCCCACCCTCGCAAGGACCGGGATAACACCGCAACGGATAGGGAACTGGGTTCCCATTAGGCAAGACCTGGACGTTCATGGCATGCATGTGCATGTCGATGATCGGCAGGTGTTCCTGGCCCTGCAGGGCGGGCGGCCAGAGCGTGCCGCCAAGCAAGAGAAGAACGGCAACGAATGCCTTCACTATGACCTCCCGGTCGTTCGAGCTGTGCCGAATCCCGACCGTAGACCCGGGCGTGAGAACTCCCGTAGGCATTGACGGGCCGAGGCGAGTGCCGCGCTGCAGGGCCATTTCAAGCTGTCCAGGCTGAGGGTGGAATTATAGCGTCTGGGGACAGAGCCGTCGCGCATGCGGCTCGCTTTTCAGGCTTTTCAGTAGGATGATCCTCCAGGAGTCTCCGGGCGGGGGCGAGCCGGATGTGCGACCGCCGGAAAAGGGGTAGGCGAATGGCCATCATCGTGACCGTCCTGGGTGTCGTGATCGCCCTGATTGGGGTCATCGGGCTGGCTCGCCCACGCAGCCTGATCACCCTGGTCCATCGCTGGCAGAATCCCGCTCGATTCTGGTTCGCCGTGATCATCCGCCTCGTGCTGGGGGTGGTATTGCTCGCGGTCGCGCCAGACTGCCGCGCTCCGCTGGTGATACGCGTGGTCGGCATGATCTCGATTGTGGCAGCGGTGGCCCTCGTCATCTTTGGGCGCGTCCGCCTGGACGCCTTTATCGAGTGGTGGCTGGCACGCCCGGCGCTGCTGCGCGTGTCGGCGACCGGGGCCATCGCCTTCGGCGTCTTGCTGGTCTACGCGGGACCGTGAGTTCGGCTGTCCACCGTGCTGCCGCTGCTGAGTGCCACCCAACACTGCCACTGCCCCCTCTAAAGAGGGGGGCAGCGTGGCAGTAAGAGTGGGGCACTGCCATGGCAGTGAGATGGCAGTGGCAGTGACGTTGATCGTCGATGAAACCGTGGCCCGACGGCGAATGCTCTCGCTTACTGATCGGGCAATTTGTAGTCGTGTCGCTTTGAGGGGTCGTCAGACAGGTACTCGACAAATTCCCAGTCGTTACCCTCCCGGTCGTTGAAGTACACACGCTTCCGGTACGGGTGGGCGTTCGGCACCGTCGAATCTTGGTACCCGGCAGCGGCGAGTCGATGGCGCAGCGCCTCGACGTCATCAACCTCATAGGCCAGGTGATTTACCCCGGGCGTGTCCCCGTACAGGGTCCGCGTCGTCGGGGGTGGCATCGTCACCTCGTTTAGGGCGATGTAGGTCTCGTCAGTCCCCAGGTGCACCCACCGTAAACCGCGGGGATTCTTGCCTTCGCCGCGCACGCGAAACTCGGGAAACGCCGTCCGTAAGAAGCGGAGCATCTCCTCGACATCGCGCACGCTCAGGTTCGCGTGTTCTAGTCGGACAGACATGGCACATCCTCCCAACCGCGGCGATTGTCGCGGTGACGGTATCCGTGCCGCGCACGCGCAACGATTTCTCTCGGTCCACGGTCTCGTGCTCAATCTCTTCCGCGTGGGCCGTCACCTGCTGCAGGCGGCTCACTACCGGTTGTTGCGGACGCGCTCGCTGCTGGTCTGGCAGGAGGTGACGTGTGCCCGCTGAAACAGGGTGAGGTCGGCCATCGCGGGAGGAGCCTCGCGCTGAGTCCGTCAACTTGACAGTGCCGTGCGGTAGCCTCGTCGGTAGCGCGGGGGAACGTTTCATTGTATAGTCTGGCGTGACCGATTGAACACAATGGGGATTCCGGACGGCTTACGTACTAGCCGTTGCGAGATCTTGCCCATTCAGGGCCGTGGCGCCTCTTACCTGTGAGCCATCCAGCACTTCTGAAGGAGAGAACCATGAAGAAGATCCAGTTTCTCGCTGCGTTTCTCATCGCAGTGGGAATGGCCGTCATCGCCGCGGCACAGACAGCTCAGCCGCCGCTTACCGGGAATGCGGGAGAAATCTCCACGTTTCACGATGACGTTACTAGATTCGCCGGGAATCTTCATGAAGGGTTTCGTTTCGCGCCTGGGGGAGAGCTTACGGATATCCGCCACGTCGGTCACTTCGAAGGCCAAACAACGAACAATTCCAGAGGCTTCCAGTATCAAGTCAATCAATTAAGTTCGGGTGTCGTGTGCTATTACTGCGCAGGAATCGTGGACTTTACAACCGTGCTGAAGAACGGCGACCAACCCAGAACGGTGTGGAATTGTAAGATCGCCACGGCCGCGTCGATGGTGACGGTGCCTATTAGCAAGACGAAGAATACGAGTGAACATGGCGAAGGCCTGGTCGCATTTGGCTGTCGGAGCGGTTCCACTTTTCTTCAGGACCGACTCAAGGAAACGCGCTGACACCGCGAGACCTTCCGCCCCGACCGCTGCGGTAGTTCGGAGATGATCCGGTCCCGTGTCGGCCGCTTGCCGCGGAGCACCAGCCCGGCCTTCGATAAGGAGCGCAGAGTGCCCGGGCGCGGGGCGCTATACTGGTCCGAGGGGGTCGTCCGCGCCGCCTACCGCAGCAGCGGCGATCCCGTCGGTCGCGACGGCGACGTCGGATTTCGGGTGGTGGTGTCCCCATTCTCTTCCTGACCTCTGGATCTCTGATCTCTGTTTTCTCTGGACTCTGATCGGTTTGGCAGCGACAGACCGATGGCTGACAAACGCAAGCAGGTCCACAGGGTGCTTACAGCCCACTCGCGGGCCTCATCCGCGTCTTCAAAGTCCCGCACACCTTGCACCACGTCGTTCAGATACCGACCACGGTGTTGACCGGGCCAGCGGGCACCAGCACACACCGCGCTTCAGAGCCGTCCGGGCGGGTACAGCGTCAGTCAGGACGCAGAAAGTTCCGTGGCCTCATCGGCCCTCGGGTGTATAAACGTGCCATCCGCGGCAGCGAAACCGAACTCCCGGCGAAACGGACCCGGCCCAGTTGCTGCACACCACCACGGAGATGCGAAATCGATTTTGTGAGGAGGTTCAAGATGCCGAAGTATCTGATTCGCGGGTCGTACACCGGCGACGGAGTGAAGGGCTTGTTGAGGGACGGCGGCTCGAAGCGCAAGGCGGCTGCGGAGGCAGCCTTCAACAGTGTCGGGGCGAAGTTGGAATCGCTCTACTTCACCTTCGGCGATGAGGACGTCGTGGCAATCGTGGACGGCCCGGACAACGCGACGATGGCGGCCGCCTCGTTCGCGATCAACGCGTCGGGGGCCGTGACCCTCAAGACAACCGTGCTGCTGACAGCGGAAGAGATCGACAAGGCTACGACGATCCAGGTCAGCTATCAAGCGCCCGGCCGCTGAGGGCTCACGGCGACCGCGGCGTGCCACCACGGGGGTCGGCGTTCAGGTACGCGGCGCGCTTACCCGCCCAGTGGCCCGATCAGACCCACCAGACGAATCCGCCCACACAGGAGGGACACGGGCACGGTGGAAAGGGCGGCGTGGTGCAGACGCTGTGGGAGTTGCACCCAGTGTGGGAAGTGAGGGAGCCGTAGTTGATTCGTAATAGCACTCACCTGGAGGATTCCGATGGCGAAGCCCGAGGACCGTGAAACGAAAAAGTGTCCGCAGTGCGGACAGACCGCGATGTTTCGGCAGAGAACGGCTGTTCCAGGAAGCGGAGCAGCTTTTGTCGGTGAGGGTGGGGCGCTTCCAGAGCCAATCTACTCACCGGCCTGGAAGTGTGAAAACTTAGACTGCGACTACTACGAGCAAGTTGACAGTTGAGTACTATGCCGGGGCAACTTCTATGAAGACCGTGGGTCAATTGTGTGTTGACCCTGGTCTATAGACCAAGTTGTAGACCGTGGGCACCATCAGCGGGTGCCGCCGCGGGCCACGCCTCACCCCACGCTCAAGAAGCTCGGGAAGCACATCCGCCAGCTCCGGCTCGCCCGCGATTGGACCCAGGAAGACCTGGCCGGGGAATGCGGACTGGACCGGTCTTACGTCAGCGGCTTGGAAGTCGGTCGGCGTAATCCGACCTATCTGAATCTGCTGCGGCTCGCCAAGACCCTCCGCGTCCCGTTGGTGAGTCTGCTGGACGTGGGTGGGCTTCCACCACGTCGTTGACCACGGTCAACACCCGCCCTATACTTCGATACCTCGCTGCTCGTTCGCCCCGCGTCGGGTACTCGGGATGGCGGCGTCCACCCGTGAGAGGTGAATCATGTTCTGGAGCTTCCTCGCCAAGACGTGGGGCGCGGCGTTGCTCGTGGATGTGGCGTACGGCTTCGTGATGGTGCCCGTCATCGCCTTCATGGTTCGCCTCGGAGCCGGAATCCACGCGATGACCCCGATTGGGGTAAGTCTCCAGGTGTACTTCTGGGGCGGTTGGTCGGCCTACTGTGCGGCTCAGGCGACCGTCCACGTCGTCGCTCCCGACGTCTCCCAAAGCTGGCTGTACTACGGCGTTGCCTTCCTCGCCGTCATCGGCCCGTTGGAGTACATGGCTTACCGGGAAAAAGCTTCGGCAAAATCTCTCGAAGAGGCCCACGCCATCCAAGCAGGAACGCGGTTCTACAGGTGGCTCGTGATGATCGCCTACGTGCTGTTCTGCATCTGGCCGATCTCGGTGGTTTGGCTGTACGGGTGGCTGCTCGTTTGGCTCATCTGAGCCGAGGGTCGGCGGTGGAGCAAGAGGATCAATCAGGACCTGCTTGGTCGCGTTCGTCGGGACTCGCACTCACGTATGTCGCGGTCCTGTACGGCCTGTATTTCACGGGGAAGTGGCTCGGGTGGCCGAGCGACCTCCCGTTGATCCTGCCCGCCGTCCTCCTCGTTGCTCTCCTTTGGAAGGTTTTCGATGCTGATGACGGAACGAAGCTGCCGACGTACCGTCGTGATCCGTTTGTCGGACTTACGGTGTTGCAGTGGGGTCTCTTAGGGTTCCTCGGGTTTGCGGTTCTCAGTGTTCTCGTTGACGTGGGATTCCTGGCATCGGGGTTCTTGTCCGGCTTCATCATCATCGTCTTCGTGATGGTGTGCGTTGCCTACAGTCGAGGCAACGGTTGAACCCGTAGCGCCTCTGATAACTTGGGCGTATGATGGTGCTATGAAATCAGCACCCTCGACCCACGCTCTCGCGCCGCGTCACAAGCCCGGTCGCGGCTCCCAGGTCATGCCCGACGAACGCCGCGCCATCCAGCAGGCCCATCTCGCCGAGGGCCTCACTCGGCGTGCACTCGCCGACCGCTTCGGGCGGACCCGAGAGACCATCGCCGGGGTCTTGCAGGGGGACGACTTCGAGCGGCTGTGTCAGGTGGTCGAGGCCGATCTGGCTGAGAGCGTGCTTCGGAAGATGAAGGCCCACGGCGTGCAGGCTGCCAACCAGTGGTTCAAGGCCGCTGACAAGGCGGCGGAGAAGGGCGATCACAAACCCGCCAAGGACCTGTTGCTGCACACCGGGTTGCTGCGCCCGATTGGCGAGGGGAACACGGGCAACAGGGTCATCGTGCAGATTGGCCTGGGACCCGGCTCCCCCGGCATGGTGGCGCCGTCGCAGGAGGAGGTCGAGGCGGCGATTCTGGCGTTGCCGGAGGCGGACCGGTGACGAAGCCGCCCTGCGGCAACCCGACACCCGCGCCAAGTGACGGGTTGCCTCACGGACCGTCATCTTGCTGACCCTGCGTCAGTTACGGGATTTGATGGGTGACACGGCGGAGAATTCTCGGGGCCGCGTTGCGGGGGGGAAGGCGCTCAGGCCACCGACTCCGTCAGCGTCCACACGCCAGAGGCCACGTCGTGCCGGAGGACGTAGGTCTGCCCCCCGGCGGTGACCCTGAAGCCTCGGGCATCCGGCGTGCGCCACCGCTCGACCACCGTCTCGATCTCGACCTGCCAATCCCCGAGCCGGAAGCGTCGCGGGGTCTCTTCGCCCTGGGAGCCCGCGTAACACTCGACCTCGACGACCCGAGGGGCGTCCATTCGACGAGTGTACGTCCACCGGCGACGCTGGTTCAGATCGCGTGCAGGACAGGTGGCGAAAACTTCGTTAGCAATTTGTTGGCAACTCGTGCCCGAATCCGTGAAAACATTCAGAAGATCGAACGATTTGAAAAGGTGGTGCGGAAGGGGGGAATCTGCGTCCCTCGGTCCGGCTGGTGTCGTCTGGTGTTGCCCTGTCCAGATTCTGGCCGAAATCTGAGGCGTTCGCTGCGTCTTCGTGTTGTCTGGTATTGCCTGGTGTTGCCTGGTTCGTGGACAAATGGTGGACAGCCTCCCCGTGAGCAGATCGCCTCCGGCTTGCATCTGCGGCGGTGCTCACCGCCCACTCCCACATTCCGGCTTGCTCGCCTCCCAGTGGATGCCCCACCGATCCAGGCGGAGGATGTCAATCGGTGGGCCGACCCGGTCAGGGGTGTGCGCAATCTCGGCGCGGATGAATGTGCGGGCCGTCTCCACGGTTTGGGCCATACGCTGCATCTCGGCAGCGGTTTTCGTCTCCAGCAGATCGACAATCCTCTCGTCATGGCCGAGCACCTCAATCAGATTGCGGCACGCATCGCAGGATCGGCGGTCGATGCGGTGCGCGGCCAATTGCCCATCCGCGTCCGCTGTCACCGCAAATCGGCGGATGAAGAACACCGGACGGCCATTCGTGACGCCCGCCAGCATGACTTCGAGAAACAGACCCCTCGTGTGGCGGACGTCGAACAGTGCGCGTATGCGGGCCAATTCCCGGGCCAGCGCCTCGTCAAACCGCCGGACGCGGTCGGTGAGCCGACCTGGTGGACTCAGCGTCTGGCCCGCGAGTGCCCGCACGTCGAACAGGCCCTGGCCGTCAGCCCCGGCGAGCGCGGTGACTCCCGAGGCGGCGAAGACGACGTCGCCGAGGACAAGCAATTTGCAGGCCGTGGCTTCGAACAGCGTATCCCCACCTTGCTCGTAGCGCCGCTTGCTGTCGGCGGCCAGGATGAGTTGGCCCTCACTTTGGAGAATGACGATGGTCGTGGCCTCGATGGCCACGGGCAGCGTGAGGAGGACGCTGATGAGCAGACGGAGTCGTCGCAGCATGCGGCACACCACACCCGACGTTCGGCTTACGCGGGGCTGATCTGTCGGGAGGCTGAGGAAGGGGCCGTTATCACCTACGGTCACCCCCTACCGTCCCGTCGGCACCCGCGCCTGGAGTTCTAACGACAGCAACTAGCGAGGAAATACAAGCATCACTCCTGCTCAGACGATCGTCTTGAGCGCCGTGATCGCTTGGCCCAGTGCTCCGCAGATGAGCTTGATTGCTGGCCCCTCATCTGGAGCCTGATCGATACGATCCGGCGTACCCCCTAGATGCTCCTGAAGCTCATCCAAGAGCTTCCTGGCAACTTCCTTGTTGTAGTCGGGCATTCTCGACCTCCGCTTGCCAGTTACCGATGCAGCCCACGTCGCGTGACCTTCCGCTTTCGTTCTTGCCGCTTCTCCGCCCAAATCGCCACAGACGCCTGGAGGATAGAGGCCGTTCTCTCCGACCGCTGCCCCTACCGCCCCGTCGGCACCCGCGCCTGGAGTTCGGTGAACCAGGTCGTCCTACGGGACCGGCACCCGTTCGAGCAGTTCCTGGGTCCAGTTCTGGACGAGGATGATCTGGGGTGGCGGTCCGTCGGCACCGTCCGTCACGGTAGAAGCCACGGGCTTGAGCAGCAGGAACCGCTGACCGTCGGGTGAGACGGCCCAGCGGCGGTCGCCGCCGGCCATATAGGGCCCTCGACTGAACATCGCGGCGGGCGATCCAGGCGTGAACGTCGGTTCCGCGGTGAAGTCGACGACCATCGCCTCATCCGGTGCCATGTAGAAGAGTTCGTCCGACGCTGGGCTCCACAGCGGCCAGTATCCGAAGCCGCTCGACACCTGCCATCGGCCGGAGTCCACGTCGGGAAACGGCCGTACGTAAACCTCGGTTTGCCCCGATTCGTTGGACTGGTAGGCTAGCCACCGGCCGTCCGGAGACAGCGCGGCGTTCCTTTGGGAGAATTCACTCTCCATGATCCGTTCGAGACGTCCGTCATCGAGGGTCAGCACTCCGAGCTCTCGTTTGCCCCCGGTGTTCTGCCGGACGATCACCGTCCGCCCATCCGGCGTGAACGCTTGCGGGCTCCACGAACCGTCCCCGCCAAGCGTTTCGACCTCCCCTGTGCCATCGGCCGCTTTCCACGACACAGGCGGCCCGAAGGCGACACGCGTGCCGTCGGGCGTCCAGGTCGGAAACTCTTCGTTGCCAGCTTCGAACGTCAGCCGCGACAAGGTATTCCGGGAGAGGTCGTAGATCCAGACATCCTGGCCATCGCTCCCCCCTACTTGAGCAGCCACGCGCGTGCCGTCCGGCGACAGGGCGAACTCCTGGTATCTCCGGGGCTCCGCCCCTACAGGCTCCTCCATGCCTGCGCGATCCACCCAGACCAGCGTGCGCTCGCCTCCAACACCTGCCCCGGTGCCCGTGGCGTAGGCGAGCGACCCGTTGGCCGACAGTGCGAAATTCACCGCGCCGTTCGCCGACATCATGACGTCCTCGAGCAATGGCACCGGATCGCCGGTCACCTCCAGCCGATCGAGGTCGAACGGCACAGCGAAGAGCACGCCGCCGGCGCCGTAGAGAATGTGGCCCGTGGGCGCGTAGCGGGGATTGCTGCCGCCCGGCACGAGCGTCCGTCGCTCGTTCGTGTCCAGATCGAGGACGGCCACCGTTCGATCCTGAGCGGCCGTCCCACCGAGGACGGTGAACAGGACCGCCCGTCCTCCAGGCAGGAACTCCGGCCACGCGTGGTTCACCTCGCCGCTGGCCGCATCCGGCGTCGTCAGGATCTCCGGCTCGCCGCCAGCCGCTGGACCCCGGAAGAGGCCCGCCCCCGCTGCGGACTGCGCGAAGATGATCGTGTCGTCAGGTCCCCACGAGGCGCCGCGCGGTGCGCTTGGACTATCCCAGAGTGTGACGAATGGCCCGCCCAGGATCGACACCTTTTTCCAGGATGTCTCGCGCTGCGACGCGAATCCGACCCAAGCGCCGTCCGGCGAGAAGAAGGGGGTGTCCGCGCCATCGATACCGCCGAGACCGCGCGTCCCTTCGAGCGAAGCCACCGGGCGCACAAACAGCTCCCTGCCGATGCCAGCGCCGGCCGTGTACACGATGCGCGATCCGTCTGGCGAGATCGCGACCTGGTGCTGGGGCTCTGTACCGAAGAACTCCCCGTCGGGCGCGGTGCTGACGACGGCGCGGGAGACAGGGCGCACGGGTTCTGGCGTGACCAGCCAGACGGCAAGTACCGTGAGGGCTGCCGTGACCAGCGCGATCGCCGCGGTCCCCGCCAGGCGCTGCCAGCGGGCAGGCGGGGCGACTAGGTCCGGCCCGTCCGTGACGGAAGTCTCGGGGGTAGTGTCCGCTTCGTCGATCTCCAACCGAACCATCGCGGCATCGGGCAGCCGCTGCTTCGGGTTCCGCTCCAAGCACCGACGCAGAAGGCGGCGGACCAGAGCGGGCGTTGTCGCGGGCAACGTCGTCCAGTCGGGATCGGTCTTGAGCACTTCGGCCAGGACGTGCGACACCGTCTCGCCTGTGAACAGCGCCCGGCCTGTCAGCATCTCAAACAGCACCACGCCGAAGGACCACAGATCACTGCGCTTGTCGGCGGTCTTGCCGACTGCTTGTTCCGGCGACATGTACGCCGCCGTCCCCATGATGACGCCCATCTTCGTGGCGGCGGCGGTCATCGTCATCGTCGGGGAGTTCGCGGCATCGAGGTCGGACAGTTCCGGTCCAAGCGCCTTCGCCAACCCGAAGTCCAGCACCTTCACGGTGCCGTCGTCCTTCACCTTCACGTTGGCGGGTTTGAGGTCGCGGTGGATGATCCCCTGCTCGTGGGCGGCTTCGAGCGCCTCGGCGATCTGTCGGGCAATGGGCAGGGCTTCGTCGAGCGGGATCGGCCCCTGCGCGATCCGATCTTGCAAGGTTGGCCCTTCGACGTATTCGAGGACCAGCGCCGGGGAGTCGCCCGACTCCTCCAGCCCATGAATCTGTGCGATGTTCGGATGGTTCAGCGAGGCCAGCACCTTCGCCTCGCGCTGGAAGCGGGCCAGCCGCTCAGGGTCGTTCACGAACGCGTCGGGGAGGATCTTCAGCGCGACATCGCGGTCGAGCTTGGTGTCCCGCGCCTTGTACACCTCGCCCATGCCGCCCGCGCCGATGGCGGAGAGGACTTCGTAGACGCCGAGGGTCGTGCCGACTTCCAGAGCCATGGTGAATTCAACTGGTCGTCGCAACACCTCGATGATGAGGTGCTGCGATGCAGAAACGGAGACGGAGAAGGTCAGACCGGGCGGGTCGGCCTGCGATGCGTTCGCCTGGTCGCCCGCCAGTAGCGGGGCGTGAGGAGCAGCAACGGTTCTGGAAGGCGATCGCCCGGGGGCTGTCGAGTGAGGATGCCGCTGTGTCATGTGGCGTGTCGCCGCCCGTGGGTGGTCGTTGGTTCCGTGGGGGCGGGGGTATGCCGCCGGTCAGCTTGGCGCCCCGATCGGCTCGCTACCTGTCCTTTGCGGAGCGGGAAGAGATCGCGATCCTGAGCGCGCAGGGCGCCGGGGTGCGCCACATGGCCCGGCGGCTCCGTAGAGCCCCGTCGACTGTCTCGCGAGAACTGCGTCGCAATGCCGCGACTCGCAGCGGCGGTCTGGCGTATCGGGCGTCGACTGCGCAGTGGCACAGCGAGCGACGTGCCAAGCGCCCGAAGATAGCCAAGCTGGCCGCGAACGATCGGCTGAGGAGCTACGTGCAGGACCGCCTCGCAGGCACGGTCATGGCTGAGAACGGGACGCCCGTGCCTGGCCCCAACGTGGGCTCCTGGAGTGGTCGACGTCATGGCCGCCGCCAGGACCGACATTGGGCGACGTCGTGGAGCCCGCAGCAGATCGCCCATCGGCTCCGGATAGAGTATCCCGACGATGCATCGATGAGGGTCTCGCACGAGGCCATCTACCAAGCGCTGTATATCCAGGGGCGGGGGGCACTGCGCCGCGAGCTGACGGCATGCCTGCGCACCGGGCGGGCGCTGCGCGTGCCGAGGGCTCGCCGCCGTGGTCGCGGCAAGGAGTTTGTAGGTCCCGACATCATGATCAGCGAGCGGCCCGCCGAGGCCGAGGACCGAGCCGTTCCTGGACACTGGGAAGGCGACCTGATCATCGGACTTGGCAGCTCTGCGATCGGCACATTGGTCGAACGCACCACCCGATTTACGATGTTGCTCCACCTGCCCCGCATGGCCGAACCTGGCCGACTCCGGGTCAAGAACGGTCCGGCTCTTACGGGGCATGGTGCCGACGCCGTACGGGATGCGATCACGTCGACGATCACGACGCTCCCTGACCAGCTTCGTCGGTCACTGACCTGGGACCAAGGCGCGGAGATGGCCCAGCACGCCCAACTGCGTATCGACACTGGGCTGCAAGTATTCTTCTGCGACCCTCGCAGTCCGTGGCAGCGCGGCACGAATGAGAACACCAACGGCCTGCTGCGTCAGTACTTCCCCAAAGGTACTGACCTCAATAGGCACAGCGCTAGCGACATTGCTGCTGTCGCGGTCACACTCAACCGCCGCCCGCGGAAGACGCTCGGTTGGAGAACCCCATCCGAAGCCTTCAACGAACTGCTACTCTCACACCAGTGAGGACGTGTTGCGACGACCCCTTGAAACCGGCCATGTGGAGACGGCCAAGTTTACCGCAGGGGTAGTGTTGCGACGACCCCTTGAAACCGGCCATGTTGGAGACGGCCAAGTTTACCGCAGGGGTAGACGGGGCGTCAGGGGGGCGCGGTCGGCCCGCAAAGTGCCGCTAGACGATGATGCCGTAAGCCGACGTTCAGGTTACTTGGGACGATCTAGATATGGGGCAGGGTAGAGATCGTTCTCAGCAACCGTCGTCGCCTACCGTCCCGTCGGCACCCGCGTCTGGAGTTCGGAGAACCAATTGAGGACGATTCTGATTTCATCCGGAGAGCTGTCGGTCACCATCAAGAATCGCTGACTGTCGGGGCTCACGTCGTACTCCTGGTATGCAAAGCGGTCGATCTGATAGCGCCCTTCGAAAAGTTTGACCGGAGCACCGATCGACTCAGCATCGACTTCGACTGTGAACAGGTCGTCGCCGTTGCGAAAGAACAGCGCTCGTCCATCCGCGGCCCACCGGACCTCACTCCCTCCGTCACTGGACACTGTTCGTTTGAGGTCCCCTTCGGGGAACGTCTGCACGTATACCTCGTCCCGGCCAGATTCATCCGAGACATACGCAACCCACCGTCCGTCAGGAGAAAACTCGGCGTTCATCTCGTTGCTCGGTAAGGCCAAGAGCACCGAGGGTTCGCCGTCGAGTGGCAAGACCCAGAGGTCCCATCCCGTCGTGGGATGATTCTCATGGAAAATCAACGACCGGCCATCCGGAGACCAGGTGTTTGGGAACTGATCCAACGGTTTGACCAGGAGTGGCTTCGCCGCTTCACTGGCGTCAGCTGGCACGGTATACAGGTCCCAACTGCCTGCTCGGTTCGAACCAAACGTGATGTGATGACCGTCAGGCGTCCAGCGAGGAGTTGAGTCACTCCCGACCTGGGGGATCGTGGTACGCGTGCCGCGTTCGATATCGATGACCTGGATCGCTCGGCCGTTCCCGACGGCCACACGCGTGGCGTCGGGCGAGAGTTCGGGACGTTCGTAGGTGCCCCTAGGCAGGTCCATTGACTCGGCACTCCCTGCACGATCCACCCAGACGAGCTGTTCTCCTTGCTGATCGCCCTGCGGGACGTACGCGAGGGTACCGGACTCAGACGTCGCGAGTATGTGCCTGCCAGCGTGAGGTGCCCAAAGCGCGTCGTACAGCACTCCAAGAGGAGCACCGTGTGCCGATAGACCTTGGAGATCGAACGGTCTAGCGACCACTTGGTCGGCCTCGTCGGGCAGCGTGAAGACGATGTGGCCGGTCGGGAGGTATGCGATGCTACTCGCTCCGGCAAACACATCCTGCCTGCCTCCCGTTTCCAGAGAGAGAACGATGCTGCGAGCGACCGCGCCCCACGCCGTGAACAGCACACTGCGACCATCGGGGAGAAACTGCGGATGCACGTGGCCGTAGACTCCTTCGGCGGAGTCAGGAAGCGTCAATTGTTCGACCGGGCCGCCGTCCGCTGATACCCGCCTGAGGCCACTGCTTAACGTCGGGCTGTAGATGATCGTACCGTCCTCTCCCCAGGTTGCACCGAACGGTGACAACACGCCCTCGGCTACCGTCAAGGGACGTCCCCCCGCTAACGACACCTTTTTCAACTGGTTCTCGGCTTCGAATGCGACCCACTGCCCGTCGGGCGAGAAGAAAGGCATCGATGCGCCTTCGGTGCCTGGCATCACACGCGCCTCGAACTGCTCCAGCGGTCGCAGATACAATTGCGGCTGTGTGCTGGTTCGAGCCGCGTAGACGAGTTGCGTTCCATCGGGAGAGATGGCGATAGGAAACACTCCGGCAAGTCGCTGGTCGGACGGAAGCGTGATGGTGAGGCGAGTCGGCCGGTTGGATGCAGGACCAGACGGCGGGCCGAGCCGTAGCCCTACCAGGGTGGCGATGCCTGCGCCGATGATCACTGCCACGGCCAGGCGCGTCGCGCTCTGCCACGACCAAGGACGATCAGCATTCGCAGGTTGCGAAACCAACAGGCCTGGTGCCTCGAACGCTCCGTCCAAGGCGAGTCGAACTGCCGAGACATCCCGAACCCGCTCCTTCGTCTCTCTCTGTAGACAAACGCGAAGGGTTTGGTGAATCCGTGCGGGTGTCTCATCCGGTAACGCCGACCAATCCGGGTCGTCCCGGAAGACCGACACGAGTGTTTCGGAGATATCTGTCCGGCCGAACGCTTGCTGCCCGGTGAGCATCTCAAACAGGACGACGCCGAAGGCCCACACGTCCGCCCGCTTATCCACCTGTTTCCCGCGAGCCTGCTCCGGACTCATGTAGGCCGCCGTCCCCATGATGACGCCCATCTTCGTGGCGGCGGCGGTCATGGTCATCGTCGGGGAGTTGGCGGCTTCGGTGTCGGACAGTTCAGGCCCCAGCGCCTTCGCCAGACCGAAGTCGAGAACTTTGACCGTGCCGTCGGACTTTACTTTGACGTTGGCGGGTTTCAGATCCCGGTGGATGATCCCCTGCTCGTGTGCGGCTTCGAGCGCCTCGGCGATCTGCCGGGCGATGGGGAGGGCCTCGTCCAGCGGGATCGGGCCTTTGGCGATGCGATCTTGCAGCGTCGGGCCTTCGACCAGTTCCAGCACGAGCGCCCGCACATCACTGCTCTGCTCTAGTCCGTGGATCTGCGCGATGTTGGGATGGTTCAGGGAGGCGAGGACTTTGGCTTCCCGCTCGAACCGGGCCAGGCGTTCTGGATCGGTGGCAAAGGCGTCCGGCAAGACTTTCAGCGCTACGTCCCGGTGGAGCGTCGTATCGGTCGCCCGATAGACGACGCCCATCCCGCCTTCGCCCAGACGGCCCGTGACCTCGAACACCCCGAGGCGACTGCCTACCTCTAATGCCATGTGGATCGTTCTCGCCGTCGGTCGCCGCCTACCGTCCCGTCGGCACCCGCGCCTGGAGTTCGGAGAACCAGTTGAGGACGATCACCAACTGCCGCTCGACAGCGGTCCCATCCGCCTGGCTCCCTGCCTTGATCATCAAGAATCGCTGGCCATCGGAGGAGATGTCGTACGTGCGTCCGAATCCGCTGTAGTAGTCTCCCTCGAACAGCACGTCCGAGTTCCCCGCCGTGAAACTGGGATTCGTCTCGACCGTCACCGCCATCACACTTCCGCCATCTGGTACTCGGTAGAACAGTTCCCGCCCATCCGGTCCCCACAACGGGTCGATGCCCCCATCCGTCGAAATCTGCCACCGGCCCTCGTCCACGTCGGGAAACGGCTGCACGTAAATCTCATCTTGCCCCGAGGCGTTCGACTGATAGGCGAAGTATCGTCCGTCCGGTGAGAGTACCGCATTGCGCTCGGTGAACTCCGTGGCCAACAGTGGCTCCGACACTCGCTCGCCGTCCATCGCGAGCGTTACCAGATCGGTGCTTGTGTCAGAACCATCCTGCCGAAACACCAAATGACTGCCGTCTGGGGTGAAGGCGTAGGGAAATTGTCGCGTTGGACTCTCGGTCAACCGTTCCACCGTGCCGGTGCCGTCCGCTGCCTTCCAAAAGAGGTTTGCGAGTCCGTCTCGGGTCGAAGAAAAGGCCACGCGTTGTCCATCCGGTGTCCAGGCGGGGTAACGATCATCCTCGGACGCAAAGGTCAGGCGGGTCAGCGTCTCACGGACGAAATCCCAGATCCAGATGTCTCGCTCCTCATCCTGAACGTCAATGGCTACCCGTGCCCCATCGGGCGAAATCCTGGGATACAGATACGCCCGTGGTTCGGCGACCAGCGGTTCCTCGGCCCCCTCCCGATCCACCCAGACTAACGTTCTCTCGGCACCAACACCCTCCGCCCCACCGGGGACATACACGAGCGTCCCGTCCGAGGCGAAGCTGGCGCTCGCCGCACCCGTTCCGGTCGTCGTCACCCCCTCCAGCACTGGCACCGGGTCTCCCGTGACCGTCAGACTGGCGAGGTCGAATGGCACGGCCCGGAGCGTCCCGTCCACCGCGAACACGAGGTGGCCGGTTGGGGCGTACTGGGGATAGCTGCCACCCGAGACCAGGAGGGTGCGTTCGCCCGTGTCCAGACGCAGCACGTCGATCTGCCTGTTCGCAATGCCCGCGCCCTTCAAGACCGTGAACAGCACCGCCTCCCCGCCGGGGAGGATCTCAGGCCAGACATGGGCAACCTCGTCATCCTCAAGGGTCGTCAGCGGTTCTGGGTCACCTCCTGCCGCCGGGATACGGAACAAGCCACCCGGCCTGAATTCAGAGAAAATGATCGTGTCGTCTCGGCCCCAGCTTGCTCCCAGGATGCCTGCGGTGGGACCCAGGGTGACGGGTGGTCCCCCGTGAATCGACACCTTGACCAGTTGGTCGCCTTCGCTGAGAAATCCGACCCACTGCCCGTCGGGGGAGAAGAAGGGGCCGGTGGCATTCTCCGCGCCCCGTAGCGGGACCGCGTCGAGTTGATCCAGGTCACGCACGTAGAGTTGCCCGCCTGGGCTGTTGTAGACGATCTGGCGACCATCGGGCGAGAGGGCCACCATCGAGCTGTTAACGAAGAATCCAGGGCTAGGGCTCGGAGAAGTGGCGATGGCAAACCGATTCAAGAGTGCAGGCGTGGGCCGGGTCAGGGTCCAGACGGTGAGGCCGGTGACGACCGCTGTGAGAGGCGGCTGCGACGAGGGCCGGGCGCTGCCAGAGGGCGGGTTGTGCGGTCGGCGCGGTCGCTTCACCGCCAGATGTTTCAGGCGCGGCGTCGGCCTCGTCGATTTCCAGCCTGGCCATCGACATGTCGGCCAGGCGGTTCTTGCGCTCTCGCGTGACACACCGTCGCAACATTCGACGCACCGAGGCCGGAGTCTCGCTTGGCAGAGTGGACCACTCGATCTCGCGGGTCAGCACGAACGCCAGCGTTTGCGAGATATCCGTGGCAGCAAACGCTTGTTGGCCCGTGAGCATCTCGAACAGCACGACCCCGAACGCCCAGATGTCAGCCCGCTTGTCTACCTGACGGCCCTTCGCTTGCTCCGGCGACATATACGCCGCCGTCCCCATGATGACGCCCATCTTCGTGGCGGCGGCGGTCATGGTCATCGTGGGAGAGTTGGCCGCGTCGAGGTCGGACAGTTCCGGTTGGAGCGCCTTCGCCAGGCCAAAGTCCAGCACCTTCACCGTCCCGTCGTCCTTGACCTTGACGTTGGCGGGTTTGAGATCGCGGTGGATGATCCCCTGCTCGTGCGCGGCTTCCAGCGCTTCCGCGATCTGGCGGGCGATGGGCAGCGCTTCGTCGAGCGGGATCGGGCCTTTCGCGATCCGGTCTTGCAGGGTCGGGCCTTCGACCAGTTCCAGGATGAGCGCCCGTGTGTCGTGGGACTTCTCCAAGCCGTAGATGGCGGCAATGTTGGGATGGTTCAGCGATGCGAGGACTTTGGCTTCCCGCTCGAACCGGGCGAGTCGTTCTGGGTCGGTGGCGAAGGCGTCCGGCAGCACCTTGATC
This sequence comes from Vicinamibacterales bacterium, assembly GCA_963667915.2. Taxonomy (GTDB): domain Bacteria; phylum Acidobacteriota; class Vicinamibacteria; order Vicinamibacterales; family UBA823. The sequence continues at coordinate 592,518 of CAXXNN010000004.1, read as the reverse complement.
GCGACATCACGATCTAGGGTCGTGTCGTGGGCGCGAAAGACCTCGCCCATGCCGCCCGCACCGATCTTGGCGGTGACCTCGTAGACGCCGAGCTTGCTGCCGGGCTCCAGAGCCATGTTGATGAACGGCCAAGTTTACCGCAGGGAGGGACGGGGCGTCAGGGAGGTACGGTCGGCCCGCAGAGGAACCGCTCTGATGTCAGCAGCCTACCTCAGCGACCAGCTTGAACAGCTACTGAAGGCGACATTCATAGCGGAGAAGGAAGCCGTGGCGACGCAACTCTGTCAGCCTCGTCGCTCAGATACTGGCGAAACTCGACAACTTCTTCTAGGTGCGAAAGAGGCATGGTCGAGGCCGTCAATCAAACACGTGATTGTCCCGTTCTTCCCAAGAACTGGTGTCGGTGGCCTTATAGGACGGAAACAATGATCTCGGACGCCCAGCGGCCTCGCGAGGCACCTCTGCGCTACCGCACCTTCACATACTTCCGCAGCCGCTGTGGACGCGGCTCGCCGGCGAAAATGCTGCCCTCGCGATCCACCGTGAGGGACTCCGCCCCACTGCCTCCGGCGGTTATGGGCGGATTATCGCCCGGGTCCAGCATGAAGTGCTCCACCCAGCCGGTTTCCACGTCCCCGACCCTGATCCCCTTCTCCCAGCCTGGATTCTGTACCATGTCCGACTCCGAGTCGGCCACGTAGATCTTGCCGTTGTTGTCTATCGCGATATCACTCGGCATTCCGAACTGCGTCCATCTATTGAGATAGTTGCCTTCCTGGTCGAAGATGACGATCCGCATGTTCTGCCGGTCGGCGACGAAGAGCCGCCCGCTTGCGTCCATGGCAATGGCGTGTGGGCCGTATAGCTGGCCCGGCCCGTGTCCGGTTTCGCCGAAGGCCTTGATGAACGTCCCATCGCTCGAATACTTCACGATCCGGTTGTTCCCGTTCTGGTTGTGACCGTCCACGACGAAGATATCGCGGTTGGCAGCGGTGACGACGTCGCTCGGGGCGGTGAAGTGGTAGGGGCCATCACCCGGGACCCCCGCCTCGCCCAGGGTCATGAGGAGATCGCCCTGTGGGGAAAACTTGAAAACTTGATGTCCAAAGACCCGTTCGCCCGGCTCCTGTCCTCCACCTCCCGCTTCGGTCACCCAGACGTTGCCGTCGCGGTCCACGTGTATCCCGTGGGGCCATGCGAACATGCGGCTCCCGAACATCGTGACCGCATTGCCGTCCCGATCGAACCGGATGATCGGGTCGAGATCGGAGTCGTCACAATACGTCTGGCTTCCGCGTGGCGTGCCGTCGTTGCCACATCTCACGACCGCCCAGAGATGCTCCCCGTCCACGTCGACCTCAATGCCACCGAGGGACCCCATCTCTCTCCCGTCCGGCAGCTTCGCCCATGGCTCTCCGATGCGGCCCGGGCCACCTCCGGCCTGCAGTCCACCCACCGGGCGGTACGGGTTTGGCCCCATCTGCGCCTGCGCCTCCGTGGGAAGCGCAGTGATCATCAGCGCTGCCACCAGCTTCAGCGCAGACACGCCGCGAACTCCCTTTGACATCGTGAGACCTCCTCTTGAAGCCAAGCCGGGCCAGGTCGAGCTAGGCGACGAGTGGTGTAAGCCTGCCCGCTGGCGGTTGACCACTTATACTCCCTCACGGAGCCTTGGAGCCTGACGCGAGTCCTTGGCCAGGAAGGCGGGCAAGTGCTGGTGCCCGTCGATGTGGTGCAGGACGATCTGACCGATGGCGACCAGGCTATTCAGCAACGTTACCGCCGTGGCCGGTGCCCAAGAGGAAAGGCGGCCGTGTCCGGGGCATTGCGCGCGGACCCGGAGGCCGTGCCACCCGAGGCGGACCTCGTTCAGCCAGGTCAGCGGGTCTGTAGACCTCGCCCATGCCCCCGGCCCCGAGGGGGGACTCGATCTGATACGGGCCGAGGCGGGTGCCGCGCTGGAGGGACATGGAATGTCAGTGAAAACAGGCCCAATTGTAGACGCTCGCGGCAGGGGTGACAATGCTCCGAGTTCCCCTAGGCAAGGTGGTGCGGCCCTCGGGTGTATAAAGGGGCCCTCTGGAGCAGGCAACACGGAGGTCTCGGCGAAGAGCAGGTACCCGAAAAGGAGTGGTCATGGCAGCCAGCAATGAGGGACGTTCGCACGGTCTGAGTCGGCGGGACTTCGCACGCATGGTGACGGTCGGGGGCGCGGCGTCATGGTTCGTCGGCGGACGACCGTGGACGTCTCCGGCCCAGGCGTTGCCTCAGACCCCGGCTGAGCCGGATGAGGCGTTCTGGGGCGCGGTGCGTGACCAGTTCGTCATGCCGCGTGATCTCGGGGTGATGAATGCGGCCAACTTGTGTCCCTCGTCCGCCCCCGTGCTGGAGGCGATGTATGAGAACACGCGTGACATGGATCGCGATCCATCACCGCAGAACCGCGTGAAGATGAGAGAGGGAAAGGGGGCCACGCGTCAGCTCCTGGCCGACTTCCTGCGGGTCACGCCGGAAGAGATCATCATCACGCGAAACACCAGCGAAGCGAACAACATGGTCTCGAGCGGGGTGCATCTGGGCGAAGGCGACGAGGTCGTGCTCTTCGCCGACAACCACCCGAGCAACAAGCTCGCCTGGCAGAGCAAGAGCGAGCGCTTCGGCTTCACGATCCGCGAGCTGCCCAACCCCAATCCGCATCCGGGGCCGGAGTACTACATCGAGGCCGTGAGGGCGGCGCTGACCTCGCGCACGCGCGTCCTGGCCTTCACGCATCTGACCAACACGGTGGGCGACCTAATGCCGGCGCGCGAGTTGTGCCGGCTCGCGCATGAGCGCGACGTGCTCTCGCTGCTCGATGGCGCGCAGAGCTTCGGTCTGCTCGACGTCGACCTCAGCGACATCCAGCCCGACTTCTACACCGGCAGCGCCCACAAGTGGCCCTGCGGCCCGAAGGAGACGGGCGTCCTGTTCATCAACGAGCGCGCGCACGACAAGATCTGGGCCAGCATTATCAGCGCCGGCCGGGGCGACGTGGGCATCTCCCGAACTTTCGAGAGCTTCGGGCAACGCGACGAACCGGCGATCATCGCGTTCGGCGAGGCACTGAAGTTCCAGACCAGAATCGGTCGCCAGGCGATCGAGAAACGCTCGCAGCAACTGGCGCAGCTGGCCATCCGGGAGCTGAGCACGATTGACGGCGTCAAGGTTTGGACCAGCCCGGACCCGTCAAGCTCCTCGGCGGTTGTCTCCTTCCTGCCGGGCAATCTGGATGTCAGGCGGCTCTCAGCGGCCCTCTACGAGAACGACCGCATCGGTTGCGCGACCCGCGGCGGCCAGGACCGAGGCGGGCTGCGATTCTCACCGCACTTCTATAACCTGCAGTCGGAAGTCGAGCGGGGCGTCGCAGCGGTGAAGCGATACATGGCACAAGGGGTGTAGGGGGGATCGGCAAGAGTCCGGTCTGCTTCAGCTTCGCCAGCGCGTGCGGCCGGACGGAATCCGGCCCGATTGTGGAGCCGTCTACCGACCGGGAACGAACCGGGGGGTGTTCGAGTGTTCGAGTCGGTTCCGGGGATGGTGCACCCCCCCCTCCCCCCGGCCAGAATCTGTTGCAAGTGCATCAGATTGCTCGGAGCCGTTTAGCTCACCCTGGCTCACCGATGCCTCACCCGAAGAATCCCCGTAAACAGGGCGCGGGTGAGGCAGGTGAGGCAGGTGAGGATAGAAACCTCGTGTTTCTCGCCTCGCCCAGGGATTGCCCGAGATCGCCTTGCATCACGCTGCGTCACCGCCTGCCTCACCCCAGAAACGCCTGAAACAGGGCCTGGGTGACGGGGGTGACGCAGGTGACGATGCGAACCCCACCTTTGGCGTCTCTGAGCGGTTCCGGGCCTGAGTGGGACCGGTTTTGGCCTGATCCCCACGTGACAGACCGCGACCCGCAACAACACCGACCATGACGGGCGAGGGTGGGCGTTTTCAGACTGCGACCGGGCTTGGCTGTCGCGGTGGCGATCTGGCGGGTTCAGGGCCGTTCTGCGGGCCGATGGTGCCGTGTGGCGGCCTGGGACCCCGGGGAGGGTAGAAGTGGCGGTCAGCGGCCTTCAGGAGGCCGTGGCGTGCTGCGGCGGCGCGAGGGCGGCAGGAAAAAGTACACGGTGTACTTTCCAAAGAGGTATAAACGATGTATAATACTCTCATGCCGCAGTTCATCCGCTACAACATCTACATTACCCAGGAGCAGATCGATGGGCTGCACCGCGTCTACGACGAGGACGGCATCAAGGTCGCCGAGCAGATCCGCCGCTCGCTGGACACCTGGCTGCTGAAGAAGGGCCAGCTGGACGAGGTGACGCGGGTGCCGTTTCGGTTCGGGACGCGCCGCCGCCGCACAAGGAGCAAGTAGCCATGATCGCTGCCATCTACGCCCGCAAGAGCACGGACCAGAACGGCGTCGCCGACGCCCAGAAGTCGGTGACCCGCCAGATCGAGCGCGCCAAGGAGTACGCAGCCGAGAAGGGCTGGACGGTCCCGGACGCCCACATTTACCAGGACGACGGGGTGAGCGGGGCGGAGTTCAAGACCCGGCCCGGCTATGTGCGCCTGATGAACGCGCTCACGTCGCGAGCGCCGTTCGACGTGTTGGTCGTCTCGGAACTCTCGCGGCTCGGCCGTGAACAGTTCGAGACGGGCTATGCGCTAAAGCAGCTGTCGCAGGCCGGCGTGAAGGTCTACAGCTACCTGGAAGCGCGCGAGGTACTGGTCGATACGCCGACCGACAAGTTCTTGATGTCAGCCGTGAGCTTCGCGGCGGAGATCGAGCGGGACAAGGCCCGGCAGCGCACCCACGACGCGATGCACCGGAAAGCGAGGACCGGGCAGGTGACGGGCGGCCAGTGCTTTGGGTACGACAATGTGCCCGTCACGGTGCGGGACGCGGCCGGGCAGGAACGCCGCTCGCACGTCGAACGTGTGGTGAACGAGCCGGAGGCCGTGGTCGTGCGCCGGATCTTCGCGTTGTGCGCCCAGGGTTACGGGCTGACGCGGATCGCGAAGCAGTTGAACGAGGAGGGCGTCCGGTCCCCGCGGGCGCAGCAAGGCCGGCCCCGAGGCTGGGCCCCGTCGTCGATTCGAGCCGTGCTGTACCGGGATCTGTATCACGGGGAACTCGTCTGGAACCGGACGAAGAAGCGCGATAAGTGGGGGCAGTCCAAGCGAAGTAGCCGCCCGGAAGGGGAGTGGGTCCGCCAGGCGGTCCCGGCGCTACAGGTCGTCACCGACGAGGCGTGGCAGGCCGCCCACGACCGACTCGCCGGCAGCCGGAGCCGGTACCTCCGCCAGAAGGACGGGCGGGTGATGGGGCGTCCCCCGGCGACCGGAGCGAAGTACCTGCTCGCCGGGTTCCTGACCTGCGGCTGCTGCGGCGCGAGCTTAGAAGCGCGGAGTCGGAGTCACGGCACGCACCGGGTGGTCTTCTACGGGTGTTCCGCCTACCACCGGCGGGGGAAGTCCATCTGCGCGAACAGCCTGACCGTGCCCATGGCGGCGACCGACGACGCCGTGCTGTCGGTGGTCGAGGACGCCATCCTGCGGCCCGAGGTCGTCGAGGCGGCCATCGAGCGGGCGGTCGAGCAGTTGACGGCGACGACGGTGGCGAGTCGCCGTCCGGCCCTTGAAGCTGATCTCGCGGCGCTCGACGGCGAGCTGGCGCGGCTCACCGGGGCGATCGCCACGGGTGGGGACTTGCCCGCGCTGCTCACCGCTGTGCAGGACCGCGAGCGACGACGCGAAGCCTTGCGATGCGAGTTGGAAGTTCTGGGGGCGTCGGAGCCGGTCGTGCTAGACCGAGCAGCCCTCAGGAAGAACCTGGAGAGCCGCCTGGGTGACTGGCGGGGGTTGCTACGCCGTCACACTGAGCAGGGACAACAGATCCTGCGGCGGCTGCTCGTGGGTCGGCTCACCTTCACGCCCACCGAAGATGAAACAGGCCGGTACTACGCCTTCCACGGGACGGGAACGCTCACGAAACTGGTGGGGGGACTGGTACCACATAATGTGGCGTCCCCAACGGGATTCGAACCCGTGTTTTAGCCTTGAAAGGGCGAACCGGGTGGATCGCCTAAGTGCCTGATTCGGAGGGTATTGTCTTGAACTGCAACAAGTTAGCTATCGCGTCGAGTATCACTGACTATCACTGAATATCACTCTCTGAACACATAGGACCGGCACAAAAACCGGCACACGGCAATCGCCTCAGGCGGTCGTTCGCGGGCCGCTCGGGTTTGGCGGCTGGCCGGGAAATACGCGGAACCTGCCCCCTTGCCAAGTGGCGACATCGGTCCCGTACTGCAAGAAAAAAATGAACACATCTGAGTTCGGCTGACATCGGGAATCCAGCTGCTTCAATTCGTCGACCACAGCCTGGGCGACGTCGGCCAGACGATCCATGGATGGCATCGGATCGAACATGAACGGAAAACTGACTGAAAACTTGTGTGGCAAGTTCCACTGTATCGTCGGCGCGCGGATCTCGAACCGCTCCGCGATGTCTCGGCTGAGCTGCTGAAGGCCCGGCGCCCGCTTGAGCGAGTCTCGCTTATAAGCAAGGACGTAGGCTAGGCGGACCACAGCACTGATGTCGGCGCGCACGGTCGCTTCCGGAATGCCGTCAGGCAGATGACCCAACTTGTGAACGATCTTGTTCCGTCGAGCAATCGTTCGGAGCACCGCCACCAGATCTACATCCGCCATTTCCGAGGGTAATAGCAGAGGCAGGAGCATCTTTACTCGCGAGAAGAGCGTGATGTCCCTGGTCAGCGCGTCGGCTGGAACTGACGATGCGACGAGCAACTGCGGCAGCAACTGTCCGAGCAGGATCTCCAGGCAGATGATGCTTTCAACGATCGCTACTCGAAGATCCCCCGCGCGGAGGTATTCAAGCGCGTTCGCTAGGAAGACCCGCTCAGGACCCGCAGCCAAGTTGTCTTCGATGGCTTCCTGCACTTCAGCCAAGTTCGCGATCTTGAACTCACCCAGATGTTCACGGCGGAGCAATGACCTTCCGGCCAGAAACTCGCCTAGGTCGGTGGGCGGTTCACGCAAACGGGACCATGACACGCCATCGGTGCTTGTTTCGACGGAAAGAAGGTCAAGCCAACGGTCGCCAGCAAAGTCAGCGGCGCGATACTCACGGACGTGCGTAACCAGACCAAAATGTCTGATTGATCTGATCACGCGGTTCACCGGCTTCAGCAAACTGTCAATGATAAGTTCTGGATCATCCGAATCTACGATGCGGGTTACCAAATTGGTCGTTGCTTCGTCGATTTCGACGGAGAGATTGTGCACCCTTCGGAACCAGGGCTGTTCGTTCCCCGGCTCCGTTAGGGCGATAGAATCTTCACCCTGAAGTGAGGCTGCGATGAGACAGTTCCGCGACGTGAACTGAAACGTGGGCGACAGCTCATCGGCTGTGGCACCGGTCACGAAGCAGGAAAATGGAACGGTCGCGCGGATTCGCACGGCTCATCTTAGGGGCTAGCTGCTCGTGTGGAGATACATTTAGATTTCGGAGCTAGGCCGCACACGACGACGATGTCCGCGGTCGGTGCGAGCCAACCGGATTTCGCGTCCAGCTGCAAGATTCATGGCTTCTGACTGGAGGACGTGATTATAGCAGCCAGAGCCGCCCTTACCGTCCCGTCGGCACCCGCGCCTGGAGTTCGGAGAACCCGATGAGGATCACGCTAATCTCGTCAAGCTCCGCGCTGGGTTTCGTGATCATGACGAAGGAGCCGTCGAGAGGTTCGACCACGTACAGGTCAGGCGCTCCACGGCGCCAGTGCCGTCCGCGGCTTTCCAGAAGAGGTCGAAGACTCCCTCCCGTGATCAATCTAGACGTTTGCCTGGTAATCCCAGGCGCCGGTCTTGAACATCCCGTCCGGATCGTGCTTCGCCTTGAGATTCTGGAGGCGTTTGATCGTCTCTTCGGGAAAAACCCTGCGCATTTCGTCGGCGCTGACTGGCATGGCGTTATTCAGGTACGTAGTGACGTGGAAGGGGCTCAGCGCCGCGATCGTATCATCGCACCACTTCTTGCTCGCGGCTCGTTGGGCGTCGTCGTCGTCGGGCCACCCGATGAGCGCAGTCGCCCACAATCGTCCGCCGCGCGCCGAGAACGAGGTGGCCGCCGGGTCGCCCTTCGCCACCGCACCGTCGACCTCCATCAAGAGAATGAATGGTCGGCATGATTCGTCTCCCTTTGGAGCCGCCCCGCCTACGGTTCGCCGGACAGCGGCGGCACCGTCGGTGGTGGTCTACGGTGATGCGTCCCCTGTTCGTAGGTGTAGGCGAGCTCGAGGAGCTTTCCTTCAGTGAACGGACGCCCGAGGAACTCGAGCCCCACCGGGAGTTCGTCGCTGGTGAATCCCGCCGGGACGGTGAGGGCGGGAAACCCGATGAGCGGGCTCAGATACCGGTTGTTACCCAGGCCGTAGGCGTCCTCCGTTTCCCGGTTCGTGAGGGCGTCGGCCGCAATCAGGCTGGGCTGGTGATCGAACGTCGCATACACGAGCGCATCGAGCTCATGGTTCGCCATGAGGGTCAAGACGCCTTGCCTAAGCTCTTCCCTGACTAAGAGCACTTGCAGGCGCCCTTCTACGTCTGCCGACCTGCCGACGACGTTCATCAGGCCACTGGCGCGCCACGGCGTGACCGTGCCCGCCAGGAGGATGTCCCGGAGTGTCCTCACGGGGGCGTTGGGATGCTCTGCCAGGTAGGCGTTCATGGCGTCTTCGGTTTCGAAGTTATCTTCGAGATACGTGGGGTTCACCGATTCGATCTTCGGGACCGTGACTGGATCAACCACGACGGCGCCGAGTGATTCGAGGTCGGCAATCGCCTTGTCGATGACCGTTCGGACCTTCTTGTAGTCGTCGGAAGCGGGGTCGGCCTTCGGATCCATGGATTCCCGGATGACGCCGATACGCGCGCCGCTCAAGCCGGCCTTTCCCAGCGCCGCGGTGTAAGACGCCGGCACCCGCCCCACGGAATAGGCGGTCACGGGGTCCTGGGAATCGTAGCCAGCGAGGACACCGAGAAGAATCGCCGCATCTGTCACGGTGCGCGTGATCGGTCCCAGCGTGTCATTGGCTGGATTCGCCGGCATCATGCCGTGCCGGCTCACCAGCGGCACGGTGGGTCTCAAGCCGACGAGGCTGCTGACAGCCGCTGGACCACGAATGGACCCACCCGTATCCTCGCCAATCCCCACCATCCCGAAGTTCGCTGCGATGCCAGTGCCCGTGCCGCCCGACGAGCCACTCGGGTTCCGGTTCGGATCGTAGGCATTTCGGATCAGTCCGAAGGCCGAGCCGACGTAGCGGGACGCAAACTCGCCCATGTTCGTCTTCGCCAGGACGATGGCTCCTGCCTTCTTCATCCGGATCACAATGGTGGCATCTCGCTCGGGAATGAAGTTCTTGAAGAGAGACGAGCCGTACGTGGTGGGCATGTCGCGCGTTTCGACCTGATCTTTGAGGAGAACGGGAATGCAGTGGAGCGGGCCAACGAGGCCCGACGTTGCGAAAGTCTCGTCAAGAGCACTGGCTTCCTCGAGCGCACGGGGGTTGACGTACTGGACCGTGTTCAGCTCGGGTCCGCTCTTGTCGTAGGCCTCGATGCGGTTTAGGTAGAGCTGGACGAGCGCGCGGCACGTGATCTGGCCGGACGTAAAGGCCGCGTGGACATCGTCGATCGTGGCCTCGGAAAGACGAAAGCTCTGCGCACTGACCAGGCTGTGCGCCAGGAGCAAGGCCGCTACCGTGGTCGCCAGCCACCTTCTGAACTGCATTGCGTGTACCTCTCAGGTTGGACTCGCCTCCGGCAACAGCCGCGCCGAGGCGTCTTCGTCGCCTACCGTCCCGTCGGCACCCGCGCCTGGAGTTCGGTGAACCAGTTCAGGACGTAGACGAGTTGTGCTTGCGACGCTCCGTCAGCCCGAGTGCCCTCACGCATCATCAAGAACCGCTGGCCGTCAGGCGACACGTCATACGCGCCACTCTGTCCTATGCGGTATTGCCCTTCGAACAGGAGTTCAGGGTTGCCCGGCAGGAAGCCCGATTCCGACTCCACAGTGACCGCCATCACCGCGCCGCCGGAGAGGCGATAGAACAATTCACGTCCGTCGGCGCTCCACCGAGGATCTTGTCCACTGTCGGTCGAGACTTGCCACAGGCCATCGTCGACGTTGGGAAAGGGTTGGACAATGACTTGCTGCACGCCCGACGCGGTCGACTCGTAGGCAATCCAGTTGCCGTCCGGCGACAATTCGGCATCACGCTCGGCGAATTCCGACGCGATCAAGACCTCCGCGCTGCTGTCATCATCCAACGACAGCAGATAAAGGTCTTGTAAATTGCCTGGAGAGTCCTCTCGGTATACCAGGACTGTGCCATCTGGAGAGAAGTCGTTGGGCAGTTGGGCGTTTGGACTCTCGCTCAATCGCTCCACCGTGCCAGTGCCGTCGGCTGGCCTCCAGAACAAGTTCCGAGGCCCCTCCCGGTCGGACGCAAACACCACCCGCTCTCCATCGGGTGTCCAGATGGGACGCAGGTCAGGTAGCCGGTCAAATGTGAGGCGCGTCAGTGTCTCGCGAGCAAAGTCCCACACCCATATGTCACGCTCGTCTTCGACCAGTTCAAGCGCAACCTTCGTCCCATCCGGCGAGATCCTGGGGCGGTCATAGGCTCGCGCCTCAGTTTCGAGCGGTTCCTCATTCCCTTCTCGATCTACCCAGACTAGTCTTCGTGGGGACCCGCTGCCGGCTTCTCCGCCCGCCACATAGGCGAGCGCCCCCTCCAGGGAGATCGCGAAGTTGGCGACACCCGCGAATTTGGTGCGAACGCCCTCCAGCACCGGTATGGGATCGCCCAGGACAGCGAGTCGTTCCAGACTGAACGGGACCGCTCTGAGGGTTCCGTCGACTCCATAGACGATGTGACCCGTTGACGCATACTTCGGGTAGCTTCCACGCACACCGAGGCGCGTCCACTCACCAGTGTCCATACGCAGCACCGCGAGTTCTCGGTCCGCATCGGTCGTAGCCGCCGTCGCCTGAGAGGTAAACAGCAGCGCTTGTCCCCCTGGGAGAATCTCCGGCCAGATGTGCGTTTCCTCTCCGGGGTCGGTCAGGAGTTCCGGTTCGCCACCGCCCGCTGAAACCCTCCAAAGTCCACCTACCATGTTGGTGGCGTAGATGATCGTGTCGTCGGTGGTCCAGGTCGCCCCTCGGAGAGGGGAGACAGTGGCCAGCGTCACCGGGGGGCCACCTTCAACCAATACTTTCTTGAGCGTCCGATCCAGTGAATCGAAATACCCGATCCAGTTGCCGTCGGGGGAAAAGAACGGCCCCGCCCCGACCTCAACACCCCGAAGTGGAAACGCCTCAAGCTGGTCGAGGTCGCGCATGTAGAGTCGATTGCTTTCGAAACCTCCGGCGACTTGGGCTACATACACCACGCGAGAGCCGTCGGGAGAAATAGCGATATCTTGCGTGTTTCCGTCTAGCCGCACTGGAGCCGACTGCGGTGTCACGAGCGTAAACCGCCCATGGCGTTGTGGAACCGACGTTTGCCGTGTCAGGCTCCAGGCTCCCATGCCACCGACGATTACTGCGATCACGAGAGCGGCGGCGATGCTCGCCGGGCGTTGCCAAGAGACGGGTTCGGCAATCGCAGCAGCCTCGAACACTTCCTCAACGGGCGCAGCCAGCGCCTCATCCAGCTCCAACCTCACGTCGCCGATGTCACGCGACCGCTGTGCGCGATCCTTCTGGATGCATCGGCGCAGCACCCGCCGCAGGCCTAGCGGGGTGTCATCCGGCAACGCATCCAGGTTGAGATCGGTCTTGAGGACCGCGGCAAGCGTCAACGAAATATCCGTTCCCCCGAACGCCTGTCGTCCGGTCAGCATCTCGTAGAGAACGATGCCGAATGCCCAGATGTCGGCCCGTTTGTCTACTGTTTTCCCGCGGGCCTGTTCCGGCGACATGTACGCCGCCGTCCCCATGATGACGCCCATCTTCGTGGCGGCAGCCGTCATGGTCATCGTCGGGGAGTTGGCCGCTTCGAGGTCGGACAGTTCAGGTCCGAGCGCCTTTGCCAGCCCGAAGTCCAGCACCTTCACCGTGCCGTCGTCCTTGACCTTCACATTGGCCGGTTTCAGATCGCGGTGGATGATCCCCTGCTCGTGGGCCGCTTCGAGCGCCTCGGCGATCTGGCGGGCGATGGGGAGGGCTTCGTCCAAAGGGATCGGGCCTTTGGCGATGCGGTCTTGAAGGGTTGGCCCTTCGACCAGTTCGAGGATCAGCGCCCGCGTGTCCCCGGACGTCTCCAGGCCGTAGATTGCGGCAATGTTCGGGTGGTTCAGGGACGCCAGGACTTTGGCTTCCCGCTCGAATCGGGCGAGGCGTTCTGGATCGGTCGCAAACGCATCGGGCAAGACCTTGATCGCCACGTCGCGGTCCAGGGTCGTATCGTGGGCGCGATACACCTCGCCCATTCCGCCGGCACCGATCTTCGCGGTGACCTCGTAGACGCCGAGCTTGCTGCCTGGACCAAGAGCCATGTTGATGAACGGCCAAGTTTACCGCAGGGGAGGACGGAGCGTCAGGGGAGCACGGTCGGCCCGTCAGGGGAGCCGACGGTCCGCAGAGTGCCGCTAGAAAGCCGACGTTCAGGTAGTGCGGGGCGATCTAGACGTGGGGAAGGGCGGAGGTCGTTCTCGCGTGGCGTCGCTGCCTACCGTCCCGTCGGCACCCGCGCCTGGAGTTCGGTGAACCAGTTCGTTCTAGGGGACCGGCACCCGTTCGAGCAGCTCTTGAGTCCAGTCCTGGACGACATGGATCTGGCGAGCGGGTCCAGCGTCGCCTATTTGCGGGCTCATCTTGACCGTGAGAAAGCGGCCATCGGGGGCGACGTCGAAGAAGAGCACTGCTCCGTCAACGACGAGGTCCGGCCGCCCTGCCTCGAAACCCGCGTCCGTGTCGACCGTCACCCCCATGACCCCTGCTCCGGTCAAATAGAATAACTTCCGACCATCCGGACCCCAGCTCGGCATTCTGCCGCCCGTCGCTGAAATTTGCCACAGCCCGTCGTCCACGTTCGGAAACGGCTGCACGTACACTTCGATTTGCCCCGAGGCGTCCGCCTCATAGGCCAGCCACCGACCATCGGGAGAGATCGCTGCGCTCCCCTCGTAGAACTCGGTCGCGATCAGCGGTTCAACCCGACGCTCATCGTCGAGCGTCAGGACGTGCAGATCACGATTGCCACCTCCCACAAACACCAGACGCTTGCCGTCAGGGGAGACAGCGTTGGGAATTGCTCGGCTCGAACTCTCAGTCAACCGTTCCGCTGTGCCCGTTCCGTCGGCGGCGCGCCAGTAAAGGGCGGAATTGACAGTTCCATCGCGGCCCGAGGTGAACACGACCCTCTGCCCGTCCGCCGTCCAGACACCAAAACGGTCGGACTCCGTCGAGAAGGTAAGTCGGGTCAACGTCTCACGAGTGAAATCCCAAACCCACAGGTCGTCCTCACCGTCCCTCGCGTCAAGGAGGACTCGCGTGCCGTCAGGCGAGAGTTTCGGATTGGTGAAGATATGCGCTGCGGTCGCGACCCCAACCTCGGGGCCGCCCTCCCTGGGTACCCAGACCAAACGTGTTGCAGCACTATCTCGTCCACCATCTGGAAAATAGATGAGGGAGCCGTTGGGGCCGAAGGCAAACGCCGATCCGCCGAACCCTGGATCAACCTGGATGTCCTCCAGCACAGGGGCCGGGGAGCCAACGATCTCCAACCGTGCAAGATCAAACGGCACGGCCCACAGTGACCGCTGTCGCCCGAAGAGCAGATGGCCGGTCGACGCATAGCGGGGACTACTCCCGCCCACGAGGGTGCGCGTCTCACCGCTTTCGAGTGAGAGGACCGCGACCTCCGATGTGTCCAGCGAGCCGCGCCAAATCGTGTAGAGGACCGCCCGTCCGCCGGGCAGCACATGTGGCCAGCGATAGTCGCCATCCTCGGCTAAGACTAGTTGCTCCGCATCCCCGCCGTCCGATGAGACCTGCCACAAGCCGTTTCCCGTATGCCCGAACACGACGGTATCGTCCAATTCCCAACTCGCGCCGAAGACCGGCCCGTCGAAGAGCGTGACGGCTGGCCCTCCGGCCAGTGACACCTTGCTCAAGCCTTCTATTGAGTATTACAAAACAGAGTGACAAATGCCACGGACCCGTGTAGACTCACCGGCATGGGACATCCCGCCGGGATCACGCGTGATCGGGTGCAGTTGGAACGGCGGCGCCTGCGCGCGGCGCGCCTGCTGCGGCAGGGCGTCAGCGAAGCCGACGTCGCGCGTCGGGTGGGCGTGCATCGCCAGTCAGTCAACCGCTGGGCGCAGCAGCTCGCGGCGGGCGGCCGGGCCGCTTTGAAACGCGCGGCGCGGACGGGCCGGCCCCCGCAGCTGACGGCGGCGGATCTGCGGCGCCTCGAACGCGGGTTGACGCGCGGCCCCGACGCGCTGGGGTACGGCACGAGTCTCTGGACGGCGTGGCGGGTCGCCGATCTGATCGAGCGGGTCGCCGGCGTGCAGTACTCCACCGTCCACGCCTGGCGGGTCCTGCGGGCGTTGGGCTGGACGCCGCAGCGGCCCGCCGGGCGGGCACTCGAACGGGACGAGGCGGCCATTCGGCGGTGGAAACGCACGCGGTGGCCGAAGCTAAAAAAAACGCCGAAATCACCGGCCAAACGATCGTCTTCATCGATGAAAGCGGGCTGAGCCAACGGCCCCATCGGGTGCGGACCTGGGCACCCCGCGGCCAAACGCCCGTGCTGCGGTTTCACTTCAATTGGAAGACGCTCTCGGCCATCGCGGGGGTGACCTGCTGGAACTTCTACTTTCGGCTGTTCCCGGGCAGCATTCGGAGCCCGCAGGTGGTGATCTTTCTCACGCATCTGCTGCGGCACCTCCGCGGCGACGTGCTCGTCGTCTGGGACGGCTTGCGGCAGCACCGGAGCCGGCTCGTGGCGGAGTTCGTCACGGCCCAGCACGGGCGGCTCGAGCTTGAGTTCCTGCCCGCCTACGCGCCGGAGCTCAATCCCGTCGAGTATCTCTGGGGCCATTGGAAGCGGCACGAGCTGCCGAACTTCTGTCCGCGGACTGTGTGGGAGCTGAGCACCGAGGCACGCCGCGCGCTGCGGCGGATGCGTCGCCGCCCCACCCTCGTGACCGCGTTCTGGAAACAAGCCGAGCTCTTCTAGGTGTCACTCTGTTATGTAATACTCAATAGACTGTTGAAGCCAAGCCATTGACCGTCCGGAGAGAAGAAGACGGCATAGGCTCCTTCACTCCCGAGGACAGGTACGGCCTCGAACTGGGTCAGTGTACGAAGGTACACTCGCCGCTCGGCCAGCGAACATCCCCCCGAACATGCGACGAACGCCAACGTCGTCCCGTCGGGCGAGATGGCCACGGCGGTCCCTTGTTGCGGTAACAGTGCCGCGTCGGAAGGAGTTTGAATCGTGAACCGCGTGGGCGACTGAGGCGGCGAGTCTGGCCGGGTCAGACTCCAGACTGCCAGACCGACCACAACGGCTGCGCCCAGCGCAATCGCCGCGACCGATACCGGACGCTGCCAGAGGGAGAGCGTAGTGATGGGTGCGGTTGCCGTTTCGGCGGAAGCCTCAGGCGCGGCATCCGCCTCGTCGATCTCCAACCGCGCCATCGCCGCATCGGGAAGCCGCTGCTTCGGACTTCGCTCTAGGCACCGACGCAGGAGACGGCGGACCGAGGGTGGCGTGTTCCCTGGCAGCTTTTGCCAATCCGGATCGGCCCGTAGCACGGCAGCGAGGACGTGCGAGAGGCTCTCGCCGGTGAACAGTTGCTGCCCGATGAGCATCTCCCACAGGACGACGCCAAAGGACCAGTTGTCGGAGCGCCGATCAACGGATTTCCCGGCCGCTTGCTCGGGACTCATATACGCCGCCGTCCCCATGATGACGCCCATCTTCGTGGCGGCGGCGGTCATCGTCATTGTGGGGGAGTTGGCCGCGTCGAGGTCGGACAGGTCTGGTTGGAGCGCCTTCGCCAGGCCGAAGTCGAGCACCTTCACGGTGCCGTCGTCCTTGACCTTCACGTTCGCCGGTTTCAGGTCGCGGTGGATGATGCCTTGCTCGTGCGCGGCTTCCAGCGCCTCTGCGATCTGACGGGCAATGGGGAGGGCCTCGTCGAGTGGGATCGGACCTTTGGCGATGCGATCCTGAAGCGTCGGGCCAGGGACATATTCCAGCACGAGTGCGGGGGAGTCACCCGATTCTTCCAGCCCGTAGATCGCCGCGATGTTCGGATGGTTGAGCGAGGCCAGCACCTTCGCTTCCCGCTGGAACCGGGCCAGCCGCTCGGGGTCGTTCACGAAGGCGTCGGGCAGGATCTTGAGTGCAACATCGCGGTCGAGCTTCGTGTCCCTGGCCTTGTACACCTCCCCCATGCCACCTGCGCCGATGGCGGCGAGGACTTCGTAGGGGCCGAGCGTGGTGCCGAGTGTGAGTGCCATGTTGGGAACGGCCAAGTTTACCGCAGGGGGAGACGGAGCGTCAGGGGGGCACGGTCGGCCCGCAGAGTGCCGCTAGCAGCCTGTGGGAGACCCCCCGGCTTTGCCGGGGCGGCGCCCAGCGTTTGACAATTCCGGGAATGAAATGAGGAACTCCCCGACGTGAGCCGGCAAAGCATCACGAAAGGGAGTCCCCATGACGCACTACCGTAGTCTAAACCACACGAAATGGACCTGTCAGTATCACGTGGTGTTCATCCCAAAATACCGGAAGAAAGCGATCTACGGGTCGCTGCGTCGGTACCTGGGAGAGGTGTTGCGCCGTTTGGCGCAGCAGCGCGAGAGCGCGGTGGAAGAAGGGCATCTGCTGGCCGACCACGTCCACATGATGTTGTCGATCCCGCCGAAGTACTCGGTGGCGCAGGTGATCGGGTACATCAAAGGGAAGAGTGCGATCTACATCGCCCGGGAATTCGGGGGCCGGCCACGCAACTTCGTCGGGCAGCATTTCTGGGCGCGAGGGTACTTTGTGTCGACGGTGGGTCGAGACGAGCGGGTGATTCGCGCGTACATCCGGGAGCAGGAACTGGAAGACCGTCGACAAGACCAACTCCGGTTGGATGAGGGCGGCCACCTGTAAAGGTGGCCCAAGTGGCCGCGCGTCGCGGCCACGTCAGGCCGCTTTGAGCGGCTCACAACTAAAGCCCCCGGCTTTGCCGGGGGATACTTACAAAGCCGACGTTCGGGTAATGCGGGGCGATCTGCCCTCGGCGAAGGGGAAGGGTTGCTCTCGGTCGCCGTCGCTGCCTACTGTCCCGTCGGCACCCGCGCCTGGAGTTCCTGGTGCCAGTTGAGGACGACGCTAACCTTCGGCGCGGTCCGGTCCGGCGCGCTTTGGTTCAGCATCAGGAATCGCTGTCCATCGGGGTGAATGTCGTGATGCGTACCCCACGGCAAACTCCAGAAAGTCCGCGCGGGAAAGAGTTCTCGGCGGTCGAGCACCTCGAGTGACTGGGAGTCAAGCCTGGCCGCCATCAGAAATCGGAAGTCCGGGCTGAGATACGAGAGTTCCGAATCGCCAGGCCCCCACAGCGGAGTGAACCCCCCTCCACGCGAGATCAGATACTCGCGGCCCGGTCCTGGGAAGGCACGCACGTAGACCTCGTCAGTGCCAGAGCGGTCCGAGACGTAAGCCAGCCATCTGCCGGAATGAGACAGCGTGGCTGAATAAGTTGAAGATTCAGAGGCGGCATAGGCCTCGCGCGAAGCTGGATCTCGAACGTCAATGACGAAAAGCTTGGGGTTGGGCGAGTCCTCCTGGAAGACCAGCAGATTGCCGTCTGGCGACCACGCCGCAGGCGACACGGGCGCATCGCTCGCCACGAGTGTCCTCACACCGCCGGTCCCGTCGGCGGCTGCCGATTCGATGGTGAAGGACTCAGCGGATCGGGAGCCATACGCGACCTCGGCGCCGTCGGCCGCCCAGATGGGGTTGGCGGCCACCCCGCTGTCCGTGAGGCGCCACGTTGTACCAGATTCATGAATCCAGATGTCACTCCCGCCGGCCGCGTTGATCTGTACGGCGATGCGCTCTCCGTCCGGTGAGACCCGGGGCGTGGCGAACCGCCTCCCCTCTTCTATGACCGACGCGACGGCGCCGTCTCGCGTGACCCACGCCAACTGGGTGCCGACCTCCCCTTGAGAGGGCGCGTAGAAGAGAAGGCCGTCACGCGAGACGACGGCTTGAACCGAGCCACCATTCTCGACACGCACGCCAGCCAGGACGGGTGTCGGCTGGCCGGCGACCTGCAGCCGCTCCACATCGAAGGGCACGGCGAACAACGTAGTCCCTCGCGCAAACAGGATGTGTCCCGTCTGTGAATAGAACGGATCGCCTCCATCAGAAGAGACGACAATGAGCTCGCGGCTCTCAAGCGACATGACGCCCACGCCGCCGATCGACACATCCGTCGTGCTCATGTCGAACAGCAGCGCCTTACTGCCGGGCAGCAGGCTCACGCGGATCAAGGCGGGAACGCCACGGTCGAGCATGGGTTCGGCCAGCAGCTCGGGCGAGCCACCGTTCTCGGAAACCCGGAATACAGACCTGTTCCACTCGTACACGATGCTGCCGTCTTCTCCCCACGAACCATCGGCGCATCGCTCGCAAATCGTGAAGGGTTCGCCCCCCGCCAGCGGCACCCGCTTGATCTCGGTAACGCTCGCGTCTGAGAAGGCGATCCATTCGCCGTCGGGAGAGAAGAACGGCATGGTCGCTCCTTCGGTCCCTGGAATCGGCACGGCTCGAAACTCGTCCATCCGCCGGCGATACAGTCGCCTGCCCTCTGCGCTCTGAGCGGCATACACGAACGTCTGGCTGTCGGGCGAAATGGCGATGGCTGTGCCGACTCCAGCGGGAAGCGTCATACCCTCTTGAAGATCGATCGTCAGGCGTCGTAGCGGGGCAGGCGCCGACGTATCGAATCCAGCGACTCGCCAAACGACCATCCCAGCCGCGATGGCCACCAGGATGCCCGCGACGAGTCCAGCGCCAGCCCACCTGAACTGGTGGCGCGGCAAGGCCCGCGACGCCCCAGTGGTCGCCGCCCCAGTGGGTTCGACCGCAGATGTCGTCAGGGCCTTCCGTACCTGAAACCGCGCCTCCCCGATGTGTGGCAGCCGTTCGTTCCGATCCTTCTCCAGACACCGCTCAAGCAACCCTCGAATCGACTCAGGTGTGTCGTCTGCGAGCCGGCCCCAATCGGGCTCGCTCTTGATCACCTCCGCCAGTATCAACGAGACATCGTCACCGTCGAAAGCCGGCTGCCCGGTCAGCATCTCGTAGAGCACACAGCCAAATGCCCAGATGTCACATCTCCGGTCCAGCGACTTCCCGCGTGCCTGCTCCGGCGACATATACGCCGCCGTCCCCATGATGACGCCCATCTTCGTGGCGGCGGCGGTCATGGTCATCGTGGGGGAGTTCGCGGCTTCGGTATCCGACAACTCCGGTCCGAGCGCCTTCGCCAGCCCGAAGTCCAGCACCTTCACCGTCCCGTCGTCCTTCACCTTCACGTTGGCGGGTTTGAGATCCCGGTGGATGATCCCCTGCTCGTGGGCCGCTTCGAGCGCCTCGGCGATCTGGCGGGCGATGGGCAGAGCTTCGTCGAGCGGGATTGGCCCTTTGGCAATGCGGTCTTGCAGCGTCGGGCCGGGGACGTATTCGAGGACCAGCGCGGGAGAGTCGCCCGATTCCTCCAGGCCGTAGATCGCCGCGATGTTCGGGTGGTTGAGCGACGCCAGCACCTTCGCTTCCCGCTGGAACCGGGCCAGGCGCTCCGGGTCGTTGACGAAGGCGTCGGGCAGGATCTTCAGCGCGACATCGCGGTCGAGCTTGGTGTCGCGGGCCTTGTAGACCTCGCCCATGCCGCCTGCGCCGATGGCGGAGAGGACTTCGTAGACGCCGAGGGTGGTGCCGAGCTGGAGAGGCATTGAGGCAACGGGGAATTATAGCCAGAATAGCGTCCCCAAGCGTTCCGAGTTGGAACCAGATCGGAGCATGGCTGCAAGACATGGCGAAACTGAGGGAGTCAGGGGTAGTTTCCGCCTAGAGGTGAAGGTGGGCGTCAAACCTACGGCCCCGGACGACGGCCAAGAAAATCCCATGAGGGATTGGAACTATTGAGTATTACATAACATAGTGACATTTAGAAGAGCTCGGCTTGTTTCCAGAGCGCGGTCACCAGCGTGGGGCGGCGGCGCATCCGACGCAGCGCGCGGCGTGCCTCGGTACTCAGCTCCCACACGTTGCGCGGACAGAAGTTCGGCAGTTCGTGCGTCTTCCAATGGCCCCACAGATACTCGACGGGATTGAGCTCCGGCGCAGAGGCGGGCAGGAATTCGAGCGCGAGCCGTCCGTGCTGGGCCGCGACGAACTCGCGCACCAGCCGGCTGCGATGCTGCCGCAAGCCGTCCCAGATGACGAGGACGTTGCCGCGGAGGTGTCGCAGCAGATGCGTGAGAAAAATCACCACCTGCGGGCTCCGGATGGTGCCCGGGAACAGTCGGAAGTAGAACTTCCACCAGGTCACCCCCGCGATGGCCGAGAGCGTCTGCCAATTGAAGTGAAACCGCAGCACGGGCGTCTGGCCGCGCGGCGCCCAGGTTCGTACCCGATGGGGCCGTTGGCTCAGTCCGCTCTCGTCGACGAAGACGATCGTTTGGCCTGCGATTGCGGCGTTTTTTTTAGCGCCGGCCACCGCGTCCGTTTCCACCGCCGAATGGCCGCGTCGTCCCGCTCAAGCGCGCGGCCGACGGGGCGCTGGGGCGTCCAGCCCAGCGCTCGGAGCACCCGCCAGGCATGGACGGTGGAGTACTGCACACCGGCGACACGCTCGATCAGATCGGCGACGCGCCACGCCGTCCACAGGCTCGTGCCGTATCCCAGCGCGTCGGGGCCGCGCGTCAACCCGCGTTCGATGCGCCGCAGATCCGCCGCGGTCAGCTGCGGGCGCCGTCCTGTCCGCGCCGCGCGTTTCAAGGCGGCCCGGCCGCCTGCTGCGAGTCGCTGCGCCCAGCGGTTGACCGATTGGCGATGCACGCCCACCCGACGCGCGACGTCGGCTTCGCTGACGCCCTGCTGGAGCAGGCGCGCCGCGCGCAGGCGCCGCCGTTCCAACTGCACCCGATCGCGTGTGACCCCAGCGGGATGTCCCATGCCGGCGAGTCTACCTGGGTTGCAGACAATTGTCACTATGTTTTGTAATACTCAAGAGACGAGCAGTAAGTATCCCCCCGGCAGAGCCGGTGGGTCTCCCACGGTTACGCTGGCCGTCGCAGGTTGGCGGCACTAGAATCTCAGCGATGGGTGAACTCGATTCACGCCGGACTTTTTCACGCAAAACTGTCCGCCGTGTCTGGCAGCGCCAAGGTAGAAAGTGCGTCCTCTGCGAACGCACGATTCCCTTTGACCTTATGCACGGCGATCACATCCAGCCTTGGAGCCAAGGTGGTCGAACTACGCTAAGGAACTGTCAGGCCCTGTGCGGAAGCTGCAATCTAAGAAAAGGCGCACAGCCGCAAGAAGTCGTCGAACAGTTCTTTCGACCGGACAAGTTGGCGCCTGGGCAGAAGGAAATGCGGCAGTGGCAAGTCGAAGCACTCGACGTGACTCTTCGGACGATCCAGGACGAACCGGTTCTAGTGGAAGCTTGTCCAGGGGCCGGAAAGACACGCTTTGGGCTGGAGTGCGCGTATCGCCTGATCGTTCGAGGTGTGATCAGTCGTTTGCTCGTGTTCGTCCCGAGCCTTGGCATTGCTGACGGTTGGTTGGAGAGCGCATCTGCCCGTGATCGGCTACCGCCGACCCTACCATTGCTCGGACCCAGGAATTGGTCGCCCGTGCGACCGATCTTGGATCGGTG
Source organism: Vicinamibacterales bacterium (assembly GCA_963667915.2). Classification (GTDB taxonomy): domain Bacteria; phylum Acidobacteriota; class Vicinamibacteria; order Vicinamibacterales; family UBA823. Next base: position 570,489 of record CAXXNN010000004.1, on the reverse strand, counting down.
GGTCGGTGTCATCTCCACATATCAAAGCCTATTCGCTGCGACGGACATGTATCTGGCTCACGCCAGTGACCCAGGCCATCGTACCCTCGTCATCTTCGACGAGATTCATCATGCGGGAGTCGATTCGGGTTGGGGAGTCAGCGCCCAAGAAGCGTTCCGACAAGGCGCAGCGGCCATCCTGAGTTTTACCGGAACCCCATTCCGCACGAATCGAGATGCGATTGTCTTCGTACGAACCAAGGGCGGCGCGGCAAGACCTCACTATCGATACGGATATGACCGCGCTCTCAAGGACGGCACTTGCCGGCCAGTCCAATTCGTCTTTGCGCGTGGGAGCGCCACATTTCGCACTGAGGACAGCGTTGTTCACACGGTGAGCTTTGACGACCAGCTTACCGGGACTGGGGACCGTCGTCGCCTCCGAACCGCACTCGAGTACATAGGCGAGGGTTCGATTGCGCACCTTCTGCTAGCCGACGCCAACGAATACATCATTGATCTGCGACGTCGAGGTGACGCCGACGCAGGCGGGCTGGTCGTCTGTGTGGACTGCAGTCATGCAGACCGTGTCGCCGCCTTTATTGGGAGCCATATTGCCCGACGTCGGCCAGTGGTCGCTTGCTCGAAGCTCTTCGATCCTGGCGACCCGAAACCAGCGAACGCCGTCAAGAAGTTCCGATCCAGTCATGATCCCTGGCTCGTGGCGGTGAACATGGTTTCAGAGGGCATCGATGTACGACGTCTCCGGGTTGTCGTCTATCTAACCAACCGCCTCACCACACTGACATTTCGGCAAATCGTTGGTCGTGTCGTTCGAATCGATCCCACCAATATTGATGATCATGGTCGAGTGTATCTACCCGCTGATCCGACCCTGATGCTCATGGCGCAGACGATAACCAAGGAGGTCGAATTGCTGCCCCCACCGATGGTGATCGAAAGTGAGCGCCCCGGAGCGACGCGCGTACGTATCCGCGACGATGGTCACGCCGAGCGCGTTCCTTTTGAATCCCTAGGTTCAGTCGGTCGCCACGGAGCTGTCGGGGATACCAAAGGGCGACAAGCTGATGAACGACTCGTCAGACTGGCACGAGTCTACGTCAGACAACAGGGGCTGACTGCAACCGATCCGGTGAGCCTAGCCCTTGCAGCATCGGAGAATGAAAAGCTCCGCAGGGCGCTTGAGCGGTTAGATGCCTTGTGCTTATCCGGTTGTTTCAACAGGCCCCAACATGTTGTGGTCAGCGCTCACCGCGACGTCCCGAGCGCCGCGAATCTGTCGATACGGCGTCGGCGCGCGTCCGGCCCCGAGGCCCAGCAACGTTTGAAAGGCGGCCTGCGGTGTCCGCCGCCGATTGTGCCGAAACACGAACTCATCCAGGTAGATCTGGAGCTGCGCCTTGCTAACGCCATGGTACGTGCCGATCAGCCACTGCTGCAGGTTCCCGATCGCACGATCCGCGAGGGGCACCACGGAGCGGGCGCCTTTCCGGAGGTCGCTCCGGAGGGGTTGAGGACGCGGAATGTGCGTCACGCCCGCGGCCTGCAAGCCCGCAAAACCTTTCAGGCCATCGGTGTAGACGGTCGTTCCGGGCGTGACGTGTTGCTTGACGAATGCGATCATCGTGGTCTGTTTGAAGTCCGACACGACCCTCATGCGCAGCCGACCCGAGCCGCGGCCCCGTCGCTCAACGGCCACCAACACAATGGCGGCCTTGCGCCCCTTGAGCTGACGACTCCCTCGCAGACCGGGCTGCGGACCGCCCACCCAGGTGTCGTCGATCTCCACCTCGCCATGTAGCGGCTCGCGCGCGACATTGACCATGGCCCGCCGAAGCTTGTGGAGCAGCATCCAGGCCGTTTCGTAACGGCGAAGCCCCAGCTGACGCTGGAGCAGGAGCGCCGAAATCCCCCGTTTGTCGGTCGTCGTCAAATATGCCGCCCAGAACCACACCGTCAGCGGGAGCTTGGTGTTGTGCAAGATGGTCCCGGCCGTCAGGGACACTTGGTACCGGCAGTCGAGACATCGCCAGCGCCGCTGTTTCAGCATCGGGTAGGCGCGCCGGTGGCCACAGCGGGGACAGCGGAAGCCACTGGGCCACCGACTCGCCGCCAGATACTGGTGGCAGGCCTCTTCGGTCGCGAACTGGCGCTGAAACTCGCGCAGGTTTGCGGGAAACGACGGGCGCGCCACGCCCGTACGCTACATCTGGTAGCCTGTTGAAACAACCGGATAAGCACAAGATGCCTAGTCCGACTCAAGGCCCGACCATTGTCCTGATCGGAGGAACCATGACCTTCGATTCGGGAGAACAGATCGACTCAAGGCAACCTATTGAGGGTGACAACTGGGATCTTCTCATTCGGGAAGCCCTGGCAAGGTCAGATCGGTGGTGGGAAGCTGCTCGAACCTTGGTGGACGTTCTCCTCGACCAGGACGGAACTGAAGGAGCATGGGCGCTCGCTTGGGCGCCCAGAATGCTGAGGCGGTCCGTACCACGATCCGAGCTAGGCCCCGAGCCACAAGCCGGACTGTCTCCCGAACTACGACACTTGGCAAAGGGCCTGGGCTTCAGGGGTGAACGGATACGGTCAGTCCTACCGGAGATTACGTTTCTGGCGAATCAACTCTGGCAACCCGGTGGCGGGTCGATTGACGCTTCCCAGACGACGGTGCGATACCGAGCGTTAGATCTGTACACGGGCCGCTTTCCTTTGAAGCCCTGGAGGCTGACACCCGCTTTCCTTTGAAGCCCTGGAGGCTGCACGCCCGCCGACCGTTCTGTTCGGCGTTCACCCTTCGGAATGGGATGCTGCCGGACTGGCGCCTTTTGATGCCGTCCTTAGAAAGTGGCCGAATACAGTTCTCGTCCTCGCTCACACACCACTCCTCGAGGCTAGGGCGCGAGAGCTAAGTATCTGGTGTGCTAAGGGGCGGCCGGAACGGAATTCGCCTTCTGATCTGGATGGTTACTACTCGGACCCAGCTACTGTGAAGTACCGCGACGCTCAGGCCACCCGCCGCTACTACTGGCCAGTCGTAAGCGACGCTGACTTCCGAATCACCGACGTCCTCGACCGAGGGGTTCCGAGGAATGCGGCTGACTTGGAGGCTGCACTCACGTTCCTTCTCAGTCGTTACGACTTGGATGTTGGCGTGTGGGACCTCGTCAGAGATCCAGGCTTGCGCACGAGCTTGCTGTCTCCCGGCAAACGAGAGGTGTCACCGACGGGTGCGGCGGGAGTACCAGAAGCTCTACAGGCGGAGGCTAACGAAAGGGCGGCCTTTTTAAAGGCTTTGGAGGAACGACGGAGAGCAGATCAAGCGCGGGCCGAGACTGCTCGGGCAACGAGAAGACTCAAAGAAGAGGACAGTCGGCCTCGCTTTCATGAGTTGCGGTGGCCGTCACTGTGCAAACGGAACTGGAGGATGTGGGATCACGACCCTCAGTGGTCGACAGTGCTAAAAGCGAAGGCTCCAGGTACCGAATACTTCCTTCCATTGGGCGATCCCGTTCAGTGGTCAAGCTTCTTCCCCCCTGCCCCGATTCTGTATTTCCTGCTCACGGTGAACAAGGAGCACTTAGTGCTTCGGTTGAAGACTCCGCCGTTGGGCTTCAAAGGCGTACCTGAGTACCTGGACGTTCATTCAGACGGACTTGAACGTATTAGCGGTCAGCGTTCCAGGGCAGAAGTGATCTGTCGCTTTCGAGGCCAAGGATGGGACAGCGAGCCGGTTGGTTGGGATGAGACGCTCGAGACGATAGATGCCATAGTTAACCTCCTCTCGCCGACCATAGGTTCCGTTCGCTCAGAGGCTGAAGAGCAGTTCGCGTACAATCAACTCGGAATTGAACCGGAGGGAGATGGGGATTCGGATGACCCCTGGTGACTGTCGGACCTGGCTGCCTCGCCAGCACCTTGATGGCGACGGTCCGCTCCAGCCGGGTGTCGGTCGCTTTGTAGACCTTCCCGATGCCCCCGCCCAATGGGCGACTCGATCTGGTACGGGCGGAGGCGGGTACCGTGCTCCATGGCCATGTTCGGGCTGCCGGACGGAGTCAGGCTCGATTGTAGACGGTAGGGCCATCAGGACAACGCTGGTGGCTGGGAATCGGTGGGTGGTCCGAACGAGTCGACTTTCGCCTCTCAGGAAAAGCGAAAGTCCTGCGAGGAGGCGAAACTCTTCGAAAACATTAGGAAAAACGCCTACGTCTGATAAACAACGTTATGTTAACGAACATAATGGACGTAAAGGCTCTGCTTGCATAGACTTACGGGGGCCGCTCTGTAGTGACAGAAAATGGTCTGACCCGCACGGCGCGGACACGGGACTGGAGGCGCGCATGGCAGACACCACACGGAAGGCCACACGGAAGGTCGGACGCCCAGTCGGGAGCGGCCGCAAGGGGCTGAAACCCGGCGAAGCCGTCCGGGAGTACGGGACGCTCACCGTGACGTGCCCCGACGACATGAAGGCCCAGCTGAAGGCGTTGGCGCTGGTGCGCGGCGAGGCGGCGTGGCGGTTGATCTGGCGGCTGATCGCGGCCGATGTGAAGCGGCTGAGCGGCGCCGAGCGCGGGGCTTACCGGACGCTGCTGAAAGGACTGCAGCCACGCTGACGTCCCACGGGTTTCGAACTGGACGGGCCTAAATGTTTTAAAAGATGCGCCGTTGTGGGTAGGGTACTTGCGGGCGACGGTTGATCTCCATGATTTGGTGCGCGCTGACTTGTGAGGCGGCGCGCGACAGCACGTCAACCAGCACTCCAGCGACTGCATTGGCCACATCGTCATGTTCATGCGGCGGGTGGTCAATCGTGTCCCGCCCGCCACGAGCCGTCCGACGTTCCAGGTGTCCGAGCTGCGAGCGAAGCCGCGGCAGATCGAGCAGTTCGACCCGCCCTGAATTCACGGCGGGCAAGAACTCACGATAGAGATCCGCCTTGGGCTTTGCTGACGCCTCGTAGCGAATCCCGCACTTATGAAACTGCTCTCGCGGCCACTGGCCAGCGTAGCGATCACCACACACGCGCGTCACCCTGTACTGTCGCAACAGTTCCGAAAACTCGCGCACGACGCCTTCAGGAGAAAACGGTGACTTCACCTCTCGCACGACATCGAGGACCGCACGGTTCTTCTCCGGATGGCCGATCGCGATCGTCATGGCGTCGCTTGATCCACCTGACGGATCACAGAAGCCCGCGTAGGCCACCTGGGAGATGACCGGCAGTTCGCGCCGTCCCGGTACCGTGACGCCATCGATCGCCTCCTGACTCACAAACGTTTCCAGGTCGACGCGAAACTGCGCGCCGTACTCGGTGGCGGCGACCGCGGCGTCCTCGACGTACGCCTGGTCGATGAATGCTTGCGGAACACTCGGGTTCATCGTGCGTGTATCGGCCCGCCAGACGAGCACCCGCTCTGAGTCCTTCCCGTATTGGTCGCGATAGGCGCGCCATAGCTCGCCCCGTCTGGCGTAGGGGCTCGAGATACACAGGAGCAGGGCGCCAGACACGGTCGCCATCGCGGGCCGCAACGCCTGCAGCACCTCGGTGTCGGGTGAGGCGCTCTCGTCGGTGGGCCAGTAGGCGATTTCATCACAGATGGCCCCAACCAGGGTGTACCCCCTCACGGATCTGAACGAGACGGTATGGATCTCGATGGTCACGCCGTTCGTCAGCTCGACCTCGGTTTGCGTTTCGCGCGTGACCAACTGGGCGAGCAGCGGCGAGCTGTGCAGAAACCCTTTCACGTACCGCATGACCACGCGGGCCTGACGCCGATCGGCCGCCAAGACCATGAAGACGCCGCGCTCGCCTCGCGCGAGCCGGTACGTTCGGAAGCACGACAGATACACGGCGACCAACGCGACGAAGAAGCTCTTCCCTGCGCGCCGCCCACAGACAAGCCAAGCCTCGCGCACCTGCTGGGTCGGGAGCGTCCGGGCACCGAGACACGTCCCTATCAGCGATTGCTCGTCCGGCGTCAGGCCATGCGTGAGCCCGAAGATCACGGCGGCACACAGCACCCACGCGTGCCAGGATGGAGCCTCGAAGACCGTGCCGAACAACTGCGGATCTTTCATGACGCGAAGAATCGACACGGACGGCGTCATGACGTGGATGAGGTAGGCGTTGCATAGGTGTCGGTCAGATACTGATCGAGCGAGACCGACTTCTGCCGACGAGCGAGGCCGAGGGCCGTCGAAACGCGATGGACGCGGTCGACCACGGTGACGTACGCGGACAGCGCCGCTCGCGCCCGACCCTTCGCTGTCAAGGCACCTTCCGCTAGGAGGTGGCCGCCTAGCCAAGAGGCGATGGTGTCGAGTTCGAGGTAGCGGTCGACCAAATCCCGCTGGAGCTGACTGAGTGCATCGACACCGCCGAGGTCCGCCAGGATGGCGGCTCGTTTGTCGGTGAGCTGCCGGCGCTGCTCGGACTGTTCTGGTAGGTGGGCGCCCTGGACCTGGCGAGACCGGCCGCCGTGGGTCAGGCTCGCCGTATTTTCCCGCGGCGAAGGTGCCGTCCGGGTTCCGACCAGACGTCGGGGTTTCTCCCAACGGAGGACTTTCGCCCCAGGACGATCCACTTAGCGGCACATGAGTCCCCCTAAGTGACTATCTTCAGAGGCGAAAGTGAGCCAAAACATGAGTAAAAACGACCCTCGTTATCGGCCAGGGTCTGATAATAAAAAATTATGTTAACTTATTCCATTTAATGAGGTTATTATATATCTGTCTTTGTGGTCGCCTAAGCGCCATCACCATAACTCACATCATACCAGACTGTTGGCAGAACATTCGCTTTCCACGATCTTCCAGCACAGAGCGCCTTCGCCGTAAGTGAGGGCAAACCGTCGGCTACGGACGTCCGTTTGCCCAAATCGCGATTTCTGTGGGCATAAGCCTGGGGGGGTGCCAGCAGAGCCCCAGCCGGCGAATACAAGCATTCAGGAGGCAGACCCAGCGAGATAAGACACCGGTCGTGCGGCAATAAGCCTTTATATATCTATGAGTTATAGTCACACGACAGGGGTGCCGCAATTCGCCGGACTAATAAGTCTAGCTCCAAATAACCAGGACTAATTAGTCTAACCCATTGTGCAATAAGGACTTCACTTGACACGTAAAAAACTCTTTGGCATGCTGTCAGAGGCGCCCAGCTGACACCCTGCGTGCTGCGGGGATCGACGTCCAATCGATCCGCCTGAGACCAGATCAGGTCGCGTCGCGAAGGAAGCCAACAACCGGAATGGGTCGTGATCCGTGACTTCTCGGTACTGAGCCGCTCGTGGACCGCGTAGACCTGGATCGGCCGACGGTGGAAGCACGCAGAACCGATCTCAGGCCAGCACGGGCAAGAGAGCCATGAATTGAGAGAGGCAGCGTCGAAGGCTCGGCGTTCTCAGCTTCTCCGCTGTCCCCGACGGCACCCTGTCTGGATTGCTCACGAGTTCGTGAAATCAGCCGCGCCCCCAATGCCTGAAGAGAAAATCACCGCAAGCCGATTTGAAAACACATTAAGGGTTTGCGACGGGCTGCGAGAGACGCTGCCGAAGCTGTTCCTGGATGTCGGTCAGTTTCTGACCGGGTTGGACGGTTTGGCTGCCGCCATTGGGGATATTGCCAAATGTTGTGTATGCGGCATGATCAGGCGGCTTCCTTTCGGACGCCATCGACGAAGGGCACACCGTCGATGACATCGGCGATCAGTTGACACCCATTCAACGCTCTCCAGGTCTTCTGTGCGGCCATCGCCAGCTTGAACACCATCGTCAAGCACGCCAGGCGGCTGCCCGCGCCCTTCGTCTTGCGCGTGCGGAGCCGGACGGTGGCGAACGTCGACTCGACCGGATTGGTGGTCCGGATGTGAATCCAGTGCTCGGCGGGGAACTCGTAAAAGGTCAGCAGCACGTCCCGGTCTTTCGCCAGGCAGGCGGTCGCCGCCGGAAACTTCGCGTGAAACGTGGCCACGAACAAGTCGAACGCCTGGTTGGCGCTGGACGTCGTCTCCGCCATCCAGATGTCGTGCAGCATCGCCTTCGCCTTGGGCTGCACGCCCTTCGGCAGCTTGTTCAGCACGTTCATCGTCTTGTGCACCCAACACCGCTGTTCGCGGGTCTTCGGGAACACTTTCCGCACGGCGCCCCAGAATCCGAGGCCCCCGTCGCCGACGGCGAGTTCCGGGTCGATCGCGAGCCCGCGCGCCCGGACGTCCAGCAGCAGCTCGCGCCACGACTGCTCGCTCTCGCGGTAGCCATCGGTGATCGCGATCAGCTCCTTCTGCCCCTCCCGCGTGGCGCCCATCAGCACCAAAATGCACTGCCGCTTGTTGTCCGTGTCCTCGAGGCGGACGTTGAAGTACACCCCGTCCGCCCAAACATAGGCATAGCGCCGGCCGGCGAGGGACCGCTGCGACCACCCGCGGTAGTCCTGCTCCCACACCGCCTTGAGCCGCGTGATCGTCGTCGCCGACAACCCCCGCGCGTCGGGCCCCAACAGCGCCTGCAAGGCCTCGCTGAAGTCTCCCGTGCTGATGCCCTTGAGATAGAGCCACGGGTACAGTTCTTCCAAGCTGGTCGTCTTTCGCAGGTAGGGCGGCAGGATCGCCGACCGGAACGTCTCCCGTTCGCCTACGGGCCGACGGTCCCGGACCCGGGGCTGCTGCACGCGCACGTCCCCGAGCGGCGTTTGAATCGCCCGAGTGGGCAAGTGGCCGTTGCGAACGACGCGCCGGCGCCCGGCCGCGTCCATCGTCGCCGCCCGGGCCGCAAGGTAGTCGTCCACCTCGGCCTCGATCGCCGTCAGCAACATCTGTTGCGCTCCGCGGTGCAGCACCTCGGTCAGGACATCTCGGGACGATTCTTGTGGGAACTGGACCAGCTTTTCGTTAGGCTCCGGCATGGTGGCGTACCTCCTTGCCCTTCGGGTGAGGGGGGTGCGTTAGCAACACCCAGGGTACGCCGCCTGTTCAAAACCTCAAACACAACTTTCGGTTATATCTCCCGCCATTGACTGGCAGACTCAGAAGAAACGTCTAAGGGACGGGCTGGCACGCATTGCACCCGGTACCGTTCCTGGCGACCTGCTCATCCTGAAGACGCCCGCGACAACCGATAGCGAATGGGCTCAGCGAAACGCTGCAGTCGGTCGCCTGGCGCTATTGGTTCCCATGAAATTTCGCGGCGAGAGTCGTAAAGCCCTGGACATGCTTGCAAGAGACCGCTGCCAGTCACCGAATGCCCTGGTGCAAGCGTGGCTCAAACCGGCAGGCTTGCTACTGGCGGCTGCTGACATGCAGCGGCCCCAACGATGGCGGCAGGGCACTGCCTGGATTAAGGCTCCTGATGGCAGCGTGGCCGAAATTGTCCCCGCGAGGCTTCGGTTCGAGGAGTTCCGACACTGGGTGACCAGCAGGGCCTCCCGGGAAGTGATGAGCATGCTGCTCGATGTGCTTGCGGATCGTAACCTTGCCGCTCTCGGATCATCAGAACGGCGTGCCGATCGGAGTCCGCTACCTAGAAAAGTGGGCGGTGGCGCCAAGCAACGGGCTCAGGAAGCAGTGTCGCAGTGGGAGTGCGTGAAAAAAGTCCAATCCGGGCTGCTGGTGGAAGCCGAGATACACATCCCTTGGTCGCCACTAGAGGTCTTGCAGGCGTCTGAGCACCTTCAAGAATCCAGAGCGCTTCTCACCCGGCTGAACCGTCGTGCTTCGCTGAAGGAAAGGCAGTTGATGAAACTGCTGGCGAGAGGCGTGGAAACGTCTGACGCTCTCTCCGCGGCCATGGGTTGCAGGCCCGAGACTGTTCGCACCCACCTGTTCCATCTCAGAAAAAAAGCGCAGGGACTGTAAACGCTAGGCGCAATACTTCGCCTCCCTTATAGAGCCCCCACACTGGCGAGGGGTTCAGGAGGGATCTGGCGATGCCCCTGTTCTTGACGGTTCTAGAAGGTCCCACCCCGGCTGAGGCAAGTCCCCTCATCGCGACCGGAGATGCCCGCCTGATCAAGGCGGTGATCGATGAACTGAACGACCGATTCGTCGAGAAGACGTGCGCTTCGATTCTGCCGTTACCTGGGCGCAGCAAAGAACGGAAGAAGGATGTCGCAGGAGTGCGCCTGAAGGAGGCTCCGTGACCTTGAATCGAGAAGCCCGTCGCGCTGCTGCCCAGCGGGCGGGCCCCAACGAAAGGAACGAAGATGAGAAATAGCGAAACCGGTGACTCGCACAAAAAGCGGCTGAAGGAAACGGTCTAGAAATACGAACGCCCCGACGATTAGGGTCGCCGGGGCGCGAAACAACCGGAGATTACTATGCAAAGTATACCGAAATCATCACCCGCCCAGCAAGAGTTGAACCAGGCGATCGACGACGCCTACCGGCGCGGCGACGACGCTGAGGTCAACGCCCTCCTGATCGCGAAGCAGATCCTCACTCGACGTCTGTCGGTCGCGGCGCAGAAGTAGTTGGCCATGGCGACGAAAGGAAAGCTGCCGTTCATGAAGTTCTACCCGGCCGACTGGCGCAGCGATCCCGGTGTGCGCGCCGCGACCGCTGGTGCTCGCGGCTTCTGGATCGAGTGCATGAGCATCATGCACGAGGCATGGCCCTACGGCCATCTGTTGCTCTCCGGCAAGGCGCCGACCGAGCGTGAACTCGCCGTCCAGGTGGCGATGACGGTGTGCGAGGTCCGCCGGTATCGGCGAGAACTGCTTGACCGCCAAATCGCTTCTGAGACCGACGAGGGCGTGCTCTATAGCCGTCGCATGGTACGCGACGAGGAGCGGCGTCGTCAGAACCGCGACAACGGGAAGCTCGGCGGAAACCCTCGGTTATGCGGCTCGGATAACCGACCGGATGAGCCTTCAGATAACTCGTCGGATAAAGCTCACGCGCGCGAGTCCAGAGGCCAGAGGTTAGATGATCTGCCGGACGCTGACGCGCCGGCAGAGACCGGATCGGCTGAAACGGAGGACACGCAGCGCAACGGGGACGGGGATGAGGTGCACGCCTTTTTGAGGGCGTTCTGTGAGCTCTACGCCGAGCACCGCGGCGGGGCGAAGTATCTCGTGCAGAAGAAACGAGACGTCGCGCTGGTCAAGCGCCTGTTGAAGCACTACGGCCGAGAGCGCCTCGTGAAGATCGCTGAACTGCTGCACCGCACCGACGAACCCTGGGTCGAGAGTTCCGACCGTGGGATTCAGGTGCTCAGCACGAAGGCGAACTGGCTCGAGAGTCGACTCCGGGAACACGGGCTATGAGTGAAGCGTTTAGCGATGTACCCGATGCGCCGTCCGGCGTCGATCTCGACGTCGAGCGCGATGTTCTCAGCCAACTCCTGGCCTTCGACGTGTACGCCAGCTACTCCGCCGAGGGGCTAAGGGCCGACGCCTTCTTCCGGGAGGCTCATCGGCTGGTGTTCACGGCCGTTGCAAACGTGGCACAGGGTGGACACCGGGTGGATGTAGCCGTGGTGCGCCAGGAACTGCTTCGGCAGCAGTGGATGGAGGAGGTCCGAGAGGACTACTACGCCAGGTTGACGGAGGGTGCCCCCAAGCCCTCGCCGGAGAATATTCGCTATCAGGTTCACAAGCTTCTGGACCTCCAGACGGTGCGAGCGGTGCTTACGGCCGCGCAGGCGCTGCACCGGGAGGTCTCCACGAAACCAGAAACGGTGAGCGACGGGACGGTCGCGCAGCGACTCAGCGACATTCAGGTGCTCCTTGCCGGCCCTCGCGGGCGGGCTCCGCTCCTGACGGCCGACCGGCAACTGGAGGTCTTCACCACTGAGATGGCAAGAGAGGGCGAGGCTCGCGTCTGGTTCGGGTTCCCGGCGCTTGATGAAGCCGTGGGCGGTGTGCGTGCCGGGGAAGTCTGCGGGTGGATGGCGCGCCCTGGCGTGGGGAAGACCATCACGCTCTGCAACGTGGCCTGCCGCGCGGCCGACAGCGACGGTGGGCACGTCTTGTTCTCGCTGGAGATGCCGGCCGCCCAGATCGTCGAACGACTGATTCAGATCCGATATGGCCTCAGCCGGGAGGATCTTCGAGACCAGGTCACGACGGGCCGCTTTGACGGAACCGAGTATCAGCAGGTCTTCGGGCGTCTCGTGATCATCGACCAACCCGGCCTCAGCGTGCCGCAGATGGAGTCGCTCCTTCGCCATATCGCGATGGGACCGCTTTGTGGCGTCCCGTTGCGCTTGGTCACGGTGGACCACCTGGGGTTGATTGGCGGAGACCGGGCCTTGAGTACCTACGAACGGGTCAGCACCCAGGCTCGGGAGCTGAAGGAACTGGCGAAGCGATTCGAGACGGCCGTGCTGCTCGCGATTCAGGTCAACCGTGCCGATGGCGGAGACGGGTCTAGAGAACTCGGGCTGAGTGCGGCTCGTGACTCCGGGGTCGTCGAAGAAGCGATGGATTATCTGCTCGCCATTCGACGACTGGATTACGCCGCGAGCGGCTCGAGGCGGTCCCGCGCGCAGTTCCAAAACGTGCTCTTCACGAAGATCGTGAAGAACCGCCACGGCACACCGGGTCACGAAGTTGCCCTCCGATTGTCTCCCGACAGCTTGAGACTCCGAGAAGACACCGAGCTCACGTCTGAGGAAACCGAGATGGCGTGGGTGGCTCAGACGAGAGGTCCCCGGCGATGACTGAGACCTTGGTCACGACATGCACCACGCGGACGTCGACGTGTGTACCACCGCCGCGTGGAGGGGAAAGGTAGCCTTGCCTGACGCAGCGCCCCGTACAGCCCGAACGCCGGCTTCTGAGCGCCCGTCCTGTCGCCATTGCCGAGGGCCAATCTTGGGCCGTCGGCGGAATGGCTACTGTAGCGACGGCTGCAGGATGAAGGCGAGGCGGGCGACGAAGGCGCAGCGGATCGAGGCGCGTCTGGCTGACGTGGAGCGGGCGGTGGCAGGTACCCGGCGAGCCCTGGCGAGGCTCAAGGCTGAGATGGGAGGCCGTTCGTGATCGCCGGCGCCGTTACGATGAGGACGATCACCGCAGACATGCCGACGCTCCCGACGGTGCACGACGTGGCCACGACGCTGCGCGGTACCCGGAAGGCCGTTTATGCACTTCCAATTCGAGCGGATGCCTCCGTCGCCGATTGAGGAGGCGCGGGAGGAAGGGGTCAGGTGATGAAGCCGGTTCCGAAGTTGGCTCGCATGACACCGCCCAGTGATCTGCCGGAGTTTCTATCGCCGGAGGAATTTCGTTTCTACGTTGGCCTAGGGCGCAGTACTGTCTACGATCTGCTCCGTCGGTGCGAAATACCACACGTCAAGTTTGGCCGGTGCATCCGCATTCCGAAAACGGCGTTGCAGGGTGGTAGAGTAAGCGACCGATGAGGGGCAGCCTACGTCGCCGGTCGAAGGGTTCCTGGCTGATCACCCTGGAATTCGGTTACGTCCGCGATCCGGCGACCAGCAAACCGAAACGGATTCAGAAATACACGACCTTCCACGGCACGAAGCGACACGCACAGGCCAAACTCAACGACCTCCTGCACGACGCGACGCACGGCACGTTCATCGAACCGAGTAGGCGCTCGGTCGGCGAATGGCTGGATGAGTGGGTGGAGCTGGCGATCAAGCCGCCCCGGCGCACACCGCGGGCGTACGAAACGTACAAGTCCGTGATCACGCTCCATCTGAAGCCCAGGCTCGGTAACTTGCGGTTGCAGGGGTTGCGCGTGCTCGACGTTGAGGCGATGTTGGCCGAGAAGTCCACGTTGGCCCCGGCCACCCTGGAGAAGATTCTGACGGTTCTGAGTAGTGCCTTGAAAGCGGCTGTGCGTAGTCAGCTCGTCGCTCTCAACGTGGCCACGCTCGTGGTGAATCGTCCGCGGAAGCCCGACGGCCACCACGACGCGGTCGAGAATTGCTGGACGGCTAACGAGGCGGCGGCCTTCATGCGAGCGGCCGAAGCGGCCGGGTCACGACAGGCGGCGTTCTACGGGCTTGCGCTCGATTCCGGATGCCGCAAGTCCGAGTTGGCGGGGCTGCTCTGGTCCGATGTCGATTTGGCCCAAGGCCGGATTTTGGTTCGGCAGCAGCTCCTCTCCGGCGGCCGGCACCCGGTCTTCACGCCGACCAAGGGTAAGCGAGCCCGGACGATTGATCTTGCGCCGGAGACGGTCGATCTCCTGCGAGCCCACAAGCGGTCTCAGGCAGCCTTGAAATTGAGACATCGTCGGGATTTCCACGATCACGGGCTGGTGTTTTGTAAGGACTGGTCGAACGTCGGCCGGAAGTACGGCACGCTGGGCGACCCCCTCAGCATCAATAATCTCGGGCAGCGCGAATTCGCCCGGCTCCTGGCCGACGCCGGCGTGAAGCCCATCACGCTGCACGGGCTCAGGCATACCTGCGCGAGCTTGCTCCTGTCGGCCGGGACACAACCGCACGTCGTGCAGCAGCGTCTCGGTCACAAGCGCGTGGAGATGACCCTGAGCCTATATGCCCACGTCCTACCCGGCCAGCAACGGGATGCCGCACGCCAGCTCGGCTCATTGATCTACGGGCGATGAGCCAGTTCCCGAATTTTGGTGGACAAACGGTGGACAACCGGTGGACCTGGACGCGAAAACATCCCGGTTTGCTGGCGATCTTAAAGGCTGGTGCGGAAGGGGGGATTCGAACCCCCACGCCCTTGTGAGGCACTAGCTCCTGAGGCTAGCGCGTCTGCCAGTTCCGCCACTTCCGCAGTGGGGCAGGTCGACCGGGAGGAACCCGGACTGGCGATTATAGTCTGGAAGGGCGACAGGCCGTCGATCGGAGCGAACCTGCTCATGCGCGGTGCCGTCTAGTAAGCTGGGGGTCGTGTGGGCGGTGGCTCGCGGTGAACGGAGCTGACGTCGCGCGGCGCGTGCACTAAGTAAGGAGGCCCTTCGTGGCTACACGACGCGGTGTCGGGTTTGTCCTGACCTTTCTGATCGTGGCCGTCATCTTCTCGATGCTCGGCGTGGCGGCCACGTATTTCTTCGTGTCGCGCGGCCCGTCGGTGCCGAGCAATGCGACGCTCGTGTTGCGCGTGCCGGGCGGACTGGCGGAGATGGCGCCGGGTGGGCTCCTCGGCCAGCTCTTCGAGGCGCCCCCGACCCTGCGGTCGGTGGTGGACAGCCTGCGGAAGGCGGCGGTCGACTCCCGCGTGTCGCGCGTGGTGCTGGTGCCCAGCGGCGGGCAGGCGCTGTGGGGCAAGATTCAGGAAGTGCGCGACGCGGTCCTGGCCTTCAAGGCGTCGGGCAAGTCGATCGTGTCGTTCCTCGAGTACGGCGGTGAGCAGCAGTACTACCTGGCGACCGCCACCGACGCGATTTACCTGATGCCGACGAGCTCGCTCGATCTGACGGGTGTGGCGAGCTACGAGCTGTTCCTGCGCGGGACGTTCGACAAGATCGGCGCCTATCCCGATCTGCTGCACGTGGGCGACTACAAGACGGCGTCGAACGCCTTCACGGAGACGACCTACACGCCGGCGCACCGCGAGATGGCCGAGTCGCTGACCGCCGACCTGTTCGCGCAGCTCGTGCGCGGCATCGCCGACGGGCGTGGGCGGCCGGAGTCGGAGATACGAGCGCTGATCGACGATGGGCCGTTCCTGCCCGAGGACGCGCTGGCCGCCGGGTTGGTGGACGAGCTGGCGTACGAGGATCAGGTGCTGGGCGCCGACGCCGCGGAGGGCCGCCGAATCGACGGTCGGGACTACGCCGGCATCAGCCTGCAGTCGGTCGGGTTGAACACCGGACCGAAGATCGCGGTCGTGTACGTGGCGGGCATCATCAGCACGGGCGAGAGCGGCTACGACTCGACACAAGGCACCGTCGTCGGGTCGGACACGCTGGTGCGATACCTGCGCGAGGCGCGCAACGACTCGAGCATACGCGCGATCGTCCTGCGGATTGACAGTCCGGGCGGGTCGGCGATCGCCTCGGACGTGATCTGGCGGGAGGTGGTGCTGACGCGCGAGGAGAAACCGGTCATCGCGTCGATGTCAGACGTGGCGGCATCGGGCGGCTACTACATCGCCATGCCGGCCGACGCGATCGTCGCGCAGCCGGCGACGCTCACCGGGTCGATCGGCGTCGTCGGGGGCAAGTTCGTCATCGGCGGGACCTACGGGAAGCTCGGCGCGACCGTCGAGTCGGTGAGCGAGGGGCGATTCGCCGAGTTGAATTCTCCCGTCCGGGCGTACTCGCCGGCGGAGCGCGCGAAACTGCAAGCGCAGCTCGAGGCGGTCTACGACGCGTTCGTCGCGAAGGCAGCCGAGGGGCGGAACACGACGCCGGAGCGGATTCACGCGGTGGCGCAGGGTCGCGTCTGGACCGGTCGGCAGGGACGGCAAGTCGGCCTGGTGGACGAACTGGGGGGGCTCGATCGTGCGATCGCGCTCGCCAAGCAGCGGGCCGACATCGAGCAGGACACCGAAGTAGAAATCGTGGTCTATCCGCCGCCGAAAGGGTTCTTCGACCTGCTCAGTTTCAGTCGTCCGCTCGCCAGCGCGCGGGCGACGCTGCTGGCAT
Source organism: Vicinamibacterales bacterium (assembly GCA_963667915.2). Lineage (GTDB taxonomy): Bacteria > Acidobacteriota > Vicinamibacteria > Vicinamibacterales > UBA823. The sequence continues at coordinate 553,952 of CAXXNN010000004.1, read as the reverse complement.
CGCTGCTGTCACCCGAGGAATTGCGGGTGGTGGACGCGGTGACACGGCCGTTCCGGCTCTTCACGCGGGGAGAGCCGCTGGCGCTGATGCCGTATGTATTTGTGAGGTGAGGTCGACGCAATCGAGGATCAGGGCGTCACCTGTCGGCTCGCCCACGCAGCCCTGAAGGGCTGCGCTACAAGATCGACATGGCCAGGGTCTGCATGTTGATGTCGATCTCCATCGACTCCTTGGCCTTGGTCATATAGGCGCTGAAGAAGCGCCCCTGGCGGTCGAGCAGCAGCTCGGTGCGCAGGCTGTCCCGGGCGATGGCGAACCCGTCCTCGGTGATTTCCTCGCGCTCGACGATGTGAATGACGGCCACGGCGTCGTCGGTGGCCAGGACGTCACTGGTTTCTCCCACGCCTAAAGCAAACGCGACGTCGTCGAGTTCCGCCAGGGGGCCGAGCCCTGGCAAGGCGGTGCCGCGCACTACGAGCTCGGTGGTCGTCGTCGCGAGGCCGGCCGCCTCGGCCGCCTCGGCGAAGTCGTCCGCCGACTGGAGAGTGGGTGTCACGACGGCCGCGCGTCGCTCGGCGGCTTCCCGCGCGCGGATGTCGATGAGGTCGCCCTCCACGCGGTCGCGCACCTCGTCGAGCTCGGGCGCATAGGCGTCCTGCTCGTCGACGACGGTCAGGAAGACGTGGCCGGTCGGCGTGCGGAGCGGCCCGCCGACTTCGCCCGGTTCGAACGAGAAGGCCGCCGAGGCGACGCCGACGGCGAGCCCGAGCCCGTCAATGGCCTCGTTGCGTGCGAAGTAGTTCGACGTCTGGACGCTCAAACCCTGTTCACCCGCCACGCGCGCGAGATCCTCCGGCGTGGTGACCTCGCCGGCGAGTTGCTCGGCCAGCGTGTCGGCCTGGCTCTGCGCGCGCTCCCACTGGAGCTGGTCGGCAATCTGGTCGCGGACCTCGTCGAGCGGACGCGTCTGCGCCTCGCGCGTGTCGATCACGTTGATGATGTGGAAGCCGTACTGGGTCTGCACCAGCTCGTCGGTGATCGTGCCGGGCTCCAGCGAGAAGGCGGCCGCGTCGAACTCGGGCACCATCTGTCCCCGGCTGAAGTAGTCGAGATCGCCGCCGAGGCTCGCCGAACTGGCATCCTCGGAGTGCTCCTCGGCCAACGCCGCGAAGTCGGCACCCGCCTTGGCGTCGGCGAGCACCGCCTCGGCCTGGAGGCGCACCGCCACTTCGTCCTTGCCTTCGGTCTCGAACAGGATGTGGCGTGCGCGCACTTGCTCGGGGGTCGAGTACTGCGTCTGGTTGTCGGTGTAGTACTGCGCAATGTCGGCGTCGGGGACGACGATGCCCGGCCGCAACGCCGCGGCGTCAATCGACAAGTAGTCGATCTGGCGCTTCTCGGGAATCCGATAGTCGTCGGCGTTGGCCTCGAGGTGCGCGGTGAGGTCCGCCTCGTCGACCGAGACGGTGTCCCGGAAGTCGTCCGGCGAGAACATGACGATGTCGAGCTTCACCTTCTCGTTGCGCAGGCGGTACTGCTCGTGCAGCTCGTCGTCCGACACCTCGATCCAGGCCGTGACGACGGCGCGCAGCTTGTCGAGCAGGATTGACCGCCGCATGTTGTCCTCGAACTGTGCGGGTGTCATCGACGGAATCTGCGAGCGCAGCAGCAACCGATACTGCTCCTGACCGATGAAGACGCCGTTGTCCTGCAACCCGGGCAGGCTCAGGATGCGCTCGCGCACCTCGACATCGCTCACGGTCAGGTCGAGACGCTCCGCTTCGACGACCGCGGCCTCCTCATCGATCAGCTGCTGCAGGATTTGGCGGTCGATGCCGAGCTGGCGCATGAGTTGACCGTCGAGGTCGGCGCCGTAGGCGAGCTGATACGACTGCACCTGCTGAAAATAGATGCGCCGGAACTCGGCGGAAGTGATCGGACGGCCGTCGACGCTCGCCACGAGGTCGCTCGGCGCGGCGCCAGGCGTCGTCGTGAGGAAGTCCGGAATGTAGAAGATGACGAATGCCAGGCAGACCAGGGCGAGGCTCCACTTGAGCCAGCCTTTGTGCTGTCGCATCCGATCGAGCATCGTCATGGTGGGCTCACTCCTTGCCGGATCCGCGTCGGCTGGCGCAAAGGGTGATCGTATGACAAGAACTTCCATGTCTGCAAGCACTTGAGCCAGCTGCACGGTTCTGCCCACCGGTTCTATCGTCTGCCCCGACCGACGCCGATGGACCAGTCCCCGGTGTGGTATATTTTCGGTGGACAGAGGTACTTAGGGGGATCGAAGGGGTTTTTTGGAGGCGATGTCTCGGCGGTTCGCCGCCGCGTCGACGCGCCGCCGTCGTAGGGCGAGCGCGCGCGCGGGAGTCGCGCTCACCGTCTATCACGCCAGCGCAGATGTCGAGCACCACGTCGCCGCGTTGAAGCGGCTGCGTCGGTTTCGGGTGACCTGCGTCCAGCAGCGGAACATGTCGACTCGCGGGCCGGTTCCCGCGGCCGACGTCGTCCTGTGGGAGCTCGTGGCGGGCAAGCGACCCAGCCGTCGGCGCGTCGCGTCACTGGCCAAGCGCGGGCCGCTCGTGTCGTACTCGGTCAACGGCAGTCGTCAACTGAAAGAGCTCTCGCGGTCGCTCGGGTGTCTCGCTCATCTCAGGGCGCCGATCTCGCCGGTCGAGATCGAGCGGCAGCTCGTCCTGTCGCAGCCACTCGATCTGTCGGCCCGTCTTCGCAAGTTCCAGGTGATCTTTGGGCGACACCTGGCCCGGCAAGAGGTGATGGCCGACGTCTTTCGCACGGTGAACGCCTCGACCGATCCGCACAAGACGGCTGACGTGCTCGTCGGGCATGCCAGTCGCTGGCTGCCGGTGCCGTCGTGGGGGGTCCTCGTGCCGGAGCCGAACGCGCCGCCCAGTGTGCTCGCCAGCCGGAACCTGCGCGCGCGACTGGAGCATGGGGCGGTGGAGATGGCCCGGTGGGTGATCCGCAGCGGTGACGAGGAGGTATCGGCCGATCTGTCGCAGGACGCTCGTCTGTCCAAGGGGCCGGCGGTGGCGGCGATCGGGTTTCCGCTGGTGAGCCGAGGGCGGACGATCGGCGCGCTCATCGGCCTCGACAGCTGCCCGACGACGCGCGCGCCCCTGCTGGGGACCACGCTGCTCGATGCGCTGGTGCCGCTCCTGGAGCCGGCCGCCATCGCGATCGAGAATGCCGTCAGCTTGCAGCGCGCGGAGGCGCTGTCGGTGACCGACGGCCTGACGCGGCTCTACAATTCGCGGTTTCTGTCGCTCGCCCTGCGCCGGGAAACCAAGCGCGCGTCGCGCAGCGGGTATCCGCTGTCGGCGCTGTTCATCGACCTGGACGGGTTCAAGACGGTCAATGACAACCATGGGCATCTGTGCGGCAGCCGCGCGCTGGTCGAGGCGGCGCAGGTCATCAAGGCGAGCGCCCGCGAGACGGATATCGTGGCCCGGTTCGGTGGCGACGAGTTCGCCGTCGTGTTGCCCGACACGGCCAGCGACGGCGCCGAAGCGGTCGCGGAGCGCGTTCGCGAGCGCATCGCGGCGCACGGATTTCTGGCCAGCGAGGGGTTCGACATCCGGTTGACGGCCTCGGTCGGCGTGGCCACACTGCCCGCCGTGGCGTCCACGGCCGAGGAACTGCTGAAGGCCGCCGACCGGGCGATGTACCAGGTCAAGGCGGAGGGGAAGAACGGCGTCGTGGTGGCCGACTGACGGGACATCCGTCGTCGGGCCTGTCGGAACGTGGAGCCGGAACCGAGACGTACCGGTACGGCGACTGACGGTCTCGGCGTCGGGCGTGGACGGCTAGGGGGCTGCCAAGGAGGCTGATTGGGCTTACGCTCGGTGTTTTCGCTGTTTTCCAGTGATTTGGCGATCGACCTCGGCACGGCCAACACGTGCGTCTACATGCGCGCCAAGGGTATCGTGGTCAACGAGCCGTCGATCGTCGCGATCAACAAGACGAACGGCAAGATCGAGGCGGTGGGCCAGGCCGCCAAGGAGATGGTGGGCCGGACGCCCGGCAATATCGTGGCGATCAAGCCGATGAAGGACGGCGTCATCGCGGATTTCGAGATCACCGAGAAGATGCTGACCTACTTCATCAAGAAGGCGCACAACCGCAACGTCTGGGTGCGCCCGCGCATTGTCATCGGCGTGCCGTCGGAGATCACCCAGGTCGAGAAGCGCGCCGTGAAGGACAGCGCCTACCGCGCGAAGGCGAGCGAGGTGCACCTGGTCGAGGAGGCGATGGCGGCGGCTATCGGTGCCGGCATGCCGATCACCGAGCCGGCTGGCAACATGATCGTGGACATCGGCGGCGGGACGACCGACATCGCGGTAATCTCGCTGGCCGGCATCGTCTACAGCCGGGCCGTGCGGATCGCCGGCAACGAGATGGACGAGGCGATCATCCAGTACGTCAAGAAAACGTACAACCTGCTCATTGGCGAGCGGACCGCCGAGCAAATCAAGATACAGATCGGTTCGGCCTACCCGCTGGACGAGCCGTTGACGATGGAGATCAAGGGACGCCACCTCATCGAGGGCATTCCGAAGACGATTACCATCACCGACGAGGAAATTCGTGAGGCGCTCACCGAGACGGTCAACGTGATCGTCGACGCGGTGCGCGTCGCGCTCGAACGCACGCCGCCGGAGCTGTCGGCCGACATCGTCGACCGCGGCATCGTGCTGACCGGTGGCGGATCGATGCTCAAGAATCTGGACAAGCGGTTGAGGGAAGAGACTGGCTTGCCGCTCGCGATGGCGGAGGACCCGTTGTCGTCCGTCGTGTACGGCGCCGGCAAGATGCTCGCGAACTTCGACCTGCTGCGGAAGATCTCGGTCGACTAGTCAGCGCCGATCGGCCGCTTCCCGTGTGACACTGTGATCGACATCCGTCGGCGCAATTACCTCCTGCTCGGCGTCCTGGTGGCCCAGGTCATCCTCATCTCGGCCCAGGTGAACTCCGATTCGGGCGCCCGCCTGATCGAGTCGGTCACCTTCGGGGTGTTCTCCGAGGTGCAGCGGGCGGCGTCGGGGCTCGTGACCGGCGTGCGCCACGTATGGGGGCAGTACGTATCGCTCCGCGGGGTTGCCGACGAGAACCTACGGCTTACACAGCAGGTGGCCGACTTGCAGGTGCGGCTCCAGGTGCAGCGCGCGCTGGGGCGCCGCAGCGAGAGCCTGCAGGCCCTGCTCGCGTTCCGTCAGGCGGTGTCGCTGCCGACGATCGGTGCCGAGGTGATCGCGGGCGACGCGACGCCCTGGTTCCGCACGTTGACGATCAACCGCGGGACCGCCGACGGCCTGCACGCGGACCTGGCCGTGCTGGCCCCCGCCGGCGTCGTGGGCCGGGTGGTGGGGCAGCCGGGCTGGAACGCGGCCAAGGTGCAGTTGCTTGTGGACCGCAACGCCGCGGTCGGGGCAATGGTCGAACGGTCGCGCTCGGCGGGCGTCGTGACCGGCCGCCCGGGCGATCCGCCGCTGCGGCTCGACTACGTGTCGAATCTGGCCGATGTCGAGATCGGCGACCGGATCGTGACCTCGGGGATCGAGGGGATCTATCCGAAGGGGTTCCTGATTGGCGTGGTCGAATCGGTCCAGCCGGGCCGCGGGCTCTACCAGGACATCGGTGTCCGGCCGGTGGTGGACTTCGACGCGCTGGAGGATGTGTTGGTCGTCACGGCGCGGCGCGCGCCCGATGTGCCCCTCGGGGAGACGCAGTGAGGACGGCCAGGGTCGCGCTGGCCATCGCCGGCGCGCTGGCGCTCCAGACCACCCTGGCGCGCTACCTGGTCGGCAGCGGAAGCCGGGTCGATTTGGTGCTCGTCGCCGTCGTCTGGGTGGCGATGACGACCGGGCCGGTCATGGCGCTGCTGAGCGGCGCGATCGGCGGCATCGTCCAGGACGCCCTGTCGGGGGGGGTCATCGGCGTGGGCGGTTTCGCGAAGACGGTCGTGGGGTTCCTGGTGGCCCTGCTCGGCACGCAGATCGTCGTCACGCGCCCGCTGCCGCGGTTCGTCCTGTTCGCCGCAGCGACGCTGGTGCACGCGGCGGTGTTTCTCGGGCTGTATTCGATGCTCGAGTCGCGGATCCCAACCGCCTCGGTGGGCGGAGTGATCGAGCAGGCGATTGGGAACGGCGTCGCCGGGCTCATCGTGTTCGAGCTGAACCGGGCCGTGCCGCGGTGGCGCTGGTCCGGGGCCAGGAGCGGACACGTGAAACGACGACTGGAATGGTGAGTCGATGATTGGCGACGATCGTCACGATATGACCATGCGCTTGGCCGTCCTGAAAGGCGGCGTCGTGGCCGTGCTCGTCGCGCTGGCGATTGGATTCTGGTTTCTGCAGGTCGCGCAGCACGGAAAGTTTCGCGAACTGGCGGACAACAACCACCAGCGCGTGCTGACGTTGCGGGCGCCGCGCGGCGTGCTCTTCGACCGCGACGGCGACGTGTTGGTCGAGAACCGGTACGCGTTCGAGATCTCCCTGGTGCGGGAGCAGACCGCCGATCTGGAGCGGTCGATCGCGTTGCTGGCGCGGATTACCGATCTCGACGAGCCGGCACTCTGGGAGGTCATCGACGCTCACCGCGACGAGCCGGAGTATCGGCCGATCGTGGTGATTCGCGAAGCCTCGGTCGCGCAGGTGGCGGCGGTGGCGGCGCGGCGCGTCGAGCTGCCGGGGATCGTCATCGAGGAAGTGCCGACCCGCTACTATCGCACCGGCACGCTGGCGGCGCACCTGTTCGGCTCCGTCGGCGAGATCACCTCGGCGCAGCTCGGCGAGGCGGAGTTTGGCGGCGTGCGCAGCGGGGCCATCGTGGGGCAGACCGGCGTCGAGCGGGCCTACAACCGGCTGCTCATGGGGGCGGACGGCACGCGCCGGATCGTGGTGAACAGCGTCGGTCGCGAGCTGGACACGATCGAGGAGATCGACCCGGCCGAGGGGCGCCGCCTGCAGCTGACGATCGACTACGACCTGCAAGCCGCGACCGAGGAGGCGTTTGACGCGACCGGATTCAACGGCGCGGCGGTTATTCTGGAGCCGAACACCGGGGAAGTGCTGGCGATGGCCAGCGTGCCGGCCTACGACCCGAACGATTTCGTGATGGGGATCGATCCGGTGATCTGGCAGCGGCTGAACGGCGACGCGCGGAAGCCGCTGCACAATCGTGCGCTCCAGGGACGCTACTCGCCCGGGTCGATCTTCAAGATTGTCGTGGCGATCGCCGCCCTCGAGGAGGGGATCGTCGATCCGGACTTCACCGTGCAGTGCAACGGGGTGAAGTCGTTCTACGGCCGCCCGTTTCACTGCCACCTGCGGGGCGGTCACGGCCGCGTCGACATGCAGACGGCGATCGAGCGCTCGTGCAACGTCTATTTCTATACGCTGGGCAGCATGATCGACATCGACGTGCTGAGCACGTGGGCGCGCCGGCTGGGCCTGGGTGGCCGGACCGGCATCGACTTGCCGCATGAACTGGCCGGCATCATTCCCTCGACGCGCTGGAAGCTGGCGACGACCGGCGAGCCGTGGTACCCGGGCGAGACGATCTCCGTGGCGATCGGCCAGGGCGCGCTGTCGGTGACGCCGCTCTCGCAGGCGGTGATGATAGCGACGGTGGCCAACGGCGGGGTGCGGCCGATTCCGCACGTGCTCAAGGCGATCGACAGCGGGCAGGGCTGGGACGCCGTGCAGATGCCGCCTGGGGCGGACATCGATCTCCAGCCGAGGACCATCGAGACCCTGCACCGGGGGCTCTGGCGGGTGGTGAACGCTCGGGGCACCGGTGGCCGGGCGCGGATCGCCGGGTTCGACGTGGCGGGCAAGACCGGGACAACCCAGCTCATCTCGCGCCAGGGCCGCTTGGCGGCCGGCGAGAATTCGGCGCTGGATCTGCGCGACCATGGATGGTTCGTCTTCTTCGCGCCCAGCGAGGGCACGCCCCAGATTGCGGGCGCCGTGCTGGCGGAGCACTCTGAGCACGGTTATCTGGCGGCGCCGATCGCGCGGCACGTGATGCAGACGTATCTGGCGAAGCAGGAGGGGCGGCCGCTGCCGCGCTTCCCGCGGCCGGCGCCGCCGCCGGTGCCGGTGACCGAGACCGACGCCGCGGCCGCCGAGACGGCCACGCCAGCGCCGGGTGACGACTGATGCTCGAGCGCCGATTGTATTACCACATCGACTGGCTGCTGATGGCCGCCATCCTGGTCGTCTGCGCGATCGGCGCCGGCATGATTTACAGCACGACCTACGATCCCGCGGCGGGAACGGCGGGGCGGCAGCTGCCGACCCAGCTCTATGCGCTCCTCTTCGGGGCGCTGGCGTTCGCGATTTGTCTGGCGATCGACTATCGCGTCCTGGCGGATCACGCGGTGCTCATCTACGGCGGCATGCTGGTCGTGCTGGTCGGTGTGCTCCTGTTCGGCGAGGTGATGGGTGGGGCGCGGCGCTGGCTGTCGCTGGGACCCGCGAACTTGCAGCCGTCGGAATTCGCCAAGCTGGGGCTCGCGCTGCTCCTGGCGACCTACTTCGCCGAGAATCGCCGTGGGGTGGTCGAACGCGGCGACCTGGTCATGGTGGGGCTGTGCACCGCCATCCCGTTCGTGTTGATTGCCAAGGAACCGGATCTGGGCACCGCCTTGGGGCTGCTGTCGGTGGCGCTCGGCGTGACGTACATGGCCGGCCTCAGCCTGCGGTGGATCGCCGTGCTGGCGACCGTGGCGTTGCTGTCGGCGCCGGTCGCCTGGACCTACGCGCTGGAGGATTACCAGCGCTCGCGATTGTCGACGTTTCTCGATCCGGGCCGCGACGCGCGCGGCGCCGGCTACCAACAGATTCAAGCGCGGATCACCGTCGGGTCAGGCGGCCTGACAGGGAAAGGATTCTTGCAGGGCACCCAGGGGCAGTTCAACTTCCTGCCCGTGGCGCACAACGATTTCATTTTTTCGGTGCTCGCGGAGGAGCAAGGGTTTCTCGGCGTCATCGTGGCGTTGGGGCTGTATCTGTTCGTGATCGTGCGCGGTCTGGACGCCGCGCGGCTCGCGAAGGATCGCCTTGGGGCCTACCTTGTCGTCGGGGTGATGACGGGCTTCGCGGTTCAGGTCGTCTACAACGTGACCATGTCTGCCGGGTTGGCGCCCGTGAAGGGGTTGACGCTGCCGCTGATGAGCTATGGCGGGTCGTCGCTGGTCGCCACGCTGGCCGGGTTTGGTCTCGTCGTGAACGTCCGGATGCGCAGGTTCACCAACTGAAGACGGCTTCCGCCGGATCCGTGGAGCGGCCCGAACGGGTCGCCCGCGCCGGCGCAGGGCACGAGGGAGCAGAGTGAGCATCTGGCAGCTGACAGATGACGCGCGAGGCGACGGGGCGGCAGCCGCCGGCTCGTCCTGGCGCGAGCTCGCGCGCGCAAGCGCGCTCCCGTTCGGCCCGCCAGGGAGTTTGGCGCATGAGCAACATGAACAAGGAAATGATCATCTCGTCGAATGGCCACGAAACTGCGGTGGCCATTCTCGAGGACGACCTCGTGACCGAGATCTTTATCGAACGCGATCGGCAGCGAGGCACCGTCGGGAACATCTACAAGGGCCGGGTGTCAAAGGTGCTGCCCGGCATGCAATCGGCGTTCGTCGACATCGGCCTGGAGCGTGACGCGTTCCTCTACGTGTCGGAGGTCTACGACACGCTGGAAGAGTTCGACAAGCTCGATACGGGCGATGGCGACGATGAGGGGGAGCAGGCGAACGGCGAGGTCAACGGCAACGTCGCCGACGCGCCGACCACGCCGGAGCGCGGCCGCGACCGCGCCGCGTCTCACGCCAAGATCGAGGATCTACTGGAGCAGGGCCAGGACGTCCTGGTTCAGGTGGTCAAGGAGCCGCTCGGTACCAAGGGCGCGCGCATCACGTCGCACGTCACCATGCCGGGCCGGTTCCTGGTGTTCATGCCGACGGTGGACCACATCGGCATTTCCCGAAAGATCAACTCGCGCGAGGAGCGCTCGCGGCTGCGCCGCATCGTCCGGGAGTTCAAGAAGCAGCACAATTTCACCAGCGGCGTGATCATTCGTACGGCGGCCGGCGGTCGGTCCGAAGAGGACATCATTGGCGACCTGTCCTACTTCCACCAGGTCTGGACGAGCATTCACCAGCGCAGCGACGCGAACCGGGCGCCCGCCGTGCTCTACCAGGAGGAGAGTCTCGTCGCGAAGCTGCTGCGCGATTTCCTGACGTCGGATTACAGCTCCATTCGGATCGACAACGCCGAGGAGTACGGCCGCGTCGTGAAGCTGGTGGAGCGGATCATGCCGGACCTGGTGTCGCGGGTGCATCGATACACGAAGGCGTTCCCCATTTTCGATGAGTACGGCGTCCAGGACGAGATCAACAAGGCGCTGCGCCCGAAAGTGTGGCTGAAGTCTGGGGGCTACATCGTCATCAACCACACCGAGGCGCTGGTCGCCATCGACGTCAATACCGGTCGCTACGTTGGCAAGCGCACCGGGCGGCTCGAGGACACGATCGTCAAGACCAACCTGGAAGCGGCCAAGGAAATCGTCCGGCAGTTCCGGCTGCGCGACCTCGGCGGCATCATCGTGCTCGACTTCATCGACATGGAGGAGCGCAAGAACCGCCAGAAGGTGTTCCAGGCGATGGAACAGGAGCTGCGCCGGGACCGCTCGCCGTCGAAGGCGGTGCAGGTGTCCGACGTCGGGCTCATCATCGTCACGCGGAAGCGCGTCAAACAAACGCTTGAGCGCCAATTGACCGAGTCGTGCCCGTACTGCTCGGGTAGCGGAACGATCAAGTCCACGTCGACGATCTGCTACGAGATTTTGGCTGAGCTGCAGAAGATTCGGGGGGATCTCAACGCGCACGGCATCGTGCTGCGCGTGAATCCGGAGATCGCGCGCGCCCTACGTGAGGAAGAGCAGGGGGTGCTCCGCGACCTGCGCGCCGCGCTGGGACGCGAGCTGACCCTAAAGCCCGACGCCCAGCTCCATCACGAGCAGTTCGACGTGATGGCGGTGTGAGTAGGCTCTGGGCTCTCGGCTCTCGTACCGGGCATTCCAAGTCGTGATCGTGCGAGAGCCTAGAGCCTAGAGCCCAGAGCCGAGTAGCCTGCCGTCAGGCAGGCGGCAGGTGGATCAGGTAGTGGGTGCCGCCTGGAGGTAGTGGGTGCCGCCCTGGTTGATCCAAATGCGCACGTACTCGTTGTCCTTGAGCATCTGCACGAGCGAGGTGCCGGGGGACGGCGTACCGGCGCCGGCCACGTCGCCGATCTCGTCCGGCGGAACGATGCTCACCACTTCCCGGCCGCGGACCTCGCCGCCCTGCACGAACTCCACCCACCGGTTCAGCGCCGGCAACTGTCCCGCCGATTCCGGCTGGGCCGACTCGTCGGTGAGCCGGAGCTGATACGTGCCCGCCGCGAGCCGCTCGCCGTTGGCCAGCACGCTCCGGGGAATCGCCACCGCGCCGAGCGCCGTCTGGGCACCCGCGGCCTGCTCGGCCGGTCCGTCGGCCGCAACGTCGGCTGCCGCTCCGACGGCCAGGAGGCCCGCCAACGCGCCGACGACGATCCACTGGGGCATGTTCGATCTCCTGCTGGAAGGTGGCCGCCCACGACACCGGCCGCGCACGCGCACCCCGGAGCGAAACGGATCCGCCTCGGACGCGAGCCATTATATAAAAGAGCGCGCGCGGCCCACGCGAATACTCGGACGGGCGCCTAGCGGGTGATCACGATGTCGCCGCTGAACGTCGAGATTTCCAAGAGCGCGCTGCCGTCGCCGTAGGTCCCGACGACGTTGCGGTTCCGGCTCCGGCCGGTGGTGCCGGAGTCGAAGCCGTCCAGCACGACCGGCAGGTCGGAGCGCACGCTGCCGCTGAACGAGCTGGCCTCCAACTCGAAGCCGACCTCATCGGAGAGAATCAGCCGCACGTCGCCCGAGTGGGCGTTGAATGAATACCGTCCGTCGACCGCCAGGTCGCCTTCGTACTCGATGTCGCCGCTCACCGTGTCGATGTCGGTCCGGCTGAACGCCATGCCGCGCAGGTCGATGTCGCCGCTCACGGTGCTGAGCCTCAGTCGCCGCCCCGAGATGTCGCGCGCCTCCAGGTCGCCGCTCACCGTGGCCGCTTCGAGCTGACCGTCGGTCGTGATGTCGGCGAGGGTGACGCCGCCAGATACCGACTTGGCGCGGACGAGTTGGGTGACGCGGCGCACCACGACTTCGCCGCTCACCGTCTCGATGCGCGCCTCGCCGTCGATGTTGGAGAGGACGATGTCGCCGGAAACCGACCGGAGGAACACGCGCGTGTCGCGCGGCACGGTCACGTCATAGCTCACCGAGATGCGGGTGCGGCGGGTGTTGCGCGGATATCGCGTGCGCACCTCGATGCGGCTGCTGCGGGCGTCGATGTCGATCTCGACGGCGCTGAGTGACGTCCGGTTGTTCCGCCGGCTGGCGCGCTTGACGATCTCGAGGATGACCTCGCGGCCGCTGCCGCCCCCGACCGTGATGTCTCCCGACACGTTGGACAGGTCCAGCAGACCGCCCGGATCGAGGCGCAGGGTCTGCGTGGACCGTTCGACTTGCCCCGAATCGCGGTCGCGGGCTTGTGCCCGCCCCGTGACCGTCCACGCGCCGACCAGCGCGCAGGCGATGACGAATCCAATCCAGGGGTGCTGCCGTCGGGTGTGTAGTGTCGTCATGATGGTTCCCGTCTTCGTCCGGTCCTTAGTGCCGGTTGAGGCCCTCCACGATCCGCGCCGCGCCGTTCTCGTTCCCCTTGCGCATCTCGTTGACCAGGGCAATGGTGTCTTGCAGCAGCGCGACCTTGCGCCACATCACGTCGAACAGGCTCTCCCGGGCCACCTGGTTGGCTGGCTCGTTCCGCACGGCCGCGCGGCTCTCGGCGATCGCCTGGTCAATGACCCCCAGGTTCTTCCTGAGCGTCGCCGTGACGTCCGGGTCCAGCAACTGGTCATCGGTTGCGGCACCCTGTGCAATCTGAGCTAGCTGTTCCAGGCCGATGATGGCGTTCTCGTAATGCTCCTCGGCCAGCCGCATCTCCGCCTCGACCGATTCGATACTCGCCTCGGGCGTATCGGCGGCGGCCGTCGTCGCGTCGGGGCCGGCGGCCGGGTCCGGTGACATCAGGCTCGGCACCATCCAGAGGGTCGTGCCGGCGACGAGCACCAGAACGGCCGCGGCTGCGAAGGACTGCCACGACACGATCGACCACGCCGGCACAACCGCGGCGTCCGCCGCATTCAACTTTGCCTGGATGGCCGTCCACACGCGGTTCGGCGGGCTCAGGCGGTCCAGGTGCGCCGCCCGCTCCCGGATCTGGCGCAGGTCCGCGACCAGCGACCGGCAGGCTCCGCACTCCGCCAGGTGGGCGTCCAGCGCCGCCCGACCCGCGTCGTCGATCGTGCCGTCGACCATCTCGCCGACCGCGCCTTCGAACCGATCGCAACTCATGTCGACGATCCTTGCCGGACCATCCGCGGCTCGGCCGGGCGGAGGGCCGGCTGCGCGGTCTGTCCGAGGGCCTGGCGGAGTCGCTGTCGGGCCTTGTGCACCTGCGACTTCGATGTGCCTTCCGCGATGCCCAGCACGTCGGCGACCTCCCGGTGCTCCAGTCCTTCGACGTCGTGGAGCACGAATGCCGCCCGACAACCGTGCGGGAGCTGGGCGATGGCCCGCTCCAGGTCGAGCGACGTGATCGATGGCCCGGCCGGCGCCGCCGGCTCGAACCGCCGGCCGTGCGGTGTCTCCTCGTCGAGCGAGGCCGTCACCTGCGCGGTCCGGACCGCCTTGCTTCGCAGGTGGTCGAGGCACTGGTTCGTGGCGAGCCGATACAGCCACGTGCCGAGCGCCGACTGCCCCTTGAAGCTGCCGAGCTTGCGATGCGCCAGCAGGAAGATCTCCTGCAGCAGATCCTCGGCGTCGGCGGCGTTCCCGAGCATTCGATAGGCCAGGTTGTACAACCGCGTCGCGTGCTGGCGGTACAGCTCCTCGAAGGCGCTTGCATCGCCCCGTGTGCAACGGGCCACCAGGTCGGCGTCGGCTGGTCTCACGTGACCTACAGATTAGACGAGAAACAGGGTACGGAGCGTTGCCGGCCCGTTTGGCAGGTGGTCGTGCTCCGCAAAGAGATACGGCTTCGTGAGGCGTCCGGTTCGCGGCGGCGGCGAATCTTGAGGGTCCTCAGCGTCGCGATCGCCGCCAGCGCGCGCCCGCGAACTCCCGGACGGTCGTCCGGCTGACCTGCAGTCCCTCGGCCTGGAGCAGCTGGCGCTTCAGCGTAGGGCTGCCGCCGAAGCCGCCCAGCGCACCGCCGGCACCGACGACCCGATGACAGGGTACATCGGTCCGCTGGCAGTCCCGCATGATATTTCCGACCGCCCGACACGCACGGGGCTGGCCCGCCATCGCCGCGACGTCGCCGTAGGTCGCCACCCGGCCGACTGGAATCTGCCGCACGACCCGCAGGACGCGCGCCGTGAACGGGGCGACCGGGCGCGTCGGGAGGCGGGTGCGAGCCATCGGGTGCCCGGTAGGGACAGTGATCAATGATCAACGTTTGAGCAGCGGCAGATAGCAGAGCGCGCCCATGACCACGCCGTACACGGCGCATCCCACGAGATACCACCCGGGCACGACGCCGACCGGCAGGAGGCCCGGGCGATGGAGGATGTCGACCAGCGCGTGTCCGGGGAAGGCGAGTGCCAGGATCGTCAATGCTTCTCGCGGGTCACGCGTGGGCGCGACAGCCGCGATTACGAAAAATCCAATCGCCACGGCGATGTCGAGCCCGGCGCCAGACGGTGCGGCCGCGGCGAAGCCGACGTAGGGGGCGGCGACAAACGCGAGCAGCAGCGCCGCGACCTGCGCCAGCCGAAGCTCGGCCACGAGCCGCTGGGGCGCCCGGGCGTCCTCGCGCGCCGTGCGCCACGCCAACCAGCCGAACGCGGCGCCCGACGTGAGGGCGGTGACGAGCAAGGCCCGGAACGCGTCGCTCACGCTTGCTCGACCAGGGTCAGCGGATCGATGCCGTAGTCGTCCGGATCGAGCGGACCCGTCACGCTCACGTCGTGTGCACCGCCCACCGTTTCCCAGAGGTTGGCTTCACGCGGACGTGGCAGTTGCGTGCCGCTGGCGTCCAGGACGACCTTGACCTTCGGACGGTAGGGGTCGGGCGCGTGCACTTTGAGGACGACGGCGACCTCGTCGTTGGACAGCTTGACTAGGTTGCCGGGCGGGTAGATGCCGATGAGCTGTACGAACCGACGGATCAGGTGCTGGTCGAAGTGCACGCCCTCCTGCTGCTTGTAGATCGCCAGGATCCGATCGGTCGGGAACGCCCGCTGATACGCCCGCTGCGACCTCATGGCGTCGTAGACGTCGGCCACGCTGCAGAGCTGGGTGGCCAGGTTCAGCGTTGCCTGGCCGGCGTTCGGGTAGCCCGTGCCGTCGAGTCGACGATGATGGTCCAGGGCGACGACCGACGCGATCGTCGGCATCTCGGTGGTCTGGCGCAGAATCTCCGCGCCGTCCACCACGTGGCGTCGCATGATGGCAAACTCGTTGTCGGTGAGCCGGTCCGGTTTGTTCAGGATTTCGCCCGGCGTGCGCACCTTGCCGATGTCATGCATCAGCGCCGACAGTCCGAACTCCCGCAGCAGGCGCCCTTCGATCCCCAGGGCGCGCGCCTGGCCCATCATCAGGATCGACACGTTGACCATGTGGGTGAACGTGTAATTGTCGTAATTCTTCATCGCCGTCAGGGCGATGATCGCGCTCCGGTTCTGTGTCGCCGTCTCGGCGAGGTCGCCGACGATCGTGCGGGCGACCGTCAGGTCCGCGGAGCCCTGGCTCGCGGCCGCGTCCCAGATGCCTTCCGCACCGCTCACGGCGTCGTTGTATAGGCGGCGGATGGCGGCCATGTCGGCCTGAATCCCTTCGCCGTGGCCCTTCTCGGTGATCCGTCCAACGCGGATGTGGGGAAAAGTGGGAATGGGCGGCTCGGTCTGCGAGTCGTCTGGCGACGTGCGAAGCGGCAGCGCCGCCAGCGCCGTCAGGAAGTCCGACAGCTCCTGGCTCGTGACGTCGCGGTCGACCGTGATGCGCTCGATGCCGGCCCCGTCGAGCCGCTTGGTCAGATCGCCGAGCGTGGCGGCCCCCTTCGGCAGCGGCGTGTCGGCGACGACGACCTGGCCGCCGACCAGGCCGAGGGCGATCGACGGTACGTCGGCCAGCAGCGTCTTGTAGGCGTCGAGGAGTCCGGTGAGGTTCTTGGCCACCAGCGGGTGCTCGGGTGCGTAGAGCTGCATGGCGCGGGACGCCGCCGCGAACCGCCGGATCAGCTCGTCGAACAAGGTCAGCCGGCCGGTTTGTTCGCTCATCGGCTTGACTCCAGACGGGTGTACGCCGGGCGCGCGACGGCGCGAACCCCGCGCGGCCCGCCGTGCGCGGCCTCGCGTAGCACCTCGGTGGCGGCGGGGTCGCCGATCTTCCGAAGGGCCTCGGCGGCCGCCACTCGCAGCGCCTTGGTCCGGACCGGCGCCCACCACTCCCCTCGGTACAGCGCGGTCTTCAGCGTCGGGACCTGGTCGGGGTCGCCGAGCCGGCCGAGCGCTTCGATGGCGCTCACATAGAGCACGGTCGAGGTCCGGTGATCGAGTTGGGTGACGAGATGCCCGCACAGCGGCGCCGCCCGATCGTCACGCACGGACGACAGCTCATCGGTCAAGACTTCGCGGGCCGCGACGTCCTGGGTGACGAGCCGCAGCAGGAGACCGTGCGCGCGCGCTTCGTCGATGACCAGCATCGATCGCATCGCGTCGCGCCGGACCTTGGCGTCGCTGTCGGCCAGCATCGGCTCGAGGGCATCGAGCGCCTGGGCGCCGCCCAGCTCCCGGAGGAGCAGCAACGCCGTTCGGCGCACCTCCCGATTCGGCGACCGCATCAGCTCGCGCACGGCCACGCGCGCCTGGTCGCCGAAGTCCCTCAGGATGCCCTGCAGGCGGTTGCGCGCCTTGGCGTCCTCCTCGCTCGCGATCGTCTCGGCGAGCGGGCCGATGGTGGCGGTGCCGAGACCGACGCACATCTGCCTCAGGTCGTCGAAGGCGGCCTCGTCCGCCTTCCGGGCTTGCGTGAGCCCGCGCTTGAACGCGCGGCCGCCGGCCAGACGGTCGAGCAGTTCCTGCGCCTGGGGTTTGATGTCGCCGCCGTCCGCCGCGCCGGCCATCTTCATGATCGGGTCGAGCAGCCGCCGCGCCTCAGCGAACCCTCCCTCCCTGAGGAGCGTGTCGATCAGACCGGCGACGATGTTGGCGACGTCGCGCCACCGCAAGCTGTCGGGCTCCAGATGCAGGAGATCGAGCAGGAGCTGGAAGTCCATTTCCTGGAGCCGGGCGTCGGCGACCGTGTCCAGCCAGGCCTGCACGCGCTCCGGCGGATCGTCGCTGGTCTCGTCCACTTCGACCGCCTGCCGGCGCGACGCCGACAGCTCGCGCGCGTAGGCGGTCGAGACGTAGGGCTCGTCCGAGTACGTGGTGAGCATTTGCTCGACGTTGCCCCAGAGCTCGGGAAACGACGCCGATTGGCCGAGCTCCGAATCGGCCGTGTGCTGCTCGGCGATCGCCAGGACATGCTTGCGCCGCTCGCCTTCGGGCACCAGGGCTTGGAACGCCTGCGCCAGGCGTTCGGTCGATCCGCCTTCCGCCTCGACGGACCCGGCCACGAAGCGGGCGACGTCGTCGTCACCCATCTGGCCGATCGTGGCCTCCACGACGTTCACGCCGCCTTCGATGGACGAGTCCGCTTGCCACTGCCCGAGGAGCTCGGCCATCGCGTCGGCCGACAACTCGCCGACCATCGGCGTCATGCGTTCCAGGGTCTGCAGAATCTCGTCGCGCGGCTTCCCCTCGAGGTGCTTCACGAGGCCGCGCAGCAGCTTCAGGACCGTGTCCGCCTGCGCGGCGGGGCCGGCCTCGCCCGTCCGTGATTTCAGCAGCGACGCCAGCTCGCGCAGCTGGTCCTCGTCCTCCGCCGCCTCGACGAGCGCTTCCAGCGCGGCGTCGCCCGGCCCATCGCCGTCGCCTTCCAGCAAGCTCCTGACGAGGCTGTCGAGGCTGGCGGCCGGACCGCTGGCGCGCTCTTTCAGGATGTCGGCGTAGTCGAGTTCCGTGATGCCGATGCCGGTGCCGGTGAAGGCCTGTGCGATGCCACCGTCGTCCCGGACCTCCTCGGCCGGCCGGGCGAGCAGCTTCAGGAACACCTGCCAGGAATCGGCGTCGCCGGGAGCTTCGACGACCAGCTCACCCACGAGGTGGCCGTAGAGGAGCGTGGCCAGCTCGCCGAGCGCCTGATCGGGCCGCTCCGGCTCGGCGCCATTGATGACCAGTCGGTCGTTCAGCACCCTCAGGGTGAGGGGACCGGATTCGGTCGCCTGGCCGATCGAACCGACCAGCCGCATGAGCGAGCTGCGGACGGCCGGGTGGCCGTCAGGGTACATGGAGAACGCCCGGGCGGCCGCCTTGCACGCCCGGGCGAGCTCGGTCACCCGCGCCGCCAAGTCCGGCGCCAGCGGCGCACGTGGAGTCGGGTCAGCCATCGACGACGCCCCATTATCCTCTATACTCGGCACCGTTGCGGTATGCGCGCAGTCGATCTCATTCGAAAGAAGCGTGACGGCGGGGAGCTGGCGCCGGAGGAGGTCGCCTGGCTCGTCCGGGGCGCCACGACGGCCGAGATTCCGTCCTACCAGGTATCCGCGCTGCTCATGGCGGTGGTCTGGCGCGGCATGTCGGCCGACGAGACGGCCGCACTGACCCGCGCGATGACCGAGTCCGGCGCGCGCCTCGACTTCTCGGGGGTGGTCGGCGCCAAGGTCGACAAGCACAGCACGGGCGGCGTCGGCGACAAGACGTCACCCATCCTGGCGCCGCTGGCCGCGGCCTGCGGCGTCATCGTGCCGATGGTGTCCGGGCGCGGCCTCGGCCACACCGGCGGGACGCTGGACAAGCTCGAGGCGATTCCCGGGTTCCGCACCAGCCTTGGCGCCGACGAGATGCGTGCGGTGCTCGAGCGCGTCGGCTGCTGCTTCGTCGGCCAGACGGCGACGTTGGTGCCAGCCGACCGGGTGCTGTACGCGTTGCGTGACGCCACGGCGACGGTCGAAAGCGTGCCGCTCATCGCGGCGTCGATCATGAGCAAGAAGCTCGCCGCCGATCTGGACGGGCTGGTGCTCGACGTGACGGTCGGCCGCGGCGCCTTCATGAAAACGGAAACCGACGCGCGCGCGCTGGCCGAATGCCTGGTCGGAATCGGCCGGGCGGCGGGCCTCCGGATGCAGGCGATGCTCACGTCGATGGACGCGCCGCGCGGACGCGCGGTGGGGAACGCGCTGGAGATGCTCGAGTGCGTCGAGACGCTCCGCGGACAGGGGCCAGCCGACCTCGAAACGGTGTCACTCGAACTGGCCGCGCGAATGGTCGAGACCGCGGGTGTGGAGCCTACGCGCGATGCGGCCATGGCGCGGGTGCGAGCCGCTCTCGATCGCGGCGCCGGGTTGCAGAAGTTTCAGGAGATCGTGGCGGCCCAGGGTGGGGATCCCCGGTTCGTCGACGATCCCACGCGCCTGCCGACCGCGCCGTCGCGGACGGTCGTCTCGGCGGAGCGGTCGGGGTATCTGGCGGTGCTCGACGCCGAACTGGTCGGGCGCGCCGCGGTACGGCTCGGCGCCGGGCGCGACTACGTGGACCAGCCGATCGACCATGCGGTGGGGGCGGTCGTGCTCGTGAAGCCTGGGGCGCAGGTGTGCGCGGGAGAGCCGGTGGTCGAGCTGCACTACGGACGCGCCGAGACGCTGGACGAGGCGCGGCAGCTCGCGGCCGACGCCATTCACATCGAGGATACGCCGGCGCCGGCCCGGCCGCTGGTGCTCGCCGAGGTGGCGTGAAGCATGCCGAGGCTTCAGGAGTTCGCGCGGCGTGAGCGGCTTGTCTTCGTGCTCGTCGTGGTCGGCCTGACCGCCGCCGCGTACCTGCTGCGTGACGTCGTGGACCCGCGGGTGCGCGCGCTGATGGGGGTGGCGGGCTTCATCGCGCTCGCGGCCGCCTGTTCGACGAGCGTCGGCGCAATTCCGTGGCGCACGGTGGCCTGGGGGCTGGGGCTGCAGCTCACGCTGGCGTTCGTCATCCTGAAGTTCGAAGTGGGCGGTGTCCGGCCGGGCTATGAGGTGTTCGGCGCGATCGCCCGCGCGGCGCAGCGCTTCATGGCGTTCACGGACGCGGGCTCGCGGTTCGTGTTCGGTGAACTGGCGAACCCCGAAGTAGTCTCGCAGCTGTTTCCGGGCGGCTTTGTCTTCGCCTTTACGGCGTTGCCGATCATCATCTTCATTTCCTCGTTCTTCACGGTGCTCTACCACCTTGGGATTCTGCAGTTTTTCGTCAAGCAGACGGCGCGCGCCGTCGTCGCATTGCTGAACACGAGCGGCGCCGAAACGCTGTCGGCGGTGGCGAACGTGTTCATGGGGCAGACCGAGGCCCCGATCATCGTCCGGCCGTACGTCTCCCACATGACCCGCTCGGAGTTGCTGACGCTGATGGTCGGCGGCATGGCGACGATCTCCGGCGCCGTGATGGCGATTTACATCAGCCTGGGCGCCGATGCGGTGGCTATCCTGACGACCAGCGTCATGGCGGCGCCGTGCGGCCTCTACGTCGCGAAGATCCTGATGCCGGAAACGGAGGTGCCGAAGACCCGTGGCACGGTGACGCTGAGCGTCGAGCGCGAGCATGCCAATGTCATCGACGCGGCGTCCAGCGGCGCGAGCCAGGGCATGACCCTGGCGCTCAATATCGCCGCGATGCTGATCGCCTTCCTGGCCTTCATCGCGCTCATCGACTACACGCTGGCGCTGGTGCATCCGGCCCTGTCGCTGGCCGGAATCTTCTCGGTGATCTTCGCGCCGGCCGCGCTGCTGATGGGCGTGGCCGCGGCCGACGTGCCAGCGATGGCCGATCTGCTCGGCACGAAGATTGTGGCCACCGAGTTCGTCGCCTACGTGAAGCTCACGACGGAGTACCAGACCACGATCGAGCCGCGGTCGTTCGTGTTGGCCACCTACGCGCTGACCGGCTTCGCCAACTTCGGGTCGGTCGGCATCCTGCTCGGCGGTCTCGGCGGGATGGTGCCAGAGCGGCGGGGAGACCTGGCCCGGCTCGGGACGCGGGCGCTCTTCGGTGGATTCGTCGCGACCCTGATCAACGCCTCGATCGCGGCGCTGTTGATTTAGAAGGCACAGTGCCCCCTCTCCCTCTGGGAGAGGGTCGGGGTGAGGGGGCGTTGACTGAAGGATGAAGCCTTGCGGGCGAGCTGCTCGCGTGGTCATGTGATGGACGAGACTGACCAGGAGCCAGGGCGTGGCTGACGCCTTCGAGCGCGTCGAAGAGGCGGCTGTGTTCCTGCGTGCCCGCCTGGCGACGGCGCCGGCGGCGGGGGTCGTGTTGGGATCGGGACTTGGCCGCTTCGTCGAGACGCTGGATGACTCGCAGGCGGTGCCGTACGCCGACATCCCGCATTGGCCGTCCGACCCGCTGATCGGCCACGCGGGCACGCTCGCGGCGGGCACGGTGGCCGGCCGGCCGACCATCGTGCTGTCGGGGCGCGCGCACGTCTACCAAGGCTATACGCGCGAGCAGGTGGCGTTCGGCCCGCGCGTGCTGGCGCGCCTCGGGGTCGTCACGCTGGTGCTTACGAATGCCGCGGGTGGGATCAACACGTCGTTCGCGCCGGGCCGCGTGATGGTCATCGAGGATCACATCAACCTGCTCGGCGACAATCCGCTCATCGGCGCTCACGACGACCGCTTCGGCTACCGGTTTCCCGACATGACGGAGGTCTATGCGCGGCGGTTGCGGCGGCTGGCGGACCAGGCGGCCGCCGAGGTCGGCGTGCCGCTCGTGCGCGGCGTCTACGCCGCCGTCCACGGCCCGAGCTACGAGACGCCGGCCGAGATCGAGTTCCTGCGGACGATCGGCGCTGACGCGGTCGGCATGTCGACGGTGCCCGAGGCGATCGTGGCGCGCCAGGTCGGCATGGAGGTACTCGGCCTGTCGTGCATCACGAACATGGCGGCCGGCGTGTTGCCCGAGCCGCTCCACCACGATGACGTGCTCCAGGCGGCCGACCGGCTGAGCGAGTCGTTCGGCGAGCTGCTCACCGCCGTCATCCGCCGTCTGTGAGTGCGATATCATTTTTCATGCTGCCTACCATCGAATGGCGTGACGGCACGGTCGTCATGATCGATCAGCGAAAGCTGCCGACGCAGGAGCGGTACGTCGAGTGCCGCACAGGTGCGGAGGTCGCGCGCGCCATCAAGCGAATGGTGATTCGCGGTGCGCCGGCCATCGGCGTGGCCGCGGCAATGGGGCTGGCCCTGGGTGTGGTGCGCAGCAAGGCGAAAGGTACGACCCAGCTCGCCACGGAGTTCTACAAGCTCTGCGATCTGATGGCCGCAACCCGACCGACCGCGGTCAATCTGTTCTGGGCGATCGATCGGATGAAGCGGGTGTTCGCGGAGGCCGTCCGGGCCGGGCGGTCAGTCGACGAAGTGGCTGGCCGGCTGCGCGACGAAGCCCGGCAGATTCACGACGCGGACGTCGAGAGCTGTCGCACGATGAGTGCCCACGGTGCGAGCGTCGTGCCCGACGGGGCGCGCGTCTTGACGCACTGCAACGCCGGTGCGCTGGCCACGGCCGGCTACGGCACGGCGCTGGGGGTCATCCGCGGCGCCGTCGAGCAGGGCAAGCGCGTGGCAGTGTTCGCCGGCGAGACGCGACCGTTCCTGCAGGGCGCCCGCCTCACCGCCTGGGAGCTCCTGCGTGACGGCATCGACACGACGGTCATCACCGACAGCATGGCGGGGTCGCTGATGCGCGACGGGCAGATCGATCTCGTGATCGTGGGGGCCGACCGGATCGCCGCCAACGGCGACGTGGCGAACAAGATCGGCACCTACCCCGTGGCCGTGCTCGCGCAGGTGCACGACCTGCCGTTCTACGTCGCCGCGCCGATCTCCACGATCGATCTGGCGACGCCCGACGGCTCCGGGATTCCGATCGAGGAGCGGAACGCCCGGGAAGTGACGCATCTGGGCGGGGCGCAGCTGGCGCCGGAGGGAGTGGGCGTGCGGAATCCGGCATTCGACGTCACGCCCAGTCGCTACGTGTCGGCCATCATCACGGACCACGGCGTCTGCCGGCCGCCCTACGCAGAGAGTCTCCGGCGGGCGGTCGCGGCCGGTGGGGCGTCGGCAACTACGTAGGAACCGAATGCGCAGCCTCCGGATCCTCGGCGTCGAGACCTCGTGCGACGAGACGGCGGCCGCCGTCGTGAGCGACGCTGGTGACGCGACGCATCCCTGGGTCGTCGAGTCCTCGGTGATCGCCTCGCAGACCGAGATTCACCGGGCGTGGGGCGGGGTCGTGCCGGAACTGGCCTCGCGCCAGCACGTGCGGGACATCTGCGGCGTCGTCGAGCGGGCGCTGGCCGATGCCGGCGCCGTCTGGGGCGATCTCGGCGCGGTCGCGGTGACGCAGGGGCCGGGCCTCGTTGGCTCGCTCCTGGTGGGCGTGGCGTTCGCCAAGTCGGTCGCGGTGTCGCTCGATCTGCCGCTCGTTCCGGTCCACCATCTGGCCGGACACATCGAATCGCTGTTCCTGCTGCATGGGTCGTTGCCGCTGCCGGCGGTCGTCCTGGTGGTCTCGGGCGGACACACCAGCCTGTATCTGGTGTCGGAGCCCGGGTCGTATCAGCTGATCGGGCGCACGCGAGACGATGCCGCCGGCGAGGCATTCGACAAGGTGGCCCGGCTGCTCGGCCTGAGCTATCCGGGTGGCCCGGTCATCGACCGGCTGGCGCGCGTCGGCGACGACCGGGCCGTCGAATTCCCGGCCGCGCGCATCACGCATCCCGATCGGAACCGGCCGCCGACGATCGGCTATCCAGGAACGCCGGGCCGCGTCCGTCGCGGCATGACCGATTTCAGTTTCAGCGGCATCAAGACGGCGGTGAAACGCCATGTCGCCGCGCGGCTGGAAGGCCTCGACGTCGAGACACTGCCGGCACCGGAGGTCGCTGACCTCTGCGCGAGCTTTCAGCGCTCGGTCGTGGGCGCGCTGCTCGACCGGACGTTCGAGGCGGCGACGTGGTGCGGGGCGAAATCGATCGGCATTGCCGGCGGGGTGTCGGCGAACAGCCGGCTGCGCGCGGATGCCGCGGCCCGTGGCGCCGCGTGTGGCCTGCCGGTGTTCGTGCCGACGCTCGCGCTGTCGACCGACAACGCCGCGATGATCGCCGCCGCGGGCTTTCGGCAGTTGGAGCGAGGCCGGACCGGACCCTGGGATCTCAATGCCGATGCCGCGCTGGCGCTCTGATCGCGATCGTGAGACGGGCTGGAAGCCATGACTGACTCGCGACAGTATCCGGCGCGGCCGGTCGTGGGTGTCGGCGCGGTGGTGTTCGACGGCGAGTCGGTTGTCCTCATCAAACGGCGATTCGAGCCGTTGGCGGGGCGGTGGAGTCTGCCGGGGGGTGGGCTGGAGGTCGGCGAGACGCTCCAGGTGGGCGCCGCGCGGGAGGTCCGCGAGGAGACCGGGCTAGCGGTCGACGTAGGGCCGGTCGTCGAGGTGTTCGATCGGATCGTCCGCGATGACGCGGGCGGCGTGGAGTATCATTTCGTGCTCGTCGACTTCCTCTGCCGCGTGACCGGCGGCCGTCTGGCGCCCGGTTCGGACGTGTCGGACGCGGTCATGGCCGATCCCGATGCGCTGGCGCCATACGAGTTGACGGAGAAGGCGGCGGAGGTCATCGCCAGCGCGCGGGCGATGATGAAGGCTGAACGGATCCGCGAGCCGAGCGACATGCAACTATCCCGCGACGCGGCCTGGGTACTGCTGACCGAGTACACGCAGAGCGAGAACCTGCGAAAGCACGCGCTGGCGGTCGAGGCCGCGGTCCGCGGGTATGCCCGCCTGTTCGGTGAAGATGAGACCCTGTGGAGAGTCGTCGGCCTGCTGCACGATTTCGACTACGAGCGGTGGCCGAGCCTCGACGATCATCCGTTTCGTGGCTCGGAGATCCTGCGGGAGAAGGACTACCCGGAGGTCGTCATCCGCGCCATCCTGTCGCACGCGGAGCGCGCCGGCGTTGCCCGCGAGTCACGCCTCGAGCACGCGTTGTTCGCCTGCGACGAGATGGCCGGGTTTGTGACCGCGGCATCGCTTGTGCGGCCCTCCAAGAGTGTGCTCGATCTGGAGGCCAAATCGGTCAAGAAGCGGATGAAGGACAAGGCGTTCGCGCGCGGCGTCAGCCGAGACGACTTGCGTCTGGGCGCCGAGGAGATCGGCCTGCCGCTCGACGAGCACATCACGAACGTCATTACCTTCATGCGCACGCAGGCGGACGCGCTCGGCCTGCGCGGCTCGCTGTAGCGACGCCGGCCGGCGCGAACCCGCCGTTCGGCGGCGTCGTATACTCCACTGGGCGCGCCGCGCAGCCGCGCCGCCGACCCAGTCCGATGTCAGAAGCCGGTGTCCCCGCCGTGGCCCGTCTCGAGCGCGTCAGCGTCACCTACGGGTCGACCGCCGCCCTCAAGGACGTGGACGCCGTGTTCGACGCGGGTGCGGTCGGGCTGCTCGGACCCAACGGGGCGGGCAAGAGCACCATGCTCCAGGTGCTGCTCGGCCTCGTGACGCCGGACCGCGGACAGATGCGCGTGCTCGATCTCGATGTGGCCCGCGACGCCTTGCAGATCCGGGCACGGCTCGGCTACATGCCGGAAACCGACGCGTACATTCCCGGGATGAACGCCGTCGCGTTCGTTGCCTACTGCGGCCAGCTCGCCGGGCTGCCGGCGACCGACGCCATGCGCCGCGCGCATGAGGTGTTGCACTACGTCGGCCTCGGTGAGGCGCGCTACCGCAACGTCGAGACGTATTCCACCGGCATGAAGCAGCGGATCAAGCTGGCCCAGGCCCTCGTGCACGATCCCGACCTGCTGTTTCTCGACGAGCCCACCAACGGCATGGATCCGAGCGGGCGTGATGAGATGCTGGAGCTGATTCGGGACCTGGCGCAGCGCAAGTCGGTCAACCTGATCCTGTCGTCACATCTGCTGCCCGACGTGGAGCAGGCGTGCGATCACGTGGTCGTCATGGACCGGGGCACGGTCGTCGCCAGTGGGTCGATCGCCGAGCTCAAGGGGCCGAGCGGGCGTCTCTACGAGCTGCGGGTGAAGGCGGACCAGGCCGCCTTCATCCGTGCGTTGCGCGAGGCGGGCATCGACTGCCGCGACGCTGACGCTGATGCCGACGTGTTCCGCGTCTTCCTGCCCGAGCCGCTGGGGCCGCGCGATCTGTTCGCGCTCGCGCACCGGCACGGCGTGCAGGTGCGGCATCTCAAACCGAGTCTGCCGACGCTCGAGGACGTGTTCGCCCGAGCGGTGGGGGAGGAGTAGCTAGCTGCGAGCGCCAGATGCCCATTCACGATCAATCCTATCGACGCTATTCGGGCCGCCGGGTCCGGCCCGGCTCGGCCTGGATCGTCATCGCGCTGGCCGGCATCCGCGTGCTGCTGACCCGACGGATCGTCCTGGCGCTGCTGGCCTTCGCCTGGGCGCCGTTCGTCGTGCGGGCGGTGCAGTTCTACCTGTCGGTGAACTTTTCCGAGGTCGCGCTCTTCGCACCGACGGGGGAGACGTTTCGGGAGTTTCTCGAGCAGCAACGGCTGTTCGTGCTCTTCGTCACCATCTACGTTGGCGCCGGCCTGATTGCGAACGATCGTCGCGCCAACGCGTTGCCGATTTACCTGTCGAAACCGCTCGGCCGGGCGGAGTACGTCGCCGGCAAGCTCGCGATCTTGCTGGCCTTCCTGCTGTTCGTGACCTGGCTGCCGGCCATGGCGCTGTTGGGTGTGCAGATGCTGTTCAGCGGCAGCCTCGAGTTCGTAGCGCAGAACCTGTTCCTGTTTCCGGCGATCACATTGCTGGCTGCGTTCCAGGTGCTGCTGGCGTCGCTGACGATGCTGGCGTTGTCGTCGCTGTCGACGAGTAGCCGCTACGTCGGCATTCTCTACGCTGGCGTGGTCCTGTTCACCGACGCCATGTTCCAGTTGCTCCGCGCCGTCAGCGGGGGGTCGATGGGGGCGTGGGTGTCGGTGACGGCGAACCTCGCGCAGGTCGGCGACGTCATCTTCCGGCTGCCGACGCGATACGAGACGCCGTGGGTCGTCTCGGCGCTGGTCGTAGTCGGGCTGATGGCCCTGTCGATCGCCGTGCTGGAGCGGCGCGTGCGGGCCGTGGAGGTCGTGACGTGACGGCCCCCATCGTCTTGGAGCATCTGTCGAAGTGGTACGGCCAGGTGATCGGCCTCAACGACGTCAGCATCGAGGTGCCGGCCGGCGTGACGGGGCTACTCGGACCGAACGGTGCCGGCAAGTCCACATTGATGAAGCTCGTCACCGGACAACTGAAGCCCAGCCAGGGGCGTGTGACCGTGCTGGGCGAGCCGATCTGGCGCAACCCGGCGCTCTACGCCCGGATCGGATTCTGTCCCGAACAGGACGCGTTCTACGACCGGATGACGGGCGCCGAGTGGGTGGCGGCGCTCGTTCGGATGCACGGCCTGGACAACGCCGAGGCGGAGGCCGCGACCCGCGCAGCGCTGGAGGTGGTGGATCTCTCGGACGTCGCCGACCGAAAGATCGGGAGCTACAGCAAGGGGATGCGGCAGCGCGTCAAGCTGGCCCAGGCGCTGGCGCACGATCCGGAGCTGCTGATCCTCGACGAGCCGCTGGCGGGCCTGGATCCGATCGCCCGACGCCGCACGGTCCGCTTGATACGGGAGTGGGGCCGCCAGGGCAAGAGCGTCATCGTCTCGAGCCACATCCTGCACGAGATCGAGGTGATGACGTCCAACATCCTGCTGATTCACAACGGGCGGATTCTGGCCGAAGGGGACGTGCATCAGATTCGCGATCTCATCGACGAGCACCCACACAAGGTGCGCATTCGGGCGGAGCAACCGCGCGCGCTGGCCCGGGAACTGCTCGGCGCGGAGGACGTCTTGAGTCTGACCTTCGAGCCGTCAGCGGTGGTGGTCGAGACGGCGACACCCGATGCGTTCTACATGCGGCTCACCGCGCTGGCCGCGTCGGGCGCCCACGGAACGATCGACGAGGTCAGCTCGCCGGATGACAACCTCCAGGCGGTGTTCGCCTACCTGGTGAAATAGCGGCCCGCGAGAGATCCATGCCGAAGTCGGGATTCACGTTCTGGTCGGGCGCCCTCAGCGTGTTCGACGTGTCGTTGGGCCAGATGCTCTGGTCGCGCCGCACGGTGTTCATGGCGCTCGTGACGGGCGGTCCCGTGCTGATCGCGATCGCCATCCGGGTGGTCTTTGCGCTGGATCTGCCGGCGTTTCGCGTGAATGATCTGGAGGTGGGTGGGCCGACCATCTTCGGGTTGATGGTCTGGGTGTTCTACCTGCGGTTCACGGTGCCGGTGCTCGGCGTGTTCTACGGGACGGCGCTCATCGCCGACGAGGTCGAGGACCGGACGATCACGTATCTGTTCACGCGGCCGATCCGCCGGGGCGCCGTGCTCATGGGCAAGTACCTGGCGTATCTTGCCTGCACCGTCTTCGTCGTCCTGCCGTCGGTGATGATCGTGTACTTCCTCATCGTGCCGGCGCGCGGCACGCTGGCCGCCGGGTTTCCCGCACTGCTGCTCGACCTCGGCTTGCTCGCGCTGGGCCTGGCCGTTTACGGCGCCGTGTTCGCGCTGGTCGGCGCCTGGTTCCGGCGGCCGCTGCTCATGGGCCTGCTGTTCGTGTTCGGCTGGGAGCCGACCGTCGTCGCCATTCCGGGCTACCTGCAGCGTTTCAGCGTGGCGCACTACCTGCAGGGCCTGGTCCCGCACGCGCTACCGCAAGACGGCGTGATCAGCCTGCTGGCGGCGGTCTTCCGCGAGGTGCCGTCCACGGGGGCCAGCCTGTTCTGGTTGTGCGTCATCTGGGCCACGGCGCTCGCGCTGGCGGTCAAGGTGGTCGAGCGGAGGGAGTACGTCCTGGATCAGTGAGCGCGTGGAACTTTTCGCCGGTGCCATCGGTATAATCCGGTAGATACCGTCAGATGACCAAGCGCA
Source organism: Vicinamibacterales bacterium (assembly GCA_963667915.2). GTDB lineage: Bacteria > Acidobacteriota > Vicinamibacteria > Vicinamibacterales > UBA823. The sequence continues at coordinate 524,698 of CAXXNN010000004.1, read as the reverse complement.
CCCGCTACTTCCTGTCCGTGTCGAGCGGCATCCTGCTGCTCGGCTTGTGCGTCGGCGTCGTGGCCTACTACGGCGGGCTGGCGCCGGTCGCCGACAGGCAGGCCCAGAGGTCGGATCTCGAATACATTCCGGCCGACGCGACGGTAGTGGCCTACGCCGACCTGCGGGCCGTGATGGCATCGACGCTCCGGGAGCGGTTTCGGCAGGTCGAGCCGGACAGCGAGGCGCGGCGCGATTTCGAGGCGCAGACCGGGATCGATCTGGAAGCGGACATCGATTACGTGTTCGCCGGCCGCGTGCCGGATGCCGGCGACGGTCAGTCGGCCGTCGTGTTGCTGCGCGGCCGGTTCGATGAGGCGCATCTCGACGCTCTGGCACGCCGGCACGGCGCCCAGGTCCAGGAATACGCGGGGCGACGCCTCCTGGAGTTGACCGATGACGATCGAACGTTCGCCCTGGCGTTCGTGGAGCCAGGGCTCGCGATGATCGGCGATCGAACGTTGCTGGACCTGGCCCTCGACGGGCGCGACCGCGGGCAGAGCGTTACGTCGAACGACGAGCTGATGACGCTCGTGCGCGAGATTGAAACGGGGCACAATGCCTGGGCGGTCGGCCGGTTGGACGGTCTGGCCGACCGGGCCGGGCTGCCCGAGCCAGTGGCCCGGCAGCTGTCGTCAATCCGGCACTTCGCCGTGGGCGGTCGGGTCAACGGTGGGTTGCGCGGGACCATCCAGGCCTACGCGCAGGACGAGGCGGCGGCGGAGAACCTGCGCGACGTGCTGCGGGGCTTCGTCGCGCTGGCCAAGCTGCAGGCGGGCGGCCGGTCGACCTGGCAGGCGGCGCTCGATTCAGTTCAGCTCGGCGGCACCGGGACGAACGTGGCGCTGTCATTCGAGATTCCGGGCGAAGTCTTCGAGCTGATGGCGCCCGATCCCCGCCCTCCCTCACCCTAGACGTCATTTCGTCGCGTCCGCCCGGGGTGGTCTTGACTCCCGGGACTCCTCCCCGTACACTCCCCAGGCGCGCCCAGAAGGACGGGCTGATTCTTATCTTCGGTGTTCGACCCGCTGGGGCATCCATTCACGTCGTCGTTCGTCATTCATCGTTCATCCCGCATTCCGAACCAGTTCCCGGCGTTATTCATCATTCCCCACGCGGCCGACTCCGCGTGTGGTTCCGCGATCCGTGAAAGGGCCGGTGTGCCCGTAGAGCGGGCGCGTGGCCGGCCGGCGTGAGGCAGAGGTGGAGACCGTGTCAGAGTTGATGTTCTTCTACGGCACCTTGCGAACCGGGTTCGATCGCCGGGGCCGGGCGGGCATCGATACCAGGCTCCGCTACGTCGGCCGCGGATCGATTCAGGCCGCGCTGTACGACCTCGGGATCTATCCGGCCGCCGTGCCGGCCGCTGAAGGGCGGGTGTGGGGTGAAGTCTACGAGATGACGGACCCCGCGGTGGTGTTCGAAGCGCTGGACGAGATCGAGGGACACCGTCCGGCCGACCCGGACCACAGCCTCTACACGCGCAGTCAGATTCCTGTCGAGCTCGACGACGGCGGCACGGTGCAAGCCTGGGCGTACTTCTACAACGCGCCGCTCGGTCAAGCGCCACGGATTCCCTCTGGCGACTACCTCGATTACGTCCGCGTGCGCTAGCCTTCTCGGTTCTGGGTTTTCGGGTGGTCGTGCCCAGCCACTGGTTGCGGAAGCCGAAAGCCGAGGGCCGAGAGCCGGGTCTTGCTCAGTCGCCGTCGCCGCGGCGCGCGGACCGCACGGTTTCGAGGAACTGCTTGATGGCGGCCTGCACGCGCTCCGGGAGGTCCACGAACTGGACGCCGGTCTGGTAGGCGATCTGCTCTTGCTCGACGTCGCTGATCTGGCAATGCGTGACGCGGCCCTTCACGACGATCGACTGGTCACCCAGGGTCAGCCTGAACTCGTGGAGCGAGTCGACTTGGAGCGCGAACGGGGTTTCGACGCGGGCGCCGGTCATGCTGAGGTCCTTCACCCCCATCGCCTGAAACACCATCACCTCGCCATTGAGCTCGCCAAGAATGTCGAGGCGCGCGCCGTCACGGCGTTCGGAGTTTTCAGCAGACATGAGACGACATTGTGGCACGAAGGATTACACGATCGATGCCAGGTGACAGGACTGCCCGCAATGTCACTGCCCCAAGGTCATTCCTAAAGGTCATTGCCGCTAGGAGATGTATCGGTCGGAACTCGTAAAGCGGTACTGCCGGGGCGCCTAGTCGGCCTGGACGCGGACCGACCGCCACACTTCGGGGCGGAGGAGGGCCAGCACCGTGAGTACCTCGAGCCGACCGACCCACATCGCGCCGGTCAGCACCAGCTTGCTGACCGGGTGGAGGTCGGCGTAGCTGGACATCGGCCCGATCTGATTGAAGCCCGGGCCGACGTTGCCGAGCGCCGCGATCCCCGCGGTGACGCCGGTCAGGATGTCGGCGCCGAAGGCGACGACCAGGCCGGCACACAGCGCGAAGACCAGCAGGTAGAAGAGGAGGAACACGAGCACCGCCCGCATCACGTCGTCCGGCACGACCTTGCCGCCGAGCTTGACAGGGAGTACCGCCCGCGGGTGCAGCGTCTTCTTCAATTCCAGCAGGGTGTAGCGGGCGATCAGGACCTGGCGCACCACCTTCGGTCCGCCGGCCGCCGATCCGGCGCACCCGCCGATGAACATGAGGACAAGGAGGACGAATCGCGACTGGTCGGTCCACAGATTGTAGTCGGTGCTCGCGTACCCGGTCGTCGTGAGGATCGACAGCGTCTGGAACAGCGCCACTCGCAGCGCATTCACCGTTGCCGTGCCAGCCTGCCACAGGAACCCCGAGAGCGCCAGGGTCGCCACGACGACGATGCCGGTGTAGACGCGGAACTCGTCGTCGCCGAACAACGCGCGCGGCCGGCCGCACAAGGCCCGGTACTGCAGGGCGAAGTTTGCCCCGGCCAGGAACATGAAGCCGCAGATGATCCATTCGACCGCGGAACTCTCGTACCCCATGATCGACGCCGGGTTTGGCGAGAAGCCACCTGCCGCGATGGTCGTCATGGCGTGGCAGATGGCATCGTACGCTGGCATGCCGGCCAGCAGCAGCGCCAGGAATTCGGCGGCGGTCAGGCCGACGTAGAGCCGCCACAGGACCGCGGCCGTCTTCCGGATCTGGGGCGTCAGGCCGTCGTCGGTCGGGCCGGCCGCCTCGGCGAAGAAGAGCTGGCGGCCCCCGATCGCCAGACGCGGCAGGACGGCGATGAACAGCGTGATGACCCCCATTCCGCCAAGCCACTGCGACATCGAGCGCCAGAACATCAGGCCGCGGCCGAGATCCTCGAACTGGGTGAGAATGGTCGCACCGGTCGCCGTCATCCCCGACATCGACTCGAAGAACGCGTCGATCGGGGACAGGCCGCCAACGGCGTACGGCACCGCGCCCACCGCGGCCACCGCCAGCCAGGTGCCCGCGACGATGGCGAGGCCCTCGACGCGCCGCAGCACGTATTCGCGCTCGTCGATTCGGCGGCGCATGGCCTGCCCGGCGACGAGTGCCAGGAGGCCGGCTGCGACGAAGCCGGCGGCGTCAGACCTCTCCCCCCAGTAGAGGGCGACGATGAGCGGCGCGAGAAACGTGGCGCCGAAGACCCGGAGAATCGTGCCGATGAGGTGAAGAACGATGACGAGTCGCATCGCGTGATGCCCGGCGTTACGGCGACGCGAAGAACCGCTGCACCTGCTCGGCCGCCCGGCTGGTGCAGAAGACGAGCAGCCGGTCGCCCGGCTCGACCCGATCGTTGCCGTGCGGGACGATGGCGTCGCCGTCGCGCAGGATCGCCCCGACAATCGACTCGGGCGGCGCCGCCAGATCACGCAGGGCGGTCGGCGGATACTCGGCGGGCACGACCAGCTCGAATACCTTCGCCTGGCCTTCTTCGAGCACGGCCAGCAGGTCCGCCGTGCCGCCCGCGATCTGGTGGATGACCGACTCGACGGCCGCGCTGCGAGCCGACAGCGCCACGTCGATGCCGACCCGTTCGAACAGCCGCAGGTTCGCCGGCTTGCTCACTCGGGTGATGATCTTGCCGACGCCCAGCTGGCGTCCAAGGAGCGAGGCCAACAGGTTGCGCTCGTCGTTGTCGATGACGGAGACCAGGACGTCGCTGCGTCCGATTTCCTCCGTTTCGAGCAGCTCGAGGTCGGTGCCGTCGCCATTCAGGATCAGGGCGCGCGTGAGCGTCGCCGCAAGCATTTCGCCCCGCGCTCGGTCGCGCTCGATGACCCGCAACCGCACGTCACGGCGCGGATCGAGCAGCTGCGCCAGGCGGAACCCGACGTCGCCGCCGCCGATGATCGTGACCAGCCGCGCGTTACGCAAGCTCCCGCCGCCAGGCGCGACCTTGGCTTCGATCGCCGACATGGCATCGCGCCGGCCCATGATGATCGCCTTGTCGCCCGACTGCAGCCGTGTGTCGCCACGTGGGATCGTGATGGTGTCGCCGCGTTTGACCGCCACCATCACCACGCCGCGTGGGAGGTTCAGCGAGGCGAGGGGGGCGGCCGTAAGCGGAGAGCCCTGTTCGAGGCGGTATTCGAGCAGCTGGACCTGGCCGCCGGCGAAGATTTCGGCGTCGATCGCGCCGGGGGCGGCGATGATGCGCTCGATGGCCGCGGCCAGCTGCGCCTCCGGCCAGATGACCTGGTCGACGCCGAAGTGCTCGCGGAGACTGTCGCCGCCACCCACCGATCCCAGAAAGTCGTCCCGCGATACGAAGCAGACGGTCTTGGTGGCGCCCAGGTTCTTGGCGATGGAGCAGGCGACGATATTGACCTCATCGAACCCGGTGCAGGCGATGGCCAGGTCGCACGATTCGACGCCGCCGCGTCGCAGCACCGCGGCGCTGGTGCCGCTGCCGAGCACGAAGCTCACGTCGAGCGAGTGGAAGCGGTCGGCGGTGGCGGGGTCGTGATCGACGACGTAGAGGTCGTGGTCGGGCGCGAGCGCCTTGGCCAGCGTATAGCCAATCTCGCCACCGCCTATGAGGATGATGCGCATCGATGAACGCGATTTCCATTCTGGCACTCGGCCTAAGGTTTGGCAACGGCCGCATGCGCGGCCGCGCGCGTGACCGAGCAGTTCTGCGCAGTTCTGCTATGATGCGAAGGTTATGCTGACGACGGATGTCGTCATCCTGGGCGCGGCGCGTACCCCCATCGGTAAGTACGGCGGATCGTTACGGCGGATACATCCGGCGGAACTGGGTGCGGTGGCGGCGCGAGCCGCGCTGCATCGGGCCGGCGTCGGGCCGCAAGACGTCGATGATGTCTGGATCGGGCAGGCGCGGCAAGCGGGATCGGGGCCGAATCCGGCCAGGCAGGTAGGACGCCGCGCCGGGCTGCCAGACGCCGTGCCGGCCCAGACGGTGAACAAGGCGTGCGCGTCCGGTCTGCAGGCGATCGCGAGCGGCGCCCAGGCGATTGCGCTCGGCGAGGCGCGCGTGGTGGTCGTCGGGGGCATCGAGTCGATGAGCCGCATGCCGTATCTCATCGACTCGGAGGACGCTCGCTGGGGGCGTCGGATGGGCCACGCGGACCTCGTCGATGCCATGTACCGGGACGGGTTTTTCTGCCCGCTGTCCGAGCTGATCATGGGCGAGACGGCGGAGGTGCTGGCGCGGCAATATGGCATCACGCGCGAGGCGTCCGACGCCTACGCGCTCGGGAGCCAGCAGCGCGCCGCGGCGGCGGTCTCGGCCGGACACTTCGACGCCGAGATCGCGCCGGTCGAGGTGAGCGACCGGAAGGGGGAGGTGACCGCCGTCGCGCGCGACGAGCACCTCAGGCCGGGCACGACGATCGAGTCGCTCGCGAAACTGGCGCCGGTCTTTCCGGAGGTCGAGGGGCGGCCGGGCATCATCACGGCCGGTTCGGCGTCCGGGATCACTGACGGCGGCGCGGCGCTCGTGCTGGCCAGCGCCGCGCGTGCGGAGGAACTCGGGTGCCGTCCGATGGCGCGGCTCGCGGGGTGGGCCAGCGCCGGCGTCGACCCGCGCATCATGGGGATCGGGCCGGTGCCCGCCATGCAGAAACTGTTCACACGCCTGAGCCGGACGATCGACGATTACGACCTGGTGGAGTTGAACGAGGCGTTCGCGCCGCAAGTGCTCGCCGTGCTGCGCGATGTGCCGATCGCGCGAGACCGGCTGAACGTTAACGGTGGCGCGATCGCGCTGGGCCATCCGATCGGGTGCACGGGCGCTCGCATGGTCGTGACGCTGCTGTACGAGCTCGAACGGCGGACGGCCAGCCGCGGTCTCGCAGTGCTGTGTGTGAGCGGTGGCATGGGGATGGCGCTGGCGGTCGATCGCGCCTGAGTTCACGGAACGCCGATGAAGATCGCAGTCATTCCCGGCGATGGGATCGGCCGGGACGTCACGGCCGAGGCGGTCAAGGTGATCGAGGCGGTCGGCAGGATCTTCGGACGGACGTTCGACTTGGAGCACTTGCCGTATGGCGCCGACCATTACCTGGCGACCGGGGTGTCGATGCCCCCCGACGGCTACCGGATGTTGCGGGACGAGTTCGACGCGATCTTTATTGGCGCGCTCGGCGACCCGCGCATTCCGGATATGCACCACGCCAGGGACATCCTCCTGGGGACTCGCTTCGAGCTGGATCTGTACGTGAATCACCGTCCGGTCGTGCTGCTCGACGCCCGGCTGTGTCCGTTGAAGGACTGCGGGCCGGACGAGGTGAATTTCGTCATCTTTCGTGAGAACACCGAAGGCATGTATGTCGGCATCGGCGGGCGGTTCAAGGCGGACACGCCGGACGAGATTGCCATTCAGGAGGAGATCAACACGTACACCGGCGTCCACCGAATCGTGAAGCACGCCTTCGAGTTTGCGGCGACCACGGCGCGGCGCCGGCTGTGCATGGCCGACAAGAGCAACGCCCTGCGGCACGGCCATGCGCTCTGGCAGCGGGTCTTCAGCGAGCTCGCCTCCGCCTATCCCACGGTAGACGCCAGTCATCTATTCATCGATGCGCTGACGATGCAGCTGGTGAAGAACCCAGCGCAGTTCGACGTGATCGTCACCAACAATATGTTCGGCGACATCGTCACCGATCTGGGAGCGCAGTTACAGGGTGGGCTGGGCATGGCGGCCTCGGGCAACGTGCACCCGGGCCGCACGTCGATGTTCGAGCCGGTGCATGGATCCGCGCCAAAATATGCCGGCAAGAACGTGGCGAATCCGATCGGTGCGATTCTGTCCGCGGCGCTGATGCTGGATACGCTGGAGCTGTCGCGGGAGGCGGCCGCCATCGATCAGGCGGTCGCCGAAGTGGTGCGGGCCGGCCAGGGCACACGCGACATCGGCGGAACCCTCGGCACGCGCGAGACGGGCGACGCCGTCGTGGCGGCGCTCGTCGAGACGGTGTGAGTCGGAGGGACGAGATGGCGATAGAGACAGTCGGCGTGGTGGGGTGCGGGCTCATGGGCGCCGGCATTGCGCAGGTCTGCGCGCAGTCGGGCTACCGGACCCTGGTACGGGAAGTCGATGACGCGACTCTGGCCAGCGGGCTGGGCCGTATCGATACGTTTCTCGACGCCGGCGTGAAGAAAGGGAAGGTCACGCCCGAGGCGAGGGACGAGACGCGGGGTCGTCTGATGGGCACGACGCGGATCGCAGACCTGGCGCCGTGCGACCTCGTCATCGAGGCGGTCGTCGAGAACCTGGAGGCCAAGCGCGAGGTCTTCGGCGCGCTCGAATCGGCCGTCGGGGAGAACACGATCTTCGTGTCGAACACCTCGTCGCTCTGTGTCACGGAGATCGCGTCGGCCACGCGCCGGCCCGACCGGGTGGGTGGGCTGCACTTCTTCAACCCGGTGCCGATCATGAAGCTGGTCGAGGTCATCCGCGCCTTGACCACGAGCGACGAGACCTATCAGGCCGTGTTCGCGTTTGCCCAGTCGCTGGGCAAGGAGCCGATCACGGCGCCCGACCGTCCGGGCTTCATCGTCAACCGACTCCTCGTGCCCTACCTGCTGGACGCGGTTCGCGCCTACGACCGCGGGCTCGGCACGCTCGAGGACATCGACCGGGGGATGACGCTGGGATGCGGCTATCCGATGGGGCCGTTCACGCTGCTGGACTTCGTCGGTCTCGACACGACCTACTACATCGCCGAAATCATGTTCGCGGAGTTCAAGGAGCCGGCCTACGCGCCGCCGCCGCTCCTGAAACGCATGGTGCTGGCCGGCCGCCTCGGCCGCAAGAGCGGCCAGGGCTTCTACACGTACTCGCGCGGGTAGAATAGTGATCATGCGTGATCTGGTCCGCGCGCTCCTCGTCGAGTTGGGAGAAGACCCGACGCGGGAGGGGCTGGCGCGCACGCCGGAACGGGTCGAGGAATCGCTCAAGTTCCTGACGGCCGGCTACGCCGCCGACGTCGACACGGTCCTCAACGGCGCGCTGTTTGACGTCGACTACAGTGAGATGGTGATCGTCAAGGACATCGACTTCTACTCGCTCTGCGAGCATCACTTGCTGCCGTTCTTCGGGAAGTGCCATGTCGCCTACGTGCCGCGCGACAAGGTGATTGGTCTCAGCAAGATTCCGCGCCTCGTCGAAGTGTTCAGCCGTCGGCTGCAGGTGCAGGAGCGTCTGACAAATCAAATTGCGAACACGATTCTCGAGAAGATCAACCCCCTGGGCGTGGCCGTCGTGCTCGAGGCGACGCACCTCTGCATGTCGATGCGGGGGGTCCAGAAACAGAACTGCACGGCGGTGACGAGCGCCATGCTGGGTGTCCTGCGCACGGATGCGCGGACGCGGATGGAGTTCCTCGAGCTGATCCGCCGTCGCGGTGAGCCGACGTCCTGGGGGCCGTCCACCGAGCAGGGGGTGCCCTGTGCGGCCGAAGACCTGTGAGCGTGCCGCGGGCGCAGCGCTGTTAGCGTTCGTGACCGTCGTCGCGGCGGCCGGTGTCGTCTCGACGGCGCAGGCGGGCCAGATCGAACCGGCGCAGGTCGCCTGTCCGTCGCTGCTCGGACGCGGGCTCGAGACGGGCCGCCGCTTCTGCGACGTGCTGACGGGCCGGGACCCGGCCGGGGGGATCGTCATCACGATTCCACGCCACCGCGGCGAGGCCACCCTGACGTTCGATCTCTCCAATCGGCACACCTACTCGGAAGATCAAGTGCGCGCCGGACGGGCGTTCGCGCGATACACCGCGACGATTGGTGTGCTCACGTCGGACAGTACCCTGCTGTCGCGGGGCGTCGTGCAGAGCGAGTTTCGCGTCGTGGACGATCTCGTGGATCGGGTGGACGGCGGGGCCGGGCCTGGCGGCGTCAAAGCCGTGGCGCCGGTTGGGCTCGAGCGCATCTCCGTGACCGTTCCGGCCAATGTCACCGAGGTCAGCATCCTCGGTGAGGTGCTCGAGGTGATCCGCATCGACGGGCAGGACGTGTTCCGGTCGCCGGGGCGGCCGATCGCCATCGTGAGTAACATCGAAGTTGACTACAGACCGCGCTGACCCGCGAGACGCGGTGGCGCGGGCTGCTAGGGAGGAATGTGCACGGATGTCCGTACGTGACGTGATCATCATTGGGGCCGGCCCGGCCGGCTTGGCGGCCGCCATCGCGGCGCAGAAGCACGGACTGGACTACACCGTGCTGGAGAAGGGCGTGCTGGTCAACGCGCTGTACGACTTTCCGACCTACATGGTGTTCTTCACCACGCCCGAGCTGCTCGAGATCGGCGGGATGCCGTTCGTGACGCCCTACGACAAGCCGACGCGGCTGGAGGCGTTGCGCTACTACCGCCGGGTGGCCGACGCCTACCAGCTGCGCGTCGAGCTGGGCGAGACGGTGACGTCGGTTCACGTTCCGCCGCCGGGGGGCGGCGGGATCTTCACGATCGAGACCCGATCCAGGCTGGGGATCGAACAGCGCCTCGAAAGCCGCACGGTCGTGCTGGCGATCGGCTGTTACGACAATCCGAACCTGATGGGGATTCCCGGAGAGGATCTGCCGCACGTCTCGCATTACTACGACGAAGCCCACCGCTACTATCGCAAGCAGGTCGTCGTCATCGGCGGCAAGAACTCAGCCGTCGAGGCGGCGCTCGAACTGTTTCGGGCCGGCGTCCACGTGACACTCATCCACCGTCATCCCGAGCTCGGCCGCTCCATCAAGTACTGGGTGCGGCCGGACATCGAGAATCGGATTGCCGAGGGGTCGATCCCGGCGCGATTCGAGACCCGCGTCGTGGAGATCCGCCCCGCGGAGGTCGTGGTCGAGCGCGACGGGCAGCGGGAGGCGCTACCCGCCGATCACGTTCTGCTCATGACCGGGTATCGGACCGACTCGACGTTGATGCGTCAGGTCGGCGTCCGTCTGCATCCGGAGACGTTCGTGCCCGAGCACGATCCCAAGACGTTCGAGTCGAACGTGCCCGGCTTTTTCATTGCGGGCACGGCCCTGACGGGCGTCCACAGCGGACGGATCTTCATCGAGAACGGCCGGTTCCACGGCCAAGTCGTGATCGACGCGATCGCGCGCCGTCTCGCCAGCGTCGAGGCCGACGTCTAGCCCCTGCCTCCGGGAGCCGAGAGCCCAGAGCCGAGTGTCCGGCGTCAGTGTACGTCGTGCGGCTGGCCGGGATGCCGGGCCAGCATCAACTTCATTTCCAGCAGTTCGATGAGCGACTGGCAGCGGCGGAGCAGTCCGTCGCGTTCGAGGAGCGCCTGCTTCTCGATTGGCTCGAGGTCGAGGTATTGGGCGAGGGCGTTGACGAGATCCTCGTCCGGCATCGAGGCAGGAACCTGACCTTCGCCGCCGACCAGCCGCAGGCCTTTGGCGACCAGCACCTCCAGCCGGCGCCGGTCGCTTCGAATGGCCGACCGCACCGCGTCGTCGAGCGTCTCGGCGATGCCGTCCACACGCGCTAGCCGATAGCTCCGCCGGTCGTCCTCGTCGAGGATGCGAAACTTCTGCAGGCCGCGCAAGATGATGTTGTACCGGCCGTCACCGAGCCGTTCGGAGTTCGTGATCAGGCCGGCGCAGCCGACCGGATAGACCGGCGGCCGGCCGTCGTAGTCCTCCTCCCAGCCCGGCCTGAGCAGCGCCATGCCGAGGATGCGGTCACCCCGCAGCGCGTCGGCCACCATTTCCCGAAACCGCTGCTCGAAGATGTGCAGCGGCAGAAAGACATTCGGGAACAGCACGACGTTCGGGAGCGGAAAAATCGGAATGGAGGGCGGCAGCATGGCGGGAGCCAGCGACGTGACGTCAGTGGACCGTTTTCGTCTTGTTGTTCATGTAGTCCATCAGGACGTACTGCCCGAGCCGGTAGGGTGTCGTGAAATAGGCCTTGCCGTGGCAGATTTTCGCGACCCGCCGGACGAAGCTGACCAAATCGTAGTCGCGCGCCAGCATGAACGTGTTGATCAGAATACCGGCTTTCCGGCATGCGGCCACCTCGGCGAACGTGGCCGAGACGATCAGCGGATCGAGGCCGAAGGCGTTCCGGTAGATTCGGCCGTCGGGCTGGGTCAGCGCCGACGGCTTGCCGTCGGTGATCATGATGATCTGACGCATGTCCTTGCGCTGGCGTTCGAGGAGCCGCCGGGCGAGTCGCAGGCCTTCCCGGGTGTTCGTGTAGTACGGTCCCACGCGCACGCGGGCGAGCTGCCGCAGCGGAATTTCCTCGGCCGAGTCGTGGAAGAGCACGACCTGCAGGGCGTCACCCGGATACTGCCGGCGGATGAGGTTCGCGAGGGCCAACGCCACGCGCTTGGCCGGGGTGAACCGGTCTTCGCCGTACAGAATCATGCTGTGGCTGCAGTCGAGCATGAGCACGGTCGCGCAGGAGCTCTGATACTCGCCCTGCGTGACGACGAGGTCGCCGTAGTCGACGTCGATGCCGCCAGGCCCCTCGCGATCCGGCAGGCCGACACGCCGCACCGCGTTCAGGATCGTGCCGCTGGCGTCGAGGTTGAGCGTGTCGCCGAACTCGTAGGGCTTGGTCGTGCCGCTCGCTTCGACGCCGGTCGCCTGATCGCGCGTGTCGTGCCGGCCGACGCTGCTCTTGCCGACCGAGCCCAGGAGGTCGCGGAGCGCGCGATAGCCGAGAAAGTCGAGACTCTTGTCGGTGACCTCGAACGACAGCGGCGCTATGTCCGCCTGGCCCGCGCCGGCCTGACTGCGGGCCTCGCCCTCCGCGTCGAGGTCGGGCGGCATCGTGATGTAGCCTTGCTGCGCCAGACGCTCGATGACTTGCTGGATGAGCTCTTCGAGCTGGGTCGGGCTGTCGCCGTCGGCCGGATCGCCGAGGAGTTGTTCGATCGTGTCCTTCGGCAGCAGCTCGCCGCGCAGGATGGCGTCGAGAATCGCGTCGTGCAGCGACTGCACGCTCCGGCCGCCGTCTTCGTCGGCGGGGTCGCCGTACGGGCTGTCGAAGCCGCTCGACAGGAGCAGATCCGAGAGCTTCGACAGCAGCTCTTCGAGGTCGAGCCCCTCCAGATCGCTGCCGGTGAACTTCGTGTACTTGTACCGCATGCTGCGACCGTCGCCCGCCCTTCGTCAGTTGTAGTACTTCTTCTTTCCGCCTCCCGGCAGCTCGTGCTCGAAGAGCTCCTCTTCGACGCGCAGCTTGGTCCGGGGCCGCTCCGACGCCGCGTAGCGCCAATCGTCCGACCGCGTGATCTTCTTCTGGGCGAACAGTCCTTCGAGCACGAAATCCACCGCGGACGCGAGGATCGGCGGGTCGGTCTTGCGATCGACGCTGACGGCGGCGGCGAGTTCCGTCAAACCCTGCACCTGGCCGGTTTGCGCCAGCAGGTCGGCGGCCGACGAGGTGTCGCTGATCTGCAGCGTGCCGCCGAGGTCGAACCATTCCACGACCTGGTGCGCGTCGCTCGCGTCGACGTAGCCGCCGAAGACGTTGGCGACGGCGCCGCGGACGAGGTCGCGCGCCACCGCGTCGGCGCCCCGAAGCTCACCCTCGTACTCGAGCTCGAACTTACCCGTGATCGATGGCAGGGCCGCGTAGACGTCGGTGATGCGCGGCACGACCGTCGGCTCACTGTTGACGGCCGCCCGCCGTTCGGCGTTCGAGACGATGTTTTCCAGACACGTGATTGGCAGGCGCTGGCTTACGCCTGAGCGCTTGTCGACCTTGGAATCCTGCCGCGCGAGGAAGGCGATCTCCTCGACGACTTCGCGGACGTAGGCCGGCATGTCGAGGTGCGGCTCGGGGCCCGGGCCGTTGCCGCGGTCCGTCCAGGCTTCCTGCTTGGTGATGGCCAGTCCCTCGTGACGGGTCATGGGGTAGTGCGTGCGAATCTCCGATCCGATGCGGTCCTTCAGTGGCGTGATGATCTTGCCGCGTGCGGTGTAGTCCTCCGGGTTCGCCGTGAAGACCATCATCACGTCCAGCCGTAACCGGACCGGATAGCCCTTGATCTGCACGTCGCCCTCCTCGAGGATGTTGAACAATCCCACCTGGATCTTCCCGGCCAGATCGGGCAACTCGTTGACCGCGAAGATGCCGCGATGGGCGCGCGGCAGCAGACCGTAGTGCATCGTCAGCTCGTCGGAGAGTCGCAGCCCGGCGCGCGCCGCCTTGATCGGATCGATGTCGCCCACCATATCGGCGATCGTGACGTCCGGTGTCGCCAGTTTTTCGACGAAACGCGCTTCGCGGCCGAGCCACGCGACGGGCAGGGCGTCGCCTTCCTCGGCGACACGCCGGCGGCACGCGCCGCACAGCGGCGCCAACGGGTCGTCGTGAATCTCGCATCCCTCGATGACGGGCACCGCGTCGTCGAGCAGCGTGACGAGCGAACGCAGGATCCGGCTCTTGGCCTGCCCGCGCAAGCCCAGCAGGATGAAGTGATGCTGCGAGAGCACGGCGTTGGCGATCTGCGGGATGACCGTCTCGTCGTATCCGATAATGCCGGGAAACAACGGCTCGCCGGTGCGCAGCTGCTGCAGCAGATTGTCGCGGAGCTCTTGCTTGACGGAACGGTGTGGGACGTCACCGGCATCGATTGCCGTTCGGAGGTCGCGGAGCGTGTGCGGTCGGGGCATGAGTTCGATTCTAGCACGCCGCTCACGCGCGTCCGGCGCGTGGCGGAGAGTCGATCAACTGTCGCGCGCGCCGGAAGACCGCCGCGAGCATCGGCGGCGTGAGCTTGCCGGTGTTGGTGTTCTGGCGGCTCGGATGATACGAGACGATCAGCGCCGGGGCCTCGTCTGGACGATAGACGAGACCGTGCGCGAACGCCGGCCTGGGTGAGGGCTGGACGCCGCGAGGGCGCATGACCCGCCAGTAGGTGTCGTACGCGATCCGACCCAGCGCCACGATCACCCGCAGGTCCCGCAGGGTGTCAAGCTCATCTTCGAGATGCGACTGGCAGTTCTCGATCTCGCGCCGTGAAGGCTTGTTGCCGGGCGGGGCGCACCGCACGGTCGCCGTGATGTAGGCGTCGGTGAGCGTCAGGCCATCGCGGGCGTGACGCGCGGTCGGCATGTTTGCGAAGCCGGCACGGTGCATCGCGCGCATCAGAAAATCTCCCGACCCGTCACCCGTGAACACGCGGCCCGTTCGGTTGGCGCCGTGCGCGGCCGGCGCGAGCCCCAGCACGAGGACGCGAGCGCGGCGGACGCCGAAGCCGGGCACCGGCTTGCCCCAGTAGACGTCGTCCCGGTGCGCCGCTTTCTTTTCCCGGGCGATGCGCGCGCAGTAGGCCCGCAATCGCGGGCAGCGGTCGCAGTGCACGACGGCCTGGCGGATGGCGGTCAGCGAGAGGGGCGCCGCCGACGGCTTACTGCGCCGCGCGGGCGACCGCGTCCGCTTGCTCGTGGGCATGGTAGGAGCTTCTGACCAGCGGTCCCGACTCCACGTGCAGGAAGCCGAGGGCTCGCGCGTGCTGGGCCAGCTCGGTGAACTCGTCCGGATGGCAATACCGGGCCACCGGCAGGTGCGCCGGCGACGGCCGCAGGTACTGCCCGATCGTGAGCCTGCGGCAGTCGTGCCGGCGAAGGTCGCCGATCGTGTCGCGGACCTCGTCCATCGTTTCGCCCAGGCCCACCATGAGCCCAGATTTCGTCGGGATGTCGGGCGCATCGTGTGCGGCGCGTGCCAGCAGCTCGAGCGCACGATCGTACCGGCCGGCCGGTCGCGCCGTGCGGTAGAGCCGCCGAACCGTTTCGAGGTTGTGGTTGAGAATGTCCGGCCGGGCGTCCAGCACCACGGCCAGCGGCGCAGCCTCACCCCGGAAGTCCGGGATCAGGACCTCGATGCGGCAGGCTGGCCGCGCCGCGCGCGCCGCGCGGATCGTGTCGGCGAACACCGACGCGCCGCCGTCGTCCAGATCGTCCCGGTCGACCGAGGTGATGACCACGTGTTGGAGCTCGAGTGCGGCGATCGCCTCGGCCACACGGCGGGGCTCCGCCGGGTCGCTCGGCCGCGGCCGGCCGTGGATGACGTTGCAGTAGCCGCAGGCGCGGGTGCAGACGTCGCCGAGGATCATGAACGTCGCGGTGCCGTGATCCCAGCACTCGCCGATGTTCGGACAGTTCGCCTCTTCGCACACCGTGTGCAGATCGAGGGTCCGCATGAGCTGTTTCAGCGCGCGGTACCTGTCCGACCCGGGTGCCCGGACCTTGAGCCAGGGCGGCTTGCGCTCGCGCGCGACCGGGGTCGAGCGGACCGGCCGTCCCCGAAGCAGGGGCACGATAGTTGCCATCGCCTTCCTATGTTAGCCCTAATCATCTGCCTTCGACTGCTACAGTGTCCCCGATGAACGTCTTCCTGGTGGACGGCACGTACGAGCTGTTCCGGCATTTCTACGCCGTGCCTTCCGCCGTGGGTGCCGGCGGACAGGAAATCGGCGCCGTGCGTGGCGTGCTTGGCTCGATCGTCCTGATGTTGGAAGACGACGTGACTCACCTCGCCGTCGCGACCGACCACGTCATCGAGTCGTTCCGCAATGAGATGTGGCCGGGGTACAAAACGGGAGAGGGGATCGAGCCCAGCCTCTTCGCCCAGTTCCTGCCGCTCGAGCAAGCGCTGGCGGCGATGGGTGCGGTGGTCTGGCCCATGACCGAGTTCGAAGCGGATGACGCCCTCGCGTCGGCCGCCGCACGGGCGGCCGCCGATCCCGGCGTGGAGCAGGTCTTCATCTGCACGCCCGATAAGGATCTGGCGCAATGCGTGTCGGGGACCCGGGTCGTGCAGTTCGACCGGCGCCACGGCGTGCTCCGCAACGCCGACGGCGTCCGGGAGAAGTTCGGCGTTCCGCCGGAGTCCATTCCGGACTACCTGGCGCTGCGGGGCGACACGGCCGACGGGTATCCCGGGCTGGCCGGGTGGGGTGCGAAGTCGGCGGCCACGGTGCTGGCCCGCTATGGGCATCTCGAGGCGATTCCGGATTCAGCCGACGACTGGGACGTGTCGCCGCGCGGCGCGGCCAAGCTGGCGAGGACCCTGTCGGCCGGTCGTGAACTGGCAACGACCTTTCGCGAGCTGGCCCGATTGCGTACCGATGTGCCGGTGTTCGAGACGGTCGACCAGCTTCGGTGGACCGGTCCCGAGGCCGGCTTCTTCGATCTGTGTGCGTCGATGAACGCCAGTGGCCTCTATCGCCGTATCGAGCGTCTGGCGAAACAGCGCCGCTAGCGGCTATCCGAAGGATGTCCGCCCGAACTCCTCGAGGGCCGCCTGCTCGGTGTCGCGGTGCTCGAGGATGGTCAGGAGACCGGTGATGTCGAGCAGCTCGCGCACGCGCTCGGGCAGGCCGACCAGCATCAGGCGGCCGCCCCGACTCGTGAGCATCGAATGCGCCCTGACGATTTCGGCGACGCCGATGCTGTCGACGTAGGGCACCTCATGGAGGTCCAGCACGATCTTCCGCCACCCGGCATCGCCCAGTTCGCGAACCTCCTGCTTGAGCGCGCCGAATTGCTCGAGGACGAGCGGTCCGGCGACCTCCAGGATCGCCACGTCGCCGGCGCGCCGTACGTGGATGGCCATCGGACGACTTCTCGTATCCTGTATCGGTCGGTCGGCTCGGAACGAATGCGAGAGCCGAAGGCCGAGAGCCGAGAGACGGACTTCATTGGAGGCGTCATGACTGGCAAGCTCGCGATTCAGTGGCTCGGCCACGGCACGTTTCTCCTCACGTCCCCCGGCGGGAAGCGTGTGCTCCTCGATCCCTGGCTCGAGGCGAATCCGAGCTGCCCCGACGAGTGCAAGTCGATCGACAAGGCCGACCTCGTTCTGGTCACCCACGGCCATCCGGACCACGTCAGCGACGTCGTCTCCGTCGCACGGTCCACCAACGCGCCGGTCGTCGCCATGCACGAGCTCGCCCTCTGGCTGCGAAAGCAAGGGCTGCAGCAGGTCCACGGCATGAACAAGGGGGGCACGATCGCCCTCGCCGGCCTCGACGTCACGATGGTGACGGCCCAGCACAGCAGCGGCCTCGAGGAGGACGGCCAGCTGGTGTACCTGGGCGAGCCGGCCGGCTACGTCATCCGGCTGGAGGACGGGCGGGTCATCTACTTCGCGGGCGACACCGACGTGTTCGGCGACATGGCGCTGATCAAGCGGCTCCATGCGCCCGAGATCGCCTTCCTGCCGATCGGCGATCACTACACGATGGGCCCGAAAGGTGCCGCGCTGGCGGCCGAGCTGCTCGGCGTGCGGCAGGTCGTGCCGATGCACTACGGCACCTTCCCGCTCCTGACCGGGACGCCGGACGCCCTGCGCCCGCTCCTGCCGCGCGGGGTCGAGCTGCTGGTGCTGAAGCCGGGCGAGACCGCGAGCTGAGCTCGAAGGCTGAGGGCCAAGGGCTGACAAGATCAAACGAAGCATGGCCCCCGATGTGTAGCGCAGGCTTTCAAGCCTGCGTGGGCGAGCCATAGGCGAAGCCCTCAGCGTCCCCGGGAACCCGCTATAATCCGGTGTTCCACCAATGCCACTCGCTCCCGGCACCAAGCTCGGCGTCTACGAAATCACCGCGCAGATCGGCGCCGGTGGGATGGGAGAGGTCTATCGCGCTCACGATACGTCCCTGGACCGCGACGTGGCGATCAAGGTGCTGCCCGACGCCTTCGCCACCGACCCCGAGCGGCTGGCCCGGTTCGAGCGGGAAGCCAAGGTCCTGGCGTCGCTCAATCATCCGAACATCGCGGCGATCTACGGCCTGGAGAAATCGGGCGAGACGCCGGCGCTGGTGCTCGAGCTGGTCGAGGGGCCGACCTTGCAGGAGATGCTTTCCCCCTCCCCCTCACCTGGCCTGCGGCCATCCTCTCCCCCTGAGGGGGAGAGGGCTATAGGGAAGCCTCTTCCGTTGGAAGAGGCGCTTCCTGTGGCCCGCCAGATTGCCGAGGCGCTCGAAGCCGCGCACGAGCAGGGGATCATCCACCGCGACCTGAAACCGGCCAACGTGAAGGTGAAGGCCGACGGCACGGTGAAGGTGCTGGACTTCGGCCTGGCGAAGGCGCTCCAACCGGACCTCTCGGATACCGAAGCGGCCAACTCCCCGACGATGACGATGACGGCCGCGGCCACGAAGATGGGCGTCATCATGGGGACGGCGGCGTATATGGTGAATTCAACTGGTCGTCGCAACACCTCGATGATGAGGTGCTGCGATGCAGAAACGGAGACGGAGAAGGTCAGACCGGGCGGGTCGGCCTGCGATGCGTTCGCCTGGTCGCCCGCCAGTAGCGGGGCGTGAGGAGCAGCAACGGTTCTGGAAGGCGATCGCCCGGGGGCTGTCGAGTGAGGATGCCGCTGTGTCATGTGGCGTGTCGCCGCCCGTGGGTGGTCGTTGGTTCCGTGGGGGCGGGGGTATGCCGCCGGTCAGCTTGGCGCCCCGATCGGCTCGCTACCTGTCCTTTGCGGAGCGGGAAGAGATCGCGATCCTGAGCGCGCAGGGCGCCGGGGTGCGCCACATGGCCCGGCGGCTCCGTAGAGCCCCGTCGACTGTCTCGCGAGAACTGCGTCGCAATGCCGCGACTCGCAGCGGCGGTCTGGCGTATCGGGCGTCGACTGCGCAGTGGCACAGCGAGCGACGTGCCAAGCGCCCGAAGATAGCCAAGCTGGCCGCGAACGATCGGCTGAGGAGCTACGTGCAGGACCGCCTCGCAGGCACGGTCATGGCTGAGAACGGGACGCCCGTGCCTGGCCCCAACGTGGGCTCCTGGAGTGGTCGACGTCATGGCCGCCGCCAGGACCGACATTGGGCGACGTCGTGGAGCCCGCAGCAGATCGCCCATCGGCTCCGGATAGAGTATCCCGACGATGCATCGATGAGGGTCTCGCACGAGGCCATCTACCAAGCGCTGTATATCCAGGGGCGGGGGGCACTGCGCCGCGAGCTGACGGCATGCCTGCGCACCGGGCGGGCGCTGCGCGTGCCGAGGGCTCGCCGCCGTGGTCGCGGCAAGGAGTTTGTAGGTCCCGACATCATGATCAGCGAGCGGCCCGCCGAGGCCGAGGACCGAGCCGTTCCTGGACACTGGGAAGGCGACCTGATCATCGGACTTGGCAGCTCTGCGATCGGCACATTGGTCGAACGCACCACCCGATTTACGATGTTGCTCCACCTGCCCCGCATGGCCGAACCTGGCCGACTCCGGGTCAAGAACGGTCCGGCTCTTACGGGGCATGGTGCCGACGCCGTACGGGATGCGATCACGTCGACGATCACGACGCTCCCTGACCAGCTTCGTCGGTCACTGACCTGGGACCAAGGCGCGGAGATGGCCCAGCACGCCCAACTGCGTATCGACACTGGGCTGCAAGTATTCTTCTGCGACCCTCGCAGTCCGTGGCAGCGCGGCACGAATGAGAACACCAACGGCCTGCTGCGTCAGTACTTCCCCAAAGGTACTGACCTCAATAGGCACAGCGCTAGCGACATTGCTGCTGTCGCGGTCACACTCAACCGCCGCCCGCGGAAGACGCTCGGTTGGAGAACCCCATCCGAAGCCTTCAACGAACTGCTACTCTCACACCAGTGAGGACGTGTTGCGACGACCCCTTGAAACCGGCTATGTCGCCGGAACAGGCGAAGGGTCGGCAGGTGGACAAGCGGGCGGACACCTGGGCGTTCGGGGTGCTGCTCTACGAGATGCTGACCGGCCGCCAGGCGTTCGGCGGGACGGACATCTCGGAGACGCTGGCGTTCGTCCTGACGCGTGAGGTCGACTGGGACAGCGTTCCGGCGGAAACGCCGCCCTCGGTCCGTCGGCTCCTGAGGCGCTGCCTGACGCGCGACCGGAAGAACCGGCTGGCCGAGATGTCGATGGTGCGCGTCGAGATCGACGAGGCGGGGGAGGTACCGGAGGCAACGCCTGCTGCAGGGATCACCGAGCCCCTCGCCGAGCCGGCGTTCTGGCAGCGGCCGGCAGCGATCGCGGCGATGCTCCTCGGCGCTCTCGCGCTGGGCGGTCTCGCGGTCTGGAGCCTCATGACGCCGCCGCCCTCCACCGAGCGCCTCACACGCTTCGGCATCACGCTCCCTGAAGACGTCCAGTTTTTCTCCACTGGCCGGCATATCGTGGCCGCCGCTCCGGACGGGAGCTTTCTCGTCTACACGACCACCCAGGGACTCCGGCTCAGGCCCGTCGGACAGCTGGAGTCGACGCTGATCCCGGGAACCGATGGCGCGCGCGAGCCGTTCGTGTCACCGGACAGTGACTGGATCGGGTTCTATGCCGATGGCCAACTGAAGAAGGTGGCCGTGAGCGGCGGTGCGCCGATCGTCCTCTGCAACGCAGTGAGGGTGTACGGCGCCAGTTGGTGGGAAGACGACACGATCCTCTTCGGCCAGGGATCGGCCGGCATCCTCCGGGTGGCGGGCACGGGGGGCACGCCGGAGGTGGTGATCGAGGTCGCCGACGGCGAATTGGCGCACGGACCGCAGATGTTGCCGGACGGTGAGTGGGTCCTCTTCACGTTGCGGCCGGCGACCAGCACGCTGTGGGACAGCTCGCAGGTCGTCGTCCAGTCGCTGTCGACCGGAGCGCGGGAGGTTCTGATCGACGGCGGCAGAGACGCCCGCTACCTGCCGACGGGACATTTGGTCTACGGCTTGAGCGGCGTCGTGTTCGGCGTGGCGTTCGACGCGGACGCCCGAGCGGTGGTCGGCGGCCCCGTGTCGCTTCTCGAAGGTGTTCGATCCGCCGGCTCTGGCAGCTCTGGCGCAATGCAATTCAGCGTGGCCCGTGATGGCTCCCTCGTCTACGTCCCCGGTGCGACGGCCGCCGGCGGTACCGCGCGCCGTTTGATGTGGGGATCGCACCGGACAAGAGGAGCCGCTCCCGGCCGCGCCGGGTCCCTATCTGGGGGTGAGTCTCTCACCCGACGGCAGACGAGCCGCGCTCGGCACGGATGATGGGGAGAACCTGGATGTCTGGGTGGCCGAGCTGGAGCGCGGCTCGCTGACGCGGGTCACGACCGATGCGGCAAGGGATTCCAAGCCCTTGTGGACACCGGACGGCGAGGCGGTGGTGTACGAGTCCATTCGGGACGGCGCCCACGCCCTGTACCGAAAAGCCGCCGATGGAACGGGGACGGCTGAGCATCTGTTCACATTCGACGGCGCGAGCGAGGTCTCGCCATTGGACTGGACGCCGGACGGCACGGCGCTCCTGGTGATGGTGACCACGCTGGAGACATCCCAAGACATCGGTCTCGTGTCGATCGAGCCACCTGGGTCAGCCTCCTGGGAGCCGGTGATCCAGACTGACGCCGCGGAGTATTCTCCAGCCCTGTCGCCGGATGGTCGATGGCTCGCCTACGCGTCCGACGAGACCGGCCGGGACGAGATTTACGTCCAGCGCTTCCCCGAGCTTGGACAGCGGCTGCCGATCTCGATCGGCGGCGGCTTCGGGCCGGCCTGGTCGGCGGACGGCCACGAGCTCTTCTATCTCTTCGCCCCCGATGGCCCGCCGCTTGCCATGATGCGCGTGGCCATCGAGAGTGATGGGACGACGTTGACGGCCGGCCAGCCGGAACGGCTCTTCGATCGGACGTTCTACGACACCGCGGCGTGGGGCCACCGGCGGTACGATCTCTCTTCCGACGGGCGGTTCCTCGCGATCATGGAGACGGACGCGGCGCAGACCTCTCCGTTCGACCTCGTCGTTGTCCTGAACTGGCACCAGGAGCTGCTCGAGCGGGTGCCGACGCCGTGACGCCTAACTCCTAGCTCCTCCGATCCACCACCCTCCGCGCCTTCAGCTCGAACCGGGGCAACGTGCCGGCCGGCACGGTGCGGGTGGGAATGCGCACGGCGAGTCGTTCCGAGAAGGCGTCGGCGAGGGCGCCGGTGACCTCGTCCGTGGCCTCGACCTCGACGAGCAGCTCCTCCATCTCCTGCCGCCGCGTCCGGACGATCCGGAACTCCTCGACGTCGAACTCCCGGACGATCGCCTCGATCGACGACGGGTAGATGTTGATGCCGCGCAGCACCATCAGATCGTCCGCCCGGCCGATCAGGCCGCCCGGCAGCAGCTGGAAGGTTCGTCCGCAGTCGCAGGCAAGGCCGCCGGCTGAGACGAGGACGAGGTCGCCCGTGCGGTATCGGATGACCGGCCAGCCGGCGCGGCCCAGGTTCGTGATGACCAGTTCGCCCTGCGTGCCCGGCGCCACGGGCTGGTTGGTCCGAGGGTCGAGGATTTCGACGATGAATTCCGATTCGATGATGTGCAGTCCGGTCTGGGCCGCGCAGGTGTAGCCGTAGGCCCCGACCTCGGTAGCCCCCGAGTGATCGAAGCAGGTTGCGCCCCAGGCGGTCTGGATCCGATCTCGCACGGCTGGAATGGACGCGCCGGGCTCGCCGGCATGAATCGTGGCGTGCACCTTCAGCGCCGCGAGGTCAATTCCTTCTTCCCGCGCCACCTCGGCGAGCCGCAGGGCGTAGGTCGGCGTGCTCAGCAGCACGGTCGCCTGAGTATCGGCCAGCATCCGGAGGCGCGCCTTGGAGTCGAGGCCGCCGCCCGGGATGCCCATCGCGCCCAGCCGCAGCCCGGCGGCGTGCGCCGCCCAGAAGCCGATGAACGGGCCGAAGGAGAAGGCCAGGAACAGCCGGTCGCGATCGGTCACGCCGGCGCTGCGGTAGACGTACTGCCAGCACTCGATCCACCAATCCCAGCTCTCGCGGGTGTCGAGGATCATCAGCGGGCGGCCGGTCGTGCCGGACGTCTGGTGGTACGTCAGGTAGCGCTCGGACGGGTAGGTCGCGATGGTGCCGAGCGGCGGCGCCGCGGCCTGGTCGGCGACCAGCTCGGCCTTCGTCGTGAACGGCAGCGATGCGAAGTCGCTCCAGTCGAGCGGCAGAGACAGCCCGCCGAGCTTCGCCGCGTAGAACCGGTTGTCGGGGAGAATCTCGGTGAGCAGCGCGTTGAGCCGCTCGAGCTGCCGCGCGCGCGTGCGCTCCGGCGGCGCGGTTTCGAGGTCGGGCTTGTACACCGTTCGTCTATCGGGAGTCGGGGGCTACACTGTGCCCCGGCCGTCCGGCAGCGGCACGGGCGAGCCGTTCAGGGTCGCGCGGGCGATTGTCGGGAAGGCGTCCCGCATCGATCCGTGCAGGAAGCAGGTCTGTTCTCCCATCTGCACCGACTTGCGCACCACGTCGTCCGGCTCCTCCGCGTCGACGAAGACCTGGGTGTCGACCGGGTCGGCCGCCGAGACGGCGCCCTCGGCGTCCGGCTGCGTGTAGCTATTGATCTGGACGATGCGGGTCGATGAGACCTTCTGCTTCGTGATGTGCGCGTAGCGCCCCAGCTGCGTCATGTAGCAGAACCCGATGCCGGCCGAGAGATAGGCCAGCGGGGGCGGCGCGGTGTCGCCGGCGCCGACGTCGGCGAGGAAGCGGAAGCTGCTGCCGAGCGGCTGGAACAGCCGAATGTCCGTTTCCAGAAGATCGCCGCCGACCAGTCTGGCGTCCGAGCGGACGTGCAGGGTCCGCTTCTGCTCGGACTTCAAGCTCGACCCGGCGCCGCCCGCCACGCCGTGCCGTGCCTCGACCGTGTCCGTCTTGACGATGATCTCCGGCCGGTACTGCTCGTCCGAGGCCGGCGTCACGCCCCCGAAACCGGGAAGCGGATCGGCGACCGCCTCGGCCGACGCAGCCAGCTGACGGCCCACATCGAGCGCGTGGCCGTTCAACCGGAGTGCGAACGTGTTGGTGAAGAGATCGCGCATCACGGCGTGGCCGGGGGACTGCGCCAGCGCGCGCGTGACGAGGTCGGCCGCCACCTCGGCGGAGACATCGGCGTCGAGGACAACGTCGAGCGCCACGGGAACGCCCGAGCCGGTCATGTCGCCGCGCAGCGCCGACCCGGTCATCGTGTACTTCGTGTCCTGTCCGGACGAGAGCGCTCGCAGCGCCACCCCGCGGCGGCGACACAGGCGCAGCAGCTGCGACAGGTAGCAGAAGTGCAGGCCGGCCGCGAAGAAGGCGAGCGGAAACGGCGCCAGGTCGGTTCCGTTGAGGTACGGGCCCTCATCGCACGCCATGCGCCACGTCGGTCCGGCCGGGTCGATCTGCCGGACCAGCGCCTCCTTCTGCATGCCTTCGAGCGACCGGACGTCGACCTGGAACGCGCGGCGGAGGCTGTGCGTCTCGTCCGATCGGGCCGGCGATCCGTCCGCCACCTTGAAGACGAGCGGCGTGTCGAAATCCTGCAATCGAGGCATTCGGTGTGATCTCGCTGCTCGCAGCCGTGGGTTCGGCGGACTCGCGCCGCATTATATCGTGACATCCCCGTTGTTTGACGCCCCGCGACCACGGCGATCATAATGGCGGATCGATGACCGAAGCGGTTTCGTCACGCGTGATCGAGTTCGCGACCCATCCGGACCAGTACCATCACTGGAAGCTTGGCTTCGACGGCCCGGTGGCCACGCTGGCGATGGACGTCCAGGAAGACGCCGGGCTGTTCCCGGACTACAAGCTCAAGCTCAACTCCTACGATCTCGCCGTCGACATCGAGCTGGCGGATGCGGTCCAGCGCATTCGCTTCGAGCACCCCGAGGTGCACGCGGTCGTCGTGACGAGCCTGAAGGAGCGGATTTTCTGCGCCGGCGCCAACATCTTCATGCTCGGCCGCTCGCCGCACGCGTTCAAGGTGAACTTCTGCAAGTTCACGAACGAGACGCGGCTGGCGATCGAGGACGCGAGCGAGCACTCGGGCATCAAGTTCCTGGCCGCCGTCAACGGCATTTGCGCGGGCGGCGGCTACGAGCTGGCCTTGGCCTGCGACGAGATTCTCCTGGTGGACGACGGCAATTCCGCTGTCAGCCTGCCCGAGGCGCCCCTGCTGGGCGTGCTGCCGGGGACCGGCGGGCTCACGCGCGTCGTGGACAAGCGCAAGGTTCGGCGGGACCTGGCCGACTTCTTCAGCACGCTGGTCGAGGGCGTCCGCGGCAAGCGCGCCGTCGAGTGGCGGCTCGTGGACGCGGTGTGCCCGCGCTCCCGGTTCCAGGAGGTCGTGGCCGAGCGAGCGGCGGCGCTGGCCGCCACCTCGGATCGGCCGGCGTCCGGTCCGGGCGTCGTGCTGGGACCCGTCCACTGCGCGCGCACCGACGATCGCGTCGAGTATTCGGGCGTCACGGTGACGCTCGATCGCCAAAAGCGCACCGCCGGGTTGACCGTGCGCGGGCCCGAGGGCCCACAGCCGGAGGACCCGGACGGGATGCTCGCCCTCGGCGACCAGTACTGGCCGCTGCGGGTCTTCCGGGAGTTGGACGCGGTGTTGCTGCACCTGCGGCTGAACGAGCCGGAGATCGGCGTCATCGTCCTGAAGACCGTGGGCGACGTGGACGCGGTGCTGAGCGTCGATCGTGCCCTCATGCGGCACCGGACGCACTGGCTGGTCCGCGAGATCGTGCTCATGATGAAGCGTACGCTGAAGCGGCTCGATCTGACGGCGCGCAGCTTCATCGCGCTCATCGAGCCGGGTTCCTGCTTCGCCGGATCGCTCCTGGAGCTCGCGCTGGCCGCCGATCAGTCGTTCATGCTGGACGACCCGGAACGGCCGAACCAGATTGCGCTGTCGGCTCTCAACGGTGGCCCGGGCGGCCCGCTGCCCCCACTAGCAATGAGCAACGGGCTCAGCCGGCTGCAGACCCGCTTCCTGGGCGCGCCGGCCAAGGTGGACGAACTGCTCGGGCTGGACACACCGCTCGATCCGCAGGCGGCGGACGAGGCTGGCCTCGTGTCGTTCGCGCCGGACGACCTCGACTGGGACGACGAAGTGCGGCTCGTGCTCGAAGGGCGCACCGCGCTGTCCCCCGATGTGTTGACCGCGCTGGAGGCGAACCTGCGGTTCGCCGGCCCGGAGACGCTCGAGACGAAGATTTTCGGACGGCTGTCGGCCTGGCAGAACTGGATCTTCCAGCGGCCGAACGCGGTCGGGGAGCACGGGGCGCTGACGGTGTACGGCGTCGAGGGCCGGCCGGACTTCGATTGGCGGCGGACGTGAAGGTCACGTATCTGTCGAGAGGCGCGCACCCATGATTTCGAGCGAACGGATTCCGAACAACGTCGACCTGGCCGGGAACAAGCGTTTGCAGCGCGCGCTGGAGCACTGGCAGCCGAAGTACCTCGAGTGGTGGCATGACATGGGGCCCGAAGGGTTCCAGGACCATCACCAGGTCTATCTGCGGACGGCGACCAGCGTCGAACCGGACGGGTGGGCGCACTTCGAGTTCGTGAAGCTGCCCGACTATCGCTGGGGCATCTTCCTGGCCGACCCGGTGTCCGAGCGGACGATCGGCTTCGGCGATTCGTTCGGCAAGCCGGTCTGGCAGGAAGTCCCCGGCGAGTTCCGGACCCAGCTGCGCCGCCTGATCGTGACGCAGGGCGATACCGAACCGGCGTCGGTCGAGCAGCAGCGCCAGCTCGGCGCCAAGTGTCCCAGCCTGTACGACCTGCGCAACCTGTTTCAGGTCAACGTCGAGGAGGGCCGGCATCTCTGGGCGATGGTCTACTTGCTGCACTCCTACTTCGGTCGGGACGGCCGCGACGAGGCGGAGGAGTTGCTGGCCAGGACGAGCGGCAACCGCGACAAGCCCCGCATCCTCGAGGCGTTCAACGAGCCGATCGAAAACTGGCTCGACTTCTTCATGTTCACGATGTTCACCGACCGCGACGGCAAGTCGCAGCTCATGTCGCTGTCGGAGAGCGCCCTCGACCCGCTGGCCCGGACCACGCGGTTCATGCTGACGGAGGAAGCGCACCATATGTTCGTCGGTGAGACGGGCATTGCTCGGATTCTCGAGCGCACCTGCCAGTTGATGCAGGAGGCCACCGGACTGGCCGAGGACGTGCGGCGGCAAGGCGGGATCGACCTGCCGTTGCTCCAACGGCATCTCAACTTCTGGTTCAGCCGCAGCCTGGATCTGCACGGCAGCGAGGTGTCGAGTAACGCCGCGTCGTATTTCGCCAACGGCCTGAAGGGACGCGCGCGCGAGGACACGTTCGAGGATCACCAGATCACCGAGGCGATCTACGACATGGAAGTCTACGAGGGCGGCCGGCTGGGCCGACAGGACGTTCCGATGCGCAACGCCATGAACGAGGTGCTGCGCGATTGGTACGTCGGCGACTGCCGGGCCGGCGTCGATCGGTGGAACAAGATCTTCGATCAGTTCGGGATGTCCGACCGGTTGTACATGCCCGACAAGAAGTTCAGCCGGGGCATCGGCATCTACTCCGGCTTCCACTTCGACCCGCAGGGCAACCCGCTGACGGCCGAGCAGTGGGAGCGGCGCAGGGCCGAGTGGCTGCCGTCGGCGGCGGACAAGGAGTACTTGAATAGCCTCATGGTGGAGCCGGTCTTCGAGTCGGGCGTGTTCGCCAACTACATCGCGCCGCCTCGGCGCGGCATCAACCGGATGCCGGCGAACTACCGATACGTCCGCACCGAGGAGTAGCGGCCCGGCGTCGGTGGCGCTGGGCGTTGTCCGTGATGGGTCGAATACTCCCGGTATTTTCCCTTGTCTTACCTTGCGCACGCCGACCACGGCTTTGGTTCAGCGGGGTTTCGGTGCGACGCCGGACTTTCACCACGCGCTCTGGAACGTGAATCGAGGATGACGCAGTCGATTGCGGTGCTGGGCGCGGGCACGATGGGGCACGGGATCGCCTGGGCGGCGGCCGTCGGAGGGTTCGAGACGCGGTTGTTCGACCTGTCGTCCGACGCGCTCGACCGGGCCAGCGCGGCGTTCGACACGATCGGCGCGCAGGCGGTCGAGCTGGGCAAGCTGGCGGCCGACGATCTGGCGGCGGCGCGCGGGCGGATCTCGATGTTGGGCGATCTCGGCGCCGCGCTCTCCGGCATCGACTTCGTCATCGAGGCCGTGCCGGAGCGCATGGACCTCAAGCTTTCGCTCTTGGCGGAGGTCGAGCGGCAGGCGCCGCCCACCGCGGTCATTGCCTCGAACACGTCGGCCCTCAGCATCACCGAGATGGCGGCGGCGCTGTCGCGGCCGGGGCGGGCGGCCGGCATGCACTTCTTCAATCCGGTGCACAAGATGAAGCTGGTCGAGGTGGTGCGCGCCCTGGAGACGGCGCCGGAGACGCTGGACGCCATCGAGGACGTCGCGCGGCGCATGGGGAAGGAGACGGTGCGCATCCGTGAGTCGCCCGGCTTCATCACGAGCCGCGTGAACGCCATGATCGGCAACGAGGCCTTCTTCATGCTGCAGGAGGGGATCGCGTCGGCGCGCGACATCGACAAGGCGCTCAAGCTCGGGTTGAATCACCCGATGGGGCCGTTCGAGCTGGTCGATCTCGTCGGCCTCGACACCCGGCTGAGCGTGCTCGAGTTCCTGCACGCCAGCCTGGGCGACAAGTACCGGCCGTGTCCGCTGCTCGTGCAACACGTGCGGGCGGGACGGCTGGGGAAGAAGACCGGCAAGGGAGTCTACGAGTATTGAGCCATATTCATGTCCTACAAGAACATTCGCGTGGCGGTGGAAGACGGCGTCGCCGTCCTGACCTTCGATCGGCCGGAGGTCAGAAACGCCCTGAATCTGGCGACGGTGGCGGAGGGCGACGCGGCCCTGAAGGCGCTGGCCGCCGATGACGCCGTCGGCGTGCTGATTCTGACCGGGAGCGGCGACCAGGCGTTCGTGTCGGGGGCGGATATCAACGACCTGCGCGACCGAACCCGGGACGAAGGATTGGCGGCGATCAACTCGTCGTTCTTCGCGGCGGTCGATCGATTCCCGCGGCCCACGATTGCCGCGGTCAACGGCTACGCCCTGGGCGGCGGCTGCGAGCTGGCGCTGGCCTGCGATCTCCGCATTGCGGCCGACACGGCGAAGTTCGGCCAGCCGGAGCTCGGCCTGGGGATCGTTCCCGGCGCCGGCGCCACGCAGCGGCTGCCGCGGGTGGTCGGGCTCGGCCGGGCCAAGCATCTGATCTTGACCGGTGAGATCATCGATGCCGCCCAGGCGCTGGAGATCGGCCTGGTCAGCGCTGTCGTGCCGGCGGCGGAGCTCCCGGCGAAGGCGCAGGCGCTGGCTCGGCGCATCCTCCGCCAAGGGCCGCTCGCGGCGCGCCTGGCGAAACTGGCGCTCAACGCCTCGGCGCGTGTCGATCTCGACTCCGGCCTCTTGATCGAGACGCTCGCGCAGACGATCTGTTATCAGTCGGAGGACAAGCGGGAAGGCACAACGGCCTTCCTCGAGAAGCGAAAGCCCAAGTTCACCGGCCGGTAGCAGGTTGGTCGGTTGCCTAGGGCGCTTAGGCGGGTGTATTCTCCTTGTGGGGGCTGGTATGGAATGTGATTCCGTATGATGGAATCAGTGATGGAGAAGGGCACCGCTGCTTCGCCGGCCTCTGCCTCGATCGGACCGACCTCGCTCGAGAAGGCCCTAGATCTTTGCGAGGCGCTCAGTGGGACGAAGCGCGGTGCTAGTGTGACCGACCTGGCGCGATCGCTTGACCTGCCGGCCTCGACGGCGCACCGGCTGCTGGCCGTCCTGAAGCGGCGCGGCTACGTGCGTCAGGACGAGGACACGGCCCGGTACAGCTTGACGCTCAAAATGCTCGATCTGAGCTTCAGGCTGCTCGACCGGTCGGAGTTGCGGTTGCATGCCTACCCCGTGCTGCGCGAGTACGTGCTGCGCACCGGGTTCCGGAGCTTCGTGACCGTGCCGGCGAACGGGGAGGTGACCTACGTCTGGAGCGTTGGCCCGGACGAGGTGGCGATGCACACGGCGTATGGCAAGGAGATGCCGGGGCACTGTTCGCTGTATTATGACGCCGCGCAGGAGACTCGCCGGTTGAGTTGCCTGCGTCTCGGTGGCGCGGCGGACCCGGCGTCCGAGGTCGCGCGGTTTGGTCCCCCGGGACGCGTGGCCGACGGCCGGCAGCGGCTCATTTGCGCGTGCGCGCCCGTCCACGACTACAGCGGGCGCGAGGTGGCGCGGGTCGGCGTGTTCGGACACGGCTCGACCGAAGGGCCGGAGCTGACGAAGCAGCATCGCGGTGCCCGGGAATTGGCTCGGCTGGTGTCGTTACGTCTGGGGCATCTCCCGGCTGCGGCGGTGGGCGTGACGGCGTAGCGGAGCCAAGCGTTTTATTCACGGAGGTAGGTATGACGTACATCATCTGCGAACCCTGCATCGGCACGAAGGACACTGCGTGCGTCGATGTGTGCCCGGTCGACTGCATTCACCCGCGCAAAGACGAGCCCGAGTTCGAGGCGGAGACCAAGCTGTACATCCACCCCGACGAGTGCATCGATTGCGGCGCGTGCGTGCCGGCCTGCCCGGTCGAGGCAATCTTCGTGCTCGACGAGGTGCCGGAGCAGTGGCAGAACTACATCGAGATCGACGCGAAGTGGTTCGAGGGCAAGTAGCCAGCATGTGAGTGGGCGCGCGTGGCGGCGGTGCCGCCGTGTGCGGCCGCACCGCGCCGGAGGAGGGCTCATGGGGCTCATCGATCAGCGATTCGACGACAACATCATCACCACGAACGTGGACAAGATCCTGAACTGGGCCCGCCAGTCCTCGCTCTGGCCCATGGGGTTCGGGCTCGCGTGCTGTGCGATCGAGATGATGGCGACCTCGGCGTCGCGCTTCGACATCTCTCGTTTCGGCGCCGAGGTATTCCGCGCATCACCGCGGCAGTCGGATCTGATGATCGTGGCGGGCACGGTCACCAAGAAGATGGCGCCCGTGCTGCGGCGGCTGTACGATCAAATGCCAGAGCCTAAGTGGGTGATCTCGATGGGCAGCTGCTCGAACGCGGGCGGACCGTTTCCGACCTACAGCGTGCTGCAGGGCGTCGACAAGGTCGTGCCGGTCGATGTGTATGTGTCGGGCTGTCCGCCACGCCCGGAAGCGCTGCTGTACGGGTTGATGCGGCTGCAGGACAAGATTCGCAAGGAGAACACGGTCCTGCGTCGCAGGCGGGTCATCAAGGTCGGTGAGACCGAGCCGGTACTCGTCGACGACCGAGGGTAGCTGCCGTGGAGACGTTGAGGAATTTCTTTCGAACGATTTTTCTGGTCGATCTGGTCAAAGGAATGTGGCTGACCTTGAAGTACACGCCCCAGCCGGCCTTCACGTTCCAGTATCCGGCGGAACGCCGCCCGGTCGCCGCCCGGTTTCGCGGCGTCCTGCGTCTCCAGGTCGAGCCGGAGACGGGCGCCCAGACTTGCATCGTGTGCGATCAGTGCGCGAGAGTGTGTCCTGACGACCTGATCTCGCTCGGTGGACACCGCGAGCCCGGCCAGAAAATCAAGATTCTCGACTATTTCGATTTCAACCTGTCGCGGTGCACCTTTTGCGGCCTGTGCGCCGAGGTGTGCCCGACAAAGCCGGTCAAGGCCCTCATCATGAGTGAGGATTACGAGCTCGGCACCTATAGCCGGGACCCGCAGATCCTGAGGGTCGATGAGATGTACGACGGCGTGCCAATCGAGCGGTATACTCGGTAGCCGCGGAGAGGTTTGTGATGGGTCCCCGTCTTCGCCGCGTGCTCGCCGTGACCGCCGCGCTCGTCGCGGTGTCGGTCGTCGCGGGTCGGAGTGCCGACTCCACCTACAGCGCCATCCAGTTACAGTTGGCCGATCTGCTGGTCGCCGAGGAGCGGTTCGGCGAGGCGCACGACGCCTATCAGCTTGCGCGTGAAGGCGCGACGCAAGAGCAATTGTTCCGCGCACAGCGCGGCAGCGTGTTGTCGCTCCTGCGGTTGGCCCGCTTCGCTGAGGCGAAGGTCGAGGCCGATCTGGCGCGTGCCGAATCGCCGGACGATCCCGAAACGCTGGCACTGTCGGGCGACGCGCTCTGGGCGGCCGGGCTGTTTACTGAGGCGGAGGCCACGTTCCGCGAGCTGTTGGCGCGCGCGCCGGAGGTTCCCCGCGGGCATCACGGCCTGGCGAAGTCACTCATGAGCCGGAACCGGCTGGACGAGGCGCTCGAGGCGAGCCAGCGGGCTCTCGGCCTGTCGCCGCGCGACGGTGAATTCCACCACACCGTTGGCACCATCTACCAGCGGATGCTCCGGTACGAAGAGGCGGCCGTCGCGTTCGGCAATTACGTCAACCTGCTGCCGAACAAGCAGCAGAGCGACCGGGCGGCGTGGTCGAGAGCGCAAATCCGGTTTCTTCGATCGTTCGGACGCCGCGTGCCGTTCGACATGGCGCCCGACGTCGCCCAGAAGCTGCACACCGTGGCCTTCCGCCTCGTCCGGGACAAGATCGTCGTGAAGGCGAGCGTGAACGGCCGCCGGGCAATTGATTTCGTCGTCGATACGGGTGCCGAGCAGACGGTGTTGTCGCGCGAGGTGGCGCAGCGGTCCGGCGTGAACCCGGTCGTGTACACCTTGAGCGCAGGTGTCGGCGAGATCGGGTTACGTGGGTTGCAGATCGGCCGGATCGATTCGCTGGAGATCGGCTCGCTCAGGATCGACAACGTGCCGTGTCTGATCAAGAATCCGGCGCTGACCGGCATCCCCAGGCGGGAGGCCGAGAGCTTCTCGCCGCTGGCGGCCGGGCTGTCGATAACGGTCGACTACGAGCGTCGGCGCTTGACGTTCGGGCGACGTATTCCGCCGGAGCCCGTGGCCGCCGACGTCGAGTTGCCGATGCGCCAGCACCGGCTCGTGACGGTGCGGGGCCGCGTCAACGATCAGGAGGCCAGCTTCGTTGTCGACACGGGCGGCGAGGTCATCTCGATCAGTTCGGATACGGCCAGCTCGCTGAACTACCGGCCGCTGGTGCGACGTCTGCCGTTGCGCGTCTACGGGTCGTCGGGCTGGGATCCGGACGCCTACTTGCTTCCTGGCGTGAACCTGATGTTCGAGACGATCGAATTCAAGAATTACCCCGTGGTGGTGTTGAATCTGCGAGCCCCGAGCGCGCTGCTCGGCTTTCAGATCGGCGGCATCATCGGGCACACCTTCCTCAGCCGGTACCGCGTCACGATCGATCTGGTGCAGAGCACCATTCGGCTCCACGAGACCGGCTAGCGTTTACAGGGAAAAATCGTCCAACGCAAGCCGTCCGCGCGCCTCGAGTCGCCCGGTGCGTCTGGCGCGAGCCGCGTCCGCCCGCGTCGCGTCGGCGTCCGAGTCGACGAGCAGCGGGTGCACCCGAACAGGCTTGCCGTGGGCGTCCACGGCGACGAACGTCAGGAAGGCGCGGCTGGTCAGACGCCGGACGCCGGTGAGGGACTCTTCCGACATCACCTCGACCTCGACCTCGAGCGACGTCCGGAACGCGCAGGTCACCCGAGAACGGAGAATCAGTAGATCGCCGACGCGTATGGGATGGAGGAATTCCAGCCCGTCCACCGCGGCGGTGACGACGCGGCTCCGCGTGTGTCGGTGGCTCGCGATGGCGCCGGCCATGTCGATGAGATGCATGACCGAGCCGCCCAGCATGAAGCCGAGCGGGTTGGCGTCGTTCGGCAGGACGACATGTACCGTCTCGGTGGCCGAGTCGTCCGGACGCCGCGGCGCGGCGGCGTGGGCAGTCAATTCCGGGATCCGTGATCGAGGAACGCTTGAAGCGAGCTACGCAGCTCGCTCGGCAGCTCATCGTCGCACAGCGAGCGCAGCAGGGTCACGGTCGACCGATACGTGCGCACGTGCGCCACGCAGGCCTGGCATGCATCGAGATGCCGCTCGAGATCGGCCTGGACATCAGCCGGCAGCCGCCGTTCGAGGTAGTCGGCGAGGAACTCGACGACTCGGCCGCAGGGTGAAGACATCGTGAGAAACCCGGACGCCGTGGGTTACCCGGGCGCGTGTCGGGGCCACGCGGGACTTTCGCCACGGGCGGCTAAAAGTCGTACCCGATCCAGAGGTCGAACTTGACTCTCCGGAAGGCGTCGCCGCCGCCCGATCCGGAGAAAAGCACGTTCTCCCAGTTCTTGTTGAACAGCGTCCGCCACGACCAGTCGAGGTGAATCGGGAAGCCCACCGCGAACGTCTCCAGCCCGAACCCGTACGACGCCCGGGCATCCACTAGCCGCAGCCCCCCGATTTCTACCGGGTCGCCGAACACCGGCACGACCTGGCCCGACGCGTTCTGCTCTGCTCCGATGATCGGGCTCACGCTCTCGGTGCTCGACGAGAACGGTGTGAAGCTCTGTCCGTTGAGGCCGGCGCCGCCGAGGTTGAAAAAGAAGACCCCGCGGAAACCGCCCATGACGCCGATGGGCGTGAGCATCGCCTCGATGAGCGGAAAGCGGAGCTCGGCGTTCGTGAAGAACGCCTGGTGCCCGAGGAACTCGAGGTACTCGTAGCCACGCATTTCCGAATTCCCGCCGAAAAAGATGAAGTTCGGAGATTCGCCCCACGCCTGGAAGCCGCGCGCGCGCAGAGCCAGCACACCGGTCTCCCCGATCCGCAGGTAGTACCGGGCGTCGAGGTCGACGCTTTGCTGTGACAGCGTGTTGCCGATTTTCGGCGAAAAGTCGAATGCCAGGCGCATCGTGTTACCGGCCACCGGTCCGAATTCCCTGAAGATGGTCGTCTCCTGGATGAACGCGACGCTCAGCGGAACGAAGACGCCGTCGCGGAACAGGTCGATCCCGAACTGCGCCTGTTGCGCCTGCTCGCTGAACTGCCTCAGGTTCGGGTCGTCGAACTGCTCGTTGGACTGCGCGATGCCGGCCGACATCTCGATGCGGCTGAACCGGTTGATCGGATAGATGCCGTACACCGACCCGCCGCGGCTGCTCCGGGTCGCGATGGCGTCGTCCCGGTTGAGGAATCCGAGTGTGCTGAAGTTTGACAGACCGAAGAAGAACTCGGTTTGCGAGAACGCCTGCGTGGCCCACTGGAACCGGCGGGCCTGGTTGACGTACGAGAACGCCAGCGTCCGGTACTGGGAGATCGACGCCGCGTACAGGTTGAACTGATGCTCGCCGAGCACGTCGGTGAACGAGATCTGCGAACCGCCGTAGAGGTCGCCGCCGCTGCTGACCCCGACGTTTACCGGCGGCCGGCCCTCCAAGAACAAGTTCTCGAAGATGCCTTTCTTGCGGCTGTTGCTGGCGATGAGCGTATGCGACAGCGGCGCCTGGAAGTCGATGACGGGACCGGGCGCGCCGAAATCAGAGGTGGCGGCGCTGTAGAGCGGCTCCTCGATGCTCATCGTGTGGATGCCGTAGTTGCCCTTGAAGTAGCTGACGAACCCGATGTCGTGGCCGTCGTCGGTCTGCAGGACCACCGGCGACACGTTACCGGTCAGCGTGTCCGTGTACTGATCGAGTGCGCCCGTGGAGAGCGTCAACGTCCACAGGTTGTAGATGTCGCCGTTGCGCGCCACGTCAGGATCGATCGGCTGGAGCGGATCGACCGCGGTCGATGAGAAGACGATCGTGTCGTCGTCGATGAACTGGGCGGCCGTCTCGTCATGCGTGCCAAAGGTCAACTGCAGCTTCTCGCCGGTGTCCAGGTCCAGTCGGAAGAGCTTGTTGTTGCCGGAGATCCGCCTCAGGTACACGAGAAAGCTGCCGTCCGGCGAGAACGTCGGCGCATAGTCGGCGAGGGCGTCGCTCGTGACGTTCGTGATCTCACCGGTCACCAGGTCCGCGATGTAGATGTCACCGATCGCGTCCTGGAGCGCCGAAAAGGCCACTCGACGGCCGTCGGGGCCAATGTCCGGCGACTCGGGCTCGTCGAGCGTCGTCATCTCCATACGCTGTTCGATGTCGCCGCTGACGACGTCCCGCAAGATCAACGTCTTCTGCTTGCCCTGGCGCACGAAGTAGGCAAGGCGATCACCGGTGGGCGACCAGGACATCCACGGCACCGTGTTCCACCGGGCGCCCGGAACGGTGAGATAGGCGTAGCCCTCGTCCTGAGAGAACCCGGGCGTCAGGTTCTTGAGGACGCTGCCGTCCTGGACCGAGATCAGCACGATGTCGAGCTCGCGGTCCTTCCGGTTCGTCGCCATGGCGGCCAGCAGGTCGCCGGACGGCGACGGCTCGATCGAGTAGATTGCGATGAATCTCGAGCGCCTGGGATCGGGCGCCAGATTCGTGCCGTAGTCCTCCGGCCGCTCCTTGTCGCGGAACGCCCTGAATCGATCCGTGATGTAGCGCGAGAACTCCCGGTCGAACTCCTCCGCCGACAGTCCCAGTCCCTCCTGGTACGGGTCGGATGCTCCACCAATGACGTTCGTCCGAAGCGCGAAGAGGAACTGCCGAATGCCTTCCTTGCCGGCACGGGCCTCCATGAATTCGAAAGCGGCGTGGCCGAGATTGTAGGGCAGGCGTGGGCTGGAGAACCCGAAGAACTCGTCCGGCTCGGTCATTTTCGGCACGATATCAGTCACCGCGGCGTCGCGGACCGTCATCAGATCGAGCGGATGCCAGACGCCCGCGACGTAATCGGCCAGGCCCTCGTAGACCCAGAGGGGGACGCTGGCGCCAACGACTGTCTGCGGGATGATGTCGTACTCGAAAATATGGGTGAGCTCGTGGGTGATGAGGCGATACAGCTCATCGGGCGGCTGGTCGATTGGCAAGACCATCCGATTGCGCCGCGATTCGGCAAATGCCGCGACGCCTTCCGGAAGGTCGGTGGGCAACACGTTCTGCTGCTGGAACTCACTGCTAGTCTTGAAGAGCACGAGCGGAATCTGGAACGCCAGATCGTGCTTGAGTTCGGAGCTGACCAGCTGGTAGGCGCTCTCGGCATAGCCCGCGACCCGCTCGAGATGCTGCTCGAGCTCCGGATAGTAGAAAATCTCGAAATGGTCGGTCGTGTAGATCTGCCAATCGAAATGGTCGTACTTGACCCTGGCTTTGCCGTAGTAAGGGATGAACCGGTTGGCTTGCGCGGTCGCAGTCAGGGCGGCGCCCACAACGAAAACGAACGCCAGCCCCAAAATCACGGACGCGACACCGCCGCGTCCCTGGCGAGTAGGCATCAGACTCCCCTCTATAATGTGACGTGCGAAATGTAGCTAGGACGGTAGCTGCAACGCTGGAGATCCCGTCCGATCGGACGAAATTCGAGCAAAACCTTAGCCTGTTCTCGGAGGCAGATTTCGTCATGTTACTGTAGCTAGGACGGTAGCTGCAACGCTGGAGATCCCGTCCGATCGGACGAAATTCGAGCAAAACCTGTGCCGGGACCGCTGCCAGGCGTGGAGGCCGTCAGCGAGGCGCCCGTGAGCAGGCAGCTCGTCGGGCTGTCCCCTCGAGGCGGTCGGCCGACTCCCAACGGGGACACTTCCGGGGGCAACAGGGCGCGGTGCCCGAGTTGGCTGCCCTATACTGGTCGTCCCCGGAATAACCCCGGTCCGCCGGGGGTTGTTGCAGTCGTGGGGCGATTCCGCGCACCGGACCGCGCACCGGACCATGCACCGGACGATGCCATCTGTGCCACGCGATTCCCGTGCGGCGGGGGCGGGCGGCGGCCGCTCTGCGCCGTTCGACGCCGAGGCGCTGTCGTTCGTCGACAGCCTCTACGGCACGGCGATGCGGTTGACGCGGAATCCAGCGGATGCCGAGGATCTGGTGCAGAACACCTACGTGAAGGCGTTTCGGTTTTCGGACCGGTTCCAGCCCGGCACGAACCTCAAGGCCTGGCTGTTCACCATTCTCCACAACACGTTTCGCAACAACATCCGCCAGGCCGGACGCGATCCGGTCGAGGTGAATTCGGAAACGGTGGACCAGATTGCGGCCGATCCGGGCCGGGACAGGTCTCCGGAACAGATCCTGATGCGGGCGACCCTCGATGCCGATCTGCAGGCGGCGCTCGATGCCTTGCCGGCGGCTTTTCGGCACGCGGTCTGGCTTCGCGACGTGGAGGAATTTTCATATCGAGAAATCGCCGAGATCCTGTCGGTGCCGCAGGGCACCGTCATGTCCCGCATCTCGCGGGGCCGCCAGGCACTGTTCGGGCAGTTGGCGGACACGCCGGTCGGGCTAGCCGCCCGTGGTGAACGGCCGGCGTTGCATCGAGACAGGTGATGCGCCCGGCTGGCGAAGCGCGACGAGGGACATTAGCGTGAATATTCGAGTGTGACGCGACGCCGAAAGATGGGGACGGTGCTGGGCCGAACGGCGTCCTAGTCCAAAAGGGACGGGGCTTCCTGAACGGCTCCGGAGCACCGACGAGGACGAGCATGAAGCGCTGTGATGAGTTCGATCCGCTGTTCACGCCGTTCGTGGACGGTCAGCTGGAGCCGCGCGAGCAGGAACAGATCGAGGCCCACCTGGAGGCCTGCCCTTCCTGCCGCCACCGAGTGGCGGCCGAGCGGACCGTCCGCCAGGTGGTTCGCAGTCGAGCCGCGGCGCTTGGCTCGCACGCGCCCGGCGCGCTCATTGCCCGGTGTGCCGACGCGGTGGGCCAGGCCGCCTCGGCGCCGCCGTCGGGGGGATTCCGGGCAGCGCTCCGCGCGCTGTCCGCTCCGGCCCGCTGGGTGCCCTTGTCGGCGGCGGCGACGTTCGTGCTCGCGGTGGCCGGCCTGTTTCTGGCCGGCCAGAACGATCGGTTGGATGCTGCGTTTGCCGCGCAGTTGGC
The DNA here is from genome assembly GCA_963667915.2 of Vicinamibacterales bacterium. GTDB lineage: Bacteria > Acidobacteriota > Vicinamibacteria > Vicinamibacterales > UBA823. The sequence continues at coordinate 485,646 of CAXXNN010000004.1, read as the reverse complement.
CATCGACCATACGCGCTGCTTCGAGTCGAGCCAGGCGGTGCCCGGAGAGCTGGTGGCGGCCGATGCCGAGGCGCGCTTCGCCCGCGACGATGGATGGGACATCGCCGTGCCGATTGTGGCGGGGCTCGAGCTCCAAGATGCCCGGCGATGCGAATATGCCCGCGGGGGGATGGCCCATCTCCTGTACCGCCGGGAGGGGCGTCCGGTGTCCCTCTTCGTCCTGCCGGATACCGTCCGGCGTCCCCGGCACCTTGAGATCATGAGGCGCGACGCGGTAATCTGGTCCGAGGGCGAGCGGACGTTCGTCCTGATGGGGCATGAGAATCGGGACGATATGACCCGTGTGGCGGTGATGCTCCGGCAGGCGGCGCGCTAGGGCGCGCGCGGCGCGACTGGGCGGGGCCCATTTCCAAGAAGCGAGGCTGACCAGCATGCAGTGGCGATGGATGACGGCGACGATGGCGGCCTTGGCGCTGGCCTTCCTGACCTTTCCCCCGGTGCCCGCGCTGTCTGGGGCGATGCCCTGGACGCCGGTCGAGGCATTGGACGAGGCGGTGTGTGACGCCGACGCCGGTCCGGCGAACCTCGATTTCATCATCAAGGACATGCACGGTGACGACGTCAACCTCGCGTCGCTCAAGGGCAATGTCATCCTGATCAACTTCTGGGCTACCTGGTGTGGCCCGTGCAAGGTCGAGATTCCAGGCTTCGTCGAGTTGCAGGACCAGTATCGTGACGAAGGCCTGGTCGTGCTCGGACTGTCGGTGGACGATCCGGTCGAGAAGCTGCAGCCGTTTGCTGACGAGTTCAAGATCAACTACCCGCTACTCGTGGGATTGGGTCGCGACGATGTCCAGGAAGCGTTTGGGCCGCTCTGGGGCATTCCGGTCACCGTCTACATCGGGCGGGACGGCACGCTGTGCAAGAAGCACATGGGGCTTGCCACGAAGGAGCAGGTGGAGCGCGACATCAAGGCACTGCTCTGAGTCGTTTCTTCCCTCTATGCAAAACGGACCGGGGCGACTTCCGTTGGTGTATGATTGCCTCGCGGATGGCTGTCGGGCGAGTTGCCGTCCCGAGGTACTCCTGAACCATGAGTGATGCTGCTGACTCGGCGCTGAAAGGCTTCAGCCAGGCACGATTGTCGTGCGGGTGCCGTCTCGGGTTTCGTGCCGGTGTCGCGGGGAGTCCGGTGCTGGCCGTCATCGAGCGCAAGGCCGGGAGGTGTCCGATACCGTTTCACGTCGAGGGAATGGCGATCTACGATCACCGCGAGGCGCTCAGGCCATCCACGCGCCCGCGTCTCACCGAAGAAGAAGGCTACGAAGAAGAAGGGTGAGCCTGGCTGTCCGGGCTTGACAGCCCGTGGTGAAAGTCGCGCGGCATTCGACCGCCGATGCATCCCGCCCCGCGGCGTTGCTCGTCGGTCAAATACTCCCGGTATTTCCCCTCCTCGCGCCTTGCGAGGCGGGCGCCTCGACGGTCTCGGTGCGACGCGGGACTTTCACCACGGGCTGTTATCGCTGATCGGTTGGTGACGGGACCGTGAGGTCGAGTCTGGCCACCGCGTCATCCTGCACGAGGACCGTCTCGGCCGTTTCCGCCAGCGACCGCAGGCGATCTTCGATGAACAGCTCGCTGCGGTCGAGCTCCTCGACGACGACGACGTGGTAGCGTCCCGCTGGCAGCCCCGTCAGGGCATACCGGCCGCTCGGGTCCGGCCGGGCCAACTGGACGCGACGGGCGTAGGGTGCCCAGAATCCGGGATTCGTCGAGAAGGCCACCACCGTGCGATCGGTGCGGATGCCGCCCCGGGAGGTCCGGAGCTCGCCCGTGATCGACGGCTGCCCGGCACGGATCACGAGCTCGAGATCGGACAGCCGCTGGCCACTCTGAAGGTCCAGTGGGGCGTCGGTGACGTCCTGCCCGTGGTATCGCACCGAGTCCAGCGTCCACCCCACCGGGAGACCGTCAATTCTGAAGAATCGCGGACCGTCCTGCATGGTCGGGAGCGCGAACGTGCCGTCCGGTCGGACGGTGGTGAATGGCTCGCCGCCGACCGCCGATAGATCGGCCGTGGGGCTGCGGACCGAGAGGCCATCCCACGATTCGGGCCCCTCGCCTTCCCTGACGACGACGGCGCCTTCGACCTGGGCGCCGCCCCGCAGCGTCATGGAGATGTTCGAGATGTCGCGGCCGCTCGTGATGATGTGGAAGGTCGCGAACTGCAGGCGGGGAGTCGCTTCGTCAAGGGCGCGTGCCTGGATCATGAACGATCCTGGCGGGACGTTCGGGAAGACGAACGCGCCGTCTGGTTCCACGCGGCTGCTGATCGTGGCGCCGAGCACCATGCGGCCGCCCGCATGCGGCGTCAACGTCACGGCGCCGCCCAGGAGTGGCGCGCCCGTACCGCTCATGATGCGGCCGCTGACGTCGGCCGTGTCGACTGGCTGAAGCGTCAGATCGATCCGGTGCGGTGCGCTCGGCGGCGCGACTCGAACCGCCTCGGCCTCCGCGGCCGCCAGCGTGTTTGGATAATACGTCGGGACGCCGGTGCGCACGGTCGGCGCGTCGTCGTCGGCCGCCGGTGCGTGCGCGCGGACGTAGTACCGCCCGCCCGCCAGATCGGCGAGCCGGTAGTCGCCGCTGGCGTCGGTCTCCGCCGAGGCGTACATCGCCAGAACGACCTGCCCATCCTGGAAGATCGGACGCACGGCCTCGACCGCGGCCGACCCCACGGGTGCTCCGCCGACATCGGTCACGCGTCCCACAATGTCTGCCGCTACGGCGAGGCGGAAATCGACCAGGTCACGCCGCTCACCGGACGCCAGGATCAGCGACGGTCCCACCAGCATGGACCGCGGCGAGCCGTAGGCCAGCGCGGAGTATCCGTCGCGCGAGGCGACGACGCGGTATTCACCGCTCGGCAGGTCCGTGAAGGCATAGTGCCCGTCGGCGCCGGTCGTGGCGACGGCACTCTCGCTCGTTGCCAGGGAGAAGATCGACACCTGGGTCCCATCCAGCGGCACGCCGTCGAGGGCCGTCAGCACGCGGCCGGCGATGACGCTCGTGGCCGGCTGGGGCGGCGCGGACTGCGCGCGCGCGTCGGGTACGGCGACACCCGACGCGTGAAACAGTCCCGCGACGACGGTGAGGGCGACCGCACCGCAACGCTGAGCCCACATAGGGGTATCATAATGCCGCCTTACAGACGCTGCTACCACGATGGTGGATCGAGTGCACGGGCGGCAAGGAGGGATGATGTCCACGCTGAAGTCCGAAGTCGAGCTGTCTTGCCCGTGCTGCGCGGCGACGTTGGTCGTCGATCTGAATCTCAAACGGATCATCCGACATGCGCAGCCCGTGCGCGAGGACCTGCCGGAACTCTCCGACGCCGAACAGATCCTGGCCGAGGCGGCCCAGCGGCGCGAGGCAGCATTCCAGCAATCGGTGTCGGACGAGCGTTCACGCGGCGCGGCCCTATCCAAGCGATTCGAGGAAGCGCTCCGGCAGGCCGAAGGGGAGCCGGTCACGCGGCCCCCGCGCGATTTCGATCTCGACTGAGCCACCCGTGGTGACAGTCCCGAGTCGCACCGAGGCCCCTCTAGGGTTAAGGCTACGCCGAAGCCGCGGTTGACCTGCTAGGCTGCGGCGTCAGTCCGACACCATCCAGCCGTCCCGAAGTTGGAGGACACGCCGGCCGTAGGAGGCGTTCGTTTCGGAGTGGGTGACCTGGATGATCGTGGTCCCTTCCTCGTTCAGCTTCTTGAACAGCTCCATGATCTCCTTGCCCTGACTGGAGTGCAGATTGCCAGTCGGCTCGTCGGCGAGAATGAGCTTCGGATCGGCGATCACCGCGCGCGCGACGGCCACGAGCTGCTGCTGTCCCCCCGAGAGCTGGCTTGGGTAGAGATCCTTCTTGCCGACGATCTGGAACCGGTCGAGCACGTCGCACACGATGCTGTCGCGCTCCGCCTTCTTGACGTCCCGGTACGACAGCGGGATTTCGAGGTTCTCGTAGACCGTCAGGTTGTCCAACAGGTGATAGCTCTGGAAGACGAAGCCGATGTACTGCTTGTGCAGCTTGGCCCGATCCTTCCGGCGAATCTCGTGGACCGGGTTGTCGAAGAAGTGGTATTCGCCCGTCCACGCGCTGTCGTGCATCCCCAGGATGTGCAGCAGGGTCGATTTCCCGGCGCCGGAGGGCCCCATGATCGACAAGAAGTCTCCCTGGGCGATGTCCAGACTGACACGTCGAAGGACGTAGGTCTTGCTGACGCCGTGCTGATACGCCTTTTCGATGTTCCTGAGTGAAATCATGGTCGTCGGTCGATGGTTTGTGCAGCCTTGGTGCCTCCGACCGTCCCTTCATTCTACGTCACCAGGCGGCTGAAGGTTCGGCCCGCTCGTGGGCCTGCATTGCTTCGGTGTAGACTGCCGGGATGTCGATGGCGACGCCGCGGGAGGCCGCGGCCGGGACCGCGCCGCGCCGGCGGTACTGGGTCGGCACGTCCGGCTACAACTATCCCGAGTGGAAGGGAAACTTCTATCCGCAGAAGCTGTCCTCACCCAAGATGTTGCCGTACTACGCCGAGCGGTTCCACTCCGTGGAGATCAACTACACGTTCTACCGGATGCCGACCGCGAAGCTGCTGGCGGGGTGGTCCGCGGCGACGCCTCCGGAGTTCACCTTCACGCTGAAGGCGCCCCGGCGGATCACCCACGACGCCCGGCTGCGCGGCTGCGATGATCTGGTGGCCACGTTTTGCGAGGCGGCCCGCACGCTCGGGTCGAAGCTGGCGGTGCTGCTGTTTCAGCTCCCGCCCTCGCTCAAGAAGGATCTGCCGCTGCTCGACGCGTTTCTGTCGTCGCTGCCCGACGATCTTCGCGCGGCCTTCGAGTTTCGGCACGCGTCGTGGCACGACGACGCGGTCTTCGACCGGCTGCGGGCGCAAGGCGCCGCCCTGTGCATCGCGGATAGCGAAAAGCTGACGACACCGGCGGTCGCCACCGCACCGCACGGCTATTTTCGGCTGCGGGACGAAGGCTATGACGACGCCGACCTCGCCCGCTGGGCCGGAACGATGCAGGGCGCGGCCGGATGGCAGGACGTCTTCGTGTACTTCAAGCACGAAGCGGCCGGGAAGGGGCCCGCGCTGGCGGCTCAGCTCGCCGAGATCTTGTCCGCCACGTGAGTCACGGCGAACTCCACGGCGGCATGCTCCGCCCAGTATCCATCGTCACCAGGTTGCCGTCGGGCGACGAATCCGCAGTGTCCGCCGTGTGGCGGCGTCACGACCGTCACCCGTGGATTCTGCGTGAACGCCGGGTCGTCGAACTGGGCGACCGGGACGAACGGATCGTCCTGCGCCGAGATGACCAGCGCCGGGATTTCGATCCGGCCGACGACGCGCAGCGCGCTCGCCCGATGGTAGTAGTCTGACGCGTCGCGAAATCCGTGATGCGGCGCCGTGAAGCGCTCGTCGAAATCACGAACGGTCCGGACGCCGGAGAGGCCGTCGAGCGAAAAGCGCCCAGGGAACGCCTTGGCTTTCCTGCGCATCCGCAGCTTCAGATTCCGGACGAAATTCCACTGGTAAACAGCGTTCTGTGGGCGCTCCAGCGCGTCGACACACCGCGCCAGGTCGGCCGTCGGCGACACGGCGCACACGGATCGCAACTGGGGCGGCGCCTGCGCGCCCAGATCGCCGGCCAGCTTCAGGGCCAGGTTGCCACCGAGCGAGTAGCCGGTCACGGCGATGGCGTCGAGTCGGTCCACCTCAATCAACTCCTGGACGACGGCGATCGGATCGGCGGTCAAGCCGGAGTGGTAGAGGCCGGCTGAGAGATGCTCGGTGTTGCCACAGTTCCGCTGGTTGAGGCGCAGCACGTTGAAGCCGGAGCGGAACGCCTTGTCGGCGAGGCCCCGCATGTAGTGGGCGTCGCTGGAGCCTTCGAGACCGTGCAGGGCGATGAGCGTCGGACACGTGCGCGGCTGCGGCTGCCAGTGACAGGCCGCGCGGACGCGGGCATCGGGGGCGACGTCGAAGAACCGCGGGATCGGCGGCGGCAGGTGGGGGAAGTGCCGCGGCTGTCCCCAGGTGAACAGCGTCATGAGGTGCCCGCGAGTCAGCCGCGGATGCGGGACGTAGGGGCCGATGCCGGGGGTGTCGACGGTCACGGGTTACTTGTGTCCGGCCTGTCGCGTCCGGGCGCCGCCCGGGCGTGGTGTCGCCCGGGTCCGGCGATGCGGCCGCGCCGTCTCCGCGTCGGTCTTGAGCCGCGCCGCCCGCTCGATGACTTGGGCCAGGAGCACGCCCGTGGCGCCGCTCCTGGCGGGCCGGTTTGTGACCCAGACCGCCGGCACGTCGGCGGCGAGAATGTGCTCGAAATCGTCTTCGCTCTTCACACTGCGCGGCGCAAAGGTCGTGATGTCCAGCGTGCCCGACCACTCGTCGCGGTGCTTGATCAGCAGCCAGTTCCGGCCGTCGGCGCGGTCACCGGGCCGTGCCGAACCGTGGGTGCGCACGAGCGCCCACGACCCCTTCAGCTTGTACCCGTCCAGGCTGAACTTGAGGTCACCCCGTGCGAGCGCGGCTTCGGCGTCGTCCGTCGATGCCGTCCAGGTGCCGCAATCCCACAGCATGACGATGCCGGCCCCATAGCCTTCTGGGATCACGCCCTCGAAATCGCCGTACTCCAGCGGATGGTCTTCCGTGCGCATGGCGAGCCGTTTGACGGCGGGGTCGAGTGACGGTCCTTTCGGCACGGCCCACGAGAGCAGCGCGCCGCCCAGTTCGAGCCGCAGGTCGTAGTGCAGGTGGCTCGCCAGGTGCTTCTGGACGCAGAAGTACGGTGCGCCACGCCGCCGACCGCGCCGTCGCGCGCCGCCCGCCGGCTCGGGAGTCGTCGTGAAATCTCGCTTGCGACGGTATACGTCGAGAGACATGAGGCGGTCCACGCAAATACTCGGACGGGCTGCTAGCGCCGTCGAGTCTATCAAGAGTCGTGTGGGCGGCGGCCGACGCCCTGGGGGCGCCGACCTGCTATCCTGAAATTGGTATTCCATGTACCTGACCGCCGTCGTCGTCTATCTCGGCATCCTGGTCGTCATCGGCGCTCGGCGAAGTCGGGTCGTGCGGACCGCTGACGATTTTCTGGTGGCCGGCCGCACGCTTCCGGCCCGCGTGCTGGTGTTCACGCTGCTCGCGACCTGGATCGGCTCGGGAAGCCTGTTCGCCGGTGCGGGGCTCGGATACCGGGTCGGCTTCCCCGCGCTCTGGCAGTCAGCGGGGGCCTGGGTCGGCATTGCCATCATCTATTTCATCGCTCCGCGGGTCCGGCGCCTGGCGCAGTACACCGTGCCGGACATCCTGGAGCTCAAGTACGGCCCGGCGGCGCGCGTCCTGGGCACGCTGACGACGGTGCTGGCCTACACGACGATCGCGGCCTATCAGTTTCGCGGCGGCGGCCGCCTCCTGGAGCTCGTGGCCGGCATCGACCCGCGCACCGGTGCCCTGATGACGGCGGTGTTCTGTGTGGCCTATACGGCGCTCGCCGGGATGCTGTCGATCGCCTACCTCGACGTCGGCAACGGGTCGGTGATGGTGATCGGGGTCAGCCTCGCCGTCGCGTTTCTCGTCTCTGATGGAGGCGGGGTGGCATCAGCCATCGCGGCGCTGCGGCCGGAGCAGGTGTCCCTGTTCGGCGAACTGTCGCCGCAGACAGCGCTGGCGTTGTTCTTCCCGACGCTCTTCTTGTTGCTGGGCGAAGCCAACATGTACCAGAAGTTCTTCTCGGCGAAGAGCGAGCGTGCGGCCCGTATGGCCGTCGTCGGTTGGATTGTCGGGACCATCGTCGTCGAAACCCTGATCGACTCGATCGGGGTGTTCGGCAGCGTGGCCGTGCCGGGCCTCGCCACCGCGGCCTCCGAGTCGATCGTGATCCGGGTCGCGCTGGATGCTTTGCCGACCGCCTTCGGCGTGATCCTCGTCTGTGGCGCGGCCGCCATCGTCGTGTCCACCGCGAACAGCTTTCTCCTCACGCCGGCCACCAACCTCATTCGCGACGTGTACCAGCGCTTCATCAACCCGGCGGCGCCCGACCGGCTGATCCTCATCTACACGCGGATGATCGTCGTGGGGCTGGGCGTCGTCGGTTACGTCGCCGGTAACTTCTTTCCGACGATCCTGGCCATGGCGTTGTGGGCCTACACGATGTACGGCGCCGGCATCACGCCGGCGCTGCTGGCGGCGCTCGTCTGGCCGCGCGCGACGCGTCCGGCGGGTGTCCTGTCGATTCTGGTCGGCATGCTGACGACGCTGGTCTGGGAAATCGTCGGGATGTGGCGCGCGGTCGAGGGTGCGGCGGTCTATCCGCTGGGTCTCGAAACGGTCTTTCCGGCACTGGCGTTGTCGATACTCACGCTCGTCGGCGTCAGCCTCCTGAGGCCGCCGAGCGCGGCGGACCGAACCGTGGGTGCGCCGGCGGGCGCGGTATGATGGTGAAACGATGACTCGCGCGCTGTTGATTTCGACGTACGAGATGGGTCGTCAGTCGTTCGGCTTGGCCTCGTCGGCGGCCTGGCTGCGCGCGGCAGGGGTCGACGTCACGTGCGTCGACCTCTCCCGCGATCGACTGCCGGAGGCGGCGGTGGCGGCCGCCGATCTGGTGGGATGGTATCTGCCGATGCACACGGCCACCCGGCTGGCGGTGCCGGTGGTCCGCAGGGTGCGGGCAATGAATCGGCGCGCCCATCTGTGCGCCTTTGGCCTGTATGCGCCGTTGAACGACCGGCTGCTGCGGTCGCTCGGGATCGACACGGTGCTCGGCGGCGAATTCGAGGCCGATCTGACGGCGTTAGCCGGGGCGCAGCCGCCGGGCGCGACGGCGCCCGGCGGCTCGCTGCCGCGACTGCGGTTTCGCGTGCCGGACCGGCGCAGCCTCCCGTCGCTGGACCGCTATGCCAGCCTGCAGGAGCCCGGCGGGTCGCGGCGGCGCGTGGGCTACACCGAAGCGAGTCGCGGCTGCAAGCATCTCTGTCGGCATTGCCCGGTCGTGCCGGTCTATCAGGGGCGTTTCCGGGTCGTTCCGGTCGACGTCGTCCTCGCCGACGTAGCGGCGCAAGTGGAAGCCGGCGCGCGCCACATCACCTTCGGCGATCCGGATTTCTTCAACGGGATCGGTCACGCGTCCAAGGTGGTGCGCCGACTGGCGACGGCGTTCCCCGAGGTGACCTACGACGTCACGATCAAGATCGAGCACCTGCTCCGCCACGCGGCGCACCTGCCGATGCTGCACGAGACCGGGTGCGCGTTCGTGACGAGCGCCGCCGAGTCGATCGACGATCGTGTGCTGCGGGCGCTGGACAAGGGACATACTCGGAAGGACTTCGAGCGCGCCGTCGAGATATGTCGCGCAGCCGATGTCGTGATCGTCCCGACGTTCGTGGCGTTTACACCGTGGACGACGCTGGACGGATATTGTGATCTGCTCGAGGCGATCCGATCGCTCGATCTCGTCGAGGCAACCGGATCGATCCAGCTGGCCCTTCGGCTGCTGTTGCCCGAACGGTCTGGCCTCCTCGAGCATCCGGACATCGCCTCGGTCACCGGATCGTTCAACGCCGAGTCGCTCGTCTACCCGTGGCGGCATCGGGATCCGCGCGTCGATGCGCTGCAGGCCGAGGTGATCGAGCTCGTCGGACGACGCTCGTCGGCCTCCCGCCGCGAGCTGTTCGCCGAGGTCTGGCAACTGGCGCACGAACGGGCCGGGGCCGCGGCGGGCGTCGCGAGTGTTCCCGATGCGCGCGCCCGGACGGCGATTCCCTATCTGAACGAGCCCTGGTACTGCTGAGCGGAGCCGACCGAGGAGCAGGTTGCGCTCCTCTAGCTAGCTGCGAGTGGCCATCCTTCGGGGTGAGTGGGCCTCCGATCCGCCAACCGATGCCTCCGCCACGGGTGCTGCTGTTTGCCACGACGACCGGGTATCAGGTCCGCGCCTTCGGCGAGGCGGCGACCCGGCTCGGTGTCGAGCTGGTGTTCGCCACCGACCGGTGCCAGACACTGGACGATCCCTGGCGTGACGCGGCCATTCCCATAAGGTTCCACGACGAAGACGCGTCGCTCCGGCGGGTGCGCGAGGCGACGGCGACGTGGCCGGTGGCGGGGATCGTGGCGGTCGGTGACCGGCCCGCGGTGCTGGCCGCGGCCGCCGCTGACGTCCTGGGGCTTCCGGGTCATGGTCGGGATGCGGCCCGGGTGGCGGCGAACAAGCTGTGGTTTCGGCAACGGCTTCGCGAGCGGCGCCTCCCGGGCCCGCCCTTCGAGACCGTGCGGGTGGGTGAGCGCGCCCGGGGGCAGCGGGTTGCGTGCGGATTTCCGTGCGTGGTCAAGCCGCTCGCCCTGTCGGGGAGCCGAGGGGTGATCCGCGCGGACGACGCAGCGGCGCTCGAGCGCGCGCTGACACGCGTCGAGCGGCTGCTGTCGCAGCGCGACGTGCTCGCTCGGCGCGACCCGGCCGACGCGCTCATGCTGATCGAAGGCTTCGTCGACGGTCCGGAGTTCGCCGTGGAGGGGTTGGTCCAGGACGGTGCGCTGCGCGTCGTCGCGGTCTTCGACAAGCCCGATCCGCTGGACGGTCCGTTCTTCGAGGAGACGATCTACGTCACGCCCAGCCGTCTCCCGGCCGTCGAGCTGGCGCGCCTCGAGCGCGCCGTCGCTGACGCGGTCGTGGCGCTCGGCCTGCGTCACGGCCCGATCCATGCGGAATGCCGGGTCGGATCGCGGGGCGTCTGCGTCCTCGAGGTGGCCGCCCGACCGATCGGCGGACTGTGCGCTCGGGCGCTGCGGTTCGAGGAGGCGGGTGAGACGCGGAGCTACGAGGAGGTCCTGCTGCGCCACGCCACCGGGGCGGCCGTCGATCGAATCACGCGGGAGCGTGCCGCTTCCGCCGTGATGATGATCCCGATTCCGCGGGCCGGCTACCTCGCCGGTGTCGGCGGGACCGAGGCGGCGCGTGGGGTGCCAGGCGTGGACGACGTCCGGATCACCGCGAAGGCCGGGCAGCGCCTCGTCCCGATTCCTGAAGGCGCGAGCTACCTGGGATTCATCTTCGCTCGCCGGCCGACGCCAGAGGCGGCCGTGGTTGCCGTGCGCACGGCCCACGCGGCGCTTCGATTCGACATCGCCCCAGACCTGCCGATGGCCTGACCGATATTAGCTAGGCCTTGCTTTGCTCCGGCACGAAGTCGGGCGGAAGGGCCGAGCCGTCGCCGAAAAAGAAGTCTTCCATTTGCTTCGCGACGAGCTCCTGCGCCTCCTTCTGCCACGGCATCAGGCGGTACTCGTTGAGGATCATCTTCATCCGCTCTTCCCACATCGTCCAGGCCTCGGCCGAGACGCTCTCGTAGATTCGCTCACCGAGCTTGCCCGGCCAGGGCGGCTCGTCGAGTCCGGGAAGATCTTTCTGGAACTTCACGCAGTGAACGGTGCGGGCAGGGGCGTCGTCTGGGGCCATCGAGTCTCCTCGCCGAAGATCCTATCTTGTTACCGCCGGCGGCGCTAGTCGAGGCATCGGCGCACCGACAGCCACCGTCACGCTGACGTCGTGCCCTTCATACCGGGCGCTGACCACGCGTTCGGTCTGGACCCTGGCGTCGTTGAAACAGGCGCCCCCACCGATGTCGGTCAAGGTCGCCGGGACGAGCGCGTTGGCCGTGGACCCGTTCAAGGTGCTCTTTCGCCACAGCCCCTTCGGGAGGCTGAGCGTTCCGCGGCGGATCCGGTTGCTGACCGAGACGGGGCAGTGCACCTCACCCTGCGCGTTGAAGATCCGGACCGTGTCGCCGTCGGTGATGTTGCGCTCCACGGCGTCCGCCGGATGCATCTCGACAGGGACCGGTCCCTGCTGCAACTCCCCGAGTGTGGAGCTGATCGTGCGGCTCGTCGCCGGCGAGATCAGCGCCAGCGGGTAGTCGTCGGTGGCCGTGTCCTCCTGGAAGACGTACAGGCCTTCAGGTGTCTCGCCATCCAGCGACTCATCGAACAGGCGGACCTTGCCGTCGGGTGTCCGCGGGTGCACGTCGACAAACTGCACGGGCGTCCGGCCCATGGGCGGATCCGCCGTGCCCCGCTCGAGCAACGCGCTGCGAATCGCCTCCGGCATACCCGCCGTGACCTTCAGGAGCGCCTCGGCCTCGGTGGCCGGCCACGCGTCACCGTGGCCCAGCCGGGCCGCCAGGTCGGCGAAGACCTCGACGTTGGGCCGCGCCTGCCCGACCGCGTCGATGACGGGGCGGGCGATCTGCAGGCTGATTGGACCATAGCTCTTCACGACGTCGTAGGTTTCGAGAAACGTCGTCGCGGGCAGCACCACATCGGCATAGGGCACGGTGTCGGTTCGCACCTGATCGAACACGATCGTGAAGAGGTCGTCCCGGCTCAAGCCGCGGATCACCGCGTTCTGGTCGGGCATCGTGGCGACCGGGTTGCAGTTGTAGACGAACAGCGCCTTGATGGGCGGCGTGTCGTATTCGATCAGCGCTCGCCCCAGATGGTTCATGTTGACCAGCCGGGTGGTCGGTTCCGGGGTGTCCAGCCAGTCTTCGGCATCGATCGGCCAGGCACTCGAATTGCTCATCGAGTAGCCGCCGCCCCGAACGCCGAACTTCCCCGCCACCGCGGGCAGCGCCAGCACGGCCATCGCCGCGCTGCCGCCGTTGCGGTTGCGCTCCAGGCCCCACCCGCAGCGAATGACGGCGGGCGAGGTATTCGCGTAGCGCTCGGCGAAGCGCTCCAGCGCGGCCGTGTCCACCCCGGCCACCTCCGCGGCGCGTCCGATCGTCCAGGATTCCGCGCGGGCGCGGAGCCGCTCGGCGCCGCACGCATGGCGGTCGAGGAAGGCGACATCGGCGGCATCGTGGCTGAAGAGGTAGTGGTGCAGCGCGAGCGCGACCGGCAAGTCGGTGCCGGGCCGGACGGGCAGGTGCAGATCGGCTAGCGCGGCCAGCGGCGTGCGCCGTGGGTCCACGACGACCAGCAGGGCGCCGTTCCGCTGTGCGTCGCGCACGTAGGGCATGAGGTGAATACCGGTCGCGGAGGGGTTGGCGCCCCAGATGACGATCAGCTTGCTGTGGGCGTAGTCCGACGGTGTGACGCCCGGCATCTTGCCGTACAGGGCCTGCGCCGCAGCGCCGGTCGCCGCCGCACAGACGGTCCGGGCGAGCCGGGACGCGCCAAGCCGGCGGAAGAGCGTCGCGTCGCTCGTATCCTGCGACAGCAGGCCGTTGGAGCCGCCGTAGGAGAACGGCAGGATGGCCTCGCCGCCCCAGCGATCGCGAATCTCCGCCAACCGCGTCGCGATCCGATCGAGCGCCTCGTCCCAGTCGACCTCTTTGAATTCGCCGCGGCCCTTCGGTCCCTGCCGCACGGCTGGACGCAGCAGGCGGTCGTCGCCATAGAGGCGCCGGTCGAACCGCCGCACCTTGCCGCAGATGTAGTTGTTGGTCAGTTCCTGCGCCGCCGAGCCGTCGATCGCCACGACCTTGCCTTGCTCGACGGTCACCGCCAGGCTGCAGGCGTCCGGGCAATCGAGGGGACACGCCGTGTCGACCGTCCCATGTCCCCAGCGCTCGTCGGCCCGCGATCGCGTCATTCGGATCAGTCTATCACCCGCGCGTCACGCTGATGCCGTCACCGTGGCCCCGGGCTGTTATGATCGGCGGACGGCGTTCACCCGATGCACAACAGGGCACGACAGATCCCGACGCTTCGGCTGCTGGTCCTCGGTGCGGCGCTGGCGGCGGCCGTCATGCCGACCTCGGCGGCGTGCGTCGAGCGGGTGTACTCGCGCGGACTCTATCCGATGCTCCAGCGGGAGCTTACGGCGCTGTCCAACCAGGTGGAGGTTGCGCTGTTCGACCTGCTGATCATCGGTGGTGTGGTCGGGCTGGTGGGCGCGTGGCTCGTGCGCTGGCGGCGCGCACCGGCCGGACGCCGTGGCCGGACGCTTGGGTGGATCGGGTTCGACACCGCGGTCTTCCTGGCCGCGATCTATCTGAGTTTCCTGGCCTCCTGGGGGCTCAACTACCGGCGTGAGCCAATCCAAGCCCGGCTCGACTTCGACGTTCAGCGCATCACGCCGGAGGCGCTGGCCACGCTCGCCGATCGGTCGGTCGATGCGCTGAACGCGCTGCATGTCGACGCGCACGCCCGGCCCTGGCCGGAGCTGGACGAGATGCCGGAGGCCCTCGGCGCGGCGTTCGGTGACGCGCAACGCCGTTTGCCGTCGCAGCCGTCCGCCACGGTGGCGCGGCCGAAGACGAGCTTGCTCGGCGCCTACTTCAGGCAGGCGGCGATCGACGGGATGACCGATCCGTTTCTGCTCGAGACGCTCGTGAACGGCGATCTCCTGCCGTTCGAGCGGCCGTTCGTGGTGGCGCACGAATGGGCGCACCTGGCCGGATACGCCATCGAGGCCGAGGCCAGTTTCGTCGGCTGGCTGGCGTGCCAGTCGGGTGACGTCGCCGCGCAGTACAGCGCGTGGCTGTTCCTGCATCCGCACCTGGTCCGGCAGCTAGACACCGAGGCGCGCGATCGGATGGCGGGCCGGCTCGCTTCCGGTCCGGCCCGTGATCTGCAGGCGATCGGACGGCGCCTGGCGCAGGCGGCGCCCCTCCTGCGGCGTCAGGCGAATCGGGTCTACGATCGGTACCTGCGCGCGAACCGGGTGTCGACCGGGATCGCCAGCTACGGGGAGGTCGTGGACCTGCTGCTCGGTGCGAGGGTCCCTGGGTGAGAGAGGTCGCAGAGTCCCATGGGGGGAGTGTGTCTCAGTTCAACTGAGAGACTACCGACACGGGGCGTTCACCACGGACCTACGGGTTTGGTATGATGGGGCGTTGGGCCGGTCGCTGAAAGGTGGCCCGGGCGCGCTCCGAGCCGGTGAGCGCCGCTGAACGCTGAACAAAGAGATGAAAGGAAGGGCTGGACGAATGCTTGGACGGCTACTCGTGATCGTGGCAGCTGGTATGTTGGCTGTATCCTGCTCGACGGGACCGGGCGGTCCGCTGTTCGAAAGGGCCGACGGCGAAGCGATTCAGCAGTTGCTCGCGGACTACGCGGCGGCGTACAACACCCAGGACGTCGATGCGCTGCAGGCGATGTTCGCCGGCACCGTCACCCTGATGCCCCCCAATTCGTCCACCGTCCGCGGGTCGGAGTCGGCTGCGGGGTTCTTCCGTACGCTGTTCGCCGACGCCAAGCCGGAGATCGAATTGGAAGCCACTGAGCGCGGTGGCGCCGGCGCGCTGGCGTTCGCGCAGGGGAGCTATCTGACGATTACCCAGGTGCCTGTCTCGACCGAGGGCGACGGCGAGGACGGTGAGGACGACGAGGACGGTGACGAGAACGGCGAAGAGGCCGAGGTCGAGATGACCGAGTCGCGCGATCGCGGTAAGTGGCTGCTCGTCGCGCGCAAGCTCGGGGGTCAGTGGCGCATCGAGCATCTGATCTGGAGCAGCGACCTGCCGCCGTCCGCAGACGAGAGCTGAGCCGCGACGGACGCTGTGATGTTCAAGTTGATTCCCACCGTGCGGGGCGGCTGCGCAAATTCGCCGCGGCTGTTCACCCGCTACGCCAGCGTCGACGAGGCGCGCGCGAGCTCCAAAGAGCTCATCCGCGAGAGCAATCGGATCGTGCGGGTGATGATCATCGCCGACGAGCGCCCGCCGCGATTCATCGAGTGGATCGAGCGCGCCTAACCCCAGAACTCACGTGTGTCGGCAGTGGCTGGCACCGAGCTGGACGGTGACGGCAAGGCGCGACGAACTCCTGACTTCTCACGCCGCACTCCTTCATCACCACCATGGGTGAGCTTCGGCAGGCGCTGCAGCTGGCCGTCAAGCGACCGAGCGTCACCGCGGTGGCGGTCGTCACCCTGGCGCTCGGTATTGGCTCGACGACGAGCGTGTTCACGCTCGTCAGCGCGACGCTGCTCGACCCGCTGCCGTTCGCGCGACCGGATCGACTCGTCTTCGCGGCCTCGGCGGATCGGACGACGGGCGGGGAGCTCTCCGTTTCGTATCCGGACTTCCTCGATTGGCGCGGCGCCGCCTCGACCTTCTCGGAATTCGCGGCGTTTGCTCCGGAGATGCTCACGCTGGGCGGCGACGGCGCCGAGCGCGTGGCGGGCGAGCTCGTCGCCGGGCCCTACTTCCGCACGCTTGGCGTGCAGCCGGCGATTGGCCGAGATCTCGACAGCGCCGACCGACGGTCAGAGCCGCGCATCGAGACGGTCGCCGTCGTCAGTGCCGCCCTCTGGCAGCGGCGGTTCGCCCGTGCACCGATACTCGACGACCTCACCCTTCAAGTGAACGGCGTCACGTTCGACGTCGTCGGCGTGGCGCCGGCCGGCTTTCGCGGCTTGACCGACGAGGCGGACGTCTGGGTGCCGATGACGACGTTCGACCTGCTGCATCCGTCCCTTCGCCAGTATGCGGTGCTCGCCTCACGCGGTACGCGCTGGCACTCCGTCGTCGGACGCCTGGCCGAGGGCTCGACCATCGAGGGTGCCCGGCGCGAGCTGGCGACGATCACGGATCGGTTGGAGCAAACGTATCCGGATACCAACCAGCACAAGATCGTTGCGATCGTCCCGGTGCGGGAGGCGCTGGTTGGCGACCTCCGGATGTCCCTGCTCGTATTGTTCGGCGCGGTCGGCTGTGTCCTGCTCGTGGCCTGCGTCAACCTGGCGAACCTGCTGCTGGCGGCAGGCGCGGCCCGACACCTGGAGTTCGCCGTTCGCCGGGCACTGGGCGCCGGGCGGGGCCGGCTGATTCGACAGTTGCTCCTCGAGAGCGGGGTCGTGGCGGTGCTGGGCGGCGCGGGAGGCCTGCTCGTGACGGCCTGGAGCGTTCCGCTCCTCGTGCGGATCTCGCCTGTCGACTTGCCGAGCTTCGTGAGCCCGACCGTCGATGGACGAGTACTCCTGTTCGCGGCCGTGGTGTCGTTGGGAGCCGCGCTGCTCTTCGGTCTGCTGCCGGCCCTGCGGGGCTCGAGCGCGCCGCCGGTGGCGTCGCTGCGTGCCGACGAGCGGGGAGGCGGCGCGAGCCCCGGGGCGCGACACTGGCGGGCCGCGTTCGTCATTATCCAGGTGGCGGGTGTGTTCGTCCTGTTGATTGGCGCCGGACTCATGCTGACAAGTTTTCAGCGGGTCCGCCGGTTCGATCCCGGTTTCTCGCCCGAGCGCCTCCTCACGATGCGCCTCGCGATCCCTGAATCGGCCGGAGACGCCGGACGCGACGTCGCGCTCATCACGCGCATCGCCGATGCCGTGCGCGCCGTGCCGGGTGTCCGCTCGGCCGGGCTGACCTCTCACGTCTACTTCGGTCAGGGGTACCTGACGACACGGGTCGTGGCGGACGGGCAATCGCTGGCGCCTGGCGAGGAGGGGATGCGCGTCTACCGGCAGTTCGTGACCCCGGGTTACTTCGCGGCGCTGGGCCTGCCGGTCGGCGGCCGTGGCGTCACGGCACGCGATACGGAGGAGACGCCGCCGGTCGCGGTCGTCAGCCGGTCGTTCGCCCGACGACTCTGGCCGGACGCCGACCCGGTCGGTCACCGCTTCCGCTTCGGTCAGTCCGCTGACTCACCGCTCACCGAAGTCGTTGGCGTCGTGGGCGACGTGACGCCGCGCGTGAGGCCGTTGGCCGAGGAGGTGTCCCCGCAGGTCTACACGCCGATGGCCCAGAGCGCCTTCGGTCGCAGCTCACCCGCTCTCCTGATTCGTGCCGAGATGGACCCGGCCGGGGCGGCGTCGCTCGTCCGAGAGGCAATCCGGTCCGTCGCACCGGACGTGCCGGTCTACGCGGTTGCTACGATTCGGCAACTGCTGGCCGAACGGACCGCCCTGGACCGCTTCAGCGCGTGGCTCATGAGCCTCTTCGGCGCATTGGCGCTGGTGTTGGCGTCGGTCGGCGTGTCGGGTGTCATGGGCCAGACCGTCGCGCATCAGAGGCGCGAGATTGGGATCCGGATCGCGCTGGGTGCCGATCCGCGCGGCGTCGTCCGCCGGCTCGTGCGGCAGGGACTGCAGCTCGCGGTCGCCGGCGTGGCGATCGGGTGGGTCGTCTCGATCGGCCTGACGCGTGTGCTCGCCGGGCGGCTGTACGGCGTCAGTCCCACCGACCCGGGCATCTTCGCGATGGTCGCCCTGCTCTTGCTCGGTGCGGTGCTCTTCGCGTCCTACGTGCCGGCGCGTCGCGCGGCCGCCATCGATCCGATCGACGCCCTGCGCAGTGAGTGATTCCCTCACCGTCGCGTGGCGCCGGCTCATTCTGCGCGCAGCGCGACCGCCGGATCGATCCGGGTCGCGCGTCGCGCCGGTGCGTAGCAGGCCACCAGCCCGACTGCGAGCATGAGTCCTGACACGGTGACCAGCGTGGCCGGGTCGGTGGCGCTCACCTCGAAGAGTAGGCTGTCGAGCACGCGTGAGAGGGCTATCGCGCCGGCGATGCCCAGCCCCAGCCCGAGCCCGATCAGGGCCAGGCTCTGACCGAGGACCAGGCGCATGACGCGCTGCGGATCTGCCCCAATCGCGATCCGGATTCCGATCTCCCGGGTTCGCTGCGACACCCAGTACGTCAGCAGGCCGTAGATCCCGATGGCGGCGAGCACCGCCGCGAGGGCCGCGAACACCAGCAGCAGCGCCATGGTCAGCCGTGGCTGCGCGACCGAGGCGCCGACGATGTCGTCCATCGGGCGGACGCCGAAGACGGGCAAGTCGGGATCCATGGCATGGACCTCCGCGATGGTTGCGGCGGAGAGATCGGCGGCGGCGGCGGCGTCGCTGCGCACGGCGACCGTGAAGAACGGAAACGGGTCACGACGGTGCGGCCAATAGATCATCGGTCGCGGCTCGACATCGAGACCGCTGTGCTTGACGTCACCGACCACTCCGACGATCTCGTCCGGGCCTTCGCCGTTCCAGCTGATGTGTAGCCGCTTGCCGAGCGGGTCCTCGTCGGGGAACAGCTGTCGCACCATGGCCTCGCTGACGATCAGCACCCGTCGCCCGTCCTCCCCATCGAGGCCGTCGAACAGCCGGCCTCGCAGCAGAGGGATGCCCATGGCCGAGAAGTAGCGGCCTGTCACGAAGCGCACGTCGGTGACCGGCCGCTGCCCGGCCGGCGGCTCGGGGCGGCCGTCAACGGTGAACGAGGTGGCTGCGCCCATTCCGTCGAGCGGCAGCCACGGGTTGGCACCGGCGGCCCGAACTCCAGGCAGTCCCTCGAGCCGGGCGAGCAACTGCTCGAAGAACGCCACCCGCTGATGGCCCTCCGGATAGCGGCTCGTCGGCAGACTGACCTTCAGGGTGAGGACTTGCTGGGGCCGAAATCCTGGCTCCTGCTCGAGCAGACCGCGAAAGCTCTTCAGCATCAGGCCGGCGGCGACGAGGAGCATGAGGGCCAGGGCCACCTCGGCGACGATGAGCGAGTTGCGCAGCCGCCGGCTGCTTCGTGCCTCGCCGGCGCCCCGCGACGCCTGACGCATCACGCCTTCGAGCGGGGCGCGACTCACGGTCCAGGCCGGGGCGAGGCCGAAGAGGAGCCCGGTCAGGAGCGTGACGACCAGCGTGAAGGCCACGACCGTGGTGTCGAGCTCGACCTCGGCGGTCCGGGGAATCGGGGCGCGCTCACCCGCGAGCGCGATGATGGCGTCGGTGCCCCACGCGGCCAGCCCGACCGCAATGAGGCCGCCAAGTCCCGCCAGCAGCAGGCTCTCGACGAGCAGCTGGCGCACCAAACGCGCGCGGCTGGCGCCCAGCGCCGCGCGGACCGCCAGCTCGTGCCGTCGCGTCGCCGACCGGGCGAGCAGGAGGTGCGCCACGTTGGCGCACGCGATGAGCAGGACGCAGCCGACGGCACCCAGCAGCACCAGCAGCGCGGGCTTGACCGCGCCGACCATCTGCTCGTGCAAGGGGACGACGTTGACGCCCCAACCGGTGTTGAAGTCCGGGAAGCGCTCGACGAGCCGTTGCGCGATCGCAGTCATTTCCGCGCGGGTCTGGGTCAGCGAAACCCCCGGCGCCAGCCGCGCGACCACGCGCAGCCATCGCCCCTCCGGCGTGCGCGCGCTGGCGTCAAAGGGCATCGCCTTCCACAGGTCGATGCGCTCGTCGAGAAGCCCGAAGCCGTCGGGCATGACGCCGACGACGGTCCAGGGGCGACCGTCGAGGACGACGGCCCGGCCCACCAGGTCCGGATCACCGCCGAAGCGCGTGTGCCAGAGGTCGTGACTGACGACGACGACGGGCTCGCCGCCCGGCGCATACTCGTCATCGGTGAACGTGCGGCCCAGCGCCGCGCCGACACCCAGCAGTCCGAACAGATCGCCGTTGAGCGTGTGAGCACTCAGCTTGACCGGATCCCCGGCGCCCGTCAGGTTGTCATCCGACGTTCCGATGGCCACCATGTCGGTGAACGATCGGCTGGAGTCCTTCCAGGCCAGGTAGTTGGCCGGCGACACGACGTTGGTCGGACGATCCCGGGGAAAATTGTGCTCCCAGAGCATCACGAGCGCATCGGGATCGGCATAGGGGAGGGGCCGAAGCAGGACCGCGTTGACGACGCTGAAGATGGCGCTGTTGGCTCCGATGCCAAGCACCAGGGTCAGCACCGCGACGGCGGTGAAGCCCGGGTTGCGTGCGAACATCCGGCAGGCGTAGCGCAGGTCGGTCATCGCCGGTCGCCGGGCGGACGCGGGTTCGGATTGGGATTCGGGTTTGGATTCGGATTGGGATTCGGCTGCGGGCCGCCACCGGAGCCGCCCAGGCGCGCCAGCGCCCAGATCGCCATTTCCCGCACGCCGGCATCGTCGTCATCCCGCAGGGCGCGCACGAGTGCCTCGGTCGCGGCGGGATCGCCGATCCGGCCGATCGCCCACAGCACTTGCTCGCGAACGTCGGCGTCGTCATCGTCCAGGCCGGCAATGAGCCCGCCGGTGGCGGCTCGGCTCTCGATCCGGCCCAGCGCCCACGCGGCTTGCTCGCGGACATCGGTGTCGGGGTCGCCGAGTCCCGCGAGCAGACCCGGCAGGCCATCCGCATGCTCGATGCGTCCGAGGGCCCAGGCGGCTTGTTCCCGGACGTCGGCATCCGGATCCGGCCGGGTCAGCGCGGCGGCGAGCGCGGGGATGGCGGCGCGGCCGTCGAGCCGTCCGAGGGCCCACGCGGCCTGCTCACGGACGTCCCCATCCGGGTCGGGCCGGGTGAGCAGGGCCGACAGGGCGTCGATCGCCCGTCCGTCTTCCAGCCGTCCCAGGGCCCAGGCCACCTGCTCGCGCACCGCCGGGGCACCATCATCGAGGGCGTCCAGCAGGCCGGGCACGCCCCGCGAGTCGTCGAGGCGTCCGAGCGCCCAGGCCGCCTGTTCACGGACGCTCGCATCCGCGTCGTCCAGGGCGGACACGAGGGGGTTGACCGCGCGCGAATCGTCGAGTCGTCCGAGCGCCCACGCCGCCGTGCGGCGGACCTCGACCGCCGCATCGTCGAGTGCCCGCACCAGTCCGTCGAGCGCCGTCGAATCGTCGAGACGACCCAGCGCGCCGGCCGATTGCTCCCGGACACGGGCGTCGGTGTCCCGGAGCGTCCGGCCGAGCGGCGCCACGGCCCGGCTGTCATCCAGCATCCCGAGCGCGCGTGCGGCATTCATCCGGACGCCAGGCGCGGAGTCGTCGAGCGCCGCAAGCGTCGGCTCGAAGGCGGCGGTGCCGAGTTCCCCGAGGGCGCGCGCTGCTTCCCGGCCGGGTGTCGTCGGCGGCCACTGCCGATCGTCCAGTTGATCGACCGACATCGAGTAACCGGCGAACCGGCGCATGTGGCACTCGACCGCCGGTGTCTCGGTGATATCGCCCAGCATGGCGACCAGCAACAGGATCGCCGGTTGGGCCGCCCGACCAATGCGGCCCAGCTCACACGCGGCGTCCGCGCGGATGCCCGGGTCGGCGTCGTAGAGCAGATCGGCCTGCCGCCGAACGTCTGGCGGCAAGGCGCCGCGGACCGTGTCACGAGGCCGCGTGGGCTGCGCAGCGGCCGGCCAGGTCGCGACCAGTGCCAGGACCGCGAGGCCGATGATGCATCGGGAGATCATGCGTGGGTGCATGGCGAAGCCTTTCGTCGAGTGCTACTAAATTTCCGGCCGGGCGCCAGCCTCAATCTGGAGGCCCGGCCGAGTCGGGTCGCTATCCGGGAATCGCTTCGAGCCCGTCACCGAGTGCGTCGTCGCCACCGTCGTTCCCGGGCGGGTTCGGATTCGGATTCGGATTGGGGTTGGGGTTGGGATTCGGATTCGGGTTGGCGCCGCCGGAACGTCCGAGGGCCTCGATGATCATCTGACGCACGTCGGCGTCGGCGTCGCCGAGGGCATCGACGAGCGCGTCGGTCGCACGGGAGTCCCTGATCTGGCCGAGCGCCCAGGCGGCCTGCTCGCGAACGTCTTCGTCGGTGTCGGTCAAGGCGCCGACCAGGCCATCGATCGCCCGCGCGTCGCGCAGCCGGCCGAGGGCCCAAGCGGCTTGCTGGCGGGCGTCGTCCGCCGCATCGGCCAGTGCCGCGGTGAGGCCCTCGAGGGCCCGCGCATCGCGGATGGCTCCGAGGGCCCAGGCTGCCTGTTGCTGGACGTCGCCGTCGGTGTCGCCCAGCGCCACGATGAGGCCATCGACGGCTCGCTCCGACCGGAGGCTGCCGAGCGCCCACGCCGCCTGCTGTCGAGCACCGGCTCCAGCCGAGGTCAAGGCGGCGACGAGCCCGTCGACAGCCGACGCGTCGCGGATCGCCCCGAGCGCCCAGGCCGCCTGCTCCTGGACGTCGGGATCGTCGTCGTCGAGCGCGCCAACCAGCGCGGTGACCGCGCCCACATCGCGGAGCGCCCCCAGCGCCCACGCGGCCTGTTGCCGCGCGCCAGCACCGCCTTCCTGGAGCGCCGCCCGCAGGCCGTCGATCGCCGCGGCGTCGCCGATCGCGCCGAGCGCCCAGGCCGCCTGCTCCTGCACATCGGGATCCCGGTCGCGGAGCGTGGCGACCAGCGCGTTCACGGCGCCTGCGGCACGACTGGCGCCCAGCGCCCAGGCGGCCTGCTGGCGCACGTCCGCCGCCTCGTCGTCGAGCGCCCTGGCGAGGGCGGCGGCAGCTTGCTGGCTGCGTGCCCGGCCGAGCGCCCACGCGGCCGCTTCTCGAACCTCCGCGTCGGTGTCAGAGGTCAGCGCCCCGGCCAGCGCCTCGCGCGCACGCTCGTCACGCACGCGGCCGAGCGCGCGCGCGGCCTGCCGTCTCACCGAGGGCTCGGGATCGGCCATGGCAGTGATGAACGCGTCGATGACCCGGTCGCTGGTTTGTGTGTTTCGGACGGCCCCGTTGGACGCGTCGGCGATTTCTCGATCGATGCCGAGGTTGTCAAAATCGAGGTCGACCAGATCGAGGTCGGTCTCGGCCGGGGCGGACACCGGCGTGAAGGCGTCACCCTGGGCGGTGCTCGGCTGCGGCGCGCGAGCCGAAGGCTCGACGGCGGCGACGGCCAGCGCCAGGAGCGCCACCGTGACGACCGTGAGGGTGCGCACGGTGCGCGGAATCGCGCGTCTGACATCGGGGTCGAGAATGGCCATGAGACGTCCCTCCAGTTCGGAGCGTCGCGCCATCGCCATGGTGGCGGCTGCGGCCCACTCCATCGGTTGCGATCGGGCGATGTCGAGCAGGTGGGTAGCGTAGTCCGACGGCCGCGTGCCCAGTGTCAGCACCTGGTCGTCGCACGCGCGCTCGCGCTCGACACGCAGCCGCTGTGCGGCGATCCAGACGAGCGGATTGAACCAGTAGACAGCGCACGCCAGCTGCGCGATCGCCTGGATCGCGCAATCCCGCCGCTGGACGTGCGCCAGCTCGTGTGCCAGCACCGCCGCCCGGCACTCGTCGGTCCACGTGTCGGCATCGACCGGCAACAGCACGACCGGCCGTGCCCAGCCCCAAGTCATCGGCACACTGGCCCGCGTGCTGCGGAGCAGCCGAACGGCGCGCACGAGGCCCAGGCGGTCGGACAGGTCGTGCAGGAGGTGCCGCCAGCCGGCGTCCACGACCGGCGTCGCCGTGCGGGAGATCCACCAGGCGGTCGTCAGGCCGACCGCGAAGCGGAGCAGCGAGATCGCCGCGCCGGCCAGCCAGATCAGGAGCAGCAGCGCCGGCCAGTCGATGACCGGTGCGCTCGCGGAGACCCCGGCTGTACCCGGCGCCGGTGCGCTCGTCTCGGTCAGGCGGGCCCTGTCGGCAGGGCGGTCGAGATCGACGGGGACGGTCGGCCTAGATCCGATCGCCCGCGGGGCCTCGCCAATCGCGTCCACATCGGCCGCCGGGCCGGCCTCCGAGACGGTGGCCAGTAGCGCCGCCAGCGGCGCGGGCACCGGCATCGAGATCGACGGCACCAGGCCGGGGACGAATGGAAGGCCGAGCGTGGCGACGAGCGCGACCGTCCAGATCAGGTGGCGCATCGCGGCCGATGCACGCCGGGCGCCGGCGACGAGTACCCCGGCGGCGATGAGCAGCGCCGCCCCCTTGGCCGCGGCGCTGGCCAGCGCCCACAGCCAGACCGGATCGGCGCCACGGGCGACGTCTAGAGCCCAGCCCATGGGGAGCAAGGACACTAACGCCCTGCCTTTCGGGCCTGCTCGATCAGGCCGGCCAGGCGCGCCCGATCTTTCTGGCTGAGACGCGTGGAGGGCATGTCGAGCAGTGCGGCGACCGCATCCGACGCTGACCCGCCGAAGAAGGTGTGCACGACCCCCTTGAGCGCGGACCGCCGGGCCTTGTCCGGCGCGACGATCGGCAGGAAGACGTAGCGCGGCCCCTGCGCCTCGTGCCGCAGGTGCCCCTTGTCCTCGAGGATGCGCAGTAGGGCGCGAATGGCCGAGTAGCTCGGCGGGTCCGGCATGTCCGCCATGACCTCCGCCGCGGTTGCCTGGCCGCGTCGGTAGACGATGTCCATGATCTGGCGTTCCCGGCGAGTGAGCTGTCTGACGTCTGCCATCGGTCGTCTGTCCCTGCGCCTCATCCGGCGCCGAAGCGGTGCGTGTCGAGTCTGCTAAAAAACCAGCAGTGCTGAAAAAGTAGCACTCGCGGCCGAAGCTGTCAAGCCCCTTTGTTCGTTCGAATCAGAGCAGCGTGCCGCCGGTGGTACAGTGGCGCCGACCGGGGGGTGATCGGACGGTCAGCCCCCAGACAGTAAGGAGACACAATCATGAGATTCGGCATCGGCCTCGGACTGGGCGTCGGGCTCGCGGCGGCGGGCGCGGCGCTCGGCGCCCAGTCGGACGGAGATCCCCACGCGCGTTTCATCAACCCCGAGGCGATCCGCACGCCGACCAGCTATACCCACGTCGTCGAGGTCACGGGTGGGCGCACCGTGTACATCGCCGGCCAGGTCGCCCTCGACCGGGACGGGAACCTCGTCGGCCCCGGAGACCTGCGCGCGCAGGCCCGGCAGGTCTTCGAAAACTTGCGTGCGGCGCTGGCGTCGGTCGGCGGCGGCTTCGAGCACCTCGTCAAGACCAATATGTACGTCACCGACATGACGGATCTCGACGGTCTGCGTGAAGTGCGGAGCGAGTATCTGGCGACCCCTCCGCCGACGAGCACGCTCGTGCAGGTCGTCCGATTGGCCCGCGAGGGCTTTCTGCTCGAGATCGAGGCGATCGCCGTCGTGCCCAAATGATCGTGGCCGACGTCAGCCGGTGACCGCGAGCCGTCGCTATACTGAGCCGGCTAGGGCCTGCCTTCATTCGATCTAGCCGAGGGCAACGCACGAGCGATGCAATGACGACTGCCGGACGCACCCATGGCGGTGTCCATTCCGTCTTGGCCGAGGACCATCCCTACGTCTTCATCGACTCGTGTATGCAGATCTGGCCCGATGCCGATTTTGCGAATGCGCATCGCCACGGCGTGACGGCCTACGCCGTGACGGCCTGGGAGCCGCACGACGACATGGCGGCCGCGGTGGAGGGAGCGATGTTCTGGCATCTGGTCGTCCGCCGGCATCCGAATCTGCTCGTGGCAGAGGCCGCGGACGACATCCGGCGCGCGAAGCGGGAGGGCCGAGCGGCGCTCGTCCTGCACGCCCAGGGCGGCAACTGGATCGGCGACAGGCTGCATCGGGTGGAGGCACTCCAGCGCCTCGGCCTGCGCATCATGTTGCTGGCCTACAACGCCACGAATCTCCTGTGTGCCGGGCTGCTGGATTGCACCGACGGCGGGCTGACCCGGTTCGGCAAGCTCGTGGTGTCCGAGTGCAATCGGGTTGGCATCGTGCTCGATTGCACGCACACCGGTAAGCGGTCCACCTTGGACATCATCGAGCACAGCACCCAGCCCTGCGTGTTCACCCACTCCAACGCCAGCGCGCTCGTGGCCAACCCGCGGAACATCGACGACGAACAGATCCGCGTGTGCGCGGCGCGCGGCGGGGTCATCGGTCTCGTGTCGTGGGGCCCGCTGGTCATGCGCCCGGGCACCGGGCGGCGGCCCACGGTGGACGAGTTCATCGACCACGTCGATCACGTGGCCCAGCTGACCGGGAGTGCCGATCACATCGGAATCAGCACCGACGCCTCGCTCGGGACCTATCCCGACCACCGGCACGATCCGTGGGGGGAGCCCGAGTACCCGAACCCCACGGCGGAGTACGGCGCGGTGGTGACGCCGGACGTCCGCTCACCGCTCCGCCAGGTCGACGGATTCTCCGACTACGCCGAGGTCGTCACGCTGATCGAGCGGCTGGGCGCGCGGGGCTACGCCGACGACGCGGTGAGAGCCATCCTGGGCGGGAACTACCTCCGGGTCTTCGACGCGGTCTGGCGACGGCCTGCTAGCACCACGCTCGCGTCCTCAGCGACCGTGAGCCGATGATCGAACTGCAGGCGCTGACGAAGCGCTACGGCGATCGGGTCGTCGTCGATCGGTTCTCGCTGCGGGCCGAGCGCGGCGAGCTCGTCGTCCTGCTGGGCACCTCCGGCTGCGGTAAGACCACCACCCTCAAGATGATCAATCGCCTGGTGGAGCCATCCGCCGGGACCGTGCTCCTCGACGGCATCGATGTGAGCCAGCTTGCCGAGCACGAGCTGCGCCGTCAGATCGGCTATGTGTTCCAGAAGGTCGGCCTGTTTCCCCACATGACGGTCGGCGAGAACATCGGTGTTACGCCGACCCTCCTGGGCTGGACGCCCGCACGTGTCCGCGACCGGGTAGACGAGTTGCTGACGTTGGTCGAGCTGGACCCCGCCCAGATGCGTGACCGCTATCCCGCCGCCCTATCGGGTGGCGAACAGCAGCGGGTGGGCGTCGCCCGCGCGCTGGCCGCCGAGCCGAACGTCATGCTGCTCGACGAGCCGTTCGGCGCGCTCGACCCGATCACGCGCGATCGGCTCCAGCAGTCGTTCGTTGGCATCCGGGCGCAGCTGAACGTCACCGCGATCTTCGTGACCCATGATCTGGTGGAGGCCCTGCTGCTGGGTGATCGCATCGTCGTGATGCGCGATGGTCGGTTGATTCAGGAGGGCACGCCGCGGGAGCTCATGCGCAACCCGGCTGATGCCTTCGTCGAGCAGTTGGTCGGCACGCCGAAGCGTCAGGCGCGGCGGGTGGAGGAGTTGCTCGGGACCGGGGGTGGGGCATGAGCGAACAACTGGCGCTCTTGCCAGAGTATCTGACTGGACACATCCAGCTGACGCTCGTCGCGCTCCTGCTCGGCACAGGCCTCAGCGTGCCGCTGGGCATCGTCGCCACTCGCGTACGCTGGCTGGAACGGATCGTCCTCGGCATCGCCGGCATCATCCAGACCGTGCCCAGCCTGGCGCTCCTGGCGATGATGGTGCCGCTGCTCGCGGCCCTGCAGGTGCAGAGCATCGGGTATCTGCCGGCCATCATCGGGCTGACGCTGTACAGCACGCTGCCCGTCCTGCGGAACACCGTGATCGGGATCGCCGGTGTCGATCCGGCCTACATCGAAGCGGCGCGCGGCGTCGGCATGACGCCGCGACAACAGCTGTGGCGCGTCGAGCTGCCGCTCGCCATGCCGGTCATCGTGGGCGGAGTGCGGACGTCGACCGTCTGGGTCGTCGGCATGGCGACGCTCTCGACGCCGGTCGGCGCGTCCAGCCTCGGCAACTACATCTTCGCCGGGCTGCAGACACGGAACTACACGGCCGTCATGGTCGGATGCGTGGCGGCCGCCTTGCTGGCCCAGCTCTTGGATGGCCTGGTTCGCGTGATCGAGGAGGGCCTCCGGCTCCGGCGCCGGCGTCCCGTGGCGGCCGCGCTCAGCGTCCTGACGGCGCTGTACCTGTTCACCGGCGTCACGCTGGCGAGCCGGTTCGTCGGCGACGACGAACCGCAGGTGGTTATTGGGAGCAAGGGCTTCACCGAGCAATATATTCTGTCGGAGATCCTGGCGCGGCAGGTGACGACCGAAACCGGCCTGGGGACGGCGGTGATCCAGTCGCTGGGCTCGACGGTTGCGTTCGACGCGCTGCGATCCGGCGATCTCGATGTCTACGTCGACTACTCGGGTACGATCTGGGCGACGATCCTCCGGCGGGAGTCGACGGTGGAGAACCGGGGCGAGGTCCTGGGCGAGGTGGGCCGGACGCTGGCCTCGGACTACGGCATCCGGATGGTGGGCCCGCTGGGTTTCGAGAACACCTATGCCCTGGCGATGCGCTCGGCCGACGTCCGCAGGCTCGGCCTCGAGCGGATCAGCGACCTGATCCCGCACGCCGCGCGACTCGTGTTCGGCGGCGACTACGAGTTCTTCGGGCGTCCCGAGTGGGTGGCACTGCAGGACCGCTACGGCCTCGCGTTCGGTGATCGGCGGACGATGGATCCGTCGCTCATGTACCAGGCGGTGGCCCAGGGGGACGTCGACGTGATCAGCGCCTTCTCGACCGACGGCCGGATCGCCGCGATGGACCTAACCGTGCTGGAAGATGATCTGGGCGCGGTCCCGCCGTACGACGCCGTGATGCTCGTGAGCGCCCGCCTGGCGCGTGAGCGCCCCGAGGTCGTGACGGCGCTGGAGGCGCTCGTCGGCACGATCGATGCCGACGCGATGCGCGCCATGAACCTCGAAGTGGACGAGGCCGGTCGGACGCCGGCGTCGGTGGCGGAGGAGTTTCTGGGGGGGCGATCGGCGGCGGCGGCCGAGCGACGTGGCCGCTGAACGGACCCGAGGAGTGCGTTTGCGGGTGCGGTCGGGCGGCAGTAAGCTAGCTGCTCCGGCGGGGTGCGGTGAACCACGAGCGAGAGAGGTCGGGCGTGTCGAACAGGTGTCGGATTGGTCTTGGAATCGTGTTGGTCGCCGGTGTGCTGGCCAGTGCGGGGTGCGGCGGGGGTGACGCCGACCGCGATCCGGCTGAGGCGGCGCCGCTGCGGATTGCCGTCGTCCCGAAGGGGACGACCCACGACTTCTGGAAGGCGGTGCATGCCGGCGCCATCCGGGCCGAGCAGGAACTGGACGACGTGCAGGTGATCTATCGCGGCCCGGAGCGGGAGGACAACCGCGACCAGCAGATTTCGCTGGTGCAGAACCTGATCAGCAGCGGCGTAGATGCCATCGTCCTGGCGCCGCTGGACCAGCACGCGTTGGTGCCGTCGGTGCGGCTCGCCGCGCAAGCCGGCATTCCAGTGGTCGTTTTCGACTCGCGGCTCGCCGCCGAGGTCGGCACCGACTATGTCAGCTATGTCGCCACCGACAACCTCGAAGGCGGCCGGATCGCCGGCCGGCGGATGGGGGAGCTGCTGCACGGCCGGGGTCGCGTGCTCCTGCTGCGCCACGCCGAGGGATCCGAGAGCACGATGCGGCGGGAGGAAGGGTTCGTCGAGGCCCTGTCGGCGTTCGCCGATATCGAGTTGATCGATCCGAAGCGCTACTCGGGCGTGACGACGGCGACCGCGCAAATCGCATCCGAGAGCCTGCTCACGGCCTACGACGATGTCGACGGCATCTTCTGCGCGAACGAGACGTCGACGTTCGGTATGCTGCTTGCGCTGCGCGGCCGGGACCTGGCGGGCCGGATCCGCTTCATTGGCTTCGACGCCAACGCGGGGCTGGTCGAGGCGCTCGAACTGGGTGAGATCGATGGGCTCGTCGTGCAGGACCCGATGGGCATGGGATATCTCGGTGTGAAGACGGCGGTCGCGCATTTGCGAGCGCAGGACGTCGAGCTGCGACAGGACACCGGCGTCACGCTGGCGACCCGCGACAACATGCACGAGCCGGATATCGCCAGCCTGCTGGCACCCGATCTGGACCGCTATCTCAATCAATGAGCGCCGTGCCGCCACGCCGCCAGCCGCGGCTCGAGATGGCGGGCATTGCCAAGCGCTTCGGGGCGACCGTCGCGCTCGACGCGGTCGATCTCCGCGTCGGCCGAGGTGAAGTCCTCGCGCTCGTCGGGGAGAACGGCGCCGGCAAGTCCACCCTGATGAAGGTTCTCTCAGGTGCCGTCCGCCCGGATGGTGGCCGCATCGCCATCGACGGCGCGCCGTTCCAGCCAGCGGATCCCCTGGCCGCCCGCGAGGCAGGCGTCGCCATGATTTATCAGGAATCCAACGTGGTGCCCGATCTGACCGTCGAGGCGAACCTGATCCTCGGAGTCGAGCGCCATCGCCTGGGGTTCATCACCCGCGCGGCCCACCGGAGCCGGATCCGGGCGGTGCTCGCCCGCTTGGGCCGTCCCGAGCTGCCGCTCGACGCGCGCGCGGCGGCGTTGTCCCCCGGCGATCGACAGCTGCTCGAGATTGCGCGAGCCCTGCTGACCGACGCCCGCGTCCTCGTCATGGACGAGCCGACCAGCAGCCTGGGCCTCGCCGAGATTGCGCGTCTGTTCGAGATCATCGAGGGCCTGCGCCGAGAGGGTGTCGCCGTCGTCTACATCTCTCATTTCCTGGAAGAGGTGCAACGGGTCACCGATCGCTACGTCGTCCTGCGCGATGGACGCGTCGTGGGCGAGGGGCCCACGGCCGACACGACGGTGGCCGACCTGGTCGAGTTGATGATCGGCCGCCGCCTGCCGGAGATGTTCCCGGTGACCCAACGAACGCCGGGGGCGCCGGTGCTGTCGCTGGACGGCGTGGGAGTGGGCGGGCGGGTGAACCGGGTCGATCTGACGCTGCGGCGCGGCGAGATCCTCGGCTTCGCCGGCCTCGTCGGCGCCGGCCGAACCGAGTTGCTCCGCGCCGTGTACGGTCTCGATCCGATCGTGTCCGGGCGGGTGACCGTGGCCGGATACTCGGGCCGGAAACGGCTGCCGGCTGACCGGCTGGCCCAGGGGATTGGCTTGCTGAGCGAGAACCGCCAGGCGGAGGGGCTGGCGCTAGGGCTGTCGGTGGGCCACAACATGCTGCTGAGTCACCTGACCCCCTTCGCGCGTTGGGGCTGGCTGCGGACCGGCCAGATGCGGCGCGCCGTCGAGCGATGGATGGCTGAACTGGGCATTCGCGCGGCCGGCGCCGACCAGGCCATTCGGGAACTGTCGGGCGGCAACCAGCAAAAGGTGGCATTCGCCCGCCTGCTGCACCACGACGTCGACGTGCTGCTGCTGGACGAACCGACACGCGGCATCGACGTGGCCAGCAAGGCGCAGATCTACGACTGGATCGGCCGACTCGCGGGACGCGGCAAGGCCATCGTGCTCGTGTCGGATCACGTGCCGGAGTTGCTCGGCGTCTGCGATCGGATTGCGGTGATGCACCGCGGGCGCCTGGGCCCCTCGCGGCCAGCGGCCGACTGGACCGAGCACGACATCCTGACGGCGGCGACGAGCGGGGAGGCAGCCGCGTGAGTGGCGCGGTCCGCGACCCATGGGGCGCCTGGCTGCGGACCCTGGCTCCCGCCATGACCCTGGCGGTGGCGGTCCTGGTCTTCTATGCCATTCCGCCGCATCCACCGCTGACCGCGTTCGACCTGCGGCTCGTCGCCGTGCACGCGATGATCGTCGGTACGGCCGCCATCGGGATGACGGTCGTCATCATCAGCGGGGGCATCGATCTGTCGGTCGGCTCGGCGATTGCGCTCGTCAGCGTGGCCGCGGCGCTCGTCCTCGAGGATGGCGGCGGCGTTGGCCTGGCGCTCGTCGTGGCGCTCGGCACGGGGGCGCTCTGCGGGCTCTACAACGGGTTGCTCATCACGGCGTTGCGACTGCCGCCCTTCATCGCGACCCTCGGGACGCTCGGCTTCTACCGCGGTGTGGCCAAGTGGATCTCCGGCAGCATTCCGGTCACGGCGCCGACGCAGGGGTTGGACGCCTGGGTGAGTCCGATTCCGGATCCACCATGGTTGCTGGTGGCACCCGGGGTCTGGCTCATGGGTGCCCTGGGGATCGGCTTCGTCCTGATGCTGCGCTACTCGGTGCTGGGACAGCACGCGCTGGCGATCGGATCGAATGAAGCGACGGCCCGCCTGTGCGGCATCCGCGTGGCCCGGACCAAAGTGTCGATCTTCGTCCTGGCCGGCCTGCTGACCGGCCTGGCCGGACTAATGCAGTTCGCCCGCCTCACGCAGGGCGATCCCACGGTGGCGATCGGACTCGAACTGGACATCATCGCCGCCGTCGTGATCGGCGGCGGGTCGCTCAGCGGCGGTCAGGGGTCGATCTTCGGTACCTTGGCCGGGGCCGTGCTCATGGCCTACCTGCGCAATCGCAGCACGGTGCTGGGTTGGCCGAATTTCGTCGAGGAGATGATCGTCGGTCACATCATCATCGTCGCCGTGGCGGTGGATCGCTGGCGCGCCGGCCGGGCGACGTGACCGCCGGGGTATCGTGCGGGGACCGATGGTATGACGCGCGTCTACGTGGCCAAGCACCCGACCGATGCCCACCTGTTCAAGGGGATTCTCGAACAGGAGGGCATCGAGGCGATCGTGCGGGGCGAGGCGCTCTTCGGCGCGCGCGGCGAGGCGCCGCTCACGTTCGATACGCTGCCGTCGGTCTGGGTGCTCGATCCGGAGGATGCCGAGCGCGCGGGCGGCCTGGCCTTGGAGTACGAGCGGGGCGCCGCGCCCACCGGGCCGCGAGACACGTGGCGCTGTGGCGGGTGCGGGGAGATCGTCGAAGAGCAGTTCGGCAAGTGCTGGAACTGTGGTCGGGTGCGCGGAGCCTGACGTCGAGCTATGTTACAGTGCGTCGGTTGCTGTCACAGGCGCGACCCTATGGGTGACGCTGTCGAGAAGCAGACGAGGCTGTCGCGATGCCGAAATTGACTGTGGAAGGTTACGCACCGGTCGACGTACCCGACGGGAAGCGGCTGGTGCTGGCGATGGAGCAGGATGCGGGCGTCGACGTGCTGCACGCCTGCGGCGGGAATGCTCGGTGTACGACGTGCCGGGTGGAGTTCGTAGCGGGTGAGCCCGACCAGACGACGCAGGCCGAGCAGGCGGTGCTGTCGGCC
This sequence comes from Vicinamibacterales bacterium, assembly GCA_963667915.2. GTDB lineage: Bacteria > Acidobacteriota > Vicinamibacteria > Vicinamibacterales > UBA823. Next base: position 452,166 of record CAXXNN010000004.1, on the reverse strand, counting down.
CGCAACGTGACGGGGGTCCGGCTGTCCTGCCAGATCGTTTGCGACCACGACATGACGGTCCGGGCCATCAGCCGGCTCGAGGGTAGCGGGCGTCCCGACCCCGGCTCGACGCCGAGCGACGCGATCACGCCGCCACCCACCTGGGTTCCCCGATAGCCTTCTTTAGCGGCCGGTCGCGCGGAGCTGCGCGTCGAGCGCTTCCAGCGCGCGTGCCAGCATCTCGCGATGGGCCGGGCGCGTCGCGCGTTCCAGATCGGCGACCACTCGCGCGCGCGTGAGCGAGAGATCGTGGTGCTTGGCGTCGGCGGCGCGTTGCGCGTCGGTGCGGTGAGCCGTGGGCGCGCGGCCTCGTGCCGCCTCATCCTGCTGCGACTCGATCGCCTTGCTCTCCCATCCTCTGGCCATCCAGACTGCTAGGGCCGCCGACGCAGCTCGCCTCGATAGCGGACCGTCTGTCCGGGCAGGAGCCGAACGTCGAAGACGAGCGGCGCGTAGCCAGGGGCTTGGATGGCGATCTCGTAGGTGCCTTCCTCCAGCCGCAGGCGTTGGAAGGCACCGTCGAAGTCGTCGACTCGGCCCGCGTAGTAGCCATCCACGAGGACCTCGGCGTGCCGTGGCCGTACCTGCAGTCGCAGGGCTCCGAGGTAGTTCGTCCCGTAGCCGTAACCCGTGCCGTAGTAGTACGGACTGTAGCCGTAGCCATAGCCGTATCCGTATCCGTAGGAGTACGGTCCGTACCCGGCGTACCCGTACCCGATGCCGAAGGGCCGATACCCGTATCCACCGTAGTAGATGGAGTACCGGTTGCCGTAGCGCCGGCCGCCATAGCGGGCTCGGTATCTAGACGGGTACCGCCCAGAGCCAACGTAGCCGCCGACACGGGAGCCGACCCCCACGCCCGCGCCGATGCCGCCGCGCCGGCCGGCGGTGCCGCGTCGGACGTAGCCGCGGGTCGTCACGCCTCCCAGCCGGCCGCTCCGTGAAGGCGCTCCGGCCGTCCGACCCCGAGTCGCGCGCGACTGGCTCGGTGCGACCCTGGCGGCCCGGCGGACCTGCCTGACTTCGCGTTGCCTGGTACTCGCGACTGTCTGGGGCCGCGCCACACGCACAGCGCGGCGTACCTGGGCGCTCTCGGAGCCCCGCCGGGTGGCCTGACCGGCCTGGACGGCGACAGCCGACGAGAGCAGCGCGGCGAGGATGCCGACGATTATTCTGGAACGGTGTCTCATTGCGCTCTCCTTTCGGTGAACGTGTGGTACCAAACGCTGCACGGTTTGTACCAGGTGGCGATCGCCGAAATCTGGCCGAAATTCATCGGTCTGGGGCGGCGCTGTCCGGTTGTGTGGCCGGCCCGTCCGATTCCGAGCACGCTCACGGGGCGTCCGGCACGCTCAGGCCCAGCGCGTTGGCCAGTTCCCGCAGCGTTCGCTGGACCAGCCGAAGGTTCCGCGGTCCCATTCGCAGCGCCTGCCGCTGGACCGGCGCGAGCGCCTGCAGGGCGGGGTCTGTGAACTCGAACGCGACCGATCGCGAGACCAGCGCAATCTCCTGCTCGACCACCGGCGTATCGAGGATTCGACGCACGGCGCGGTTCAGGGCGGTGTCGAAGTCGGCGTCGGGGTGTCCGAGGTCGCGATAGGCGGTATCCAGAAGCGGTTCGAGTTGTCTGTACAGCTGCACTGCGCCTTCGACGTCGAGCGAGCTGAACGCGTCGGCGATGACGTCGTACCGCGCGTAGCTGCGCGGATCGATCGCCGGCCGCTGACGACCGCCCGTCGTCAGGAACGGCTCGCGCGGCGACAGGTTGCCGAGATGGCGCGCCGGCGTCTGTCCTTCGGCCATGTTGTCCACGACGACCGCGAAGGTGCGGATGAGATCGTCGGTGGCAATCCAGGCGACGAAGGTCGGGTGGGCCGACAGCGCCGCCACGACGTCGCGCACCAGGCCGTCACTCTGATCCAGGGGCGGCAGGTCGAGCGGCTCGACGTCGTCGAGGAGTTCCTCGGTGGCGTCGACCGGTTCGTCGATCGGCGCCGACTCGGTCACCGACGGCGCCTCCGCGGGCACCGATTCGGCGGGTCCCCGGCGCACCAGGTAGACGGCGACCGCCGCGGCGACAATCAGCGCCAGCCCGCCGCCGACCACGGCCGCATACTGCCAGCGTGGCGGTCCGCCCTGCGGTGGCCCAGGCGCCGGCTCGAACTCAAATTCACCAAGCTCGGTCATCACGGGATACTCGTGTCATTGTAGAACACCCGGCGTCACCGGTTCAGCGGGGCGGCGGCCGGCGAAGTTCCAGGTCCCAGGTCAAGTCGACCCGAACGACGCCGAAGCCGATGCCGGACCTCGCGCGGCGTGCGAATCGGAGGTCGCGAATGGTGACCCGGTAGCCGTCGGCCAGCTCCTGTACGTCGTAGCTCGGCAGCCGAAGCCAGCGTCTAGTGCCCTGAATGTCGGGTGATTCGAGCGCCGCGCGGACGATCGGTCCACCTTCGCCGATGGCGATGCTTGGGCCGATCTCGCGAATCGGCGCGTCCGTCAGCCAGTTCACGACGAGGAAGTGGTACCGCTCCCCGGTCGATGCCACGATATCGCGGGCAAACGGGTTGCCGGCGATTGGGCCGGCCAGCGCGATCTCCGCCTCGATGTTCCGGTCGGCCAGCCACTGCCGGGCCTGGGTGCCGGCGAGGCGGCTGCCCGCGATCATCGCCGCGATGTAGACGGCGCCGCCGATCAAACAGGTGGGCGCGACGACGGCGAGCGATCGCGGCGTCACACCGCGAAGTCGCAGCCCGGCGAGCGCCGCAAGCCCGAGACCCCAAGCGATTTTCGCGCTGGTCGGCGCGAGCGGTGTACCGAGGACCAGCCAGCTGGCCGCGGCCGCTCCGAGGAGCCAGGCGACACGGCTGGCTGGCCGGTCCGTCGTGGCGAGCACGACCGGCGCCGCGGCGAGCAGCCACACCCAGGGGTCGACGATGAAGAGCGCGTCTCCGTAGAACCAGCGGCCGTCGAACGGCATGAGCAGACGGATACCGTAGGTGTTCAGCCAGTCGAGCAGTGGATGTGTCAGGACGCCGAGGGCCGCCAGCGCCAGGATCGGTCCGAATCGAACCGGATCGCGCGTCGGTTGACGTGACGTCAGCAGCCCTGAGACCAGCCAGACCAGGCCGGCCACCAGGATCGGCAGCAGCACCATGGCCAGAATGCCGTGGGTCCATCCCCGCCGCGCGCCGAGCGACAGGTCGCGGCTGATCAGCATCGTGAGCGCGTCGATGTCCGGCGCGTTGGCGGCCAGCAGGAGCGTCACGGTCGCCCGCGGAGACACACGCGTCAGGCCGGTCTGGGCCAGACCGGCGCCAACCAGCGTGTGGGTGACAGGATCCATGGCGTTAGTCGAAGCCGACCGTGAGGCCCAGCGAGCCTCGCCAGAAGTTCGGCGCGTCATTCACGTGCATGAATCGTAGATCACCCCTGAGCCAGAGTCGGGCGGCGAGTCTGACGAAGCCGCCGCCGCCCGCAGTGCCGGCGATCTCCACCTCGGTGTTTCCGGCCCCGGCTCGGGTCAGCCGGACGAACGAGCCGCCGATCGAGCCGTAGGGCACCACGCGGGCATCGGCCGGCGCAGCTAGATACAGGAGGCGTCCGCTGAGCAACCAGGCGCTTCCGAGCGGCAACGCGGGTCCGGCCAGCTCCGCTACGCGGCTGACCTCGCTCTCCACCGTGAGGCGCCGGGCGGCGGCAAGGCCGACGGCAACCCCCACGGTGGCGGACGGCTCGTCCAGGTCGCTGCCGAAGACGCCGCCGGCCGAAGGTGTCATCACCCAGCGCGGGAGGCGTTGAGCGGCGATGGGCAGCGCCATCCCGACGAGCAGGGCGATCGTGGCGAGTGCCGTCCGCCACGCGTGCGTGTGATGTCTGGTCACATTAGGAATGATTCAAGGATCCTCATGGCTACGCCAGCCTTTCCCCACGGGCGGCCAAGGCGTTCGGCTCCGGCAGTTGCTCGGGTTGCGGCGCCGGGCGGGCGATCTTCGGCAGGAATGTGGCGGTCAGCACGACGACCGCGCCGACCCCCGCCAGGAAGACGAACAGCCAGTAGAACCCGCCGGTCGCGTCGTTGATGTAGGCGACGAGCCGGATTGCGACCGGGGCCGCGCCGAAGGCGAGGACGAACTTCAGACCGAACACGAGGCCGTGGCGCCGCGCAGGTGTCGCGCCGGCCAGGAGCAGGCTCTCGGCGGGCAGGGAGCCGGTGTTGGCCACCACGAGCATGGTCATGGCCGCGACCAACGACATCCCGCCGATGTTCGCGGCGAGCCACAGCATCGGGACCTGCGCCAGGAACGTCGCGATGTAGACCCGTTTGAGGTCGAAGCGGTCGGCGAGGTGTCCCGAGAGGATCTGCGTCAGGCCGGCCACACCGTAAACGATCGCGATGAGCGCGCCGACGCCGAAGGCGGAGGTGCCCACCAGGTCGGCGAGGCGCACGGCGAAGACTTTCGGAAGCGCGGCCTGCGTCGCCTGGTAGATGACAGCGCCGCCGAACATCGTGATCATGAGCAGCACGAAGGCCTGCATCTGCCTCACGCGGTCGCCGGAGTCGGACGCGGCGGCGATCGGCGCATCGTCGGCGATCCAGCCGGCCCGCAGGCAATACCACATCGCCGCGCCGGTCAGAATCGACAGGCCGCCCGGCACGAAGAAAGCGACGCGCCAGCCGAACAGGTCGATGAGCATGCCGGCGCCGAGGCCGGCGCCGGCGACGCCGGCGCTCCCGAAGATGCCGTTGATACCGAGCACCTTGCCCCGGTTCTGGGTCGCGCTCCGAACGAGCCAGGCCACGCCGACCGGGTGGTAGATTGCCGCGAACGCTCCGAGCAGACAGAGGCCGATCCATATCGTTCGCGGCGAGGTCGCCATCCCGCACACGAGCGCGGCGCCCCCCAGGCCGAGAAAGAACACGACGAGCATGCCCGGGGCGCTCCAGCGATCGCCGAGCCACCCGGCCGGCAACGCCAGGACGCCGACCAGCAGCGATCCGATCGTCCACAACTCGATCAACTCGTGATACGGGAGGCCCCACTCCCGCTCGAGCGGCAGCACGACGAGAAAGAAATAGACGGCGAACAGGTGCATGTAGGCATGGCCGACGCACGAGAAGATGAGGGACAGCCGTGCCGAGGTGTGGGACATGGATGTGACGTCCATCATAACTGCTGCTGCAATACAGCTCGTCGGGCGAATCGATTTCCACGAACATCCGCTACCGGTGGGAATACGAGCCGGGGAGCGATATCTTTATCGTCTACTCGGAAGGCCGCGCGACCGACCTGCGTGGGTTTCCGACGCTCGAGAACCGTGGCTTCGTCGTGAAGTTCACGAAGCTGCTGCGGTTCTGACCCGTCTTCAATCGACCGTCACGAGTGAGGCACCGGCCGCGGGATGGCAGACGAACGTCTGGCCGGTGAGCGACGTTCGCGCGGCACACGCCGCCGTTATGGCGGCCACGAACGCGGATGCGCGGTTCGTGTCCACGAGGGCGATGGCGCTTCCGCCAAAGCCAGCGCCGGTCATCCGAGCGCCGTAGCACCCCGCCATGTCGCGTGCCAGATCTGTGACGAGATCGAGCTCCGGGCTGGACACCGCGTAGAGGTCGCGCAGACTGGCGTGCGACTCGTCGAGCAGCGCGCCGGCCTCGCGGAAGCAGCCGCGCCCGAGTGCCGCTGCCAGCCGTGCGGGCCGTGCTGTCTCCGCCACGACGTGCGCGGCGCAGCGGGCGGCGGCGGGGTCCAGCGTGCCGTGCACCGCGTCGAGCATCGCGGTGTCGACGTCGCGGAGCGTCTTGACGGCCGGGTGCGCCCGCCGAATCTGCGCCAACGCGGCGTCAGACGCGTTCCGCCGTGTGTCGTATTCGGTCGATCGCAGCGCGCGTCGGACGCCGGTGTCGATGACGACGACGGTGGTCTCGTCCGGGATGGCGACCGGCGTGATGTCGAGGGATCGGCAGTCGAGCAGCAGCGCGTGGCCTCGGATGCCGGTCGCGGCGGCCAGCTGATCCATGATGCCGCAGCCGACGCCGACGAAGACGTTCTCGGCACGGCGTGCGAGCTGCGCCATGGGGACCGGGGCCCAGGCGACGTCGCTGATGCCACAGAGCGCCCGGGCCACGGCCACTTGGAGGGCCGCCGACGAGCCCAGGCCGGCACCGATGGGGAGGTCGGTTCGAATCGCGAGGTCCGCGCCGCTCACGCCGTGTCCGCTGTCCATGAGCGCCCAGGCCGTCCCGGCGACGTAGTCGTGCCAGCGGGTCTGCCCGGTCGGGGCGAGGTGGTCGAGGTCGATCGTCCGCCGAAGATCGTACGACGCGGTGACGACGCCCAGCCGTCGGTCGTGCCGCGGGGCAGCGGCCACGACGACCTGACGGTCGATGGCGACCGGCAGCACGAACCCTTCGTGGTAATCGGTGTGCTCGCCGATCAGGTTGATCCGGCCTGGCGCGCGCGCGACGAGCGCCGGGCGCCGGTCGAACGCGGCCTCGAAGTCCCGGGCGACCCCAGCGACGAGCGCGCTCACGCCGGGGCCTTTCCTGGCGTCGGCGTCGCCGCGGCGCGGGCGGGGGTCTCGCGCAGCCGGGTGGCCGCCTCCTCGGCGGTGAGGTCCCGCTGCGGCTCCGCTGTCAGCTCGTACCCGACCAGGAACTTCCTGATGGTCGCGGAGCGGAGCAGCGGTGGGAGGTAGACGGCGTGGAGCCGCCAGGCGTCGTGGCGGCCGCCGTCGGTCGGCTGCCCGTGCCAGCCCATCGAGTATGGGAATTCACAGTCGAAGAGCGCGTCGTACCGAGCGCCTAGGTCGCCGATCAGCGCGGCGAGCCCATCACGCTCGCCGTCATCGAGATCGGCCAGGCCGCCGACCCGCCGACGGGGCACCACCATGAGTTCGAACGGCCAGACGGCCCAGAACGGCACGAGCGCCACCCAGGTGTCGTTGGCACAGACGATGCGCTCGGCCTCGGCGAGCTCGGTGTCGAGATAGTCTCCCAGCAGGTCACGGCCATGCCGCTCCAGATACGCACGCTGGGCCGCGAGCTTTCTGCCGGGAATGGTCGGCACATGATCGACGGCCCAGACCTGGCAGTGTGGATGCGGATTGCTGCATCCCATGAGCTCGCCGCGATTTTCGAATACCTGGACGTAGCAAATCGACTCGTGTGCCGCGGCGCGCGAGAGTTCGTCGGCCCACGCGTCCACGACCCCGCGGCGGGCGCCGGTCGGCATGCGCGACAGCGTCACATCGTGCCGTGGCGAGAAGCAGACGACCCGACACGTGCCCTGTACGGCCTCGGCGCGCAGGAGCCTCGAGGTGGCTCGCGGCAGATCGGTCGCCGGCTCCGTTCCCAGCGCCGGAAAATCGTTGTCGAAGGCGAAGGTGCCGTCGTACGCCGGGTTCTTGGCCCCTCCCGCGCGTCGATTGCCCGGGCAGAGGTAGCAGTCGGGGTCGTAGGCCGGGCGAACGGCACGGGCCGCCGCGTCGGACTTGCCCTGCCAGGGCCGGTCGAGACGTCCGGGCGACGTCAGGACCCATTCGTCGAGGAGCGGATTGTAGCGGCGATGCGGTCCGTCGGCCTTCACGGGCATGCAGGTCTATTGTTGATCGGTCCTCCGCAAGACGGTCACCGGCGCCCGCTCGTGCGCGTGCGAGCGCGCGGCCCAGGCGCTATAATCCGGCACTCACATCGCCGTTCGAAGCGAAGGAGGAACATGTCTGCGTTTGTCGCCGAACTGATGGGCACGATGATTCTCGTCGTCCTGGGAGACGGGGTCGTCGCCAACGTGCTCCTGTCCCGCTCGAAGGGAGAGGGCAGTGGATGGATGGTGATCGCGACCGGGTGGGGACTGGCCGTCGCGGTTGCGGTGTACGCGGTCGGCAGCGTCAGCGGTGCGCACATCAACCCCGCCGTGACGATCGGCCTCGCGTCGATCGGACGCTTCGCCTGGAGCGCCGTGCCGGCCTACGTCGCCGCGCAGTTCCTGGGCGCAATCCTGGGTGGCGTCGTCGTCTGGTTGGCCTATGGGCCCCACTGGGGTGAGACGGCCGATCCGGATCTCAAGCTCGCCGTGTTCTGCACGGCGCCCGCTGTCCGGCAGCCCCGCGCGAACGTGGTGACCGAGATCGTCGGCACGTTCATGCTGGTGCTCGGCGTCCTCGCCATTCTGTCTCCGGCCAACCTCGACCCGGCAACCGGCTTCCCGTCGGGGTTCGGTCCGCTCCTGGTCGGCATGCTCGTCTGGTCGATCGGGCTGTCGCTGGGCGGACCCACCGGCTACGCGATCAATCCGGCGCGGGACCTCGGTCCACGAATTGCACATTTCCTGCTGCCCATTCCAGGGAAACGCGATTCCGACTGGGCCTATGCCTGGGTCCCAGTCGTCGGCCCGGTCGTTGGTGGCCTCCTCGGGGCGCTCTGCTACCAGATGCTCTGGCCGGCCTAGCGGCTAACGGCCGCAGTCTCCGTCACGCCCATGCTCCGGAACGTCCGTCCGCTCGTCCTCCTGGCCTTCGCGACGGTGTACGTCGTGTGGGGTTCGACCTATCTGGCGATCCGCTTCGGCATCGAGACGATCCCCCCGTTCTTCATGGCCGGCGTGCGTTTCTGCATCAGCGGCAGCCTGTTCGTCGCATGGGCGCTGGCGCGGGGTGCCCAGCGGCCCGCCGCGTCGCTGTGGCGGCCCGCCGCGCTGGTCGGCGCGCTGATGATTGCGGGGGGCATCGGCGGGGTCACGTGGGCGGAGCAGCTCGTGCCGTCCGGCCTCACAGCGCTGCTGATTGCCTTGGTGCCGCTGTGGGTCGTCCTGATCGACTGGATCCGGCCGGGCGGCGCCTATCCGGGCGGGGCCGTCTTCGTCGGCCTGATCATCGGCCTGACGGGAATGGGCCTGCTCGTGAATCCGACCAGCGTCGGAGGTGGGGGTGAAGTCAATCCGATCGGCGCGCTGGCGCTCGTCGGGGCGACGCTGAGCTGGGCGTTCGGCTCGGTCTACTCGCACCACGCCCGGCAGTCCAGTTCTCAGACCCTGGCCGTGGGCATGCCGATGCTGAGCGGCGGGCTGATCCTCCTGGTGGTGAGTGGCGTGGCGGGCGAGTTCGCGGCCGTCGACACGAGCGCCATGGCGTGGCAATCCATCCTGGCGGTCGGCTATCTCATCGGCCCGGGGTCACTGGCCTACGGTGCCTACTTGTTCTTGCTGCGGGTGTCGACGCCCACGAAAGCGGCGACCTACGCCTACGTCAACCCGATCATCGCCTTGCTGCTGGGCGCACTCATCGGCGGGGAACACGTGAGCGGCTGGACGCTCATCTGCTCCGCCGTGATCATCACCGGGGTCGTCGTGATCGTCACGGCGAAGGGCCGGGCGGCGTCTCACTGACGCGCGGCCGGTGAAGATGCACCCCTGTCAAATTGGGGCTAGCAGTATCCAGAGCCAGGCTCACTGGTTCTTGCCGCGGCCCGCGATAGGCCACACCGCTGCCACCCGGTCGTTCCGGGTCGCGTACATCGTGTCGTAGAGATTCACCACCGGGTCGCAGTGCGACACGATCAGCTCGAGCCGGTCGCCGACCTGGTAGATCCGACTGGGGTCTTCATACCGGATCGTGCCGAACTCGTCGGAGCCGCTGGTGTAGCTCATGCCGGTCTCGCCGACAACGATCGGCCAGGGTCGGTTGATCGTGCAGGACTTCGCGCCGGCGTCGGTCGTGGCGCGCCCCTCGTATTGCGCGGTCAGCACCGTGGTCAGAATGGTCAAGGACGGTTCGAAATCGTTGTACGTCTGGTCGTCGTCCTGCCCCCCGATGCTCAGATACTGCGCGTCCAGGAAGACATAGCTCCCGCCCTGGACATCGGTGAAGCCGGGCGTCGCGTGGTCGATGTTGTAGGTGCCGGTGCCGCCGCCGCTGAAGATCTCGACGTTCAGGCCGGATTGGCGCATCCTCGAGAACGTCTCGGCGGCCGGCGCCAGGCGCTCGATCGCCTGCGTCCGTCGGGCCTCGAAGCCGGCGACGTGCTGTGAGCCGCCGTCGTAGCAGAGCATGCCGCGCAGGCGGAGGTTGGGCAGCCGCTCGACGAGCTGCGCCAGGGTGACGGCCGGCTCGCCGGGCGGCACGCCGGTCCGGTGGCCGCCCGGGTCGACGTCGACGGTCACGTCGGCGACGACGCCGGCCTCTCCCGCTGCCGCGTCGAGATCCCGGGCGTTGGCCTCCGTATCGACCGCCTGGATGAACCCGGAGCACCATGTCCGCAAGCGCATGGCGCGGCGAATCTTCGCTGCCGAGACGTTGCAGGTCGTCAGGAGGATCTGATCGAGGCCGTGCTCGAACATGACCTCTGCCTCGGTCAGCTTCGCCGTGCAGATGCCGACCGCACCGCGGGCCATCTGCAGGTGCGCAATCGCCGGGCACTTGTGGGTCTTGGTGTGCGGACGCACACCGATGCCGTTACGCGACACGGTCGATTGCATCGTGTCGATGTTACGCTCCAGCGCGTCCAGGTCGACGCACAGCGCCGGTGTCAGGAGCTCCGATTTTGGCAGGCCCACCTCCAGGTATCCGGCGTCCGGCGTGCCGGTGGCGGCGCTCAGGACGGACGGGGCGGCCCAGACGCCGGCCGATGCGGCGGCGCCGTTCCGGAGAAACCGCCGACGAGAAAACTCGTTTCCACGCATGTTCGTCACCTCAAGACAGGACACACTGAATCGGTGGTCGCCTGCGGACACCACTTGTACGCGAAGGACCGGGTTGGAGGCAACCATGGTACTAACCGCAGGTCGGCGCCACGTGATATTTTCTTCGGCAAGGCTACCTGAATGTCACTCGAGACCGGGACATCGCTGGGTCCGTACGAGATCGTCGCGCGCGTGGGTGCGGGCGCGATGGGGGAAGTGTATCGGGCGCGTGATACGCGGCTCGGCCGGACGGTGGCGATCAAGATCCTCCAGCGCGCGGTCGGCGACGACCGGGCGTCACGCCAGCGCTTCGAGCGGGAAGCCCGCGCCGCGTCCAGCTTGAACCATCCGCATATCTGCACGGTGTTCGACGTCGGCCGGGACGGAGAGGTCGACTTCTTGGTCATGGAATTTCTCGACGGGCAGACGCTCGCGGAGCGGGTCGCGGCCGGGCCCTTGCCCGTCGAGGAGGCGGTGACGCGCGGCATCGAGATCGCCGGCGCGCTCGAGAGCGCGCACCGCCATCACCTCGTGCATCGCGACCTGAAACCCAGCAACGTGATGGTGACGGACACCGGGGCCAAACTGCTCGATTTCGGCCTGGTCAAGCGGACGCCGGATCCGGCGGGGCCGACGCTGGCCGATGTGACCCGGGCGTTCGAGGTGACCCAGCCCGGCATGGTGGTCGGCACCGTCAGCTACATGTCGCCCGAACAGGCGCGTGGGCAGGAGGTCGACGGGCGGACTGACCTTTTCAGCCTCGGCGTCGTGCTCTATGAGCTGGTGACCGGACGCAAGCCATTCGGCGGACAGACGGCGGCCGACGTCGTCAGCGCGATCCTGTCAGTGGATCCGACGCCGCCGGGCTCGGTCCGTGAGGGCGTACCCGCCGACGTGGCGGCGGTGATCCTCAAAGCGCTCCGGAAAGATCCGGCTCTGCGCTATCAGTCGGCGGGCGATCTGCTCGAGGATCTCCGCGCGGCGCGGCGCGCCCTGACACGACCGGATGGGAGCGGCTCGACGGCCAGCCGGACGGCCACGGGCCGGCCGAAGCGTGCGCGGCGCACGCGGCGGCGGCTGGATTCGCTGGCGGTCTTGCCGCTCGCGAATGCCAGCGCCGACCCGGCGGCTGAGTATCTCAGCGATGGCGTCACGGAAAGCATCATCAACAGCCTGTCCGCGATCCCGAAGCTGCGCGTGATGGCGCGCAGTACGGTGTTTCGTTACAAAGGGCAGGTCGTCGATCCGAGCCGCGTCGCCGAGGAGCTCGACGTCCGCGCGATCTTGATGGGGACCGTCCGGCAGGTCGGCGAGAGTCTCGTCATCGGCGTCGAGCTCATCGACGCGGCGGACGGGTCGCAGCTCTGGGGCGCGCAGTACAGCCGGCGCCCCGACGATATTTTCTCGGTGCAGGCTGACATCGCCAGTCGGATCAGCGAAACGCTCAAAGTGCATCTGACGGGCGATCAGAAGAAGCGGCTCCGCACCGCGCGCCGGGCGGTCGACGGCGAAGCCTACCGGTCCTACCTCCAGGGCCGCTTCTGCTTGAATCGCCGCAGCGAGGAGCAGCTCGAGCGGGCGGTGCAGTATTTCGAGGCGGCGATCGCGCGCGCGCCCAACTATGCGCCCGCCTGGGCCGGACTCGCCGACGCCTGCGCGCTGCGGACCGGCGCGGGCACCGTCGACAGCGATTGCCAGCCGATCATCGATCGTGCGCGCACGTCCGCGGCCAAGGCGTTGACGCTCGATCCCGATCTGGCCGACGCACACGCGTCGATGGCTTTCGTCAAGTTCAGGCTCGACTGGGACTGGGGTGCGGCGGAACGAGAGTTTTCGAAGCGCTGGTCCTCAACCCGGGCCACGCGCCGACCCGGCACTGGCACGGCATGTTTCTGGCGGCGCGCGGCCGGTTCGACGAGGCGCTAGACGAGATGCGGCGGGCGGCCGAGCTCGATCCGATGTCGCTCATCGTCATGGCCGGCATGGCCAAGGTGCTGTATTTCGCCGGCCGCTACGACGAGGCGGTGGAGCAGGACCAGAAGATCATTCAGCTCGATCCCACGTTCCTGAACGCCTGGTTCGACATGGGGTTCGCCCTGCTCGTCGGGGGGCGGAACGACGAGGCGATGGAAGTCTTCAAGAAGATCCCGGTATTCACCGAGCGCCAGGGCGGGGGAGCGTTGGAGATCCCCTGGTTCCATGCGCTCGTCGGGGATCTCGATCGCGCCCGCGCGTCGCTCGCGCGATTGCAGGCGCACGGCGCGCCAGGGCTCATCTCGCCGGCGGAGTATGCCTTCACCTATGCCGTCCTGGGTGAATGGGAGGAGAGCCATCGCTGGCTGACGCAGGCGTGCGAGCAGCGGTCCGGCCTGCTGACCTACCTGCACGTCGATCCGCTGCTGCGCGAGCTGATCACCTACCCGCCGAGCCGGGCGCTGCTCGATCGGTACGGCCTGACGGCGCCGTGAGCTGTAGGGCGCCAGCCCGGCCTGTTGCTTGATCTGGTCGGCCAGACGCTGCAGATCCTCGGCCTGCGTCTTCATGCGATTGGCCTGCGAGGACAGCTCGCCGAGCGCCGCGATGTTTCCGCCGAGGAGGCCCTGCTTGAGCCGCGACAGGAGCCGCGAAGACTCCTCGAGGAGGGCGACCGTCCGCCGATGATGCTCGCGTGCCTGATCGGGCGGGCGCACGCGCCGAATGGCGGCGAGCGACGATCGCTGCGCGGCGGTCAGTCGATCGAACGCCGTCGCGTTGCCCGTCGTGGCTTGACTCAAAATGGCCATCGCCAGCGACTCGGGGTCGTCCGTTGCGAGGCCACCCTCTGCGCCGATGGCGTCCAGTTCCTCGAAGTAGCGGGCCACCGCGTCCCGCTGCGGGCTCGTTGGCGGCGCGCCCGACAGCGGTGCCACCGGAGGCGCTGGCACGGGCGCGGGGCGCATCGGTAACGGAGCGGGCGCCGTGCCGGCCGGGGCCGGGCCGACCGGGGTCGATGACGGCGTCGGAGGTGCGCGGCGTGGTGCGGCCACACGCGGCGCCACGGCGGGCGGAGCGCTCGGCGGCGCGGCCATCTGCGGCGGCGGCGCCGCGCGGTCGACCGACGCGCGACCCGATTCCCGGCCCACGAAATAACCGATGCCGACCAGGCAGACGACCAGCGCGCCCCCGGCCACCCACACAAGCCGCGCGGACACTTCGACGGTCGCCTTCGGCGCTTGCGACTCGGTCATGGCGCGTCCAACGGCGGCGTCGTCGGGGGCGGTACGCGATGTCGGGTGCCTTGTTCGTACGCGTAGGCGATGGCGATCAGCGTCGGCTCGGACCAGGCGTCGCCCAGAAGCTGCAGACCGACCGGCAGACCGTCGCCGACGAAGCCCATCGGCACGGTGATGGCGGGGAACCCGGTGGGCGGGGACAGCTGAAAGCTGTTGTTGCCGTGCGGCGTGTTCAGATCGCCGATGCGACGCGGGGGGTTGTCCCAGGTGGGGTAGATTAGCGCGTCGAGCTGGTTACCTTCGAGTGCCTGCCGGACGCGCCGGCGTAACCGTGCGTCGCGGGCGTCCCGCTGTGCACACCCCGGTTGATCGGCCGGCGCCGTGTCGGTTTCGAGCGCCGACTCCAGGCGCGGCCGAATCGACGGATGAAAGTCTCGGGAGTCGACGATCTCCTGGAGTGTCTTCACGGGCGCGCCGGGCCCGAGGCTGGCGAGGTACTGTTCCAGATCGTATCGGAAGCGGCTGCAGGGCAACCGCTCCTCGTCGGTTGCGTCGTCGTCCGGCAGCGCCACCGGGTCGACGACCGTGGCGCCGAGCCGGCGCAGATCCTCGATGGCTTCGTCGAATCGGGCGATCACGTCGGGGTCGGCGGTGTCATCCGACATCTCGCGTAGCACCCCTAGGCGCTTGCCCTGCAGTCCGTTCAGATCCAGGAATTCGAGATAGCTCTCTGCGCGTCGCGCGTCACACTCCTCGGTCGCCGGATCGGCGGGATCGGTGCCGGCGATGACGTCGAACAGCGCGACGGCGTCGGCGACGGTCCGCGCCAGCGGCCCGCCGATGTCGCGCGACAGATTGAGCGGCACGATACCGTCGCGGCTCGTCAGGCCCATCGTCGAGCGGATGCCCGCCAGGCTCTGGTGCGCCGACGGGCCGCGAATCGAGTTTCCAGTATCGGTGCCGAGGCCCACGGCCCCGAAGCTGGCTGCCACCGCCGCGGCTGTGCCGCCGCTGGAGCCTGCTGTCACGCGGTTGGTGGCGTACGGGTTGCGCGTGTAGCCCGGTAGGGCGGACCCGACCGTCTCGTACGGCGAGAACGCGAATTCCGCCATGTTCGACTTCGCGAGGACGATGCCCCCAGCCTCGCGCACCCGCCGAACCTGGAACGCGTCATCCGGTGGCCTCGACTCGGCCAGCGACAACGAGCCGCCGCTGGTCGGCAAATCGAACGTGTCGTAGTTGTCCTTGACGATGACGGGAATGCCGTGGAGTGGGCCGGTCAGGCCCGACGCCTCAAAGGCCGCATCCAGTTCGTCGGCGCGCGCCAGCGCATTCGGGTTGATCGTCACGATGGCGTTCAGGGCCGGCCCGCGTTTGTCGTACGCCTCGATCCGCGCGAGATAGGCCTCGACGAGTTGATGGGCAGTGAGCGCGCCAGCCTCCATGGCGGCGTGAATGTCGGCAATCGACGCATCGACGACATCGAAGGCCGGGGCGGGAGACGACGGGGCCTGGCATCCGCAGAGGGCCAGCGACAGCCCGAGCGCGACGGCGGGCAGAGCGGCACTGCGGACGAGTGATCTCATGGCGACCTCTGCGCCGCAGACGGCGCGTCCGGGCGACGAGCATTATAACGTGGCCGCTGGCCGTGCCCGGACTCCGGCTGAGCCCATGCTATGCTCCGATGGCAGCTATTAGTCAGCACCGGTCCCCAATCCTCGGCGAGGGTACTTCCATGAACCGACGCGACTTCATCAGCGCGATCGGCGCCGCGGCGGCCGTCGGCGCGGCCTGCGCGCCCGGCTCCGAGCACGGTGAGTCGGCCGAGGCCACGACGCCGGACGCGGCAATCACGCTTCCGGACTTCGAGCCCCGCAGCATGCTGCACGTCGCTGCGACCCGGGTGGAACGTCCTCGGTTTCCGGTCATCGACGTGCACACGCACGTCACGTGGTCGGACGTGCCGCTCGGCGTGGAGCCGTTCGGCGAGCGGATCCGGAAGCTGAGCGAGCCGTCGGCGCTTTTGCCGGTGATGGACCGCAAGGGGGTCCGGACCATGGTCAACTTGACCGGCGGCGTCGGCGCGGGGCTGGCCGACGCGCGGCGCGAGTTCGACGAGGCGTATCCGGGACGGTTCACCACCTTCACGGAGCCGTCGTGGAACCAAGTGGCCGAGCCGGACTACCCGCAGTTTCAGGCCGAGCAGATCGAGCGGGCCCACGCGGCCGGCGCGCGCGGGCTCAAGCTCACGAAGACGCTCGGCCTGTACCTGCGGGAGCAGGTCACCAGCGGGCCGCTCGTCGCGGTCGACGATTCGCGCTTCGACCCGATGTGGGAGACCTGCGCGGCGCTGAACATGCCGGTCGCGATTCACGTCTCGGATCCCGAGGCGTTCTTCTTGCCGATCGATCGGTTCAACGAGCGCTACGAGGAGTTGCACGCGCATCCGGATTGGTCGTTCCACGGGCCGGACTTTCCGAGCCACACCGAGCTGCTGGCGGCGCGGGACCGTGTCCTGGCGCGTCACCCCCGGACAACCTTCATCGGCCTGCACGTCGGACACTGGGCCGAGAATCTTGCGGCGGTGGGGGAGGCGCTCGACCGCTTTCCGAATCTGCAGGTGGAGATCGGAGCGCGGATCGGGGAATTGGGACGCCAGCCTCGTGCGGCTAGGCGGTTCTTCGAGGCGTATCAGGACCGCATTCTCTTCGGCACCGACGCCGTTCCCGCTCCGGAGGGCGACGCGACGCCGCAGCAGATCTTCGGCGATGCGCTCTACGAGATTTACTATCGCTTTCTCGAAACCGAAGACGAGTACTTCGATTATGCGCCGGCGCGGGTTCCGCCCCAGGGCCGGTGGCGGATCTCCGGACTGGGACTACCCGAGACGATCTTGCGAAAGGTCTACCACGCGAACGCCGAACGAGTGCTGGGAATCGCGGTGTGAGAGCCGGGAGGATGTATGCGATTGGCGGTCTGGAGCGTCGGGGCGGCGGTGATCGGTGTGGGCCTGGGTAGCGCCGGGGCGCAGGACGGCGCGCCGGAGTTCCACGTGGCCTGGACCGATTCGGCGCCGTCGTCGGTGATCGACGACGAGTCGCCGTGGTGGGACGCCCACCGGTTCCGATACGGGCCGGCGCTCTACGAAACCGAATTCCGTGCGCTCTGGAACGCTGCGGGGCTGTACGTGCGCTTCGACGCGACCGACACGAATCCCTGGCACACGATGACAGAGCGCGATGACCGGATCTGGGAGGAGGAGGTCGTCGAGATCTTCCTCGATCTCGATCGGTCGGGCACGAACTACGCCGAGGTCGAGATCAACCCGAACAACGTCGTCACCGATCTCCGAATCCTGCACGGCGTCCCCGACCCGGAGGGCGACCTGGCGTGGGACCTCGAGGGGCTCGAGAGCCACGTTCGGCGGAACAAGTATCGAGACGGCTCGACCGCAGGGTGGACGGCGGTGGCCTTTCTGCCGTGGACCGGCTTTCAGTCCCTGCCGTCCGCGGAGTCGATCGCGTTGCCGCCGGCGCCGGATGACCGCTGGCGGTTCAACGTGTTCCGGATCAAGCGGCCCGGCGGCGAGCGCCGCCCCACGCAGGACGTCGTTTTCGCGGCGTGGTCCCCGCCGACGGGCGCGAGCTTCCACGAGCCGGCGGTGTTCCGTGATCTGGTGTTCGACGCGGCGCCGGCAGGCGGGTAGCGCAGGGCGTCAGTGAGTGGGCAGTCCCGCGATGAGGAGGATTGCCCACCGCCCCCTCACCCTCTCCCAGAGGGGAGGGGGACAGGGAGGCTGCGCGGCCTCTAGTACCGGTAGTAGTTCGGCTTGTAGGGACCCTCGGTCGGCACGCCGATGTAGTCGGCCTGCTCTTTCGAGAGACGGGTCAACCGCACGTTCAGATGGTCCAGATGGAGCCGGGCCACCTTCTCGTCGAGCGCCTTGGGCAGCATGTAGACCTTCTTCTCGTACTCGCCCTGGTTCGCGTGCAGCTCCAGCTGGGCGAGAACCTGGTTCGTGAACGAGGCCGACATGACGAAGCTCGGGTGGCCCGTGGCGCAGCCGAGATTCAGGAGCCGGCCTTCGGCCAGGATCATCACGCTGTGTCCGTCGGGGAACCGGAACTCGTCGTACTGCGGCTTGATGTTGATCCGCTCCACGCCGTCGAACTTCTTCAGTCCCGCCATGTCGATCTCATTGTCGAAATGGCCGATGTTGCCGATGATGGCCTTGTCCTTCATTTGCGCCATGTGGTCGACCGTGATGACGTTGAAGTTGCCCGTGGCGGTGATGACGATGTCGGCCTTGCCGATCATTTCGTCGAGCGTCGCGACCTCGTAGCCCTCCATCGCCGCCTGCAGCGCGCAGATCGGATCGATCTCGGTGACGACGACCCGGCACCCCTGGCCGCGAAGCGCCTGCGCGCAGCCCTTCCCGACCTCACCGAATCCGCACACGACCGCGGTCTTGCCGCCCAGCATCACGTCGGTCGCCCGCGCCAGTCCGTCCAGCAGCGAATGCCGGACGCCGTACACGTTGTCGAACTTGCTCTTCGTGACCGAGTCGTTGACGTTGATAGCGGGGAAGAGCAGCGTGCCGGCCTCCGCCATCTGGTACAGGCGATGCACCCCAGTCGTCGTTTCTTCGCTCACGCCCCGGATCGACGGGCCAAGGGTGTGCCAGTACTGCGGATCCTCGCCCTGCAGCTTCCGCAGCAGCTCGAGAATGACGCCCCACTCTTCGGGGTCGCTGTCCGCCTTGAAGGCCGGTATCGCACCCGCCTGCTCGAACTCGTAGCCCCGGTGGATCAGCAAGGTCGCATCGCCGCCGTCGTCCACGATGAGCGCGGGGCCCGACCCGTCCGGCCAGCGCAGCGCCTCGTTGGTGCACCACCAGTATTCCTCCAGCGTCTCGCCCTTCCAGGCGAAGACCGGGACGCCCCTGGGCGCGTCCGGCGTGCCGCCCGTTTCGGGCCGTCCGACGACGACCGCCGCGGCGGCATGATCCTGGGTGGAGAAGATGTTGCACGAGACCCACCGTACGTCGGCGCCGAGTTCGGCCAGCGTTTCGATGAGGACGGCGGTCTGCACCGTCATGTGCAGGCTGCCCATGACCTGCGCCCCCGCGAGCGGCTGCTGCGTCGCGTGCTCTTTTCGCAGCGCCATCAGTCCGGGCATCTCCTGTTCAGCCAGTCGGATTTCCTTCCGTCCAAAGTCGGCTTGCGACAGATCGGCAATCTTGTACGGCGGGCGGCCCGCCTCCGTCGCTTCGATGAACGGATGCGCCCGTTCGGTGGCTACGAGTGTCATGGTCTCCTCCTTAGCAGTGCGTCCACTCACGATAGGTCTGCGTCCGAAGGTCGGCGGGCCGTTGCGGTAAACAGCGCCGGGCCCTTGGCGCGCGAGTCGGTCGGCAGCGCCGACACACGAGTTCGCTCGAATCCGGCCTGGTCCAGGTAGCGCGCTACCTGGGTTTCCGAGAAGCCGAGCCACACATGGCCCATCTGCTGCCGATAGCGTTCGCGGTCGTGGGGCAGCATGTCGACGAGCAGCAGCCGGCCACCGGGCCGGAGCACCCGCGCGATCTCGGCAAACACGCGTCCGGGCTGCGGCACGTGGTGCAGTACGAGCATGACCGTCGCGGCATCGAGCATGGCGTCGTCCAGCGGCAGCGACTCGAGCTCGCCTCGTCGCAGCTCGACGTTGTCGAGGTCGTGCAATCGCTTCTTGGCCGCTTGCAGCATCGCCAGCGAGCCGTCGACCGCGATGATCCGTGCGACGAACGGCGCGAGCGACGCGGCCACCTGGCCGGTACCGCAGCCCAGATCGCCGACCGTCCAATGCTCCTCGAGGAGGCCCGGGAGCGCCAGCAGGTGCGCCTGCTCGCCGAACAGCTCGTCCCGCAGCCGGTCCCACTGTCCGGCCGACGAGTTGAAGAATTCCTGAGACGTCGTCCGGCGGGCGTTCAGCGCGCCGTCTAGGCGGCGGTGGTCCTGCGCCGCAGTCGGGCTGGCGGACGCCTGCTCGCGCACGAGCCGCCACAGCCGTTCCGCGGATTGGTCGAGCCCGTCCCGCACCCGCGTGTACCAGTTGCGTGTGCCTTCGGCCCGGGCCGTGACCCAGCCCGAGTCGGCGAGCGCCCGCAGGTGCCGGCTGGTGGTGGACTGCGGCAGCTGCAGCACGCTGGACAGCTCCGAGACCGTGAGCTCGCGCTGGTCCAGGAGCAGCAGGATGCGCGTCCGGGTCGGGTCGGCCAGGGCCGACATGTGGTCGAGAATGGCGACTGTGCTCTGATTCATTAATCCGTATATCCGGATTAAGTATTGAATACTCACCGCCGGCTGTCAAGGAGTTCGCAGTGCGGGGGCCTTCGGCTCACGCTCGGGGGCCACGCTTCGTTTGATTCTTGGCGAGGTGAAATCAAGTCCCGCGCTACGAGTAGGCGGCGGCGCTCGGTCAGACCGCGGCGGCGGCCGCGACGAGCTCCTGAAAGGCTGGATCGCTGCGAATCGGGTCGAAATCCGGGTCGATCCGGGCCCGGACGCGGTTGAGCGCCGGTCGCTGGGTCAGGGACTGTTCGAGATACTTGACCGCGCACTCCGTATCGCCTCGGATCGCGTAGAGCGCGGCGACGTAGTACGTGGTGGCGCCGTCGGAGACGCCTCTCGTCAGGCGCTCCTTGAAGCCCCGAACCGCAAGCTCGTGGTGTCGGTCGGCACCTTCGCGATCACCCCGTCGGTGGTAGGCGGCGCTCAGCTTCTGGTGCGCCTCGATGAGCGTTCGGTCGCGGAGTGCGTGCTCGGTCGAGTCGAGGAAGCTCAGGCCCAGCTCGAACTGCGCGATCGCCTTGTCGAGCTTGTCCTGGCGGTAGTACACGTACCCGAGCCGGATGTGGGCGCCCAGGATCTGCAGGCCTTCGCTACCGGATAGCGCCCGCTGCTGCAACTCGACGGCCTTGTTGGCCGCATGCTCGGCGCGCTCGTACCGCTCGCGCAGCGCGTAGAGCAGCGCCAGTTGGAGATACGAGTAGCCGCCGTCCGGCGCCAGGGCGACGCTGTGCTCGAGCTCGGTGATGCCGTCGTCGAGCCGTCCCTGGCCGACCCAGTAGGCCCGGGCCAGGGCGGCATGACCCGCGGCGTTGCTCGGGTCGAACGTGAGCGCCTTCCGCGCCGCAGCGATCGCCTCGTCGTGCTCGCCGCGCGCCGTGTGCATCATGCTCACCCAGTAATGGGCGTCGGCCGACTCCGGATCGAGCTCCAGCGCCTTCGCGAAGGCATCCGCCGCCTTCTCCTGCAACTCCGGTATCGACAGGAGGCTCCCCTTCATCGCGAAGGTCGCGCCCAGGGCCGTCCAGGCCGAGGCGTAGTGCGGGTCGCGCCTGACCGCTTTCTCGAACAGAATCGCAGCGCGGTCGAGCGATTCGTTCGTCCCTAGGCGCATGTGAATCTTGCCCTGTGAGAACGCTTCGTACGCCTCGATCGACTCCGTTTCCCGCTTTTCGATCGCGCCGATGGCTGACTCGCTGAGCTCCAGCTTCAGGTTCTGGCTGAGCTGGTAGACGATCTTGTCCTGGAGGTCGAAGATCGCGTCGACGCGGCCGTCGAGCTTTACCGTTTCGAGCAACGTGCCGGTGTCGACCTCCACGAACTCGGCCGTGATCCGGATGGCCTCGCCCCTTCGCTGGAATGCGCCACTGATGACCCATGTCGCGCCCAGGCGACGCCCGATCTCGATAGCCGCGCGGTCGTCCAGCCGTTCTCGTTCGGTCGTCCGAAGCGTTTTGAGCGCGTCGAAGACCTGCGCCCGGCCGACGATTTCCAGTCCAGGCACGTTCTTCAAGTCGGAGGTGACCGTCTCGGCGATGCCCGATCCGATCCAATCGTCGGCCGGCTCCTGTGTCAGGTTCGAGAAGGTCATGACGGCGACACGGCGGGCGGAAGTTGCGTCCGTCAGGGAGGGGGGCCCGGCGCCGGTCGTCGATCGCGTGACCGATCGGTCGGTCGGTGCAGCGGACCGGCCGGCGTCTGTGAGGCTGCGCTTGACGGCGTGGAGGTCGATGTAGAGCTCGCGGGCCGACTGATACCGGAACGCGCGGTCCTTGGCGAGCGCCTTCAGCACGACGTGTTCAAGGGCGGACGGTACGTCGTAGTTCAGGCGGCCGAGCGCCGGCGGCTCGGCGTTCAGGATCTTGTCGACGATGCCGGTGATCGTGTCGCCCGTGAACGGTAGGCGGCCGGCCAGCAGCTCGTACAGCACGACGCCCAGCGAGAACAGATCGGTGCGTACATCCAGCGGTTTGCCAAGCGCTTGCTCCGGCGACATGTAGGAGAACGTGCCGAGGACGGTGCCCGCGACCGTTTTTAGTTCCTGGGTCACGGTGGCCGAGGGGTCGCCCGACTGTTTCGGTGCGAGGAACTTCGCCAGGCCGAAGTCCAGCACCTTGACCTGGCCCCGGCGATTCACCATGACGTTGGCGCTCTTGATGTCGCGATGGATGATGCCGTGGCTGTGCGCCTCGTCGAGCGCGTCCGCCAGCTGCAGACCGATCGTCACCGCGCTGGGGATCGGCAACGGGCCGGACTGCAGTTTCTTGGAGAGCACCTCGCCGTCCACGAACTCCATGACGATGAAGGTGGCGCCTTCGTGATCGCCGATGTCGTAGATTGTGGCGATGTGGGGGGACTGCAGCGCCGAGGCGGCCCGCGCTTCACGTAGAAAACGAGCACGCTGCTCGGGGTCGTCGCTCAGGCCGGCGCGCAGGACCTTCAGGGCGACGGTCCGCCCCAGCCGCTCGTCGCGTGCCCGGTACACTTCGCCCATGGCGCCTTCACCGAGGCGGTCGCCGACCGAGTAATGGGAGACAGTCGTACCTTGCATGACGGGCCGCACCGACGCGTACCTAGCACTGTAGCTCAGAACTGGTGAAGGTCGGCGCCGGGGGCGGCTGAGGCGCCGCCCCGGCGGGGTGGCTACTGCGGGAAGGCGCTGGGCGGGGTGTCCTGATACCCCTCGCCGTCGAGCGCTTCCATCATGGCGACGAGCGCGTCGATTTCCTCGTCGTTCAGCTCGAGCGGCTGGATCTTTGGATCGAGTGCTGGATTCGGGTTGCCACCCTTGACGTAATGCTCGACCACCTCGCGCAGGGTCGCGATGGAGCCGTCGTGCATGTAGGGGGCGTGCTTCGTGACGTCGCGCACGGTGGGCGTCTTGAACGCGCCCCGGTCCACGTCGTCCTCGCTGACGGCGAAGCGTCCGTCGTCGGCGAACGTCTCGGTGTCTGGGGTCCAGCCGATGCCGAGGTTATGGAATGTGCTATCGGTGAAGTTCTGGCCGAGGTGACACTGGTTGCACTGAGCCTTGCCGAAGAACAGCTCGTCGCCCAGTTTCACCTGATCGGAGGCGGCCGTCTCGTCGCGGCCGATCTTCCACCGGTCCCACGGCGAGTTGCCGCTCATCCGCGTCCGCTCGTAGGCCGCGATCGCCTGCGTGATCCGGTCGACGGTCACTTCGGGCGCGCCGAACGCCTCCTCGAAGTAGGGCAGGTACCCTTCCACCGCGCCGAGGGTCGCGACCATCGCCTCGTGGGTGTTGCCCATCTCGATCGGATTTTCGACGGGCCCTCCGGCTTGGGCCTCGAGCGATTCGGCCCGCCCGTCCCAGAAGAAGTGCGGATACAGCGTCCACGCCTGATTGATGAACGACGGCGACTTGCGTCCGCCCATCTGCCCGTCGATGCCGGTGGACACCGGGGTCGGCTCCGAGAAGGCATGCTCGGGGCTATGGCAGGTGGCGCACGAGATGGTGTCGTCGGCCGAAAGCCGCGTATCGTAGAACAGCCAACGGCCGAGCCGGACGCGCTCCGGCGTCACGGAGTCGGGCAGCGTCTGGGTGATTCCCAGCGGGGGCTCCGGAACCGGCACGAGCGGGTTGGCAGCCTCCCAGGCGGGGGGCGGCTCGGGCTCCGGGGCACCACCACAGGCGGCCGCGAGACCCAGGACGACGAGCGCCGTCAGCCGCACCGCCGTCGCCCCATGGGATCGACTGCGTCTAACTTTAGACAACGGGGCCTTAGACATCAGGAACCTCACGGGCCAATTCTATCTCGCGGCGCGAGGCCACGAGGCGAGTGATTATACTACGGTGGAAATATGCGTTTGCGTCTCATGCTCAGGGGTCAACCGGGCGCCCGTGCCCGCCGGCCGCGTCGGCTGGGCATGGCGGGGCTTGGGTTGGCGCTCAGCGTGGTCATCGGATCGGCGAGTGCGGCGGCCCAGGAACTGGCAGTCGCCAGACCGCTGCGGGGGCTCGACGCCGGCCGGACGCAGGTCATCCTGCTCGGCAGCGGCACGCCGTTTCCCGACGATCGCAAGGTGGGATCGTCGCTGGCGGTAGTCACCGGGGGAACCGCCTATCTCGTGGACCTCGGCCCGGGGGCGTTTCTGCGGACGGTGGAAGCGGCCCGGCGGGGGGTGCCCGCGCTGGCCTCACCGACCCGGCTGTTCTTCACGCATCTGCACAGCGATCACGTACTCGACTACGCCGACTTGCTCTGGGGGCTCTGGTGGCGCCGCGAGGGACAGCTCACGGCGTACGGGCCGCGCGGCCTGCGCGCGCTGACCGACGGGTTGCAGGTGGCATTCGCGGAGGATATCCGCATCCGCACCGAGGGGCGGTTACCGATCGTGACGCGCGGCTATGACGCCGAGGTCCACGAAATCGACGGGTCGTTCACCTACGAGGACGAGCGGGTCCGCATCACGAGCTTCCCGGTCTGTCACGCGTCCGTCGAGGCGTACGGCTACCGGTTCGAGACGGCCGACCGCGTCATCGTGATCTCCGGGGATACGACGTACTGCGACCGCGTCGTCGAGGAGGCCCGCGGCGTCGATCTCCTGTTCCACGAAGTCTTCTCCGAGCGCGGTCTGGCGGCGCGCACGGCGGATTGGCAGCGCTATCAGCGCGCCGCCCATGCATCACCGGCGCAGGTCGCGCGCGTGGCGAACGCAGCGCGGCCGGGCACGCTCGTGCTGTACCACCAGCTCTATTTCGGCGTGGCCGACGACGCTCTCGTGGCGGAAGTTCGCGCCGCGGGCTACGACGGGCCGCTTGTGAGCGGCCAGGATCTCGACGTGTTTTAGCCGAGAGCCCAGAAGCGAACGCCCAGAGCCTTTCCCTATTCCGCCCGCAGCGCCGTCGCTGGGTCGATGCGGGTGGCGCGCAGGGCCGGCATCAACGTGGCTGCCATGGCGGCCAGCGTCAGCAGACCGGCCACGCTCGCGTAGGTCAGCAGGTCGGAGGGGGTGATGCCGTAGAGGAGTGTCGCTACCACCTGGCTGAGCGCGAACGCTGCGACCAGGCCCAGGCCCACACCGACGACGACCGGCCGCATGCCTTGCCAGAGGAGCATCCGGATCACGTCACCGGACTCGGCGCCGAGTGCCATCCGGATGCCGATCTCCTGCGTCCGCTGGCCCACGAGATAGCCGATCACGCCGTAGATTCCGATCAACGCCAGCACCAACGCGACCGCGGCGAACAGTCCGAGGAGCCAGGTGCGCAGCCGGGGCAGTGCCACCGACCGATCGAGCATCGTGTCGAGTGTGCGCACCTGAAAGAGCGGGACGTCTGGATCCATGGCCTCGAGCTCGGCGCGCACGCTGGACGTCAGCGACGCGGGATCGACGGACCCGCGCAGCACAAGCGTCATGGTGTGGAAGGACGGTTGCTGGGTCTGCGGCGTGTAGAACATCGCTTCGAGCTCTTGCTCCAGCGCCAGGTGCTTCACGCTGCCGACGATGCCGATGATTTCGCGCGACCCGGGTCCACCGACGGTCTGGGTGGGTTCGTCGAACTCACCCCGGTTGTAGGTGATCCGCTTGCCGATCGGATCCTGGTCGGGCCAGAACCGCCGGGCCATGACGTCGCTGATGACGACGACGCCCGGTGAATCGGACCGATCGCGGTCGTCGAACAGACGGCCGCGCAGCAGCGGAGTGCCCATCGCCCGGAAGTAGTCGGGGTTGACCGAACGGGTCTGCACGCTCGGGTTCTGGCCGACCGGCATCGGGCGCTCGTCGATCTGAAATCCGTTGCCATCGTAGTTGTCGCTGAGCGGCAGGATGTTGATGGCGCCGACCATCTCGACGCCCGGCAGCTGACGCAGGCGTTCATAGAGCTGCTCGTACACGGGAATCTGATCGCCTTCGGCGTAGGTGGCCGTGGGGAGAGCCATCTGCATGGTCAGGACGCGATCAGGCCGAAAACCCGGGTCGACGTTCTGGAGCCGCCAGAAGCTTTGCAGGAGGAGCCCGGCGCCGACCAGCAGCACGAGCGACAGGGCCACCTCGGCGGCGATCAGGGCGTCGCGGGTGCCCCGCTTGGCGTGGTCGCCTTGCCCGCGTGCGCCTTCCCGCAGGTCGTCGTGCGTGTCGCGTCGCGCGAGCTGGAGCGCCGGTGCGAGCCCGAACGCCACGCCCGTCACCGTGGCGATGACGACGGTGAAGGCCAGCACCGGGCCGTCGAGCGCGATGCCCTCGGCGCGCGGGATACGCTCGGCGACGACGACGGTCAGCCCGCGCAGTGCCCAGTAGGCAATGGTCAGCCCCAGCGCGCCGCCCGCACCGGCGAGCACGAGGCTCTCGGTCATCAGCTGGCGGATGATGCGCGCCCGGCCGGCGCCCAGCGCCGCGCGTACCGCCAGTTCCTTGCGCCGAGCGGCGCCGCTCGCCAGCAGCAGGTTGGCGATGTTCGCGCAGGCGATGACCAACACGAACCCGACGGCGCCCAGGAGCAGGAGCAGGGCGAGGCGCGTGTCACGCACGATCGCGTCGAGCAGCGGCGACACGTGGACGCCCTGATCCACGTTCGACGTCGGGTAGTCCTGTTCGAGCCGCGCGGCAATCGTGCTCAGCTCCGCCTGGGCCTGCTCGATCGTCACGTCCGGTTTCAGGCGGCCGATCGCCCGGATGAAGTGCCCGCCGCGGTTCGGCTGGGCCACGTCCCACTGGTACGGGATGTAGACCTCGGGCTCGCGCTCGGGATTCGGCTCCGGGTGCCGGTAGTCGGGCGGAAGGATGCCGACGACCGTCGTCGGGATGGCGTTGAAGTTGATGACGCGACCCAGCGTCTTCGGGTCGGCACCGAACCGGCGCTCCCAGAATGCGTGCGTGATGACGGCCACGCGGGGCGCGCCGCGCTCGTCTTCCCCCTCCTGGAACAGCCGGCCCATGAGCGGCTGGACGCCAATCGTCGGAAAGAAGCCGTCGGTGACATTCGAGCCGGAGATGCGCTCCGGTTCACCGTCGCCGGTGATCGTGAAGAAGGCGACCCAGCCGTGCGCGCCGAGTGACGTGAACGACCGGCTGTCGTCCCGCAGATCCATGAAGTCGGCCGGCGAGAGATTGCCCCGTGTGCCGTCGCGGGTGTCGCTGCCGACGATCTTCATGAGGCGCTCCGGCTCGGGATAGGGCAGTGGACGCAGGAGGACCCCGTTCACGACGCTGAAGATGGCGCTGTTGGCGCCGATGCCGAGCCCGAGCGTCAGAATCGCGACGGTGGAGAAGCCCGGTCGTTTCAGCAGCGTCCGGATGGCGTAGCGGAGATCTTGGCCGATCATGGCGGCACTTCTTCAGCGTCTGGGTGTACCTGACTCAGCGGTTGGACGAGAGCCCGCCGGGAAACGTTCATCATGGGCTCCTATAGAATATTAGGCAGCCCGTGGTGAAAGTCCCGCGTCGCATGCAGTGGGCCCTTCACCACGGGCTGTCAGGGACCAACGCAGGACGGTATGGAGAGCACGCAGATGACCGGGGGACGATGCCTACTGGCGCTGGCCCTCGTGCTGCACCTCGGCTGCAGTGATGGCAGATCTCCGACCAGTCCGACGCCGCTGCCCGGATCGGCGACGGCGCTTGGTGGCGGGTCGGCAGAGCTCGCGGACCCTGACCTCGAGCCACCTGACGTTCCCGAGCCGGGACCAGGGTCGCTGCCCGACCCCGACCTGGATCCCGTACCGATCTCTGAGCCGGACGAGATGCCGCCCCCCTCCGATTCGCCCGATTTGGTTCAGCAACTGGCCTGTCCCGGCCCGATCGCCGTGACGTCACCGCGCGGCTGGCGGATGGTAGTCGACTTCGTGGTGCCGTCCAGAACGGTCGGTGGCGCCCGGGCGGCGGCCGCCTGCGCACCCGGGCCAGGGACGCGCTTTCGCGTGGGCGACACCGACGTTGTCTGCACGCGGACGGACCGTGCAAGAGACGGCTCGCTCTGCACGTTTTTGGTAAGTGTCGTCGAGCCGATCGCGATCACGAAGACGCCGAGCGTGCTCGCCTTCGGCGACAGCATCACGGAGGGTTTTCTCGCGACCAGCTTCAGCAGATTTCTCAGCCGGTCGGACTACGAAGAATTCTGGATTTCGAGGTCTCACGATTTCGACGCGACCTCCTATCCCACCCAACTTCGGGGGTCGATGGAAGAGCGCTATGGCCCGGAGGTGATAGTCGTGAACGGGGGGCGCGGCGGTGAGACTACCAGCAAGGGGAAGGACCGGTTCCTCGGGAGGTTCCAGGATGCGAATCCCGATCTCGTGCTGCTGCTGGAAGGGGTGAACAGCGTCACGTTGGCGATCATCATCGCGAATAACACGGGAGGATCGCCAGACACGGCGGGTATCGCCGAAGACCTTCGCTCGATGGCGCGGGCGGCGCAGGTTCGTGGTGCCCAGGTGTTGCTCGCTACATTGACGCCGATCGGCGACCTCCGGGAGCAGGAGACGCCGGGGTTTCGCAGCGTCGTCCAGGATCTCAACCGGCGCATCAGGGATGTTGCCAACAGCATCGGTATCGGACCGGCGGTCGATCTCGCCAACAAAATGAGCCGGTCACTCATCAGCGCCGACGGCATACATCCGACCCGTGAAGGCTACGTGCGGATCGCAGAGATCTTCTTCCGGGAAATGGTCCAGCGGTTCGAGGTGCTGAAGATGACGTCGATGCTCCGTCCGCCGGGAGTGCCCGACCCGGCCGACGGCCGACTGTTCGTGCAGGGCCCGAACCTTTCCATCTCCTTGCATCTCTTACAGCATCCGGACCACGCCATACACAGCGCCGGCGCCAAATAGCATTGCTGCGCCGTACCGCTGCCACCCTCCGAGGCCGATGACGCCTCTGCCCACGAGGAGCACGGCTGGCAGGAGCGTCGAGTCGACCCAGAACCAGACCACGGGATCCATGTTTACCTTCGGCGCACCCGGACGAATGGACATGAAGAAGATGAGCACGAACCAGAACCACATGTGCAGCAGAGGCACGATGAACGACGGCGGCTGGACTGCTCGAGCACGGCGTCCGGCTGTCCGCCGCCTGAACACGGACGACGCGGTGATCCATCCCATACCGCCCAGCACTCCCACTCCCATGAGCGCATTCATCGCCGGATACTCCGGCACCGGATCCACGATCCCCAGACCAAATCTCGCCTCCGCCCTTCGGCCTTGGGCGGTGGCTTCCTCTCGAGTTGCTTGCGAGTGGCTGACGTCCAGGAGATAAAACAGCAGTGGATACGGCGAGATGCCGAGACCGCCGACACGCTGGAGGTGGTCGCCCACGTTGGCCGCCGCGCTCCCGCTGGTATCCCGGTGCGCCACGTTCCACCAGAGGTCAGGGGTCATGACCGCGAGAAGCGTGAGCCCCAGTGCAAGCACTGCGCGCACCTGAAGCCGTCGCCAGGTTCCCGCCAGCAGGAACGCGATCCCGAACGCTGGAATCACCAGGGCTGTGAGGTACTTGCACAGCATGCCCAGGCCCAGTGCCCCGCCGGCCAGGGACGCAGCCGACAGCTTTGACGTGCGGTGGAACTCGCATAGGAAGTAGGTGGCTGCGATCATGAAGAACAGGTAGTACGACTTCTCGGTTGCGAGCGCCGAAACGCCGATGCAGCGACGAGAGCCGCCGTCTCCCCGGTAGATCAGGGCAATCGTCGCGATTGAATCCCAGAAGCGCTGCAGCGACGAGAGCCGCCGTCTCCCCGAACCATCTGCGGGCAAGCAGGTAGATCAGGGCAATCGTCGCGACGCCCGTGACGACGCCCCCTAGACGGTAGCCGAGCGGAGTGTCACCGAGGAAAAGGCTGCGGCGCGCATCACGTACGCTGGCAGCGACGGATGCTGGCCGTCATGAATCGGAAGGTTGAAGGTCGCCCAATCCAGAGAGATGGAGTTGGCAAGAGGGATCCAATCGCGGAACTCATCCCACACATATGGTGCCACGATCGCGAAGTGCAACCGGATCCCAAGCGCCGCGAGGAGTATCGCCGGGATGAGAGCTGTCGATGTCCGGAAACACAAAAGCATGCCCGCCAAGAAGAGCGGAATCCAGTGCCACATGGCCCCCGCCAGTCGCCTCAACCGCACACTCCATTCGCTCAGGGCGACTTCGGTCGCGTTCGGGCCGTACGGGAACAACGGAGCCACATCGAAGGGCCGCCGCGCCTCGCCGGCTGGCGCCCAGGCGAGGTTCAGGGAAGAGTTGCCTCCGCGTTGTTCGTAGGCGACCTCGATCGCGTGAGAACCGGCCGTGAGGGGGAGCGTCGTGACCTCGGTTGAGAGGCCCACATCCGCATTTCGCTGCAGGATGACGGCTCCATCGAGACGTATCTCGACCATGTCGTCCGCCCCGGCGTAGACGTCCATTTCACCATCCGTGGGAACGTGCCAGAAGCCCACCCACCGGGCCGAGAAATACCTTCGCGGAAGACCGGAATCCTCTTCGAGGAAATCGAGGTCGACCTGACGGGTCAGGCGTCGCATGAGGGGCTGGTCCCATGGAATCAGCTTGAGGAGTGCCTGTGCGGTTCGGCGGCGGAATTCGTCTTGTTCCTGCGAGCTCCCTGATCGCCCGGATGGCGCTGATTCCACGGTGGCTCGCCTGCTACGGCGCCGTTCACTCCTTTCCCGCGCGCGGTCCACGGCACGGGCCGCGCGGTCGTCAAGTCTGCGGAGAACTGGAGGCGGAAAGTAGTCGTACACCGAGAGCACGAGGCCCACATCGATATGATGGTCGATGGCTTTGGCTCCAAGGGATATGGCGACGGCAGTCAGGAGGTAGGCGGCGACGAGACTGATTGGAACTGGATGGTCGATGGCTTTGGCTCCAAGGGATATGGCGACGGCAGTCAGGAGGTAGGCGGCGACGAGACTGATTGGAACGGGCTCGAGCGAGCGTTGCGAGACGTCGGCCTTCCAGCGCAACAAAGCTAGCCATGGTGTTCATCGACGCGCTGTCTCGCTGCTAACGCCGGTCGCTGCGTATACTCCTGAGAGCCAGCGTGATCTCTCTTACCGCAACTCCGAGCTGCCGTATGGTGGTTCCGCCTCTTGGTTGCTGAAGCCTCGACGATGAGATAAGCCTGATTGACACCCTTCTGCAGAGCCGCGCTCGGCACATCCCACTCGTAGCTCGACCACCCGGGCCGAAGCGCTATCGGATCCAGCAGCAGTTCATTCACCTGCAGCTGCACGGTGCCTCGTGATACTTCAGGCCAAAGGGCGGGACGGGCGGTGACCTGGACCCGCAGTGGGCCGACCCGCCAGAACGGCAGCAGGAGCTCAGCTCGTCGAGCCGTCGACCAGCGAAACGGACCGACCCGATCCTGCTCGACCGGGCCCCACCCATGGCCGAACAGTTCGATGTGCTCGATTGACTCCGTTCGCACTCGCGGATCTCCGAAGAGCCCGTTATTTCCTACAACCGCCACGCACAGCTCCACCGGTTCACCCGAGCTCGCCGAGCCTCCCCGGGCCCAGGCGACCCGTGTGATGCCGCCAAGCACCAGTGCGACCGCCGACGGAATGGTCTGATCATGCTCCAAGGTCACGGCTACGCGGTGAACGACGCGCGCACGGTGGAGCTCCTCACCTGCCGCAAATCCGTCCTGCGCCATGGCCACACGGAGCGCGCGTCGCCCGCTCTGATCGGGACCAAATGAAGCGACCTCGACGTTGCGCGTCGTCCGTTCACTAACGCTGGTGACCCGAGGTGCGAGGGGCGTGTCTCTCCCCACATACAAGACCACACTGTCCGGAATTTGGGGTCCACCTCTGACTATCGATCCATTACAGCGGCGGACGGTGGCACTCTAACTCATCCGATCTTCTCGCGGAGCGCTTCATAGGGCGTCTTCCAGTGGAAGGCTCCGTGTGGCCTTTCTGTCGCTTGCGCGCTAGAATTCCGTTGTTGACGCAGGGGGATTCGGCGTCCTGAGCATCGGTCCTCCGGGGCTGTCCCGGGCTCAACACCCACACCCACACCCACACCCACAACGACCAGGAGTTCATGTTCTCTAATGATCGAAGAACGGTACGCCGCCGGCCGAGAATACCAGGTCATCCTTTCGGGGGTGGTGGGAATCTTTCTTCTCTATCTGGCGACCGGGCCCGTGGTTGCCCATTTCGCAGGACAGGCCGTGTCAGTGGCGCCGGCCTGGAGCCCCGCGGCCGTTTACCCGGTCTGGTCCCGTCCTGTCGTCCTTCTCTTCGGGCTTTCTGGGGTCGCTATCGCCTTGTTCGTGCCGGGGGCGGCCTGGGCGGTGGCCTTGGCAGGTGGACGACTGCGTGCCGCCAGTCTCTTCCACCGAGCGTTCGCTCTCAATCTGATTCAGGCGACCGCGTTCGTGAGTGTGTGGAAGGCATGTGTGGACATCGTTCCGTCGCGGCCTATCTTCATGGCCTGGCAAGCCCTGGTCGCAGCGATCGGCCTCATTGTGATGCATCGGGCCAGACGGGCGTATCGAGAGCGCGCGGTGGATCGATCGTGTCCGCTGCTGATCGGCGGACTGGTTCTCCTGGTACTCCTGCCGGCGTTGCTGTGGGGCAAGACCTTCGTCGAGGATGGTTCTGGCGATGGCACGGAGGCGTTCGAGTTCTCGCGCAGCCTCGCGACGCATCAATTACCGTATTGGGATCTCGAGAACGGCCACTACGGGTTTTATCCCCCGTTCATGCTCTTCGCGTATCCGACCCAGCTTGCCTTCATCACGATCGGCGAAACGGAAGCGGCCCAACGCCTCCCGGTGTTCTTCTATCTTCTGGGGATCTATCTGGTCCTGGCGGAACTCGTGCGGCGCCGCCGCAGACGGCTGTCGGGGAGCGAGCTGTTTCTGCTGGTCGGCGCGGCCGTCTTCTTTCTCGTCTACCATGCCCATTACTCGACCTACGAGTTCGTCTCCGACCTGGCGGAGCCCACGGGCGTCGATACATTCTTCACTTTCCTCACCGCATCGGCGTTCTATGCGTTGGTGGCGAGACAGCGAGTTTGGTGGGCGGTCTTCGCGCTCTTCGGCTCAATGGCGCTGCCGGCGGGACTGCCGTTCGCGCTGCTGTTCCTTCTTGGCCGCGTCGTCGTGAAGCGGCCCCGTCTCCGTTGGACCGCTCTCCGGAGTCACGCGCTCGACGCCGCGGCCTTCCTCGGGCCGTGGATCGGGTATCAGCTTGGCGTGAGCATCTACTCGCATCTCCATCCGCTTGGAGCCACGACATGGTCGCTCAGACGGCTGTTTGAGCATCGCTTCGAATTCGATCCAACGATCGCCCTGGCGTTGGCAGCCACGTTCGCGGCAGTGATCGCGGTCGTGCCCTTGGTCAGCCTAGCGCTCGGGGCGCACCGCGACAAAATCGTTCACATGCTGGGGGTGCTGGTCATCGGCTATTTCGTGGTCCTCGTGGTGTTCGGTCGGGTCGCCCATCCCCACTACCTGATCCCGCTTGCCCTGTTCCCGGCGGCGATCCTCTTGCGGACCCTGGCAGCCCCGAAGGTTGGTTTGCGAGTCCGAACGGTTGGCCACGTCGCTTTCGGTGTCATGCTTGTGGCGCTGACGATCGTGATCCTGCCGAAGGACCGGACGCCGCACACTGCGTACCGGGAATTCGGTGCCCGTACCCTGATGCTCTACGACGCGTATCCCGCCGTAGTCGGCGCCGCCAGCTCGCTGCTTCAGCGGACACCCGATGTTTTCTATCACTTACGGAACGGGAAACCGCTCCCCTGGCAGCGGTCAGAGCTAGAGGATCTCGTGAGACGAGAATCGGAACGTGACGCTGCGGCCCCCTGGGGCCTCTCGCATCACACGTGGATTCGCTACTCCGACCGGACACCTGTCGAGGGTCGTGACTACGATCAAGTGCTGGCCGGCCCGCATCTCACGCTCCCGCAGTTGGACGGGTTCTCTCGTCGAGGTCTCCCCGGCGGCTGGGTGCTCTTCTACCATCCGCGATCGATCTTCGCGCGGCCGCGTCCCTCTAGCGAATGACGGGTGGGGATGTATCACGCGTTCGCGGTGCGCATGCAAAACCTACAATTGTTCGCCGAGCGCGGTCGTACCGAACGATGACGTCGATGCTCCGGCGGTCGGGCGCGCAACTCGGCCCGCGAATACGCGGCCAGGCTACTAGCTACTGCGCGATCTTCGCGCCGCCGTTGATCCACCGGTCCGGCCACTAATCGTTGGCCGGCGAGTGGGTCAGGCGCCAGGCACGCTCTCCACGGCTCTCCGATCCATACGACACCGTTTCGGTGCCGCTCGCCAGATCGTAGCGGACGATCCGGTTCTGCCTGACGAACACGAGTCCGGATCCGTCGGGTACCCAGGTCGGATGATAGGCCTCCCTGGCTACGCGGCGCTCGTTTCCGCCGTCCGCGTCGATCAGGAACAGATCCATGCCTCGTCCTCGCGGAACGACTCCCATTCGCGCTGGCTGCGGAGAAACGAGATGGTCGTGCCGTCTGGCGAAAACCGTTAAAAAACTCCACGTCGAGGTGGCGGGTCAGCCGTCGCCGGACCCCATTGTACCGCTCCAGCGTGCGGAGCCCGTGTTCCGTGTGTCACCATGAAGCGCAATGAGCGGGGCGGCCGACCGAGGTTGGCGTGGCAGGCTGTGTCTGGGCGGCGCGCTGGTAATGTGTGCGGCAGTGCTGTGTGCTGCCGCGCGCGCTCGGCAACCGGAGCCGGCTGGGGAGATCGTCACGCCGGCCGGCATCGTGTGGCGCTGGATTCCGGCCGGGGTGTTTCAGATGGACTGCGTCCCCGGCGACCCTGACTGCCGTCCGAACGAGCAGCCGCGACAACAGGTCACGCTGAGCCGGGCGTTCGAGTTGATGGAAACGGAAGTGACCGTCCGCCAGTTTCAGGCGTGGGCGGCGGCGCAGTCCGTGCGCGCGCCGCGGCAGCCTGCCTGGAACGGTGACGACCATCCGGTGGTGAACGTCACCTGGGAGGAGATGCGGACGTTTTGCGAGGGGATCGGGGGGCGCCTGCCGACCGAAGCCGAATGGGAATTGGCGGCCAGGGGCGGCGCGGACGGCACGATCTACCCGTGGGGACCGACCTTCGACCCGGGCCGGGCCAACGGCATCGGCCGGGCCGCTGCCGACGCCTGGGTGCGCACGGCGCCGGTCGGGTCATTTCCACCGAACGCGTTCGGCCTGCGCGACATGATCGGCAACGTCTGGGAGTGGGTGGCGGACTGGTACTGGGCCCGCGCCTATCAGTCGTTGCCGGCCGAGGACCCGCGCGGACCAGACGAGGGGCGGTTCCGCTCCTTGCGCGGCGGCTCGTGGGACAACGAGGGCTCCGAGCTGCGCGCATCGTTTCGGTTCCGCCGCCCGCCCGCGGGACGCTACACGCTCTACATCGGGGGTCGTTGCGCACGCGATGCCGGGCCCGCCGGCTGACGGCCTGACTTCGCTACTGCAGAACAGGCTCGATCGTCACATCCTCCTCGGCACGCAGTCGCAACACCGGCTCGCGGCCAACTGGGCGCCCGTTGACGAGCCACTGCGAGAGGCGTGAGCGGGACGATTCTTTGACCGCCACCTCGACGGACATGCCCGGGAAATAGTACCCCTCGAATCCGCTGCGCACGGCGGTACCGTCGACCAGCAGTTCCACGTTCCTCGGGGCTACGATGCGGAACTGCACACTGGGCGGCGTGTTGAGATACTCTTCCGTGAGTCGCCGCAGCACGGCCGGCCGGTAGGTCAGAAAATCCCTGAGCGTGTCCAGGTACTGCAAATGCTCAACGCCGTAGCGGTGCGCGATGTGACGGTAATACTCGAACCGCTCGGTCAGAAAGTCCGGCGTCAGACGGTGATTCATGACTTCGACGAAGATCCGCTTGAAATACTCCCGGTACGCTTCGTCCTCGGCCAGAAGCGTCGTGAGCAACTCCGGTCGCGGCTCACTGCGGCGCCGCAGCTGCCGAGGCGCCCCGGCCCGGTCCAGGACGTCCTGAAACGTGTCGAACTCCCACGGCGGCTCCCCGTAACGGCGGGCGAAACTGCCATCCATGTCCCAGTTGATCCAGAACCATCGACCCGCGGGATCGCGTGCGTCACGAAACTGCCCGGGACCCTGCATGGCGTCGGTCGTCCCCAGGAACAAGACCGACAACAGCCAGCGTGTCAGGTTGTCCACGTCGATCATCTGCGTCACTTTGGCCAGCGTCAACGGATCCTGTCGGCCGAGCCACCCAGACAGCTCCTGGTAGTCCGGCACATCATGCTGAAAGTCGGAATGTCCGAAGTGTGACTCGAGAAACTGGTCACTGATGTGCTCGCTGAGCACATACACTCCCTGCCACTCCCCATTGAGGAAGAAGCGTACCGGCTTGGTCTGCACGGTGATGCAGCCGATTTGCCGGGCGATGTCATAGGACAGCGGATTGATGAAGTGCCAGACCTCATCCGCGTTGGATTGCTCATCCCGATCCAGGACGAGGTGACGTAGCGGCTCGGTGGTGTCATCGAAGAGCACCCCCGGCCGGAACTGGTCCGCGCCATACTGCCGTCGGAAGTAGAGTCGAAAGCTCTGTTTGCCGGGGCGGAGCCGATCGCTCCCGCCGTGGATACGAATGCCGACGCCCGACGCGAACACCAGCTTCCCTTTGTCGAAGTAGGACATGGTGGCCCGGCGCTCCCACGTGCGGCCCGCCTGGCGGCGGCGGGTGAGGATGCCGCGCTTCGGGTCGCGGAGGTCGGCGGGGTCGACGTAGACGGACAGCAAGGGCGCGCCGTCTACCACTTCAATCGTCGGTATGACGACAGTGCTGGGGAATGCGTCGGCCGGCCGTTGCACCGCGATGCGCAACTCTGGGAACAGTCGCCCGGCGTCGACGAACATGCCGAGCGTGAGC
This sequence comes from Vicinamibacterales bacterium, assembly GCA_963667915.2. Classification (GTDB taxonomy): domain Bacteria; phylum Acidobacteriota; class Vicinamibacteria; order Vicinamibacterales; family UBA823. Next base: position 415,054 of record CAXXNN010000004.1, on the reverse strand, counting down.
AGAACCAGCAGGTAGATGATGAGCAAGGCCCAGCGCGTGCGCTGTTTGGCCGTGGGCACCTCCATGATGAACTCGATCTCCTCTGATCATGTCCCGACGTCGGATGCGGGTTGCGCGCCGCCGTCGATCCACAGATCCGGCCACTGATCGTTGGCCGCCGAGTGGGTCAGGCGCCAGGCACGCTCCCACGGCTCCCCGATCCGCCACACGAACAGCTCGTAGTCGGCCCGGTCATGCTCGTGGCCTTCCGCCGCGGCGCCCCAAATGAGCCAGGCGCCGTCCGCCGTGACGCGCGGGAAGTACTCGTGGCTGTACTCGTGCGGCAAGTCGATCAACGGTTCCGGGTCGCCAGCGTCCAGGCGCCGCTGCATGACCCGCGTGCCGCCCCGACCTTCGCCCTCGATCCAGACGACCTGCTGTTGGCCGGGGATCCAGGTGATCTGGCAGTCGCGCGTACGCGACATGGGACGATAGGTGCCGGACGCCAGGTCCAGGATGCCGACTGTTTCCTCCGGGACGTTGCGCAGCGTGATCGCGATCAGGCTCTCTGTCAGTAGTTCCGGCTCCTCGACGCGTCCGCGCGTGGGCGGGTCGGCCCCGTCGTGCAGCACCGTCTCGGTGCCGCTCGCCAGATCGTAGCGGACGATCCGGTTCTGCCGCATGAAGACGAGCCCGGACCCGTCGGGCACCCAGGTTGGATGGTAGGCTTCCCGCGCCACGCGACGCTCATTCCCGCCGTCCGCGTCGATCAGGAACAGATCCCACGACTCGTCCTCGCGGAACGACACCCATTCGCGCTGGCTGCGCAAGAACGAGATGGTCGTGCCGTCCGGCGAAAACCGCGAAAAGAACTCGACGTTAGGGTGACGCGTCAGCCGCCGCTCCTCGCCGGTCGTCAGATCGACCAGATACAGCTCGTGGTTGCCTTCGCGGTTCGACGACCAGACGACCCGCCCGCGCACACGGGCCCCGAGCCGGCGGAACGCCGCGCGCTCCGGCTCCGAGAGGCCGTCGAGTTGCGGCGGCGGCTCCGGCGGGACCCACCGCGTGTACACGCGGGTCAGGGCCGGCAGTTTCGAGACGATGTCGAGTGGACCGTACAGCGCGCCGGCGACGAGACACGCCGCGAGCACCGACACCGCCAGGTAGGTCACCAGACGCATGACAATTTACTCAAAGAACGCTTCGACATCGAGGTTCGTGTTGACCTCCCAGCGCAGCTCGACGGCGTTGACCGCCGAGCCATCGACGCGCCAGTAGCGAAACCCCTCGGCGGGGTTCGCCGACAGGGTGACCATCATGCCGGGAAAATAATAGCCTGAGAAGGTGTCACCCACCGGGTGCCCGTCGACCTGCCCGCGACCGCCGCCGAGCCCACGCACCGTCACACGGTGGCTCGGGTCGGTGTTGAGATAGACCTCGGCCTGCTCGCGGACGATAGCCGGGCGCCGCTCGACGAACGCTTCGAGCAGCGGCAAGTAGTCCAGATCCGCGCCCCGCAGGCCCAACCGGCGGCCCAGCTCGGCGTAATGGTCGAATCGCTCACGCAGGAAGTCAGCGGTCAGACGGTGGTTCATCGTCTCCGTGAAGATCCGCTTGAAGTAGTCCCGATAGGCCGCATCCTCCGCCAGCATCGTCGTTAGCAGCCTCGAGCGCACCTCGGTGTCGCGCCACCCGCGTGCGGGTTCGCCGGCACGTTCCAGCGTGGTCTCGAACGCATCGTGCTCCCACGGCACCGCGGCGCGTTGGTTGTAGTCCATGAAGCTGTGATCCATGTCCCAGTTGATCCAGAACCAGCGACCCTCGGGATCGGAGCGATCGAGCAACTGGGCGCCCTGGAAGGCGTCCTCGGTGCCGCAGAACACGACCGCCAGGAACCAGCGGGTCAGGTTCTCGAGGTCGATGCGCTCGGCGACCCGGTCCATCCGGATCTCATCGAGTCCACCGACCCAGGCGCTCAGCTCGCGGTAGGAACGGTTGTCGGCGGCAAACTCGGCATGACCGAACCGCGGCACCAGCAGTTCCGGAATCATGTTGTCGCGCACGTGCTCCGTCAGCACGTAGACCCCCTGCCGCTCGCCGTTCAGAAACAGCTGTACGGGCTGGGTGTGGGGTACGTAGGCCCCGATCCGCCCGGCGATGTCGTAGGCCAGAGGGTTAATGAAATGCCAGGTGCGTCCGGTCCTGTCCTCCCGAACGTCGTTGTGGACGACCAGCCGCCGGATCGGATCGACCGCGCCGTCGAAGAGCACGCCCGACCAGATCCGATCCGCGCCGTACTCGCGGCGGAAGTACAGTCGGAAGCTCTTCCTGGCCGACATCGTGCGCGTGAGTCCGCCGTGAACGCGCAGCCCGGCGCCGCTCGCGAACCGGAGCCGCCCGTCCGTGTAGTAGGAGACCGACGCCGGCCGCTCCCAGTCGCGACCGCGCGCCTGGACGTTGGCGATGATGCCCGTGTCCGGGTCGTAGAGGCTGTCGTCGGAGATGTGAATGGACAGCAGCGGATGACCGAGGGCGACCTCGTCGGCCGGCGCGACGACGGAGCTTGGCAGATCGCCAGGGGTCCGTTGAATCGCGAAGCGCAGCCGCGGGAACGGGTCCAGCCAGGCGGCGATCAGCGTCGCGACGGCGAACGCCGCGGCCACTGCCACCGTTCGCCCGACCAGACGGGCGGGGGGGCGAGGTAACGGGGTCACCGAGGCGCTCCGAGTGCTGCGGCGTAGCACGTCGCGTACTTCGAGAACGATCCGAGGCGGCAGCCGAGTCGCAGCGCGGGCCACAGGGGCCGTGGCAGCTCCTCCGCGCGGGCGCCCTTGACCTCGAGCACGGCCTGGGTCAGCGCCACGCGGAAGCGTGGTCCCGTCACGTGCGGATGCGAACTCGTGACCGTGATTCGTCGATCGAGGTTGACCCGCAGTCCGCTCGACGGTTCGAGAAATCGATGGCGCTCGTAGCGGATCACGAACACCGGAACCAGCGGGGGGGCGTGGACGCCGTGCGACCGCAGCAGCTCCGAGGCGCGTGCCAGCGCAGGCTCCCCGGGCGACGCCTCGTCGAGCCAGCTGGCGTCGAACGGCGCGGCGATTCGCCGCTTGTGACGGGTACCGCCGATCCGTTGCTTGACTTCGAAAAACGAGCCGGGCGTGCTGAATCGACCATCCAGGTCGCGGTACCACCGGAGCCGAAACTTCGTCTTGAGAAAGTCGCTGTTGAGCTTCCCGTACAGGCCGCGGCGGTCGCGCGTGTCATAGTACAGGCTCGAGACGACGTTCGACGGATGCTCGGCGTCCGGCCGGCACTGCTGACGCAGGAGGGCCAGCGCCGCCCCAGCGCGGGCCTCCGCTAACGCGAACTTCGCTTCTTTCTGCGGGGCGCGGATCGTCGGTGTCATCGGTATCAGCGGCATCCTCGGTGTCATCGGCATCCTCGGCGGCGCGCTCGTCGGCCGGATCTTAGCCGCGGCTCGACCGAGTGCGCCCACAGGACCCCATTGTAGCGCGCTGAGGTGCGGAGCCCGCGTTCCATGTGTCACCATGAAGCGCAATGAACGGGTCGGCCGAGCGAGGTTGGCGTGGCAGGCTGTGTCTGGGCGGCGTGCTGGTGATGTGTGCGGGAGTGCTGTGTGCCGGCGCGCGCGCTCGGCAACCGGAGCCGGTCGAGCAGATCGTCCCGCCGGCTGGCATCGTGTGGCGCCAGATTCCGGCCGGCGTGTTTCAGATGGGCTGCGCCCCCGGTGACCCGGACTGCCGTCCCAGCGAGCAGCCGAGACACCAGGTCACGCTGAGCCGGGCGTTCGATCTGATGGAAACGGAAGTGACCGTCCGTCAGTTTCAGGCGTGGGCGGCGGCGCACTTCGCGCGCGCGCCACGGCAGCCCGTCTGGAACGGCGGCGACCATCCGGTGGTGAACGTCACCTGGGAGGAGATGCGGGCTTTTTGCGAGGGGATCGGGGGTCGCCTGCCGACCGAAGCCGAATGGGAGCTGGCGGCCAGGGAAGGCGCGGACGGTGCGATCTACCCGTGGGGACCGACCTTCGATCCGGGACGGGCCAACGGTATCGGCCGGGCCGCCGCCGATGTCTGGGTGCGCACGGCGCCGGTCGGGTCCTTTCCGCCGAACGCGTTCGGCCTGCGCGACATGATCGGGAACGTCTGGGAATGGGTCGCGGACTGGTATTCGCCGGGTTATTTTCAGCGCGCCCGTCCCGCGGATCCGACGGGGCCACGCAACGGGCGGTTCCGCGCACTGCGCGGCGGGTCATGGGACAACGCGCCGGAGCACCTGCGCACGTCGTTCCGCTTCCGGCTGCCCCCCGCAGGGCGTTACACGCTCTACATCGGCGGCCGCTGCGCCATGGACGTCGCCACGTCGCCTCAGCTCACGCCCGGCCGGTTGTAGAACACGTTGAAGGTCGATTCGGGCGTGAGACCGCCGAGATCGGCGTGGAGCTGGCGCAGTGCCGGTTCGCTGAGGCGCTGAAAGTTGTACGACACGACGGTCTGGCCGTCGTGCTTCGAGACGCTCTCCAATCGAGCCTTGGCGACCCGCTGCGTCACGGCCTCCCCGACCGCCTCGCCGCGCTCCACGTACTGGGCGTCCGGCATCGAGATCACGATGACGCCGTCCTGCCAGGTGCTGGCCAGCAGGCGACTGAAGGTCTGGGCGATCAGCGCGAGCACAGCCACCGCGTAGATGACGCCGAGGAACGCGATCTTGAACGTCGCACAGGCGATCGAAGAGGCGATCACGAGCATGATGAAGCCGATTTCCTCCGGCTCCTTGATCGGCGTCCGGAAGCGGACGATCGACAGCGCGCCCAGCAGGCCGAGTGAGAGCGGGAGCGAAAACTGAATGCAGACGAAGATCGCCGTCACCGAGATCCCGAGCAGCGGGAAAGCGCGATGCACCTGACTGCCCGTGGCGCGGCTCGCGAAGAACTGGACGTAGAGATAGGCGATGGCGAGCGAGCTGACCAGTGACAGGCTCATCAGGAACAGGAAGCCCAGCCAGCCGACCTGCTGCATCGCCTGGGTGTTGCCGGATGTCAACGCCGAGTAGATGTTGGCGAGTTGCTGTTCCATGGCTGATTGGAGACGAGGTCTTTCGTGGTGCACGCCCGCGCCGCGCGCTGCTAATCCTATCAATGGTGGCACGCCCGCGTCGAGCCGACCCCGACGGCTTCGGCGCTCGTCGAGACCGGCACGCAGCGGGTGTCGTCTCCGCGCTATACTTCCGTCATCGTCCGGCACGTCAGGCGGCGCGAGGCTCGCGCCGGCCTCGCCAGCCTCGCACGAACGGCATGACCTCCCAGCAGCCCTCCGTCACGCTTGTCGGTGTACCGTTCGACGAGAGCTCGTCGTTTCTCCGCGGCGCAGCCGAGGCGCCGCCCAAGATTCGTGAGGCGCTGCATTCGCACTCCGCCAATCTGTCGACGGAAGGTGGTCGTGATCTCGGAGCCGAGGCCAGGTTCAGGGACGTCGGTGATCTGGTGTTGCCGACCGGCGCCGCCGCGTTTGCGGCGATCGAACAGGGAATCGCCCGGTTGCTCGACGGCGGTGACCGACTGGTCACGCTCGGCGGCGACCATGCGGTCACGTATCCGATCGTTCGGGCGTTCGCGAAGCGCTACGAACGGCTCACGATCCTGCACCTCGACGCGCATCCCGACCTGTACGACGAGCTCGACGGCAACAGACTCTCCCATGCGTGTCCATTCGCGCGGATCATGGAGGAGGGCCTGGTCGGGAGACTGGTCCAGATGGGCATCCGGACGATGACGCCGCATCAGCGCGACCAGGCCGAACGATTCGGCGTCGAGCTGACGACCGCCGATCGGTGGAGTCTCGACGTGGCCGCCGGTCTCGCGGGACCGGTCTACCTCTCGCTCGACCTCGACGTGCTCGACCCGGCGTTCGCGCCGGGCCTGTCACATCACGAACCGGGTGGCGTGTCGACCCGCGACGTGTTGGAGGTCGTCCAGCGCATCTCCGCGCCGCTGGTCGGTGCCGACATCGTCGAGTACAACCCCGTGCGCGACCTGAACGGCGTGACCGCGATGGTCGCGGCGAAGTGTCTGAAGGAAATCGTCGATCGGATGCTGACACCTGAGGGCGGGTGAGCACGCGCGTGTCAGCGGACCCGCCGCGCACAGGTGGCGGCGGTGTTGCGCAGCGTGATAGCGCCCAGGAGCGTCGCCGCCGTGAGCAGCGAGATCGGCCGAGTCTCTACCTCGACGCGTCCCGCCCTGATCGCTGCGCAGATCGCGTCAGGGGTCGGGTCGGCGTCGACGAGCGAAAAGGTCCGGTCGAGCTGCGACAGGCGGTGGAGATCGGACGTGCCCACGAGCGGCTTGCCATGCGCCTGTGCCCACCGCCGCGCCGGGCGGTTGAAGTCGACGAGCGCCGTGTAGAAGTAGCTGATCTCCACCGCGTCGATGACCGCGGCGTACTCGTCCATCCGGCTCCCGAGACAGTGGGACAGCGGGAAGAAGGGATGCGGCACGACCACGATGCCTGCCGAGTGGGTCTTGAGGCGAGCGAGGTCGTCGAGGCTCGCGACATGCTCGGCCGCCGCCGGAAAGTTCAGCAGCAAGAGATGGCGGCCGTCGATCGTCTGCTCGATGCCGGGGATCAGCGTCAGGCCCCGGGCGGCGGCGTAGGCGGTCAGCGGCCCGACGTCGAGCTGGCGATCGTGCAAGGTGATCGCCAGGGCGCCGTAGCCGAGGGTCGCCGCACGGTCGATCAGATCGGTGGGACTGTGCGGGATGGCATCTGCGGGGTCGCCCGCCGTGTGCGCGTGCAGTTCGACTTTGATCATGTGCCGATTTGATCATGCATTGAACTGGCGAGCGTCCGCACCCGTATGCTGTGTCGGCTCGAACGGACCGACCCTGCACCTGCTAGCTCGAGACCGTCCATGTCCCGTCACGCCCAAGCCGCGCTCGTCCTCCTCCTCTGCTGCATCTGGGGCTCCACCTGGCCCGTCATCAAGATTGGGCTCGAGAGCCTGCCGCCGTTCCTGAGTGCCGCGCTCCGCTTCGGCCTGGCCGCGCTCGTGCTGTTCGGCCTGAGCTGGAAGCAGGGCATCCGTCTGCCGCGGTCCGGCCGGACGCATGCCGGATTGCTGGCGCTCGGCCTGGGCGGCATCGGGTTGTCGTACGGCGCCGTCTACTGGGGCGAGCAGTTCATCCCGTCCGGCCTCAGCGCCATCCTGTTCGCGACGAACCCGTTCTTCGTGATGCTGCTGGCACACGTGATCATCGCCGGCGAGCGCGTAACCGGCCGGCGCCTGGCCGGCGTCGTGATCGGGTTTGCGGGGGTCGCACTTATTTTCCAGGACGACGTGCAGATGTCCCATCCGTTGAGCCTCGTGGCGGCGGGCGTCACCTTGGTGTCCCCCTTGGCCACGGCGGCCAGCAGTGTTTCGATCAAGCGCTGGGGCGGGCACCTCCATCCCTACACGCTCACTGCCCTGCCGATGACCTACGCGTCCGCGGCGCTCTTCGCCGTGTCATGGGCGTCGGAAGATCTGCGTCTGGTGCACTGGACCGGGGGAGCCATCGGGTCGATCGTCTACCTCGCCCTGGTGGGATCGGTGGCGGCCTTCGTCATCTACTATTCGTTGCTCAAGCACGTGCCGGTCAGTACGCTGGCGTTCGTCGCCTACACGTTCCCGGTGGCCGCGCTCGTCCTTGGCTATTTCCTGCTCGGGGAGACCCTCGAACGGCAGGCGCTCGTTGGTGCCGCGACCGTCGTCGTGGGCGTTGCGGTGGCCACGGTGGCGTGGCCCCGGTAGCCGCACGGGTGGCCGGCGGACGGCCTGTTATGATCAACCCGTGCAATCGCAGAGACACCTGTTTTCGCTGCCCGACGGCGAGCACTATCTCAACGCCGCCTACATGTCGCCGACGCCCATACGCGTCGCCGACGCCGGCATCGCCGGCATCGCGCGCAAGAGGGTGCCGAGCGGGATCCAGGCCGAGGATTTCTTTCGGGACACCGAGAGAGTCCGGACGCTGTTCGCGCGCCTGATTCACGCCGCCGATTCTCGCCGGGTCGCCATCGTTCCGGCCGTGTCCTACGGCATCGCCACCGTCGCCCGCAACACGCGCTTCGAGTCCGGGCAGAACATCGTCGTCGCCGACGAGCAGTTTCCCAGCAATGTGTATGCCTGGCGCGAAGCGGCGAGGCGGCACGGCGTGGAGCTGCGCACCGTGGCGCCACCCGACGGGATGCCGCGCGCCGAGGCGTGGAACGCGCGGATGATCGACGCGATCGACCGGCGGACGGAGATCGTGGCGGTGGCGCCGGTCCACTGGACCGATGGGACGCGCTTCGACCTGGAGGCGATCGGCGCCCGCGCGCGCGACTGCGACGCGGCGTTCATCGTGGACGGGACCCAGAGTGTGGGCGCGATGCCGTTCGACGTGCGCCGGGTCTTGCCGGATGCGCTGATCTGCGCCGGCTACAAGTGGCTGCTGGGGCCGTACTCGATCGGCGTCGCTTATTTTGGTGCGCGCTACGACGCCGGCATCCCGCTCGAGGAGGGGTGGATTGCCCGCCGCGGCAGCGAAGATTTTCGGCGGCTCGTGGACTATCAGGACGGCTACCAGCCCGGCGCGCTGCGTTACGACGTCGGCCAGCGCTCCAACTTCATCCTCATGCCGATGCTGGTCGCCGCGCTCGAACAGGTGCTCGCGTGGAATCTCGACGACGTCCAGGCCTATTGTCGGACCCTCACCGAGGAGCTGTTCGCGGAGCTCGGCGCGCTGGGCTTCGAGGTGGAGGACGAGCGCTGGCGCGGCGGGCACCTCTTCGGATTGCGCGCGCCGTCTCACGTGGACCTGGCCGAGGTGCAGCGGCAGTTGCAGACGCGTCGGGTGTCGGTCTCCCTGCGCGGCAGCGCGATTCGCGTCTCACCTCACGTCTACAACGACACATCGGACGTCGCGGTCCTCCTGGACGTGCTGCGGGCGCACGTGCGGGTCGGCGCCCACGGCGAAGACGCGAAGGGCGGCGGCCATTGAGGAAGAAGAAGAAGAAGAGTACGAGCACGAGTACAAACACGGGCACGAGCCTAGGCACGAGGGCCGGCACCACCGGCCGCGCGCCGGCAGCGGATGAGCGCGCCTTCGTCGAGTTCTATCGGCAGTATCTCTCGCGCTTCCAGCCGCTCCACAAGGCCGCGGCGCAGGCGTGGTGGGAGGCGAACGTCACCGGGTCGGACGATGCCTTCGCGCGCAAGGCGACGGCCGAGCAGGCCATCGTCGAGCTGCACGCCGATCGCGCCGCCTTTGCCCGGCTCACGCACTGGCGGGACGGTGACCTCGGCGATCCTGTCCTGCGCCGCCAGCACGACGTCGTCTACCGGGCCTTCTTGAGCCGGCAGGCCGACGCCGCCGTGCAGAAGCGAATCGTGGAGCTCGAGAACCGGATCGAGCAGACGTTCAACACCCACCGCAGTCAGATCGACGGCCGCGCGCTCACCGAGAACGAGGTGCGGGAGATCCTGGCCACGTCCACCGACGCGGGTCAGGTGGCGGCGGCGTGGAACGGCTACATGGCGGTCGGTGAGCGGGTCGCACAAGCCCTCCGGGAGGTGGTCACGCTCCGCAATGAGGTAGCGCGCGGGCTGGGCTACGACGATTTCTTCGTGATGGCGCTCGACCTGCAAGAGATCGATCCGGACGCGCTGACCCGGCTGTTCGACGAGCTGAACGCGCTCACCCGGCAGCCGTTCGTCGCGCTCAAGGACGAGCTGGACGATCGCATGGCACGGCGGTTCGGCGTGCCGCGGGCCTCGCTGCGCCCCTGGCATTTTGGCGATTTGTTCTTCCAGGAGGCGGTGGGTGAGGCCGAGTCGGGCCTGGACGGGCCTGTATCGCCAGCGCGATCTAACCGCCGTGGCGACCTCCTACTACGCGACCCTGGGCATGCCGGTGGAGGGCGTGCTGTCGCGGAGCGACCTGTACGAGCGGGACGGCAAGAGCCCGCACGCCTTCGCCGTCGACCTCGACCGGCACGGGGACGTCAGGATTCTGTGCAACCTGAAGCCGACGGTTCGGTGGATGGATACGCTGTTACATGAGCTCGGTCACGCGGTTTACGACGGCGGCATCGATCCGACGCTGCCGTGGGTGCTGCGCGAGGCGTCGAGCGCCATCACGACCGAAGGGATCGCGATGATGATGGGCTCGATGGCGAAGAACGAGGAGTTCCTGGTGCGGGTGCTCGAGGTGCCGCGCGCCGAAGCGGCGCCCCTGGTGGCGGCGGCGCAGCGCAGCCTCGCCATCGAGAAGCTGATCTTCAGTCGCTGGGCGCAGGTGGTCGTCCGGTTCGAGCGAGCGATGTACCGCGATCCTGATCAGGACCTTTCCGCCCTCTGGTGGGACTTGAAGCACAAGTACCAGCGGCTCGAGCCGCCGGACCGGATGGCGCCGGACTACGCCGCCAAGCTGCACGTGGCGGTCTACCCGGTGTACTACCAGAGCTACGTGATGGGGGATCTGTTCGGCACCCAGCTCCGGCAGACGCTGGCCGAGCAGGTGGGCTCGGACGTCGATCCGGCCGCGACCTGTTTCTACGGTAGGCTCGACGTCGGCGCCTACCTGCGGGAGCAGGTGTTCGGCCCCGGTACCCGCTATGCCTGGCACGAGCTGACCGAGCGCGCCACCGGCGCGCCGCTGTCGGCCCAGGCGTTCGCGAGGCAGTATGTCGCGTAGTCCAAGCGAGGCTAGAGGAAGGGGTCAGACCCCGTTTCTGATGGCGTGGATGGTAGGGCTGGCGGTCTGGGTGCCTGTGCTCGCCCAGACGGGTGGGCCGATTCCGGTCTGGCTCGACGTCGATCCGTCGGCGGCGGGGGGCTACGGCCTGGTCATCAACGACGACGGCCTGGCGATGGCCCAGGCGTTCCACTCTCCCGAGCTGGTCGTGCGCGGCGTGAGCGCCACGTTCGGCAACGCCGGCATCGACGAGACCTTCCGGATTGCGAGCGACGTCGTCGAGCGCTTCGGACCGCCGGGTCTGCCGGTGTACCGCGGCGCGGCCGGCGGCGACGAGCTCGGCCGCGAGACCGAGGCCTCGCGGGCCCTGGCCGCGGCGCTTCGCGCCGAGCCGTTGACGGTCCTGGCGCTCGGCCCGGTCACGACGGTGGCCACGGTCGTGCGCAATCATCCTGATCTTACGGCACGGATCGTCGCCGTCATCGCCGTCGCCGGTCGGCGTCCCGGCCAGCGCTTCGTCGCCGAGACGACGCGCAGCGAGCCGCTCATGGATCTGAACTTCGAGCTCGACGCCCCGGGGTTTCAGGTCCTGCTCGATGCCGACCTGCCGATCGTCCTGGCACCGTTCGAGATTGCGTCGAAGGTCGTCCTGACGCAGGATGACATGGATCGGCTCGCGTCGGGCGGGCCGGCGGCTCGATGGCTGGCGGGCCCGGCGGCGGGCTGGCTGGCGTGGTGGCGCTCGCGGTTCGGCGTCGACGGCTTTTATCCGTTTGACTCGCTGGGTGTGGCGTATCTCACGTCGCCGCACTGGTTGACGTGCGAGAATCTGCCGGTGGAGATTCAGACGGCGCCGGATGACGTGCAGGTGCCGTCCAGAGGGTCGGCCGCGCCCGACAAGCCGTACCTGGTCGTCTCCTCGCAGATCGCGTCGGCCCGGCGGGTGCGCTACTGCTTCGACGTGGATGCGGCCTTCAAACCCGATCTGCTCGCGCGAATAATGTTGACGCGCTCGCCATGAGGGACGCGCGCGGAGCGCAAGGGTATAATTTCTCAACGACGGAGCCCGAGGGAACATGCGAAACCTGAACAACGGCGGGGGATTCGACCCCGCGAAGGTCCTCTACACGCGGTGCACGATCGATCTCGCCGCCGAGACGGTCCGGACCGACGAGGTGCCGTGCCGGAATCTCGAGGACGTGCTGGGCGGCTTCGGCCGCTCGTTCCAGATGCTGATGACGCGGGACGTCACCGATGCGCTCGCGCCGGACAATCCGCTCATCATCAACACCGGCCTACTGACCGGCACGAACATCATGACCGGGCTGCGCACCTACTTTTCCGCGTACAGCCCGCTGAAGCATTCGGACAAGGGCCTGCCGGCGGCGATCTGGTCGGCGGCCAGCGGCAAGTTTGGGTCGAAGCTGAAGTGGGCCGGCCTCGATGAGATCGTGGTCGAAGGACGCGCGAGCCGGCCGCTGCTCATCGTGATCCAGGGCGGCGAGAGCGGACCGGCGGTTGCGCTGAAGCCGGCCGACGCGCTGCTCGGGCTGGAGACGCACGACAAGATCATGGCGCTCCAGCAGGAGTACGACGACGCGCACTTCGCCGTCATTGGGCCGGCCGGCGAAGCCTACGAGGGCTGCTACTTCGCGGCGGTCGCGCTGAGCACCGAGAACCAGCTGAAGTCAGGCGACGACAAGTGCCGCTTTGCCGGCCGCGGCGGGATGGGCACGGTGATGGGGTCGAAGAATCTCATCGGGCTGGTGGCCCGCGCGAAGGACAAGCTGACGAAGTTGGCGCCCGAGGTCAAGGAGATCAACAAGAAGATCGCGACCGGCCCAGGGTCGGCCAAGTTCCGCGAGGCCGACAAGGGCGGGCTGGGCGGCACCTGGTCGAATTATCCGATTCTCGAAAAAGTCCATGTGGTGCCGCAGGAGAATTTCCGGCCGAAGGCGGACGGCAGTGTGGAGCGGCTGTTCCGGGAGACCATCGAGGACGACTTCGTCATCAAGGCCGAGTCGTGCTACCGGTGTGGCATCAACTGCCACAAGAACATCTACGAGAAGCAGGCCGACGGCACGCGCGGCGCGTTCCGCGCCAAGTTCGATTACGAGCCGCTCAACCTCCTCGCGACCAATCTCGGCGTGCACGACGGCGAGCAGGCCTGGCAGCTCGTGCGGCTGGTGGACAACCTCGGCATGGACTCGATCTCCTGCGGGACCACGGTGGGCTACGTGCTCGACTACAACCAGCGGCATCCGGAAGCGCCGTTGCTGAACGGCGCGACGTTCGGCGACTTCGAGAAGATCCGGGCGCTGATCGACGGCGCCGGCCGCGGGCGGATGCCGGATGTCGGGCGCGGCGTGAAGCGGCTGTCGGTCAAGACGGGCGAGACTGGGTACGCCATGCACGTCAAGGGGCTGGAGTTGCCGGCCTACCTGCCGGAGACCAACCCCGGCTACCCCTGGGCGATTGCCGGTGGCCACATGACGATGGCCACCTTCATGGCGCTGGTCATGGAGGGGGACACGTCGATGGACTACTGGGTGAAGGCGATCACCCAGAAGGGTCTGTATCAGGTGCGCGACGACCTGCTGGGGACTTGCAAGTTCGCCGGCATGGGCCAGAAGATGGCGATTGCCGCGGTGCAGGTCGAGGGCGGGATCGATGTGCCGCTCGAGGACCTGATGGCGGCCGTGCGGCGGGCCTATCTCCGCGGCCTGGCGATCGAGCGCAAGCAGGGCTTCGGTCACGACGAGTACACGCTGCCGGCGCAGGTGTTCGATGACCCGAACGCCAGCGTGAAGACCGCCGCGTTCGTCACCCGCGAGTTTTTCGCCGAGCTGCAGCAGAAAGTGTGGGACGTGTTCGAGCCGGAGATCGCCGCGTTGTGAGCGTCACGGTCACATTTCCCGCGCTCTTCTCCGAGCGTCTCGACGGCCTCGAGGCGGTCGAGTTGGAAGGGGAGACCGTCCGCGCCGCGCTACGGGCATTGACTGACCGGTATGCCCAGCTCGCGCCGCTCGTCTGGCGCCCGGACCCGGAGCTGAACCCGGTGATGGCGGTCTTTCTCAACGGCCGGCAGCTGCGCGCCGAGGAGCTGATGGCGCCGGTTGAAGACGGCGACGAAATCGCCATCCTGTCCGCCCTGGAAGGCGGCTGACCGCGAAGATAGGAGATCCCATGAGCGTGATCAGATGGACGGCAACGGCGGTGATGATCGTTGGTCTCACGGCCGGCAGCGCCGTCGCGGCGCAGGAGGCGGCGGAGATGATTCCGGCGCCCGATCGCGGCGACCAGGGCGAGGGGCCGTTCGAGCGGCTGATCATCCGAGGCGCGACCGTCATCGACGGAACGGGCGCTCCGCCCCGCGGGCCGATGGATCTGGTCATCGAGAGGAATCGGATCGTCGAGGTGAAGGGCGTCGGTGCGCCGGGCGCGCCGATCGACGATGACGAACGGCCCCAGGACGCGACCCGGGAGATCGCCGCCGACGGCATGTACGTCATGCCGGGTTTCGTCGACCTGCACACCCACATCGGCGGCGTGCCGAAGGCGCCCGAAGCGGAATACACCTTCAAGCTGTGGATGGGCCACGGCGTGACCACCGTGCGCGACGCCGGCGGGGGCGCCCGCGACTGGGTGCTCCGCGAACGCGACCGCAGCGCGCAAAACGAGATCGTCGCGCCGCGCATCGTCGCCTACGGCCGACCGGGCACGGGCGACGGCTGGGAGGGCGGCCCGATCGACAGCGCCGACACCGCCCGCGACTGGGTCCGCTGGGCATCGGCGAAAGGCGTGGACGGGCTCAAGCTCGGCAGCCATGACCCACCGATCATGGCGGCCTTGCTCGACGAGGCCACGCAGCACGGCATGGGTTCGATGGCGCATCTGGGCCAGAACGGCGTGGCGCGGATGAACGCCATTGACTCCGCGCGGCTCGGCCTGGGCACGGTGACGCACTACTACGGGCTGTTCGAGGCATTGCTCAAGGACTACACGGTGCAGGACTGGCCGCCCCAGCAGAACCAGAGCAACGAGCAGGATCGGTTCGGGCAGGTGGCGCGTCTGTGGAACCAGATTCATCCGCGCGGCAGCGAGCCATGGGACGCGCTCATCGACGAGTTCATCGAGCTCGGGACCACGCTCGACCCGACCATGACGATCTACGAGGCGGGGCGCGACGTCATGCGGGCGCGCAACGCCGACTTTCACGCAGACTACACACTACCGTCCCAGTGGGAGTTCTTCGAGCCCAGCCGGGAGAGCCACGGCGCCTATTGGTATTACTGGACGACCCACGACGAGGTCGCCTGGAAAAACTTTTACACAGTGTGGATGTCCTTCCTGAACGACTTCAAGAATCGCGGCGGCCGCGTCACCACCGGATCGGACTCCGGGTTCATTTACAACCTGTACGGCTTCGGCTACATCCGCGAGTTCGAGTTGCTGCAGGAAGCGGGCTTCCATCCGCTCGAGGTCATCCGATCGGCCACGCTGAACGGCGCCGAGACGCTGCACGAGCCGAAGGGCGTGCCGATCGAGTACGGCATCATCCGGCCGGGGCTGCTGGCCGACCTGGTGATCGTGGACGAGAATCCGCTGGAGAACTTCCAGGTGCTCTACGGCACCGGGGCCCGGCGCCTCAACGACGAGACCGGGCTCGCGGAGCGGGTCGGCGGCGTGCGCTACACGATCAAGGATGGCATTGTCTACGACGCGAAGGAACTGCTGGCCGATGTGCGCGCGATGGTCGAGCGGGCGAAGCGCCAGCAGTCGGATCGCACCACGAGCGCGGGATCCCCTTGAGTTGGCGCTGAGGGTAAGAGCCGCGATGAGACATGGCGCCGTTCTGCTCCTCTTCCTTCTCCTCGCGGGGTCGGGCCTGAACGTCGCGGCCTGCGGCGCGCCCGAATCGCCGGACCCGCCGGACCTGGACGATGCGCATGCCGCATCAACGTTGGGGGCAGGACTCGAGGCGGAGTTCGTCGGCCGAGACGCGTGCGCGACCTGTCACGACGCGGAAACGGCGCTCTGGGCAGGGTCGCATCACGATCTGGCCATGCAGGTCGCCGATGGGCAGACGGTCCTCGGTGATTTCGACGGCGCCACGCTGACGCATTTCGGCGTCACGTCGACCTTTTCCGTCCGTGACGGTGCGTTTATCGTGCGCACCGAAGGACGGGACGGAACGCTCGCAGACTACCCGGTGGCCTACACCTTCGGCGTCGCTCCGCTCCAGCAGTATCTGGTCGAGTTTCCGGGGGGTCGGCTGCAGGCGCTGAGCGTCGCCTGGGATTCGCGGCCAGCCGACGCGGGCGGTCAGCGATGGTTTCACCTGTACCCCGACGAACGGATCACGCCTGACGACCCGCTCCACTGGACCGGCCCGTACCAGAACTGGAACTTCATGTGTGCGGAGTGCCACTCCACGGACGTCGCGAAGAACTATAGCCTCGAGACCGACAGCTACGACACGACCTGGTCGGAAATCGATGTCTCCTGTGAGTCCTGCCACGGTCCGGCGTCGAATCATGTCGCCTGGGCGCAGGCGGTCGCGGGCGGGGCAGCGGAGGCCGACGACCCGGCGTTGGGCCTTGTCGTCTCGCTGAACGACCTGGCCCCGGCGACGTGGGTGTTCGACATGGCGACCGGGTTGGCGGCGCGCACGCCACCCCGAGAGTCGCGGGCGGAGATCGAGACCTGTGCCCGCTGTCACTCGCGCCGGTCCCTGCTCAGCGATGAGTACGTCTACGGCCGCCCGCTGATGGACTCCCACCGTCCGGCGCTGCTGGACGATCCGCTGTACCACCCGGATGGCCAGATCTCGGACGAGGTGTACGTCTACGGGTCCTTCCTTCAGAGCAAGATGTATGCGGAAGGCGTGTCATGCAAGGACTGCCACGACCCGCACAGCCTCCAGGTCCGTGGGACCGGCAACTCGGTCTGCGCCGGCTGTCACCTTCCGGCAACGTTCGATACGCCGGACCATCATTTCCACGAGGCCGGGTCGGCTGGGGCGAGTTGCGTGGACTGTCACATGCCCGCCCAGCGCTACATGGGCGTGGATCCTCGGCGCGACCACAGCATGCGTGTGCCGCGTCCCGATCTATCGCTGACGTTGGGGACGCCCAACGCGTGCAGCGCCTGCCATACCGACCAGTCGGTTCAGTGGACGGCCGACGCAGTCGCGACGTGGTACGGAGCTGACACCGCAGCGCAACCACACTACGGCGAGGCGATTCACGCTGGGCGGACCGGACGGCCGGGTGCGGGGGCAGCGCTGCGCCGGCTGGCCGACGACCCAATGATGCCAGGAATCGCGAGGGCGACGGCATTGTCGCTGCTGGAGGGGTATTTCTCCGCCGACGCGGTCCCGGTCGTTCGCCGGGCGCTCGGGGATGACGACCCGATCGTCCGCGCCGCGGCGGTTGCCGCGCTCGAGGTGCGTCAGCCGGCCGCCCGGCTCGAGCCGGCCTTTCCGCTGCTGATCGATCGGGTGCGCGCGGTCCGACTTCAAGCCGCCCGAGTCTTGGCCGCTGTCCCGTCTGAGCAGCTGTCCGGCGGCCAGCGCGCGACGTTGGCACGCGTCCTCGACGAGTATCGGGCGTCGCAGCAGGCGAACGCCGATCGGGCCGAGGCTCATCTCAACCTGGGTGTCTTGCATACCCAGCTCGGTGAGCTCGACGAGGCCGAGCGCGCCTACCGGACGGCGCTCGACGTCGATCCGTCGTTCGTGCCGACCTACCTGAACCTGGCCGACCTCTACCGTCAACAGGGACGCGAAGGGGCAGGCGAGGCCGTCCTGCGCGAGGCACTCGCGATCGCGGCGGACCCCGCACCCGTCGAACACGCGCTGGGTCTGCTGTTTGTCCGACAGGACCGACTGTCCGATGCGCTTGGGGCGTTGCAGCGTGCGACGGCGCTGCGTCCGGAGCTGCCGCGTTATGCGTACGTGTACGGCGTGGCCCTCCAATCGTCGGGTGACATCTCGGCGGCCCTCGCCGTGCTTGCCGAGGCGCACGAGCGTTATCCCGAAGACCGCGACCTCCTCATTGCTCTGGCCACGATGCATCGCGACCGCGGGTCGCGCGCCGAAGCAATCGAGTATGCGAGGCAGCTCGTCGCGCTCTCGCCGCAGGACCCCGCGCCACGTCAACTGCTTGCCGACCTGGAAGGCGGGCCCGGCTCCCCGTAGGATCGTCACCAGCAGATCTCCTTGCGGTGGCCGACCTTGAGGATGATGACGACGAGCTTGGTCCGGGTGACACTGTAGAGCACACCTGGATGGCGGGTGAGCTGGCGGATCGACGTGCAGGGAAGCCGGAGGCGGCGACTACCGGTCGGTGGCCACGGTCGGGATGCGCAACTGCTGGCCGATCCGGATGAGCGTTCGCCGCCCGAGCGAATTGGCGGACTGAATGGCGCCGACGGTCGTGCCGTAGCGCCGCGCGATGGCGCCGAGATTCTCCCCGCGCGTCACGCGGTGGACGAGGTAGGTTGGCTTGGGCGGTGCCTCCCGGACCCGCAGGGTCATGCCGGCTCGAATCTCCTGATCCCAGATTCCGTTGTCGCGGATGATCCGCCACGGAACCGACTTCAGGTTTTCCGCGATCGTCTGGATCGTTTCGCCCGTCTGCACCGTATGCACCTCGTGCTTGGCCTCCCAAGTGGTCGGGAGGTGTAGCCGCAGGCCGTCGGGCAAGGTCTGCAGCCGCCACAGGTCGTTTTCCTCGCGCAAGGTGTTCAGATCGACGTCGAGCGTGAAGGCGATGTTGAAGTAGTTGTCGCCCAGCCGCGTGACGTACTCGAGGCCGCCGTCGACCTCCTGCAGGAGATCGGCTCTCGATGCCGGCGGGTAGGCGATAAGCTGTCCGACGCGCAGCTGGCGGTTGGCCAGAAACGGATTGTGCATGCGCAGTTGCACGATCGACAGACCCAGCCGCTGCGAGAGCTGCCACCAGTCGTCGCCTTCGGCGACGGTCGTCAGCCGGATCTGGCCGGCGTGATGCCGGACCGAGGGCTCGTGGGTCTTGAGCAGGTTCCGAAAGTGCCCCACGCCGAGGACGTACTGGAGCGTCTCCAGCGGCATCGGCCGGCGGCGGGCGACCCGGCCCGGCCCGCCGTTGTAGGCGGCGACGGCGTAGTCCTCTCGGTCGAAACGGTCGACCATTTGGCTGAGATACTTGATGCCCGCCTCGATGTTGGTCTCGACCCTGAGCGATCGGAACGTCGCCGGCATGACCTGGAAGTAGCCCCGCGCCCCGACCCAGGACGACAGGCTGGCATTGCCGCCAGACTCGTACAGACAGACGGCGCGCGCCAGGTCGTAGTGCAGGCCGTAGCGGTCGGCATGACGGCGGATCTCGTCCTCGATCTCCATCACTTTCCGATACATGCCCAGAAATGACGGAGAAAACTGTTCGAGGGGCAGCCGGGTGTCAGCGGCGGGCTGCGCCGAGGCGCCGGTGGCCGGCACGAGCAGCGCCACGGTCAGGCCGGCACAGACCCACCCGGAAGTTGCCACGGATGTTCGCATCTAATGCTCCCAGAGGAACCTATCGGTCGACATCGTGCAATTGTGCAATAGTGTAGCAAATTGCGAACTTCGCTTGACCCGCCGGACCTCGACGCGGCGATGATGAGTCCCCCGGGGAGATCGACGGGGCGCACACGAACCACGGGCGTCATGCAGCGATCCTGGCACCACCTGGCCTGTTCGGCGGCGGTGTTCGGCGTCATCGTCATCGGGTGTGGCGCGCCGCCGATCGACGAATCTGTCGATCTGCGCGCCGCATTCGTCGCTAAGAACCTCTGCTCCGGCCTGTTCGTGAGCGGCCGCGACGAGTCCGACTTCCTGATCCGCGATCTGACCTACGTCGACCTCGAGGGTTTCGCCGTCGGCGTGGACCGCGCCACCCAGCGCGTGACGGTGACGGTGGGCGTGGACGAGGACCGGAACGAGATCGCCGTCCACCGGACCGCCGTCTTCCATGCCGGCCATGGCTGCACCTTGCTGCCGCGCGGCCAAGCGGACGTTCTGTTCGATCCGACGCCGGTGCGCTCATTGCTGCCGGGTGGCACGCTCAAGGACTGGCCGATGGGGGATCGGCTCTCAGAGGCGCCGCTACCGCCCGAGATCGACCCTGTAGCGCTCGTCGCCACCGTGGCGGCCGCGTTCGAGGAAGAACCCGCGGGACCGCCGGTCGACACCCGTGCGCTGGTCGTCGTCTATCGGGGGCGGCTCGTCGCCGAGCGCTACGCGCCCGGGTTCGACCAGGACAGCGTGATGATCTCCTGGTCGATGGGGACGAGCATCACGGCGGCGCTGGTCGGCATCCTCGTCGGCGACGGCCACTTCGACCTGGACGATCCGGCGCCGATCCTCGCCTGGTGGCAGCCCGGCGATCCGAGGGGCGCGATCACCATCCGGCATCTGCTCCAGATGAGCAGCGGCCTGACGTTCAGCCGGCTCACGCGTGACGACCCGCGGTTCTACACCCATCACAACGATCACAACTACGTCTACAACGAGGGGATCGACGTCTTCGCGCACGCGGTGCGCCCAGCGCTCGAGTACCCGCCGGGGACGGTCGGCCGGCATCGCAACTCGGACCCGCTGGCGCTCGGCCGGATCATCCGGGAGACGGTCGAGGCACGCGGCGGCGACTACAGCACCTTTCCCCAGCGCGCGCTGTTCGATCGGATCGGGATGCGCGACATGGTGCTGGAGCGCGATCCCTACGGCAACCTGATTCTGACCGGCTACGACCACGGCACGGCGCGCGACTGGGCACGGTTCGGCCTGCTGCACCTGCAGGACGGCGTCTGGGAGGGCGAGCGGATCCTGCCGGAAGGGTGGGTCGATGCCGTGTCGGCGGCGGCGCCGGCCTGGCCGGAGGGCGACTACGGTGGACTGTTCTGGCGAAACGGGAACGGCGCGCTGCCCGACGTGCCGGCGGACGCCTTCTGGGCCGCCGGGGCGCGGGGCCAGCGGACGTTCGTCATTCCATCCGCCGACCTGGTCGTCGTGCGGATGGGCTACTCGCTCGACGGGGCGGCGCTATCCGCGAACCTGAACCGCGTGCTGGCGGGCATCCTGGCGGCCGTCGGTCACCCGCCCGTGTCGCCGGTGCCGACCGACTCATAGCGGCATGGGTGCTCTGCCCTACTCATATCTCAATGCTTCCATCGGGTCCACGCGCGTCGCCCGCTTCGCCGGGATGAACGACGCCGTCAGCCCGGACAGGCTGAGCGCGATCATCACCGTGACGAAGATCGTCGGGTCCCACGGCTCGACGTTGAAGAGCACGAGGGTCAGGCTGCGGGCCAGCAGAAGCGCCAGACCGAGGCCCAGCGTCAGTCCCATGGCGAGCTGGATCGCGCCCTGCCGCAGGATCAGCATCAGCACGTTCCGCGCGCCGGCACCCAGCGCCATCCGCACGCCGATCTCCCGCGTCCGGTTGCTGGCCGAGAACGACATGACGCCGTACAGCCCGATCGTCGCGAGCGCCAGCGCCGCGAAGCCGAACGCCATGAACAGCGTTCCGAACATGCGAAAAAACCAGGTGTCGAGGCTGTACTGGTCGGTCAGGGATCGCACCCAGTAGAGCGGCAGAGCGGCGTCGATCGCGTTGACCTCGCTCTGGATGGCGGCCGTGTAGCTCATCGGCGCCTGGTCGGTCCGGGCGATCAAGCTCATGAAGTTGATGACGTTCTGCTGGAGCGGGATGTAGACCCCCTCGTGTCGGGGGTCGTTCGCACCGATCGCCCCGCCCAGGTACATGTCGGGGACGATGCCGACGATCGTCCGCCACGGCTCGTCATCCTCCCCCAGCTTGACCCGCGTCCCGATCGGGTCGCCGTCGGGCGAGAACAGCTCGACGAAGCGCTCGTTGACGATCGCTACCGGCAGATTGTCCACCGTGTCGGTCGACGAGAAGGTGCGTCCCCGCACCAGCGGCACGTCGAAGAGGTCGAAGTAGTCCGCGGTGATGACGACCCGGCGCGCGCGCGGGTGATCGTCCTCGGTCGGATAGGCCTTGCCGTCGACCGTCAGCCGCCACATCTGGCCGCCTCGGGTCGGGAGATCCGAGGTGAGCGCCGCCGCCTGGATGCCCGGCTGCACGTCGAGCCGGCGGAGCAGGTCCTCGTAGAACTGCCACTGCGCCGTGGGTGTGGGGTAGTCCGCCTCGAACAGGCCGATGCGCGAGGTGAAGACGTTCTCGGTCGGGAACCCGCGGTCGAATTGCGCGACGTTGACCACCGTCTTGATCATCAGGCCGGCGCCGACCAGGAGGCCGCACGACAACGCGATCTCCCCGACGACGAGCGCCTTGCTGATCCGGCCCAGGCGCAGACCGGACGAGCCGCGCGCCTCGTCGTTCAGCACTTCGTTCAAGTCGGTGCTCGACGCGCGAAACGCGGGTACCGTGCCGGCCAGCAGCGTCGAGACGATCGTCAGACTCAGGACGAACAGCACGATCGGTGGATCCATCGTGGCGACGAACCACAGCGGCAGCTCCTGGGTCGCGATCACGGCGTTGAACCAGTCGATCCCGGCCCGGGCAATCCAGAGGCCGACGACGGTTCCGGCGAGCGCCAGGACCAGGGTTTCGGCAAGCAGCTGGGAGATCGTCCGCCAGCGGCTCGAGCCGAGCGCGGTGCGGATGGCCACCTCCTTCGACCGCAGCACGGTGCGCGCCAGGAGCAGGTTGGCGACGTTGGCGCAGGCAATCAGCAGGACACCGAAGACGGCGCCCAGCATCGTGAACAGGAGCGCACGGCCTTCCGGGCCGACCAGCAGGTCGACCTGGGGCATGACCTCGACGCCGATACCTTCATTGGACTCCGGATACTCGGTCGCGAGCCGTCCGGCGATCGCCGTCATCTCGGCCTGGGCCTGCTCCAGCGAGACCCCGTCTTTCAACCGGGCGAGCGCTCTCAGCTGCGTGCCCTCGAGCGCCGGGCCGCTGCCGCGCGTGAATTCCAAGGGGTCGATCCGTAGGGGCAGCCAGGCGTCCATCTGCTGCGGGAAGCCGAACTTCTCCGGCATCACACCGACGACGGTCGTCATCTCGGCGTTGGCCCGCAGCACCTGGCCGATGATCTCGGGATCGCCCTGGAACCGGTCCTGCCAGGCCCGATAGCTCAGGATCATCACCGGCGGCGTCGACGGATGGTCCTCCTCGGCGGTGAAGTTCCGGCCGAGGATCGGCTGCACGCCGAGGATGTCGAATAGATGGGCGCTCGAGTAGGCGCCCAGATAGCGGATCGGCCGGCCTTCAGAGCCGCTGACGTTGACCGTTTCGGCGAAGAAGGCGGCGATGTCGTCGAAGCTCGTCTGCTGCTCCCGCCAGTCGCCGAAGTCATGGATGGTCACGCCCATGAAGCGGGCGTCCTGGGCCGGCCGCGTGCGGAACAGCTGTACCAGCTCCTCGCTGTCCTCGAACGGCAGGCCCTTCAGGACCCCGGTGTAGACGATGCTGAACATCGTCGTCGTGAGGCCGATGCCGAGGGCGAGCGCCAGAATGGCGATCGAGCTCAGGCCCGGACGCTTGATGAGCATCTTGGCGCCGAAGCGAATGTCGTTGAGTAGGGACATGGTGCTTACTCGGGTCTTGGTGCACAAGGGCAAGCCACAGCCGGCCCAATCTACCGGCAATTACGGTCCGGCCGGGCGGAAAGTTCCTTCTCGGAGGTCCATCCGGGAGGCCTGCCGCGTGTGCTATTCTGCGCCCGTCCGTCTGGCCTCATCCACCTTCTGGCCTCGGCCTCGGTCACGGAGAACAGCTTCATGCGAATCGGACTCTTCGGTCAGGCGCCGTTCGGCGCGGCAATCTACGAGCGGTTACGGGAGCAAGGACACACAATTGTCGGCGTGTACGGGCCGCCCGAGAAGGCCAGGCCGGATCCGCTGGCCGAGGCCGCCCGGCGCAACGGGGTGCCGCTGCTTCAGCCCGCGCGCTGGCAGCGCAAAGGGGTCGTCGACGAGGCGGCGTTCGACGCGTATGCGGCGACCGCGCCCGAGCTCAACGTCATGGCGTTCGTCACCCAGATTATTCCGGCGCGGCTGCTCGATCGCCCGTCGCACAAGACCATTCAATACCATCCGAGCCTGCTGCCGCAGCACCGCGGCCGGAGCGCGATCAATCATGCGCTGCTCGAGGGAGACCCCGAGACCGGTCTGACGATTTTCTGGGTGGACGAGGGGATCGACACCGGCCCGGTGTTGTTGCAGAAGCGGTTCCCGATTGGCGAGAACGACACGGTCAACAGTCTCTACCGCGAGCGATTCTTCCCGCTGGGCGTGGACGCGCTCGCGGAGGCCGTCGGTCTGGTCGCCGCCGGTACGGCGCCGCGGCTCGTGCAGGACGAGGGCGCGGCAACCTACGAGGCGCCGTGGGAGGGCGACCTCGCGCGGATTGATTGGAAGCAGCCGGCCGCCCGGGTCCACAACCTAATCCGGGGCAGCGACCGACAGCCGGGCGCCTGGACGACCGTCGGGGGCGCGACGGTGAAGCTGTACGGATCGCGCGTGGTCGACGGTTCGGGCACTCCGGGCACCGTCGCGGCCGTGGCCGCCGAGCCTGACGCCGACGCCGGTCTGACGATCTGCTGCGGCACGGGCACCGTGCGCGTGGACACCGTCATGCCGGATGGCGGCAAACGTGGACCGGCCCACGTGTGGGCGGCGGCCGCCGGCGTCGCGAAGGGGACCGTGTTCGAGTAAGAGCCGCGCGCCGAACCTGCCGGTGCGCTTGTCCGCTGGAGCCAGCGCCGCGCCCCCTCACCCCGACCCTCTCCCAGAGGGAGAGGGGGCACACGTCGCCGCTGGCGCTACGCTGTCGAGTACATCGCTCGATTCTCCGCGACGTGACGTACGACAGACAGCACGCGGTCGACCTCGTCGGCGGTGTTATAGAAGTGAGTCGAGACCCGGCACGCGAAATCGTTCCAGCCGCTGCCCGGCAGGTAGATCCGCTCCCGGTCCATCAGCGCCTTCGTGATGTTCGCCTTGGGCACCCCGTCGACCGAAAACGTCGTCAGCCCACCGCTCATCTCGGCCGATCCCGACGTGCCGACGCCGACACCCGGAATCTCCGCCAGGCCGTCCTTCAGCCGCGCGGCGAGGTGCCGGACGCGGCTCTCGATGTTCGTCTTGCCGATTGCCAGGTGGAAGTCGAGCGCGTCGCCCATGCCCCACAACGACGGCAGGTGACGCTGGCCAGACGACTCGTACTTCCGGGCGCCCTCGGCCGGTGTGCGACGCCACATGTCGCCCCAGATCCGATCCTGGACGTCGCGGCTGAAGTAGGCCATCCCGGTCCCGCTCCCGGCGAGGAGCCACTTCTGGCCGGCCGTGGTGAAGTGGTCACAGCCCATCTCGTGCATGTCGAGGTCGAGCATCCCCAGCGCGTGGGCGCCGTCGACCGACAGCAGCACGTCGTGCCGATGGGCCATCTCTGACAGCCCCTTGATCGGCATCAGCAACCCGGTGACGAAGATCGGATAGCTCACCACCAGCACGCGGGTTTCGGGGCGAATCGCCCGCTCGCAGATGTCGATCACCTGGTCGGTGCTGTCCGGCGGGGCAGGGATGTCCACCGTCCGGACGACGACCCCGTCCCGGTCTTCACGCGCCCGCCAGGGGCCGTAGCCGCCCGGATGCTCGTGCGACGACATCAGGACCTCGTCGCCCGGTTCCAGGTCGAGCCCACGGCAGAAAATCTTCATGCCTTCGGTCGTGCTCCGGGTCATCAGGATCTCGTCGGCATCGGCGCCGACGAACGCCGCGAGCTTCTCGCGAATGACCTCCGTGTCGCGTCTGGCGCGGGGGTCGGCGGCGAGTTCCCGCAGGTAACGGGTGTGCGCTTCGACGACGGATGTTGGAATCGGCCCCATCGTGCCGTTGTTCATGTAGCTGATGTCGTCGACCATATTGAATTCACGCCGGACGCGCTGCCAGTAGGCGTCGTCCAGCGCGCCCGACGGCCGGATGCGCTCGCGCCAGGACTGGGCTCCGGCCGCGGTCGTGGTGAAAGCGAGCCCAGGCGAGGCGATCGAGGCTCCGGAGAGGCCACCGGCTAGGGCAGCCATCGTTCCGCCGAGGAAACGGCGGCGCGATACCGATGTGACCTGCTTGCCGACGGCGGTGACGGCGTTCGACTCGTGTCCGCTCATGGTGTCTCCTTCGGCCTGGACGGCCGTGTGTGCTGCAGCGAGTACGGCGGGATTATACCGCAGGCGGGGCGACCGCGCACGGCTTCCGGAAGCTGCCGAACAAGGCCAGGCCGTGAGCCTCGCCGGCGCAATGTACTGGCGTGAGAGAGAGACGTCGCTCGCCCGCGATCCGGATCCTACACGAACTCTTGGATCAGCTCCCGGCGGGTGTCGCCATCGATCTCGTAGCTCTGTTGCACGAGCGGCTCACCGGTCAATGCGGGGTCCAGCGCATCGAGCGGCGGCGGCGCGTCCGGGTTGCGGTAGAACAGGCCGATCGGAATCCGGTCGCCCCACTCGAGGGCCTTGTCCATGGCCGTGCGGAAATTCCCGGTGTCGTGATTTTCGTCTTCGAGCTTATAGACCCGCTCGCGGAACCACGAGTAGGTGTTGTGCTTGTTGTACGTGACGCACGGGCTGAACACGTCGATGAGCGCGAAACCCGGGTGTTGGATGGCGTCCTTGTAGAGCTCCACGAGGTGCTTCGGCTGGCCGCTGAAGCCCCGGGCGACGTACCCGCACCCCGACGCGAGCGCGAGCGCCATCGGGTTCAACATTCCCTCGAGATTGCCGAGCGGCGTCGTCTTGGTCTTCATGCCCGTCTCGGTGGTCGGGGAGGCCTGCCCGGTCGTCAGGCCGTAGATCTCGTTGTCCATCACGATGTAGGTCACATCGATGTTCCGGCGCATCGCTTGGATGAAGTGATTGAGCCCGATGCCGTAGCCGTCGCCGTCCCCGCCGGTCACGATGACGGTCATGGCCTGGTTGGCCAGCTTGCTGCCGGTCGCGAACGGCAGCGCCCGGCCGTGGAGGCTGTGGACGCCGTACGCCCGGATGAAGCCGGGCAGGTTCGACGAGCACCCGATGCCCGACACCACGAGGAGATCGTGCGGCTGAATCTGCAAGTCGGCGCACGCCTGAAACAATCCGGTGAGGACGCCGAAGTCGCCACAGCCCGGACACCAGTCCGGCGGCACTTCAGGCTTGAAATCCTTCGCGACAAGTACTGCCGTGGCCATGGCTCGACTCCTCAGGTTTTGGCAGGCACACCGGGGGGCTCGACCTTGAGGCCGGCCCAGGTGCCGCTCGTGCCAGTGGGGTGGTCCGTTCGCCAGCCGGGCTCGGTCGAGATGACGTCGACGACTTGCTGGCCACCAATGACGTCCTTGACGCCCGCGACGATGTGCTTCGGCTCGAACGGCTCACCATCGTACTTGCGAAGGTGCCCGTCCGCGACGATGCTGGTCTCGGCTCGCAGGTGACGGGCGAACTGACCGCTCTGATTGTTCTCGATGATGATGAGTCGCTGACCGCGGCCCAGCGCAGCCGTGATCTCGTCGACGTGCATGGGGACGATGGTCTTGATCTGGAGATGGTTCACCGAGGTGCCATCCGCGTTCAGGCGTTCCGCCGCCTCCTTGATGACGCCCCACGTCGACCCCCAGCCGAGCAAGGTGGTCTCGGCGTCGGCTGGCCCTTCCAGCACCGGCCCAGGCAGATGCTCGAGGATCGTCGACATCTTCCGCACACGCTTGTCGACCATCTTCTTGCGCCGGATCGGGTCGGCGTAGACGTCGCTCAGCAACACGCCGTCCTCGTCGTGCTCGTCGGAGGCCGCGACGTGCAGGTGACCGGGAAGGCCCGGGATCGCGCGCGGGGAGATTCCCGACGGCGTGTCCTTGTAGCGCAGGTAGGGCTCGCCGGCTGGCGGCCCGTCGGCCGTGGTGATGAGCTCACCGCGATCGATCGGGAACTCGACGTCGAGGACCTCCGTCGCGATGGTCTCGCTTCCCTCGCACATGAGCAGGTCCGCGAGGATGATGACCGGCAACTGGAAGCGGTCGGCCACATCAAAGGCCTGCGCTGGTGTCATGAAGCAGTCGGACATGCTGGTCGGCGCCAGCAAGACGCGCGGGAAGTCGCCCTGGCTCGCGCCGAACGCTTGGTTGAGATCGGCTTGTTCGGTCTTCGTCGGCACGCCGGTCGAGGGTCCCGCGCGCATGACGTTGATGATGACGGCGGGGGTCTCGAGGATGCCCGCCATCCCGATTGCCTCGGTCATCAGCGCAAACCCACCGCCCGAGGTCGCACACATGCCGCGCACGCCCATGTGGTTGGCGCCGATGCACATGTTGATCACGGAGATCTCGTCTTCGACCTGGCGGACGCAGATGCCGAGCCGCTGCGCATGGGTGGCGAACCACTCCAAGATGTGCGTGGCTGGGCTCATCGGGTACGCGACGTAGAATTTGCACCCGGCGAGAGCGGCGCCCATGGCGAACAGGTGGTTACCCGAGGCCTGAGCCCACGTCTGGTCGGTCGTCCGGAGGCGGGTCCCCAGCTGCTGGAAGTTCTTCGAGGCGTAGTCGTAGGCGTTCTGGGCCGCCTCGACGTTCTGCTGCACGACCTGTGGCTTCTTGGCGAACGTCGTCTCGAACACCGACCCCAGGCTCGCGAAATCCAGACCCATCAATTGGGTCAACGCGCCCACGGCGACCGTGTTCTGCATGACCTGCAGCCGCTTCGAGTCGGGGGCCAGGTCGGGGACGGGGAGCGAGCACAGCTGAACGCCGGCGGGCGGGTCGTAACTCGGGGCGAACTTGGCGCCGTTGTACAGGGCCACGCCGCCGGCTTGCAGTTCCTGCAAGTGGCGGTCGAGGCTGTCCTGATTGAGCGCGATCAGCGCGTCGACCTGGTCACCATGATTCAGCGGTTTCTTCGCGGAGAACCGGATGCGCAGCCAGGAATGCCCGCCGCGAATCACTGACTGGTAGCTGTTGTAGCTGTAGGATGCAATGCCCTGACGGGCTAGAGACAGCACCATCGTGTTGCCGGCAGAGGCCGTGCCGTCGCCGGCCGCACCTCCGATGCCGACGATGACTTCTGGTTCCGACATGTGAACCTCTGGACTCACTCGGGCCGGTGCGCGGCAGGCCCCAGCCGCGCGCGTCGCGCTATCTCCCGACTATAGTTTTTCCACTTGTCGGGCGGCATTGTCAAGGCCCATCGCCGTGGGAGCCTGCCCCGTTCGACGTCAAGGTCACAGTGCGACGCCGAGCCCGGACCGCCCGGTGCGATATACTTTTTTCAGCTTCGGCGCGACGCCGCACCGCCCGCAGAGCTGGCTGTGATGTCCGACCCGATTCCGACCCAGATGACGACCCTACGCCCCTGGCTGCCGTCGGTGGCCATCGCGATTCTCGTGGCCGCGCTCGGCGGGTGCTCGCTCAAGACCTACGCCATCAACATGGTGGGGAACGCCCTGGCGGAGGGCGAGTCGGTCTACGAGACGGACGAGGACCTGGAGCTCATCGGCGACGCGCTGCCGTTCAGCCTCAAGCTGACCGAGAGCCTGCTGAACGAGTCGCCCAATCACCGTGGCCTGCTGCTCACCGCGTGCCGCGGCTTTGTCCTGTACTCCTACGCCTACGTGGACTATCCGGCGGAGGTGACGATGGAGACCGACATCGACCTCGGCCGCACGATGCGGCTGCGGGCGCGCAAGCTGTACGAGCGGGCACTCGGCTACTGCCTGCGCGGTCTCGAGCGGGACTATCGGGGATTTGCCAGCCAGCTCGCGCGGGATCCGGACGTCGCCGCGGCCTCCGTCGAGCCGGGGCATGAGGCGCGCGATCTGCCGTTGCTGTACTGGTCGGCCGCCGCGTTGGGCCTGGGGATCTCCGTGTCGCCGGGGTCGGCCGCGATGCTGGCGCGGCTGCCCGAGGTCGAGGCGCTGCTGGAGCAGGCGTTGATGCTCGACGAGGCTTGGGACGACGGTGCGCTCCACGAGTTCAAGGTGGTCTTCGCGGGTGCCGTGCCGGGACAGCCCGACTACGACGAGATCCGCGGCCACTACGACCGCGCGCTCGTGTTGTCGGGCGGGCAGAGCGCCGGACTGCACGTCGCCTACGCGGAAGCGGTGTCGGTGCCGACGCAGAACAGCGCGGAGTTCCGTGAGATGATGGAGCAGGCGCTGGCGGTCGACCCCGACGCCAAGCTCGACAATCGGCTCGTCAACCTGATTGCGCAGCGCCGGGCAGCCTGGCTGCTCGAGCGCATCGAGGATCTCTTTCTGGACGTGGACCCCTCAGGGTAGCTGTTAGACCCTGGCAGGGGCCGAGGCGTGTGATGCAGATCTTACGTTCGGCTCGGTTCGTCGTCGTAATGGTGGCGGCGGTGGCGGTCCTGTCCGCCTCGGCCCTCGTGGAGGCGCAGCGCGGCCTGCGTGTGCGCATCGGCACCATCGTGCCCGACGGGTCGCTGTGGGACGAGACGCTGCACTACATGGCCCAGGAGTGGTCGCGGATCACGAGCGGGTCGGTGCGGGTGCAGATCTTCGCCGGCGGCGCGCTGGGCGATGAGATCGAAATGGTCCGCAAGGTCCGCCAAGGGCAGCTCCAGGCCGTGGCGCTGTCGTCCGTCGGGCTGTCGCGCATCGACGCCGGCGTGGCGTGCCTCCAGGTGCCGCTGCTGCTGGAATCGTACGGCGAGCTCGACTACGTCCGGGACCGGATTGCGCCGACGCTGGAGGCGCGGATCGAAGCCCGGGGTTTCAAGGTCCTCAACTGGGCCGACGGCGGCTGGGTGCGGGCGTTCAGCAAGTCGGCGGTGACCACGCCGGACGACCTCAAGCGGATGAAGCTCTTCGTCTCGGCCGGCGATCCCGACTCCGAGAGTCTCTACAAGCAGTTCGGCTTCAACGTCGTGCCGCTGTCGCTGGTGGATCTGGTCACGTCGCTGCAGACCGGGATGATCGACGCCGTGCCGATCGTACCGCTGTTCGCGCAGCTGCAGGAGCTGCACAAGCTGACCCCCCACATGCTGGACGTGAAACTGGTTCCGCTCGTCGGCGGGACGGTCATGAGCGCCCGAGTCTGGAGCCGGCTGCCCGCGGAGCACCAGCAGGGCATGCTCGACGCCGCCCGCAAGGCCGGGTCGCGCCTGCGTGACGAGATCCGGCAGATGGGGGATGACGCCATCGGTGAGATGGCCAAGCGCGGTCTAGACGTGACGTCGCCGGACGGGGCGGCGCTGAGCGCCTGGCGAAACGAGATGGAGGAGGTGTACCCGCGCCTCCGCGGCGACTACTGTCCCGCCGACGTCTACGACGAGGTCGTCCGCCTCCGGGACGAGTACCGCGCCGCCCGGTAACACCCGGCAGCAATCCTGATGCCGTCCGAGCGGCCCCGCCTGCACTTCCGCGTCGAGAATTCACTGGCCATCGTCGTCCTGGCGGTGATGACCCTGTTACCGCTCATCGAGATCGCCGGGCGCGTGCTGGTCGGGCGGGGCATCTCCGGGTCGATCGTCGTCGTTCAGAACCTCACGCTCTGGATCACCCTGATCGGCGCGGTGCTCGCGGCGCGCTCCGAGCGCCTGCTGGCGCTGTCCACGCAGAGGTTCCTGCCGGCCGGCGCCCAGCGGCGCGTCAAGATCTTCACGTCGGTCGTCGCCGTGGCCGTGACCGCGACGCTGGTGGTGGCCAGCCTGGACTTCGTCCAGATCGAGCGGGAGTTCGGCGACGTCGTTGCGTGGGACATTCCGATCTGGGTGGTGCTGGCCGTGCTGCCGATCGGCTTCGCCGCCATTACCGGCCGCCTGATCTGGCACGCGGCCGAGCAGTGGCGCGGTCGCCTCATCGCGGCGCTCGGCCTGGTGATCCCCCTGGGCTTCACGTCGGTGCCGGGCGTCGAGGCGGTCGGGCTCGTGCTGCCGGCCACGCTGGTCATCGTCGCCGCCACGGCGCTCGGGATGCCGATCTTCACCGCCATTGGCGGCATGGCGCTCGTGCTGTTCTGGGACGACGGCACGCCGGTCAACGCCGTCCCGGGCGAGACCTACCGGCTGACGGCGTCGCCGATGCTGCCGGCCATTCCGCTGTTCGCGCTGGCCGGGTATCTTCTCGCGGAGGGCAGCGCGAGCCGGCGGCTGACCGGGCTGTTCACGGCCTGCGTCGGCTGGATGCCGGGCGGTCTGGCGATTGTCGCGACGCTCGTGCTCGCCTTCTTCACGCCGCTGACCGGTGCGTCCGGCATCACCATTCTCTCGATGGGCGGGCTGCTGCTGCCGGTGCTCGTGAAGGCCAAGTACCCGGAGCGGACGTCGCTGGGGTTGGTGACGGTGTCCGGGTCGATCGGGCTGCTCTGGTTTCCGAGCTTGCCGGTGTTTCTGTACGGCTTCTACGCCAGCATCGACTACGCCAAGCTGTTCGTCGGTGGCCTGTTGCCCGGGATCTTGCTCGTGCTGGTCGTCGCGGGCTGGGGCGCGCGCCAGGGCTGGCGCGCGGGCGTGGCCCGGACGCCGTTCGTCGCCAGCCACGCCCGCGCCGCGATGTGGGAAGCGAAGTGGGAACTGCTGCTGCCGGTCGTCGTCCTCGGTGGGATCGCCGGCGGATACACGACCCTCGTCGAGGCGGCCGCGCTGACGGTGTTCTACACATTCGTCGTCGAGTGTTTCATCCAGCGCGGCCTGTCGGTGACACGGGATCTGCCGCGCATCTTCGTCGAGTGCGCGACCCTGGTCGGCGGCTTCATGATCATTCTGAGCGTCGCGCTCGGGTTCACCAACTTCCTGATCCTCGCGCAAGTGCCGACGCTCGCGCTCGCGTGGGTCCAGACCCACATCGACTCGCCGATGCTCTTCCTGCTGGCGCTGAACGGCCTGCTGATCGTCGTCGGCGCCCTGATGGACATCTTCTCGGCCATCGTGGTCGTGGTGCCGCTCATCGCGCCGATTGCGCTGGCCTACGGCATCGACCCGGTGCACCTCGGCATCATCTTCCTCGCCAACATGGAGCTCGGCTACCTCATGCCGCCGATGGGGGAGAACCTGTTCCTCTCGTCCTACCGGTTCGACAAGCCCCTGACCGAGGTCTACCGGTCCACCCTGCCGTACACCGCGCTGCTGCTCGGGACCGTCCTGCTGATCACTTACGTGCCCGGATTGACGCTCTGGCTGGTCGGGGTCGTCTTCGGCAGCTAGCCGCCAGGGCCTCGTCCCAAACATTGCGGTGAGGTACACTGGTCGCCCACGACTGCGGAAGGAGGTTCACATGGCACTGAGGATCAACGATGAAGCCCCCAACTTCACGGCCGAGACGACCCAGGGGACCATCACGTTTCACGACTGGATCGGCGACGGCTGGGCCGTCCTGTTCTCGCATCCGAAGGACTTCACGCCGGTCTGCACCACCGAGCTCGGCGCGATGGCCGGGCTCAAGCCGGAATTCGACAAGCGCAACTGCAAGGTGCTGGGGATCAGCGTCGACGGCGTCAGCGACCACGAGAAGTGGTCGAAGGACATCGAGGCCTCGCAGGGTCACGGGATCAGCTATCCACTGATCGGTGATCCCGAGCTGAAGGTGGTCAAGGCGTACGACATGCTGCCGGCCGACGCCGGCGACACCTCCCAGGGGCGCACGGCGGCCAACAACGCCACCGCGCGGTCGGTCTTCTTGATCGGACCCGACAAGAAGATCAAGGCGACGCTCACCTACCCGATGAGCACCGGGCGGAACTTCGACGAGATCCTGCGGCTGCTCGATTCCTGCCAGCTCACGGCGGCCAAGCAGGTGGCGACGCCGGTCAACTGGAAGCACGGGGACGACGTCATCATTCTCCCGTCCGTGTCGGACGACGAGGCGAAGAAGAAGTATCCGGGCGGCTGGAAATCGCCGTTGCCCTACATCCGGATCGTGCCGCAGCCGAAGTAGGCGCCGCGGCCGGGGCATCGGGTCTGACGTCTGACGTTGGAGCCGGCTCGGTCGACCCGTGTGGCACTTCCCGCCGGGCTCACGACGATTCGTCGCCGGTGGCGATCGGCCGAGCGGGGTCGCTGCACCACTCGCTCCACGATCCCGCGTACAGCCGACCGCCGTCGAGTCCGGCGTGCGCCAGCGCGAGCAGGTTGTGGCACGCGGTCACGCCGGAGCCGCAGTAGGACACGACCCGGTCCGGCGCCGTCCGGCCGAGCCGTGCTTCGAAGCGCCGTCGGAGCTCCTCGGCCGGGAGGAAGGTCCCGTCCTCGCCGACGTTGGTGAGGCAGTGATGGTTCACGGCGCCCGGGATGTGGCCGGCGACCGGGTCCAAGGGCTCGGTCGACCCGGTGAAGCGCGCGGGCGCTCGCGCGTCGAGCAACTGTCGCGCCCGGTCGCCGAGGCCCGCGAGCACCGCCGCTGTGTCGATGAGCATCTCGGGGCGCCACGCGGCCGTGAAGGATTGCGCGCGGGGCGACTCCACGCCGCCGCGTTCGGGCCGTGCGTCTCGTCGCCACTTCGCCCAGCCGCCGTCGAGTACCCCAACCGCGTCGTGCCCGGCGTAGCGCAGCATCCACCACAACCGGCTGGCGAACGTCCCGTTGGCCTGGTCGTAGGCGACGACCTGCCGATCCGGGCCGATGCCCAAGCGCCCGAACGTCGCCACCATCGTCTTGGGGGCCGGGAGCGGATGCCGTCCGGTTCGGCCCGTATTCGGCCCAGAGAGATCCCGGTCCAGGTCGGCAAGCACCGCGCCCGGGATGTGCGCGTCGGCGTAGGCCCGCGCCCCGGTGTCGGGGTCGGCCAGGTCGAACCGGCAGTCCACCACGACCCAGGACGGATCGTCGAGGTGTGCCGCCAAGACGTCGGTCGGGACCAGCGTACGATGGGTGCTCATGAGGATGAAGGAACGCACGCCGCCGAGCGCGCCTCGGCATCGAGCCAGGAAGGATTGTACGACAGGCTGCGCTCCTGGCGCACTCGTGCGGGGTGTCACCCAAGGAATGGCAGCCGAGATTTTCCTCTCGGACCAACGGGCGGGCACGGTTCATCCGGCGCCTGAAGATTCCCGCCGGTGTCGTAGTTGGCTGACTTTCAGAATCGTGGTTATGGCCTGTTCGTGATTTCAGTTTTGAAATCGATCAGAGCGGCGTGCGTCTGATATCTGGACGTCGGGCCAGGTTTCAAAGAGTTTCGCGCGCTTCACGCCTGGCATGGAAGCTGCGTAATCGCCCGCTCGGGGTGTCAAGACAATACCCGGAACCCTGGAGGCTGACCTTGCGAGTCGTCTCGGCCGCGTTTCTCTGTGTCGCCATCGCGATAACCATCGGATGCTCCGGATCGCGCTCACCGGTGGCGCCCAGCGCGGCGGGCCAGCCGGTCGACGCGGTTCCCTCGAATCCTGCGCCGCCGCCCGCCCTGCCGCAGTCGCTCTACGTCTCGCCGGGCGGCAGCAACGGCGCCGACGGGCGCACGCCGCAGACGGCGGTGCGAACGCTGGCCCATGCGCTGGCCCTCGTCACGCCCGGGGAGACGGTCCGGGTGTTGCCCGGGACCTACGTGGAGTCGGTGCGCACGGAACTGCGCGGCCGGCCGGGCCGCCCGATCCGGATCGTCGGGGAGAGCGGCCGTCCGGTGCTGAGCGGCGACCGGCGACGGGCGGTCGGCCTGTGGCTCGAGGAGAGCGCGTACGTGGAGATCGAGGGGATCGAGGTGCGCGACTACACCGACATCGGCATCGCCATCGTCTTGAGCAACAACATCGAGATGCGCGACCTGGTGCTCCACGACAACGGGTTCCGTGCGACGATTCCCTGGGTTGGCACCGAGGGCTACGGGGTCCATCTAGACGAATCCAGCCAGTTGGTGTTCGAGCGTAGCGAGGTGTACCGCAACGGGCCGAATCCCCGTACGCCGACGACGGTCGGGACGGGGATCAACGGGTTCGCCATCCGCGACTCGGTGATCCGGAACAACCGGTCGTACGACAACTACGGTGGCGGCATCCTGGTCGAGGACTCGGTGCGCGTGCTGGTGGAGTCGAACGACATCTTCTCGAACGACCTGGACGTGTCGGCCGACGAGTGGTGGGACGGCGGCATCTGGGTGGACGGCGGCCGCGACATCACCGTCCGCAACAACGTGTTCAGCGGCAACCTCGGGCCCGGCATCGAGATCAGCGACGAGGATCTGCAGCAGCCGACGGGCTACGTCCTGGAGAACAACCGGAGCACCGGCAACTACTTCGGCATCTACATCTGGAACTTCGGATCGACCGATCTGCCGCCCGAGCATGTGCTCCGGCTGGTGGGCAACGACTTTTCCGGCAACTTGCGCCGCGACATCTGGATTCAGGCCTGGCCTTGTCCCCGCGGCTGTAGCTGACGGCTGGTCACCCGACCCCGCCGTTATAATGTTGGCTCCATGCTCGATTCGAGTCACCTGGTGTCGTCCGTCTGCCGCTGCGTGGGTGTCCTCATCTTCGGGTATTCGCTGAGCAGTTGCTCATCGGCGGGCGACCCGGTTGGGACGGAGCCGTCGGCGTCCACCGCCGAGGCGCCGGTCGCCGGCGAGGGCCTGACCGTTCACGGGTCGGCGCCGCCGGTCGCGGGTGGTTTTCGCGCGGTCGTCCTCCTGGCACCCGAGGACGGCCACGCGGAAGCCGTGCCGGACGAGCCGGAGACGATGGACCAGTTCGGACTCTCGTTCCTGCCGGGCGTCCTGGTCGTGCGTGCCGGCCAGGAGGTGGCCTTCACCAACGGCGACGACGTCCTGCACAACGTCCACGTCGCGGAGTCGGCGACGAGAGCGACGGTCTTCAACATTGCGACACCGATCGCCGGGGCCTACCTGCACACGTTCGAGCGTCCGGGCACCTACACCGTATCGTGCGACGTGCACCCGGCCATGGCGGCCTACATCCTCGTGACCGATGCGCCCTACACCGCGGTCGCCGAGCGCGACGGTCGGTTCGAACTGTCCGGCGTGCCGGCGGGCCGCTATCGCGTGACCGTCTGGAGTGTGGACGCCGCGCTGCGCAGCGAACACCGGGTGGAGATCGGCACGGAGACGGAGTTGAGGCTCCACCAAGAAGGTTAACAACCCGTGGTGAAAGTCCCGCTGTATTCGACCGCCTCGACGTTTTCGGTGCGACGTGGGAAGTTCACCGCGGGCTGCTGAGCTAAGGGAGGCCAGCATGCCGCGCGTGATGCTCATGGTCGGGACCCGCAAGGGCGTCTTCCTGCTGTTCGCGTCGGTCGATCGGCGCCTGTGGGAGGTTCGCGGCCCACTCTTCAAGGGTGTGCAGGTGCATCATGTCGCCTACGCGCCGGCGCACGGCGCCGTTGTGGCGGCCGGCACCAGCGCGTGGTGGGGACCCGGCCTCAAGGTGTCGACCGATCTGGGCGAGACCTGGCAGGACCGTCTGACCCTGCGCTTCGCGGAGGGACGCGGCCACGCGGTCGAGCGGATCTGGATCGTCACGGAGGGCAGGCGGCTCGACGGCGCGCCGGTGCTCTGGGCGGGGGTCGATCCCGGTGCGCTCTTTGCCAGCGACGATGCCGGGGCGACCTGGCAGGAGGTGCAAGCGTTGACTGATCATTCCACCCGCGAGCGCTGGACGCCCGGCGCCGGTGGTCTGATGGTGCACTCCATCTGTCCGGATCGGGACCGCCCGGGACGCCTGACGGTTGGGGTGTCGGCGGCCGGCGTGTTTCGGACCGACGACGGCGGCGAGAGCTGGGCGCCGAAGAACGTCGGCATCCGGGCCGACTTCCTGCCCGACAAGTTCCCCGAGGTGGGCCAGTGCGTTCACCACATGGAGATGCACCCGTCGAATTCCGACGTGCTGTATCAGCAAAACCACTGCGGCGTCTACCGCACCGACAACGGCGGCGATACGTGGACGGACATCTCGGAGGGGTTGCCGGCGCGCTTCGGGTTCTCGCTGGCGGTGCACCCGCACGACGGCGACACGATCTTCGTCGTGCCGGCCGAATCCGCCGAGTGCCGGATCACGCCGGACGGCGCGTTCCGCATCTATCGGAGCCGGGACCGCGGCAACTCGTGGGAAGCCCTGACCCAGGGTCTGCCCCAAGTCAATGCGCACCAACTGGTCCTGCGCGCGGCGATGGCGACCGACTCACTGGACCCCGTCGGCGTCTACGTCGGCACCGAGGGCGGCCACCTCCTGGCCAGCCGTGACGGCGGGGACCACTGGGAGGTGCTCTTCAACTGGCTGCCACCGGTCTTTTCGATACAGGCGGCCGTCCTCGACTGAGACGCTGACCGCGATTGAGCGCTCGCAGCTAGTCGCCCGGAGTCCGTTCCAGCAGCAGCGCGATCCACTCGATTGGCTCGGCGCCCTCGTTGTGCTCCGCGTGCAAGGTACCGCGTGACACCAGTCGAACCTGGCCCGGCTCGAGCGTGAGCCGCGTCCCGTCGACCTCGAGCGTGAGGCGGCCCAGGCGGGGCAGCACCAGCAGGTCGCGATCGTCGTTGGCGTGGGGCTCGCGGCCGGCGCCGGCGGCGATCGACAGGCGCCGGACGGCCACGAGGTCGTTGTCGATCAAGGCATGTCCGGTCACGCCCGGGGCCAGCTCGATCGGCTCGGGTGGCGACTCCCGCTGTCGGACGCCTTCACTGACCCGCTGGCTCTTGAACTCCACGACCATGACACGCGCGTTCGTGGTGCCGATGTTGCGCGGCTCGTGAATCGTGCCGGCGCCCCAGCTCACGCTGCCCGCGTCGATCCGAGGCTCCGACGTATCGCCGTCCGGGTAGCTCACCCGAAAGTGGCTGTCGGTCAGGAAGATCGTCACGTTCGGCGGATGCTCGTGCATCTCCGACCGCTCGCCGGGCAGATAGTCCGCGCTGAGCACCCGGACCACGTCATTCTCAAAGGCCACGGTGTGGTGGCGGGGATCCACCGTGGCAGCGTTCTGTGCCCAAGCCGGCGCCGCCAGCCACACGAGTGAGAGCGTCAGCACAGCGCGAATCATCGGCCCCTCCTACCTGTCATTCTGCTGTCGCGAGAGCCTGGCGACCAGTCTGCGCGGAACGATGCGCCGATTGTAAGGCGTTCGCGGGTTACTGACAACCGCGTGCCGGGCGTTCGCGCGGCTAGGGCTGCAGCTCGATGCCGACGGCCCCGGCTGTCGCAGGTGGCGCCGCTCCTGACCGCAGCCGACGCCGAACAGCGGCCGCGTCGTCGACGCATGGCTCACGCGCAAGATTCATGTCGTCGGCGACGTCGCCGCCGCCGCCGCGGGCCCGGGCGGCAAGCCCGGAGAACATGCGACGAAAACCGGGTGTCGAGCGCATAGCGCTTTCTGGGTGGTCCTCTGAGACGGACAGGATTATACTGTCCCGCGGCATGAGCCATCCGAGCGGCTGATCGGAGCTGGGCGCCGAGCGGAGTATCGCCATAAGTTATTGTGTGAGCGTGGGTTACATAGTTGTTCCGTCACTCGAAGCCCCCGGAGGGATGGCGCAAAATGAGACCTGAGTCCAACGGTTCGACGAGTTTCCAGGCGATTGGCCTGCCCGCCATCGCCCAGGTGCCGCAGTGGCGGCGAATGGCACCCGAGGTGCGCGACGCGGTCGACGTCGTGGGACGCGTGCTGCCGTTCCGGACGAACCGGTACGTGATGGAGGAGCTGATCGACTGGTCGCGCGTGCCGGACGATCCGATCTTCCAGCTTGTCTTCCCGCAGCGCGAGATGCTGTCGGACGCCGAATATGACGAGGTCCGATCGCTGATTCGCACCGGCGCCTCAGTGGCGGAGCTTACGGCGACGGTCAACCGGATCCGGCTGGGCCTCAATCCGCATCCGGCCGGGCAGCTCACCCACAACGTGCCGACCGTGAACGGGCAGCGGTTGCAGGGCATTCAGCACAAGTACCGCGAGACCGTGCTGTTCTTCCCGTCGCAGGGCCAGACCTGTCACGCCTACTGCACGTACTGTTTTCGGTGGGCGCAGTTCGTCGGCCTCGATGGCTTCACGTTCAAGGCGAAAGAGACCGATGAGCTGGTTGCGTATCTGAAGGCCCATCCGGAGGTGTCCGACGTCCTGATCACCGGCGGCGACCCGATGATCATGCGCACGCCGGTGCTGCGCCGCTATCTCGAGCCGTTGCTGTCGCCCGAGTTGGAGCACGTGCAGAACATCCGCATCGGGACGAAGGCGGTCGCCTACTGGCCGCAGCGGTTCGTCACCGACCAGGATGCGGACGACTGCCTGCGGTTGTTCGAGGAGATCGGCGCGGCCGGCCGCCACCTGGCGATCATGGGGCACTACTCGCACCCGGTCGAGCTGGAGCCTGACATGGCGCGCGTCGCGGTCCGGCGCATTCGCGACACCGGCGCGCAGATCCGGATGCAGGCGCCGCTCATCAAGCACGTCAACGACGACCCGTGCGCCTGGGCCGCACTGTGGGAGACCGGGGTCCGGCTGGGCCTGGTTCCGTACTACATGTTCGTCGAGCGCGATACCGGTGCGCGGCGATACTTCGAGGTGCCGCTCCTGCGGGCCCACGAGATCTTCACCCAGGCGTATCGCACCGTGTCGGGCCTGGCGCGCTCGGTGCGCGGGCCGTCCATGTCCGCCTTCCCGGGCAAGGTGCGGGTCGTCGGTGTCGTCACGCTTCGCGATCTGATCGGGCGCCAGGTCTACGAGACGCTTCGCCGCAGTGTCGGCTTCGATCTGCTCGGTGACCCGGAGCAGACGATGGTGCAGTGCGAGTTCATCCAGGCCAGAAATCCGGAGTGGGTGGGGAGGTCGTTCCTCGCCGAGCTGGATGACGATGCCGCATGGCTGGACGACCTTCGTCCGGCGCTCGGCCAGCAGCAGTTTTTCTTCGACGCCGACGGCGATCGCGAGCAGCGGTACCCGCTGGCGTCGTTGACCGAGTTGCTTCTCGGGTAGGACCTCGAACGCGGCGGGCGGCTAGCGGGTGCGCTTCGGCCGCTGAATCGCCGGCAGCGTGCGCTTGCGCAGGCGGATGCGCGTCGGTGTGACCTCGACCAGTTCGTCGACGTTGATGAACTCAATCGCCTGCTCCAGGTTGAGGAGCCGGGGCGGGACCAGCCGGATGGCCTCCTCGGCCGTGGAGGCCCGCATGTTGGTCTGTTTCTTTTCCTTCGTGATGTTCACGTTCATGTCGTCCGGTCGGGCATTCTCGCCGATCATCATGCCCTCGTAGACTTCGGTCCCGGGGGCGATGAACAGCTCGCCCCGCTCCTGGAGGTTCCACATCGCGAAGGCGGTCACGGTTCCGGGCCGGTCGGCCACCAGAACGCCGGTCGGGCGGCCGGCGATCGGCCCGTGCCAGGCCTCCCAGCCGGCGAACAGGTGATTCAGGATGCCGGTGCCGCGCGTGTCGGTCAGGAACCGCGCGCGAAAGCCGATGAGGCCGCGGGTCGGAATGCGAAATTCGAGCCGCACGCGCCCACTGCCATGATTCACCATCTGCGTCATCGTGCCCCGGCGGGTGCCGAGCTGGGCGATGACGACCCCCTGGAACTCCTCGGCCACGTCGATGACCAGATGCTCCACCGGCTCCATCGTCTGGCCATCGATCAGGCGCGTGACGATCTCCGGTCGTGAGACCTGAAGCTCGTAGCCCTCTCGCCGCATCATCTCGATGAGGATCGCCAGCTGCAGCTCGCCGCGGCCGACCACCTTGAACCGGTCTGGCGAGTCGGTGTCCTCGACGCGGATCGACACGTTGCCCACCAGCTCGCGCGCCAGCCGGTCGCGCAGGTTCCGCGATGTGACGTACTGGCCTTCACGGCCCGCCATCGGTGACGTGTTCACGCCCAGGATGACCGACACGGTCGGTTCGTCCACCTGAATCCTCGACATCGGGCGCGGTTGTTCCGGATCGGTGATCGTCTCCCCGATGGTGATGTCATCGATTCCGGCCAGGCAGATGATGTCGCCGGCGGCCGCCCGGTCCACCTCGGTGCGGGTCAACCCGTGGAACATGAACAGCTTCGTGACACGGGTCGTCTGCACCGTGTCGTTCAGCTTGCAGACGGCAATCGTGTCGCCAAGCGCCACCCGGCCGTTGAAGATCCGGCCAATGGCGATCCGGCCGAGGTAGTCGCTCGAATCCAGATTGGCGACCAGCGCTTGAAGCGGTGCCTCCGGATCGCCCGCGGGCGGTGGGACGTGCTCGAGGATCGCCTCGAACAGCGGCTGCAGCGTCCGGCCCGGCGTCGCCGGGTCCGTGCTGGCCGTGCCCGCCTTCGCGTTGGCATACAGGACGGCGAAGTCGAGCTGCGATTCATCGGCGTCGAGGTCGATGAACAGGTCGTAGATTTCGTTCAGGACCTCAGCCGGTCTGGCGTCCTGCCGGTCGATCTTGTTGATGACCAGAATTGGCGGCAGGCCGCGCTCGAGCGCCTTACGCAGCACGAACCGGGTCTGTGGCAGGGGCCCCTCGGAGGCGTCCACCAGGAGCAGCACGCCGTCCACCATCGCCAGGGTGCGCTCCACCTCGCCGCCGAAATCGGCGTGGCCCGGCGTGTCCACGATGTTGATGAGGACCTGCTCGTAGTGGACGGCCGTGTTCTTCGCCATGATTGTGATGCCGCGCTCGCGCTCGAGGTCGATGTTGTCGAGCGCGCGCTCGGCCACCCGCTCGTTCGCGCGGAAGACGCCGCTTTGATGGAGCAAGGCATCCACCAGGGTGGTCTTGCCGTGGTCCACATGGGCGATGATGGCGATGTTCCGCCTGAGCGGGTTGGCGACCGACGGGGCGCGGCGCGGCGACGCAGACATCCAGCCAGTGTACCTTGCCGAAAACGCCTGCACCAGTCTGAGGAGTAAGGAGTGAGGAGTAAGAAGCTAGGAGTTAGAAGTTAGGAGTAAGGAGTTAGTTAGGAGTTGGAATCGTCGGCTCGCGGTCGTTGCCTCCGGTCGCCGCCGCGCGGGTAGGAGGGGTCCTCCAACAGTTCCCGCGCGAGCTGCTCGAAGGCACGCGCCCCGGCACAGCGCGGATCGAATGCGAAGATGTCTGTTCCTTCGATCTGGGCCTGGTTCAGCGGCTCCGACACGGGGATGCGCGTCTGGAGCATCCTGTCGCTCCACGGTTCGAGCGCCGCCATGATCGCGTCGTTCGTCACCGACTTCCGAGGGTCGACCCTGTTCAGGAGAATCCGCCAGGCCTCAAATGTCGGACCGCGGACGAGACCGATCATCTCCAACAGGTCGACGAGCCCGTCCGCGGCGCGTGCTTCCATCTGGCACGGAATGATGGCGAGGTCCGCGGCCCCGATACTGGTCTCGGTGAGCACGCCGAGCGTCGGCGGGCAGTCCACCAGGATGAAGGCATAGCGATCGCGAATCGAGTTCAGCCCGGACCGCAAGATCTCCTCGCGGCGCGGGCGCATGTACAGCGTTTGTGCGACCGGCGCCAGACGGATGTTCGAGGGAAGCATGTACAGCCCAGAGACATGCGTTTCCTTGATCAACCGTTCCATCGGCAGCGATGGATCGAGGAAATAGTCGCGCAGCGTCAGGTCGTCGTCCTGGAGCTCGACGCCCAGTCCGAGCGAGGCGTGCCCCTGCGGATCCATGTCGACGATCAGGGCCGGCTGTCCCGTCCGGGCGAACGCCGCCGCCAAGGACATCGTGACGACCGTCTTGCCGACGCCGCCCTTGTGCGTCGCGATGGTGATGATCGTCGCTGACATCAGTTGCGCCCCCGTTGGCGAACTCCCCGTCAATCCCCGAGCCCGCGTCTACTGTCCCGTCGGCACCCGCGCGTCAGTCAGACCATCCGGGTGGGTAGTAGTCGGCGTCCTCCTCGTCTTCGTCGCTGCCGACGCTGCCACCATCGTCATCGTCATCGTCTAGGTCGTCTTCTTCGTCGTCACCCTGATCCTGGACGAACACTTCAATTGTGAGCGCAGGCCAGTCGTAAACGCCGAGCGTGGTGCCGGGAGGAAGAGCCATACTGGGAGGGCCAAGTATAGCGCAGGCCCAAGGCTTCAGGCCGGGGTCCGTCGGCCTGCGGACGGGCCGCGCAGCAGCCGATATTCTGGTTGTGGAAATCCGGCTGCATTCGGCCGGTGATGTATCGATGCATCTCCGGGGGAAAGGGAAGGGTCGCTGTTAGTGACGCTGACGGACGAGCGTTGGTTCGTGTATTGCATCTCGGACCAGAAAGGAGCACGACCATGATTAGAATCACCCTTGGCGCCCTATTCGCCGCCACCCTCGCTGTCACCGGGCTGGCTCAGACATCCCAGGCGCCGGAGTGGCCGCTGGCCGGCGAGGCCGGGCAGACCTTGGCGCTCCCTGACATCTCGACGTTTGGCGGGTCCACGCTCGTGAGCGCCACCTGGGCCGGCGTCGAAACTCTCGGTCGGCTCGCCGCAGGCACGCGCGTCACCGAGCGGATCCGCACCCAGACCGGATGCAAGCTGAAAATCACGCACGTGAACGTCGAGGCGGGCAACGGCGGCCGCGTGCAGAGGAAGGTGGCGCGTGGGACCGGCAACGTGACGATCTTCACCAAGGCCAACTTCGACGGCGTCGTCATTTCCATCGTCAACGTCCAGTCGGGCAGCTCGACCTGCTCGATCTTCCGGAACCGGACGTTCGCGTCATCCTGAGCGCCGCGTGTGGTGTCTCGGAATTGTGCATGCGATTACATATTTGTCATTCACTGTCCACATTCGTAGGGTCTCCGCTCCGCCGGAGCCAGGAACTTGTAGGGGTTTCCGCTTCTCTTTATGGCGCAGTTCTGGCAAATTAATTGCACCTGGTGAGCTCCATGAGTCCT
Source organism: Vicinamibacterales bacterium (assembly GCA_963667915.2). Classification (GTDB taxonomy): domain Bacteria; phylum Acidobacteriota; class Vicinamibacteria; order Vicinamibacterales; family UBA823. The sequence continues at coordinate 370,562 of CAXXNN010000004.1, read as the reverse complement.
TTCCGTCTCGCTATCGGCGTCACCGCCCTATTCGTCGTCCTGGGATTTGCCGCGTGCAATGGCGGCAAGGATGGGCGGTCGAGCGGCTCGCCGCTCGCCCCGACGTCACCCTTCTCGACCTCGGCATCGATCAACGGCGTCGCTGGCAATTCCGAAGATGACGACATTGGGGTTCAACTCGAACATGACGCTGATGACCTGTCGGACGACGCCTCGTCGGACGACGCCCCGTCGGACGACGATTCGTCGAGTGACGACGATTCTGTCGACGGTGCGGTCAACCAAGAAATCTCGCTAAACGACGCCGACTCCGATGATGCGTCTGACGCCGACTCGGACGATGACTCCGACTCGGACGATGACTCCGACTCCGACTCCGACTCCGACTCGGACTCCGACGACGACAGCGGATCGCCACCACCACCGGTGTAGAACATCCTGCTCTCCGCTGGTCGCCAAGAGCCGCGAGCGTGCCACGGAGCTTCCGGCGTCACCCGTCTAATCTTGTGAGCCTCTCAGCGCCGGTCGGACCTTCGCGCTGAACGTGAGCCCGCGTTTCTGCCGGTTCTGAGCCTGGACGCGGCTGCGAACCCCCGGTCCGTTCTCAGTGGCGCGATTCTTGTGTTACTTCTATAGCCGATGAGCGGATCAACCGACGGCAGGCGTGGGCCCGTGTCCACTGAAATCACTCTCGATCCGCGCCGCGTCATGGTCATGGTGCTCGTGGCCTGCATCGGCGCCGAGCTGGCGTTCGTCTTTCTCGACTATCACGTGAACTACGGACGGTTGACCGACATCGGCGCTATCCGCCGTCTGTTCAACATTGCCCGTGAGGACGGGCTGGCGTCCTGGTTCGGCACCGCCCAGACGATGCTCGTCGCGCTCACCTTGTGGGCGCTCTATGCCGTCGCCAGGCGTCAGGCGTTGCCCGGGCTGCGGCGGACCGGCTGGCTCGTGCTGGCGCTCATGTTCTCCTGGATGACGATCGACGACGGCGCGGAGCTGCATGAGCGACTGGGCACGACCTTCGGCGTGTTGCGGGAACGCGCCAACCCGGACGCGCTGCAGTTCTTCCCGAGCTACAACTGGCAGATCCTCTTCGTGCCGGTGTTCGGCGCGCTCGGCCTCTTCATGGCCTGGTTCCTCTGGCGTGAGCTGCCGGCTGTCCGCCTGCGGTGGGCGGTGCTGGCCGCGCTGGGCTGTCTCGGGTTGGCGGTCGGGCTGGACTTCATCGAGGGGCTCGAGCGGCGGCACGCCTGGAACCTCTACGCCTGGGCGGCGGACCGCTACGACTTCGACACGTTCACACGGGCCCGTTTCCAGCACAGTGAGTACACAACCCTCCGGCATTTCTCCCGGTCGCTCGAGGAATTCCTCGAAATGCTGGCGATGACGGTGCTGTGGGCCGTCTTTCTCGAGCGGCTGATGGCGATGGCCAGCGACCTGCGACTGCGCTTCCGCGCACCGTCATCCACCACGTGAGTCCCGCAGGTCTAGTAGCCCGTGGTATGTCGGTCTTCTGCAACGCCAGCGATCAGACCGGCGACAGGAATCGAACCATCGCGGCCAGCATCTCTTCACCGGCGGCGAGCTCGGAATCGTTGTGATCGGCTCCGGCAATGATCACCAGATCCTTGGGTGGGCGTATTTCATCGTAGAGCCGACGGCTCTGACCGACCGGGATAATCCGATCGCGGTCGCCGGCGATGACCAGGACTGGGCAACCGACGTCACGGATGGCATCGAGGGACGCGAACTGGTCCCACAGCAGCCACTTGACCGGCAGAAAAGGATAGTGGACCCGGCCGACGTCAGCGAGCGACGTGAACGGCGAGCGCAAGATCAAGGCGGCCGGGCTGTGCTCGGCCGCGAGCGCGATCGCGACGGCCGACCCAAGCGACTCTCCGAAGTACACGAGGCGGGACGCGTCGACATCGGCGCGACCCAGGAGATACGCGCGCGCGGCGCGGGCATCCGCCAGGAGACCGGGTTCGGACGGTGCGCCCTCGTTCCCCCCGTAGCCGCGGTAATCGAACAGCAGCACCTGGTACCCGTTGTCTCGCAGCGCGGCCGCCAGCGGCGCCCGGTAGGCGCGATTGCCGGCGTTCCCGTTGAAGACGATGACGGTGCCGGAGGCCGCAGCGGAGCGGCTCGACACGAACCAGCCACTGAGCACGAGCCCGTCCGCGGTCGGGAACGTGACCATCTCGACCTCGGCCAGCCCGACGTCGCTTGGCGACGGCACATCATCGAACGGAAAGTAGATCAGCGAGCGTTGAAAGGTCCAGATGAGCAGGAGACCGCCTGCAGCGACGAGGCACGCCGTAACCAGGAAGCCCATCGTAGGTCTGCCGAACCGGACGCTCATGTGGGCCTACCCGGAAGGACTCAACAGGACTGGGTGAGAGTCCTCCCGGTCATCCAGCGCCGGCCGCCACAGACCCGGCCACGCGAAACGTCTTCGTAGCGTGCGCCCGGCGCGCTGGGGACTTCAGCCGCGGTGCGATCGGAGGCGCGCTGCCGAAACGGCCCGAGCGGTGTGCCGACTTCCACTGCCATGGGAATGGAGAATTATAGCTGGATTCTTCAGGCGGAAGACTCAAGGACTGGACCCGGACCCGGTCGTCGAGGTCTACAAGCGTGAGGTGGACAGGACGCTCCTCCGTGACAACCTCCGGCGCACGCCCGAACAGCGAGTCGTGGAGCTGATGGAGGTGCTGCGAACCGCCGACGAGTTGCGGCGGGCCGGACGCGCTTTCCGGACCAGGTCGTGACCGACTTCCGCAAGCTGCTCGAGCTGCTGGCGGCGTCGACTGCCTGTGCCTGGACCTCGAGACGCTCATCGCGGTGAAGCGCGCCGCGGGACGCTTGCGGGATCTCCAGGCTGTGGCGGATCTGGAAGCCTCGCTCGAAGAGCGAGATGCGCCCGGCGTGGAGTGAACCGTCCGAGTCAGTGCCGGGGCCTATAGTCGTTGGGCGAGGTCCAGGAAATCACTCGCCGTGATGTCGAACTCCGGGTCGGGTGTCGTGTCAACGGTCCTCCCTGGACCATACTCCAGGGGCCGCGGCACCCACGCCGCTTTGAACCCGACGGCCTGCGCGGCCCGCAGGTCGCCTTTGTGCGCCGCCACCATCATGATCCGGCGGGGTGGAAGATCCAGCAAGTCCGCCGCCTTCTCGTACACCTCAGGGTCAGGCTTGTAGTGCCCTGACAGTTCAGCTGAGAGAATACAGTCCCACGGCAGACCCGCGTTCTTCGCCATGTTGGTCAACAGAGACACGTTGCCGTTGGAAAGCGTGGCGAGGACAAACTTCGACCGAAGGCGGCTGAGGCCGCGCACGGCATCAGGCCAAGGGATCAGCCGATGCCACACTCGATTGAGATCGTCGATCTCGCCTTCGGAGAGACCTGAGATGTCGAATTCAATCAGCAGGCCATCGAGGATTCTCCGGTGGAGCCGATCGATCTTCATCCACGGCAGCTCACCCGTGCGAACCTGATTCATGGCCGGGCCGTACCCGGATCGCCACTCATCCGCGAACCTTGCCCAGTCCACGTCGAGTCCTTTCCGCTGGGACAGCAGCCTGCCTTCACGGATGATCGACGTCCGCCAGTCGACCACCGTCCCGAAGACGTCGAACGTGAGGGCCGCCACGTCGGACACCGCATCCTGACGTCGGACGCCGGCGGGTGCCTCTGCTGCTCGCAGGATCTGGCCCGTGCCCTCGAACGCCGTCGCCGCGATGCCCACCGCACCGGCCGAGAGAAACTCCCGGCGCCTCAACGAGGCCGTGTCGAGTTCTGTGGTTCTCTCACTCACGGTGTCCCCCAGATGTAAAGGGATGGATGCGTTGGCGCGGTCGCCAGCGGTTGCCGGCTAGCGTGGGGATTGCCCCGGCTTCGCCTTGAGCACCCCGGTCTTGAGCAGCAGGCCCGAAAAGTCGTACACGTATCGCGCGTACGCGATCCCCTCGTCCTTGAACCGGCAGAGCGACACCATCGGGAGGACCAGCCGCTGCCCGGTGCCGGTCAGCCCAAGAAACGGCCCTTGCTGCGTGCCCTGAAATTTCCAGAACACCGCTGCGCGATCCCCCTCGATCACCATCTCCTCGAGCTCGAGCACGAGATCGGGAAAGGCCGTATACCAGTACTCGTAGCGCTTCTGAATCGCCGCCCGACCGGTCACGGCGCCAAAGGCTGGACCTTCTCGAACGCCATCTGGCGCATAGAACGCGGCCTGGACGCGCGCGTCATGGTCCTGAACGGCAGCCTCATACCGTCGCAGTACGTCAGCGATGTCGTCGTACGTCATGTGCCACCTTCCCCGGCAAACGGCCGGATCTCCAAGCTCCAGAGCTCTAGGCCGATCATGGGTGCCTCGTGAACACGTCCCGGTGCGCGGGCAAGACCTTGATGGCGACCATCCGCTCCAGCCGGGTGTCGGTCGCTTTGTAGACCTCCCCCATGCCCCCGGCCCCGATGGGGGACTCGATCTGATACGGGCCGAGGCGGGTGCCGCGGGCTAAGGTCAAGGCCATGTCGGGCTGTCAGTGAAAACAGGCCCGATTGTAGATCCTATGCCTACCTGGGACAAACATTCGGAGCCTGGGCCCGCGAAGTAGGACGGACTCGCGCGCGCGAGGTGGCAAGCCCGGTGCGACATTCGGAACTCGGGCTTCTCGAGCGCTAGGCGATCTTGACGACCATCCGGCCGCGCGCTGATCCGTCGAGCAACGCCGCGAAGGCCTGCGGCAGATCGCGCAGCGTGATTTCGCGGGCAATCGTTGGCAGGTGCTTCGGCCGCATGGTCGTGGTCAGGCGGTGCCAGACTTCGCGTCGACGATCCATCGGGCACGCCGCTGAGTCGATACCCAGAAGGCTGATGCCTCGCAAGATGAACGGCAGGACGGTGGTGTGCAGCTCCACGCCGGCCGTCAGGCCAGAGCTGGCGATGCAGCCGCCTGGCATCATCGTGCGGGTGAGCCAGGCCAAGATCTCACCGCCCACGGGATCAACCGCGCCGGCCCAGGTCGACTTCTCGAGTGGGCGGGTGCCCATCTGCAGCTCACGTCTGGACAGTACGCGCGTGGCGCCCAGTGAGCGCAGGTACTCGTGTTCACGGTCCTTGCCCGTGAGTGCCGTCACGTCGTACCCCAACGTCGTCAGCAACTCGACGGCCATGCTCCCAACACCGCCTGTGGCGCCCGTGACGATGGTCCGACCGTTAGAAGGTGCCAGGCCGTTTCGCTCCATTTGCACAATCGACAGCGCTGCGGTGAAGCCTGCCGTGCCGATCGCCATGGCGTCGAAGGCGGTGAGGCCCTGTGGCAACGGCACGACCCACTCGGCCGGCACCCGGACGTACTCGGCGTACCCCCCATCATTCGCGACCCCGAGGTCATACCCGGTCACGAGCACCTGGTCGCCCTCCCGAAACATCGCGGCCGAGCTCGTCACGACCGATCCCGCGACGTCGATCCCCCCGATCAGCGGAAACCGACGAAGGATCTTGCCCGCGCCGGTCGCCGCCAACGCATCTTTGTAATTGATGCTCGAGTAGGCGGCCCTGATCACCACGTCACCCGGGGTCAGCTCGTCGAGCGTGGTCCGCACGAGCCGACCTGCGACCTTGCCGTGCTCCGCAAAGATGCGATACGCGTCGAATTCGTCCACCATGTGTCACCCTACAAGCAAGAGCTGCAACGCTACGACTGCGCGGGATAGCCGAGCACCGCGAGCGCTTCGGCGATTTCCCCGAGGATGGCCGGGTCGTCGATCGTGGCGGGCGTCTTGACCTCGACGCCGTCGGCGATCTGCTTCATCGTGCCGCGAAGGATCTTCCCGGAGCGTGTCTTGGGCAAGCGAGCCACGACGGTCGCGACCTTGAACGATGCGAGCGGCCCGATCTGCGCACGAACCTTCTGGATGAGCTCCTGAACAATCTCGGCGTGCGGCCGCGCCACGCCGGCCTTGAGCACGGCGACACCGAGCGGAATCTCACCCTTGAGACTGTCGGCCACGCCAAAGACGGCGCATTCGGCGACGTCGGGATGTGAGGCGAGGACTTCCTCCATCCCGCCGGTCGAGAGCCGATGGCCGGCAACGTTGATGATGTCGTCAGTGCGGCCCATGATCCACAGGTAGCCGTCCGTGTCCTTGTGGCCGGCATCGGCGGTCGAATAGTAGCCGGGAAACGCGCTGAGATAGGTGTCGCGGTAGCCTTCGTCGTTCTGCCAGAGCGTCGGCAGGCAGCCGGGCGGGAGCGGTAGCTTGATGACGATGCTGCCGGTCTTGCCGGCGGGCACCTCGCGACCCGCCTCGTTCAGCACGCGAACGTCATATCCCGGCACTTCCTTGGCGCACGACCCAGGCTTGACCGGCAGCAGCTCCACGCCGACACAGTTCGCGCCGACCGCCCAGCCGGTCTCGGTTTGCCACCAGTGATCGATGACCGGCACGTGCAACTGCTCGCGTGCCCATTCGAGCGTGTCAGGGTCGCATCGCTCGCCGGCAAGAAAGAGCGTGCGAAAGGCGCGTAAATCATATCGGCGGATGTGCTCGCCGTTGGGATCGTCGCGTTTGATGGCGCGAAACGCCGTCGGCGCCGTAAACAGCGCGTTCACGCCGTGCTGCGAAATCACGCGCCAGAAGGCGCCGGGATCAGGGGTGCCGACCGGTTTGCCCTCATACAGCACGCTGGTGCAGCCTTTGAAGAGCGGCGCATAGACGATGTAGGAGTGCCCGACGGTCCACCCGAGGTCCGACGCCGCCCAGAAGACGTCGCCCTCGTTCATCCCATACACCGCCTGCATCGTCCACTTCAGCGCGACGAGATGACCGCCGTGGTCGCGGACGACACCTTTGGGGATGCCCGTGGTGCCGGACGTATACAGAATGTAGAGCGGGTCGGTGGCGGCCACCGGCACGCAGTCGACCGGTTGGGCGCCGGCCATCAACTCGGACCAGTCGACGTCGCGTCCGGCGACCATCCGCGCGTCTGCCTGGGGACGCTGAAGAATGATGCACCGATCGGGTTTCACCGGAGCGATCTCGATCGCCTGGTCGAGGAGCGGCTTGTACGGAATGACTCGGGTGACTTCGATGCCGCACGAGGCCGAAACGATCAGCTTCGGCTTCGCATCTGTGATGCGGGTGGCCAGCTCGTTCGGGGCGAAGCCCCCGAACACCACGGAGTGAATCGCACCGATGCGGGCGCACGCCAGCATCGCGACGACCGCCTCGGGCACCATCGGCATATAGACGACGACGCGGTCACCCTTTACCACACCCTGGCCGACCAGGACACCGGCGAAGCGTGCCACGTCAGCCAGCAGCTGCGAATATGTGAAGATCTTGACGGTGTCGGTAACCGGGCTGTCGTAAATCAGTGCCGGCTGCTCACCGCGTCCCTCGTCCACGTGCCGATCGAGCGCGTCGTAGCAGCTGTTGACAATGCCGCCGGTGAACCAGCGATAGAACGGCGCGCGCGAGTCGTCCAGGACCTTGTCCCACCGCCTGTACCAGTGGACCCGTTCGGCCGCTTCGGCCCAGAACGCTTCGGGGTTGCGCAAAGAAAGCGTGAACGCTTCGGGGTTGCGCAAAGAAAGCGTGTGCAGCTCGGTCTGAGTCATGCGCTGACACCGGTTCGCACGTCACCTCCTGCCTTCCTCGAACCGCTGCTGTGCACCTCAGGGTACCTCTCAGTTCACGGTAAGACGGCGGTAAGACAGCAGAGAAGTCCACCTTGTATCTTCCGATCCGTGCGGCGTGCTCCGATACCCGTTTCTTACGGCGAATAACCCGTTGAGCCTTGTTCATGACCGACCTCCAGATTCTGAACACCTACGGTTGCACAATGTGTGCAGCGAGGTCGGGAATTCCTACAGTCAACGAGCCTCAAGGGACTCACCTGAGTGCCTCTCGTTCTGATCTCCTCATGTGCCTGTCGTGCTTCGTCGGGCGCGCGGTCGCCCAGGGCGCTATGCGGGTGCACCGCATTGTAATCCGTTCTCCAGAGCTCGAGTTGGCGTTGTGCGTCGTCGAGCGAGATGAACAAAGGGGGTGTTCAGACACTCGTCACGGAGTTGCCCATTGAACGATTCGATGAAACTGTTCTCCACCGGTCACGGGGAGGACGTGGCGACGGTGCTGGAAGCCGTGGTCGAGACTCGCGGCGTCCCGCAGTTCGCGCGATGGATGCCTGGGCATTTCATCGTCGCGTGCAACTGGTATTCATCCGGCCAGGCAATCCAGAATCCCGAACACTCTGTCCGGTAACTGTAAGTTGTTGTGTTGATTGGTGCCGGAGGTGGGACTCGAACCCACACGGGATGTGATCCCACGGGATTTTGAATCGGAGACCGTCAGAGGACTGGAGCGGAACCGAGCGGAATACATTGGACATTCCGCCAAGCGACCTGGACCCGGGAGGACTCATATGGACTACGTGGGAGTCCTCCCGGTCATCCAGCGGTCATCCAGGAGGGGAGCCTTTGGTGGTGAGCCACGCCGGGGCTAGGACGACGCGGGCAACTCGCGGACGCCGAGTTGGGCCCACATCGCACCGGAATCGATGTATTCCCGCTCTCGGTAGACCTTGCCGTCGCGCATCTCGATGATGTTGCAGACGACGATGCTGAGTCGTTTCCCCGTTGGGGCCACGCCCATGAGGTCGCCCTGGTGGGTACCCGTCACCTGGAACTCGCTGATGCCCACGTCGCCCTGCACGTAGGTCGTCTTGACCTCGGCTTTGCCGTCGGGAAACGCCGCCGCGTAGCCCTTTGCGACCTGGACACCCGCGTCGGGACCGGTCATCTCTTTCCCGTCGCCGCCGATATAAGTGTACTCGTCATGTAGCAGGCTCCGCACTGCGTCGAAGTCCCGGCGGTTCCATGCATCCATCATTTCGCGGTGAATCGTTCCTGCCGAAGCCATCTCGCGTCTCCTCTATGTATGTGTGAATGAGTCCTTCCCGCGCACGAAGTTCGCCCCCTACCGTCCCGTCGGCACCCGCGCCTGGAGTTCGGTGAACCAGTTGAGGACGACGTGGATCTGGTCTTGGCCGCCCGACGAATCGTCAGTTACCGGGTCCACTTCCAGCTTGATCATCAAGAAGCGCTGCCCGTCGGGTGAGACGGCAGCGCGTCGGTAGAGGGTCTGCCCAGTGACGTACGGTGTCGTGTCGAAGAGCAACGTCACCGTGCCAGGGGTGAACGTCTGTTCGGTGTCGAACGCCACGGTTGTCAGCCCACGTGGACCGACGTAAAAGATCTCCTGGGCCGCTGGGTTCCAGAGGGGCCAGATGCCGCCGCCACTCGACACCTGCCACCGCCCAGCGTCGGCGTCGGGAAAGGGGCGGACGTAGACTTCCATCCGGCCGGATTCGTTCGACTGGTAGGCGAGCCATCGGCCATCGGGTGACAGACTGCCGTTTTGCGCTAAGAACTCACCCTCGACCAGGAGGGTCGAGGTGCCGTCGTCAACCGCCAGGACGCCCAAGTCGCGGCCATCTTGGATATCCATAAAGAGCAGCGTGGTCCCGTCGGGCGAGAAGGCTTGGGGAATCCACTCGTTGGAGTCCTCCCCCAGCGGCTCTACGTCGCCGGTGCCGTCGGCCGCCTTCCACGCCAGCGGTGTCCCGAACGCCAGCCGCCTGCCATCCGGCGTCCACGTGGGAAACAATTGGTTTCGAGAGTCGAACGTGAGTCGCGTCAAGGTGTCGCGCCGCAGGTCGTACACCCAGACGTCCGCGCCGCCGGGGTCGGCCACGCGGACCGCCACGCGGCTGCCGTCGGGCGACAGGGTGAACTCTGAGTACGCTCGTGGCTCTGCCGGCACCGCTTCTTCTCGACCTTGACGATCCACCCAGACGAGGGGGCGGATGAGCAGCCCGCCCGCACCCTGCATGTAGGCCAAGGCCCCATCGGGCGACACGGCGAAGTACGCCGCGCCGAGCGTGTTGAGCGGGGCTTGACGGACACTTTCGACGAGCGGGACAGCACCGCCCGAAACGCTCAGCGAGGCTAGGTCGAAGGGTACGGCGAGCAGGGTGGCTTCATGGATGTAGACCAGGTGACCAGTCGGCACGTACCGGGCATCCGTGCCACCCCGGAGCAGGGTACGTCGCTCACCGGTCACCAGGGACTCCACGACAATCTCGGCATCGTCCCAGTTGCTCCCTTGGGGTCTGAACGTGAACAGGAGATGTTCCCCGTCGGGCAAGAGCTGTGGCCGGGTGATATTTCCGGCTGGCTCCTCGGGTATGACCAAGTCCGGTGTGCCTCCCTCATCAGACACCCGCAGAACGCCCTCCGGCTGGCTAACAAAGATGGTCCCGTCCGCACTCCAGCTGGCCCCATTGTGAAACCGATTGACCTCGCTCAGCGTCACCGCCGCCCCCCCGGTAACCGCGACCTTCCTGAGAGCCTCATCATCGATAAAGCCGATCCATGCTCCATCGGGCGAAAAAAACGGCCAGTTGCCGTTTGCCGTGCCACGAATCGGCGTCACCTCTAACTCGCCCAGATCACGGCGAAACAGCTGAGCCTGCCCATCGCGCGTGGCCGCATAGACCATCGTCTGACCGTTTGGGGAGAGCGCGATACCTCCCGTCGCACCAAGCTGCGTGGAGTCTCCGGCCGGGAGGACAACAGCGAACCGCGCCGTTGAACGAGACGCCGGAGCTCCGCCACGTGCGAGGCTCCAGACGCCGAGGCCGGTCACCGCCGCGATGACGAGGCCGATCGCCAGGGCGGGAACTGGCCGCTGCCAGAGGGCGGACTGGGCAACCGACGTAGCCGCTGGTGACTCGGCATCGGGTTCGGCTTTCGCCTCGTCAAGGTCGAGCCGCGCATCAGCGATGGCGCTCAGGCGCTGCTTCGGCTCCTTCTCTAAACACCGACGGAGCAAACGGCGAAGTGCGGCGGGGGTGTTGGCCGCGAGCGATGCCCAGTCCGGTTCCTTCGTGAGGATAAACGCCAGGGTGTCCGATACCGTCTTGCCTGTGAACGTCGGCTTCCCGGTGAGCATCTCCAGCAGCACGACACCGAACGCCCAGATGTCCGAGCGTCGGTCGGCTGTGCCTGCACGGGCCTGCTCCGGACTCATATACGCCGCCGTCCCCATGATGACGCCCATCTTGGTGGCGGCAGCGGTCATGGTCATCGTCGGGGAATTGGCCGCGTCGAGATCGCCCAGGTCGGGTTGGAGCGCCTTCGCCAGACCGAAGTCCAGCACCTTCACCGTCCCGTCGTCCTTGACCTTGACGTTGGCCGGTTTCAGGTCGCGGTGGATGATCCCCTGCTCATGCGCGGCTTCCAGCGCCTCGGCGATCTGCCGGGCGATGGGGAGGGCTTCGTCGAGCGGGATCGGGCCTTTGGCGATCCGGTCTTGGAGGGTCGGGCCGGGGACGTATTCGAGGACCAGCGCGGGGGAGTCGCCGGATTCTTCCAATCCGTAGATCGCCGCGATGTTCGGATGATTGAGCGACGCCAGCACCTTCGCCTCCCGCTGGAAGCGAGCCAGCCGCTCGGGGTCGTTCACGAACGCGTCGGGCAGGATCTTCAGCGCGACATCGCGGTCGAGCTTGGTGTCCCGCGCCTTGTACACCTCCCCCATGCCGCCTGCGCCGATGGCGGAGAGGACTTCGTACGGACCGAGGGTGGTGCCGGGGGTCAAGGGCATCAGTCGTCGCTGCCGTCGTCTTCGTCCTGAACGACATCCATCACCCAGATGTCGCCCTGGTCAACCACCCAGACGACGTACAGATAGCGACCATCCGTCGCCATATCCTGAACGGCCCCTGGCCTACCCGACAGGTCGGTCAGCTGACGTTCCGTGTGGTCGTCGAGCGATGCGACCCACAGGTTGCCTTGACCATCGCGGAAGGAGCCAACATAGATCTCCTCCGAGTTCGGTGCCCAGCGCTGCCTTCCGCCTCCCCCCTCAGTTACCCGCTCGGCTTCTCCGCCACCTGCCGGTACCCGCCACACCTCTATTTGTCCCGAACGCGACGAACCGAAGGCGACCCACTTCCCGTCTGGCGACCAGGCGGGAAAATCATCGCTGCCGGGATCGGTGGTCAACTGGCGTGGTTCGCCACCCTCGACTGGCATCGCCCAGATGTCCTGGTTGCCAGTCCGTTCCGATTGGAACACGATCTCTGACCCGTCGGGCGACCAGTTCGGATGCATATCCGCCGCGTCGTGGGTTGTGAGCTGCCGGGCGGCCCCGCCCTCAGCCGACATGATCCAGATGTCGCGGTTGCCACTTCGATAGGCGTAGAAGGCGATCTGCTCACCGTCGGGCGACCATTTGGGAGCCCAGTCTGGCGTAGGATCGGTGGTCAGGCGTCGCATCTCGCCACCCTCGGCCGGAAGCGTCCAGAGGTCCGGGTTCCCACCGCGGTCTGAATTGACGATGAGGCTCAACCCATCGGGGGAGACATCCAGATATTCAAGAAAAGCCTCGTCGAAGGTCAGCTGTTCGGCATCAGCCCAGGTCGCCGGTCGATCGCTCAGGACCGGCGTCCGCCAGACATTCGAGAGCTGGCTGCCTTGCTGGTAAGCCAACCGGGTGCCATCCGGGGACAGGACAGCCTCCCACATCCCCACACCCGCCGTCACTCGCTGTGGCTCACCCGAGGGTGCGCCATCGTCCAGCGACAGTTGCCAGAGATCCCGGCTCCCGCCTCGATCGGATACGAAATACAGAGTCGTCGAATCCCGAGACCAGCTGGGATACCATTCCCATGCAACACCGTCGGTCACCGCCCTGGCCTCGCCGTCCGCTAGACGCAGCACCCAGAGCTGTGTGGTGTCGTCGCTGATAGAGCCGTCCACGTAGGCGAGGTACTGCTCGTCGGGTGACCAGCGCAGCTCGGTACGGTTCGTGCGTCGCCCCGGCAAGGCGATGCGTCGAACCTCCCCGGTGTTCACAGTCAAGATTTCGGCGAACCTGCTCGAACCTTCCCGAACGCGAGAGCCCAGCTCGGCTCCCCCGGCGAGCCACTGGAGGTTCACGGCAGGTCCGCCAAACCGTCCCAGCGTGCGCGCCTCACCGCCCAACGGCGACACACCAAACACCACGTCGAACTGACCACCGTCCCGGTCTGACAGAAACGCAATCTCCTGCCCATCGGGCGACCAGCTTGGGAATAAATCCGCTCCGGCATGGTCCGCCGTGCGGTTCACCGGCTGGCCACCGCCGAGCTGTGCGACCCAGATGTCAGGGTTCCCACTCTGCCGGGACACAAAGGCGAGCATCTCTCCGTCCGGCGACCAGGCCGGAAGCTCCTCTAGCCCCGTCGCGCTGGTGATCTGGGTCGGGTTCGTGAGCCGAAGGATACCCGAGGCGTTGGTCTGGGGCGCGGGTCGCAGCCAGTAGCCGATGATACCAGCGACAAGCACGAGTCCGATCACTGCCACAGCGACCCGCCAGGTTCGCGTTGCATCCACGGGGGCAAGGCTTCCTGGCTGGGTGACGGCGCTGTCCGACTGGATGACGTCGAGCGCCCCTTGCACGACCGCCGCGCTCGTGTAGCGTAGCCCCGGCTCTTTCGCCACGCATTTCTGGATGACGGAGCGCAGGCCAGCCGACACCCGTGACGGGAGCGTGGCAGGTGTCTCTTTCAAGGTTGCCGATGCAACATCAGCGGCTGTGTCACCCCCAAACGGCAACCGCCCACTCGCCATCTCATAGAGCAGGACCCCCAGCGCCCAGATGTCGCTCCGGGCCGTCGCGGCCTCGCCTCGCAAGACCTCCGGGGCCATGTAGGCCAAGGTGCCCACCAGCATCCCAGCGTGCGGGATCGCCTCCTGCGTCTTGGTGACCGCCTCGGCGTCCGCCTGGGGCATCCGGGCGGCCAGGCCAAAGTCCAGCACCTTGGCGCGGCCCTCGGGCGTGATGACCACGTTGGCGCTCTTTAGATCCCGATGGACGATCCCGCGCTCATGCGCGTGGGCCAGGGCGTCGGCGATCTGCGTCCCGTAGCGGATCACACTCTCCGGGGGGAGGCCGTCGGCTGGGATGAGCGCACTCAAGGCCTTCCCCTCGACATGCTCCATGACGATGAAGGCTTAGCCCTCATGCTCGCCAACCTCGTAAATGGTGCAGATGTGGGGGTGGTTCAGAGCCGAGGCAGCGCGGGCTTCCTGGAGGAGTCGTGCCGAGGCGTCTTCAGCCTGCTTCGCCAGGACCTTGATGGCGACCGTGCGCTGGAGCGTCGGGTCGTGGGCCTGGTAGACCGCCCCCATGCCGCCTTCGCCCAGCGGGGCCTGGATCTCGTAGGGGCCGATCTTGGTGCCGGGGGACAGGGGCATGGAAGGTCAGGGGGTGGGGACGAGGCGTTCGAGTTCGGTGAACCAGGATCGAAAGTCATCTCCACTCATGCGGGCGTCCCTAGGGGAGTGGGGATCAGCTCGACCCGATACCCCAGGCGGCGCAATTCGCGGGCCATCTTGAGGGCGCGGCGTTGCGTGCGCAGCCGGCTGACCGCCGGGCCGCGTTCTTCGTACCGCACGGCCTGGTGCAGAATCTTCCAAATCAGGCGACACAGCCGATGCGCAATGGCCCCGATGGCTTGCGCGTGGCCCAGGCGCGGCACCAACCGGCGATACACCAGGAGGAAGATACTCCCCTTGGTCTTGACCGCCGCGTTCGCCGCTTGATGGAGGAGGCGGCGCATCTGCCGGTTGCCGCTCGGGGAGCGGTGGCTGGCGTTCACGCCCGCACTCTCCTCCGCTCCGGGGCACGTGCCCACCCAGGAGGCGAGTTGCTTGGGCGAGGGGAACGTCGCCGCCGTCGGCCCGACCTCGGCGATGATCTGCTGCGCCGAATCGACCCCCAGCCCCGGCACTTCGGCCAACCGCTGCACGGCCTCCTGGTGCGGCCGGATCAGCCCGGCCATCTCCTGATCGAGCTGCCGGATCTGCTCCTCGATCAAGCGCACGTCCTCGAGGGCCATGCCGATGAGCCGTCGATAGACGGGGTTGAGCGCCGTCGCTGCCCCGAGCGCATCGCTCAACTGCTCGGGGGTCGCGCGCAGTCGCTGGTCGGCCAGCGCCGCCAGCGCCGCCGGATCCGTGTCCCCGTCCGCCAGCGCCTGCAGCATCCGCCGCGCACTGGCCCCCAGCAGATCCGAGACCAGGCTCGACAGCTTCAGATGCGCTTCTTCCAGCAGGGCCTCTAACCGGTTGTGGACCTGGACGCGGTTGCGCGTCAGCTGATACTTGCGGCGCATCACCGTCCGCCACAACCGCTGCTCGGCGTCCGGCACAAAGCTCAGCGTCAGCTCCTGCGCCACCAACCGCTTCACCAGGCGTTCGGCATCCACGAAATCTCGCTTCCGCCCACGGCGCCCCCGATTCGACAGCGCTTGCGCCAAGTGCAGCGTGCCCGCCATCGGACTCGCGCCGTCCCGCGTGCGGCGGGCGGGCAGCCAGTCGCGTTCGAGCACCTCCCACACCGGGCGCCAATACTGTGCCGTCGATTCCATCACCACTTCCTCGACCGCCTCTGCTCCCAGCCACGCGGCCAACGCGCGAAGCTCGCGCGGGCTGGTGCCCACGCGCCGGTGGACAAACTCGTACGCCCCGTCGACCGCGATGTCCGCCACCACCACCGCTAACATCCGCTTGTGCACGTCAATGCCCGCAATCCGATACGTCATCCGTCTCTCCTCACGGCCGGAGCGGAGCGCGTGCCAGAGGCTTCACTATTCAGGATCTCAGGCTCGCGCCGTAGCGCGCACCACGGCGACGCCTAGTTATTCGCTCAATCACGCACACGCCGGATCAGCCAGTTTTACGGTCTCGAGGGCCCCAATGGTTCGTCGACCTCACCGCTCCGAGCCCGCCCTAGTCTGCCAAACCCGGCCCTGACTTTCCTCAACTTTCGCGAGCTGCCGGCGACCACCCCGGCATGTGCCTCGGTGATCGGGTCGGCCCCGCTCAGGGGACCGGCACCCGCTCCAGCAGCTCCTGGTGCCAGTTTTGGACGAGCACCACCTGTGTGAGGTTCTGGTTGTCGGTGAGCGTTGCGTCTCCGCTTCTCAGCATCAGAAATCGGCCGTCCGGCGCCGCCTGATACTCGAGACCGCCGCCAGCAACATTGCTCGAGAAGAGTTCTCTCGGCGCGGCGACGCGGGCGACATCGCCTTCAATGCTCACGTCGACCGCCATCACAGCATTGCCACGCCGGTAGAAAATCTCGGACCCGTCCGGCGACCACACCGCGTTGTTACCGCCCCCTATCGACACCGGTATCGTGGGGCCAGGCCCTGGGTACGGCTGCACATAGATTTCGTTCTGGCCCGATTGGTTCGAGCGGTACGTGAGCCAGTTGGCGTCCGGGGAAATTGCTGCCAGGTGACGGAGGAACTCGCCTTCAACAAGGGGCTTCGGTGTCCGTTCACCCTCCAGCGGAAGTTCCCAAATCTCCCTCCACTCGGTCCCACGTCTTCGGCTGAAGACGATCATGCTTCCGTCGGGCGTGACGCCGGTCGCTTCGTCAGGACCAGCGTCCCCCGGCGGCGCCAGGCTCTCGACCGGCCCTCGCCCGTCGGCCGGGACCCAGTGCAAACCGGGGTTCTCCCCCGCGACGGCCCAGGTGAAGACGACGTGCTGACCATCCGGCGTCCACACCGGAAAGGAGACAGCGCCCTCGTTCGTGAAGCGCAGCCCAGCGCCGCTGGCCACGTCATAGACCCACAGGGCCCGCCGGTCTTGTTCGGCCACCGTGATCGCCACCCGCGTCCCGTCGGGCGAGAGGCGCGGCTGGAAGTAACCACGGCTAGGGAGCGGAAGCGGTTCCTCGCCGCCTTCTCGGTCAACCCACACCAACGAGCGCATTGCTTGCGAGGCCGTTCCACCGACGTAGATGAGCGACCCGCTCTCGGAGAGATCAAAACTGGCCGCGCCGCTGCCGTCCTTGGTCATGACGCCTTCCACGACGGGCACGGGATCGGAGGTGACCTCGAGTGTGTCCAGGTCAAACGCCACTGCCCGCAGCGTTCCTTCGACGGCGTACACGATGTGCCCCGTTGAGGAATAGCGAGGGTGGAGGCCGCGGGGGATGATGATCTCGTGCACTCCGGTGGCCAGATCGAGGACGGCAATCTGGGACTCCGTCGATCCCGGACCACTAGGGTCCACCGCAAACAGGACGCCCGACCCGCCGGGGAGAATATCCGGCCAACGATGGGAAAAGCCCTCATCGGGTGTCGTGAGCAGTTCCGGCTCACCTCCAGCCGCTGGCACTTGCAGCAGGCCTGTATCCGAACGCACCCCAAAGACGATCGTGTCGTCCGCGCCCCAGCTCGCGCCGCGAAGATCCACACCGGGAACTTCGCAGATCGTCAGCGGCGCGCCGCCGAGGATCGACACTTTCATGAGGGCAGGCCCGTTCGTGAAGCCCACCCACGCGCCATCGGGTGACACAAACGCATTACCCGCCGGCGCCGCGCCCCGAAGCGGCGCCCCCTGGAGTTGATCAACGGCTCGAACGTGAAGGGCCTGATCGTCCTCGGTTTGATAGATGATGTGGGCTCCGTCGGGCGAAATGGCAACGTCGCTGTAGCTGACGCTCGCGCCGACCGGTGCACTGGGCGCCACCGACACGACCATTCGCGAAACAGGCTGCGTCAACCGTGGCGTGAGGCTCCAGACGGCAAGGCCGGCAACGACTGCGATGAGTAGCGCACCGAGCGTCAACGGCATCGGGCGCTGCCAGAGGGCCAGATGCTGCGGTGCGATGGTCGGTGCCGAATCGGCTGGAGCCGCACCGCCGGCCTCGACCCGCTTCAACTCCCTCAGCAGGTCGCGCGCCGACTGCCAACGGTCGTCCGGGTCTTTGCCCAGGCAGGTCTGAGCGACGTAGTCGAGGCCGGCAGGGGACAGCGGTTCAACGGTAGAAAGGGTGGCCGGCTCCTTGTGCAGAATCGCTCCGATTAAACTCGCCTGGCTCTTCCCCTCGAACGCCTTCTGGCCCGTGACCATCTCGTAGACGACACACCCGAAGGCCCAGATGTCCGTCCGGGCATCGGCGTCCTTGCCTTCGAGTTGCTCCGGGGCCATGTACTGGAACGTGCCGAGAATCGTCCCCTGCTCGGTGAGCGCATCGGCCAGCTTGGTCGAGGCGTCACTCTGCGGGCCGGTCGGCTTGAGCTTCGCCAACCCGAAGTCCAGGAGCTTCGCCCCCGCCTTCGTCAGCATGATGTTGGCGGGCTTCAGATCCCGGTGCGTCACCCCCTGGCGGTGGGCCTTGTCCAGGGCGTCGGCGATCTCGATGGCGTAACGGAGCGCCTGGTCCAGCGGCAGGGCACCCTTGCTGAGCCGGTCGGCCAGCGTCTCGCCCTCCAGGTACTCCATGACCAGGAAGTCGGTTTCGCCCTCGCGGCCCACATCGAAGACGGGGCAGATGTGGGGGTGGCTGAGCGCGGCAACCGTCTTCGCCTCACGCTCGAACCGCTGCTTCCGCTCCGGGTCGGAGGCCACATGGGCGGGCAGGACCTTGATGGCGACGGTCCGCTCCAGCCGGGTGTCGGTGGCTCTGTAGACCTCGCCCATGCCCCCGGCCCCGATGGGGGCGAGGATTTGATACGGGCCGAGGCGGGTGCCGCGGGCTAAGGCCATAGTGAGCGGAGAGTGCGGAAAGTATAGCGTCAGGCTGGTGCCCTCGGCGCAGAAAGTGCCAGCGCGACCCGCCGGTGTCAAAAACCGACTCTTGGCGGTTATTCTCGGTTATTTCTCACGGTGATTCCTGAGAACTCAGAATGGGAATGTCGGTGCGCCGGTTCACCCACTTGACCAACGGATTCAGCAAGAAATTGTCGGGACTGAAAGCGGCCACGGCGGTATTATCTGGATCATTCCTGACCTGCTGACCACAGCATGACGCAGCCCACAGATACCTCGGGGCGGCGGCGATACCCACGGGCGGGTGTCGATTTCGACGCCGACGTCTGGGTAGGTCACGGGGACAAGACGATCCACATACAGGGACGCCTGGTTGTCCTCGGCGAGGGCGGAGCGTTCCTTGAACTGAGTGAGAACTATGCGATCGGCCGCCTGCTGGGGCTTCGGTTCGCCATCGCCGAATTAGGCGAGATCGCGTGTCAGGTGATTGTGCGAAGCAGCCTCGAAGGGAAGGGCGTCGGAACAGAGTTTCTGGGCCTTGATCTACACGACCACGCGCGGATTAAAACGTTCGTCGAAAAGACAATGAGCAACCCTTGAGCCCACAACTGGGGCGGCGGCCCGATTGACACCCCGACCGTGGCATCACTACGCTTGGCCACATGAGCGAGATTTCCAGAACGATCGCAGCGAAGCAAGCCCTCGTCAAGACACTGCAGACCGACCTTGAGACTCTTCGCCGGGCGGCGAGTCTCATTGGTCAGAAGAACCCAACAACTGCCACACCCAGGCGTCGTCGAGGCAAGATGTCCGCCGCGGCCCGAAAGACCCTCTCGAAGAAAATGAAGGCGTATTGGGCGAAGAAGAAGACAGCGAAGAAGTAGGTTCGGTCAACGTTCGATCCCGTGAGCGACGGCGTGCAGTCTATCTGCGATGCTGAGTCGCGGAACCTTCTCCTTCTCGTGGTCGGTGTCGGACTCTTGGGAGCGTCAGTGTTTGCAGAGGTCATCGGCTTGGGCGACGACCTTGGCTTTGGCTCGCAGCAGACGATGGGGTCGATCGCCGGGGCCGCTGATCACGGTTGTGGCGGTCTACTTGCTCCGGCGATCAGGGCGCCAGCGGTAGGAACACGATCTGATACTCGCCCCACGTTGGCCGAGGCGAGGAGGCTCTATCTGGACCTGTCGGTCGGCACCGAACCGGATGCGGCCTCGGTTGCCGGGGCCGCCGGCGGCTTGGACGAGGAGTCGAGTGAGTCGACTACTACCAGAGTGAGTAACCCAAGGCAGCGATAGAGAAAAGCCTTGGGATGGAACAGCATGCGCAGGCAGCTCGCTTTCGTCAGCGGCCACTCCCGGTGTCGAATCTGCCCAATCAGGCGCTGTGAAGACCCTTGCAGAGGTGTGGATGCCATCGCGTAGTGGTATCAGTTTCATCATTTTCAAGCAACTGCACGAATCTACCCCCGCCACGATCTTTAGACTTCAGCTTCCAGACCTTGGGTCTGCCTCTGCGGCGACTTCACCCTGAGCTTCGCGGTTGCACCAGCCATCAAACAGGCATCCTTGCACTCAGCCAGGAGACCCCGGCCGGAGTCGAACCAAGCGACTTCCTCTGGATGCCACCTACGAGGCGTCCTGCCGTTTGACCCACGGGGTCCGGCCACGAGCTTCTCCCGCGGTGGCCGTTTTTCTTGCATCTTCACCTCAGTTTAAAATCTGTTCCCACTCACCAGAGTCTTGGTTCTTCAAGTAAATACGCCCTTCTGGGCGCACGACAAGGCCCCGTGCTATCGCCTCAGCTCGAGACAGACTAGAAACGTCGTGACGGTCAAGCGTGCCGCCCTGTTGACCATCAGCGGTCACTGGACAGACCAAGCAGATACTTCCAGCGGCCGCTGTGGTCAGGATCAGCACGTCACCGAACCTTGTTGGGATGTCTCCGGTCATGACGGATCTGGGCATCACGACTCTCCCCTGTCAGGTTCGCACCAGGTCGGGTGTCATTTCACGCGAACCGATCGGGGATGTTCTTGATGGCACCGTCAGCCGTCGATAGTGTGTAGCACTGCGGACAGTAATGTTCGCCGGAGTCGGTCTGTGGTAACGCCTCCCAGTCGTGAAGACCGCACGTCATCCAAATCTTCCAGCGATCTGCACCGAGAACTTCAGCGGCTTTCTTGACCTCGTCAATGGTCATCGGTCCTCCTCTTGAGGCCATCGCTACTGTATTTGGAGCAAAATTTCTCGTTCCCGTCCTGTGGCTTCCCCAGGCGGCCCAGGAAGCGCGCATGTTGTGTTCGGCGCCCCTATGATAGTCGACGTCGGACCGGATTCGAGATATAACCGAAAGTTGTGTTTGAGGTTTTGAACAGGCGGCGTACCCTGGGTGTTGCTAACGCACCCCCCTCACCCGAAGGGCAAGGAGGTACGCCACCATGCCGGAGCCTAACGAAAAGCTGGTCCAGTTCCCACAAGAATCGTCCCGAGATGTCCTGACCGAGGTGCTGCACCGCGGAGCGCAACAGATGTTGCTGACGGCGATCGAGGCCGAGGTGGACGACTACCTTGCGGCCCGGGCGGCGACGATGGACGCGGCCGGGCGCCGGCGCGTCGTTCGCAACGGCCACTTGCCCACTCGGGCGATTCAAACGCCGCTCGGGGACGTGCGCGTGCAGCAGCCCCGGGTCCGGGACCGTCGGCCCGTAGGCGAACGGGAGACGTTCCGGTCGGCGATCCTGCCGCCCTACCTGCGAAAGACGACCAGCTTGGAAGAACTGTACCCGTGGCTCTATCTCAAGGGCATCAGCACGGGAGACTTCAGCGAGGCCTTGCAGGCGCTGTTGGGGCCCGACGCGCGGGGGTTGTCGGCGACGACGATCACGCGGCTCAAGGCGGTGTGGGAGCAGGACTACCGCGGGTGGTCGCAGCGGTCCCTCGCCGGCCGGCGCTATGCCTATGTTTGGGCGGACGGGGTGTACTTCAACGTCCGCCTCGAGGACACGGACAACAAGCGGCAGTGCATTTTGGTGCTGATGGGCGCCACGCGGGAGGGGCAGAAGGAGCTGATCGCGATCACCGATGGCTACCGCGAGAGCGAGCAGTCGTGGCGCGAGCTGCTGCTGGACGTCCGGGCGCGCGGGCTCGCGATCGACCCGGAACTCGCCGTCGGCGACGGGGGCCTCGGATTCTGGGGCGCCGTGCGGAAAGTGTTCCCGAAGACCCGCGAACAGCGGTGTTGGGTGCACAAGACGATGAACGTGCTGAACAAGCTGCCGAAGGGCGTGCAGCCCAAGGCGAAGGCGATGCTGCACGACATCTGGATGGCGGAGACGACGTCCAGCGCCAACCAGGCGTTCGACTTGTTCGTGGCCACGTTTCACGCGAAGTTTCCGGCGGCGACCGCCTGCCTGGCGAAAGACCGGGACGTGCTGCTGACCTTTTACGAGTTCCCCGCCGAGCACTGGATTCACATCCGGACCACCAATCCGGTCGAGTCGACGTTCGCCACCGTCCGGCTCCGCACGCGCAAGACGAAGGGCGCGGGCAGCCGCCTGGCGTGCTTGACGATGGTGTTCAAGCTGGCGATGGCCGCACAGAAGACCTGGAGAGCGTTGAATGGGTGTCAACTGATCGCCGATGTCATCGACGGTGTGCCCTTCGTCGATGGCGTCCGAAAGGAAGCCGCCTGATCATGCCGCATACACAACATTTGGCAATATCCCACCGGATTCCAGTCCAGCCGCCTGGTCAGACGTCACCTCGAATGTTTCAGTAGTGATTCTAGTTTGAAGAATCTTGCCAGATCCTATTTTCTGGCGGTCCACCGGCAGGTTCCGACGTGACCTTACCTTCGGCTTCTAGCTAGGGCTATCAGGGCCTGGACAACCTCTGGTAATTTCTCGTCCACTCCGAGCTTATGAGCAATGGCTGTTGCGTGAAGCATCCGCGTCTGTGAATTTCCAGTTTCAGTGGGTGCTCCTGCGCGAAACAGTCGAATTATCCTGAACTGTAGTTCTGTCATGAATTCCTCCGCCGCATCAAAGCATCGCAACCAGATCCGTCAGGCCCGCCTCCATGGCCGGAGTCACGCGCAGGGTCTTATGAATCCTTGCATAATTGTAATAGTGGAAAACATGTGGCGCACGCTTAGGTCCACAGGGTGCTCACGGCCCACTCGCGGGCCTCATCCGCGTCTCTAAAGTCCCGCACCCCTTGCGCCACGTCGTTCAGATACCAGACCACGGTGTTGACCGGCCGAGCGGGCACCAGCACACACCGCGCGTCAGAGCCGTCAGGACGGGTGGAGCGCCAGTCAGGGACGCAGAAAGTTCCGTGGGCTCTATCGGACCTCGGGTGTATAAGAGAGCCATCCGGGGCAGGCAACACGGAACTCCCGGCGAGAAGTAACGCCCAGTTGCTGCACACCACCACGGAGATGCGAAATCGATTTTGCGAGGAGGTTCAAGATGCCGAAGTATCTGATTCACGGGTCGTACACCTGCGACGGGGTGAAGGGGTTGTTAAAGGCCGGCGGCTCGAAGCGCAAGGCGGCTGCGGAGGCGGCCTTCAACAGTGTCGGGGCGAAGTTGGAATCGCTCTACTTCACCTTCGGCGATGAGGACATTGTGGCGATCGTGGACGGCCCGGACAACGCGACGATGGCGGCCGCCTCGTTCGCGATCAACGCGTCAGGGGCCGTGACCCTCAAGACGACCGTGCTGCTGACAGCGGAAGAGATCGACAAGGCCACGACGATCCAGGTCAGCTATCAAGCGCCCGGCCGCTGATGCTCACGGGGACTCTCTGCCAGGGCAATTCGGATCGCTTTGCTAGTTCAGGCAGCGCCCGTTCACCCAGGTCCCTCCTCCATTCAAACATCCCTGGATTCTCGGGGACTGAAACGTCTCCGGGGGCACATACGGCTTCGGAGCCGGTGGGGGCTGGACGAGGGGCAGCAACTGGTCTCTACGATGCCCCGGCCGGTGGTGCCCATCGCCGAAGGTGTTGATGAACGGGGCATGGCCGGTGTTGACGAAGGGACTATAACCAGGGAAAAAGCCCCAGTGCATCCCGCTCGTCCGCTCACGCCGCCACTCAGCGAGCTGATCGTTCCACTTCTGAATGGAGCTGGGACGGCGCTGAATCGGTTCTCGTCGAGGGGCGGGCACGGGAACGTACACGACAGTTCGTTCGTAGTGCACGGGCCGTGGCGGGATGGTATAGACGTACAAGTCGTCGTTCGTCGGGAGGACAATGGCTCGTGGTTCGTCGTCTGCCGTCCGTTGCGGGTCTTGCTCCGAGGCCAAGCGGCGCTCCTGAATGGCCGCCAACCGCGCGAGGGACTGAGCGGCACGCTCGGACGCCACGGCTCGCTCGGCCAGCCGCTGCTCCAGCGCCTCTATTCTCGCCTCGACCGCTTCAAGCGCCTGGAGCGTGGCTTCCGCCTCGCGAAGGCGCTGAAGAGCCTGTGACCCCTCGGCTACCGGGGCCGTGTCGGCTGGTGCGGCCGGGGCGAGATCGGTCTGGCTAGACTGGTCGGCTGAGCGAAGCGCCCCGGCGGGTAGGGCGCCGTCGCGGCAGGCGCTCCCGACGAGGAGCCCACCGAACACGAGCGCGAGAGTGGTCACGCGCATGAGGCACCGCCTTCCAGGAGACTGGGGCCACGGAGCCGTCGCTCGATACGGCCATCGTCTCACGGATCACGGCGACGGGCCAGTGGCCGATCTGACCCCTTCGTCCTGCGTCCACCGCGATAGGCTCGCCAACGGTTAGGTCGTTAAATTCGTCACTGTCGTAGAGCTGAACGGTCGGGCTTCCGAATTCCCTATGAGTGCGTAGCCCTGGCAATCAGGCGTAGAACTTCTTCATTGGCTTCCGTGGGGACCAGCGATACGTCGGGGTGGCTAAGGCGAAAGACCCTGAAAATTTCATCGATGAAGGCTGGGCCAACGGTTTGGACGCCCTTGAAGTCAAAGAACACTTCTTTGAACTGCTCTAGCCTTGCCAGAACTCGCCGGGCTTGCGATCTGGAAACCAGTCTTTCATTTCCGCTGCTGGCGAGGGTCAGCAGAACAGTAGTTTTCGCAAATGCATAGTCATCCTGCTCGCCCAGTTGATAGAGGTCGAACACTTCTTTGAGAGTGTGTTGTGACGTTGCACTTATCTTCAAGAATACGCCAGTACCCACGCTCAGCTCCGCATCCTCAATGAGCCAGTCTCGCGTGGCCCGCCCATGGTAGAGCGATAGTTCGCCGGAGATGATGCTGAATCGGTCAAAGACTCGTGATGTAAAAAAGATTCCCTCACCTGTGTGTCTCGCTGGGTCGGTAGTGAACTTCCCCTTCGTCAACTCAAAGATCGCTTCTCTTCGTGACTCCAGGTTAGCTTCACGTTGAATCTTGCGAAAGATTCCAACCCCACCATCCAGAATTTCCAACTGCAACGCTTCGGGTGACCGCAGCAGCTTTAGATAGAGGGAGGATGACTCGGAGTGGTCAACAACGTTATTGACCATCTCCGTGAAACCGTAGTGGCAAATATCTTGAACGTTACCTGGTAGCCCGGCCAGGAAAGGCTCAGCGAATTGATCCCAAACCACATGCTCTTCGAGCCCAGGCGTTACTGCGTATGTCTTCTCAACTACGGTCTCGGCCAGGCTGTAGCGCCGACCGCTGGTCTTGCCCTCTGACAAGAGCACGCCTTCAGCCACGAGGTTACTGAGATGCCTGTGGGCGGCCTGTCTTGAGATGCCAAATTGTTGCGCCGCAACGGTGGCGATGTCGGTAGGGTGCTGGGAAACCTGACTTCTTATGAACTCATGAATCCTGGCGGTGCTGGCGTGTTGCGGCATTCGCCACAAATTGTAAACTTTCGCCCCATGATTGTAAACAAAACGGTCTCAGATTGTAAACATATGCGCCGTATCTAACACCCCCCCCCTCCTGCGAAAACCGACAGTTCAAGATTTTTTGACACCCCAGGCTAACCCCTTTAATTTAAGCGCGATAGCTGGTCTGCTGCGTCAACTCGCCACGCTCGACGGTGGTCAGGCCATCGGTCCGCCGGCCCGCATCACGATCGGCCTGGGCCACCCAGTTGCTGATCGACTGGGCCGTTGGTTCAAACTCGCGCGCCAGCTCCTCCGGCGTACGTCCAGCCCGGACCAACGCGACCAGTTGCTCGCGAAACTCCGGCGGATACGGCTTCCGGGTTTTGGGCAGGGATATTGCCAAATGTTGTGTATGCGGCATGATCAGGCGGCTTCCTTTCGGACGCCATCGACGAAGGGCACACCGTCGATGACATCGGCGATCAGTTGACACCCATTCAACGCTCTCCAGGTCTTCTGTGCGGCCATCGCCAGCTTGAACACCATCGTCAAGCACGCCAGGCGGCTGCCCGCGCCCTTCGTCTTGCGCGTGCGGAGCCGGACGGTGGCGAACGTCGACTCGACCGGATTGGTGGTCCGGATGTGAATCCAGTGCTCGGCGGGGAACTCGTAAAAGGTCAGCAGCACGTCCCGGTCTTTCGCCAGGCAGGCGGTCGCCGCCGGAAACTTCGCGTGAAACGTGGCCACGAACAAGTCGAACGCCTGGTTGGCGCTGGACGTCGTCTCCGCCATCCAGATGTCGTGCAGCATCGCCTTCGCCTTGGGCTGCACGCCCTTCGGCAGCTTGTTCAGCACGTTCATCGTCTTGTGCACCCAACACCGCTGTTCGCGGGTCTTCGGGAACACTTTCCGCACGGCGCCCCAGAATCCGAGGCCCCCGTCGCCGACGGCGAGTTCCGGGTCGATCGCGAGCCCGCGCGCCCGGACGTCCAGCAGCAGCTCGCGCCACGACTGCTCGCTCTCGCGGTAGCCATCGGTGATCGCGATCAGCTCCTTCTGCCCCTCCCGCGTGGCGCCCATCAGCACCAAAATGCACTGCCGCTTGTTGTCCGTGTCCTCGAGGCGGACGTTGAAGTACACCCCGTCCGCCCAAACATAGGCATAGCGCCGGCCGGCGAGGGACCGCTGCGACCACCCGCGGTAGTCCTGCTCCCACACCGCCTTGAGCCGCGTGATCGTCGTCGCCGACAACCCCCGCGCGTCGGGCCCCAACAGCGCCTGCAAGGCCTCGCTGAAGTCTCCCGTGCTGATGCCCTTGAGATAGAGCCACGGGTACAGTTCTTCCAAGCTGGTCGTCTTTCGCAGGTAGGGCGGCAGGATCGCCGACCGGAACGTCTCCCGTTCGCCTACGGGCCGACGGTCCCGGACCCGGGGCTGCTGCACGCGCACGTCCCCGAGCGGCGTTTGAATCGCCCGAGTGGGCAAGTGGCCGTTGCGAACGACGCGCCGGCGCCCGGCCGCGTCCATCGTCGCCGCCCGGGCCGCAAGGTAGTCGTCCACCTCGGCCTCGATCGCCGTCAGCAACATCTGTTGCGCTCCGCGGTGCAGCACCTCGGTCAGGACATCTCGGGACGATTCTTGTGGGAACTGGACCAGCTTTTCGTTAGGCTCCGGCATGGTGGCGTACCTCCTTGCCCTTCGGGTGAGGGGGGTGCGTTAGCAACACCCAGGGTACGCCGCCTGTTCAAAACCTCAAACACAACTTTCGGTTATATCTCTTTTGGGCATCGTGGACTCCTTCTACCACAAGGGTGAGGTGTCCACGAAAGCGGGTCAGGCCCAGTCAGCGTGAAATTTCAGTGCTAGGGCAGTGCTAAACCTGGCGGCTGCACCGCGATCGGTCAGTAGCCCAACCCGCTAACTCATTGATTTTATTGGTGCCGGAGGTGGGACTCGAACCCACACGGGGTGTGACCCCACGGGATTTTGAATCCCGCGCGTCTGCCAGTTTCACCACTCCGGCCCGTGATGGTGTGACTGCCGACGGCGAGAGGTCCTCTCGCCGGAAGGGCACTGAGTATAGCACGCGGCCTCGGCTGCTGGCCGCCGCTATCGCCGGCGTCGCCCGCGTTGCAGCCGCTTCAAGAGCTGAATCTGACCGGCGTGATACAGGTCGTGCGCGGCAATGCCGCGAATGAGGCCGGCCCGGCTGAGCTGGCTCCCACGCGGCTTCCGTGAGAGCTGTGATGCGGGCAACGTGGCGACGAGAGCGCGCAGCCGTCGGTGTTCGGCGGCGAGGAGCGCCTTGCTCGCCCGCCAGGCGGCAGCGGTGGCCGGGCGGGGCGTGGGGAACCAGTTGCTGCCGGCAAGGGCAAAGCTCCCGCGTGTGGCGCCGGCAAGGCGGCGCCAGGCGACGTACTTCCAGTAGGCGGCGTGCACCGTGAGCTCCCAGATGCTGTGCCGTCCGGGGTGTGGGCGCCATGCGCCCTGACGCGCCGTGAGACCACGGATCGATCCCGTGAGGTTCGTTCCGTGCCACGACGGGCGATCGAACGCTTCGTCAATCTGCGCCAAAAGCGCGGCGGTATTCGGTGACACGTCGTCCGCTGTTAGGGCCGATACTGGCCGTCGAACCGCCAGAGATACAGCGTGCGCAGGTTGCCGCGTGCGTCGTTGAAGGTTTCCACGGTGTCGGCCTGCCAGTCGCCCATGCTGAATGCGTGCGACACGATACGCGCACCCGCTTCGAGCTGGCTCGTCAGGATGGGCCGCAGCTTGAGGTTCGACGACGACAGCAGGTAGAGCGTGACGACGGTTGCATCGGAGACGTCGGTCGCCATGGCGTCGCCCAGGATGAACGTCACCCGATCGGTCACGCCCGCACGCCGCGCGTTCGCGTTGGCCTCGGCGATGCGCTCCGGATCGAAGTCCACGCCGACGCCGCGTGCGCCGTACGTCTTAGCGGCCGTGATCGGAATGCGGCCGTCGCCGCTACCGAGGTCGTACACGACGTCATCCGCCGTGACCTCCGCCAGCTCCAGCATGCGGTCCACGACCTCCTGCGGTGTCGGGACGTACGGTGCGAGACTCTGGCCGGCCTGGCCGAACGCGCTCGTGTGCGCTGAGACGGACGGGACGGTGCGCAGCGCGGAGAGCTGCGTGGCGTCCTTGGGACCAGCTTCGATCACCGGCCGATTGGCCAGGCTCAGGACGCCCGTCACGGCCGCGGCCAAGGCGAGTGTCCCGGTCACATGTCGAAATGCCTTCATGGGGTTCCTCCGCCTGAATCCGGACAGGCGCTCTCTATTCTACGGCCTCTGTTGCGTCCGGCGCGACGCGTGAATCGGGTGCTCATGAGGTCACAGTCTTGCGCGGTCCATATGGCGATGAAAAGGCGAAGATACTCTTTTTTGGTATGTTTTAGGTTGATTTCTGACCTTTCGTGTGCTATCTTCGAAGGGCTGCACACGAGACAATTACGCATACCTGCAAGGGTGGGTACGCAGAAAAGGCTGGAGAAACGTGACATTCGAGGTTGGCGACAAGGTCATCTACCCGAATCATGGACTCGGCATCGTCGATACGATCGAAGAAAAGACGATCATGGGGACCACCTGTGGCTTCTATATGCTGCGGATGGCCTCGAGCGACACGACGGTGCTGGTTCCGGTCGACAACGTGGAGGGGGTCGGGCTCCGGAGCGCCGTCGGTGAAGACGAGATTGCGCGCCTGTACACGCTGGTGGCCAACGGCAGGATCGACAGTCATCAGAACTGGAAGGGGCGCTTCAAGGACAATTCCGAGAAGATGCGGAGTGGCTCGATCTACGATGCCGTGGACGTCCTGAAGAACCTGGCGTTTTTGAGCCGATCGAAGAGCCTGTCCTTCCGCGAGAAGCGGATGCTGGATCGTGCCAGGTTCCTGGTCGTCTCCGAGGTTGCGGAGGTTTCGCAGGAATCGACGGAGACGGTCGAGGAACGCATCGAGGCGGGACTCGAGCGCTGCTTTGTGAACAAGGCGCGGGCCGCGGCGCGGGCGTTGGCGCGGGCGAAAGCGAAGACCGCCAAGGCGTCGGCGCGCTCGGGGAGCCGCCGGACGACGCGAACGGCACGGGCGGCGCGGGCGTCGTAGCGTCACGTTCGGGACCGAGAGTGTTCAGGCCCGATCCGGGAATTCCGGATCGGGCTTTTTTCGTTCAGGATCCGAGTGGAAATAGGTGTGCCACCTCTGGGTGTCGAGGCGCCCGCCCATCAAGGCGCAAGGAGCGCGCATACCGGGCGTATATAAGCGACGAGCAACGATGCTGGGCGGGATGCATCGGCGACCAGAGTGATCACACGTATTCCCACCCGGGTCCTGAGGGTCCGGCGCTGGAAGTGATCGTGGTCCAATGACTCCGCTGGCGAGGCTTGCAGCCTGGACGCGCACGAGTGCGGCCTACCTCGTGGTCGGCCTCTACATCCTGGTGTTCGGTCCGCCGGCGGTGGGCATCGCGCTGATCACGCGCCGGTCGTCGGTGCTCTACTGGGTCGGCTACGCCGGGGTCCGATTGGCCCTGGGGATCCCCGGGATCCGTGTCAGGGCCGCCGGGCTGGAGCACGTGAAGGCCGGCCGCCCGACGGTGTACTGCGCCAATCATACGAGCAACGTCGAGCCGCCCATTCTCTTCAGCCTGTTCCGGCCGCTGTTTCCGCGGTTGCACGTGCTCTACAAGGCCGGGCTGCGCAAGATTCCCGTGCTTGGCCTCGCCTTCGAGATTGCCGGGTTCGTCGGTGTGCACCGGGGCGATCGGGAGCAGGCGGCGAAGGCCATCACGCAGGCTGCGTTGCGGCTCCGGGAGGGCGGCTCGTTTGTGATTTTTCCCGAGGGAACGCGCAGCCGCACCGACGAGCTGCTGCCGTTCAAGAAGGGTGGCTTCGTGATGGCGCTGGAAGCGCAGGCGGTCATCGTGCCGGTGGCGATGCTCGGCGGCCGGGTGGCGATGGCGCGGGGCAGCGCGCTCATCCGGCCGGCCACGGTGAGCGTCAGGTTCGGTGAGCCGATCGAAACGGTGGGACGCGGTTACGCGCACCGAAACGAACTGATCGCCGAGGTGCGCCGTGAGATCGTGCGTCTGCTCGCGCTGGGACCGACGGAGGCTTCGGCCAGCTATCGCTAGCGGGCCATCCCTACGGGCTGCTAGGAGCCGCCGAGCGTGAAAGTGAGCTGCCACGGCTCCGCGCTCGCACCGTCGAAGGCCTCGATGCCGGCGAGCAGTTCGACCCTGATCGTCGCGAACGCCACCAGCGGCTCCTCGAAGCGCAGTTCCAGGACGCGGTTGCCGCCGCGGTACCGGAAGGTGAACGTCGGCGAATCGAGCGCCCCGCCCAGATAGCCGACCCGCACGCGGCCCCGGAAC
Organism: Vicinamibacterales bacterium; assembly: GCA_963667915.2. GTDB lineage: Bacteria > Acidobacteriota > Vicinamibacteria > Vicinamibacterales > UBA823. Next base: position 339,700 of record CAXXNN010000004.1, on the reverse strand, counting down.
GATCGCGGTTCCATGTCCCTGGAAAACTGCAACCGGACCAGGGTGTCGAGCGAGGTGTCCACGTCGTCCTGCACGGGCGCGCTGAAGATCACCTCCGGCGGCGGCCCCTGCGCGCGCTCGATCACGACCGGCTCGGGGCGGTCCACGGCCGTCGCGAGGTCGATCAGGCTGGCTTCAAGCCAGACCAGTCCGCGGCCCTGACGCACGGTACCGGTGACGTCCAGCCACTGCCCGGTGTCGACCCGCGCGTCGATGTTCAACGAAAAGTCCCGCCCGCGAGGCTCCTGACCGGTGATCCACAGGGCGGCGTCAGCCGAGTGCAGCACGAAGTCGGTCACGCTCTGCGCCGGCGCCTGGGGCAGGTCACCGTACAGATTGCGGCCGCGGAATCGTCCCGCGACGGTGACCTCCTGCCCGACATAGGGCCCGGGGGTGAGGACGATCGTTCGCAGCGTGGGGGCGAGCGGGCGCGGCGCCGGATCGACGCGCTCGGCGACCAGGACCAAGAGGTCGCCGGGCAACGGCCACGGTTTCCCAAGCAGCGCCTCCGACGTGCGCGCGAGGTCGAAGGCCGCGAGGCGTGGGTTGTCCTCGGGCAGACGTCCGACATCCCAGAACGTGCCGGCCGCTTCGACGCGGGAGCGATCGTCGACATCGGCGCGGGCGTCGCCCAACCACAGCAGGCGCTCCTCGCCGTCGACCAGCCAGCGAGACCTGCCGTCGAACCACGCGTCGGCACGCACGACGACTGGCTCTCCGTGAAAAAACACCGGGTAGGTGGTGATGGCCAACAGGGTGGCCGCTTTGCGGAGGGTGGCCTGCGCGTCGACCGTCGCTCGGCCCGTCCCGATGAGAGAGACGAGGAGGATCGCGCCGGCGATGTGGGGGCGCAGACGCATTGGGGCGATCTTAGCACGCCGGTCGCCACCGATCCGGGGCGCCGCCCTGGGCAGTCGCCGCGGCCGGCTGCTATGATCGTCGCCACCGTCCCACCGGCCAGCCGGGCGCGCGTGCGGGGCGTGTGAACGCCGATGTCGATGCCCATCTCCGAAGCGACGACCAATCGCCTGTCGGTGTACCTGCGCTGTCTGAACGAGCTCGACGCCGCCGGGGTGCGGGCCGTGTCGTCAAAGGCTCTCGCGGAGCAGTTCGACCTGAACGCGCCGCAAATCCGGAAGGACCTGGCCCATTTCGGGGAACTGGGCGTGCGCGGTGTCGGCTACTACGTGAAGGACCTGAAGCGCCAGCTGCGGCACATTCTGGGCCTCGATCGAAGCTTCAAGGTCGCCATCATGGGCGCCGGGAATCTCGGCCTGGCGCTGGCCGACTATCCCGGCTTCCGGCAGGAGGGGTTCGGCATCGCCGCGCTCTTCGACAACCTGCGCGAAAAAGTCGGGCGAGAGTCGCGTGGCAGCGTGCCGATCTACGATATTAAGGATCTGCGCCGGATCGCCAAGCGCGAGCAGATCGTGATCGCGGTCATTGCGGTGCCGCGCAAGTCGGCGCAGTCCGTCGTCGACAAGGTCGTGGCGGCCGGCATCAAGGCGATTTTGAATTTTTCGCCGGGCGCGTTGCGGGCCCCGGACGATGTCAAACTGAAGAACGTGGACTTGACGGTCTCGCTCGAGAGCCTGTCGTTCTATCTGGCGCGGGGGAGCGGTGGCGAAGACGCGTAAACGGCAGACCTCGACCGGACGGCGCCGTGCGGCGTCGCCCTTGTCGCACGTGGACGCCGACGGACGGGTCCGCATGGTCGACGTGGGGGCGAAGGCGGTGACGTCACGCCGGGCGGTGGCGCTGGGATCGATCGCGATCGGTGCGACCGCGCTCGAGGCGATCCGCACCGGCCGGGTCGCCAAGGGCGACCCGCTGCAGGCCGCGCGGCTGGCCGGCATCATGGCGGCCAAGCGGACCGCCGATCTGATCCCGCTCTGCCACACGCTGCCGCTGTCGCATGTCGATGTCCAGCTCGAGCCGACGGCCGCCGGCTACGACATCGAAGCTCGCGTGCGCACGGAGGCGCGCACCGGCGTGGAGATGGAGGCGCTGACGGCGGTGGCCGCAGCCGCCCTGACCATCTACGACATGGTCAAGGCAATCGATCGGGAGATGGTCATCGGCGAGATCCGCCTGCTCGAGAAGACCGGCGGCCGGTCGGGCACGTATCGCCGGTCGCGTGGAGGCGCGCGCGCGAGTCGCGCCCGAGGTTCGGGATCGTGACGGAACCCGACGTCAAGACGCTGGCCGACCTGCCGTTTCACGTGTCGGGTCGGTTTCCCAAGCCGGTCCTCCTGCAGCGGTGTCGTGCCGATGGCACCGACGACCTCTCGAGTCGGGAACTCTTCGATCGGGTTCGCGATTTCAGCCTCGGCCTGAGCGACTTTGGCATCCGCCCGGGCGATCGGGTGGCGCTGGTCTCGGAGAGCCGGCCCGAGTGGACGATCGCCGACCTGGCCATCCTGACTGCCGGCGCAATCACCGTGCCCGTCTATCCCACCCTGACGGCCGGGCAGATGCAGGGCATCCTGGCCGATTCGGGCGCCCGCCTCGTCATCGTGTCGGACGAGGCGCAGGCGACCAAGCTACGCAGCGTGCGCCGCACGCTCTCGGCGATCGAGGCGGTGGTGGTCATCGATGCCGCCGACGATGGGAAGGCGGATGGGACGGCGGGGGAGCTGCCGTTTGCGGCGATGGCCGCGCGCGGCCACACACGGCTGATGACCGAGGACGGGCTCGGGCGCCGCTACCGCGAGGAGGCGGCCGGCATCGACCCCGATGCCGTCGCGACGATCATCTACACATCGGGCACGACCGGGGAGCCCAAGGGGGTGATGCTCACGCACACGAACATCCTGTCGAACATCCAGGCCTCGCGCCAGGTGATTTCGATGACCTCGGACGACACGGCGCTGTCGTTCCTGCCGTTGAGCCATTCGTTCGAGCGCGCCATCATGTACCTGTATCTGTACGAAGGGGTCACCGTCGCATTCGCCGAGTCGCTCGAGACGATCGGTCGTGACCTGCAGGCGATTGCGCCGACCATCATGACCGGCGTGCCGCGGGTCTACGAAAAGGTCCAGGCGCGCGTGCTGGAGTCGGTGGCCCAGGCGCCGGCGGTCCGCCGGAAGATCTTCGAGTGGGCGCTGGCGGTCGGGCGGGCGCGCACGTCGCTGGAGTCCGCCGGCCGGCGCGTGCCCTGGCACGTGCGGGTGCAGGACCGGCTCGCCGACCGATTGGTGTTTGCCAAGATCCGCGCTCGCACGGGCGGCCGACTCCGGCTGATCGTCTCGGGCGCCGCGGCGCTCGGGCGCGCGCCGGCCGAGTTCTTCCGCGCGGTCGGGATGCCGATCGTCGAGGGCTACGGCCTGACGGAGACGGCGCCCGTGCTGAGCATCAACCCCCCGGAGGCGATCCGGATCGGGACGGTGGGCAAGGCGATTCCCGGGGTGGAGCTCACCCTGGCACCCGACGGTGAGCTCCTGGCCCGCGGACCGAACATCATGACGGGCTATTACGGGAAGCCGGAGGCGACGGCCGAGGTCATTCGGGACGGCTGGTTCCATACGGGCGACATCGGGGAAATCGACGCGGACGGCTACGTCACGATCACCGACCGTAAAAAAGACCTGCTCGTGACCTCCGGCGGGAAGAACGTGGCGCCGCAGCCGATCGAGGCCCGCCTGAAGACGAGTCCGCTCGTGGCCGAAGCGGTGCTGCTCGGCGATGGGCGGCGCTTCGTCGCCGCCTTGCTGCTGCCCGATCGGGCGCGGCTGGAGGAGCACCTGCGGCGGGCGGGCAGCCCGGTCGAAACGCTCGATCGCCTGGTGGCGCGGGACGACGTCCGCGCGCTGTTCCAAGGGGTGATCGACGAGGTCAATCAGGAACTGGCGAGCTTCGAGCAGGTCAAGCGGTTCGAGGTGCTGCCCGTCCAGCTTTCAATTGCCGGGGGTGAGCTGACGCCGACGATGAAAGTGCGCCGACGGGTCGTGGCAGCCCGCTGGCAGGATACGATCGACGCGCTCTACCGCTAGTGGCGGGACGGCAGTCCCGCGCGACCGCACGACGAGTCAGAAGAGCCGCGCGGTCGGGATCGGCCACCACCGGAGCTGCACCTTGCCGATGATGTACCTCTTCGGCACCATGCCCCAGTGCCGGCTGTCGGAGCTGTTGTTCCGGTGGTCGCCCATCACGAAGTAGTAGCCCTCCGGCACGATCTGCGGGCCGTAGTCCTCGTAGCTCCGGAAGTCGGGCGGAACGTACTCGTCGCGCACCGGCACGTCGTTGACGAAGACCTGGCCGGCGTCGATCCGGACGGTGTCGCCCTCTTCCGCGATGACCCGCTTCACGAACGACTTGTCCGGGTCGACGGGGTAGTAGAGCATGACGATGTCGCTGCGCCGCGGCGGCGTCAGCCGGTAGAGCAGCTTGTTCACGATCAACCGATCCTGATCGGCCAGGGTCGGCGCCATGCTCAGGCCCTCCACGCGGGCCACCTGGAAGCCGAACGTGACGATGAGCGTGGCGTAGACGGCGGCCGAGGCCAGCGTCTTGAGCCATGCGACGAACTCCTGCGCCAGTCGGGACAGCAGGGTCGGCGCCTCCGGTGGCCCGGTCGCGTCCGCCGGTGCAGGCGTGGCGATGGGCGGGGGCGGCGTCGATGGATCGGCCGCCGCCGGAGGGGCCTGGTCACTCTGGTCACCCTGGTCATTCTGCTCAAGGCTCAGCCGGAGGCCGCTGGGCTGGGGCGCGTCCGAGGGCGGCGCCGCCGGCGGGTCGGTCGGGGAGGCCGACGGCCAGTCGGGGGCGCGCCAGCGATCGGGAGACGAGGGCGTGTCGGTCATGGCCTGGGACTCAGAGGTTCAAATACTCGCGCAGCCGCTTGGTGTGCGAGCGGCTGACCGGGATTTCGGTGGCCTTGGCGTCCTTCATGCGCAGGATGTAGTTCCGGCTGAACCACGGGACGATCTCCTTGACCTTGTTGATGTTCACCAAGTGGGCCCGGTGCACGCGCCAAAACACGTCGGGATCCAGATGGGCCTGCAACTCGTCGAGCGTCCGGTGGTTCGACGTGCCCACGAGGCTCGACGTAACAAGTGTAATCGCATCGTCGATGACCGACACGTAAATTATGTCATCCGCCTTCACCAGCATGAATCGATCGTCCACCTTGACCGCCACGCGCTCGCGCCGGGTCTGCTTCCTGGCGACCAGGTCCACCAGGCGTTCCAGCTCCTCGTTGGCAAGCGCCCGCTGGCCCGCAGTCAAGCGCCGCTTCACGCGATCCACCGCCTGCTCCAGCCGCGCGGCTTCAACCGGCTTGAGGAGGTAGTCGACGGCGTTGACCTCGAACGCCTCGAGCGCATGCTGGTCGTAGGCCGTGACGAAGACGATCTGTGAGCGGGCTTGCTGGGCGACCAGTTCCCGCGCCACCTCGAACCCAGTAAGCCCGGGCATCTGGACGTCCAGGAGGACCAGGTCGGGTTCGAGCTTGCCGACGAGCCGCAGCGCCTCCGGGCCGTCTTCCGCCTGCCCCACGACGGTCACGCCGTCGAACTGGTCCAGAAGGTAGCACAGCTCCTCGCGGGCGAGTTGTTCGTCGTCGGCGACGACGGTCTGCAGATCCATTAACAGCCCGTGGTGAAAGTCCCGCGTGGCACCGAGACCGCGCTGAGCCAAAGCCGCGGCCGCCAGGGGCCAGGCGGGAGGAGGGAGAATACCGGGAGTATTCGACCGACGAGTAACGCCGCGGGGCGCGATGCATCGACGGTCGAATGCAGCGTGATTTTCACCATGGGCTGTTAAGCCGTCACCTCGTCGGCCGCCACCACTAGCTCCGGAATTTCGATGCGGGCGCAGGTGCCCTGGCCCGGCCTGCTCTCGAGCGTGAGTTGGTAGTTCGCGCCGTAGATGACGCGCAATCGCTCGTTCACGTTCTTCAGCCCGATGCCACCCGTTGGGGTCGGGCGAAGGGTCGGGTCGGGCGGAATGCCGGTGCCGTCGTCGATGACCTCGATGATGGCATGACCGTTCTTGCGGACACTGCGAATCGTGAGATGCCCCGGGCCGACCTTGGGTGACAGGCCGTGCTTGATGGAATTTTCGACCAGCGGCTGCAGGATCATGCTCGGCACGATCACGTCCAGCGTGTCGGCGCTGATCTGCTTGTCCACGACGAGGTTCGAGCCGAACCGGACCGATTCGATGGCCAGATATTCGTCGATCGACGCGAGCTCCTCTCGCAGGCTGACGAAGTGATCGCGGCTGTGCAGCAACCGCCGCAGCAGTGCGGCCAGCTTGGTGATCACGACCCGCGCCTCCTCCGGCTGCGAGCGAATGAGCGAGGAGACCGAGGTCAGCGTGTTGAACAGGAAGTGTGGGTTGATCTGGCTGGCGAGCGCCTCGAGCCTCGCCGTCATCAGGAGCTTGTCCTGTTCCTGCAGCCGATGCTCGATCCGGGCGCTGTTCCAGATCTTGATGGGCACCGCCACCGACAGGACGACCGCCAGCAGGGTCAACACCCACATGGTCGGCGTCGTGGCTTCGAGGTAGAAGAGGCGGCCGCCGAAGCGGTAGCCCAGCGCCTGGCGGAGCAGCTCCAGGGCCAGCGGTGCGGTCAGCAAGGGCACCTGCCAATCGATCTCGAACGATCGCACGAACCGCCAGGCGCGCCGGCGCAGGCCGGGAAAGACAAACGGAGAAAACTGCCAGATGGCTTCCTTCGGGCAGATCTCGCGCAGGCCCCCGCCGGCGAAACCGCACCCGATGGCGAACGGCAGCGCGACAAACTCGCCCGCGATCAAGGCCGGGACACCGGCGAGCGATCCAACAATCACACCCGTGTACGGGCCGGCGATGAGGCCGGCGATGAAGGCCCCGGCGAGCGTCAGGTCTGCGGCGTCGTAGTTGAGCAGGAGCCGCGAAATGACCCCGGTGCTGACCGGTACCCCGAAGGCGAAGGCGAAAATGAGACGTTCGCGCCAGGCCCGGCGTTCGGTCAGGAGCAGACGGCGAAACCAGCGGAAGCGGACCAGCATCGTCGCCACGACGGCGACGACCGCCAGTTTCACCATCAGCGTGGTGAGCAGCAACTGGGTGTCGGTGAGAAATCTTGCCTGTTCTGGCACGGGTCGATCGGGTAACGCCCGGAAAAATCATACCGGTGCCCCGGAGGACTGTCAAACAGACCGCGCAGCGAAACACCTTTCCATGGAACAAGTTAGGCAGGGTCTTCGTCGTCGCGTGCACCGGGTTGGGCAGGGGCTGGGCGTTGGCGCCGCGGTGCCCGACGGTCACTTACGAGCGGGTGTGTGCCTTGCCCGTTGAGCATCAACGAGTTATAGTCGCTCGTCTCGCTTCTCGCGTCATCGGGGGAAGTGCGTGCGTGCAGCGTGGCCTCGCGTCGGCCGACCGCGGCGCGCGGCGTGTCACGGAGGACGGAGCCGTCCAGTGGTATCTCTTTTCGGTGAGCAGCCAATCGTGAGCGACGACCTCGTCGTCTCATCCGATGCGGGCACTCGGGCGCTGTCGGCCGTGGCCGTCGAGACGAGCTTTGTCAGGGCCGTGTACGAGCGCATCGCGTCGGTCGACGACCTGCTGTTCGGATGGACCCTGCACGCCGGGCGTCTGCAGACAATCAAGCGCCTGAAGATTCAGCCGGGAGACGACGTCCTCGAGGTCGGCGTGGGTACTGGCATCAACGCGGTCCTGTATCCGGACAGCTGCACCGTGACCGGCATCGACCTGTCGACCTCGATGCTGGAGAGGGCCGCGCGGCGCTTGGCGCGGCACGGCGTGCGGAACGTTCGGCTGCAGCAGATGGACGCAACGCGGCTGCTGTTTCCCGACGCATCGTTCGACCTGGTCTACGCGCCCTATGTGATCAGCGTCGTCTCGGATCCGATCGCCGTTGTGAAGGAGATGCAGCGCGTCTGTCGGCCGGGTGGGCGGATCATCGTCCTGAACCACTTCCTTTCAGAGCATCGGTGGCTGGCGCGAATAGAACGGACGCTTTCGCCGCTGACGGTACACATCGGCTTCAAGGCGGACCTCGATCTGCAGGCGTTTCTGGCGCAGGCGGGTCTCGACCCGGTGTCGATCGAGAAAGTCAACGTGCCGCGCATCTGGTCGCTCGTCACCTGCGTGAAGGACTGAATCCCGCCCCCGGCTGGCCCCTCTCGCCGTCCGTGATCTGGCAACCTGATATGATGGCGCCATGGCGTTGCACGAACGGGAGTTCTTCAACGAAACGAAGGAGTCGAAGCCGGCGATGTATTCCTGTCCCAAGTGCCGCCATCGCGACGAGTATCAAGTGCGGTGGATTCGCCGTGTGAAGAAGGACCGGCCGCCGCGCGGCGCCGACGAGCGCGATCACGCGATGTTCAAGAAGCTGCGCGATTACATGGTACGGGTGGACGACGTCGTCGTCTGCACCCGCTGCCGACGCCGGTTCGACATACCGTCGGCCCAGTCGGTCGCCTTCATCTAGGAACCGTTTCCCTCCCGTGCCGGACCGCGTCTGAACACTCGGACCGTCCATGTCTTCGCGATCGACACCGCGCGTCGCCATCACCGGCCTGGGCGTCGTCTCACCCTTCGGCGCAGGCGCCCGCTGCTTTTGGCATGCGGTGCGCGCCGGGCGCAGCGGTGTGCGCCGGGTGGAGGAGTTCGACGTCTCGGCCTTGCCCTGCCGAATCGCCGCCGCGGTCCCGTCGTCGGCGGTCGATGCCCTGACCGCGTCGGACCTGGCCAGCAGCGGCGCCACGCACGCCGATCCGCGCCGCTACTCCAAGGCCTCGCGCCTCGCGGTCAGCGCCGCTCGCGAAGCCTGGGCGGACGCCGGTCTGGCGCCGGGCGGCCCCGGCGGCGTGCTGATCGGCAGCGGCGCTGGCGGCATCGACGTCGCCGAGCAGCAGTATGCCGCCTTCTTCGGCGGCAACGAGAAGCGGGTCACGCCCTACGCCATTCCCGTATCGATCGTCGGGATGGTGTCGAGTGAAATTTCGATCGCACTGGGCCTCCGCGGGATCAGTCATGTCATGTCTACCGGCTGCACCAGTTCGACCGACGCGATTGGCTATGCGGCAGGCCTCGTGCGCGTGGGCGATGCCGACGTCCTGCTGACCGGTGGCGTCGATGCGTGCGTGACCCGCGGCATGCTGTTTGGGTTTGCGCGTATGCGCGCGGTGTCCACGCGGTACAACGACGCACCGGCGTCGGCGTCGCGCCCGTTCGACCGCGGTCGAGACGGCTTCGTCCTGGGAGAGGGCGCCTGGATGATGGTGCTCGAGCGGGCAGCACGGGCCCGGGCGCGCGGCGCCCGGATCTACGCAACGGTCGACGGCTACGGTTCGACCTGCGACGCCTACCATCGCGTCCGGATGGATCCGGCCGGAGAGCAGATCGTCGCCGCGATGCGTCAGGCGCTGGCCAGGGCGGGTCGGTGTCCCGAGGAGATCGGCTACGTCAACTTTCACGGGACCTCGACCGTGATGAACGATGCCATCGAGGCCCGGTGCGTCCGGACGCTGTTCGGCCGGCAGGCCGACCGGGTGCCCGGCTCCTCGACGAAGTCGATGATCGGGCATCCGCAGGGGGCCAGTGGCGCGGCCGGTGTCGTGACGGCCGCGTTCGCGCTGGCGGAGGGGTTCCTGCCGCCGACGATCAATCAAATAGATCCGGATCCGGCCTGCGACCTCGACGTGATTCCGAACGAGGGGCGCGCCGTCGCGGCCGACGCGGCGCTCTGTAACTGCCTCGGCTTCGGCTCGAAGAACAGCGCCCTCGTCCTGGGGGCGGCGTGAGGCCTCCCGATGTGCTGGTCGTTGGCGCCGGTCCGGCCGGCGCGATTGCGGCGTTGACGCTGGCCCGCGCCGGCGTGCGCGTGTCGATGGTGGATCGCGCCCGTTTCCCGAGGGACAAGCTCTGTGGCGACACGATCAATCCGGGCACGCTGTCGATCCTTCGACGGCTGGGCGCCGACCAGGGCCCGCTCCGCCGCGCCCGGCCGCTGAACGGCATGGTGGTGACGACCGCGAGCGGGCAGCAGATCACGGCCGCCTATCCTGACGGCCTCGCGGGGATCGCCATCTCCCGACGGCACGTCGATCAGTACCTACTGGAGCAGGCAGTCGCGGCCGGCGCCGAGTTCGACGGGGGGGTGACCGTCCAGGGCGCGCTCGTCGATACGCAGGCGGGTGATCCGATCGTGCGAGGCATCGTCGTCGGCGGAGCGCACGGGCGCCGCCGGGAGCTGCGGGCGCCGGTCACCATCGCCGCCGACGGCCGGCATTCGCGCACGGCCTTCGGGTTGGGGTTGGCGCGGCATCCGGTGCGGCCTCGTCGCTGGGCGGTCGCAGCGTATTTCGACGGGGTGGCCGACCTGTCGTCGTTCGGTGAGATGCACGTTCGCCCGGGCTACTACGTCGGCGTGGCGCCGCTCGACGGCCAGACGGCGAACGTCTGCGTCGTGGCGTCCGCCTCGGCGGCGTGGCGCCGGCCGACGCAGTTGCTCCGCTCGGCGCTCGAGCGCGATCCGGTCCTGGCGGATCGGGTGCGGTCGGCCAGGCAGGCCACGCCGGCCGTGACCATTGGTCCGCTCGCGGTGGATGCGCCGGTGGCTGGTTGTGACGGGCTGCTGCTGGCCGGCGATGCGGCCGGGTTCGTCGATCCGATGACGGGCGACGGGCTGCGGTTCGCCGTGCGCGGCGCCGAACTGGCGGCGCAGGCGGCGCTCCGGGCGCTCGAGGGCGGCGCGTCGGCGCATGGCTGGCTCACCGCGGCTCGCCGAGCCGAGTTCAGGGGCAAGTGGCGATTTAATCGCATGCTCCGCCGTCTCGTGGGGTCCGGCGCGGGCGTTGGCCTCGGCGCCATCGGCGCGCGGGTGGCGCCCAGCGTCCTGCGCGCCGTCATCTGCGCGGCGGGCGACGTGCGACTGGTCGCGGCGCACTGAGCAACGACCCGGCCGATCCGACGCTCCCAATGCTGCCCCTGGCGATTCTCGGTGCGGTCGGCGCGATCATGCTCGGGGAGACCTGGGTGTCGGCGCGGCACGAGGGCCGGCTGCGGGCTCGTGGCGCGCGCGAGCCGTCGGACGATCTGTTTCGCCTGATGCGGGTCGCGTACCCGGCAGCCTTTGTCGTCCTGACCGCTGAAGGGGTGATGCGCGGGCTGCCCGACGCCAGCTGGTGGGGCCCCGGGCTCGCCATCTTCATCGCGGCGAAGGCGCTCAAGGGCTGGGCGATGGCCGCGCTCGGCGAACGCTGGACCTTCCGCGTGCTCGTGCTGCCCGGCGTGCCGCTCGTGGGCACGGGTCCCTACCGCTACGTGTCGCATCCGAACTATCTGGCGGTTGTCGGTGAACTGGTCGGCATGGCCGCGCTGATGGGCGCCACCTGGAGCGCACTGCCGGTCTGGGCCGGCTTTGGCTGGTTGCTCGCCCGTCGCATTCGCGTCGAGGAGCACGAGTTGCGACAGCCGCCGCAGCAGGTATAATCGAGCCATTCGTAGCATGTGTGGACCACGTCGTCGCGGGAGGTCGCGGCCGTCCGGAGCGCTGCTCTCCGCCACGTGTGTCGCCGCGGTCGCGTGGTGCGCGCCGGGTCTGGCGACTGCGCAACCGGGTGCCGCGCCGGCCGCCGCCATCACCGACACCGCAGAGCGTCACGAGTTCCTCCGTGCCACCCGACGGGCGCTGGCACATGGCGACATCGCCGAGGCTCGGCGGCTCGCCGACGCGCGCGAGGTCAACGATCCGGACGGCGCGGCCGTGCGTGCCCGTCTCGCCGTCCTGGTGGGGGACTACGCCGAGGCCGAGCGCCTCCTCGTGCCGGCCGCGGGGGGCGACCCGACCGGCGCGGCCGCGTTCGAGCTCGGGCGGTTGATGGTCCGGCTCGGCCGGCCCGACGAGGCCCTGACCAGCCTGGCGCCGATCCTCGGAACCGCCGCGCGGCGCCGCGTGGACATCGAGCTACTGCGGGTGGCGGAAGCGGCCCAAGCGCTCGGTCGCTTTCGCGACGCCAATCGGTACTTCCGGCAGGCGGCGTCGATCTCGGCGCAGGACCCAGCGATCAACACGGCCTGGGGCGAGCTGTTTCTCGATAAGTACAACAAGCAGGATGCGGTGCGGTCGTTCCAGACCGCGCTGGCCACCGATCCGGAGTGGGCGCCGGCGCATCTCGGCCTGGGCCGTGCGCTGGCGGATGAGAACCCGCCCGAGGCCGCCGAGGCGGCCCAGCGTGCCCTGGAGATCGACGACGCCTACGTGCCGGCGCATTTGCTGCTGGCCGAGCTGGCGCTCGACGCGCGGCGTTACACGGAGGCCGAAACCGCGATCGCGCGTGCGCTGGACATCAACCCGTCGAGCCTGGAGGCGCGCTCGCTGCGCGCGGCGATCGCCTACGTCAAGGACCGTCTCGAGACGTTCGAGGCCGAGGTCGAGCGCGTGCTGGCCATCAACCCGCGCTTCGGCGAGGTCTATCGCGTGGCCGGCGCGCAGGCGGCCAGTCACTACCGGTTCGACGAGGCGGTGGCGCTCGTCCGGCAGGCGCTCGCGCTCACGCCGGACAACTCGCGGGCGCAGGCGGAGCTCGGCATGCACCTGCTGCGAACTGGCGACGAGGCCGGCGCGCGGCAGACGTTGGAGCAGTCGTTCGAGACCGATCCGTTCGACGTCATCACGTTCAACTTGCTCCGGATGCTCGACGCGGTGGACGAGTTCGACACGATTCGGGAGGGCGATCTCGTCGTGCGGCTCCACCCCGACGAGGCGCCGGTCTTGGGCGGCTACGTCGTGTCACTGGCCGCGGAGGCGCTCGAGACGCTGTCGGCTCGGTACGGCTTTTCCCCGGCCGGGCCGATCTTGGTTGAAGTGTTTCCGCGGCACGATGACTTCGCCGTGCGCAACGTCGGCCTCCCAGGCATGATCGGCGCCCTGGGGGCCTGCTTCGGACGGGTTGTCACGCTCGACTCGCCGCGCGCCCGCCCGCCGGGCACCTTCAACTGGCGGGCGACGCTCTGGCACGAGATGGCGCACGTCGTCACGCTCCAGATGTCGAACAACCGCGTGCCGCGCTGGCTGAGCGAGGGGATTTCCGTCTACGAGGAAGGCCAGCGGGAGCCGGCGTGGGGGCGCGACATGGAGTTGACGTTCGCGCAGGCGCTGGAGGCGGGCGAAACGCTCCCGCTTCGGGAGCTCAACGCCGGCTTCACGAAGCCGGAGACGATTTCGCTCGCATACTACGAAGCGTCGTTGCTCGTCGAGCATCTGGTCGCGCTCTACGGCGAGACGGTGTTACCCGATCTCCTCCGCGCCTACGGGGAAGGGGTCGACACCGACGCGGCGCTCGATCGGGCGGCGGGCGTCGATCTGGACGACCTGCAGGAGACGTTCGATACGGCGCAGGAGGATCGGTTCGGGGCGCTGCGGCGCGCCTTGCGCCAGCCGGTGTCAGGCAACCTGCCGGCGGCCGGCAATCAGCTCGACATGCTCCGCGCTCTGGCGAGCACGTATCCGGGCAGCTACCCCGTGCAGGTGACCTTGGGCCAGGCGCTGCATGCCGCCGGTGAGCTCGACGAAGCGGTCGAAGTGCTGGAGCGGGCCTCGGTGCTGGTACCGATCGCGACCGGTCCGAAGAGCCCACGGACGCTCCTGGCGGAGATTGCGATCAAGCTGGAGCGGCGGGACCTGGCCATGGACCACCTGGCCGGCCTGCTGGCCTACGACCATGCCAACATCGAGGCCGCGCGGCAGCTCGCGGCGCTGGCCGAGGAAACGAGCCATCGCGAGTATCAAGCGCTCGCCTACGAACGGATCGTCGGCATCGATCCGTTCGACGCGGTGCCGCACGGCGCGCTCGGGCGCCTGGCCCTGGAGCGCGGCGACGTCGACGTGGCGATCAGGGAGTTTCGTGCGGCGCTGGCGGCGGGGCCGATCGACACCGTCGTCGCGCACTGCGACCTGGCGGAAAGTCTGCTGCGTGCCGGCGCGCTGGACGAGGCGAAGCGGCAGGCGCTGGCCGCTCTCGAGATTGCCCCGTCGTACGAGCGCGCGCAGGATCTTCTCCTGCGCGCCGTCGGGGAGGTGCCGTGACCGGGCGGCTGGGCCGCGTGCTGAACGCGGTGTGCGGCCTGGCGGCCCTGGTTGGCGCGGGCCTGCTCGCGCAGCCCCTGGCGGCGCGGGTCGCCGCCCAGGTGTCGATCCGGCCGGGCGATCGATTGGCCGGATTGGAATGGACCTTCGTCCGGGTCCGCTACAACTCCTCGTCGATCGACGAGGCCAGATTCCGCCAGTACTGGAATGAGCCCTGGGCGATCGACGCGCCGGCGGCGGAGCAGAATCTGTCGCGGCGGCTCGATCGCATCACGTCGATTCAGATACACGACCCGATCGTGCTCACGCTGGACGACGAACGCATCTGGGACTATCCGTGGCTGTACTTCGTGGAGCCGGGCAACCTAGAGCTGAGCGCCAATGAAGTCGAGATCCTGCGGGAGTTCGTCCTGCGCGGCGGGACGATTACGTTCGACGATTTTCACGGCCCGCTCGAGTGGGACCATTTCGTGGAGCAGATCTCGCCGGTCGTTCCGGGACGGGAGATCGTCGACCTCGAGCCGGATCACCCGATCTTCAGTTGCTTCTATACGATCGACAAGTATCCGCAGATTCCTGGTCTCGGCGCGTTCTTCAGCGGGCGGACCTGGGAAAAGGGTGGCTTCGTGCCCCGTCTCCGCGCCGTGCTAGACGATGACGGCCGGCCGATGATGCTCATCAACTGGAATACCGACATGGGCGATGGCTGGGAGTGGTCGAATGCCGAAGAGTACCCCGGCTATATCAAATACACCTTGCAGTCATACCGGATGATGGTCAACGAGATCATCTACGCGCTGACCCACTGAGGCTCCGGGTGACAATACGTGTGCCACCTCTTCACAGCGACGGGCGCGCCGGCGCGCCCGCGGGAGAAACGAGCGGCGTCATGGAAACCATGTCCGAAGCCACCGCGGCCGAACTGGCCGATCGCGTCACGCGCGGCCGGGAGCAGATTCTGGCCGAAATCCGGAAGGTGATCGTCGGTCAGGACGAGTGCCTCGATCAGGTCCTGATCGCGCTCTTCACCGGCGGCCACTGTTTGATTACCGGCGTGCCCGGCCTGGCCAAGACGCTGCTCATCAAGACGCTGGGAGAAATCCTAGACCTCGCGTTCCGCCGGATCCAGTTCACGCCGGATTTGATGCCGGCCGACATCACGGGCACGGAGATCCTGGACGAAGAGAGCGGGCATCGGGCGCTGCGCTTCGTCAAGGGGCCGATCTTCGCGCAGATTCTCCTGGCGGACGAGATTAACCGTACCCCGCCGAAGACCCAGGCCGCGCTCCTCGAGGCGATGCAGGAATACCATGTCACCGCGGCGGGCCGGACGTATCCGCTCGAGCGGCCGTTCTTCGTGCTCGCGACGCAGAATCCGATCGAGCTCGAGGGCACGTATCCGCTCCCGGAGGCGCAGCTCGACCGGTTCATGTTCAACATCGTCATGACCTATCTGTCGGAGGACGAGGAAGTGCGCGTCGTGACCGAGACGACCGGCGGCGACCGCGAGCCGCCCTCCTGCGTCCTGCGCGGCTCCGACATCGTGGACTTTCAGAAGCTGATTCGCCAGGTCTACGTGTCGGAGGAGATTGCCCGTTATGCCGTGCGTCTGGTTGATGCGTCCCGGCCCGGTCGGGGCGCGAACCTCGATTTCGTGCAGCGGTGGGTCAAGTGGGGCGCCGGCTTACGCGCGTCACAGTCGCTGATCCTCGGGGGGAAGGCGCGCGCGCTGATGCACGGACGGTTCCATGTGGCGGTGGCGGACATCGTCGCGCTCGCGCCGCCCATCCTCCGGCACCGGGTGATCACGAACTTCTACGCCGAATCCGAGAAGATCGATTCCGACAAGCTGGTGGCGCGGTTGATCGAGGCGATCCCACCGCCGCGGAGCGACATGTAGATGCCGGTGGGCACAGCCGGCGACGAGCTGCGGTTTCTCGACCCGCGCATCATCGCGCGCATCGGATCGATGGAGCTCAAGGCACGCACCGTGGTCGAAGGCTTTCTGTCCGGGCTGCACCGCAGTCCGTTCAAGGGGTTCAGCGTCGAGTTCGCCGAGTACCGGCAATACCTGCCGGGTGACGACCTCTCCACGATCGACTGGAAGGTCTACGCGCGCAGCGACCGGTACTACGTCAGGAAATTCGAGGAAGAGACGAACGTCGAGTGCCACCTGTTGCTGGATGTGAGCGGGTCGATGGGGTACGGTGCCGGTGAGGTCACCAAGCTGTCGTATGGCTCCTTCCTGGCCGCGTCGCTGGCCTACTTGATGAACCGCCAGCGCGACGCCGTCGGCTTCATGGCGTTCGACGACGACATCGTGACGCACCTGACCGCCAGCGCGCGGCCTGGGCAGTTGCGCGCGGTGCTGCTCGCGCTGGATGCCCTGGCGCTCGGTCGGCGCTCGAACGTGTCGAAGCCTCTGCACCAGCTCGCCGATGCGCTGGTCAAGCGTGGCGTCGTGGTACTGCTGTCCGACTTGCTGGACGACCCGGACCAGATCATCGAGGGGTTGAAGCACCTGCGCTTTCAGGGCGCCGACGTCATCGTCTTTCAGTTGCTCGACCATGACGAGCTGACGTTTCCGTTCGACCGTGTGACGCGATTTCGCGACATCGAGACCGACGACGAGGTCCTGGCGGCGCCGCTCCAGGTGCGCGATCATTACTTGCGGGAGATCCAGACGCTGGTAGAGCGCTACGAGCGCGAGCTGCGGTTGGTCGGTGTCGACTATCACCTGGTCGACACGTCACGGC
This sequence comes from Vicinamibacterales bacterium, assembly GCA_963667915.2. Classification (GTDB taxonomy): domain Bacteria; phylum Acidobacteriota; class Vicinamibacteria; order Vicinamibacterales; family UBA823. The sequence continues at coordinate 322,858 of CAXXNN010000004.1, read as the reverse complement.
CGCTGGATTTCGCGCTGATGAGTTATCTGGCGACGCGCAGCCGGCATCAGTGAGTGGCTGGCGGCGGGTAACATTGCATGTTCGGTCTGTCATTTCTCGTGCCGGCGTTTCTGGCGGGGATGGCCGCAGCGGCCGTGCCGATCCTGCTGCATCTCCTGAAGCGGGACACGGCTACGCGGCAGGCATTCGCGACCGTGTTTCTGATCAAGCGCACGCCGGTCGAGCAGGCGTCGCGCCGGCAGCTCCGTGAGCTCCTGCTGCTGGCGTTGCGGGTCGGCGCCATCGTGCTGCTGGCGGTGGCGTTCGCGCGTCCCTACGTCGCGGGCGCGGTCGGCGACGGCCTGACCGTCGTGGCGGTCGATCGCTCGTTCAGCCTGTCGGCGCCCGGACAGTTCGATCGGGCGCGTGCGCTGGCCGTGGAGGCCGTGCGGTCGGCGCCGTCGGGGCACGCGGTGGCCGTCGTCGCCTTCGACGACACGGCGGAACTGGTGTCCGAGGCGTCGGCCGATCGCCAGACGGCCATTGCGGCGATCGGCCGGCTGTCGCCTGGCGCCGGCGCGACGCGCTACGGATCGGGTCTCGCCCGGGCGGCGCAGGTGATCGGCGCGGGTGAGGGCCGGATCGTCGTCGTGACCGACCTGCAGCGGAGCGGCTGGGCGTACCAGGGGCACGACGGCGTGCCGCGTCGCATTTCGGTCGAGCCCGTCGTCGTCGAGTCCCCGGCCGCCAACCTGGCGGTCACGGCTGTGCGTCCGGAGGCATCGAGCACGACCGCCGAGATTCTCAACACCGGAGTCGAGAGCCGACGGGTGGAGGTGCGCCTGCTCGTCGATGGGACGGAGGTCGATCGGACGTCGGTCACCGTGCCGGCCGGCGTGAGCGGCGAGGCGGTCTTTCCCGTCGTGCTGCCCAGGCGCGGCGAGGCCAGCGTCCTGGTGGAAGACGGTGAGGGATACGCGGCAGACGATGCTCGTCACGTGCTGCTGGCCCCGCCGGCGCCGCTGTCGGTCGCGGTCGTCACCGCGTTGGGCGATCTGGCTGAGGACGCGTTGTACCTCGAGCAGGCGCTGACGGCGGGTCGCGCCGCCGAGCTGTTCGAGGTGAGGGGGTGGGCCACGACCGGTCTCATGACCGCGCTGGACGGTGAGGCTCCGCCGGCCGTCGTGGTGCTGCTGACCAGCCGCGGCCTCGATCGGCGCAGCCTCGCGGCGATCGAGAGGTTTACCGAGGCCGGCGGAGGGGTGTTCGTGGTGGCTGGGCCGTCGATGGAGCCCGTGATGCTGTCTGGGTTCGGTGGCGTCGGTGAGCCGGTGGCCTCCGATGGGCCGGTGGAGCGGCGGCTGGTGCCGGCCGACGATCGGCACCCGGTCTTCCACGCGTTGGGCCAGCGCCTGGGCAACCTGGCGCAGGTGCGGTACACCCGGACGCGCGCGCTCGACGTGCCCGAATCCGGTCGGGTGCTGGCACGGTTCAGTGACGGGACGGCGGCGCTGGCGGAGCACCGGGTCGGTGCGGGGCGATTGCTGGTGTTCGGGTCGGACCTGGAGGACGTGTGGAACGACTTTCCACGCCATCCGATGTTCGTGCCGTTCGTGCACGAGGTGATGAAGTACCTGGCCGGGGAGCGCCCGCATCGGCGAGAACGGCTGGTCGGTGAGATGGCCGTCGAAGCCGGGCAGGGGCCGGGCTTCGTGACGCTCGGCGCGAGCGGGCTGCGGGTGGCGGTCAACGTGGACCGCCGGGAGTCCGACCCGGCGCGGATGTCGGTCGGGGAGTTCGGCGCGGCGGTCGAGCGAGTTCGGGGCACGTCCGGCGCGGCAGGCGGCGACGTGGAGCACGATCGCGAGCGTGACCAAGGCTATTGGCGCTACGGGCTGGGGTTGATGGGCCTGGCGCTGGCGGCCGAGAGTCTGCTCGGTCGGCGGATGGGATGAATTGATGAGCCGTCAGCAGGTCGAGTTGCAGGCATTCCTCGCGCGTGTCAGGCGCCGCTGGACGGTGACGGCCACGCTGCGCGCCGGGGCCAGCGCGGCGGCCGGTGGCGGCGCGATCGTGCTAGCCGCGGTCATCGTCGATCGGGTGTGGCTGCCGTCGGATCTGCCTCTGATCATCCTGGCGCTCACGGCGTCGCTGGCGGCGACCGCCTACGCCGCGTGGGCCCTGTGGCCCCTACGACGGTTGCCGACGGTGCGGCAGGTCGCGCGGTTCGTCGAGGAGCAGGTGCCGGAGCTCGAAGATCGACTGGCCAGCGCCGCCGAGCTGGGCGACCGGCCGGCGGCGTCCGGCGTGCATGCCTTGATGATCGCCGACGCGGCGCGCCAGGTGCAGCGCATCGTGCTCGATCGGGTGGTGGCGCGGGCGCGCTTGCGGCGGGCGATCGGCTACGGGGCCGCGAGCGGGGCAGCCCTGGCCGTCGTGTTCGGCTTGGCCGCCGAGCCGGCGCGCCGTGCCGCCGGGGCTGCGTGGCTCTATGCCTTTCCCAGCACGATCCGGATCGACGTGCTTCCAGGTGACGCGCGGGTCATCGCGGGCCAGCCCTTGCGAGTGTGGGCTCGCATTTCCGGCATCGCCGACGCGTCCGGGCGGACGCGGGTGCTGCTGCAGGTCGAGTCGAGCGGTGAGTGGCGCGATATCGAGATGCAGCCGGTCGAAGACGGCTTCCAGTTCGATTTCGCGTCGATCCTCGAGAGCTTCCGGTATCGTGTCGCCGCGGCCCGCGCGCGGTCGGCCGAGTACGCGGTCGAGGCGCTCGTCCTGCCGCACGTGGATCGGATCGATGTCGAGTACGACTACCCGGCGTTCACCGGGCTCGACCGTCGAGTCGAACTCGACGGCGGCGACATCTACGCGCCGGCCGGGACGGGCGTGACGCTCATCGTGCACGCCGACAAGCCGGTCGCCGACGGGGCCATGGTGCTGGCCGATGGCTCGCGCGTCGTGCTCACCTCCCGCGACGATGTGACGCTGACCGGTGTCTTCGAGGTGTCGGTGGACGACACCTACCGCGTGGCGCTCTCCGACGCCGACGGACTGAGTAATCCGGGTGAGATGCAGTACTTCATCCGGGCCATCGACGACCGTCCGCCGGACGTGCGGATCCTCCGGCCGGCGGGAGACCGGTCGGTCACCCCGCTGGAGGAGGTGACGATCGAGGCGCGGGCCGACGACGATTACGGCCTCGAGCGATTCGAGTTGGTCTACGCGGTGCGCGGCGGCGAAGAGCAGGCGGTGTTGTTGCCCGGCTCGGTGGGTGCGACGACGCGCGCCGGGACGCACATCCTGTACATCGAAGATCTGGACGTCGAGCCGGGCGACTTCGTTACCTACTATGCCCGGGCGCTCGATCAGAACCGGGCCAAGGCATCGACCGAAGCCCGGAGCGACATCTTCTTTCTGGACGTGACACCGTTCGAGCAGGAATTCGTCGCAGCGCAGAGTCAGTCGCAGAGCGGCGACGGCGGCACGGGGCTCGCCGATCTGATAGCGGCGCAGCGGGAAATCATCGTCGCGACCTGGAAACTCGACCGCCGGCCGACCGACCCAGCGCTGGACGACGACCTGCGCACGGTGGCGCGAGCTCAGGGTGAGCTCAAGCTCAAAACCGAGCAACTGGTGGAGGAACTGGGCGGCCGCACGGTGCGCGGCCGGGCGGCGGGCGGGTCGGCTGACGGCGATCCGTTCAGCCTGGCGGTTCGCGCCATGCGCGATGCGCAGACCGAGCTGGACGGGCTTCACACCAGCACCGCCCTGCCGCATGAGATGGAGGCGCTGAACCAGCTGCTGCACGCCTTGGCCGAGGTCAGGCGGCGCGAGGTGGCCCGTCAGGAGGCGGCGGGTGGTGGCGGGTCCGGACGGTCCGGTCAGGACCTCTCGGCGCTCTTCGATCAGGAGCTGCGCCGCCAGCAGCGGACGAACTACGAGACGCGCTCATCGGCGCGGCAGCGAAACGCCACCCCGGAGAGCGAAGCGCTGGCGCGGGTGCGGGAGCTGGCCGAGCGCCAGGACGCCTTGAGTCGACGGCAGCGTGACCTGGAGCGCCGGCAGGCGGAGCTGGATCCGGAGGCGTTTCAGCGGGAGTTGGAGCGGTTGACGCGCGAGCAGAGCGAGCTCAGGCGGCAAGCCGAAGAGTTGGTGCGCGCGCTGGACCGGATGGCAGCGGCGGCCCGTCCGGCGGCGGACGAGCCGGTCGGCGAGGCGTCGAATCAGTCCGCCCGCGCGAGCGGCGGTGAGCGGATGCGGGAGATCTCCGAGTCGATGCGCGGCGCGACCAGTGGGCTCAGGCGAGCGGATCTCGACGCCGCGGGCGAGCAGGGTCAGCAGGCGTTGACGCAGCTGCGGAGCCTCGAGCAGGAACTGCGGTCGCTCGATCCGGAGGAGCGCCGGCGGGCGGTCGCCGAGCTGGAGATGGAGGCGCGGGCCCTGGCCGAAGCCCAGCGCCAGGTGGCGCGCGAGACAGGGCAGCTCGAGGCGAGTGAGGCTAGTCGTGAGGCGCGACAGCGTCTCGCCGACCAACAGCGGCAGATGGCCGGTCGTGTCGCGACGCTGGCGCGTGCGGCAACGGACCTGGCGCGAACCGCGGGCGATCCAGCGACGCAACAGGCGCTCGAGGCGGCGGCCGGCACGCTCGAGGGCGAGCGCGTCGCCGAACGGCTTCGGGAATCGGCCGAGGCGTTCAGGGACGCCTTCGAGTCGGTCGACCCCGCTGCGGTGGAAGAGCGACGACGGCTGGCGACGACGGAGCAGGCGCTCGCCGAGGTGATGGCGCGCGCCGCCGTGGAGATCGGTGCGGCGCCGGGTGAGGCCAGTGCGGATGCCCGTCAGTGGTCGGCGGAGTTGGGCCGCGCGCACGATCTCAGGGCGCGTCTCGCGGATCTCGAGCGGCAGCTGGATGCGCTGGAGCAGGTGGATGACGCGGGGCGGGTGGACGAGCCGGGTGCGGACGCAGCCGGTGAGCGCGGCGAGCTGGCCCGACTTGCCGAGGCGTACGAGCGCGAGGTCCGCCGGGCCGAAGACCTGCTGGACGGGCTGCGGCGCGAGAACCCGTCGCTCACCGGGAGCCTCGCGGCCGCGCAGGGGCTGCGCGACGTGCGCTCGGCGCCGGGGACCGAAGCGTTCAAACAGGATTTCGCGCGGTGGGATGAGCTGCGAGCCGAGGTCGGGGTGGCGCTCGAGCGTTTCGAAGCAAGCCGGGAACGGCTCCTCGAGGCGGAGGAGCTCATCGGGCGCTTGAGCGCCGGCGCGGACGATCGTGTCCCGGACGCCTATCGGGCGCTGGTCGAGGCGTATTACGAGGCGTTGGCGGTCCGGAGGCGGCCGTAGCGGTCCACGCGAATACTCGGACGGGCTCCTAGACTGACGGCGCCGCCCAGAGGCGCCGCCGATGGAGGACGATGGCGTTCGATGCGTTGATGCCCTGGTGGGCGCTGGCGATCCTCACGGCCGGCGCGGCGTGGATCGCGGTCCGCGCCTACACGAATTCCGTCGTGTCGTTGACGCCGCGTGAGCGGGCCCTGCTGATCGGGCTTCGGGCGTCTCTCCTGTTGCTCCTCGTGCTGATGTTGCAGCGGCCGGTCTGGCTCGAGCGGTCCACCGACCGGCGCAATGCCGTCGTGCCGATTCTGGTGGACGTCTCGCGCAGCATGCGACTAGTCGACGTCGAAGGGAAGCGCCGGATCGATCACGCGGCCGACCTGGTGGCGCGAGAGCTGGTCCCGTTGCTCAGCGCCGCGTTCGACGTCGACGTGCTGAGCTTTGGAGAGACGCTCGCGCCGTTCGATCCTGCTGCCGTGCACGCCGACGCGCGGCGCAGCGATCTGTCCGGCGCGCTGGAGGGCGTGCGCGAGCGGTATCGCGGCCAGTCGGTGGCCGGCATCGTGGTCGTGTCGGACGGCGGCGACACGGGTGGCGATCCGGACGTCCCGAGCGACCCTGACGGCCCACCCGTGTTTGCCGTCGGCGTCGGGAGTGCCACGATCGCACGCGATCGGGAAGTCCTGACCGTCACCGTGGGCGCGCCGGCGCTGTCGGATGCCATCGTGGATCTCTCCGTGTCGGTGGTGAGCCACGGCTTCGGGAATGCGCCGCTCGAGGTGAGGTTGTTCGAGGATGGCCGGCTCGTTCAGATCGAGCGCGTGACGCCGGCGGAGTCCGGCGCGCCGGTCCCCATCGTGTTTCGCGTGTCTCCGAAACGGGACCTGGCCACGCTGTACACGGTGGACATTCCAGCCGACCACGCCGAGCTGACGCCGGACAATAACTGGCGCCGCATCCTCGTGCCGCCCGCGGCCCGGCCCCGCCGGATTCTGCTGATCGAAGGCGCGCCCGGCCACGACCATGCGTTTCTCAAGCGCGTCTGGGGTCGGGATGCGGGGATCGAGCTGGACTCGGTCATGCGCAAAGGCGAGAACGACCGCGGCCAGGACACGTTCTACATCCAGGGAGACACCGATCGCTTGCTGGCCCTGGCGTCCGGCTTTCCCCAGCATCGTCAGGCGCTGTTCTTCTACGACGCCCTCGTGCTGGGGAATGTCTCGCCGGAGTTCCTGTCTCCGGAGCAACTCGACATGACGGCGGCGTTCGTCGCGGGGCGTGGCGGCGGCCTCCTCGTCTTTGGCGGCCAGGCCTTCGCGGGGCGCGGGCTTGCGAACACGTCACTCGAGCCCGTGCTGCCGCTGAGCTCCAGCGGACGAACCACTCAGATCGCGCCCGCCGAGAGTTCGCAGCCGTACGCGGTGGTGCTGACCGCCGATGGCGCGCATCACCCCATCATGCGGCTCGGCGCGACGAGTGACACGACGCGCGCGCGTTGGCGCCTCGCGCCAGCGCTGGCCGGCGTGGCCGTCATGGGCGACCCGAGGCCAGGCGCGTCGGTGCTGGCGTGGACCGTCGGCGCCGCGGGTGGGTTGCATCCGCTGGTGGCGGTGCAGCGGTTTGGCCGGGGTCGTGCCATGGTGTTCACCGGTGAGGCCTCCTGGCGGTGGAAGATGCGGATGGCGTCCGACGACGACACCTACGACACGTTCTGGCGCCAGGCCGTCCGTTGGCTGGCCCAGACGGCGCCCGATCCGGTGACCGTCTCGGTGGAAGGCGGCGCCGTGGCTGGTGAAGGTGCGCGCATCGAGGTGACGAGCCGCGACGCGACATACGAGCCGGTTCCTGACGCGTCGCTCACGGTACGGATCACCGACCCAGCCGGCACCGTGGAGGAGGTACGGCCCGCGCTGATCGACGCGGCGTCGGGCCGCTACGCCGCGCGATTCACGCCGGGGCAATCCGGCGTCTATCATGTCGAGGTGCGAGCGGACCAGGGCGCGGCGACGCTCGGCGGGGCCGAGACGTGGCTGCTCGCCGGCGGCGCCGATCGAGAGCTGACGGATCCGCGCCGGAACGACGAGGCGTTGGCGCGCCTGGCCGGAACGACCGGGGGCCTGGTCGCCCAAGACGCCCTGGCTGACTTGCCCGATCGGCTTCGCGCGAGTTCGACCGATCCGGCGCTGCTGGTGCGGCACGACCTGTGGCACAACGTCTGGATCTTTGCCTTGCTGGTGCTGCTGCCGACCACCGAGTGGGTGCTGCGTCGTCGATGGGGCATGCGATGAACGGTCTGCGCATCCGTACTGGACGCCTGCTGCTGGGGCTGGCCGTGGCGGCCGGCCTCAGCGCGCCGGGCGTCGGTGCCGTCGTCGTCGCCCAGGAGCGGTTCGCGCTCATCGTATCGGGGGCGTCTGGGGGGTCGCCCTATGCGGAGCGGTACAACGCCTGGCGTGCGGCGCTCGTGACGACGCTTCGGACGGACTTGCACTTCCAGGATGAGGCGCTCTACGTGCTGGCGGAGACTCCTGGCCCAGGCGTTGGGCGGGCCTCGCGCGAAGGCGTGCGGCAGGCGGTCGAGGCGTTGGCCGAGCGGCTGCGCGACGACGCGACGCTGCTGGTCGTGCTGATCGGGCACGGCACGTTCGACGGCATCGATGCCAAGTTCAATCTCGTCGGGCCCGATCTGGAGGCGTCCGAGTGGCGGGAACTGCTGGAGCTGCTGCCCGGCCGGCTCGTCTTCATCAACACGACCTCGTCGAGCTTTCCCTTTCTCGAGCGGTTGGCCGGTCCAGGTCGGATCGTCATCACGGCGACCGACAGCACCGAGCAGCGGTACGAAACCCGTTTCGCCGAGTTCTTCGCAGACGCGTTCAAGCCGTCGAGCGATTTCGACAAGGACGGACGGGTGTCCGTCTGGGAGGGGTTCACCGGAGCGAGTGCGGCCGTTCGACGCTGGTACGAGCAGCAGGGGCGGCTGTCCACCGAGCGGCCGGTGCTCGACGACACCGGTGACGGGGTCGGCAAGGAAGCGGGCGAGCCGGGCGTCGACGGCACGGTCGCGCGCCGGACCTTCCTGGATCGGCCGGTCGATCCGGTTCGGGCGTCCGACCCGGCGCTTGCCTCGCTGCTGGCCCGGCGGACGGCGTTGGAAGCCGAGGTGGACGCGCTGAAAGCGCGGCGCGGCGAAATGCCTGCGCCCGCCTACGCGGCGGAGCTCGAGCGAATTCTCCTGGAGCTCGCGCGGGTGTCTCGCGAGATTCGCAGTCGGTCGTGATCGGGCCGCGTCAGCGATTCCACCACTCGACGCGCTGCCGCTCGGGCCGGCGGAAGAAGACGATGGAGCCGGCGCCGGCGACAAAGCCCGCCACGTGAGCCCAGAACGCGATGCCACCGGCGTTCTGGGTAGCGGCCGACAGCGATCCGACGCCGCTGGCCAGCTGCATCAGGAACCAGAATCCGAGGAAGAAAATGGCGGGGAGCTCGATGACTTCCCAGAAGATGACGAGGGGAATCAGCGTGAGCACGCGTGAGCGCGGAAACATGACGAAGTAGGCGCCCATGACCCCGGCGATCGCGCCGCTGGCGCCGACCATCGGCACGATCGAGTGTGGCGACGTGACCGTCTGGGCCAGCGCTGCGGCCAGGCCGCACATCAGGTAGAACACGGCGAAGCGGCCATGCCCGAGGCGATCTTCGACGTTGTCTCCGAAGATCCACAGGTACAGCATGTTGCCGAGCACGTGCAGCCATCCGCCGTGCAGGAACATCGACGTGACGAGCGTCGCCGGCTCGAGCGCGGCCGGCACGACCCCGAAGAACTGCATGAACGCCACTTGCGCGCGCGGCCCGAGGGAGAGCTCGTACAGGAACACCAGCGCGTTCAGGGCGATGATGAGGATCGTGACGACCGGCGTCGTGCGCGACGGAATCACGTCACGGAGCGGGATCACCGGCTCAGTATAGCCAAGCCGATGGGGCCCAGCCGGAAGGGCGTGCGATGATCTGCGAGCAGTGCGGGACCGAGATTGCCGAGCGCGCGCTGATCTGTTTCAGATGCGGCGAAGCCACGGTCCGGGCCTCGCGTCAGCCACCCCCGGCGCGCCGGCGACGGTGGGGGCTCGTCGTGGCGGGTGCCGCCGCGCTGGCCGCCGCCGGTGCCAGCCTGGGCGGTCTCGCCGACCCGGTGCCGCCGGGTCCGATTGGCTGGGTCACCGCGGGCGTCGGGCTCCTGAGCCTGCTGTGGGGGCTTGGCCGCCCGCGGTGAAAGTTCCGCTGCATTCGACCGCCGATGCATACCGCCAGAGGCGGCGCTGGGCGTCGTCCACGGTGGGTCACATACTCCCGGTATGCTCCCTCCTCGCGCCTACTTCGGGGCGAGCGCGGCTTTCGTCAGCGGGGTCTCGGTGCCACGCTGGACTTTCACCACGGGCGGCTGGCCGCCCGCGGTGAAGCGCGTTGCTGCCTCTAACGGCGATACGTTATCATGGCGCATTCGATGACAGGACACACGCAGCATGCCTGACGCGCGACTCGAAGTCACCGACGGTCTCGGGCGCCGGATCGTGCCGATCGACAAGTCCAAGTTCACGCTTGGACGGCGCGACACGAACGATCTGCGCCTGCAAGGAACCGAGGTGTCTCGCGATCACGCCGTCATCTTCCACGAGGACGACGGGTTCCACGTCCAGGATCTGAAGTCGCGATATGGCACCTTCGTCAACGACGCCGAGATCACCGATCAGGCGCTCGACCACGGCGACCAGATTCGGCTGGGGCGGGGCGGTGGCGCGGAGATCGTCTTCCTCGTGCACGACGCGGAGACGGAGCCCGAACGCAACACGACCACAGCGGTCACCGACCTGCGGCACATCGCGGCGTTGCTCGAGGGGATGCATGCCCTCGGGTCGGGCCGGGTCCTCGATGATGTGCTGGCGCTCGTCATGGACTCCGCGATCACGGTCAGCGGTGCCGAGCGCGGCTTCATCATGCTGGCGAACGATGAGGGGGAGCTCGAATTCAAGCTGGGCCGCGGCCGCGATCGCGCCGCGCTCGCCGGCGCGAAATTTGAGACCAGCCGAAAAATTCCAGAGGCGGTGTTCGAGACCGGTGAGTCGCGGATCGTGGCGGACTTGATGGATGGCGACCTGGCCAACGTCCACATGGGCACGGTGGCGCTCGGCATCCGGAATGTGCACTGTGTGCCGTCGAAGCTCGTGCGCTACGTCGACGAGGCGCATCAGGCCGAGGAGCAGCGGCGGATCGGCGTGCTCTATCTCGATAGCCGCGAGAAGGGCTCGCTGATGTCGAACTCGACCCGGGCCGCACTGGAGACGCTGGCGACCGAGGCGGCGCTCGCCATCGAGAACGCCAGGTTGTACCGCACCACGCTGGAGAAGGCGAAGCTGGATCAGGAGATGCTGATCGCCGCCGAGATTCAGCAGGCGCTCTTGCCGCGCGCGGCGCCGACGGCGACACATTTCGAAGCGGCCGCGTTGATGGAGGCGTGCCGGTCGATCGGCGGCGATTTTTATGATTACATCGCGTTCCCGGATGGGTCGTTCGGATTCGCCTTGGGCGACGTCGCGGGCAAGGGCCCCCCGGCGGCGCTGCTGGGTGCCATGCTGCAGGGGATGTTCGCCGCCCAGGCCTATACGGCGCACGGCCCGGCGGAGGCGATCGCCCGGGTGAACCAGGCGTTGTTTCGCCGGGCGATCGAGGCACGCTTCGTAACGCTGTTCTACGGCATCCTGCGGCCGGACGGCCAGCTGGTGTACTGCAATGCAGGACACAATCCGCCGTTTCTGGTTGGCGCGAACGGCGTGCGGCGCCTGGAGACCGGCGGCTTGATCGCTGGCCTGTTCGACGGCACCGAGTTCGAGGAGGAGACGCTGCGGTTGACGGCGGGCGACATGCTCGTGGTCTTCACCGACGGCGTGTCCGAGGCGCTCAGCCAGGAGGGCGAGGAGTACGGTGACGATCGGCTGCTGGCCAGTATTCAGGCGGAGCCGGATGCCACGGCCGAGACCATGCTGGCGCGGGTCTTCGACAGCGTGGCGAAGTTCGCCGTCGGCGCGCCGCAGGCCGACGACATCACGGCGCTCGTCGTGCGGTACCTGGGATAGGCTCCTCGCGTGCCGGGCACCACGCCGAGCCGACCATGCATCCGCTCATCCACGACTGGAATCTGACCGACGCGCGTCCCGCGGTTGCGCCCGTCCTCCTCGACGACGAGACGCTGCGGGACGGCCTGCAATCACCGTCGGTGACGATTCCTTCCATCGACCGCAAGATCGAGATTCTCTATCTGATCGACGGGCTCGGGATCGATGCGGCCGACATCGGGTTGCCCGGCGCGGGCCCACACGTCGCTCGTGATGTCGAACGGCTGGCACGCGAGATCGAGGGGAGCCGGCTGCGCGTGCGGCCGAACTGCGCCGCGCGCACGACGCTCGCTGACATCCGGCCGATCGTCGAGATTTCGCAGCGCGTCGGGCTGTCGATCGAGTGTTGCGCCTTCATCGGGTCCAGTGCCGTCCGACATTACGTGGAGGGGTGGTCAGTGGATCAGTTACTCCGGTACACCGAGGAGTCGATCGGGTTTGCGATAGGCGAGGGCCTGCCCGTGATGTACGTCACCGAAGACACCACGCGCGCCGACCCTGAGACACTCCGTCGCCTCTGCACGACGGCGATCAATGCGGGGGCGAGTCGGGTGTGCGTCGCGGACACCGTCGGGCATGCCACGCCGGCGGGTGCGCGCGCGGTCGTGCGATTCGTCGGCGAGATCGTCGCGGCGTCCGGCGCGACGGTCGGGATCGACTGGCACGGGCATCGCGATCGCGATCTGGCCGTGGCCAACAGCCTGGCGGCTGTGGAGGCCGGGGCGACGCGCCTGCACGGCACGGCGCTCGGCATCGGTGAGCGGGTCGGCAACACGCCGATGGACATGCTGCTGGTGAACCTAGCGCTGAGCGGGTCGAACGGCCGCGATCTGACGCGGTTACCCGAATATTGTCGCGTGGTCGCCGACGCCTGTGGCGTGGAGATTCCGGCGAACTACCCGGTGGTCGGCGCCGACGCGTATCGCACGGCGACCGGTGTGCACGCGGCCGCGGTGATCAAGGCATTTCGCAAGGACGATGTGGAACTGGCGGACGCCGTATACTCGGGGGTCCCGGCGCGGCTCGTGGGCCGGGCGCAGACGATCGACGTTGGGCCGATGTCGGGACGCTCGAACGTCGTGTTCTGGCTGGAGCAGCACCGCGTACCCGTGACCGACGATGTCGCGGACCGCGTGTTCGCGGGTGCCAAGGCGTCGAGCCGGGTGCTGAGCGACGTCGAAATTGAAGCGCTGATCGCATCCGGGCCGCCGAATCGGGCCGGGTGAGATCGGCGGGACCGTTTCATCACTTTCTGACAACGCGCGCGACGCCGGCGTCGATCTCTTCGAGGTGCCCGGCACGTTGTTCCGGATCGGCCTCGGAGGGCGCACCGAAATGCGCGTGGGGTACGCGGGCGTGGTCGGCAGTGAGGGGCGTCGCAGCTCGGGTGACAGCGCGATCGGCGTGAAGGTCAATTTGATCTCGAGCCCAGATGGATGGAAGCCGGAGCTGGGCCTCCTCGGCGGACTCTCCCTCCCGACCGGTCGGGAGGAATTCTCGAGCGACGGCGTGGATCCCTCGTTCCTCGCGGGCAGAACACGCCAGACGTGGCAACACAAGTGAGTCCTGGGGTTAACGGCGCTTCTCGCGCGGCACGTAGTCGCGTCGGCCCTCGCCGGCGTAGAGCTGCCGGGGCCGGGTGATGTGCTGCTCGTCGTCGAGGAGCATCTCCTCCCACTGCGCGATCCACCCCGCCGTTCGCGGGATCGCAAACAGCACGGGGAACATGTCGGGCTGGAAGCCCATCGCCTCGTAGATCAGGCCCGAATAGAAGTCGACGTTCGGATACAGCCGACGCTCCACGAAGTATTCGTCCTGCAGGGCGATGCGCTCGAGTTCCAGCGCGATCTCGAGGTGCGGGTTGTGACCGGTCACCGCGAAGACCAAATCCGCGATGCGTTTGATGATCTTCGCGCGTGGGTCGTACGACTTGTAGACCCGGTGTCCGAACCCCATCAGCCGTCGCTCGCCATTCTTCACGCTCTTGATGATCGACGGGACGTTCGCCACCGATCCAATTTCCGTCAGCATCCGCAGGACGGCCTCATTGGCGCCGCCGTGCAGCGGTCCGTAGAGCGCCGCCGCCGCGCCGGTCAAGGCGGAGTACGGATCAGCGTGGGAGCTGCCGATCGTTCGCATGGCGCTCGTGCTGCAGTTCTGCTCGTGGTCGGCGTGCAGGATGAACAGGACGTCGAGCGCACGCTCCAGGACGGGGTTCGGCTGGTACTTCATCTCGGCCATCTTGAAGAGCATGTTCAGGAAGTTGCCGGTGAAGCTCAGCTCGTTGTCGGGGTGCACATAGGGCAGTCCCATGCTGTGGCGGTAGGCATACGCCGCGATACTCGGAACCTTCGCAATCAGCCGCAGCGTCTGGGTCCGGCGTGATTCCTCGCTGAAGATGTCCTTGGCGTCCGGGTAGAAGGTCGAGAGGGCGCCGACCGTGCTCAGGAAGATGCCCATCGGATGTGCGTCGTAGCGGAAACCATCCATGAACTTCTTCATGTTCTCGTGCAGCATCGTGTGGGCCGAGACGTCCATCTTCCACTTCTGCAGCTGCGCGGCGGTCGGGAGCTCGCCCGAGAGCAGGAGGTAGGCGGTTTCGAGGAAGTCGCTGTGTTCGGCCAGCTGCTCGATCGGGTAGCCGCGATACAGCAGGATGCCACGGTCGCCGTCGATCTTGGTGATCCGGCTCATGCAGCTGGCGGTGTTGACGAGCGCCGGGTCGTAGGTCTTGAGGCCGAAGTCGTCCGGGCCGGTCTTGATTTGCCGCAGATCCATGGCGCGCACCGCGCCGTGCTCGATCGGGATCTCGTACTGCTGTCCCGTCCGGTTGTCGGTGATCGTCAACGTGTCAGGCATGCGGCTCCAGGTGTTTGAGAATCAGGCCCCGCCTATTGTAAGACCTTCCGCCCGGAGCGGTCGAGGTGCCCACCGGCCGGCGCGACGTGCCAGATGCGGGCGACGTGGTGGCCCGGACCGAGTGCGAGGGCCAAGCGCCGGTCGGACCACACGGTGTCGGCATCGCCCAGCAGGTCGCGAGCGCGCACGCGACCCGCGGGACCGCCCCATTCCTCGATCGGGAGCTCGACGGCTGCTGAGTGGGGGCGCGTCGGGTCCAGGGAGACCGCGACGACGACGAGGTCGGTCCCGTCCGGCGAGCGCTTGCTGTAACAGAGGATGTGATCGTCGTCGGTGTCGTGAAAGCGCAAGCCCCGGTCCCCCTGCAGGGCCGGATGCGCCCGGCGAATCTCGTTGAGCGTGGCCACCAGCCCCTTGATGTGGCCTGGACGCTTCCAGTTCCGAGTCCGACATTCGAATTTCTCCGAATGCAGGTAGTCCTCGGTGCCCGGGACGGCTTCGTGCTCGCAGAGCTCGAACCCGCTGTACAGACCGTAGGTCGCCCCCAGGGTCGCGGCAAGAATCAGGCGGGCCTCGAAGGCCTCGCGTGCGCCGGTCTGCAGACCGGCCGGGAGGACATCGGGCGTGTTGACGAAGAGATTCGGCCTGAAGTACTCCTGCACGTCGGGTCGAGTCAGTTCCTCGAAGTACGACACGAGCTCGCGCTTCGTCGTGCGCCACATGAAGTAGGTGTACGATTGCGAAAAGCCAAGCTTGGCGAGGTGGCGCATGATCGTGGGCCGCGTGAACGCCTCGGACAAGAACACCACGTCGGGGTGGTCTCGGCGAACGCCCGTGAGGAGCCACTCCCAAAAGGCGAACGGCTTGGTATGCGGGTTGTCGGCGCGGAAGATCGTGACGCCGTGGCCGATCCAGAATTCGACGATGCGGCGGGTCTCGTCGTAGAGGCTTTGCCAGTGCGGGCCGTCGAGCAGCAGCGGCCGAATATCCGCGTACTGCTTGGGCGGATTCTCAGCGTGTCGGAGCGAGCCGTCGGCATGTCGCGGGAACCATTCTGGATGCTCGCGCACGTAGGGGTGGTCTGGTGAGCAGTGCACCGCCAGATCGAGGGCGACCTCGAGGCCGACCTCCCGGGCCCGCGCGACGAATCGGTCGAAATCCTCCAGCGTGCCGAGACCCGGCTCGATGTCGAAGTGGCCGCCCTCGGCGCTGCCCACGGCCCACGGGCTGCCAGGATCCTCCGCGCGCGCCGGCCGCCGGCCGTGCCGGCCCTTGCGGTCGGTCAGGCCGATCGGATGAATCGGGGGCAGGTACAGGACGTCGAAGCCCATGCCGGCGATGTCGGGCAGCCGCGCGGCCGCTTCCTCGAACGTCGCACTGCGGGTGGGATCCGTGCCGGCCGAGCGGGGAAACATCTCGTACCAGGCGCCGAACCTTGCGCGCTGGCGCTCGACGACGACCTCGAACGCGCCGCTTCGCGCGATGCCATCCGGCGAGCGGACATCGGCCAGGCGCCGCTGCAACGTCTCGTCCAGGGCGGCCGCGATGCGGACGTCGATCGGTGCGGCGCCTTCGAGGCGTTGGGCCTGGGCGTCCAGCCAGGCCGCGGTCCCGGGTGCGGCGTCGAGCATCAGCCGACGAATGCAGAGGGCGCCGTCGGCCAGGTCGCGGTCGTCCACGCGGCCCGCTGTGGCCCGCTCGGTGAGGGCGTGTCGCCAGGTCGCGAATCGGTCGATCCAGGCGGTGACGGTGAACTCGTAGCTGCCGAGCGTGAGCGGCGTGAAGACGGCGGTCCAGCGGTCGTCGTCCGTCTCCCGCATGACGACGTCCTGCCATTCGGCTCTGGCGGCGCGCGATCGGTAGGAGAGCCTGGCCGCGACGCGGTTGGGGCCGTCACCGATGATGTCGGCGCTGACTTGGAGGGGCTCACCGACGATGCGCTTGACCGGGAAACGGCCGGCGTCGACGGCGGGGGAGACGCGCGCGATGACGACGCCCAGGGGTGCGGGTGCCGGCAGGCGCGGCGTGCGCCGCGCCTCGGCCGCGTCGGGTGTCGGCTTCACAGTCCGTCCGTCTCGCCGTCGGCGTCGGGCCCACCCGCCGTCATGTCCTCGTCCAACGCCTGGTCGAGGTCGTCGCCGAAATCCTCACCCATCTCGCCGCCCATCTTCTTCATCCACCGGGCGACGCTCTTGGGGTCGTCCTCATCCACACCGGCGAACGACGCCGGGTCGGCCAGGGCGTCCATGCGGGCATCCTCGGACTTCGGCGTCGCGAACCGGGACACCAGGCGCTCGAGGTCGTGACCGTCGCAGTGACGGCACCGCACCTCATCGATGCGCGCCCGGTTCAGCACGAGCGCCGTCGTCTTCAGGCGGCAGGCGCGGCAGCGGAACTCGTAAATCGGCATTTTAGCAGCCCGTGGTGAAAGTCCGGCTGCATTCGGCCGGCGATGCATCTCCGCGGACAGCGTTGCTCCTCATTCAGATATTCCCGATTTGCTCACTCGTCGCGCCTCGCTCGGGCGAACCACGGCTTCAATATCAGGGGCCCTCGGTGCGACGCCGGACTTTCACCACGGCCTGCTAGGTCGCCATGATACGACATTGCGTCGCCGGCGTTGGACCCGGCGGGATCCGGTTGACGCGTCGGGGCGTCTCAATTAGCATGGGGTGTTTTCTATGAGCGGATTCCAGTTCGGCGCTAGGCTCTGTTGCATCTGTAGCTGATCTCTTGTCCGGTGCGTCCTGCACCGCGCGCAAGGGATCTTTCGCGAATTTCCAGTCACGACATCGTCTAAGCGTACTGCGCTGTCCCGGCTCGAGCCGTGGTGGGCAGCGGTGTGAGGAGAATCCCGATGAGTGTTCGAGTGTCATGGTTTCTCGCGGCGTTGGCCGTCGTTGCGGCGGTCGGGGCGATCGGCGCCGCGGATTACAAGGCCGAAATCGAGGAGTTCCGAGCCCAGCAGGACGCGCGGCTACGCAGCGAGACCGGCTGGCTCGCCATGGATGGCCTGTTCTTCCTGACCGAGGGCGACCACCGGTTCGGGACCGGCACCCTGAACGACTTCGTCCTGCCGGAAGGCTCGGCGTCCGAGGAGGTCGGTGTCTTCGAATATCGCGACGGCGAGACGACCGTGCGGGCCATCGAAGGCACGACGATCGCGGTGAACGGCGAGGAGGTCACGTCAGCCGTGCTGACGCCGAGCCTGAGCGAGCGGGGCGCCGACAAGGTGACCGTGGGCGACCTGACGCTGTGGGTCCACATCAGCGGCGACCGCAAGGCGGTCCGGATGCGGAATCCGAACAGCGAGATCCGCCGGTCGTTCACCGGCCGCAAGTGGTTTCCGGTGGACGACACGTTCCGGGTCGTGGCGCGCTACGAGCCACTGGCGGAGCCGGAGCCGCTCGAGGTGCCGAACGTGCTCGGAGACATCGAGCGGTACACGGCGACGGCGTTCGTGCACTTCGAGATCGACGGCCAGGCCTACAGCATGAAAGGGATCGGCCGGCGGGAAGGCCGGCTGTGGTTCATCTTCCGGGATTTGACGAGTGGGCAGGAGACCTATCCGGCCACCCGATTCCTCACGTCCGACGTGCCGGAGCACGGCGAGGTCGTCATCGACTTCAACAAGGCGGTCAACCCGCCCTGTGCCTTCAACCCGTACACGACCTGTCCGCTGCCGCCTCCTGAAAACCGGTTGAACGTCCGGATCACCGCCGGCGAGCTCAAGTACCACGACGACCGGCAGACGACGCATCAGTAGGGCGTCGGTCCGGTGTCGACGAGAAAAGGAAAAGGGCTGGATGCGGGGTCGTCCCGCGTCCAGCCCTTCGTGTTCGAGTCCTGCGCTGCGACTACACGCCGGTCGCCATGTAGCGCGTGATCGCCGCCACGGTGCGGTCGATCTCCGAGTGCAGGTTGTAGAAGTGCGGCGAGATGCGCAGGCCGTTGCCGCGGCCGGTGATCCCGATCTTCTCATTGTCGTACAGGGCGTTGTACAGCTTCCGCGCGTCGATGCCGGCCGTCTCGAAGACGACGACCGCATGCGAGCGGGTCGGATCCTGGCTCGTCGAGAGCGTCACGCCGTCAATCGTTTTCACTTGTTCCATCAGCGACTGCGCGAGCTCCTGCGATCGGGCCTCGATCACCTGCATGCCGATCTTCTGCTGGAACTTGAGTGCCTCGCCGAACGCGATGATCGCCGGCTCGTCGCGCTGCCCGAAGCTCTCGAAGGTTCGAGAGATGCCCACGTCGCCCCGGGCGGCGCTGTAGATACTGGCCCAGATCTTGTCGTGTGCCCGCTCGTTGATGAAGAGGACGCCCGTTTCCTTCGGCCCGCAGGGCCACTTATGGGCGCTGCCGGTGTAGAAATCCGGCTGCATGTCGCCCAGGTCGACGTCCAGGAGCCCGAAGCTTTGGGCGCCATCCACCAGCACGAGGACGTCGCGCTCGTGCGCTACCCGGCAGAGCTCCTTCGCGGGGAACAGATCGCCGACCGTGTTCGTCTGGTGCGTGAACGCCAGGAGCTTGGTGCGTGAGGTGATCGACCGCGTGACCAGATCGATGTAGTACTCGGGGCCCGGATGCGGGTTCACGACCGCCAGCTCGGTGACCGTGAAGCCGTAGCGCTTTGCTTTTTCCTTCCAGGCCGTGTTGTTACTCGGGTGGTTGTGGTCGAAGATGATGACCTCATCGCCGGCCGTCAGCTCCACGCCGCTCGAGACCAGATTGTTGGCCTCGCTGGTGTTTCGCGTGATGACGATCTGCTCAGGGGTCGTGTGGAGATAGTCGGCGAGGATCTTCCGCGTGTTGACCTTGCCCACACCCATCTTCGCGCGATTCTGGAAGGAGACGTCGCCGTCCATGTCCTTTGTGTTCTCGTACATCGATTCCAACACCGGCCGCGATGATGGACACAGGTTGGCGGCGTTCATGACGCTCACGTCGATCGGCATCACGAACTGCTCGCGCACCGACCGCCAGAACGCCTCGTCGGGCGCGGCGGGCGTCTGTGGTAGCGGCGCGGGTCGCTCGAAGGCGAACCCGGTCCGGCTGAGCAGGGCCGCCGAGCCGCCGGCCGCCAGTAAGCGGGCAAAATTCCGTCGGCTGATGCCGTCGCCGTCTCGTCGTGTGTGCGCGGTCATGGTTGTGCTCCTTCGGATGTGGGGGACGTATTCCGTGCGGTCATCATAGCCGAAATCGGACGGGGTCACCACACGGGGGTGCCCGCCCGGTTTCTAGCTTCGCCTCAGGGTTCCAGGTCGCCGGAGGGGGGTCCGGCGTGAACGCGTTGGCGTCACGACCGGCGGGCGGTTCGACGCGGTGGCGCCGCCTTGGCGATCCCGTTCCAGACCGTATTGACGATCCGGCGGGCCCAGGTTCGAGGCATCTTGTCGCCCGTGAGGCAGTGGGCGTAGAACGAGCCGATGAGCATGGTGACCGCGGCGTCGATGTCCGCGTCCGGACGCAGGTCGCCCCGGGCCTCCGCCTTTTCGAGCACGTGTCGCAGCATAGCTCGGCGGGGGTGGACGACCCGTTCGCGGAAGAGCGTAATGAGCTCCGGGGTGTGCCGTTCTTCGACCATGACCGCGCCGATGATCGCCAGACCGTCAGGCCGGAACAGCGTGCGCTGGAGGCTGCTGAGAATCACCCGCAAATCGGAGGCGGCCGAGCCGGTGGAAGGGTGGCGCTCGTCGCCCTGGAGCTCGGCCAGGGCGGCGGTCGCCAGGTCGGCCTTGCTCGACCACCGCCGGTACACGGTCGGCTTCGTGACGCCCGCCTCACTCGCCACGGCATCCATCGACATGCGCGCATAGCCGTCGTGGGCGAGTTGCCGCAGCGCCGCCTTCAGGATGGCCTTGTTGACCTCCGGATCCCGAGGGCGTCCCGGCCCGGTGCTTCTCACCGTGTCGCTGGATGGAATCATCGATCACCTCATCGTGTGAGCCGTTCTATATATTTACTATACCGTATAGTAATGTAATTTGCGTCGGAATGCAAACCCGAACACTGCGGCGGCGTTGGGGGTCTGGACTCGGGCTGCCAGGGGCACCCGCGGCCTGGCCGGCGGAGGGCCGCGCTCATGCACTGGGCAACTGGGCCGAGGGGAGGCGACCTTACGTTTTGCCTCCTACCGGATCAACAAGATTCTCTCGTTCACCGGATACAGCCACTCGATGCCCCGGGCGGTGAGGACCGCATCGTCCTCGAGCGGAATCCGGACCTTCTTGTCGCCCCACTCGGGCACGGCGGTGTAGGCGAACAGCTCGATCGAGAGCAGATTGGTCGGCCGCAGCGTGTACTCGATCCGGACCGGGTTGAAGAAGGCAATCGACGGGCCGACGCCGTGCCCAGAGTTGCCGACCGAGTGCGAGCCGATGACGACGTCGGTGACGGCTGGGTCGTCGCTTGGCTGGTTGAAGCCGATTTTCCGGAAGCCGGCGTCGGCCAGCGCGTCGTAGATCTCCTGCTCGGCCAGGGCGGCGGCGATGCCTGGCCTGATCGTGTCGGTGATGATCGCGCGCGCCTCTCGCCCTTTGTCGAACGCCCGCTGGAAGCTGGCCGGTGCCTCGGATTCTCCAGCCTTCAGGACGTAGGCGATCCGCTTCATGTCGGTGTACATGTTCAGGTAGCCGACGCCCCAGTCGATCATCAGCAGGTCGCCCCGGCGGATGATCCGGTCGTTCGAGGTTGCCTCGATCCCGTCGGGGCCGGTGACGTAGACGGATGGCATGCCGAACGACGTGTCGAGGCCGCGGGTGAGCAACTGGTCCATCATCCACCAGGCGACCTCTTCCAGCATCGTGACGTCCGGCGTGATCACCTCGTTCGAGAGGGCGCGCTCGGCGATCTCGCGTGACATCTCGCCGGCCTCGGCGAACGCCGCAATCTCGGTCGTGGTCCGGCGCGAGCGAAAATCGGCGACGAGTTTCTCGGCCGAGACCAGTCGCGACGCGTACGGCGCGCCGAGCGTCTCGACGAGCTGCTGGTAGCCGGTGTAGGTCAGATTGTCGACTGGGCCGATCGCGCGCGATGTGTTGATGCCGATCCGCTGCGGATCGCGTTCGCGCACGAACTCCGCCAGGCGGTCGGCCGGCTCGAACAGGTCATAGGCGCCCGACTCCCGGATCCGGTAGCCGCTGATACCGAGCGCAGCCCGCTCGATCCGGTCGCCGCCCCGGTCGGTGAAGACGTAGTACCCGGTGTTGCCGGTGTAGCCCTGTCCGAAGTCGAGATGGAGCGTGCCGTAGTTCGCCTCGCGGATCATCGTGATCCACATGTCGATGCCGTTCTCACGCATCGCCTCCGGCAGGATCTGATCGAACTTCTCCCGCCGGATCTGATTCAGTCGCTCCCAGCGCCGCCGCGCCTCCTGCGCCTCGACCGGTGCCTCCCCGAACCCCACGAGGGCGAGGAGGGCAATCGCGATGATGATGATGCGGGTGTTCATGGGTTTCCCGACCTTGCGTTGTAGCGCAGGGCTTCAGCCCTGCGAGGGCGAACCGCAGGTGAAGCCCTGGGCGGTAAGCCAGGCCTTCGCTCCGCTCGGCCACGCAGGACTAAAGTCCTGCGCTACAATTTCAGCCCTTAGCCCTCACTGCTACGGCCTCGGCTGCGGCCGGCCGCTGTACTGCTCCCACAGCCGCGTGTGGTGCGTGCCTAGATCGACTTCCTGGCCGCGGATCAGCACGTGCTTGACCTGCGACGGGATGTCGAGCAGGTCACCCTCCGAGACGACCAGGTTGGCGATCATGCCCTCCTCGACCGAGCCGTAGAGGTCGCCGACGCCGAGGATCTCGGCCGCGCCGCGCGTGAGCGCGTGCCAGGCCGCCTCGCGCGACAGGCCGAACGCCACGCCGAGCGCGGCCTGGTCGGGCAGATTCCGCGCTGCCGAGGCGCCGCCGGTCCGGAACGCGAACGGGACGCCGGCGTCGTGCAGGAGTTTTGCCGCGACGAAGATCGCGTCGTATGGGGCGCCGTCGGCCGGCTGGGCTTGGATCGGGCCGAGGATCACCGGGATGCCCGCCTCGGCGATCTCGTCCACGACCTTCCAGACGTCTCGGGTGGCGGCCAGAATGCCCTTGAGCTGGAACTCCTCGACGAAGGCGAGCGCCGCCTTGATCCCGTCCTCGCTCGACGCCTCGAGCACGACCGGCAGCTCGCCCATGACGACCGGGACGAGCGCGTCGAGGCTGTAGGTCTGTTCGGCGGGGTCGACCATCCCGGCCGCCAGCGCGCCGGCGTGTGCGCGGGCGCGGTGCATCCAGTCGCGCAGGGTGTCGAGCCGCTGCGCGACCTCGTCCTCGCTCAGGCCGCTGCCGCCACCGAATCCGCCGCCGCCCGTTTCCTCCGGGAAGTCGATGTGCATGGCGAGCGGGCTGCGCGCCACGACTTCGGGCGGCGTCCAGCCGGCCATGTCGATGAGCGCGCTCTGGCCCTGGACGAGGCCGCCTTGCGGGGCGGCGACCGCCGTGGTCACGCCGTTGGCGCGGGCCAGCGGAATCATCTCGGAGTCGGGATGGATCGCCACCGACGCCTTGACGTGGCTGTTGATCTCCTCGATCTCACGCGTATCGTTTGTCGCCAGAATCGATCCGATCTCCGAGAGGCCGATCGCCGTGCCGGCGTTGATCATCCCGGGGGTGACCGTCATCCCCGCGGCGTCGATGATGCGCGCGTTACCGGGCACCCGGACGTTCTCGCCGACCGCCGTGATGCGACCACCCTGGATGATGACGGTGCCTCGCTCGATCGGTGCGCCGGTCATCGTGAGGATCCGTCCGCCGACGATGGCGATCGGTGTCGTCTCGCCGGACAGCATCGGCTCGGCGACGTCGCCATAGCCGGCCGGCATCAGCTCGGCGCGCACGGCGGGCGGCAGCGTCGGCGGCGTCCAGTCGGCGATCCGGCTGTTCGGGCTGTCGACATCCTGCTGGAGGTCCCCTTCGCCGCCGTCGATACCGTCCGGAGGGGCGTCGGGCGTGGGCGCGTCGAAGGCCAGGGCGTCTTCCGTCGTTTCCACCAGGTCGCGGTCGAAGTAGATCTGCCCGTCGATGATCGTGTACTGCACGCGCGTGTTACCGGCGAACGGGTGGGCCGTGAAGATGGCCAGGTCGCCGTCCTTGCCGACCTCGATCGACCCGACGCGGTCGTCGATGCCGAAGTGGCTGGCCGCGTTCAGGGTGATCATCTTGAGCGCGTCCTCTTCCGGCACGCCGCCGTACTTCACCGCCTTCGCCGCCTCGACGTACAGCCGGCGGACGCGCTCACCGGAGTCGGAGTTGACCGACACGGTCACGCCGCGCTCGTACATGATCGACATGTTGTAGGGGATGGCGTCCCACGCTTCCATCTTGTAGCCCCAGGAGTCGGCGAAGGTGGACGCTCCGGCGCCATGCGCGGCAATCTCGTCGGCCACCTTGTAGCCTTCCAGCACGTGCTGGAGCGACGCGATCCGGAACCCGAAGTCTTCGGCGACCCGGAGCAGCATCAGGATCTCGTCGGCGCGATAGGAGTGCGCATGCACGAGGATGTCACCCGACAGGATCTCGGCCAGCGCCTCGAGCCGCAGGTCGCGCCGCGGGGCCATGACGTCTACGCCGCGCGTGCGATTGTCCTCATACGTGGCCCACTCGGCCTGGTACTCGCGGGCGTCGGCAAAGCTCTTGCGCAGCATGAACTCCACGCCCATCCGGGTGCCCGGATACCGCCGGTCGACGCCGGGGGCCGGTGCCCGATTCGACCGTTTCGGGTTCTCGCCGAGAGCGAACTTGACGCCGCGGGCCGCGCCGTCGAACAGCAACTCGTCGGCCGACTTGCCCCAGCGCAGCTTCAGCAGGGCGTTCTGGCCGCCGATGACGTTCGCCGAGCCGTGCAGGACGTTGATCGTGGTGACGCCGCCGGCCAGCGCGCGGAAGAGCGACTCGTCCCGATGGTCGATGACGTCGATGATGCGGACTTCCGGCGTGACCGAGTCGACGCCCTCGTTGCCGCCGCCCTCGATGGCCATGTGCGAGTGGGCATCGAGGATGCCGGGCGTGACCCACATGCCGGTGGCGTCGATTTCCCTGGCTCCGGCGGGCACGACGATCTGGGCGTCGGGGCCGACGGCGGTGATCGTGCCGTCCTCGATGACGATCGTTCCGCCCGAGATCGTGCCGTTCACGGCGGTCAGGATCGTGCCGTGGCGGACCGCCGTCACGGGAACTTCGCCGCCGAGCGGGCCGTAGGGCGCGCGGCGCTCGAGCTTGGCGCGGCTACGTGGCTCATCGGCGTCGTCAGTCTCGTCGTCATCCTCGTCGTCGTCCTCGGTCTGCTGGTCCCGACGGTCGTCGTCGGCGGCGTCGTACCGCGTGCCGTCCACCCAGACCGCCGCGACGCGAGCGTCTTCGTCGAAGATATCCCCCTCGATGGCAACGACGTTGGCCGCCTTGCCGACGTCGAACGAGCCCAGGACGTCGTCCACGCCAAGGATCTCGGCCGGCGTGATCGTCAGCGCACGCAGCGCACCGTCTCGAGAGAGGCCGGCATCGACTGTCGCGCGGAAATTGTCGAGGTAGCTGGCCGGATCCTCGAGTTCCGCTCCGGTGAAGGCGATGGTGACGCCGGCGGCGTACAGGCGGCCGGCGTTCGCCTTGGCATCCTCGACATCCTCGGTCGTCGGGTCGTCGATCGGGTCGGTGCCGGTGCCGCCGCCGAAGCCGACCGGGCCGAGGCGCGGTCTCAGATCGAGTGAGACGAGGACGGGTCGGTCGGCCGATCTGAGCGCATCGGCCGCGCGCCAGCCTTCGACTGCGCCGCTGATGATCAGATCGAGGCCGAGCTCGTCGGCCAGCCTCAACGCCCGACGAATCTCGTTCTCGGTCCAGGCGGTGAAGACGACCGGCTGCTCGCCGGCGGCGGAGGCCTGGAGCGATTCGAGCGCCGCGTCATAGCGCGGACGGTCCGTGCTCGCCGGCTGGGTGCGGTACCGGCTCCAGGCTTCGCCGTACCACTGCGCGTCGAGATAGTGCTGACGGATCGACGCCATCACGCCCATGATCGTGCCTGGGTATTCACCGCGCAGCCGCTGGAAGCCGAGGTGTTGGGCCCAGTGGCCGCGCACGACCTGATCGGTCAGCAGGCCGTCACGCAGCGTGACGATTGCGCTCTGTCCCTTGAAGACCCCAAAGGGCGGCGCGATTGCCGCCGCCGTGACGCCGGTCCGGCGCGCCGCCCGAAGCGCGTCGGTGTCGGCGGTGTACTCCGCCACCGCTTCGAGTTGCGGCGTCAGCCCCGGTGTTGGCTCGCCGGCGCGTTGGAGGGCCTGGATGATCCGCGCGCGCTCCGCGTTGCCCTGCGGCAGGTCCGGCGCGCCGGGCATGCCCAGCGCCGAACCGGCGTCCACGAATCCCGGGTACAGTGTCCAACCGTCCGCGTCCATGACGATGGCGTCTGGCGGTGGATCGACGTTCGGGCCAATCGCGGCAATCTTGCCGTCGCGCAAGACGAGCGTGCCGGACGGGATCGGTCGGGTGCTGACCGGGACGATTCGGGCGTTCACGAGCGCGTAGGTCGGCGGGTCCGGCGGCGCGGCCCCGCGCACAGACTGGCCAGCGGCCAGCGGCAGGGCGAGCAGGACGAGAGCGGCGAAGAGTGGAAGCGTGGTTCGGCGGGCCATCGGAACCTCCAGGGATGCGGCCTGCCGGCCGCCAGATACGGCCGCAGAGGCCCGGAGTATAGCGCACCGGCCCGGGTTGCTCGCCCCATGGGGGAGGAAAACGCGTAGGATCGAGGGGGTCGAGCGATGCCGGGCTGGACGGATGAAGGAATGGAGGGATTCAGGGAGGATGACCCGGATCGGGGGACTTTGTGCGGTCGCACTCCTCATGTGCGGACCGGAGGCAACAGCCCAGACCCATCGCGTGGTGCGGGTGACCGAGGCCGGTGCCCAGAACCCCAATGAGGTGTCGATCGCGATCAGCCCGGCCGATCCGGACACGATCATCGCGGTCTCGCGCGCGAGGGATCCGGACACCGGCCGCTCGACCAACTTCGAGTACGTGAGCCACGATCGCGGCGCGACCTGGCGGACGCGTGCGGCGAAACACCCGGCGGGGCGCACCCAGGGGGACGATGCGGTTGCGGTCGCGGCGAACGGCACGGTGCACCATTCCTACATTTCGTTCGGCGGACTTCGCCAGGAGCGTCCGGAGCGGCCGACGAACGGCATCTTTGTGACGACCTCGCGCGACGGTGGGCGCCGCTGGGCCGACCCGGTCGCCGTCGTGGATCACCTGAACAGCATCACGCCGTTCGAGGACAAGCCGTACCTGACGGTCGATCGGTCACCCGGGTCGCCGCACCGGGGGCGCGTCCATCTGGCGTGGACCCGGTTCGACGTCTACGGCAGCGACCATCCGGACGACCGCTCCCACATCTTCGTCAGTCACTCGCCGAACGACGGCCGCTCATTCACGGCGCCGCTGCGCGTGTCCGACAGGGGCGGTGACACGCTCGACAGCGACGGGACGCTCGAAGGGGCGGTGCCGGCGGTCGGCCTCGAGGGCGAGGTCTATCTCGTGTGGGGCGGACCGTCCGGGCTGGTCTTCGACCGGTCCGACGACGGCGGCTGGACGTGGGGCACCGACCGGGTGATCCAGGAGACACCCGGCGGCTGGGATATCGACGTCGACGGTCTGGGCCGGCACAATGGCATGCCGGTCACCGGCGTCGATCATAGCGACGGGCCGGCGCGGGGCACGCTCTACGTGAACTGGATCGACGAGCGCCACGGCGACCCGGACGTGTTCGTGATGGCGTCGAACGACGGCGGCGCGTCGTGGTCGGCGCCGGTGCGGGTCAACGACGACCCGGTCGGGAACGGCGCGGCGCAAATGTTCACCTGGTTGGCGGTCGATCCGGCGGATGGGGCGGTGAACGTCGTCTTCTACGATCGGATCGTGGACTCGACGGGACGCTGACCGAGGTGACCCTCGCGCGCAGCATCGATGGCGGCCGGACGTTCGTGAACCATCCGATCGACCTCGAGCCGTTCATCTGCAACCCGGACGTCTTCTTCGGCGACTACACGGGGATCGATGCGCGTGAAGGCCGCGTGGTCCCGGTGTTCATGCACTTCGTGGACGAGGTCGAGACGGCCGTATCGGTGGCGCTGTTCGAGTTCCAGCCGGGCACGCAGCAGCTGAACCGCCCGTGGTGAAGGTCCGGGCTGCTAGGTGAAGAACTGCAGCAGCAGCAGCATGACGATGACGAGCAGGACGAGCATCGGGCCTCCTGAATACTAGAGAGTTAGCAATATGCTAAAAAACTAGCATCACTGGCGGCGGGCGTCAAGGGCGGGAAGGTCGGTGGTGGAACCCGCGGTGTCCGAGCGCCCAAAGCCGAAAGCCGGTCAGGCACCCAGCGCCTGATCGAGATCCGCGGTCAGGTCGTCCGGGTCCTCGATGCCGACCGAGTAGCGCACGAGCGCTTCCGGGATGCCGGCCGCCGCCCGTTCCTTCGCCGTCAACTCGACGTGGCTCGTCGTCGAAGGCGGGCCGACCACGGTTTCCACGGACCCGAGGTTGGCCGCCATGTGCGCGTAGCGGAGCCGAGGCAGGAAGGCTCGCATCGCCTCCACGCCGCCTTTCAGCTCGAAGCTGACGATGCCGCCGAACTGCTGCATCTGTCGGCTGGCCACGCCGTGGCCCGGGTCGGTGTCGAGGCCCGGGTAGTGGACGCTGGCGATCGCGGCGTGCGCCGACAGGTGCCGGGCGATGGTCAGCGCCGACGCGCTCTGGCGCTCGACCCGGAGTTGCAAGGTCTTCATCCCCCGGAGCAGCAGGTAGGCCGCTGTCGGGTCGAGCGCGGCACCGGTGATCTCCCGGTAGTGATGGACGCGCGAGACCAGGTCACGCCCGCCGCACAGGACGCCGCCCAGCGCGTCGGCATGTCCCCCGAGAAACTTCGTTGCGCTGTGGACGACCAGGTCGGCGCCCAGCTCGAGCGGCCGCTGGTTGATCGGCGTGGCGAACGTGTTGTCCACGACGGTGACGGCGCTCGCCGCACGGCCGGCGTCCAGCAGGCGCTGCAAGTCGAGCACCTTCAGCGTCGGATTGGTCGGCGTTTCGAGATAGAGCAGGCGGCACCCTTTCGCGACGGCCGCCTCCACTGCGGCGTCGTCGGTGGGACACAGCTCGACCTCGACCGTCTGTCGTGGCAGGAATTCCAGGAAGAGCTTGTTCGTGCCGCCGTAGGTGTCCTGCACCGACACCACCCGGTCGCCCGGAGCGAGGAAGGTGAACAGTGTGTTGCTGATTGCCGCCATGCCGCTGGCGAAGCTCGTCGCGGCCTCGGCGCCTTCGAGCTGGCGGACCTTTTCTTCAAATGCCCGGACCGTCGGATTCGTGGCTCGGCTGTAGATGTCGCCCGGCGCCTCACCCCGTCCGACCGCCTGCCACTGGGCGATGTCGCGGTAGCCGAAAGCGACGCTGCGGACGATCGGCACCTGCGTGCCGCTACCTTCCGCCGGTTTTTCTTCGCCTGCCCAGACCGACAGCGTGCCTGGGCCCGGTGTTCGCTTACCCATGTTCGTTCCTCCCCATTCGTGCTGCTGCGCGATCATACGAGATTTCGGCGCCGCCACACGCCGGTTGACAAGTCGCCCGGCGGCGCCTATATGTGTCGGCAACGGCATTTCGAAGGAGGTCCACCATGGCGGGTGCGATGAGACGGGCGGCGTTGTTGGCGTTGTTGGTATCCGTTGGCCTGGTCGGCCTGTCCGGTTCCCCATCGGCCCAGGCGCCTGCGCCGAAGCGGATCAACAAGGCGATCGAGCTGCTCGAGCAGGGCCAGCCGATCTATTACACGCAGGTCAACGGCGGCGGCTACGACGAAGGCCGGGAGCTGGCCCAGACCTGGGCCGACTACATCACCTACAACTTCGAGCACAGTGCGTTCGACGTGGCCGCCCTGAACGAGTTCATGCGCGGTCTGGTGGACGGCGGGCCGACGAAGAGCGGCCACCGGACGCCCACCGTCATCTGCGTGCTGCCCGTGGCCGGCCTCGATGGGCCGATGATGCGGGCGAATGCCTGGATGGTCGAGCAGGTCCTCTCGGCCGGCGCCCACGGCGTGCTGCTCGTCCACGCCCGATCGCCGGACGCGGCGCGGGTGCTGGTCCAGGCGGCGCGATTTCCTCGGCGCGGCGAGCCGGCGACGGCGGGCCTCGAAGAGGGGCTGCGCGGCAGCGGCGCACAGGGCAACGCCGCACGGGTCTGGGGGATTTCGTCGGCCGAGTACCTCCGCGTCGCCGATCCGTGGCCGCTCAACCCGGACGGGGAGATCCTGCTGGGAGTGAAGATCGAGGACCGTCACGCGCTCGAGCACGCCGAGGCGACGGCGAAGGTGCCCGGCCTCGGGTTCGGCGAGTGGGGCCCCGGCGACATGGCCATGTCGTTCGGCCTGTCGCGCAACGCCGACGGCACCTGGCCGAAGACGCTGGCCGACGCCCGGGCGCGTGTGCTCGCCGCGACGCAGGCGGCCGGCATCGCGTTCCTCAACGCGGTGACGCCGGACAACGTCGAGGCGATGATCGACGAGGGCGTGATGATCGGCGCCGCGAACGAGGCGGCGGCGGAGCGGGGCCGGCGGCACACGAACCGGACGATGCCGTGGTAGGCGATTCACGACCCGATCGGCGAGGGCCCGGGCGGAACCGGTGCCCGCTTCCCGCTGGCCTACTCGGGCTCGGGGCTCAGCGTCAGGCCGCCGAACGCCTGGAATCCCCAGTTCACGCCGAACGTGACGGTCCTGGCGTCGTGGGTGTTCTCGCCCCAGAGCAGGCTGTTGAGCGACACATAGAGAGAGGTCGTGTCATTGACCTGGAACGAGAGGCCGCCGCCGAATCGCCAGTCCCGGGTGGCCGCGGCCTGGTCGTGGGCTGCCCCGAGGCCGGTGTGGCCGGCGTCATGTCCGAGATCGGCCCACTCGATGCCGCCGTGGATCCGCTGCAAGCTCGTCAGGCCGATCAACGTGAGTCGTTGGCCAAGGAAATACCCGACCTGGATGACGGCGGTACTGCGATCGAGCGTGATGGTGTCGCTCACGTTCTCCATGAAGGAATAGCTGTACCAGGCGTCGACGAAGGCTTTCGGCGCCCCGCCGAACATCAGAATCTGTCCCACGCTGGCTCCCACCTGGAGCTCCTTCAGGTGTCGCCCCTGGGCGGCGTGGCCGAGGGTCGCGTAATCCGCCACGGGGAAGAGAAACATCGCGAATGGGGTGAGGACGAACGTGCCCTTGTCCAGCGCCATGTACCGCGCGCCGATGCGGGCATCCTGGAACGTTCCGTGGAACGCGCCATCGTCGAGGAGCGCAACTTCGGGATTGCTGCCAAGAAATCTTGGCGCGACAATGGCCACGCCGCCGTTGAGGGAGAATCGGTCGGTGAGACCGATGTCCCCGTCCACGACGTACACCTGTGATTGCACTGTCCCGATGTCCCGGACCTTCGAGTCGAAATCCGATCCCAGGCGCTGCTCCAACGGGCTCAGCTCCGAGCCTTCCACCGCGTCCGACAGGAGATGGTTGTGCGCGTCGAGCCACTGGAAGTTGAACGAGATGTTGACTTCACCCTTGGGCATCACCCAGGCGCTCTGAGCCACGGTAGTGGCCGGCAACAGCCACACGACCATGAAGACGAGACATCGTAGCGCGCTCGACTGTGTCATCTAACAGCTACCTCCAGTCCATCAGGGAGCATCGTCGTGTCGACCTATTCGGGCTCGGGGCCGAGCCTCAGGCCGCCGAACGCCTGGAAGCCCCAGTTCATGCCGAACGTGATCGTCTTGGCGTCGTGGGTGTTTTCACCCGGGATATTGCCAAATGTTGTGTATGCGGCATGATCAGGCGGCTTCCTTTCGGACGCCATCGACGAAGGGCACACCGTCGATGACATCGGCGATCAGTTGACACCCATTCAACGCTCTCCAGGTCTTCTGTGCGGCCATCGCCAGCTTGAACACCATCGTCAAGCACGCCAGGCGGCTGCCCGCGCCCTTCGTCTTGCGCGTGCGGAGCCGGACGGTGGCGAACGTCGACTCGACCGGATTGGTGGTCCGGATGTGAATCCAGTGCTCGGCGGGGAACTCGTAAAAGGTCAGCAGCACGTCCCGGTCTTTCGCCAGGCAGGCGGTCGCCGCCGGAAACTTCGCGTGAAACGTGGCCACGAACAAGTCGAACGCCTGGTTGGCGCTGGACGTCGTCTCCGCCATCCAGATGTCGTGCAGCATCGCCTTCGCCTTGGGCTGCACGCCCTTCGGCAGCTTGTTCAGCACGTTCATCGTCTTGTGCACCCAACACCGCTGTTCGCGGGTCTTCGGGAACACTTTCCGCACGGCGCCCCAGAATCCGAGGCCCCCGTCGCCGACGGCGAGTTCCGGGTCGATCGCGAGCCCGCGCGCCCGGACGTCCAGCAGCAGCTCGCGCCACGACTGCTCGCTCTCGCGGTAGCCATCGGTGATCGCGATCAGCTCCTTCTGCCCCTCCCGCGTGGCGCCCATCAGCACCAAAATGCACTGCCGCTTGTTGTCCGTGTCCTCGAGGCGGACGTTGAAGTACACCCCGTCCGCCCAAACATAGGCATAGCGCCGGCCGGCGAGGGACCGCTGCGACCACCCGCGGTAGTCCTGCTCCCACACCGCCTTGAGCCGCGTGATCGTCGTCGCCGACAACCCCCGCGCGTCGGGCCCCAACAGCGCCTGCAAGGCCTCGCTGAAGTCTCCCGTGCTGATGCCCTTGAGATAGAGCCACGGGTACAGTTCTTCCAAGCTGGTCGTCTTTCGCAGGTAGGGCGGCAGGATCGCCGACCGGAACGTCTCCCGTTCGCCTACGGGCCGACGGTCCCGGACCCGGGGCTGCTGCACGCGCACGTCCCCGAGCGGCGTTTGAATCGCCCGAGTGGGCAAGTGGCCGTTGCGAACGACGCGCCGGCGCCCGGCCGCGTCCATCGTCGCCGCCCGGGCCGCAAGGTAGTCGTCCACCTCGGCCTCGATCGCCGTCAGCAACATCTGTTGCGCTCCGCGGTGCAGCACCTCGGTCAGGACATCTCGGGACGATTCTTGTGGGAACTGGACCAGCTTTTCGTTAGGCTCCGGCATGGTGGCGTACCTCCTTGCCCTTCGGGTGAGGGGGGTGCGTTAGCAACACCCAGGGTACGCCGCCTGTTCAAAACCTCAAACACAACTTTCGGTTATATCTCTTTTCACCCCAGAGCATGCCGTTGAGCGATACATAAAGAGAGGTTGCATCATTGACCTGGAACGACACGCCAGCGCCCAGTCGCCAGTCCCGGGTGGCCGCCGCCTGGTCATGGGCTGCCCCGAGGCCGGTGTGGCCGGCGTCATGCCCAAGGTCACTCCAGTCAATGCCGCCATGGATCCGCTGCAGGGTGGTCAGGCCGATCAGCGTGAGTCGGCGGCTGAGGAAATACCCGACCTGAAGGACGGCGGTACTGCGATCGAGCGTGATCGCTTCACTCACGTTTTCCATGAGGGCATAGCTGTACCAGCCGTCGATGTAGGCTTTCGGCGCTCCGCCGAACATCAGAATCTGGCCCACGCTGGCTCCCACCTGGAGCTCCCTCAGTCCGCGCCCGATGGCGGCGTGGCCGAAGGTCCCGTAATCCGTCACGGGAAAGAGAAACGTCGCGAACGGCGTGAAGACGAACGTCCCCTTGTCCACCGCCATGTACCGAGCGCCGATGCGCGCGTCCTGAAAGCTTCCGTGAAAGAGGCCATTGTCGAGGATGGGAGTTTCGGGAGAGGTACCAAGATACCTGGGCGCGGCGATCGCCACGCCGCCGCTGAGGGAGAATCGGTCGGTGATGCCGATGTCCCCGTCCACGACGTACAGTTGCGATTGAACGATTCCGATATCGCGCCACTTGGAATCAACATCGATCCCTTTGCGAATCTCCCACGGGGTCAATTCGGGACCTGTCACGTCACCCGGCATGAGATGGTGACGCGCGTCGAGCCACTGGAAGCTGACAGAGACACTGGCCGCACCCTTGGGCTGCACCCAGGCGCTCTGAGCCACGGTGGTGGCCGGCACCAGCCACACGACCGCGAAGACGAAACGTGAAAGCGTCGTCAGCTGCTTCATCCCAACCTCCAGATACCTCCCGAGATTGTCACGTCACTCGCTCTGCAGGATCTCCGCCGTCAATCGCTCGAGCTCGGCCGTCGCCTGCTGGTGCGCGGCGCCGGTCGCGGGGCCCGAGAAGCCGCTGTAGATGGCGTGCACGGTTCCGTCCCGACTCAGGAAGATCGTGACCGGCACACCCGCGATAGGGGACAGCACTCGCGGGCCACTGGTCGGCAGCTCGCCAACCGTGACGTCGGCGATGTCGATCTGCCATTCCACGCCGTGCTTGTCCCTGTACGCCTCGACCCGTTGCGCACAGTATTCAGGGTCGGTGCTCACTTCGTACGCCACGCTCAGGATCTCGAGCCCCTCGGCGTGGTGCTTTCGATACAGCTCGACCAGCAGCGGCGTCAGATCGTTGCAGTTGGAGCACCAGGTCCCGAAGATCTCGACGATCACGGGCTGACCGGCGTAGGCGGGGCCGTCCAGCGTGTCGAGGTCGATCCGGCCGTCGGGTGCCGTCATCGTGACCCGCGTCAAGGGGTCGTCGAGCGTGAAGTCGTCACTCCGCTCGGCGACGAATCGCTCACGGAAGCCTCCGCCCAGGGTGACCTCGCCCCGGATCGTGCCATCCGGTAGGACCTGTCCGGTCAGCAGCGTCGCATGCTGGCCGTCGAAGGTGGACAGATACAGGTCCTGGCCGCGCAGGTTGCCCGCCAGGAACCGCATGTCTCCGTACTCGGAGGGGATCTCGATCGTGCCTCGAACGACGCCCGACGACGCCTGGCCGAAGATGCCCTTGGCCACGCCGCGCGACTCGAACTCGACGCGCCACACTCCTGCAAGGAGCGGCCTCGACGAGCTCGGGTCGCCACGTGTCGTGTCGGCTGGGAAACGGTTTCGCGGATCCGCGTCGGTCACGGGCGACGCCTCGAACGGCGCTTCCATGGGCAGCATGTCCGGGAGGTCGCGGATCCACGCGCCGGACAGCCCGCCCTCGGGTTCGAATCGGGCTTCGATCCGTGTCCCGTAGACGGGGAAATCAAGCACCAAGGAGTCTGCGTCGCGGCGGCACGCCGCATGGATCCGTTCTTCACCGTTGACGATCGTTGCCGTATCGTCGTCGCAGTCGTCGGGCAGCCGCAGGAAGAATGGCACCTGGTCGCCGGTCTCGGTGGCAACCTGCGCGCGATACCAGGGCGTGGGATCTGCGGTGGTATCGACCGGGCGTTCGTCGCATGCGACACCGCCCAGCAACATCCCGATGCCTACGAGGGCCGACACCGACTGGTGAGAAAACATGTTCACATGCTCCTCCATCGCGAGAGTGTTCGCTGACACCACTCGTAACGGGTATAAGACGGTGTACCGCTCGGCCGACTATGGGGTCCCAGGGCCCAGCGTCAGACCGCCGAATGCCTGGAACCCCCAATTGATTCCGAAGGTGACCGTCGTGGCGTTGTGGGTGTTCGCACCCCAGAGCATGTCGTTGATCGACAGATACAGGGAGCTTCCGTTGCCGACATCCACCGTGATGCCACCACCCATTCTCCAGTCGCGCGTTGCTGCGGCTCGATCGTGCGCGTGGAAGAACTCGTTCAAGCCTGGTTCCTCGACCAGCTCACCGAACGTGTTTTCGGCGTCATGACCGATCTCCGCCCACTCGATGCCTCCGATGACGTGCTGCCAGCTCGTCAAGAGCTGGAGCGTGACCCGGCCGAGAAAATACCCGACCTCCGCTATGGCGGCGCTGCGATCCAGCTTGATTTCGTCGCTCACGTTCTCCACAAAGGAATGGATGTAGGTTCCCTCCACGTAGGCCTTCGGCGCGCCTCCGAACATCAAGATCCGTGCGCCACTCGCGCCGACCTGAAGCTCCTTCAGGCCCAACCCGCGGGCGGTGTGACCGAACACCGGGTAGTCGCTCAGCGGGAATTGAAATGACGCAAATGGCGTGAGCACCCACGTCCCCCGGTCCACCGCCAAGTAGCGCGCGCCAATTCGCCCATCCTGGAACGAACTATGGAAAAGGCCATCATCATCCGGGGAGTCGGGAAAAGGCCCAAGATATCTGGGCGCCACGAAAGCCACACCTCCGCTCAGCGCCAGTCGGTCGGTCAGGCCGAAGTCGACGTCGACCACCGCCGTCTGCGATTGGATCGTGCCAAAATCCAGTGAGGCCGAGTCGAAATCGGCACCGACAAGCTGCTCCAACGGTGTCAACTCCGCGCCGGTGAGGGCGTCGGAGAAGAGATGTCGATCCGCGTCGAGCCACTGGAAGGTGAACGAGAAGTCGACCTCACCCCTGGGGGGCACAAAGGCGCCTTGAGCCAGGCCGGCGGTCGGAAGCAGTGCTACGAACGCGAACGCGAGAGATCGAACGGCGGTCAGCTTCTCCAAGACACACCTCCGGCAGAAACGGCGAATGCCGATGGTCTCGTCGAACGCGATGACGTTTCGCGGCTAGTTATTGTGGGAGTCGTCAATCGTGGCGAGCAGGCGACCCGTGGTCGTCGGGACGCTCAACACGTTGCCGAACTCTTTCTTCGCGCTCGATTTCTCCGGTCGTGACAGAAACTCTGCAACCGGAAGAATCGCGGCGTCAGGGGCCAGCGTTGCGATTTCGTCACGGAGCTGTCTGGCCGTGCCGAGCTGCATCATGAGGATGTCGAACTTGCCGGATTTCGCGGCGCTCCGGAAGTCGCTGACATTGGTGGTGGCCTCGATCGAATGGCCGGCCTTTTCCAACGTCATTCTGAACTGTTCGTAGTTGTTGGTGCCCTCTTCGGTCTGGTCTGCTTCGCCGAGATTCCAGTAGAGCAGAATCGTTGCCGGGTTGGCGGCCACCTGCATCCGTTGGAGGCGGGCGGCGCGACTGCTCACGAGGAACTTGGCGCCACAGGCGTCGAGCACCTGGACGCTCAGGATTGCGACGCCAGCCGTTACGGCGATAGCGAACAATAGTCTCCGCATCTCAGTACCTCCTACGCCTACCTCGGGAACAACCGCCCCCGAAAGACGAGCCACGACTCACGGAAAAACACAGGTCCATTCTCCTCATCGAAGGAGATATAACCGAAAGTTGTGTTTGAGGTTTTGAACAGGCGGCGTACCCTGGGTGTTGCTAACGCACCCCCCTCACCCGAAGGGCAAGGAGGTACGCCACCATGCCGGAGCCTAACGAAAAGCTGGTCCAGTTCCCACAAGAATCGTCCCGAGACGTCCTGACCGAGGTGCTGCACCGCGGGGCGCAACAGATGTTGCTGACGGCGATCGAGGCCGAGGTGGACGACTACCTCGCGGCTCGGGCGGCGACCGTGGACGCGGCAGGGCGCCGGCGCGTCGTTCGCAACGGCCACTTGCCCACCCGGGCGATTCAAACGCCGCTCGGGGACGTGCGCGTGCAGCAGCCCCGGGTCCGGGACCGTCGGCCCGTAGGCGAACGGGAGACGTTCCGGTCGGCGATCCTACCGCCCTACCTGCGAAAGACGACCAGCTTGGAAGAACTGTACCCGTGGCTCTATCTCAAGGGCATCAGCACGGGAGACTTCAGCGAGGCCTTGCAGGCGCTGTTGGGGCCCGACGCGCGGGGGTTGTCGGCGACGACGATCACGCGGCTCAAGGCGGTGTGGGAGCAGGACTACCGCGGGTGGTCGCAGCGGTCCCTCGCCGGCCGGCGCTATGCCTATGTTTGGGCCGACGGTGTGTACTTCAACGTCCGCCTCGAGGACACGGACAACAAGCGGCAGTGCATTTTGGTGCTGATGGGTGCCACGCGGGAGGGGAAGAAGGAGCTGATCGCGATCACCGATGGCTACCGCGAGAGCGAACAGTCGTGGCGCGAGCTGCTGCTGGACGTGCGGGCGCGCGGCCTCGCGATCGACCCGGAACTCGCCGTCGGGGACGGGGGGCTCGGATTCTGGGGCGCCGTGCGGAAGGTGTTCCCGAAGACCCGCGAACAGCGGTGTTGGGTGCACAAGACGATGAACGTGCTGAACAAGCTGCCGAAGGGCGTGCAGCCCAAGGCGAAGGGGATGCTGCACGACATCTGGATGGCGGAGACGACGTCCAGCGCCGACCAGGCGTTTGACCTGTTCGTGACCACGTTTCACGCGAAGTTTCCGGCGGCGACCGCCTGTCTGGAGAAAGACCGAGACGTGCTGCTGACCTTCTACGACTTCCCGGCCGAGCACTGGATTCACATCCGGACCACGAACCCGGTCGAGTCGACGTTCGCCACCGTCCGGCTCCGCACGCGCAAGACGAAGGGCGCGGGCAGCCGCCTGGCGTGCTTGACGATGGTGTTCAAGCTGGCGATGGCCGCGCAGAAGACCTGGAGAGCGTTGAACGGATGTCAACTGATCGCCGATGTCATCGACGGTGTGCCCTTCGTCGATGGCGTCCGAAAGGAAGCCGCCTGATCATGCCGCATACACAACATTTGGCAATATCCCTCATCGAAGCCAGAGATGTCAATCACACCTGCCTCTGATAACTAACGCGGAAAACCGGTGCGAATGGGCTCACAGGACATAGCATTTTCCCGCGAATCCCGCCGGCGAAATTATGACGGAATCCTCGTAACTAATTGAATAATAGGGGATAGAGGTTATCCTGCGGGAGATGACGTCAGGCGGGCACACACGTCCTGGCCGGCCGTATTGTCTTTTCCATGGAGGATTTGCCCGATTCCTGACAGAATCGAGCAGAATTCTTTCCGACATTCAGGTGTGGGCTCCGGATGAAGGACCGCTCGGCGACGGGCCATCGCGACGTCACAGGTCTCCTTCAGGCGTGGGGCGCCGGCAATCGCGAGGCGCTCGACGAGCTGATGCCGGTCGTCTACGGAGAGCTCCACCGCCTCGCCCGGGCCAGCCTGCGCGGTGAGCGGCCAGACCACACGCTCCAGGCGACTGCCCTCGTCAACGAAGCGTATCTCAAGCTCGTCGATCAGCGCCGGGTCCGGTGGCAGAACCGCGCGCATTTCTTCGGCACCGCCGCGCAGCTCATGCGGCGCATTCTCGTCGATCACGTCCGTCAACAGCGCGCGGCCAAGCGTGGAGGGGGCGCGACGCGGGTTGCCCTGGACGAGGCGCTGGGTGTCGCCAAAGAGCGCGAGGTCGATCTGCTCGCGCTGGACGCGGCGCTCGAGCGGCTCGCGACGCTCGACCCGCGACAGAGCCAGCTCGTGGTGCTGCGATTCTTCGGAGGCCTGACCATCGACGAGGCGGCCGAGGTGCTCCAGATCTCGCCGGCGACGGTCAAACGCGAGTGGAGCACCGCGAAGGTCTGGCTCCGCCGCGAGTTGGACGGCGACGCGCGATGACGCCTGAGCGCTGGCAGCAGATCAAGGACGTGCTCTCCGCCGCGCTGCGTCTCGGTGCCGACGAGCGGGCCACCTATCTTACCGAGCTGCAGTCGAAGGATCCCGAACTGCACAAGGAAGTCGAGGCGTTCCTCGCCTACACGCCGTCCGACGGTTTTCTCGAGCAGCCCGCCGTACCAAGTTTGCCCCTGGCGCCCGGCACGCGACTCCGCTCGTATGAGATCGAGTCGCGACTGGGCCAAGGCGGGATGGGGGCGGTCTTTCTCGCCAAGGACCGTTCGCTGGACCGTCGCGTGGCCCTGAAGTTCCTGTCCGACGACCTGCGACAGAACACCACGGCGCGACGACGGTTCCTGCGAGAGGCGAAGGCGGCGGCCGCGTTGGATCACCCGTACATCTGCAAGATCTACGAAACGGGGGAAGACGAGGACCGGGCGTTCATCGCGATGGAGTACGTCCGAGGCGAGACATTGCAGCGGCGGCTCGCGGCGGAACCCCTGGCGGTGAAGGATGCGGTGCGAATCGCCACGGAAGTTGCCGAAGCGCTCGAGACCGCGCACAGCGAAACCATCGTCCACCGCGACCTCAAGCCATCGAACATCATGCTGTCGGTGGGCGGGCACGTGAAGGTGCTGGATTTCGGCTTGGCCAAGCGCATGGAGCAGGCCGGCGACGCCGACGCGGCCACGGCGTCGGAGTTGACGCAGGACGGGACGGTGCGGGGCACGGTGGCCTACATGTCACCGGAGCAGCTCCGGGGACGCGCCGTCGATTCGCGGTCGGACATTTTTTCCTTCGGCATCGTGCTGTACGAAATGCTGGCCGGCGCCCATCCGTTCAGAACTGCGTCATCCCTCGAGACCGCCGCGGCGATCTTCAACGTGACGCCGCTCCCGCTTCGGCGGCACCGCGCAGACATTCCAGCACTCCTTGAGCACATCGTCTCGAAGATGCTGGCCAAGGCGCCGACCGATCGGTATCAGCTGGTGCATGACGTGCGGACCGATCTGGCGCGCGTCAAGGAGTTCGACGATTGGAACGGGGCGGCCGTGGGCCGAGCTGCGCGGGTGCCGACCCCGGTCGCGGCCAAGCCACAGGCGACGCCCGGCGCGGCTGTCAACCGTCCGCTTGCTCGATTGGTCCAGCCATTCGCACGCACGCGTGCGCTGTGGGCCGGCCTGGCCGTGGTCGCCGCGCTGGCCCTCTTCGCTGCCGGCACCTGGTGGTGGACGACGCCCGGCGTGCCCACCGGCGATCGCCTCGCGGTCGCGGTCCTGCCGCTGAGGAACGTCAGCGCCGACCCGTTCGAGAGCGACTACCTCGCCGACGGGATTTCCCGGGCGGTCATCACCAGGCTCACCCAGGTGGGTCTGCGTGTGACCCCCTGGGAGACCGCGCTCACTTATCGAGGCAGCCGTGATCCGACCGAGCAAATCGCGCGGGAGCTCAACGTGGCGGCGGTGCTCGTGGGCACCTTCCAGCTCTCTGGCGAGCGGATGCTGACCACGCTGTCGTTGGTGGAAGCCGACACGGGCTTGCAGTCGTGGGCCGACCAGTTCGAGGAGCCGTACGACAATCTCTTTGACGTCCAGAGTCGGATCGCCGTCGGCGCGGCAACCAGCCTGCGGCAGGAACTGACGGGCGAGGCGGCGGCGGCGCTCGCCGTTCCCGAGTCCGTCAATCTCGACGCGTACGACTTCTATTTACAGGGTGCGCACATCCTGCAAGAGGGGAGCCAGGAGTCGACGGAGGTTGCCTTCCAGTATTTCACGCGTGCCGTCGAGCTCGACCCGGCGCTGTCGGAGGCGCATGTGGGTCTTGGCGCGGTCTACTGGATGCGCTGGGTCTCCGGGTGGGGTGGCGGTCGGGGTAGTCTGGATCTGGCCGAGCGGAGCTTCGACGCCGCGCTTCGCCTCAACCCGGCGTCGATGCGGGCCCGGCGAGGTCTGGTCAACGTGAACTACGGCCGCGGGCTCGCCGAGGCATGCCTCCTCCAGGGACAGGAAGCGGCGCGGATCGGCCGGGCCGATGATCTCGAGACCCTGCTGGCGAGGGCACAGGCCTATCAGCTGGCCGGCCTGAGCGATCTGTCGCTGCCGATGTTTCGGCGGATCATGTCGCTCGACCCGATGAACGAGGCCAGTTACTTCTTTGCCATGATCGCCACGCTTGAAGCCGGGGAGCTCGACGAGACAATCGCCATCGGGAACGCGTATCTGCAGCGATTCGGTGCCGATGCGAACGCCCTGAGCCAACTGGCTACCGCGTATCACTTTTCGGGCGATGCCGATCGGGCTCGTGAGTATTTCGAGCGGGCGATCGAATTCGCCACCCGGCCGTCAAGGGAATTGACGACACTCGCCACGGTGTATGACATGCGGGCGTTGATGGGTGCCGGCAGCTTCTACGATCAGATAGGGCGGCGTGACCTCGCCGAGGCGACGTGGCGGCGCGGCGTCGCGTTGGTGAGGCCGAAGCTCGAGACCGACCCCGACAACACGAACATTCGCTCGACGCTGGCCAGTCTGCAGGGCTTCCTCGGCGAGCGTGAGGCGTCCCTGTCCGAGGTGGCGCGTGTGTTCGAGGTGACCGATCCGAACGCCTCGGAGCACGTGGAGCTGGCGGCCGGTCTGGCGGCCCTGGGTGAGACCGAGCGCGCGGTCGCGCTGCTCCGGGAGTATGGTCAGCCGGGGCGGTCTGCCTTTCTGGAAATCAGATCTGCGGATGCTGTACCCGCCGTTGCTGGACACGCCCGAGTTCGAGACCTTTCGCCGCGAATTCGAGAGTGCGGCCGAGCGGCTGCGACAGCGCTACGGCCCGGCGAACTAGCGGGACTCGGAATCCTCCGTCTGAGCTAGTTTTCGGCCGGTTTTCGCGTTAACTATTAGGGCTAGTGCGTACGTTCGACGTGCAGATCGCCGCGAAATTCACACCTTTGGACGCCTTCTGGTCGACGTGGAGCAGCATCGAGCATCGCAGTCGCCACCGAAGGTGGGCGAGCAGATCTCGCAGTACGAGATCCGCGAGCCGCTGGGGGCTGGCGGCATGGGGATGGTCTTCCTTGCCAAGGACCGGACGCTCGACCGGCCGGTTGCCCTGAAGTTCCTCTCCGACGAGTTGCAAGAGGACGCCGCCGCCCGCCGCCGGTTCTTGCGCGAGGCGAAGGCGGCCGCCGCGCTCGACCATCCCTACATCTGCAAGATTTACGAAACGGGTGAAACCGACGGCCGGCCGTTCATCGCCATGGAGTATGTGCGGGGGGAGACCCTGGCCGACCGGTTGGCCGGCGAGCCCCTGTTGCTGGCCGACGCCCTGGGAATCGCGACGGAGGTCGCCGAGGCGCTGGAGACCGCCCACGGCGAGGACCTGGTGCACCGCGACCTGAAGCCGTCGAACATCATGCTGACGACGAGCGGGCACGTGAAGGTGCTGGATTTCGGCCTGGCGAAACGGGTGGGAGGCGTCGAGGGCGCTGACGCTGATGCGCCAACGGCGTCCGAGTTGACCGAGGCGGGTACCCTTCGCGGCACCATTGCCTACATGTCGCCGGAGCAGGTGCGAGGCAAGACGGTCGATGCCCGGTCGGACATCTTTTCGTTCGGGGTGGTGTTGTATGAGCTGCTGACCGGCGTGCACCCGTTCGCGAAGGAGGCCGCCCTGGAGACGGCGGCGGCGATCCTGAACCAGGCGCCTGTACCTCTCACGCATCATCGGCAGGATCTGCCAGACCTCCTCGAGCACATTCTGGGCAAGCTGCTGGCGAAGGCGCCGGCCGACCGGTATCAACTCGCGCATGAAGTGCACGCGGATCTGGTGCGCGTCACGGAGGCCGTCGACCAAGAGCAGTCGCACGACGTCGAGCCGTCGCCGTTATTGGCCGACCGGTTGGCAGCGGGAACACTCCCCGCCCGACGATTGTCTGCTTTTGGGAGACGTTCGCTCGTCGCACCGGCCTTCGTAACGGTCAGCCTACTGACCGGTCTCTGGGTATGGTGGGCAACGTTGTCGGGTGGGACCGCGTCGGATCGTCAGTCCCCCTCGGTCGGTGTTCTGCCGTTCCGGAATGTCAGTGCCGATCCGTTCGAAAGTGACTACCTGGCCGACGGGATCACGCGCGCCGTCATCACGAAGCTCACGCAGGTGGGGCTGCGCGTAACGCCCTGGGAGACCGCCATGCAGTTTCGTGACAGCGCTGAGCCGCCCGCGCAGATCGCCGACGCGCTCAACGTGGACACACTGCTGCTGGGCAGCTTCGAGCTCGTGGATGACCGGATACTGACCACGCTCTCGTTGGTGGAGGCCGAGAGTGGTCTGCAGTCGTGGGCCGACGAGTTCGAGGAGCCGTACGAGGATCTGTTCGAGGTGCCGCGCCGGATTGCGGCCGGCGCCGCGACGAGTCTCAACCTGGAGCTGACCGGCACTGCGGAAGCCGTGCTTGCCGCCGCTGAATCGACGAGTGTCGAGGCCTATGATTCCTACCTGCAGGGCGCCAACCTGCTATTGGAGGATAACCAGGAGTCTGCGGAGGTCGCCTTCGAGTACTTCACACGCGCCGTGGAGCTCGACCCGAGCCTGGCCGAGGCCCACGTCGCCCTCGGCGTCGTCTACTCGATGCGATACCGATCGGGCTGGGGCGGCGGCCTGGCCAGTCTCGATCGGGCCGAAGCGAGCTATGACGCGGCGCTGCGCCTGAACGCACTGAACATGCGGGCCCGGAAGGGCTTGACCAGCGTGAGTTGGGAGCGGGGGCGCAGCGAGGCGTCTCTGCTCCACGGCCAGGAAGCCGCGCGGCTCGGTGGGGAGGACGTCGAAACGCTGCTGGCCCAGTCGAGCGGGTACGGGTTCGCGGGGTTTTACGACCTCGCGATGCCGTTCGCGCGCCGGGTCATCGCTGTTGACCCGCTGAACTTGCAGGCCCACTACGCCCGCACACTGCAGGCCGTATGGACCCGGCGATTCCCGGAAGCCATCGAGGCGGGGAAGGCCTTTCTCACGCTGTTCGGCGACGACGATCTCGTGCACACCCAGATGGCGCTCGCCTATCAGATGCTGGGGGACGACACGCGTGCGCGGGAATCGTACGACAAGGCGACGGCGTTCGCGCGTCAAGACTCCGCGACCCCTTCCTTCGAGTCGATCCGGGCGCTACTGCACGCCGGCGCGTTCCATGACCATGCGGGACAACGTCAGCGCGCGGAAGCCGCGTGGCAGCAGGGCGTGGAGCTGCTGCGGCCGCGGCTCGAGACCGATCCTGGCAACGTTGGCGTCCGCCTGCTGCTGGCCAGCTTCTATGGTTTCCTCGGGGACCGCGCCGCTCTTTGGGCCGAAGAAGAGCACGCCATCGAAACGGCTGACTTCAACTCCCAAGAGTTTCTCTATGTGGCCGCGA
The DNA here is from genome assembly GCA_963667915.2 of Vicinamibacterales bacterium. Lineage (GTDB taxonomy): Bacteria > Acidobacteriota > Vicinamibacteria > Vicinamibacterales > UBA823. Next base: position 278,679 of record CAXXNN010000004.1, on the reverse strand, counting down.
GCCATGCGGCGCTTGGTGAGATGGCGCGCGCGGGCGAGCTGCTGAGCCGCGCGGTGCGGCGGGGGCGGCTGTTTGGAGGAGAAGCGGACGTGATGCTGGCGGTCCTGGCGCCGGCCTTGCTGGAATCGGCCGCGCTCGACGAGTATCGCCGAGAAAGCAATGTGCTCGAGCGGCGACTTCGGGAACGCTACGGACCGTCGAGCTAGAAGGTAGAACCCATTGTCCAAGCAAGCGGAGCCCGCAGCCGGCCAGCGCATCTCGCATTACGAGATCCGTGAGCCGCTGGGCCAGGGCGGAATGGGCGTCGTCTTCCTCGCTCAGGACCGAACCCTCGACCGGCCGGTCGCGTTGAAGTTCCTTTCCGATGAGTTGCAAAAGGACGCCACGGCGCGCCGCCGCTTCCTGAGGGAGGCGAAGGCGGCGGCGGCGCTGGACCATCCCTACATCTGCAAGATCTACGAGACGGGCGAAGCCGACGGGCGGCCGTTCATCGCCATGGAGTATGTCCGCGGCGAGACGCTGGCCGCCCGGCTGGCCGGCGAGCCGCTGCCGCTGCCATTGACTGACGCCCTGCGGATCGCCACTGAGATCGCCGAAGCCCTGGAGACGGCCCACGGCGAGGGGCTCGTGCATCGGGACCTGAAGCCGTCGAACATCATGCTGACGGCGGGCGGGCACGTGAAGGTGCTGGATTTCGGCCTGGCGAAGCGGGTGGCGCCGGTGGAGGGTGTCGAGGGCGCCGACGCTGACGCGCCGACGGCGTCCGAGTTGACTGAGGCCGGGACGGTGCGAGGCAGCGTCGCCTACATGTCGCCGGAGCAGGTGCGGGGCAAGGCGGTGGATGCGCGGTCGGACATCTTCGCGTTCGGCGTGGTGCTCTACGAGGTGCTGACCGGCGTGCACCCCTTCCAGCAGGTGGCGACGCTGGAAACGGCGGCGGCGATTTTGAACCAGACCCTCGCACCGCTCGTCCGGCATCGGCAAGATGCGCCCGAGTTACTCGACCACATCCTGGGCAAGCTGCTGGCGAAGGCGCCGGCTGAGCGGTATCAGCTCGTGCATGACGTGGGCGCCGACCTGGCGCGTGTCCGAGAGGCAGTCGAACGAGAGCAATCGCTCGAGGTCGAGCCGTCGCCGTCATCGCCGGAACGGTTCGGAGGGCAAGCTCTCCCCGCCCGACGATGGTCTGTCTTTGGAAGACGTTCGCTCATCGCGTCGGCCCTCGTGACGGTAAGCCTGCTGGCCGGTCTCTGGACCTGGTGGACCACATCGTCGACGGGGCCGGCCTCGAGCGACCAGCCCCCATCGGTCGCCGTCCTGCCGTTGAGGAATGTCAGCGCCGAGCCGTTGGAGAGCGACTACCTCGCCGATGGGATCACTCGAGCGGTCATCACCAAGCTCACGCAGGTGGGTCTGCGCGTGACGCCTTGGGAAACTGCGCTTCAGTTCCAGGACAGTCGCACCGCGACCAACCAGATCGCACGAGAGCTCAACGTGGATGCGGTGCTGCTCGGCACCTTCGAGCTCATCGGTGACCGGCTGCTCACCACCTTGTCCCTCGTCGAGGCCGAGAGCGGCCTGCAGTCGTGGGCGGACGAGTTTGAGGAGCCCTACGAGGATCTTTTCGGCGTGCAGCGGCGGATTGCGGCCGGCGCCGCGGCCAGCCTCAAGCTGGAGCTGACCGGCGAGGACGAGGTGGTGCTGGCGACGCCAGAATCTTCGAGTGTGGAGGCGTACGACAACTATCTCCAGGGCGTCGGTTTATTGCAGGCCGGTGATCGGGAGTCCACGGAGATTGCCTTCGAATACTTTGCCCGCGCGGTCGAACTCGACCCGAGCCTGGTCGAGGCTCACGTCGGTCTCGGAGTGGTCTATTCCATTCGGTACCGGTCGGGCTGGGGAGGCGGCCTGGACAACCTCGATCGTGCCCAAGACAGCTTCGACACGGCACTCGAGCTGGATCCGTCGTTCATGCGGGCCCGGATCGGGCTCATCAGTGTGAATTGGGAACGCGGACTGAGCGAGGCCTGCTTGCTCCAGGGCCGGGAAGCGACGCGAGTGGGCCGAGAAGACGATGTCGAAACGCTGCTGGCGCGGGCGGAAGCCTATGGGTATGCGGGGTTGTCCGACCTTTCACTGCCCCCGTTTCGTCGGATCATCGCGCTCGACCCATTGAACGTTCAAGCCCACGTGGGTATCGCCCTGCAAGCGGTTTGGGCCGAGCAGTTCGAGGAGGCCGTCGAGGTAGGAAACGCGTTCGTTCGCCGATTCGGCGACGACGATCTCGTGCAAACCCAGGTGGCCCTCGCCTATCACTCGCTGGGCGACTACGCGCGCGCTCGGGAATCGTACGACAAGGCGACGGCGTTCGCGAGTGAACCCTCTTCAGCGATTCCGTCGTTCGAGTCGATTCGCGCGCTTTTGTTCTCCGGTGCACTCTACGACCGCGTGGGCCAGCGCGAGCGGGCCGAGGTGACATGGCAGAAGGGCATCGAGCTGGTGGTCCCGATGCTCGAGGTCGATCCTGGCGCGGTTGGGATGCGGCTGCTTCTGGCGAGCTTCCATGGCTTTCTTGGGCATCATGCGGCGCTCGCAGCCGAAGTCGAACGTGCCCTGGCGACGGCCGACCACAGTCCCTGGGAGTTAATGTACGTTGCGGCCGCCTACGGGGCGCTCGGAGAGACGGCGCGCGCGGCGGAGTTGTTGATTCTCCTGGTTCGGCGGGGGTTGCTTGCCCAATTTTCTGTCGTTCTCGCCGTATTGTCGCCGTCGCTGGTGGATTCGGCAGCGCTCCAGGATTTTCGCCGAGAATTCGAGGTGCTGGACCGGCGACTTCGCGAGCGGTACGGGCCGGCGAGCGAAGGCTAGCGCTGATGTCAGATGTGGGTGTTGCCGAGGGATTTCCACCAGCCTGGGGATTGATCAGCGGAGTGGATCCCGAGCGTCAGCGAGGAGCAGCCTGCGATGTTGCTGAAGGCACACCGTGACTGACCACCCAGATGCTTCATCGCGGCCACCGGCTGCCGGCCAGCGCATTTCCCAGTACGAGATCCGCGAGTCGCTCGGCGCCGGCGGTATGGGAACCGTCTTCCTCGCCCAGGACCGAACCCTCGACCGCCCGGTCGCGTTGAAGTTCCTCGCCGACGAGCTGCAGCAGGACACCACCGCGCGCCGTCGCTTCCTGCGCGAGGCGAAGGCGGCCGCCGCGCTCGACCATCCCTACATCTGCAAGATCTACGAGGCGGGTGAGGCCGACGGCCGGTCGTTCATCGCCATGGAGTATGTGCGGGGCGAAACCTTGGCCGAACGCCTGGCGGGTGAGCCCCTGCCATTGAGTGACGCGCTCCAAATTGCCACCGAGGTGGCCGAGGCGCTGGAGACGGCGCACGGCGAGGGGCTGGTGCACCGTGACCTGAAGCCGTCGAACATCATGCTGACGGCGGGCGGGCACGTGAAGGTGCTGGATTTCGGCCTGGCGAAGCGGGTGGCGCCGGTGGAGGGTGTCGAGGGCGCCGGCGCTGATTCGCCGACGGCGTCCGAGTTGACCGAGGCGGGCACGGTGCGCGGGACGGTGGCCTACATGTCGCCGGAGCAGGTGCGAGGGCAGACGGTCGACGGACGGTCGGACATCTTCGCGTTCGGCGTCGTGTTGTATGAGCTGCTGACCGGCGTGCACCCGTTCGCGAAGGACACGACGCTGGAAACGGCGGCGGCGATTCTGAGCCAGGCCCAGGCGCCGCTCACGCATCATCGGCAGGATGCACCAGACCTCCTCGACCACATCCTGGCGAAGCTGCTGGCGAAGGCGCCGGGCGATCGGTATCAGCTGGCGCACGACGTCCGCACGGATCTGGCTCAGGTCGCCGACATCGTCGACCGAGCACCCGCGGCGCCCAAGAATAATGATGCGATGGCCGCAGCCGAATCAGCGATAGCGGAGCCGACCGCGCCGACGACGCGACCTTCCGAGGCGTCCATCTTTGCAAGGCGCCCGGTCATCACGTCGGTGCTGGCGACGGTGAGTGTGCTGGTCGCCCTCTGGGCCTGGTGGACCACCTCGTTGACGGGACCGCAGGTGCCATCGGTCGCCGTCTTGCCCTTGAGGAACGTCAGCAGCGACCCGAGCGAGAGTGACTACCTCGCCGACGGGATCACCCGAGCGGTCATCACCAGACTCGCCCAGGCCGAGCTGCGTGTCACGTCCTGGCACACCGCGCTGCAGTTTCGCGACACCAGTCAGTCCACGAACGAGATTGCCCGTGCGCTGAACGTGGATACGGTCCTCACCGGTACGTTCGAGTTGATCGGTGACCGGATCCTCACGACGCTGTCCCTGATCGACGCCGACAGCGGGCTGTTGTCGTGGGCGGACGAGTTCGAGGAGCCCTACGTGGAACTGTTTGGGGTGCAGCGGAGAATCGCGGTCGGTGTGGCCGCGAGTCTGAAGCTTGAGCTGACCGGTGCGGAGGAAGTGGTCGTGGCGACACCCGAATCCACGAGTGTCGATGCCTACGACGCCTACCTGCAGGGTGAGCACTTCCTGCTGGAGGGCGACCAGGAATCGGTGGAGGTCGCGTTCCAGTATTTCACGCGCGCAGTCGAGCTGGACCCGGGCCTCGCCGACGCCCACGTCGGCCTCGGGGCCGTCTACCACGAGCGGTTCGAGAACGGCTGGGGCGGTGGTGCCGGTAGCCTCGAACTGGCGGAGGCAAGCTTCGAGACGGCGCTCGGACTGGACCCTGGCTCGGTGCGGGCCAGGCGCGGCCTGATGCAGGTGTACTGGGGGCTGGGGCTCAGCGAGGCCATCCTGCTTCAGGGTCAGGAGGCTGGCCGAGCAGGCCGACCGGACGATGTCGAGACGCTCCTGGCGCGGGCCGATGCATTCACCTTGTCCGGGCTGTACGACCTGGCGCTTCCGATCCAGCGGCGGGTCATCGCGATCGACCCGAGGAATGAGGATGCGCACTGGAAGCTCACGTGGGCCTCAGGGTTTGCCGGCCGCTTCGCGGAAACCGTCGAGGTCGGCAACGCCTATTTGACGCTGTTTGGCGACGATGCGCAGGTGCGTCTCCTCATCGCGCGCGCAGGCGTCCGGCTGGGCGATGACGACCTTGCGCGAGAGTACTACGAGCAGATCACCCAACCGCTTCTGGAGCCCTCGACGGATCCCGTGAGTGTCAGCTGGACCGGAATCGCCAGCCTGCTGTACGCCGGCGCGTTCTACAATCGGGCGGGCGAGCGCGGCCGGGCCGAGGCGCTGTGGCAGCGGGGCGTCGAGTTGGTGAATCTGAAGCTCGAGGCCGATCCCGAGAACATCAGCATCCGTATATTCCTGGCCGGCCTTCACGGATTCCTCGGCGAGCGCGAGGCGCTGCAGATGGAGGAGGCGCGGGCGTTCGCCACGGCGCGCGAGTTCGACGTCAATGCCTGGGAGATCCCCAATCTGGCCGCAGCGCACGCGAGTTTGGGGGACACCGATCACGCGGTCGAGCTGCTGCGCGACATGCTGCAGCGAGGACGACTCGCACCCTGGCAGATGACGATCGGGGTGCTTTCGCCGTCACTGCTGGAGGCGGCCGGGTTCGAGGACCTTCGCCGAGAAAGCGAGGCGATGAACCGTCGGCTACGTGAGCGGTACGGGCCGGTGAGCGATGGCACACCGTGACTGACCGACCGAATGCCTCATCGCGGCCACCGACGGCGGGCCAGCGGGTCTCGCAGTACGAGATCCGCGATCCGCTGGGCCAGGGCGGCCCCGCCTCCGTTCGCGGCTGCCTCGCAGCGCGCGAACTACGGCGAGGTCTCGCCGAAGCCAAGCAAAGGACTCGACAGTGATCGGGAAGACCCTTGGCGCCTATCGAGTTCTGGAGAAGCTTGGCGAAGGCGGAATGGGCGAGGTCTTCCTGGCCCAGGACCGGACACTGGACCGCCCGGTCGCGCTGAAGTTCCTTTCCGACGAGTTGCAACAGGACGCCACGGCGCGCCGCCGTTTCCTGCGCGAAGCGAAGGCCGCGGCCGCGCTCGATCATCCCTACATCTGCAAGATTTATGAAACCGGTGAGGCCGACGGCCGGCCGTTCATCGCCATGGAGTATGTCCGTGGCGAGACCCTGGCCGACCGGCTGGCCGGGTCCAATGGGGCTGACGCCCCGTCGCTCCCCCTGAGATTAGATGAAGCCCTGCAAATCGCCACCGAGATCGCCGAAGCGCTGGAGACCGCCCACGGCGAGGGGTTGGTCCACCGTGACCTGAAACCCGCGAACATCATGTTGACCTCAGGCGGGCACGTGAAGGTGCTGGATTTCGGCCTGGCCAAGTGGGTGGCGCCGGAGGAGGGCGGCGATGGCGCGGCGACGGCATCTCAGCTCACGGAGACGGGCAGCATTCGCGGCACGGTCGCCTACATGTCGCCGGAGCAGGTACGGGGCCAGACGGTCGACGGGCGGTCGGATATCTTCGCGTTCGGCGTCGTGCTCTACGAGCTGCTGACCGGGGTCCATCCGTTCCAGACGGGCACGATGTTGGAAACGGCGTCGGCGATCTTGACCCAGACCCCCGCGCCGCTCATCCGGCATCGCCCGGATCTGCCTGATCGGCTCGACCGCATCGTCGGGAAGATGCTGGCGAAGGCAACCGCAGATCGGTATCAGCTCGTGCGCGACGTGCGGACCGACCTGACCCAGGTCAGCGACGTCGTCGATCGAGCCCAGCCGGTGCCGGAGGGCGCCGCGATCGCGATACCACCTTCGACAGGTGCACCGGTAGCCGCCACGCGTTCGCCTTCCGATGGGTTTCCCTGGCCCAGCCGTTCAGTCATGGCGGTGGCGAGTCTGGCGGTCGCGGTGCTGGCCGCCGCGTCGATCTGGTGGGGCAGCGGATCAGACGAACTCGGCTCGGGTGCGCAGGTCCCGTCCGTTGCCGTCTTGCCGCTGCGGAACCTGAGTCAGGACCCGCTCGAGACCGACTACCTCGCCGAGGGCATCACCCAGGCGGTCATCACCAGGCTCGTGCAGGCAGGTCTTCGGGTCACGCCCTGGGAAACCGCCCAGCGGTACGGCGGCAGCGGCGAGTCCGCCGAGGAGATCGCGCGGGCGCTGAACGTCGAGGCGGTGCTGGTCGGCACCTTCCAGTTGGCGGGCGAGCAGATGCTCACGAGCTTGTCGCTAGTCGACGCCGAGACCGGGCTGCTCTCGTGGGCGGACGAGTTCGAGGATCCGTATGAAGACATCTTCGGCGTGCAGCGCCGGATCGCCGTCGGGGTGGCGACGAATCTGAAGCGCGAGCTGACCGGGGCAGAGGAAGCGACGCTGGCCGCACCGGAGTCGCGAAGCGTCGAGGCCTACGACTCCTACCTCCAGGGTGCCTACCTCATGCAGGAAGAGGACCCGGAGGCGACGGAGGTGGCGCTCCAGTATTTCAGGCGCGCCGTCGAGCTGGACCCGAATCTTGCGGAGGCCCACGTCGGCCTCGGCGCCGCCTACTACGCTCGCTACTATTCCGGCTGGGGCGGCGGCCTGAGCAATCTCGATCGGGCGGAGGCGAGCTACGATGCGGCGCTGCGGCTGAATCCGGCGGAGATGCGGGCCCGTCGAGGCCTGATACATACGAATTGGCTACGCGGACTCGCCGAGTCGACGTTGAACCACGGGCAGGAGGCGGCGCGGGTGGGTCGCGCCGATGACGTCGAAACGCTCCTGGCGCAGGCGGAAGCGTACCTCTTTGCCGGACTACCCGATCTGTCCCTCCCGCTCCTGCGTCGGGTCATCGCGATCGACCCGCTCAATGCGGCTGCCCACTTCGACCTGGCGTTCGGCGGCGCCGTAGCGCGGCAGCCAGCGGAGACCATCCAGGCGGGGAACGCCTTCGTGCGGCGGTTCGGCGACGATCCGACCGTGCACTGGCAGCTCGGCATGGCCTATCACCTGGCGGGTGACAATCGACGTGCCGAGGAGCACTACACACGGGCGATGGGACTTCTTGCGACCCGGGCCGCGCCCCGGTCGGATCCCTTTTTCATCTTCGTCGGTACCTTCTTCGCTCAGATCGGACAGGACGACCGGGCGGTCGACGTCTGGCAGCGCGGTGTCGACGTGAGTATCCAGATGCTCGGCAACGATCCCGACAACGTCCGGCTGCGGCTGATCCTGGCGACACTCCAGGGCTTCCTTGGCGACCGCGACGCACTGCTGGTCGAGGAGGCACGCGCCACCCGCATATCCGAGGGTCACGCCCTCGAGTACACGTATCTCGCCGCAGGCCATGCCGCGCTCGGAGAGACCGGCCGCGCGGCAGAGTTGCTGCGCGAGCAGGTGAGGCAAGGGTGGCTCCCGTACCGCGCGTACGTCGATCTCTTGGCCCCTTCCCTGTGGGAATCCGCAGCGCTCGACGATTTTCGTAGAGAATACGGCGCACTGGAGCAACGGCTGCGGGAGCGGTACGGGCCGGCGAGTGAGCGTAGCGCAGGGCTTTAGCCCTGCGATGTCGTTGATGGTAGACCGTGACTAACCTCGACCGGCCAGATTCCTCATCGCCGCAGCCTGCGGCCGGCCAGCGCGTCTCGCAGTACGAGATCCGCGAGCCGCTCGGGGCCGGCGGCATGGGCGTCGTCTTCCTGGCCCAGGACCGGACCCTCGACCGGCCGGTCGCATTGAAATTCCTCTCGGATGAGTTGCAGCAGGACGCCACGGCGCGCCGCCGCTTCCTGCGCGAGGCGAAGGCGGCCGCCGCGCTGGACCATCCCTACATCTGCAAGATCTACGAGACGGGTGAAACCGACGGCCGGCCGTTCATCGCCATGGAGTATGTCCGTGGCGAGACCTTGGCCGACCGCCTGACCGGTAAGCTGCTGTCATTGAGCGACGCACTCCAGATCGCCACCGAGATCGCCGAAGCCCTGGAGACGGCGCACGGCGAGGGCCTGGTGCACCGCGACCTGAAGCCGTCGAACATCATGCTGACGGCTGGCGGGCACGTGAAGGTGCTGGATTTCGGCCTGGCGAAGCGGGTGGAGAGCGTCGAGGGCGATGATGCGCCGACGGCATCCGAGTTGACCGAAGCGGGGACGGTGCGCGGCACAGTGGCCTACATGTCGCCGGAGCGGGTGCGGGGCCGCGTGATGGATGCCCGGTCGGACATCTTCTCGTTCGGAGTCGTCCTCTATGAGTTGCTAACCGGGGTGCATCCGTTCCAACAGGAGACCACGCTGGAAACAGCAGCCGCGATTCTGAACCATGCCCCGGCGCCACTGTTGCATCACCGGCAGGACGCACCAGACTTCCTCGAGCAGATTCTGGGGAAGCTGCTGGCGAAAGCGCCGGCCGAGCGGTATCAGAACGTGCACGATGTGCGGACCGACCTGGCCCAGGTCAGCGATATCCTTGCCCGCGACGAGCCGGCGACGGAGGGTGCCGCGGTTGCCGCCGCGCCTTCCACGATTCAGCCTCCAGCCGCCGTGCCGGTGCCCCGTGCTTCGATCTGGCGCACACGTGCCCTCATCGCGGCGGCGAGTCTGACGGTCGTGGTGCTGGCCGCGCTCTGGGTCTGGTGGGGTAGCGGATCAGGTGGGCCTGGCGCGGGTGGGGAAATTCCCTCGGTCGCCGTGTTGCCGTTGCGGAATCTGAGTCGGGATCCGATTGACAGCGATTATCTCGCCGAGGGGATCACGCAGGCCGTCACGACGAAGCTTGTCCAGGCGGGCCTGCGGGTCACGCCCTGGGCGACGGCGCTCCGGTTTCAGGAGAGCGGCGCGTCGGCCCAGGAGATCGCGCGGGAGCTGAATGTGGATACCGTGCTGTTCGGTACGTTCCAGCTAGCCGGCGAGCGGATCCGCACCAGCCTCTCCCTGGTCGAGGGGGAGAGTGGCCTCCTGTCGTGGGCCGAGGAGTTCGACGAGCCGTATGAGGACGTCTTCGGTCTCCAGACCCGAATCGCCGTGGGCGTGGCCGCGAGTCTGAAGCTGGAGCTGACCGGTGAGGAGGAAGTGGTCCTGGCCACACCCGAATCCACAAGTGTCGATGCCTATGATGCCTACCTGCAGGGCGCGCATCTGTTGCTGGACGGCGACCAGGAATCGACCGATATCGCGTTTCAGTATTTCGCGCGCGCCGTTGAACTCGATCCGGAGCTGGCCGACGCCCACGTCGGTTTCGGCGCCGTCTACCACGAGCGGTACGTGAACGGCTGGGGCGGCGGCATAGGCAACCTCGCGCGGGCGAAGGCGAGCTTCGAGACGGCGCTCGGGCTGAACCCTGGCTCGATGCGGGCCCGGCGCGGTCTGATGCAGGTGTATTTCTCGCTGGGGCTCAGCGAGGCGATCCTGCTGCAGGGCCAGGAGGCTGGCCGAGTGGGCCGACCGGACGATGTCGAGATGCTCCTGGCGCGGGCCGATGCCTACGCGATGTCAGGGCTGCCTGCCCTGGCGATCCCGATCCAGCGGCGGGTCATCGCGATCGACCCGAGAAATGTCTCTGCGTATTTCATGCTCGGTTTCGCGTTGAGAGGCGCGGGTCAGTTTGAGGAGACCCTCGAGATCGGCAACGCCTTTCTGACGCTGTTTGGCGACGACGATGATGTGCGCAACTGGGTCGCGGACGCGGCCGCGCGGCTCGGCGATGACGACCTGGCGCGAGAACACCACGATTACCTGACGCAGCCGCTCATGGCGCCATCGACGGATCCCGTGGGTGTCACGAGGGCCGGGATCGCCGGCCTGTTGAACGCCGGCGCATTCTACGACCGGGCGGGCGAGCGCGACCGGGCCGAGGCCGTGTGGCAGCGGGGCGTCGAGTTGGTGCGTCTGAAGCTCGAGACCGATCCCGAGAACATCAAGATGCGTCTGTTCCTGACCAGCTTTTACGGATTCCTCGGTGAGCGCGAGGCGTTCCAGACGGCGGAGGCACGGGCGTTGGCCATGGCCCGCGAGTTCGACGTCAATTCTCTCGAGTTCACGCAACTGGCCGCCGCGCACGCGAGCCTGGGAGACACCGATCGCGCGGTGGAACTGCTGCGGGAACAGCTGGCGCGGGGTCGACTGAGGGACCTGAGTGTCCTCAGGTGGTTGTCTCCGGAGTTGCTCGATGCTCCGGCGTTCGCCCAGTTTCGTGAAGACTACGACGCGATGGCTGAGCGGCTGCGGGAGCGATACGGGCCGGGGAATTAGCCGGAAGGTGAGACCGGGGATACGCCATGACTGACGGGCCTGCTGATCGGCCAGAGCGGTCTATGCCCTCACACTCGACACCCGCGGCCGGCCAGCGGGTCTCCCAGTACGAGGTCAGGGAGCCTCTCGGCGAAGGCGGCATGGGCGTCGTCTTCCTGGCCCAGGACCGGACGCTCGACCGCCCGGTCGCATTGAAGTTCCTCTCCGACCAGCTGCAGCAGGACGCCATGGCGCGCCGCCGCTTCCTGCGAGAGGCGAAGGCGGCCGCCGCGCTCGACCATCCCTACATCTGCAAGATCTACGAGACGGGCGAAGCCGACGGCCGGCCGTTCATCGCCATGGAGTATGTCCGGGGCGGAACCTTGGCCGACCGGCTGGCAAGGTCCGACGGGGCTCAAGACCGGTCGCTCCCTATTGATGAGGCGCTCCGTATTGCCACCGAGATCGCCGAAGCCCTGGAGGCCGCCCACGGCGAGGGGCTGGTGCACCGTGACCTGAAGCCGTCGAACATCATGCTGACGACAGGCGGGCACGTGAAGGTGCTGGACTTCGGCCTGGCGAAGCGGGTCGCGGGTGTCGCGGGAGACGACGCGCCGACGGCGTCCGAGTTGACTGAGGCGGGCACGGTGCGCGGCACGGTGGCCTACATGTCGCCGGAGCAGGTGCGAGGCCAGACGGTCGACGGACGGTCGGACATCTTCGCGTTCGGCGTCGTGCTGTATGAGCTGCTGACCGGCGTGCACCCGTTCGCGAGGGACACGACGCTGGAAACGGCGTCGGCGATTCTGAACCGGACGCCGGCGCCATTGATCCGGCATCGTCCGGACGTCCCGGAGCTCCTCGACCACATCATCAGCAAGATGCTGGCGAAGGCGCCGGCCGACCGGCATCAGAACGTTCGTGACGTGCGCACTGACCTGGCCCACGTCAGCGATAACGTTGACCGAGCGCAGCCGGCGCCGGAGGACGCCGCAATTGCGTCACCGCCTTCTGCGGTTCAGCCCCCAGCCACCACGCATCCGATTGCCGGCGCCTCGACGTGGCGGACATCGATCATCGTGTCGGTGCTGGTGGCGGTTGGTGCCCTGACCGGTCTCTGGCGATGGTGGTCCACTGCGTCCGGCGAGCTCGTCTCGAATGGCCAAGTTCCCTCGGTTGCCGTCTTGCCCCTGAAAAATCTCAGCCAGAACCCAGAGGACAGTGATTATCTGGCCGATGGGATCACCCAGGCCGTCGTGACCAAGCTCACGCAGGTGGGGTTGCGCGTCACGCCGTGGGACACCGCGCTGCGCTTTCCAGACACCGGTCAGTCGCCGGAGGAGATTGCGCGAGCGCTGAACGTGGAAGCAGTGCTGATCGGCACATTTCAGCTGGCGGGGGATCGGCTGCTCACCACGCTGTCGCTGGTCGATGCGGAAACTGGGCTGCAGTCGTGGGCGGACGAGTTCGAGGAACCCTACGAGGACCTGTTCGCGGTCCAGCGCCGGATCGCCGTCGGGGCGGCGGCCAGCCTCAATGTCGAGTTGACCGGCGAGACTGAAACGCTGCTCGCCACGCCGGAATCCACCAGCGTCGAGGCGTACGACGCGTATCTGCAGGGTGCCGACCTGTTGCGGGCCGGCGACCTGGAGTCCACGGAGGTGGCGTTTCCAGTATTTCATGCGCGCGGTCGAGCTCGACCCGCGCCTCGCCGACGCCCACATCGGCCTCGGGGCCGTCTACAACGAGCGGTTCATGAACGGCTGGGGTGGCGGCGTGGGCAATCTTGAGCAGGCGGAGGCGAGCTTCGAGATGGTGCTCAGCCTGGACCCTGACTCGATGCAGGCCAGGCGAGGCCTGATTGCAGTGCTCTTCTCCATGGGGCTCAGCGAGGCCATGTTGCTCCAGGGCCAGGAGGCTGAACGACTGGGCCGACCGGACGATGTCGAGACGCTCCTGGCGCGAGCCAATGCCTTCGCCTTGTCAAGCCTGCATGCCCAGGCGATTCCGATCCAGCGGCGGATTATCGCGATCGACCCGAGAAATGACGAGGCCTACTTTTTTCTCACGTATGCGTCGGTAGCGTCCGATCAGTTTGAGGAGACCGTCGAGATCGGCAACAGGTTTCTGACGCTGTTTGGCGAAGACGAGGCGGTACGTTTCTGGATCGCGCGCGCGGCCGTTGGGCTCGGCGATGACAGCCTGGCGCGAGAGCACTACGAGGCGGTGACGCGAGCGCTCATGGCGCCATCGACGGATCCCGGGCGTGTCACCTGGGTCGGAATCGCCAGCCTGCTCTTCTCCGGCGCGTTCTACGATCAGTCGGGCGAGCACGACCGAGCCGAGGCCGTGTGGCAGCGGGGCGTCGAGTTGGTGCGCCTGAAGGTCGAAGTCGATCCCGAGAACAACAACCTGCACATGTTCCTGGCCGGTTTTCCACGCATTCCTCGGCGAGCGCGAGGCGTTCCTAGCGGAGGAAGCACGGGCGGCGGCTATAGCGCGCGAGGCCGACGTCAATCCCTGGTGGATCTCGAATCTGGCTGCCGCACATGCGAGGCTGGGAGACACCGACCGTGCGGTGGAGGTGCTGCGGAGCGGCCTGCAGCGAGGGCGACTTGTTCCTTGGCAGCTGACCATCGGGGCGCTCTCTCCGTCACTGGTGGAAGCGGTCGGGTTCGAGGGCTTCCTCCGGGAGTATGAGGCCATGGCGCAGCGGCTGCGGGCGCGGTACGGGCCGGCGAGTGAGCGTAGCGCAGGGCTTTAGCCCTGCGATGTCGTTGAGGATACACCGTGACTGACCGTCCAGATTCCGCATCGCCGCCGCCCACGGCCGGCCAGCGGGTCTCGCAGTACGAGATCCGCGAGCCGCTGGGCGCCGGCGGCATGGGCGTCGTCTTCCTCGCCCAGGATCGTACCCTCGACCGGCCGGTCGCCCTGAAATTCCTCTCCGGCGAGTTGCAGCAGGACACCAGGGCGCGCCGCCGCTTCCTGCGCGAGGCGAAGGCGGCGGCGGCGCTGGATCATCCCTACATCTGCAAGATCTACGAAACGGGTGAGGCCGACGGCCGACCGTTCATCGCCATGGAGTATGTGCGCGGCGAAACCTTGGCCGACCGGCTGGCCGGCGAGCCGCTGCCATTGAATGCCGCGCTGCGGATCGCCACCGAGGTGGCCGAAGCCTTGGAGACGGCGCACGGTGAGGGGCTGGTCCACCGGGACCTGAAGCCGTCGAACATCATGCTGACGGTGGGCGGGCACGTGAAGGTGCTGGACTTTGGCCTGGCGAAGCGGGTGACGCCGGTGGAAGGTGTCGAGGGCGCTGACCCTGACGCTGATGCGCCGACGGCGTCCGAGTTGACCGAGGCCGGAACGGTACGCGGCACGGTCGCCTACATGTCGCCGGAGCAGGTACGAGGGCAGACGGTCGATGCCCGCTCGGACATCTTCGCGTTCGGCGTCGTGCTGTACGAGCTGCTGACCGGGAGGCATCCGTTCGCGAAGGACACGACGCTGGAAACGGCCGCGGCGATCCTGAACCGGGCGCCTGCACCGCTCACGCATCATCGGCAGGATCTGCCAGACCTCCTCGAGAACATCGTGAGCAAGCTGCTGGCGAAGGCGCCGGACGACCGGTATCAGCTGGTGCACGACGTGCGCACTGATCTGACTCTGCTCGGCGACCTCGCCGACCGAGCGCAGCCGCCAGAGGGCGCGGCGAGTGGGGCACCGCGTTCGGCGGTTCAGCCCCCAGCGGTCGCGCGGCCGACTCCCCGGCCATCGACGTGGCGCACTCGTTCGGTCGTCGCGTCGGTGAGCCTGGCGGTCCTGGGGCTGGCCGCGCTCGGAGTCTGGTGGGGCACCGGATCAGGTGGGCCCGGCGCGGATGGGGAAGTTCCCTCGGTTGCCGTCTTGCCGCTGCGGAACCTGAGCCAGGATCCGATGGAGAGCGATTATCTTGCCGAGGGCATCACGGAGGCCGTCACGACCAAACTCGTCCAGGTCGGCCTGCGTGTCACGCCCTGGGAGACCGCGCTCCGGTTCCGGGAGAGCGGCGAATCGGCCCAGGAGATTGCGCGTGCGCTGAATGTGGACACCGTGCTGCTCGGCACGTTCCAGCTGGCTGGGGAGCGGATCCGCGCCAGCCTCTCGTTGGTCGAGGCCGAGACTGGCCTCCTGTCGTGGGCCGAGAGTTTCGACGAGCCGTATGAGGACGTCTTCGATGTCCAGACTCGGATCGCCGAGGGCGTGGCCGCGAGTCTGAAGCTGGAGCTGACCGGTGAGGCGGCGATGGTCCTGGCCATACCTGCATCGACGAGTGTCGACGCCTA
This sequence comes from Vicinamibacterales bacterium, assembly GCA_963667915.2. GTDB lineage: Bacteria > Acidobacteriota > Vicinamibacteria > Vicinamibacterales > UBA823. Next base: position 263,214 of record CAXXNN010000004.1, on the reverse strand, counting down.
CGACGCCTACTTGCAGGGCGCGCATCTGTTGCTGGACGGCGACCAGGAATCGACCGAGGTTGCGTTCCAGTATTTCACGCGGGCCGTCGAGCTCGACCCGGGTCTTGCCGACGCCCACATCGGCCTCGGGGCGGTCTATCACGAGCGGTACCAGAACGGCTGGGGTGGCGGCGTGGGCAATCTCGAGCGGGCGGAGGCGAGCTTCGAGGCGGCGCTTGAGCTGGACCTTGGCTCGATGCGGGCCAGGCGAGGCCTGATGCAGGTCTATTTCTCGCAGGGACACAGCGAGGCGATCCTGCTGCAGGGGCAGGAGGCCGGCCGACTCGGCCGACCCGACGATATCGAGATGCTCCTGGCGCGGGCCGATGCCTACGCGCTGTCAGGACTGCATGCCCTGGCGATTCCGATCCTGCGGCGGGTCATCGGGATTGACCCGCAAAATTTCTCGGCGTTCTGGCTCACATGGAGTTTGAGGAACACCGGTCAGTTTGCGGAAACCATCGAGACCGGCGACGCGTTTCTGACGCTGTTCGGCGACGACGAGCAGGTGCGCCTCTGGACGGCCAACGCGGCCGATGGACTCGGCGATGACGACCTGGCGCGAGAACACCACGATCACCTGACGCAGCCGCTCATGGCGCCATCGACGGATCCCGTGGGTGTCACGAGGGCCGGGATCGCCGGCCTGCTGTTCGCCGGCGCATTCTACGATCGGGCGGGCGAGCGCGACCGGGCCGAGGCCGTGTGGCAGCGGGGCGTCGAGCTGGTGCGTCTGAAGCTCGAGACCGATCCCGATAGCGTCAAGATGCGTCTGTTCCTGGCCAGCTTCCACGGATTCCTCGGTGAGCGTGAGGCCTTCCACACGGAGGAGGCGCTAGCGTTGGCGATGGCGCGCGAGTTCGACGTCATTCTCTACGAGCTTGTGACGCTGGCTGCGGCGCACGCAGTGCTCGGAAACACGGCTCGGGCGGTGGAGCTGCTGCGTGAACAGGTGAAGCGAGGGCTACTTCGGCAGTTGGTGATCCTCGAGTGGTTGTCTCCGGAGTTGCCGGACGCCCCGGCGTTCGACCAGTTTCGCGAAGAATACGACGCACTGGAAGAGCGGCTGCGGGAGCGCTACGGGCCGGTTGAGTGAGCGTAGCGCAGGGCTTTAGCCCTGCGATGTCGTTGATGGCACACCGTGACTGACCTCGATCGACCAGATTCCGCATCGCCGCGGCCGGGCGCCGGCCAGCGCGTCTCGCAGTACGAAATCCGCGAGCCGCTGGGGGCTGGTGGCATGGGCGTCGTCTTCCTGGCCCAGGACCGGACTCTCGACCGGCCCGTCGCGTTGAAATTTCTCTCCGACGAGCTGCAGCAGGACGCCACCGCGCGGCGCCGCTTCGTGCGCGAGGCAAAGGCGGCCGCGGCGCTCGACCATCCTTACATCTGCAAGATCTACGAGACGGGCGAAGCCGACGGCCGGCCGTTCATCGCCATGGAGTATGTGCGGGGGGAGACCCTGGCCGCCCGGCTGGCCAGGTCCGGCGGGGCTACAGACTCGTCGCTCTCTCTTGATGAGGTGCTTCGTATTGCCACCGAGATCGCCGAAGCGCTGGAAACGGCGCACAACGAGGGCCTGGTGCACCGCGACTTGAAGCCGTCGAACATCATGCTGACGACGGGCGGGCACGTGAAGGTCCTGGACTTTGGCCTGGCGAAGCGGGTCGCGGGTGTCGCGGGAGAGGATGCGGCGACGGCGTCCCAGTTGACCGAAGCCGGCACGGTGCGCGGCACGGTTGCCTATATGTCGCCGGAGCATGTGCGGGGCCAGACGGTCGATGCGCGGTCGGACATCTTCGCGTTCGGCGTCGTGCTGTATGAGCTGCTGACTGGGAGGCATCCGTTCCAGCAGGAGACGACGCTGGAAACGGCGGCAGCGATTCTGAACCAGACGCCGGCGCCGCTCACGCATCACCGGCAGGATGCCCCGGACCTCCTCGAGCACATCCTGGGAAAGCTGCTGGCGAAGGCGCCGGCCGACCGATACCAGAATGTGCACGACGTCCGGACGGAGCTGGCTCAGGTCAGTGACATCGTTGACCGAGTGCAGCCAGCGCCAGAGGACGCCGCGATTGCGACACCAGCTCCGAGGATGCAGCCCCGAGCGGCGGCGCGTCAAATTTCCCCTGCCTTGACCTGGCGCAGACGTTCAGTCATTGCGTCGGCGAGCCTAGCGGTCGCGATACTGGCGGTCGCGTGGGTTTGGTGGGGCAGCGAATCAGGCGAGCCTGCGTCGGGTGTGGAGATCCCGTCAGTCGCCGTCTTGCCGTTGCGGAACGTCAGCGCCGACCCCAGCGAGAGCGACTACCTGGCCGACGGGATCACCCGAGCGGTCATCACCCGACTCGCCCAGGCGGAGCTGCGCGTCACGCCCTGGGACACCGCCCTGCGTTTTCGCGACACCAGTCAGCCTACGGAGGAAATCGGCCGCGAGCTGAACGTGGACACGGTCCTGGTCGGTACCTTCGAGTTGATAGGCGACCGGATTCTCACGACCCTATCCCTGGTCGATGCCGACAGCGGTCTGTTGTCGTGGGCGGACGAATTCGAGGAACCCTACGAGGACCTCTTCGGCGTGCAGCGCCGAATCGCGATGGGCGCGGCTGCCAGCCTCAAAATCGAGTTGACCGGAGAAGAAGAGGCGGTCCTGGCCACGCCGGAATCCGCCAGCGTGGATGCCTACGACGCTTACCTGCAGGGCGCCGACCTGCTGCTGGCCGGTGACCAGGAGTCCACGGAGGTGGCCTTCGACTATTTCACGCGCGCGGTCGAGCTCGACCCGAGTCTCGCCGACGCCCACGTCGGCCTCGGGTCGGTCTTCTCGGAGCGGTTCCTGAGTGGCTGGGGTGGCGGCCTGGGAAATCTTGACCTGGCCGAGGCGAGGTACGAAACGGCGCTCCGGCTGAACCCAGCCGACATGCTGGCGCGAAGGGGCTTGATCACGGTCCACTGGCACCGCGGGAGCAGCGAGGCCTGTCTGATCCACGGGCAGGAGGCGGCGAGGGTCGGTGAGGCCGAGGCTCTCGAAACGCTGATGGCCCGCGCTCAGGCGTACGTGCACGGTGAGCTGTTTGACTTGGCGCTGCCGCTCTTGCGCCGCGTTATTGCCCTCGACCCATTGAATCGAGCCGCCTACTGGTGGTTCGTCGTCGCCGCCGCGCATGGAACAGAGTTCGAAGACGTGATCGAATTTGGTGAGCACTATGGTCGTCTATTCGGTGACGACGAGCACGTCCGTACCTTTCTCGCGACCGCCTATCGGCTGACGGGCAGCGATGCACGGGCGCGCGATCATTACGAGAAGGCGACGGTGCTCCTGACGCCGCAGGCCACCGCGGTTCCCGCGCTCGCCACGTGGTATCAAATTCATGCGCTGCTGTTCGCCGGCGCCTTCCACGATCAAGTTGGGCAACGGGAACGAGCAGAGGAGCTCTGGCAGGTCGGTGTCGAGCAATTGACCGCGCGGGTCGAGAGCGATCCGGACGACGTCAGGATGCGCGTGTTCCTGGCCTCGTTCCATGGCTTTCTCGGGGAGCGTACGGCGCTGATCGCCGAGGAAGCGCGTGCCTTCGCGGTGGACCCGGACTTCAACGGCTACGAATCGAAGTATCTGGCGGCCGCGCGGGCGACGCTGGGAGACACCGACCGTGCGGTGGAGATCCTGCGCGAGCAACTGCGGCGAGGGCGACTTGTCGACTGGCAAATGACCATCGGGGCACTTTCTCCGTCGCTGGTGGAGGCGGCCGGGTTCGAGGAGTTTCGCCGAGAGTACGAGGCGATGGACCGGCGGCTGCGCGAGCGGTACGGGCCAACAAGCTCTGGGCGGCGTGAGACCGAGGATACACCGTGACTAACCTCGACCGTCCAGATTCCTCATCGTCGCAGCCTGTAGCCGGCCAGCGCATCTCGCAGTACGAGATCGGCAAGCCGCTGGGCCAGGGCGGAATGGGCGTCGTCTTCCTTGCCAGGGATCGGACGCTGGACCGGCCGGTCGCGCTGAAATTCCTCTCCAACGAGTTACAAGAGGATGCCACTGCGCGCCGCCGCTTCGTGCGGGAGGCGAAGGCGGCGGCGGCGCTCGACCATCCTTACATCTGCAAGATCTACGAGACGGGCGAGGCGGACGGCCGACCGTTCATCGCCATGGAGTATGTCCGCGGCGAAACCCTGGCCGCCCGGCTGGCCGGCGAGCCGCTGCCATTGAATGCCGCGCTGCGGATCGCCACCGAGGTGGCCGAAGCCTTGGAGACGGCGCACGGTGAGGGGCTGGTGCACCGGGACCTGAAGCCGTCGAACATCATGCTGACCTCAGGCGGGCACGTGAAGGTGCTGGATTTCGGCCTGGCGAAGCGGGCGGCAAGTGGCGAGGGTGGCGATGCGGCGACGGCGTCCGAGTTGACCGAGGCGGGTACGGTGCGCGGGACGGTGGCCTACATGTCGCCGGAGCAGGTGCGAGGGCAGACGGTGGATGCGCGGTCGGACATCTTCGCGTTCGGTGTGGTGCTCTATGAGCTGCTGACCGGTGTGCATCCCTTTCAGAAAGAAGCCACGCTGGAGACGGCGGCGGCGATCCTGAACCAGACGCCCGCGCCGCTCACGCATCATCGGCAGGATGCACCAGACCTCCTCGACCACATCCTGGCGAAGCTGCTGGCGAAGGCGCCGGCTGAGCGGTATCAGAAGGTGCACGAGGTACGCACGGACCTGGCCCAGGTCAGCGACACCGTTGACCGAGCCCACCCAGCGCCGGAGGGGGCCGCGATTGCGTTGCCGCCCTTGGCGACTCAACCCCCAGCCGGAACGCTTCCGACTCCCCGCACTTGGACCAGGCGCAGAAGTTCGGTCCTCGCGTTCGTGAGTCTGATGGTCGCGGCGCTGGGCGCCGTGTGGGTCTGGTGGGACAGTGGATCAGGCGGGCCCGGCTCGGGTGGGGAAGTTCCCTCAGTCGCGGTCTTGCCGCTACGGAACCTGAGCCGGGATCCGCTCGAAAGCAATTACTTGGCCGACGGGATCACGCAAGCAGTTATCACCCGGCTAATTCAGGCAGGATTGCGTGTGACGCCCTGGGAAACCGCCCTCCGTTATCGAGAGACCGATCAACCTGCGGAACAGGTGGCACGGGAGCTAAACGTCGGGACGGTTCTCGTCGGTACGTTCCAGTTCGAGAACGACCAGTTGCTCACGACGCTGTCGTTGCTGGAGGCCGACAGCGGACTGGCGACCTGGACGGATGAGTTCGAGGAGCCGTACACGAACCTCTTCGACGTGCAGCGGCGGATCGCCCGTGGGGCGGCGGCGAGTCTGCTGCCGGAGCTGACCGGGGAGCAGGAGATGGCGCTCGCCACGCCGGAGTCCGTGAGTGTGGACGCGTACGACAGCAATCTGCAGGGGGCTGACTTGTTGCTGGCCGGCGACCAGGAGTCCGCTGAGGTCGCGTTCCAGTATTTCACGCGCGCGATCGAGCTCGACCCGAGCCTCGTCGACGCCCACGTCGGCCTCGGGGCCGTGTACCACGTTCGGTTCATGAACGGCTGGGGCGGCGGTGCGGGTAATCTCGAGCGGGCGGAAGCGAGCTTCGAAACGGCGATCGAGCTGGACTCTGGCTCGATACGGGCCCGGCGGGGCCTGATGCAGGTGTATTACGCGCTGGGGCGCAGCGAGGCGATCCTGCTGCAGGGACAGGAGGCTGGCCGACTGGGCCCACCCGACGATGTCGAAACGCTCATAGCCAGAGCCGACGCGTACGCGTTGGCCGGCCTGGAGAACCTGGCGCTCCCGATTCAGCGTCGGGTCATTGCCCTCGACCCTCGAAATACACCTGCGTACTTTGGGCTCAACTGGGCCTCACTGTATGCCGGCCGGTTCCAGGAGGCCGTAGAGGTCGGCAAAGCCTATCTGACACTGTTTGGCGACGAGTTCGGCATCGACTACGCGATGATGATGCATATCAACATCGCGGAGGCGTCTTTCATCCTCGGCGATGATGAGCTCGCGCGTGAGCACTACGAGCAGGCCACGCGAAGGCTGATGGTACCATCCACGGATTCCGCGCCCGCCACGTGGTACGTGATCACCGGACTGATGGAGGCCGGGGGCTTCTACTCGCAAACGGGACAGCCCGACGAGGCCAATGCGCTGTGGCGGCGGGGCGTCGAGTTGGCGCGCTTGAACCTCGAGATCGATCCCGAGAATATCGGTATGCGCCTGCTGCTGGCCAGCTTCCACGGCTTGCTCGGTGAGCGAGAGGCGTTCCTGATAGAGGAAGCTCGTGCCTTTAGAGCGATGCGAGATAGCGACGTCATTGCTCTTGAGCTCACGTATCTGGCTGCGGCGCACGCGGCGCTCGGAAACGCGGCTCGAGCGGTGGAGGTACTGCGAGCGCAACTGCAACGAGGGCGCCTCGCCTCCTGGGCGCAGCAGATCCACATCTTAGCCCCGGACCTCCTGGTTACGCCGGAGTTCAACCGGTTTCGCAAAGAATACGATTCGATGGCGGAGCGGCTGCGGGAGCGGTACGGGCCGGCGAGCGAAGGTTCACCCTGATAGAACACCGTGACTGACCGTCCAGATTCCTCATCGCCGCAGCCGACCGCCGGCCAGCGGGTCTCGCGATACGAGATCCGCGAGCCGTTGGGAGCTGGCGGAATGGGCGTGGTCTATCTCGCCCAGGATCGGACACTCGACCGGCCGGTGGCGTTGAAGTTTCTCTCCGACGAGCTGCAAGAGGACGCCACGGCGCGCCGCCGCTTCCTGCGCGAGGCGAAGGCGGCCGCCGCGCTGGACCATCCCTACATCTGCAAGATCTACGAGACGGGTGAAACCGACGGTCGGCCGTTCATCGCCATGGAGTATGTCCGTGGCGAGACGCTGGCCGACCGGCTGGCCAGGTCCGACGGAGCTCATGACCGGTCGCTCCCTATTGATGAGGTGCTCCGTCTTGCCAGCGAGATCGCCGAAGCCCTTGAGACCGCCCACGGTGAAGGGCTGGTGCACCGCGACCTGAAGCCCGCGAACATCATGCTGACCGCGGGCGGGCATGTGAAGGTGCTGGATTTCGGCCTGGCGAAGCGGGCGGTCAGTGGCGAGGGCGGCGATGCGCCGACGGCGTCCGAGTTGAGCGAGGTGGGAACTGTGCGCGGTACGGTCGCCTACATGTCGCCGGAACAGGTGCGGGGCCAGACGGTCGACGGACGGTCGGACATCTTCTCTTTCGGCGTGGTGCTGTACGAGCTGCTGACCGGGAGGCATCCGTTCGGTAAGGAAACCACGCTGGAAACGGCGGCGGCGATTCTGAACGAGACGCCGGCGCCGCTCACGCATCACCGGCAGGATGCCCCAGACCTCCTCGAGCACATCCTGGCGAAGCTGCTCGCGAAGGTGCCGGCCGAGCGGTGTCAGCTTGCGCATGACGTGCGCACCGATCTGACGCGGGTCACAGTAGCCGTCGAACGAGGACGACTGCCCGTCGTCGAGCCGTCGCCGTCATTGCCCGATAGGTTGGGGGCGCAAACACGCCCCGCCTCACGATGGTCTGTCTTTGGAAGACGTTCCCTCCTCGCGTCGGCCGTCGTGACGGTCGGTCTGCTGGCCGGTCTCTGGGCCTGGTGGACGACGGTGCCGGGGACGATCGTGTCTGATGCCCCCCCATCGATCGCCGTCTTGCCGTTGAGTAATGTCAGCGCCGACCCGAGCGAGAGCGACTACCTCGCTGACGGGATCACGCGAGCCGTCATTACGAAACTCACGCAGGTCGGTCTCCGCGTAACGCCCTGGAACACGGTGCTGCGCTTTCGCGACAGCGCCCAGCCGACGGATCAGATTGCGCAGGCCTTGAACGTGGATACGGTCCTGCTGGGCACCTTCGAGCTCGTCGGCGAGCGGATGCTCACGACGCTCTCGCTGGTTGAGGCCGAGAGCGGCCTGCAGTCATGGGCGGACGCCTTCGAGGAACCGTACGCGGACGTCTTCGACGTGCAGCGTCGTATTGCGGCTGGCGCCGCGTCCAGTCTCAAGCTGGAGCTGACGGGGGAGGAAGAGACGGTACTCGCAACGCCTGAGTCCACCAGCGTTCAGGCCTACGACGCCTACCTGCAGGGCGCCGATCTGTTGCTTGTCGGCGACCAGGAGTCCACGGACGTCGCCTTCGAGTACTTCGCCCGCGCGATCGAGATCGACCCGACCCTCACCGAAGCGCACGTCGGCCTCGGGGCGGTCTATGACGCCCGGTTTTGGAGCGGCTGGGGTGGCGGCTTGCGCAACCTCGACCTGGCGAGATCGAGCTATGAGGACGCGCTTCGATTGAACCCGGCCAACATGCGGGCCAGGCGAGGGCTCATGAGCGTGCACTTCAGCTTCGGGGACAGCGAGGCCTGTCTGCGACAGGGGCAGGAGGCGGCGCGGCTCGGACGACCGGACGATGTCGAGACCCTGCTGGCGAGAGGCGAAGCGTTCTATCGTGGGGGCCTGCACGATCTTGCACTACCGCTCCTTGGCCGGGTCATCGCTCTCGACCCGGGAAACGAGGCCGCGTATTGGTGGTCCGTCCTCGCCTCATACGCCGCCCGGCAGTCCGACGCAACCCTGGACATCGGTGACAGCCACCGTGGTCGATTCGGCGACGATCTGTTTATACACTCCCTCGTCGCGCAGGCTCAGTCGCGACTAGGGAACCTTGAACGCGCGCGGGAACACTTCGAGCTGTCGATGCAGTCGCAGATGGACCGATCCACCGATCCCACTTTTGCCACGTGGTACTCCATTTTGGCGCTGGTCCACGCCGGTGGATTCTACGATCGAATGGGACAGCGCGACCAGATGGAGGCGGTGTGGCAAAGGGGCATCGAGCTGGTGACATCGAAGCTCGAAACCGATCCCGACAGCGTCGGGATGCGCCTGTACCTGGCCAGCTTCCATGGCTTCTTGGGTGACCGAACGGCGTTGCTACGCGAGGAAGCACGCGCTCTGGACCTGACATCTGGCAGTCCCTGGGAGTTGCTGGTTTTGGCGGCGGCGCATGCGCGCCTGGGAGACGCCGATCGCGCGGTGGAGCTGCTGCGCGAGCAACTGCGACAAGGGCGGCTGGTCGAGTTGATAGCGAACATCGAGTTTCTCGTTCCGGCCTTGCTGGACGCTCCCGCGTTCGACGGCTTTCGCCGAGAGTACGACGCTCGTGAGCAGCAACTGCGCGAGCGGTACGGGCCAACAAGCTCTGGGCGGCGTGAGACCGAGGATACACCGTGACTGACCGTCCAGATTCCGCATCGCCGCCCACGGCCGGCCAGCGGGTCTCACAATACGAGATCCGCGAGCCGCTGGGCGCCGGCGGAATGGGCGTCGTCTTCCTGGCCCAGGATCGGACCCTCGACCGGCCGGTCGCGCTGAAATTCCTCTCCGACGAGCTGCAGCAGGACACCCGGGCGCGCCGCCGCTTCCTGCGGGAGGCGAAGGCGGCGGCGGCGCTGGATCATCCCTACATCTGCAAGATCTACGAAACGGGTGAGGCCGACGGCCGACCGTTCATCGCCATGGAGTATGTCCGGGGTGAGACGCTGGCCGCCCGGCTGGCGGGTGAGCCCCTGCCACTGTCATTGAGCGACGCGCTCCACATTGCCACCGAGGTGGCCGAAGCCTTGGAGACGGCGCACGGTGAGGGGCTGGTGCACCGGGATCTGAAGCCGGCGAACATCATGCTGACGACGGGCGGGCACGTGAAGGTGCTGGACTTCGGCCTGGCGAAGCGGGCGGCAAGTGGCGAGGGTGGCGATACGTCGACGGCGTCCGAGTTGACCGAGGCGGGGACGGTGCGCGGCACGGTGGCCTACATGTCGCCGGAGCAGGTGCGCGGGCAGACGGTCGATGCCCGGTCGGACATCTTCGCGTTCGGCGTCGTGTTGTATGAGTTGCTGACCGGCGTGCACCCGTTCGTGAAGGAGACCACGCTGGAGACGGCGGCGGTGATCCTGAGCCAGACGCCGGCGCCGCTCACGCATCACCGGCAGGATCTGCCAGACCTCCTTGAGCACATCGTGAGCAAGCTGCTGGCGAAGGCGCCGGCCGAGCGGTATCAGCTCGTGCACGACGTGCGCACCGACCTGACCCAGGTCACCGACATCATCGATCGAGCGCACTCCGCGCCGGAGGGCGCCGTGGTCGCGACGCCCCCTTCGACGGTTCAGCCCGTCGGCGCCGCACGTCCGAAATCCCCTGCCTTGACCTGGCGCAGACGTTCAGTCATCGCGGTGGCGAGTCTGGCGGTCGCGGCGGTGGCCGCCGTGTGGGTCTGGTGGGGCACCGGATCAGGCGGGCCTGGGTCGGGCGAGCAGGTCCCCTCGGTCGCCGTCTTGCCGCTACGGAATCTGAGCCAGGATCCCTTCGAGAGTGATTACCTCGCCGACGGAATCGCGCAGGCAGTCACGACGAAGCTGGTCCAGGCGGGCCTGCGGGTGACGCCCTGGGAGACAGCGCAGTTGCTTCGCGACAGAAGAGAGCCCGCGGAAGAGATTGCCAGAGAGTTGAACGTCGGTGCGGTGCTGATGGGGACCTTCCAGCTCGCGGGCGATCGGATACGCGCGACGTTGTCGCTGATCGACGCGGACACCGGCCTGCTGGCCTGGGCTGAGGAGTTCGACGAGCCGTATGCGGACCTTTTTGGGATGCAGAGTCGGATCGCCGTGGGCGCAGCGGCCAGCCTGATGCGAGAGTTGACCGGCGAGCAGGAGGCTGCGCTCGCAGTACCGGCATCCACGAGCGTCGACGCCTACGACGCCTATCTGCAGGGTACGTACCTCGTGCAGGAGGGTACACAGGAGTCGACCGACGTAGCGTTCCAGTATTTCACGCGCGCGGTCGAACTCGACCCGCGCCTCGCTGACGCCCACGTTGGCCTTGGGGCCGTCTACCATGATCGGTTCATGAACGGCTGGGGTGGCGGTGTAGGCAATCTCGAGCGGGCGGAGGCGAGCTTCGATGCGGCGCTCGGGTTCGACCCTGGCTCGCTGTGGGCCAGGCGAGGCCTGATGCTGGTGTATCAGTCGCTGGGGCGCAGCGAGGCGATCCTTCTGCAGGGCCAGGAGGCTGGCCGAGTGGGCCGGCCCGACGTCGAGACGCTGTTGGCGCGAGCCACGGCGTTCTCCTTCTCAGGGCTGCATGCCCTGGCGGTCCCGATTCATCGACGGGTTATCGCGATCGACCCGAGAAGTGCCTGGGCGTACTGGGTGCTCACGTTTACTTTCCTAGCGTCCGGTCAGTTCGAGGAGACCGTCGAGATCGGCAACATGTATCTGACGCTGTTTGGCGACGACGAGGCGGTACGGTTCTGGATTGCAAAGGCGGCCGCCGGGCTCGGCGATGGCGACCTGGCGCGAGAGTACTTCGACGGGGTGACGCAATCGCTCATGGCGCGATCGACTGATCCCGCGCGTGTCGCCTGGACCGGAATCTACGCCCTGTTGTCCGCCGGCGCGTTCTACGATTGGTCGGGCGAGCGCGACCGAGCTGAGGCACTCTGGCAGCGGGGCGTCGAGTTGGTGCACTTGAAGCTCGAGACCGATCCCGAGAACATCGACATGCGCTTGTTCCTGGCCTGCTTCCACGGATTCCTCGGTGAGCGCGAGGCGTTCCAGGCGGCGGAGGTCCGGGCGTTGGCGATGGCCCGCGATTCCGGCGTGAATTCCTGGGGTTTCAACCATCTGGCTGCCGCGCACGCGAGCTTGGGGGACACCGATCGCGCGGTGGAAGTGTTGCGCGGCGCCCTGCAGCGAGGACAACTCGTCCCCTGGCGGCTGACCCCTGGGCTACTCTCGCCGTCATTGCTGGAGGCGCCAGGCTTCGATCGGTTTCGTGAAGAACACGACGCGATGGCAGAGCGGCTGCGCGAGCGGTACGGGCCGGCGAGCTAGAGGCAGGTGAGGTGAGAGTTGCGCAGGACTTTCCAGACCCCGCGATCTGGACGAAGAGTGGATCCAGAGCGTCAGCGAGGGGCTGCCCTGCAATGTCGTTGAGGGGACACCGTGACTGACCGTCCAGACTCCTCATCACCCCTGCCGGCCGCCGGCCAGCGCATCTCCCAGTACGAGATCCGCGAGCCGCTCGGCGCCGGCGGCATGGGCGTGGTCTTCCTTGCCCAGGACCGAACCCTCGACCGGCCGGTCGCGCTGAAATTCCTCTCCGACGAACTGCAAGAGGATGCCACCGCGCGCCGCCGCTTCGTGCGCGAAGCCAAGGCGGCCGCGGCGCTCGACCATCCCTACATCTGCAAGATCTACGAGACGGGCGAGGCCGACGGCCGGCCGTTCATCGCCATGGAGTATGTGCGGGGTGAGACCCTGGCCGCCCGGCTGGCAAGGTCCGGCGGGGCTCGAGCCCCGTCGCTACCGATCGATGAAGCGCTGCAAATCGCCACGGAGGTGGCCGAGGCACTTGAAACGGCGCACGGCGAGGGGCTGGTGCACCGGGACCTGAAGCCGTCGAACATCATGCTGACCTCAGGCAGCCACGTGAAGGTGCTGGACTTCGGCCTGGCGAAGCCGGTGGAAGGTGTCGAGGGCGCTGACGCTGACGCTGATGCGGCGACGGCGTCGGCGCTCACGGAGGCCGGGACGATTCGCGGCACGGTGGCCTACATGTCGCCGGAGCAGGTGCGAGGGCAGACGGTCGATGCCCGGTCGGACATCTTCTCGTTTGGCGTGGTGCTCTACGAGCTGCTGACCGGGGTGCATCCGTTCGCGAAGGAGACCACGCTGGAGACGGCGGCGGCGATCCTGAGCCAGTCGCCCGCGCCGCTCACGCATCACCGGCAGGATGCCCCGGACCTCCTCGAGCCCATTCTGGGGAAGCTGCTGGCGAAGGCGCCGGCCGACCGGTATCAGCTCGCGCATGACGTGCGCAAAGATCTGACCCAGGTCGGCGACGTCATCGACCGAGCGCAGCCAGCGCCGGAGGACATCGCGATTGCGTCACCACCTTCGACGATTCACCCTCCAGCCGCCGTGTCGCCGCTTCGTGCTTGGACCCGGCGCAGACGTTCGGTCATTGCGGCGGCGAGTCTGACGGTCGCGCTGCTGGCCGCCGTGGGGGTCTGGTGGGGAACCGGATCAGGCGGGCCCGGGTCGCGTGCGGAGATCTCGTCGGTCGCCGTGTTTCCGCTGCGGAACCTGAGCCAGGAGCCGATCGAGAGTGATTACCTCGCCGAGGGGATCACGAAGGCAGTCGTCTCGAGGCTCCATCAGACTGGTCTGCGGGTGACGCCCTGGGAGACCGCGCAGCGTTTCCGAGACACCAATCAGTCCGTGGAACAGGTGGCGCGTGAGCTGAACGTGGAGGCGGCGCTGCTGGGCACCTTCCAGCTCGTGGGTGATCGGATCCTCATCAGCTTCTCGTTGGTCGAGGCCGACAGCGGCCTGCTGTTGTGGGTGAACGAGTTCGAGGAGCCGTACACGAACCTTTTCGACGTACAGCGACGGATCGCCCGTGGCGCGGCGGCGAGTCTGACGCGGGAGCTGACCGGGGAGCAGGAGGCGGCGCTCGCCACGCCGGAATCCACCAGCGTCGAGGCGTACGACGCCTATCTGCAAGGTGCCGACCTGTTGCTGGCCGGTGACCAGGAGTCGACCGACGTCGCGTTCCAGTATTTTGCGCGCGCGATCGAGCTCGACCCCGAGCTGGCCGAGGCGCACGTGGGCCTCGGGGCGGTCTACAACGAACGGTACACGAACGGCTGGGGCGGCGGCGCGGACAATCTCGAGTTGGCGGCGGCGAGCTACGACGCGGCGCTCTGGCTGGACCCCGGCTCGATGCGGGCCAGGCAAGGCCTGATGTCGGTGTATTTCTGGCTGGGGCGCACTGAGGCAATCCTGTTGCAGGGCCAGGAGGCTGGCCGGCTGGGCCGGCCCAACGATGTCGAGACGCTCCTGGCGCGGGCCTATGCCTTCGCGTTGTCAGGGCTGCATGCCCTGGCGATCCCGATCCAGCGGCGGGTCATCGCGATCGACCCGAGAAATGACTTCGCGTACTGGATGCTCACCTGGTCTTCGATGGGAGCCGATCAGTTTGAGGAGGCCATCGAGATCGGCAACACGTCTCTGACGTTGTTTGGCGACAACGACAACGTGCGTGAATGGATGGCACGCGCGGCCGTCCGGCTGGGCGATGACGGCCTGGCGCGAGAGCACTACCAGGGGCTGACGCAGGCGCTCATGGCGCCATCGACGGATCTTGGGCGTGTCACCTGGGCCGGAGTGACCGGCCTGTCGTACGCCGGCGCGTTCTACGATCGGTCGGGCGAGCGCGACCGGGCCGAGGCGCTGTGGCAGCGGGGCGTCGAGTTGGTGCGCCTGAAGCTCGAGACCGATCCCGAGAACGTCAGCATGCGCCTGGTCCTGGCAAGCTTCCACGGATTCCTCGGTGAGCGCGAGGCGTTTCAGACGGCGGAGGCACGGGCATTGGCCATGGCGCGCGAGTTCGACGTCAATGCCTTGGAGATCGCGCGACTGGCCGCCGCGCACGTGAGCCTGGGCAACACCGATCGTGCGGTGGAGCTAATGCGTGAGGGACTGACGCAGGGTCGACTTCGTGGCTTGGGGATGTTCGAGCGGTTGATTCCGGAGGCACTCGATGCTCCCGGTTTCGCCCAGATCCGTGAGGAGTACGCGGCGCTGCGGCAGCGGCTGCGGGAGCGGTACGGGCCAGGGACCTAGAGGCCGCGTGAGACCGAGAGTGCGCCATGACTGACTGCCCCGACTCGCTGCCACCCGCAGCCGGTCAGCGGGTCTCGCAGTACGAGCTCCGCGAGCCGCTCGGCCAGGGCGGGATGGGTGTCGTCTTCCTCGCCCAGGACCGGACCTTGGACCGGCCGGTCGCGCTGAAATTCCTCTCAGATGAGCTGCAACAGGACGCCACCGCCCGCCGGCGCTTCGTGCGGGAGGCGAAGGCGGCCGCGGCGCTGGACCATCCCTACATCTGCAAGATCTACGAGACGGGCGAGGCCGACGGCCGGCCGTTCATCGCCATGGAGTATGTCCGGGGCGAGACGCTGGCCGCGCGGCTGGCGGGTGAGCCGCTGCCGCTGTCATTGACTGACGCGCTGCGAATCGCTACCGAGATCGCCGAGGCGCTTGAGACGGCGCATGACGAGGGTCTCGTCCACCGCGACCTGAAGCCGTCGAACATCATGCTGACGACGGGCGGGCACGTGAAGGTGCTGGATTTCGGCCTGGCGAAGCGGGTGGCGCCGGTGGAAGGTGTCGAGGGCGCTGACGCTGATGCTGATGCGCCGACGGCGTCCGAGTTGACCGAGGCGGGAATGCTGCGCGGCACGGTGGCTTACATGTCACCCGAACAGGTACGAGGGCAGACGGTCGACGGACGGTCGGACATCTTCGCGTTCGGTGTGGTGCTCTACGAGCTGCTGAGCGGGGTCCATCCGTTCCAGAGAGAGGCCACGCTGGAGACAGCCGCGGCAATCCTGAACCAGACCCCGGCACCGCTCACTCATCATCGACAGGACGCACCAGACCTCCTCGAGCACGTTCTGGGCAGGCTGCTGGCGAAGGCGCCGGCCGACCGGTATCAGCTCGTGCACGACGTGCGCACCGACCTGACTCAGGTCAGCGACATCGTCGATCGAGCGCACTCCGCGCCGGAGGCCGCCGCAATTGCGACTCCAGCTTCGACGATTCAGCCTCCAGCCTCCGCGCGTCAAATTTCCCCAGCGTTGACCTGGCGCAGACGTTCAGTCATCGCGTCGGCGAGTCTGGCGGTCGTGGTGCTGGCCGCGCTCTGGGTCTGGTCGGAAAGTGGATCAGGCGGGCCCGGCTCGGGTGGGGAGATTTCCTCGATTGCTGTCCTGCCGTTGCGGAACCTCAGCCGGGATCCGCTCGAGAGTGATTACCTGGCCGACGGGATCACGCAGGCGGTGATCACCAAGCTGGTCCAGACAGGACTGCGCGTGACGCCCTGGGACACCGCCATTCGGTTTCGAGAGACGCGTGAGCCGGCCGAGCAGATTGCGCGGGACCTGAACGTGGGGGCGGTGCTGGTTGGCACGTTCCAGTTCGAGGGCGATCAGCTGCTCACGACACTCTCGCTGGTCGATGCGGAGACGGGTCTGGTGTCGTGGGCCGCCGAGTTCGAGGAGCCGTACGAGAACCTCTTCGACGTGCAACGTCGTATTGCCACTGGCGCCGCGGCCAGTCTCAACGTGGAGCTGACCGGCGACGAGGCGGCCGCGCTGGCCGAGCCGGAATCCACTAGTGTCGAGGCCTACGATGTGTACCTCCAGGGTGCGTATCTGATGCAGCAGGGCGACATGGAGTCGACCGATGTGGCGTTTCAGTACTTCACGCGCGCCATCGCGATCGATCAGAGCCTGGCCGAAGCCCACATCGGCCTCGGTTCGGTCTATCTGGAGCGATACTGGGCCGGCTGGGGCGGCGGTATGGGCAATCTCGACGTGGCACAGGCGAGTTACGACGCCGCGCTCCGCCTGAACCCGGCAGACATGCGTGCCCGCCGAGGGCTCATCATGGTGAACTACGACCGCGGGCTCTTCGACGCGGTGCTGATGCACGGGCAGGAGGCGGCGCGACTCGGTCGGCCGGGAGACATCGAAACCCTGATGGCCAGGGCGCAGGCGTATGACTTCGCGGGGCTGTCCGAAGCTGCTATGCCCCTGTATCGCCAGGTCATCGAGCTCGATCCGCTCAACTTGCCGGCGCACTTCTTCTTCACGACTGCGGCGGGATCGGCCGGCGAAGCCGAGGCGATCGTCGAGATCGGGACCGCCGCGGTCGAGCGGTTCGGTCCGGAATCCTTCATTCAGACCCAGTTGGGGTTCGCCCATTACCTGTTGAACGATCACGATCGCGCGCTGGAGCAGTTCGAGCAGGTGACGGCGTCGATCTCAGGGGCGGTCGCCGCCGACGGCGCGGCTTCCTTGTACAACGTGCGGGCCCTCTTATTTGCGGGCGCGTTCTACAGCCGGACCGGGCAGCGTGCTCTGGCGGAGCAGACGTGGCGCACTGGCATCGAGTTGTTCACGCCGATGCTCGAACTGGATCCCGACAACACCCGCATGCGGCTGTACTTCGCGAGCTTACATGGGTTGGTCGGCGATCGGGATGCGTTCATGGCCGAGGAGGCGCGGTTTCGCCGGAACCCGATCTTCACGAATCACGACATCGTCTACCTGGTGGCAGGACTGACCGCCCTCGGGCAGCACGACCGTGCCGTGGCGCTGTTGCGTGAGCAGGTGCGGGAGGGCCGGCTGCCCCTGTGGGAATCGCATGGCCGCCTGTTCTTCCCTGACTTGCTGGAATCGCCGGGGATCGACGAGCTGCGCCAGGAATACGACGTCCTGGAGGAGCGGCTGTGGGAGCGGTACGTGCCGTCACGCTAGCCGGCACTGAGCGGCACAGGCGACCCCGCACTCACGGCCAAAGCGCATTCAGTGATTCGGTCATCCGCGATTACATCCGCGTTCAAGTGAATGCGCTCAAATTTTCGCTTGACAGCTTTTTCAGGGCCGATCGCCCGGAGTCCCGGACGGCTGCAGGAGTGCCTCTGTGAGCCGCTCAGGGGGCTGCCAGCGACGTTTCTTCGTCAGGCGAAGCAAATACGAATATTCGACCCGAGTTCAGGGCACTCTGTGGCGGTCAAGGCCTTGGAAAACAAGGGTTTATGATGGGCGCATGCCTGTCGCAACGCATCCGCCCATGCCCCCCGTGCTCCCTGTCACCCCTTCACTGACCCCGACGACCGGGGGTGTTCCAATCAGCACGGTCGGCTCAGTAGAAACGCCGGCAGGACGCTCCCGCGCCGAGGTTGATCGCCTGGGCGAGAGCATCGCGGAGCTGTCGGCCCGCATTCAGGCGGCCACCTACGAACTGCTCGTCCTCATCCGGGACTTCGACGAACGCGAGGGATGGAGCGATGGCTTCAACGGCTTCCGCTCATGCGCGCACTGGCTGAATTGGCGCACCGGACTGGATCTGGGCGCCGCCCGGGAGAAAGTACGCGTGGCCCGGGCGCTGGCCGAGCTGCCGCGCCTGAGCGAGGCGATGCAGCGGGGCACGCTCTCCTATTCGAAGGTGCGCGCGCTGACGAGGGTGGCGACCCTGGTGAACGAGGCCGAGCTGCTCGACTTTGCCCGGTGCGCGACTGCGGCTCATGTCGAGCGACTGGTCCGAGCCTGGCGGCGGGTCGACCGGGTGGCCGGGGCAACCGACGACCGGCGCCGGCACGAGACTCGCCACCTCGAGACCTGGGTCGATGAGGACGGGATGGTGGTAATTCGCGGCCGGCTGTCGCCCGAGGTGGGCGCCGTGCTGCGATGCGCGCTCGAGGCGGCAGCCGACCGTTTACATCAGGAGGCCCGGGCGGCGGCGGAGGAAGACGGCGGCCTGGAGACATCCGCCGGCCAGCGGCGCGCCGACGCGCTGGGCCTGATGGCCGAGAGCGCGCTGGCGGGCGACCTCGATCGGGGAACGGCAGCCGACCGCTACCAGGTGGTCGTGCACGTGGACGAGGGCGTCCTGGTCGACGGGGAGGACGAGAAGGACGGGGCTCCCGGCCAGGCGGCGCTGGAAGGGGTGGAAGGCCTCGGCGTTTCCGCGGAAACGTCCCGACGCCTCTCGTGCGACGCCGCCACGGTGGTGATGCGCCACGGGAAAGCGGGGCGCGTGCTCGACGTCGGCCGCAAGACCCGGACTATCTCACCCGCGATCCGCCGGGCGTTGACCGCCCGGGACCCCGGGTGCCGGTTTCCTGGCTGCCAGGCCCGCCACTGCGAAGCCCATCACGTCCAGCACTGGGCCGCGGGTGGGGCGACCCGGCTCGACAACCTGGTGCGGCTCTGCCGGCGGCACCATCGCGCGGTGCACGAGGAGGGATTCACCGTCACGCTCCGCGCCGACGGCACGGCGCGCTTCTGCCGGCCAGACGGCCGGCCGTTCCCGCCCGCGCCGCCAGCCCCACGCTGGGACGGTCCGCCACTGGCACCAACGCTGGCCAGGCTGAATACCGCCGGCATCACGATCGGCGCAGAGACCGGGCGCCCCCACTGGCACGGCGAACGCCTGGACGAGGTCTGGGCGATCGACGTCCTCCGGAGGCCGCGACCGACCGGGGTGGACCCGGGGGCCGCGACCGACCGCTGAATCATGTCGATCCCTCGAGCAAGGCACGGCTGGGTGATCGCGCGCGCAGCGCGTCACCGAATGGGTCTCGGCCACTTTGAAACCCGCTGTAATGAGATTGACGACGCGCTAGCCGCTGCTACTCACTCCGCGCGCAGCGCGGCGAGCGGGTCGACCTTCGTCGCCCGGAGCGCCGGCAGGCAGCAGGCGGCGAAGGTGGCGAGGAACAGGACGACGGGCACGACGGTGAACGTGCCGGGGTCGGTCGGCGTCACCTCGTAGAGCAGGCTCGCCATGACGCGGGTCAGCGCGGCGGCGGCCGCGCTGCCCACGAGGATGCCGATCGTCGCCAGCGCGAGGCCCTGCCCCAGCACCAGCCTCAGGATCGCGGTGCGGTCGGCGCCGATCGCCATCCGGATGCCGAACTCCCGCGTGCGCTGTGCCACCGAGTAGGCCATGACGCCGTAGATGCCGATGGCGGCGAGCAGCAGGGCGATGCCGCCGAACAGGGTCAACAGCCGGGTCGACGCACGCTCCTGGGCGATCGATGTGCCGACGATCTCCTCCAGGGTCAGGACGCGCGACAGCGGCTGGTCGCTGTCGATCGAGAGCACGTCGCGCCGCACGACGCCCGCGAGCCCACGCGGATCGGATTCGGTCCTGATGACGACCGAGGTGAAGCGGAAGGGCCGCTGCCAGAAGGCCTCGTAGGTCTGGGCTCGGGCCGTGGAGGCCAGGCCGTACTGCTTGACGTCGGCGACGACGCCGACGATCTCCCGGAAGACGATCCCCGGTCCGTCCGTGACGTACACCCGCTGGCCGATCGGGTCCTCGTCGGGAAACGTCTGACGCGCCAGCGTCTCGTTGATCAGGAGCACCGGCGGGCCGTCTTCCCGGTCGCGGTCGGTGAAGAGCCGGCCGCGGCGCAGACGGATGCCCATCGCCGCGAAGTAGTCGGGCGTCACGACGTAGTGATTCGTCAGCGGCATCTGGCCGGGCTCGGGCTCCGGGCGTCCCTCGACGCGGTAGCCGAGGACGTAGTCGCCGAAGAACGGCAGCGACTGGGTGACGCCGACCGCGCGGACGCCGGGCGCGCCGTCCAGACGCTCGACGAGCTGGCGGTAGAACGACCGGGTGTCGTCCGCCTCGGGATAGCCGACGTCGGGCAGGCTCAGGCTGACGACCAGGACGTTGTCGGCGTCGAACCCGGGGTCGACCTGCTGCAGGAGCCAGAAGCTCCGGATCAGCAGACCGGCGCCGACGAGCAGGACGAGCGCCAGCGCCACTTCTCCGACCACCAGCAGGCTTCGCGCCCGCCGTCGCCTCCGGCCGCCGCTGGCGCCGTGCCCGCCCTCCTTGAGCGAGTCGACCAGGTCGGGCCGGGAGGCGTGCAGCGCCGGCGCCAGACCGAAGACGACGCTCGTCAGGATCGTCACGAGTGCCGTGAACGCCAGGGCTCGACCATCGAGCGCCACCTCGTTGATCCGCGGCAGCTCGGGCGCCAGCTCGGGCAAGACGCTGACACCCCACAGTGCCAGCAGGATGCCGCCGCTTCCGCCCACGACGCCCAGCAGGAGGCTTTCGGTCAGTAACTGGCCGACGATCCGGCCGCGTCCGGCGCCGAGCGCCACACGCGTGGCGATCTCCTTCTGACGCCCGGTCGCTCGTGCGAGGAGCAGATTCGCGACGTTGGCGCAGGCGATCAGCAGCACCAGCCCGACGGCGCCCAGAAGCACCAGCAGTGCCGGGCGGCTCCCGCTCACGAGGTTCTCGAGCATCGGCGTGACGATGACGCTCCAGCCGGCATTGCTCTCGGGAAACTCCTCCTCGAGACGCGCGGCGATCGCGCGCAGCTCGGTGCGCGCCTGCTCCAGCGAGACACCGTCCTTGAGGCGGGCCGCCGCGCTGAGATAGTGCGAGCCGTGCCGGTCGCGTTGCTCCGGCGTGAGCGCGCGCGGGACCCAGAGCGCCGTGCCAGCCTGCGGAAACTCGAAGCCGGCCGGCATCATGCCGATGACGGTGCGGACCCGGCCGTTCAGCGTCAAGGCCTGACCCAGCAGGGCCGGGTCGCCGCCGAAGCGGCGCTGCCACAGGCCGTGGCTGAGGATGACGACAGCGTCCTGTCCGGGCTGATCTTCCTCGGGGGTGAAGTCCCGTCCCAGCGCCGGCTGCACGCCGAGCATTTCGAAGAGGCCGGCCGTGGCCGTCGCGCCGCGCAGCTGCTCCGGGTCGCCCCGGCCGGTCAGGTTGAGGAACTGGATGCTGTAGGCGGCGATCCGGTCGAACGACGCGCTCCCGGTCCGCCAGCTCTCGAAGTTGCCTGGCGAAATCGAGAACCTGGGAAACTGGGGCACCTTCGTCTCACGCAGGACGACCAGCCGGTCCGGATCGTCGTAGTCGAGCGGACGGAGCAGGACGCCGTTCACCACCGTGAAGATGGCGCTGGTGGCGCCGATGCCGAGCGCCAGCGCCAGGACGGCCACGCCGGTGAAGCCGGGGCTCTTCAGCAGCGTTCGAATGGCGTATCGGAGATCTTCTAGAAAGATTTGCACGGGCTCACTCCACCCGCAGCGCCGTCATCGGATCGGCCCGCATCGCCCGCAGCGCCGGGATGGCGTAGGCCAGCAGCGCCACCAACCCGAGGACGCTCGGCACGGCGATGAACATGCCGGGATCCTGCGCCGAGATGCCGTAGAGCAGGCTGTCGAGCAGCCGCGTCAGGGCGAAGGCGCCGGCGACGCCGACCGCCAGGCCGATCGCGGCCAGTTGCATGCCCTGGCCGACGATGAGCCGGAAGACGTGCGACCGGTCGGCGCCGCGCGCGAGGCGCAGGCCCATCTCCTGCGTGCGCTGGGCGACCGAGTAGGCGATGACGCCGTAGATGCCGATGGCGGACAGCGCCAGCGCGGCCGCCGCGAACACGGCGAGTAGCCACATCGTGAAGCGTCGCGGCGCCGTCGTCGAGGCGATCGCATCGTTCATGGAGCGAATGTTGTAGATCGGGATGTTGCCGTCCAGCGCGGTGACGACGGCCCGCGCCGGCTCGATCAGGTGAGTCGGATCGGCGGTTGTGCGCAGGACGACCTTCATGAACGCAGACGGGTTCTGCGCGTACGGAATGTAGGTCTCTGCCCGGGCGTCGCGGTCGAGCGCGTGCTGCTTCGCCGACCCGACGACGCCCACGATCTCCCGCCACGGAAAACGGTCGCCCTCGCTCTCCGGCCAGCCCTGCTTCAGGCGTTTCCCGATGGCGCTCTCGTTCGGCCAGTGCCGGCGCGCCAGCGTGTCGTTCACGACGACGACGCGCTGCGAGTCGGCCGTGTCGAACTGGTTGAGGGTCCGGCCCTCGAGGAGCGGGATCCCCAGGGTTTCGAAGTAGCCCGGCCCGATCGGGTTGAAGACGGACGTGGCGAGCTCGGCACGGGGCGGGACTGGCAGATCGCCCAGGGTCATGACCGAGGACCAGTTCACACCTTGCATCGGCAGCGACGAGCCGACGCCGGCTGACTCCACGCCGGGTAACCCGGCCAGTCGCTCGATGAGCTGACGGTAGAACGGCGTGTAGTCGTCCTGCTCGTACTCGGTCAGCGGCAGGCCCATCTGGAGTGTGAGGAGGCCGCTCGGGCGGAACCCCGGATCGACATCCGCCAGCGTGGCGACTGTGCGAATGAGCAGGCCGGCGCCGACCAGGAGGATCGTCGCCAGCGCGACCTCGCTCACCAGGAAGAGCCGCCGGACGCGCCCGCCGCCGCCGCCGGACTGCCGGCCGCCCTCCTTGAGCGCGTCGTTGAGGTCCACCCGGGCCGCCTGCAGGGCGGGCATGAGGCCGAAGAGCAACCCGGTGAGGCCCGAGAGCGCCAGCGTGAACCACAGCACCTGCCCATCGAGGCTGGCATGGGCGAGCCGCGGCACGTCGAACGGCGTCGAGACTCTGAGGAACGCGAGCGCCCATCGGGCCAGGACCAGCCCGGCGACTCCGCCCAGCGCGGCCAGGATGACGCTCTCGGTGAGGCCCTGGCGGAGTAGGCGCCGGCGGCCGGCGCCGAGCGCGGCGAAGATTGCCGTCTCCTTGTGCCGGCTCGCGCCGCGGGCGAGCAAGAGGTTCGCGACGTTCGTGCAGGCGATCAGCAGGACCAGACCCACGGCGCCGAGCAGCATCCAGAGGATGCTGCGATACTCGCGCAGCCGGCGCTCGACGAGCGGCTCGACGAACAGGCCGACGCCCGAGTTGCTGTCCGGATACTCCGCCTCGAAGCGCTTCGCGATCGCGTCCAGCTCGGCGCGAGCCTGCTCGAAGGTCGCGCCGGGGGCGGTCCGGGTCAAGACGTTCACGCCCTGGTGGTCACCGCGGTCCTTCGAGTGATTCGCATCGGCCCACGGCATGAACGCCGCATAGAATCGCTCCTCCGGCATCAGCTCGAAATCATCCGGAAGGATGCCGATGACCGTGGCGGCCTCGCCGTCGAGGGTCACGTCTTCCCCGATGACCTCCTCCCGGCCGCCGAATCGGCCTTGCCAGAGCGGGTGGTTCAGGACGACGACGCTCGGGCCGCCCGCGACGTCCTCGTCGGCGGTGTAGAAGCGGCCGCGCAGCGGCCGCACGCCCTGGATGTCGAAGTAGCTGGCCGAGGTGTACCGAATGGGCAGCCGGACCGGTTCCTCCTGGCGGCTGAGGCTCGCGGTGCGGTTGATGTAGGCCGCCATCTCGCCGACGGACGAAAACTCGACCAGGTCGACCCAGTCGCGATAGGTCGGGTAGGAGACGCCCATCCGGCCGCCGGTCGGCGTCTTCTCGGCGATGACGAGGACCTCATCGGGGGCGTCCACCGGGTACGGAATCGGTTTCAGGAGCACCGCATGGACGACGCTGAAGATGGCGGTGTTCGCGCCGATGCCCAGTCCGAGCGTCACGATGACGGCCGCGGTGAATCCCGGGTGCTTCAGCATCCCGCGCAGCGCGTAGCGTACGTCCTGGCGAAGCGTGTCCATCAGATCCTTCGTGTTGGCCGGACGCTCGCGCCCGCGGGGGCGGTGACGGCATCGAGATGTTGGACGAAACCGGCGGCTCGAACGTTCGCCCCGTCTCCGGGCCAGTTGAGACCGGGGGTGCTGCGTTATAATCCTCGACACCGCGACCAGGGGAAGACGGCAAGAAGGGATCGTCAGGCCCTGGCGCGGCGTCCAAGAGTCGAGTTGTCGTTCGTCCGTGCACCGGACTATTTCAGGGAGTGGATGTCGTGCAGAAGATACTTGTCGTGGCGCTGATGCTGGGCTGGTTGGGCCTGGCGGGGGTGGCCTTTGCGCAGTCCGATCCGGTGGATCCCGGCACGCTGGGGCCGCAGGTCGGTGAGACCGTTCCGGATTTTACGCTGCAGGATCATCGCGGCGAGACGCGCACGCTGGCGTCGCTCTACGGCCCGAGAGGGGTGATGCTGGTCTTCAGTCGCTCGGCCGACTGGTGACCGTGGTGCAAGACGCAGCTCGTGGAGCTGCAGAGCCGGTATGCGGACCTGCGTGCGGGTGGCCTCGAGCTGGCCGTGATCACCTACGATCCGATCGCGATCCAGCAGGCGTACGTCGAGCGCCAGGGGCTCGAGTTTCCGATGCTCTCGGACGAGGGGTCGGAGGTCATCAAGCGCTACGGCCTCTTGAACGAGTCGGTCGAGCCGGGCAGCCGGGTCTACGGCATTCCGCATCCCGGGACGTTCATCCTCGATCCCGACGGCCGCGTGGTCGAGCGATTCTTCGAGCAGGGCCACCAGCCGCGCAACACTGTGTCGAGCATCGCGGTGAAGCTCGGCAATCCGCTCGTCGGTATCGGTGTCGACGGCACGCGGCTGGAGACCGACCATTTGGCGGCCGTGGCCTATCCGACCGATGAGGTCGTGGCGCCGGGCAACCGGTTCTCGGTCGTCCTCGACGTGACGCCGAAGCCGAACATGCACGTCTACGCGCCGGGCGATCATTCGTATCAGGTGATTGCGCTGCGCGTGAGCCCGCAGGCGGGGCTGATGGTGCACCCGATGACCTATCCGGCGTCGGAGATCTATCACTTCGAGCCGCTGGACGAGCGGGTCGAGGTCGACGAGCGGGTGCTACCGACAGTCGTTCCGCCTCGTGCAGGACATCACGATCCCGGTCACGCCGGAACTGCGCGAGCGCGCGACGAGCGGCGACACGCTCACGATTGACGCCGTGTTCGAGTATCAGGCCTGCGACGATGCGATTTGCTACAACCCGGTCGACCTGCCGGTCAGCTGGGCGCTTCAGCTGCGTCCGATGGTAACCAACTAGTGTTGCTGGCGTCGTCGGCGCTCGCGCTCGGGTTCCTGCACGGGCTCGGGGCGGATCACCTCATGGCGGTCGCCGCGCTGTCGGTGGGCGACGGCACGAATCCGGTTCGCGGCAGAGCCTTCGGGGTCGCCGTGCGGTTCGCCTGCGGCCACGCCGCGCTGTTGGCGGCCGGCGCCGGCGCCGTCGTGCTGGCCGGCTGGCAGGTGCCCGTGGCGGTGGAGCGTGGCGGCGAGATGGCGGCCGGCTTCCTGCTCGTCTGCCTCGGGGCCGTGGGGCTCTGGGCGGTCCTCACCGGCCGGGTCTACGGCCATGCCCACCTCCACGGCACGCCGCTGCACGACGGCTGGCACTTGCACGTGGGCGCGCCGCATCGTCATCCGGCCTCCACCCGCCACTCGCACCTCCCGACGGTCCTCGGTGCCGTCTTCGCCGTCTCCGGCCTTCGGGTCTTGACGCTCCTCGCGCCGTTCGGTGGCGTCGAGACGGCGAGCGGCTCGTTTGCGACGCTGCTGGGCCTCGTCGTGATCTTCGCGTTCGGCATCCTGCTGGCGATGGGCCTGTTCGGTGTCGCGCTGGCGCGCACGATGTCCAGCCGGGCGATGGTCGGCCTGGGCCGCTCGGCCGGCGGCCTAACGGCTGTGGCGTCGGTGGGTCTCGGGCTCTACTGGATCGTTGCGGTGTGAGGGGGGCCATCCGTCCGATGGCCGCGTCTCAGATGGTCGTCGTGATTGCGCCGAGCCGCTTCGTGAGGAGCTGATTCTCACGATAATCGATCGGAATGACCACGAGCGACGGGCCGTCTTCTTCGAAGGCCGCCTCCAACGTGGCCCTGAAGTCTCGGCTCCGGGTCACGCGGTGTCCGTTCCAGCCGAACGATGTCGCCAGCGTGAGCCAGTCCGGATTGCCGAACGCCAGATCGGTGTGCCGGTTGAACTCGTTGTCCTGTTTCCAGGCGATCAGGCCGTAGGCCCCATCTTCCCAGACGAGCACCACGATATCCGAGTTGAGTCGCCGCGCGGTTTCCATCTCCTGGACGTTCATCAGAAATCCGCCGTCACCGCAGACTGCGAGCACCCGCCGATCAGGACACACGAGTTTCGCGGCGATGGCGCCGGGTAAGGCCGATCCCATCGAGCAGAAGCCGTTCGGGATCAGGCACGTATTCGGTTCATGGCAATGGTAGTGTCGTGCGATCCACATCTTGTGCGCGCCGACGTCGGACAGCAGGATGTCTTTCGGTCCGAGCACCTGACGCGCATCCCAGAGCGCTTTCTGAGGGCGAATCACACCGTCGGTGTCGTCGTCGGCGTACTCGTCGAGGTCGGCGCTCATGTCAGCGCGGATCTTCCGCTGCACCGACAGATCGTAGTCAGGAATCCCGGCCGCGTCGAAGCGCGCGTTCAGCATCCACAGCGTATGCGCGAGGTCGCCGATCAGCTCGACGTCCGGGTGGTAATGCTGATCGATTTCCGCCGGCAGAAAATCCGCATGGACGATGGGTTTCGTGCCGTCCGGGTTCCACAGCCTCGGCTGGTACTCCACCATGTCGAAACCGAGGGTGATGACGAGATCGGCATCATCGACCGCAAGGGAGACCCGATCCTTGGACCCGAGTCCGATCGTGTAGAGGCAGTACTCGGCGTCCATGTCGACACAGCCTTTCGCCATGAACGTCGAGATCACCCCGAGACCGGTCTTGCCGCACAACATCCGGAGTTGCTTGCTCGCGCGTCTTCGGATCGTCCCGTTTCCGGCGATGATGACCGGCTTCCGTGCGCCGCGGATCAACGCGAATGCCTTGTCGACGATCTTGTTGTCGGGTACGGAACGTCTGAAGCGTTTGGGTGCCATCGGTGTGGCGGACGTCTCGCGCTTCGCGATGTCTTCCGGCAGTTCGATGTGGACCGCCCCCGGCTTCTCTGTTCGTGCCAGACGCATCGCCTTGCGCACGATCTCCGGAATCGTGTTGGCGTGGCGGACACTGGTCGTCCACTTCGTGACCGGTTCGAACATGTGCACGACGTCCATGATCTGGTGCGATTCCTTGTGCAGCCGCTCGGTCGAGCCCTGGCCGGTCAGGACGATCATCGGCGCGCGGTCCATGTTCGAATCGGCGACGCCGGTGATCAGGTTCGTGGCGCCTGGACCCAAGGTGCCGAGACACCCCGCGGGGTTGCCCGTCAGTCTGCCGTAGATCTCCGCCATGAACGCCGCGCCCTGTTCGTGGCGTGTCAAGATGAAGTGAATGGATGCCGATTGCTCCAGCGCGATCATGAAATCGGCGTTCTCCTCGCCGGGGACACCGAAGACGTATTCGATGCCTTCTTGCTCGAGGCAGCGGACGAAGAGATCTGCTGCTTTCATTCGTCGGATTTTTTCATAGCTCCCTGACACCGTGGCCCCTGATGAGGAAATAGCAGGCCACGATGACGAGCAGCGTGCCGTTCACGGTCAGGACGAACGGGGCCGACACGCGGCTCGCGACGAAGCCGGCCGCCAGGTTGCCCAGCGGAATGCCGCCGCGGAACGAGACCATGAAGATGCTCATGACGCGGCCGCGCAACTCGTTCGGCGTCGCGAGCTGCACGAGGGAGGTGACCAGCGCGAACACCACGATCAGCATCGATCCGGCGAAGAACAGCAGGGCCTGACTGAGCAGCATCGTGCGCGACAGCGAGAACGCGATGATGAGGCCGCCAACGACGATTTGCACCAGGAGTAGCGTCAAGCCCATGTGCCGGAACTTGCCCAGCCAGGCGACGACCAGCGCACCGATGACGGCGCCGGTCGCGTACAGCGCCATCATCTGGGTGTACTGTCCGACACCTTGCTGAAACACGTCCTGCGCGATGACCGGGAGGAGGGTCAGCAGCGGCAGGCCGAGGAAGGTGGTGGCGAACGCCAGGCTGGTCAACGCCGCGAGCGCGCCCGCGTGCCGGACGTAGGACAGGCCACCGCGAAGCTCGTCGATCATCCGCTGGCGGGTCTGGGGCGGCAGGTGCTTCACACGAAGCGACATCAGCGCGATGATCACGACTACGAAGGACAGGCCGTTCAGTCCGAAACAGGCGGCGAAGCCTAGCGTGACCAGCGCCGCGCCGGCGATAAGCGGGCCGATGACTCGGGCCAGATTGAACTGGATCGAGTTGAGGGCGATGGCATTCGGGAGATGGTCCTTCGGCACGAGCGCCGGAATCAGGGACTGGTAGGCGGGGCCGCCGAACGCCTGGCCGCATCCCGACATGAACGAGAGCGCCAGGATGTGCCAGACCTGCACGACGTCGAAGTAGACGAGCGCTGCCAGGACGAACGCGGATGCCATCTGGACGTACTGCGAGCCGATGAGCAGGTGGCGCCGGTCGTGGCGGTCGGCGATGACGCCGCCGATCAGCGTGAAGAGCAGGATCGGCAGCTCACCCAGGAACGAGTCGAGACCCAGATAGAAAGCCGAACCGGTCAACGTCAGGACGAGCCAGTTCTGTGCCACCCGCTGGGTCCACGTGCCGACAGTCGACGCGAAGGCGCCCAGCCAGAGGATCCGGAAATCTCGGAAGGTGAACGCGGCGCCGAGGCGGTGCAGCGCGCGGGCGCCCGGCGACCGGCGCGCGCCACGCGTGTCAGCGTCATCCGCGTCGGCCGGGTCGGAGCGATCCTTCACAGGTGACGAGTCAGGCGCAACAGGCGGGCTTGGCGACGGGCGCAAGCACGTACCTTACCACGACGACCAAGCGGTCATCGTGAGCCGGTCGTCTTGACAGCCAGACGCCAGGGGAATAGCGTCCGACTTCGCACGCGATGTTTCGAGCCCGCACGGCTTCAGGGGAGATCCGTTCATGACAGACGTGACCCGTGTGATCCATCGACCCTTCACCGTGCTCGCCGCGGTCGCCGTTGTCGTTGTGGCCGGTCTGGTCCTCGTCGCTCCCGCGGCGGCTCAGGACGGTGCGGACCAAACGATCATCCTGCGGACGGCCCGGATCCTCGACGGCACGGGCGACGTGCTGGAGAACCGCGACATCGTCGTCCGAGACGGCCTGATCGCCGAGATCGTGCCAGGCGGCAGCGCGCGTGGGGACAGGGTCTACGACCTCGCCGCGCTCACCGTACTGCCCGGATACATCGACACCCACGTCCACATCAGCCGCCACTTCGACCCGGACGACAGACTACATTCACCGGAGGATGTCAGCGAGATCGGCCACCTCACGTTGTACGGCGCCGAGAACGCGTATCGAACCCTGATGAGCGGCGTGACGACGGTGCAGAGCCTGGGCGGGATGGAAGATGCCAAGCTGAAAGACTGGATCGCCCGTGGCACGATTCCAGGCCCGCGCGTGCTTTCCTCGCTCGGCGCGATCCGCGGAGACAGCGGCTCACCGGAGGAGATTCGGGAGTTCGTACGGGACCGGGCGGCGGCGGGCGCCGACGTCGTCAAGATTTTTGCGTCGACGAGCATCCGCGTCGGCGCCGTCACGAACCTGTCGCGCGAGCAGCTCCGGGCGGCGTGCGGCGAAGCCCGCGCCCAGGGACTGCGCTCCGTCGTGCATGCGCACCGGGCCGACGCGGTGCAGCTGGCCGCTGACGCCGGGTGCACGCAGATCGAGCACGCCTGGCTGATCGATCGCGCGGCGCTGGAGGTGATCGCGCAGAGCGGCATGTATCTAGGCAACCAGATCGATTTATTGTTCCGCAACTACGCCGAGTACGAGCACCGCTACGTCGGCATCGGTGGGTATTCGACGGAGGGGTTCGTCAACCTACAGCAGGCCAGGCCCGGGGCCTTGCGTGTCTTTCGGCAGTCGCTGGATGTCCCGGGGCTCAAGGTGGTGTACAGCACCGACGCGGTGGCCGGCGGCCATGGCCGCAACGCCCAGGAGCTCGTCGCCTACGCGCGGCTTGGTGGCCAACGTCCCATGGACACGGTAATCTCCGCGACCTCGCTGGCTGCGGAGTCTCTGGGCTTGGACGATCGGATTGGCTCGATCGCGCCCGGGTTGGAAGCGGACATCATTGCGCTGGACGGTGATCCGATCGCAGATCCCGCAGCGCTGGACCGGGTCGTCTTCGTGATGCGGGCGGGTCAGGTCTACAAGAACCAGCCCGCGGCGTCCGCCAGGCCAGCACGGTGAGTGTGGAGTTTCGAGCCGGGCGCCCATGCACGCTGCTCGGGCTCGGACTGAGCGTCGGGCTGTCGCTCGTCGGGACCGGCTGTCAGGCTGCGCCCGTGCGCTCGGTTCTGCTGATCGTCGTGGACACGCTGCGCGCCGATCATCTCGGCGTTTACGGCTACGACCGACCGACCAGCCCGTATCTGGATGCGTGGGCCGAAGGCGGCGCCGTCTTCGAGCATGCGTTCAGCACGTCGCCCTGGACGCTGCCGTCCGTCGGTACGATGTTCACCGGACAGCTCCCATCTCGGCATCAGGCCGGCACGTTTACCCGAGGCCTCGACGGTCGTCCGCCCGCCCGTAGCCAGTTCGCGCAACTCGACGCGTCGCTGCCCACCTTGGCGGAAGCGGCGGCCGCGGCCGGTTTTGCCACCGCCGCGGTGATCAATAACGCGTTCCTCGGGCCGAGATTCGGGCTGGATCGCGGTTTCGACACCTACGATTTCTCGCCG
Organism: Vicinamibacterales bacterium; assembly: GCA_963667915.2. GTDB lineage: Bacteria > Acidobacteriota > Vicinamibacteria > Vicinamibacterales > UBA823. The sequence goes on along the minus strand of CAXXNN010000004.1, from coordinate 232,128 downwards.
GCGGGGAACAGGCGGCTGCGTCGGGCCGACGTCGTCATCGACCGCGCGCTGGTCTGGCTGCGCGAACGCGGCGAGACGCCGTTTTTCCTGGTCGTGCACCTGTTCGATCCGCACATGATGTACGACCCGCCGGAGGCGACCCGGGGACAGTTTTCGTCGGCGCTTCCTGACGCGGGACTGCCGCGGGTGACCGAGCGGGTTCGCGCGACCCTGGGGCGCGGCGATCCATTCGACCGCGACTATCTGGTGGCGCTGTACGACGAAGAAATTCTGTTCGTCGATCGCCAGCTGGGCCGATTGTTCGAGTCGCTCGATGCGGCGGGCCGCACCGACGACGTCGTCGTCCTGCTCACGTCCGATCACGGTGAGGAGCTGTTCGATCACGGCGGGTTCGAGCACGGGCACAGCGCCTACAACGAGTTGCTGCGGGTGCCGCTGGTCGTACGCGGGCCCGGCATCCGGCCGGCACGGCACGCCGCGCCGGTCTCGTTGCTCGATCTCTTTCCGACGGTGCTGGCCGCGTTCGGCCAGACGGTTCCCGATGGATTACCGGGCCGGTCGCTCTGGCCGGTGCTGGCAGGCGGGCTGCTTCCGGATCGCCCCCTGTACGCGGAGCGTACGCTCTACGGCGCCGAGCGCCAGGCGATCATCGGCTGGCCGTTCAAGTTGATACGCCGGGCCGATCTGGACCAGACCCGTCTGTTCGACCTCGCGGCCGATTTCGACGAGCGCCGTGACGTGGCGGCAGCCCATCCCGAGGAGGCCGCTCGGCTGCTGGGCCTGCTGCAGGCGACGCTCGCCGCCGCGGCGGGTGGGAGCACTGCCGACCAGGTTCAGATGGACGAGGAGACCCTGAAAGCGCTCCGCTCCCTGGGGTATGTTCGCTGACCGCTGACCCGATGATCGCCGAGCGCACCTGATGCCGGTTGCCAAGCAGAGGCTGGTCGCGAGCCTGGCCGGTGCCGTCGTGCTGATCCTGGCGGTCGCCGCGTTCCGGTTCCTCCCGCCGACCTATCCGACGGGCGACCGGGCCTTTCTGGAGCTGTACGCGCTCCATGCGACCGACGGGAACCTCACCGTCGGTCCGTATTCCCGAGTCGGGTGGAACCATCCCGGGCCCGTCTACCTCTATGCGCTGGCGCCGTTCTACACGCTCAGCGGGCAGCGGGAATTCAGCCTCGATTCGACGGCGCTCCTGATCAACCTGGCGTCGCTGGCGGCCTTGATCGCCGTCGTATCGACCGTCGGTGATGCCTATCTGGGTTGGAGCCTGATGGCGGCGCTCACGATCTTCTTGTTCCGCCCGGGTCCGGTGCGCGACGTCGGTGAGCTCCTGTCGAGTTCCTGGAACCCGCACGTCGTGATGTTGCCCTTCGCCTTGCTGATCGGCTTGTGCGCCGCCCTGGCGGTCGGCCGGGTGCGCGTCTTGCCGGGGGTTGCGCTCGTCGGGTCGTTCGTCGTTCAGACGCATCTCGGACTGCTGCCGTGCACGATGATCGTGGTGATCATGGCCGTGGCGCTTTGGATGCACGGGCGGCGGGCGAGCCGTAGCGCCCCGGTCGGCCTGCCGGTCGGCGTCGCCTCGCGGGACGCGCCCATTCGGCCGTGGGTCCTGGCGTCCGTCGGCGTCCTCACGCTGCTCTGGATGCTTCCGCTCGTGGATCAGGTCGTGGGCAGCGGCAATGCCGGCGAGATTCTGCGGTTCTTCCTGAGTGACGACCGGCCCAGACCGTCGCCCTCGACCGCGTTCGCAGCGGTGGCCTACGGGCTGTCCGCCGCCGTTCGTCCCCAGGAGAACCTGGCCATGGGGGACGTCATCATTTCTGCCGCCGGCCTCGGCCCGCTCCCCGCGATCTGGCTCGTGCTGCAGGTAACGTTGCTGGCGGTCGTCTGGCGCTGGGCCGTGCGACAGGGCCGGTCGTTTCACGCCGCACTCTGCGTGCTGTGTCTCGCGACCACGGCGGTCGCGGTCTGGTCGGCCTTCAACATTCATGGCATCGTGCGCGACTATCTGGTCTTCTGGATGTCGGTGCTGGGCATGCTGAACCTCGCAGTGCTCGGCGGGGCCGTCGCGTGGTGGGCGGCTCGGGCCCTGCGACGTCGCGGGATCGCGATCCCGGCCAGAATCGGCCCGGCGCCCGTGACGGTGTTCCTGCTGGTCGTGTTCGTCTTCGGCGCGACCGGCCTGGCGCAAGACTATCGGCAGACCCTGGCCGGTGCAGGTCGATTCCCCAATCGGCGTGAGGCGGTTCGCACGTTGTCCCGCGACCTCGAGAACCGCATGCGGGCCCGGGGCTACGTCAGCGCTCGGATCCGGATTGCCCCGGCGGTGCGGGTCGTCGCGGCGGGCGTCGTGCTGCAGCTCTACAAGACGGACATTCCGGTCGCGGTTACGGATCCCTTGGTGCCGGTGTTCACCGAGGCCTTGCGGTCGACCGGCGCGGAGGATGTGGTTTTCTGGTTCGTCGGCCCGGATCTGAACGGCGAGCTGCGCGACCGGTCCGATCATCTGCTGGTCGGCAGAAACCGTAACGTGTCGGTCTACGAACAGCTGCGCCGGCGCTAGCACCCGCGCGGGATGCATCGGCGGTCGAATGCAGCGGGACTTGCACCACGGGCTGCTAGTTTTCTACTGCCTGGATGAGCGCCTTGATGTAGCCGTAGCCGAAGGCGAACGCCTGGCGGCCGTTGGGATCATCGTCGTGGCGCGGCAGGTGGTCGGGCATCACCATGTAGGGGTAGTCCACGGCCTTCAGCGTTCTCATCACCTCGACCATGTTCATGTCCCCGTCGTCGGGGAAGACTTCCCGAAAGTCATCCCGCCTCCCGACGATGTTGCGGAAGTGAATGTTGAAGATCTTTTTCCGCTGACCGAAGTAGCGAATCACCTCGTGGATCTCCGTCGCCGGGTCCTGCAGCATTTCTGCCGTCGTGCCGAGGCATAGATTGAGTCCGTGATAGGGGCTCTCCTGGGTCGCCACGAGCCGTTTCAGGCCTTCGACGGTTCCGAGCACGCGCGCCACGCCCCGAAATCCTCGCGCCGGCACACCCGGATCGTGCGGATGGCACGCCAGGCGAATCCGGTACTCCTCAGCGACGGGCACGACCCGTTCCAGGAAGTAGGTGATGCGCTCCCACATGACGTCAGCCGACACGCGTCCGGCCCGGGTCGGCGCGCCTTCGGTGGCATCAGCCAGCCGCCAGGTGGAGTCGCGAGAGCCGCCCCGGCCCAGGGTCGGCTCGGTGCGTAGCACCCCGAGCAGCGAGAGGTTGTACTTGATCGCAGGGATTCCCGTAGCGGCGCAGTGTGCGATGATCTCGCAGGCCTCGTCGATCTCCTGCTGCCGCTCGGGCTCTTGGCCCAGCATGATGGCTTTGCGTCCGGCGCGGTCCACGTACGACGAAGACATGAAGGGAAACTGCACCATCTCGAGGCTGATGCCGTGCGATGCACACTGCTCGCGCAGTCGGGAGAGGACATCCACGCGCCAGTCGCCTCGCTCATCCTGACTGGGGGGGTAACCGCAGATGCTCTCGACGCCGTGACGCTTGAAGTAGCTCAGCATCTCGTCGTTCGTCGGTGAGCGCTGAGTACCGACTGTCATCCTGGCGATTCGAGCTTGGCTCGAGCGCGTTCCGCGCGCAGCGATCGAGGCGGCGCCCAGACCGGTGAGAGAAAAGAATTGGCGGCGATTCATGTGGGCATTCTAGCAACGCCTCTCGTCTGACCCCCTGAATTTCGGATCTTGCAATTCCTCGAAGCCGTGCTGTATCCTTCAGGTCCTTATGGCGAAGAAAAAACGAAAATGACTGCACTGGCCAAAACCTCGCTGGAAGATTTACTCAGGACCAAAAAACTTGGAAACACTTTATTTTCTGATGTTTATGGTCATAAACGACTCAAGTCTACGATGGCGCCAACCGGCATCGTCGCCATCGATGATGCGTTGGGCGGAGGGCTTCCCAGAGGGCACCTTTCGGAGATCGTCGGGGGGCGCTCGACCGGTCGGGCGAGCGCGCTGTGCGCGGCCTTTGCTGCCGCGACCGCGCGTGGCGATCTCGTTGCGCTGGTCGATACGCTCGATACGTTCGATCCGGAATCTGGCGCGGCGGCGGGGATCGATCTGTCGCGTCTCCTGTGGATTCGGGGACGCGCGGGAGGGGGCGGCGACGGCATGCAACGCACCGTCGATCGCGCGCTCAAGGCGCTGGGTCTACTGCTGCAGGCGGACGCGTTCGGGGTCGTGGCGCTCGATCTCACCAACGTGCCCGATCGCCTCCTGCGCCGGATTCCGTTCACGACATGGTTTCGGCTGCCGCGCGTCATCGAAGGCCGGCCGACCGCGTGTGTGCTCGTGGGGGATCGGCCGATCGCGCGAAGCGCCGGAGGCATGACGGTGGCGTTGGAGGCCGGTCGATCCGCCGTTCGCTGGATGGGAGGCGCCGATCAGTCCGTGCTGCTTCGGGGATTCGACCTCTCCGTCCGTGCGATCGGCGCGCGACAGCCGTACGACAGCCGCCGGCGCAGCTTGTTCGTCACTGCCGCTGAGGCGGCGCTGTTAGGGCTGCCGGGGTCTTCGTCGTAGCGGTGGCCATGTTCGCGTGTGTCCACGTCTTGCCGTCGTCCGGCGAACGGCCGTCACTCGATCGGTTGGTGCGTCTGGCTCGCGATTTCTCGCCCCGCGTCGAGGTCGTCGATGAGGCGACGGTCGCGTTGGATGTCGATGGGCTGGAGCACGTGTGGGGGAATCTCCACGCGGTCGGCGCCGCCCTACGTCAGGCGGCGATCGAACAGGGCCTCCGGTGCCGGGTGGCGATCGCGGCCAGGCGGATCGCGGCACTGCTCATGGTGCATGGCCGGGGCGCGGCGCTCACGGTCGTCGAGGCCGGACGTGAAGCGGCCTCGCTCGCGCCATTGCCGCTGACGGTGCTCGAGCGGGTGGTGGAGGGCGGATTAGTAGCCCGTGGTGAAAGTCCCGCGTGGTGCGGTCATTCGGGCACTGCGTGGGGCACCATCCCGGTCCGCACGCGATTCGGCCGGTCGTCAGCCGATCGCCGCTTCCGTGAGGCTCGCCGGAGCGCAGGCCGGATGCTTCAGATCATGCGGCGCTGGGGGCTCGAGACGCTCGGCGATCTGGCGGCGCTGCCGCGCGATGCGCTGTTCGCGCGGCTGGGGTCCGAGGGGGAGCGCTGGCAGCGTTGCGCCCGCGGCGACGAGCGCCGGCCGCTCGTGCCCGCATCCAAGGAGCCGGTGTTCGAGGAATCGCTCGAGCTCGACTGGCCGATCGACGGGCTCGAGCCGCTGTCGTTCGTCCTGGGTCGCGTGCTCGACCCGCTCGGCGTTCGGCTCGCGCGCGCGGACGCGGCTGCCGCCGTCCTGAGCGTCAGGCTGTGGCTGGTCACGCGCGTCTGGCATGTTCGGACGCTGCAGTTGCCGGCGCCGATTCGGGATCCGCGCGTCCTGCGCACGCTTCTCCTGCTCGATCTCGAGTCGCATCCGCCTCCGGCCGGCGTCGATCGCGTGACCGTGACCGCGACGCCCGCGCCCGCGCGCGTCGTCCAGTTCTCGCTGTTCGAGCATGCCGGGCCGTCGGCCGAGCAGATGACGACGCTGCTGGCGCGACTGACGGCGTTGATGGGGGAGCGCCGGTGCGGAGCGCCGGCGCTGATCGACTCGCATCGCCCTGGCGCGTTCGACATTCGGCCGTTCGACCCTAAATCTGATCAAGTCGGAGCGTTGTCACGCCTCCCGCACTATGCGGGGTTCGCCAATGCTCCGATGGAGGGTCACATCGCGCACAGCGTGGTGGCGAGGCCCCGGCGCGGGGCGCGGGGCCCCCGCGAGGGGCCGAGCGGGGGTTTGGGGCGCAAGGCGCCCCATGCAAATAAAGCAGCGGTGGCGGTGCTGCGCCGATTCCGGATCCCACTGGCGGCGCGCGTGGCGGTCGACGACGGGCGTCCGGTCAGGGTCTCGGCCGGTAGCGGGGTGGGCAGCTGCGCGGTCGAGGCGTGCGCCGGTCCGTGGCGGACGTCGGGGCACTGGTGGGAAAGCAGGAGGCAGGAGACAGTCGGACGCTGGAGCCACGACGAATGGGACGTCGCGCTGCGCGGCGGCGGCGTCTACCGCATCTACCGCGATCGCATGCGCGGCGGATGGTTTGTGGCAGGGATGATGGATTGACGTACATCGAGTTGCACGCCGCCTCGGCGTTTTCGTTTCTCGACGGTGCGTCGACGCCCGAAGCGCTCGTCGAACGCGCGGCCGCGCTGGGCTATCCGGCCCTGGCGCTGCTCGATCGTGACGGCGTGTACGGGGCGCCACGTTTCCATCAGGCGGCGACGGCGGCCGGCGTGACGCCGATCATCGGGTGCGAGCTGACGATGACGGCGGCGCACGAGCCGGCGGCCGGCGCCGCGGGCGGGTGGCGTGGTGCGGCCTGCCTCTGGCGGCTGCCGGTGCTCGTCGAGTCGCAGGAGGGGTATCGCAATCTCTGTCGACTGGTGACCCAGATGAAGCTGCGGGCGCCGAAAGGAGAGGGCGCCCTCACGCTGGAGGATGTCGAGGGGGCGGCGCACGGGCTCGTCGCATTCGCCGGCCAGGCGGCGCTCGACAGCCGGCGATACGGCGTTGGCGGCATGCTCGACCGGCTCGTCGGCTTGTTCGGCGCCGGCAACGTCTACGTCGAGCTCCAGCGCCACCTGGTGCGTGACGAGGAGGCTGCGACCCAGGCGCTGGTGGCGCTCGCCTCGGCGTATCACGTGCCGGTCGTGGCGACCAACGGCGTGCGGTTCGCGGCGACGGCCGATCGTCCGCTCTACGACGTGCTCACCTGCGTACGTCACAAGACGACGGTCGATCGAGCCGGCCGCCGCCTGTCCTGCAACGCCGAGCGGTACCTGAAGCCGCCGGGCGAGATGACACGGCTGTTCCGTGACCTGCCAGAGGCGATCCGGTCGTCCGGTGCGCTGGCCGAGCGATTGGCCTACACGATGGACGATCTCGGATACCGCTTTCCGGAGTACCCGGTGCCGTCGGGGGAGACGATGGCGTCGTTCCTCCGGAAGATCACCGAGGTCGGCGCGCACGAGCGCTACCGGCCGTACTACGAGCGGGCACGCCGGCAGATCGCGCGCGAGCTCGATCTGATCGAGAAGCTCGATCTTGCCGGTTACTTCCTCATCGTCTGGGACATCGTCAACTTCTGCCGGCAGCAGGGAATTCTCGCGCAGGGCCGAGGCTCGGCGGCAAACAGCGCCGTCTGCTACAGCCTGGGGATCACGGCGGTCGATCCGGTCGGGATGGACTTGCTGTTCGAGCGCTTCCTTTCCGAGGAGCGCGGGGAGTGGCCGGACATCGACCTCGATCTGCCGAGCGGCGATCGGCGCGAGCGCGTCATCCAGCACGTCTACGAGCAGTACGGGCAGCTGGGCACCGCGATGACGGCGAACGTCATCACCTATCGTGACCGCAGCGCGACCCGCGAGGTGGGGAAGGCGCTGGGGCTCGAGGCCGGGGTGATCGACCGGCTGGCGAAGCTGATGCGCCGGTTCGAGTGGACCGATCCGGCGGAGACGCTGGCGCAGCATCTCGACGAGGCGAAGTGCGACGGCTCGGATCCGCGGATCCGCGCGTTCGCCGCGCTCTGGCGTCAGCTGCAGGATCTGCCGCGCCACCTCGGGCAGCATTCGGGCGGCATGGTGATCTGCCGCGGCCGGCTCGACGAGGTCGTGCCGCTCGAACCGGCCAGCATGCCCGGACGGGTCGTGATTCAGTGGGACAAGGACGACTGCGCGGCCATGGGCATCGTCAAGATCGACCTGCTGGGGCTGGGCATGATGGCGGTCCTGCAGGATGCGATCGCGCTGATCAACACCACGGCTCGAAGCCCTGGTCACGACGGCGACCCGAACTCGGCGACCGGCGACTCGCAGCCCGTGCGCGTGGACCTGGCGCATTTGCCGCAGGACGACCCGGAGGTCTACCGGCTGTTGCAGACGGCCGACACGATCGGCCTGTTCCAGGTCGAGTCGCGTGCGCAGATGGCGACGTTGCCCCGGCTGCGTCCGGATCACTTCTACGATCTGGTCGTGGAGGTCGCGCTCATTCGCCCCGGCCCGATTGTCGGACAGATGGTGCATCCGTATCTGAAGCGGCGCGCCGGCCGAGAACCGGTGACCTACCCGCATCCGTCGCTCGAGCCGATCCTGCGCCGGACGCTCGGGGTGCCGCTGTTTCAGGAGCAGCTGCTGCGCATGGCGATGGTGGCGGCCGGGTTCTCGGGCGGCGAGGCCGAGGAGTTGCGCCGCGCGTTCGGCTTCAAGCGGTCGAAGCAGCGGATGGAGGGGATCGAGACCCGGTTGCGCGAGGGCATGACCCGGCAGGGAATCGTCGGCGCGGCGGCCGACGAGATCGTGCGGTCCATCACGTCGTTCGCGCTGTATGGGTTTCCCGAATCGCACGCGGCCAGCTTTGCGCTGATCGCCTACGCGAGCGCGTACCTCAAGGCGCACTACCCCGCCGCCTTCTATGCGTCGCTGCTGAACAACCAGCCGATGGGGTTCTATCACCCGGCCACGCTCGTCAAGGACGCCCAGCGGCGCGGCGTGCGGTTCGAGGCGATCGACGTGCAACGCTCCGCCTGGGCGTGCACCGTGGAAGCCGACGGCACCATTCGGATCGGGCTTCGCTACGTCTCCGGCTTGTGCGAGGAGGTCGGGCGGGCGATTGAGTCAGGAGGCAGGAGCAAGTTAGGAGTGAGGAGTAAGGCGTTAGAAGAACAGGAGCGCTTCACGTCGATCGAGGATCTGATCGCTCGGACCGGGATTCGTCGAGACGAGCTGACGACGCTCGCCGAGATCGGCGCGCTCAACGCGTTTGGGCACGACCGGCGGAGTGCGCTGTGGCAGGTCGAGCGGGCGGTCAGGCCCGCGGGCGCGTTGTTCGAGGAGGGGAGCCGCCAGGCCCAGCAGGTCGCAGAAGAGCCGCCGTCTCCACTGGCGCCGATGACGCCGGTCGAGCGGGTCATTGCCGACTACGCCGGCACGGGGCTGACGCTCGGCCCGCATCCGATGGCGCTCCGGCGCAGCGAGCTGGCGATGCGCGGCGTGCTGCGGGCCATCGACCTGCCGCGTGCGCGCAACGGCCGGCGCGTGCGGGTGGCCGGCGCCGTCATCACCCGCCAGCGGCCCGGGACGGCCAAGGGGTTCGTCTTCCTGACGCTCGAGGACGAGACCGGCATCGCCAACGTCATCGTCCGCCCCGATCTGTTCGACGCGCAGCGCCGGGCCGTCGTGGACGAATCGTTCCTGATGGTGGAGGGCACGCTGCAGATCCAGGAAGGCGTGACGTCGGTGAAGGCCGAACGGCTGCACGGCCTCGGCGGCGAGCGTCCGGCAATCGATTCACACGATTTCCACTAGCCGCAGCTCCCGGGGCTCGGGGTGCAGATAGACCTGCCCGCGTAGGGAGACGACGTCGAGTCGACTGGCGTGATGTTGGATCAAGGTGAGTGGGGCACGCCGCGGGCGGAGGCCCCGCCGGTATTCGTCGATGCGCGAGGCCAGTTCCTGGCGTTCGGCGCCTTCCAGCCGATTCGTGAAACGCTTTGCCATGTGAGAGAGCACGTTCGCGTGCCGTCCGCGGCTGGCCGCCTTCGCGATAGCCGCCATGAACCCGCGTTCGTATTCGCCGGCGAGCGTCTGGCGTTCGAGTGATGCACCCCTGGCGACCAGCCGGCCCAGCTCCCGACAGGCACTGGGCGAATGCGCCATCAGCGTGAGCTCGTGCGCCGTGTGGAACGCGACCAGACCGCCGACGGTCCAGCGCCGCGCGAGTAGCCGGCGCAGCCGACGATACGCGAACAGCCGGTCGATGAAGTGCTCGCGCACCCGTGGATCCTGCAAGCGGTCCTCTTCCTCCACCGGCAGGTTCGGCAGCGTCGCCATCAGCGCCTCCGCGAACACTCCCCGGCCGTTCCGCGCGGGCCTTCCCGCGTGGCCCCAGACCCGCACCCGGGCCATGCCGCAGCTCGGCGAATCCTTCTTCAGAATGTAGCCGTCCAGGCCGGACCGCGCCAGCGCGCTGACTCGCCGCCGCGCGTAGCTCTGCATCCGCCGCGTCAGGTCCGTCTGCGTCTCGACCGTCTCGAGCCGAAGGTGTTCGTCGTCAGCGGAACGGCGGACCAGGCGGATCGCCTCCCGCGGCGTGCCGAGGCCGATCTCCACCTCGGGGCAGACCGGCACCCACTCGACGAACGGGCCCAGGATGTCGACCAGCAAAGGGTTGCGCTTGTGACCGCCGTCGTGGCGGACCGGCTCACCCAGCAGGCAGGCCGAGACGCCGATGCGCAGTCGGTCCGTCGCGGTCATCGTCGCGGAGTCCACGTCCAACAAGATAGCCCGATCCTACTTGGTGCGGCGGCCGGGCGCCGCCCGATGAGGTAGGACTGGGTGATCGTTCAGGCAGGCGAACGGCAGGCGGGGACGCGAGCGGACCCGTCAGGGTCCGCCCGGTCGAAAACGTTACGGTAAGGCGTTCAGCGTGATGCTGCCGTTGACGGTTGTGAGCTCGAGCTCCGGTCCGCCGTCGCCCAGCGTTCCGTCCAGCCGGCGCCGGCCGACCTCTCGTACGGTCAAGGGCAGATCCGTCCGAATGCGGCCGTTGACCGTCCGGGCTCGGACGTCGGCGTTGACGTCCTCCGGCAGCCTCAGGGTAATGCTGCCGTTCACTGTTTCGAAGCTCACGTCGCTCGACCAATCGGCCCGTCCCATTTCCGCCTCGATCGAGCCGTTGACCGTGTTGGCTTCGGCGCGGCCGCTAGTGGAGATGGTGACGCTGCCGTTCACGGTGTCGGCGAGCACGTCGGCACCCAGATCCTCGGCGCGAACGCTGCCGTTGACCGTCCGGCCGGTGAAGCGGACGCCGTCGGGCACGTGGACCGTGAACTCCACCTTGACGTCGTTGTTCCTGGCGCTCAGGCGGCCCCGGTCGCCCGGCAGGCACTCGTTGCCTTCGCGGGGATAGACGGCGCAAATCGTGATGCCGTCATCGTGCTCGACGACCTCGATGCTGACCTCAGTGGGGTCGTCGCGCCGGCCGGTGAGTTCCGCGACGACCTCGACCTGGTCACCCGACGTCGCCGAGGCGCGAATGGCGCCGTTGATACCCTTGATCTCGATGACGTCACCTGCGGCGATGGCGCCGCGCCACTCGAACGTGCCACTCGACTCCTGCGAGCCGTGCACCAGATCGATCAGCGCATGGCCGGCCTCGATCGAACAGCCCGAGGCGGCCACCACTGCGAACGCAAGACCGACCGACGCAAACCATCGCTGCATGTCTGTGTCTCCTCCCGCACTGGGTCCAGGCGATTAGACGGGAGCCGGAGTCCAAAAGTTCAGGGGTCGGAGGAACAACGATAGAATCATCGCGGTCGCGCATGGTGCGCGGCCGCGCCTAGCGAACGGCTAGAGGGCGGGAGGGTCGGTGAGTCGTCGACGAACACTGGACGAGTACCGGGAGCGGGCGAAGTCGCTGATCGAGCGGCGACGCTCGAAGATTCACGGGTGGGGGGTCTTCGCCAAGAGACGGATCAAGCGCAGCACGAAGATCATCGATTACGCCGGGGAGAGGATTTCCCAGAAGGAGAGTCGGATCCGGGAAGACCGGTATCTGGACCAGGGGCACATCTGGTGCTTCCATCTGAACAGCCGATGGGTGCGGGATGCCGGCGTGGGCGGCAACGTCGCGCGCTTCATCAACCACAAGTGCGCGCCGAACTGCTGGGTGGACATCGAGGGCCACACCATCTGGATTCGCGCCGCGCGGACGATCCGCAAGGGTGAAGAGTTGTCGTACGACTACGAGACCGACGGCGACAAGATCATCCCCTGCCGGTGCCGGCCGGGCTGTGCGCGAAAGCTCTGACGGGCTGCTATAGTCCCTAGGCGCCGAATGCACGTGTTCTATCTGCACGGCTTCGTCTCGTCTCCGCAGTCCACGAAGGCGGCCTGGCTGGCGGAGCGCCTGCGTCCCTACGGTCTGTCGCTCCACTGTCCCGATTTCAACGCGCCCGATTTCGCGACCCTGACCACGACGCGCATGATCGCCCAGGTGGAGGAGGCGATCCGGCGGCTTCCTCCTGGGCCGGTGACGCTCATTGGGTCGAGTCTGGGCGGGTTCGTCGCCTGGCACGCCGCGGCGCGGCGGCACGGCGGGCCGTCACGGACCGCGCAGCCGATCGACCGCCTGGTCCTGCTCGCGCCGGCGCTCGATTTTGGCGCCAATCGCCGGATGGGCGACCTGGACGAGGCGGGTATGGCCCGCTGGCGCGAGTCGGGGCACACCGACATCTTCCATCACGCCTTCGGTGAGCGCCGCCGCCTCGGGTACGACCTCTACGCCGATGCGGCGCAGTACGATTCGTTCGCCGTCGCCGCCGGTCTGCCGACGCTGGTCTTCCAGGGCCGGGCCGATGAGGCGGTCGACCCGCGGATGGTCGAACGCTTTGCGGCGGGACGTGCGGGGGTCACGCTGCATCTGCTCGACGACGGCCATCAACTCCATGACAGCCTGGAGACGATCTGGCGGGAGTTGGCCGGGTTCATCGGTCTAGGGCGCCAGCCGCGTGAGTGAGCCGTTCGTCTCGCTCGTCATTCCCGTCCTGAACGACGCGGCGCAACTGGAGCAGTTCCTCGGGGCGCTGCCGGCGCCGACCCACGGGCGCTCGCATGAAATCATCGTCGTGGACGGCGGCGCCGATCCTTCACTCGACCCCCTGCGCGGCAAGTTCGCCGACGTGCGCTGGAGCGCCGCGCCGGCCGGTCGCGGTCGGCAGATGAACCACGGCGCCAGCCTCGCGCGGGGACGCTGGCTGCTGTTCGTGCACGCCGATACGCGCCTCGCGCCCGGCTGGGACGCCGAGGTGGCCAGGGCCGACGCGGTCGCGGGTGTCGTCGGCGGCAGTTTCCGATTCGCGCTGGACGCGCCGGAGTGGCAGGCTCGGGTCCTCGAGCGCGGCGTGTCGTGGCGCGTGCGCTGGCTGAACGCGCCGTACGGCGATCAGGCGCTGTTTGCGCGACGCGATGTCTTCGAGGCGATTGGGGGCTATCGCCCGTGGCCGCTGATGGAGGACGTGGACCTCGTCCGCCAGCTGGGACGGTCAGGACGGCTCTGGCATTCGGATCTGCCGGTCCGCGTGTCTGCCCGGCGCTGGCGCCGTGACGGATGGTTCCGGCGCAGCCTCCAAAATATGGGACTCGTCACGTTGTATCTCGCGGGCGTGTCCCCGGAACGGCTGGCGCGCGTGTATTGCCGCCGCCGCGCCGCGCGACCATGAGGGGTGGGCGGTGCGTGGATGGCCGCTGTAGTCCCGCGATGTTCTTTGCTCGCCCGTAACTTAATGGAGTGGATCACCGCATGAATGCAGAAACGCTCATCCAGCCTCTTGACGACGCCAATCGAGAGTTGCTGTCGAACGTGCATCCCGCCGACTGGCGGAATCCGGAGGCCCGGGATCGCTACGATCTCGTCGTCCTTGGCGCCGGCACGGCCGGACTCGTCAGCGCGGCCGGGGCCGCCGGTCTGGGCGCGAGGGTGGCGCTGGTCGAACGGGCGCTGATGGGCGGCGACTGTTTGAACGTGGGCTGCGTGCCCTCCAAGGGGCTGATCCGTTCGTCGCGGCTCGCGGGGGAACTACGCAAGGGAGCCCAGCTCGGCGTGCGTGCGACCGATCCAACGATTGACTTCACACAGGTGATGCAGCGGATGCGGCGTCGGCGCGCCGACATCAGCTCCAACGACTCCGCCAGGCGCTTCACCGATCTGGGAATCGATGTCTTTTTCGGCGACGCGCGCTTCACGAGCCCGGGTGAGGTGGCGGTCGGCGAGCAGCGATTGCAGTTCAAGCGCGCGGTCATCGCCACCGGCGCGCGGGCGGCGGTGCCGTCGGTGCCGGGGCTGGCCGACACGCCACATCTGACCAACGAGACGCTGTTCTGGCTGACCGCGCGGCCGGCGCACCTGCTCGTGATCGGTGCCGGGCCGATCGGGTGCGAGATGGCGCAAGCATTCGCTCGCCTCGGGAGCCGTGTGACGATCCTCGACATGTCACTCCAGGTGCTGCCGCGCGAGGACGCAGATGCGGCGGCGATCATCCAGGGGCACCTGGCCGATGACGGCGTCCGTCTGGAATTGGGGGTCCGGCTGGAGCAGGTCTCGCGAGGCACGGACGGCGTCGAGGTGCGATTCCAGCGTCACGGCGCGTCGGGACGGGTGACCGGCGACCAGCTGCTCGTGGCCGCCGGGCGCGCCCCGAACATCGAGACGTTGGAACTGGCTGCCGCCGGCGTCGCGTCGACGAAACGCGGCGTCGTCGTGAACGACCGGCTGCGCACGTCGAATCGGCGCATCTATGCGGCCGGCGACGTCTGCTCGGCGTTCAAGTTCACGCACGCGGCTGACGCGATGGCGCGCATCGTGATCCAGAACGCCTTCTTCTTTGGCCGGAAGAAGGTGAGCGATCTGGTCATTCCATGGTGCACCTACACGGATCCGGAAATTGCCCATGTCGGCCTGTACGAACGGGAGGCCCGGGATCGCGGCCATCGGGTGGAGACGTTGACGGTCGGCTTGGCGGAGGTCGACCGCGCGATTCTCGACGAGGAAACCGACGGCTTCGTGCGCGTGCATCACGCGAAAGGCAAGCTCCTCGGGTGTACGATCGTGGCGACCCATGCCGGCGAGATGATCGGTGAGGCGTCCTACGCGATCACTCACGGCGGCGGCCTGTCGGATCTGTCGTCGACGATTCATCCGTATCCGACGCAGGCGGAAGCCTTGAAGAAGGCCGGCGACGCCTACCGGCGATCCCTGTTGACGCCGGCGGTGCGAACCTGGTTCGAGCGGTACTTCACCTGGACCCGGTCGTGGTGACCCTCTGCACTTTGACAGGGCGTGGTCGTCCGATGGATCATGACCCGAGTTCTCGACCCGGAAGTCCGAAGTAAGGAGACGGAGAGCTTCCATGTTGATACGATGCCCCGCGGACATCCCGTCGTCTGAGATCACCCCAGAGCCGGTCTACCTGAATCGACGGCAGTTCATTCGCGGCGCCACGTGTGCGGCGGTCGGCGTGGCCACGGGCGGCCTGGCGCTGGGCGGTTCGCTGCGCGCGGCCGAGGCGGCGCGCTTCGCCGGCCAGCAGGAGCTGTCCGGCGTGCGGCCCGGGCCGTTCGGCACCGACGAGGCGCAGAATTCCTACAAGGACATCACGGGCTACAACAACTACTACGAGTTCGGGCTCGACAAGCGTGACCCGTCCCGCCACGCGCACGCGCTCACGACGTCACCGTGGACGATCAAGGTCGAAGGCCACGTGAACAAACCGGCCGACTATCACATCGAAGATCTCCTGAAGGGCGTGACGCTCGAAGACCGCGTGTATCGTTTGCGGTGCGTCGAAGCCTGGTCGATGGTCATCCCGTGGGTCGGCTTTCCGTTGTCGACGCTGATCGATCGGTTCGAGCCGACCTCCGAAGCCAAGTTCGTGGAGTTCACGACGGTGCTACGACCCTCGGAGATGCCGGGCGTCCGGCGGCCGGTGCTCGACTGGCCCTACGTCGAGGGAC
Source organism: Vicinamibacterales bacterium (assembly GCA_963667915.2). Lineage (GTDB taxonomy): Bacteria > Acidobacteriota > Vicinamibacteria > Vicinamibacterales > UBA823. The sequence continues at coordinate 216,501 of CAXXNN010000004.1, read as the reverse complement.
TTCGGATGGACGAAGCGATGCACCCGCTCACCATCCTGGTGGTCGGCCTGTACGGCAAGACGCTGCTCAATCAGAACGGCGCGCCGATCCGGCTGATGATGCCCTGGAAGTACGGATTCAAGAGCCTCAAGTCGATCGTCCGGATGCGATTCACGAGCGAGCAGCCGCGAACGGCGTGGAACACGTCCGCGCCGAACGAATACGGCTTCTACGCCAACGTCAATCCGAACGTCGATCATCCCAGGTGGAGCCAGAAATCGGAGCGGCGGATCGGCCGGTTCTTCCGCCGGGAGACGCAGCTGTTCAACGGCTATGCGGAGCAGGTCGCGTCGCTCTACGCGGGAATGGATCTCCGACAGCACTTCTGATCCGGCTGCGCCGCCCGCGTCATGGGCATCGTGTCTCTCAAGCGGGGGGTGTTCGCGCTGTGCGCGATTCCGGCGGTCTGGCTCGTCGGCCGAGGAGTTGTCGGCGATCTCGGCGCCAATCCGATTGAGGAAATCACACACGACACCGGCATCTGGGCGCTCCGGCTGCTGCTCGCCACGTTGGCGATCACGCCGCTGCGACAGCTGACGGCCTGGGGCCAGCTGATGCCGCTGCGGCGGCTGGTGGGCGTGTTCGCGTTCTTCTACGCCTGCTTGCACGTCTCGACCTACGTCGTCCTCGACTGGTTCTTCGATGTCGAGGCGATCATGGACGATGTGCTCAATCGCCCCTACATCACGGCCGGGTTCACCGGCTTCGTGCTGCTCGTGCCGCTGGCCCTCACGTCCACCAAGGCGATGGTCCGACGGCTCGGCGGCCGACGATGGCAGCAGCTGCATCGCCTGGTGTACCTGAGCGCGGTGGCCGGCGCGACGCATTTCCTCTGGCAGGCCAAGGCCGATCTTCGGCGGCCGGCGATTTATGCCGGCTGGCTGGCCCTGTTGCTGGGCTTTCGACTCTGGCGGTGGGCCGCCGCGCGTGGATCCCGTGCCCGCGCGGCCGGCTAGGCGGCTAGCTTCCGCTGACGTCGTTCAGCGTCCAGTCGTACTTCAGGAACCCGAGGCGCGGCGTGCCGGTTCGGGCCAGGGCGGCGGCGTCCGGGGGGCCGTACTCCGCGACGAGCGCGAGGAGAGCACGGTCGCGATCCGACCGGTCGGCATCGACCCGGCCGGCGAATCGGGGAATGAAGTCTTCGCCGAACCAGTCCAGGATCGCGGTCAGGCGCAGCGTGTCACCGTCGAGTTGCAGCCACCCTGCCTGGGCGAACGCCTTGCGCGTCGAGTCGGCGAACTGGGCCGAGATCGTATCCGGGAGATAGGGTTCGTCGCGCAGCGGCGGACAGCTCAGCGCGGCGCAGTTGAGCGCGAAGTGAACGAGCGGCGCGTCGAACGTCGGGCGGAGGATGCCGTGCTCGATCTCGTCCAACGTCACGGTCCGTCCGGCGGCCTGCCAGGAAATCTCGTCCCAAACGCCGTCGATCTGGCGGATGCTGTTCCGTGGGTACAGGCTGAACCAGCTGCCCTGGATGGGGTAGTGATCCACGATGACGCGCAGCGTGAAGAGGTTGTAGGCGTTCACCCAGTAGGCGAGTTGCTGCGTCCGGCTCCAGCGGTCGAACTCGGCCGCCGACACCTGTTCGAACTCGGCCACGGCGCGATCCAGGGTCGCGCGGTCACCCGCGAGTCGTCCGAAGTCCACGCGCGGGCCGACCGTGGCGCTGGCCAAGACGTCGCCGTAGGTCGTGTAGCCGTGGTCGAATGGCGTCTGGGCGGCGGCCGAGGCCGCCCAGCCTGCAAGCAGCGCGAGCCCACAGGCGACGGCGATGGTCCGGACACGGCGCTGGGGCGCTGAGCGCCTGGCGTGCGTCGTCGTCGTCGATCTCGTCGGTTCCATCGATTCTGCCTTCCGCTGGATGCGGCGATGTCTAGCAGCCCATCCTTACCAGGGTAACGCCGCAGCGGGGCGAAATATTCCAGTCAACCGCCAGTCAAAAAATGGTCCGGTGGGCCACCGTCTCCTTCGTTCCGAGGGTGAAGCGAGGGTCCACGGCCGCGCCCCGCAGGATCCGCTCCGCGACGTACTCTCCCACGGCGGGGCCGTGTTTGAATCCGTGCCCGGATCCGCCGCCGGCCAGCCAGACGTTCGGGTCATCCGGATGCCGATCGATCAGGAACTCCCCGTTCGACGTGTTCTCATACTGGCAGACGTGTGTGGCGAGGAGCGGGGCGGCGGCCAGGTCGGGAAATCGCCGGCTGAGGAAGTCGCGCGCTTCGGCGAGCTGTGCCGCCGACGTCGTGCGATCGGCCGAGTCCGGATCGATGATAGGCCCGTGTCGGTCGATGGCGACCTTGAGCCCCCGGCCATCGAGATCGGGCACGCCGTAGATCTCCTCACCGAAGTCGATCCAGGCCGGCAGCGCCGGCGGGGCAAACCGCCGGTCTCCGGGCGGGCAGCCGAAGTAGAAGACCTCCTGCCGCGTCGCGACGATGCGCCCGTCCAGGAGCCCAGGAAACAGCGCTGGCAGCCAGGCCCCGCAGGCGAACACGTAGGTGCCGGCCCGCAGGGTGTCCCCGTCACGCGTGCGCAGGCCGTCCGCCAGGCGTCGTGCGGGTGGCAGCACGGCCGCGTGGCGGTACTCGAGCCCGAGCTCGATGGCCGCCTCGACTACCGCCTGGACGGCGTGCCGGGCCATGAGCACACCCGAGTCCGGTTCGAGGATGCCCCAAGCCGTGTCCGCAAGGGCCATCTGCGGATAGCGACGGCCGAGCTCGGCGCGATCGAGTGCCTCGACGCGTACCTGGAGCGTTCGCAGCGTCGTCAGGGTGGCGCGCGTCAAGGCGTCGTCCGGCGCCGCGATCCACAGGACGCCGGTGCGATGCAGCAACGGCGGGCGCCGTGCGTCGGCGAATGCTGACCAACGCTCGAGCGAGCGGATGGACCACCTGGAGTACAGCGCCTGGTCACCGTATCCCATCCGAATCACGCGCGACTCGCCACCCGAGCTGGCGCGCGTGTGGGCCGGCGCGTGGGCGTCGACGAGGGTGACCGAGCATTTGGCGCGCACCAGTTCGTACGCGATCCAGGCGCCGAACACCCCGGCGCCGACGACGACGACATCACGCGAGGGAGCGGTAGCCATTCCGATATTCACCGGGCGATGTTGCGAGCGGCAGCGTCGGGTGCTACAACGATCGCAGCATTGTGTCTCACATCGAGGTCGTGCCAGGCGCCGTTCATCTCCGGGAGTACCTCTCGCTCGACACGCAGCAGTCGCTGACCGAGCGGTGTCGCACGCTCGGTGCCGCGGCCGGCGGGTTCTACCGGCCGCGGGTTCGGGGCGGGGGCCAGATGCGAATCGACATGATGTGCCTCGGACGCCATTGGAATGCCAGAACCTACGAGTACGAGGCGTGCCGCAGCGATCACGATGGACGGCCGGTCCAGCCGATTCCTGAGGCGTTCATGGCGCTGGCGGTGGGTATCGCGGCCGAGGTCGGGATGACGATCGCGCCGCAGGTGTGCATCGTCAATCGGTATCCCCCAGACGGCAAGCTGGGACTGCATCAGGACAAGGACGAGCAGAAAGAGACACTGGATGCCGGGGTGCCGATCGTCTCGGTCTCGCTGGGCGACACGGCACGTTTTCTCCTGGGCGGGCTACGCCGACAGGACGAGATGCGCACCGTGTTGCTGGCCTCGGGCGACGCGTTCGTCATGGGCGGGCCGGCGCGGCTGCGCTATCACGGCGTGGCTCGGTTGCTGCCGGGCACCGCGCCCGGCGAACTGGGGCTGCAAGGACGATTCAACCTGACCTTCCGGCAGGTCGCAGCCCTCGCCGGGCGTTGATGGGGACGGCCGTCCGGGGCCCCAGGTGCCAGATCAACCCCCCAAAGTGCCTGTTGGCCAGATGTTGGGAGGTTCTGGACCAGAAAACGGCTATTCTGCTGCCATCGTAGTAGACGGACACCGGATTTCTCGCTGCACCATGCCGGTGGCTAGACCCGGTAACCAGGAGAAGGCATGCACAAGCCGATCAAGTACGTCGAGAAGGCGATGACCTATGCGGCGTCGGCCGCCTGGGTCGCGTTTGACGCGCTCAACCAGATCAACCAGAATCCGTCGTTCACGCCGAAGTGGGCCGACAAACCGCTGCTCAAGTCGCACCAGAAGGTGAAGCCGCCGTTGGGGTGGCCACGCGAGACCGACTCGCTGTGCCCGGTCTGCGTGCGCGAGGCGCGGCAAGAGATCATCGACGGCAAGCGGGACTACAAGATCCTGTTGACCGAGAAGGTCGGCGAGATCAAGGCGACGGTGCTCGAGCGGGACGGCAAGATCCTGATGGTGAAGGATTGCCCGGAGCATGGGCACTTCGAAGACGTCATGTCGAACAACCCGGCCTTCTTCCGTCACCTCGAGGAATCGTTCCCGGGCAGCGACATGCGTGCCCACAACGATGAGAAGCTGCACGATCACGGCAGCAGCACGATCAAGTACGGCCGCGGCTCGGTGTTGACGATCGACCTGACCAACCGCTGCAACATGATGTGCGATCCATGCTTCATGGATGCCAACCAGGTCGGCTTCGTCCACGAGCTCAGCTGGGACGACATCAAGACGATGCTCGACAACGCCATCTCGATCAAACCGCGGCGGCAGATGTCGGTGCAGTTCTCGGGCGGCGAGCCGACCCTGTCACCGCACTTTCTCGATGCGGTCCGATACGCGCGCAAGGTCGGCTACAACAGCGTGCAAGCGGCGACCAACGGCATCGAGTTCGCCAAGAGCTTCGACTTTGCGAAGGCGGCCGCCGACGCCGGCCTGCGCTACGCCTATCTGCAGTTCGACGGGGTCGGGAACGAGGCCAACTCGCACCGTGCCGTCGGCAACCTGTTCGACGTCAAGTTGCAGGCGATCGAGAATCTGCACAAGGCGGGTGTCGACATCGTGCCGGTCATCACGATCATCAACGGCGTGAACAACGAGCAAGTCGGGCGCGTCGTCGAGTTCGCGCTGGACAATCCGAAGAAGATCAACTTCCTGTCGTTCCAACCGGTGTCGTTCACCGGTCGTGACGAGGAGATCACCAACGAGCGGCGGCATGCGCAGCGCTACACCCTGTCGCACCTGGCGCACGACGTGCAGAGCCAGACGGGCATCGGTGAGCCGATACGCGACTGGTTCCCGATCTCGTTCATGGGGACCTTCACGGACTGGGCCGACCTGGTCCACGGGCCGTCCCGCGACTGGGGGCAGCTCAACTGCGGGTGCCACCCCAACTGCGGCATCGGCATGGCGATCATGGTCGACAAGGACACCAAGGAAGCGGTGCCGGTGACGGCGTTCCTGAAGGCCGGTCGTCTGGCGAAGGACCTCGCCCGGGTCAACGATGCGGCCCGCGGACGGTTCCTGTCGGTCGTCGGGATGGCGCTGGCGCTGATGCGCAACTACGACCCGTTCGCGGCGCCGAAGCACTTCAAGCTGGTCGACTTGATGCGGAAGTTCGACAAGACGTTCGGCGCCACTGGCCACGACTACGGCAAGGTGTCCGGAGATCGGACCAAGGCTGACATCGACAAGCGGCGGACGGATCGCTGGAATTTCCTGTTTATCGCGGGGATGTGGTTCCAGGATCTGTTCAACTATGACTTCCGCCGCACGGAGCGGTGCATCATCCCGTACGCGACCCAGGAGGGTGAGATCTCCTTCTGTGCCTATAACACCGGCATCGGCTGGCGGAACATCATCGAGAATATGCACATGACCGCGACGCTGACCAAGTGGTACGAGGAGCACGGGCGTCACGAGATCTTCGCCGGCGGCAACGAGGTGGCGCTGCCGACGACGCAGCACAGCCTCAAGCTGGATGCCGACGCGGTCGCCGCTGGCCGTCAGACCGACCTGGATCAGCAGGGCATTGCGAAGACCGCTCGCGAGGAGAAGATGCGTGCCCGGGCCGAGCAGCGCGAGCGCGATTCCGAGCAGGAACGGATGGCGGCGCTCTACCGCCAGCACGTGCTGGGTGAGGCGCCGGCCGAGCCGGTCGTCCAGATTCAGGGGCTCGGCAAGCAGTCCGAGAAGGCGCCGGTGGCCACGCCGTAGCACTGGTGGCACGGTCGATCGTAGGGTGTCGAAGGGCCTCGGCGACGAGGCCTTTTTTTTGTCAGGCGTGATCGTGTGCCGCGGATGACTCAGCCGCCTCTGGTGTGCATCTCCAGGTGCGGTTCCTCCCGCAGGCGTCGGACGGGGATGAGCGGTGTGCGCCGGGTGGAGGCCAGCCGGTCCTCCGCGCCGCGGTCGGTGCGCGCCTGCCAGACAGACGTGATGTGCGCGCGCAGCTCGTCGATCGACGCGCCGTCGCGCAGCGGCGTTCGCAGATCGGTGCCGGTCGGCGCGTACAGACACAGGTACCATAGTCCGTCGGCCGTCAGTCGGCTGCGATCGCAGGATCGGCAGAACGGCTCGGTCGTCGAGGAGATGATGCCGAACACGGTGCCGTCCGGCAGCGTGAACCGGTCGGCCGGCGCGGAGCTCCGTTCGTCGACTGGCCGAATCGGTCCGAAGTGCTTCGTCAGCACTTCGAGCATCTCCCGGCGCGGAACCACCGCGTCGGTCGACCATCGGGTCGCGCCGCCGACGTCCATGTACTCGATGAACCGAACCTCGATCTGGCGCTGACGGCCGAATTCGATCAGCCGTGGCAACTCGTCGTCGTTGACCCCCCGCATCACGACCGTGTCGAGCTTGACGCCCTCGAATCCGGCGTCGACGGCAGCGTCGATGCCCGCCAGGACCGCCGCGTGGGAGTCGAACCGCGTGAGCGTGACGAAGCGGTCCGGCTGGAGCGTGTCGAGGCTGACGGTGATGCGGTGAAGCCCGGCGTCACGCAAGGCGCGCGCGCGCTGCTCGAGCAGCACCCCATTCGTCGTGAGCGCGAGATCCTGGATCGCGCGATTCGCCGCGAGCAGCTCGACCAACGCCGGCAGCTCCTGACGGAGGAGCGGCTCGCCACCGGTCAGCCGTACCTTGGCGACACCGAGGCCGGTGAAGGCCTCGACCACGCGTACGATTTCTTCGAAGGTGAGCAGGCTTGGCCGCGGCAGCCAGACGTAGTCCGTCTCCGGCATGCAGTACTGGCAGCGCAGATTGCAGCGGTCGGTGACCGACAGCCGCAGGCTGGAGAGCGGACGATCGAACGTATCCACGACTCGCATGGGTTCAGTAATTATGCCATGATTGGGGATCGAGTCGTCGTCCGACGGCCAGCGTGGTCCGCCGTCCGCCGTCCGCCGTCGGGGCGCTGGCCAGCATCCAGGCAGGCATCCAAGACAGATGATTGCAGCGGTTCGGGGAACCCAAGACATCCTACCAGGCGACGTCGAGCGCTGGCAGCACGTGGAAGCGGTGGCGCGGCGCATATGCGAGCGCTACGGCTACGTGGAGCTGCGGACGCCGATCATCGAGCGCGAGGAACTGTTCGCCAAGGGAACCGGCGAGTCGACCGACATCGTCCAGAAGGAGATGTACGCCTTCACCGACAAGGGCGGCGAGCGGGTGACGCTGCGGCCGGAGGCCACGCCGGGGATCGTGCGGGCCTTCGTGGAGCACGCACTGGAGCAGGCCCTGCCCGTGCCGAAGCTGTACACGCTCGGGCCGATGTTCCGCTACGAGCGGCCGCAGAAGGGGCGGTATCGCCAGTTCCACCAGTTGAACGTCGAAGTGTTCGGCGTGGCCGACCCGTCGCTGGATGCCGAGGTCGTCGAGATGGCGTGCGCGTTCGTGCGAGCGCTGGGCATCGGCGGGACGGAATTGGTGATCAACTCGGTCGGGTGTCCGGCCTGCCGTCCTGCGTTCACCGAGGCGCTGCTCACGGCGCTCGGGGACGACCTGCCGAAGCTGTGCGGTGACTGCCAGCGGCGCGCGACGGCGAACCCGCTGCGCATCTTCGATTGCAAGGTGCCGGCGGATCAGCCGATCATCGACGCCCTGCCGCATGCGGTCGAGTTTCTGTGCGACGCGTGTCGTGAGCATTTCGACGCCGTGCAGCGGTACTTGCGTGCCTATGAGCAACCCTTCCAGCTCTCTCATCGACTCGTGCGCGGACTCGATTACTACACGCGGACGACGTTCGAGGTCCTCGCGTCGAATCTCGGTGCGCAGAACGCGTTGCTCGGGGGCGGTCGGTACGACGGGCTCGTCAAGAAGTTGGGCGGACCCGACCGGACCGGGATCGGCTTTGCGGCCGGTCTGGAGCGGCTTGTCTTGGCCTTGCCGGAGCCGGTGCGTGTCCCGCTGCCGGACGTCTTTGTCGCGGCGATTGGCGACGAAGCGCGCGAGGCGGCGTTCGTGCTGGCGCAGACGCTCCGGGCCGAGGGTCTCAGGACCCTGGTGGACTACGAGGCTCGAAGCGCCAAGGCGCAGTTCAAGCGAGCCCACCGCGCCGGCGCGCGCCACGTCGTCATCGTGGGGGGCGACGAACTGGCCCGCGGAGAGGTCACCGTGAAGACGATGGCGACCGGCGAACAGCACGCGGTGGCGCGGGCGAAGGTGGTCGAGGCGCTCAGGTCGGCGTCATGAGCGACGAGACGAGGGCGGTTGCGGTCGGTCGACTCGGAGACCTGGCTCGCACCCACACGTGCGGGGCGCTGCGCGAAACCGATGTCGGCAAGGAGATCGTCCTGCTGGGATGGGTGCACCGCGTGCGCGATCTCGGCTCGCTGATCTTCGTCGACGTGCGCGACCGGTACGGCGTGACGCAGGTCGTGGCGCGCGACGACGCGGCGCTCCTCGCGACGGCGAAGCGGCTGCGGTCCGAGTACGTCGTGGCGGTGCTGGGGCCAGCCGAGCGGCGGTCCGAGGACACCGTCAACCCGAAGCTGGAGACCGGCATGGTGGAGGTCGCGGCGCGGGAGATCCGCGTGCTCAACGACGCGGCGCCCCCGCCGTTCCAGATTGCCGAGGACAGCCCGGTCTCTGAAGATGTCCGGCTGCGCTACCGCTACCTCGACCTGCGGCGGGGGCGGATGCAGCAGAACATGAAGTTGCGCCACCAGGCGACGATGGCCATCCGGCGATTCTTCGACGAGCACGAGTTTCTGGAGATCGAGACCCCGATGCTGACGAAGTCGACGCCGGAAGGCGCGCGCGACTACCTGGTGCCGAGCCGCGTGCATCCTGGAGACTTCTACGCGCTGCCCCAGTCTCCGCAGATCTTCAAGCAGCTCCTGATGATCTCCGGCATGGACCGATACTTTCAGATCGTTCGGTGTTTCCGAGACGAGGATCTGAGGGCGGACCGCCAGCCGGAGTTCACGCAGGTGGACGTCGAGGTGTCGTTCGCGACGCAGGGCCAGATCTTCGGCCTCATCGAGTCGCTGATGCAGGCGCTGTTCGAGGCCGTCGGGCTTGGCGGCGTCGAGACGCCCTTTCAGCGAATACGGTATGACGCCGCGCTCGCGCGGTATGGCACCGACAAGCCGGATCTGCGGTGCGGCATGGCGATTCAAGACGTGTCGGAGGTGTTCGCCGAGTCGAGCTTCCAGGTGTTCCGGCAGGCGGTCGAGTCGGGCGGCGTCGTTCGCGCCTTGCCGGTGCCCGGCCGCGGCGGCGCGTCGCGGCGGGAACTGGACGAGATCGTGGCACGCGCCGGTGAGTTGGGCGCCGCAGGGCTCGTGTGGGCGCGCTACGCCGCCGACGGGGCGGTCCAGAGCTCCGTGCTGAAGGTGGCGGGCGAGGCGACGGTGCGTCGGGCGCTCGAACGTGCCGGCCTGGGGAAAGACGATCTCATGTTGCTCGCCGCCGGCGTGCCGGATGGAGCGTCGAAGCTGCTGGGCCAGCTCCGGTTGGAGCTCGCGCAGCAGGCCGGACTGTTCGATCCCAAGCGGTTCGCGTTCGCCTGGGTCGTGGATTTTCCGCTGCTGGAGTGGGATGACGCGGATCGGCGCTACGTCGCGATGCATCACCCGTTCACCTCGCCGAGCGACGAGGACGTCGAGCGGCTGTCCACGGACCCTGGGTCGGTGCGCGCGAAGGCGTACGACCTGGTGCTCAACGGCAGCGAGATCGGTGGGGGCAGCATCCGGATCCACGATCAGGCGCTGCAGCGCCGGATGTTCGAACTGCTGAACATCGGCGCCGACGAGGCCCAAAGGCGGTTCGGGTTCTTCCTCGACGCGCTCGACTACGGCACGCCGCCGCACGGCGGGATCGCCCTCGGCCTGGACCGGATCGTGGCGCTGCTGGCGGGCGAGGCCTCGATTCGTGACGTCATCGCGTTCCCCAAGACCGCCACGGCGGTGGATCTGATGGCGGGGGCGCCGGCCGGCGTCGATCGGCGCCAACTGAAGGAGCTTCGGCTCAAGTTCGATGGTTGACCCGCGTTGACGTCGCGTGCTAGGCTGCGTCTGGTAATGTGTTGTAAGTAAAGGAGATACGATACTTTTCTTTCCATGCTGAAGATTCCGATCCCGGCCGAGGGGATCGAAACGCTGTTCGGCTCCTTCGACGAGAACCTCAAGAATTTCGAGTTGCTCTTCAACGTGCAGATCCGCACGGACGGCCACGAGTTGCTGGTCGAGGGCGAGCCTGACGGCGCCGAGAAGGTCGCCCGGCTGGTGGCGCAGCTGACCGGGCTCTTCCGTGACGGGTACCAGTTCGCGAAGGGCGATGTGCAGCGCGCGGCGCAGCTCGTGGCGCAAGACGAGACGGTCGAGCTCGGCGATTACTTTCAACGCGGCGCGCTCCGGCCATCGAGCAAGCGCCGGGTGATGCCCAAGAGCGTCAACCAGCGAAAGTATCTCGACGCCATCGAGGAGTTCGACGTCGTGTTTGGCATCGGTCCGGCAGGCACCGGTAAAACCTATCTGGCGATGGCGGAGGCGGTCTCGTTCCTGGTCGCCAAGAAAGTGAGCCGCATCATCATGGCCAGGCCGGCGGTCGAGGCGGGCGAGAAGCTCGGCTTCCTGCCGGGCGACCTCCAGGAAAAGGTCAATCCCTACCTGCGGCCGCTGTACGACGCGCTGTACGACATGCTGGACGGAGATCGGGTGGAGCGGCTCATCGAGCGAGGCGTGATCGAGATTGCGCCGATGGCGTTCATGCGGGGGCGGACCCTCAGCGATGCCTTCGTGATCCTCGACGAAGCCCAGAACACGACCGCGGAACAGATGAAGATGTTCCTGACGCGGCTCGGGTTCGGATCCAAGGCGGTGATCACCGCCGACATCACCCAGATTGACTTGCCGCCTGGCCGCGTGTCCGGCGTGATCGAGGCGATGAACGTCGTCGGGCACGTCGAGGGCATCGCGTTCATCAACTTCGACGAGCGTGACGTCGTCCGGCACAGCCTGGTTCGGCAAATCGTCAAGGCCTACGATGCGTTCTCGGCCGGCTCCGGGCAGCCCGCCGGCGCGGTGGGCGGCCGCTGGCCGGTCGCCGTGGTGCCGACCCGCGACGAGTAGTCCCTGCGGTCTTCCATGACAGCCCCCGTACGATCGGGTCGGCGGCCTGATCTCGTGGTCGCCGTGACCGATGACCTCGGCCGGCCGGTGCGGCAGCCTGGCCTGACGCGCTGGCTGCGCGTCGCCGCGCCGCCAGGCACACGCGGCACCCTGACCATCGCGCTGGTGAGCGACGCCCGTATGCGGGCGCTCAATCGACGATTTCGCGGCGTGGATCGCGTGACCGACGTGCTGTCGTTTCCCATGGGGCCTGCCCCTGCGGACCATTCCGGCGGTCGTGTTGGCGACGCGCAGCTCGGCGACGTCGTCATTGCGCTGGGCCGGGCGGAGCGGCAGGCGCGCGCCATGGGTCACGCGCGGCTCACGGAGCTGAAGGTCCTGGCGCTGCACGGCGTGCTGCATCTCCTCGGCCATGACCACGAGACGGACGACGGCGCGATGTCGCGCGCCGAGCGGCGCTGCCTGCGGCGCGGTGGGTTGGCCCATGGCCTCCTCGGTCGATCTGATGTGGTGCGCGTGGTGTCACCTCCTCGGCGGACCGGGCGCGGGGTGAGGCGCGGCACATGAAGGCCGGCTTCGTGTCGCTGGTTGGACGTCCGAATGCCGGCAAGTCGACCCTCCTGAACCAGATCATTGGCACCAAGCTGGCCATCGTGTCGGACAAGCCGCAGACGACGCGCAACCGGATTCTCGGTGTCAAGAAGTATCCGGACGGGCAAGCGGTCTTCATGGATACGCCGGGCATCCACCGGCCGCTGCACCGGATGAACGTGCGCATGGTCGACCTGGCGCTGGACTCGATCCGGCGCGTCGACGTGGTCGCCGTCGTGGTCGACGCCAGCGAGCCGAGGGGGGGCGGCGATCGGTTCGTGGTGCAGCAGCTCGAACGTGCGCGAATTCCGGTCGTGCTCGTCCTCAACAAGATCGATCTGGTGGCGAAGCCGAAGCTGCTTCCCGTGATGGACTGGTACCGGGAGCAGCGCGACTTCGACGCCATCGTGCCGGTCTCGGCGCTCACGGGTGACGGTGTGCCCGAGCTGGAGGCGGTGCTGCTGGACCGGCTCCCGGAAGGCGCGCCGCTCTACCCGGACGACTATCTCACCGATCAGCCGGAGCGCTTCTTCGTCGCGGAGACCGTGCGGGAGAAGCTGCTGCAGCACACCCATGCCGAGATTCCGTTCTCGAGCGCGGTGACCGTGGACCGCTTCGAGGAAGCGGACGCCCGCGGCGTGATCCGCCTGTTCTGCTCCATCATCGTCGAGCAGTCGTCGCAGAAGCCGATCATTCTCGGCCGCAAGGGCTCGATGATCAAGCGGATCGGGACCGAGGCCCGCCAGGATCTGGAGCGGTTCTTCGACGCGAAGGTCTATCTGGACCTGCACGTCAAGGTGCGCGCCGAGTGGCGGGAAAACGACCGGCTGCTCGATGACTTCGGGATGAAGCGCTCGTAAGGAGTCAGGAGTTAGGAGTTAGGAGTTAGAAGGACTCCTATCTGCTTCATTCTTCGCTCACGACATCCATCACCCAGATGTCGCCGGTGGAAACGCCCCACGCGACGTACAGGAACTCGGTTCCGATCGCCAACCCCGGTCCCACAAACTGCCTTTCCCGTAAGTCGGTTACTTGGCGTTCGGCTCGATAGGCGAGGGACACGACCCACACGTTCCTCTCGGAGTCACGCGTGATCGCGGAATAGACCTGCCGTCCATCAGGCGACCAGCGAGGAAAGCCGCCCCAGGGCCCTTCGGAGAGCGGCTGTTCCCCGACGCCGGTTTCTGACCTGACCCAAAGGCCGCTTTCGGAATCGTCCCTGGTAGCCCGGAACACCAACTCTTCTCCTACCGGTGAGAACCGTGGCCTGGCGCCCCCCGCATTCGTCACCTGCTCTGGTTCGGCTCCGCCCGTCGCCGAGACGATCCAGACGTTCCGGAGCCCACTGCGTCCCGATCCGAACGCGATCCGCTGACCGTCCGCTGACCAGGTCGAATACCAATCGGTGCCTTCGTGTCGGGTGAGTTGGGTCGCCGGCCCGCCTCCAGCCGGCATCATCCAGATGTCCCGATTGCCGCTGCGGAGCCAGCGGCGCGCCGACGCGCTGGGCCTGGTCTGTCTCCCGATGAAACTCAGATGGCCTTCAGCTCCGACCGGAGTGGGGTTCCTGGCCTGTGGATCCTGTCGCTGCAAACGGGCCGCACCCCGGCCCGTCCTATTCCCGGGGCAGCAAGCGGCCACCTACGAGCGTCCCGGGTGGTCAGCGCCCGGCGCAGCGCGGCCGCGGGTGGGGCGACCCGACTCGACAACCTGGTGCGGCTCTGCCGGCGGCACCACCGCGCGGTGCACGAAGAGGGATTCACCGTGACGCTCCAGCCCGACGGCACGGCGCGCTTTTGCCGGCCCGACGGCCGGCCGCTTCCGGCCGCGCCGCCGGCCCCGCGCTGGGATGGTCCGCCTCTCGCGCCGACCTTGGCCAGGCTCGATGCCGCCGGCATCACCATCGACGCCGAAGCCGGGCTGCCCCATTGGCACGGCGAGCGCCTGGACGAGGTCTGGGCGATCGACGTCATGCGGAGGCCGCGAGCTCGCGTTCCGTGGTAAAATGATGGGTTGCCGTTAGCGACATGACAGACGACAGTCATCAATCGGGCCATCAGCCCGCTGCCGCGAGAGTGGATCATGCCTGCCCAGCGCCGAATCGACCTGGTGCTCGAGTCAGTCAAGCGACTGCAGCGGATTGGTGCGAGCGCTAACCTCCTCAACCTTCTCCAGAAACAACATCCGGCGGATCTCGCCCAGATCTTCGGCGAGCTGTCCGAGCACGACCGGCGCGAAGCCTTCGCGCTGCTGGTCGAGCGGTACAGCCGTCTCGCAATGGAGACGCTCAGCGAATGGGGCCCCGAAGAGGGTGGTGCCATGCTGGCGGACCGCTCGCCGGAAGAGACAGCCCGGCTGCTGCAAGAGCTGCCCAGCGACGATGCGGCGGCGCTGATCGAGCACCTGCCCGACGCCCTCGCGGGGGCCGTGCTCGACCTGCTGCAGCGCCGGGAGGGGGGTGACGTCCAGAATCTGCTCCAGTATGAGGAGCAGACGGCTGGACGCATCATGAATCCGAACGTCTTCGCGCTGTCGGAGGATCTGACAGCGGGGGAGGCGATCGCGGCGTTGCAGAAATCTCGGGACGTGGAGATGGTGTTCTACCTCTACGCTGTGGACGCCCGGCGGCACCTCGTCGGGGTGGTGTCGCTGCGGCGGATGCTGCTCGTGTCGCCGGAGACACCGCTCAAGCGCATCATGACGACCGACATGATGAGCGCGCGGGTCGATACCGACCAGGAGGAGGTGGCGCAGACGGTCGCGTCCTACAACCTGCTGGCGATTCCGGTCGTCGATGAAGAGCACAAGCTGGTCGGCGTCATCACGGTCGACGATGTCATTGACGTCATCAAGGACGAGGCCACCGAGGATATTTACCGCCTGGCCGGGATGGCCGGCGACGAGCACGTCTCGACGCCGCCGGCTGAGGCGCTCCGCAAGCGGCTGCCGTGGCTGGCGGTGAACCTCGGCACAGCCGTGATCGCGGCGGCGGTCGTCGCGATGTTCCAGGACACGATCAGTCAGGTCGTGGCGCTGGCGGTGTTCATGCCGGTCGTGGCCGGGATGGGTGGAAACGCGGCGACCCAGACGCTGACAGTCACCGTGCGCAGCATGGCGCTGGGCGAGTTGACGTGGGGCAATTCCCGCAAGGCGCTGTTCAAGGAGGTCGTCATCGGGCTCGGCAACGGCCTGTCGCTGGGCACCATCGCCGCGGGCGTGGCCTGGGCCATGCAGGGGAACCCATTTCTCGGGCTGATTCTCGGATTGGCGATGGTCATCAACATGATGGTCGCCGCGATGGCCGGCACGCTGATCCCGATTGCGCTTCGGGCGATGCATGTGGATCCGGCGCTGGCATCATCGGTGTTCATCACGACCCTGACCGACGTGTTCGGGTTTCTGTCGTTTCTGGGGCTCGCGACGCTCTTCCTGGAGTACCTGCTCTAGCAGGACTTTCACCACGGGCTGCTAGCAGCCCCTGCTAGAATACGATGCGTCGGGTGCGGCCCGGGCCGTGCGGGCCGGGGCGCGCGACGACGGCGACCATGCCGCTGTTCAGCTCGGAGGCGCTCGTCCTGCGCACCTACCGGTTGGGTGAAGCCGACCGGATCGTGGTCTTCTTGACGAGTGATCGTGGCAAGAAGCGGGGCGTGGCCAAGGGTGCGCGGCGCACGCGGTCCAGGTTCTTGGGGGCGCTGGAGCCGTTCACGCGTGTGCACGTCTCCTATTACGAGCGGGAACATCGAGACCTGGTGCGTGTGAGCGAGGTCGAAACGATGCGGTCACCCCTGGCCGCCCCAGATCCCGAGTCGCTGGGCTACGTGGGGTACTTCGCGGAGCTCATCGACGAGTGGGCGCCCGAAGCGGACCCGAACGAGCGGCTCTACCGTCTAGGCGCGTCGGTCGTCGAGGCCCTGTCGATCGGCGTACCCGTGGATCGGCTGGCGCGCTATTTCGAGTACTGGCTGCTACGACTGCAGGGGGTCTACCCTTCGGTCATGGCGTGTCATGGATGTGGGGCGGAGTTTCACGACGGCGGTGCGCACGTGTCGCCACAGGACGGGGTGTTGCTCTGCCGCCGTTGCGGTCGGCCCGGCCAAGGTGTCGTGCTGTCATCGGCCGCGCTCGCGTTCTTGCGATCGGCCTCCCGCGTGCGGCCGGCGAGCCTGGCGTCGCTGGAGTGGTCGCAACAAGTGGATCGGGAGCTGGAGGCGGCCCACCTCCATTTGATCAGGACGCATCTGGACAAGGAATTGAAATCGACACGCGTGCTGAGAGAGCTGCGGCTGTGATCCGGGCTGCTCGACGGCGACGAGCGCGTTGATCGCTGACACGACGATTCGTGAACTTTCAAGATCTCATCGCCACGCTGTCCGGCTACTGGGCGTCCCGCGGCTGTCTCATCCACCAGCCGCTCGATTTGGAAATCGGCGCCGGCACGATGCATCCGGAAACGTTCCTGCGGGTGCTGGGCCCATCGCCATGGCGGGTGGCCTACGTGCAGCCGTCGCGCCGCCCGGCGGACGGCCGATTCGGAGAAAACCCGAACCGGCTCTTCAAGCACCACCAGTTTCAGGTCATTCTGAAGCCGGCCCCCGACCGTTCACAGCAGCTCTTTCTCGACAGCCTCGCGGCGTGCGGCATCGACTGTGCCGCCCACGACATCCGATTTGAAGAGGATAACTGGGAATCACCGACGCTCGGGGCGTGGGGAATCGGCTGGCAGGTCATGTTGGACGGGCAGGAGATCACGCAGTTCACGTACTTTCAGCAGGCGGGTGGCCAGGTGCTGTCGCCGATTTCCACGGAGATCACGTACGGGCTCGAGCGCATCGCCATGCTGATTCAGCGTGTGGACAACGTCTTCGATCTCGAGTGGGCGCCCGGCGTGACGTACGGCGCGGTCAGGCAGCAGGAGGAAGTCGAGCAGTCGAAGTACGTCTTCGGGCAGGTGGAACAGCCGGCCGGCGAGTTTGCGGCGTTTCACCGAGGGCTCTTCGACCGATACCACGCGTTCACGCTGATGCTGTTGAAGTCGCGCCTCGTGCTGCCGGCGCTGGAATACTGCTTGAAGTGCTCGCATGTGTTCAACGTGCTGGATGCCAGCCGTGGCGTCGGTGTGACGGAGCGAACCGCCTACATCCTTCGCGTGCGGCAGCTGGCGGTGGCGATCGCCGAAGCGTACATCGGTGGCGGCGAAGGCGAGGAGGACGAGCCGGACGAGTGACCCGGTCGTGCCGCCAGCTGGCAGCGGTGGCCCCACTGATTCCATGGCCCAAGAACTGCTGATCGAGATCGGATGCGAGGAGATGCCGGCCGCGTGGCTGCCCGGCCTCACACGCGAGCTGGCGCACGGCCTGGACACGTGCCTCGCGGCGGCACGCCTGCCCGCGGATGGGCTGGCGGTTGCGTACTCGACGCCGCGCCGACTCGTCGTCACCGTGCCGCAGCTGGCCGAGCGTCAGGACGACCTCGAGGAGGTCGTGACCGGCCCGCCTGCGTCGGCCGCGCGCGCCGCGGATGGGTCGCCAACCAAGGCGACTGCCGGATTCGCGCGGAAGCACGGCGTCGAGGTATCCGCCTTGATCGAGGTCGACACGCCGAAGGGTCGCTACCTGGCGTACCGGCGACATCAGGTCGGCGCCGCGGCCGTCGACGTACTGCCTGCGGTGCTGGCCGCGACGCTCCGGACTCTCAGCTTTCCGAAGCAGATGCAATGGGATGCGCGGCTCGATGATGGCCGGGGTGCGCTGCCTTTCGGCCGGCCCATTCGGTGGATCGTCTTTCTGTTCGGCGGCGACGTCGTGCCGTTCGTCATCGAGCGGACGGCGGTAGCGGCCGGCTCGAGCGTCGAGGAGGTCCGTGCCTCCAACCTCACCTACGGGCACCGGTTTCTCGGCGAGGCACCTGGCACGCCGGTCGCGGTCGAGTCGTTCGATGACTATCGCGCGAAGCTGGCTGACCGCTTCGTCGTGTTGGAACGAGACGTCCGGATGACCCGCATTCGCGAGGCGCTGGCGGCGGGCGCGGACGCGTGCGCGGGAACCGTGGCCCTCGAGTCGCCGCGGCTCGCCGCGCTGCTCGAGGAGGTTCCGGATCTGGTCGAGTTTCCAACGGTCGTGGCGGGTGCGTTTGCCGAGGAATTCCTGGAACTGCCCGCGGAGGTGCTGGAGACGACGATGATCCACCACCAACACTTCTTTCCCGTGTCCGGGCGGTCGCGCGGATTGTCTCCGAAGTTCCTGGCGGTGACCAACACGGCGGCAGAGAACGCCGAGCGCGTGTCGCGCAATGCCGGGCGGGTGCTGGGGGCGCGGCTGCGCGACGCCAGATTTTTCTGGGAGGCGGACCGCAAGGTGCCGCTCGAATCGCGGCTCACGCGATTGGACACCGTGTTGTTCCACAAGCGGCTGGGGAGCTACGGTGAAAAAGCGGCCCGCATGGAGGCGCTCGCCGGCTGGATCGCCCGTGAGGTCTTCGATCGCGAGGATGCGGCGGCCGATGCGCAGTCGGCCGCCCGGCTGGCGAAAGCCGATCTGGCCACCGACATGGTCGGTGAGTTCGCCGAACTGCAGGGGATCATGGGCGGGATCTACGCCCGCGAGGAGCAGCTGCCGGAGGCCGTCTGGAAGGCGGTCTATCACCACTACCTGCCGCTCGGGGTTGAGCGATCCGCGCCGCCGACGCCCGCCGACTTGGGGGCGGGCGCGATTCCCTGGGCGGCGGTGGCGCTTGCCGACAAGCTGGATACGATCGTCGGCCTGTTCAGCGCAGGTGAGCGGCCGACCGGGTCGCGTGATCCGTTTGGGCTCCGCCGGCAAGCGCATGGCGTGTTCAAGATCCTCGTGGACCTGCCGGACCTGACCGGGTTGTCGGCGCGGCCGTCGGCGATCGAGTTGGTCGAGGCGGCCGGCCGTCCGTTCGAGGACTGGCACGCCAGCGCGGACGTGGGGGCGGCGGTAGAGGCGTTCATGCTCGAGCGACTCCAGTTCCTCCTGGAGCAGCGGGGCCACGACATCCGGAACGTCCGGGCGGTGACGGGCCTCGGCGCGATCGACTCGCAGGTCCGTCCGCTCGAGGCGCTCCGGAAGCTCGAGGTGCTGCCGGAGTTTACCGAGTCGGCCGACTTCCGCCAGCTGGCCGTGGCGTTCAAGCGCGTACGGAACATCGCCCGAGAACTGTCCGACGCCGACTACGACATCGCCCAGCGGACGGGGCCGGAGCTGAGCCGCGTCTTGCAGGAGGAGGCCGAACGGGTGCTGCTAGGAGAGATCGAGGCCCGCCAGCCGGTCATCGAAGGCGTGATCGCGTCCGGTCAAGACTTTCGTCGCGGTTTCGCCGAAGCGGCAAAATTCGGACCGCCCGTCGATCGTTTCTTTACGGACGTATTCGTCATGGTGGATGATTCCAGCCTGCGCGTGGCCCGGCTGCGGCTGATGAAGCGGCTGGAGCAGTTGATCTTGCGGCTGGCCGACATCTCCGAGATTGTCGCCGAAACGGACGGATAGCTTCTACCACGGCTGTGAAACATGAATCGGAGTCGGTGAGTCAGATGGCGAAGCGAGCACGGACAGGGTCGGCCACGCGGCGCTCCGCGAAGCGCGCGACGCGGACGACGAGCGGTGGGCGCACGCGCGCCCGGCGGACGGCCCCACGTCGCGCCAAGCACGTGTACTTCTTCGCGAAAGGTACAGCCGAGGGGCGTCGGGGCATGCGCGACGTGCTCGGCGGCAAGGGGGCCAGTCTGGCCGAGATGACGAACGCTGGGCTCCCGGTTCCGCCCGGCTTCACGATCTCGACCGCCGTGTGCGGGCTCTACGATGCTCGAGGCGGAGACATTCCGCCGGCGATCGATCGCGAGATGATCCAGCATCTGGCCCGTCTCGAACGAGTCGCCGGTGCCGAACTGGGATCCACCGAGAACCCCTTGCTGGTGTCGGTCCGTTCCGGCGCGAAGTTCTCGATGCCGGGCATGATGGACACCATCCTCAACCTGGGGTTGAACGACGACGCCGTGGAAGGGCTGAAGCGAAAAACTAGGAACGGCCGCTTTGCCGCTGACAGCTACCGGCGGTTCATCCAGATGTTCGGGAATGTCGTGCTCGATGTGCCCAAGGACGCGTTCGACAGCGTGCTCGAGAGGGTCAAGCACGAGCAGCGCGCACGCACGGACACGGATCTCAGTGAACAGTCGCTACGGATCGTGATCGATCGCTACAAGCGTCTCGTCAGGCGGCAGACCGGGCAGGTGTTTCCGCAGGACCCGCACGATCAGCTGCGCATGGCGCGCGACGCCGTCTTTCGCTCATGGCACAATCCTCGCGCGATCGAGTACCGGCGTATCTACGGCATCCCGGATCACATCGGTACCGCGGTCAACGTGCAGCTCATGGTGTTCGGAAACAGCGGCGATCGATCGGCGACCGGCGTCGGCTTCACGCGGAATCCCTCGACCGGCGCGAAGGAGTTTTACGGCGAGTTCCTCGTGAACGCGCAGGGTGAAGACGTCGTCGCCGGCATCCGGACCCCTCAACCGATTGCCGAGCTGGAGCGAGTGATGCCGCGCGCCTACGCGCAGCTGCGCCAGATCACCTCACGCCTGGAGCGGTACTACCGGGACGTGCAGGATTTCGAGTTCACGATCCAGGACGACGAGCTCTTCATGCTGCAAACGCGCAGCGGCAAGCGGACGGGCTACGCCGCCGTCGTCATCGCGACCGACCTGGTCAAGGAGCGCCGGATCTCGTCGAAGGACGCGGTGTCCCTCGTCGATCCTGAATCGTTGAGCCAGCTCCTCGCCCCCGTGTTCGATCCGAAGGCCTGGGCCGCGCTGCCGGCGGTGACCACGGGGCTTCCCGCGTCACCCGGGGCGGCGTCGGGGCGTGTGGTCTTCACGGCCGACGACGCCGTGGCCTGGGCCCACAACGGAAAGCCGACGCTGCTGGTTCGCAAGGAGACAGTGCCCGACGACATCCACGGCCTGTACGCCGCGCAGGGCGTGCTCACAGCCACCGGCGGGATGACGTCCCATGCCGCGGTCGTCGGGCGGCAGATGGGCAAGCCGTCGGTCGTCGGCGTCGGAGACCTCGAGGTCGACGACGTGCATCGCCAGGTCAAGCTCGGCGGCAAGACGGTGATCGAAGGTGAGTATCTCTCGTTCGACGGTCTGACGGGGGAGGTCAAGCTGGGCCAGGTGGCGACGCAGCCGAGCGAGATCCTGCAGGTGGTGACGGGTAAGCTCGATCGTAAGCGGTCTGATATCTACGGACGATTCGAGCGCTTGCTGGGATGGGCCGACAAGCACCGTCGCCTGGGCGTCAGGGCGAATGCCGACTTGGCCGACCAGGCGTCGGTCGCGCTGGCGTTCGGCGCCGAGGGCATCGGCCTCTGCCGCACCGAGCACATGTTCTTCGGTGAGGGGCGGATTCCGATCGTGCAGCGGATGATCATGGCCGACAACGAGGCGGACCGCCGCGCCGCCCTCGACGAGCTGCTGCCGCTCCAGCGAGAGGATTTCTACGACGTCTTCAAGGTGATGGCGGGGCGTCCGGTCACGATCCGGCTGATCGATCCACCGCTACACGAGTTCCTGCCCAAGCGTGAGGACCTGATGGTCGAGATTGCCGTCGCCGAGGTGCGCGGCAATCCGCGGGCCGATCTCGAGGCGAAGCGCAAGGTGCTCCGGCGGGTCGAGCAGTTGCACGAGTTCAACCCGATGCTGGGACACCGCGGGGTCCGGCTCGGCATCACATACCCGGAAATCACGGAGATGCAGACGCGTGCGATCATCGAGGCGGCGTGCCGCCTCAAGAAGGAGCGCGTCAAGGTCATTCCTGAGATCATGATTCCGCTGGTCGGCGACGTGCGCGAGTTCCGCGACCAGAAAACGGTTGTCGACCGCGTCGCGGCCGAGACGATGCAGGCACAGGGCGTCACGGTCCGGTATCTCGTGGGGACGATGATCGAGGTGCCGCGCGGCGCCATGACGGCCGACGAGATTGCCGCGGAAGCGGAGTTCTTTTCCTTCGGCACGAACGACCTCACGCAGATGGGCTACGGGTTCTCCCGCGACGATTCCGGCCGGTTTCTCCGGGTGTACCGCGAGCGGAAGATCATGGACCGCGACCCGTTCCAGTCAATCGACACGGTCGGCATCGGTGAGCTGGTCCGGATCGGCGTCGAGCGGGGCCGTCGCACGCGGCCCGACCTGAAGCTGGGTATCTGCGGCGAGCACGGCGGCGACGCGGCGTCGGTGCGTTTCTTCCACGAGGTCGGCCTGGACTACGTCAGCGCGTCGCCTTTCCGCATTCCCGTGGCGCGTCTCGCGGCGGCCCAGGCCGCGCTGCGCGCCAGGTCCTGAGCCGGACGCTAACAACCCGTGGCGAAGATCCTTCGTCTGTCCACCGAGTTGGCCAATCAGATCGCCGCTGGGGAAGTCGTCGAACGTCCCGCCTCGGTGGTCAAGGAACTGGTCGAGAACGCGATCGACGCGGGTGCCCGCCGCATCAGCGTGACGACCGAGCTGGGCGGCAAGCGGCTCGTCCGGGTCGAGGACGATGGCGAGGGTATGACACCGGACGACGCGACGCTGGCGCTGGAGCGTCACGCGACCAGCAAGCTCGCGACCGCGGGCGACCTGGCGGCCATTCGGACGCTTGGTTTTCGCGGTGAGGCGCTGCCGAGCGTCGCGTCGGTCTGCCACCTGACGCTGCGCACGCGGGCACGGGAGCACGACGAGGGAACCCAGATCCAGGTCAATGGTGGAGTGACGGCGTCGGTGCGCGCGGTCGGGGCGCCGGAAGGGACGCGGGTCGACGTCGGCGACTTGTTCTACAACCTGCCGGCCCGGCGAAAGTTTCTGAAGTCCGACGCCGCCGAATCGGCGCGGGTCTCCAGGCTGGTTACGCAGCTGGCGCTGGGCTATCCCGAGGTTGGGTTCACGCTGACCTCCGCCGGCCGCAAAGTCATCCAATGCGCCCCGGCGGAATCGTTCGCTGAGCGGTTCTATCAGCTCTACGGAGATCGGCCGGATCTCGTCGAGGTGCGGAAGGAGGCGGCCGGCCTGCGCGTCAGCGGCTACATTGCGGCGCTGGCTGAGCACGGGGCCACCCGCGGCCCGCAGAACATCTTCGTGAACCGCCGTGTCGTCAAGGATCGGACGATCGCCCACGCGATTCTCGATGCCTACAGCCGGGCCACCATCAAGGAGCGACGTCCCGAAGTCCACCTGTTCATCGAGCTGCCGCCCGATCGCGTCGACGTCAATGTGCACCCGACGAAGGCCGAGGTGCGGTTTCTCGAGCAGTCAGTGGTGCACGAGGTGCTCCGCCGGGCCATCGGCGAGGCGCTGGGCGAGGGTGGCGCGCCCGACCTGCTGTTTCGTGCGGTGTCGGCGCATCCGAGCGGTCCCGCGGCGCGCTCGATTCCGGGAGTCATGGCCGGCGCGTCGATTCCCAGCCGATGGACGCCGGTGACGGCCGCGTTCGTCCGTGAGCGTGGTTCGACCGGAGCGCCGTCGGTGGCCGCGCCGGTGGAGCGAAATGCACCGGCGTTGCGCGACGACGCGGCCGTCCGGCCGATGATCGCGCTCGGGCAGTTCCGCGACACGTTCATCATCGCGGTGGATGACGAAGGCATCGTCATCGTCGATCAGCACGTGGCTCACGAGCGCGTGCTGTTCGAGCAGGTCATGGATCGGCTGACCGCTGGTCGCCTGGAGAGCCAGCGCCTGCTGGAACCGATGCTTGTGGAACTGTCGGCGAGTCAGCGCCAGTCGCTGGTCGCGCACGCCGAGGCGCTCGATCGCCTCGGATTCGAGGTCGAACCCTTCGGCGGATCGAGCGTCCGGGTCGCGGCGGTGCCCGCACTGCTCGATCGGATCGCCTGCGAAGCCGCGATCCGCGCGCTGGCCGAGGATCTCGACGGCTTCGATGCTGGACAGCGCGTGGAGGCGGCGTTGCGGCAGATCGCCGCGACGACGGCCTGTCACGCGGCGGTCAAGGCAAATGATGCGCTGACGCCAGACAAGATGCGCTACATCCTGGATGAGCTGGGGCGTACCGCCTACTCGACCGTCTGCCCCCACGGTCGTCCGGTTCTGTTGCGTATGGGGCGGCGCGACATCGAACGGAGCTTCCAGCGGTCGTGATGCGATGGACGCTCTACTACGTCGGCCGCTTCCTGCAGCTCCTCGGCATGTCAACCCTGCTGTTCGCCATCGTCGATGCCGGCTCGCTGGGGCCGAGCCCGCAGATCTTCGGAGGGGGAATCGCCGCGTTCGTCCTCGGCTGGCTGGCGGTTCGTCCGGTCACCCGCGGGTGACGCAGGCTCCCGGCTCTCGGGAGTGACCTCTGCTCTTGCCGAAAGCCGAGAGCCCTACGGCTTCTCACGCTGCCGTTTGAGCTTCTCCCGCTCGGCCATACGTTGGCCGACCTCCCGCTCGTGCCCCCGCTCCGTCGGCCGGTAGTAGCGCCGGCCCCGTAGTCCATCAGGCAGGCATTCCATGGCGGTCACGGCATCGGGCTCGTCGTGCGCATACCGGTAGCCCTTCCCGTAGCCGAGCGACCGCATGAGACGAGTCGGAGCGTTGCGCAGGTGCAAGGGCACCGGCTCGGCGACCCGCTCGTGCGCATCGGCGGCGGCGCTCGCGTACGCGGTATAGACGGCGTTGCTCTTCGGCGCCGTGGCCAGGTAGATCACGGCCTGGGCGAGAGCGGTGTTGCCCTCCGGCATGCCGATGAAGTGGACGGCCTCCTTCGCGGCAACTGCCGTCGAGAGCGCGTGCGAGTCGGCCAGTCCGATGTCCTCGGAGGCGAACCGCACGAGGCGCCGTGCCACATACAAGGGATCTTCGCCCGCCTCCAGCATGCGCGCGAGCCAGTACACCGAGGCGTCGGGATCGCTGTTGCGCATCGACTTGTGCAGGGCCGACATGAGGTTGAAGTGCTCGTCGCCGTCTTTGTCGTAGAGCAGGGCACGCCGTCGGATCACATCGGCGAGGAGCACGGTGTCGATTGGGCGGGGCGGTGACGAACTGGGAGCGCCCTGGTCGGGTTCGGCCAGTGCGGCCGCCATCTCCAACAGATTCAGGGCCACGCGCGCGTCGCCATTCGCATGCCGGGCGATCGCCGTCAAGGCTTCGGGCGACACGGTGAGCTTCCGGCCGCCGAGGCCGCGGTCGGCGTCGCGCAGCGCCCGCTCGAGGACCTCCCGCAGGTCGTCCTCGTCCAGTGGTTCGAGTACGAACACGCGGGAGCGGGAGAGCAGTGCGGCGATCACTTCGAACGACGGATTCTCGGTCGTGGCGCCCACCAGGGTGATATCGCCCGCCTCGACACGAGGGAGAAACGCGTCTTGTTGAGCCTTGTTGAAGCGATGGATTTCGTCGATGAAAACGATAGTACGCCGCCCGAGCTTCCGCCGCGCGTCCTCCGCTTCGGCCATGACGGCCTTGATTTCACGAATGCCCGAGAGCACGGCGCTGAACGCGATAAAGTGCGCCCGCGTCGTCGCCGCGATCAGCCGTCCGACAGTCGTCTTGCCGGTTCCCGGGGGCCCCCACAGGATGATCGACTGCAGCGCATCGCGTTCGATGGCCTGCCGCAACGGTCGGCCAGGGGCCAGGAGATCGCGCTGGCCGATGAACTCGTCGAACGTCCGCGGGCGCATGCGCTCGGCGAGGGGAGACGGCGCGGCGGCTTCGCCGGCGCGTGCCTCCGCGAAGAGTTCACCCGGCTTCACGCCCCCCCCCGATCGGCGCCAGAGGCATGGGCGCCGGCGTGCCGCTGCCGGAACGCTTCGTACACGATGAGCGCGGCGGCGGTCGCGACGTTCAGCGACTCGACGCCACCCCGCATGGGGATCGACAGCGCGCGGTCGGCCGCCGTCAGGAGTGCCTCGGCCAGTCCGCCGCCCTCGCCGCCGAGGATCACCAGTGTCGGTGCGGTCAGGTCGCACTGGTACAAGGGGGCGCCGTCGCGGGCCGTCGCGGCGACGACCGCGATCCCGCGACCGCGGGCCTGGGCGATCAACGCCAGCGGGTCCACCTGCATGGCGACCGGCATGCGGAACGTGCCGCCCATCGCGCCGCGTAGGGCCTTCCATCCGTACGGATCGGCCGTCATCCCGCTGGCCACGATGCCGGTCGCACCGCCTGCCGCCGCCGCCCGGATCACCGCGCCGACGTTCCCCGGGTTCTGCAAGTTGGACAGGCCCAGTACGAGCTGCGGCGGGCACGCCAGCGCGGCGTCGAGCGATACGGCGGGCCGCTCGGCCAGCGCAACGATTCCCGAGGGAGTGTCCACCGGGCTCAGCGCATCCATGACGGGGTCCGTGACGCTGATGAGACGTGCGCCGTCGTCGCCGAGAGCGGTCGACAGCGTCGCGAGAGCCGGATCGCGCGCGAGACGCGACGCGGCGACGGCGACCGTGTCGAAGGCGAGTCCGGCGCGGCGCCCCTCTTCGACCAGGCGCGGACCGTCGAGCATGATGCGGTCGTGCGTCATGGCCTGCCCGGCCGCGACGGCGCGAAAGCGACTCACGACGGTGTTCCGGCGGCTGGAGATCTGTTCCACGTCAATCGGTGACGGGCCGTCGCGCCGGGCTTCGATCCGCGGCGCGGGGCGACAGACAGGATAGCAGACTGTGCTACTCTTGGACGTACGACCTGTCCGTGGTCGGCAAGATCATTCCATGGTGAAAGCGCGTCTGCTCAAGCGGTACAACGACGAGATCCAACAGCTCGAGCATGAGTTGAAGCACGAGCTGCCGAAGGAGATCAAGATCGCACGTGAGCTCGGGGATCTGCGTGAAAACGCGGAGTATCAGGCGGCCAAGGAGCGGCAGCGACTGGTGCAGGCGCGCGTGTCGATGCTCCGGCAGCGCGCGTCTGAGATTTCGTTGATGAATCTCGAGAAGCTACCCCAGGATCGCGCGGCGTTCGGCTCGACGCTCGTGCTCCGAGAGGACGGCGCCGCCACGATCACCTATCAGCTGGTCATGCCGGAGGATGCGGAGCCCGACAGGGGGTGGATCTCCATCTCCTCACCGATTGGCCGGGCGCTGGTCGGCAAGGAGGAGGGGGACGAGGTCACCGTGCCGACGCCGGGCGGAACCCGCACGTTCGAGATCGTAAAGCTGACGACCGTCCACGACTGAGCGCCTTGTCGCGCCCGCCGATTTTCGACTTGGCTTCCCCGCATTCGACTCCCGGCCTCCGGAAGTCCACGTATTCACCCCACCTGCGGACCGCCCTCGTGCTGACCGGCACGGGGACGGCTGGCGCCTATCATGCGGGCGTGCTGCGGGCCCTGCAGGAAGCCGGTGTGAAGATTGACGTCGTGGCGGGGCGCGGGATGGGGACGGTGAGCGCCATGTTCGCGGCCGTCGATGGCGGTGCCCGGCTGTGGGAGGTGGGTGGTGTCTGGCGAAGTGGCGTCACCCGTCGGTTTTACCGCTGGCGGGCCAGCCTGCGGACCGCGGCCTGGTTGTTCGCGGCCGCGGTCGCCACGATACTGTTTCCGCTCGTCTTCCTCGGTGCCGCGGCGGTCGTGTATCCGCTGGCCCTCCTGCTGCGCCTGATCGGAAGTGAGCTGGGAGTTACGTTGACCGAGGGGTACGGCCGGCTGCTGACGTCGGTCTTTGGGCCGGCGGCGCTGCCGGCGCTCGTCCCGCAGACCGTGGTCGCGCTGCTCCTGGCACTGCTGGTGCTGCTGGGTGCGACGGCGCTGCGCTCGGTCAGGGCACGCCGCCGGTCGCGCGGCGCACCGTGGTGGCAGATGCTCGCCGTGCCGCTGAGTGCAGCGGAGCCCCGGGACTGCTTTGCCCGGGCGCTATGGAAGCTCATCCGGGGCGCGGCGTCGGTCGCACGGCCCAAGGCGCAGGCGCTCAGTCGCGGGTACACCGAGTTGCTGGCCGACAACCTCGGCCAGCCCGGCTTCCGCGAATTGGTCGTGACGGCGCACGACGTGGACATTCGACGGGACCTCGTGTTTGCCTTGCTCGCGGAGCCGTTTCGGGAACGCTTCTTTCAACGGGTGCACGAGAGCGGACGCCGGGCCTTCGAGACCTGGGATCTCGCGGCCGGCGGCCGCGATCACGCCATGGACGCCTTGGCGGCGTCGGTCAGCCTGCCGGTCGTGACGGAGCCCCACCTAATCGCGTTCGCGCCGGAGAGCCAGTGGCGTGGCGAAACCCACCGTGCGGCCGATCGGCCGGATGCCGTGTCCCGTCTCCTCGAGGAGGTGCTCAACGCCGGAGTCGAACAGGCCATCGTCGTGTCGGCCACGGCGGAACTGACCGGTCCGCACACCCTGAGCGCGGGGCGCCGCGATGCACGCGGTCGTGCCGGCGAGTATCTGGCGTCGATGGAGGCGGCGGCGGTGCGGGATGCCGTCACGTCCCGGGTGGGACAGTTCGAGGGGCTCTTCCTGGTTCGGCCCACCCACAATCCTTTGGGCCCGTTCGATTTCGCGGGCGCCTACGACGAGCGTTCGGATCGGCGGCAGACGCTGAGTGAGCTCGTTGACCGTGGCTACCAGGATGCCTACCGGCAGTTCATCGACCCGGTCATCGGGGCGTCGGGCGAGCGCCTGCGGTCGGCGCCTTAAGGTGAGCAGGGAGGGTTCGATGAAGTCCGACACGCGTGCGCTGCATCCACCGCCACGGCCCGCAACCGAGGTCGCGCCGTTGACGACGCCGATCTACGAGACGACGACGTATCGCTTCGACTCGGCCGCAGAGGTCCAGCGCTACGCGGAGGGTCGATCGGACAAGTATCTCTATTCCCGCTATGAGAACCCGACGGTCACCGCGGTCGAGAGCGTGATCGCCGGCCTCGAGGGCGCCGAGGCCGCCCTGGTCTTCTCGTCCGGGATGGCGGCGGCGACCACGACGCTGATGAGCCTTGTCGCCTCGGGCGACGAGGTCGTGTGCGGCTCGGCGATCTACGGGGGTACGCGGCACTTGCTCGCCGATCTGTTGTCGGCGTTCGGCGTCAGCACGCGCTTCGTGAGATTGGAAGCGCTGGCGAATCCGGAGCAGGTCCTGCATGAAACGACACGGCTGCTCTGGTTCGAGTCACCGGTCAACCCGACGTTGCGCTGCGTCGACATCGAGGCCGTGGCCTCGGCGTGCCGCACGCGCGGAGTGGTGTCGGTCATCGACAACACGTTTGCCTGCCCGCTCAATCAGGCGCCGCTGGCACTGGGCATCGACATCTGCATGCACAGCGCCACCAAGTACCTGAACGGCCATTCCGACGTCACGGCCGGCGCGATTGCCGGTGCGTCCGAGCTCGTCGCCCGGGTGGGGCGCAACCGCCGTCTGACCGGAGCCGTCCTCGACCCGTACGCTGCGTACGCGCTGGGCCGCGGGTTGAAGACGTTGTCGGTTAGGATTGCTCGTCACAACGCCACCGCGTTGACCGTCGCGCGGTTTCTCGAAGGCGATGGCCGGGTGCGCCGTGTGTACTATCCCGGTCTCGTCTCCCATCCCGACCATGCCCTTGCGGCGCGCAGATGCGCGGATTCGGCGGGGTCGTCTGCCTCGAGCTGGACGGCGGGTTGCCCCGGGTCTCACGGTTCTTCGATCGGCTCGAGATCTTCGCTCGGGCGGCCAGCTTGGGCGGGGTCGAGAGTCTGTGCAGCTTGCCGGTGCTGACGTCGCACTGGGCCCTCTCGGAGCAGGTGCTGGCCCAGGCGGGGGTGGTCCCGGGGATGGCGAGGTTGTCGGTGGGGCTCGAGCATCCGGACGACCTGGTCGCCGATCTCGACCAGGCGCTCGGCTAGCAGCTAGCAGTCGGCGGCTTATCCGCTTGCGTCAGGATGACATCTGGGCGCCGTCAGGCCTTGAGCGGTTCCTTGCGCCGGTCTGCGGCTGGGTGGTCCTTCAGGAACGCGTCGACTAGGCGCTGCAGCGTGGGACGGATCTCTGCGTCCGACGGAGCGCCGAACTTGTGCTGGAAGGCATCGAGCGTCACGACGGCCTTCGCCATGCCCCGGTGGCCGCCGGCGCTGCCGATGTCGGCGAAGGTGCGGCGGACGAACTCACCGGCGTTCCGCGAGTAGCCGAGGTTGCGGACCGACACCACCAGTGCGTCCTCGACGATGCCGGCGACGACCGTCCATTTCACGTCTTCGATTTGCAGGAGGAAGTCGGCCGTGTACGGCACGAAGTCCTCCCGCGGCAGCCGTCCCAGAAACGCCGTGTACACCTGGTCTCGCAGCGCACCCTGCTCGATCGCCCGCCGGACGTACTCCAGGCGCTCGAGCGTGATCTCCGATCCTTCCATCTTGCGGATCATGGCCGGGTCCGCCAAGCGATACAGGAACGTGAACGCGTCGAGGTCGACGCGGTTCGTCTGGCGCGCGAAGAACAACGTGTCGGATTTGATGGCGTAGAGCATCGCCGTGGCGGTTCGCTCGGAGATGGCCACGTCGATCGCCCGCAGATGCTCGGTGATGATCGTGGATGTCGACCCGTAGTTGGCCCGGATATCCTCGTGCACGGCGGTATACCCGGGCTGTTTGGGATGATGGTCGATCACCAGATCGACGCGGGGCAGCGCGCCGGCAAAGTAATGCGGCTGCACATCGACGGTCGCGATGCGGTCGAAGTCGCCGAACGATTCGGGTGTCACGCGCTCCACCGTGATGTCCAGCAGGCTGGCCATGCGAAGGTTTTCCGGCCGCGCCACGCCGTCGATTGCGCCGAGGATGGCGGTGGTCTTGGTGCGTCGGAATATCGTCCGCAGCGCCAGGCCACTCGCCATGGCATCGGGATCGGGGTCGTTGTGGAGCAGGATGAGGATGCGGTCGGCCCCGGCGAAGTACCGCTGGTACTGTTGGACCTTGGCGCGTGTTTTCGAACGGCTGAGCTCGGTGAGCAACGGGCCGGACAGCAACTCAGTCAGTTCGAGCGCGGTCACGTCAGGGAATTCTGCACGCAGTTCGTCGTTCCAGCCTCGATGGACGTGATGCGGCGTGCCGAGCACGTATACCAGCGTGGTACCGGCGTCCTGCACTGCGTCGAGGATGCCCTTCAGTCCCCGTTTTCCTGGGTCTTCGACGATGACGCACGTGTGCGGGCTGACGTCCGCCCGGACGTAGGTATCGACGCGCCGCGGGTCGCCGACGACGCACGTCAGGCCGGCGTCCTCGAGGTGCCGCGCGATCGTTCGCGTGCCGACGAGGCATTCGAGCGCGAAGCTCGGCACCAGCGCCTGATGCAACGTGCGAGCGAACGCCTCGTCCTGGCAGACGGCGAGACACTTCATGGCGATTCGGACGTGTCGCGGCGAACGCTTCGCCCGACGCGCAACCCCCAAATTATACGCCTAGCCGCCCGTGGTGAAAGTCCCGTGTGGCACCGAAGTCCGGGCATTGCCTTCGGGCCCAGTTCCGGTATGATCGGCCCGCTGCCACCAAATTCGGTTCCGGACCGAGCGGAGAGAGGGCAATGCGACGTACATTCCTGGCTGCCGTGGCGCTCGTGATCGGCACCCATCCCGTCTGGGCCCAACCCACGTTCACGGCCGGCGTCGATCTGGTGCGGTTCGGCGTGACGGTGATCGACCGTGATGGCAATTTCGTCACCGACCTGACCGAGGACGATTTCGAGCTCTACGAGGAGGAGGTCAGACAGACCATCAGTTATTTCGTCGGGGCCGGCAGCGGCGAGGCGACGCCTCCGCCACTGCACCTGGGGCTGCTGCTCGACACGAGCGCGAGTATGCTCCAGGATTTGCGCCTGGCGCGGACCGCGGCCATCAAGTTCTTGAACACCATGCGTCAGGCTGAGGACATGACGCTGGTCGATTTCGACACGGAAGTGCGGGTCGGTCGCTACGGCCAGGCCGACTTCCCACGGCTGGTCGAGCGCATCCGCGGACAGAAGCCGACAGGCTGGACGGCCCTGTACGACGCGCTGGGCGTCTATCTCCACGGCGCGTCCGCACAGGACGGCCAGAAGATTCTGGTGCTGTACACCGACGGGGCCGACACTCGCAGCAACATTACCTACAGCGAGATGCTCGAGCTGGTGAAAGCGTCTGACGTCACCATGTACGCCATCGGGTTTCTGAAGAGCCGTCCGGGCAATGCGCGGCACATGCGGCGGGTGCGGCTCCTGGTCGAGGCCACCGGCGGCGAGGTGTTCCTGCCGCTGACCGCCGATCCGCTGGACGGCATCTACGAGAGGATTGCCGAGGAGATCGCTGCGCGATACTCGTTCGGCTATGCGTCGACCGACACGCGGACCGATGGCCGCTGGCGCGAGGTCGAGATCAATCTGATCAGCTCGCGGCCGGAGCTGCGCGGGGCGACGATCAGGACGCGCCGCGGCTATTACGGCCGGTACACGCCTCCCGCGTCCTAACCGCCCACCGTGAACGTCCAGGTAGTGGTCTAGTGTGAAACGAGACCACTACCAACGTCCGGCGTCGCACCGAGACGGCCACGCCCTGTGGTACGATGACCGGTTGACACGCGGGACGAGCGTCTGCCGGGTACGGACGACGGCGTGTCAGGCCTGGATCCCACCGTGAGCGATGCCTTTCGACTCGTCTCTGACTTCAAGTTGCTTGGCGATCAATCTCGCGCCATTGGCGAGTTGACTGCCGGGCTCGAGCGGGGCGACCCGCATCAGGTCCTGCTCGGGGTCACCGGTTCGGGCAAGACCTTCACGATGGCGCACTGCATTGCCAACATCAACCGGCCGACGCTGGTGATGGTCCACAACAAGACTCTGGCGGCCCAGCTGTTTCAAGAGTTCAGACGGTTCTTTCCGGACAACGCGGTCGAGTACTTCGTCAGCTACTACGATTACTACCAGCCCGAGGCCTACGTGCCGGCGACCGATTCCTACATCGAGAAGGAAGCGACAATCAACGACGAGATCGACCGGATGCGCCTGTCGGCGACCCGCTCGTTGTTCGAGCGCCGTGACGTCATCATCGTCGCCAGTGTGTCCTGTATCTACGGCTTGGGATCGCCCGAGGCGTACTACGACATGCTGCTGCCGCTGCAGCTCGGCCAGCGGATCGAGCGCGACTGGATTCTGCGAAAGCTGGTCGAGATTCAGTACGAACGCAACGATGTGGAGTTTCGCCGGGGCACGTTCCGGGTGCGCGGCGACATTGTCGAGGTGTTTCCGTCCTACGACGCGCAGGCGTTGCGGATCGGTCTGTTCGGTGACGAAGTGGACGAGTTGACGGCGTTCGATCCGGTCAGCGGGCAGCCCGGGCGGGCGTACGACAAGATCGCCATCTATCCCAAGTCGCATTTCGTGCTGCCCCGCGAGCGGACGCGCCAGGCGATCGAGACGATCAAGGCCGAGCTGGCCGACTGGAGGCCGAAGCTCGAGGCGGAGGGAAAACTCGCCGAAGCGCAGCGGCTGCACCAGCGAACGATGTTCGATCTCGAGATGATGCGAGAGATCGGACACTGCCATGGCATCGAGAACTACTCGCGCCATCTCTCCGGTCGGGCGCCCGGCGAGCCGCCGCCCACGCTCCTGGATTACCTGCCGGACGACGCCCTCATGATCGTCGATGAGAGTCACCAGACGGTGCCCCAGATTCGCGGGATGTTCCTTGGCGATCGATCGCGCAAGAACGTCCTGGTCGAGTACGGCTTCCGATTGCCCTCGGCGCTCGACAACCGGCCGCTGAGCTTCGAGGAATGGGAGGCGCGGGTCGCGCAGGTCGTCTTCGTGTCGGCGACGCCTGGGCCCTACGAGCTGAGCCGGACGGGCGGCGTCATCGTCGAACAAATCATTCGGCCGACGGGGTTGCTCGATCCGGAGATCCAAGTGCGTCCGGTGGCCGGGCAGGTGGACGACCTGCTGCAGGAAGTACGCACGCGGACGGAGCGCAAGGAGCGCGCACTCGTCACGACGCTGACCAAGCGCATGGCGGAGGACCTGACGCAGTACTACCAGGAGCTGGGAGTACGCGTCCGATATCTCCACTCGGATGTGGAGACGCTGGAGCGCGTGGAAATTCTGCGCGACCTGCGACGGGGCGTCTTCGACGTGCTGATCGGCATCAACCTGCTGCGCGAGGGGCTCGATCTGCCGGAAGTCTCACTGGTCGCGATTCTCGACGCGGACAAGGAAGGGTTTCTGCGATCGGCCGGGGCGCTCATTCAGACGTCCGGGCGCGCCGCGCGGAATGTGCACGGCCAAGTCATCATGTACGCCGACGTGGTGACCAAGTCGATGCGCGTGGCGATCGACGAGACCGAACGGCGACGGGAGATCCAGCAGGCCTACAACACGGCGCACGGGATCACGCCGGCCTCGATCGTCAAGGCGATTGACGACGTGATGTCGAGCGTGTACGAGCGTGACTACGTGACCGTGGCACGCGCCGGCGAGGATCAGGAGACCTTCCGGACCCAGGCGGAGCTCGATGCGCGAATTCGGGAGCTTCAGGGCGAGATGCGGGCCGCGGCGGCAAATCTCGAGTTCGAGCGGGCGGCCGAGCTTCGGGATCGGCTCACGCAGCTGCGGACACCGGGGTTCGGGCTCTCGATGACCGGCTCGTGATCATGCCCGGGATTCGTGGTCCGCGAGTGCGCGGTGCCACACTTCTATAGAATAGGGGTAGTGGGGAGGAGGTGGCAGATGAGAGGGAATCGGAGCCGGTGGCTGGCGGTGTGGATTGTCGTGATGGCGCTCGCGCTGGGTGCCGGCGTGGCGCGCGGGCAGAGCTCGGAGTCGGCACCTTTGGCGGTCGAGCTAGCGCGGCTGATGGACGAGGCCGATCTGGGCGCCATCGCCGCCAAGGACCCCAGCGGTGAGGAACGATTCGTCGCGGCGCTCTACTTCGGCGGCCGTCAGTTGCTGGCGGTGGCGGCCGACTACGCGGTGCCGGAACTGTTACAAAACAAGATCATTGCCGGCGACTATCGCGACGTCTACGTCGATTTGAACAG
This sequence comes from Vicinamibacterales bacterium, assembly GCA_963667915.2. GTDB lineage: Bacteria > Acidobacteriota > Vicinamibacteria > Vicinamibacterales > UBA823. Next base: position 181,532 of record CAXXNN010000004.1, on the reverse strand, counting down.
CGCGTCGTCACCCGAGACGAAGTTCTTCGTCGACGATTTCGGCGCCAACGGACTGCAACGATCACCCGGCGGCGACGCGCCGGCCGATCGGTACAATCGGGCCGGACAGGCCGTGATCTTCGACGGCGACTGGAGTCGACAGCAGATGTCGGAAGCGGAGTACGGTGAGGTCTTTACCGCCACCGATCGTGAGTTTGCCAGCCTGCTCTCGCTGCTGATCGCGCAGATCCGGGAATCGTGAGCGCCCCTCGTCGGTGAGACCCCGAGCGCTCGTTGGCGGGTGTGCCCGGGATCCGGTACACTGATCGGACGAGTGGGCGCTTGGCTCAGTGGTAGAGCATCGCCTTCACACGGCGGGGGTCAGTGGTTCGAATCCACTAGCGCCCACCACTCCACAATCCGAAAATACATTGCGTCTCGCGACACTCTGGCTCCTTCGACACCGCGAGTCTAAACGGGGTGCTACCGGATGAGCATCACCACGTTCGGCACTGTCGATCAGCGGAGCAGGACCCAGCTCGAAACGTGTCTCGCTGCCGCCGAGCATCGTGAGGGTCAGGAGCTCCAAGGCGTGCTCTGTGCGGACCACCATCCTGGGTACAGCCAGCCGATTGGTGGCGTGGTGGCCTACGAGCACCACGTGTCGCCGTCGGGGGTGGGCTACGACATCGCCTGCGGCAACATGGCCGCCAAGACCGACATCCGCTACGACGACGCAAAGCCGCTGATCCCACGTTTCATGAACGAAATTTGTCGGCGGATCAGCTTCGGCGTGGGCCGGAGCAACCACGCGCGGGTCGAGTCGTCGGTCATTGGCGCCATTGCGGAATCACCGGTGAAAGAACAGCGCAGCCTTGTGCGCATGGCCGCGAACCAGCTCGGGACGGTGGGGTCGGGGAACCACTACGTCGACCTGTTCTACGACGACGACGGGTGGATGTGGGTCGGCGTCCACTTCGGGAGCCGGGGGTTCGGCCACAAGACCTGTACGGGGTTCCTCGCGCTGGCCCAGAACAAGGCGTTCACCGACCGCGTGACGGACGGCGGCATGGACGCGCCGCCGGTCCTGCTCGATACCCGGACAGACCTCGGTCAAGCCTACCTCGCCGGGATGGCACTGGCGGGGCAGTACGCCTACGCCGGGCGCGAGTGGGTGACGCGCGTCGTGGCGACGGAAATCCTGGGCGGGCAGGTCGTGGACGAGGTGCACAACCATCACAATTTCGCCTGGCGCGAGAAGCACGACGGCCGCGAGATGTGGGTCATCCGCAAGGGTGCCACGCCGGCCTACCCAGGCCAGCGCGGGTTCGTGGGCGGCAGCATGGGCGATCGTAGCGTGGTGCTGGAAGGCGTGGACTCGCCGCGGTCGAAGGCTGCGCTGTACTCTACGGTGCACGGCGCGGGCCGGGTGATGTCCCGGTCGGCGGCGGCCGGGCGCATCAGGGTGCGCAAGGTGTGGGCGTGCGGCCGGCGTGACTGCGCGGTCACGCGGTCGAAGGGCTCGCTGCGGATGATCGACGGCGCGAACCCGAAGTGCCCGGCGTGCGGGGCCAAGATGCATAGCCGCCTCACGCGCGAGGTGCAGCGGAAGGGTCGGGTCGATTGGAAGGCTGTCTCGTCATCGCTACGGGATGGCGGGCTGGAACTGCGCGGCGCCGGCGCCGACGAGGCGCCCGAGGTCTACAAGCGACTGCCGGACGTGCTGGCGGCGCACGCGGGCACGGTCCGCATCCTGCACACGCTGACGCCGGTCGGTGTGGCAATGGCCGGACCCGACACCTTCGACCCGTTCAGGGACTGATGACGTTCGGCGGGCGGGTGTGCCCGATGCCCTCCGCGGTCCAGCTCAGCGCGTGACCAGCTCCCGCGTCTCCAAGTCGATCTCGGTCAGGGGCACGTCCCAGTGCGCGTCGAGCAGTTCGAATCGGTGCCGCTCCTCCGCCTCGAACGTCTCGAAGTCCGGGAAGAGCCGACGTGCGATCTCCATCTCATCGTAGGGGCCGGTCAGCGCGGCGTCATCGCGGAACGTCATGACGGTCGCGAACGTCCAATCCGACCGTCCGTCACCGTGGTACATCGGTCCGTACGCCTTGAAATCGGTCACCCGTCCACCGAGCTGCGCTTTGATCACCGGATAATGGTTGGTCTGATACAGATCGAGGAACTCGTCCTGAGCGCCCCACTTGACCCGATAGAAGTACCAGACCGTGCGTTCGGCAGCCGGCGCTTCTTGAAGCGACGGTGCTTCGGCGCGGGTTATGGGCACGACCCAGTCGACCCCGCCCACCAGGGCGACGGTCAACAGCAGTAGCAGCACTCGATTCTTCATGTGTGTCCTCCACTCGAAACCCGGCCGTCGGTGCTGATTCCGGCCTCCGGTGCCGGAGTCATGCGCAGGGTCTGAGGAACCCTTGCGTAATTGTAATACTGAAAACGTGTGGCACGCGGCCGGGTGACACGGCACGGTTTCGAGTAAGATGCGGCCGATGACCGCAAGACGAGCGCGACGCGGCGGGTGGGTGGCGATCGCGCCGTGGCTGGGGACCGCCGTATCGCTGCTCGCCCAGCCGGCGGTGCCGCCGCGACCGGTCGATCTGCTCCTGACCGGTGGCACGGTCGTCACGATGGACGCGTCCGGGCGACTCTTGACCCCTGGGGCCGTGGCGGTGTCGGGCACTGACATCGTGGCGGTCGGCACGGTCGGGGAGGTGGCGGCGGCGGTCGTCGCCCGTGAGACGATCGACACCACGGGGCACGTGGTCCTCCCGGGCCTCGTCAACACCCACACGCATGCGCCGATGGTGATGTACCGCGGGCTCGCGGACGATCTGGCCCTCAAGGACTGGCTGGAGCAGTACATCTTTCCGGCCGAGGCGCAGACGGTGACTGCCGAATTCGTGCGAATCGGGACATCGCTGGCCGCCCTCGAGATGATTCTGTCTGGCACGACGACCTTCGTGGACATGTATTACTTCGAGGAAGCGATCGCCGAGGCGACGGTGGACGCTGGCTTGCGGGCCGTGTTGGGCCAGACCGTAATTCAGTTTCCCACACCGGACGCGGCGTCGCCGGACGACGCGCTGACCCGCGCCGAGGCCTTCATTGCCGCGTGGCGGCACCACGACCTGATCATCCCCGCGGTGGCGCCGCACGCGATGTATACGTTGGACGAAGCGACGTTGCTGGCGGCTCGAGATCTCGGCTTGCGCTACGACGTGCCGATCTTGATCCATCTGGCCGAGACCGAAGACGAGTCCCGGATTGCCCAGGCGCGCTACGGTCAGTCGCCCACTGCCTTTCTCGACGCGATCGACTTCTGGCGTCCGTCGGTCGTGGCGGCGCACGGCGTCTGGGTCTCGGCCGAGGATGTGGCGATCCTGCGGCGCCGAGGCGTCGGGGTGTCTCATAACCCGGAGAGCAACATGAAGCTGGCCAGCGGGACGGCGCCCATTCCGGCCTATCTGGAAGCTGGCGTCGATGTTGGACTCGGGACCGACGGCGCGGCCAGCAACAACGATCTGGACATGTTCGAGGCCATGCGGATGGCGTCCCTGCTGCACAAGCTGCAGTCGGGAGATCCGCGTGTCGTCGACGCCGCCACGTCGTTGGAGATGGCGACGCTTGGCGGCGCCCGGGCCATCGGTCTCGAGGCGATGATCGGGTCGCTGGAGCCAGGGAAGCGGGCCGATCTCATCGTCGTGTCGATGACGGCGCCCCGGCAGACGCCGATGTACGACCCGATTTCGCATCTGGTCTACACCACGCGAGGAGACGACGTGGACACGACGATCGTCAACGGGCGCATCCTGATGCGGGGGCGGCACGTACTGTCGCTCGATGAAGCGGCCGTCCTGGCGGAGGCGCGGGAGTTGGCTGACGCGGTGCGGTCGGCCGTCAGTCGGTAGCGGTGGCCAGGACGGCGATGTGGGGTAGGTGCCGAAACTGCTCGGCATGGTCGAGGCCGTAGCCGACGACGAAGTGGTCGTCGATCTCGAATCCGAGGTACTCGATCGGCACCTCCACCTGTCGACGAGACGGTTTACTGAGCAGGCAGGCGGTGCGCAGGCTTCGCGGTGCGCGCGCACGCATGACGTCCTGGAGGAAATGGAGCGTCCGGCCGCTGTCGACGATATCTTCGACGATCAGGACGGGGCGGCCTGCGATGGCGCTGTCGAGATTCTTGAGCAGCTGAATCTCGCCGGATGACGTTGTCCGTGACGCATAGGAGGTGGCCACGACGAAGTCGAGCGTCGATGACGTCCGCATGGCCCGGACGAGATCCGCGGCGAAGATGAAGCTGCCCTTGAGCACGGCGACGACGTGCAGCGGCTGATCCCTGGAATGGTCCGCGTCGATGGCGCGCGCAAGCTCGGCGACCCGGCGTCGAATCTGGTCCGCGGTGAAGAGCACGGCGTCGGTGGGAGACGAAGGCATGGGTCCGGCCAGCGAGTGACGCAGGGTATCACAGTCGCCGACGATGAACGTGTGCCCGCGAGGGTCAAGATCCGGTACGGGAGGCCGGGCGCGGCGAGCCGGGGTCGCTGGCGAGTTCGAGTTGGACGGCGTGACAGCCCATGAAGCGATTCGAGATCATCACCGAGGCGGAAGCGCGGCGGCTCGAGCCGGGCTCCACGGTGGAGCTGGCGGAACGCGGCCAGGTCACGCCGCTGGCGCAGGACACCCTTGCGGCGCGGCGCGTCACGGTCGTCCGGGCAGGGCCGATCACGCAGGACGAGCTCGCGCGATACGGCCTGCAGCCGATCCGCATCGTCGCGATTGGCTGTGACCACAGCGGACTCGATCTCAAGCGTGCGGTCATGCGGCATCTCAGAGGCCGGGGCCTGACCGTGGAGGACCTTGGGTGTCCATACGGCGGCGCGCGTGGACTATCCGGACGTCGCAGCGGGTGTGGCGCGTGTCGTGGCGCGCGGGCAGGCCGACGCGGGCCTCGTCATCGACGGCTCTGGGGTAGGGTCGGCGATCGCGGCCAACAAGGTGGCCGGTATTCGGGCCGCCATGGTCGCGGAGCCGACGGCCGCGCGGTACGCGCGAGAGCACGCGGGCGTCAACGTGTTGACCTTGGGCGCTACGTTCGTGGACGCGGAGCGAGCCGCGGCGATCGTCGACGCCTGGTTGGCGGCGACGATGCGCGAGCCGCGCTACGTGGCACGCCTGGCCAAGATCGGGAGATTGGAGCGAGGCGGAGGGACCGGGTAGCGATCGATGAGCGCAGACAGTGCGGACGATGTCGAGCGGCTCATCGAGGCGGTCACGAACGCGGTCATGGCCGAGATCGGGCGCCGGGAGCACCCGCACGCCCGGTGTGCCTGTCACGGCGTCCTCACCGAGCGCTGCCCCGAGCGGGTGGGTGCCGTGCTCGACGCGGGCGCGACCCGGCTCGGGCTGCATGCGAGCGGCGGTCCACCTGGCGACGTGGCGGCGCTGATTGACCACACGCTGCTGAAGCCGGATGCCACCCGTGCCGAGGTGACGACCTTGTGCGAGGAGGCGGCCGAATACCGGTTTGCCACCGTCTGCCTGAATCCCACCTGGGTCGCGCACGCCGCTCGGCAGCTCACTACGGTGCCGGTCGGTGTGTGTGCGGTGGTCGGCTTCCCGTTCGGTGCGACGACGCCGGACGTCAAGCAGTACGAGGCGCGACGGGCGATCGCCGACGGCGCAACGGAGATCGACATGGTCATGAACGTCGGCGCGCTGAAGAGCGGCGACCGGCCGCTCGTGCAGTGCGACATCGAGGCGGTCGTCGACGCGTGCCGCGCGGGCCGTGCGATCAGCAAGGTCATCATCGAGGCGGCGCTCCTCACCGATGAGGAAAAGCGGACCGCCTGCGTGCTGGCCAAGGCAGCCGGCGCCGACTTCGTCAAGACCTCTACGGGATTTGGCCCGGGCGGCGCCACGGTCGCGGATGTGGCGTTGATGCGAGCGACCGTGGGCGCTGATCTGGGGATCAAGGCGGCAGGAGGCGTTCGGGACTACGCGGCGTTCCAGGCGATGGTACGGGCCGGCGCAACGCGCATCGGCGCGAGTGCGAGCGTGCAGATCGTGCGGCAGGCGCGGGACGCGCGCGGTTAGCCGCCCGCCGGGGGAGGACCTGGCCGGGCGATCGCAGATAGGCGCTGGACGCCAGCGTTGGGCGTCCGGCGCGACAAGGCGAGTCTTAGATGGTCTCGACGCTCTCTTCGACGATCTGGCCGTCGAAGAGATGAATGCCGCGGTCGGCGTGGCGCGCGTATCGCGGGTCGTGCGTGACCATGCAAATGGTGGCGCCTTCGCTGTGCAGTTCGCGGAGCAGCTCCATGACCGACTCACCGTTGCGGGAGTCGAGGTTGCCCGTCGGCTCGTCGGCCAGCAGAATGGACGGCTTCCCCCCCACGGCGCGGGCGACGGCCACCCGCTGCTGCTGACCGCCCGAGAGCTGGCTGGGCAGATGCTTGGCACGGTGGCCCATGCCGACCTTCTCCAGCGCGGCACCGACCCGATCGCGGCGCTCCGACGCCTTCAATCCGCGGTAAGTGAGCGGCAGTTCCACGTTCTCGAAGACGGTGAGATCGCCGATCAGGTTGAAGCTCTGGAAAATAAAACCGATCTCCCGGTTGCGCGTTCGGGCACGCGCCGATAGCGGCAGCTCCGCGACCGACTGGCCGTTCAGCCAGTAATCGCCTTCCGTCGGGGAGTCGAGCAGGCCCAGGATGGAGAGCAGCGTCGACTTGCCGCAGCCCGATGGGCCGGCGATGGCGACGTACTCACCCTTCTTGATGTCCATGTCGATGCCGGCCAGTGCGTGCGTTTCGACTTCGTCGGTGTAGAAAATCTTCTTGACGCTGGTGAGATGAATCAACGAATCAGCCGGTGCGTTCATTGCGACTCCTCAAGTTTGTGACCGTAGCGTTCCGTGTAACAGCGTTTCGTCAGCGTAACCGGACGCGATCGAACGCGTCCCAGGCCGACATGTCCGACAGGACGACCTGATCGCCCTCGTTCAAGCCGTCCAGAATTTCAATGGTGTTCACCGAGCTGCGGCCCAGTCGCACCGCGACACGGTCGGCGTCGCCGTTCTCGTTCACGATGCGGAACAGGCCGATGGTGCTGTCTTCTTGCCCGAACGCGGGCCGGCCGACGTACAGGATGTCAACGAGGCGCTCCAGTTCGACCGTGCCGTCGACCGTCAAATCGGGCCTGGCGCCGCGAGGCAGCTCGCCTTCCAGCGTGACGTCCACCGTCACGGTACCGTTCTGCACGGCCGGGTCGATCCGCGCCACGCGGCCGGTGATGACGCCGTTGCGGGTGTCCACCCGCGCGACCTGTCCGATCTGGATGTCCTTCGCCTGGGTCTCGGCGATTCGCAGCTCGGCCTTGAGGTTGGTCGGATCGGCGACGCGGGCCAGGTTGTCTCCCGGGGCCACGCTCTGGCCGACCTCGACTGGCACGACCTGCAGGACGCCCGGATCGCCGGCCCTGACGTGCAGGCGGTCCACCTGATTGCGGCGCAGATCGTAGGTGGAGCGTGCTTGCTCGACGCGGGCGCGCTGCGCCACGAGCTGGGCAGCGGCGGACAACGAGGCGATCTGGAGTCGTTCCTGTTCGATCTGCGTCCTGTTTTCGAGCTCCTCTGCGCGGGAGACCGAGATCTTCATGATCAGGTCCGACGTCAGGCCGTCGGCGGCGAGCTGCGTGTCAGCCTCTGCCTGCAACCGGGCCTGCTGAAATTCAGCCTGCACCCTGGCCGCGCCGGCGCGCTGCGTGAGCATCTCGCTGTCGAGGCCGACCTTCAGGTTCTCGTAATCCGCCTCGGCCGCTCGCAGCAGCAGCTCCGCCTCGGCCAACTGCTGTTCCAGTTCGGGATTGCTCAGCTCGAGGATCACGGTGTCAGGCTCGACGGTGACGCCCGGCCGCAGGATGATCCGTTCGACCCGTCCCTCCGTCAAGGCCGGAATCCAGCGAGTATTTTCCGGCACCAGCGTACCGGTTCCGCGGACCTGCCGGAGCATCGAGCCGCGCTGGACCGTGTCCATGTAGACGACGGCACGGTCTACGGTCGGCGCCGCGGGCTTGAGCCGCGAAACCCCCAGCGTGATGAGCGCAACCGCGACGACGGCGACCGCCGTGTACGCCAGGCGGCGCCTCTTGCGCTTGCGAGCCAGGTCTGGGCGCTGAATGTCGACCATCGGAATCCTCGAACCGCTGTGCCAGCCGGCAGGCGACGGCTTCCGTCGAGCCCGTCCGCCTCGAATCGGTGTCGTTCAACAGCGAAGGAAACGCCAACCGGCCGTCATCGGCTAACCGGCTCTCCACGAACATCTTAGCCGATCTCTCGACGGCCCTGAAGCCCGTGGGCTGGTCGCCTGCGGGACGTGTCGTCCCGACCATGGGGCAGCGGATTCAGGCCGCCTGGCGAAACCCTCGATCCGCCGAGTCACCGTATTGAGACGTGAGCCGGGGAAGAATAGTTCGCTTCGTCAGTACAAATTGCCTTGCCGCACGGCGCCGGTGTAATCGAGGTAGACCACCTTCAACTCGGTGAAGAAGCTCACCGCTTCGCGGCCCATTTCGCGCAACCCGACGCCGGTCGCCTTCATGCCGCCGAACGGGACATGCGCTTCGCCGCCGACGGTCGGCGAGTTCACGTGGATGATGCCCGCCTCCAGCTGGTCGATGAACGAGAAGGCTGCGGCCACATCCCGTGTGTAGATCGAGGCGGCCAGGCCGTACCGCACGGCGTTGGCCACGGCCAGCGCCGAGGCCGTATCGGGAACGCGCAGGACCGATAGCACCGGGCCGAAGATTTCTTCCTGGGCGATCCGCATGTCGGGTGTGACGCGGTCGAAGATGGTGGGCTGAACGAAATAGCCCCGATCGTGCTCGTCGCCCGTCAGGCGAGCGCCGCCCGTGACGAGCGTCGCGCCCTCGTGCCGGCCGATGTCGATGTATTCCAGGACCGTGTCGAGCTGATGCTGATCGACCGACGGTCCGACGTCGGTCTCGGGATGCAGACCGTTCCCGACGACGAGCGCCCGCGCTCGTGCCTCGAGGCGCTCGACGAATTCGTCCGCCACGCTGTCCAGGACCACGGCTCGGCTGGTGGCGGTGCACCGCTGTCCGGTGGAGCCGTACGCGCCTTGCGCCGCGCTGCTGACCGCGAGCTCCAGATCGGCGTCACCCAGAACGACGATGGGGTTCTTGCCGCCCATCTCGCATTGACACTTGATGCCGCGGGCGGCGCCGGCGCTGTACAGGCGGGCACCGATGTCGTTCGACCCGGTGAACGAGACGCCCTTGATCGACGGATGAGCCAGCAACGCTTCGCCGACTTCCCGGCCGCTGCCGTAGACCACGTTGACGACCCCCGGGGGAGCGTCGCACTCGGCGAAGATCTCGGCCGTGAGGGCGGCGCACAGCGGTGTCAGCGATGCTGGTTTGAGTACGACCGGGTTGCCGCACACGATGGCGGGTGCCAGCTTCCAGATGGGAATGGCGACCGGAAAGTTCCACGGGGTGATCAGCGCGATCGGCCCGACCGGCTCTCGCACCGTGTAACAGAAGTTGAACGGCACTTCGGACGGAATGGTCTCGCCGAGCATGCGGCGGGCTTCGCCGGCGAAGAACTCGACGACGTTGATGGCGCGCTGGATTTCGCCGCGCGACTCGGCCAGCGTCTTGCCCTCTTCGCGCGTGAGCGCCTCGGCCAGCTCGTCGCGGCGCTCCGCCATCCGGCGCTGGACCCGGTAGAGGAGTTGCCCGCGTTGGGGGGCGGGCGTCGCACGCCAGGCGGGATACGCTCGCGCCGCGGCCCTGACGGCGGCCGCCGCATCGGCCGCCGTCGACATCGGAGCCTCGGCGACCGTGTCGTTCGTGTCTGCCGGGTTGATGTCGGGGAGACACTTGGCGGTCGCGGATGGGCGCCACTGTCCGTCGATGTAGTTGTCCAGCGTGCGCATGGCCGTTCGTCGTGGGGCGATCGATGCCGCGTGAGAAACGGTTCGACGTCGGGATTATAGCAGCGGCGCCGAAGGAGGGGGCCGCGGGAGACCCTGGCCGATGGAGTATTCTTGGCGCCGTCGCCGGTGGGTCACGAGGGCGGGAACGTGCCGAAGCGGAAGATCCCCTACGAGCGTCTGGACACGCTCTTCCTGGACGCCGGCAATACGGTCGTGTCGATGGACCTGCGGCTCGTCCGGGACGAGCTCGCGAGCCACGGCGTCCGGTGCCGCCTGGAGGACCTGCGCCGGGCCGAGGCGGCCGCCCGCCCGGCCGTGTCGGCCGCCTTGACCCAGCTCGGGTCGACCGAGACCGTCGGCACGTTCGAGTTCTACATCCGGGAGATGCTCGCGCGCACGCCACTGGATCGCCCGCGCACGCCGGCCGAGCTTGGGCGGCTGGCGCGGGCCATGGTGCCGATGCTGGACCGGATCGGCCGTGTGGCGCTCTGGTCGGCCGTGCTGCCCGGGGTTCCGGCGACGCTGGCGGCCCTTCGCGCGCGCGGCTTCAAGCTGCTAGTCGTGAGCAACTCCGACGGAACGGTGGAGCAGGTGATGACGTCGCAGGGACTGCGACCCTTCTTCGACGCGGTCGTCGATTCGCACGTCGTCGGGTTCGAGAAACCGGATCCGCGGATTTTCTACCACGCCCTCCGGGTTGCCGGGGCGTCGCCGGAGACGACGCTCCACGTGGGAGATCCACGTGGATCTACGATGCCGACGTGGTCGGGGCGCGGGCCGCCGGCGTGCACGCGCTGCTGCTCGATCCCTTCGGGGACTGGCCGGACGTGGATTGCGAGTGTGCGACTGACCTGAGCGTGCTGCTCGATCGGCTGCCGGGCGCGTGAGCGTCACCCGGGTCCTCAGCGTTCCATGATCTTGGCGAGGCCGCGCAGCACCGATCCTTCGCCTTGAGCGCGGCCAGCCGCCTTGCGGCGCGTGCGACAGGGTGGCGTGCCTCACTCGGCGTTTGGGACAGGGAGGGGCCGCTAGCGCTAGCGCTTGCGCAGTCGGCGTTGGCTGTTCTTGCGGCGGTCGGGGGGCTGCCGGCGGTCGCCGATGCCCTTCATGCCCGGTTTCGTGTTGCGTCGGTCCCCGCCGCTCCGGCGGTCTCCTTTTCGGCGCTCCTCGCGGCGAGAGCGTTCCGGTGTTCGTACCACGTTGCCTCCTCGATGGCCATGCTTTGCAAAACGGCTCGCGCTGTCAAGACACGCCCGGGGCAGCGTCGGTCCCCGGCGCGGGTGCGAGAGGTGCCTGCGGCTTGGGACCCGGGTGGAAATACGTGTGACCACTCTGGTCGCCGATGCATCCCGCCCAGCATCGTTGCGCGTCGCCTACATACGCCCGGTATGCGCGCTCCTCGCGCCTTGCTGGGCGGGCGCCTTGACACCCAGAGGTGATCACACGTATTTCCACCCGGGTCCTTAACGATTCGGACCGTTCCGGGTATCATGGTGGCCGCGTCAAGAACTGCAGACCAGCGCGAGGAGCGGTCCGCGTGACCGGTTACCGTGCGGGAGGAGTGTCGAGATGATGAAAATACTGCTCATCGTGGGGATGCTGTGCGGCGTCCTAGCGGTCGTCACGGCCGTCGGGAGCGCCCAGGAGCTGGCGCCGGGCGCGGCCGCACCGGATTTCTCGCTCATCGGATCGGACGGCGAAATGCATTCGTTGGCGGATATGAAGGGGCGGGCGGTTGTGCTGGCCTGGTTCCCCAAAGCGTTCACCGGCGGCTGAACGGCCGAATGCAAGTCGTTCCGTGAGAACGGCGATGCCATTCGCGAGTTCGACGCCGAGTACTTCATGGTCAGCGTCGACGATGCTCAGACCAACAAGGAGTTCGCCGAGTCGCTCGAGGCAGACTTCCCGTTGCTGAGCAACCCCGACGGGGATGTGGCGCGCGCCTACGGTGTCGTGTCGGCCGAGCGTGAGTTCCCGCAGCGCTGGACCTTCTACATCGATGGTGAAGGCCAGATCGCGTACATCGACAAGGACGTGAATCCGTCGACGGCCGGCGCGGACGTGGTTGCGCGTCTCACGGCATTGAACGTCCCGAAGCGATAGTCAGCGGCGCGAACGGGGAGGCCGAGCTGACGGTCTCCCCGCCACCGTCCTTACTGTGTGCGCCCGCCCGCCGCGCGCGGCCACCGCGATGAGCCTCGATCTTCCGGTGGAGCAGTTTCATGCCGCGGCGTCACACCTTGCCCGCCGCGCTGTGGGGTCTGCTGTGGACCGAGCTGATCCGAGAAACGGAACCGCCGCTCCGACGCGCCATCGAGGCGGTCGAGAACGCGGCGCCCGGGATTGACGTCAGTCGTCTTCCTTCGAATCGTCTGGGTCCTTGACCTCGTCCTTGAAGCCGCGAATCGCCTGCCCCATCCCGCGTCCGAGTCCCGACAGGCGCTTCGCGCCGAAGATCAGGAGCACGATGAAGAAGATGACCACCAGTTCCGCGAGGCCGATACCAAAAGGCATGGGTGACCTTTCTCTCTGAACGGATCCACGATACCACGGGGAGAGGGTCTCACGAAACGGGCGTGTCATGACGGGCCATATCGGTCAGACTGTGCAGCGCGGCGCGCGCCTGGCTGGTCCACTCGTTGCGGTGATCGTGTACGCTGCGCTGCCCGCGCAGTACGCCGCGGGCGATCTCGGGGACGTGCCGTTCAGTCATGCGGGCCGAGCGACAGCGGCGGTCGCTGTCTGGATGGCGATCTGGTGGCTGACCGAAGCGATCGAGATTCCCGCGACTGCGCTCATTCCCCTGGTGGTGTTGCCGCTGGCTGGCGTCGGCACGATGCGGGAGGTCGCCGCGCCCTACGCGCACGACCTGATTTTCCTCTTCATGGGCGGGTTCGTCCTCTCGCTGTCGATGCAGCGGTGGGAGCTGCACCGGCGGATCGCGCTGGCAACGCTGTCGATCGTCGGGACGAACCCGCCGCGCATCGTTGCCGGCTTCATGATGATCACTGCCGGGCTGAGCATGTGGCTGTCGAACACCGCGACGGCCATCATGATGCTGCCGATCGCCCTCAGCGTGATCGCGATGGTCTCCGAACGGAGTGAGGGCGCCGTAGCGGACGACCGGGTCGTGGAGTCGCAGCGGCACTTGGGCGTGTGCCTGATGCTCGGCATCGCCTATGCCGCGTCGATCGGCGGCGTAGGCACCATCATCGGGTCACCGCCCAACCTCTTCCTCGTGTCCTACGCTCGTGAGGTCCTCGGCCAGGACATCAGCTTCGCCCGGTGGATGGCGATGGGGGTGCCGCTGGTCGTGCTGTTCTTGCCCGTGGCGTGGTATCTCCTCACGCACATCCTCTTTCCCCTTCCGTCACGGTCGCTTGGGGGCAACGAGGCCATTCGTCGGGCGCATGCGGCGCTGCCGCCGATGCGCTGGGCCGAGCGCGTCACGGCGACCGTCTTCGCGGCGGCGGCGCTGGGCTGGATCGGACGCGCCTGGCTGGTCGAGTGGGAGGTTGGCGGTTACCATCCGCTGGCCGGCCTGACCGATCCCGGAATCGCGATGATCGCCGCCCTGAGCCTATTCGTCATCCCCTCGCGATCCGGCGATGGCCGCGCCGTGATGCGCTGGCGAGACGCGCAGCAATTGCCCTGGGGAATTCTCCTGTTGTTTGGCGGTGGTCTCAGCCTCGCGGCGTCGATTCAGACCAGCGGCGTGGGAGAGTTTCTCGGGCACCAGGTAGCGGGTTGGCGAGGGCTGCCGAGCTGGGCGCTGATTCTGCTCGTGGTCACGTTGGTCATCTTCCTGACCGAGTTGACGAGCAACACGGCGACGGCCGCCACGTTCATCCCGATTCTCGCCGGGGTTGCACCGGGGCTCGGCGTGCATCCGTTCCTGCTGACGGTTCCCGCGGCGGTCGCCGCGTCGTGGGCGTTCATGCTGCCGGTCGCGACCCCGCCCAACGCGATCGTGTTCGCCTCGGGTCACGTGGCGATGGGAGACATGCGCCGGGCCGGCCTTTGGCTGAATGTGATCGGGATCGGCCTCTTGACCACCCTGGCCTACTGGGTGGCACTGCCGTTGCTCGGCGTCAGCCTGTCGTGACCCGTGTTCCGGGGCGGCGACACTGGACGTTCACCGCGGTCTGCTAGAATCGCTCCCGACGGGCGGCTAGACCGTTCGATGGGCACTGTTCTGTTTCCGCTTGGAGGCCACCGATGGCTGGTTACGCACACTGGCTGGTACGCCAGCTCGCATCGCGGGTCGCGCCGTGGCCGCTGCTCGTGCTGATCGGCGCTTGCGGCGGCTCACCGGAACCGGCCGAGGCGCCGCCCGAGCCGGCGGCGGACGCGCCGGCCGCCGAGGCGGCGGTCCGTCCCGCGGTGATCGAGCCGCTGTCACCCGACTCGACGGACGAAGAGATTCTCGAGCACATGCTGGCTGTCGAGCAGCAGGGCGTGGTGTCGGTCGAGCTGTCGCGGCACTTTCCGAGCCTCGATCGCGATCGCGCCTACGCCATCCAGCGGATGCGGCTCGAGCGGAAGACGCCGACGGACCCACGCGTGGGATGGAAGATCGGATGGTCTCGGCAGACCGACCCTCGGGTCGGCATCGACCCGGTGTTCGGGCACTTCTGCATCGACCCGGTGTTCGGGCACATCCTGACCTCGAACGTCTGGGTGCCGGGCGAGCCGGTGCCTACCGGTCGGTTTGTCAACGGCCGGGCGCTCGTCGAGGCTGAGGTCGCCGTCTGGCTGAGCCAGGATCTGCCAGGCCCGATGGTGACTCGGGACGACGTGCTGGGCGCGGTGAAGGAAGTCGGCGGTGTTATCGAGCTCCTGAATCCCAGGGTCGGGCCGGACGGGGACGGACCGAACACCCACGATCACGGCATCGTGGACAACGTGTTCCACATTGGGGTGGTGTTCGGGAACCTGCGGGTCCCGGCCGACGAGGTGGACTGGGCGAACGAGCGCGTGACGATCGAAGTGAACGGGGCAGCGACAGGCGAGGGCCGCACGTCGTACGTGATGGGGCGCGATCCGATCGCAGGCGTGGTCTGGCTGGCGAACGAGTTGATTGCCTACGGCTACCGCCTGGAGGCCGGCGACGTCGTGATCACAGGTACGGTCGTGACGCCGCCACCGGTGGGGCCGGGTGATTCGGCGCGCCTCGTGTTCTCGACGCTGGGCACGGTCGATCTCATGGTTGCCGGGGGTGCCGAATAGCGGCTGCGGGGTTAGTCAGGGAACGCGTGGAAACTGGTCCGGGTTGTCGGTGAAGAGCGCGTCGACGCCCAGCGTGAAGAGAAAATACCGCATCTCGTCCGCGACGCTGTCGAAGCGCCCGGTCGCGCTGGACCGGAACGTGTAGGGCGTCACCGTCAGGCCCAGCGCGTGGGCTCGCTCGACCAGATCCGGGTGCGCGGTGACGATCGCCTTGGCGGGTCCGATGCCGGTGGCGAACGTTGCAATCTCGCGCAGCCGTGCGTCGGTGACGGGCAGGTTGGGGTCGCGGGCGCCGAACAGGAAGACGCGCGGCAGCGTCGGGAGCTCGTCGGCCAGCCGTCGCAGGCTGCCGGCGTCGAACGACTGGAGAATGACTGGCGTGTCGGGGTCGGCGCCGGCCGTGTCCAGGCCATTTTCCCGCAATACGTCGATGATGAGGCCCGGCATGTCGATGCCGAGCGCCTCGTAGTCGGCCGGCGACTTCAGTTCGGGATACAGGCCGGCGTCCCCGCGAATCAGGTCGATCGCCTCCTGCCAGGTCGGAACCTGCGCTCCCGCGAACGCCTCACCGAACCAGCGTCCCGCGTCCAGCTGCTTGATCTCCGCCAAGGTCAGATCGCGGACACGCCAGCGCTGGCGCCGGCGACCGCCGATCTCTTCCTCGACGAATCGTCCAGGAAAGAGCTCGCGCACATTGGTCGTGCGCTCCAGCGTGTCGTCGTGCAGGCAGACGAGGACGCCGTCTCGGGTCACGCCGAGGTCCTGCTCCACGAAGTCTGCCCCTTGTTCGACGGCAAGCCGATACGCGGCGAGCGTGTGTTCCGGGGCATAGGCCGAGGCGCCGCGGTGCGCGACGAGCGCCTTGTCCGGCGACTGGCTGGGGGCGAGCGACAGCGCGCCGAGCGCCAGGGCCAGGATGGCGATCCAGCGGGTCGCCGACTGTCGGGTGCGGCGTTTGGCACGTGCGGTGCGGCTATTCGCGTCCATGGCTGGATCGAGCGGGTTCACACGGTCGCTCGATTATGTGCGACGATCGAGTGAATGGCCAAGCTGCTGCTGCTGTTCATTCTGGTGCCGGCGACCGAGCTCGCGCTGCTCATCGAGGTCGGGTCTCGGATCGGCACGGCGACGACGCTCCTGCTGATCGTTGCGACGGGCGTGCTCGGGGCGTCGCTGGCGAGCCGGCAGGGTCTCGGTGTGCTGCGGCAGATCGAGCGCGAGACAGCTGCGGGTCGCATGCCGGGCGGGGCGATCGTGGACGGTGTGCTGATTCTGGTAGCCGGCCTCGTCCTGATGACGCCCGGCTTCCTCAGCGACGTGGTGGGATTCCTGTGCCTTGTGCCCGCGACCCGGCGGGTGATCCGTCGGGCGGTGGGGCGGCGGCTTCAGCGAGCCGCGCGGGAGGGACGAGCACGGGTCGTCGTCGACGTCCGCCCGCGCCCGCCAGGCGGTGCGGATCGCGGCTCCTGGCCACCGTCGTTGCCACCGTCAGTGTCCTAGCAGCCCGCTCAGTAGTGAAACTCGGCGATGACGACGCGGCCCTCGGCGAGGGGCGCCGTGCGCACCGTCATCGTTTCGTCGTTGAACACGACCTCGACCGGCCGTCCATCCGGATCTGCGAACACCACGGTCGCCTCGGACGTCGCCGGCACGCCGGTCGCGATGCCGTCCGGGACGCGCCCATCCAGCGTGAACGTGTCGCGTCCATGGCCGAAGTAGCCGCGCGGCCGCGTCATCGTCACGATCGCCGGCGCATCGGTGAAGCTGTCCGGCACCGGCGCGAGCCGAATGCGGACCAGATCCGTCGAGCGGGGGAAGGGCGTTCGGTAGACGTGGGTCGTCGGGTAGCCGTCGGCGGCGACGACGAGCTCGTAATAGGCGGTTGGCGCGTCGGAGATCGGTCCCCACCGTCCATCCGGTCCGGTCGTCGTGCGCAACACCGGGGAACCCAGGCGCTCGCCGGTATGTGGATCGACTTCGTGCACGGTCACCGTCGCGTTCGCCACCGGCAGGTTGGTGGCTTCGCCGTCGGCGAAGCCGCTGACGAGCCCGCTGACGGCGACGCGCGGTTGTGGCACCACGGCCAGCGTGGCTGGCGGACGGCCGGTCACGGCACGATAGATTTCACGGAAGGCCCGCGGGTGAAACGCGATCTCTCGATGGTCGAGGCCGCTGACGACGAGGTTCCGGGCGCCCCGCAGAGCCGGGCTGTCGTACCCGGCGCCACGGATCGCGCCGTTCGTCTGCATGAGCGCGGTTGGCTGGGCGTACTTGTCGTTCGAGTCGCTGCGCAGCGTCACGAACGGCACGTCCGGATGCACCTCGCTCCTCGCGTTGAGGGCGGAGAGGAACTCCCCGAGCTGATTGAACTCGCTGCCCGGCACGTCCGGCGATCGGAAGACGCCGTGGCTCGGTGTGCCGCTGAGGATCGCAAGCGCTACGGTCGTGTGGCCGCCGCCCGTCTTGATGTAGTTCCGAACGGCGTTTCCGCCGCGTGAGCTGCCGACCAGGATGACCCGGTCCTGGCCGGTCGCGTCGAGGACGCGCTGGACCGCGGCCGCGAGGTCGTCGCGCTGGTCCGTCGTGGTGCTGCGATTTGGCTCGTCGACCCGGTCATCGGCCGGCGCCGCGGGGGACGGCATGTCGACCGCGTGCAACAGCGACGGGTCGTAGCCGTTCGACTCGAACCGCCAGACGGTCGTATGCCACACGGCCGCGCTGTCACCGTTCCCGTGCACGAACAGGATCGGCAGCTCCTGTGTCTGGGCGGACGACGGTGGCATGCCGACGGCAAGCATCAGTGACGCAGCGAACAGCCAGCTGAGGGCCATGCGGGCCGCCGCAGGATAGCACGCGCGGCGCGGCCACGCCGTCCGCAAGGGGTCCCCCCCGCCGCAGCTGCCTGCGCGTCCCGGTGACCGGCCCGCGAGTCCATGCGTGATTTTTTGGCACATTGAGGTTAGGATGGCGCCGCCGCATCCACTGCTCAAGGTGTTCTGCGGCGCCTCCGATCATGCTGGCTGGCCTGACGTGGCCCGTGTGGGCACTGTTCGTCGCCGCGGTCGGTTTCGGCCTGGCGGTCGAGCTTCGATTCTACCTCCGCCACCGCCGGTGGCGGGGCGGCGATCCGTCTTCTCGAGATCGGGCCCGGCCTGACTGATGGCGTCCGCCACCATCATCACGGTCCTCGTCGTCTACCTGATCGTGCTGCTCGCCATCGGGGCGTGGGGCGCCAAGGATTCCAGAAGCCTCACCGGATACTACCTGGCCGGCAAGCGCCTGCCGTCGTGGGTCATCGCGTTCAGCTCCAACGCCACGGGGGAAAGCGGGTGGCTGCTCCTCGGGCTGACCGGCATGGGCTACATGGTTGGCGTCCATGCGTTGTGGGTCGTGCTGGGTGAGGTGCTCGGCGTGGCGCTCGGCTGGGCGGTCGTGGCCCTGCCGTTCAAGCGGGCGACCGACCGGTACGATTCGATCACGGTGGCCGATTACCTGACGGCGAGATTCGACGACACGACGCATGCGCTGCGATTGGTGAGCGCGGTGATCATCTGCAGCATGGTCACGGCCTACACCGCCGCGCAGTTCACGGCGTCCGGCAAGGCGTTCGACGCGTTTCTCGGGACCGGCTATGTGACCGGGGTGCTGATCGGCGCCGCGGTCATCTTTTTTTACACGACGGTCGGCGGGTTCAAGGCGGTGGCCTACAGCGATCTGCTGCAAGGCGTGCTCATGCTGGGCGGCCTGACGGTGTTGCCAATCGTTGGCGTCGTGAGTGCCGGTGGCTGGACGGCGATGATCGAGGCTCTGCGCGCGGCCGATCCGGCGCTGCTGGCGCCGATGGGCGCACTCGGCGTGTCGGCCGCCGGCGTGATCAGTGCGCTCAGCTTCGCCGGGATCGGGCTGGCGTTTCTCGGGGCGCCGCAGCTCCTGACACGCTTCATGGCGGCGCGATCGGAACGGGAGATCGTGTCGGGGAGCCTGCTTGCCGTGTTGTGCATCATCGTCTTCGATATCGGCGCCGTGCTGACCGGCATGGCCGGGCGGGCCATGTTTCCCGGTCTGGCCGATCCGGAAACAGTGCTGCCGTTGATGAGCACGGACCTGCTGCCGGCGCTCTTCACCGGGCTGTTCATGGTGATCGTCCTGGCGGCGATCATGTCGACCGTCGATTCGCTCTTGATCCTGGCATCGTCGGCCGTCGTGCGCGACGTCGTGCAGCAGGTGTGGCGACCCCATCTGGACGAGCGCCGGCTGGCGTGGTACGGCAAGCTGACGACCGTCGTGATCGGCCTGATCGCGCTCGCCTTCGCATTGACCGAGACGCGGGTGATCTTCTGGTTCGTACTCTTCGCGTGGTCCGGTCTGGCCTCGGCCTTCACGCCGGTGGTCCTGTGTGCGTTGTTCTGGCCCAGGACGACCCGCGCCGGCGCCGTCGCGGGCATGGTGTGCGGGTTCCTGTCAGCAGTCCTCTGGGTGGTGGCGTTCAAGGCGCAGTTCTACGACCTCTACGAGATGTGGCCGGGCTTCGTGGCGGGGTTCGCGGCGACGATCGGCGTCAGCCTGATGACGGCGCCAAAGACGGCGCACGAATTGACGTGAGAGACAAGTACGGCGGGCGGGAGTGTGATCGGGTCGCTCCCGCCCCGGTCGTCACGCGGTCGGTGGGACGGCCGGCACCGGTGGCACCGTCGCGGCGTTCGGCGCCGCCGGCATGACGAACCAGGCCACGAGATACGCCGCCACGCCGCCGACGATGAATCCCGGCACGATCGACAGGACGGCCCACAGCAAGCGGACGGCGGTCGGATCGACGCCGAAGTACTCGCCGAGTCCGCCGCAGACGCCGGCGATTTTCCGGTCCCCGGCCGAGCGGGTGAGCTGGCGGCCGGCCGGCACGGTGTAGGAGGCGTCCTCCGGCATCAAGAGCCAGGCCAGCAGATAGGCGATGACGCCTCCGAAGACTGCCCCCGGTACGATCGCGACGATGACCCACACCAACCGGACGATCGTCACCTCGACGCCGAGGTACTCGGCGAGTCCGCCGCAGACCCCGGCAATTTTCCGGTCGGCCACGGATCGGCGCAGCGGCCGTCCAGCGCGTGGCAACGGCGCCCGCTGATCGGCCCCGCAGTTCAGGCAGTAATTCGCATCATCCGGGAGCTCGTGCTGGCATCGTGTGCAGGCCATGGGGTCACCCTCCTTAGGACCCGGGTGGGAATACGTGTGGCATTCTGGCCGCCGATGCATCCCGCCCGGCATCGTTGCTCGTCGCTTACATATTCCCGATATGCGCGCTCCTCGCGCCTTGCTGGGCGGGCGCCTTGACGCCCAAAAGTGCTCACGCGTATTCCCACCCGGGTCCTTCCTTCTCGAATACGGTGCCCCGGGACCCGGGGTTCCCGCGGCGCGGCCCGCGGCACTCAGAACGGGATGGTCCGGCCCAGCCCCTCGGCGCGCGCCCGATCGACGGCTAGGCTTGCCGCCGCGAGATCCTCCACGGCCAGTCCCAGGGACTTGAAGAGCGTGAGCTCGTCATCCGTCTGCCGCCCGGGGGCGTGGCCGATCAGCAACTCCCCGATCTCCGCCCGCAGGTCGTCCGGGCCGACGGCGCCGTCGCGCGCCGCCATCAGATAGTCGCCCGATTCGTTCAGCGTGGATTCGCGGCGGTCGACGAAGAGGGACGCCGCCGCCATCGTCTCGCTGTCGATTTCCCTGGTCGTGGGAATGCTGGAGCCGACCGCGTTGATGTGCGCGCCGGGCGCGAACCACGACCGAGACACGATCGGTTCGCGGGCCGACGTGGCGGTGACGATCACATCGGCGCCGCGCACTGCCGCTTCGGCGGATGGGCACGCGACGAGGTCGGCCTGGACCCCTTGCTGCATCTCCTGGACGAACGTGGCGACCTGGGCCGGTCGTAGGCTCCAGACCCGGATGTGCCGGAAGGCACGCACGTTCAGCATCGCGGTGAGATGCGAGCGGGCTTGCACGCCCGCGCCCAGGATGGCCAGGTCGGTCGCGGTCTCGCGGGCGAGGAGCTGCGTGGCGACCGCCGAGACGGCCGCGGTGCGGATGGCCGTGATGGCCGAGGCGTTCACCAGGGCCGTGGGCACTCCGGTCGCGTCGTCGAAAAGCAGCACGGCGCCCTGGTGCGTGTCGAGCCCCCGCGCCGGATTCGCCGGCTCGACGACGACCGCCTTGAGACCGTATCCGGCCTGCGGCCCGGCGCGGTGCGCGGGCATGAGGCCGAGCAGGCCGGAGGCCCGCGGCGCCCGAACGACGAAGCGAAGCGGATTGTGCGCGTCGCCGCGCGCGAGCGTGGCGAGCGCGTTGCGCATCGCTTCGATGCAGGCCGCCATGGGCAACGCCGCTTCGACGTCGGTGTGACTCAGCACGAGCAGTGGCATTGTGGTCTCCGCAGGACGCCGGACGCCCGTCACGGCAGCGCGGAGTCGATGACGTCGAGGCCGACGCCGAGGACGGCGCGTGCGATGAGGTCGAGGTCGGCCGGGTCGCCCTCGAAGTGATACGTCCGATGCGTGTGGGTGAGCGAGCCGTTCGGGGCCAGCGCGGCGGCGGGCGACGACGTCTCCAGTTCGTAGAACGGTCCGAGCGGCGGGGCGCCGGGTGCGGGCGGGCCGTCGTTGTAGCTGTTGACGGCGTCGCCGGCATAGGGCTCCGCCTGCAGTTCCCACATCGAATTGACGTAGTTAGTGGCGCCGTTCGGCAAGTTGTACCGGACGAGCGTCAAGAGGCGCCGCGCGGCGTCATAGCTCCCCAAGGTCGGTCTGGCGCGCTGTGGGCTCAGGCCGATCTTGCTGCGATAGGCGCCATCCGCTCGGAAGACGAGGACGTCCTCCGCGATGGCGAGCCGGTCATCCGGGACCTTGCCGAAGTAGGCGTCGTTCACGATCGGGCCCAGCGCGTCGTCGGAGCCGGGCCGAAATGGGATGACGACCCTCGTGTCGGGCGAGTGTTTGAACATCCCGAGAATCCAGATCGACAGCAATCCAGTTTCGGTGTTCCAGGCCCGTTCACCCGTGTTGGTGATCGTATTCTCCGACTCGTAGGCAATGCTTCGCACGCCGATCGGCACCGCGACCTCGAGGCTGTCCCTGTCCACCAGACGGATGGTGCGATCGATGCGCACGTCGAACGTGGTGCCGGAGTAGTTCGTCAGCGTCGCGCTGTGCGTGAGCGTCACGTGCCGCGGGTCCTGGTCCGTGACGCGGTACGGCTCACTGTCAATCGAGGCTGGCGTCTGCCAGTGGTCGAGGTCGAAGGGGTCGCCGCCCGCGAAGAAGATCGAGAACTGGCCGCCCTCCGGCCCCAGCCAGAAGCGGTCCTCGCCGCCGATCGCGTTGATGTGCGGCTGCAGCGTGCCAGACTCGATCAGCGATTCGTTGATCCAGCCGTAGCCGACTCCGCTCGCGGCATCCGCCGTGCTCGTCATGACACGGCCCTGCCATCGAGGAGACACGACGACGCGACCGGCGGCGTCCGGCTCGCCGAGGACCACCACCTCCAGGTGGCGTTCGAGGAAGGCGAGGTCATCACGAAAACTACTGGGCGCCATAGTAGCGTCGGAGGCGGTGGTCGACGTCGGCTCGGGTGCGGCTTGGCACCCAGCGACAACGATCGAAGCGATGGTGCGAATGACGGTGAGGGCAGACCATCGAAGGCGTGGCATGGGCGAGGTCTGAGTGGGCGAGCAGCGCAGACTACCAGTGGATCGCCTCGGTCAGCTCCACGCGCTTGCCTTTCTCACCGAGGTCGGTGACGTTAGCGCCCTCGAGCAGCTCGCCGCGCTCACCGAACTGCCGGAGGATACCACCCGGCTGGGTCAGATCGCTGTTGATGAAATCCATCTGGAACGCGACCCAGACCTCGATCTCACCGGGCTCGAACGAGCTGATGTCGATCTCGGCAGCGTAGCGCCCGTTCGAGACCGTCATCCTTCCCTCCCGAAACAGCATGTCGCGCGGTGTTTCGGGGTCGTGGTCGACCTGCTCGTGGCGGAGCTCGTAGGCGAGTATCGCGCCGTCGGCGAGGTCGGTCGTGCCGTCCAGCTGGACGCGTGCACCATCGCGCTCGACGTGCATCGTGAGCGCCACGGTCGGCGGCGATGTGCCACATGCGGAGACGGCGAGCGTCGTCAGCGCCAACGCGGCTGACACTGACTGAAACGTGGTCACGGGCTGCCGGGCGAAATCATGACGCCGCTCCGCATACCGCAAGGGTCAGCGCAGGATCGCGCTCAGCGCCTCACCGTCGGGGCCGCGGAAGCGGAAGGTCGCCCGCTCCGCGTCACCCCGATTCAGCAGGAACAGTTGCGTGGCCTGCTCCGGGCCGTCCGTGTACGCGGGGAACACCACCGCCTCGACGGTGTCTCCCCCGGTGGCGCGCGTCATCGATGGCACGGTTGCCGTGACTGTCTCGTTGCGCACGTTGATGGTGCGCTGCACGGCGCTCACCGCGATCGGAATGTCGCTGGCCACTCGGACGCTCCCCCTGAACTTGCCACGGTCGGCGAGGTCCACATGCGAGAACTCGAGCTGTCGGCCCGCCGGCAGGATCTGATACGACCGGTTCAGCAAGTGGCCGTCTTCGTCGTACACGAGCAGCCGCACATCGGCCGTGCCTTCGGTGGCGTTGGTCAGCGTGAGCCGGAAGCTCGTCCGGCCGTGCCGCACGACGCTCGGATAGGTGTCGACCGGGAACCACGCCTCCGGCGTGCTGCCGCCGACCGTCAGGTGCTCGGAGATCAATGTCTGGCCCTTCCGGTGGCTCACGATCGTGCTGGCCAGGGGATGGCCCGAGAACGCCTCGACCATCGCGAACCCCCGTTCGAGGATCACGCCGGCCTCGTCGGCGGTCCAGACGTAGGCCCCGTGGGCCGGGACGCGCAACGCCACCTCACTCGCGCCGCCGATCGTGACCGGCTCGCCGCTGAAGGCGAAGAAGCTGAGGCGGCCCGCTAGGGCGTCGTCGCTCGGGTTGATCACGACGATCTCGGTTGTCGTGCCGCCACCGAACTCGTAGCGCGACAGGGCCACC
Source organism: Vicinamibacterales bacterium (assembly GCA_963667915.2). GTDB lineage: Bacteria > Acidobacteriota > Vicinamibacteria > Vicinamibacterales > UBA823. Next base: position 157,287 of record CAXXNN010000004.1, on the reverse strand, counting down.
GTTCCGCCTCCGGCCGAGCCCGGGCCGTAGGCGATCGGCGCGGCGGTCACGATCTCCTCGTCCCGATCGTTCGTCGTCACCCGCGTCGCGACCAGCCCCACCGGTGCGGTGGCGCTCAGCTCGACGGAGCCGGGCCCATCGGCCTGAAGCCCGCTCAGGGGCCAGACGGCGCTGCCACCGGCGGCGATCCGGCGCGCGGTCCGGTCCCCCACGCCGATGCCGTCCGCGTCCCGAAATAGGAGCCACACCGTCACCGGCACGTCGTTCGGGTTGGAGAGGCTGAGGACGGTGGTCCGGTCCGCGCGGCCGTCGGTAAAGACGGTCGCGTGATCCGAGAGCGGCGGGGCGGGGAGCCCGGCTTCGCTGATGAGGATCCGGCTTTCCCGCTGTGACAGTTCGTCGAAAAGCGTCTTCACACGGGTCAGCATCATGGCGCCGCCACCCAGGCTCGAGGGGCCTGTCGCCACGGCCCACCCCCGCTGCGTCACGACCTCGGTGTCCGCAGTGGCGGACTGATAGCTCTGGACCCCTAGCGCTGGGAGGAGGCTCTCGTAGGTCGAGCGCGCCAGGTCATGAATCATGATGTTCGAGGCGAAGCCTTGTGAGACGTACAGCCGCTGGTGCTCACTGTCGAACGCGAGGCCGCGCGGATCCCAGAGTTCGTTGGCGCGTACGGGTCCCAGCCGCCGGGTGTCGAAGTCTGGCTGGCCGATGACGTGTTGGGCCTCGGGCCCGTTGTCGAGCCGCGCCGGATGCGCGTCGAACACGAGAACGCGGTCGCTACCGTGGTCCGACACGAACAGCCGGTCGTTCGCGTAGTCATAGGCCAGGCCGTCCGGACCGTCGATGACGCTTCGGGAGCGTCCGGCGTCGAACGTGCTGAAGTCGGGCTGGCCGATGGCGACCGTCGGCTCGGCGCCGTTGGTCAGGACGTCGGGCCTGGCGTCGAACACCAGGACACGGTTGTTGTTGCCGTCCGAAACGAACAGCCGCTCGTGGGTCGTTTCGTAGAGCAGCGCAGCCGGCTGGTACAGGCCGGTCGGCGTCGAGTTGCGGCCGCTCGTCGTGAAGTCCGGCTGCCCGAGCACGACCGTGGCGGCGATCCCGCTTCGCAGCCGGTCGGGTGCGACGTCGTACACGAGAACGCGATGGTTGCCCCCGTCCGAGACGAACAGTCGATCGTGGGCCGGGTCGTATGCGAGGCCGGTGCCACGGGGCCGAGTGGGCGTGATGCCCGTGCCCACGCGGGTGTCGAGATTGATGCCGGTCTGTGTCGTCGCCGGCGCAATGCTCGTGAAGTCGGGTTGACCAAGGACCGCAATCGCCTCGGGGCCGTTCCGCATCCGATCGGGATGCGCGTCGAAGACGAGGATCCGGTTACCCCACCCGTCACTGACGAAGACGCGCTTGTGGTGTGGGTCGTAGGCCACGGCCAGGGGAATCTTGATCGTCGTGGGTCCGATCGGGTAGAGCCCGCCGGAATACAGGTCAGGCTGGCCGAGGACCCAGCGTGCGTCACGGTCCTTGACGCGGTTCTGGCGATCGAGCTGCCACACGAGGACGCGATTGTTGTATTGATCGATCGCGAACAAGCGGTGGTCGACCGGATCGAGCACGACATCGCGCGGGTAGATGTGGTTCGGCGTGGCGCGGTCGTTGGCCGCGCGCCGCTCGAAGTCGGTATGGCCCTCGTCGTCGAGATGGCCGACCACCTCGACCGCGGGCATGCCGGTGCGCAGCCGCTCCGGCGAGATGTCCCAGATGATGGCCCGGTTGCCGCCCGGGTAGCCCTCGGTGGCCACGAGGAGCTGTCGCTCGGAGTCGATTGACGCCGATCCGAGCCTGGGCCAGACCGACTGCTCCCGTGACACGATCGGATCGTAGGCGCCGAAGCCCGGCTTGCCCAGGACGGCCAGCGGCTCCGCGTCATGGAGCGACGCGCCTGGACCGACGTCGTAGACGGTGATGCGCATGTGCTCGATGCGAGACACCTGCTCCGCAATGAACAGACGCGCGGTCCGGTCGTCGTACGCCAGGCCGCCGGTCGCGAACCCGCGCAGGTCGGTACGCGGCGCGGCGCTCACGAAGTTGGGCTGTCCCATCACGTCGGCGGCCGCCATGAACGTTTCGAGTCGGGCGGGCGCGACGTCGAACACCAGCACGCGATTATTTCCGCTGTCCGAGACGAACAGGCGCTGACTCGTCGGGTCAAACGCCAGCGCGCCGGGTCGGCTCAGCCGGCGTGCGTCCAGGCCGGGCTCCCGCGATGTGAAATCTTCCTGGCCGAGAACGATTGAGGCGTCCATCCCGGTCTCGATCCGCTCGGGTGCAATGTCGAAGACGAGGATCCGATTGTTCGATCCGTCGCCGACGAACAGCCGCTGATTGGCTTCGTCGACCGCCAAGCCGAGGCGACGCCCGGTGTGGTTGGCGGCGAGCCCGATCGTCTTCGTGTTGGCGTCGGGCTGACCGAGGATGACGAGCACGTCCGCGCCAGTTTCGATCCGGTCCGGGTGGATGTCGAACACCATGATCTGGCTGCCCGCGCCGGGCAGGCTCTGCCCGGTGGCGTTGTCCACGACGAACAGCCGCTGGTTGACGTGATCGACGGCGAGGGTACCCGGGAACTCGGTTTGACTCTCGCTCCAGGCGCCGGCGTGCGACCGGCGGGCGTGCTCGCTCGGCTTGCCCAGGATGTAGGCCGCGGTGGGCTGGGCCAGCGTGCCGTCGTCGTTCAGATTGAAGACTTCAACGCGGCCGTTTCCGTTGCCGGCGACGAACAACCGTCCATGGACGCGCTCCAGCGCCCCTTGGGGCGGTCACCAAACGCTGTGGCCGGCCGGTCCACCATTGGTGACGCCGCCCACGAACGTCGGGTTGCCCCAGATATCCTCTTGGCCGAGCTGGTCGGTGGCCGGCTGACCATTCCGCTGGGCGCTGGAGGCGACGGGCAGCGCCAGCGTCATGGCGAACGCGACCGCTAGCAGCCTGACACCAGTGACGTGGGACCGACGCATGACGACCTCCTCGAATGTTGGGTGGCGGCGAGGGACGCGTCCGTGGCCGCCTTCAGTTGGCGGAGACGGGAGGATTATAGCCCAGCACTCCTAGTGCCCGCCTGGATCGTCGGCTGACGGGCCGTAGATCGACGGCACCTTGCTGCCCATCGGCCGGAGGTACGTACTCAGCTGTCCGCGGTGGTGGATCGAGTCGAAGAAGAGCATCCATCCGAGATCGCGGTTCGGCAGCTCGTAGATCACTTGGCCATCGAAGAGGAATTTTCCTTTCGTGTCGTCCCAGGCGGCGTCGCTCGTCGCCGTGAGCTTGGCTTGCAGCTCCCCTTGGGCCTGCTGCAACAGGCCGATGGCCTCTTCCACGCTGGCGAACGGCACCTGCATCCGGTGATGGATGGTGCTCGTTCCCACAAGCTCGATCAGATCCTGTTCGTGGCCGATCAGATGCCCCATCAATTCTTGCGCCGAGCGTCCCCTGGGATCGGCGCGGTGGTCGAGTTTGTCGCCCGGGACCGCCTTGAACACGCTCGTGAAGGCGGCTTGCTCGGCGGCATGCCTCTGGATGAAGAATTCCCGGTTGGTCATCGGTCGATCCTTTCCGGCGCTCTCTGGCGCTCGTCATGGTGAAGCGACGGCTGTCACGATACCATGAGGCGCGAGGGCCTCCAACGCTCCGGTCGGTGCGCGCGGCCAGCCGGGGGAGGCCGGGAGTAGCACATGGAAACGCGGCCTTATTTTGTTGCTGGCGATCTGTCGTGCAGCATCGTGGTCGGCGTGCTGACGGCGGTCGCGACCACGGCCACGGTGAGCGAGGCGTGGCCGATGCTGGCGGCGATGGTGATCGGCATGTGTCTGGGCATGGCTGTCGCGGCCGTGAGCATCCTCGGGTTCGGGCCGTTCTTCGGCATGATCGAGCTGCAGATGCCGGCCATGCTCGCCGGGATGCTCACCGGCATGGTGGTGGCGATGACCGTGGCGGCGCGCCCGCTCACCTCGAGCATGGCATCGGTCGTCGGCGGCACGCTAGGCATGGTGACGTTCGTTGCTGTCTGGATCTCCGATGTGTGGCTGCGCGCAAGGAGTCCGCGGTGAAGGTCCCGCTGCATTCGGCCGGCGATGCATCCCGGCGGTGGCGGCGTTGGGCGTTGTCCACGATGGGTCACAAATTCCCGATTTGCTCCCTCGTCGCGCCTTGCACCGGGCGACCGCGGCTTTGGTTCAGCGGGCCCTCGGTGCGACGTGGGGCCTTCACCACGGACTCCTAGGAGCCCCGATGGACGTCCTGACGAAAAAGAAATGGGATCGCGCGTCGTCCGCGTTCGACCTGATGAACGCGTTTGGTGCCGAGCGGCGCTGGGCACCGACGAAACGCGAGTTCTTCAGTGCCATGCGGGGTCGGGTTCTGTTCGTCGCGGTCGGCACCGGGCTCGACATTTCGTACTTTCCGTCCGAGGCGGACATTGTCGGCATCGACATCAGCGACGGGATGCTGGCGAAGGCGCGCTCGCGCGCCGCGGCGTATCCCGGCCGCCTCGAGTTACGACAGCTCGACGTCCACGAGATGGATTACACCCCTGGCACGTTTGACCAGGTGTTCACGTCCTGCACGTTCTGCTCGGTGCCGGATCCGGTTCGTGGCCTGGAGGGGGTGCGCCGTGTGCTCAAGCCCGGTGGGGAGTTACGGATGTTCGAGCACACCGGGAGCCGGTACTTTCCGTTCAACGTCCTGCTGCATCTGATGAACCCGATCGCGAAGCTCGGCGGGCCGGAGATCACCCGTGACACCGTGGGCAACGTCCGCCGCGCCGGATTCGAGATCGTCGAGGTCACGCACGTCTACCTGGACATTGTGAAGACGATCCTCGCCGTCGCGCCGGCCTAGCGGCTAATGGGCGCCTGACTCACATGCCGAACAGGTTACGCTGGAGCTTGACGAGCCCCTGCTCGTCGCACCACAGGTCCAGTTCGAGCGATGCCAGCTCGTCGACCACTGGCGCCAGCGTGCCGTGGGCGCGCAGGTCGACCACCTTGAGGTAGGTGCGGCAGGCGGCGCACGCTTCAATCCGCACGTGCGGGAGGCTCTCGTTGACATGATAGGCGAGCCGCTCCGCGTCCGCCTCCCCGCAGTTGACGCAGACCGAACGGGCGAACGTCCACTCGAGCGAACACAGCGCGCAGACGAGCGAGCGGCGCCCCTGGACATCGGCCGTGTCCTGGAGCAGCGCGAGCTGCGCCGGCCAGCCGCAGAACGGACAGGCAGCGCCGGGCCGGCGCTCGACGGATCCCGCGGGACGATGCGCCAGCGCTTCGGCAATCGGCTGGAGGAATGCCCGGCTGAAGAACTCCAGCGGGGCGGAGTCCGTCCGAAGCCGCTCCGCGTGGGCGTCCAGCGGCCGGCGCGAGGCGGCGTCGCGCAGCAGGTCCGCGCGGAGTCCGGCGCCCGCCGAATCGAGCGCGGTGGCGGCCGGCGCCAGGGTGTCCGGCATGACCCGACACACCTTGCGCACGAATGCCCCGAACCTCCGTGCGAGCGACGCGTACGGCAGCCGATCGAGACTGATCATCGGGAGCGCGTCGGCGTCGGTGGGCCTTAGGTCGGGCCAGCGGCCGTCGCGGAACGTGTCGTAGAGCGGCTCCTGCACGTCGAGGAGTCCCAGGTAGCTGTCGAGCAGCTTCGCCGCGTGCGGCCGCTGGGCTCTAAGCGACAGCGCGCGGGCACGCCGGGCGTGCCACGCGGCGCGGGTGAGGTCAGCGCCGGGCGTCGGCGTCATCCTCGGCGGTCGCGTGCGGCCGGTCCTCGCCGGGCTGCCACGCTGGATGGTGCAAGGTTACCCAGGCGCGCGTCACCTTGCCGTCGATCATGCCCCGCGCCGTGCCGGGGAAGGCGAAGAGCCCGAGGTAGACGTGCATCGTGACCAGGAGGCCGCCCGCAAGCGTCGCGGCGTAATGCACGAGTCGCATCGTTGTGAGCACGCTCGCGCCGGCCGGGACTGTGGCCGCCACCGTGTCGGGCAGCCACAATGCGAGCCCACTCACCAGGAACAGCACACCGAGCACGGTCTGGGCCCAGAAGAAGAGCTTCTGGCCGGCGTTGTACTTACCGGCCGGCGGCACCTCCGCTGATTGATGGCTAGCGTAGGCTTTGACCGCTCGCAGCCAGTGCAGGTCAGCAGCGTTGAGGTACATCTCACGCGCCCACATCCCGAACGTCGCCGTCATCGAGACGCTGAAGACCAGACCCACCCAGGGGTGGAGTGCGCGCGCGGACGGTCCGCCGCCGAGCAGGTTCGTCAGCCAGAACAGCGACGGATACGAAAAGGCCAGGCCGGTGAGCAGGAGCACAGTGAAGCTCACCCCGACCGCCCAGTGTATGAGCCTTTGCACGGCGCTGAAGCGATGCACCAGCGCGCCGGGCTCAGCCGTCATGCGGGGTGGCGTCCTCGGCGGCCTGTGGACCGATCGTCAGATAATGCACGAGGCTCGACAGCACGCCGAACCCCAGCAGGTAGGCACCGATCCGCTTCAGCACCCGGAGTCCGGTGAGCGCCGCCGGGCTGGCGGTCGGGTCCGACGGCAGCCGGTAGTCTGCCAGGTGATCGCCGTGCGGCACGACGTACATCATGTGCGTGCCGCCGACGCCGGCCGGATTGTAGGTCACCGGATTCTGGAACCCGCGTCGCTTCAGCTGATCGACCTTGTGCTCGGCCAGCGACAGCATGTCCTCCTTGCTCCCCCACGAAATGGCGTGGGTGGGGCAGGTCTTCACGCAGGCTGGTTCGAGGCCGGCTTCGACGCGATCGACACACATGTTGCACTTGTAGACCTTCTTCGTCCCCTTGTCGAAGCGCGGGATATCGAACGGGCACCCGGCGACGCAGAGCTGGCAGCCGATGCACTGATCCTGGTTGAAGTCGACGATGCCGTTTTCGTACTGGACGATGGCGCCGGGCGCGGGGCAGGCGTACAGGCAACCGGGTTCCTCGCAATGGAGGCACGCGTCCTTCTTGATCAGCCACTGCAGCCGGCCGTCCATCTCGACCTCGTCGAACCGCATCAGCAGCCAGGTGTCGGCGGAAAGATCCTTGTGGCTCTGGTAGCTCCCGAAGTTAGCGGTCGGCTCGACCTTCAGGTCGTTCCACTCCTTACAGGCGATTTCGCACCCCTTGCAGCCGATGCAGCTCGCGATGTCGACGAGCTTCGCGTACTCCGGCGTCGACCGGATGCCCGGCGCCGGCGACGTGCTTGCCGAGATACGCTTGATCGACAGCGTGCTCATACCGCCTCCACGTTCACCAGAAACGCCTTGAACTCCGGACAGCCCGTATTGGCGTCGCCGATGAACGGCGTCAAGCGATTGGCAGGCGACCCCTGTGTGATGCCGACGTAGCCCCAGTGCACCGGCACGCCGATCGTCCAGACCGTCCGGCCGTTCACCGTCAGCGGTCCGATCCGCTTTGTCACGATCGCCGTACCCTGAACTTCGCCGCGCTTCGACCAGACACGGACCTGTCCGCCGTTGGCGATGCCTTTTTCGGCCGCGAGCCCTTCGGGGACCTCGACGAAGAAGTCGGGCATCGCTTCGACGAGATACGGCACGTTGCTCGTCACGAAGTGCTCGCGCTCGACGACGCGGTAGATGGTGCAGGGGTACGGGTAGGCGTCACGATCTGCCTCCTGCGCGAGGGTCTCCCGGACACCGTCGTACCAGCGCAGCACCGGGTTGATGGGTACCTGCTCGTGCAGCACGTTCACCGTCGGGCTCTCGACGGGCTCGTAGTGTTCGGGGATCGGGCCGTCCTTGAGGAGCGGGCTGAAGAGTCGGGCCACGCCTTCCTCGGTCATGATGAACGCGCCCATCGCGTCGGGTCGGGTCGTGCGGCCGTAATCCGGCACGTCGCCGATCCATTCGCGGCCGTTCCAGGCGATGCCGGCGCGGGCGGCGTCCCACGGGGTGCCGTTCCGGTCGGCCGACGCCCGATTGTAGAGCACGCGGCGATTGAGCGGCCAGCTCCAGGCCCAACCGTGATGCATGCCGAGACCGGTCGGATCGTCGGTCTCCCGGCGCGCCATCTGGTTGCCTGCCTCCGGATAGCTGCTGCAGTAGAGCCAGTTGCCCGAGGCGGTCGAGCCGTCGTCCTTCAGCTCCGCGAACGACGACAGGCGGCGCCCGCTGGCGAGGTCGTAGCCGTTGATCTCCTGGGCCAGCTCGGGCATGGTCGGCTCACGCGGGTTCAGGTAGTTCCACGTCAACGACTGAATCGGCTCGTCGTAGGCGCCGCCTTCGGCGGCGTAGAGCTCCTTCACGCGCCAGAAGAGCTCCGACAGGATCCAGGTGTCCGACCGAACGCCGATCGGCGCGTCGATGACTTTTTCCTTCCACTGCGCCCAGCGCCCGCTGTTCGTGAACGAGCCGTCGCGCTCGATCCAGTGCGTCGTCGGCAGGTAGAGCACCTCGGTGTCGATCTCCGACGGGTTCATCCCGGGCACCTTCCAGAATTCCGCGCTGTCGAGCATGAACGGGTCGATGACGACCTTCCATTTCAGCTTCGCCATGGCCTCGAGCAGACGTGGGATGTCGGGGCCGGCGAGCAGCGTATTGAAGCCCAGCGCAATGAAGCCCTCGAGCTTGCCCTGGTGGGCCTGGTCCCAGATCGACAGCCACGTCGCGTCCTCGTCCATCTTGCCGAGGTAGTGATAGCCGAACTCGTTGTCGGGTTGCGCGCGGTCGCCGAACCATGCCTTCAGCAGCGAGACGAAAAACTTCGGGTAGTTCCCCCAGTAGTTCACGGTGTCGCGGACGAGCGGCCGGGGTGTCGATTGCTCCAGATGCTCCAACAGAGAGGTCTGTGCCGGCTGTGGGACTTGCAGGTAGCCCGGCAGGATGCCGGCGACGATCGCATGGTCGGTCGCCCCCTGCACGTTGGCGTGACCTCGTAGCGCGTTGATACCGCCGCCCGGCCGGCCGATGTTGCCCAGCAGGAGTTGGACGATCGCCGCCGTCCGGATGATCTGGGTGCCCACCGTGTGCATCGTCCAGCCCACGGCGTACATGATCGTCCCGACCCGATCGGCCGTGCCGGTCGAGCAGATGACGTCAGCGATCCGGAGGAAGTCGGCTTCGGGGCATCCGGTGATCTGGGCGACGCGCGCCGGCGTGTAGCGGTCGTAATGCCGCTTCAGCAGCTGAAAGACCGACCGCGGGTGCTCGAGCGTCAGATCGCGCGGGACGTAGCCATCGGCGTCGCGCTCGTACTCCCACGCGCTGGCATCGTACTGGTTCGTGGCCTCGTCAAAGCCGGAGAACAACCCGTCCTCGAACGAGAAGCGCTCGCTCACGATGAACGAGGCGTTCGTGTGCGCCCGGACGTAGTCGGCGTGGTGCAGGTCGTTCGTCAGGATGTGCCGGATGAGGCCGCCCAGCAGCGCGATGTCTGACCCTGGGCGTATCTGCAGATGGTCGTCCGCCACGGCTGACGTGCGCGTGAAACGTGGGTCGATCGTCACCAGCCGTGCATCCCGGAGGTTGCGCGCTTCGAGTGCCCACTTGAACCCGCAAGGGTGATTCTCGGCCGGATTCGCACCCATCACCAGAATGACGTCGGCGTTCTTGATGTCCTTCCAGTGATTGGTCATCGCACCCCGTCCGAACGTGGCGGCCAGACTGGCCACCGTGGGGCTGTGTCATATGCGGGCCTGATGGTCGATGTAGACGAGGCCCATCGCGCGCATCGTCTTCGTGATGAGGTAGGCGTCCTCGTTGGCGACCGTCGCGCTCCCGACCCAGGCGATCCCCTCGCACCGGTTGACGGTCCGGCCCGCCTCGTCACGCTCGACGAAGCTGGCGTCGCGCGCCTCCTTGAACTTCCGCGCGAACCAGTCCATGGCGTCGTCCCAGGAGATCTCGCGCCATTCCGACGACCGCGCGTCACGGAACATCGGCGACTTGCGCAGGCGCGGGCTGATGGCCAGCTGCATCTGCGAGGCCCCCTTCGGGCAGAGCGTGCCGCCGTTGATCGGGTTGTCCGGGTCGCCCTCGACGTGGATGATCGTCGGGGTCGTGTTGAGGCCGCCGCTGCCGTGGACGTACGCGATCGTGCCGCACCCGACGGCGCAGTAGGGGCAGACCGTCCGGTATTCCCGGGCGTTCCGGATCTTGAGCTGGCGGACGGCGGCGTAGGCGGGGCGCAGGTCGAACCCCAGCGCGCTCAGCGCGAGCCCGCCGGCGGTCGAGGCCTTCAGAAAACGTCGTCTCGAGACGTCCATGGCGTCGGTACGGTCCTATATACCACAAGCGGTCGCACCCCGGCGGTGACAGCCGCAGGACAGGACGAGTCAGACCTCGAACTTCTTGCGTGCGTGAGGGAGACTACAGTACCATCCGGAATCCGTCCGCCCTGCGAGCGACCGGTGTGCCAAAACCGCCTGCCTTCCCAGGGTGCCGGTCGTGCGCTGTGCTCAGCCGATGTCCGGAACGATTATCGCTATTGCCACGCACAAGGGCGGAGTCGGCAAGACGCGTGCATTCGAAGAGCTCGCGCGGGAACTGTTCGAGGACACGTCGTACCCGCGCGGCGGTGACCTGAGGCCGTCTCTGGATGCCGAGTAAGCGGGACCGCCTGATCGAGCGGGCCAAGAGCCGGGTTCGCGTCCAGCCGAAGGGGCGTTTGCAACGGGGGGACTTCGCCGCCGGCGGGTCATCCACGCCGACCGAGGTGTCGCCACCCTCGCGACCGGTCGAGCCGACCGACGCGCCTCCCCCGACCCCGCCGCCGCGGTCGGACGCCCCGTCGACACCGGAGACTCCGAAGGTGGCGGTGGCCGCATCCCCGGCGATTGAATCTGGGTCGCCCGCGACGCGTGCGGAGGCGTGGGATTTTCTGGGCGAGCCGGGCGTGGGTTCGAAACCGCCTGGCCAGGTCGAGAAGCCGAACTCGGCCGAGCCGGCCCCACCGATTCCCGGGCCTCCGGCGCAGGCCATTCCACCGGCGTCGCCGGTGGAGCCACCCGAGCGGATGTCCGTGACGCCACCGGCCGAGTCATCGCCGCCGCTGGCCGTGCCATCGGTACCTCGGCGACCGGTCGTCGCTGCTCGGAGTCAGGGATTGCCCGGCATCGAGGATGCGGAGTTTTCGGGGCGTCTCGATCGGACGGCAGCCTTGGCCAAGCTGGTCGACGAGCCGACCTACATTCTGGCAGCGACGCCGAACCGTCACTCCCGGCGGCCGGGCTTGATCGCTCTAGAGAGTCCGACGGTCACGAAGCTCGTGACCGACCCGCCGCAGCTTCGCAACTTTGGGTTCGATCTCGACGCGGGCGGCCAGCCGGAGGTGCGCGACGGGTGGCTGCAGGCGTCGCAGGGCGAGCATTACAAGGCACTGGGGGTGTGGGATGACGGGACGGTCGTGTTTGCCGCGACAGCGGGCGAGGAGTTCCTGTGCTGGGGGCGGAACCGGGCGGAACTAGGTCTCGTCATGAACGAATCGGCGCTCGTCGAGTCGGCGTACCTCTTTTGCGAGTTCGTCCGTCGGCTCCACGCGCGGCTACAGCTGGCCTCCCACGAGATCGCCTATCGGCTCGTGCTGCGCGATCTGATGCCCGAAGGGATACCGGTCAGTATGGCCGGAGCATCTGACGCGCCGTTGACCCTCATGGACGACCTGGAGGGCGACGTCCACGCGGCACCGATGGCCGGCGTGCGATTCGATGCCGGTCATCCGCTGGGAACGAGTCCTGGCGCCATTGCCTTCTCGCTCGTCGCGCAGGTCTACTCCTGGTTCGGTTTGGACAAGGCGCGCATTCCGTTCAGCGAGCAGCCTGCCGGTAGTCCAGGCCTGATTACACCAGTCCGCATCAAGTGGTAGATCGACGGTCCGGCTGATCCGCTAGCCGGCGCTCGTGGCGTCCTCGGTCTGCCGGTCGATCGCCTGCTGGGTGCGCAAGATCGAGCACCAGGGCTTGTGCTCGGCGAGCGGCATGCCGCATTCGACGCACACACGCACGCGCGGCTTGGTGGCGGTCTTCCGGCCGAAGAGTTTCTTCAGAAGCGACATTCGTATCCTCCGCGCCGGCCCTGCGGTGGTCGGCTCACCTCTCATCTCTGACGAGAATGCGCCGCGAACGGTTCCGCCGGCGCCTGAAGACGGATGACTGATGACTTGGACGGGACACGGGCAGTCCGGGTTGGCTCGCCGGACGGTGGGGCGGTCGGCGCGCCACAAAAAAAAGGCGCAACCGGACAAGCCGGCTGCGCCTGTGCTCTTGGGATGCCGAATAGGCTCCTAGGTCTCCAGAATCCTCTTGAAGATTTCGACAGCCTCCTGCATCTCTTCCATCGTGCCGAGCGAGATACGCGCGTGGGTCTGATCCAACGGCGGGAAGTCGCGCGCTATCAGGATGCCCTGCTCACGGGCGGCGTCGCGGAACTCGGCCGCGGGGCGCCGAATGTTCACGAAAATGAAGTTGGTCTGCGAGTCCGTCGCCCCGTAGCCCATCTCCCTGAACGCGTTGATCGTGAACTCGCGAACCCGGCGGTTCTCCTCCCGCTCCGCCATCATATGCGCCGGGTCGTTCAGCGAGGCGACGGCGCCGGTCGCCGTCAGCATATTGACGTCGCCCAAGCCCCAGGCGGCGTTGAGCTTCGCCAGCGTGGCCGGCCGGCCGGCGGCGTAGCCGATCCGCAGCCCGGCCATGCCGTACGCCTTCGAGAACGTCCTGGCGATGAAGACGTCGTCGTACTGCAGCGTCTGCGCTGCGGCAGTCTCGACGGTCGTGTCGCTGGCGTAGTCGATGTACGCCTCATCGACCAGGATCGCCGTGTCGGGCGAGCTCGACTTGACCCGCGAGATGAACGCCGAGACGTCGGCCAGCGAATGTGCCATCGCCGTCGGGTTGTTCGGGTTGCACAGGAAGACCAGGCCGGCGCCGCCGGCCACCCGGGCCATCCCATCCAGGTCGAGCCTGAGGTCCGCTTGCAGCGGGACCAACCGAATGTCGGCACCCAGCTGCTGCGCCGTGCGGTTCGGACTGCTGTAGGACGGCAATCCGTTGACGAGCGGCTTGCTCGGGGAGACGTAGGCGCGGACTGCCGCGGTCAGGATGTAGCCCGAGCCCGTCGATGTCAGAACGTTCTCCCCCGTGAGCCCGTGGCCCACCCGACGGGCGATAGCGGCGGGCAGTTCGTCGCGCGCGATGCCGCGGGAATACCGCCCGACCTTGCCGCTGATCACGTCGCGCATCGCCTGGAGCGCTGCGTCGCCGGGGCCGCGGGCGTTCTCGTTCGAGCTGATCCGAATCCGGATCGTCGTGTCCGCCGCAGGGATACCGACCAGCTCCTGCGGACCGCGCTCCTGCTGCGTCGATGCATGCAGGGCCGCTTCGAAGGGGTCCGGTCCCCACGCCAGGGCCTCGCGGCCCCGACCGATGACCCAGGCGGTTGACAGCGCGCCGGCGCCACCGACACCGAGAGAGCGGACGAATGCGCGACGTGATAATGACATGCAGTGCCTCCTCAATTGGCTCGCCGGCCGAAATTCGACGCCGGACGCTACAGACCAGAGTGTCTGACCTGATGGGCTGTATGTCAAGCGCAAATTCCAGTGCGCTTGACGGTGCTGACGACCGAGGGTGTAGGATCCGCCGAATGGCATCGGAGCAGACTCGTCGGCGCTTTCTCGGAGCCTGTCTGGCGATCGCCGGCGGCGGGTGGTCGAGCGACGCGGCGCGGGCGGTGACGGTGCAGCGGGCGACCGCCCTGGCGGAGGTAGACCACCTGATCTGGGGCGTCTCGGATCTGGCGGCGGGCATCGCCAAGCTCGAACGGCTCACCGGCGTGCGGCCGTCTGTGGGTGGACGCCATCCCGGCCGCGGCACGCGGAACGGCATCCTGTCGCTCGGATCGCGCCAGTACATCGAGGTGCTGGCGCCGGATCCGCAGCAGCCGGAGGTCGAGACGGCGCGGATGGCCGTGCTGAAGGGCCTCGCGACGCCGCGTCTGCTCACGTGGTGCGCGGTGGCGGGCGACGCGGATGCGATGGCGCGCCGGATCCGCGCGGCCGGGCAGGTGGTCAGGGAGATCCGCGACGGTTCGCGGCAGCGTCCAGACGGCCTCACCCTGCGCTGGCGTAATGTCTACGTCGACGGGCACGACGACGACGTCGTGCCGTACGCGATCGCGTGGGCCGAAGGGACGCCGCACCCGAGCGGCGACGCGCCGGTGGGCGGGAGCCTCCGCGCGCTCCGGCTCGAGCATCCGATGCCGAACCGCCTGAACGCGCTGCTGGCCGCGATGGGGCTGGCGCCGCGCGTCGAGCCGGGGCCGCGCGCTCAGCTGATCGCGACGCTCGACACGCCTCGCGGTGAGGTCCTCCTGCGCTGACCGGTGCTCGGTCTTCTACTGGGCGTCAGCGACGAGGCTGGTCACCGATGCCGGCCGAGGCTCGCCGCGCGGATTGACCCAGTCGGTGCTGGTCCCGTCGGGGTGCAGCGCCCGAGCCTTCCAGGTCAGGCCGGTGCCCTCTTCGGGATTCCGCGCGATGAACTGGAACTCGGCGTACGAGCCGGGGTGGACGTCCAACGTCCAGGTGATCTGGACGATCCGGTCGTCTTCACGCTTCACGTCGAACTTCAGCCCCGGCACGGCCTTGACGCGCGAGACGGTGACGCCGTCAGGAATCTCCAGGACGGTCTGGGTCGTGGCCCTGCCGCCTTCGGCAGGCACGCGGACGGTATAGACCTGGTTGCGACCCAGGGTGGACTCTCGCGGCGCCACGGTGACGTGCGCCTCGGCGGCGGCGGCGGCCAACAGGCCGAACGCGAGGACGCTGGCTAGGATGCGCATCGGTGATCTCCTTCACAAATTCCGACGGGACGGACCAATCGGACCGGTCCAATGGAACAGAGCAGGAATTGTCTCACAAACGGTCCTGGTTTTTCTCTCGGTCCGTAGGATGTGGGATAATGAGCGCCGATCGACACCAAACTGTAGGCTGACACAGGGGAACGCCTGGGCCAGAAAGGCCTCCAGGGCGGCCCCGCAATTCCGGAGGGTTCCTGATGATTTTGAACGACAAGACTCCCCGTCGTGGTTTCCTGGGCAGTATGGCCGCGGCCGCCGCGGCCGTCAGTCTGCCCTGGACCGGCGGGCGCGCCGCTGCCGCAGCCACGCAGGCCGGGCACGACGACTGGATCGGCGAGGTGACGGGCAGCCACAAGTGCTTCTTCGACTTCCCGAACCACAAGATGGGATTCCCCCTGGTGCACATCTTCAACTACATCGGCACTTACGCGTCGGCCTATGAACAGGGCAGCGCGCAGGTCGGCACGGTGGGGACGTTTTACGGCATGAACAGGGCAGCATGGGGTTTAACGACGCGATGTGGGAAAAGTACGAGCTAGGTGCGTACATGGGCCTGAACGACGCCAATGGTCGGCCGTACACGCACAACGTCTTCCATCGTCCCACGGCGGACGATGCGCACTTGCTCGCGGCCGCGCTGCAGTCTCCCAATTTCGGGCTACTCGGAGACCTGATGGGTGGTCTTGGCATCGAGAGTCTCCAGGGCATGGGAACGAAGTTCATCTTGTGCAACAACGCGTTGGGCGGATGGGCGTTCGAGCTCGAGGCCCGTGGTAAGGGCGCCGGCGCCGATATCGACGCAGAGCTCCGCGCGAACCTGCTGCCCGGAGTGACGATCGTGCCCGCGATGGTGATCGCGATCGAGAAGGCCCAGGAGGCCGGCATCTCGTACAACAAGCAGTAAGTCGACGGCTCGCACTGTCGATCGGGTATCGTGCCCGGGGTGTCCGGCGGTCCAGCCGGCCACCCCGTTGTTGTGTTGATGTCGAGGAGCTTTCATGACGCTGCCCCTATTTCACAGACGGCCGCTCCTCCGCGCGATCAACCATCGGCGCGTCGTGGCCGATCCGACCCGGCGTGACTTCCTCCGGACGTCGGGCGCCGTGGGTGCCTCGGCTGCCGTGCTCGCGATGAGCGCCGGCCAGTGGGGCTGCGGACCGGCGAACGATACACCGAGCGTTGCCGATCCGGCGGAGCGCGAGCTGGCACTGCTCGCGCTTGACGAAGCCACCGGGGCCGGCGCCAGCTACGCCGACGTCCGGGTGTCGCGCCACTGGTTCGAGTCGGTGCGGACGCGGGAGGAGCAGATCACCAGCGTCAACTTCACCGAGTCGTACGGGCTCGGCATCCGCGTCCGGGTCGGCGGGTCGTGGGGGTTCAGCGGCACCCGCGACTTGACGCGCGACGCCGTCGCGGCGGCCGCTAGGCGCGCCGCGGCGATCGCGGCGGCGAACGACCGGATCGCGCCGCAGCCGACCGAGCTCGCGCCGGTCGAGCCCTACCCCAATGCTCGGTGGGAGACGCCGCACGAGGTCGATCCGTTCGACGTGCCGCTCGAGGAGAAGGCGGACGTGCTGTTCGCCGCGAGCCGGGCGGCGCTCGCCGTGGCGGGCGTGCAGTTCGTCTCGGGCAGCTTGATGGCGGTGAAGGAGCGACGTCTGGTGGCGACGACCGAGGGTTCGCTCGTGCAGCAGACGTTCATCCGGCAGAACCCCGGACTGACAGTGACGGCAGTCTCGGCCGACCGGTCGGATTTCCAGAGCCGGGTGGGTGACGTCGCGGCGGCTGCGCGCGGGTGGGAGTACATCACCGGCCTCGACTGGCCGGCGCTGGCGACGCGGTGGGCCGAGGAGGCGGTCATGAAGCTCTCGGCCCGCTCGGTCGAACCGGGTACCTGGGACCTGGTGCTGCACCCGTCCAACCTATGGTTGACGATTCACGAGTCGATCGCGCATCCGACCGAGCTGGATCGCGCCCTGGGCTATGAGGCGAACTATGCCGGGACGTCGTTCCTGGCGCCGCCGAGCGAGGTGCTGAATACGACCCGGCTCGGGCCCGACGTCATGACCTTCATGGGTAACCGGACCGAGGTGGGCGGTTGCGCCACGTGCGGGTGGGACGACGAGGCGGTGCCGGCGATCGAATGGCCGATCATCGAGAACGGGATCTTCGTGAACTACCAGACGACGCGCGAGCAGGCCGCCTGGATCTCCGAGTACACCGGCATGGCCCGCAGCCAGGGGTGTGCCTACGGCCAGAACTGGGCCCGCATCCCGTTCCAGCGGATGCCGAACGTCAGCCTGATGCCGAGCGCGGCGCCGCTCGGTGAGGACGACGTCATTGCCCAAACCGACCGCGGCATCTTCATCGAGGGCGACGGGTCATATTCGATCGATCAGCAGCGCTACAACGCGCAGTTCGGCGGACAGGTGTTCTGGGAGATCCGCGATGGCAAGAAACACCAGATGCTGCGCGACGTGGCCTACGTCATGCGGACGCCAGACTTCTGGAATTCGCTGGCGGTCCTGGGTGGACCGGAGACCTACTGGCTCGGTGCGACGTTCGGCGACGCGAAGGGGCAGCCGGGACAGGCCAACGCCGTCTCCCACGGCTGTCCGACGGCGCTGTTCCGCGACGCAACGATCATCAACACAGCGTGAGCGGGTCACTGATGCAGGAGTCGACAGGGGCGAGTCGTGCCGGCCTGATGGCGGACGACGCCCGGGTCCTGGCCGACCGCGTGTTGGATGCCTCGCAGGCCGATGCCGCGCGGGTCGTCATCGACGCGCGGACCCGGCCGTTCATCCGCAGTGCGGACAACCGGATTACGACGGCCGGTGAGAGCGCTGACGTGTCGGTCACGATCATGAGCGCGTTCGGGCAGCGCGTGGCCTCGGTGACTACCAATGTGCTGGATGACTCAGCGCTGGCGTCGGCCGTGCGCCGGTCCGAGGAGCTTGCGCGGCTCGCGCCGGAGAATCCGGAGCACATGGGGGAGTTGGGTCCGCAGACCTACGCGTCGGTGGACGGCTACGTCGAGGCGACCGGCCGGGTATCGCCTGAGGATTTGGCGTCGGCGACGGCGCTCGGGATCGAGCGCGCGCGGGACGCGGGCCACGTGGCGTCCGGCTTCATCGACGTGCAGAACGGGTCGAGGTCGGTGGCCACGTCGGCCGGATTGTTCGCGCATCACGCCTCCACCGGAGTCGCCTCCACGCTGACCATCCGGGCGCCGGATGGCTCGACGTCGGGCTGGGCCGGTGACGAAGCGGCCGATTGGGATCGAATCGAAACGGATCGGATCACGACCGACGCCGTACGCAAGTGCGACACATGGCGCGACACGACGGCGCTCGATCCCGGCGCGTACGACGTCGTGCTGGAGCCGACCGCAGTCGGCATGCTCATGTTGCGCATGCGCGGGACGTTCGACGGCCGGGCGGCCGACGAAGGGCGCTCGTACTTCTCGTCGTCGGGAGGTGGCGGGCGGGTCGGAGAAGACCTCTTCGACCGTCGAATCACGATCCGAAGCGACCCTGCGGCATCGGACGCCGAGACCGCACCGTTCGACGGCGAAGGGCTGAGCCGCGGCGCCGAGACATGGGTCGAGGACGGTGTCCTGCGGAACCTCGCCTACTCACGGTTCTGGGCGGACCGCCAAGGCGTCCGGCCGCGGCTGGCGCCCGCCAACCTGATCATGTCGGGTGGGACGGACTCGGTCGAGGACATGATCGCGTCCACACGCCGCGGCGTGCTGATTACCCGGTTCTGGTACATCCGGGGCTTGAATCCGAGGACGATCGCCTACACCGGGCTGACGCGCGACGGGACGTTCCTCATCGAGGATGGCCGGATCAGCCGGCCGGTGAACAACTTCCGGTTCAACCAGTCACTGGTCGAGCTGCTGCAGAACGTCGAGATGCTGGGCGAGCCGGTGCGTGTGGCCGCGGGAGAGAACAGCTCCGTGGGCGCGCCGATCGTCGTGCCGGCGCTCAAGGTGCGCGGCTTCAACCTGGCCAGCGTCAGCGACGCGATCTAGTCAGTTGGATTGACCCTACGGCGGATTTCGGACACCGCCGGCCGCGGGTCCTGTCACCGGCCTTCCCCCACGGGTGCTCACTTCGCTCCGCGCCCGCGGGGGGGGGCCTTGCCGGCGCCACCCGCGGCTATAGGCAGAGGAGGTGGAGCGACCTCACTGCGTCGCGGCGAGCAACGCGAGGCGGTCGATGTGCGGCGTCTCGACGAACGGGTGGCCCGCCGCGCCGATGTCGTCCCAGCGGAGATCGTCCACCAGGATGAAGATGACGTTCGGCCGGTTGTCCTGCGCGGAGGGGGCGATCGGCAGGACGACCGCGACGCCAAGCGCGGTCAGGGCCAGCGACGATAGAATTCGCATCTTTACTCCCAAAGCCGAAAGCCGAGCGCCAGCCTAGTCCCGGCTCCCCCTGATCCAGCTCGCAATCGTCTGCCAGTCCGGGTCGGTCTGCGACGCCCAGTGCTTGCCGCCTGGGTGAAAGGTGTTGCCGCCTGCGTCCTCTGCCAGTGGCAGCAGCAGGAGTTGGCTGGCGAGCGGATTCCCCGGCACCACCATCCGGCGGGCGGTGGCGAAGTTCCGCCGTGACTGCTCGGCGTTCCAGGTCGCGCCCTCCGGTGGGGGGGCCTGCAGCCGGAATCGGGTGCGCGTGGCGTGACAGACGACGCAGCGGGCGTGCCCGGAGCGCTTTCGGACGAAGATCGGTTCCACCTGTTCACGGAAGAACTCGTAGTCCAGCGCGTCGCGGCTGGTGGTCGTGCCGGATGCCGGCCTCGCGCCGTTGGTCCATCCGGCGACCGTCATCGGCGGCACGATCGCCGTGACGACCCGCTTCGGCACCTGACCGACCGGGATTTGGGCGACTTCCCGCAGCGCTTCCGTGTCCACGACCGATGTCGAGTTAGAGCCCGCGTTGGCCACGTAGACGAACTTGCTGTCGGGTGAGAAGGTCAGCCAGTCGGGGTGGCTGCCGACGTGGACACCGCCGACGTACTCCAGATCGGGCAGCGAGTAGGCGTAGACGTAGCTGTTCACCTTGCTGCACAGCCACAGCATGCGGCCGTCTGGCGTGACGCCCTGGCCGTGCGACGGGGATCCCTGCAAGAACTCGGTGTGCCGCTCCGCTTCGGGGACCTCGGGTAATTCGATCCGGTCCATCACCTCACGACGCTGCTCGAAATCGACGACCGCGAACCCGTGGAAGTCGGAGAGCTGCACGAAGATCCGGCGCGTCGAGCCGTCCGGGTTCGTGTCGAACGACATCGGCCGGACGCCGGCGTCGAAGAACAGCGTCCAGAGCGCGACCTCGCTCTCGGCGTCGATGACTGTCAGATTCCGCCCCGCGATCGACCCGGCGACGACATACTTGCTGTCCGGCGTCATGAAGGTGTTGTGGACGCCACCCCGTGTCGAGATGCTCTTGACCCGCTCCATCGAGGCCGTGTCGATGACATCGACGGCGCCCGGCGATGAGACGATGGCGACGTAGACCCGGCGGCCGTCGCCGCGGATGGCGACGTTGTTCGGGCGGCCGCTGAGTGCCACCTTGTGGGTGATCTCCAGGGTCCGGGCGTCGACGGCGTCCAGCGTATGGTCCACCTCGTTCGTGATGTAGAACCGGCTGCCGTCCGGCGCCGACGTCGCGCCGTGGTTGACCTCGATGCCGGAGATCTCGCCGACGATCGTGTTCGTGGCGGCGTCGATCAGGTGGATGTTGTCACCGGCCGCGTTGGTCTGAACGATGATCGGCTGTTGCGCGACGGCGCCGAGGGGCAGGCCGAGCGCAATCGCGGCGACGGCCAGTGAAAGCGCGGGACGACGGTAGCGTGAACGTGTCGTGGCAGTCATGCTGATCTCCTGGCCGCAGCCGCGATTATATCGGAGCGTCCGGTTTTGTCTCCCGAAGAATATCGAGAATCGCTTGGCGATCCTCACGCGAAAGATGGGCGTATCGCCCGGGCTCGGGTGCGCTGCTCAGAATCGCACGCAGTCGCCGGTACACGCGGTTGCGCGCGACGTCGGGCATCCCCTCGAACGACGGGCTGTAGACCATGTAGCTCAGCGGGTAGCGGAAGAGGCGTGTGCCGAGGTCGAAGTCGCGCAATGAGCGCCCGTGTCGGTCCCGTGGGCCGCGCGCCGGGAACGAACGGCTGAACGTCGAGACGCCCGCGATCGGCGCGGTCAGCGGCGCTTCGTCGGCGAACAGCATATAGGTGAGCAGGTCCTCGATGATCGCGTTCACCCGCGCGTTGTCGCTGCGTCCGTCGTGCTCGGCGATGCGCGCTTCCCAGCTCACACGGGTCATCAGATTGACCATTTGGGTCTGGTGCTCCAGCGTGAGCAGCGCGACGAGGTCGCTCGTGGCCACGAGATACGGCGAGGTGTCGAGCTTCCGGGTGAGCTCGGTCAGGTTCAGCGCGCCCGCCATCTGCAGCGCGGCCGACCGCGCGGGGCCGGCCGAGACGGCGTTGCCGCGATGCCGCTGGTCGCCGTGGAGCCCGGTGACGTACCAGCCGCCCCAGCGGTCTTCGAAGGGGGTGCGGTGATCGGTCACGATCGAACCGAGGCCGAAGTCTGGCTGTCCGGACGGCCTTGTGTGGACGGAGCTGATGTACAGGCCGGGTACGCCGGCCGTCGCCGCGCCGTGATGGCACCGCAGACAGACGGCCGGGCGGTCGAACACGGGTGGCGTGCCGCGGGCGGATTCCAGAGTGTAGAAGCGCGGCCCCGTGCGCGGATCGACCCCCACGACCTCGATCAGGTCGCCGCCCAGCGTGAATCCGACCATCGCGTCGTCGGTGAAGTAAATCGCCCGCGGCGTCCGGGGCGAGATACGGTCCTCTTGAAAGCTTGTCTTCGAGAAGACCAACACCTGCGAGTCGGGATGGATCTCGAGCTGCTCCAGGAGGCTGGGCAGGTACCCCAGCCCGCCGTCCCGGTAGTCCAGGGTGACCTCGCCTCGTTCGACGCGCGGGATCAGACGGCCGACCGGACTGGAGTCGTCCGACTCGCCGTAGCGAATCGCCGGGTGATCGCGTGGGAGGTTGTCCCGGTAGACTTGCCCGGGGCCGGCCAGCGACGCCGTCGCCCACACCAGCACCGACAACGCAGCGGTCCGAACGGCCCGGTGGGGCATCGAGACCATGGATCTCATGATTCTAAGAGGGTGGGCAGAGAGGGGGCAACGACATAACGGGCTTTGAACTGTACGAGATATCGGCTAAGCTTGTCGCCAAACCTCGTCATGATGCTGAGCCTGCCGCGCCGCTGGTGCACGCCGACGAGGAACCTGTGTCTCCTGACGCTCGGCTCCGTCATCTGCACCGCGCTCGCGTCCGAGGCGCAGGCGCTCCGGCCGCTCACTCCGCTCGCGTCCCACGCGACGACCCAGGCGCTGGCAGCCGGGCCCGAGGCGATGCTCGAGGAGTACTGCGAGTACTGCCATAACGACGACCTGCGCGAGGGCGGCATGTCGCTGCAGGGCGTCGACGTCATGCGGCCGAGCGAGCACGCGGAGCAATTCGAGAAAGTCATCTTGAAGCTGCGCGCTGGCCTGATGCCGCCGCCGGGGATGCCGCGCCCCGACGCGGCCACGATCGCGGCGTTCGTCGCCGACCTCGAAGGGGCGATCGACCAGGCGGCGGCGATGAACCCGAATCCCGGGCGCCCGATCCTGCACCGCCTCAACCGGACGGAGTACGCCAACTCGGTCCGCGACTTGCTCGGCCTCGACGTGGATGCCGAGTCGCTCCTGCCGCCTGACGACATGAGCCAGGGCTACGACAACATGTCGGACGTCTTGACCGTGTCGCCGACATTGCTCGAGAGCTACATCTCGGCTGCCGGCAAGATCACCCGCCTGGCGGTCGGCGACCCGGCGGCAACGCCGATCGTCGAGACCTACGTCGTGCCGATGTCCTACTCGCAGCTCGAGCATCGTGAGGGCGCGCCGTTCGGGACGCGCGGCGGCATCGTCGTACGCCACAACTTCCCGGCCGACGGCAACTACGTCTTCAGAGCCAGCCTGTACTTCCGGAGCCTGGGCCCGCTGTTCGGCGACAACAAGCCCGCCGAGGGCGAACAGCTCGAGATCGCCGTCAACGGCGAGCGGGTGGCGTTGTTCGACATCCGCCGGAAGATGAAGGTGACCGAGGACTTCCGGACGCCGCCGTTCCCGGTGCAGGCAGGGCCGCAGACCGTCTCGGCGACCTTCATTCGGCGGTTCGATGGGCCGGTGCAGGATTTCCTCAGCCCGTTCGAGCAGGCGACCGCCGATTTGACGACCGGCAACGTGCGGGGGCTGACCGGCCTGCCGCACCTGCGAAACCTGGGCGTCGACGGGCCGTACGATGTGACCGGTGTGAGCGAGACCCCCAGCCGGGAGAAGATCTTCACGTGCCGTCCGGCCGTCGGCGCCGAGGAGACGGCGTGCGCCGAGCAGATCGTGTCCCGTCTGGCCCGGCAGGCGTTCCGGCGGCCGGTCACCGCCGGCGACGTGGCCCGGCTGATGGCGCTGTACGCGTCCGGCCGCTCCGAGCGCGATTTCGACGCCGGCATCCGGATGGCGGTGCAGGCGATTCTCGCCGACCCGGAATTCCTGTTCCGGTTCGAGCGGACGCCGGCCGGCGTCGCGCCGGGTGAGAACCACCGCATTAGCGGGCTCGAGTTGGCGTCACGGCTGTCGTACTTCCTGTGGAGCAGCGCGCCGGACGACGAGCTCACCTCGGCGGCGGCGGACGGCTCGTTGAGCGATCCGGTCGTGCTGGAGCGGCACGTCCGGCGCATGCTCGACGACCCGCGCGCCGAAGCGCTGACGAGCAACTTCGCCTCACATTGGCTGCGGTTGCAGAACCTGCAGGACTCGCATCCGGACGTTTTCCTGTATCCGGACTGGGATCTGAATCTGTCTGCCTCGATGCGGCGGGAGACCGAGCTGTTCTTCGACAGCGTCGTCCGCGAAGACCGCAGCATCCTGGACCTGCTGACGGCCGACGAGACGTTCGTCGATGGACGGCTGGCCGAGCACTACGGGAGTCCGAACATCATCGGCAAGCGGTTCCGCCGGGTGCCGGTCGCGGATCCGAACCGGCGCGGACTGCTCGGCCACGGGAGCATCCTGACCTTGACGTCGCTGGCGAACCGGACCTCGCCGGTCATCCGGGGTGCCTGGATCATGTCGGTGCTGCTGGGCACGCCGCCGCCGCGGCCGCCCGCCAGCGTGCCGCCGCTCGTGGAGAATGAGCACGGCGTGACGCATTCGTCGGTGCGCGCCCGGATGGAAGCGCATCGCGCGAATCCGGCGTGCGCCGCCTGCCACGACATGATCGATCCGCTCGGCTTTGCGCTCGAGAACTTCGACGCGGTCGGCGCCTGGCGAACCAGGGACAGCGGCGTCGACATCGATCCGTCCGGTACGCTCCTCGACGGCACCGACGTGAACGGTCCGATCGCCCTGCGTGAGTTCGTCGTGCGATCCGAGGACCTGTTCGTGACGAACTTCACGAGGAACCTGCTCATGTACGCGCTCGGGCGGGTGTTTCAGCCCTACGACATGCCCGCCGTCCGCGCAATCGTGCGGGACGCGAAGCGGCAGGACCATCGGTTCTCCGCGTTCGTGCTGGGCGTCGTGCGGAGCACACCGTTTCAGATGCGGCGGGCGGAAGAGGCCGGCACGGCCACGAGCGCCGATCAACCCTAGGAGTCAGGCGATGTACATCACGAAGAAACATGTCAGCCGGCGAACGGTCCTGCGCGGCATGGGGGTGTCGTTGGCGCTCCCGTGGCTGGAGGGCATGGCGCCGGCCCAGACGCCGATTCGCAAGACGGCGGCCGCGCCTCGGACACGATTCGTGGCGCTGGAGATGGTGCACGGCTCGGCCGGCAGCACCGGCGATGGTACCCGGCTGCATTACTGGTCGCCGGAGACCGTCGGTCGGGATTTCGAGGCCACGCCGATTCTCCGGTCGCTGCAGCCGCATCGGGACTACGTGACGATTGTCAGCCACACCGACATCGCGAACGCGACGGCGCAGACCGAAGAGGAAGCGGGCGCCGACCATACCCGGTCGTCCGCCGCGTTTCTCACCTGCGCTCACGCGAAGATGACCGAGGGGGCGGACATCCACAACGCCACCTCGATGGACCAGATCTACGCCCAGGCGTTCGGGCAGGACACGCCGCTTCCGTCGCTCCAGGTGTGCGTCGAGGACGTCGGGTCGCTCACCGGCGCGTGCGGCTACGGCTACAGCTGCGTCTACGCCAACACGATTTCCTGGTCGTCGCCGACGACGCCGCTTCCGATGGAGCGCGACCCGCGCGTCGTCTTCGAGCGGCTCTTCGGGGATGGCGCGACGGCGGAGCAGCGTGTCGACCGCCGCCGCGCCAACGCCAGCATCCTTGACGCGATCCTCGGCAAGGTCGCCGATCTCAAGAGAGGACTGGGACCGAGCGACCAGGCCAGGCTGAGCGACTATCTCGACGACGTACGGGAGATCGAGCGCCGGATCGAAATGATCGAGCAGCGCAATGCCGGCCAGGCGACGGCCGCGCTGCCGGCCGCGCCGATCGGCGTGCCGGATTCGTGGACGGAGCACGTGCGGCTGATGTTCGACCTGCAGGTACTGGCCCTCCAGACGGAGGTGACCCGCGTGTCGGCGTTCAAGATGGCGCGGGACGTGAGCTCTCGGGTCTACACCGAGAGCGACGTCGAGACGCCGTTCCACTCGTTGTCGCATCATGGCGACGAGCCTGAGAAGCTCGCCGAGTTCGCGCGCCTGAACGAGTTCCACGTCGAGCAGGTGGCCCACTTCATCGACCGGTTGAAGCACACGCCGGACGGTGACGGGAACCTGCTGGATCATTCGATCGTGCTGTACGGCAGCCCGATGGGGGACGGCAGCGTGCACAATCACTTACGCGTGCCGCTGTTCCTGGCCGGACACGCCAACGGTCAGGTCAAGGGCAACAACCATGTGATTTGCCCGGACGGCACACCGATGGCCAACGTGCTGATGACGGTGTTGCACAAGCTGGGCGTCGAGATTGACAGCTTCGGGGACAGCACCGGTCTGGTCGACATTTGATGGTTGCTACGCTCTACCGGCTCCCTCTCCCTCCTGGGAGAGGGCAGGGGTGAGGGCGTATGGGCTGAAGGCTGAGGCCTGAAGACCAAGCAGGAGCGACGGCATGATGACAAGGGGCGCAGCCGCTGGTCGGGTGACCGCGGTCGGGGTGGTCGTCTTCGCGCTGACGTTGAGTGCGGGCGCGGCGGCGGGACAGAGTCCGCTGGCCGACGCGGCGATGAACGGCGACCTCCAGGCCGTGCGAGCGCTGCTGGCCGAAGCGGCCGACGCCGACGTGGACGCCGCGCAGGGCGACGGGATGACGGCGCTGCACTGGGCGGCCTTCCACGACGATCTCGCCATGGCCACCAGGCTGCTCGAGGCGGAGCCGAACGTGCGGGTGAAGACCCGGATTGGGGCTATCACGCCGCTCAATCTGGCTGCTAAGAACGGCAGCGCGGCGATGATCGGCGCGCTCGTAGCGGCGGGCGCCGACGTCAACTATCCGGCGACCACCGGCGCGACGCCGCTGATGATGGCGGCCGTGTCGGGCCGCGTCGACGCCGTGCGTCGGCTGATCGAGGACGGGGCCTATCCGAACGCGCGTGACTTCACGAATGGCCAGACGCCGCTCATGTTCGCCGCCTGGGAGAACCGGGCCGCGGTCATCACCGAGCTGGTCGCGCACGGCGCCCACATCGGGCTGACCTCGAATGTGCTGTCGCTGGTCGACACGACGTTTGACGAGCAGGGCCACCCGGTCGCCCCGCGCCGGCGGCGGGCACCGGGCGGCAACTCGGCGATGGGCGGGATGACGGCGCTGCACTTCGCCGCCCGTGACGGACAGCTCGACGCGGTGGCGGCACTGGTGGACGCTGGCGCCGACGTGAATCAGGTCAGCGGGGGAGACGGCAGCACACCCATCGTCTTCGCGACCGGCAGCGGTCATTACACGCTCGCCAAGTACCTGCTCGACGCCGGTGCCGATCCGAACATCACGAATCTCGACGGGCTGGGGCCGCTGCACGCAACGGTACACATGCGGTACGCCCCGGTCTCCTGGGCGCCCAACCCGCCGACCGATCAGGAGGTCGTCGGATCGCTCGATCTGGTTCAGGCCCTGCTGGACCGCGGTGCCGATCCGAACGCCCGCCTCGCGCGGAAGCTCTGGTTCAGCCCCTCGTCGCACGATCGCAGCTGGACGAACCACGCGGGCGGAACGCCGTTCTGGCGCGCCGCGATGTCCAGCGATGTCGGAACGATGCGGCTGCTCATGGAGACGGGCGCCGACCCCAAGATTGCCACGGTCGATGGCACGACGCCGCTCATGGTGGCGGCCGGCATCGGCTGGACCGGCAACTTCAGCCAGAACGCGCCGGACTCGTTCCTGGCGGCGGTCCAGTACTGCGTCGAGCTCGGCATCGACGTCAATGCGACGGATACGGAAGGGATGACGGCGTTGCACGGCGCCGCGTCGCGGGGCGACAGCGAGATGGTGCGCTACCTGGTGGAGCAAGGTGCCAGGCTGGACGTCCTCACCACGGATGGCGACTCGGTGGCCGACATGGCGTTCGGTCCCTCGCGGTTCTTCATCCCGAAGCCGGAGACGGCCTACCTGCTGCGCGATCTGGGGGCGCCGTTTCAGGACAACTGCCGGTCCGACCAGTGCGTCGACGGGAAATTCAACGCCGCGCTGGTTCCCTAAACCTAAGAGGAGCCCCACCGCGCACGGCGCGGTGGCGAGGCCCCGGCGCGGGGCGTGGGGCCCCCGCGAGGGGCCGAGCTGGGGCTTGGGGCGCAAGGCGCCCCATCTAACGAACAATCAGGGCTTCGATCTGCGTCACCGCGGTCTCGACCTTCAGCTCGATCCCCTTGCGTCCGTACTCGGCCGAGGCCCGCGTCGGGTCGCCCGACACGCCACTGCCCTCGAATCCGCCGGATGGGGCGCGCTTGTCCAGTCGGATGTGCTGCGGCGCCACGGCCAGCAGTTGCGACGTGTCGCTGATGCCGGCGTGGCTGCCGATCGTCTCCTCTGTTTCGCCCTGGCTCATCAGCCATTCGCGGAACCCGTTGTTCGAATAGTAGTCACCCACGAAATGCACGCGGCTTTCGCCGCTGGCCCACTCCGCGTTGAGCATCTCCGACACCTCCTGCATGCCGCGCCGGTTGCCTCCGCTGTCGCCGATGAAGACGACGTCGGTGAACCCGTGGACGGCGAGGCTGCGTGCCGTGAACTCCAGCAGCTTCATGAAGTGCTCGTTCGGGAGCGTGATGGCCCCGGCGTAGCGCATGTGGCCCGAGGGCGGATCGAGGTTGCCTTCCGGCACGTAGGTCACGATCGGCGCCACCAGCGCGTTGCCCAGGCGACGCGCGATCCGCTCCGAGGCCTCCGTGATGATGAACTTGTGCTTGCCCAGCACCATGTGGGGACCGTTCTGCTCGGTGCCCGCCGTGGCGACGATGACCGTCGTCGTGCCGCCGTCGATCTTGTCGCGGACCTCCGTCCAGGTGAGCTCGTCGAGCCAGATCGTGTCGGGCGCCTGAGCGACGGCAGAGCCGGTCACCGTCAGTGTCAGCGCCAGGAGCGTCAGCAGCGTGCGTGCGTGCATGGGAGCCTCATTCGTCGTTGTCGGCTTGGTCATCGTCCACGCCTACCGAAGCGTGCCGTTGAAGAACTCGACCGTCCGCTGCCAGGCGAGTTGCGCGGCCGCCTCGTCGTAGCGGGGCGTCGTGTCGTTGTGGAAGCCGTGATTGGCGTCTGCGTACATGTGCATCGTGTAGGTCTTGCCGTTCGCCGTGAGCGCGGCCTCGTACGCCGGCCAGCCGGCATTGACCCGCTCGTCGAGCCCGGCGTAGTGGATCAGCAGGGGTGCCTGGATCTTCGGGACGTCGAGGACGTCGGGCTGGCCTCCGTAGAATGGCACGGCCGCGGCCAGGTCGGGGATCCGGACGGCGAGCGTGTTCGCCATGCTGCCGCCGAAGCAGAAGCCGACGGTGCCGACCGTCCCGTTGCACGTCTCGTGCGACTTCAGGAAACCGGCCGCGGCGACGAAGTCTTCGATCATCTCGTCCCGGTCTCGCTGACGCTGCAGCTCCCGGCCAGCATCGTCATTGCCCGGATAGCCGCCGAGCGGGGCCAGCGCATCTGGCGCGAATGCCACGAAGCCCGCCAGACCCACGCGGCGCGCGACATCTTCGATGTGCGGATTGAGGCCTCGGTTCTCGTGGATCACGACGACGCCGGGCAGCCGGCCGCTCGCCTCCGCCGGACGCACGAGATAGCCGCGCATCCTGCCCGCACCCTGCGGCGACGGGTAGTCGAGCTGCTCGGTCTGGAGCCGGGGGTCGTCTCCGGCGATCTGCTGGGCTTCGGCATACTTCGGGTTGAGGCTCTCGACGAGCGCCGCCACGGTGATACCGCCGACCGCGAACTTCGCCGCACGGTCGAAGAACTGGCGCCGGGTGAGGAAGCCGTGGACGTAGCGGTCGAAGAGACTCAGCAGTTCCGGATCGAAATCGGTCGCCTTCTGGCGTGTCATGTCCGCGCTCCTCTCGATGCTGACCGGGCGACGCCGGGCCACGAAGGCACCGTCCAGGTGGCCAAGACGGACCCCCGCGCTACCGAATTTGCCAGCCGTTGACCGGCCCCGGGACGCTGTGGGCGAGCGACCACAGGCCGGCGTCGATCGCGGCGCGGGCGCCTGCCCGCGTCCTGGATTCCCGGACCGACGATCATCAACTCGGGCATCATCATCGGCAGTATGGGCGGGCAGTTCGGTCGGTCTGGAACACGATGCGGTAGGTCGTCGTGTCGGCCGTTGCTGCTGCCGCCGCCGGGGGAGTCTCCGCCGGCGCGGCTGGGTCGGCGCCGCCACACGCGGCGGCCAGGACCACGAGGCAGGTTGTCACGATCCGGACTAGCAGCCCGTGGTGAAAGTTCAGCGTGGCACCGAGAGCGTCGAGGCGCCCGCCGCGCAAGGCGTGAGGAGGGAAAATACCGGGAGTATTCGACCCATCGTGGACAACGCTCAGCGCCGCCCCTGGCGGGATGCATCGGCGGTCGAATGCAGCGGGACTTTCACCACGGGCTGCTAGGCGGTGCGCGCTCCGCATGTCGTCTCCTCGGCGGCTACCGGACGTGCGCTCGGATCTGGTGGTTCAGCGAGTGTAGGTGACGCCTGACGGCTCTTAGCCTGGCCGCGTCGTGCGCCTCGAGTGCGGCTGTGCGCTCGGTTCTCAGCTCCCGCATCTTCGCCTTGGCCGAGGCTTTGTCAAAGCCCTCCACGACCTCGTGGTGCATGTGTGCCTCGATGCCGAGCGCCGTGCACAGCGCGGGGAGCAGGTGTGCCTTGTTGAGCTGCGAATAGCCTTTGATCGCCTCGTGGTCGAGCCCTTTCGCGATCTCCCGCATCTGCGCCACGGTCTTCGTCTGCAGGTCGTCGTAGGTGTAGTCGGTCATGTTGCCTCCGGTATCAGGTAGGGGAGGAATTATAGCCTGGTCCGGTCCGCCGCCGCCCTTGCTATAGTGGCCGGCATGGCGACGCACCGCCTGGGCCTCGTGATGCACGGCGTCACGGGCCGGATGGGCCTCAATCAGCACCTGAAGCGCTCGATCCTGGCCATCCGCGGAGCGGGCGGCGTGGCGCTGCAGAACGGCGACCGGGTCGTGCCCGACCCGCTGCTGCTCGGCCGGAACGACCGCAAGCTGGGAGAGATCGCCCGGGAGACCGGCCTCGACGCCTACACGACTGATTACGACGCGGCCATCCAGTCGGCGGAACACAGCTTGTTCTTCGACGCGGGCGCGACTCTCATGCGGCCTGCACTGATCGGGAAGGCGATCGCGGCCGGCAAGCACGTCTACTGCGAGAAGCCGGTGGCGGGATCGCTGGCCGCGGCCGTCGAGGTCTGCGAGCAAGCCGAGGCGGCCGGCGTCAAGGCCGGCGTCGTCATGGACAAGCTGTTCTTGCCGGGGCTGATCAAGCTCGCGCGGCTGAAGACCGACGGTTCTTCGGCCGTATCCTGTCCGTACGGATCGACTTCGGCTATTGGGTGTTCACCGGCGAGGGCTCACCCAGCAACCGGCCCAGCTGGAATTATCGGACGCGCGACGGCGGCGGCGTCATCGTCGACATGATGGCGCACTGGCGGTACGTCCTGGACCGCATTGTGGCGCCGGTGCGATCGGTCGTGTGTTTGGGCGCGACCCATGTCGATCGGCGCTGGGACGAGCAGGGGCAGGCGTACGCCGCGGACGCCGAGGACGCCGCGTACGCAGTGCTGCAACTCGAAGGCGGCATCGTGGCCCAGGTGAGCAGCAGCTGGTGCACGCGCGTGAATCGCGATGACCTGGTCGTCTTTCAGATCGACGGCACCGCGGGGTCGGCGGTGGCCGGCCTCACCTGGTGCCGCACGCAGTCGCTCGCCGACACGCCGCGGCCGGTCTGGAATCCGGACGAGCCGCAGCGGCTGCCGTTTCGCGATCTCTGGACGCCGTATCGGCCGGATGAGCGGTTCGCCAACGGCTTCCGAGCGCAGTGGGAACAGTTCATCCGTCATCTGTACGAAGACGCACCGTGGACCTACACGCTCCGCGAGGGCGTCAAGGGCGTTCAGCTGGCCGACGCCGCACTCCGGAGTTGGGCGCGCCGAGCCTGGGTGGATCTGGATGGCGTTCGAGCGTGACATGACGACGATCGCGCTTCCCGACGGAGACGGCACGCTGGCCCCGTTCGTCCTGCCGGCCACGCCGCCCGTTCAGCCAGCCGGCAGCGCGCGCAACCGGGTCGCCTACGCCGCCGCGCACGTCGTCGGCCGTCCGGGTGAGCCGGCGGCCATCGACTGGGACGCGACGATGCGGTTTCGGGACTACCTGTGGGACTGCCATCTGGGCGTGGCCGAGGCGATGGATACGGCGCAGCGGGGCGCCGGGCTGACCTGGCCGCGGGCGCGGGAGCTGATCCGGCGCACGCTGAACGCGGCCCGGGCGCGGCCCGGCGCACTGGTCGCCTGCGGCTGTGGCACGGATCAACTGGAGCCCGGTGCCCCGGTGACCCTCGACGACGTGGTCCGGGCCTACGAGGAACAGATGGACTGGGTGGAGGACCTGGGTGGTCGGGTCATCCTGATGGCGAGCCGCGCGCTCTGCCGAGTGGCTCGATCTGCTGACGACTACATCACCGTCTACGATCGGCTGCTGTCGCGGGCACAGCGGCCGGTGCTCGTCCATTGGCTGGGTGCGATGTTCGACCCCGCGCTCGCCGGATACTGGGGGCACGACGACGTGGACAGTGCGATGGATGTCGCGCTGACGATTCTCCGCACGCACGCGGCGCGGATCGACGGCGTCAAGGTGTCGCTGCTCGACAAGTCGAAGGAGGTCGCGATGCGCCGCCAGCTTCCGGCCGGCGTCAGGATGTACACGGGCGACGACTTCGACTTCGCCGAGCTGATCGGCGGCGACGCGTGCGGATACTCCGACGCGCTCCTGGGGATCTTCGACGCGATCGCGCCAGCGGCCAGCGCGGCGTTGACCGCACTTGCGAACGGCCGCCGCGATCGCTACGAGGCCATTCTGACGCCGTGCGTACCGCTCAGCCGTCATATCTTCAGCACGCCGACCCGCGCCTACAAGACCGGTGTGGTGTTCATGGCCTGGCTGAACGGGCATCAGGAACATTTTGCGATGCTCGACGGCCAGGAAACAGAACGGTCGCTGTCGCACCTGGCCGAGGTGTTCCGTCTGGCGGCGTCCGCCGGCGTGCTGCGCGACCCCGACCTGGCGACCTATCGGATGCGGTCGCTGTGTCGGGCGCAGGGCTGTGAAGTGTGATGCGTGACTGACCGGTAGGCCCACAGCATGCTGCGTGATCTTTCCAGCGACCGGACGCTCCTGTCCCTGAACACGGCCACAGTCCGCGAGCGCTGGGGCCTGCGTGAAGCGATCGAGGGTTGTGCACGGCACGGAATTGGCGCCATCGCCCCGTGGCGCGATCAGCTCCACGCACTGGGGGTGCCAGACGCCGTGCGGATGGTCCGCGACCACGGGCTCCGCGTGTCGTCGCTGTGTCGCGGGGGTTTCTTCACGGCCGACGAGCACCTGAATCTCGACGACAACCGACGCGCCGTGGACGAGGCGGCCGCGCTCGGCGCGGACTGCCTCGTGCTCGTCGTCGGCGGTCTCGTCGCCGGGTCGCGCGATCTGCCAGACGCGCGTCGGCGCGTGGGCGACGGCATCGCGGCACTGCTCGACCATGCCCGCGCCCAGCGGATGCCGCTGGCCATCGAGCCCCTGCATCCGATGTACGCGGCAGACCGCGGGTGCGTCAACACGCTAGGAGCGGCGCTCGATCTGTGCGATCGGTTAGGCGAGGGCGTCGGCGTCGCCATCGACACCTACCACGTCTGGTGGGACGCAGACCTGGACGGCCAGATTCAACGTGCCGGCCAGGCGAGCCGGATTCTCGCGTATCACGTGTGTGATTGGCTGGTGCCCACTGCGGACTTACTCTCCGACCGTGGCATGCCGGGTGACGGCGTCATCGATTTCCGGCCGATCCGGAGGGCCGTCGAGGCAGCCGGCTACGACGGGTGCTGCGAAATCGAGATCTTTTCGGCCAACTGGTGGCAACGGGATCCGGACGACGTGCTCCGCGTCTGCGTCGAGAGACATCAGCGTGTCGTGTAACGTGCGGCGTCCGCTCGACGTCGGCCTCGACCACTATGGGTTGTTCCCGTTGAAGCTCGAGCCGCTCGGGGTGCTGCGGTGGGCGGTCGACCACGGCGCCCAGGGTGTGCAGTTCTCAGGCCTCGATCCAGAATGGCGGCGGCGGGTCGACGCGGCCTACCTCGACGACCTGCGGTCGTTCGCCGACTCGGCGGGACTGTATGTGGAATGGGGCGGCGCCGGCCACATCCCCCGTGACACGAGCAGCTGGGAACGCACGGACCTCTTCGCTGCGAATCGGACCGTCGCCGAGCAGGCCGCGCGGCTCGGCGCCACGGTCGTCCGTTCGTGCTCGGGCGGCCTGATGCGATGGGGCGACGCGGCGCCCTCGACCGAGACGCTCCTGCGGGAGACGGCGCGTGCGCTCACGGCCCAGCGGCAGATGCTTCGCGACTGCGGCGTGGTCCTGGCGATCGAGCTGCACTTCGAGTTCACGACATTCGAGTTGCTCCGCTTGTTCGACATGTGCGAGGCCGAGCCGGGGGATTGGGTAGGGGTCGTGCTGGACACCATGAACGTGCTCACGATGCTCGAGGACCCGGTCCGGGCGACCGAGCGGATTTTGCCGTGGGTCGTCGCGACCCACGTCAAGGACGGCGGCCTGCGCGTCGTGCCCGACGGCCTCGAGAGCTTCCCGACCGCCGTGGGCGACGGCGTCATCGATCTGACTGGCATCATCACGCGCCTGGCCGACGGTCCGAGGCGGATTAATCTCTCGGTCGAGGACCACGGCGGGACGTTCTCGCTGCCGGTGTCCGACCCGCGCTTCCTGGCGAGATTTCCGGACTTGACACCACCCGAGCGGGCCGACCTCGACGCGCTGGCCCGTCGCGCCGCGCGGACTGGGCGATGCGTCCCGACCGAGCGCGCGCGCTGGCCCGACGTCTGCGAGGCGCGCATGAGCCGCAACGTCGCCGCCGTACAGGCGCTCGTCACGGAGGCGGCGCCCGCGTGACCGCGCCGGTGTCGGTCGTCATGGTGGGCGTCGGCGGGTACGGGGCCAGCTATCTCGAAGCGCTCGATCGGCTGGCGCCGGGCAGCGTCGAGCTGACGGCGGTCGTCGATCCGTTTCCCCTCCCGTCGCGGACGGCGACGGCGCTGGCGGCGCGCGGGGTCCCGGTGTTCGCCGCGCTGGAAGATTCGCTCGGGACGCGCGGCGGCGTCGAGCTCGTCATCATCGCGTCGCCGATCCACCACCACGTGCCGCAGTGCCTGTCGGCGCTGGCGCACGGCTGCCACGTGCTGTGCGACAAGCCGGTTGGGGCGACGGTTCAGGAGGTGCGGGAGCTGATCCGGGCAGGGGAGGTCTCGCGCCGGTGGGTCCGGATCGGGTATCAGTGGTCGTATTCGGATGGAATCCAGGCGCTCAAACGCGACATCCTGGCGGGGCGCTTCGGCGCCCCGATCCGGCTGAAGACCTGCTGCCTCTGGCCGCGGACGGTGTCGTACTACCGCCGGAACGACTGGGCGGGTCGGCTGCGTGACGCGGCGACGGGCCGGTGGGTGCTGGACAGCCCGCTCAGCAACGCCCAGGCGCACTTCCTGCACAACCTCTTCTTCCTGCTGGGCGCCGAGGTGGCGTCGAGCGCGGTGCCCGTGGACGTCACGGCCGAGGCCTGCCGGGTCAACGGGATCGAGAGCTACGACACGGTGGCCTGTCGCGCACGCACGGCGGAGGGGGTCGAGCTGCTCTTCTACGGCTCCCACGCGTCACGCGACAGCTGGGGGCCGCGCTTCGACCTCGAGTTCGAGGAGGCGTGCGTGCGCTACGCGGCGCGCGCCGAGGGTGACGGCGCCGGTGAGATCGTGGTGGAGGCCGGGGGAGAGCGGGTCGGCCTGTACCCGTCGCCGGATGCCGGCGACCAGTTTTTGAAGCTCGCCGAGGCGGTGGAGGCGGTCCGGACGCCGCGCGCCGTCGTCTGCGGTCCGGAGGCGGCGTCGGCGCAGACGGTCTGCGCGAACGGCGTGCTGGAGTCGGTGGGCGAGATTCCCACGGTGCCGAACGACCTCCGCCGGCGTGAAGCCGAGCCCGACCGCTACTGGATCGACCGGCTCGACGACGACTTCCGGCGCTGCTACGAGCGGGCGCTGCTGCCGTCGGAGGCCGGCGTGCCGTGGGCGGTCGCGGGGCGAACGGTCGACCTCAGGGGCTACGATCGCTTTCCGGCGTCGGAGCGCCGCGCGTGAGCGTGCTGGGGCTCCACCCGCTCGACGCGGCGATTCTGGTCGGCTACGTGGCCGTGATCCTGTGGATCGGCAAGCGCGTCGGCGCGCGGACCGGGGACCGCGGCGAGTTCTTCCTCGCGGGACGACGGCTGGGCGGCTTCTACCAGTTCTTCCTGAACTTCGGCACCTCCACGAACGCGGACCAGGCCGTCGCGGTCTCGCGCGAGATCTACCGGCAGGGCATTGGCGGGATGTGGATCCAGTATCTGGTGCTGTTCATCACGCCGTTCTACTGGTTTCAGACGCTCCTCTTCCGTCGAGTTCGGCTGACGACGATCGGCGACTACTTCACCGAGCGGTTCCAGAGTCACATGCTCGGCGGCGCGTTCGCGATCTTCATCCTGTTCGTGTCGATCATCGGCGGCGGCGCCGGCTTCATGGTGGCGGGGAAGACCTTCATGGCGGTCACGCCGAAGGCTGAGGCCGAGTGGACCGCGGACGAGCGCGAGCGCGTGCTCGCGTTTCGCGAGTTTCGCGAGCTGAGTGACCGGCTCGAGGCCGGGTTGCTGCCCGCCGAGCGCGACCGATGGGAGGAGCTGAACGAGCGCAACAAGCTGGGCCAGCTCAGCTCGTTCGCCTCGCATACCGACCCGCTGGTGTTCTACGTGATCTTCGCCCTCGTCGTGGCCATCTACACGATGCTCGGGGGTTTCCGTGCCGCCGCCATCACGGACACCATCCAGGGCGTGCTCATCGTGCTGTTTTCGGTGATCCTGATCCCGATCGGGCTCGCCAGGGTGGGCGGGTTCGAAGGGCTCCACGCGACGGTGCCCGATTACATGTTCAACCTCTTCGGCTCGGCGGCGCTGAGCGACTACGGCTGGTACACGATCCTCGCGATGATCCTGGCCAACCTGGTGTCGATCATCGCCGTGGCCACCGGGATGCAGACGGCCGGCTCGGCGCGCGACGAGATGACCGCCCGTCTGGGGATGCTTGGCGGCATGTTCTTCAAGCGGTTCATCATGATGTTCTGGGCACTGGCCGGCCTGCTCGCCATCGGCCTGTACGCCGGCGATCTGCAGGACCCCGACCTCATCTGGGGCTACATGACGCGCGACCTGCTCGGGCCGGGTGCGATCGGCCTGATGATGGTCGGGGTTCTTGCCGCGAACATGTCCACGCTCGACGCGACGTCGGTGTCGTACTCGGCGCTGTTCATTCGCAACCTGTACGAGCCGCTCCGGCCGGGCCGCTCGGAGGCCCACTACCTGATGGTCGGACGGCTGGTGATCCCGGTCACCCTGGCTGGCGGAGTCGTCGTGGCGGTGCTCGTCGACGATCTCCTGGAGCTGTTCCGGTATTTGATTTCCATTCCGGCCATCTTCGGCGCGTCGATCTGGCTGGGGTTCGTCTGGCGGGGCCTGACCCGGCCGGCGGTCATCGGGCAGGTGGCGATCTGCGTGGTAATCTACGCGATCATTCCGAACCTGTTCGCGTCGATGGACTGGTCGCGGCACGACGCGCGCTTCCTGCAGATGACGCGCGCGCGGGCGGTTCAGGTGGAGGAGCCGGCGCTCGACGTCGACGTCGACGCCGGCCGAGCGTCGCGGGTCGGCGAGCCGATCGCGCGGGTCCGTGAGGTCGCGCCGGCCGCGATTTTCTTCGACGCGGTGGCGCGCGAGAATCCGGCCGATCCGGCGTCGCCCTTGGTCGGGCTCGGCCGGTTCAACGCCGAGATCTGGGTGTTGAGCTGGCTCGGGATCGATTTTCGGGGGACGCCGCGCTCGTGGCTGGTCGCGCTGCGGTTCTTTTTTGACGCGCTGTTTCCATTCGTGCTGCTCTTCCTCTTCAGCGCCGTGACCGCGCCGGTCTCGGCCCACGCGCTCGACCGCTTCTTCGCGAAGCTGCATACGGCCGTCCAGCCGACGGCGGCGCTCGACGCGCAGGCGTTGGAGGCAGCCTACGCCGCTCCGGGTCAGTTCGAGCGGGACAAGCTGTTTCCGGGGTCGCGCTGGGAGCTGCTGCGGCCGACCCGGATCGACTATCTCGGATTCGGTGGTAGCTGGGTGCTGGTCGGTGTCATCGTGGCGGGACTGTGGCTGATGGTGAACATCCGGTGAGGGGTTCGGCGGACCAGTTTCGAAGGGAGCAGGGATGATGCGTGTGAGCAGGGCAGTGGTCGGTGGGTTGATAGTTGTCGCGCTGCTGGGCGGCGCGGCGCCGGGCTTCGCCCAGCAGCCGGTCGCGCGACCGGCCTACCTGGAGTACGCGCGCGCCACGGCGGACTGGACGTGGGAGAACCACGACGCCCTGATCACGCGCTGGCGGGACGGGTTCGATCCGGGGAGCATCTTCGGCTACCGGCCGCCCGGCGGGCTGCTGGAGATGGCCGTCATCTACGCCTACCTGTTCGACACGGAAGGGGAGCAGATCCACGCCGACCGGGCCAAGCGGATCGTGGTCGAGTTCGGCGACTATCGGAGCCAGTATCCGCAGTCGGCGATCGATCGGCGGCTGGACTATGCCGAGGGTGTGCCGGCGTTGCCCGACTTCTTCAGGGTGATGCGGTACATCAAGGCGTTCGAGACGCTCCAGCGCCTGGGACAGCTCTCCCCCGACGAGTTGCGCGCGGCGCGCGAGCTGATCGCGCACAGCGTGGAGTATCTGCTCCGGACCGTCGAGTGGGGCACGATGAACCGGACGATGCTCCGGGCCGAGTCGCTGGCCTGGGCCGTGCGGGCGCTGCCCGACCACCCGCGCGCCGAGGTCTGGCGGATGCAGGATCGGGCGCTCGCCGACGACAACTGGGGCAACTGGGAGATCGAGGACGCCACGATCTATCACGGCGTCTGGCTCTACGCGCTGATGGGGCACGCCGATGTCACCGGCCGGCTCGACGCGCTGTTCCGGACGCCGGAGATCTACTACTACGCGCAGTACTTCCTGAACCTCATGGCGCCGGTCGGCATGATTCCCGACTTCGGCGACGCCAACTGGCTGTCGAACTGGCAGCACTACCTGGTCTTCTTCGAGGCGACGGCCGCCGCCTACGACGACCCGCGGCTGAAGTGGGCCGCCAGCGTCATCGCGGAACGGTTCCTCGACTTCGACGACCCGAGCAACGTGGGGCTCGGCTATTTTCTGCTCGACTGCTACCGGTGGGGCGCCGACGGACTCGCCGCCGAGGTGCCCGAGTCGCTGTCGGCCGAGGTGATGGAGGACGTCCAGGGGAAGAAGATCGTCTTCCGGAACGGCTGGGCGCCCGAGTCGACCTATCTGCTGCTGAACTACCGCGATGAGGGGGACGGTGGCCTCAACTTCCGTGACTACCTCCGCGACACGATTCCGGTCGAGGAGGAGAAGATGACGCACGGGCATGCCGACGAGAACAGCATCGTGCTGCTCATGTCGGGCGGGTCGGTGCTGCTGCACGACGGCGGGTATCGCGACTACATGCCGAGTGGGCCGTTCGGCGCCTATCGGCAGGACTATTTCCATAACCGGTTGGCCATTCGTCCGGAGAAGATCTGGATGGGCCAGGCAGCCGGCGAGGCCCGGCTCGACACGCCCCGTGCCGTGGCTGGGCAGCCGCTCCTGGACTTTCTGCACAATGCCGGGTCCTACCGGCGGGTCAGGACGCAGAAGGTGGACTTCCTCAGCCTGCCCGACTTCGACTACAGCCGGAGCCGGATGATCGACGACGGATGGGGGTTCGAGTGGGATCGGGTCATTGCCTACGTCAAGGATCCGGAACTGTTCGTCGTCTTCGACATCGTGAAGTCGCGCGTCGAGGAGTACTTCACGATCGCCAATCTGTGGCACACGCGGCGGATCGTCGCACAGGGTGACCACTGGTACGACACCGTCTACGATCGGATCGGCGACCACGACTTGCCGCAGGACCGGCGGCTGCTGATCCACTTTCCCGACTCGCACTTCCGCCTCGAGGGGACCGAGGCCGAGACCCGTCACTACCAGGACGAGATCCTGATTCACCAGACGACGGCGCATCACTTCGAGCTGGGCGAGACGGAGGGCTTCGTGACGGTCCTCATCCCGCACGACGGCAGCGAGTCGCCGCAGGCGTGGGTCGATCGGATCCGCCTGGTCCGGACGGAGCCCGACGGGGCCGGGCTAGGTGTCACGATCGAGGTCGGGGAGAAGACGATGACCGTTGGCGTCAAGCAGGATCTCCGCATGGACATCGCTCGTGACTGGCGGCGGCCCCGCTACACCTACGAGGCGGGACGGCTGCGGTTCAACGAGATCGAGACGAATGGCGATTTCGTCTTCGCGTCGCGGGAGGGCGACCAGCTGAGCTACACGATTACGA
Organism: Vicinamibacterales bacterium; assembly: GCA_963667915.2. GTDB lineage: Bacteria > Acidobacteriota > Vicinamibacteria > Vicinamibacterales > UBA823. Next base: position 117,097 of record CAXXNN010000004.1, on the reverse strand, counting down.
ACTTGACCAGGGCGACCTACGGGGCGCAGGTGTTGTACGAGGGGCCGGTGTCTTATTTTTACCTGGCGTTCGACGGCAGCCAGGACGCCAGCGGCGTCGGCAAGATGCGCTACTGGCGGGGACAGGTGCAGCTTGAGCCCTAGCCGTTCAGAGAACTTCCTGCGAACCGGCGACCCGGCGTTTGACGGGATGTTCGACACGGTCCGCTCCTTCCTGGAGCAAGACGTGATGGAGTTGGTCGTCGACGGGCAACGGCTGAGCGGGTTCCGAACGCCGGACGCCCGATCGATCTGGATCCGCGACCACGGCGACATGCTGCGGACGGGGCGGTATTTCCACCCGGACGCGACGAGCATCGTCGAGCACTTTGCCGACACGCAGTCGGCAAGCGGACGGATCTTCGACTACGTCACGACCTTTCCCGAGAAGCTCCCGTGCGAGCGTGAGAACTGGACGAAGTACGTCCGGGTGCCGGTGGAAGCCGACGTCGAGTACCGGTTCGTGAAGGCAGCCTGGGTGGCCTGGCAGGCGTGCGGTGACGACGACTGGATCCGGGCGCGGCTCCCGGCGATGGACCGGGCGCTGCGCTACATCATGATGCATCCGTGGTACTGGGACGCCGAGATCGATCTGGTCAAGCGCGCCTACACCATCGACACGTGGGATTTCGCCTACACTGCCGGTCGCCACGACTGGCTCCAGTTCCAGATCGACGACTGGACGTTCTGGGGCATCATGCACGGCGACAACAGCGGGTACTACGAGGCCTTCCGGATCATGGCCGGGCTCTACACCCGGTTCGACGAGCCCGGCCGCGCGGCGTACTGGACCGGGCAGGCCGAGGGGCTGAAGGCCCGCGCCAACGAGATCTGCTGGAACGGCACCTTCTACACCCACTTCGTGAAGCGCACACCGGTCGGCATCGCCGGCGTGGATGAGGCGGCGCAGCTCAGCCTGAGCAACCCGATCGACATCAACCGTGGCCTGACCGATGAGCGCCAGGCCGCCTCGATCATCGAGGAGTACCGCCGCCGGCGGGAGGCGACCGACGCGTTCGCCGAGTGGTTCTCGATCGATCCACCGTTCCCCGACGGGATCTTCGGCGACGACAAACTGGTCGGCGGGGCGTACGTGAACGGCGGCATCATGCCGCTCGTGGGCGGGGAGCTGGCGCACGCGGCGTTCGAGCACGGGTTTGAGGAGTACGGCGTCGACATCCTCAGGCGCTACTGGGCGCTCGTCGGTGCGCGGCGCGAGAGCTACTTGTGGTACTTCCCCGACGGCACGCCGGCGAGCGTCGAGGCCAGCACGAGTCCGGAGGCGCAGCCGACCGACGGCTGGGGCTCGTCGGCGATGCTGTATGCGCTGCTGGAGGGGCTGGTCGGCATCGTCGACGAGGGGAAGGGGTTCGACGCGCTCCGGCTGGCCCCGCGCTGGACGGCGGCGGGCGTCCGTCAGGCCGAGGTGCAGGTCGGCTACGCGGCGTCCGGGGCCTCGGTTGGATACAAGTATCGTCAGGACGACGACACGATCTGGATCGAGCTCTCGGCGCCCGCGCCGGCCGTGCGGCTGCACCTGCTCCTGCCCGAGGGGCAAGCGGCGAGTGCGGCATTGGTCGACGGCCGGCGCGTGCCGCACCGGGTGACCGTACTGCGGTCCAGTCGCTATGCGGACCTCGAGGTGCCGGTCGACGGCCAGACGGCCGTGACGATCGAGCTGACGGCCGAGTCCGACGCCTCATGACCCGGTCGACACTGTCCGAGGCGTTCGCCAAGATTCGTGCGGTTCGGATCGATCGCGACGCCCCGCCGGTCGTCGTCACGGCCGCCGAACGTCTCGCGCGCGACCTCGGCGCCGGCGTGGCGCGCGAGCCGACCGATCCCGCCCGGCGGACCCCAGGGGTCTTTCAACTCCTTCCATCGGCCTCGCCGGTCGGGGCGCTGGAGGACGACGTGCCGGCCGTCTACATCCGTCTCGACGAGGCGGGCGCGGGACTGCTCGTGGCCTCCGAGCCGTCGCTGCTCTACGGCGGCGTCGAGAACTTGCTGACCCGACTGGGCGACGACGCGATCGAGCGCTATCGTGCGGGCCGGCACATGCCGGTCGCGTTCGACTGGCAGCGGAGCCTGTTCGACTTCATCCTCACCCAGGAAGGCCGGATTCAGCATCGGCGCGACCCGGCCGCCTACGTCGAGCGGCTCGCGGCGCGGGGCTTTACGCACATCGAGGTGAACGGCCTGGCGGCGCCGGCCGGCCTCGAGACCGGGCCGCCGGGGGAGATCTACCCGATGTTCTACACCTACGGCCCGGCGCTGGATCAGTTCGTGGGCAGCGATCTCAACGCCGGGCTCTATCCGGCCGGCTGGCTGGCGGCGAATCTGGCGAATCTGAAAGCGAACGCCGCGCTCGCCGTGACGTACGGGCTCGTACCCGGCCTGTTCTGCTTCGAGCCGCGCTCGGTCCCGGAGGAGTTCTTCGCGCGCTACCCGATGCTGCGCGGTGCGCGCGTGGACCACCCGTTCCGCAGCTTCAAGCCGCGGTACAACATGACGACCGCGCACCCGCTCGTGCAAGCGCACTATGCCGAGATGGTGCGGCGGTTGCTCACCGAAGTGCCCGAACTGGGATTCTTGTCGGTGTGGACCAACGACAGCGGTGCTGGCTTCGAGTACACCAAGTCGCTCTACGTCGGCCGGAACGGCGGGGCCTATCTGATCCGCGAGTGGAACGAGGACGCGGAGATTGCGCGGACCGCCGGTGAGAACGTGGTGACGTTCCTTCGGGGCCTGCGCGACGCGGGGCGCGCGTTGAACCGGTCGTTCCGCGTGCTGACGCGGATGGAATCGTTCTACGGCGAGCACGAGACGGTCTGGGCGGGTCTGGAGGACGGCGTCGAGATCGAGAGCGCGTCGCTCGTCGGGCGCGGGTGGGAGATGCCCTACACGCACCCGCGGTATCCCGATTCGCACAAGGTCAACGCGGGGACGGTCTACCAGAGCGGGTTCGACCCGCGGGAGCGCGAGCTTATGACCGAGTTGGCGGCGCGGGGGGTGCGCGCCGACTTCTACGTCGCCGTCGGCCCGCACGCGATCTTCGCGCCGCTGCTCGGCGTGCCGTATCCGCGGCTGACGGGCGGCAGACTCCGGATGCTTCACGCGAACGGTGTCCGACACGTCGCCCACATCGGCGGCACGCCGCCGCCAGGCATCGTGCCGTTCGACCCGAATCACGAGATGGTGGCGGCCTTCCAGTTCGACCCGTCGCTGGACGTGGACGCCGAAGCCGGGCGCATGGCCCGTCGCTGGGCCGGCGCCGCGCTGGCCCCGGCGCTGGCCGAGGCGTGGACCGCCGCCGAGGAGGCGATTCTCGCCTATCCGAACGTCGTGCCGCTGTACTCGATGTACGGCTTCGTCTGGTACCGGCTGTGGGCGCGGCCGTTCGTGCCGAACATCGAGGCGATCCCGGAGGCCGGCCGAGCCTACTACCAGGATTTCATGTGCACGACGCCGCACAACCCGAACAACGTGGATCTCGCCCGGGACGTTCTGTTTCAGCTGACGACGCCGGCGGCCTGCCGTCAGGATCTGGAGCGGTTCGACGCCCACGTCTGGGATCCGATCGACCGGGCGGTCGCCGCGCTGGACGGTTGCCGCGCGCAGGCCGAGCGAACGCTGGGCGCCGCGAACGTCATCGTCGACCAGTGGGTCCGGCTGCGGGCGCTGCGGTGCTGGCTCCGGACGCAGCGTAGCGTCGCCGCCTGGGTAGCGGGGGTGCACGGGTTTCTCGAGGCGCGCACCGCCGGCGCCCGGTCGCGGATGGCCGACTGCCGGGTGCTGCTGCGCGAGATGGTGCGGCAGGAGATCGCCAATTCAGAGGACCTGCTGGACCTGTTGACCTCCGGTGTGGAGTTCATGGCGACGACCGACGGGCCGGAGACCCCGCTCATCCACGGCCGCAACCTCGACTGCCTGCTGCAAACACGGATCGCGCTGATGCAGGCGCACATCGACGACGAACCCTGGATCGATTCGGGGTACATGGAGCGGAAAGCAGGGGAAGGTAAGGCTGAGGGCTGGGGGCTCGCCCCTGCGTCTCCCTCTCCTTCTGGGAGAGGGTCAGGGTGAGGGGGGAGAAAGACTGAGTTCTACTGCCCCAGAAACAGGTCGCGCCCCTTGATCAGGTTGGCCATCTTCCGGTCGGCGACGCTGCGCGGCAGCATCCAGAAGCCGCAGTCGGGGTGCACCCAGCGGATCCGGTCCGGGCCGAGCACCGCGGCCGCGCGTTCGATCCGGCCGGCGACGATTTCCGGCGTCTCCGCGCGCCGTGCTGAATCGTCGATCCGCCGTAGTTCCCGAAGCACAGATGCACCGCCTTTTCGCCGGTCACCGCATCGAGGACCGTGTTGATCGGCTCGTGCGCCCAGTCGCGATCCTCCGGATGGCCGGTGATGTTGGCCTCGTCCACCTGGAGCACGGCCGCGTCGATGTCAGCCACCTGGGCGGCCAGGATGCCGGCCAGGTCGGCGCACAGTACGCGGAGGTCCCCGTAATGGCGGTCGAGCAGCGTTTTCGCCAGCATGTACGGCGACGTCACCGTGAACTTCAAGGGCCGGTCGGTGAGCGGTGGGAGCACGCTCCAATGCGCCAGCAGATCGAGCGTGCCGCTGCTGAGCGGGTTGCGGACGACCCCGGCGGGCCGATTGCGGAACCGCATCCCCGGCTGGGCGAGAAATTCAGCCCGTTCCTCCGGCGTCAACTCCGTGGCGATGCCGCCGAGCGGCCGGATGAAGAATTCGATCATGCCGTTGGTGTCGGGGTGGTTCACGTCGAACCGGGCCAGCTCGCCGTCGCTCACGACGTCGAGGCCGGCCAGTTCCTGCGTCTTGAGGACGACGAGCAGCGCGTCGCGCAGGGCGGGCCGCGACGGCATCGCGGTCAGCCAGGCGGGCGTCGGGTACGAGCCGACCACTTCGGTGCGGATCGTCGGTTCGGTCATCGCGCGGGCATTATAACGTCCGTCAGCTTGGATCCCTCTCCCCCCTCACCCCAACCCTCTCCCAGAGGGAGAGGGAGCGAAGGATGCTTCGTGGATCAGCAACTGCGATATCCTGCCGCCTGAATGTCGTGAGGATGGGAGGAACGATGCGAAGGTGGGTCGCGCCGAGACAGACGACATTGATATTGACGACATTGGTGCTGACGAGCGTCGTTTTGCTGACACCGCGCGTTCTTCGGGCGCAGGACACAGACTTTGACTTGAGGGGCGCCTGGCAGGTCGACTCCTACGTGCTGGCGGACGGCTCGGAGCATCGGGTCGACGGCCTGATGCTGTTCAGCGAGACCGACTGGGTCGTGGTCTACTTCGTGAAGGACGACGACGGCCAGCCCCGACGCGGTGCGGGCGAGGGCGGGCCCTACACGCTGGACGGTGACCGGCTCGTCTTGATGCGCGACTACCTCACGATCGCCGGCGAGGAAATCGGGACGTTGCCGGAGATCCCCCTGCGCTTCGACATACCCGGCGTGACCGATCAGGTCGTCGAGGACTGCCGCTTGGAAGTGGGCGACGGCCGGATTACGATTCAGTTTCCGAGCGGCAACCGGATGGGATTTCGGCGCAGCTCGGAGCGGTGACGGAAGAGCTCCTAGCGGGCCGAGCGACGCTGCGACAGGAGCCAGTCGACGAACTCCGGCTCGGCGTAGGCGCGCTCCACGATCTGATGGCCGAGGTCGGGGTACTCGGTGTAGCGCGGGTCGCCACCGGCCTCACGAATTGTCTCGATCATCCGCCGCGCAAGCTCGGCCGGCACCACCCGGTCGGCCGCCCCCTGAAACGCCCACAGCGGGAGTCCGGTGCCGGCCAGCAACCGGGCTTCGTCGGTCGTGACGACCCCGGCCAGCGCCGCGACCGCGGCGAACCGGTTCGAGCGCATTTCGGCGTAGCGCAGGCTGCCGTGCCCGCCCATCGAAAATCCCGACAGGGTGATCCGGTCGAGGTCGACCGGGAAACGGTTCAAGACCTCGTCCACGGCCGCATCGATATGGCCGATCGCGTCCTCACGCGGCGGTCGCAACCGGCGCCATTCCGGCGTGTCGGGCCCCACGGTGCGCGTCACCCAGGTCGCCCCTTCGGGGCACCTCGGGATGAGCACCAGCGCCGGGAACGCGTCGGGCTGGCGCATGAGCGCCCGTGCCACGAACAGACTGTCCAGCCACTCGCTGCCGACCCGGCCGCGGTTGTCTCCCTGGATGCCGTTGCCGTGCAGGTAGACGACGAGCGGCCATCGCTGCGTCCGGTCGTAGCCGGCCGGGATCCAGAGCGCCGCCGTCCGCTCGACGCCATCGACCGTGAACGGGAGGCTGACGAACCCCGGCTGCGCGCCCGCCCGTGACGCGACGGCCAGCATGAGGAGGGCCAAGGAGAGTCCGAGTGTCTTGATCATGATCAAGGCTGCGACGCCGGGGGGACGGCGAAGCTCACGTCCACCTCGAACCGCCGGAAATTCGACAGGTGGCCTCGCAGCGGATCTCGATCTTCCGCTTCCACCCGGGCCGCCGCGAGAACAGCACCTCTTCGAGCCGGTACGTCTCAGTCATGCGCGCGGGGACCCACAGATCGAGCTCGGGGTCGGCCGCGTAGCTGACGACCGCCTGCGTCGTGAGCTCGGCTGGCACGGCTCCCTGGGCGCCGAGCGGAATCAACGTCTGGTCGATCGTGCGCAGCTCGGTCTGGACGACGCGGCCGCTCTCCGGCTCGATCCAGAACGTGCCGTGCGCGAAGAGGTCCTGACGCCGCTGGCCCTGGATCAGCGCCGGCGCGTCCCGCTCCTGAAAATCGACGATCCAGGCGGCGACGCCGCCGACGTGCTGCTCGCCGCGCGCGGTGAACGACGAGCGGGGCTGATCCGCCGCCGTGAGCAGCTGCGGCGCCATCGTCGGCGCGTTGACGTTGCGAAAGATCGGTCCGATGTTGAACCGCGCGCTCTCCTCGACCAGGCGCTCCCATCGTTCGGCGCTCGACCCAAAGGCCGCCTCGTCGGTCGTCGGGTCCGGCCAGTAGGCGACCCCTCGCGGATCTCCGGACGCCCGCAGCCACGGTGTCACCGCTTGGACCGGTCCAGCATCACGGGGCGAGTGTGGTGGTATCTCCCGCCCCCCAGCAATCGAGACGGAATAGGAAGACCAGAGACTGGCGACCTGCCGGATGGCGACGGCCCGTCGCGAACACCTCCGACCCGGACCACACCGTCCAGGTGCCGGCAGGCTCGTCCCTGACCGAGGTAAGCCCTCCGATTCGGTACCTCCGAGATGTTTCGACATCAGAATTTCTGCGTGTGACGCGCGCCGACCGCGTCGGCCGGCGTGATACGCTTCACCTTCGGAGCGGGCAGCGGAGGGCTCCATGGGCATGAGCGAAAAGATCCTGGTTGTGACCGGCGACGCCGGCGAGAGCTACGAGGCGCTCTATGCGACGCACCGGCTGCGCGAGGCGGGCTACGAGGTGGTCGTCGCGGCGCCCAGCAAGCGCCGGCTGCACCTGGTGATCCACGACTTCGAGCCGGGGTGGGATACCTACATCGAGCGCCAGGGCTACGGGCTGGAGTCCGACCTGACGTTTGGCGACGTGTCGCCGGACGACTATGCGGCGGTGCTCATCCTCGGCGGGCGCGCGCCGGAGTACCTCCGGCACGACGCGACGCTTACCGCGCTCGTCCGGGAGTTCGCCGAACGTGACAAGTGGGTGTTCGCCATCTGCCACGGCATCCAGGTGCTGATTGCGGCCGGGCTCGTCCGCAACCGGCGCGTGACCTGTTACGAGCATGTGCGGAACGAGGTGGAGCTGGCGGGCGGCACCTACGATACCGCCCAGGCCATCCGTGACGGCAAGCTGGTCACGGCCCAGACCTGGCAATCGCATCCGGAGTTCTACCGGGAGGTAATGAGCTGTCTCCAGCAGCCCGTGGGCGCCAGCGCCTGAGCGTAAGGAGGAAGTCATGAGTCTGTCGCGACGTGAGTTCGTGCGGTCGGTCGGCTGGGGCGGGACCGGGATGTTGACGCTCCCGTTCATCATCTCGCGTGGGCGCGAGGAGTTGTCGGCGCGCGGCATCGAAGGCCAGAACCCGCCGCTGATCGAACCGGGCTTCATCCGGATCAGCGGCAACGAGAACCCGCGCGGTCCGGGCGACGCCGCCCTGCGGGCGCTCGAGGGGCGCGTGTCGTACAAGGTCGGCCGCTATCCGGACAATCCGCCCGGGCTGGCCGAGACGATCGCCGCGCTCTACGGCGCCAAATCTGAAAACGTCTTGATGAGCACCGGCTCGGCCGGCTTGCTGGCCGGCGCCGTCCGGGCGTTCACATCGCCCGATCGGCCGCTCGTCAACGCGTCCCCCTCCTACGGCGCGCCGGTCAGCACCGCGCGGCGGATCGGGACGCCGGTCAGGGAAGTGCCGGTCGCCGCCGACCTGTCGCTCGACCTCGACCGAATGGCCGAGGCGGCGCAGGGCGCCGGGCTGGTCTTCGTCTGCAACCCGAACAATCCGACGTCGACCTTCCACTCGGGGTTGTCGATCACCGCGTTCATCCAAGACGTCCGGCGCAGCTCGCCCGACACGATGATCCAGATCGACGAAGCCTACATCGACTACACGGAGGATCCGATCGGCGGCACCGCCGTGACGCTGGCGCTCGACGATCCGAACGTCTTCGTGACGCGGACCTTCTCGAAGGCGTACGGCATGGCCGGGCTGCGTCTGGGCTACGCCATCGGTCAGCCGGAGACGATGCAGAAGATGGCGGGCGCGTGGGGGTTGGGCAGCGTGAACGTCCTGACCGCGGCCGCCGCCATCGCGTCGCTGGAGGACCCGGCGCACATGGGCCGGGAGCGGCAGGAGAACGCGCGGGTCCGGGAGTTCACCGCTTCGGCGTTCAAAGACCTGGGCGTGACCGCGCCGGTGTCGAACACGAACTTCCTGTTCGTCAACCTCGGCCGGCCGGTGGCGGGCTTCCGGGACGGCTGCCGCGAGCACCGGGTGCAGGTCGGACGGGACTTCCCGCCGATGCTCGACCACTGCCGCGTCTCGATCGGCACGATGGGGGAGATGCGCCGCGCGGCCGGCACCTTCGCGGAGGTGCTGCGAACCGGGTAATGCCACTTCACGCAGAATCAAATCACGCGTGACCCCCGAGCGTCAGCGAGCGGGCACCGTCGCCGCGTCACCACTCCAGTCGGTTGACCACCACGCGGCCGTTGTTGATCACCACCAGGACATCCTGGTAGGCGCCGATGCCCGTCAGGGGATCGGCGTCGAGGACGATCAGATCCGCCTCGTAGCCCACCGCAATCCGCCCGACCCGGTCGGCGATGTCCAGCATCTCGGCGGCCACGGTGGTGGCGGCGCGGATCGCGTCCAGCTCCGACAGCCCCACCTCGACCAGTTCGATCAGCTCGTGGCTCAGGCGTACGACGCTCCGGTCGCTGTAGCCGGTGTCGGTGGCGGCGACGATCGGCACGCCCTGCCGATGCGCCTCGGCGGCGGTCTGGCGGACCCTGGGCAGCATGTGGCGACCCCGCACCTGCAGCACCGCGCTGTCGTAATCCCCGCCCGGGATGGTCATGTCGGCCACCACCGCGATCGTCGGCACCAGATACGTTCCCCGCTCGACCATCAGCGCCAGGGTCTCGGGGCTCAAGTACGTGCCGTGCTCGATGCTCCGCACCCCCGCCAGGACCGCCGCCCGGCCGCCCTCGTCGCCGTGGGCGTGCGCCGCCACCGGGATTCCGGCCGTCGCGGCTTCCTCGACCAGGGCTTCAAGCGTCTCGGCGTCGTACAGCGGGCGCCTGGGATCGGACGTGGGCAAGCCCGCCCGGTCGGTCGCGACCACCTTGATCCAATCCACATTCCGGGAGGCCATCAGTTGCACCAGGCGGCCTAGCGCCTGAGGCGTCCGGGCCCCCTCACCGATCAGGTCCGCGAGCTCGGGCACGTCGACGAAAACGGCGTCTCCGAGTCGCGGGCGCACGTGATAGCCGGCGGCGAGGATCTCCGGCGAGTCGATCCGGCCCGACGCGGCCAGTTCCCGCAGGCCCACGTCGATGAAGTGGGCGGTCCCCATGCTGCGGGCGGTGGTGACGCCCGAGACCAGGGCCCGGCGGGCGGCGGCGAAGTCGGCGATGTGCACGTGAGCGTCGATCAGCCCGGGGACGAGATAGCGGCCCGCGAGGTCGATCGTCCGGTAACCGTCCGGGGTTTCAGCGCCGTCCGGCGCCGCGCTGCCTGATGGCCGGACCGCCTCGATCCGACCGTTCGACACCAGGACCGTGGCGCCGGCCATCGGCTCGCCGCTGGCCGGGTCCATCACCGTGGCGCCGACCAGCGCCAGCGGCTCGGGGGTCTGGGCGGCAGCGGGGAGGCCGGCGAGGACGAACATCAGGCAGAGCACGCAATGACCTAGGACGGGCATGTCGAGACCTCCCTCTTCACGTGCCGCTCAGCTTCCAGCCTATTCTGATTTCTCACTCCTGACTCCTTCATTCTTTTCCATTACCCGAGCAGCGCCCTGAGCTCACGCGAGAGTGTGCGCATCCGGTAGCCGCCGTCATCCGGATTGTGATATCCGAGGGTGCGCTCGGCCGACGAGAGATTGCGCCACGAGGTGGGGCTCCAGGTGAAAGGTCACGCGAATATCGTAGGCCCGGAACACATCCATGATCCGATCGACCGATCCGTTGCTGAACGAGTCTGGTCCCCACCAGCTCAGATTGACCGCGCCGACGCGCCCGGCGTCGAACACTTCGCCGCAGCTGATGGGTGGCGGGATGGACGGCGCACGGAAGAACTGACCGGCCCGGATCGCCGCCGCCACCGAGGATTCGCCGCGCCAGTGCCGAGCGGGGTCCGGGAAGCCGACGCTGGTGGAGAGGTCGGCAGGTTGACGGCGTCGCGCGTTCGCCGTCGCGGCGGACGCCGCGACGCAGCCGGCGCAGCCGGCCAGGAACGCGCGCCGGGAGAGAGCCACGGCCGATCCTTTATCACAGGCTCCCGACGCGCAAGCTGATCAGTCGCCCCGGCGCGCGTCGATGTGGAGGGCAGCGACCTCGAGGTTCCCGATTTCCTTGAGGCGCCGAGCCCTCAGGCGCGGACCTCCCAGTCGAACGTCTGGCTGGTCAGTCGGTCGGCGTGCAGGCCGAGGCCGCAGCCCGGCGTGTCGGGGACCCGCATCCGGCCCTCCCGCAGCTCGAACCCGGATGCGTCGAACAGGTCGATCTGGGCCGGATCCTGTTCGGCCATGACGAAGTTAGGAATGCCGCGTCCGAGGACCACTTGCATGTAGAGGCCGAGGTACGAGCCCCAGTTGTGCGGGGCCAGCCCGACCCCCGCCGGCGCCGCCCGCCGCGCCAGGTCGCGCAGCTCGGTGAAGCCGAAGCGGCGCATGTCCCCTTGCAGGACGTCGAACGCGGCGCGGTCGATGTACGGCGTGAAATGCTCCAGCTCGCGGGCCGACTCGCCGTCAGCCACCAGCGTGGCCCAGCCCTTCGACCGGAGCCACCGCTTCAGCTCCAGATCCTCGTCGACCGATTCGGGAAACATCTCCTCGATGAAGAGGAACTCGACGTCGGCGGCCTCGAGGAAACGCTTGGTGGTCGCGAGGTCGTAGCCGTTGTTCGCATCGACCATGAGCTTTACGTCCGGGCCGACGTGGTCGTGAATGGCGCGGACCACCTCGATGTCGCGCGTCAGGCCCGCTTCGGACTCCATCCATTGGAATCCGCGCCCGACCTTGATCTTGAACGCGCGGTGCCCGCGCTCGAGGCTATAGTCGATCTCCTCCAGGATGCGGGGGATGCCGCGTTCGGCATACTCGGGCTGCAGGTCTGAGAAGTAGATGCTGCCGTCGTAGACCGGCACCCACTCCTGGCCGTAGCCGCCCAGTAGGCGCCAGGCCGGCTCGTCGAGGAGCTTGCCGGCCAGGTCCCACAGCGGTGCGTCGCCCTGCCCGAGTGGGCCCATGACGCCGCGGCCCGGGTGGAAGAACTGGAGCGGGTCCTTGTTCAAAAGCTCCGCCGCCTCGGCTTCGCTCGGATTCGACCAGCCGAACCCCTGGTGGCCGCTGGTCGTCTCGATGACCAGGAGCGCGTCGGTCGCCGTGTCGCCGTGGACGTCGAGGTGGGAGTTCTTGCCGACGACCTTCCAGCGCTTGGAGGTCACCGTGAAGTGGCGAATCTGGCGAATCCGGGTGCCCGAGGACACCGACGCGGTGTCCTGCCCGGCCCACGCCGTCGGCGCGCCCGCGGCGCCCAGGAGGCCGGCGGCGCCGATGCGGAGCACGTCACGGCGGTTCAACCCGGATCGGGGTTTCTTCGGCTCAGGCATGGGAAGTCCTCTTGGTGTGGCCTCGCGCTCCAAACGTTGTCCCAATCAGGGTTCGAGTGCGATGTCAGGTCAATCCAGAGGGAGTGCCGCGCAGCCTCCAGCCTATTCTGACTCCTCACTCCTCACTCGTTCATTCTTCGTCAACCACATCCATCACCCAGATGTCGCCCTCGGGGCCACCCCATGCGAAATACAGATAGCGACCATCGGTGCTCAGCATGCCAGCGCCAGTCACACGCCCAACCTGGCTGGTAGTTCCTGCCTGCATCGGCGTACACAAGATATCGCTCGTCCGGCGACCACCGCAGGCCGGTCCGGAGACCAAGTCGGCTCGCGGCTCGACCGGGCAAAGACACTCGTCGACGCTCGCCGGTGCTCAAGTAACCGGTAACGCCCACGATGACCACGAGTCCGATCGCTGCCGCTGCCATCCGCCGGGTGCGTGTCCCGCTCGTCGAGGCGAGACCCGCCGGCTGCATGACGCCTGTGTCCGACTGGATGGCGTCAAGTGCGCCTTGCACGACGGCCGCGAGCGCGTACCGCTGCCCGGCTTCCTTCGCCAGACACTTGTGAGTGATGGACCGCAGGCCAGCCGACACCCGTGCCGGGAGCGTGGTGGGTGTGTCTTTCAAGGTCGCGGACGCGACATCGGCTCCCGTGTCGCCCCCAAACGGCAACCGTCCGCTCGCCATCTCGTACAGCAACACCCCCAGCGCCCAGATGTCGCTCCGCGCTGTCGCCGCCTCGCCCCTGAGCACCTCCGGGGCCATGTAGGCCAGCGTCCCCACCAACATCCCGGCGTGCGGGATGGCCTCCTGCGTCTTCGTCACGGCCTCGGCATCCGCCTGGGGCATCCTCGCTGCCAACCCGAAGTCCAAGACCTTCGCCCGTCCCTCGGGCGTGATGACGACGTTCTGGCTCTTGAGATCCCGATGGACGATGCCGCGCTCGTGCGCGTGGGCCAGGGCGTCGGCGATCTGCGCCCCGTAGCGGATGACGGTCTCCGGGGGCAGGCCGTCCGCGGGGATGCGCTGGCTGAGCGGTTTCCCCTCGACGTAGGCCATGACGATGAAGCTGACCGCTCCCTCCCGGCTTCCTTCACGGGGAGAGGGTTGGGGTGAGGGCGTCGCCTCGCCGACCTCGTAGACCGTGCAGATGTTGGGGTGATCGAGGGCCGAGGCGGCCCGAGCTTCCTGGAGCAACCGAACCGAGGCGTGCTCGTCTTGCTTCGCCAGCACCTTGATGGCGACCGTGCGCTGCAGCGTCGGGTCGTAGGCCTTGTAGACCTCGCCCATGCCGCCAGATCCGAGCGGGGCCTGGATCTCGTACTGCCCGAGGCGAGTGCCGGCGATGAGCGGCATGTCGAGCTCCGGGTCGATCTCCCTTATAGCATTGAGACGATGGCGGCCGAGAACGAGCGCAGGGGCATGAGGCTGCTGCCCAGCATCGGGTGTACCTGCCGGTAGTCGATCTTCCAGTACACTGTGGACGAGGAGGTTGCGGAATCGGGCCATTTGCTGCAGCCGTTTCACGAGGTCTGGCGCCAGCAGTTCCGCGTCGCCGAGCCCGCCAAAGCAGGCGGCATAGTCTTCGGGCGCCTTCCGCAAGCGGCGGGCCGACACATGGTAACAGACCGCCAGGCTGGCCTCGATGGCGATCAGCAGCCGGTAGCACGCGATATCGATCAGGTCCTGATCGACCAGGAAGGCATCGATCTCCATGCGCGCGATCGGCTCGAGACGCTGGACCGATTCTTCGATCTCCGCGCAGCGCATCCGGATGAGATCAGGGTTGAGCGTCATGACCGAACGCGTCGACCGTGCTCTCGCGAAGCAGTGGGGCGATGTCGTGGTAGGACCGGGCCGTACGCTCGATCAGATCGGCGAGCAATTCATCGTTCCGACTGACCAGGAGCCGGCCGGCGTGCAGGACGTGAAACAAGAACGACACGGGTGCGTCGTTGAGGGCGCGGACATCGACCGGGTAGCCGGCGCGTGCACTGAGTCGGCCGCTGATCTCGAGCGCCCGCGCTGTGCGCTGGTCCGGCGAGTTGGCCAGGAACAGACCGACATCGATGTCCCGAAACTCGCCCCCACCGACAAACGAGCCGTGTACGTAGGCGAACACGACATCAGAATCGGCTCGAAGGAGGTCGGTCACTTGGTCGATGATCGACTCGCGGCTCGACGGGGCCAGCTCGAAGACGGGCTTCACTCGCGCCATTGTAGTCCACACGCGGCACTCGTTGAGGTCTGGCTCGTTGTAGGGGTATGCCGGCGCCGGCGATATGACGGCGATCAACTGGTCGCGATCGCGGGGTGTTTCACAGCGTGAGCGCAGAGGCGGTCAGTTGCGAGGCTCGTCCTCGTCCTCGGTCCCGTCCTCGTCGAGGATCGCCCGGAGCAGCGGAATGCTATCGGCGTCGGGCGACGCTGACGGCAGCGAGTCGAGATAGGCGTAGATGTCGGCCAGTTTCTGATCGGAGGCGTCGTCCTGCTGGTACGGCGGCATCCGCCGCGGGTTCCGCGGGTTGCGGAGATACTCGATGAACTCGGGCTGATCGAACCGCGGCGGGTTCAGTCGGGGGCCGAGGCCGGTCTCGCCCGTATAGCCGTGGCAGCCGTAGCAGGTGTAGGCCTTGAAGAGGACGCGTCCTCGATCGACGTCGCCTCGCAGCTCGGCCCGATCTTGCGACGGGTCGGTCGTCGCCCCCACCCCGGCGACGAGGAGGGCGCCGGTCAGCCCCAATCCCAGCGCCAGCCATGACGTTCGCGGCAGGGACCTGGGCAGTCTCATTCCCTTCATCCCCGTGGCTGCGTCAGGACGTCGAGCAGCGCCGGCTCGCCGGCCTTCACGCGATCGACGGCGCGCCGGAGCGCCGGGCCGAGATCGCTCGGGTTCTCGATCGGACCCTCGGCATACAGGCCGTAGGCCTTCGCCATCTGGGCGTAGTCGATGTTCGGATCTTCGATCGTGGTGCCGATGCGCGCACGGTCCACGCCGCGGTTCCGGGCGGCGCACTGCTGCTGCAGGTACATCAGTTCCTGGTGGTAGGCTCGATTGTTCGCGACCACCGTCAGCAGCGGGATCCGGTGATGCGCCGCGGTCCACAGCACGCCGGGCGCGTAGTTCAGGTCGCCGTCCCCCTGGATGTTGATCGTGAGCCGGCCGTGCTTCCGGTTGGCCAGCGCCGCGCCGACCGCGGCCGGCGCGCCGTAGCCCATCCCGCCGGCGCCGTGCGCGCCGATGAAATGGTACGACCTGGTCATGTTCCAGAGCTTGCTCGGCCAGCCGCCGAGGAACCGCTGCGGCGAAACGAACGACCAGTCGTCCGCGTGATCCTTGATGAGCGGCCACAATTCAGCCGCCAGGCGCGCCAGGCTGACCGGTGTCGCGTCCCAGCCGTGCCGCGCATCGGCGACCTCTCGCTGGCGCCGCCGCGCGTGAGTCGAGGCGTAACGTCGGCCGCGCTCGTCGAAGAAGTGCCTGCGGTCCGCGGTGACGAGGCGTCGGATCTCTTCGATGAGCGCCGGCAGCGTCGCCTGTGCGTCGGCGGCGACGACGATGTCGGCGCCGCGCATGCTGTTGCCGCGGACGTTGTAGTTGCTGGTTGCCAGCAGCTCGGCCGAACTGATCGTGATCGTCGTGCCGTCCTCACGGCCCGGGCTGGCGCCACGCCCGGGAGGTTCCAGGTTCAGGACCAGGTCCCCCAGCCCCGTGCCGGTCCCGGCGAGTGGATGCCGGGAAGGGAAGTTCAGCCGTTCGGTGATGCCGTTGACCGGTGCCTGGAGCAGTTCGGCCAGCTCGACGAGTAGGTCGATCCCCTCCTGGGTCCGCGCGGCCTGGCCGGCGTTGATCCGGGGATTGCTGGCCTCGACGAGCAGTCGGGCGATTTCCTTGACCGACCCAGTGTCCGCGCTGGGGAAGCGTGGTGCCGAGAGTGTCGGGACCGCCAGCGCGCCGTCGAACGGTGCCTTCTGGAGCCTGGCGTCCAGTACCAGGACGACCGGCGCCATCGGCGGCGTCGTGGCGAGTGCGTAGGCGCGTATCGCGGATTGCCCGAACTGGCCGAGCGACCCGGGTTGGTGATCCCACTTGACGAAGTCGCGGACCATCGCCGCCATGTCGACCGCGTTGTGCGCGGTCACCACGCCGCCGTAGTCGAGGCCCACCGTGATGTAGACCGGAACCCGGTCGGCGTAGGCGTTGTAGATCGCCATCGCGGCGTGCTGCAGGCCGACCGTGCCGTGCAGCAGCGCCATCATCGGCTTGCCCTCGATCTTGGCGTAGCCGTGCGCCATGGCGACCGCCGATTCCTCGTGGAGACACGTGAGGAACTCCGGCATTCGGTTGTCGCCGTGGTTGACGATCGACTCCTGCAGCCCTTCGAAGCTCGAGCCGGGGTTGGAGGCGCAGTACTCGAGGTCGAGCGCGCGGAACACGTCCACCATGTAGTCGGAGGCGGGGTGCTCGACGATGTAGGACTCGACCGCCGGCGTCCGCTGTATCGGCTGGGTCTCTCTGGCGAGCTGGGCCTCGGTCGGAGGCAGGGCGGTCGGCCGTGTGGCGGCGGGCGGCGCACCACCGGCACCGGCCGGTTGGCCGGCGAGCATCGCCGCCCCGGCGGCGCCGGCGGCCGCACCCTTGAGGAAGCCGCGACGGTCCACCGAGCGGTCGTCCGCTGTCTTCGATGCTTTCTTCACGGCTCGGCCTCCAGAGGGACGCGTGCCGCCGCCGACGGACCCGGCGCTGGACCTACCGGTCGTGCGCCGTGAGATCCAGGGTCACATCACCGTCAACGACGAACTCCTCGACCTTCATCCCGACCGGCACGCGAAATGAGAAATTACAGGCGAACTCCGGATCGCGATTCATCTCGCCGAAGACCTGCGCCGTGCGGTACGTTCGGCCGTTGACGTCGTGGATGGCCGGACGCGGCCAATCGACCGGCCGGAAGTCCGGCAGCACCTTGAAGTCGAGGTGCACCGTGACGAACTCGTTCGCTTCGTCGCCGCGCCTGATGACGCCGCGCACGATATTTCCGCCGGGTGGGCAGTCGCCGAGCGGGACGATCGTGCTGCGCTCCAAGTGATTGACGGAAATTTCCAAACCGCTGAGCGTGAGCGGTCCATCCTGGGCCGTGGCTGGCGGGACGGCGAGTAGGCCGGTCAGCAGGAAGCCGCCGACCGCGACGAGGGCGATACGAGACACGTTCTTCTTCACGGGGATCCTCCCACACGAGCGGTCGAATGACCGGGCCAAAAAAAAAGGCGGCGCCCGCACGCTGCGGCACGCCGCCTTTGTTGAACGTCGGCGGTTACAGGCGACGGTCCGGATTGATGAACGTCCGCCACATGTGGGACGACGGCGAATCGTCCCAGCCCAGCCCTTCCTTGGGCTGCTTGAAGTGACGCCCGATGATGTCGATGAACGGCTCGATCGACACCGTCTTGCTTCGGTCGAATGCGTACAAGTCATTCACGGTCACGAGCCGCGAATACTCGTACCACTTGTGGTTGCGCACCTTCTTGTAGGTGCGCTGCAGGTATGGCTCGGGCACGTAGTCCTCACCGAACGTGCGGAGATAGCTCTCCGGATACTCGTAGCCATAGTCCGAGTCCGGGAAGAAGCGCAGCGTCGAGTGATAGCGGACCGCAAAGGCGGTCTCCGGTGGCACGTAGGGCTCGATGAACTGGCCGCCCCACCACCCGTGGTCCGCGCTCATGAGGGTGTTGATGACGTCGTGCAGCAGGCAGGCCAGGACGACCTTCTCGTCCATACCCGTCTTCAGCGCGCGGCCCGCGCTCTGCATGACGTGCGTCCCCGTGCCGAAGCGGTACTTGAAGAAGTCGAGCAGCGTCGGCTTCTCGGGCATCGGCTGGAGCGCCATCAGCTTGCCGTCGCGGCCAGGGAAGAACAGCCGGCCACCTCCGCGGCGACGGGACCGCGTCAAGTCCTTGTTCTGCTCCGCGATCTCGGCGATGGTCGGATATTGGCCAGTTTGGCGCCCCTGTTGGAGCGTGTACTCCTCGAGCTCTTCTTCCAAGAACTCTTCGAGGGCGTCGGCCTTCTGCTCGGACGTCATCAGCGCGACGGCAGTCACGCCACCGACGCTCTTGAAGAATTTCCGTCGATCAACCTTCATGTGCTCCTCCACTCCCTGCCCCGGTGGGCGGCTCGGACGCCGTCGCCTTCAGGATTCGATGCTCGAATGCGCTCTTGTAGGATGCGCCTCAATTGGCCCGGAGTCAATAGTTCCGGCCCGAAGGTGTCATTCCGGGCGCTGCAGCCTACAGACGGCTGGGCCGCCCTATGTGTTTACCGGGAGGAAAATAGCCCAGGAATGCCGCCTTTGCCGGCCGGATCCGGTTCCGGTTGACCCGCCCGCAGGATAGGCGCACAATGTCCGAAATCTGCATCAGCACAGAAAACTGGGTGCCTGGAGGAGTGGGTCATGGCATATGCGACAGTCGGCGTGTGGATGAGACGCGGCCTGGGATGCGGGATGCTGGCGTTCGGAGCCATGCTGGTGCTGGCGGCGCCGGCGGGCGCGCAGGGAGTCGACAGCCCGGTCACCTTCACGAAGGACATCGCGCCGATTCTCCAGGAGAAGTGCCAGGCGTGCCACCGCGAGGGGTACATGGCGCCGATGTCGTTGATGACCTACCGCGACTCGCGGCCGTGGGCCCGCGCCATCAAAGCTCGCGTGGTTGACCGGCAGATGCCGCCGTGGCACATCGACCGGTCCATCGGCATCCAGGAGTTCAAGAACGACCGGTCGCTGAGCGACGCCGAGATCGACACGATCGTCCGCTGGGTAGACGCCGGCTCGCCGCGTGGCAACCCCAACGACATGCCCCCGCCGAAGGAGTTCGCCGACGACAGCGTCTGGAACTTTGCCGAACTGTTCGGCGGGCCGCCCGACATGATCATCACGTCACCCCCGCACACCGTGCCGGCCGTGGCGCAGGACGCGTGGTACCGTCCGACCGTCGAGACCGGCCTGACCGAGGAGCGCTGGGTGCGGGCCATCGAGATTCGCCCATCGACCGTGGCCGGGCGCCGGGTCGTGCACCACGCGCTGGCACGGCTCCAGCAGGATGAGGAGAACGATCTGACCGACGACGACATCGGGGCCGGGTTGTTCATGGAG
This sequence comes from Vicinamibacterales bacterium, assembly GCA_963667915.2. Taxonomy (GTDB): domain Bacteria; phylum Acidobacteriota; class Vicinamibacteria; order Vicinamibacterales; family UBA823. Next base: position 97,574 of record CAXXNN010000004.1, on the reverse strand, counting down.
TGGGCGGTCGGCAAGCAGGGCGAGATCATGCGCCCGAACAGCGGCAAGCTGATGCTGCCCGGCGCGCGTTTCGTCTTCGACATCCACTACCACGCCGTCGGCGAGGAGATCACCGACTCGGTCGAGCTCGGCATCTACTTCTACCCCAAGGGGGAAGAGCCGCGATATCGGCAGATTCTGGCCTCCCTGGGCAGCATTGCCGGCGGCTCCGGGAACATCGACATTCCGCCGAACTCGTTCTGGGGGAGCCAACGCTTCCACGTGATGGAGTCGGCGGGCCGCGTGGAGAACTTCCAGCCGCACATGCACCTGCGCGGCCAGGGCATGTCGATGGAAGCGATCCTGCCTGACGGCACGACGCAGATGCTGAGCCAGGTGAGTGACTTCAACTTCAACTGGCACGTCAACTACGTCTACACGGATGCGGTGGCACCGCTGTTTCCGAAGGGCACGATCCTGCGCGTGTCCTCGTGGTACGACAACACCAGCGCCAACCGGGCCAACCCGGATCCGAACCAGTGGGTCGGCTACGGAAGTCGGACCGTGGACGAGATGGGGCACGCCTGGGTGAACGTCACCTACATGAGCGACGCCGACTACGAGGACGAGGTCGGCAAGCGCGCGGCCGAACAGACGGATGCAGCGTCGGACCAGCAGCCGTAGCGAGACAGACGCGGTCGAGGGAGACGATGTGCACGGGCGTCCCGTCGCCCTGCGCAGGCGTGTCGCGGGGATGCTGGCCGGTGTGATGCTCGCCGGTGTCTCCGGCCTGTACGCCCAGGAACCGGTCATTCCAGTTCGCGACTTCGGCCAGGGCATCATCGGCGCCTTCGAGGGCTGGTACGAAAACCCCGACGGCAGCTTCACGATGCTCGTCGGGTACTTCAATCGCAACATGGAGGAGCGGCTCGACATCCCGGTCGGGCCGGATAACCGCATCGAGCCGGGTGGTCCCGACCGGGGACAGCCCACGTACTTCCTGCCGCGCCGGCAGTGGGGCGTGTTCACGGTCACGGTGCCGCCCGATTTCGGCGACCAGGTGCTCAGGTGGACGCTGACCGCGAACGGTGAATCGACGTCGATTCCGTTGAAGCTGGATTCGCAGTGGGCGATCGAGCCGCTGGAGAACGTCACGATGGGCAACACGCCGCCCGTCGTGCGCTTCGAGGAAGGCGGCGCGGAGTTTCAGGGCCCACCGCGGGAGGTCGCCGCGTCGTTCGAGACGCGCGTGCCGGATCCCGTCACCCTGTCGATCTGGGTGACCGACGATTTCTACCGGCGCCCTGGCCGGCGGCGGACCGAGCGGCCGCCCCTGGGTGTTGCCTGGAGCAAGCTCCGCGGGCCCGGCGCCCTGACCTTCGACAATCCGGATCCGGACGTACCTGAGACCGGCGGCCAGGTGACGGTGGCCGCCACCTTCGACACGCCCGGCCAGTATCTCCTCCGCGGTGAGGTCACCGACACGACCGGGAAGGGGGGCGGCGGCTCGCAATGCTGCTGGACCACCGTCCACGTCGCGGTGACCGTCCATCCCTGAAGATGCGCGAGGCGAGGATCGACGCGCGCTGCTGAAGACGGGCGGCATGGCCGCGCTGGGCCTCGGGTTCGGGGGCTGTGCGGCCCGCGCACCGCGCGCCGCACCGGCGGCGCGCCCGGCCCACACCCTTCCCCTCGTCAAGGCTTCCTGGGACCGTGTGATTCGCACGACCGTGGGGCTGCGTCCGCACCGGCCGTCCGGCTTCGTCGTGAGGGCCGAGAAGTTCGACGCGAAGACGGTCGTCCACAACTACGGCCACGGCGGTGCCGGCCACTCGCTTGGCTGGGGCACCGGATCGCTCGCGGCCGACTTGGCGGTCGAGCATCCGGATCGCCGCGTGGCGGTGCTCGGCTGCGGGACGGTCGGCCTGACGGCCGCGCGCCAGTTGCAGCGGCGCGGCTTCGATGTGACCATCTACACAGACAAGGTGCCGCCGTATACCACCTCGAACATGGCCTGGGCCGGGTTCACGCCGACCTCCGGTCTCGTCGCCGTCGGCGGGCGCCCGCCGGCCTGGGAGGCGCAGTTCCGGCAGGCGGCGGAGATCTCCTACCGGCAACTGCAGTTGATGGCCGGGCCGCGTTACGGCATCGCCTGGATCGACGACTACGGCATGACGGAATCGGCGTCGCCGCGCCGACGCCGGGCCGCCGGCGAAGCGCAGGCCGACGCAGGTCTCCTGCCGGCGCATCTCGAGACGGGCCGCAGCATCCTCCAGCCCGGAGAGCACCCGTTTCCGTCGCCCTACGCCAGCGTGGGCCTGCGCATGCGAATCGAGCCGTCGATCTACCTCGACGCGCTGGTGCGCGACGTCATCCTGTTCGGCGGCCGGATCGTCATTCGGAAGTTCGACACGCCGCGGGATCTCGCAACGCTCAGCGAGTCGCTCATCGTGAACTGCACCGCGCTCGGCTCGCGGGCGCTCTTCAACGACCAGGACCTGACGCCGGTCAAAGGGCAGTTGACGTTCCTCGTGCCGCAGCCCGAGGTGAACTACATCATCAACGGCGTCGTGCGTGACGCGAACGGCGGTGTCTCTCGGGTGGGCACGATGCCGCGGCGCGACGGGATCGCCCTCGGGCGGACCGCCGAGCGCGGCGTCTGGACGATGGAGCCGAACGAGGAGGCGATCGTTCGAACGGTCGAGGCGCACATCGCGCTCTATGCCCTGATGCGGGGACAGCGCCCGAGCGTCCCGCAGGCGCGCCTCGAAGCGTCGCGTGACATTCCAAAGCTCGAGAGCTTCTTCGGCCTGGAATCCTAGGCTCCTAGCAGCCCGTAGCGGCGCGATCAGTTCTGCCGGCCGTCGGCCTCGGCAGTCAGCGCGGGGGTGTGGGCCGGCAGCCGACGCGCCTGCGTCACTTGCTCGAATGCGTAACCCAGCGCGAGCAGCCGTGGCTCGCTGAATGCCCGTCCCAAAAACGACAAGCCCACCGGCAGACCGGTGCCGGTGAATCCGGCCGGTACGACCAGATCGGGGAATCCCGTCAGGTTCGCATACCGGATTGGCGACGGGCGCCGGGGGCCGTTCGACGGCGCCGGATCAGGGTCGAACCGCGCCGGGCGCCGCGGCTGCGTGGGATAGACGATCGCATCGAGATCCTCCGCGTCCATCATCCCTTCGACGATCATCCGGACGAGCGGCAGGCCGTGCTCGGAGACCGCCCGGTACTCGTGGTCGGACAGCTCGCCGCTGTCGTCTTCCCGCTGCATCAGGCGCCAGCGGCCCGGATTGGGTCTGCCGTTCACCGTGGGCGAGGTGATCCGGACCGCTTGCTCCACGAGCTCGCTGAGCGTCTCGGCATAGTCCCCGGTGAGCGTGGCGAGGTACTCCGGAATCTGCGCCCGGAACTCTCGATGGCGGATTGTCGTGTAGAGGGCTCTGTCGGCATCGAGCAGCCACTCCGGAAAGGTGACGTCGACGAGAGTCGCGCCGGCGTCCTTCATGGCCTCCAGCGACGCCTCGACGATCCAGTCGACGTCGGCGTCCTGGCCGAGGAAGTCCCGGGCGACGCCGATGCGCGCGCCGTCCAGCGCGTCGGCGTCGAGATACTGCGTGTAGTCCGACTCGACCCGCCCCTCACTCTTTCGCGTCGCGGCATCCGCCTCGTCCACGCCGGCCATCACGCCGAGCGCAACCGCCACGTCGTAGACATGCCGCGCCATCGGCCCGGCCATGTCGAACGACAGCGCCAGCGGAATGATGCCGTCACGGCTCATCAGCCCGTGCGTCGGCTTGAGGCCGACGATGCCGTTCGCGGTCGAGGGCATCCGCACGGAGCCGCCCGTGTCGGTGCCCAGCCCGAACTGCGCGTAGGCCGCGGCGATGGCGATTCCGGTGCCGCCCGACGAGCCGGCGGGCGATCGCATGATGTCGTGCGGGTTGCGCATCGGGCCGCCCAGTGAGCTGCGCGCACCGCCCGACGCGAACTCGCTCATGTTGAGCTTGGCGAGGATGATGGCGCCGGCTGCGCGCAGCTTCCGGACGATGAAGGCGTCGTCGGGCGGCATCGATCCCTTCAGCAGACTGGAGCCGGCGGTCGTCGGCAGGTCGGCCGTGTCGATGTTGTCCTTCAGGACCACCGGGATGCCGTGCAGCGGCGAGCGCGGCCCGCGCTCGCGGCGCTCGGCGTCGAGCTCGCGCGCCCGCGCCCGCGCCCGCGGATTCAGGGTCATGACCGCGTTCAGCGCCGGTCCGGTCTTGTCGTACGCCTCGATGCGGGCGAGATAGAGATCGACGAGCTGCTCCGAGGTGAGGGTGCCGTCGTCGAACGCCCGGTTGACCTCTTCGATCGTGGCGGACGTCACGTCGATCGGCTGCGCCGTGACGGCCACCGGGTGGGTGAGGAGGGTCAGCAGCGCAGGGACGGCCAACCGCCGGGCGACACGTGAATGCAGATTCATATAAGGCTCCGGACTGCCTGATTGTAGGCGGTGCCCGCATCGGAGACAATGGTGTGAGGGACGCAGATCTGGTGCCGAGGAACTTCGGCGCCAGCGGCTGCGTCCCTTCCAGCGAGATGACGAGAGGCACGAAGCAAGCTATCGCAGGCATTGTCGTCGTGGCGGCCCTCGCGGGCGGCGGGTTCGGGTGGAACTGGTACCGCCAGCGGTCGACCCGTCCCGAGGTGCAGGCCCAGCGGATCGAGCGCCGCGACCTGGTGGCGACGGTCGCGGCCTCGGGCAAGATCGAGCCGGAGCGGCTGGTCAACATCAGCGCGGACACGATGGGCCGCGTGACCGAGCTGGCGGTCGAAGAGGGGCAGCAGGTCGAGTTGGGGCAGTTCCTGATGCTCATCGACCCGGAGTCGGCCGAGAGCGCCGTCCAGAGGGGGGCGGCCGGGCAGCGCGCGGCGAGGGAGTCCCTGAACACGGCGCGGGTGGCCATCGAGACGGCGCGAGCCAATTTGGAACTGGCGCTTCGCGACGAGGAGCGGGCGCGCGAGCTCAGCCGAGACCGGATCGTCTCGCAGGCGGACCTCGACCGCGCCGAGAGCGAGGTCAAGGTCCGCCGGAGCCAGCTCGAGTCGCGGGAGACGGAGGTCCGCGCGCAGCAGCAGCGGCTCGAGCAGGAAACGGCGAACCTGCGCAGCGCCCGCCACGTGCTCAGCAAGGTGACGATCGACGCGCCGATGTCGGGGATGATCACGCGTCTGAGCATCGAAGCAGGTGAGACGGTGCTCATCGGTACGATGAACAACCCCGGAACGGTGCTGATGACGATTGCCGACTTGTCGGTGATTCTGGCCGTGCTCGAGGTGGACGAGACCGACATCGTCGACGTCAGGCTCGGCCAGGAGGCGAGCGTGCTCATCGATGCTTTTCCGGATCGAGAATTCGCCGGCCATGTCACGAAGATTGGCTCGAGCGCGATCCAGGCGGCCATGAATTCGGCCAGCTCCGGCGATCAGCGCGGCACCAACTTCGAGGTCGAGGTCACGATCAAGGACGAGATCCCCGGCGTGCGTCCCGACTTTTCCTGCACGGCCGACATCACGACGGCGACCCGCGCCCGGGCTGTCGCGGTCCCGATTCAGGCGTTGACCGTGCGGGACGACGCGGCGGCGGAGGAAGTTGAGGGCGTCTTCGTGCTGCAGGACGGCACGGCGCGGTTCAGGCCGGTGGAGGTGGGGATTGCCGGCGAGCGGTACTTCGAGGTGCTGTCCGGCCTGCAGGAAGGGGACGAGGTGATCACCGGCCCGTACAGCGCCGTCCGCGAGCTGAAGGACGGCGACGCCGTTACCCTGGACGAAGACGAGGACGAGGACGAGGACGACCGGAGCTCGGCCTAACCGCATGCCCTATTTCCTGGAAGCGATCTGGCTCGCGCTGGGTGCCATCTGGGCGCACAAGCTGCGGTCGCTGCTGACCGTCCTGGGCAACATCGTCGCGGTGACGTCGATCATCGCCGTGGTGACGCTGATCCAGGGCATGAACGTCGCGGTCAGTGACGCCATCACGTCGCAGGCGGGCGCAGACGCCTTCATGGTGGAGCGGGTCGGCATCATCACGGACGAGGATGAGGCCGAGCGAGCGCGCCGGCTGAACCCCCGGATCACGATGGACGATGCTGCCGCGATCGAGGCGTTTTCCGACTCGGTCAGCGCGGTCATGGCCAAGGTCGAGCGGCGCGGCCGCGTGACCTACCGGGGACGCGAGCTCGAGCGCACCCAGATCGAAGGGGTCAGCGAGGACTACATTCGTTTTTCGAGCTACGGCGTCGAGCGCGGCCGATTGATCACGTCGGCCGAGGTGCGCCGGCGCCGGCCGGTCACGGTCGTCGGCTGGGGCGTCGCCGACCGGCTGTTCGAGGGGGCGGACCCGCTCGACAAGACGATCAAGGTCCAGGATCGGCATTTCCGCGTCATCGGCGTCAGCGAGAAGAAGGGGAGCTTTTTCGGCCGGTCGCAGGACGAGTTCGTCATCATCCCGCTGGGTGCCCACCAGAAGATGTTCGGCATCCGCCGCAGCCTGTCCCTCATGGTCAGGCCGGACGATCCCGGTGAGATGCAGCAGGTGATGGAGGACGCCGTCGTGGCGCTGCGGATCGAGCGCCGGCTCAAGCCGGCCGAGGCGAACAATTTCGGCCTGTTCACCTCGGGCACCATCCTTGGGATCTGGGAGGCGGCGACCTCGGGTATTTTCGCCGTCCTCATCGGCGTCGTCGCGCTGTCGCTGGTCGTCGGTGGCATCGTCATCATGAACATCATGCTGATGCTGGTCACGGAACGGACGCGCGAGATCGGCCTGCGCAAGGCGCTCGGCGCGCGGCGCCGCGACATCATCTGGCAGATCCTGGCCGAGTCGGTCACGCTCTCCACCGCGGGCGGCGTCGTCGGCATCGCTCTGGGGTTTGGCGTGGCGCTGGCCATCGAGCGGACCACGCCCGTGCCGGCCGCCGTCGAAGCGTGGTCAGTCACGCTGGGCATCGGGATGACCGGCGCGGTCGGGCTGGTCTTCGGTCTCTATCCGGCGATGCGGGCCGCCCGGTTGAGTCCGATCGAGGCGCTGCGAAAGGAATAGTGTGAAGATCAAGACCGCGCTGTTCGGCGAGATCGCGTCGATGTCGCTCGACACTCTGCGCGCGAACAAGATGCGCTCGGCGCTCACGATCGTGGGTGTCGTCATCGGCATCACCGCCATCGTGGGCATGACGTCGCTGGTGCGGGGCTTCGACCGTTCTTTTCGGGCCATGCTTGAAGAATTGGGACCGAACACGATTTTCGTCGCGAAGTTCAGCGGCCTGAGCATCATGTCGGGCCAAGAGTTCATCGACCTCTTCCGGCGGCCCAACCTGACGCCGGACGACGCCCGAGCGCTCGGGCGCCTGGAGTCGGTGCGCTTCACCGACGTCATGCTCGGCGGCGGCATCGCCGACAGCCGCCAGCGGATCGCCTACCGGGGGGAGGAGACGAAGCGGCTGCAGATCCTCGGCGCGTCGGAGTACTTCGCGCAGGTCGGCTTCATCCCGCTGGAGGCGGGACGGTTCTTCACCGCCTCCGAGCTGCGGCACCGCCGCGCGGTGATCGTCCTGGGCCAGACACCGTACCTGTCGCTGTTTCCCTTCAGCGACCCGCTCGGCAAGAAGGTGCGCGTCGGGGGGCAGCAGTACACCGTGATCGGCGTGATGGGAGAGCGGCCCAGCCCGGGCGGCTTCAACGCCGGCCAGGACGACATCGCCGTGATTCCTTACACGCGGTACGAGTCGCAGTTCGGGGTGCCGTCGCTGCGGGTGGCCGGCGGCGTCCATCGTGACGTGACCTTGACCGTGGTCCCGCGAGACGGCCAGCGCGCCGTCGCGTTGGCCGAGGTCGAGGAGGTCATGCGGATCCGGCACGGTCTTCGACTCGACGAGCCGAACGACTTCGACCTCGTGACGCAGGACGCCATGATGCGGCTGTGGCAGCGGACAACGCAGGCCGTCTTCTTCACCTTGGTCGTCATTTCCTCCATCGCCTTGCTCGTGGGCGGCATCGGGGTCATGGCGATCATGACGATGTCGGTGACCGAGCGGACGAGCGAGATCGGCCTGCGCAAGGCGCTCGGGGCGAAGCGCCGGGAGATTCTGTGGCAGTTCCTGGTCGAGGCGGCGGCTCTGACCACGGCCGGCGGCGTCCTTGGCGTGATCCTCGGCAGTGGCACCGGTGTCGTCATTCACCTCGTTTCCGGCTTTCCCGTTTCGTTGCCCTGGTGGTCGTTCGCGCTCGGGCTGGGGTTCTCCGCCGGCGTCGGTCTGGTCTTTGGCATGGCACCCGCCATCCGTGCCTCGCGGTTGGATCCGATCGAAGCGCTCCGGCACGAGTGAGGACCGACCGCGTGAGCCTGATCGAGGTCTCGCAGCTCTCGAAGAGCTACCAGATGGGGGAGGTCGAGATCCACGCGCTGCGTGGCGTCGACCTCACCGTCCAGCAGGGGGAGTACATCGCCATCATGGGGCCATCCGGCTCCGGCAAGTCCACCTTCCTGAATCTCCTTGGCTGCCTCGACACGCCGACCAGCGGCCGCTACGTCCTGAACGACCGGGACGTCAGCGCGATGGAGGACGACGATTTGGCGCAGGTCCGCAACGAGGAGATCGGGTTCGTGTTCCAGACGTTCAATCTGCTGGCCCGGGCGACGGCGCTCCAGAATGTGGAACTGCCGCTGGTCTACGCCGGCGTATCGGCCGACGAGCGCCGCCGGCGTGCGCGCGAGGCGCTGGCTAAGGTGGACCTGTCCGACCGGGTGACACATCGGCCGAACGAGCTGTCGGGCGGAGAGCGGCAGCGGGTGGCGATTGCCCGCGCGCTGGTCAACAACCCGTCGATTCTGCTCGCCGACGAGCCGACCGGCAATCTCGACTCGGTCACCGGCGCCGAGTTGCTCGGGCTGCTCGATCGCCTCCACGAGAAGGGGCACACCCTCTTCGTCGTCACCCACGAGCGCGATGTGGCGTTGCACGCCCGCTCGATCGTTCACTTGCGTGACGGCCGGATCGAGTCGATCGAGCAGGTGTAGCAGTCCGAGGTAGGCTGGCGCTGCCGCCCGATGCCCGTTACCGCGCGATCGCCGGGTTGACGTAGCCGGCCGGCAGCACGCGGTCGAGGTCGGGTCGGATGCTCAGATAGGTGACGTGGTCCTCGATGGTGCGCCAGCCATGGAAGACGCCGGCCGGGATGATGACGACATCGCCGGCCGAGACAAGTCGGCTGTCGCCATCGCTCGCCGTGCCGGCGACGCTCGGGCCGACCAGCACCCGGACCGAGTCGCTGTCGCGCGCCCGAGGCTCCGGATCCTGGAGCGTTCCGCCGGTCATCAGTATCCCGTCGCCCGAGACGATGTAATAGACCTCGGTCACCTGGTTGTGGATCAGGCCGCGGACGGCGTCGTCGTCGGTCGTCGTCGTTTCACGATGCAGGACGCCGACCGCGAGGTTGGCGTCGCCGATGTCCACGACCGTGATCTGGCGGTCGATCCCACCATCCGGACTCTCGAAGACCGCCTGGATGTCGGCCCGGGTCACGTCGGTGGCCGACGTTGGGCGCGGGCGCTCCCGCGGCGATGCGCCGATGGGGCGGCCGTCCAGGCCGGCGATGAACTTCCGTGTCTCCGCGATGACCTCGTCGGTGATCCGCATGTGGCCGCGATCCGTGTAATGCACGAAGTGGTGCTCGACACGGGCCGCCTCCAGAGCATTCGCCATGTCGATCGCCTGTTGGATCGGCACGGACCGGTCGTCGTCGGAGTGGAGGACGAGGATCGGCTTGGTGTCCGTCGCGATCTGCCGGATCGGCGACGCCAGCCGCCGGGCGTCTTCGACATTGCCTTCGAGCGGCGTCCACAGGTCGCCCCACGAGAGCGTGTCGAGGTCGTACGGCCCGGACACGCTGATCGCTGCCCGGATGTCCGACCGCGCGTCGTCCCAGCCGCCCGTGGGTTCGAAGGGGCCCTCGCCGAGCGTGGCCGCGAGCGCCACGAGGTGGCCGCCGGACGAATCGCCGATCAGGTAAACGCGATCCGGATCGATACCATACTCGTCGGCGTGCGCGTGCACCCAGCGGATCGCGCACTGGAGATCCTGATACGGGGCTGGTGCCGGCGTGCTGCCGACGAGCCGATGGTCGATCGTCATCGCGAAGAAACCGAACCTGGCCCACTGGGCAACGTCGAGGCTCTCGCGGTACGTGCGGGAGCCGCCGCGCCAGCGCCCGCCGTGGACGTAGATGATCGCCGGCCGCGGGGTGCCGCCCGATGGATAGCCGATGTCGGCGAGCAGCGCAGAACCGTCGACCCGGCCGTAGATCACGTCCTGAACCAGGGTCACGGTCAGAGCGACGCCGCGCCCCGCCTGGGCCACACCCGCGGCCGGCCAGGCCGTCAAGACGATTGCGAGCGCGCATAGGAACCGCTTCAGCATCTGGACCTCCAACTCGAAGGGGCGTGAGGTGAATTGGCCCGATTGTAGGCCACTTTGTCCGTGGCGCACCTTAATTCAAGAGGGTAAGTAGGGTCTGTACTGTAGAATCGGGGCGAATTCCCATCGCCACCCCGGCAGGATGGCGGGCATGGCGATGTCCAGGTATGAGATGCGAACGATTCTGCGGCTCCTGCCTGTGGGCGCGGTCTTGATGGCGACGGCGGCGTGCGAGGCTCCACCTGCGGCGCCGGCGCCGTTCGTGCCGGTGGCTGACGTGCAGCAGCTCATGGAGATGGTGATCGATCCGGCAGCCGACGTCGTCTGGGAGTCGGTCGGCGCGATCATCACCGCCGAGGGCACTGAAGAGATATTCCCGAGAAGCGACGAGGACTGGGCGGTCGTCCGGAACAATGCCATGGTGCTGGCCGAGTCGGGGAACCTGTTGATGCTGGGCGACCGCGCCAAGGGTGAGGGCCCCTGGATGATCATGTCCCGGGCGCTCGTCGAGGCCGGCACAGCCGCGCTCGAGGCCGCCGAGGCCAAGGACGCGGACGCCGTCTTCGCGGTGGGCGAGCAGATCTACAACGCCTGCGAAACCTGCCACGTGCTCTACTGGTACACCGACGATGACGCCGTCATCCGGTAAGTAACGACAGGTGCTCACGGACCATGTCCACTCGATGTAGCGGCACGACGCGTTTCCTGGCGGTGGCCACCGTCGCTGGACTGCTGGCGACTGTGACCGTGGGACCGGCCGCGGGTCAGGAGACGGCCTACCAGGCCCCACGCACCGCGGACGGCAAGCCCGACCTGAACGGTATCTGGCAGGCCCTCGGGTCGGCGCACTGGGACATCGAGGGGCATGCCGCGCGGCCCGGGCCGATCGTCGAGCTGGGAGCGGTCGGCGCGATTCCCGGGGGGCTGGGGATCGTCGAGGGCGGGCCCATTCCCTATCAGGCGTGGGCGGAGGCCCAGAGGCAGGAGAACTTCGAGAACTGGGTGACGGCCGATCCGGTCGTGAAGTGCTACATGCCGGGTGTGCCCCGCGCCACCTACATGGCGTTTCCGTTTCAGATCGTGCAGACCCCGGACCACGTGCTGATCGCGTACGAATTCGCCAGCGCCAGCCGGATCATCTACATGAGCCAGCCCGATTTCGAGAGCCCGTTCGACACCTGGATGGGGCATTCGCGCGGCCACTGGGAGGGCGACACGCTGGTCGTCGACGTGACCGCCCAGGTCGGCGACACGTGGTTCGACAGCGCCGGGAATTTTCACAGCGATGCGCTGCGGGTCACCGAGCGCTACACGCCGATTGGCCCCAACACGCTGCGCTACGAGGTGACCATCGAAGATCCGAGCGTGTTCACACGTCCGTGGACCATGCGCATGCCGCTGTATCGGCGCCTGGACGAGAACGTCCAGCTGCTGGAATTCAAGTGTGTGGAGTTCGTCGAGGAGTTGATGTACGGACACCTGCGGAAGGACCCGACCCGGTAGGGAGGTCGCCGATGGGCCATCGACGTTCGGTTTCGGCGTTAGCCTGCGTGGTGACGATCGTCGCCTCGTGGGCCCTGGTCGCGCCGGCTGCCGGTCAATCGTCACAGGCGGACAGCGGCGGGGCGGTGGAGCCGGCCTCGACGGTGGCGCTCACGCCGTGGGGCGTGCCGGATCTCCAAGGCCTCTGGGACTTCCGGACGATCACGCCGCTGGTGCGTCCCGACGATCTGGCCGACAAGGCGGTCTTCACGCCCGAGGAGGCCGAGGAATACGAGGCGGCGCGTGTCGCGAGTCTCCACAAGGACCGGCGCGTCGAGGACGGGCTGTCAGTGGAGCGCGATGTGGCCAACGCCTACAACCACATCTGGTGGGACTACGGCGACACGCTGGTCGAGGACCGGCGCACCTCGCTGATCGTGGATCCACAGGATGGCAAGATTCCGCCGTTCACGGCCGACGGGCAAGTGAGGGCGGATCGACGGCGCGAGGCGCGCCAGCGGCCCGCGCACGGCCCGGAGGACCGCAATGTGTGGGAGCGATGCATTGTCGGAGGCAACGCGGGACCGCCCATGGCGCCCAGCGCCTACAACAACAACGTGCAGCTGTTCCAGGCGCCGGGCGTCGTGGTGATCTTCAACGAGATGATCCACGATGCCCGCGTCGTGCCGATCGACGGCCGCCCGCACCTGCCCGACCGCGTGCGCCAGTGGCGGGGCGACCCGCGCGGGCACTGGGAGGGGCAGACGCTGGTCGTGGAGTCGACGAACTTCAACGGCAAGACGGCGTATCGGGGATCCGGCGCGGATCTGCGCCTGATCGAGCGGTTCACGCGGGTTGGCTCCGACCGGCTCCTCTACGAGTTCACGATCGACGATCCGGCGTCGTTCGAACTCCCCTGGACGGTGGCCATTCCGATGAAGGCGACCGAGGGGCCGATCTTCGAGTATGCGTGTCACGAGGGCAACTACGGCATGGTGAATCTGCTGGCCGGCGCGCGGGCGCAGGACACCGCCGAGGCGGACGCGCCGGAGACGCCGCGATGAGGATCCGCCGTTTCAATCGGAGGACTGGACGATGCGAAAAACTCGAATCTGGGTAGGCGTCGGCCTGCTGCTGGCGCTGGCCGTGGCCGCGGTGCCGGTCGTGGCGCATCATGCGTTCGCGGCGGAGTTCGACGCGAACAAGCCGCTCACGCTGACGGGCAGCGTGACCAAGATGGAGTGGATCAATCCCCACGCCTGGATTCACATCGACGTCACGCGAGAGGATGGTACCGTCGAGCAGTGGGCGATCGAAGCCGGCACGCCGAACACGCTGTTCCGGCGAGGGTTTACGCGGGACTCCGTGGTGCCAGGGACGGTCATCGTGGTCGACGGCTACCAGGCGAAGGACGGGTCGCTGAAGGCGAACGGCCGCAGCCTGACGCTGGAAGACGGCCAGCAGCTGTTCTTGGGCTCGTCGGGGACCGGCGCACCACCAGACGGCGCCGATCCGAGGGAACGCCGCCGCCCGCCGCCTCGGTAGCAGCCCTGGATGCCCGTGGCGGCAGCCCCGCCTGACTGCGGCGGCTAGCGGACCCGCTCGTAAACGGCGTGCGTCACGCGGACGATCTTGCCGTCCTCGTCCAGCCGGACGTATTCGTTGCTGATCGTGCTGCCGTCTTCCGAGAGGGTGTTGAGAATCACCTGGGTGACCCGCCCGTTCCGCGCGTTCGAGATCCGGGTGGTGCGCTCGTCGATGATCTCCACCGCCGTGTCGGCCTTCGCCTGACCCGTGACCGGGCGGAACTCGCCGTCGAAGAGCGTCGCGTAGCTCCACACCGAGTCCTCGCCGCGGCGGTTCGTCGACTCGACGGTGATCCGCATCCCGCCGTCGCCCCAGGGCTCGTAGGTCATGACGTTGCTCGACGGCGGCGGCGCGTCCGATTTCAGCTTCCAGACGCCGAAGCGCGGATTGGCGTCCTGCGCCGAGGCCGTGGCGGCGGTGACGGTGGCAGCCAGCGCGGCCATGAGGATGAGGGTGAAACGAAACTGTGGCATCGTCATCCGGAGGCTCCTGATTGTCAGTTGCCGAATCGCACCGTGAACTTTTGCACCCGCCGACCGGTGGATGCCTCTCCCACGTAGAGGTTGCCGAGCGAATCGATCCCCATGCCGTGCGGGCGCAGGAGCTGTCCCACCTGCCGTCCCCCTCGGCCGAACGCTCCCACGACGTCGAGATCGTCTCGGCGCAGAATCCAGACCTTGTGGTTCGTCCCGTCGGCCAGATACAACCACCGCTGGTCCTGGTCCGGGGACAGCGCGATGACGAACGCCGATCCCGATGCCCGGGTACGGCGCGCCACGATCTTCTCAAGGACGAACTGGCCGCTGTGGTCGAAGACCTGGATCCGGTTGCCCCGGCGATCCGCCACGTAGATCAAGCCGTCGTTCGAACCGATGAGACCGTGGACCGTGGAGAACTGACGCGGTGGAGGGCCGTCCGGGTCACGGTTCCTGTAGTCATAGCTGTCGTCGTCGTCGTCCGGCGTCTCGCCGTAGGCGCCCCAGTGCCGGAGATACTCGCCGGTTTCGCCGTCGAAGACGACCACTCGGCGATTCCGGTAGCCGTCGGCGATGTAGACCTCGTTCGTCTCGGGGTCCACCCACATCCCGGCGGGTCCGCCCAGGAGCGTGAGATCGCCGCTCCCGCCATTGTTGTCGTACTCGCCGATGGTCAGCACGAGCCGCCCGTCGCGCGTGAACTTCATGACCCGATGATGCCGGTAGGTTCCTACCCAGACGTAGTTGTTGTGATCGACGAAGAGCCCGTGCGCGTTTCTGGGAAACTCGGACACATCCTGCGTCGAGGGGTCGCCCCACCCCTGGACGACGTTGCCCTGGGGATCGAACTCGATGACGACCGGCGCCGGCACGCAGCAGGTGCCGATGGGCGGATCCTGGACGGCGGCGGTCTCCTCGGGCGTGAGCGTCTCTGGCAGATGGGTGACCCAGACGTGGTCCTCGGCGTCCACGAACACGGCTGTCACCGCGCCCATGATCCACTGGTTCGGCATCTCCCTGGGCCACGTGGGGTCGACCCGGAAGGTCGGGACCCCTCCCGCAGCGCGCGTGGGGGGTGTGGCCGAATCGGCGGGGTCGGCCTCGGGTCCGCAGCCGGTCAGGGTGGCGGACAGTACCAGGACCGCGGTGAGTGCAACGCCTCTTCGGAGTCTCATCACGCTGGGCCTGTCGGCCGGCCTATCGTCTGTACGCGACCGTCCCGCCGCCGTTCGATCATCGCCCGCCCGCGCTCGGTCCTCGGCTTTCCAGCGGTACCATGATGTGCGGCTAGCAGCCCGTGGTGGAAGGGCTCATTTGGAGATTGACGCTGGCGTACTCGGCCCGCGCGGTCGCTTCGCCGGCGACGGGTGAACGACGTGGATCAGGCGTCCAGAGGCGCGCCGGAACGGTCCAGAGCCGCCACACGAGCTCGATGAACGTGGTGATCACGGCCAGGCGGCCCTGCAGGCCCCGTGGCGTGCCGACGCCGATCAGCCGACGCATGAGCAGACCCAAGTTGAAGCCACCGGTGTGGACGAGCACGCGCTTCAGGATGTTGGTGTGCCCCCGCAGATGAACACGCCGCAGCGCGCCCGTCTCGTACAGATGCGCAAAGGGGCGTTCCAGCCGTTCACCGCGTTGGCGCAAGAGGCGTTGGCCCCGGGCCCCGCGGAGGCGTCGGCGGTTCCGATAGACCGCGTCGCGGGCCGTGGTCTTGCCGCGCCAGGTCCGCCGCCCGCGATCGGGTTCCGAAAGGTAGGCGCGCACGCCGACCGCCTCCAGGTCCACCAAGATCTGATTGCTGTGATACCCCTTGTCGCCGACCAGCTCGCGCACGGTGTCAGCCGCTGGTTGCACCGTCTCGATCTGCTCCGCGGCCGTGATGAGGGTCTCGACCAGGGTCGTCGTGTCCCCGGCATTTGCCGGCTGCACCGTCACCCCGACGATGGCCCCGGTGTCGAGATCCACCGCATGCTCGGCTTTGTGGGCCAGGTGCGTCCGGCCATCTTTCATCTTAGTGATTTTCGCGTCGGGATCGTGCGGATGCGTCCAGTCGTCGTTCGAGCCCTTCTTGCGTCGCGTGCGATCCAGGCGCGCCAAGTCCGCGCGCGTCGGTGTCGCAATCCCCGAGGCCTGGGCGAGCTTCGTCAAGAACGCCTGATACGTGTCCCCCGTGTCGCGGCGCACGATACTCCGCAAGGCCGCGTTGGCTTCGAGCGTCGTCGCATCGATCCCGATCGTCTGTCCCGTGACCAAGCCGCCGTCGGCCAGCCGCTGCAGAATCCACGTGAACACCGCCGTGTGCATCTCCAGATCGATCAACCGCCGCGTGCGCGAGATCGTCGAGTGGTCGGGCGCGGGGTCGTGCAGCTCCAGATGCAAGAAGCTGCGCACGCTCAGCGAGTCCGCCGCCCGCCACGCCATCGCGCGCTCCGAATCGAGGCCTTCGAAGTAGCCGAGCAACAGCAGCCGGAAGTACCGCCCCGGCGCCAGACTCGGCCGGCCCAGGACCGGCGCGTAGAACGGGGCGCACTGCGCCTCGACAAACGCATCGAAGCCCGCGTCATCGAGGATGCGATTCAACCGCCGATAAAACGGATGCGCCGAGCTGCGCGGCAGGTCGCTCGCCGGAATCCACATCGACGCTTGCCGTGCCAGGCGACGTCGTTTACCCATGGCCATGCGTGTCAGTGTAGTACGGGGGATCGATCGTGTCGATCCTTAATGCGGACTTTCACCACGGGCTGCTAGGGCGTGTCCGGCCACATCACCCACGGCCCGCCATCCAGCTGTAGGTTGGATGGTGTCAGGATAACCGCTCCATCCGGCAGCAACATGGCCGCATTCTCACGAGTCGTCCCGCTCCTGGTAGATCGGCAGGCCGCGATCGGTCCTATCGCCAGTGGCCGTAAACTCTCTGCGATCGTGCTGGATCGTCGTCGGGTTCGCCTGTGCTTCGTTGCCGCTCCAGTCAAGATCGAGCGTGCGCCCGTCCAACCACTGCAGGTGAATCCGAATCGTGTCGCCAGTCATCGCCTTCACCTCCGTTCACGCATCAGCGGTCGTCGCTGCCGTCGACCTGGATGACAGTCGTCACCCCTTTGGCCAGATTGTAGGCCGTCTGCCGATATGTGACAAACCTTCGGAAGCCTACGGTCAACGAGAGGGGGAGGGGTGTTCGAGTGCTCGCACGAGTCCCGGAAGATGGAGGCCCCCCTCCGGCCGGACGGGAGCCGCCGGTGGTTACACTCTGGCTCGGGGTTGCATGGTCTTCTTGGCGTCGGTCTAGAGCCGGCCGCGGGCCGGCCGATAACGCGGGATGATGCTCTGGTTCTTGAATCTGCGAGCCTCCCCGATCCAGTTCCTCGGGCTCCGCTACGAGGAGGACGACGGAATGCCGGCGCTTCGCCTGCTGTATCCGGATGGTGCCCAGGTAATGGAGCCCTTCAGCAGCCTCGACGCTCTGATCGAGAGCGCGACGAGGTTGCAGGACGAGCTACTCAGGCGAGGATGGTGGCTGAGTATGGACCCGAGCGGCGTCGGGGCGCCTGAGTCCTGACACGCCGTGGCCGCGCTCAGCAAAAGCTCGAGGAGGTACCGAGCAAGTTGCTCGTGCCGGAGGTGGGAGCACCGAGGGTCAGCGGCCGGCGATCAGGTGAGCGGCGCCCGGCAGTCGGTTGCCCGGTCGACGTCCAGGGGCCACCAGCCGGCGAAGTCCGCATCGGAGGAGGCGACCGGTAGGACGAGCTCGAGCCCCGTCGGATCGAACGACTCCGCGCCCCCACCCCCAATGGACAGACGCGCGAGCGCTTGCCGGAAGCGAACGAACGCCGGCGCCTCGAACACGACGAAGTACAGCTGCCGGGTGCGTCCTGCGGCGGGCTCCCGTTTGACCGCCATGCACACCGGGTCGAACCGTGCCTCTTCGAGCCCGGCTTGCCGGGCGGCCTCCAGGATCTCTTCCGGAGACAGGACCTCGCGAAGGGCGGTCACAAACTCGCTCTGGAGCACGACCGGCATGGCTGGCCGCCCGGGGGTGGTCATCGACTGCATGGTCCGGTGAAAGATCTGCTGAAACAGATCCGGCACCAGTCCGCCGGGGGGCTGCAGGGCGATCAACGCGTGGGACGGCTGTCGCATCTCTGCCAAGGCGAGCGTCCAACCCGACAGTGAGGCGTCATCGATGTCATAGGGCTCGGCGATCGTGTCCTGGACGGTCCGGAGAAACAGCCACGGCACTCCCACGATGAGGAGCGCGACAAGGCCGACCTTGAGCCACGTGTTCCGCTGCATTGACGTCGTGGTCGAGGATGCTGAGACCTGGTGGCCTATCGCGGCCATCCCGATCGCTTTGCGCTTCACGGGGCGCTGCTGCCGTCTCTATCCACCAGGCAAAAGGCGCCGCCCAGTCCGGCGGCGAGGTCCTGCGGCGTGACCCGTCCATCTCCATCGACGTCGAGTGCGTCGAACACGGCGCGGGTCCCCGCCCATTCTTCACGCGTGATCGCGCCGTCGCCGTCCAGGTCGTACACCCCGAACACCTCTCGGGCGGTGCGGTGAACGCGCTCGCGCCCCTCGAGCTCGGCCAGCCGGTCGCCGAGCAGGCGCTCCAGCGCCACGAGGGCCTTGCTGAACCCGGTAATGCCCTCGCTCAGCTTCTCGGTCGCCATCCGGTCCTCACCGTGCATGCGCTGGAACGTCGCCTCGTCGACGGTGAGCTTGTCGATCGACTGCGCGGCCGCTGTCTCCGGGGCGAGCTTGCGGGGGAGGTCGCCCTCCGCCGCCTGCAGAGCGCTGAGGAACTTCGGCGCGATGGTGAGCAGGTCGCATCCGGCGAGCTCGCAGATCTGGCTCAGGTCGCGGAAGCTCGCGCCCATGATCTCGGTCTTGCACGCGAAGTGCTTGTAGTAGTTGTAAATGTAGGTGACGGACTGCACTCCGGGATCCTCGGCGGGAGCGTAGCTGTCGCGTCCGTGGTTCAGCTTGTACCAGTCCGTGATGCGTCCCACGAACGGCGAGATCAGCGTGACGCCGGCGTCGGCGCACGCGACCGCCTGGTGCAGCCCGAACAGGAGCGTCAGGTTGCAGTGAATCCCCTCCGCTTCCAGCCGCTCGGCCGCTCGGATGCCCTTCCAGGTCGAGGCGATCTTGATGAGCACACGGTCTCGCGCGATCCCCGCCTGCTCGTAGTAGCCGATGAGCCGGCGAGCCTTGTCGACCGTGGCCTCGGTGTCGTGCGATAGTCGCGCATCGACCTCGGTAGACACACGACCCGAGATGATGCCGAGAATGCGAACGCCGAACTCGACGGACAGCCGGTCGATGGCCCGGCCGACGATCTCTTCGGCGTCTTCACCAATCTCCTTGCGTGATCGGCGCAACGCGGCATCGACGAGGTCACGATAGTCGTCCATCTGCGCGGCCGCGGTGATGAGAGAAGGATTGGTCGTGGCGTCGCGTGGTGCAAACCGCTCGATCGACTTGATGTCGCCGGTGTCTGCCACCACGACGGTCATGCGGCGTAGCTGCTCGAAAAGACTGGGGCTCATGGCGTCTCTTTCTGTCGATGTTCCGTGGACACGGTGGGAACGCGGCCAAGTATAGCCCAGGGTCGGCGGATGGCGGCTGGACGCCACTCGCGGGGCGGGATGAAGCCGACGCCGAAACCCGTTAGAATCTTCAGCGCCGGGTCTCGGCAGCCAGACACGGCGCCATGGCGTGCGGAGAATCCAGAAAGTCATGCGAATTCAACACGATGGAGTTGACCCGATCATGTCTACCACCCACCCTCGCGCGGGGCGCCGGGTCGCGCTCTGGCTCATTGTCGGCGTGGGTCTCTTTGTGGCGTCGTGTGCCCCGGCACGTGAATCCCCCGCGGAGGACTCACCCGGGTCAGAACCTGCAACGGACTCGGCGGTCGCGCCGCGGCTCTCGCTCATCGGTACGCCGCTCCGGGAGCCGGACTTCAGCCCCGAGACGCGGGCCCGGCTCGAGGAGGACCTCGCCATCGCGCAGGCCCAGATGGGCGTGGCGCCGGAGCGAGAAGACTCGTTTATTTGGCTCGGTCGGCGACTGGGATACCTGGCGCGTTTTCCCGAGGCGATCGAGGTCTTCACGCGCGGGCTCGGGGTGCACCCGAACAGCTACAAGCTGCTCCGGTACCGCGGTCGACACCGTGCCCGGAACCGAGAATTCGACCTCGCCATTGGCGACTACCGACGCGCCGCCGAGCTCATCGAGAACCAGAACGACACGTTCGAGCCGGACGGGATCCTGAACTCGATCGAACGGCCCATTACGACATACAAGTCGAACATTCATTACTACCTGGGCCAGACCAGCATGGCGGTTGGGGACTACGAGACGACGGTCGGCGAGATGGCGCGCGCGCTGCGCGAGCCCCTGGGGCCGTCAGCCGATCGGCTGGTCTCGACCGCGTTCTGGCGCTACCTCGCCTACAGGAAGTTGGGCCAGGACGAGACCGCGCAGGCGGTCGTCGCCGACGTGCCAGAGGGTCTCGAGCTCATCGAGAACTTCACGTACTACGAGTCGGTCCTGTTCTTCAAAGGCGTGCGGACGAGAGAGGAGCTGCTGCCCGAAGCGGACAGCCTCATCAAGTATGCTATCGCCATGGAGCACCACTTCCGCGGTGAGCCGGAGATCGCCGCGGAGATGTGGCGCGACCTCGTCGTCACGAACGCTCAAGGATACTGGCCCGCCGAGGCTGAGTTGGTCCTGGCCGGAGAGGCGGGGTGAGCAGCCGACGTTCGCGTGGCGCGCGCGATCCTGCCGCGGGTGAGGGAGGGGCGGCGAGCCATGATCGTGACCGCCGATGCATCAGCCCTTCGGGGTTGTGGCATACAGATACGCGGGCAAGGCGCAAGATAAGCCGATCAGCCGTCGGCGCCGGCCGGGGTTAGGTGCGTCCGTCGAGGAGCGCTCGGAGCTTCCGGCTTCGCAATGGGTGCCGCAACTTCCTGAGCGCCTTGGCTTCGATCTGCCGGATCCGCTCGCGCGTGACCGCGAAACTCTGGCCGACTTCCTCCAACGTGTGCTCGCTTCCGTCGCTCATCCCGAACCGCATCTTGATGATGCGCTCTTCGCGCGGGGTGAGGGTCCGCAGCACGGATTCGGTCTTCTCCTTCAGGTTCAGGTTGATGACCGCCTCGGCGGGTGAGACGACTTGTCGGTCCTCGATGAAGTCGCCCAGATGGCTGTCGCCCTCCTCACCGATCGGCGTCTCGAGCGAGATCGGCTCCTGCGCGATCTTCAACACCTTCCGTACCTTGGACACCGGAAGGTCCATCCGCGTGGCGATTTCCTCCGACGTCGGCTCGCGTCCGAGTTCCTGCACGAGGGCCCGCGAGGTGCGGATGAGCTTGTTGATCGTCTCGATCATGTGCACCGGAATGCGGATGGTCCGTGCCTGATCGGCGATCGCCCGCGTGATGGCTTGCCGGATCCACCACGTGGCATAGGTCGAGAACTTGTAGCCACGGCGATATTCGAACTTGTCCACCGCCTTCATGAGGCCGATGTTGCCTTCCTGGATCAAATCCAGGAACTGCAGGCCGCGCTTGGTGTATTTCTTGGCGATGGAGACCACAAGGCGCAGGTTGGCCTCGACGAGCTCCTGCTTTGCCTGTTCGGCCTGCCGCTCGCCTCGCGTGATCGTCTGCAGCGTCCGTCGCAGCTCCTCCGGCGTGCTTTCGAGCTCGGTCGTTACTTTGCGCAGCGCGGCCCGGACCTCGCGCTGACGCCGCGTGAGCGCCTTCCGGTCCTCTTCCTTGAGGCGACCGCGCTTGGTCTTCTGGCGGAGCTGGCGGTTTACGCTGTCCAACTCCCGTTGGATGCGCTGCACGCTTTCGACTGATTCCTTGACCTGTTCGACCATTCGCCGCTTGACGACCTCGGTGAATGTGATCCGCTGGATCAGCCCTGAAAGCTCGATGCGAGCCCGGAGCGTCTTCCAGTGGGCGCGCCGGTACTTCCGGCGGTCACGTTTCGAGATCCCGCGCGATTTCGCTTGGCGTTTCTGGACCTCGATGCGCGCCTTGCGCACGGCGTCCGTTTGCTTCAGCACCTTGCGCGCGCGTGCTGCGATCCGCTCGTCGGTCAGCTCTTCCTCCCGAAACGTCACGATTTCGCGGACGGTTACGGCCCGGTTCCTGAGCTGCTCACCGAGGTAGATGATGCCCCGCGTGACCGTGGGTGTTCTCGAGATGGACTTGATGACCGCCAGTTTTCCCCGCTCGAAGCGCTTGGCGATTGCGACCTCGCCCTCGCGCGTCAGCAGCGGCACCGTGCCCATTTCGCGCAGATACATGCGGACCGGATCGTTCGTCTTGTCCAGCGTGCCGGGCGTCAGGTCGAGCTCGGGCTCGTCGCGGCCTTCCGACGTCCGGTCTTGGATCTTGTCTTCGCGGTATTTCTGCTCAGATTCGACGACCTCGATGCCCGCGTTGCCGAACATGCTGAACAGCGCATCGAGTTCGGCGGACGAGGTGATCTCCGCGGGCAGGAGCTCGTTGACCTCGTCGTACGACAGGTAGCCCTTCTCCTTGCCGATCGCGATGAGCTGCCGCACTTCGTCGTACTGTTCTTCGATGGACAACGGTGTCTCCTTACGTTCCAGCCGTCCGTTCCGCGCGTGAGCGCAGAGATTGCCGTGCCGGGATCACCCGTTCTGTTGACCTTACCCGTCTCGGCGACCCCCCAGTGGCGGAGATGACTTCGTAGGGCGAGGCAGTCGCCGACTTCCAGGCGCAGGAAGGGGACAGCCAAGTATAGCGCAGAGCGAGGGGCTGCAGGTGCAGCCGCTTCGCGGAGCGCCGCTCAGCAGCCGATACGGAGCATTTTCAGCGCTGGTCTGGCTGGCGGCGGTCTGGCGGAGGCATCTACGGGCGGCCCCCGGTCAGGTCGGCCGGCGTCACCGTCCGCGGTACATCACCCGCCAGATGCGGCCCGTCTTGTCGTTGGCAATGTAGAGGCTGCCGTCCGGGCCCTCCGCGACGCCGGCCGGCCGGTACGTCGCGTCGTCGCGCTCCATGAGCGGCGTCTGCCCGGCGAAGCCGTCCGCGAAGATTTCGTAGTCGCCTGTTGTCGGCTCACCGCCGGTGAACGGCACGAACGCGACGTTGTAGCCGCCCTGCGCCAACGGGGCGCGGTTCCAGGAGCCGTGAAACACGATGAACGCGCCGCCTCGGTACCGGGCGGGGAACTGGTCGCCGGTGTAGAAGCGCAGGGCGTTCGGCGCCCAGTGGCCGGGGAACCCGATGAGGGGCAGCGGATACCGATCGCACCGGCCCACCATCTGCCCGTCGCCGCCGTATTCCGGCGACAGCAGCCGCTTGCCCTGCTGCCAGTCGTGGTAGCAATACGGCCAACCGAAGTTCGATCCGTCCTCGACCTTCAGGAATTCTTCCGAGGGTAGTTCGGCGTTCTGCGCATCCGTGAACCGACCCGGCCACAGGGAACTGAGCTGATCGCGTCCGTGCTGGACCAGGTAGAGCCCGCCCGCTGTCGGGTGCCAGGCCATGGCAAAGTTCTGTCGCATGCCGGTCGCGTAGCGCGTGCCGGTCTCCTGGGTCTGGCCGACGGCATTCTCGTCGAACTTCCAGACCCCGCCATGGCGCTCCAGCAGCGGACAAGGGTCGTCACCCGGTTCTTCGAGCACGCGGCCGCCCGGTTGGCAGGCGTTGGAGGGGGCGCCGACGTTGACGAACATGCCGCCTGCGCCGTCGAACGCGAAGCCCTTGGCGCGATGCCCCTGCTGATCGGGCAAGGTCGCGATCACTTCTGGTGGTTCGTTGGGCACGAGGGCATCGGGGCGCATCCGGTAGCGCTCGATGGCGGTGTCGCGGCCAAAATACAGATAGCCGTTATGGAGCTCGATGCTCGTGCCGCCGTCCCTGCCGAACCGCTCCTGCAGGTCGGCACGGCCGTCGCCGTCGGTGTCGCGCAGCGCGACGATGCCACCCGGGGCATCTTGCTGGTTGCGGATCGCGACGTACAGATCCCCGTTCGGCGCCACGGTGAGGTGGCGCGCGGCGCCGAGATCGTCCGCCACCACGATCGCGCAGAAGCCGTCCGGCAGGGTGATGCCGCCGTTGTCCGGGTCGCAGGCCGGGAGGCCCGACTGGGCACGGACCGGGAGCGTGGCGACCACCAGCGCGCCCGAGGCGGCCATTAACAAGCCGATCGACAGTCGTTGCATGCGTTCCTCCTGGTACCTATCGCAATATGGGTGCTCGCACCCGTTCTCGATGGACGAGTTGTCCACTGCCGGCTTCGCCGGTGACCTGGCCGTTCTCGTAGACCACCTCACCGCGGCGAATCGTGATCCGCGGCCACCCGGTGACCTCCCACCCGGAGTAGATAGAATAGCCGCTGCCGGACAGCATGTCGACGTCGCGGATCGGATGCGTGTCGCCCGGATCCCACAGCACCAGATCGGCATCGGCGCCCACGGCGACCGCGCCTTTCCGCGGGTACAGACCGAACAGCTTGGCTGGATTCGTCGACGTGACAGCGACGAACTGCTCGACGGTGATTCTGCCCCGGCGGACTCCTTCCGAGTACAGCATTGGGCGGATCACCTGAAGATTGTTCAGGCCGGCGCGGTGACGGACGACAGTCTGGTCGGAATCCAGCTTCTGCTCGCGACGGTACGCGACGTGATCGGTACCGACCACGTGGATGGTGCCGTTGGCGAGCCCTGTCCAGAGCGCGTCTTGGTCGCGGAGCGTGCGCAGGGGTGGCTGGCCGACGAACAGGCCGCGATCCGGGCCCGCGAAGCGCTCCTCTGTCAGATGCAGATAGATCGGTCGCGTTTCCACGTACACCGGTAGCCCGCGAGCCTGAGCATCTTCGGCGACGCGCAACGCGCCTTCTGACGACAAATGAACGATGTAGATGGGCGCGCCCGTGGACTCGCTCATCGCGACGGCACGCTGGGTGGCCACGACCTCGGCAAGCACTGGCCGGGCTTCCGGGAAGTACCGAAGCGATCCTCGACCTTCGGCCATCAGCCGCTCACCGGTCGTCGAGATGATCGCGGCATCCTCGCAGTGCATCATCATCAACAGGCCAGTCGCGCCCGCTGCGCGCAGTGCGGTCATGAAGCCAGGCACCGTGTGGTCGAAGGTTGGCCTGACCAGGAAGACCTTGAGGCTCGTGTGACCGGCCTCGGTCATCGCTTCAAGTGCCGAAGCGATCCTCGACCTTCGGCCATCAGCCGCTCACCGGTCGTCGAGATGATCGCGGCATCCTCGCAGTGCATCATCATCAACAGGCCAGTCGCGCCCGCTGCGCGCAGTGCGGTCATGAAGCCAGGCACCGTGTGGTCGAAGGTTGGCCTGACCAGGAAGACCTTGAGGCTCGTGTGACCGGCCTCGGTCATCGCTTCAAGTGCGTCCGGAATCGGGCCTGGATCACCGATGATGGGGTGCAAGATCACGTCGGCGATCGCTTGGGCGCGTATTTCCTCGGCCGCCCGCCGCAGTGCGTCCAAGAGCCCCTCACCCTCTCGGGGTGAGACGAAGTTCGAGATTGTCGTGATCCCGCCTGCCAGTGCGGCGGCGGAGCCGCTCGTGTAATCATCCGCGCGACTCCCCCCTAGATGCACATGTGGGTCGACTCCCCCGGGTAGCACGAGCATCCCACTCGCGTCGATCTCTCGAGCCCCCGCGGCCGCGGTCAAGTTCCCACCGATTTCAGCGATCTCGTGGTCGCGGATCCGGACATCAGCCGCCAACTGTCCCTCGACGGTCACAATCACGCCGTTGCGAATCACGATCTCGGCTGACGGCTGCGCAGGCCGAATAGTCGTCGCGCCAAGCAGCGTGACAACCAGAACCAGCGCTACGAGAACCAGCGCGAGCGGACAGCTTCGTTGTAGGGGCACGTTGGGCTCCATGCTTCAGACTCCCAAGCCGGGCTGCGTGCCTGAGAGAAGTGGCATGACGGGAACGGCCCAGTATAACGCAGGCCTGTCGTGGACATCTGCCACCGCCTTTCTGTTCAGCGGGATCCCGCCTCGCCGCACCGGCTGGTGATTCACAGCCCGTTAGGGTTTAATCTACCTGCCGATTGACGACGCGCTCGAAGCTGAGGGCTGACGTCGTCGCCTGGCAAGGTGTGATTCTGGAATGGGAGGACATCACATGCGGACGAAGAGACTATTAGCAACGGCTGCGGTGTTCGCAGCGTTCAGTGGAGGTCAGACAGGAATGCCCATCGAGGCCAGCCAAGCGAGCGAATTGACCGCCGTCATCACGACGACGAAGGGTGACATCCGTGTGACGCTCTTTCCTGCGGAGGCCCCTATGACGGTAGCGAACTTCGTCAACCTGGCGCAGCGGGGCTATTACGACGGGCTGAAGTTCCACCGGGTCATCGCCAATTTCATGATTCAGGGAGGCGATCCGACTGGCACCGGGAGCGGGGGACCAGGCTACCGCTTCGCTGACGAGTTCCATCCCTCGCGTCGGCACACCTCGGCCGGCACCATGTCCATGGCGAACTCCGGGCCGGGCACCAACGGGAGCCAGTTCTTTAT
Source organism: Vicinamibacterales bacterium (assembly GCA_963667915.2). Classification (GTDB taxonomy): domain Bacteria; phylum Acidobacteriota; class Vicinamibacteria; order Vicinamibacterales; family UBA823. The sequence continues at coordinate 71,040 of CAXXNN010000004.1, read as the reverse complement.
CACGCATGGGCCGACCACCCACCTGGACGACAAACATACTATTTTCGGAAAAGTCTCCTCCGGGCAGGACGTCGTTGATGCCATCGCGCAGAACGACGTCATGACGACACTGGTGATCGAAGGCGACCCTTCCGCACTCCTTGCGGCGCAAAAGGAGCAGGTGGACGAGTGGAACCGAATCCTGGATCGGCGGTAGTCGAGCAGCTCTGACGGCTGTAGGGGTTGGAGGCGCCGAGCGGCGAGTGATGCTCTTGGCTATTCCTCCGTCACCCTGACGACCCGGTATCCGCCGGACCGCTCGTCGAGCTCCAGCTCGAGCTGACCCCGAGCCTGGGCTTCCTCGAGCAGGTCGTTGAAGGAGTTGAACCCGTAGAACGACTCGTTGAACCCCGGACGGCGCCGCTTGAGCGTCTGCTTGATCATCGATCCCCAGAGCTTGGTCCGATCGCCGCGCTCGGCGTAGATCCCCGCGGCGGTCTGGAGCACCAGGTCGATCGCCTCCTGCGTCAGCCCGTCTTGCGTCTTGGCGGAGGCGGACGAGGCCCCGGCGCCCTTCTGCTTGCCGCCCTTCCTGGCGGCTGCGGCCGCCTTGCCTCGTCCCTGGCCGCCCGGCTGGCGCCGACGTGCCGGCGTCCGGTCGGCGACCAGGTCGTCGTAGAAGATGAACTCGTCGCAATTGTTCATCAGCAGGTCGGATGTCGAGCTCTTCACGCCGACGCCAATCACCGACTTCGCGTTCTCGCGTAGCTTGCTCACGAGTGGCGAGAAGTCGGAATCCCCCGAAATGATGACGAACGTGTCGATGTGCTCCTTCGTGTAACAGAGATCGAGCGCGTCGACAACCATCCGGATGTCGGCCGAGTTCTTGCCGGACTGGCGCGTGTGCGGGATTTCAATCAGCTCGAAGGCTGCCTCGTGCATCGCCGGTTTGAACTCCTTGTACCGCTCCCAGTCGCAGTACGCCTTCTTCGCGACGATGCTACCTTTCAACAGCAGCCGCTCGATCACCCGGCGGATGTCGAACTTCGCGTAGTTGGCGTCGCGAACACCAAGGGCAATGTTCTCGAAATCGCAGAAGACCGCGAGGTTGCCTTCACCGTTCACGGATGCACTCCTCACCGCTGCGGGCCGGTCCGGCCCAGTCTTGGTTCACGGACTGCCAGGACCTGCGCCTCGGGTTAGAACCGAGCGAGCCGATCGGGGAGGGCTCGCACACGCTCGGATTATAAGCGCAAAGGCGTCGTCGGACGGCTCCAGTGTCGACGGATGTCGTAGACTGGTGCGATGGCCGACCACGGCGGCGCTCGGGTGTGGGAAAGGCGGAGATCGTGCAGCGGCCGGCCTCTCCTGCCCGTGGCGATCGCGGCGTCGCTGGTCGTCGCCATGGCCACCGCCATCGGAGCGGGCTCCGGCGTCGCGGTGCCGGTTCCGATCGACGTCATGACGTTCAATATTCGGACGGCGAACGGCCGCGACGGCGAGAACGTCTGGCCCAATCGCAAGGCGTTGGTGGCCGAGACAATCCGACACTTTGCCCCGCACGTGGTCGGCCTGCAGGAAGTGCTCGAGGAACAGGTCGAGTATCTGGCGTCGGTGTTGTCGGACTATCGGGGGCTGGGGATTGACCGTGGCCTCAACGGTGGCCAGGGCCTGAGCGAGTACACGCCGATCTTCTACCGGCACGCCGCGCTGAGCCCGATCGAATCCGGCACCTTCTGGCTCGGCTCGACGCCGGATCGGCCGACCCGGCGCCGCCGGGCGTCCCGGATCGTCACCTGGGCCAGATTCCATCACCGGCCGAGCGGCCGTCAGCTCTACGTCTTCAACACCCACTTCACCCTCCGGAGGGGTCAGGCGCAGCTCGACGCGGCCGCGATGATCACGACGCGCGTCGCGGCGCTCCCGTCGGGCAGCGCCGTCATCGTCACCGGCGACTTCAACGCGGTGGCGGAGGCCAGCGACACCTGGCGTGCCTTGACGACTGCGGGTTTAGCGGATGCGTGGATCGTGGCCGACGAGCGCCGCGGCCCGCCGCTCACGTCCAGCGGGTTCGGCCCGCCCCGTGACCGGAGGGAGAATCGCATCGACTGGATTCTCGTTGGCGGCCCGATCGGCGTCCGCTCCGCCGAGACGGTCCTGCACAACGACCAAGGCCGCTATCCCTCCGACCACTATCCGGTCGTGGCACGACTCGAGATCCAGTAGGGCCGGGCACGCACGTCAGTCCTGTGGTCCCTAGCACCTCGCGGACGAACGCCCGCACATCGTCGCCTGCCGCCTCTACCCGGCGGGCAGCGACGGGTACTGGCCCTCGCGCATGTGCTAGTGTACGATCAGGCGGCTCCGGCAGTGACGCGGTGTTCCCCCGAAGAGCGGCCTCCGTCCACTGGCGGGCCGCTGTCCGGCGGGTGAGTGACACCGCCCGTCCGCTGTTGCCGACGCTACATCTTCTCGCATGCCAGCCGATCTGACGCTGCTCTATCTGGGCCTCGGCACGCTCCTCGCCTTCTGGATCGCGACCGTGGCGGCTGGCTGGCGCGCCTTGCAGCGTGCCCGTGAGCGGTCACGGGAAATCAACGGCCAGATCGTAGCCATCCACGAGCGCTTGGATCGCCAGCAACTGGACTCGGAACGTCAGCAGCAGGACGCAGAACGCCGGTCCCGCCGCCAGGCGCAACTCGACCGGCTGAGTCACGCGGAGCGTGAGGTTCAGCTGGCCCAGGCCAGAGGCGATTTGCCGGCCGCGTCCACGATCAAACTCCTGGGGCACGTCCAGGACCTCAGGGAAGCCATGCTCACGTCGGACCCAGAGGCATGACGACGGTCGCGGATCGGCCGCTCCGGGTCGGCTTCGACATCAGCAAATCCCTGGGAGTCCCGGACGGCATCGCACGCTACACGGAGCTGTTGCTGAGCGGATTGCTCGAGTGCGATCCGTCGGTCCGATACACGCTGTTCGATCTGACCGCGGACGCGGTCGACGAGGCGCGTCTGACTCAGATGCTCGGCGCACGTCTATCCGACGTGGCCGTGGCGGACCGGCGCTACCCGAACGACGCCGACCTCGACGTCTTCCACAGCCCGGCCATAACGCTCCCGCCAGGGCGACCGTGCCCCATCGCCTGGACGCTGCACGACGTGACGTTTCTTTCCCATCCCGACTACCACACGATCGACAATCGGGTGGCGTCGCTGTCGGCCACGGCCCTCGCCGCCTGCCGTGCCTCGGCAATCGTCGCGGTCTCCCATCACAGCAAGGCCGCGGCGGTTGAGCTGCTGGATTTGCCACCGGAGCGGATCGAGGTCGTCCACTCTGCGGCCGATCCGTTCTTCTCACCTCTCTCCCACCCCGAGCGAAAGATGGCCACGCTGCAACGGCTCGGCATTGACCGGCCGTACGTCCTGGCCGTCGGAAGCCTCGAGCCGCGCAAGAATCTGATCAGCCTCGTGGATGCGATGCTGCGACTCCCAGCCGAGGTGCGCGCCGGCATTAGCCTCGTGACGGCGGGTCCGTCGGGCTGGAAAAATCGCTCAATCCACGATCGTCTGGAGCAGGCGAGCGCGGAGCTTTCGATCCGGCAGCTGGGCGTGGTGACGCGCAGCGATCTGGCGCTCCTCTACAGTTGCGCCGAAGCGTTCGTCTACCCCTCCTTCGCCGAGGGCTTTGGCCTTCCGGTCCTGGAAGCCATGGCGTGCGGTGCGCCGGTCGTCACGTCCAATTGCTCGGCGCTGCCTGAGGTAGCCGGCGATGCCGCACTGCTCGTGGATCCCGAAGATGCCGATGCGATTGCCGACGCCATTTCCCGGGTCGTCGGCGACCGTGCGCTGCGGGACGATCTGGGCCAACGAAGCCTGGCGCGCGCTCGCGATTTTTCCTGGCAGCGAACTGCCGAGCAGACGCTCGGGCTGTACCGCCGCATGGCCCACCGATGAGCTCGAGTGCGCCTCCGCTGAATGGGTGCACGATCGTCTCGAAGAACTATCTGGCCTACGCGCGAGTGCTGGCACGATCCTTCCTTGAGCACCATCCCGGCGGTCGATTCTTCACGCTGCTGGTGGATCGGGCCGACGACTATTTCGACCTGGCGGCCGAGGACTTCGAGCTAGTGCAGGTCGAGGATCTGAAGAACATTCCGGACGTCACGTCGCTGCTCTTCCAGTACACCGTGCTCGAGGCGAACACCGCCGTCAAGCCGTTCTTCCTCCAGCATCTGATGGAGCAGGAAGGGCTCGAGCGACTCGTCTACCTCGACCCCGACATCCTGGTCGTGCGCCAGTTCGATCTCCTGAACGAGCGGCTCGAGACCGAGAGCATCTTGCTGACGCCCCACCTCACCGCGCCGATCGACGACACGGCGTTTCCGGGCGAAATCGACCTGCTCCGCGTCGGGGCGTACAATCTTGGCTTCATCGCGCTGGCGGATCGCCCGCCGGTTCGAGATCTACTGCGGTGGTGGCAGGTCCGAGTTGCCGATCGCTGTGTCGTGCGGCTGGCCGATGGCCTCTTCGTCGATCAGAAGTGGATGGACCTGGTCCCGGGCTTCCACCCCGAAGTCGGGATCGTTCATCACCCGGGCTACAACGTGGCGTACTGGAACCTGCACACCCGCCGACTCGAGATGGGCGATCCTATCCGCGTCAACGGCGAGCCGCTCTGCTTCTTCCACTTCAGCGGTGTCGAGCTGGACTACCCGGAGAAGATCTCCAAGCACCAGAATCGATTCACCCTGGCCGACCGCCCCGAGCTCCGTCCGCTGTTCGACAGATACGTCTCGCTGATTCGGGCGGCGGGGTTCGAGACGACGCGCCACTGGCCCTACGCCTACGCCACGTTCGACAATGGTGTCCCGATTCCAGACCTGGCGCGGGCCTTCTACCTATCACTCGACTCCGCACCGACGCGGTTCGGCGACCCGTTCGCCACGGCACGCGAGAACAGCTTCTGGCGCTGGATGAACGGTCGGGCCACCCGGCGGCGGCCCCCCTGTCTTTCGCGGCTGCTCTTCTACTTGTGGGAAGCGGATCCGGACGTGCAGTTGGCCTTCTCGGATCCGTCCGGGGACGACCTCGACGCGTTCGCGAAATGGCTCGAGGTTCACGGCACGCAGCAATACAGGCTGTCGACGGAGCTCCTGATGACGCTCGAGCCGCTGCTTCTGCCGTCGTCGGGCTCGCTCGGCGCCCGCCGGAGAGCCAAGCGGGTCGTGAAGCAGCTCTACATGTCGAAGCCGGCCTGGTACGCCAAGAAGGCGGTGAAGCGCATCTTCGGACGCGACTTCGCGCGGCGCCTGAAGCGACGCGTTCGGCCGCTGGCGACGGGCCAGGACACGCCGACCGTCGTGGCAGGCCCCACGAAGCGCAACATCGATCTCTCACGCCTCGGTGTCAACGTGCTGGGGTACGTCCGCACCGAGAGCGGCATGGGGCAGGGGGCCCGCGCGCTCCTGCAGGCGGTCGAAGCGGCCGGGCTACCCTGCTCGGTGACGACGTTGGACCTGGAGGTCCGCTCACGGATGGAGGACTCGAGCGTCGGCGATGTGCCCTCCGATCTCGACTATGGCATCAATCTCTGTGTCGTCAACGCCGACCAGACTCCGGCCGTCGTCGAGCACCTCGGACGATCGCGGTTCGTGGGTCATTACAACGTCGGGGTGTGGGTGTGGGAGCAACAGCAGTTTCCTGACGCGTGGCTCGGCGCGTTCGACCACTTCGACGAGATCTGGACGCCGAGTCGCTTCTCGGTTGACGCCCTGTCGGCCGTGTCGCCGATACCCGTGCGCCGCATGCCGCACGTCGTGGAAGTACCCAGAACCACCGACGTCGATCGAGCTACGTTCGATCTACCCGAAGACGTCTTCGTGTTCCTCTTCATCTTCGATTTCTTGAGCTACGCCGCGCGGAAGAATCCTCTCGGTGCGGTGCGAGCCTTCACGCAGGCCTTCGGCCAGGACGAGCGAGCCGTCCTCGTGCTCAAATGCGCCAGCTCCGACTTTGAGCCCGAAGCGTTTGCGGCGGTGCAGGCGGAAATCGCCGGGTCGCAGGTGCGGTTGATCGACAAGTCGCTCTCGCGCCAGGAGGTCTACGGCCTCATCGGCGCGTGCGACGCGTACGTGTCACTCCACCGGTCCGAAGGGTTTGGGCTCACCCTCGCGGAGGCCATGGCCCTCGGGAAGCCGGTCATCGCCACGCACTACTCTGGGAACACCGATTTCATGACTCCGACGAACAGCCTCCCCGTCGGGTATCGCGTCGTCACGCTCGAGCGCGACGCCGGTCCCTACGTCAAAGGCTCGCGCTGGGCTGAACCCGATCTCGACCATGCCGCCGAGCTCATGCGCAAGGTGTACGACGACCGAGCGCTCGGCCGCCGCATCGGCGACCGCGCGCGCGAGGACATCGAGGCAGGGTTTAGCCGAGCCGCGATCGGATCCCGACTGCGCGACTACGTGTCCGACATCGTACGGCGGCAGCCCGGCGGGCCAGGCTTCACCCACCCGGGCAGGTAACGCTGCGTCTGGCGTCTGGACGCCGATCCCAGCCGGCGTCAGGCTCAGTCCACACCGGAGCCGATGTCGTACGGGCCGGGGCCGGTGCCGGCGGCTAGCGACCCGCCGAACGGTCTCCGTCTGCCTCCATCAGGTAGTCCCAGTGGTCGCCGGCCTGGCTCAGGATCGGTGACAGGTCTTCGGCCAGCAGGTAGTCCTCCTCGATGAGCCGGAGCGCCGCGCCCGCCACGAGGCCCACATACTGTTCGCGGCTGCGGTACCGCTCCTCGATGGCCCGCCTCGGATCGTGGCTCTGCTGCCGGTCGACCGTGGTTCGCGGAAACGGAATGTACGACCCTTGCATGCTGGACAACACGTCCTCGGGGCCGAACTCGGGCCGGAACAGATTCCACCCGGTGTAGGTCGCCAGCGGCACCGCGACTCCCGGCATCTTCAAGCCGCCCGTCTCGTTGCCGTCGGCATCGACCTGCGGCACCATGATCGGAAACGCCGAGGCAACCTCCGGAGGTTCGATGGTCACGATGCCCTTCGCGGCGAACTCCGGGCCGTAGTGCACCCGGTAGGCTTTGTGCGGAGCGGCGGGCAGGCCGACGCCTGGCAGCTGCGGAAAGCTCAGCTGTTCGGGGAGGACCAGATCGCCGTCGCTGATCCGCGGGTAGTTGCTCGGCGGCGGCGGCGATCCGTCGGTGGCCCAGCGGTTCATCGCCAGCACCAGGCGACGCATGAACCAGGAATAGTCGTTGGGATTGCTGAGCTGCTGTCCGCTCCGGTGCACCGGAGGGAAACTGCCCGGGCCGTGCTGTCCGCCGGCAAAGGAATAGATGCGGACGTTCTCCATCAGCGGAATGTCTGCCGTGCCGTCGAGGGTCGTATGGATCAGCGACGCCGCCCGTCCCCAGTACTCGTAGGACGAGTTCGTGTAGAAAATCTTCGGCATGAACGCCGGCTCCACACGCGCCAGCAGGCCATCCCGCATCCCCGTGTCCGGATCGGTTTGCTCGACGTCGGTGAACGGGAAAATGTCGGTCGGGTACAACTTGTTCAGATACGGATGGCCATCGCGGGACGGCTGGGCAAACCGATGGTTGAAGCTGCCGCGACCTCCACCGGCGACGTGCGAGACGACGCCGTCGAACGCCTTGCGGTGCCCCTCGTCTTCGTTGAATCCGTAGTACAGGAACGTTCGCAAAAACCGGCCGCTTTGCGAGATCCCGAACGCCAACGCGCGGTCAATGGCGCCGGCCGGGATGGACAGCTCCTCCGCGGCGCCATACTTGAGTCGGGAGATCATGTCGCGGATGGCCGCGGGACCCAGGCCGACCACGGGCGGATTCTGGGCGGTGTACACGATGTCGTAGAGCTTGTGTGGCTCGAACCCGCCCTCCAGATAGACGCGGGTGGGGTCGGGCACGACCTGTTCGTTCTCCCAGCGACCGAATGTCCACTGGCTTCGCGGAATCACACGTCGCGGCCCATCCGCCGAATCCCGCACCGTCATGGTGTGCGCCGGATCGGACGGGTCGGCGACCGCATATGCGACATGGTTCCGGTCGGCCAAGGACTGGTCGAACACCCGTTCCCGCACGACGACTTCGCTTCGGACCACCCCCTCGATCGCGGTTCCGTTGTCGGTTGCCACGGGCGTATACAGACGCACGAGCCCGTCCCGCGTCGGCGGGTCGAACTGCCAGCCCAGCCAGAGCAAGGTGAAGCCGTTGCGCAGGAGAAAGCCGTCTCCCATGTCTTCTGCGGTCTGCGGGTCCAGGCTCCCGGCGCCGCGGTTGAAGTAGCGCAGCATGCCCTTTCCGCCGCGATTGGACACTTCGTACAGGACGGTGCCGTTACCGCGCTGCACCTGCTTGGGCTTGACCAGGAAAAAGTCGGAATGAAACTCGACGAGGCCGTCGGCATTCCTGGGCGCGAGAGCGATGTCGGTGATGATCCGGTTGACCGCGTTGTCCGGATCGACCGCAAAGTAGATCGTGCCGACCAGTTTTTCGTACGGTCCGGCCAACCCGAACGACTGGCCGTCGGCCAGATCCGCTCGGGACCGGACCTCGATCCTCACGACGTCCGCGGATGCGGCCGATGCGACCAGGCCCAGCACGGTCAGAAGTGTGACGATCATCCGGGTCATATGTCCTCCTTCGCCTCGCGTCCTAAACCGCTGCATCCGATCTGGATCGGAGGCGACATGAACTCACGGCCAATTGTAGGCGGTAGGGACGTCCAGAACAACGCTGGCAGTGGTGATCTGCGGCGACATGGACCCGGAAGGCTTCAGCAAGACCGTGTTGACGACCGAGAAGATTGCCGTGTTCACGCCGATGCCGAGCGCCAGCGCCGCGACGGCGGCGGCGGTGAACCCGGGGCTGCGGCGCAGCGACCGGAGGGCGTAGGCGAGATCTCTGGCGAGATCACTCAGAAAGGAGTCCATGACGTGACCGCGCGGGCGTCCACCATTCTAGCCGACGCTCACAGCATAGTTGCGATCCCGGCGATTCCCGATATCCACGCTATCGCCAGCAGCAGGAAGACCACGCGGTCGGGCCGGCGCCTGAAAAGTTGTCTGTACGCGACTTCTCGGATGGCACCTCGTGATCTACAGTGGGCAAGGAAAAAGGAGAACAGCGCGTGACTTCCTCCCTCCCTCGCTTGTTGGTGCTGGGCGCGCACCCGGATGACGCCGAGCTTCACGCCGGCGGGCTGGTCTGCCTGTACCGGCAGCTGGGCCGCGTGGTGAAGCTGGTCTCGGTCACTGACGGCGGGGCCGGCCATCACGAAAAATCGGCCGTGGAGCTAATCGCCGTGCGCCGCGCGGAAGCGACCGCGGCGGGACGGGTGATCGGAGCCAACTACGACACGTGGGAGTTTCCCGATGGCCGCCTGCTCCCCACGTTGGAGGTGCGAGAACGGATCATCCGCGAGATTCGCCAGTGCCAGCCCGATTTGGTGCTGACGCATCGCACCTGCGACTACCATCCCGACCACCGCGCGGTGGCGCAAGCGGTGCGGGACGCATCCTGCCTGGTGACAGTCCCCCTGGTAGTTCCTGACGTCCCGGCCCTGCGCACGGACCCGGTGGTGGCCTACTTGCCCGACCTGTTGACCCGACCCCAGCCGCTGCGGGCAGATCAGATCGTCGATGTGACTCTCCAGCTCGACACGATCGTACAAATGCTCGCCTGTCACCGGTCCCAGGTGTTCGAGTGGCTGGCGTATCAGAGCGGGAGTGTCGACACGGTGCCCAGCGATCCTCGGGCCCGTCTGGTCTGGCTGAAAACATGGTACACGCAGCAAATCAGACCGCGTGCCGACCGCTATCGTGACGAGTTGATCGCCGCCTGGGGCACGCCGCGCGGCCGGGACATCGACTTGATCGAAATGTTCGAAATCAGCGAATACGCACGCCAGCCTGACGAGCGCCTGCGCGACGTACTGTTTCCGGCGTGCCCCCAGCCGGTCGCACAACCCGAGCGGTAGACACAACGCGCGAGGCGGTCGGCTCAGAACCGGAACAGCCGCGTGAACTTGACGACGAAGGAGCGGTTCTGGAGCCGCGGAAACCCCTCGAATCCGGTGTCCCGGCCGTCGCTGTAGACGACGAAGATGTCGCTGCCCGGTTCGTACTCCCATCGAAATCTGATATTCGAATCGAACGCGTCGTCGCTCGAGTTGAACTGCAGCAGGACCGCGAGGAACATCCGCGGCGAGAAGGAGAAGCTGGTTCGGGTGCTCACCAGCGTCGTCGTGAACGGGCCCTGCGGCAGGTGGACGTCGTTGACGGAGATGCGCGGCTCGATGGCCAGCTGCGGCAGGATGACGATGCGTCCCTGGTAGCCGACTTCGGTGCGAGTGCCGCTGAAGAAGCTCCCGCGCGAGAAAATGAGCCGGCCGGCGACGCGCCGCTGCGGCCCCAGCTCGTACTCCGTTCGCACGTCACGAAAGCTGTACCCGCCGACGGGCAGCACGACGTCATCGGCGATCTGGAACTCCTCCTGCAGCCCCTCGAACGAATCGGTGTACTCGACGTGCCACTTGTCGCTGTTTTCGAGCTCCATCTCGAATCTGAGCTTGCCCTCACGCGTCTCGAGGGTGCCCGGAGTGTCGGTGATGTAGTCGAAGCTGCCCTGATAGATCAGGCGGCGGAGCCAGGGAATGGAGCGGGGACGCGGGCTGAACCGCAGCTGCGCGAAGTTGCGCCGGAAATCGTCGCGCCGTACGAACCCGATTTCCGGGTTGAACTGTTCGTCGACGGTGAGATGCTCCACTTCGATCCCGTAGCGGTCGCCGACGTACTCGAACTTTCCACGGTAGCTCGCGTCGGATCCCTCGAGGCCGGGCGTGTCCGTTCGCGCGTAGTAGGTACTGAGGCCTACATTCTCGTAGAAACGGAAATTCAGATCGGCGCCGTAGACCTGGTTGACGCCGACACCGTCCAAGAGCTGATTGCGGCGCGTGTAGATGACCCCGACGTTGCTGCGACGGAGGATGTCGCGCTTGAGCCGGACGACGGCGAAGTTGGTCGAGCTCGCGTCGGCGGTGGCCGAATCGCCCGTTTGAATATTCACCAGCCCGACTGAATACGCGCCGGCCCGGCCGGTCACGCGCCCGCCGGCCAGGATCGGCACCTGCGTACCGCCGTCGAGGCCGATACGCCGACTGAAGAACAGCACGGGCGTGTCGCTCGGCCGGGCGTTCCGCCGACGAGTCCCGCCCGGGTCGCCGAACGCGAAGATTCCCTGGCCTTCCAGGAAGAACTCTCGCTTCTCGGGAAAGAACAGGCTGAACCGCGTCAGGTTCACCTGTTGCTCGTCGGCCTCGACCTGCGCGAAGTCGGTGTTGACGGTGAAGTCGGCGATGAGGCTGCGGGTGAGGCCGTACTTGAGGTCGAACCCGATGTCGCCGGTGACGTCGTTCGAGTGCACGGGGGTCGCGTCGCGATCGGTGAGTGTGCCGGAGATCGCGTAGGGCTTGATCTCGAGGTTCCGTAGCGTGGTCGGGGGCTCGATGCCCACGAGCGTGGCAGCCGCCGACACCTGCAGCATGCCCCGCCGATCCAGGGAGGCCGGGACGGGGCTCAGGAACGAGGTCTCGTTCTTCCACTGGATTCGGCGCGAGACGTTGATGCCCCAGGTTTGCGCGCCGCCGGCCTGGAACCTGAGCGACTTGAACGGAATGACCATCTCGACCATCCATCCGTGCTCGAAGACGCTGGCCTTGGCGTCCCAGACGGTGTTCCAGTCGACGTTGACGTTGCGCTCGTCGGTGACGAGGTTGTCGAGCAGCCCGCCGAGCGGGGTCGTCATGAACGCCATGCCGTTACGGCGGTCGTGAAACGTGTCGAACAGCACCGACAGGGAATCGTTCCGCCAGATCCCTCTGGCGTCCCGCGTCATCTCGTTGGCCACGATGCGTTCGGGATGGCTGTCCCAGCAGCGCGCCGACACGTACACGTTGTCGTCGTCGAACAGCAGCCAGAATTCGGTCGGTTCGGTGGCCGGCGCGCCCTCGTCCGGCAACTGCTGCACGAATCCGTCGATCGCCGGCACGGCCTCGTAGATGGGGTCGTCGAGGCGGCCGTCGACCACGATGGGCTCCGCGATCCGGACCGCGCGCACGGTGACGCGCCCGTCGGCGTCACGCGCCATGACGGCGGGCGGCACGGGGACGCCGTCCGAGCCGTCGGTGCCGCTTTGCGCAAGGGCCGGCGCGGCCGTTACGGTCGTCGCTACTAGAATCGCAACGAGACGCCAGAGGACACCCCGCGCGCGCGGCGCACGACGGTCTCCAGGTGGGGCGCCGTGCCGAGGCGGATTGAGGCGGGTGCCGCGCTTCCGGGTCATAGGTTGTGGAATGGTGCGCCGCGATCAGGATTCATTGTAGGAGGTGGGGGTCCCAGAGACAACGTCAGCAGGCTGTTCGTGAGCTAACGCTGCCCCGGTTCGCGTTATATCGTAGCGTAGGCGGAGCGCCAGCGATGACGCCGCATCGGTCTATCGACGGGTGCCGGTCACGTCGGTCCTGATTCTGAGCGTCGCGCTGACTCCCGAACGTCAACTGGACGATGCCGGCTGGTCACGACGCGGTGGACGGGCCAGCGCGACGGAGACGAATGCGATCAGGGCGAGCCCGCCGGCCGCGAAGAACGCGTACCGGTAATCCTGAAACGCATCGAACACGCGAGCGCCGATGATCGGGCCGAGGATGCCCGCCACACCATAGGCGAGAAACAGCAGGCCGTAGTTCATGCCGAGATGCCGTGTGCCGAAGAAGTCGGCCGACGTCGACGCAAACACCGACAGCAGCGTGCCGAAGCACCAGTAGACGACGGCCACGAGTAGATAAAACAGGACGGCTTGCTCGCGCCACAGGAAGAGGGCGGGCATGGCCGCGGCCGACACGAGCAGCGTGATGCGCAGGGTCAGCAGTCGGCCCAGCGCGTCGGACAGCCACCCGGAGACGATCCGCCCGCCGGTGCTGCCGAGCGCGCCGACCGAGATGCCCAGTGTGGCCGCCGTGGCGCCCAAGCCGGCCTCGCGGGCGAACGGCACCAACTGGCTGATCGTCATCAGACCGGCGGTGGCGCCCAGGCAGTAGGCCACCCAGAGCGCATAGAACGTCGGCATGCGTACCATCTCGGCCGTGGGAATATCCCGCGCCGATCGCTCCGCCGGCGCCCCGCGCGGCATCCACCCTGGGGGCCTGTAGTCCGGCGCCGGGTTGGTGAGCAGCCAGGTCCCGAGCAGGCACATCAGAAACAGCACGACGGCGAGAATGCGGAAGGTGCCGCGCCATCCCACCTGCTCGATCAGGGAATTGGCCACCGGCCCGAAGATCGCGGAGCCCCCGCCGTACCCGGCCACCATCAGACCGACGACGAGGCCGCGCTTGTCGGGAAACCATTTCGAGCCGACCGGCATGGGCGTGGCATAGCCGAACCCGTTTCCCAGTCCGACGATGAGGCCGAACGACACGTAGAGCGACAGCAGCGAGGTCGTGAAACTCGCGAGCATGAACCCCAGTCCGACCAGGACCGCCCCGATCGCCGCAGGAATCCGCGGGCCCCGCCGATCCTGGAGCCGCCCGGCGAGGACAAACGACGAGGCGAAGCTCACGATCGCGATCGTGAAGACCCATGAGGTCTCCGCGCGGGTCCAGCCGAACTCCTCCTCCAGCGGGAGCACGAAGACGCTCCAGGCATACAGGGAGCCCAGCGCCAGATTCATCGAGACGCCGCCGAGGACAACCCACCATCGGTTCATCAGCAAGCTCGTTGGCTGCTAGTCTAACCTTAGCAGCCTGTAGAGAGTCGGAGGGACATGCGATGCAGATCTACCTCGTGCACCATGGCGCCGCCGTCCAGGCGACCGCCGATGCTCAGCGCCCCTTGTCCGCAGACGGGCGCCGCAACGTCGAGCACGTAGCCGGGCAGGCGGCGCAGCGGGGCGCCAAGCCAGTCGTCGTCTGGCACAGCGGCAAGCTGCGGGCCCGCCAAACGGCGGAGGCGTTCTGGCGCGCGTGCAATCCCCTTGCGGAGTTCTCGGCCGCCCGAGGTCTCCAACCCACCGACCCGCCGGAGTGGATGGCCGACCTCCTGGCAGGCGAAACGCGGGACATCATGCTCGTTGGACACATGCCGCACATCGAGCGGCTGCTGCGTCTCCTCGTCGATGGGCACGCCGAGGGGACCACGGCCTTTCCCATGCATGGGGTGGTCGCGCTCGAAGCGACAGACGACCGATGGGTCGAGCGCTGGCGGTTGGACGACGAGCATTCCCTGAGTTAGAGGAAGGTTACGAGCGGACATGCCGCACGCGACATTCCGGTTCTACGCGGAGCTCAACGACTTTCTGCCGCCGAAAGACCGCCACCGGTCGGTGGAGCACTCGTTCACCGGCCACCCGTCGATCAAGGATCGGATCGAGGCCGCCGGCGTGCCGCACACGGAGGTGGATCTCCTGCTGGTCAACGGCGAGTCGGTGGACTTCGCCCATCCCGTGCGTGACGGCGACCGGATCAGCGTCTACCCGGTCTTCGAGTCGGTCGACATCACCGCGGTGACCAACGTTCGGCCGGAACCGCTCCGGGAGCTGCGGTTCGTCCTGGACGTGCATCTGGGACGGCTGGCCGCGTATCTCCGCCTGGCCGGGTTCGACACGGTCTATCAAAACGACCTCGACGATGCGGAACTGGCCGGGATCGCGGCAGGGGGGCGTGTGCTGTTGACGCGCGACCGGGGACTGCTGAAGCGCCGGGCGGTCCAGCGAGGCTATTGGCTCCGGGCCACCTCGCCGCGCGCGCAGTTGGCCGAGGTGCTCCGCCGATTCGACCTGTCGGGGGCGGTCCGGCCGTTCTGCCGGTGCCTTCGGTGCAACGATCTGGTGCGTCCCGTTCCGAAGGCGGATGTCGTCACCGAGCTGCGGCCTCGGACGCGCCGATATTTCGATGAGTTTTCTCGATGTCCCAGGTGCGGCCGGATCTACTGGCGAGGCGGCCACTTCGACGCGCTCCGTCGGCTGCTGGAGCACGCCATGCGCGCTAGCTGCTAGGCCGGATGTGTAGGAGCCGCCTCTCGTAGGCCTTGGAGTGGCACTTCGACGAACCCCAACCCGGTTCAAGCTGCCGCGGACGACATTCGGCTCATTCGACGGTCCAGAGCGCCAGCGTCGATACTTCTTTGACGAACACCCGGTTCCCGGAGATCGTGGGCTGCGCCCAGGTGGCACTCGATGCCACCTCATACCGCGCGAGCGGCTCGAACCCCGTACGGTTGCCCTGGAAGATGACGAGCTCGGTATCTTCCTCCAGGGAGAAAATCGTGTCACCCGCCCGGAGGATGGCGGCGTTGTCCGCCTGCGCGGCCTGCAAGAGAGCTGCGCTAGTATGGACCGTACAGCTCGCCATGGTCCGCCGTGTCTACTTCACGTTTGCGCTGATCGCCCCCATCGTCATCGTCGGGTTATCCTTCCGGTTTCCCGCTGCGTGGTGGACCTTTGTGGTCGTGGGGCCGTTGATCGCCTTGGGCCTGCACGACGTGCTGCAGACGGATCACTCGCTGCTGCGTGTGTTCCCCATCATTGGGCACGGACGCTACCTGATGGAGGAACTGCGACCCGAGATTCAGCAGTACTTCGTCGAGTCCAACATCGACGGCATGCCGTTTTCGCGCGAGATGCGATCCGCCATCTACCAGCGCGCCAAGGGTGAGATTGACACCCTGCCCTTCGGGACCCAGCGCGACGTCGATCGCGACGGCTACGAATGGATGAGCCACTCGATGGCGCCCAAACCCGTGTTGGAGACCGATCCCAGGGTTGACATCGGTACGGCGACCTGCACGCTGGCCTACCGTGCGGCCCACCTGAACGTGTCGGCCATGAGCTTCGGCTCGCTTTCGGCCAACGCGATCCTGGCGTTGAACGCCGGGGCCAAGACCGGCGGGTTTTATCACAACACCGGCGAGGGCGGCCTCAGCCCGTATCACTTGAACCCGGGCGGCGATCTGGTCTGGCAGATCGGCACGGGCTATTTCGGCTGTCGTGACAGCGACGGCGGTTTCAATCCGGAGCTCTTTGCCGAAGAGGCGCGGCGCGATGCGGTGCGGATGATCGAGATCAAGATCAGTCAGGGGGCGAAGCCGGCCCACGGGGGCATTCTGCCGGCGGCCAAGCTCTCCCGCGAGATCGCGCAGATTCGCGGCGTGCCCATGGGGCAGGATGTGATCTCGCCGCCCGCCCACGGTGAGTTTTCCACACCGCGCGGGTTGCTGGAATTCATCGTACGGTTGCGGGAACTGTCGGGCGGCAAGCCGGTGGGGTTCAAGCTGTGCGTCGGACACAAGGGCGAGTTCCTGGGCATCTGCAAGGCGATGGTGGCCACCGGCATGCATCCCGACTTCATCACCGTGGACGGCACCGAGGGCGGCACCGGTGCCGCGCCCGTGGAGCTGTCGAACTCGGTCGGGATGCCGTTGCGCCAGGGACTGTGGTTCGTGCACAACGCGCTGCGGGGCGTGGGTGTCCGGGATCGGGTGCGTGTCATCGCCGCGGGCAAGATTGCCACCGGGTTCCATCTGTTCCGGGTGATCGCGTTGGGGGCCGACCTGTGCAATTCGGCGCGCGCCATGATGTTCGCCCTCGGGTGCATCCAGGCGCGGCGGTGCAACCTCAACACCTGTCCCGTCGGCGTCGCCACGCAGGATCCGTCGCACACGGTCGGCCTGGTGCCGGCCGACAAGGCCCCGCGCGTCGCGCGCTATCAGGCTGCGACGATCAAGGCGTTCCTCGAATTGGTGGCGGCAGCCGGCCTGGACAGTCCCCGCGACATCCGGCCGTTCCACGTGTACCGTCGGGTGTCCGGACCGGACGTGCAGAGCTTTGCGGAACTGTATCCGCGGATGCCCAAGGGCTTTCTCGTCGACGCAGGCGTGATTCCCGATGCCTGGCGTCGATCCTGGGCCGCGGCCGACGCCGATCGCTTCTGACACGTAAATGCGACACCCTCGTCAGGTGACGTTAAGAGCCTAGGAGACCTGCATGCGCATCGTTCATCGGTGTGGTTCGATTGGGCTGGCCGCGATTCTCACGGTCGTCGCCGCCCAGCTCGGCGCGCAGGACGCCGAAGACCCCTTCCTGTGGCTGGAAGAGGTGGAAGGGGAGAGGGCCCTGGAGTGGGTCGCTGCGCGCAATGCGGAGTCGATGGCCGTGCTCGGCGAGTTCGCCGAGTACCGCACCATCTACGAACAGACGCTGGACATTTTCACGTCCAGCGATCGGATTCCCTTTCCAGCTATCCGCGATGAGGACCTCTACAACTTCTGGACCGACGCCGATCACGCCAGGGGGATCTACCGGCGGACGTCGTGGGACTCGTACCTGTCGGGCGACCCGGCGTGGGAGCTCGTGCTCGACCTCGACGCCCTGGTTGCGGAAGAGGGCGTCCCGTGGGCCTTTCGTGGGATGAACTGCCTGGCGCCGGAGGAGCGATACTGCCTCGCCCGGCTCTCCCGGGGAGGGTCCGACGCCGTCGAGGTCCGCGAATTCGACCTCGTGGAGAAGCGTTTCGTCGCGGGCGGGTTTCGCATCCCCGAGGCGAAGATGACGACCGCGTGGGTCGATCGGGACCACCTCCTCGTCGCAGCGGCGCTCGGGGACTTCCCGGTCACGACATCGGGGTACGCCGCCGCGGTCCGGCTCTGGGAGCGGGGCACTCCCCTCGAGGATGCCGCCGTGATCGCCTCGTCCGAGTCGACCGACATGGGCATGTTTCTCGAGAACATGCACACGCCGGTTGGCGATGAACCCCTGGTCGCCCGACTCAAGACGATCTTCACGTCTGAGGTTTACCTACTCCGAGACGGCGAGCTCGTACCGGTGGATATTCCGGATGACGCAACCGCCGTCGTATCGGGCGACCAACTCGTGATTCAGTTGGTCTCGGATTGGGACGTGGGTGGCGAGCTCTACCGCGAGGGCTCGATCGTGAGCGCTGATTTCGAGGGCTACCTCGCCGGAAGCCGCGACCTCGAGGTGGTGATCGAGCCCGGCCCGAGGTCGACGATCAATAGGGTCAGGACGACTCGGGATTACCTGCTCGTGAACCAACTCACGGACGTGCAGGGTCAGCTGCTACGCTATCATCGCGACGGCGGCCGCTGGGTCATGGAGGAGATCGACACCCCGCCGATGGGAGCGGTCGGCTTGCGCTCGACCTCCACCGACCACAACCGCTTCTTCTTCACCTTCAGCTCGTTCACCCAACCGTCCACGCTGTATCTCGCAGAGGAAGACGGTGACATCACGGAGGTGCGCAGCCTCCCCGATCAGTTCGACGCGGCGGGCCTCGTCGTCGAGCAACAGTGGGCCACGTCAGCGGACGGGACGGAGATCCCGTATTTCCTCGTGCGCGGCGAGGACATGCCGATGGACGGGTCGAACCCGACCCTCCAGACAGCGTATGGTGGGTTCCAGATCTCCCGTCCGCCCTCGTATCTGGGCGCGACCGGGAAGAGCTGGGTCGAGGCCGGGGGCGTGTACGTGCTCGCCAACATCCGCGGGGGTGGGGAGTTCGGACCGTCGTGGTGGAAGGCGGCGCTGCTCGGGCACCGCCAGCGGGCCTACGACGACTTCATCGCGGTCAGCGAGGACCTGATCGCCCGGGGCGTCGCCTCGCCCGACCACCTCGGCATCATGGGTGGCAGCAATGGCGGACTTCTGGTCGGGGCCGCCATGACCCAACGTCCCGATCTCTACGGCGCGGTGGTGGTCCAGGTACCGCTCCTGGACATGAAGCGCTATCACAAGCTCCTGGCGGGTGCATCCTGGATGGCCGAGTACGGCAATCCGGACATCCCGGAGCAGTGGGAGTACATCAGCCAGTACTCGCCCTACCAGAACATGAAGCCGGACGTCGAGTATCCTCAGGCCTTCATCTGGACGACCACGCGCGACGACCGCGTCCACCCCGGGCACGCCCGCAAGATGACAGCCCTGATGATGTCGCAGGGCCATCCTGTCCACTACTTCGAGAACACGGAGGGTGGGCATGGCTCGGGCGTCACCCCGGAGCAGCGGGCCAAGTCGTTCGCCCTGACGATGTCCTACCTGCTCAGGCAGTTGGTGACGGATGGGAGGCCAAGTCGATAGCGGCTAGGTAGCCGGAGACTATAATCCGGCCATGGCGATGGCACTCGGACCCCAAAGCGCTGCCGCCCGGCCGCCGTCGCTCTATCCGATCCTCGCCGTCACCTTCGTCGGGACGCTCGGCTTCAGTATCGTCCTCCCCTTCCTGGTGTTCCTGGTCACGCGGCTGGGCGGCAACGCCGTGATCTACGGCGTCGTGGGCGCGACCTACTCCGTCTTCCAACTCATCGGCGCGCCCATCCTCGGCCGGTGGTCCGACCGCGTCGGCCGGAAGAAGGTCCTCCTGCTAAGCCAGCTCGGGACGCTCGCGTCGTGGGGGATCTTCCTGTTTGCGCTGACGCTTCCCGTCCGGTCGCTGGTCGCCGTGGACTCGGCGGTCCTGGGCGCCTTCACGCTCACCGAGCCGCTCGCAATCCTGTTTCTCGCGCGCGCGCTCGACGGCCTGACCGGCGGCAATGTCTCGGTGGCCAACGCCTACCTCGCGGACATCACGTCCGACGCCGACCGCAGCGCCAACTACGGCCGCATGGCGGTGGCGTCCAACCTCGGCTTCATCCTGGGACCCGCCATCGCCGGCGTGCTGGGCGCCACGGCGGCCGGGGAACGGCTCCCGGTGCTGGCAGCGCTCGTGATCTCCGTCGTCGCGACGCTGATCGTGCTGATGGCGGTCCGGGACCCGGACCCGTGTGTGCTCAGGTCGGCGCCCGAGCACGCGAGCGTGCGCAACCTGCTCGGTGGCGACCAGAAACCCTGTTACCGGCTGGAGACTGCCCGTCGGCATTCGACCCGGGAGATCCTCGGGCTGCCCTCGGTGGGCCTGCTGATCGCGCTGCAGTTTCTGGTGTTTCTGGCGTTCAACTTCTACTACGTCGCGTTTCCCGTCCATGCGGCCATCGGCCTCGGCTGGACGATGACCGCGGTGGGCGCCTACTTCACGGTGATGGCCCTGGTGATGGCCACGGTGCAGGGCCCCATCCTGAGCCGGCTCTCGAAACGATGCGGTGACAAGTGGCTGGTGGTCGCCGGCAGCGTCACGCTGGCGGTGAGCTTCGTCTTCTTCGCGTTCGATCGGACGGCGGTGATCTACGCCGGGACGATTCTGCTCGCGGTCGGCAACGGTGTCATGTGGCCGTCGCTCCTGTCGCTGCTCTCCAAGGCGACTGCCCGCGACACGCAGGGTGCGGTGCAGGGCCTGGCGGGCAGCGTGGCCGCCGTGGCGAGCGTGGCCGGTCTGGTCGGCGGCGGCCTGCTCTATGACGCCCTGGGCGCGCGGGTGTTCCTGCTCTCGAGCGGCATCGTGGCGCTGGTCGCGATCCTGAGCCTCAAGATTCCTCGGCTCGCGCCACGTTCGGAGACGTGAAGTTCGATGGTCGCCGCTGTGATTCAACGAGGTGTCGGCACCCGCGTTGGCTGTACCTGGTGTTTCGGTGCTGCCAGCCGCATGTGCAACAACGGGTACGGCCGGCCCATATCGTCCAGCTCCGACCGCCCTTCAACGACGAACCCACACGCCTCGTAGAAGCGGCAGGCCCAAGATTCTGCTCGTTGACATCCACCGCCAGCTCGCCCCGGAGCTCTTGGGCATGTCGGACCAATTGCCGACCGCCGCCGCAGCGATAGAACTCAGGCGCAAGAAACAACGCGTCCATTTTGCTCCCAGACATCCCCATGAACCCCATGACCGTTCCGGCGTCGGAGCAGAGGACCCAGAGTTCTGGCTCGCTGGAGCCCAGGTAGTCCCGCACCAGCGGTGTGAAGGAGTGGATGTCCTCCTTCGACACGAAGGTGTGCGTCGCACGGACAGATCGCAGCCAGATGTCCGAGAGAACCTCGCGGTCTGTCGATCTCGCCCGTCGTATGTTCATCGCTTCCTGGCGCTCCGCCCCGGCGGTTCTCGAAGGAGATGTGGACGCCCGTCTACGTGTGGTGCAACCCTTCGCCCTTTGATTGCAGATGTTCTGTGTAGACGCTATCGCCTGTGTGAGGTGAGATCAGTTCGTAATAGGCGTCTCCAACCTGGGCCAACGCGATGCGCAGCGAATAGGCCGCCTGCTTGCCGTGAACGGTGCCATTCTCCGGCTCGACAGTCCACAGATTCCAGGGCCTGATGGCGAGGGTGTCCGCGAGTGACTGTGCCACTTTCTCTGGGTCATGCACGACACAACACGTGTGATGGAATGTGCCCGAATCCGCAACACCCATTGACTACCTCCTTCGGAACGCGTCCAGGCGAGCGCCTTCACTCTCCAGAATCGTGACAGATCAGTTCGAGTTGATTGCCCTCGGGATCGTGAAAGAAAAGGGCGTGCGCGTTCATATCCGGAAACTGCATCAGGCGAGGCTTGAGCCCGAGCGCTTCCAACCGATCGCGTGCCGCCTCGGAGCGGTTCGGCGGAATCTCGAACGCCAGATGGTTGAGGGTCGACTTGGACGGCTCGTGGCCATCGAACTGCCCCTTGGCGAACACGTGCCGCTGGTAGTCGATCAGCGCCAAGAGTTGTGGATGGCCGTGACGCCCGAGCGGAGTATCCAGCTCCGTGATCGTCAGGAAGGCAATGGTCGGCTCGCCTTCCGCGTCCGGCTCCACGCCGTTCTCGTGGCAACTCTGCCTCAAGAGCGCAAAGCCGAGAACGTCTTCATAGAACTGCCGCATGCGTGGCAAGTCGCGAACGCTGAGCACGATCTCGGCCACCCCCGTAATTGCAAAGTCTGATTTCATTTTCGATCACTCACATCAGCGTCTGGAGAGCGGACCTCAGGGCGACCCTGCCTGCCGCCCCTCGTTCTCCCACTCCTGGTCCGGGTTCCAGCCGGGGCGGTTCGGATGTGCTCCCCACTCGCCACGACGTTCCCGGTCGAAGTCTTCGTTTACGGTCGGCATCAACGCGCCGGCATCTTCACGCCATGCTGGAGATGGTCTTGGCCTCGCGCTCGACCCGTTGCTTCCTCTGTGTTGTCTACCGAAAGTGGGCCGATTCTAGACCGGGGGGACCGGCAGCACAACGCGGGCAGGGGGAGCGCGTCGATAGTTCGCGCATTGCGCCGCTCGGGTTCGTCTGGCTTGCCATCCGGCCGGGTTCGACCATAGGATTGCTCGCAACGATCGTCCTGAACGATCCGGCGAACTCAGGAGGTGTCATGGAACGCATAGGCTTTGGTCCGCGTCTCGGCGCGGCGTTGATCGATATGGTCATCATCCTGGTGATCATGTCGGTGGGGACCATGATCTTTGGCGTGAGCCTGTTCGGTGGCGGCCTGGCCAATCCCGACATGTTCGACGGGGCGAGCGTCGCCGGGCTGAGCCTCGCCGCGATCGTGTTGAGCATCATCCCGCTGGCCTACATGAGCCTGGAGGTCTTCCGGGCCGCGACACCCGGCAAGATGCTGCTCAAGTTGAAGATTCGTGCCGAGGGCGGCGCGGAGGCGGATCAGAACACACTCGTCAAGCGCTTCCTGGTCAAGAACTCCGCGGCGCTGCTGAACATCCTGGCGGCCGTCACGACGGTGAGCGTGTTGTCGACGCTCGGTAGCGTCGTCGGGTTCGTGATTGGCATCGGCTGTTTCCTCGTCCTGACCGCCTCACGACAGGCGCTCCACGACAGGGTGGCCAAGACCGCCGTGTTCAAGACGGCTCAGTGACACCGCGCGCCGTCGGTGGCGGAGGCGCGCGTGTTCCCAGCCGGCACCTATGACTGACATCGTGGGTCGATCGTGCGAAGTGTGCCATCAGCCGGTGAGCTCGGCGAGGATCCAGCGTTTCAGCGAGGACGCCGCCATGCTCGGGCGCATCCTCTGGATCTTGGGCCTGCTGCTCATCGTCGGTGGGCCGGCGTTCGGCTGCGCCATGATGCGGATCGGGGGGCCCGCCCTGGCCGACGACGTGCGCGACGCCAAGCGCGAGGCCGTGGAAGCCTTGCAGCGGATCGACGGCCTGCCTCAGGGGGTGGTCGACCGATTCGAGTCGACGAACCTGATTCCAACCGACGCGCGCGAACGCCTCACCCAAGCGCAGCGGGAGGAGGTTGACGCGGTTATGCTGGAGTTCCTGGCCACGGGAGCCGGTGCCGCACTGCGTGGGACCGCCGCGGTTGGATTCGTGACTATCGGTACCATCGCGGCGTTCCTCTTCGGAATCCCGGCAGTCATCGTGGGCCTCTTGCTGGCGAGCAGGAAGACGGTCTGGACCTGCGACGTGTGCCGCCACGTTCAGGGCGCCGAGGTCGGGTAGGGCAGGGAGGGGAGGGCGGCGCGGCGCGTCGGATGCCATCCGGCGGGCGGAGGCGGCCCTGATCCCTGTGTCGAACCGGCAGCGCCACCAGCCTTTACCGCAGCGGAACGGATCCGGTGTATTCAATGATGTACAGGCCGCCGGTGTGGCGGTCGTTCGCGTAGATCAGCTCGTTCTCGTCCACGAACACGTCATTGTTTTGCACCACGCCGACCGCGCTGCCAGGCGGCGCGTCCGGGATGAGGTAGCCAATTTCCTCAGGCCGCTCCGGATCAGCGATCGAGTACACGCGAACGCCGGCGGCGAACATGGCCGCGACGACCGTCTGTGTCAGTTGTGCAGAGTTCGGTGTCGGCCGATTCATGTGGATGTTGTGCGCGCCGAACGCGCCGCTGATCCCCTCGCACAGCTCCTCGGTGTTGGCCGGGGCGGGAAACTGGACGATCTCCCGGGGGTTGCGCTCGTCGCTGATGTCGACGGTCCACATTGGCATCTGCAAGCCGTCACGGGTGCTCGGACGAGCATCCGGGTGGCCCGCGCATCCCTGGCCTCGCGCCTCATGGGTCGCAATGACCAGGTCTCGCGACAGGATCGGCAGCGCCGTGTGCGCGAGGTAGCCGTCGGTGATCGGATACCACGAGCGATGGCCGACGAGCGTCGGCTGGGTCTTGTCGGCGATGTCGAGAATGACCATGCCGCCGTCGATCCAGCCGGCATAAAAGCGATCGGGTCGTTCCGGCGAGGTGAACCCCGTGTGCATGCGGACGCCGTCGCGCGTCTTCGTCCGCGGCAACGGCGCGCCCGGTTCTCCCTTGCGCTGGCCGGGCAACCACCAGCGGCCCACCTCCGTCGGATTCCGCGGATCGCGCACGTCCACGATCATCAGAAACTGGTCGTCGCCGCGCGGCGGCACCGCCGGCTCGAAATCCGGCGCGCCGGTCGACAGATACGCATACTCGCCATCGGTGAACCAGACGAAGTGCGCGCCGCGTGACGGTCCGCCGGACGTATCGAAGAAGGCCAGCTCCTGCGGCGCCTCGGGATCCGCCACGTCGTAGATGCGGGCGCCGCCATCCGGCTGGCCGGGCTCGTCGGTGTTCTGCGCAACGATCAGGATGTTCCCGGACACCGCGAGGCTGTTGCACCGCACGTGACTGGCGACCGTGGGCATCTGATGCAACACCTCTGGCGCGTCGGGTTCCGTCACGTCGACGATGCTGAGGCAGTTCGGAGCGTTGACGTGCGCAAAAAAGAAGATGCGCCGGCCGTCCGGGTACTGTCGGAGATCCATGCCCTCTCCGCCGTCACCCTTCCCGTTCAGGTCAGTGTGGCCGACGATTCGCATGTTCATCGCGTCGAGCACCTGTACGTCTTGACCGCCGCTCACCCGTCCGGCCAGCACGGCTGCGCTGGCCGCCACTGCCACACCGGCCAACATCCAGCGTTTAGTATCAGACATCGTGACGTCCGCACGGCTCCGAGAGAAACCGCGAAGCCTCCGGTTTCCTCCTGTCTCCGACTCCTGGCTCGCGTCACGGAACCGGCACCCGCGCCTGGAGTTCCTCGAACCCCGCCCGCAAGAGACCATTGACCTCCCCCGCCGTGATGGGGACGTGCTCAGGATCCCATTGAATGAGCCGACTACTGCCGTCGCCGCTTCCTCCAGTCCTCGAAGCGCTGGAGTGTTTCCTCATTCGGCGGATACACGCCAATCATGGACTCACCGTTCAAGATGAGCATGCGCTGAAATTCCTCGCGCTCGCTGTGGAGCTCGGCATCGGCCAGTACTTCTTCCACGATGTGTGCCGGGATGACCAGTATGCCGTGCAGGGCGCCGACGAGGTAGTCGCCCGGGATGACGGTGACGTCGCCGATACGCACGGGAACCTGGTAGTCCCAGCTCATCATCAATGGCGAGACCGACGACGCGTGGCCCTTGCCGTCGCGCGTGAACAGCGGCAATCCCATCTCGACGAAAGCGGGGACATCTCGCATGGCGCCATCGACCACGATTCCGGCGGCGCCCCGGACCATTGCCCGGGTAGACGTGACGTCACCGCTCGGCGACGACTCCAGCTCGCCGCCGATATCGAACACGAGGACGTCACCCGGTTCGGTGTCTTCAGCCGACCGGTAGTTGAGCTGCAAGCCCTCGATCTGCTCATCGAGGTCCTGCCGGTAGGGGAGGTAGCGCATCGTGCGAGCACGGCCGGCGAACCGCATGCTGGGCACCACTGGCTGGATGCCGCTGATGAAGCTGCGCGGGTAGCCACGGGTGCGCATGAACGCCCACGCCGACTCTATATTGACGTTGAGCAGCCGGGTGAAGAGCGCCTGATCATCGGAGCTCAACTTGGCCTTGAGGTACTGCGCCAGCTCGTGAGCCGGTGGTCGCGACGGCTCCGTCGGGGTCTGGGCTTCGATGTTCGTGGCCGCCAGCGAGACGAGCATCGCCAGCGTGAATCTGGGCAAGCATGGTCGAAGTGGCATGAGGACCTCCCGTGGACTAGTTGAAAGGGGACTCGATCTGATACGGGCCGAGGCGGGTGCCGCGGGCGAAGGCCATGGGCTGTCTGGAAACAGGCCCCAATTGTAGATCCTGGCCCACTGGTAGACAACGCTGACCGCTGGGCCTTTCTGGGGTCACTCAGAAGCCGACGTTCGGGTCGTGCCGGGGCGATCCTGGCGCGGGGAGAGGGAAGGGTCGCTATCGGTCGCTGCCGACTGTCCCGTCGACGCCCGCACCTGGAGTACCACCTCGAACCAGTTGCCCGGCGTCGAGTTGCGCCACCGCTCGCCCGAGCCGCTCAGCGACTTCCGCAATCTCCGGTTTCGTCGTGGACCGGCCCAAGCTGAACCGCAGCGCGCCCATCCCCACCTCGGGGGACACGCCCATCGCCCCCAGGACTGGCGACAGCGTCACCGCGCCGCTGTGACAGGCCGACCCGGTCGAGGCCGCCACCCCCTCCATGCGCGCCAGGATCTCGGATCCGGCGATGCCGGGGATGCTGACATTGAGCGTGTTCGGCAGGCGCTTGGTCGGATGCCCGTTGAGCACGGCGTGCGGAAGGCGATTGTGGATCCGATCCCAGAGCTCGTCGCGCAGACGCCTGATCTCCGCTGAATCGATCCATGGCTCGGCCAGCGCACACGCGGCGCCCAACCCGACAATTTCGAGCACGTTTTCGGTGCCGGCCCGGCGGCCGCGTTCGTGACCGGCGCCGTGCACGAAGGGCTCGAGGGTGGCGCCGGCGCGCACGAACAGCCCGCCGATGCCGATCGGCGCGTACAGCTTGTGGCCTGCCACACTCAGCAGATCGACGCCGAGGGCGTCGACCGACGCGTCGATCTTGCCGACCGACTGCGCGGCGTCGGTGTGCATGAGCACCCCGCGCGCCCGGGCGATCCGGCTGATCTCGGCGATCGGCTGGATCGTCCCGACCTCGTTGTTCGCGTGCATGATCGAGATGAGCCGCGTGTCGGGGCCGATCGCCCGCCGGATGTCCTCCGGATCGACCATCCCGGTCCCGTCGACGCCCACGATCGTCACCCTGGCGCCCAGCCGCTGAAGAAACCGGCAGGGCTCGACGATGGCCGGATGCTCGACGCCGGATGTAATGATGTGACACGGGCCGTCGGTGGCGTAGAAGACCCCTTTGAGCGCCCAGTTGTTCGCCTCGGTGCCGCCCGAGGTGAACACGACCTCCTCCGGATCGCAGCCGAGCAGGTGGGCCACCTGCCCGCGCGCCTGCACGATCGCCGTGCGCAGCGCGAGGCCCGCCCAGTGGTCGCTTGTCGGATTCCCGAACCGCTCCAGGATCGGCGCCATCGCGGCCGCCACCTCGGGAGCCACCGGCGTCGACGCGTTGAAGTCGAGGTAGATGGATCCTGTCATCTGGACGCTGGATAGGGTGAAAACAGCCCAATTGTAGGCGCTGCCGTCAGCCGTGACAACGCTCGGAGTGGCGCATGGGCAAGGTGGTAGGGGTCTAGCGTCCCGACGCCGAACGTACGGGCGGCGCCGGGTCGACCAAGGCGAATGACAGGATGCTCGACGCAGCCGCCACGGCGATGTGCTGTCGCTGGTCGAACATGTAGGTCATCGGCGAGGCTTTCCAGACCGCGTTGGTCTGAAAATCCCAGCGCGGCGCGCCGGTCGCTGCATCGACCGCCATGAGCGCGCCGCTGTCCTCGCCGAAGAACACCAAGCCGCCGGCGGTGGCGAGCGTGCCGCCCCAGGAATTCGCCGGGCCGGTTTGCGGCAGCTCCCACGCAATGTCGCCGGTTCGGATGTCGATCGCGCGAAGGATCTTCTGCGCCGGCTCGTCTGGCGCGTTCCGCGTCGACCCGCCGTAGTAGGACCGGCCTGCCTCCCACTGCTCCGGCGCCCGCGTGTAGACCATGCAGTGCTCCAGCGTCTGTACGTAATAGAGTCCGGTGTCCGGATGGAAGGACGTGGAGAACCAGTTGGTCGCGCCTTGCACGGCGGGGCAGACGGTCGTGCCCTGGAGTGAGGGCTGCTGATCGGGATTGAGCCGCGGCCGGCCGTCCGAACCGATCCCGTTGGCCCAGGTGAGCTTCCGCACGAACGGCTCGGCCAGCAACAGCGTGCCGTCGGTCCGGTCGAGCACATAGAAGAAGCCGTTCCGGTTCGCGTGCAGCAGGAGTTGGCGCGGCTGCCCGTCCCACTCCCGGTCCACGAGCACGGGCGGCTGCTGCGCGTCCCAGTCCCACAGATCGTGCGGCGTGTATTGGAAGTACCAGCGCAACGCGCCGGTCGTCGGATCGAGCGCGAGGATGGAGTCGGAGTACAGGTTGTCGCCCAGGCGCTGACTGCCGTCGTAGTCGGGGCAGGGGTTGCCGGTGGGCCAGTAGAGGATGTCGAGGTCGGGGTCGTAGGTGCCGGTGAGCCAGGTAGCCGCGCACGGGTGGTCGATATCCGTGCCGACCCAGGTCTCCGACCCGGGCTCGCCCCGTTGGGGCACGGTCCAGAACCGCCAGGCTTCCCGGCCGGTCGCCGGGTCGAACGCCGCGAGAAACCCGCGGACCCCTTCGTCCCCGCCGGAGATCCCCGAGATGACCAGGTTGCCCACGACCAGCGGCGCGGACGTGGCGCCGTAGTTCTGACGCCAGTCCGCCATCTCGGTATCCCACAGCAGCGCGCCGGTGAAGCGGTCGAGGGCGATCAGATGCGCGTGGTCCGTGACCATGAACACGCGGCGACCCGCGACCGCCACGCCGCGGTTAATCCCGGCCGCCGCGTCGCCCGCCAAGCCGTCCGTGCGCGGACGCTGATAGTGCCAGAGCTGACGGCCGCTGCCGGCGTCGAGGGCGTAGCACTCGTTGCCGCTCGTCACATACATGATGCCATCCACGACGACGGGCGTGACCTGGAGACGCGCGGTGCCCGGCAGCGTGAAGATCCAGCGCGGTGCGAGCCGGGACACGGTGGTCGTGTCGATCTGGTCGAGCAGGCTGTAGCGGTTGCCACGGACGTCCCCGTTGTAGGTCGGCCAGTCCACCTGTGACGTCACCGGGCGATGGCGCTCACCAGCGCGGCGCAGCAAGTGGATGCGCGGCTCGGCATCGTCGGAACTGCCGGACAGCAGCTGCAGATCCGTGGCGCTGTGATTGAGCCGGCGCCCGCGCAGCGTGCGCCCATCGGTCGTCTCGACCGTGACGCGGGGCCGCGCCGCCCCACGCCCCGGCTGCAGCGTTCGCACGAAGGCCAAGAGTGCGCGCAGCTCAGCGTCCGTCACCGCCACCCTCGGCATGCCGGCGTCGGGCAGGCCGTCACGGATGAGCGTCGCAAACTGCTCGTCGGGTCGCAGCAGGAGCCGCTCCACGATCGCGGGCCCGAGCTCGCCGCCCTGGCCATCGCTGCCGTGGCAGCGTGCGCAGAGGCGCTCGTAGTGTCGGCGGCCGGCATCCTGGAGGGTGGACTGATTCGCATCGCCGACGTGGCCGCCGGCCGCAGGCATCAGGGCCGCCCACAGCAACAGGAACGTGCCGGCAAGGGTGATGACACGGGTGCGCACGACCACCCTTATATACCGACACCCTCCCTGTCCGGTGAGGTTTTGTCGTTGGCGCCCGAGGACCGACGTTGTGGCAGACTAGGGCTGCCAAGGACGCGCCCACGTCTTCCTGACGTGGCCAGGCAGGGTGGTGCCATGACGAAGACGAAATGGATCGCGGTAGGCCTGCTTGCGGTGGCCTGCGGTGTTGGCGGGTGCGGCTCGGAGCCGGCGGAACCCGCGGCCGAGGTGACGCCGGGGCCCGACACCGGAGCCGGCTCGATCGTGAGGATCGATCCGGCGATCGATGCAATCGTGCCGGTCGAGGCCCGTATCGAGAAGCTGCACGGCGGCTTCCTCTTTACCGAAGGGCCGGTGTGGGTGCGGCAGGGCGGTCCGTACCTGCTGTTCAGCGACGTCCGAGGGAACGCCATTTACAGGTGGACACCGGATGGCGAGCTGACCGACTTCATGAACCCGGTGTTCGATGGCGAGGGTGCGTCGGTGGGGTCCAACGGCCTGACACTCGATTCCGAGGGACGGTTGATCCTGATGGAGCACGGACGTCGGCAGGTGACCCGGATCGAAGCTGATGGCACGCACACGGTGCTCGCCGACCGCTACGAGGGGAAGCGGCTGAACAGCCCCAATGACGCCGCCTACAAATCGGACGGCTGGCTGTATTTCACCGATCCGCCGTACGGGCTGCCGCAGCAGGACGAGGATCCGGCCAAAGAGTTGGATTTCAGCGGCATCTACCGGCTCAGCCCGGCCGGCGACCTGGAGCTGCTCACCCGCGACCAGAGCCGCCCGAATGGCATCGCCTTTTCACCTGACGAAACGACGCTGTATGTGGCCAATTCGGACGCCGAGCGCAAGGTGTG
This sequence comes from Vicinamibacterales bacterium, assembly GCA_963667915.2. GTDB lineage: Bacteria > Acidobacteriota > Vicinamibacteria > Vicinamibacterales > UBA823. The sequence continues at coordinate 40,761 of CAXXNN010000004.1, read as the reverse complement.
GATGGCGTACGACGTGCGGGAGGACGGCACGCTCGGCAGCGGCCGGGTCTTCTTCGACGTGACGTCGGAAACCGCCCCGGGCTCACCTGGCCGGGTCTTCTTCGACGTGACGTCGGAAACCGCCCCGGGGATGGCCTGAAAGTCGATCGCGCGGGCCACGTGTTCGCAACCGGTCCGGGCGGCGTGTGGATCTTCGACTCGACCGGAACACACCTGGGTACGATCCAGCCCGAGGAAGTTCCGGCGAACGTCGCCTGGGGGGATGACGGTCGGACGCTCTACATGACCGCACGCACCGGACTGTACCGGATCGCGCTGAGCACCCAGGGCGTCATGCCCTAGAGAGAGCTCTCCCAGGGTCTATCCGCGCTTGACCCCAGCCCGGTGCCAGCCATTGGCAATACAAGTGAGTTCTGGGGTTAGAAGGTGGCCAGCGCGTTGAACGGGCTCGCGGTTCCGCCTTCTATCGCGTTGATCTGGATCGCGATCAGGAACACCCACCGCCGGAGTCGCGCAGCCCAGCGCGTTGAACGGGCGCGGTTCCGCCTTCTATCGCGTTGATCTGGATCGCGATCAGGAACACCCACCGCCGGAGTGAGATATCCGTTATCGACGAGGGGGAGGCCTAGCACCACCTGCGTGAGCTGATGGATGGGTCGGCGGATGCCCACCACCCCAGAAGGCTGAACGTCGTTCACCGCGTCCCCGACGAGAATCGCGACGTCTCGCTCGCGGAGCCAGGGGAGCACCGAGGCGTGCAGGCCGGCTCCGCCAGCCCCGTAGCGCCAGGGTCCCTCTGCGTCCCGTTTGGCCCAGCGACCTGTCCGTACCAAGAGCGCGTCCCCACTCCCGATCGTAATCCCTGCAAACTCCTCCCACGCTTCGAGATCGGCGACATAGATCGGTGTACTCGCGTCCAGCCAATCGACTCCTCGCATCAGCGGAATATCGACGAGCACCCCGCGGGTCACATAGGACGTCCCCATGCGATCGACCGCCAGGTCCTCGCAGCCGTCCACGGTGAGATTCTGCGGATAACCGTTGAAGATTAGATACTTTCCATCGACTTCGGTTCGATAGTGGCACAGCGCGTCCAGATGCGACAGCATCCCGTCGTGGAGAGAGAACTGTATCTCGTCGAGTGCGAAGAGCGGCTCGCCAGTGTTCGGATCGACGCGGCTCATCCAGTGGCTCGTCGGCCCGAAGGTTTGGCTGTCAATGGTCTTCTCCCACGTAACGAAGTGCTGGAGGCTCACCGTCTCGCCTTCGCGAACCAACGCAGCGGCCTGCCGAGTCTTGTCCGCGGTGATGAGGTTGAGAGTGCCCCGCTGGTCATCCGGTCCCCATCGTCCCCAGTTGGACAACTCTTTCTCCCATCTGCCAAGTGTCTCGAGTGTGACCAGGACCGAAGGATCTTGCGTCGATGGATGCACGGGGAATGCGTCCTGTGCGCGTGCCGCACCAGGCATCAGTACCGCGACCGTCATGGCAATGACTGCAACGAAGGAATACGGAGGAGACGATCGAGCCGGTAGGAGCGTATTCATGGTTATCCTCGTGACACACGTCTGACAGCGTGCCGATGTGCGGATGGTTCAGGGTCGGTGGCCGTGGTGCCGGGTTGGAGGGGCATGGGCTGTGGACTCACGGGGCTGGCTCGATCCGCAGGAGCGCTCCGTCGTCCTCGTCCGTCAGTATGTACAGGAGCCCGTCGGGCCCTTCGCGCACTTCCCGGATGCGTTGCCTGAGCTCCGTCAAGATCGACTCGCGCCGCAGCTCCTCTGCCTTTTCATTGAACACGATGCGCTGCAGGTGGCCTGTGCCCGGTATTCCGCCCTGGCGCAGGGACCCCACGAAGACGTTGCCCTTCCACGCAGGGAATGCGTCGCCGGTGTAGACGGTCATGCCCGCAGCCGCGATGGCAGGCAGCCACACCACCAGTGGCGGCTCCATTCCCTCACGCGTCGGTTCGTAGAGGCGCGCGCCTGAATAATCGCGTCCGAAGCTCACGACCGGCCACCCGTAGTTGCGGCCCGGCAAGACGATGTTGATCTCGTCGCCGCCGTTTGGACCATTTTCGTGTTGCCAAATTTCCCCGCTCTCAGGGTGCAGGATGAGACCCAGCGTATTGCGATGTCCGAAGGTGTAGATTTCCGGTCGATGGCCTGCGTGGCTCACGAACGGGTTGTCGTCCGGCACGGAGCCATCGTCGTTCAGCCGCAAGACTTTGCCGCGCAGGCTCGTCGGGTCTTGCGACACCGTCGCCACCCTGCCGCCGGTGGACATGTAGACCTTGCCGTCACGCCCAAAGACGACACGTCCGTTGAGACCCGAGTTTCCGTCGTAGGCCTCGGTGACGAGAAGGTCTCTGACGTCGGTGAGCGCGCCAGCCTCGAGTCGGCCCCGCGCGAGCGCAGGTGCGCCCCTGCCGTGACCCACGGGCTTGGTATAGGTGAGATAGACGAGGCGATTGTCGGCAAACTGGGGATGGAGGGCGACATCCATCAAGCCGCCATTGCCGTCGGTTCTGACCGGTGGCACGCCGGAAATGGCGTGAGACTCAAGCACTTCATCGCGAACGATCCGGAGACGACCGGGCCGCTCGGTGACCAGCATGCCTCCGTCGGGAAGGAACGCGATGGCCCATGGATGCGAGAGTCCTTTGGTCACGACGCTGACCCGGACCTTGTGCTGCTCGGCTGTATCGAACACCCATGGTCCCGCGCCCAACGGCGGCACCGGTACGCCGATCGGTTGCTCCTGAGCGTGGCCGAGTGCGAGCATGCACAGCACCACGGGCGCGGCGAAACGGACAGAGCTGCTGACCCTCATGCGAACCTCCCGCGCGATCCGAACCACTGACGGTCGAGCTTGGTGTCCCGGGCTTTGTAGACCGCGCCCATGCCGCCGGTGCCAAGCGGAGCCTGGATCTCGTAGGTGCCGATGCGGGTGCCGGGGGTGATGGGCATGGGTTAGGGGTCGTGACGAACGACGCGCGCGTTCTTCATCACAAAGTTGACTCGCTTCAGGACATCAACGTCCGCAAGCGGGTCCTCAGGCACGGCGATAATGTCGGCAGCCAAATCAGGGGCGATTTTCCCCCGCTCGTCGTCAATCTGCATCAGACGTGCGGCGTTCGTTGTCATCGCTTGAAGAATGGCATCCGCAGGAATCCCAGCGTCTACTAAAGTGGACCAATTCTAGACCGGCGGGGCCGGTAGCACAACGCGCCTGGCGTTGCGGCACCTCGGGGATGACGACGATCCCCGTACTGTCCCGTCGGTATCCGCACAAGCGACACTCGATTACTCCTTGATAGAATGCCTCCCACAGCGACAAGAACTAGGCTAGTTGAACGGCAATCTACCAAGCGCGCGGCGCGGCTGGCAAGCGATCGAACCCGAATCGAGCGAGGTGATGCCATCGATGCGTGGTACGGCTCGGTGGCGGAGAGGACTTCATGGCCGAGCGTGGCGACTGGTCAGAAACCCGTGAGAGTTCTGCGCGCTAAGGTGTAAAGGTGTAGACTCCGTTCATAACCATTTAACCAAGGAGGGGACTGTGCGTAGCTTCACAGGGAGAACAGGGGCCATGGCCTGCCTATTGGCCGCGGCGATACTGGCGATTTCCGCCCTGGCCGAGGCCCAGGGAACGCCGACCCGCATTCTCGTCCGGGCCATCGCGCGAGACGCGAAGGCGATCGGCACTGGTGTCGGTGGGGCGCTGATTACGTTCAAGGACGCGAAGACTGGCGAGGTGTTGGCCCAGGGTGAGCAGCAGGGCGCGACCGGCGAGACGCCTCGGATCATGATCGAGCCACGTCCGCGGGACGAGACGATCTTCGGAACGCCGGACGCGGCACACTTTACCGCGACGCTCGATCTCAAGCGCCCAACGGTCGTCGAGATCACCGCCGAAGGTCCGCTCGACACGCCGGACTACATGTACAAGGCGTCGAAGACGATGCTCCTCGTGCCGGGACGGGATGTCCTGGGCGAGGGGGTCATCCTCGAGGTGCATGGTTTCCGCGTGACGTTCGCCGACGGTCCGGACAGCCCGGTTTCATCAGGAGACGACATTCCCCTCACGGCGAATGTCGTCATGATATGAGGGTGTCCCACGGAGCCCGGCGGGCTCTGGGACGCTGACAACATCGACGTGCTCGCGCAGTTGCTTCGCGGCGACGAGGTCGTCCAAGAAGTACCGTTGCCCTTCGCAGGTCAGACGAGCATGTACCGCGGCAAGCTGGCCGCGCCGGAGCCCGGTGCCTACACCGTCCAGGTGCTCGCGTCGGACCCCAGCCATGGGAACTTCGGATGGGTCCGTGAGGAGGTCACCGTTCGATAGTGTTTCAGACACGCGAACGCGGGTCGGACGGAGGAGTGCTGGTCATGCGGAGCGATTGTTGAAGGTCGCAGGCCGACGCGGATTTGCGCGGGTCCTGTCGTCGGCTTTCCCCCGCGGGTGCTCGCTTCGCTCCGCGCCCGCGCGGGGCCCCCTATCCGTACCCCCGAGCGTGGACGATCGCTCCGTCCTGGAAGATCCCGACGACGGCGCCCGGTGAATCCTCTCTGTCCCACGCCGCGAACAGCGCATCGACCTGAGCCGCGCGCCGAGTTTGCGAGTACGCGCGGCCCGAGGCCAGGCCGGACACCACACACGCAGCAGTGATCGCACAGCCGGTCAGGACGATTGCCCTCATCGATCCCATCTCCGAACCCCACTTGTCGAGATGCTGAAGACGGCTCGAGGGAAGCTGGGCATCTCAGACCCACCCCCTCTCCACGAAGAAGAGGGGGTGGGAGCGCTCTTTCTAGAGGTGTTCTGGTATCACGGAACCATCACGGAACCATCACGGAACCATCACGGAACCATCAGGTGGGCCTCGCTCGTGCCCGCCGCCATGATGTACGCGCCACCCTGTTCGCGGTTATCAGGGAAGCCAGTGGACGCTGCAGTCGCTTCCGGCATCGCGATTGTCATATGAACCCCGGCGCTCGCCTGGTCTTGGCTGTTCATCGACCTGAACCACGAGCCGTACTCTGCCTTTACGCGTGTGCCGTTCTCGGCCGCGGCGGCCACCAGCGCCCGCTCCCCCTCACGGTCGGTACTCTCCGCACGAAACCGCCGGTTCTGCGCGACTCTTTCGAGGTTCGCCAGACTCGTGCACTGCACGGCGAACGCTGGCCGATCGCGCTGGTCCGCACGGCTGTAGCAGACGATCTCGTTCGTGCCTTCCTTAATCGTCGTGTAGGTGTGGTCGGCGGCCCACTTGACGACGCTTGCGCCTTCACGGGCCCGCCGCGGCGCCGCGGCCAGCGACTGTTCGATGAGCTGCGCGTTGGTCTGCGCATCCACGCTGGACGAGAACGCCAGCGCGCCGAATCCGAGAACGATGAGAACCATACGCTTCATTGGGTGACCTCCATGACGAATCGATGTTGACAAACCAACCCGAAGGTCGGAGACACGTGTGCTGCTGTATCCGCCGAACGCCCGACGTCCCGCAGAGCGGCCACGGCCGGAGCCGCGAGTGCTTGCACCGTCCCAAAATTCCGCGGGTGTCGGATACCTTCATAGACGACGGACGGCCACCCGCGCGTTTACGGAGATTCGGGTCGCCGGGTTTCACGCCGCGGGTAGTGCCGGAAGCAAGAGCCATCGTTGGGACGGCCAAGTTTACCGCAGAGGGGGACGGGGCGTCAGGGGGGCATGGTCGTCTCGTGACGTGCGGCGCAACTGGGCCACAGGCCGGCTCTGTCGCGGCTGCTAGTGAGAGTGGATTCCTTCCCATTCGCCCGGACCCACGACGAACTGTTGCACGACGAGTCGCTCGTTCTCGAACAGCACCTCACCGCCAGGATTCGCCAGGTTCGGGTAGGTCAACAGAAACTGCTTGTCGGCGGCAGCCGGCGCCTCCTCCGGCGGAGTCGCAGCTTGCTCGCTGCCGGCACAGGCGGCAGTGAGAAGGATCAAGACAGCGTTCCGTATCAGGCTACGTTGCACGGCTTTCTCCTGCGCACTCTGATCGCGCGCGCTGCCGTTTGCCTGCAAAAACTCGCTCGCTGGGTGATAGGGGAGCCGATTCCATATTCCCTGGAGGCCACCCCTGACGCGCGGCCGCCGGACGACAAGAATCCGTGTGACAGGTGGGCGTTCGATTCTCCGGCTCGGTTTACTCGTCGCAGTAGACCGTGCAGGGGGGCGGTTCTCCGTCTGCGCCGCTGATCGTGCCGAACATCGTCGTCGGGTGAATCGAGCAGCGATAGTTGAGGCCGTCCGGCGGGAGTTGCACCATCCTACTGGTGGCGCCAGTCACGATGTCGCCCGTATCAAACGACCCATCGTTCGCCACGATGCGATGCGTGACACCATTGTCGTTGCGCCACACGATCATTTCCCCATCGGGGGATGCCGGATTCGGCGAAAACGACTGCGAGCCCCTCTCTCCCAAGATCGAGATCGTCGAGATCGAGGGCGAAGGGGGCGGTGGACCTTCATGTGCCGGGGGAGGGTCGGGCAACGAACCGTGTCCAGTCGCCGTTGCCGTACTCAGCGAGAGCCCGGTGGGTGAGGGTGACCCTGGCGACCTCGTTGATGCAGATGTTGTGGGTTGCGTGGGGGAGCCCGAGCAGGCGGCGACCAGCAGCAAGAGAGTCAGCGAGATCGCCTTCGCCTCGTGGACGGCGCGTCGCGGTGCCGTGTGGTCCCCGCGCCGCGCCGACGGGTGCCGATCCGGTCTTCGGACGCGCTTCGGTTCGGATGCACTCATCAGTATGCCAATCTATCGGTCGTCTTCCAGATTACGAGCTGGGCGCCGGCGTCGTGGAGAAGTGCGCCACCAGACCGCAGCTCCCGCTGCCCGATCGGACCTGCGCCGTGGCCACGCCCTGGGCATTACGCGCCACGGTGATCGTGCGCCGCGCGGATCCCGTCCCCCGCAGCGTGAGCTGCTGCAGCAGGTTGCTGTTGCCGTCCGCTTTGATGCCCATCCACATCTTGATCAGGCATGTCGCGCGAAACGTCGAGAACCCGATGGTCAGCCGCTCGCCCTTGAACAGCGCGCCCAGATCGTACGATCGGCCCCACACTCCCCCGATCAGGCTGTCGAGCCCGGTTTCGGAGCCCGTCCGATGCACAAACACGATGTCACCCGCCGCACCGGACAGGGGAACCTGTGGCACCGTCTGCGCGACGAGTGCCACTGCCACCGCACCGGCGGCAAATCCGGCAGCCAGAAACGAAGCCATTTTCTTCATAGCGTCTCCTCGGAGCCTTGGCGTCGGTTGTGATCGTGAGGGGATACGTAACGCGCTCCACACACGCTCTGCGCCAAAAACACAGCGTCGTTATGGGCGGGCCTCCGGGCCTGGAGACGGTGTGGGCCGACCAGCCAAATCAGGCCTGCGGCTCAGGGTCAAAGCTGTGCAGCGCCTCTGCTTCGGTGTCGAACACCTCAATCGCGGTATCGAGTTTTGAGATCGCCAGCATCTTCGTGACCCGGTTCTGGGAGGCGGCGACCTTCAGCTGGCCGTGGCGATTGCGAACACTGATAAAGGAACTGGCGAGTTCCCCAACGCCCCAACTGTTCATGTACGGCACTTGGCTCAAGTTGAGAATCAGGCTCAGGTGTCCTCGGCCGAGCAGTTCGCCGACGCGTCTCTTGACCGAGCCATGTTCCTTGTTATTGATCATCTCGCCTTTGACGTCGATCACCACGACGTCACCGGCTGGGCGGTCCGACACGCTCATGACGGTGCCTCCTTCATCCCCCCTCGGTGATGAGGGCGGTCACATCGTAGTGCCCGAGGCGGATGCCGACTTCGAGGGCCATCGGTTGGGTTGGACCTATCGAGGCAGATCAGCACCGATTATACGATGCGGTAGGCAGATCAGGGCCGAAACCAGGTGTGGACCCGCGGCAGGAGCGAACCGACGCAGCTCACTTCGCCTACTCGACGTCCTCGTCCACCTTGGTGGCATCAAACGCGAGACGGTCGCGCAACAGCTCGGCCTCGCAGTACGGCCGCTCGTAGCTCCAGGCCGCATCATGGATCTCGCCCGCCTTCCCGTGGATCACGTAATAAGTTGCGAGCCCCTTGAATGGACAATAGGTCGTCTTCTCGGTTTGTTCCAGGTGGGCCATGTCGATGCCGTCACGGGCCAAGTAGAAGCGAGGCGGATACCCGTTCTCCTCCACTGCAACCACGTCAGCCGTGGCGGCAATCGGCATGCCCTCGGCGCGGATCGTCACTCGCGCGTGGCGGGGGACAAACGCTATTCGGTGCGCGGGGGCGCGCTTGTAACCAGGGGCGCGGGTGCCGGGAGGAATGTCAGTCGGTCTTTCAGTCATGAGTCAGTATTACTCTACCTAGCTTCTAGATATAAGGGGCATTTAAGGAAACCGTGAATAATAGCCGGCTCGTGGGCCCTCACCCCAACCCTCTCCCAGAGGGAGAGGGAATTACTGCCCCCTCACCCCGACCCTCTCCCAACGGGAGAGGGAATCCCGGCACCCTCACCCCACCTCGCTTGCACTGTCTTGCCGGCATGGCTGCCCCTGAGGAGCTCTGGCGCTGCACCCGCCTTGACTCGCTCGATGGGCACTGTGTTACCCGTCAGTCTGACGAGTGGCGTGCGCGCGAGGTTTTGTTAGAGCCGCTTATCGATCGGCCGCAGGGACCTTCAGGAATTCACTGGGCGACAGTGCCCGCCGCGTGAAGCGAGCCAGGTGAATCGCTCCCTTGAAGTAGTCCACCAGATTGATGCGGACGCCGATCGAGGACCGCCCGACCTCTTGAGGCGCCAACTCGATCTCGGCGGCGCCGTCCTGTACGCCGTTTACATAGTTGCTGAACACGCGCCCGTCATAGACCGCGGCCACGTGATACCAGGCGCCGAGTGCATGCAGGCTATTCTTGTTGATCAACGCCCGCTGCCCGGTCGCGCTGTGGTTATAGCTGTCCAGAAACCATCGATCGGCAGCCACCCGAATCTCGAAGAGCATGCGATGTTCAGAGTCCGCCTCCTGCAGGTGGAACCACCGTTGCTCTGTCCGGCCGCCGTCGGGCCGGAAGATCGCCTCCCATGACCGCCGATGCGATCGATCCGGTCGAACGTCCATACTTCGGCGTCAGGCGCCTGCGTGGCGATGGCCACCCCGGCGCCTATGAGACTACAGAGGAACGCCGCAGCCAGTCCGGCTCTGAGCACGTTGCGTCGGGATGACCCAGTCATCGATGTCTCTCCGTGTCAGATTTCAGGCTGATCATAGCTGGCTGAGAAGGACAGAGCGATTGCGTGCCGGGTGTTCACGAAGCTCAGCTCCCTCCGGAAATCGCTGCAATGATCTCCACGACGTCACCGTCGGCGAGCGACCGCTCGTGCACACGATGGAGCAACATCTCGTCGTTCACGGCGAAGTTGAAGACCGAGTCCTCAGGGTGTCAGTTGGTCTGAACCCGCACACGGCCTGACGACCCCATCGCCGTGGTCTTGCCCGACGGAGGTGACGGTCCTCCGGTAGCCGTGGTAGCTCGGTGCGGAGTTGGTCATCCCACAACTCTGCGATCCTCGACCTCAATCTGACAAAGCCCCGAGATTGGCGTATACTTTCGATCGCCGGGAAGCGAGTTCCCCTGTCACCTCATCTGCGAAGGAGAGACCCATGGGTTCGAAACGACCTGATCGAAGGAGATTCCTGAAAGGCGGCGCCGCGTTGGCCGGTGGTTTGACCTTGGGAGCGGTAGCGCCCGTGCTCGGCCAGAGACCAAAATCTGGAGCGTTCATCAAGGGCAGTGACGAACTGATCGCCTATGGCGAGCGCTCCCGTTTCGTGACCTCGGTACGCATACCGCACGGCAATAGGCCTTCGCCCGATAAGTTTGGGCTCGTTTTTCATGTGGCGGCTCCGCTTCAGGATTCGGTGGGGATGATCACGCCATCCTCGCTCCACTTTGTGGGGACCACCCGTGGCTCCTTCATTCCGGACATCGATCCCCGGGAACATCGTCTCATGATCCACGGCCTGGTGGACCGTCCGCTGACCTTCACCATGGAGGACTTGAAGCGTCTCCCTTCCGTCACCCGCCCTCATTTCATCGAGTGCGCGGGGAACCGTTCGAAGCCCGAGCATAAGACAGTTCAGGAAACGCACGGAATGACCAGCTGCGCCGAATGGACCGGCGTGCTCCTGTCTGTACTGCTCAAGGAGGCCGGCGTGAAAGGCGGGGCGTCCTGGATAGTTGCGGAAGGGACGGAGGAAGTGAAGGGAGCGTCGAGCATTCCCATGGCGAAGGCCATGGACGACTGTCTGGTGTGCTACGGCATGAACGGTGAGGCGGTGCGTCCCCAGCAAGGTTTTCCGCTGCGGCTGGTGGTTCCCGGCTTCGAAGGAATCTTTAACTCGAAGTATCTCAGGCGAGTCAAGGTGGTGGACCGGTACTACATGACCTACAACGACTATGGGCATCTTCGTCGGGACCCTGTGACCGCGGCGCTGGGTTACCAGATCGGACCGAAATCGGTCATCACCTTTCCTTCCGGCGGACAGCAGCTGCCCGGCCGCGGATTCTACGAGGTCAGCGGCTTGGCCTGGTCCGGAGGGGGCGCCGTTCGCAGGGTGGAGGTATCCACCGACGGCGGCCGGCGCTGGACGGACGCCGAGCTTCGGGGGACGGCGTATCGCATGGCGCATACCCGGTTCGGCTTCCACTGGAATTGGGACGGAAAAGAGACCGAGCTCCTTTCGCGCTGCACGGACGAACTGGGCCAGGTGCAACCGTCGCGAGCCCAGGTCACCGAGTTCTTTAACGTGGACCGTGTGCCCGGCCAGGACAATTCCATTCAGCCGTGGAGAGTCGCGAGCGATGGGAGCGTTCACAATGCGATTTCTTAGTCTTCTCCCGCTTGTGATGCTCCTGGGGGGCGCCGCGCTGGCGCAGTCGCCCACGTATGGTGTGGGAAGGACCCCGAGCGCAGAAGAAATCCGTGCCTGGGATATCTCCATCAGTCCTACGGGAGAGGAACTCCCGCCGGGGCGCGGAACCGCCGAGGAAGGCGCGCTGGTCTATCGGCGGAAAGGGTGCGCGGGATGCCACGGGCGAACCGGGACAGGGGGCCGAGCTGACAGGTTGGTAAAACTCGAAGCGGGGCCGGATGTCGACACCTGGGAATTGGGGCGAATACTGCCGATCCGCGCGCCGTACGCGACGGTGGTCTGGGACTACATCAATCGCGGCATGCCCCTCAATAGGGAGGGAACCCTCACCGCCGATGAGGTCTACGCGCTGACGGCCTATCTGCTCTACGTCAACGATGTCATCCCGGAGGACGAGGTACTCGACGCCCAGAGTCTGCCGGCGGTGAAGATGCCAAATCGTGACGGATTCAGTCCCCTACCGGAGTGGAAGCCCGGGGCGCCAAGGCTTCACGGTTACCCTTACTAGACCTTCGTCAACAGGCACCGCGATTTCCTTGTTGGGCGTTGGTGCACGGATCCCGCGCTCTCGGTGAGCTGACGTCACGGCCGACGGCCAGCGGTTCGCCAACACGCTCGTTGAGGATGCGCCGCCTCCACGAAGCTCCGGCAGAACTCCTCCCGGGCGTCCGCGGGCACAAAACCGGGCACCGCAAAATCCTCGTAAGTGAACTTTGGTCAGGCGGATAAGGAAGCGCCGGGGGTGGGAGTTCACTGTGAGCAGCAGCACGTCACCAGTTCGATCCGTGGCGACGTTGGCTCGACGGCCATCTCGGTCCGGACGTCGAGTTCGCAGACCACTCGACGATAGTACCGCTGGTAATCCTCAGGGCGACGGGGCACCTCGCAGGCCAAGGCGACGGCCATCGCCCGCCTGAGATCGCGGTCAGGCACCCGTGCGGTAAGCGTGAGAAAACGGTGAAGCGTCATCGAACCCCCTCTGAGTCGTAAGACGCGGCAGGGAGGGGTTTGGTTGACTGGCCGTTGCGGATGATGAGCTCTGCATCTCGAGTCTGTGCAGCGAGTTCGCCCGCCGACATGCCTACCAGAGCAAGCGCGACGAAGGCCAGCAGACTGGAACGGTATCGGCCACGGGCGGCCCCCCGTCGGAGATTCGACTCAGTCATCTTCGATGCCTGCCCCAATTCAGGACGACGTCGATTTCCGTCGTCGACGGTGCGGCCGACTGCAGTTCATTGACGTTCCCAAGGCTTCCAGTCGATGCCCATGACATACTTTTGCATCCACCTGATCTCTTCGATGTCACGCGTGCGCTGGTGTCTTGGCTCACGGACCCAGCAGTGACAGGTCGGGTCGCAGTCGCACGGTGAAGCTGTTAACGACGCGACTCGCACTCGTCAATTGGTTGAGAACGGTCATGGTCTCCTCTTCGCCGTAGGCTTCGGTCAGCAGATCGCCTGATGAGATGCTCTTCCTTCACGCAGGGCGCCAGCCCCTCGAGGTGTGGTACGGTCCGGGAACCGTCATGAGCGCGCCGTCTTTCATCGAACGTTGCGGACCCCGCCCGACGACTCTCGGCGGGACGCGTCGCTTTCACCACGGATTGTTAGGAGGGAGCCGCGCGTGAAGGACAACCGCACGACGATCGCTGCCTGGTGCACATACGACTGGGCCAACTCTGCCTTCACGACCCTGGTGGTGACGTTCATCTACTCCACCTACTTCGTGCAGGCGTTCGCCGACGACCCGGACACGGGAACTCTCTTCTGGTCGTGGGGCATCGTCGTCAGCTCGATTCTTATTGCGGTGCTGTCTCCCGTGCTCGGTGCGGCGGCCGATCGAGGCGCTGCCCGCCGGAAGTTTCTGATCATCTCAACCCTGGTGTGCGTCGCCGCAACCGCGGTGCTCGCCTTTATCACACCCGACCAGTCGAACGCGGTACTCAAGGCGCTGACGGTGTTCGTCATCGCCAACGTGGCGTTCGAGGTCGGGATGGTGTTCTACAACGCCTTTCTCCCCGCGGTCGTGTCGCCTGCACGGATCGGGCGGGTCTCCGGATATGGGTGGGGTCTGGGCTACGCCGGCGGTCTGGTCTGTCTGGTGGTGGCCCTGCTGGTCTTCGTGGGCTTGCCGGGCAGCGACCCGCTTCTGGCACTGAGCACCGAAGACGCGTTTAACGTGCGTGCCACGAACCTGCTCGTGGCCGGATGGTTCTTCATCTTCAGCTTTCCGATCTTTCTGTGGGTTCGCGACCCGGCCAAGGGCGCGGGTGCAGTCTCCATCGGCCAGGCGTTTGCTGATCTGAAGGTGACCGCGCAGAAGATTCGACAATACCGGCAGGTCGTCAGGTTTCTTTTGGCCCGCCTCGTCTACAACGACGGGCTGGTCACCGTTTTCGCGTTTGCAGGGATCTACGCGATTGGCACGTTCGACTTCACGCAGTCTGACATCATCGTGTTCGGGATCGTCATCAACGTGGCAGCCGGACTCGGGGCGTGGGTGTTCGGGATCATGGACGACCGGCGCGGCGGCAAGTCGACCATCATGGTCAGCCTGGTCGCGCTCTCGGTGGCCACGCTCATCGCGGTGTTGGCTCCCGGACGGGCATGGCTCTGGGTCGCGGGCATCGGGATCGGGATTTTTGCCGGACCAAACCAGTCGGCCAGCCGGTCGCTCATGGGACGGTTCGTCCCCGAGCGACATCAGTCCGAGTTCTTCGGGTTTTTTGCCTTCTCGGGAAAAGCCACCGCGTTCCTGGGCCCGCTGCTGCTGGGCATCCTGTCCGACGCCTACGGCCAGCGAGTTGGGGTCAGCGTGGTCATCCTATTTTTCCTTGCGGGAGGCGCGTTGCTGTGGACGGTCGACGAACGAGAGGGAATCGAAGCAGCACAGCGGTGAGGCCGCAAGGTGGCGAGGCGTATGGATTTCACGCTGAGTGAGGAGCAGCAGGCGCTCCGTCCACGCACCTTTTCATCAGGGGGCGGAACGCTCAGGAGCGTAGGCCATCCGTTTGGTCACCTTCCTTGATCATCAGGAACCGCTGGCCATCCGGATGGATGGCGTAGGAGCGTCCATTGGCCGAGTAGTACGGCTGCTCGAACAGGATCTCAGGGTTGCCAGCCCTGAGGCTCGTGCGGATCAACAGGCCGCTGACCGCGTTGAACGAGGCCGTGTTCGCACCGATCCCGAGCGCCAGAGAGACCAGCACCATGGCGGTCCACCATTTGGCGTGAGCGAGGGTGCGGCAGGCGTATCGAGGTCCTGAAGCTTGCAGGCCCCTTGGCGGTCACCTTCGGGCTAGGTGCCGCAAAACGTTTCGTGGACGATTTCTTCTGGTCGCGGTGGAGTTTTGAGATCAGCGTATTCGACCTGGTCAGCGTAGGGCGCGGCCAGCGCATCGACGAGACGGTGGAACGGGGCAAAGTCGCCCCCATAGGCGCTCTGGATGGCTTGCTCGACGCGGTGATTGCGCGGGATGAGGATCGGGTTGGCAGCGCGCATGTCGGCGAGGTGGTTGGCGGGGTCAGCTTCGCTCCGCCATTTGGCGAACCATTCTTCAAAAGGATCGCTGCTGGAAAACATCGTCGCCAGCCTTTCAGGATCTTCTCCGGCAACGACACGTGTGAGGTGATGGAAAAAGAGGGTGAAATCGACCTCTTGGGCGCCCAGGAGATCGAGACACTCCGTGATGAGCTCGACCGGTGCCTCGGGTGGAAGGCCGAATTTGGCGCGGAAGCGGGCATTGTATTGGCCGCCGAATCGCTCAGGATATCCGGCGAGGGCAGCTTCGGCGAGCTTGGTCGCCTTGCTGAGATCCTCAGACAACAATGGCAGCAGGGTTTCCGCGAAACGCGTGAGGTTCCAGAACCCGATATCGGGCTGATTGCCCCAGGCATAGCGCGCACCGGAGTCGATGGAGCTGAAGACGCAGTGCGAGTGGAAAACGTCCATGAACGCGCACGGGCCATAGTCGAGCGTCTCTCCAGAAATGGCCATATTGTCCGTGTTCATCACGCCGTGGATGAAGCCGAGCGACATCCACTGGGCGATCAGATCCGCTTGAGCAGCCGCGACCGACTTTAACAACGCCACATAAGCAGCTGGCGCCTCGGCGGCGTCCGGGTAGTGCCGGGCAATGGCGTGATCGGCGAGCAGTCGCAGGGCATCGATATCGTTGCGTGCCAGAAAATACTGGAACGTCCCGACGCGAATGTGACTTGCCGCAACGCGGGTGAACACAGCGCCGAGGAGCGGTCCTTCTTGGCGCATGACTTCTTCGCCCGTGGTCACTGCGGCAAGTGCCCGGGTCGTGGGAACCCCGAGCGCGGCCATGGCTTCGCTGACGATGTATTCGCGGATCACGGGGCCAAGCGCCGATTTGCCATCGCCGCCGCGCGAGAAGTGCGTGCGCCCTGCGCCCTTCAATTGCAGGTCGTGACGTGCGCCGTCGGTGTCGATGACCTCGCCGAGCAGGATGGCGCGGCCGTCGCCGAGTTGTGGCGAGAATCCACCGAACTGGTGGCCAGCGTAGGCCTGGGCAATCGGCTCGGCACCCTCGGGAATCGCGTTGCCCGCAAGCGTCGCGACGCCGTCAGATGATTCCAGCCAGTCGGTGTCGATCGAGAGCTTGGCCGCTAGCTCGCGGTTGAGACGGATGAGCTTCGGTTCCGGAACACGGGCGGGTTCCTGTCTGGTGAAGAAACGTTCTGGCAGTTGGGTGTAGGTGTTGTCGAAGGGAATGTTCATCGAACCATGTACGTGAGATCGGAGGTATTTTTTGGGCTGGCAACCTCGCGCTCTAGGGCCATGGCGGGGACGAGGTCACCTTAGCCGACGGTCCCCCCTACCGTCCCGCCGGCACCCGCGCCTGGAGTTCGGAGAACCAATTGAGGACGACCTGGATCGGGGGCGAGGCGACGGCACGACCGGCGAAATCCACGATTCCCGAGCTCGGAGAGATTACGAGGAAACGCTGGCCGTCAGCCGTGACGTCGTACGAGTCGTTCTCCCGCTGCCGGAAGACGAACCCTTCGAAGACGACGGTCGGCGCGCCGGCGCTGAAGCCGCCGTCGCCGTCGACGTCGATCGCGACGGCGTTGAGGGTGGAGCCGGTGGCGTCGAAGTAGAACAGCTCACGGCCATCGGGTGACCAGCGGGGCCGGTTGCCACTACCGGTCGAGACGACGTGGCGGTCACCCAACTCGGGGAACCGCTCGACATAGATCTCGTCCAGACCCGAGCGATTCGACTGGTAGGCAATCCAGTTACCGTCGGGAGAAATCGTCGGGCGGGCCTCGAGGAATTCCGAGTCGAAGAGCCACTGCACCGCCCGGTCCCCTTCCATCGCGATCATGCCGATATCGCCCTGGCCTCCCTCGAGACGCCAGAAGACGAGCCATCTCCCATCCGGGGACCAGGCCGACGGCGCCAGGCCCGAGGTGTCGTCCAGGGTAACTAAGAGCTCGGTGTCACCGGTCCCGTCGGCGTTTCGCCAGAAGAGGCCCCAGCGCCCCTCACGTTCCGCCCCGTACACGATCCGCCGGCCGTCGAGCGTCCAGAGTGGGTTCGTCGTCCGCCCTGATTCGTTCGTGAGCCGGTTGAGCGTCCCGCGCTCGAGGTCGAGGGTCCACACGTCCGTTGCGCCACCGCCGGTCCCTTCGTAGACGTTCACGGCAACATCGGCGCCATCGGGCGAGAGCGCCACGCTCGCGTAGAAATCGTCGGGGAGGCTGGCGACGAGTTCGCGGCCGCCCTGCCGGTCGGCCCAGTAGAATGATCGCGCCGACCCGAGGTCATCATTCGGACTTCTGACGTACAGCAGTCGTCCGCCATCGGAAATGCTGAAGTCCGCCGTTCCGTCACCTTTCACCAGGACACCCTCGACCAGGGGCACCGGACTGCCGGTGACCTCGAGCGCGACGACGTCGAACGCCACGGCCCGGACCGAGGCGTCCTCGGCGGCGTAGACGACGTGGCCCGTCGGCGCGTAGTGCGGAGCGACGCCCGCGAGGCCGAGCCGCGTGATCGCTCGGCTTTCCAGATCGAGGACGGCGAGCTGCCCGGTCAGCAACGGCGTGCCTGTGCTGATCACGAACAGGACCGCGTTCCGTTCTGGGATGATCGACGGCCAGGAGTGGCTGGATTCACCGAGTTCCGCGTCCAGGGTCGTCAGCGGTTCGGGGTCGCCCCCGCCGGCCGATACGCGAAACAGGCCGCTGGTGGTCGTGCCGAAGACGATCCGGTCGTCACGTCCCCAGCTCGTGCCCAGGATTCGGGCGGGCGACTCGGTGACGGTCAACGGCTGCCCGCCGAGGATCGAGATCTTCCGCAGCGACGCCGGATTCTGTTGGCTGATAAAGCCGACCCACTCGCCGTCGGGCGAGACGAAGGGCCCCATCGCCTGGTCGGCGCCCCGCAGCGCACCGGCGTCGGTCCCGTCGAGCCGGCGGACGTGCAGCCGCGGCACGCTGGCACCCGGCGGAACCCCGTCGTAGACGATCAGGGTACCGTCGGGGGAGATCGTCAGATCGCGCGGGCCGAGCTGGACGCTCATCGGGGCGTCGTCGGGCGGCAGGATTTCGAACCGGATAACGTCGGCGGGCTCGGTCTCCGGACGCGTCGATGTCCAGACAGCGAGGCCGGCGACCAACGCGATCCCCACGCCAATGGCGATTGCCGGCACCGGGCGCTGCCAGAGGGCGGGCGGAGGTGAAGCTGCTGTCGTGGCAGGAGTCGGCCCGCCCTCCGAAGAGTCACCCGCTTCGTCGATCTCCAGCCGGGCCGTGCCGATCTCCGGTAGGCGTCGTCGGTGGTCGCGCTCCAGGCAGCGCCGCAAGAGCCGTCGAATCGAGGGCGGCGTCTCGGACGGCAACTCGTTCCAGTCCATCTCCTGCCGGAGGACCGCCGCCAATGTTTCGGAGATATCTGTCCCGCCGAACGCCTGCCGTCCGGTCAGCATCTCGAACAGCACGACCCCGAACGCCCAAATGTCCGCCCGCTTGTCCACGGTCTTGCCCCGCGCCTGCTCGGGCGACATATATGCCGCTGTCCCCATGATGACGCCCATCTTGGTGGCGGCGGCGGTCATCGTCATCGTGGGGGAGTTGGCGGCTTCGGTATCGGACAACTCAGGTCCGAGCGCCTTCGCCAGGCCGAAGTCCAGCACCTTCACCGTGCCGTCATCCTTCACCTTCACGTTGGCGGGTTTCAGATCCCGGTGGATGATGCCCTGCTCGTGCGCGGCTTCCAGCGCCTCGGCGATCTGCCGGGCGATGGGGAGGGCTTCATCGAGCGGGATCGGGCCTTTGGCAATACGGTCTTGCAGGGTTGGACCTTCAACGAGTTCCAGGACCAGCGCCCGCGTATCGCCGGACTTCTCCAGGCCGTAGATGGCGGCAATATTCGGGTGGTTCAGCGAGGCAAGAACCTGAGCCTCACGCTGAAAGCGAGCGAGGCGCTCACTATCTTCGGCAAAGGCGTCGGGAAGCACCTTCAACGCCACGTCCCGGTGGAGCGTCGTATCGGTCGCCCGGTAGACGACGCCCATCCCGCCTTCACCCAGCCGCCCCGTGACTTCGAAGACGCCGAGGCGGCTGCCTACCTCTAATGCCATGTGGAAAGTAAAGTATACCTGGCGGGTGCGTGCAGGCGTGAGAAGGGGCCGTGGAAAGCCGACGTTCGGGTTCTACGGGACGATCTAGACGTGGGACGGGGAAGGGGTTTGTCTCAGCTTCTCTCAGCGGCGACCTGGTCCAGGTAGAGTTGCTCGAGACGCTCCACCGCGGCAAGAAACCCGTCCGGATCGACGAAGGTCTCGGGCCTGTAAGGCTGACCCTCCTCAAACTTGTCCTGCAGTCCATATTGCCCGCCGTGCGCTGCGACCCAGACGTCGACCTCCAGGGCCTTTTGCTTGCGAAACGTCTCGGCAAAGTCCTCGGCCACACCCGGGTAGGTGGGGTCAACGACCAACTGCTTTCCCGGGTTGATGGTGCCCATGTTCGCGATCACGACGTTGTAGTCGCGGCTAGCCTCGCGCACCCGCATCGTGTAGCTAGAACTTCCCGCCGTATGACCTGGGGTTTCAAGAACCGTCAATCGCGTCTGACCCAACTCGATCAGGTCGCCCTCAGCGATGATCTTGTCGACACGCACCGGCCTGAACGACTCTCGGCCTCCGAAGTGCGGATCGCTGAATCCTCCGTCCGCCAGGACAGGTGCATCGCCGGCGGTTGCCCACATCTGCGCTCCCGTCATCTGCTTGATTTCGGCGAGCGCGGCCGTGTGATCCCAATGCGCCTGCATCGTGAGCAAGATCTTGACGTCTTCCAACTGGAAGCCCAGCAACTCCATGTTCTCGCGGATCAGCGACGTCGAGTCTTCCAACCCGGTGTTAATCAAGATGTGCCCTTCCCGCGACGTGATCAGGAAGACCCCCAAGCCGGCCGTTCCAACAGCGTAGAGGTTGCCGATGACGCGGTGTGCGGGAAACGGCCGGGTCCAGTCTTCCGGCAGAGCAGCAAGCCGCGGCGTCGCGACGAGCACAAGAGATGAGGCTAAGGCAAGTCCGCGCATTGCGAATCTCATGGTTGGTTCCATTCTTGTTCGCTCAAAGCAATCTCACGGTTGCCGACTTGCCCTTACCGTCCCGTCGGCACCCGCGCCTGGAGGTCGGAGAACCAATCACGCTCAGGGGACCGGCACCCGCTCCAACAGCTCTTCAAACCAGTTGAGGACGACATGAATCTGCGGTGAAGCACCTGCGGATGTTCGAGGTGGCAGCAGAATGATCACGACCCGTCCGTCCGGCCCCACGTCATAGGCGCTTCTGCCCGCGAAGTCGAAGACCGGTGCTTCGACCAGGGTCCTAGGGGACCCGACCGTGAGCTCCGAGCCGGTCGTGATCGGAACGACCATCAATCGAGAGGCTCCGAGGTCGAGATAGAAGAGCTCTTGTCCGTCCGGCGACCAACGGGGCTGCTGCCCGCCATCTGTCGACACCAGCTGTCGGTCGCCGAGGTCGGGGAACCGCTCGACATAAATTTCCGACCTGCCAGCGCGGTCGGACTCGTAGGCAATCCACTCCCCGTCGGGCGAGACGCCGGCTCGCGTCTCGCTGAACTGCGAATCCAACAGCGGCTCGAGTGCCGGCTCACCCTCCACCGGTAGCAGCATCATGGAATTCGTCGATTCGATGCGTCGTATCACGACGAGCGTGCCCTCATCCCGGGCCCACGAGTTGGGGACCAACGTCGTGGCATCGCGGTCCGTGAGCAGAAGCTCGGCTTCGCCAGTGCCGTCGGCGTTCCGCCGGTAGAGGCCGTTTGTTCCCCCGCGATCCGACCCGAATACGATCTGACGGCCGTCGAGCGTCCACAGCGGCGAAAAATCGTCCGCCGGGTCGGTCGTGAGCGGGTTCAGCGTTCCGCGCGCGAGGTCGTAGATCCAGATGTCGCTTGACAGTTCCGAATCCCCGAGCTCGAGTGCGAGGCTCCGTCCATCGGGCGATAGATCGACGCTCAGGTAGGTAGCCTCGGCGAGATCTGCCACGGGTTCCACACGGCCGTCACCGTCCACCCACGCCACCGTGAGTCCCGCCGCCGTGCCCCCAATGGTCCCACCGGCATACACCAGCCGTCCGTCATCAGAGATGCTGAAGTCGGCGGCACCGCTGGACTTGACCATGACGTCTTCGAGCAGCGGAACGGGGTTGCCCGTGACGGCCAGCGACGCGGCGTCGAATGGCACGGCCCACACGGAGCGGTCGTCGGCGGCGTAGACCAGATGCCCGGTCGAGACCCAGTGAGGACTGACGCCGGCAAGACCGAGCCGCGTGACCTCCTCGGTGTCGAGATCGAGCGCGGCGAGCTGTCCGGTACCTCGTATCTCTCCAGTGCTGATCACGAACAGGACCGCGTCGCGTCCAGGGATGATGAAGGGCCACGTGTGGCTGTCGTCACCCTGTTCGGCGTCGAGCGTCGTCAGTGGCTGGGCCTCTCCGCCTCCGCCCGAGACCCGAAAGAGCCCCCCCCGAGTGGTGCCGAAGACGATCTGGTCGTCGGTCCCCCAGCTGGCGCCTCGGATGTCAGACGGCGCCTCGGTCAGCGTCACGGGCGGTCCGCCGAAGATCGATACTTTTCGGAGTACCGTCGGTCGCGACTGCACGATGTGGCCGACCCAGCTCCCGTCGGGCGAAACGAAGGGTCCGAAGCCGTCCTCGGCGCCCCGTATGGGTGAAGCAACGGGCTGGTCGATCGGCCGCAGATTCAGTTGTGGCCGCGAGGCACTTGGAGCGGGACCGTCGTAGATGATCTGGCGGCCATCGGGCGAGATGACGAGGTCGTGCGGAGCGCCGATGAAGCTGAGCGGCGCGTCGTTGGGCGGATCGATCGTGAAGCGCATCACGTCGACCGGGACCGGATCGGGCCTCGCCACGGCCCAGACGCCGAGAGCGCCCGCGAGCAGCGTGCCGATCGCGATTGCGGCGACTCCGACGGGGCGCTGCCAGAGGGCGAGCTGGGGGACCGGCAGTGTCACAACTCCGGCGGGCATCTCTGGCGCGGCATCTGCGTCGTCGATCTCCAGCCGCGCCATCGCCGCATCCGGTAGCCGCTGCTTCGCATTCCGCTCCAGGCAGCGGCGGAGGAGGCGGCGAATCGCCGGTGGAGTCTTCGCGGGCAGCGCCGACCACTCGGGATCAGCCCGCAGCACCGCGGCGAGAACGTGCGAGATGCTCTCGCCGGTGAACAGTTGCTGCCCGGTCAGCATCTCCCATAGAACGACGCCGAAGGACCAGTTGTCGGAACGGCGGTCGGCAGGTTTCCCCGCCGCTTGCTCCGGCGACATATACGCCGCCGTCCCCATGATGACGCCCATCTTCGTGGCGGCGGCGGTCATCGTCATCGTGGGCGAGTTCGCCGCGTCGAGGTCGGAGAGTTCTGGTTGGAGCGCCTTCGCCAGGCCGAAGTCCAGCACCTTCACCGTGCCGTCGTCCTTCACCTTCACGTTGGCCGGCTTGAGATCCCGGTGAATGATCCCCTGCTCGTGCGCCGCTTCGAGCGCCTCGGCGATCTGGCGAGCAATGGGCAGCGCCTCGTCGAGTGGGATCGGGCCTTTGGCGATGCGGTCCTGGAGCGTCGGCCCTTCGACCAGTTCCAGGATGAGCGCCCGTGTGTCGTCGGACTTCTCCAGGCCGTAGATCGCGGCAATGTTCGGGTGGTTCAGGCTGGCCAGGACTTTGGCTTCGCGCTCGAAGCGGGCGAGGCGCTCGGGGTCCGTGGCAAAGGCGTCCGGCAGCACCTTGATCGCCACGTCGCGGTCCAGGGTCGTATCGTGGGCGCGATAGACCTCACCCATGCCGCCGGCACCGATCTTGGCGGTGACCTCGTAGACGCCGAGCTTGGAGCCAGGTTTCAGAGCCATGTTGGAAACGAGGAATTATAGCTGGTTGGGGCGAGGGAATCGCCGGGGGCAGGGGAGCTGGTTAGTTCAAGATCTGCTCCCACTCACCAGAATCCTGGTCCTTCAAGTAAATACGCCCTGTTGGGTGCACCACGAGTCCTCTGGCGATCGCCTCCGCTCTCGGTCTGCTGGAGACGTCGTGGCGGTCAGCCGTCCCACCTTGTTGACCATCAGCCACGACTGGACAGACCAAACAGAGACTTCTTGCTGCCGCTTTCTTCAGGATCAGCACGTCACCGTGCCGTGTTGGGATCTCTCCGATCATGACCGACCTTCCGTTACAACCTACCGTCCCGTCGGCACCCGCGCCTGGAGTTCGGAGAACCGTCCTATGGGATCGGCACTCGTTCGAGCAGCTCTTGGTGCCAGTTGAGGACGAGTGCCGCAGCGCTGGGCGAAGCCCCGCCGGCTAGTCTGGTAACTGGAGCATCTCAATGAATGAACGCGGCACATCGCCGGTCTTCTTACCGCCGAGCGCAAAGTAGTACAGCGGCTCGCCTTCCAATGAAAATCTGTGACGATATCGCTGCAGGTGGTAGAGGTCGAGGTATTCGGAAAAGATGAGTTCCCGAATGAGCGTCGAGAACCCAGACTCGTCACTGCGATCAAGGAACGTCTCCTTGATGTTGAAGGCCACCCAGCCGTTCTTCGAGATCAGATTGAACGCCTCCAAGAAGGCTTGAGCCGGGATGTCTCCGAATCCCAGCGCGGCGACCGAGATCAGGCACTCCAGCGACCACGAGGCGAGTTCCTCGCGCTCGTCACCGGTCAGCGAGCAGAAGTCCATCACATAGTACGCATCGTACACACCGGCTCGATCCCGCTCCGTCGCATCGCGGGCTTCCGGGATGATGTCAACGCCAATCAAGCGCGCGACGCCGTGCTTCTTGAGTTCTTCTCCAACCATCCCGTTGCCCGCGCCGAGGTCGAGGACCCGCAGCTCGTTCAAGCGCTGGTCGGATTGAGAAAGCGTGTATTTCAGCACTTCAGTGACGGTGGATGGGGACTGGCACTTCAGTCGGTCGTACACGACCTGCTCGTACAGGCCCGGTATCTGATAGATCCGCTCGTACTCGTGGAGCCGGAACTTGGTCTTCTCCCCCTGCCCGTGGAGCAGATAGAAATAGACCTCGTCTTGGGTGAGTTCAGCAACATCTGCTGCGGGAAACTGGATCTTATGTCGCGTCATGGTGATGTCTGGCGGCGCCATTCTCCACTGCACACGTGCTCCTGAGTATAGCGTATGCGATTCAGGCGCTCGGCAGGTTCCTGGAGGGCCGACGGCAAGCCGACGCTGTGGCTTATGCGAGGCAATCTGGATTCGGGGGAGAGATGCCGCCTACCGCCCCGTCGGCACCCGCGCCTGGAGTTCCTCGTCTGAGTGGTACTCGGCTAGACCTTGAACTCCTTGTCCAACACAAACACCTTGACGGTCTCCCGCTTGACGCCATCCTGGGTCATGGCCTCCGCGGTCGCTGGGCCTTCCATCCCCTTCATGAACGTGTCGAGGTTGTCGGGCTCAGCGTAGACTGCGATTTCGTTCCCTTCGTTAATCGCAAAATAGACGGGTGCCGTGACGGCCAGAACGTTCCTGAAGAGGTCGGCGTGCGTCCGGAAGCCCGCTTCAAACTTCACTGAATCTTCAACCTGGGCGGTGACTACGACTTTTGGCATTTGTCGTCTCCTTATCTGGACGTGGTCATGGGAGCCGGATTCGTGTCGGGTTCAGAGACACGAGCTACAGCACAGGAACACGCGAGACACAGCTCGCCTCTGCCGCCCGTGACGATGGCAGCGGTGACTTCGTAAACGGCGAGCTTGGTACCGGTGGTTAGCGCCATCGTTGGGAACGGCCAAGTTTACCGCAAGGGGGGACGGAGCGTCAGGGGGGCACGGTCGGCCCGCAGAGTGCCGCGAGAAAGCCGACGTTCAGGTTATATGGGACGATCTGGACCTGAGGCAGGGGGAGGGGGGGGTCGTTCTCGCCCGCCGTCGCTGCCTACCGGCCCGTCGGCACCCGCGCCTGGAGTTCGGAGCACTTGCGGCGATTCACGGCCTGGAGGAATCGGGTGAATCTCCGGCGGTGGGGATGAGATGACCGTCCAGCCTCACAGCGACTCGAGAAAGGCCGTCAACGCCGCGTAGGCGCCGGGGGAGAGCTCCTCGAACCCGAGCCTGGCCAACCTCGCCTCATTGTCGTGTCGCCGAATGGCGTCGGCGATTGTCGCTGCACTCCCGTCGTGCAGCAGAGGTCTGCGGAAGCGAAGGCCCCAGAGGGCCGGCGTGCGAATTTCCTCCGGCTCGCCAGCGGCTTGGCGAATCCCGTCACCGGTTCCCACATCGTGCAGCAGCAGGTCGGAGTAGAGTGGCACGGGCCGCCGATCGAACAGGGGGTTCGCGCTGGGTCCCGTGCCCAAGGCCGGAACGTGGCACGCGGAACAGCCAATCGCAGCGAACACCTTCTGGCCCACAGTGACCTGAGCGGTAATGGGCCCGCGGGGTGGTGGGGCGAGGAACTTCATGAACGATTCGAAATTGTCGATCCCTCGTCTTCCCGTGCCCGGCTCGGGGAAATCCTCCGGATCGGGAATCGGGTCGCATATCCGAAGCTGCTGCTCGGAGAGTCCGAACGTGAGCTCCTCCGGGAACAGGTCGTTCGTGATGCCCATCTCGTTGCGATAGGCATCGCCGCTGAAGTCGAGCAGCGTGGCGATCTGGGCCTTCCATCCGAATCGGCCGACCCGTTCCCTGCCGGTCGCGCGGTCGATCACGATCGCCGCGCGGCCGGTGACGCCGTCGCGGTCCCGGTCCCATGGATCCGCCAGCCCGAGGATCGTCTCGTCCGGAATTGCCTCGACCAACCCGGTGCCGAAGAGCGGGATCGGCACTCGGCGCGCGATCACGTTCGCCTCGGGAGGGATGACGGATTGACAGCCATGGGTCGGGACCGAGAAGAGCTGAAAGAGCGACCCGCGACTGGGATCGATATCCCGAAAGGTGCCGTCTGGATCCCTGATTCCGGCCCGAACCGTCGTCACCGGTGCGATCCCGCCGATTGCCGGTATGCTGTGGCATCCCGCGCAGCTGGTGCCGTTGAACGCGGGTCCCAGGCCCTCCTCCGCGTCCTCGACCTCGAGGAAGTCTTCCAGGCCCAGTCTGAACTCCTCGAACTCAAAGGCGGCCAGTCCGGGTAGGGGATCACCGGCGACGACCTGACGCTGGGCCGACGGCAGCTCGAAGCCGAAGACCGCGGCCAATATCACCGCGACACCGACGTGAAACCTCATGACGCGCGACCCACTGCCCAGCTCGTCATTGCCATCAGTCCTGTCCGTCGTGATCGTCAGGGACGACCACGATGGCGCCCTGCATGAAGTTGTGGCCGGCGCCACAGAGCCGCGAGCATTCGAAGCGGTAGCGGCCCACCTCGGTGGCCTCGAAGATGACCACCGCCTCGCCTTGACGCCGCTTGGGGACCGCGATGTCGACGCCTTGGCCGACGATGCGGAAGCCATGCATCGTGTCTTGGCTACGAACACGCAGCTCGAGCGTCGTGCCGACCGGCACCGTCACTTCCGATGGCGTAAAGCTGAAGCGCTCAGCCACGATGCGCACGACCTGCCGCTCCTGCGTCTCCACCAGGCTCGACCCGGCGACACCGGCGAACGCGAGCATCACGCCTCCACTCAGCAGGCTCAGCCTGCGGACGACCCTCTTGTGCATCAGAACCACCATCCCACTCCGATGTTCAGCGAATTCGGCGCCTGGATCACGTTACTTTGGTTACGGAGCACCGTGTAGTCGAGCTTGACCGCAATGTCGGGATCCGGGAAGTACGTCACGCCGAAGACCCAGGCGTCGCGGTCGAACTCCTTGAGGGGCTGGAAACCAGCCGGCATGCGGTACTGCGTGTCGAAGTTCTCGTAGCGCAGGAACAGCGCCACCTCGCGTGGCGCCGGTTGGGGCACCACGAAATAGGAACCTTCCACATAGAGTCCGCGGATCTGCTCGGCGACGTTGGGGCTCACCCCCACCGTCCGCTGGATCACACGGTTCAACTCGTCCATCCCGTCGAGAAAGGCGTGTGCGTATTGACCTCGTACGTCGAACTCCCTGAACCGATACCGACCGTCGAACTCAATCATCGTGACGCTCGCGTCGATGCGAGGGAAGCTGAAACCGGTATCGCCACTCCAGAAGGAGGTCCCGAGGACGAGTCCGGGTGTGCCGACGTACTCGAGGCGTCCTGTTCCGGCGAGATGACGAGCGTTCGACTCCGCGCCCTTCTGTCGCCCGCCGCGCACACCTTCGTCGGCGCTGAACCCGGCAGCGTCGAGCGGCGCCATCGCATAGGCACGATAACGGAACCCTTTTCCGAGCTCGCCATGTACACCCACCCCTGCATCAGACCAGGTCGACGGCACGATGACCGTATCGACGAACGGGCGCTCGACGCCGTGGAACACCGGCGGCTCGTGGCGCTCGTTGATGATGCCAACCGGAGCGAGCACCATGCCGGCGCGCACGTTGAACGGGCGGCTGATGAGGAAATCCACGTAGGCCTGTTCGAGCTCGAGCTCGCCGTCGGTTTCATCCGACACGACGACGTGTTCGAGTTCGAGCTCGGCGACGAACCGAATCCGATCGGAAAAGCTGTGCGAGAACAGCAGGACGAACCGGTGGAAATCGAGGATGGGATCTTCGTTCTGCGGGTTGTTGTAATGGAAGTCCATGTACCCCGAGATCGGACCGGTTCGCGGCTCTGATCGTGCTACTGAGCTGGACTCTGCCTCCTGCTCCTGCGCGGCCACGTGTTCGCCCCCGGCGTCGGCCGTGAACACCGGCAGCTGGCCGCCCTCCACCGCTTGCGTGGTCAGGCACATTGTGAGGATGCCGATTGCGCATGTCTCGCTGACTGAAATCTGTGGTTTTGACGACTTCATATTTATGTTTTGATATACCAAACTTTACAACTCTTGTCCACATAGTCTTTAGGCTCAAGGGGGTGGCAGGGGCGGCAGTGAGTAGGGGCGCTGCCGTGGCAGTGATATGGCAGCGAGATGGCAGTGGCAGTCCCTGGAGAGCAGAGGGCGGGATCGGTCAGGGTGTCGGCACCCGCGCCTGGAGTTCGGAGAACCAATTGAGGACGGGAGCCGCTAGGGCACCATACCGAGCTGCTTGGCGAACGTCAGGGTGTCGGCATCGACCCACTCCTCGGCGACCTTGCCATCTACGAGACGGCTGATGATCATGGCCGTCCACCGGAGTTCCTTGCCGGTCGGCGCTGCGCCCATCAAGTCGCCGCTATGGTGTCCCCGGCCCGTAATGCGTGTGGCGACCTTGTCACCCTCCGCTACTTGGTCCTCGACCGTCTCCTCGAAGTCCGGGATGCCGTCGAGGATGCCCAGGAAAAACTCCTTGAATGCCGTTGGCCCCTGCCGCTCCCCAAAGACGGGGCCACCGTGATAGGCGTAGTCGTCGGTATACACGCCGTCGAGCTTGTCGGCGTTACCCGCCCTCATCGCCTGCTCACGGATCATGCGGATCACGTTCTTGTTCTGCTCGGACACGCTGACTTCCTTCCTAGCTCCGCAACCGCCGTCTCACCGTCCCGTCGGCACCCGCGCCTGGAGTTCGGTGAACCAGTTGAGGATGACGACAAGTTCTCTGGCGTTGGCCCCGTCCGCCTGGCCGCTTTCCTTGAGCATCAAGAACCGCTGGCCATCGGGCGAGATGACGTAGTTTTCCGTGAACAACGGCTCGAACCGCTGGCCAAGATGTCGTAAGTGTGCCCGAATCCTATGACGTAGTTTTCCGTGAACAACGGCTCGGGGTTGCCAGGCCTGAAGCTGGGATCCGTTTCGACCGCCACCGCCATCACAGAGCCATTCAGGCCTCGATAGATCAATTCTCGCCCATCCGGCCCCCAAAGTGGTTGGAGGCCGCCACCCGCCGAAATCTGCCACTGCCCGCCCGCGTCCACATCGGGAAACGACCGCACGTATATCTCGGGCAGCCCCGAAGGGTCCGACTGATACGCCAGCCAATGTCCGTCCGGGGAGAGTGCCGCATTATACTCAGCGAATTCAGTGGTCAGCAGTGGCTCCGACGAGCGCTCGCCGTCCATCGCCAGCGTCATCAGATCGAGGCCTGTGTCAGAACTATCAGCGTCCTCCCGGAACACGAGGTGGCGGCCATCGGGTGTGAACCCGTATGGAAATTGAGTGTTTGAACTCTCGGTCAACCGTTCCACCGTGCCGGTGCCGTCCGCGGCCTTCCAGTAGAGATTCGCGAGTCCGTCTCGGGGCGAACTGAACGCCACTCGCTGTCCGTCCGGTGTCCAAACGGGGTAGGCATCACCTTCAGGCGCAAAGGTCAGGCGCGTCAGCGTCTCACGGGACAGATCCCAGATCCAGATGTTGTTCTCCTCATCCCGAAGGTCGAGAGCCACCCGCGTCCCATCGGGCGAAATCCGGAAATACTGATACGCTCGTGCTTCGGCGGCCAGCGGTTCCTCGGTGCCCTCCCGATCCACCCACACGAGTGTTCGCTGAGTCCCGCCTGCCCCAGCTACACCGGGGAGATACACCAGCGTTCCGTCCGAGGCGAAACTGGCGTGCACCGCACTACGTTCGGTGGCCGCCACGCCCTCCAGCACCGGCACGGGATCTCCTGTGACCATCAGACTGCCGAGATCGAATGGCACGGCTCTAAGCGTTCCGTCCACCGCGAACACAAGATGTCCGGTTGGGGCATAACGAGGATAGCTACCACCCGAGACCAGATAGCTACCACCCGAGACCAGCAGGCTGCGTTCGCCAGTGTCCAAACGCAGCACTTCGATCCTGAGCCCGCGCCCTTCACAACCGTGAACACCACCGCCTCTCCGCCGGGAAGGATCTCGGGCCAAATATGGTTGGTCTCGCCTTCTTCGAGGCTCGTTACCGGTTCCCGGTCACCCCCGGCCGCCGGGATGCGGAACAGGCCACCCGCTCTGACTTCAGAGAAAATGATCGTGTCGTCTGGTCCCCAGCTTGCCCCCAGGATGCCTGCAGTCGGACCGAGGGTCACGGCTGGTCCCCCGTCAATCGATACCTTCATCAGTTGGCTGTTGCTCATGAATCCGACCCACCGCCCGTCTGGCGAGAAGAACGGGTTGAGGGCATCCTCCGCTCCTCGCAGCAGGACCGAGTCGAGTCGATCCAGGTCGCGCACGTAGAGTTGTCGTTGGGGGCCGGTGTTGTAGACGAACCGGCGACCATCGGGCGAGAAGGCCAGCATCGAGGTGCCACCAAGGCCGCCAGAACCCGGTGTCGGAGAGGGGGTGATGGCGAACCGATCTAAAGGTGACGGCGTTGGCCGGGTCAGTGACGGCGTTGGCCGGGTCAGGCTCCAGACGGCAAGGCCTGAAACCGCACCCACGACGAGGGAGGCTGCGAGAGCCATCGCCGCTGGATGCTGCCAGAAAGTGGGTTGAGCGACTGGCGGCATTGCACCTACCGCTGAAACGTCGGGCGCGGCATCCGCCTCGTCGAGATCCAGCCTCACATCACCGATGTCCCGCGAACGATGTGAGCGGTCCTTCTGAAGGCAACGTCTGATGACACGCCGCAAGCTTCGCGGCACGTCAGCGGGAAGCGTCTGGAAATCCAGGTCGGTCTTGAGGACCGCGGCCAGCGTCAGCGAGATGTCCGTCCCGCCGAACGCTTGCCGGCCGGTGAGCATCTCGAAGAGCACCACCCCGAACGCCCAGATGTCCGCGCGCCTGTCCACCGTCTTCCCGCGTGCCTGTTCCGGCGACATATACGCCGCCGTCCCCATGATGACGCCCATCTTTGTGGCAGCGGCGGTCATCGTCATCGTCGGCGAGTTCGCCGCATCGAGGTCGGACAGTTCAGGTTGGAGCGCCTTCGCCAGGCCAAAGTCCAGCACCTTCACCGTGCCGTCGTCCTTGACCTTGACGTTGGCCGGCTTGAGATCCCGGTGGATGATCCCTTGCTCGTGCGCGGCTTCGAGGGCCTCGGCGATCTGCCGGGCGATGGGCAGGGCTTCGTCGAGGGGGATCGGCCCTTTGGCAATGCGGTCCTGGAGCGTTGGGCCTTCGACCAACTCCAGCACCAACGCCCGCGTATCGCCGCTCTGCTCCAGCCCGTGGATCGCTGCGATGTTGGGGTGGTTCAGTGACGCCAGAACTTTGGCTTCCCGCTCGAACCGGGCGAGTCGCTCCGGGTCGGAGGCAAAGGCGTCGGGCAGGACTTTCAGGGCCACGTCCCGATTGAGCGTTGTATCCGTCGCCCGATAGACGACGCCCATGCCGCCTTCCCCGAGACGGCCCGTGACCTCGAAGACGCCGAGGCGACTGCCTACGTCCAATGCCATGTTGAGGGGAAAGTATATCCGGGGCAGTAGGCAGGGACGAGAAGGGGCCGTAGAAACCCGACGTTCAGGTTATCTGGGGCGATCTAAAGATGAGGTAGGGCAGGGGGCGTCATCACCAGTTGTTCACGCTACCGTCCCGTCGACACCCGCGCTTGGGCTACGCGCCGTCCGAGATAGCGGCGCTGCGCGCCGCCGGTGTGGTGTAGGCTGGCCACGACACTCGGCCGGCAGGTGCCGGCTAGCCTACAGCCATGACCAGACAGCGGCTCCTGTGGCTTCCCCTCCTCATGCTCGTCGGCGCGTGCGCCGGCGGCGCGGACGACTCCGAGACCGCCACGCCGGTCGACACGATGGCAACAGGTCCGCTGAGCGTGGCCGACACCCCGACCCGCGCTCGGGCAGCCGACGGTCGGTACATCTCCTGGAAGGAACACATCATCGACGATGAGGCGACCGGCGGTGTTGCCATCGCCGGCAGCGACGGGCTGTCGATCGCCGACCTCGACAAGGACGGCTACATGGACATCGTCTCGGTGCACGAGTCCGACACCACGTACGACGGGGTGGCTGACGGACACGTGCGGATCGCCTTCGGGTCGGCCGATCCCGATGTGTGGCAGCTCACGACTTTGGGCGAGGGCGAGGAGGTGGGCGCCGCCGAGGATGCGGCGATCGCCGACATGAACGGTGACGGGTATCCGGACATCGTGGTGGCCTGCGAGCTGGCGCATCTGATCTACTTCCAGAACCCGGGCCCCGACGCGCGCACAGCGCGATGGGAGCGGGTCATCCCGTCCGTCACGCTGGACCGCGGGTCGTTCATCCGCGTGTGGACAGCCGACTTCGACGGTGACGGGCGGCCCGAGGTCGTCACGCCAAACAAAGGTGCGCAGAACCCCGAACGGGGCACCACGGTGAAGAACACCATCTCATACTTCACCCTGCCGCCCGACCCGCTGGAGGGGGACGGGTGGGTCGAGCACGAGCTCACGCAGGTCGTCATCCCGATCAACTCGCAGCCGATCGACCTCGATGGCGACGGCGACCTGGACGTCATGGGCGGGTCGCGGGGCGAGGCACGGGTGTTCTGGTTCGAGAACACCAGCGATGGGGCCATCACCTTCGATGAGCACCGCGTCGAGATTACCGGCGGTGGCGACCAGCCGCCCCGTGTCACCGGGTTCAACCTCGACGACGCGGACCTCAACGGCGACGGCCGGCTCGATGTCGTTCTACGGGACGGACGCAACGGCGTGGTCTGGCTGGCACAGCCGGAGGACGCGGCGGCAGCCTGGACACGTCACGTGATTGGCGACATCTCGCCCGAGGTACTCGTCGGATTTGCCCTGGCCGACATCGACAACGACGGCGACAGCGATCTGGTGGTGGGCGCTTACAGCCAGGGCGATCGTGCCCGGGACAGCGAGACCGGGCCGGAGGCCGCGGGCGGACGACTGGCGTGGTTCGAGAACCCGGGTGACGCGACGGCCTCCTGGACCCGCCACGACTTCTCGCGCCGCGCGCGCGGGATGTTCGACAAGTTCATCCCCCGCGACATGGATGGTGACGGCGACATCGACTTCATCGGCACACGCGGCAACAGCGTGCCCTACGACGGCGTCTTCTGGCTCGAACAGGTCCGCACCGCCGAGCCGGTCGCCGCGTTCGAGCCGGCGAGGGGCGTCGAGAGCGTCCAGCGGCCGTTGCCTTGATAGTCCCGCTGGCGAAGCGACGCCTACTTTGAGGCGCAGTTCAACCCGAGGACGAAGGAACTTCAAGCCGCCGCGGAAAACCGGTTCAGGAAGGAGTCGCGTCGGTTAATGGCGTGGCCTACCGTCCCGTCGGCACCCGCGCCTGGAGTTCCTCGAAGCAGTGCTGGACGACGGCCCCGACAGTCCGCGTCACGGCTTGTCGCCCGGCCTGAGCAGCCGTCTGAATATCAGGAAGTGCGTCACCAGAAGTAGAGGTACGAGCATGGTCGGGACGTACCAAGCTGCCCCGAAGCCCGGCGCGACGTTCACGTGACGCAGGGCATTGAGCAGATCGACCGTGCCGACAACGTTGAAGAGCCAGACCAGCGCCAGCGCGATCGACCATCTGAAACCCAAGGCGAAGACCGCGACCAGTGCGATGACACCCGTGGCGAGGTCTCCGTAGGCAGCCGGACCGGCAAACGCCGTTGGCAACGGTTGGTCAACCACGCCGGGCACCAGGAAGACCATTCCAATATGGCGAAACGCGTGCGGCAGGCTCAGCCATAGAAGAGCCTCCCGTTGGGGGAGTCGGGCCAGCCAGGGGCTCAACAAGAACCGGGCGGTCACGCCCCACGCGACGAGGCTCAACAAGAATTGAAGTCCGAAGATGGCCTGGACATCCATGCGAAGGCTCCTTCAGGAAACGCTCCCGCTACCGTCCCGTCGGCACCCGCGCCTGGAGTTCGGTGAACCACCTACGGAACCGGCACCCGCTCGAGCAGCTCCAGGTGCCAGTTGAGGACGACGTGGATCTGCGGAGGCGGCGCGTCACTCTCTTCTTAGTCCGGCCAAGATCCTGGTAGGACTGGTACTGAAGCTGCTGCTGGTCCCGATGCCGCACGGGACGTTGTGCCTCATACACGCTTCCGCCACCGTCTTGATAGCAGCTTCGACTTCCGGCGCGCCAGGGTTCGCGGCGGGCGTGCCAACACCGAGCGCAAGACTGAGATCAGCCGACCCGATCATCACAGCGCCGAGGCCTGGCACCTGGAGAATCTCGTCAATGTTCTCCACACATTCGCGCGTTTCACACATGATGATCGCCAAGAGCTCACCCTCCGGGTTGAGCGGCCACACGTCGGCCTTGCGCGCGTACTCGTCGGCCGACAGGTTCCAGACCCGGGTCGCGGCGGTGGGACCCCATCCGCGCCGACCTCGTGGCTCGGGATACTGTGCCCCATGCTGCGGCGGATACCGCATCGCGCGGACCAGTTTGGTGACCTCCGCCGGGCTGCGGACCTGCGGGAGGACGATCCCGAAGGCGCCGGCGTCGAGGATCTGCTTGACCGCATGATGGAAATCCTGGTCCGCCTCGTGATGGATGCGCACAATCGGGGTCAGCCGCGGCCGCCCGGCACCTTCCGCCTCGATCTCGTTGAGGAACGCCTCGAGGTCGTCGACCATAAATGGGTTATGCTCGAGCGAGATGGTCCGCCAGTGTTCGTTGCCAAGCGCCGCCTCACCCTTCTCAAACTGCTCGATGATCTTGTTCAGCCGCGCGCTCGGTCCTTCCTGCGCCGCGGGCCACGACGTCAGCGCCGCCCACACGGTCACCGTAAGACCGATCGCCCACACGATGTGTCGTGCGGAAGTGGTTGTATTGGGGTCTGACGGAAGTACCCTGTTTCCGGTGATCGTGCCAGTCTCTTCAGAGATCAGTTTTTCCAACATCGCTACACCTCCCTGGAACGTCGCAGTTATAGTGCCTGTGAGTTAGCGGCCTATACTGGATCAGAATCCACTCGAATGCGACCCTTTGATTGACTGTGACGACGCACCGGCTTCGAGAAGGCAAGCGGCCTACCGTCCCGTCGGCACCCGCGCCTGGAGTTCGGAGAACCCGATGAGGATCACGCTAATCTCGTCAAGCTCCGCGCTGGGTTTCGTGATCATGACGAAGCAGCCGTCGAGAGGTTCGACCACGTACAGGTCAGGCGCTCCACGGCGCCAGTGCCGTCCGCGGCTTTCCAGAAGAGGTCGAAGACTCCCTCCCGCGATCAATCTAGACGTTTGCCTGGTAATCCCAGGCGCCGGTCTTGAACATCCCGTCCGGATCGTGCTTCGCCTTGAGATTCTGGAGGCGTTTGATCGTCTCTTCGGGAAAAACCCTGCGCATTTCGTCGGCGCTGACTGGCATGGCGTTATTCAGGTACGTAGTGACGTGGAAGGGGCTCAGCGCCGCGATCGTATCATCGCACCACTTCTTGCTCGCGGCTCGTTGGGCGTCGTCGTCGTCGGGCCACCCGATGAGCGCAGTCGCCCACAATCGTCCGCCGCGCGCCGAGAACGAGGTGGCCGCCGGGTCGCCCTTCGCCACCGCACCGTTGACCTCAAACAAGAGAATGAATGTCGACAACTTCGAGGCGAAGGCGGGTTTATCGACCCAGGCCTTGACCACCGTGTCGATGATCTCGTTGACCGCGTCCTCGTTGTTCGGATCCCAGTCGATGAAGACGCCCTTGTCCCAGTTGTTCGTGTTGTACGGAAAGCAATCGTCGAGCGCGGCCTGCATGGCTGTGTAGGGCATCTGCGTGTCTTGCCGCACCAGGGCCCCGCCAGCGTACGCCGCGACTTCGTCGCAGGTGCCTTTGGCGGCCTCTTCAGTTTCCCCCACGATTAGCGGCACCACACCGCAAACCGGGTGACCATCGGGCGAGTGCAAGAAGGCAAACTGGAGCGTTTCAGTATCCTTGCGGTCGGGTCGAGCGATCCGCTTCATCCACGACGACATGACCTCCGGCGCGTTGGCGTCGGGCCATAGGATCGGGGCGCTTCGAATGATCCCGTCGTTGGGCATGTCGTGCAGCTTCAGGACAAACTCAGTAACGATGCCGAAGCTGGCTCCGTTCCCGCGCATGCCCCAGAACAGCTCAGGGTTCTTCTCCGCATCGACCCGGATGACTTCACCCTTCGCGGTCACCATTTCGTAGCCGACGATGCTATCGACCACCGGACCCAGCCAGCGGCTGAGGTGGCCGATGCCACCGCCGAGCGCAACGCCGGCGAATCCAGTGTGGGAGACCGAGCCCGTGATGCAAATGAGCTTGTGCAGGGCGGTCTCGTGGTCGATATCGCCCCCGTCGGCGCCGGCTTGGATGAACGCGAGCTTCTTGTCGGGGTCCACGCGAACGGCCGTCATGTGCATCAGGTCAATCACAACCGCGTCATTGGCCATGCCGTACGGCGAATGGGCTCCCTTGCTGCGCACCGAGAGCTCGAGGTTGTTCTCGCGGCAGTAGTTCACCGTGGTTAGGACGTCGCGGACGCCCGAAGCGACGACGAAACCGAGGGGGTTCGAGCGTCGGCTGAGATCACGGTTCCACCCGCGGAAGCGGGCGGACGCAAATGCTTCTTCGTTGTTGCGGGTGATTAGCTCACCGCGAAGCGCTCCCTGGAGCCCTGAAAGAGGATTGTCTGTCATTGTCGTGAGCTCCTTAATGTGATCGAGAACGGCGTGGGACGAAAGAAGACACTACAGCAATATGAACGGCATTGTCAGGTCAACTGTCCGCGCGGCACAATGCCGAGATGCACCCTCGTCGATCCCCCGACCTGAGGCATCGCTTTCCGTAAGGCAGGTAGCGTAGGTCGCTTAAATGTGCCGTACGGGGCGTTATCGCCTGCGATCGCCCTCTACCGTCCCGTCGGCACCCGCGCCTGGAGTTCGGAGAACAACGGTAACGAGAATCATTCGCTTGAAGAATCTAAAAGTCATAGTGATCTCCTTGAACGTAAGCGAGCGTAGTAGTGCAGATCGGGCGAGAACATGAGAGTCGCTTCGCCCCTTGGAGTCGTACGCAACTCGCCTTCCTACCTCTCGCCTCGTCCACCGGATCTGTTTCCCCAGACTTCGGGTGGCCTGAACGGCACGTACCTCACCAGCCGCCGGCGGCTGACTTCCCCGGCGTAGATGTTGCCGTCGAAATCCACGCCGAGGAACTCGATTCCAGCTCCGACGTCCTCCTCATGGTGGGGAATGAAGTGCGTCACCCAAGCCTGTTCGGTCTTGAGGTCTCCGATCCGGATACCCTTCTCCCACCCCAAGTTGCTCCGCCACGGGTCGGGGGGGCCGGTGCGCAACGACCCCGACAGGCCATCACCCGCGTAGAGGATATCGTTGCGGTCGATGAATAGCCCACTCGGCTTGCCATAGTGCGTCCAGATGTAGAGGAGCGTGCCCTCCTGGTCGAAAACCTGGATCCGGCTGTTGCCGCGATCCGCGACGAAGACCCGACCCCGGCTATCCATCTTGATGTCGTGTGGATCGCTGAAGCGAGCGGGCTGTTTGCTTTCGGAACCGACACCGCCTCCCACTTCCAGGAGAAAGGTGCCGTCGCTCGAGAACTTGACAATGCGGTTATTGCCGCCCCGATGCCCATCCGACACCCAGATGTCCCCGTTGGGAGCGACCACCACCCCCGAGGGTCCGTTGAAGCGGTTGCGGCCATTCCCCCAGACCCCGGCCTCTCCCAGCCTCATCACCACCTCGCCTTGCGGGTTGAGCTTCAGGACCTGGTGCCCTATGCCCATGCTCTCGCCCAGCGTCGCTCGGCTGTCCCCGTGCGATCCGCCCTCGGTCACCCACAGGAATCCCTCGGGATCCAGGAAGAAGCCGTGCGGAAACGCGAAGAGCCCCGCACCAAAGCTGTCTACCAGGTTCCCATCAAGGTCGAACTTCATGATTGGCTCCAGGTCGGTTCCGGCGCATTGGTTCGCCCCACAGCGGTCCAGGATCCACAAGTGCTGTCCATCCGGATCGGGAAAGACTCCGCTCACCGTTCCCATCTCTCTTCCTTCAGGGAGGTTCTCCCAGCCGAAGCTGGCGCGATACGGGTTGGTCGTGGAGGACTGGCCGTTCAACTCCTCGCCCAACATTACGGACAACACAACAACGCCGACTGCGAGCGCCGAGCCAACTCGAAGGGCACGTGGCATCTAGAACTCCTTCCTAAACTGCTTCCTGATTCGGCCCTGCGGCCGAACCCATCGATACAACACCAGTCGAATCATAACCACCCTAGTCCCCGCTTTGTATCGTCATGCCGCCGTGCTGTGGATTCGGGCACCGGGGCGAAGCCCCGTCCCGGTGAGTGGGTCGATGCCGCGATACGCCTCGTCGGGGGTGCGGTCCTCGAGCGACGAGTGCGGTCGGTCGTGGTTGTAGTGGTTGACCCAGCGGCTGAGGCCCCGCCGGGTGTCTGAGCCCGTTTCGAACGCGTGCAGATAGATGCATTCGTACTT
Organism: Vicinamibacterales bacterium; assembly: GCA_963667915.2. Lineage (GTDB taxonomy): Bacteria > Acidobacteriota > Vicinamibacteria > Vicinamibacterales > UBA823. The sequence continues at coordinate 2,991 of CAXXNN010000004.1, read as the reverse complement.
GAGGGTGCGCCAGAGCCGCTCGATGAAGATGTTGTCCATCCAGCGGCCCTGGCCGTCCATCGAGATCTGCACCCCGGTGGCTCGCCCAGTCCATGATGGCGACCAGGTAGAGAAATCCGCGGCGCATCGGGATGTAGGTGATGTCGGCGCACCACACGTGGTCCGGACGGTCGATCGACACGTCTCGCAGCAGATACGGATAGATTCGATGGCCCGGATGCGGCGCCGACGTCCGAGGTGTCTGGTAGATGGGCGTCAGGCCCATCGTCCGCATCCAGCGCCGAATCCGTTTACGGCTCAGGCCGTAGCCCTGCCGCCGGAGATGCCGGGTCATCTGTCGAGACCCGTAGTACGGGGTCTCCAGACACTGCGCGTCGATCAGACGCATGAGCTCGAGATTCAGGGCCGTCTCGCCCGTGCCCGCGTAGTAGAAGGACGAGCGACTGACCGCCACCAGCGCGCACTGGCGGACGAGACTGAGTCGTGGATGAGTCGGATCGATCATCGCCATCCTCCGGTCGTGACTCAGCGACCGAAGGCGTTCGCCAAAAAATCCTTCTCGATGGTCAGCTCCCCGACCTTGGCCTGTAACACCTTGATCTCAGCTTCTCGAGAATGCTCATGCGCTGTGGCGTGCCTGTCTGCATGGCTCCTGCTCCTATCCTCTGCTGCGCGGAGCCACCTTAGCAAGGTGTCCGGAATTTGGGGTCCACCTCTGTTAGAGCCATCGTTGGGAACGGCCAAGTTTACCGCAAGGGGGGACGGGGCGTCAGGAGGGCACGGTCGGCCCACGGAGTGCCGCCAGAAAGCCGACGTTCGGGTTTATTGGCGGCGATCTTCGGTTACACGGGCCTGGGGAGGTCACGAGCTGCCCGAAACGCTCTCAGGACGCTAAAACGGTCCAGGAAGCGCACGCTCGGGCTGGACGGTGATCGCGTGCACCTGTGACGTGATGGTCCACTCCGGCCTGCCCGTTACCGCAGAACCCACTGCACCCCAGCGACAACGGTTACGGCATTCACGCCGAGATTCTCGCCCGCGGTACCCGCGTTCGAGATGTGGTGATTGCGAAATTCAACGATCCAACCTGGCCCGCGTTGCGGTACCAGCCGGAGACCCAGGCCATAGATCAACTGAAAATTGAAGGTTCGGTCCAGTTCAGGGATGTCGAGGGTGGTCCAGATCAGTCCGGCGATCCCGACGACATAGGGAGTCCATCCCCGGTCGTTCCAGACGTGGTAGCGCCCGCCAATACCGGCCAACCCCGCGCTGACTGCAACACTCGGTTGGTAGTAGACGAGCAGCGTGCCCTCGCCATAGAGTTCCAGATGGTCAGTAACGAACCGCCCGAGCTGGGGATGAAAGGCGACGAATTGCACATCGCTTTCGGTCTTGCCGTAGCCGGGTGTCCACGAGTGCCCCCAGCCGCCAGCCAGTCCACGAGTCCAGTTGCCTGAGGCCAAGCGACTCTGCTGGGCGGCGGCTCCCACAGGTGTGAGAGCAAGCAGAAGCAGGAGGATGAGCCCTGCCGTTCGCCGAAGGCGGCCGTGAGAGGGCTTCACGGCCCGCAATCATATGGTGTTTCGAGTCGCGAGGCGAGGTCCGACGTCGACTCCGCTCACCCTGGATCATCCGGGAGTACCCGATCGAGCAGCGCCCACAGAGTGCCGCCAGAAAGCCGACGTTCGCTTGTGCGGGGCGTTCTGGACTCGCGGGCAGGGCAGAGCCGGTCGTTATCGCCTACGGTCGCCCCCTGCCGGTCAATGGGCCTGCACCGCCTCGATGATGCTGACCGGGCTCCGTGTCGGGCGCACCGCCACCAGCTCGAGCCCAGCCGAGGCGAACAACGCGGCGAACTCCGCTTTCGTGCGCTCTGTCCCACCCTCGGTCATCGCCAGCATGTTGAGGTCCATGAACTTGGCCGGGTGCGGCTCCGGGCCATCTGGCATCAGCAGTTCGATGACGAGCACGCTGCCTGTTGGGACCATGGCCCTTGCGATGTTGTGGAGAATCGCGCGGCAGCGCTCATCGTCCCAGTCGTGGATGATGTGCTTCAGCGTGTAGCAGTCACCCCCCTGCGGAACCGCCTCGAAGAAATCGCCGCCCACGCATTCGAGCCGCTCGCCGAGCGCCTCCCGGTCGGTACCTTCGATTGCGCCCGGTAGGTCGAAGAGCACGCCACGCGCCGCCGGCGCCTTCGCCAGGATGGTCTTCAGCAGGAAGCCGTGGCCACCGCCGATGTCCACGACCTTCGTGAATCGGCTGAAGTCGTAGGTCTCGGCCACCGCCAGACTCGTGCCGGACGAGAAGCTCGTCATCGCGGCGTTGAAGAGGTCCCACTCGTCCTGGTTCTCGCTGCGCTGAAACCAGGAGAAGACGTCGGTGCCGAAGGCGTGTTGCGGACCGGACTCGCCGGTTCTCAGCGTGTCGGCGAACTGTCCCCATGGTTGCCAGTGCGACGTCGCGGTGAGCACAATCGCCAGGTCGCGCATCGAGGTCGGTGCATCGGATCGGAGCAGCTCCGACACAGGGGTCAGGGCGTAGGTGCCCGGTTCGGGCTCGGCGAACAGGCCGGTCGACACGAGCGTGCGCATCACGCGGTGCAGCGAGCGCTCGTGGGCGCCGACCGCCTGCGCCAGGTCCGCGATGGACCGCGGGCCGTCCTTGAGCGCGTCGGGCACATTCAGCTCAGCCACGGCCGAGACACTGCGGGTGACCATGAACCCGAAGAGCATCTGGAGCAACTGCGCCTGCGGCGGTGGCTGATCGAGTATCGACATGATCTCTCCTGAAGTCTGAAGCCTGAAGCGTAAGGAGCCTCCGGACTGACGTCTCGAGGCCGTGGATCGCCCGCGATGTTCGGATGGTTGAGCGACGCCAGCACCTTCGCTTCCCGCTGGAACCGGGCCAGCCGCTCGGGGTCGTTCACGAAGGCGTCGGGCAGGATCTTCAGCGCGACATCGCGGTCGAGCTTGGTGTCCCGCGCCCTGT